>CAVTPD010000001.1:0-300000 GCA_963736575.1 uncultured Cytophagales bacterium
ATGTATTGCTCGGGAACGTTGGAATTATTTTCGAAACTGGAAAGAAGGACTACCGGGAAAGGATCGATTTTGTCAGCTTTTCAGAGCAATGGCTCGATCTTAATGATTAGTCGGTCGGTGTTTGGCGATTTCAACTTCGATCGATTTACTAACAGGCGTGCCGGAGCCGTCAGCTTGCGCCGTAGCTGGCACCAGGACGTTGGCCTCGGGGAAATATGCTGCGGCGCAACCCCGTGGCATCTCATATGGGATGGCCGTGAAATTTTTTGCCACGCGCTCGTTGTTATCCCAATACGATGTTATGTCGATTTTTTCGCCCGGACTGATTTTGCGTTCCACCAAGTCTTCCGGATTGACCATTAGAATGCGCCGCCCGTTTGCGATTCCCCGATACCGATCATTGTTACCGTAAATAGTTGTATTGAACTGGTCGTGACTGCGCAGTGTTTGGAGAACCAAACGCCCGTTTCTCGGCTCGAATACGGTGAGTGTTTCCGTGCCGAATTCAGCTCGCTCCTCGGGAGTCTCCCAAATCCTTTCCTTCGCTGCGTTTGGTAAATAAAAACCGCCTGGTGCCTGCGCCCGCTCCGAATAATCATCAAAGCCGGGAATCACTCGCCCGATACAGTCGCGAATATTTCCATAATCTTTCTGAAATTTTGCCCAAGGTATATGGTGTTCCTGTCCAAACAGCGACTGGGCGATGCCGCAAATGATTTCCACTTCGCTCTTAAGATGCTCGGAGGCCGGATCGAGAATCCCGTTGGAACTTTGCACAATACCCATCGAGTTTTCACAGGTAACAAATCGTGAATCCCCATCGCGCTCACTGCGGCCGAGGCAAGGTAAAATGAGAGCTGTTTTTCCGGTTACAAGATGGGAGCGGTTGAGCTTCGTGGAGACGTGGCATGTTAGATCACATCGTCTCAAGGCTTCCGCAGTATAATCGGTGTCGGGGCAGGCCTGGAGGAAGTTGCCTCCAAGAGCCAAGACGACTTTTGCGCTGCCTCCGTGCATCGCGTGAATGCTTGCCACAGTATCGTATCCCTCCTTGCGTGGCGAAACAATTCCGAATTCCTGATCCAGAGCTGAAAGAAAATCCTCAGACATTTTTTCCCAGATGCCCATCGTACGATCGCCCTGCACATTGCTGTGACCACGCACCGGGCAGAGCCCGGCGCCGGCTCTACCGATAGCACCCAGGAGAAGATGCACGTTTGCGACTTCCCGTATCGTAGAGACGGAATTCCTATGCTGGGTAAGACCCATGGCCCAGCAGGTCACGATTTTGCGTTCACCTTGTAGCAGGGTGTCCACCAGAGCTTCAATCTCGCGATGAGGGATGCCACTCATCCGGGTTATCTCGCTCCAAGACGTCGCACGGACCAAACTACGATAAGCACCGTAATTCGAAGTATGCCTCGCAATGAAATCCATTTCCTCCATTCCGTTTTCGATCAGGACTTTCGCGATGCCCCGGAAGAGAGCCATGTCGCCATTCAATCGCACGCGCACAAATTTGGAAGCCAGCGGAGTTGCGATGCCCAGTAGGCCGGAAACTTTCTGAGGATGCGCGAAAGCTGTCAGACCCGCTTCTTGAAGAGGATTGATCGATACAATCTTCGCACCGTTCAACACCGCTTCCTCCAAGGTCGTAAGCATGCGGGGATGGTTCGTCCCCGGGTTCTGGCCGACGCAGAGAATGGTGTCCGCCTCTAGGAAATCCTCCATTGTGACCGTGCCCTTGCCGACGCCGATCGATTGCTTGAGCGCCAATCCCGAGGACTCGTGGCACATGTTCGAGCAGTCAGGCAGGTTGTTGGTGCCGAAGCTGCGAGCGAATAGCTGGTATGTAAACGCGGCCTCATTGCTGGCACGGCCCGATGTGTAGAAGATAGCTTCGTCAGGCGTGTCCAATGAGCGAAGAGTTTCTGAAATGATCGCAAACGCCCCATCCCATGATATTGGCTCGTAATGGCGCGATACCTTCCCTCAATATCATCGGCTCCGTAATTCGTCCCTGCTTTTCATGCCAGAGATCTTCGTGAGCGGCCATTTCATCGATGGAATATTTCGCGAAAAAGCTCCGATCCGCGCGCTCCCGCGTTGCTTCGGATGCAAGAGCTTTCGCACCGTTTTCACAAAACTCAGCGAACGATCGATCGCCATCGGGATCCGGCCAAGCACAGCTTGGACAGTCAAACCCCCCGTGCTGGTTCATTTTCTGAAGGCCGCGCGCACCTTTTGCCGGCCCCGCCTTGCGGAGAATGTGGCTCACGGAGGATGCCACGGCAGGAAGTCCGGCAGCCCAAACCTTGGGTTTGTCAGTTCGGAGTTCATCGGCATCCATCGGGCCAAGCTAACAGGTCTGATTAAAAATGCAAAAACTAGCGGAAAAGCCGCGTTTAGCGCTTCGACCACCCCGTGCCCTGCTTTCCCCTCTGTAACGAGTCCGGCGCGCGCTGTTATGATTTGGCGGATCGCTTCGACGGCATTTGCAGGGCAGGCTGCGATACCGGAATGTTCCTCAGATAGCATTTCGATGTCATTGTGGCTATCGCCCATGGCGAAAGTGCGGGAGACGGGCAAATCGTAAAGACGGGCCATCTCGGTCAATGTACTACCTTTCTGGTAGTTCTTATGCCCGAATCTAAGGTAGATGGAGTTCCGCTGCCAACCGAGCTCCGGAATTTCCGCGATCATCGGGGCTATGTGTGCGGCGATCCATTCCATTTCCTCTTCCGTCCGCGAGATCAGACCCGCAGGCTCTCCCGCCATTTCGATATATTGCGCGCCGGTATGCTCCTCAACCTCCGCGCGAATTTTTTTCAGAACCTTTTTGGACTTCTTCAGCAGTTTCCGAATGTCTTTCTCACAACGCTCATTCCAATCCTTGTGTGCAAGAAATCGCCCGAACGCATTCGGAAACCAGATTTCCCTTTCGCGAGCGATCACCCAATCCGGCAAGAACGGAAAGCTGCTCTCGATCAGCCCTTCTGTAACCTGAGGCATTGAGCGGCCGGTGTTGATGCCCCAGACGGCACCTCGCGTCTCGCGAAGGCGACGTATAGTTTCAAAAAACGATACGGGCACCGGGGGGCTTTCCGCCGGATCATGCAGAGTCCCATCGAAATCGAAGGAAAGCAAAAGTTCGGGTTTCGTGCAGGTGTCTAAGGTTCTCACGCGGGGAAGCTACAGGGGAGCTGGGAAAACTCTGAAACTTTAAACTGAAAAGTTCCCGGATAAGCGTGGATGTCCGCTCGATTCATGAAGATGCAGAAACTCTGCTGGAGGACACGGTAGGCGATCCGCAGCTCACTTTCTCAACTCGGCCCTCCATGCTTCTCGAGGTGGACCTGCCGGCAATGCGGGTGGAGCGGCAGTTGGTCCGGCTCCGATCCCTCTGTCTCGAAGTTTTGCGAGGATCAACATGTTGAAAAAATGCATGAGTCCAAGGATGAGAAGGACTACTCCGACCTTGGTGCTCAGTGTCTCAAAAATGCCTGTGGTTCCGACCACGATTGTATCGAGCTTCAGATACAGAGTCACAAAGCCGAGGTTAACGAGGTAAAATCCAACCAACAGCAGATGGTTGACGCTATCGGCAAGCTCTTCGTTCTCCTTAAAACAACTCAGCAAAAAGACCCTCCCGTTCTTGTGAAGGTTCCGAGCGACCCAAATTGTCACCGGTATCGTAATCGCGAGATAAATTGCATAGGTCGTAATGGTCGCATTCATAGCTTATGAGGTTCTGAGAAAACTGTAGTTTCAGAAAAAACTGAAAGCAAGATCAATTTGGAGCCTTAATTTGATTTTCGTTTTCTCCCAATCTCGGAGGAACGGTCAATCCAATTCGGATACCTCAGCGCTTGAAGCTTGGACGAACTGGGACTCCGCGCTTTGCGAAATGTTCCTTCGCCTCACCAACGGTGTGCATTCCGAAGTGGAAGATGGACGCGGCGAGAACGGCGTCGGCCCTTCCGGTCTCCAAGACCTCCACCATGTGGTCGAGATTGCCCGCTCCACCGGATGCGATGACCGGAATTCCAATTGCGGAAGAAATTGCGGCGGTGAGTTCGCAATCGTAGCCGGCCTGAGTGCCATCCGCGTCCATGGAGGTGAGCAGAATTTCCCCAGCCCCCCTGCGCCAGACCTCTGTGGCCCACTGCACGGCATCAAGGTGGACGGGAGTGCGACCGCCGTGGGCTGTAGACTCCCCACTTTCCGGGTCCCTCCCTTTTGGCATCAATGGCTACGACGATACATTGGCTGCCAAAAGCCTTGGCACCCTCATCAACAAGGCCGGGATTGGTGACGGCGGAAGTATTGATTCCCACTTTGTCCGCACCCGCCTGGAGCATGGTGTGCATGTTTTCCACGGAGCGGATACCCCCGCCGACGGTGAGCGGAATGAAGCATTTTTCCGCCGTCCGTCGGACGACATCGACCATGGTTTCGCGCGCATCCGAGGAAGCGGTGATATCGAGGAAGACGAGTTCATCCGCTTCCTGCTCGTTGTATGCAATGGCGCATTGAACCGGATCGCCCGCATCGACGAGGTCGACGAAATTGACTCCTTTTACCACACGCCCGTTGGTAACATCGAGGCAGGGAATGATTCGTTTTGCGAGCACGGGACAAACTTCAAATTTTAAACTCCGAACTTCAATGAGGAAAGGGATTTCCAGGTTTTTTCCCGAGTGCTTGCGCTCATGATCGCATCAGTCAATGACACGAAAAACGGCACCCCTTGAGGGACGCCGTCTTCGAGAGGAACGGAGTTTGATCCGTTCGATGCCTTAGCCTTGACTGACTTTCGGCTTTCCGACGCGACGAACAGCGCCGAAACGCTTTTGGAATTTGTCGATGCGGCCTTCGGTATCGACGAATTGTTTCTGCCCGGTAAAGAACGGGTGGGAATCCGACGTAATGCCGGAGGAGATCACGGAGTATTCGACACCATCTACGGTTTCTTTCTTTTCCGAGGAGGCGGTGGATTTCGTGATGAAACGAGCGCCTGTGGTCATGTCAACGAAGATGACAGGATTATATTTGGGATGGAGATCCTTTTTCATGAGAATAAGCTGGTTGCCACACGTACCAACGCGCGGGGCGGGGAAATTGGCTGAATTCCCGCAGGTGTCAAGAAATAAGGGAAGCGGCAGGGAGTGATTGATAGCTGAGCTTTCCTTTTGATTGAGACTAGCATGCGAGTGGCGCAGCCAACTGCAGGAGGTGAGGATCGATTTTGTATTTGGCGTCGGCGACCTGGTCGATGGGCAAATTCCCGTAGGTGCCGTCCTTGAATGTCATGATGGAGTTCGTCTGTCCTTCACCAAGTGCGTCGATGGCTGCGACGGCGAATTTGTAAGCCATCATGCGGTCGTGAACAGTTGGAGAACCGCCGCGCTGGACGTGGCCAAGGACTGTGAGACGGGCTTCCATCCCGATGGAGTCCGTGATGAAGCGGGTGATATATTCAGCCATCTTCGTGCCCTCGGCCACTACGGCGATCACGTAGCCCCGTCCGCTCTCGATATCGGCCTTAATTCTCGCGCCGATTGAATCGAGGTTGTATTCGATCTCTGGAATCAGGCAGATTTCGGCACCCGATGAGAGGGCTGTGGTTGCTGCCAGGTAGCCGCAATGCCTGCCCATCACTTCAACAACAAAAGCCCGTGAGAAGGACGATGCGGTGTCACGAATTGAGTCGATGGACTGTCGGATCACGTTGAGCGCTGTGTCGACACCGAGGCAGTAGTCGGTGCCGGCGATATCGTTATCGATTGTGGCGGGAATGCCGGCGAACGGGATTTTGAAATCGGAGTAAAACTGGTTCAGGGCACGGAATGAACCGTCGCCGCCGATGACAACGAGTTTACGGATTCCACGTGCCTGGAGGTTGTCGTAGGCCTTTTGTCTGACGGCCAGATCGAAGAATTCCGGAGATCGGGAGGACCTGAGGACCGTGCCGCCCTTGTGCATGATCCCGGACAGGAGGTCCCTGGTAGCCGGGACGATCTTGTTCGCGACGAGGCCCTTGAGGCCGTCGTAAACGAGAAACGGTTCATATCCCTGTTTGGCAGCATATTCGGCGGCACATTTCACGGCGGGGTTCATGCCCGCGGAGTCACCTCCTGAGGTCATAATGGCTAGGCCTTCTTTATCAGCGGAGATCATGGATGGTGGGGTCGGAAAAAGCAGATTCGGTGCCGCATTTCCACCCACCGGTCAGAGGCCGCGGTATTCCGCGGCGAGGCGCTTCGCGGTCGCCATGGTGTTCCGGTGGATCTTTGCGGTAAACTCGGGCTGACGGTTGTAGCCGCCTCCGTAAAGGATGGTTACGGAGATATTGTTTTTGATCATCGCGCGGAGGAGGACTTCGTCGCGTCGCTGAATTTCCTTAAGCGAGAGATGCATCTGGCCGACGCGATCGTTGCGATGGTTGTCGGCTCCTGCGATCCAGATGACGAGATCGGGTGAAAAGATATCGAGCGCGTTGGCGAGGGTTTTGAAAAGTTGCTGAAGATACATTTCTCCCTCCACATACCGGACGGTTTCCACATCGAGAGAGGATGCGATTTTCTTCGTCGGATAGTTTTTTCCCACGTGGATGGAATAGGTGAAGACCTTCGGGTCATCGCCCAGGATGGAGGCGGTGCCATTTCCCTGATGCGCATCCGTATCGACGACCATGACCTTGATTCCGGGGCGTTTGTCCTGAAGGTCGCGTATCGCGATTGCGATATCATTGAAGACGCAATAGCCCTCGCCGTGTTCGCGAAACGCATGGTGAGTGCCACCTGCAAGACAAACGCCGACACCTTCTTGAAGGGCGGCATTGCATGCCAGACGTGTGGCCTCGACTTCGGTCGCGCAGCGGGAAAAGAGATTGGGCGACGCGGGGAGACCAAGAAGTAGCTGCTCCTTCCGATCAAGGGCCGCGGATGGATCTTCTCGAGGTACGAGCGTCGTGGACTCGCAGGAGGTGATGGAACTCGGTGACTTTGACCTCCGTAATTTCCTCGGGCCGAAGTATGGTCTCCTGAAGCAGCATTTCCTTGGAAATATGGAACTTGTCCATGGGAAACGGGTGGCCACTTGGTAGATCGAGTTCGAGGGCCTGTGAATAAAAGCAACGCATGACCCGGACTCTAGAATTTAAACCCCAAACATCAAGAAAGAGTCCGGAAGAGGATGTCGGACTGAGGTTTCTGCTGACAGTCGGGCGGTAATCCTACAGGTTTCCTTCCATGAAATTACCGATCCCGAACAGGACTCTTTTTAACCTGATTTTTATATTTCTTCTGGTTCAAGTCGGGCTGGCGGCGGCCGAGGGGAAACATCCGGAAAAACCGCTGTTATGGGAAATTCAGGGAAAAGGCCTGGAGCAGCCTTCCTACCTGTTCGGGACGATTCATCTGGGTGCCGAGGAAGTCACTACGCTCCATCCGGCGGCGAAAGATGCTTTTGAAAAAGCGGACGCGGTCTACACCGAGGTGCCGATGGATAAGGCATCCCAGCTCGCCGCCGCGCCACTGACGATTCGGAAGGACGGAAAGACCCTTGATGAATCAGTGGGGCCGGAGCTTGCTGCCCTGATAAATGAGGAACTGAAGTTGATCAATCCGGCCTTGGATTCGGGGGCTTTCCAGGCTCTGTCAACATGGGTGGTCGCCATTTCGATACCTTTGCTGCCCGATCAGTTGGCTGGTCGCGTCGCTTTGGACAAGGTTTTGTGGGACGAGGCGGAAGCCGCTGGAAAATCCACAGGCGCTTTGGAAACCGTGGTCGGGCAACTCGGCATTTTCACCGGAATGACTGAAGACGAGCAGATCATCCTGCTTTCCGAAACCCTCAAAAGCTGAAAAAAAGACCGGGCCGAAGGCCGCGACCGCATCAATGAACTGACCAACGCTTATGTCGAAGGCGATGTGGATAAGATTGAGCTGGAAATGAAAAGGGCGATGCAGGAAGCAGTCGGGACCGAGCATCAGGAGTTCACCGAGAAATTCATGAAGCGGCTCCTTGCGGACCGCGACGTAACCATGGCGGCAAGCATTGATGAAATCTTGAAAAACGAGCCGGGCAGGGTCCACTTTTTTGCCGCAGGTGCGCTACATTTTTCATCCGATACCAGCATCCGCAGTCATTTGGACAAGGCGGGTTACACGATCACGAGAATCGGGGAATGAGGGTCGCCGTGGTAGGTTGCGGCGCGGCGGGTGCTGCGGCTGCCGTTTTCCTAAAGCGTGCGGGGCACTGCGCGGTCGTTTTTGAACAGGCGGAAGAGTGTCGGGCGGTGGGCGCCGGATTTCTATTGCAGCCAAGCGGAATGGACGTCCTTCGCGAGCTCGGCATATATGATGAGATCGTTCCGCATGCTTCCAGAATCACGCGACTTCATGTCTTGGAAAAGGACGGGCGGGACCTCATGGAACTACAGTATCGCGAGCTGGGAGCGGATGTGTTTGGTGCCGGGCTGCATCGTCCTGTGGTAATGAATTCGCTTATCAACCATGCTCAGAAGGAAGGAGTTGAGATCCTTTGGGGCAGGCGGGTTGTAGGAGCCCGTCGGAATCCCAATGGCTGGGAGGTTGGAGGCGGAGAATTTGATCTGCTGATTGTTGCAGACGGCGCCCGGTCCGCAATGCGCCGCGCCTTGTTGGGTGAAGGATACGACCGGGGATATGGCTGGGGTGCGCATTGGTTCATCGGGAAAAATGACGGGGCGTTTCCCTCCGGAGATCTTCATCAGGTTGTAGATGGGACTCGGTTACTTGCCGGATTTCTTCCCACCGGCAGAGAGGCGGATGGAGGTGATGAGCTTCTATCCCTTTTTTGGAGTCTCCGGATCAAGGATGATGCCGCAATTCGGAGCCAACCTTTGGAAAAATGGAAGGATGGCGTCTTGAATTTGTGTCCGCGAGCTGAAGGTTTGATTGCTCAGATCCACGATTGGGATCAGGTGCTGACGGCGAGATACGGGGATGTCCGAATGAGAAAATGGCACCGGGAGCGACTCGTGTTTCTGGGCGATGCCGGTCACGCGATGAGTCCACAACTTGGACAAGGAGTGAACCTGGCGCTAGCGGACGCAAGCTGCCTGGCAGCTTGTCTCTCGGAAATGTCTATGGAAGAAGCCTTGCCGGAATATTCACGCCGCCGGGGGCCGGTGCTTCGGTATTATCAGTTCGCGACACGTTGGCTGACCCCGGTATTTCAATCCGATTATGAGCTTCTCACTCCTCTCCGTTATTACGGCTTTCGCACCTCCCAGCGTATCCCATTTGTGCGGAAGATGATGACGAAATCCATGGCGGGAATGATGCGTGGCATTTAGAGCGAATTTCGTGGGAAAAACGAAAGTATCCGCAGAGGTCGAGCCTCGGAAACGATTGTTGTGATTGGAAACTTTGGACTCTGGAAGTTCGGCAGCATGATTTTTCGGGCGAAATTCGAGAGATTGGATCCGCATCAAAAATCACACCCAACTCATAAAATGAACCAACGCTTCGAGGTAACGTCATATCTTAGTAAATCCCTTCAGAAGAGATTGCTTGAATCGCATACGTGAAAGTCTACAATTTCTTCTTGCCAACACTGACAACGGAAAGCGACTTGTAATCTTTTATCTGATTATAAGAATCCATCCATATTTTTTCTAAAAACCCCCATGATTATTCTATCGCAATTCAACTTGCGTTTGCTGCTCTGCTGCGTGCTCCAACTATTCCTGTTATTCGTTTCTACCTCACGCTCCTCGGCAGAGATCGATTACGGCGATCTGCCTTCGGAATTTGTCCCACCCGCCGGATGGGCTGATGACACATGGACCGACCCCGGTGGATGGACAGTGATCGACGTGACGCAAGAAGGTATTTTACCTAACCTGCCAAACGTCGACACGGCGGCAAAACTGAATTCGTTGATCAACAGCAGTCGTGACTACAGGATCCTGTTTTTCCCTGAAGGTGATTACTATTTCACGACCAATGTGGTGATCGCCCGTGACGGAGTCCGGATTGCGGGTGAGGGCGTCGATAAAACGAAATTTTATCAGGATGGTTGCGAGTTTCGATTCAAAGGATCCGGCAGCTCGACCAAAATCCTGAGTGCCAGACCTTCGCGTGGTGATCAGATCATTCATACGGTTGATTCCAATCAGTTTCAGGTAGGGGATTATGTCATGCCGCTGGTTCAGTTCCCCTTCGGAGCGAATAATAACAGCGATAGCTTCTTGCAAGAAATGAGCGAAGCGGGACGCGGACAAATCGTCAGGATTGAAAGTATTACCGGTGACTTTCTGAACGTGAATGATCCGCTGGGACTCGATTACGCCGAGCTGGGCGCAGATGGTCAGCCGTTATGGCCAGATCCTCGTCTGGAGAAGATCAACATGACCAAGGATGTCGGCATCGAAAACGTCTACATTGAGAAGGACAGGGCTGACAATAGGGATACCATTGAATTTGACCGGGTTACCAATGGGTTTGTCAGGGGAATTCGTAGTTTTTTCACCGATAACAAAACGGTGGAAATCCGTCGGTCCTATAGGGTTTTTGTCGAAGGAAACAATATAAGCCAAGGGTTCAGAAAACAATCCGGAGGCAAAGCATACGGGATTCATTTTAGCGCACATGCGACTCGTTGCTTCGCATTCAACAACAAGCTGGAAAGATTGCGTCACGCGATCGTATTCCAACAAGGTGCGAATCACTGTGTGGCGGCTTACAACCATACCCTCAGCAACATTCTGCTTCATGGGAATTATGCCAATAACAACCTGATCGAAGGCAACGTGGCCGACGCTGCGATCAATTTTGATGCCGTTCATGGGATCAACGGGCCGTATAACTTTATTTTCCGTAACCGGGTAATCGATCCGACCAACGGAGAAATCGATCCTGAGACAGGAGAGCTGGATCCGAACAAGGGATCGAAAGGGCTGGGAGTCTTCAAAGGTGCGACACCTAAAGTTGTGGTCGGAAACGTGACCGGCCGCCTCCGATTGGAAAATGAGGAATGGCATGGCGCCAATTATGGAGTCGAGGGAACCTATTATGACGAAGACTTTATCGAATGGGGCCAGCTCTCGGACGGCTCCGAACTACCCGACTCTTTGTTTCGGACATCCAGCCCGGATTTCATGGAGGGGTATGAGTGGCCCGTTGCAGGACCGGGCCTAGAAGATCCTCGCTGGGGAGCAGGAAACTCAATTCCTGCGGCAGATCGAGATATATCCGTCGTGCCATTGTTTGGTGACCAAATCACAGTGCCTCCGCCGGGCAATCAACAGCCAGTTGTCACAATTACCTCTCCGTCAAACAATGAGAATTTCCCGGATTCGCCTGCATCTATAACTGTTTCAGTCAGCGCTACTGATAGCGACGGGTCGATTGAAAAAGTGGAGCTCCGCCAAAATGGCATCTTGGTGGATTCTGACATTAGTGCGCCTTACGAATTTAATTTAACAGGCCTTGAAGAGGGGGCTTACGAATTCGAGGCCCGCGCCTTTGATAACGAAAACGCGATTAAGAGCACGAGCGTCACCATATCGGTGGGCGAGGTTAGCAATCTCGCACCGATTGTTTCCTTCGAGACGCCGAACAATGGTAGCTCAATTGTCGCGGGCAGTGATTTGTATGTGAAGGTCAATGCATCAGACGCTGACGGAAAAGTCTCCAATGTCTGGCTCTATATCGATGATGGATTGGTGCGCAAAGAAGGAGTGGCACCCTACGAATGGGGTAAAGAAGATCAGTCAGATGATGCATTGGCCGGCATGGAGGAGGGCACCTACATTTTCAAGGCTGTTGCTTCGGATAAGGAAGGCCTCGAAAATTTTGTCGAGATCACAGTGAACGTAATTGAAGACGAATCTTCACCAGAATACACAGGCAACCATGTTCCAGGTGCTGCGCTTGGTATCGAAATGGCCGAAGATGAACAAACTTTGTCCGTCGTTTATGCACACGATCTCTCCGAAACCAGCATGGAACCTTTGGTCGAGGTTTCTTTTGACCTAAGCACGTGGGATTCTGACCCCAATTCTGTCGAGCAAACGTCACTAGGCACGAGAGATGGCTATGAGTTTTTTAAAGCAACCTCTCTTACCTCGACAGAAGATGAGGCGAAGCAGTTCATGCGCGTGAGATTGGTTCCCGTCGCACCTTAGTTGGGTCCAGTTCGTGAAATTTGAATGTTGCGGTATCTGATCGTCAACCCGCTGGCTCTTGCCTGAAATGGACGACGACCCTCATGGGAAACTCTCACATTTTGTCGGGAACCTATCGTCGCGCAGCACTGTCTGGTTTCACACAAATGACTGCAGGCATGCACTCCTAATTGCAATTGCCGCAAAATATCAGCTAATGCGGTCGGTATGGTTGGAGTCTATGGCGTATACCCAGATCACCGGCTTCAGTGAGACTCCTTCGTACGCGGAGGGAGGATTGAAGGAGTGATCTTTCGGCTTTGCCGTGCGGTTGCCAGCTGCGTAAAATCGGGCCGTGTTCCAAATCGTTTTCAATGAAATCAGCGCCGCCGAAATCTCCGCCCTGGGGACTTTGGAGCAGTTCGGAGCTTCTTGAGGAGTTTCGGGTGACCGAAAAGGATTTGAGCGGGCTGGGTAGCGACCGATTCGGTAGGATAGAACGAGACGGACATGTGTTCCACCGATTCAGAGCCAAGGATTATCGTTTCTACTTCGAAGTAAAAGACGGCTCTGTCATCGTTCACCGGGTGCTTCATAAGGGAACGTTTTCGGATTTCCTTTTTCGCTCAAAAATGCCGCTAGGAGAGGATGAAGCGCTGGCCGGTTCCAAGCATTTTTGGAAACTCATCGATGAGGGCCGCAATGCGAGACAGATCTGAGTTGTATCGATTGATTCTCTGACAGTTGATGGCTACTATCCGGAAGTGCCTGCTCCGGAAGTCTCAGGGACTGGAAGAATGCCAGTTTTCCATTCTGGAATTCGACCTGGTTTGCGCCTGAAGCTGGCTTGCGGTAACCCAACGGCTGCGCCTTGAAATCGTTCATGAACCGAAAACTGCCTTCTTGGACGGCGTGATGTGAGGGGGCTTGAGGTAGATAGGCTGGGGGATCTTCCCGGCCCATGCGCCCGTGTCTTTGGTGGGGCACTCTGCCAGGCTTCCCATAAGCCCGCGGCCGAGGGCTTTGCTGTGAGAATCTCCTTATCGGAAATGGCATCCAGACAAAAACATTTCGTGCCGTTGGCTAGCGCCTGGCTGACTGCGGAATCCAGTCCAATCTCGTCGGTCAATTCCGGATCGGTGACCATTTGTCCTTCTGAAATTTTGGATATCCAGAAAGAACCGCGGCGCGCATCGCCGACTGCTATGCATCGATCTCCGGATAGCGCCTCGGGAACAGCGAGGATCGAGGGAATTGCGATGGCCTTGCATCCGGCTACAAGCGCCGCACCCTGTGCGGCCGCAATACCTACCCGCGTTCCGCTGTAGCTACCCGGTCCGCTGCCGACGAAAATCGCATCCAGGGACCGGACTCCGTGCATCTCAACCATTTTCGAAAGCGGGTTAAAAAGTGCCGCATTATGTCGGCGGTCGCTTGTAAATGACTCCTCCGCAATGACTTGTCCTTCGTTTGCAAGCGCAAGGGATGCGGTGGGAGTTGATGTTTCAATGATGAGGACCTGCAGCACGCGAGTGAATCTAGGTGCTAGCTGGCGGACTTCAATGCCGCTGCAGAGGAATCTTGCCTCTTGCAACTTGCATCGGGAATTCCGAGTCTAGGCCATGCGCCTCGCAGACCGGTATATCGCCCGACAGATCCTCCTGGGGACGCTGTATGCGATCGTGATCCTAAGTCTGGTGCTGGTCATGGGCAACCTTTTCAAACAGGCGCGGCCGCTTCTCGTCGAGCAACACGCGCCGCTTGGCCTCGTTCTTCGAGATTCGTTGTCAACGTTCTGCCCTTTTCCCTAATGTTTACAATTCCATGGGGATTCCTTTCGGCAGTGCTCCTCGTTTTCGGTCGGATGTCCAGCGACAATGAGATTACCAGTTTTCGAGTCGCAGGGATTAGCCTGGGCCGGCTTGCACTGCCTGTATTTGTCATCGGTGCGGTGCTTTCCGGAGTATGCCTGTGGATAAACATCAACGTGGTGCCACTTGCGAAAGCATCCCTTACCGAAATGATCTACGAGCAGGTCAAACGTGACCCCCGCTCGCTTCTCGATCCGGGCATCGTTCAGTCGAAATTCAAGAACCAGAAAGTTTTCGTCGAGGAACGTGAAGGCGACTCTCTGAACGGTTTCCACCTTTACCAAATAGCAAACGGACCGGACGGCAATCCTGACCGGGCGGAGGCGTACGTGCACGCGGACAAGGTCTCGCTGGTAGTGGACGAGCAGAAAAAACAACTCCGGCTCAAACTTATCAACGCCTTTATCGAAACCAAGCAGGCGGAAGGTCCAGCGGAGCTTGCCTTCGCAGGTGAGGCGGAGCCCTGGCTTTTCGATTTCGGAGCGCAACAGAGCAAAAGGATGAAGGCCAATGCGATGACCAACGATGCCATCCGTAAATATCTCAGGGAAAATCCCGATCTGGAGCAGGGGAAGAAAACCGAATTCCGAGCTGAGATTACAAAGCGGTTTTCGTTTTCACTCGCATGCCTATCCTTCGCTTGTGTGGCGGTTCCCCTGGGACTCAAGAGTAGGAGAAAAGACACGTCGAGCGGACTTATTGTAAGTCTCGTGATAGGCAGCGCATATTTCTTTTTCACCGTTCTTGCGGACGAGTTCGAGTCCGATCTCGGTGCGACCCTGTGCCCTCTGGTCCCCCAACGTTTTTTGCGTCCTGCTTGGCTTGTTCCTGTTCAGACGCGTGCGTTTCCGTTAGGGTGTTACAAGTGGCATGAGTTTCGGGAGTTTCATAAAAAAGTCATACCGGCAGACACGAGATTTTTTCGCCACCGGGAAAATTGATTTCCTTCCCAGGTTCGGCTCGCCCCGTGATTACTCGAAGGTTTCCTTCGCCGCTGATCTTCGCGCGGCATTCAATGTGACGATGCTGGCGTTGCCGCAGGCGATCGCATATGCGGCGATCGCAGGATTGGATATTATTTACGGAGTCGTCTGCGCATCGGTCGCCGCCATCACCGCGCCGTTTTTCGCCAGCTCCAAGTTCAACGTCCTCGGCCCGACCAACGCCACGGCGTTCATGCTATTCAGTTTCTTCGCGATGAATCCGGAGCTGAAGCAGCGAATACCGGAACTGCTCCCGTTGCTCGTAATACTGATAGCTTTGGTCTCCATGGTGGGTGCGGTTCTGAAAGTCGCGGATCTGCTGCAATATGTGTCTAGAAGCGTTTTGGTCGGCTACATGGCGGGTGCTGCGGTTCTAATCATTGCGAACCAGCTCACACCTCTCCTCGGTCTCGGTGCGCATATTGATCCGGAGGAGACGGCCACATTCTTTGGGCTGGTGGTCGAACTTTTGAAATTGATACGACATATCGATTGGGTCCCTGTTCTGATCGGGGCCGGCACGCTAGGAATTTATCTGTGTTTCCGGAGGTGGAAAAAAGCGTGGCCGGCGTTCTCAATTGCACTGCTGCTGGGGTCGCTGATTTTCGGATCGCTCATACATTTTGGTGTCGAGCCTTTTGCCGGGCAGCAGACATTCCGGACATTTGGCTTCGCCGAGCTCATACCCAACGCTCCGCATCTTTTTCATAAGGAGATTTTCAACGATATCTCAGCCATGCTGAGTCTTGCGCTGGCCATCGCTTTTCTAGCTTCTCTGGAAAACACTTTGATGGCGAAATCGATCTCTTCGCAAACCGGCGATAAAGTCGATGTAAACCAGGACATGCTCTCGGTAGGATTTGCCAATCTTGGCTCCGCGTTGGCTGGTGGGATGCCGGCTTCGGGCTCGCTGACTCGCTCCATATTAAATTTCCGCTCGGGAGCTAAAACGAAAGCCGCTCCGGTTTTCACAGGTCTCTTCACGCTAACACTCGTGATTCTAATCGCATGGTCTAAGGAAACCGGCCTCAACCTGATCGACTACATTCCAAAAGCGGCACTGGCAATCCTGGTGATCGCAATTTCCTTTTCACTCTTCAATGCCCATCAAATCCGGATCTGCCTTCGATCAACGAGCGATGATGCCGTGGTGATCGCATTCACTTTCATTTCCACACTGCTTGCGCCGCTTCATGTCGCGATTTTTATTGGTGTCGCGATTTCAATCACCCTTTTCCTCAGGAAAGCCAGCAAGCCCTACCTGACGGAATACGAATTCAACGAAACAGGGGAGCTCCGGGAGAAGGAGCGGGCTACCGCACGACCGATTCCCGCAATCTCAATTGTTCATGTCGAAGGGGATTTGTTTTTCGGAGCGTCCGAGCTATTTCGAACTCAGATTCAGCGCACCGTTGCTGATCCGGCGATCAAAGTAATCATTCTCCGTCTGAAAAACGCCCGCCATCTGGATGCGACAAGCGTCATGGCTCTCGAAGACCTTGTTCACTTTATGCGGAGAAAAGATCTTTATCTTCTCATTTCAGGAGCCACGAAGGACGTTTACAAGGTCTTGAAGCGTTCCGGTATTCTCGAGACGCTTCAGGAAGGCGCCGATAGGAAACAGGGCGAAAGCAATATTTTCCTAACCATGCCTTCCAATCCAAATATCTCAACCCGAGATGCTTTGCGCCGAGCGCAGCATCTTCTCGGAACGAAGGAAGCAGACGTGCGCATCTTCTATGACCCTAGTAAACCGTCATGAAACGCCTGATCTTCATCCTTGCCGCTCTTCTTGTTCTCACTCCACTGGCAATCTGGTGGGCATCACCCGAGCAGGTGATCAAGCGCCGGACCAAGCATCTGATGGAAGTTATTTCAATCGATAGCGGGACGGGCAGCACGTTCCGGCAAGCGAAGGTTTTTTCCATGAATGCGCTGCTGGCACCTGAGGTCGAGCTGGTAAGTCCTGATATTCCGGATGCGAATGGCTCCTTCGACAAAGAGGTGCTGGAATCTGCATTTTCTTGGATTTGTCAGAATGCGAAACAGTCGGAGATGACTGTGGAAAATTTCGAAAGCATCGTGATCACCGGAGATCGTGCAGCTGTGCGCGCTACGGTGAAAGGCTTCTTAGAACTCGCCGTCTACAGACCTGCGGATGGCAGATTTGATGTAACGATCGAGTGGATCAAGGGAGGGGACGGTTGGCGTTTTGAAAAGGTGATCTGGAAAAATCTTTAATCTCCGAGAAATACAAATTCCTCGGCCACGCGATTCAGGGATCGCCTCGCATCCGGGAGCGCTTCCGCTAATGAACCAAAAAGCCTGCGTGGAACTTTTCCGCACGCGCTTCTATTGTCCGCGGCACCCTGGAAGGATCGGCGCGCGAACGATTCGTAAAACCCAATATCCGGCGCCCCACACCTCTCGTTTCTTCTCCGGATGAACGATGGGAAGAGACCGGTTAAGACCAGGAACTGGTTCCCTGCAGCGACCTGTAGATGAAATTTCATCCGGCCCTGTGCCGATGATATGACCGCAAGAAAATCCGATGCATGGGTGTAGCCGTTCGCGATGTCCTGCAATGGGTCTTCAGCGTGCACTCCGATCCGCTTCGCAAGGACCCTTGAAACGTAGTCCGCCATCTCGGCATCATCAATGCCGGCCTGCATGAACGCGTGTCGAACGAGAACGTAAAAGTAGAAATCTGGCGATACTCGGAGTGCGGATGGCGAATCGAGCATGCCGCGCAGAACCTCTTTGAGGTCCAGCATTTCGCGAAGCGCATCGGGATCCTCCCAAAGCTTGGCCATGCAAACTCTCTGTTGGCCTCCCGCCAGGACTTCATTCAGAAAATCAAAGTCCGCGCATGTGAATCGATCGCGGCTCGCTGCTATCCATTCTTCCAACATGAAACCTGTTTAGCAAATATCAGGCCATCAGCCTAGGAAATAGTTAAGTTATCCGTAATTATTTCTCACATGGCTTTTTCTTGAGTCCCGTGTGTGATGGCGTCGGAACCGTTTGAAAAATTAAATTTCGGCCCTTCTGAGGCTGGGCTTTCAACTTGAAGCCGCTTGCCTTCTACCCCAGCCTCGGATCGAATGATTGACAAATCCCATACCCAATTCACACGAAGAAACTTTCTAGGCAGCTCGGTAAGATATGCCGCAATCACGGCCGCCGCCGCCTCGATAGGCGCGAGGATCGCCGCCGCTGAGGAATCCGCAGCCAAAGCGGGTGCGGGGGGTGCGATCAATCATTCTGTTTGTAAATGGTGCTTCGATTCTATTCCGCTGGCGGACTTATGTGTGGCGGCAAAAGAAATCGGGCTACAATCCATCGAACTACTGCAACCATCGGATTTTGAAGTGCTAAACAAGAATGGGCTAACATGCGCATTGGTCACATCAGCGCAGGGGAACTATGAAGGATGGAGTGGAAGTGGGTGGGATTTCCAAATCCTTCAACCGCACCGAGCACCACGACGCTCTTCAGGAGGCGAATGAACGCACTCTGAACGAATGTGCTCAGGTCGGCGCGAAGCAACTGATCGTCTTTTCCGGAAATCGCGATGGTATGGACGATGAGCAGGGTCTGGACAACTGCGTGGCAGGTATCAAAAGAATCATGCCTCTTGCGGAAAAGCTCGGCATCGTAGTCACAATGGAGCTTCTGAATTCACGCGTGGATCATAAGGATTACATGTGTGACCGGACTGATTGGGGAACGGCTCTGGTAGATCGTGTTGAGAGCGAGAATTTCAAATTACTGTATGACATCTATCACATGCAGATCATGGAGGGAAATGTCATCGCCACAATTAGGTCGAAGAAGAAATACTTCTCCCACTACCACACCGCCGGTGTGCCTGGACGCCATGAAATCGATGAGAGTCAGGAACTCAATTACCCGGCAATCATGAAAGCCATCGTGAAGACGGGTTACAAGGGTTTCGTAGCCCAGGAATTCATCCCCAAGCGTAAGGACCCCCTTCTCAGCTTGAAGCAAGGCGTGGGGATTTGTTCCGTCTAGGAGAACAGGGGAAGGCGATTTTAGAAAATCGCTCGACATATAAGCCGGGGTTCATATTTTGGGTGTGTGAAACATATTTCATCGGCGATGGCTGTGATAGCCTTGTTCCTGAATTCTTGCGACCACATAGATGCGGTGGGGGATAAGGTGAACGAGCTCAAGGATCTCAGAACTGAAAGCACCCAAGGAATCAATGGGATGAAGCTCGATCAAATTATCGAGGGAGTGAGGGGGGATGCCACCGTTCAGGAGGTGAACCAACTTGAGTTCGACCACTTCACCAAAGAACCGGGGAAACTGAATATCGTTGAATTTCGATCCGGAGGACTCAGCTCCGTCGTTGGAATTCGGACCGATTTTAGAGACCGCGGTCATGGCCAATTCTTCTGTGGCAAGGCTTGGAAAAATAGACGTGGAGGGCGCAATCGATCTCGTGAAGACCCAACAAATAACGAAGGTCCCGGAAGTTCGATTCTATCTGGATGGCGAGTTACTTCACAGATTTTCAGGAACCGAAAGTTTGGAAAGCATGGACAAGCTTATCAAGGTATACACCGCCTCCCTAGTCCCTGCTGATGACTTCGCTGCGCAGCTAAACAATGGTCTTGGTAAAATCCCCGAAGACAATGGCGGTTTGCGCCCTACCCAGATCAAGGTGAAGGCAAAACCGATTGATGAAGCAATGAAGCCTATGGATAAAAATTGGCTTCCGCCGGGCATGAGTGCGAAATAGGAATTGTTCGATCTATCCGAGCAATTCCCTCACCATTGAAGCATTAAGCTTCTTTACGATGTCAGCATCCGCAAGAAGGCTGTCAGCGAGGGCGGCCTTTTCCTGCTGCAGGCGATGGATGCGCTCTTCGACGGTTTCTTGGCAGAGAAGTTTGTGGACAAAGACCGGCTTGTCCTGGCCTATGCGGTAGGCGCGGTCCGTGGCCTGTGCCTCAGCGGCGGGATTCCACCATGGATCGTAATGGATGACCGTATCGGCAGCGGTGAGATTCAGCCCGGTTCCACCTGCTTTAAGGGAGATGAGAAACACGGGAAATTTTCCAGACTGGAATTGCTCAACGAGTTTCCCCCGGTCCTTGGACCCTCCGGTGAGCTTGAGATAAGCGACCCCCTCTTCAACGAGGTGCTCCTCAATCAGTGCGAGCATCGTTGTAAACTGGGAGAAAATCAAAATTCGACGACCTTCTTCTATCAGGGTTCCCAAGAGTTCCTTGAGAAAGTTTAATTTTGCGGAGGTCGTCACCCCATCGGAGAAGTCCTCGGGAAGCAATCTCGGATCGCAGCAGATCTGCCTCAGCTTGAGGAGAGCATCGAGGAACACAATTTGTGACTGCTCGATCCCACGAGCCGCAATTGCCTCACGAACACGCTTGTCCATTGTAGCACGAACGGTTTCATACAGATCTTTCTGTTCCGAATGAAGCTCCACAAGATGCACCATGATTGTTTTTGGAGGCAGCTCCTTTGCCACCTGGTCCTTGGTTCGACGCAACACAAGCGGTGCGATACGCTTTTTCAAAAGTTGGTTTTTTTCGGCATCACCTTCTTCCTCGATTGGTTTGCGGAAATTTTTTGTAAACGCATCCTCAGTGCCGAGGTATCCGGGTATCAGGAAATGCATCAGGCTCCAGAGCTCTCCAAGATGGTTTTCTACCGGTGTGCCGGAGAGGCAGAGGCGGTGGCTTGCAACGACCCTGCATGCCGCCCGGGCGACCTTGGCTTTCGGGTTCTTGATATACTGGGCCTCGTCCAGCACCAGAACGTGATACTGGTAACCTAGTAGTTTCTCAATATCCCTTTGCAACAGAGCGAAGGATGTGATCACAAGGTCGGCGTGTGGTATGGAGCGGTAATACTTTTTCCGGTCTGCTCCGTTCAGTACCAGCACGGTGAGACCAGGTGCGAATTTGACCGCTTCTGCCCGCCAATTCGGAACGACGGATGTCGGCGCAATTACCAGAGATGGCTTTCCGCAGCTTCTGCCACTGGTCTTTTCCTCCATAAGGTGCGCCAGGGTTTGCATCGTTTTTCCCAAACCCATGTCATCGGCGAGAATGCCGTGGAGGCCGTGGCTCGCAAGAAACTGCATCCATTGAAAACCCGACTTTTGATAGTCTCGAAGAGTCGCATTGATACCTGCCGGGGTTTCAACCTCGTCCATGCTCGAAAAATTCTCGAGCCGGGCTTTTAGTTTCGCGAGACCCTTCGGGGTATCGATGCCCAGACCCTCCAACCCACCGAGTGCGGCCGCATCGAGAGCATGAACCTGAACTTTTCCGAAAAACTTGGGATCAACGAGGGCGGAAAGGTGATGTAGAATGCGGCGCACCCTGCCAATGGGGAGCTTTAAAGCATCGCCGTTTGGCAAGGGAGCATAAACGAAGCCTTTGTTGGGCCGGTCCAGAGTCTCTTCCAGAAAATCCTGTTTAAGCAATCCGGCCAGAATAGGCATCAGATCATGTCTTTCCCCGTCCACATCGAACCCAACCGAAAGACTGAACCAGCCGCCATCGGAGAAGTCACCGTTATAGGATTCGTCATCCGTCCCTTCCCGCGAAAGCTTGGTTTCCCATCGATCTGGATCCGCATCATAGACATGATGCCCGACGCTATCCTCAAACGAGACCGCCCAACCCGATTCTTCCAAACTTGTGGCAAGCTCACCACGAAACTGATGCCAGAAGGAGTCGACCGGCACCCGCCCGGGATCGGGAAACCATCTGTCGCCATCGCCCTCGGCATCCGCACCCCGTGCCTTCATGCTGAGGAGGAAACGCCACGCAGGGTTCGATTGCATCGAGGACAGTCCGATTTCCCGCAAATGACGGACCGCACGTAACTCGGCAGGAGTTTTGCCTCCTTTTCCCGCAGCTCCCAGCGGATTCCGGATTTCACCGTAGCTCACATAGGCTTCACCAAATATCCACTCTGCAGGCTCTTTTTCACCCAACGATTGCAATAAGAAGTTTCGTCGGGCGGTCAACTTTCCCTCGCCTGATGACAAGATCAAATACCGGATCCGGAGCTTTATCTGCGGTAGCTTCCGTTTCGCGATCCTTGCGTTTTAACTCAACGGCCACTGCCTCGCGCGCAGTCCTGCCAAAGAATTTTCCAAGATTCTTTTCTTTGGCAAGCCTCCCGACAACAGCAAAACCGTGTTCGCAGAGGGCGCCAACATCGCAGGAGCAGGTCGTCTCGAATCCGAAGCCACCTCCCTCTTCCCAAAAGGCCCCGTCCACTCCGGCTCCTGAAACCTCCGCCGAGAAACATATTTCGCCGTCTCCCTCGTCGAGGCGAAGTGTCTTCACTTTCGAAACCAGGCGCCCTCCAAGTCCTTTTACCTCCTCTTCGAATCTCTCGATCCAAAAGCCCTCCGCCAACCAGTCTTCCAAATTTTTAAGCATCGTTAAAAGACCGTGAGGTTGGTGTCACAAACTCTATTTTGCAAGCAGGGCAAATACCCAAAAAAATCCATCCGGCGCCGTAGGCATCCGGATGGATTGTTTGTGAACGACCTAAAATCGGATCAATTTAGGACATGAAACCAAGCGAAGGCACTCCCGAAAAGTTATTAATATTCGGTAGGATCGTTGGAAGATCGCCGGCTTGGACGCCATACCATGTGGCGAGTTCGGAGTGTATTTTGTCGATCGGTGTGGTCGGGATGAAGCGGCCCCTACTGAGATCAAGGCTGGCTGGATCGGTCTCGGCAAGGTTGATGTTGGATAGGTTCCCGTATAACTTGTTTCCTTGAACTGCGCCTCCCATTACCATCGTATGTCCGCCCCAGGCATGGTCGGTGCCGTCGTATTCGGGGTTAGGGTCCTACCAAAGTCCGATGCAGTGAAGGTCGTAACATCATTGGTGATGTTCTCGGACTTCAGGAAGTCCCAGAACTCGGACATTGCGTTCGAAACATCCCTCATTTTGGCATCTTGGTTGGTTCAGAACAGCGTCATGAAAATCAAATCCGCCAAGTTGCACGAAGAATATCTGTCTTTGTAGGTTGGTTCCCCTGTTAAAGATAATTGACTTTGCAACGCCACGAAGTGCTTTTGACAACGGATTCGAGTAGTTACCGTTCTGTGCGGTTGGTATCGCACTGGTGAAATGTGCGGATTGGGCAGGACTCAACGCGGCTGAGTAACCACTTGAAAGATCAAGCGCACGGCTAGTGTCCGATCGGAATGATTCAGACATAATATTGGAATATGTCTGATCAAGAATTGATTTTGCGGAAGCGTATTTGTATGGATTCAACTGGCTCGCGTCTCCGTTAGAATTCAGGACGAACGCGTCGGAATAGATTCCACGTTGGAAGACATTCAAATTGTCGATTGAAATATTCATACCAAACTGGGCCCCTGATTGACGCCGTCGTTCATGACGTCAGACACCCTTCCAGCCCAGCCAGTGAGGCCGGAGCGATCATTTGGAACAGAAGTTTGCCAATGTTGAATTTGATCCTTATGGGAAAACAGGCCAACTGGCAGGTCCGCAGTGTTGTTACGTATTCCGCTCGCGTAGTTGGTTCACAAGCGTTCCAACGTTCATGAGAAAGGCCAGTTTTTTGTCCGATTGGTAGATTGACTTAAGATTCCCCATTCGTGGGTGCAAACCCCACTGTCCCCCGTTTTGATCGGTGATGTGGTGAGTGCCTCCCGCTATCGCACTAGTGCCTAAGCCGGTGTCGATGCTAGGTAGCTGGACAGATCCGCGCTTGTTTTGTAAGAAGTCTTATATTGGTTATTGCCCCTTGGGACAATCATGTTGAACGAATCGTTGCCCCCCGCTAGGAAAACGCAGACTAGAGCCTTGTAATTACTCGGATCTGTGTAGGTTGCAGCCGCCGCGCTGTTCATTAGCTTTAGATTCAGAAGCGTTGACATTACGGAGGTTGAACCGAGCCCGGCCAAGCCCGAGCGGGCTAAGAATCGACGACGTGATAGATATGGTGATGATTTCATAATTTTGGGTTTTTGAGGTTTATTGAAGAGTGTGAAACTCTGGCGAAACGCTGATAAGATAGACTGCCGTATTCAGACGCTCGTTGATGTTTGTTTCTGCATTCATCGCATTGAGGATAATCGTGCGCGTAGACGGCTTGATGTAGTCAGGCGTCAGGAGCAGGATGAGGTAGTCAAGAAGTCGCTCATTTGCGGCTCTGGATTCCCAGGATCGCTGCTGAGAATGGAAAGCTCATAGGTGAAGTCGAGATTCACTGTGGCATTGTAAGGAGAGTCTGATACTCGGTAGTCGTTGCCTGAGCCCCCACCTAGGCATGAACGGAAGAGATTGGGAGTAGAAACGGCGACGTTCGAGTTGAGCACTCCCATCTCGGGCGCAACCAATGTGTCGAAGGCGTTCGGGAGATCCGGAATATATGGCTGATAGTCGACCGGATAGAAGTTAAACACGCTCGGTGAGGAAAATGGCGACATCCCAAGCGCTCCATTGAAGAGGCTGGATACAATAAGATATCCCGAAGGATGGGTCGATGTGACGTGGAAGGCTCTCATGAGCGCCATGTGGCAGAGGAAAGTTTCTTGAACTTTCGTTTCGGTATTGTCATACGTGAAAGGTCCTGAAGCGCTTCCGGGTGGGTGAAGATTTCCTTACACCGCCGAGAGGTCACCCCGGACACCTGAACCGTTGTTGTTGAACTTCTCCGCCACTTTTTTGACGTAAGCGTTACTAGGATTGGATGTCACCAAGCGCTGAATAAGAAGCTTGCTGATGAACGGGCCGACAGTTGGGTGGCCGAAAATGTTATCGATAGCAAGGTCGAGATCCTCTTCCGCTGTTTTGCCAGCGCTGACATTCGTATTTGGTCCTTTCGCAAGGAGTGTTTTTGCACCGGTGTCGTGAAAAGCGGGGGTCACTGCCATTGGGCTGACCATGTTGGTGCTCTTAGAGGTCTTTTCGCCACCTACGTAATCAAAACCGGTAAAGATCTTGGCAAAGTTCTCGATGTCATCATTGGTGTAAGTCTCAACGACTTCGCCACCTACGATTTTTGGATTTCCGTTTGTGTTAAGTTCAACAAGTCCGATTGAGAAAAGTTGAAGAATTTCTCGCGCGAAGTTTTCGTCCGGGAAGGTGGTTGGCCACAGCGTCGAATTTCTTATTACCCGCATGGCTTAGATACCTACCCATGATAGGATGCCGTGAACGTTGTAAAGAGGTCACGATAGTTGCCGAACGCGTCGTCGACCATAAGATCGTAGTAGCTGGAAAGCCCTAAAGCGTTCTGCTGGATGTAGTTATCACCAGCATTGCCAACGACAAGGATTTGCGAGAGCGCCCATGCGACACGTTGTCTGAGTTGGTCGTCTGACCGGATTGCAATATCAAACCAAGCGGCTGGTCTTCTGGTCCACTTATTGTTCGACCGTGAGCCCGAAGGTGACTCTGAGTGCCTCAAGGCGAGGTGAGTGACATGATGCGGATTAAATATCGATGTTCATCTGATTGTTCACCCAGCTGGTAAATGCAGCAGTTTCACCAACACTAGGGTTGGCGATTTGAGCGGCCAACGCCTCAATCTCGTAATTTTAGGCCCCATCGTCGCCCTTTGGAGGAACCGGGATGCGAGGGTCTTCTCGTAGGTGATGTTCGGAATGACTGGGTTTGAGGTTCCGGACCACCACCTGTTGAAGTCATATCAATGTAGTCGAATCGCCCTTGGGCAAAGCCCAGACTGAACCGCCGGATTTATCCGGTGACCTTAAGTTCGAAAGTGTGGTTCCCGGCAGATAGGTTCATCGTTGTCAGTGGAATTTCCTGCCAGTTGACACCACCACCGTAGAAATCGAGATTTGAGGCCTTCACGACACCTTCGACCCGGAATTCGTAAATCCCGCACCTATTATGAGTCGCGTATCCCAACGCAATGGTGTAATTCCCGGTGGCAGCAATCGTCACATCGTAGACCAAAGAGTCATTTACGGATTCGCAAGGAAGCGGTGGAAAGAATTGCCTCTGCTCGGCGACCGTTGTTGTTGTGGACACCAACGTCATCGCCGCTTGGAGACGAAGTGGAGCTTAGATGTCTCCACTTCGAGGATTGTTGCGCCACCAAAATGAGCGGATGACAGCAACGTTAACAGTCCGAGGCCTTGGATGCTCCGGGAGAAATGCTTCGAGAAGAAGCTGTTGTTTCTATAATGGGTTTTTTTAGGTTTCATTGGATTTTTTACTAAACGTAGCGTCCATACATCATTTGAGTCGGAGGTCGTCAAAGCTTTTCGGCAAAATTGATTGTTTTGGCCGTTTTTATCCATTTTCTTCCCCCGAAAATTGAGATTCTGTTTTGAGTTAACTTGGGTCGAAATCGACGGAGCCAGATCGTTGAAAAAGTCGGAACATGAGGACCGAGCATCCTAGTTTCCTCGAGATTGGACATGAGCAAATCTCATCAAGCTTGCTTCCATGACGGGTGGAATTCGAGGAATACGATTGCGGGTTGCCGGCCCAAATTGACAGAATTAGGCATTCCAAAATGCGAAATGATTGTCTGCTATCGACTTTAGATGAGTGGGTAAGAGAAAAAGGACCCTAGAATGCTCCTCTTGGCGCATTCGTCACCAAGTTATCACAAAGTTCGGGTGCTTTATGAAACGACGCTCATTACACCGGAGGGTGTGCCGACATCGCCCCAATCGCTCAAATCATTTCCTCGATTGATCAGATCTGATTTGAAAGTGGAGCTCCAGCGATGGTTTCTCAGCATAGATCGATGCTCACGGAAGGGATTTTTCCTCGAAACTGTCTCGATTGGCGGGTCCCACAATCACCCTCTAAGTTCACTCAATTTCTCCTCTTTGGAACGAAAAAATATATAAAAGACGTAGGAGTTTCTTAGGAAAGTAGAATAAGGATACTCCCCGCTAACTGAAGCGAAAAGTATGTTATCCGCGCTTGCGCTCCAACATGACAAGCATCATGAATGAAAGGATCAAGTTCAGCTCCTCCCGCGGAGTCAGGCTCCCAAGTTTCGTGATCTCAAACTTTCCTTCAAAGAAGGCCGCCTTTTTCTCAAGACGCATTGTGGGCTCGCCATTCGTCCGGGTAGCAAGATAGCGAGGATGGAACAAGTATCCGGTCGCAAAGCCGATCACAGGTATTTCGCCGAGTAGGCTATCGGCAATCTTCGCGCCTGGATTTTCCTCACGAATACTGAAGTCCGGCGCTTCGTCTCCGGGATTGAAAACCTCATAGTGAGCGCGCCACATTGAGCGCCAGCCCTTCCTACCCACCGATCCTATCGCCTGCCCCGTGGCATCCGTGCTCTCGTAGCGCGCGGACCAATCGATAACTTTCCTCGTTTTGATGTCTGCGAGTCGCGTCGTCTTGTTCTTGTCTGTGAAAATTTCCACATGTTCGCGAAACTTGAACATTTTCTGCTTTGTGAAGAGTAAGGTCTTTCCCGCAGCATCGGTGACAGTCGCCTGGCTAGCGAGAGCCATGACCTTGAAGCTGAGGCTAAGGGGGTATTGCACGTCAGCGAGCTTGCGGCCGATATCGTCGTATGGAGGGGTTTCGGGATTTCCACTCATGGCCACGGTGTGAGGATTTACTGACATGCGGCTATCGAATCATGGGGACTCCCGATGCCAAGCTAACAATCGCGAAGTTTTGTCCCCGTTGCGCAGAGCCAACTGGTTGGTCTTAATGTTGTGACGAAGGTCCCATCGGTTCAGGATAAAGATGAGCGTGCGGCCTTTGCAGAAATGCGGGACGAAGACCCAAGTCCAGCAAGTGTGATCCTTTGAAATCCTTCTGGGAAACTGCTAGTTGCCGTCTGGATGCGCTATGGCCTCCAGAAGAAGCTCACCGGCTTTCTTGGCTGAGGCTGGATTTTGTCCGGTTACGAGACGGCCGTCCCGAACTGCGTTTTCGGTGAAATCCACGGCGGTTTCGACAGTTGCGCCAGCTTCGGTGAAAGCTGTTTCCAGCGCAAAGGGAACCGTTTCGGTCAGTTCGACCGCGGACTCTTCAGAATTTGTAAACACTGCGGTCTTTTTGCCGGCAATAAGCTTGGACCCATCCGAAAGATTCACATTTACCAAGGCGGCGGGACCGTGGCAAACCGCCCCGACCGCACCTCCGGCCTCGTAGATGGAGACAGTGAGTTTCTTGAGAGGTTCCGAGTCCGGAAAATCCCACATGGCTCCATGGCCACCTGCGAAGAAGATTGCGGAGTATTCCGAGGCATCGATCTCGGCTAGGGCTTTGGTAAAGTTCAGTCCTGGCATTTCATCATCACCATTACCGTATTTTTTCCAAAATGAGGCATTGGCCTCGTCATCCAGTTCCATACTTTTCGGGTCGATGGGGGCGAAGCCGCCGGTAGGGCTGGCAATGGTTACCTGATGTTCGTTCTCGGTGAATACCTTGTAAGGGTGTGCAGCTTCGGAGAGATAGAATCCGGTTTTCCGACCTGTGGTTCCGAGATCGGAGTGGTTGGTCAAGACCAGAAGAATTGGGGCCTCTTCTGCGGCAAAGGCGAAGGCCGAAAGTAAGAATGAGAGGAAAAACGCTTTCATACGTTATCCCTAAGCCCGTTCCCGCTGACCGCAACCCTATCTCCGCCGGAAAAGGATGAGCAGACTGATGCCGCCCAACAACAGACCGCTGGAACCGGGTTCCGGCACGGAAGTGAAGGGCAGGTAGGAATTGAAATTCCGGTCATGAACCTCCGCAGTCTGGACGAAGTTCTTGGCGATCACCCCACCATCCACGTTGCTGCCGTTCTGTTGGACCGTGGCAAACGGCGCATAAATTGTTCCGCGGAAGTTGCGGTCGAGATTCAGAAGTGTGGCTTCGTAGAAATTGAAGACTACCTTCCGTTCATTGTTCTGAAGATCTCCGACAAAATTTTGCGCGACTGTGAGACTGACGCCAGAAACATTGATCAGAATCGTATCGGCTCCCGCAAATCCGGAACCACTCAGCTGCCCGATGCCGGATGCGAAGGCGGTGTTGCCGTTAACATTGAAAATAGCGATTTTCTTCCCATCTGTAGTCGGCACGGTCGAGGTGGCTGCAAACGTAAATTCATTTCCGTTTCTCACCGAACCAACACTGTTGGTTGTGAGAGATCGCCACTGGGAAGAAGCTGATTCGATGTTTTGAACCAAATTCTGTGTATTTAGAAACCCGAGTCCAGTCATTGCGTTTCCCCAAGCTGATGCCCCTTGGTTAATGGATGGATTGTTAGCCGCGTTGCCATTGAGTGAAAAGCTCGATGCATTCACTGACGTCCTGCTCGCTACGCTTCCTGTGAGAAGCCTCGTTAGGTTTCCATTACCACTCGCAACTCCGTTGTTTAAAAACAGGACGTTGGTGCGGTCGTCGGCGACCGCGCCGCTGTTGAAACCGAACTGGGAGCGCCCTCCGATCGGATTGTAGGTTCCGCCAACAAAGGCGGCACCTTCGGTTTCACCACCGGCGGAGTAATTGCCTGTGGTGATAATGCTGATCCGCTCCATCACCCGTGTTATCACGTTTTGACCGGAAGCTTGTGGTCCGAATACGAACAGCGAGACTGTAGCCAGTCCGGCGAAAATAAATTTCATTTGAGTGGGGTGGGGGCGGACAGGATCTGATTCTCCTGGTTCCGGAACTTTTGATAACAAGATTTTTAAAATTGTCAAACAATTCAAAGATCTTAATAAAAATTCCTATCGCGTCCGTTTCTTTCTTCCGTCCCACGAAAAAGGTCAAATTTTCGAAATTGCCGCTTCGAACACTTCAAGAGTCTCGTCGATATCATCTTCAGAGTGAGCGAGCGATAGGAAGCCGGTTTCGTAAGGGGAGGGGGCAAGGTAGACTCCGCGATCCAAGCATCCCCAGAAGAACTTTTTAAAGATGGACATGTCCTGCTTCATCACGTCATCGACATTGCGTATTTCACGGTCCGTGAAGTAGAGGCAGAACATGGAGCCGACGCGGTTGATGCTGTGTGGAATGCCTTTTGCGGACATGAGAGTAGAGAGTCCTTTTTCAAAATGGGAGCCGAGTTGGTCCAAGCGGGCGAAGCCATCGGGGGTTCCGGATGAAAGTTCCTTGAGCTGAGCGAGGCCTGCGGCCATGGCGAGCGGGTTCCCCGAGAGGGTGCCCGCCTGATAGACAGGGCCGATTGGCGCAACCATGTCCATTATGTCCGCACGGCCGCCAAAGGCTCCAACCGGTAAGCCGCCGCCGATGACTTTTCCGAAGCAGGAAAGGTCAGGGTTGAGGTTTTCAAGGCCTTGGACGCCTGCTTTGCCCAAACGAAACCCGGTCATAACTTCGTCAAAAATAAGTAAGGCACCGAATTTCTTTGTGATCGAGGAAAGCAAATCTAGGTAGCCAGGTTGTGGAAAGACCAGGCCGGCGTTGGCGGGGTATGATTCCACGATAATTGCGGCGATTTCCTCACCCTTGTCCTCGAACACCTTGGTAAGGGCATCAACGTCGTTGTAGGGCAAAACAATCGTTTTTTCCGCAAATGCCTTCGGGACTCCTGCGGAATCCGGCTCGCCGTGGGTGAGCGCTCCAGAACCTGCAGCGACAAGGAGCGAGTCCGAATGTCCGTGATAGCAGCCGTCGAACTTGATGATGTAGTCGCGCTTTGTGAAACCCCTTGCAAGGCGGATGGCTGACATGGTGGCCTCGGTCCCGGAAGATGTCATCCTGACCTTCTCGACAGACGGAACCCATTCACAAATGATTTTCGCCATATCCACCTCGAAAGGATTCGGAATCCCAAATGAGATGCCATCTTTGGCGACCTGATGGATCGTATTGGTGATGGCAACCGGGGCGTGACCGAGAATATTGGGCCCCCAGGATCCGATGTAGTCGATGTATGTTTTCCCATCGATATCAGTGATGCGACAGCCTTTGGCTCGGCGCACGAAAAACGGTTCGCCATCGACGTTCTTGAAAGCGCGCACCGGTGAATTCACGCCACCGGGAATGTATTGCTTGGCGACTGTAAATAGCTTGGAGGAGAGATTGGCCATGTGGGCACACTTTAAATTCCAAAGCTCATACTTCAAGAAAGAGTGGATTTGGATGGTCGGATTGGGCTTTCATCGCGAGGCGTGTGTGTATTGGATGCCGCCCGGAAATTTTTATGACGACCGAAAAAAACGTGCCAAAGCCAGCGCAGGAAAACCCCTTGGCGAATATCCTGATAAACGTGCTTATCCCTGTGCTTGCCCTAAGCTATCTGAGCAAGGACCCGGCCATTCAGGAAATGCTGGGAAAGAATGTGAAGGCATGGCACATCGGGCCGGTGAAAGCGCTGATCGTCGCGCTGGCGTTTCCAATTTGCTACGGGATCTGGTTTTTCGCGAAAACGAAAAAGATGAATTTCTTCTCGGGGCTCGGCCTGTTCTCCGTGCTTTTGACTGGCGGGCTCACCCTCTTTCTCTGGAATGAGGATGGAACGGTGAAGGAGCATGCGGCGGTCCTTTTCGGCCTCAAGGAGGCCTCCATTCCATTTGTTCTTGGCCTCGCAATCATCGCCTCGCATTGGTCAAAAACTCCGCTTCTACGGACGTTTCTCTATTCCGATGCGATTTTCGACATCAACAAAATCGAAAGGAAGGTCTCGGAGCTGGGAAAACGTGATGAATACCAGAAGGTTTTGCTAAATGCTACCGTTCTGTTCTCTGCGTCATTTTTCCTCAGCACTCTGATGAACTTTGGCTTGGCGATGTATTTCCTCGGCGATCTCGATCACGCGGCCGCCAATGCGAGGGAATTATACAACTCGAAGGTGGCGAAAGTCACCGGTTGGGGCTTTGCAGTGATCGGCGTGCCGATCATGGCATTCCTCTTTTTTACGCTGAAGAAACTTTTGGGGGGGTTGCGCGATCTGACTGGTCTCGGTGATGATGAGCTGATGATGCCGAGATAGAGTGACAAAAAAATCCCGGGGTTTGAGACCCCGGTATCTTTTCTGAGCGGCCCCGCACCGATCAATCAACGAGGTTGTCGATGCGCTGGGCAAGCTGGATGTCGAGATCGGTAACTCCGCCCACATCGTGAGTGGTAAGTTTCAAGGTCACCTTGATATGCTTGATTGTAATGTCCGGGTGGTGCTGGGCTTCATCGGCGATTTCCCCGACGTTGTTGACAAAATCAATCCCGTCCATGAACTCCTCGAACTCGAACACGCGGACGATGAATTTTTTCTCTATTTCCCATTCGGGGCATTTCTTGAGGGCGCTGGTGAGTTCGTCATCTTCTAGCAGGTCGGACATGGTGTTAGGGGAGTTCGTTTGAATCGTTCGCCGAAAGATTGGACGGATGCTTTCCGGGTTGGCAAGCCCGTCTTTAAAGTTTCTCAAAAAAGCGCTGCAGGAGGGATAGAAACTGGGGAAATCCGGCGAAGGAAAGGTTGCAATGGGAGGAATCGATGGGAGGCTGCGGCATGAAAACCATCGTCCTTTACGCATGCGCATTCGCTGCCGCTCTCTTTGGGGTCTCGTGTGCGCCATCGACTCCGGAATCCCGGATCTATGAAAGCCCTTCGGCCTTCGAGGCTTTGAGCGCGAAACAGAAAGAGCTGGTGAAACGTGGCGAAATTTCCAAGGGGATGGGAAAGGATGTGGTCGCCCTGGCATGGGGCAGTCCTTCACGTGCGGTGGATGGATTGCGGGATGGGAAAAATATGGAGCGATGGGAATACCAGGGGCAGCGCCCGGTCGTTACCAATAATTTTTTCGGTGGTTACAGCTCCGGCTATTACGGTAGCTACCGCTACGCTGGTTTGGGTGGCGGATTTGGTCCAAATGTTACCTACGTGCCTTATCGCAAGAGCGTGGTCTGGTTTATCAACGGCAGAGTGGATGAGTGGGAAAGTGAGAGATAAGGGTCTTCCACGGAGAGATCTTGCTTTTCGTAACACTCCGACCATTGTCCCGGTCGATACTAATTCATGAAAAACAAAATCTTCGTTCCGGCCGTTCTCTGCCTTGCCGTGGCAATCGTGTTTCCGTCATGTTCGATGAACAAAGCTGGTGGTGGGTTGAGCTCCTATCAGGCATATGACCGTCCGGCCAAACTGCCGAAAAATCCGTCCGCAGTCCGGGTGAAAGTTTCGCTGAGCAAACAGCGGACCTATGTGATGGAGGGCAATGAGATGCTGATGGTGATGCCAGTCGCTGTCGGTGCACCGTCGACTCCGACTCCGACAGGCACCTTCCGAATTTTTGAGAAAGAAGCGCAGCACCGTGCGAATACCCATGGCTATGCCAAAAGCGGAAACCAGGTAAAGCAGACCTACCTTCGGAACAAGCCCTCGGGCTGGGATTTCCGTGGGACGCCAATGCCATACTGGTGTGAATTCAAGCCAGCTTACGGATTTCACACAGGTTGGATCAAGCACACTCCGTGCACCCATGGCTGCATAAGGATGCACGAAAATCTGGCTCCAAAATTCTACAAACTTGTGTCCGTTGGCACGCCTGTGAGCATTTCATATAGCCAACCCGAAGATGCGGAATTTTCAAACATACCGCTTCCGCCGGATTCCGGACCGCTTCCTGATTATCCCGTGATGGATTACTTCGGTGACGGGTATTTCAGTCGGCATCTACCTCCGAAGTTTGATTAGGGCCGCACGTCCAAGGGTCGTTTGAATTCAATTTAGTCAGATTCCGATTGCCTTCGTTTGCTTCAAGGGTTCCTGAAAAATTTGGAATCCTCTTGCATCCACGGGGGATCGGATGCCTTGTCTGTGGATTGAATTATGAGGAAATTTTCTGAAATCCTGACCCATCCGGGCAGTTCGCATAAGGATGAGTTTTTAGCCTGCTGTCTCTTGGTGGCAGTGCACGAGGCGCCCATCGTAAGGCGTGAGCCGAAGCCTTCGGATTTGGACAACCCTGATCTTGCCGTAGTCGATGTCGGTGGTGAACACAACCCGGAGCGCGGGAACTTCGATCATCATCAGTTTCCGCGTGACCATCCGCCCACATGTTCGCTGAGCTTGGTTCTGATGGATATGGGTCTGTATGAAGACGCGCGGCAATACTGCGATTGGCTAGAGGTTGCTGAATGGTTCGATACAAGGGGTCCGCAGGAAACGGCAGCATGGCTCGGCGTGGAAAGGGAGTTGCTTGCGAAACTCAACTCGACCGTCGATCTGACTCTCCTACGGAGATTCGCTGGCATGTCGGAGATCTCCCCCGGCGAGCCGATGTGGGAAGTGATGAAATGGGTCGGTGGGGATCTGATCGGTTATCTCAAATCACTTCGTGAGAAGCTCAATGAGATTGAGAAATCCAGTGAGATTTGGGAAATCGAGCATCCGGCGGAAAATTTCCGCGTTCTGTTCCTACCGAGGAGTGCGAACATTTCCGAGGATGCTTCCGCAGGTCTAGCGAGGTATGCGGGCAATCTCCCCGATGATAAAAAAGTTGTGGCGATGGTGTATCCGGACAGGCGTGGATCCGGATTCGCGCTATCCCGTTTCAATGATCACCTCGGTTTCGATTTTACCCGTGTCGGCGATGAGGCGGACGTCCATTTTGCCCACGCGAGAGGTTTTGTCGCGAAATCGTCGGCGACCGATCCGGAGCGTATACGAGATCTGCTGGCAAAAAGCTGGCAACCGATCGCCTGAGCGTCCCCTGATATCCTTCAGCCCACCGTGCGAAAACTTCGGGCCGGAGCTGCCGGGTCTTCTTTCGATTTCTTCGGAAGGCACAGGAGAGCTTCGCTGATCAGGAAAAAAAGAACGGCGATTAGAAACGCCCGCCACATGTCAGTCGAGAGCGATGGGTCGGAAGCTTGCCCGGCTTGATCAAGCAAGCGATAACCTGTTCCTTCCAGCATAGTATCAAGCTCCGCTTTTTCAGCGACTTGCAGATCGTCCTCCTCAAGGGGACGATTGATCGCAACGGTGCGGTCCGCAAAACGGTAAACACCTGCGTCCGCATCGGTGGAGTCGGATGAGAAATCATCCACACGTGTTCGCGCACCTCCCGCCGTTGTTTCCGATTCGTCAGAACCAACTTCGGCAAGGTAGGATGAATCGAAGCGGTCGGCTCCAATTGCAAGGATGCGCTGGAGAGTGGGTAACATGACGTCCGCGTCGCCGAGATTCGACCACGTGTAGTCCGGAATGCTGCCGATAAACCAGAGAGTTCCTCTATCTACTATTTTCCTAGTAATGAACGCTTCGCCGTCTTCCCAGCGGGCAAGGACGGCCGCATCGCCTTCCGGAACCGCGCGTTTGATGGCGCGTAGCCGTTCAGCCGGAATAGGGGTCCCGTCGATTCCATCGCGGAGCGGACCATCGGATTTGTTCCATTCGCCAAGAATGAAGAATTTGCCCGTTTCCGCTATGGATACAGGGTTCCATTTCATGCCGGAAAATTCTTCAGCTGAGGCGGAAGGAGAGGGAAGGATTACGAGTTGCCCACCGTTGCTGAGAAACGTTGAAAGGATTCCGGCGTTCGAATCATCCGGCAACGGGGCAGCCCACAGGATCATCGCCGCATCAGATATGGCTGTGCTGCCGAAGGCTGCGGGATCGATACGTTCGGCTGTTTGCTTTTCAAATCCAGGAGGGGCAGCGGACAGAGCAAGATAATCAGCCGCTTCGCCAGCTGGCGCCACAACGAGAGTTCTGACCGGGCGGGCAGGGCCGTATGCGAAGAAAACCGAGTTGTCGCGCGGGTTGCCGTCGGCCGGTATGGAAAGCCAGCCGTGTCCGGATTCCTTCTCATCGGAAATCCTGATTCGTTTTTGAAACGCGAGCGATTGTCCGGGCAGCGTCACGGTATCCGTGCTGCGCGTGCCCCCGAGGCTTGTGGTCACCGGAAGCGATAGTGCACCGCGGCTTTCTTCTGAGCGGAGAAGCTCGAGGTCAAGGACGAGTCCGTCTGCCGTCCGGCGTGTTCCAAGCAAACGGAGGGAGGAGTTTGGCGCATTGCTCCCGGAAAGCGACAACACGCGCACCGCAGGCTTTTGCTGCAAGGAGGAAAGGCTTGCCCGGACCGCAGTCCAGCGTTCGTCACCCGGCAGCCAGTTGGATGCTTGCAAATCGGATGCGAGCCAGATTTCCGAGCGCCCGGTGGAGCCGGAAAGCACCTCGACCGCGGTTGTCATAAGGGTGGGGAAATCGGCCGAGGAATCGGTGGCGGAAGTGGCCGAAAGGTCCGCGAGGACATCTGGAGAGGGTATTTCCTGCGGCTTGCCGGTCGCGCTGTCGATCAGGACGAGACGCGGGCTTCCGAGGTCCGCCATCGCATCGCGAACTTTCTGTAGCACGATTTCGCGCTTCGCCGCTTGGCCGTCATTGGAGCGGAGCTCCATCGATGCGCTGCGATCAAGGACAAGAACTACTGTATCTATCGTACCGGCACCCCAGCCAAGGAGGCCTGATACAACCGGGCGCGCTGCCGCAAACGCAAGTGCGGCGATGCCTAGTGCGCGGCAGGTCAGGATCAGGATGTGACGGAGTTTTTTCTTACCACGGGATTCCCGGGTTGCCTTGAGCAGGAACTGCATGGCAGCCCACTGAACGGTCTTGTGACGACGCTTGTTCAGCAGGTGAATGATCACCGGGACGCTTGCGGCGGCGAGAAACCAGAGGAGAAAGGGTGAGAGAAAGGTCATCAGCGCTTTGCCTTAGGCACTCTGGAGGTGAGGAACTCGCGGAGAAGCGGCTCCAAGGGCGTGTCGGTCGTGACCAGTTGGTAATCGGCCGCCGCGTCATGTGCCTTCTCGCGGACGTTTTTCAAAAACTCCTTGAGCGCGTCCTGATATTCGTCGGCAATCAGATTTGGCTCTGCAACGATCGCAGTCCCGTCCTCGAGATCGACGAAGCGATGCGGGCGGTCGAACTGGAAGCCGATCTCCTGTGGGTCCATGAGATGGAAAAGTGAAATATCATGTTTTCGGTAGCGGAGGTGTTGAAGGGCCTCCGATAGCTCCGAAGTGTCGGTGAAAAAATCGGAGAGAATAACGACAAATGCGCGTTGGCCTATTTTTTCGGCAATGGTGTGCAGGGCAGGTATGAGGCCCGTTTCCCCGGATGGTTGGACGTCTTCGATCGTTGTGAAAAATCTCTCGAGGTGTGCGGCTCGCCGGGAGGGCGGGACTTCAAGATGAAGCTTGTCTGTGCAGATCGAGAGACCCGCGGAGTCGCCCTGGTTGACCAGGAGATAGGCAAGCGAAGCGGCTATGCGACGGGCGTATTCGATTTTCGCTGCCTGCCCGGGACTATGGAAATTCATCGATCCGGACGCATCGATCACGAAGTAGGCGCGGAGGTTGGTGTCCGCCTCAAATTCCTTAATGTAAAACCGGTCGGAGCGAGCGAATGCTTTCCAATCCAGACGGCGCGTATCATCTCCCGGCACGTATTTCCGGTATTCAGCGAACTCGACCGAAGAGCCTCGGTGCGGAGAACGGTGCTTGCCGGCGACATTGCCCATCATGGGCACCCGGGACTCTATAGGCAGTGAGCCGAGACGGGAGAGGAGGTCGCTATCGATGAATGTGTGGGCGGACATAGCGCTTCGGATCAACTCTCCTGCATTTCGGAAATCAGTTTCTGAATGATCTTTTTGGAAGTCATGCCTTGCGATTCCGCGGCGAAGTTCGTGATGACACGATGATTAAGAACGGCGGGAGCTACAGCTTCGAGGTCCTCGAGCGATGCCATGTAGTTTCCGCGCAATGCGGCGCGCGCTTTGGCCCCAAGGATGAGATACTGCACGGCACGTGGGCCCGCTCCCCAGCCGACGGTGTCCTTGATCCATTGCGGAGATTCGGATTGGGCAGGGCGAGTCTTGCGGACGATTTCCACAGCGTAATCATAAAGGTGATCCGGAACGGGAACCCGGCGGACCAAATGCTGGAAGGCGATGATTCTTTCTCCGTCGATCAGCTTGGAAAGCGCGTGCTTGACCGCACCGGTGGTTTCACGAGCGATTCGTTTTTCCTCATCGGCGGAAGGATATTCAACCTCAATGAGAAACATGAAACGGTCCAGCTGAGCCTCTGGAAGCGGGTAGGTTCCCTCCTGTTCGATCGGATTTTGTGTGGCGAGCACAAAGAAAGGTGGCTCCAGTAGATAGGTTTTTCCGAGAACGGTGACCTTCTGCTCACCCATCGCCTCGAGCATGGCGGATTGGGTTTTGGCAGGGGCGCGGTTGATTTCATCGGCCAGAACGAGATTTGCAAAGACCGGTCCTTTTACAAACTCGAACTCGCGTTTGCCGCCGACGCCGGACTCCTGAATAATATCCGTGCCCGTGATATCGGCCGGCATCAGATCCGGAGTAAACTGGATACGGTTGAAGGAAAGGTCGAAGGTTTGTGCAACGGAAGATACGAGCAGGGTCTTGGCAAGACCGGGGACCCCCATCAGAAGCGCGTGACCTCTGGCGAAAAGGCAGATGGCCAGCTTTTCGATGACGTCATCCTGACCGACAATTGTCTTCGCGAGTTCTGCTTTGAAGGCAGCAAAGGTTTTCCCAAGTTCGTCAATTGCCGCCACATCATCCGGAGGAAGCTGGTTCTGTGATTGCTCGGTGATGGTTTCCTCTATGTCTTCCACAGAGGCTTCTGCAGGGATTTCTTCGGGTGCTTCTGATTGGGTATCCATTGCTAAGGTGATTCTTTGCAGAAATTAGGGGGCGTGCCCGGTTTGTCGAGTAGGGATGCGGCGAAGATCGAACTAGAGACGTGGTCGCTGGTTTTTCATAAAATTTGAGGGGTTTTCGGGTTATTTTTTCCATTTCCGGCTTGCCAGTGTTCCGACTTCTGCTAAATCACCCGCCCCGCGGGGCTTTCGACAAGGTTCGGATCACCCCGCTTCACGTGAACTACCGCAACCAATGGCACGCATTTTAGGCATCGAAATCCCCAATGAGAAGCGCATCGAAGCTTCTCTCACATACATGTTCGGCATCGGCCGCCCTTCGGCGAGCCGTATCCTTGAACACGCCGGTATCGACCCGGACATCCGCACCGGACAGCTTACCGAAGACCAGCTCGTCAAGATCGCGCAAGTGATCCAGGCGGAGTCCATCATGGTCGAAGGCGATCTCCGCCGCGAGCGCGCGTCCCAGTTGAAGCGCCTTACATCCATCAACTGCTACCGTGGAATTCGTCACAAGCGCGGACTTCCCGTCCGTGGCCAGCGTACCCGCACGAATGCGCGCACCCGCAAGGGCAAGAAGAAGACGGTTGGCGTTAAGAAGTAATTTTTGCGGGCTGAAAGGCCTGCGACCAGATCCAGACATATGTCCGAAGAAACAAACAACAAAGAAGCTGAAGAAGTAGCGAAACCCGCTGCCGAGGCCAAACCCGAAACCCCTGCTGCAGCTCCCGAAGCCAAGCAGGAACAGCCATCCGCAAAATCGGATGAAGCTCCTGCCGCCAAGGCAGACGACGCTAAAAAAGCCGCTCCTGCTGGTGAAGCACCAGCGGCTCCAGCCCTCAATCCGGACGGCACCCCGAAGAAAGAGCAGAAGAAGGATATCTTCGCTGAAATCGGCGGTGGTGAGGAAGAGATCAAGATTCACAAGGCAAAGGGGTCCAAGAATGTCAGCCGTGGCATCGTTCACGTGACGGCTACTTTCAACAACACCCTTGTCAGTGTGACCGATCCAAACGGCAACTCCATCGGCTGGTCCAGTGCCGGAAAGATGGGCTTCAAAGGTTCCCGTAAAAGCACCGCGTATGCAGCTCAGGTCGTTTCTCAGGACGCATGCCGTCAGGCAATGGGCCACGGGTTGAAAGAAGTGGACGTCCGCGTGAAGGGCCCCGGCTCAGGCCGCGAATCCGCTGTTCGCGCCGTCCAAGGTCTTGGTCTCGATATCCTCTCGATCCGCGACGTCACGCCAATTCCGCACAACGGTTGCCGCCCTAAGAAAGCCCGCCGCGTTTAATCAAAAACTTTAAACACCTAACTTTCCCAGACTCATGGCACGTTATACCGGTCCCCGCACCAAAATCTCCCGCCGCTTCGGCGTCGCACTTTTCGGCCCATCCAAATCACTGGAGCGCCGCAATTTCCCACCAGGTCAGCACGGCGTCCGCGCCGGCCGTAAAAAGAAGTCGGAATATTCCGTCGCTCTCGGTGAAAAACAGAAACTCCGTTTCCAATACGGCGTCCTCGAGAAGCAATTCCGTGGATACTATCAGGAAGCCGCCCGCCGCCGCGGCGTTACCGGTGTGATCATGCTTCAGCTTCTTGAAAGCCGCCTTGATAACATCTGCTATCGCGCAGGCTTCGGCAATTCCCGCCAAGCGGCCCGGCAGATGGTCAATCACGGTCACGTGCTTGTGAATGGCCACTGTGTTGATATCGCCAGCTATCAGGTTAAGCCCGGCGATAAGATCAAAGTCGGTGCAAAGCCTTCCTCCCAGCAGCTCGCTCTTCGCATGCTCGATCTGACCCAAGCGGTTCCAGATTCGGACTGGTTGGAAGTGGATCGCGAAAAGATGGAGTGCACAATGTCCCGCATTCCGGAGCGTTCCGAAATCGACCCGCAGGTCAACGAGCAGCTCATCGTCGAGCTCTACTCACGCTAATTTATATTTGTTCAGCAGAGTGCTTTTCAGAAACGTCCGGAGGAAACTCCGGACGTTTTTTTTGGAAAGTGATTTCAAAATCAGCTTCAGGGGGAGAATCTTGGATAACATATTTCGCCTCACCCTTTTGGGTGCGAGACCTCTTATTTCTCCGAAAGAAACGATCTTTTACTCAAATCCGCATACTTTCCATTCCGTTCGAGAAGCTCCTGATGGGTTCCTTCTTCAATGACCCGGCCTTTTTCCAGAACGTAGATTCTGTCCGCGTTTTGAATTGTTGAAAGCCGGTGGGCGATGACGAATGCGGTCCGGTTTTCCATAAGCCTGTCGAGCGCGGCTTGGATCTGGTGCTCGGTCTCCGAATCCACTGAGGCAGTGGCTTCATCCAATAGAAGAATCGGGGCGTCTTTTAGCAGGGCGCGAGCAATGGAAAGGCGTTGTTTCTCGCCACCGGAGAGCTTCACTCCGCGCTCACCGACATTGGTTTCCAAGCCCTCACCCAAGGCTTTTACAAAAGTGTCACCGTTGGCTGCTTTGAGTGCGCTCCATATTTCCGCATCGGTCGCGCCCCGCTTCGCGAGTTCCAAATTCTCCCGGACCGTGCCATTGAAGAGGAACGGCTCCTGGGTAACATAGGCGAGCTGGCTGCGGAGAGATGTTTTGTCGAGATTGCCGATTTCAGATCCGTCCAACAGAATGCTGCCGGAATCCTTTTCATAGAACCTAGCCAGGAGCGAGAGCACCGTCGTTTTACCCGCACCCGTAGTCCCAACAAGGGCGATTGTCTGTCCCGGCTCGGCATTTAGCGAAATTCCCCGCAGGGTTGGCTGGTCTTGATATCCGAAAGAAACATCTATGAACTCCACGCGTCCTTTAATTTTTCCTCCCAACTTTTCCCCACTGCTCGCGTTGGATTCCTCCTCGGCATCGAGAATTTCGAAAACCCGGTCCGCAGCGGCGCGCCCGGACAAGAGCATCTGGTTGAGTGAATTAAGGCGATCAATCGGCTCATAAAAAAGAGAGAGCGAGAGCAGGAATCCTCCGGCGAAATCGCCGAGATTGAGATTTCCCTCCATGATCTCCCGCCCCCCCACACCGAGAACGAGCACATAGCCTATCGATCTGACAAAGGACATGGATGGCGAATAAACCGCCCACCACCGCATCATCCGCAGGGTTGCTTGCCGCAATCCTTCTGAAGCGCTGTTGAATCGGCCATGCTCCACTTTTTCCGCCGCGTAGCTTTTGATCTGGCGTATTCCGGCAATGTTATCGTGAAGAAGAGAGTTCAGATCGGAGGTCGCGTTGCGCTGATTTTTATAGCGATCCCTACCGCACGTGGAATAGATCCACGCGCCTATCGCGAGAAGTGGAACGGGGAGGGTGGCCCAGGCGGCGACTGTTGGATTCAGATAAAATAGGAATATGCCGAATCCAATCACCTGAAGAACAGCTACGACACCCTGCTCAATTCCGTCGATCAGGACACGCTCCATATTCGTCACATCCTCGACGACACGTGTCATCACGTCGCCAGTCCGCCGGGTATCGAACCAATTCAACGGGAGGCTTTGAATCTTTTCGTAAAGATCGGAGCGGATGTCGAAGATGACTTTTTGCTCAAAGTGATTGTTGATGAAAATTCTCAGCGAGTTCAGGCCTTCTCTTGCAAGGAAGCCAAAAAGGGCGACCCAAACCCAGAAGGAATATTCATCGAAGCGCTCGGGATTCGGCAGGATGTTGTTAATCCCGTAACGGGTGATGTTTGGGAAGACAAACAGCGCGGCCGTCATGCCCAGAGCGCAAACAAGTTGTAGCGATGCCAGCTTGGGATAACGCTTTAAGTAGGAAAATACTCTGAGAATCGATTTCATCCGTTAGGCGTGGGACGCTTGGCGTGCTTGGACCCTTTGTAAAGTCAAGCTTGTCCGGCTTGAATCATTTTGAAAATTCGAGCACTTTGGCATTGCCGCCACCTCGGGAAACCCCCTAGGCTCCCTCCCACACCCGGAATCCCCAGCTTCTTTAAAACCCCATGGCCAATATCTTAGGAATTTTTACAGCAATTGTTCTCGCGGTTGCCGCATTCGTCGCAATGAAAAATAAGGATCGTCTCGATACCGAGATTATCAACAGGGAAACCGAATCGCAGAATTTAGCGAAATCGCAGGATCGGCTTAAAGCCGCCCAGGAGGTCCTTAAGCAGCTTCCAATCGATCGGTCCGGAGTCGATGAACAAGCTACAGTTAAGACAGAGGAGGAGACTGGACTCAAGGAATCCAACGACGCTCTCCGGTCGAAGATTGAATCCCAAACTTCCATGGTCAATTCGAACAAGGGCAAGCTTGAGGATATTCGCGAGAAAACCAAAATGATTGGAAACATTAGGGAGCTCGCGGATAAAATGAGGTCAATGCGTGTCGAGCTGGAAGAGCTTGATCAATCGATCTCCAGTGATGATGCCACGTTGGCAAATTTGACGGCTTTAACAACAGCCGCCCAAGCGCAGGAAGCCTCCCAAAGGGCGGACCTTGACAATTTGACCAAGGGCGAGTCCCTCCCCAGCCTCAGGACCCGCATTCGAAGCATCTATCCGGCATGGGGTTTTGTTACTCTTTCCGATGGGAATAACGCGGGTGTGCTTGCAAACTCCACCTTGGATGTCGTTCGCGATGGCGAGACCGTCGCCCGTCTTCTTGTCACAGCGGTAGAAACCAGAAGCGCAAGTGCGAGCATCATTCCGGATTCAATAGGTGAGAACGTCACGCTTATGGTTGGCGATCGCGTGGTGCCCGGCACGAAATCAGCGAATTAGACTGCCGCAACCCACCACAACCAAGTTTTTATTATCCCTCTCTAAAATCCATGAAATTCATTTTCCCTATTCTAGCCATCCTCGTTTGTCTGGGCGCGGCATACTTCACTTGGTCCGTATCTGAAAAATTTACGGGCGTTCAAGGTGACCGTCTCGAATTTATCAGCACCAATCGCAGTGTCGCCGCAAAGGCTGATGTTGCCGACAAGAACATCACCGATGAGGAGGCTCTTCTCGAACAATCGAAAGACGCTCTTGCTCTTGTGACTCAGAGCGTTAGCGCGCTTCAATCTGATGCCGTCACCTTAAAAAACGACCTATCCAAAGTTGAGAACGAACTGGCAGGGCAGGATGCCGAATTTGCGGAACTTAACAAGGCCCTCGAGGAAGTTCAGGCTGTGTTCGTGGGGTTGGGTGAGGATGTGGATATCGACAATCTTGGAGACAAGATCGCAGAGATTGAAGAGGACGTAAAAGCCAAGCGGACCCGAGTCGAAGAACTTGAAACCTTAATAACCGGTGCGCAAGCAAGCCTCGCTTCGAAGCGAAAGGATATCACCCGACTGGTCCAACGAAAAGAAGCTAGAAACAAGCGGATTGCTCGCAACGCGATGGAAGCACGCATTACTGCAGTGAATCAAGACTGGGGTTTTCTGGTGATAGGCGCTGGTTCCAATTCAGGATTCACCCCTCAAACCACGCTTCTCGTAAAACGCGACGGACGACTGATTGGAAAAGTGAGCCCCTCGGCTATCGAGCCTACCCAGACGATTGCGGAGATCGACCTTGAGTCGCTTTCACCAGGAGTTCGTATCCAGCCGGGCGACAGCGTCATCCTGGCAAAGCCTTCGACCAACTGATCAACCCGACTCTCCGGCCCGCTTCTGAAATCAATAGCGCAATCGTATGAAACGAATTTTGTTACTCGTCCTTGTTGCAGCCGGCTTCCCATCCTGTGCTGACGAAGATACGACCAAACCGGTCGGACCTACGACTGAAACAAGCAGGATCCCTTGGAACCGACCGATTGCCGGTCAAGGGGGAGGTCAGTTCAATGCTTTGCCTCAGAATCAGTATCGTCGCTAATCCCGGTGGTAGGGACTTCCAGTCCTAATTGTTGCAAGACGGTAGAGTTGTTCCATTAGGACGACCAAGGCCAGTTCATGCTGCATCGTCAGCTTCGAAAGCGAAAGAATCATCTCGCAGGCCTCCCGTAGATTGGATGTATGTCCGTCGGCGGCGCCGATTAGAAAGGCGATTGTTCCAATTTCTCCAGAGAGTTCCAAGCTATCGATGTGTGACGCAAGTTCACGGGTGGTGGGTATTTCTGCCACGCTCATCAAGGGCAATCCGGTAGCACCCGGCCGATGCCACAAGCAGGCGTTCCGATACTGTTTTCGCTGTCACCTGCTTTGATAGTGGTCATCTCGTAGCTGCCGTGCCTGAGAAGCCTTTTCAGATATTCTTCAACCGCGCTTTTTGCGTAAGCCAAAGACGGCTTTCCAGCGACAATAATGCGATATCTCATGTGTGGAACCTTGCCCATACCCCGGGTCCCGCTCCAGTCTCTTCTAATGAATCGAATCGCTGCAGTCGCCGTCGGGTGTTTAGGTGTTATTTCCTGCGCACCATCTCCAGGACCGATTAAGAGAAGGATGGTCGGGCTGCTCGAGAAATTTGACCGCTGGGATTATAACGGTGACGGCCAGCTCTCCGCAAATGAACTCAAACAGGCGGAGCAACTTGGTGGCTTTACCGCAGCGGAGATCATTGATTTCTACGACACGAATGGTAACCGGCGCATTTCACTGGTGGAGGCTCAGGCGGGAATTGGTCGTGTCGACGAGGCCCGAGAAGTGGCCGACGAAATACTGGACTAGGACATGAGTGGGATTTACGAAAAACCCGGCATTCTTGCAGAATATCTTCTGTTTCATTACGGCGCGGCGGATGAGATTCTGCCCTCCTCTGTGGACTGGCCTGAAGGAATGCGTCTCTGCGTTGGATTTTGCGGTGAGGACACCAATGCGGTTTACCAACAAGCCCGGGGGACGAGGCCTTGACCTTGGCTGTGCGGTCGGACGTTCCGCTTTTGAGATGTCGCGATCATGTAAAGAGGTCGTCGGGATGGATTATTCGCATGCTTTCATTAAGGCTGCCTCTCAACTGGCAGCGGGAGAAAATGTTTCATACAGCCGCCAGGACGAGGGGTCTTGCAAAACTCCACTCGTAGCAGGATTGCCCGAAGGTGTGAATCCCACGAAGGTTAGCTTCTTTCAGGGCGATGCGATGGATCTTCCCAAAACCATTGGGACCTTTGACCGTGTTCATGCGGCAAACCTTCTCTGTCGTCTAAGTGATCCTATCAAGCTGCTGAAACGGCTGCCGGACCTGGTGAATACGGATGGCGAGCTTGTTCTAGCTACCCCATGCACGTGGTTGGAGGAATTTACTCCGGTAGAAAAATGGCCATCGGATAGTACTCTTGTATGGTTAAAGCAGTTTTTGAACGACCATTTTCGATCTGGTCTCTGAATCCGATGAGCCGTTTTTAATTCGTGAGACCGGCAGGAAATTTCAGTGGACCAGATCCATGCTCACGGTGTGGCAGCGTTTGTAGCACCCTATGTCCCAAAGGGTGAGTAATTTGCATAATGCCTCACAAGGCCCAAATGTAAAGAGATCAACAAATTTCAATTTTGCAATTGTTCATTGTCAATCGTAACCCGTTCGAGAAAGAGTATGTTAGGGGTTCTAGTATTAGCGTACAGCAGCGGAATTTTCGCAAAACTTGATTTATAGGCGGCTAGTTTCGTAAATTTCCCCGTCGGAAGTTTTTGCTTCCGATTTCACCCCCCTCCCCCCATGAAACAACTAGCACTGCTCGTCTGTGCCGGAGCTGCGACGTTCGCAGCATCGGTATTTACCGCCAATGGCCAATCGTTTGAGGCAAAACTTGTCTCAATAAGTCCCGCACTAACCGTCAACGGAAGCTTCGACAACGGAGGTAGTTTTCAGAACTACACCGCTGGCGTGAACAACTTCACCTCTCCCGATTTCGGAGGATTCGATTTTGAGGCTTTCTGCGTCGAACCGAACTCATTTATCACCGTTGGACAGACCCTCGACATATGATACCACGGATCTATCGTTGCTAACGAATTCTCAGAAGGTCTCCAAGCTGATTGGTGGCTTTCTAGGATCCTCCAAGTCCGCAGCTGAAGCGGCAGCGGTGCAGTGGGCCATATGGGAAGTTACCTCTGATTCGGTTTCCTCACCTGCGAGCCTCAGCAACGGAACAGTCAGGGTAGCATCGACCGAATCCACCAGGGCTTTGGGAAATCAGTATCTTGCCAACATCGATAGTTACACGGGTGCCGAGATCTTCTACCTGACCAACTCAAAGTTCCAGAATATGGTGGCGTATAAGGAAGGCACGGCAGTGCCGGAGCCAGCATCACTTGGCCTCGTTGCCTTGTCCGGAGTTCTTTTGCTGCGTAGGAAACGCTAAACCAATCAGCTAAAACTTTTGAAAACCCGCAGAGCATCTCTGCGGGTTTTTCGTTTGGTCGGTTCGAACGCTTTTCCTTCAGGACTTTTTCTTTCTCAGGAACGGGGGAAGATCGAGATCCTCACCATCGAACACATTGGGGTTCTCCCCCTCAAAGCGACCACGCGGAGCACTATCGAAAGAAAGCTCGCTCTGAGAACCGGAGTTCTCGGAATCGAGTTTCAACTTTGCCTGAGGTGTTCTTTCAGTCTCTTCTGGCTCATCATCAAGAGAGTCTTTAAAAGGATCTTCGAACGGATCGGTCTTCTCCGGCCCATCGGCTTGGCGGCTTCTCCGGCTTTTTCCAAAGTGGTTTCTCAGCTGGCCTGGTCTTAGGGGCATATTTTGACTTCAGAATTTCGAGCTTCTCCGCATCGCGTTTGTCGAGTGGCTCGTCTTTGGGATCGTCAGGTGTTTCCGGTTTTGAGTCGGGTTCTGTTTTTACCTTCAGGTCCGGCTCGGCAAAGGGTCGCTCGTCATCTTCATCCAACTTCTCTTCATTTTCCGGAACCAACGGCTGATCCTCAGGTTTTTCTTCAGCCTCCTCCGCAGCAGAATCGGATGAATCGGCATCTTTGTTTTGAACCGTCGGGATACTGTCCCCTATACGTCGATCAATTTTCTTTTTCGCAGCCGGTAGGCCGTTTTTTTTCGAGTCTCCCGCAAAATCTTCAAATTCTTCGGGGCTTTCTTCGGCCTCCGGATCTTCCCTGGCTTCGGTTTCTGATGGATCGGATGATTCGGTTTCCTCGACATCCGGAGCCTCGACCGAAACTTCTTGTGTGGGACTATCGATTTTACTGAAGGGACTCTCGATTTCGCCTGGAGCGGCAATTTCCGCGTCAAGGTCGGCGATCGTCTTGGAGACCGTGCTGATCGAATCGCGGGAGCCGCCGGTGAGAGCGTCTTCAGGAAGGGCACTTATTAATGTGATGGAAAGGTTGTCGCCCATGGCGGGATCGATCGCAGCGCCAAAAAGGACATGAGCCTTGTCCGGGACATGCTTTTGGAGGTTTTGCATCAGCAGCTCGATTTCGAAAAGGGTGAGCGATTCGCCACCGGAGAGGTGGACAAGAACCGTTTGCGCGTCTTTGAGGAGAGAGCCCTGATCCAAAAGAGGGCTAGCCAAGGCGTTTCGGAGCGCTTTCGACGCACGATCCTTGCCGTCCGCCATTCCGGATCCGAAAAGACAGCGCGAGCGATTGGTCCGGAGGGCGGACATGAGATCGTCCAGCCCTACATTGATGAGTCCCGGGCGAATGACCAGGCGGATGACTGCCTTGATGGACTCGGAAATCATTTTGTCAGCGGCAGCGAAGGCTTCATGGATGCCTTGTTTCGCCAGGACGAGCTCGCCCATTCTGTTGTTGTCAAAAGTCACCAAAGCATTTGAGAGGACGGCGAGCTGGTTCAATGATGTTTCAGCCTGATCGCGGCGCCTACGTCCCTCGAAAAAGAATGGCATTGTCGCAAACACCACAACAAACGCACCTTCCTCCCGCGCAATCCGGGCCACTATGGGAGCCGCGCCAGAGCCCGTTCCGCCTCCCAGGCCCGTGCAGAGAAATACAATCCGCTGTCCCTTGAGAGCCTCGCGGACATTGTCTTCCGCTTCAAGCATCGCCTGCTGCCCCAGTTCCGGGTCTCCTCCCGTTCCGAGACCCTTGGTGAGGTTTACGCCGAGCTGGATTTTTTCCTTAGCAAGGCAGGCGCCCAGCGTGCGGATATCCGTATTGAGGGCAAGGAGTTCCGCGCCCTCAATGCTGTCAAGCGCGATGCGTTCGAGCATGTTTGCCCCAGCTCCTCCCAATCCGACAATTCTGACTGCGGATGAAGGAATGGCTTCTTGTGAGTCGCGTGAGTATGAAATCATTTTGTGTAGGTGTTGATGGTTTAGCGAATGGGATCCTAATTTCCAAAGGGCCAGAACATTCCGAGCAGACGCCCGAGGCATCCGGGTGGTTTGGAATTTTCAGTCTCAAGGATCTGAGCGTAGCGGATCAGACCGATCGCTGTCGCAAACTGGGGATCCTTGAATGAAGGATGAGCTGAGTCGGTGTCTTCGGTCAGCTCCGGCCGGTAGATGTCTCGTCCAAAAACATCGAACGCGAGCTCGGAGAAGCCGTTCATGAGGCTTGTCCCTCCGGTTAGAAAGATTCCGGCGCCGATCGAATCTACGGATCCTTTCGGCAAGCGGTCGCGGACGAGTTTGAGTGTCTCTTCCAGGCGCTGGCGAATGACTTCATTAAGAATTGTGCGTTTTACCTCCACATCAGCGAAGCCGGCTTCATCGGTAAGCTTCGCAACTCCTACGGCGAAGGAAGGGTCTGCGGATGCGTTGCCCTCGAGAATCTTCAGCTTCTCAGCTTTTGAAAACGGCAGGCCGGTAACGAGATGAATGTCGTTGGTAACGTGATCTCCGCCTACGGGAATGCATCCGGATGCGGCGATCGCACCACCAAGATAGAGCGCAAAATCGGTCGTGCCCCCTCCGATATCAATTAAGAGTGCGCCGCGCAGCCGCTGCTCCCGGTCGAGCGCCATTTGGGCGGTGGCGATTGGGGCGAATACGATGTCGTCGACCTCAAGCGGGCATTCGCGGACGAGTTTGATCGAGTTTTGGATTCGATTTCCAATTCCATGGACGATGTGAAAGTCGGCCTCGACAGTTTTGGCGTAAAGACCGACAGGTGATGCGGACTGTTCCAGACCATCCACCACATAATTCCGGATGATGGTGTGCAGGCAAACGTTGTCCTGCGGATAGGGGACATCCCGTGCGATATTGCAGGCCTCCTCCAGATGCTCCGGAAGGATGGTCTGCTGGTTTTCCGGCAGTCGAAAGGTCCCGCGGTTATTGATTCCCTGCAAATGGGAACCTGTCACGGAAAGAAACACCGAGCCAATCTCCACATCGCTGGCGTCCTCGGCCTTTGCGAGAGCATCTTTTAAACAAGCCCGTGCCTGGACAAAATCCGATAGCTCGCCTTTCCGAATTCCGGCGGATTTTGTAACTCCGATGCCAAGGATTTTCACGGCACTGTCCGGCTTGACCTCGCCAACGACGATGCATGTCTTGCTGGTGCCGATTTCCAATCCGACATGAATTTTAGTGCGGCGGGCCATTATGGTTCAGTTTCGGTTGAGAAGAGAGCGGAGGTCGTTCGAGCGGCGGGATTCCGGCTCGGGCGCTGGGTCTCCCTCTGTAACGGGGATGGCGCGTGGAGGATCATTGTTACCGAGCAATGTGATTGGCACGTTTTGCTTTGGGATCAAGTTGATCGTTGCGATTTGATAGCCTTTTTTTTCCGCATGAAGCAACGCCTCGTTGAGATAATCGAGCTGCCTCGCGTGGTCTCCCAGCCCGAAGGTAGCTACGGTTCCAGAGTCCGTGGTCATACTCAGTGACCAGGCGTTTTCCTGAGAAATTGAATGGATGGAGGGAATGTTCTCCGGGCAGTTTGCCTTCACTGCCTTAAGCAGGCGGAGGCAATGGCGGTATTGTGCGTGATCAATAGGCGACCCGGGATCGAGCGGGTGCTCGGAATCCGGGGAAAGGATGAAAATTGGGATCTCACTGCATCTCTCGACCTGTCCTGCGGGGCAAGGATAAACAAACCCCTCATGATCAACCACAAGTCCGCCCTGAATACGGGCGATTGGGTAATCTTCCTCCGGACAAGCAATCCAGGCGACGGGTTTCCTCGTGGAGATGGTAAATGCCAATGTGCCGGGAAGATTTCTTTCCACCTTCGCAGCGGAAACGGCCGCTATGCTCAGCAATCGTTTCTCGAGAATTTCCACGTCAAAATCGAAAATGTTGCCGGATAAATCGATGCCAAGCTGCTCAACAAGAGCCGCTTCATCCAGAACGTCGTTCTGGTTCAGATCAATGGCCTGAAGCCGAAAATCCGGATTCTCATGAAATGTGTATTCGATTGCTTGGCGCACGCCGTAGGCAACAGCAATAAGAAGGGCTATAACCGTGGCGACCTTGGCGAGCAGTTTTAGAAATCCAAGCGCTGTGAACCAAGCAATTCGCGGAGACATCACCTCCGACTTCAGCACCTTCACATGGTGCCGGTGGCGCCGGGTTTTTGATGATTTTTTACGCATTGGAGTGGTTCGAGGCGGAGCGAAAGTCGCTACGGCATATGCCGATCTCTCGAAACACCGCCGCAGCGCGATGTTATTACGTGGGTGTTAATTGTCAATTAGGTTCAACAAATGATACCTATTGCTGGGATCATGACATCCGTCTCGTAATGAAATCGAAGGGAGTGAGGTGAAATTGCACACCTCCACCGGTGAAATCGAGTTTGCCAATGGATCGGCCGCGAACGGTCAGCCGGAATTCTGACAATCGAATCCCCCTAAGGGAAGACCCGGGTGAACGGTTATTCGTTGTATTGTTTGGCAGCGGTGGGAGCCTGGAAGCGTTCCTTCGAAACGAGTCAACCTCCGACTTTACCTGAAGTAACCGACGGAATGAGGGAAATTCGACCAAAGTCCTATCATCCTGAAAATCCAACGAAAATTCACAGTCGCCGCAGGCAACCCGAATTTTCCCGCTGAGCAGGATCGATTTTTCGGCCTTCTGGAAATCACTTTGCATCGTCAGTAGTGCGGATCTTCAAAACGCCGTTGAGCGTCCATTTTGCGCGATCCGCATCGCCTCCGGTCTTACCGGGAATCGTGATGTCAAAGTTTTCAAGCTCGTAGGTGATCTGCGCCTTGCGCTCCGTGAGTCGGTCGTAAAGCCCGATCGCAAGATCAGGCCATGTCTGGGGGTTGCTATCGGTTTCCATGGTAGCGGCAAAGTATGTCCGTTTCCTGCTGATGCAAGCGAAGGCAGGACTCAAAGGGCTTGGATGGTCCCGAAAGGCCTGAAGTGGATCGTAAATCTGACTTATTGGGCAATTTCTTACTCCGCCCGGCATTTGGTAGATCTTTACCGGATATAACCACGATGTGCGCAGGAATCCTGGGTTCGATCATCCGTCGCTCGTCACCTCCCAGCAAAAGGTCTTGGATCCCGTCAAGGTCCCAGTCGATGACATTGATGCCGGCATTGTGTGAAAAAATTTCCACGAGTTCTTCCCATTGGCCGAAATTTCCCGATCCGTCGCCCGGTGCGAAAAAAGCGCCCCGATGAAACATAAAGGCAACAAGATCCCTGTGGCCGTCGCCGTTCCAGTCCGCCACATCCAAGGATGAACGGTTGCTACTGACCCTTTCCCAGTAATCACTAAGTTTCACTGGTTTTCCGTCCGGCCCGCGCAAGGTCTCGCCCGCAGTTAGTTCAAGTGGAGCCGCTTTGCCCTGGCCTAGAAAAACCCTGATCTGCCCCGCGAAGCGGTCTGGGTGGGTATCGTCGTTTGTGTCGATGTCGAAGGGGACGACCAGATCGGGTATTCCGTCTTCATCCCAATCAGTGACTGCGGGTTGAATCCTGTCCGGCACGACCAGATCTTCGCCGGAGACTCTCAGATTTACAGGATGTTCGAAGCGGAGCTCGTCATCGACCATTTTGCCTTTTGAGAAATGCAGACGCCGGCCCATTGAGCCGCTGATCATATCCAGGGTTCCATCCTGATCCCAATCCACGGCCCGCGGTGTCACACGATCCGAATACCACTCGCTAACGCCCCAGTGACTTCCGTTTCCGATCTCAATAGCATAGCTCTCCCATGGCGTTCCATCCACGAATTTCAAGCGCTCGGCGGGTTGGAAGACCGGCTTTGCCGTAGTCCCCGTATTGATTACCACAGTCGGGACGCCGCGCTCAGCCCCGAGCAGGAGATCAATATCTCCATCGCCATCCCAATCGATGGGGTCGACAGTGGAGTTGCCCATCCCGTAAACAGGAGAATCAGGCCTGGCCATGAACGACAATGAGCCAACACTCTGCCATCCCGACAACCCGCTCGCGGATGGGGCATGAAAAAGAAGATAACGATCTGCGTTGCCGAAATACGAGGAAGCAACCAGGTCATCCCGTCCATCACCATTGAGGTCACCAAAATCCGTTTGGATCGCAAGCGCTGTTCGGATTTCGTCTCCCTTCTCATCCTCTAAAAACCCTGCCCTTTGCAAGGTATTGTCCGCCATGCGGAGAAAGACCTCGATTACCGGAGTCCGGGGTTCCTTGTCTGAGGGGAGGGGGTCCCGGCCGATGATCAGGTCAACCCGCCCGTCGTCATTGATGTCGTAAGCGTTCGGGTAAGCTACCAAATGGCTACGTATGGGAACGCCGTCGGCCTCCAGTTCGATCGGCCGGGAAAAGCGAGGGGGAGATTGCGGATCGCTCTCGGAAAGATTCAGTGCGACCAGGACACGGCCGACAGCAGGATTGATTCCGTCGTCCGGGCCTTTCCACCTACCTCGTTGCCGCCCCTTGTCCTCGCCGGAATATCCGGGATTGATGTCAGTAGCACGCTCCCATCCGAAGATCAGATCCGTCTTGCCATCACCGTTCCAGTCCGCCGCACGAAGGCGGGGTGATTCCAGCCGTACGGCGTCAGGTTCGAGTCGTTCGCTGGTGCCTTCGATCAAGACTTCCACTGGCCGCCAAGCGGGCTCCAATTGGCTTCCATCATTGAAATACACGATCAGCCGCAAGTTGCTTCCCTCCGTTTCCCGGCTGCTCTCAGGATAGGCTTGGAACATAGCCAGTTCCATTTTTCCGTCCCCATTCACATCGATTGCGTCCAGATATTTGTCCCCAAAATCGCCATCCGCCAGCCGTCTGTTTTCGTGAAGGGAGAGAAAACGGGCCTCCTTTTCGGTGCCGACATTTTTATAAAAGACAAGCCCTCCACCACGTCGGAGTTTCACCAAAAGGTCGGTCAACCCGTCGCCGTCCCAGTCGACGAGCGTATGGCTGTATCCAAGGGCTGGAAGGGGAGCCAATATCGATTGCCCGTAAACGATGGGTTGGTAGGGGTGGTCCCAGCGGGTGAGTGGCCCTTCGTCTTCATGGGGGCCGCTGATGATAGGATTTTCCGCCGGACCTCCACGTGGAATCCAGCTTGGGTCAGGAGGAGCGCCTTCCGATCGCCCGCAAGCAAAGAGCGACGCGACAATCACCAAACATATGAAGGTTCGTGATGGCGGCATCCACGTAAGCGGTTGGGAATTCTGCCTCAGATTTTACTCAGCCAAGTTTCAGCGAAATCTCCGCGATCTTTCGGCATAGTTCGGGAAACAACAGACCGTCGGCAGCAGCGGATTTTGGAAGCAAGGAAGTCTCGGTCATTCCTGGGATTGTGTTCGCCTCAAGAACATAGGGGCGGTTTTCGGAATCGAGCATCACGTCGACCCGTGAGTAGACTTCGAGCCCGAGCGCCTTGTGAGCCGCGACTGCAGCGGACTGAACGGCGATGGTCGTTTCAAGATCCAGGTCCGCCGGGCAGATGTATTGCGATCCGGTGGTTTTCCCCGACAACCAAGGGTATTTCGTTGCCATGTCATAGATGCCCTCGGGAGGAATGATATGGACGATAGGATAAGGAATGCCATCGATAACCGGGACGGTTAGTTCCGGACCTGAAATGAACTCCTCGATGAGCAGATCCTTGGAGTGTGCCGAGGCTTTCTTAATCGCAGCCTCTGCCTCGTCCGGGGTCTTGACGATCTCGATACCGACCGAGGATCCCTCGCGAGGAGGTTTCACTACGAATGGTGGCGGAAAGCTTGGAAGGTTGGGGCCTTCAGAACAATCGATGATCTCTGATTTCGGTGTCGGAACGCCCGCTTTGAGAAACGCTTCTTTCGCTAGCGTTTTATCAAACGCGAGCCGGGACGAATCCGCACGCGCACCAGTGTAAGGGATGCCGATTTTGTCCAAAATCGCCTGCAGTTGGCCGTCTTCTCCAAATGTGCCGTGAATAACATTGAAACATAGATCCGTGCCTTCCGGCAGCGTGATTTCCGCAGATGTCACATCGACCGCGACTGCGTCCAGCCCGAGCGATCTCAGGGCAGTCAGAACGGCGTTCCCGGATGCGATTGAAACCTGCCGCTCGGAGCCCGGCCCACCCATTAGCACCGCGATTTTCTTATTTTCCAACATGGTTCGATATTTGAAATGGAATCTAAAACTGGAATTCGTCATCACCGATGATCTTCACCTCGGTTTCCAACTCGACACCACGCTCGTCGCGCGCCGTCTTCCGTATCGACTCTATCAGGGAGAGAATATCTTTTGCAGACGATTTTCCGTTGTTAACGATAAAATTTCCGTGAACGTCGGAAACTGCCGCTTGGCCGATTGAGGCACCCTTCAGGCCAAGGGCATCGATGAGTTTCCCGGCGGGAACGGACTCAGGATTTTTGAAAGGTGCAGCCTGCGGAGGCGGCAATCGGCTGGGAGTTCTTCCGTTTCTCGCGGGACTCATGCCAGCGCGCCTTGATGTTATCGTGACTGTCGTTTTTACCTTTGAAAACAGCCTGAAGGGCAAAATTCCGCCTCAGTTCCTGAACATTTCGATAGTTGGCTACGATTTCATCGCGTTCGCGAGTGCGGATTACCCCGTCCTCGTCCAAAAAGGATACGCGCACTACCTGGTCAAAAGTTTCGATACCCATGGCCCCCGCGTTCATACGTAGCGATCCACCTACGTTCCCAGGTATGCCCTCCATCCACTCGAAGCCGCCGATGCCGTGCGCGCCAGCGTAGGAAGCGAGCTTTTTCAGGCGGACACCCACACCGGCAACCACATGACCTTTCGGATCGATGGAGAGTTCGGAAAACGCGCCACCGCTCGGATGAATGACCGCGCCCCTTATTCCTCCGTCCTTTACCAAGAGGTTGGATCCGCGTCCGACGACGCGAATCGGTATGCTCCGTTGGCGGCAAAAATCGACGAGAAAAGCAAACGCATAGAACGAATGCGGTTCCAACCAATACTGCGCAGGCCCACCTACTAGAAGCGTAGTATGCTTACGCATCGGTTCGTAGAGCTTTCCGTCAATCTCGCCTTCTGGCATTACCGCCTTCATCTCCTCGAGAATTTTCAGGTCGGCGGCGATTCGTGTCCCGACTTCGTGGACATTTCCCGCACCGAGTGTGATCAGCAGATCGCCAGGCTCAAGGGAGTTTGCGACTTCGTGATGGGCGGATTCCATGTCCTTGAGAAACTTTCCGGGAATGTCGCCGTGCAGGTTCATCGCATCGACGAGAGTCTGCCCCGTGATACCCGGAATGGGTTGCTCGGAGGCAGGATAAATGTCGGTTATAAAAACACGGTCCGCAGCCTGCAGGACTTTCCCGAAATCGTCCGCCAGAAGCTGGGTCCGTGTGAAACGGTGCGGTTGGAAGAGGACGACGAGGCGGGAGGGCTTTAGCGAGCGGGCCGTCTGAAGGGTTGCGGCAAGCTCGGTCGGATGATGTCCGTAGTCATCGATGATGCGGTAGGACTTTGACAGGTATTTGGTTTCGAATCGGCGCTTCGCCCCGGCAAACGATGAAAGTGCGCGGGCGATCAGAGAAAATTCCGCCCCGCAGATGTCCGCGATTGCTATGGCGGCGAGAGCGTTGAGAACGTTGTGCTCTCCGGGAATTGCGAGTTCGATGTCACCCAGGACCTTGCCCTTCCGCTTCACGGTGAAGGCTGAGGAACCCTTGAGATCACGTATGTCCGTGGCGGTGTAGTCCGCGCCGTGTTCCGCGTCCTCCCAGCCGTAGGAGACGGCATTGTCCCGTTTTGAGCACAGCTCGTGCGCCACCGGGCTTTCCGCGCAATATACTATGCTCCCAGTAGTTTGATCCGAGAGGGTAGAAAAAACCTCTTTGATATGTTCGAGATCCCGGTAAAAATCCAGATGCTCGGCCTCGATGTTCAGGATCACAGAGTGGCGCGGTTTGTATAGAGCGAGGGTCCCGTCCGACTCGTCGCCTTCCGCCACCATCAGTTCACCTTCCGTTTCCCATTTTGCGTTTGCGCCGAGAATGGGAATCTCCGCTCCAACGTAATAAGAGGGTTTTTGTCCGCACTCCCGCAGCAAGTGCGCTGTCATTGACGAAGTCGTTGTTTTCCCATGGGTCCCGGAGATCACAATTCCCGCTTTTGTGTGGAGAATCGCAGCGAGGCACTCCGCGCGGCGGATCATCCGGATTTTTGCGTCCGAAGCGGCTGCGAAGGCAGGGTTTTCCGGCCTGATCGCGGAAGAATAGACCACCAGGTCGACGCCCTTCACGGGAGCGCCGGTCTGCGGCGAGGAAAATTTCAAGCCCAGGGTCTGCATGCGATCGGTCTCGGTGGTCGTGACACGGTCGCAGCCGGAGACAGTGTGTCCCATCCCCAGCAAAAGGAGGGCCAAACCGCTCATTCCGGAGCCAGCCACTCCGATCAAGTGGATGTTCATAGGGCTGGAGAGGTCGGTAAGGTCTTTTGACTTTGTATTCGCGGGCATGTGGGGGTGCCGAATCTGGAGGCTTTTCCCGCGATGGGCAATGGGAAAGGGGTCGCAAGACTGGGGTTGTCAGACTGTTCCCGGTGGGTATTTTGCACTGATATGGAAAATCGGCATTACGACTATATAGTGATTGGGGGAGGTAGTGCGGGTTACGCGGCTGCGCGGACGGCGCGTGAAAGTTTTGATGACGTTGCAGTCATTGAAGATGGCGAAAAACTTGGCGGGTTGTGCATTCTACGAGGCTGCATGCCATCGAAAACCCTGATCTATTCCGCCGAGGTCCTGCATCTTGCGCAAGAGGCCGATAAGTTCGGCTTAAAGATTCCCGAGGCGCGAGCGGACATGGGTGCTCTGCATCAACGCAAGCTAGGGATTATCGAAGAATTTGCTTCATACCGCCGAGATCAACTTCAATCGGACCGGTTCACACTGATCCGTGATCGCGCGGAATTTGTCGATGAATCCACTCTACGCCTAGCGGGGACCGGGGAACATGTAACGGCCGATCATTTCCTAATTGCCACCGGTTCCACGGTGAACACTCCGGATGTCCCCGGCCTTCGTGACACTCCTCACTGGACCAGCGATGACATCCTCGATCTGGATTTTCTGCCTGAATCCGTGATCGTTCTCGGGGGTGGTATAGTCGCCTGCGAGTTGGCGCAGTTCCTTAGTCGGGTTGGGTCAAAAGTGACTCAAATCCAGAGGAGCGCACGTATTCTCAAGGAGGGTTCCGCAGAATCGGCCGAAGTCGTAATGAAGGCTTTTTCCGACGAAGGCATTGATCTGCACACGGACACTGAGCTTAAGTCCGTGAAAAAAGACGGTGGGGAATACGTTGTCACTTTCGAGAAAGGCGGGGAGCAGATTGAAGTCCGCGCCGCCCACCTCCTGAATGCGATGGGCCGCAAACCAAACTCCGGAGGGTTGGGACTTGAGAGGGCGGGCGTTAAAACAAAATCCTCCGGCCACATCTGCGTGGACAAGTTTCAGCGGACAGCAAATCAAAGGATTCACGCGGCAGGAGATGTCGCCGGACCCTTTGAGATCGTCCATCTGGCGATCATGCAAGGTGAGGTGGCCGCCAAACATGCCGCCGGGAAAGCAGCCATTCCGGTAAACTATGATCTGAAAACCAGCGTGGTTTTTACCGACCCCCAGATCGCATCCGTAGGTTTATCCATGGCAGAGGCAAAGGAATGTGGAATGGACCTGGTCGTTGCCGACTACCCGTTCGACGACCATGGAAAATCAATCCTCATGGAGGCTAAATATGGATACGTTAGGACCTGGGCGGATCGATCTACGGGAAAAGTAGTAGGAGCGGAATGCGTAGGCAAGGACGCCGGCGAGCTCATCCACGCTATGGCCGTGGCTGTGACACTTGGCGCAACCCCCGCTGAGCTTCTTAAGGTTCACTGGTATCATCCGACTTTGAGCGAGATTTGGAGCTACCCACTGGAGGATTTGGCTGAGGAACTCGACGGGTGATCCTACCCGTGAATCAGCCTCCAACGAGTTGCCCGTCCCGTTGCTCCGGTTCACGCATCGGATGGAGTCGGACGTCGGTGATCGAAAGACTGCATGAGTCCGTATAGATTCCAACGTGACCCCGGTTGAAATCCAAATCTGCGAGGGATAGGACGATTCGCCCGGCGATGGAGAGCTCTATGTAGCTTCCGAAAGCAAGGAGGGAAAAGTCTTCACCGCAATCTCCGCGTGCAACCCAGTTGCCCGATTGGAGAGTTTTGAAATTCATCATGTGTTCACCGCTCAATTCGTTAGCAGTTCCCCAGGAGCGCAGTTGTGCGATGCCTTTAAGAAGATCGAGTGAAAGATAGTATCCGTCGTGACTTTTCCCATCGACACGGAAAACGAAGCCGCATTTGCCTTTGCCGTTGATCGCCAAGCGGCAATCGAATCGGAAATCCGAAAGGGGACCGTCCAGAAGAAAGGCTTGGAATCCATATTTGCTCTCAAGATGCCAGCCGCCATCTATTGGTAAAACATTCTGCCCATCCCTCTTCTCAAGCAATGGCGCTGGCTTTCCGAAATCCACAGCATCTTCGATCCATTCTTCAAAGCCTTCGAACGTTCGCAGGTACAGGAGCCCGTCATCAGCTCTAAGCAATCTCTTTGGCGGAGGCATCAGATTGTTCGCGGTCCGGTCCTTTTGATTCATGGCGTAGAAGCACCAGAGCATCCATCCGTTCTCGTCCTCGCAGACCCGCCCCGCATAGTTCCCTTGCGGCATCAGCACGTTGTCATGGTAACTTTTCCAATCCGAGCACTCCGAGTCCGCATGCCAGTAGCGGATTTTGGCATCCTCCCGTATGCTGCCGATCAGGTAGCGGCTGTCTCCAATGATCACAATGTTCGGGACCTCGACGTCGTCGTAAAGTCCGGGATGTAGCAGAGGGGGTTCCGGTTCGAAGTGATTCGGACTTGTCTCGACATAGCTTGCGACACAGCCGCGGCGCACGGTCGGGCCATTGTTTACACGCGCGGCGACAAGCAGGACACCCCGCCCGTCATCTTCAAAGAAAAACGGATCCCGAAAGCTTATCAGACTTCTGCCTTCCTTTAGATCGGATTCATAGTGCTCGGGCGAGGGAGAGATTGGATAACAGCTGTCGCTGCTGGTTGGCGCGTTGATTTCGCTGGCGGCCTCGCGAATGGACTGCTGCCTTGCACGCTTTACGAGTTCGGGATCGTTTGGACCTCGCCCGTCTGCCCAATGCACAGCGTGTTTTTTCCAAACATATAGATCCTCACTTACCGCGAGTCCCACGCGCTGGTAGAGGCCCCGGTCTCTGCGGGAAAGTCCCGTGTAAAACATTCGCCACGCACCTTCTCTGTGCGGATCGGGAGAAACGTGCATCGTCCAAAGCATCAGATCGTCCCAGCTACCCGGGTCACCAAGGAAAATGGAATTGCGCACCCGCCTCCAATGAATCGCGTCAGTACTGACCGCATGCGCGATGAAGTCGTGATTGGGCAGGACGAGGTGGAAAAGATGGTAGAGCCCTTCGTGAAAAAGCACGTGGATATCCCCAATCGCCTTACGGCTTCCGTCGGTTTCAGCAAACATGAGGAAGACCCTATCCGCGAAAATCAGGGATTTCCAGCTTTGCGAAGTTCAACCTCCTTTTGCAAAACTCGGGTAGGTGGTCATGCCTCCGTCTGCGAAAATCGTGGTGCCTGTCATATATCCACCCACCTTATCGCTGGCTAATGCCACGGCGAGGTTTGCGACTTCCTCCGTGGTCCCGATTCGGTCCATCGGGACTTTGGTGCGAAGATCGGCCAGCTTTTTCTCGTCGGACCATACGTCCTTGTTGATATCCGTTTTGATAGCGCCAGGTGCCAGGCAAAGGACACGGATGCCTTTTTGAGAAACCTCAAGGGCAAGCGATTTGCACATCATGCTGATGCCGGCCTTCGATGCACAATAGGCGGACTGTCCTCCCCATGGGACTTTTTCATGAACGCTTGTCACGGAAATGATCACTCCGGATTCATTCGGGAGCATGAGTTTCAATGCCTGGCGCATGCCGTAGTAGCCGCCAAGGAGATTTACGGAAATGACTTTCTCCCACGCATCCACCTCCGAGTCCGCAAGGTCTTGCTTCTCGCCATCGATCCCCGCGTTGTTGATGAAAACATCCAGCCCGCCCCACTCATCTTCTATTTTCCGAAACCATTTTTCCACGACACCAGGATCGGAAACGTCGCCTCCAAGCACCGGTCCTCGCTTTGATTCGGGAATCAGATTCAGTGTTTCCTCCGCGCCTTCCGCGTCCCGATTATAATGCACTGCGACAATTGCCCCGGCTTCTGCCAGCGCGATGGCGATGGCTCTTCCTATACCGCCGCTTGACCCTGTGACGAAGGCACGTTTGTTAGATAGATCGATGTTCATCATTGTTTTCCCGATTTCAGGCTAGGTCGCGCCGCTTCGGGAAAAGTCAAATTCTCTCAGGTTGCAGAATGACGGAGGTCACACGCTCGGCGGCGTCCGGTGCGGCAAGTGATCTGGCCGATGCTGACATTTTATCGAGTTTGGTTCTGTCACCCAGCAGTTCGGATAATAGCTTCGCCAGGGATTCCGCAGTCAGGTCTTTCTGCTGTATTAATTCCGCGGCCCCTGCCTCAAGAAACACTGCGGCGTTGGCCGTCTGATGGTCGTCCGCTGCGAAAGGATACGGGACCAGGATGCTTGGAAGTCCTGCCAAAGAAATTTCAGTAAGAGTGGATGCACCTGATCTGGCGATCACAAGATCGGCCAAAGCATAGGCGGAAGGCATTTGGTCGCAGAAACCGATAAGCTGATAGCCGGGCCTGCGCTTCGGGTGCTCGGAGCGGATTCTTTCGAAATCACCGGGGCCGGCGATGTGGAGGATCTGGATGTCTTCCGGGAGCATCGGGGCCGCTTGCGCCACAAGTCGATTCAGGCCAAGGGCTCCCTGGGAGCCGCCGGTGACCAATAGAGTTTTTTTGGAAGGATCGAATCCGAAGTTCGCGGCGGCCTGTTCGCGCGATGGCAGATTGATGATTTCCGGGCGGGCCGGAGTTCCGGTGAGTTCCGTCTCTTTCCTGAAGAAACTGGCTGCGGGAGCCAATCCGATGAAGACCTTCGTGCAAAAGCGCGATGTAAGAATATTGGCCCTGCCCGGACGCGCGTTTGAATCGTGGACGTAGGTGCGCTTTCCAAGTTTGTGGCCGGCATAAACCGGGGGGAGTGACGTGAAGCCACCCATTCCGAGCACGGCATCCGCGCCAAAATCCCGGATGATCGCCTTCGATTTCCTCACTGAGAGATACAGTGCCCAGAGAAATGGCAGCATTTTCGGTGAAAGCGTTTTTGGCTTTGCAATCGCGGGAACCACCTTGAACTTAAGGTGCGGATATTTAGCGGAAGCCTGCGAGTCGATTTTCTTTTGGGAGATAAGCAGCAAAGGCTCATGACCTTGGGCAATTAGCGATTCCGCGACGGCGATGCCGGGAAAAAGGTGTCCGCCGGTGCCACCGCAAGCGATGAGAATTTTCATAGAGACGAAAGATTGTCAGGATTCAGAATTCGAATTTCAGGAAAACCGATTTGAGGTAATCATCATGCGAGGCCGGCACGGGCGAGGAGGGGGAGCGGGTCGGCCGGGCGGGACATGAAGTTTTCGTAAAGAACCTCGGCAGGGGCGGAGTTGCCTTTGCTGAGGATTTGTTCGCGGAAATCCAAGCCGGTGGCCTCATTGAGAATGCCTTCGTTTTGGAATCTGGTGAAAGCGTCCGCATCTAGGACTTCCGCCCATTTGTAAGAGTAGTAACCTGCGGCGTAACCTGTCGGTGAGCTGAAAAGGTGGTTGAAGCGCCGAATCATTGAGGGCGATTCGGTCTTCAGAGGGGCGCGGTATTCGGCAAGAATTTCCCGGTCAACCTCATCAAGATCGCGGTCGATGTATCCCGTTAGATTCGTATGCAGCTCGAGGTCGAGCTTGGCAAGGGAGAGCTGGCGCATGAACGCGCTTGCGGACATGTAGTTTTTTGCGGCAACCATCTTTTCGAAAAGGGCCTCGGGGATCGGCTCGCCCGTCTGATAGTGCCGGGCGAAGAGATCGAGGGTCTCGCGTTCCCAGCAGAAGTTTTCCATGATCTGGGAGGGGAGTTCGACAAAGTCCCATGCAACGTTCGTGCCGGCGAGCGACTTCACGGGGACATCGGAAAGAAGGCCATGCAAAAGATGACCGAACTCGTGAAAAATTGTTTCAACCTCGCCATGTGTCAGAAGGGCGGGGGTATCGCCTACGGGAGGGGACATGTTTCCGATGATCAGGCCGAGGTGCGGCGCGCCCTGCTCGCCGGTATGGAGGGAATTCATCCAAGCCCCGCCCCGCTTCGTTTCGCGCGGGTGCCAATCGGCGTAAAAAGACCCGAGGTGCGCATCCGTTTTTGAATCGTGGATTTCGAAAAACGTGACTTCCGGGTGCCAGGTTTCGGTAGCGCCGTCGTTAGCCGGGTCCGGAGAACTACCAGGCTCATAGTAGACGGTCTCCTTCTGAGTGATGGTAATTCCGAAGATGCGCGATGCGATACGAAACATGCCGTCCATTACGCCTTTCACCGGGAAATAGGGGCGGAGAATTTCGTCGTCGATGTCGAAGTTTTCCTTCCGCTGCATCTCCGCATAGTAGCTCGTCTCCCATGGCTCAAGCGGAGCGACAGGCTCTTTGGTTTTCGCTGCCTTGTACTCGGAAAGTTGCTTCATTTCGGCTAGGTAACGGTCTTTGATGCGAGCGTGCAGTTGCTCGACAAAGGTCAGTGCGGCGCGACCGTTGCGCGCCATGCGACGCTGGAGCACCAGATCGCCGAAATTGAGATGTCCCAGGATTTCGGCTTTCTCTTGGCGGAGTTTCAAGATTTTCCAGACAAGATCGGAATTGTCGAATTTCCCTTGTGCGGCGATTTCGGAGGAAGCTTTCCAAACCGTTTTCCGTAGGTCGCCGTCATGCGCATGTTGCATAATTGGCAGCATGGAAGGGATTTGGAGAGTGAAGCGGTAGTTGTTCTCCGGGAGTCCTTTCGCTTTCGCATTTGCGGCAGCCGCTGCGATGGCGGATTCGGGAAGTCCATCGAGTTTGTCGCGATCGGTGATGACTAGCTCCCAGGCATTTGTGGAATCGAGAACGTGTTCCGAGTATTCCTTCGTGAGCAGTGAGAGCTCGGAATCGATCGCGGCGACGCGCTCTTTTCTATCGTCCGGAAGAGCGGCACCGGAGTTCTTGAAGTCCTCAATGGTTTCCTCGACGTGCCGTTTCTGAATTTCGGTTAGAGAATCTACCTCTTCGCTCTCCGCCACCGTGTTTAGAATGTTGAAGAGTCTTGGGTTCAGAGATAGGGATGAATAAAAGTCGGTGACATCCGGAAGAAGGTTCGTAAGCGCTTCTCGTTGCGCAGGATTGTCCGATACGGAATCGAGGTGGTGCAGGCGCCCCCATCCGTGAGAGAGAGATTCCGTCGCTTTTTCAAGAGCTAGAAAGCTGGATTCATAGGTCGCTTTGGTCGCCGGCTGGGTGGCGATGTTTTCAACGGCGCCGTTGGCTTCCGAAAGAGCGTGGCGGATGGAGGGCTCTATGGTGTCCGGAGTGAGAGTCGACCAGCGGATTTCAAAGGAAGGATCTAGATACGGGTGCATGAAACTGTAAATTTGAGATTTGAAACCTCGGTGTTGAATGAGGATCTGAAAAGGGGCGGATATTGTGGCTTCCGATTATGGCTCGAGGGTGTTGGTGAGAAGGAGAGCCGCGATGATGATGCCAAGGGCGATGCGATAGTAACCGAAGACCTGCAGACCGTGGGATTGGAGATATTTCACCAGCCATTTAACGGCGAAAGCGGCCGAGATCGTAGCGGCTAGGATTCCGACGATGAGGGGAATCGGTCCGTAGGTTTCCCACATGAGTATCGAGCCTCCGCCCCAGACATCGTATGCGGCACCGGCGCCTTCGATTTTCCAGATCGCTTTTTTGGCGGTGGCGGCGGTGAGTGTGACCACGCCGAGAAGGAATGAGTATTCGACCGCTGCTTTGACGGATAGACCCATTAGAAGGCCGCCGCAGATTGTCATGAGAGAGCGGGATGTGCCGGGCCACATTGCAACGCATTGTAGCACGCCAATGAAAAGGGCCATTTGCCATGTGAGTTTCAGAATATCGCGGCCATTCCCTCTGGGCGGGTTTTTGTGGCGGTAGTTGACCGTCCATAGGATGGCGAAACCGCCCGCGACCCATGCGAAAATGACCGGCCAGAGGCCGAAGAGTTTTTCCTCGATGATGTCATTGAGAAGGAGTCCGAGAACGGCGGCGGGCAGAAAGCCAACAATTACGGCGATGGCGAGCTTGAGACCTTCGGGATCCTGCCCGAAGACGCCTTTGATCATTTTGACCACATGTTTGTAGTAGAGCCCGAGGACGGCGAGGATGGCACCGCCCTGTATACAGATTGCGAAGCAGTCCGCCGCAAGCTTTGCGGTCTCCGTGGTTGTGCCAATGTGCATCAGCCGCTGAGCGACAATGAGGTGACCTGTTGAAGACACCGGTAGATATTCTGTAATGCCTTCTATGAGGCCGAGGAGGATCGCTTGCCAGATTTCCATAAATTTTCGGCGGGATGGTGGGTTTTGAACCGGGCGGTGGCAAGGCTCGGGATTGGGAAGGTGGAACATTGAAGTCTCCGACCTCAGGATCGGTGTTCGACCCTGTCCGATACGGGATTTTTTCGTTTGCAGGTTGAATGGTATGGATGGGGTGCGAGTGTGTCGGCGACGAAGGATATGAAGCGGCGGTATTTGAAATTGGTGAGACGGAGCTACCGGATGCTTCGGCACAAGAGACTGAGGCACAGAGGCTGGTGGCAGAAAATGACCCGCCCGCTTTTTGACAAGCAACTCTGGAAACCATGCCGGGATACCGTGGCATCCGGGCTGGCGGTCGGATTCTTTTTCTCAATGATGGCCATGCCGTTTCAGATGATTGCCGCGGCGCTCACGGCGATGAGATTCCGTGGAAACATACCTTTCGCGGTCGCCGGCTGCTGGGTTTCCAACATGGTGACGCATATACCAATCTGGGTGGGGCAGGAAATCCTGGGGGAATGGATGCGCGACAAGCTCGGCTTCCCGATGCCCGAGTTCCTTGTGAATTCCGCGATTCAGATACCGGAGTCCTGGGAGAATTTCTATACGAAAACAAAGCCCGGTGAGTGGATGAGCAGCACCTTGGGCGTCGCACTCCCGGAAGATCTGAATGCCGCGAGCTTTCTTCTTGGAATGATGGCTTCAGGGTTTCTGTTCGCATTTCTAGCATATCCGATCGTGCATCTTTTTTCGAAATTCATGCCTCACCATCTGCCTGTCTTGAAGTCTCAGCCGGTGCGGCCATGGAAAGCCGGTCGCTGAGACGTTTTGCGATGGACTTGCAAGCCGATGCGAGTGCCCTATTCCGGCAGTTATGATTCCAAACGTCCTCGCAGAAAGATATTCCTCCACCGCTATGAACGATATCTGGTCCGCCGAGGGACGGATCGTTCTGGAACGCGAATATTGGATCGCAGTGATGAAGGCGCAGAAGGATCTGGGCTTGGAAATTTCCGATGAGGCGATTGTCGCTTATGAATCGGTGAAGAACCAGGTGGACGTGGGCTCGATCATGGCCCGCGAGCGGGTGACCAGGCACGATGTGAAGGCGCGGATCGAGGAGTTTAACGGGCTTGCGGGCTTCGAGGAAATTCATAAGGGCCTGACATCAAGGGACCTGACGGAAAACGTCGAGCAGCTTCAGGTTTTCCGTGGGCTGCTGGTGGTCCGGGGAAAAGTCGTGGCTTCGTTGAGAAGGATGCGCGAGAAGGCGGAGCAATGGGATGAGCTAGTTCTCACCGCACGCACTCACAATGTGGCGGCGCAACCTACGACTTTAGGCAAGCGCATCGCGATGTTTGGCGAAGAGTTGCTTTCCGGTTACCGCATGTTGGAAGAGGTGATCGGATCCTATGCGGTCCGTGGTTTGAAAGGCGCGGTCGGAACGCAAATGGATCAGCTGTCTCTTTTTGAAGGAGATGCGGGCAAAGTCTCTGACCTGGAGAAACGTGTGGTCACGCATCTGGGAATTCCGGAGCGATGGAACAATGTAGGGCAGGTTTATCCGCGATCGTTGGATCTCAGAGTTGTTTCGATTCTCACAGAGCTTGCCAGCGGGCCCTCATCTTTCTGCAAAACCTTGCGTCTGATGGCGGGGAATGAAACGGCAAGCGAAGGCTTCGCCCCCGGACAAACAGGATCGAGTGCGATGCCACACAAAATGAATTCGCGTTCCTGCGAACGCGTGAACGGCTTTCACGTGATTTTAAAAGGATATCTGGCAATGGCTGCGGGTCTTGCCGGCGATCAATGGAACGAGGGTGATGTAAGCTGTTCGGTTGTCCGGAGGGTGATGCTGCCGGATGCGTTTTTCGCCCTCGACGGCATGTTCGAAACCTATCTGACGATCCTCGATCAAATGGATGCCTATGAAGCGGTGATCGCGGCTGAAACCGCTCGCTACCTGCCGTTTCTAATGACCACCACGGTAATGATGGAGGCAGTGAAAAGGGGTGTTGGGCGTGAGACGGCTCATAAGGTGATCAAGGAACACGCGGTCGCGACGGTAGCTGACATGCGCACTGGCACGTCCGAGAAAAACGATTTGTTGGACCGCCTCGCAACGGACGGAAGGCTCGGGCTATCTCGTGACGAGCTGGGTGCGATTCTGAAGAAAGGCGATCGTGAAGTCGGCGCTGCGAGATCGCAGGTAACTATCTTTTCAGACGAGGTGAAAAAACTGGAAAGCAAATGGCCTGACGCAGCGGCCTATTCTCCTGGTGGAATCTTATAGAACGCGGGGCCTCAATATTTGCGGGCCATTTCCCCGAACAGAGTTTTCCAAGTCGGCCAGTCATGCGCGCCGGAGATCCACGTCTGGTCCGCTTCAGTCAAAAACTCGCGGGCAAATAGCCGGCTCGATCCGGCAAGCCTGTCTTCGGTGCCACAGCCCAGCCGGATGACAGGACGGTTCGTACCGGAAGACCATTTGGCTCGAAGGCCGGTCCAAAGTTTGCGACTGAAATCCTCTTGTGAAATTTTGCCGGGATCCCATTTCCGCAATCCGCCGGCAGATTTTATCTCTTCGATAGCTTCATCCTCTCCGAGAAAAGGGGAGAGCAGCCAGATTTCGGATACGATGCCGGGGTGCTCCAAATCGTAAACGAGCGATCCCATACCACCCATGGAAATTCCGACGAGGCGGATAGTTTTCACGCCATCTTTCATTTTCGGGACGATGACATCTTCGTGAAGGCGGCGGGCCGCAGTCTGATTCTCATAGTAACCAAGATGGAGATCCGGAACCACGATCCTCGCATCCGGCCATGTGGATGCTGCGATTTCGACAAAGGAGTTTTTCTCAAATTCGCCCGGCAGACTCCACCGTCCGGGTAAAAAAACGACGAGCTCTTTCCCTTTCGCATTCCCGTATGAAAGGGTTTTCAAGGGTACGGAGGCGGGTCTGGGGAGGTAAGCGCAGGACGATAGAAGGCTGGCCAGAAGTAGGAGGATCTTCATCTCATCAAAGATGGGTCGGAAAACTCCACTGTCACCCGTTCGTTAATGAAGCGCCCGTGGCGTGAAGACCATGATCAACCGCCCGTCCGCGGAGGGCCCTTTTTCTTCGGCTTGTCCGGAGTGACGTTTCGCATGTTTCCGCTGCCTTTGGCTTTCTGGAGCTTCTGCATTTCCGCCTGTTTTTCCGCCATACGCTGCACCCAGGATTTTTTTCCACCATCCTTTCGTGCGACGAGTTCCGGTTCCGGAATCTTATTCATCAGGTAGGTCTGACCGATCGAGAAAATGTTCTGGGTGGTCCAGTATAGAGCGAGAGCGGATGCGTAGTTGTAGCAGAAGAAGAAAAACATCAGCGGCATGAACATCATGATTCGCTGCTGCATCTTATCCCCGGTTTTCGGCATCATTGCCATCTGAAGGGCGCTCGTTCCTGCCATCACGATCGGGAGAAGGTTGATCGGAAGACCGAGCAGGTGGCCCACGGTATCGGGTTGCGAAAGGTCATCGACCCAGAGGAAGGGCTGATCGCGGAGCTCCACGGCGGAATTGAGCATTTTGAAGAACCCGAAGAAAATCGGGATCTGGATAAACATCGGAAGGCATCCGCCAATCGGATTGATTCCGTATTTCCGATAAAGCCCCATCATTTCGGTGTTGAGCTTGTTGGGATCGTCCGGATATTTTTCCTTCAGCTCCTTCATGATAGGCTGGAGCTTGGACATCCGCTTCATCGAGTGGGTGGACTTCGCATGAAGGGGCCAGATTACGATGCGGACAATCAGTGTGAGGCAGATGATTGCGAGGCCCCAGGACTGGGTGGTGGAGAGATTGTCGAGGAGATGATGAAGATTGTTGAGCAACCAGTTTAGCGGACGGGAGACAAACCAGAACCAGCCGTATTGCATCATGTCGCCCCAGCCTTCGCCCGTTCCCTCCGCATTATCCAGTTTGCGGAGCATCGTATTGGCCTTTGGGCCAATGAAGATCCGGTAATCCAGCGTCATCGGCACGCCGGGAGCGAGATTTTCCGGAGGAAGGGAAATGGCTGCCCGGACCGCCGTGTAGGACTTCGAACTGGACCCGAGAGTGAACGGCGAAGGTTTTCCCCAAACACGGGTGAACGCGGGCTTCTCCGGACGAATCACGGTAGTGAAAAACTGGTCGGAAACACCCGCATAAAGGATCTCCTCGTCCGTCGGGCCATCGATGATCGATTTGTCGGAGCCGAACCAGCCGCCTTTGAAGGACGTCGCGGACTCAAAATGGATATCACCCCCGGTATACCAGAAAAATCCGGTGAGATCCGGGCGTTCCTTCGGATGCAGCGGTGCTGCGGAGCCAAGAAAAAGTCCGTATTGAGAGAGGTCGAAATTTCCTTCACCGGTATTCTCAAGAGCGAGTGTGAGGTTCAGGAAATATTCGGCCCCCGGTATGTCGGATGTCTCGAGCGAAAAGGTCTTTTTGGCGATAACTCCGGTAGAAAGTTTTGCGATGAATACAGCGCTTTTACCCGGCTCCGATTGATCCGCTTTGTAGGTATAGGTGGAGTTGTCGAGAGTTTCATTGGGGCCGACGAGTCCGGCGATCGGCCCGGGACCTTTGCCGTTGATCCGCACATTCGAGGTCTCGGCGACATTCTTTTGTTCTTTCAGCTCTGCGAATTTGATTCCGCCACCGATATTGGAGAGGGTGAACGCGACCTTGGCGTTTTCGAGGACGATCTGCTCTTCGGAGGTTGGCGGCGGAGGCGTCTCGACGCTCAGACCCACCTCTCCATCGGCTCTCTCTTCGGACGATCCGGTTTCGGCTGTCTCGGCAGGGACTGGCTGATTGGCTCTTTTATACGCTTCGTTTTGCGCAGCGAAGTGCATGTTGAGCGCGATGAGTATCCCGCACAGGGCGAGGATGATCCAAGTTTTACGATCGTACATGGAATATTGGAAAATGGTTCTCCGCCCCGGAGGATTCGCGGAACGGGAAGGGGTGATTATGCGTTCACGCTCCCGGGGTCAAGGGAATGAACACGCCGCTTCCCTACGATTTAGCCGAAAAGTTTGAGACGACGCGCTTGTCTGTGCCAGTCCGCTTCCAGCTCGGAGTTCGTGGCATCCTTGGCTTCAGCACGCGCAATGGTAACAAGATAACGCTTCTGATCGGCGAAATCCGGTGCGTATTTTTGGAAATAGGATCTGAAGCGGCGGCGCAAAAGATTCCGCTGATTGGCTTTTTTCGAGGCCCGCTTGCTGGTCACGAACGCCGCCTGAAGTGATGGTAGTGACGGATCGGCCAACGTTGTCAAAATGACAAACCGGCCTGCTTTCGCTTGGCCGGTTTTTCTGATGCGGAGGAAATCCGCATTCTGATTGATGCTGCACTTCCGAGGGAATCTCATGGGAGCGCGTCAACGGGGGGATTTGCCCCGTCAGCGGGATCAGGTGCCGTGCTGCGTGATGTGGCGCTTGAAGTGAAGCTCCGCACCCTTCGGAATGAGGCGCTTGCGGCCCTTCTGGCGGCGGCGTTTGATGCAATCGCGGCCTGCCTTGGTGGCCATGCGTGCACGGAAGCCGTGTTGCTGTTTGCGCGTGCGCTTGGTGGGCTGGTATGTACGGAAGCTCATGACAGGTTGGTGGTAAAAATTTGCGTGCCCGAGGGGTCGCGGGGGCGGGACTTTAGATATCGCCCGTGGCTTGTCAATGCGGCAATGGGAAATTTTCCAAGAAAAATTGCGCCTTGTCGGGACGGCGCGAGATTGGTTGCTTCTAACCCCGACATGGCCGCCCCGCAGAACACAATCGCACTGGTGTATGATTACGATCAGACGCTGAGCTCAAAATACATGCAGGACGACGTGCTGTTTCCCAAGTTCGGGATCGATCCCGTGCAGTTCTGGAAAAAGTGCAACTCACTCGTTCACGAGCAGAAATACGACGGTGAGCTGGCCTATATGAAGTGCCTTCTCGATTACCTCGGGATGGATCACGTTACGAACCAGATGCTTTCCGATCTCGGTGCCGGACTGACCTTTTTCCCGGGATTGCCCGAACTTTTCGAAGATTTACCCAAAGCCGCTCTGCGGCCAGAACATGAGATTGCCGGGATCAAGGTGGAGCACTACATCATTTCTTCCGGACTGAAGGCGCTTTTGGACGGATCCCGGCTAAAGCCTTTCGTAAAAGAAATGTTCGGCTGCGAATTCGGAGAGGATGCCGAGGGGCGGATCAGTTTTCCGAAACGTGTCATTTCCCATACGACCAAGACACAGTTCCTCTTTCGCATCAACAAGGGCATGCTTCGCTACGATCAGGACGTGAACGACCACATGCCACCGGAGCAGCGCCCGATCCCGTTCGAAAATATGGTTTATGTGGGTGACGGGCCGACTGACGTTCCATGTTTCACCGTCGTCAATCGCAATGGAGGGCACGGAATCGCTGTCTACAATCCTGCGGACGAGACGGGGAAATCCTTTCGGAAATGCTTCGATCTCTGCACACATGCGGCCCGCGTGAAGCACATCGCTCCTGCTGACTATCGGGAAGGCTCCCATCTCTGGCTTTTGCTTAAGCAGATGGTAACGGAAACGGGGGACCGCATCATGCGCCGTCGCAATGAGGAGCGTGATAATGCGACGATAGCGGCCCCGACCTTCTAGAATTCTTATGTCTGAGAAAAATCACTTTCACTTCACGGGCATTTGCGGCACGGCCATGGGCGCGGTCGCGGCCGCCATGAAAAGACGGGGCTTCACCGTTACCGGCAGCGATACGAATGTCTATCCGCCCATGTCGGATTTTCTTCGCGGCGAGGGGATCGATATCGCCGAAGGTTATCACGAGAAAAACATTCCTGAGGGCGTTGACGTGGTGGTGATTGGGAATGCGATCTCAAGAGGCAATCCGGAAGCGGAAGCAGCGCTTGACCGGAAACTGCTGTATCATTCGTTGCCCGAGGTGATGAAAGACCATTTCCTCCGGGGAAAACGGAACTTCGTTGTGACTGGTACACATGGGAAAACGACCACATCCTCTATATTGGCGTGGCTCTTTACTCACGCAGCGCGCGATCCGGGCTTCATGATCGGCGGCCTTCCGAAAAATCTCGGCTGCGGTGCGCGCTTTCCTAACTCCGAATACAACGTCCTCGAAGGCGACGAATACGATACCGCCTTCTTCGACAAGCGTTCCAAATTCCTACATTATCTGCCGGAATGCGTTGTCGTGAACAACATCGAGTTCGATCATGCCGACATCTATAACAATGTTGAGGAGATCAAACTCAGCTTTAAAAGACTACTTAATGTGGTGCCGGGCAATGGCAAAGCGCTCGTCAACGGTGATGAACAAAACTGCCTCGACGTTTCAGAAAACGCCCCTTGCCCTGTCGATACAATCGGACTTGGTGAATCCAACTCTCGACAGATCACCGGAATCAAATACGATGAGTCCAGTAGTTCATTCGTTCTCGACGGGGAGGAATTCACAATCCCTATGACGGGAGAGTTCAATGTTCGAAATGCGGCCATGGCAGTCGCCGCCGCAAAGTTCGGAAATATTCCAACCAAGGAAATTCGCGAGGGATTGCTGGCATTCGAAGGTGTGGCACGTCGCCAGGAACTGAAAGGCGAGAAAAACGGAATCAGGATCGTGGACGATTTCGCACACCATCCGACTGCCATTCGGCTCGCCGTCCAAAGCATGCGCCAGAAATATCCGGATTCACGTTTATGGATTCTTTTCGAGGCACGATCAAACACTACGCGTCGCGCCGTTTTCCAAAAGGAGCTGGCCGAGGCCCTCGCGCTCGCAGACTTCGCGGTTGTCGCCGCCATCCCTGATCTCCACAAGATTCCGGAAAACGATAGGCTTGATCCTGAAAAGCTTTCAGCCGACATCGCAGCCGGCGGTGGCAGAGGTTACTACCTTGCCGACAATGACGCGATCATTTCACAGGTAAAATCCGAGGCAAAATCCGGCGACGTCGTGGCGGTTCTTTCAAACGGGGGTTTCGGCGGAATTCACAAACGGCTGTTGGAAGAATTGTGACCGATTGTTCGCTTTACAATTTCCCCGTCATCCCGCAATTTTCGCGCCCCCGCTCAATTCAGGACAGATGGCTGAGCTCGGTTTAAGGCACACGATTCGAAATCGTGCGTGGGGTTAAACTCACCGTGGGTTCGAATCCCACTCTGTCCGCCACTTTTTGGAATCAGTCTGCGGTAATCGGCAGCCTAAATGACAAAAGTCCGCAGGGAAATGACAAAAAAGACTAGTCTTGAATCTAAAATCTGACAGATTTCAGGGCCTTTATAGAGGGAAAGAAGGGTGCATGCAGGCCGCGTCCAGTTTGCTCATAAGGGCGAAGCGTGATCCGCTTATTACTGGGTTGCCGATCGACCCTAATCTGATTTTTGCCCCCATTTTTGAAGGACTTCGAAAATCTCTTTGGTCGTTTGCAAGCGTCCTCGTGCCAAGCCAACGTCTAGGGAAACTTTGGCGATTTCAACCAATAGCTCATGAAGCTTTTCAAGGTTGTTACAAACCATTGACTCTTTCGCCTGCTCTAAAAGAAGGCTGACTGCACCACGATCAGCTGCCGAATTAATCGGCAGGTCGGACAAGTATTTTGAAAAGTGAGCGACAATCGCGCTCTCTAAAGATTCGGCATCACTCATAAAAATTGATTTCTTTTATCGCAATCCAAACGGCCTCCGATCGATCATTTATTGGCGGGACGTTTACGACGGCGGGATTGGGTATGTCCTCTTTATATCGGAAAGCCCCGGCAAACGCTAAAAAAATTCGTTGGTCGAAAAGATCATCCGCCTCCGAGCGCTCCCCGTTCATTGACCTGCGACCTAAGATCATCCAATTGTTTTTTGAGCGATTGATATTGAACCGCCTGATCTTGAAATCCCTTGAGGACGGCATTGTTGAATGCCTCCCTCGAAGCTTTAGCTACCGCCGCGATGTTGCCAAGTTCCGCCAACTGCTCACTGTCCGGGGTGCTGTCGGTGAGGATCTTCTTCACTGCGTCGAGTGCGAATGCGGCTGTGGAATCCCCCGTCTCCGACACGATACGCCCTAGCTCGTCCCGAAGCTTCTCCGCCTCCCCTGTCACATCCGTTTTGAGTCTTTCGGTCAGTGCTGTTGTTTCCGAGGCAATCGCCGCCGATGTCTCGATCCGGATCTGGTCAATTTTCGCCGCGATAACCGTGCGCTCGGTTGCAAAATCCGCTTCCGCTTTTTCCAAGGCTGCCTGTGCTTGACGGGTATCCACTTCGGCACCCTCGACGGCCTGCTTGCCCTTTTCCAATGAGGCCAGGGCAGTATCAAGGGCCAGCTGGGCCTCTCTTTGTGCCGCTAGATTTTCCTCGGGCACCGCGCCCGACGCCTTTGCTATTTCCACATCCAGGCGCGTCCTTTTGAAGGTATCATCCGCATTCTTGGCATCAAGCTCCAGTGCATCGGCAGCACGTTTCTTTTCCTGCTCGGCCTCGAAAGCATTCTGGACTTTGAGAGCCGCTTCCGCGATCGCGACCTCTAGTTTCTCGAGGCTCTCTTGCGTCTTTGCCGTGTTGATCACCTCATCGAACTTGGCTCGCTCAGCTCGGACGAGTTCCGGAGCCTCGCCCGCCGCAATACGCTCGCTGTCCGCCGCTTTTGCCGCCGCCGCGTCGCGTGTTCTCTCCGCGTCGAGTATCCTCTGCCTGCGCTCCAGTTCGTCATTCTCCTTCGATAGGAGCAACCCCGCCTCACGCAGCTTCGTGAGCCGCATGGAGGTCTCCGCTTCCGCAAAATCGTCGATTGCGGTTCGCGCCCGTTCAAGCTGAAATGCCATCGCGTCGGCCTGCTGTTTTCCCTCGCGGATACTGTCAAGATCAAGCAATCCATTCAGCGAAGCTTCGTAGATGGTCCCGATAAGTTCCTTCACCTTCCCGAGGGGATTTGCCACGGCCTTGACCGCCTCGAAGAATGCGAACGATTCGGGATTCCCTTCCTTAAGTTGATCGATATTTGCACCGGCCTCTTCCAGCTTGACCAAGGAGTCCCCGATAAGCTTGTTCGACGCCCCGGCCGCGGCTGTGATCACTGCGTATGCCCCGCCGACTTTTGCCAGCGTCCCGATCAGCTCTTTGTTCTTTGCAATTTCCTGAACCTTGCCCGCAAGCCCTTTGGCGGACGCTGCGGTGGCAACCTCGGCGGTTCGAGACTCCTCCTGCTGCGCCAGCGTCTTGTCGAAACTTGCAAGGATGGATTCTTTTTGTGCCTCCGTCTCCTCGCGGTGGGCTTGCGAGAGCCTTTCCAGCTCGCGGGCAGCGTCGGGATTGGCGTTGGAGACGTCCGCCTTCCTGGCTACATCGTCCAGGGCTTTTTCAATTTCCTCCGCCCCGGAGGTGTCCGCTTCCGTCTTGATCCCAATATTGATTTCCTTGTCGTTAGCCATTTCAGTATTTCCTTATAGTGTTTTTCATCTGCTTCTGATCTCCCGATTCCGTGGCAACCCCTTGCCTTTTCCCATGCCTCCCATAAAAATGAGAACCAAGGCCCAGGGCTAACGTCCGACGTACGATTGGCAGAAGGATTGCCACGGAAGCGGAGAATCAGAGCGGATATGTTCCATTTTGAACGAAGCACCGCCAGCCGCTTGGCTGGCGGTGCGTGTTGCTCAAGCGGCGACTGATGTGATGCCGCTCTCAATATGACACGCTTGTATAATTGCGCGGGCGATGATGGCAGCGGCGTCAGCCTTCACCTTCAATTCCATGTTGGAAGTTTGGAGTTCCGCAATCATGGAGGTTGCATCCTCTTCAGCTGCGGTGACTCCTTCGCGGATGGGCGGAAGCTTTGTTTCAAGTTCGGTGAGGCGTTCAATCTCCTCAAAATTCAACCTGTTGGAAATTTTCTCGTTCACCTCTTCGACCTGGACTTTTAGACCTGCGATGTGTTTTAGAACCCCGGATCTTGTCGGCTCACCTGAGTATGTGCCTTTGGAGATCCTCCATTGCATCTCTTCGTTAAATACCGCCTCCATACGATCATGGCGACGCTCCTTCCAGTCACCATTATTAAGGTAATGTTCAAGGTCGGCGATCTCCTCCTCCAGGTTTTCGGTACTTGGCATTTCCCCTCGAAAATTGCGGGTGTCCCGAAACTTGAGCGTAGATAGTTCCGATTCCATTGCTTCCGTTTCCTTCTTGAGTTGATCCAGGGTGGCGTTCTGTTCGGCAGCGGCTGCAACCATTCGATTGTGTGTTTCAACGGCTGGCATTAGCCCATCGAAAATATTTGATAGTTTCCTTTGCGCCGATACTTCCGCGAGCTTTGCAGGATTGGTAGTGCCTGTGATTGGTTGGAATTTTTCGGATGCTTCCATCACCTCGCACCATGCGCGGCGATGGGCGGATTCGATCCGGCGGACTGTCATATTCGCTGCGAAATCCTCAGGACTCTCAGTGGTGACTTGTTCAAGGATGGCGGTGAATCCTTCTACATCCAGGGGAAGCAAAAGGGCTGTCGTTTCGGCGGGTGTTGTCCCGGCAGTGGTCGTTTCGTTTTTCATATGATTTATAATTTTTTCGGTTGGAGAATTGGAGGCTTAGACGCGCGGGTTTCCCAGTCGCGCCCATGAAGCCACTGGAGTGATGGAATCACAGCGGGTGCACTTCACCGCGTCGCCGTCGTATTCCGTGCCATCTTTCCGTTCAGAGATCCAAGGTAGGACTTCCAGGCTATCAGTGCTTTTGCAGAAAGGGCATGGAATCGCAACCAGGGCTTTATCATTCAATTTGGCGCAACGTCCCAAAACCGCCTTGCGGATGAAGTGGTCAACAGGTTGCCCCGTTTTGGCCGCGCATTCCTTGATCTCCATTTCTTCCTCGTCAGTGATTCCAATCGGGATCGGTGCGGCGGCTTCGGATCCTTTGGTCTCTTCCAATGCTCCGGCAGAGTCTGTTTTTGTTTTCATAATGGATTGGTCGATGGTTTGTTCTTATTTATCACTGCGGCTCCAAGTGCCGCTTCGATTTCTGCGGCTATCTCCGCCGCATGCTTTACGTCGAAAAATTCCGGAAGCTCCTGAGCCATTTCCTCGAATCCCTGCATCCATTCCGCATTGGTTGTGCCGCCGCCCTGAATGGCATTTGCAAGCCGCTCCATAACCGGCTGCACCGGTGCAAGTGCATCCGTAGAAACACCGAGGGACGTGGCGAGCGAGCCTTCAAAAAGCGCCCTTTGATCCGTGGAGGCATTAACAGCGTCCACTGGCCCATCCTTGCGGGGCGGAATAGGTGGTGCCGCCGTTTCGCCAAGTGCCTTTTCGCCCGCGTCCGCCTCGGTAATGTTGAAGCGGTTCACAAACCAGCTCTTATCGATTCGGACGCCGAGTTCCCGCGCGGTTTTGACGTTTGCCAGTTCCTTGGCGACCCCGGCGAATGTCTTCATCCGGAGACGGATTTTCACGAGCACCGGCGCATCTTTTCCGAAGCGGTATTCGATCACCCGGCGGGTGAGGTTCGCGTTCAAAGTCTCCTCAACCCATGTCGCGTTGTCCGCATCGAGTTCGTCGGTCTCATCCTTCTGGGGATTCGACCCTACTCCGTTTTCACGGCTCATGGTGGAAAGATCCCCGCCGCGCCATAGCATCACCTGCGCACGGTCCATGCGGTCAACAAGTTTTTCGTAAGGAATCTCGCCCTTGGCAGCCAGGGAAAGCACTTCGATCTCATCCGAGGTATTGATTACCCCGCCGAACTCCGCGCCCAAGCTCGCAACCGCCTCCCGCATCTCGCTCCAACCCGCCTCGCCTTTCTTGGCGTTCGTCTTCCCGAGGAAAGCGGGCATTCCGTGCCGGTCGCAATAGGTTAGCCAGTCCTGCAACGGGATCTGCTTGAACATCCGCGCGATCGCACTGGCCAACATCACGCCGCGCCCCTTGGAAACCATCCAGGCCGATTGCCCGCCGTAATGCGCCAGATCGCGGCCAAATTGGGAATATTGCGTCGGCAGGAATCGCAAGCGCCCTGTCGTCACTTCGAAAAACCACAGCGGCACTTTCACCAGGCGTGCACGCAGCCCGCCCGGTGTCGGCGTCCAGACAATATGGTGCGCGGCATACATCTTCTCATAGGCATCCATTATCTGCTGAACAAGCAGGCGCATCCCGCCGCTCTCTTCCAGGTCCAGCGCATCGCCGGTGGAAATGTTCGCATAGAATCCCTCTATGTATTCCCGCTGCTTTTCCGCATCCGCCGTTTTCTCTTTGGCTAGCCCGTCGACAAACACCACGTCGTAACCATGGCGCGAGACCGCAGCCTTCGCTTTCGGTGCCACGGTTGAAATCGTGTCATCGTGCTTCTCCAGCCATTCCATTACCCATGCCAGAGGTGCCACATGCCCTCGCCAAAACTGCTGAAGCTGCCTTGTCAGGATATCCGGGGTCCAGTTGGCCAGAGGGTTGAAACGAAACTCGCGATCCATCTTCACCCGCTCCGCCGTGACGGGCTTGTTGTCGGCACCAAAAATCACCGGATTTCCGTTCATCCCTCCCCTCCCATCGCTGAAGATCTCTGACTTGCGCGTGGGTGCCTTGCATCTCCATGCAAACAGGAGATCTCGGGAGACGTGCGGCAAAGTTGGGCGCTCGCGCACCCCCCCCTAGAATTGCCCCTCAGGGCGTTTTCGGAAATGGTGCCAATCCGACGGGAATCAATGTTGTTTTTCATTACGTGGTCTCTGCTGTGGTTTGCGGGTTCGAAAAAATTACTGCCAGTCATCCACCGGCTTTTGTGCTTCCGTCTCGATGATCAGGTGTGCATGGATGAAATGATCCCAGCCGAGCGCTTCGCTCTTGTTGCCAGCGAGCCGTCGCCCGTATCGGATTCGCTCCGTGATCGCTTTCAATCCCCCTTCGCGTGCCAGCTTCCGCAACACCTCGTGCGGTTGGTCCTTAACGCCTGCCACTTCCACCGTGTGACGGCGGGTAGGCCAAGCCAGCCCTACCTTGTCGAGAATCGGCTTCAGATCCTCGGTGCGCACGATGTCGCCAAGTTGCACCTTGTGGACTCCCCGCTTGAAAAGCTGCTCAAGCTCTTCTTTCTGTGCGGATTCGAAACGGGCGCGAAAAACATTGGTTGTGCAAAGCACCATGCCGCATTCCACGTGATCATAAATCTCGCGGATCACTTCGATGCAGGCAAAGAAGCTTTCCTTGCGGTAGGTATATTGGAGCTGGTGCACCTCGTCGAAGATCACCAGGTGATTCGGAGCGAGCGCTTTCTTAATCCGCTCGATCATCGCTGGGGTTGCCGCCTTGGCGGAAACCCCCACTGCTTCCGCGAGCGCCTTCACCAGTCCGGCAAGCCCGGCCTTGGACGGCACGCGCACCAGGCAAGTCCGCCCGTGGTTGTTGTCGATGGCGTATTGCCGGAGCGCCCAGGTTTTTCCGATGTGGGAAGCACCGTATATAAATACCGGGGTGCGGGACTCGCGGGCAAGGTCGCAACCGTTCCAGATCCGGCGTGCGGAGGGAGTAACGATGAATTCCGTTTCCCCCAGCTTGGCCTTGCGGATTTCCAGTTTGCGGAACGCCAATACCGCCGTGTGAAGTTTCTCCGGGATGTCGTACTGCTCGCCGCTTTTCGGATCGGTATGCCGCCCGGTGAAAATCTTATAGAGCGTATTTTCAGCGTAGCCGACTTGCTTGGCGAAATCCGCGAACCAGATCCCACGGCTGATGCACCAGTTGAAAGCCCAGATCAGCGACTCCTTGCGCTCCGGTGTGCAATAGGCAAGAGACTGCTGGATGTGATCGGTTGAAAAGCGCCATGATGCGCGGGCGGTATCCCCCTGGCGTTCCAAGTTGCTTTCAAGGATTTCTGGCTCTTCGGTTGCGGTTTGATTTTCCATGGTGGCGGGGTTCGGTTTTCAGTGTTCAGACTTCAGGCGGGATGGTTTGATCGGCAGATGACGGATCTAGAAAAAGTAGGCCTGCGCTTGTTTGAAGAGCTTGCTGCTCTGGCACAGGAGATTCCCGAAGGCCATCTCCCGCAGCGGGGCGTTCCGATTTCACCTGAAGCAGATGATTTGGGTCGGACGGCTGCGGAGGGCTGGCTGAGAACGGGACAACGGCCCACCCTTCCAGAAGAGAAGGCAGCGGCGTTCCCGCGCTTCTGGTTTGCGAACACCTTTCTGCGGAACGCGCTAATTCATCAAAAGCGGCATCCGATAAATCTGGGGGGGCCAGCGGGCATCCCGGCAGCGTTGATGCTCGATCTTTGGGATCTGAAAGGGAAAGCGCTCTGGGAGAGCGGGAAGGAAGAGTTTCCGTGGGGAGGTTAGTTTTCATCGTTTTCGTCGGTGTCGGGGTTTAGGAACTGGGAGGCGGAAAAGGGTTGTGGCGCTGTCGTGAAAGGCTCTTGCAAGTCCTCTGCATAGTCCTGGTCGAGCAGGTTCGAAGGATTCAGTTCTTCCGCACCCATCGCCGCTGAGATTTCATTGGCCTTGCGTGTTCGCACGCCATCGCGGGCGGATTCGGCGCGGGCTTCTGCCACTTCCTCCGGCAGCACCGGCTTGCCGTCTGCCAGCTTTTGGTTCGTCCGCTTCATCTCCTTGCGGTTGTGCATCACGCCTTCCAAATGCGGCCGCACGGCGGTATCCATGTCCGCCTTCATTTCGGCACGCTCCTTGAGTTGGTCGAGAATCGCGGCCTGATCCATGAATCCCGCCCGCGTCATCTGGTTGAGCGTGCCTAGATACGATCCGTCTTCCTGGCAGATCACCAGCCGCTCGGTGTTGAACGGGTTGAGGTAACACAGCACCTTGAGGCCGGGTTTCAGAACGTGCGCACCGTCCGCCCCCTCGATCCGGCAAACATAGGTGAATGCTTCGGGGCCAAGCAACTGGTCGGTTATACTGATCGTCCTGTCGGATTTCACCGTCGCCGGGCGTGCCCACTGAATCGGGACAAGGAGAGGGATCATGCAATCCTGAAGCTTGGTCAGTTCCCTCGCGCATTGCCTTGCAACGTCGGCTGGCGAAAGCTTCCACGTTCTAACATGGCCGGGCGTTTCCGAGTTCGCCAGCAATGCCAGGCGAGCACCCTCCGGCAGCTTCACTACCTCTTCACGGGAAAGCCAGGGAGAGCGGTCATCCGGCGTGAAACGGAATTGCGGAGCCACAAACCCCAGCTTTTCCCATCCCTCCAAAACATGATCCGTGCGAGAGTTGATCGCGTCGAAAACCGCCCTCTCGGTGTCTCCATATTCCTCCGCAGTTAATAAAGGAAAGCGGATCAACTCGCGGTGGCGCTCATCAAGCCGCTCATAAAGTTTGAGCATTTGCCCGGTGTAATGATCCAAGCCGTATTGCTCCGCTGGCTTCAAATCCCGGTTGCGGCCCGTCGCCCCCGGAAGAGCCGCCATCCTCCCACGGACCAGATTGAACATACTTTCAATCGGCGCTTTGAAATTGGGATTACCGCTGCTCTGCGGACGGAACAACATACCCGCGAATGCCGGTTGGTTGAAAAGTCCCGAACGCTCCACGCGGATGCATCCGTGTGACACAGCGGCTAGAGCGTCATCGAAATTTGAAAACCCGCCTGCCGTCATGAGATTCCGGTTGGAAAACCCGCAGGCCGTGCCGTGCTCGAATACAAAGGTCGTGCCGTGCGAGTCGCGGCGGTATCCGTGCTTCTGAAGATAGCCGATCACGAACCAAACGAAATCCTGGCTGGTTAGCGTGCGGTATTTCTCCGCGTTCGCATCCCACCACCGGAGCCGCGAAACATGATCCACAAAGCAACCCGATAGATATTCCAGCGCCGCGAAACCCTGCGGACGGATTGCCCGCTGTTGGACGCCGCGCGGCGCGATCTTGATGTCCATGTCCTGGTCATCAAAAAAGACAACCGCGCCATAGGCCATGCCAACACGGGTCTTGAGAATGCTCGGCAGGAATCCCGCTGCGCTCTTCGCTCCTTGGCGTGCCACCGATAGGGCATAGGCATCAGGGCGCAGCCTCCTTATGGAATCTTCACTCCAGCCCACCGGATAACCGAGCGGCCCGGCTGGCGGCGGCACTTCATAGCCGGGAATGGCAAACTTGGCGTCACCGGTGCGTTTCCACGCCTTCCACCTTTCAATCAGCATGCGGCAGACCTCCCGCCCCGTGGTCGAGCGCTGGCAATGGAGGTGCAAGCTCCTCACAAACGCTTGGAACGCCTCCGGCTTCGCTGGCGCGTTCTTGCCGCGCCCGTCGCTCAATTTCTTCCAGCCGCCCGTTCGGTATTCCCTGGCAAAGCGGTTCACCGTCGGCACGGAAACACCCAGATCATTTGCCGCCGCCTTCTTGATCTTCTCCTTTTCCCCGTGTGCCGCCTCCTTGATCTTGAGTATCCATTCGATCCGGTCCGTGATCATCTGGCGCACACGCGGCTTGAGCCGCATGAACGATTCGTAATCGTCAATCTGCTGCAATGCCTGGAGATTTGGAATGTGCCGCGTTTTCATGATCATGGCGATTTGAGTCCAAGGCTCTCCCGTCGGCGCATTTCCCGCATAACCACGACCAGCAGCCTCGCGGTCTCCTCAGAAATTCCGCGTATCTTTGCGAGGGCATACTCCTTTGCATCATCCTCGTCCGGATAGCGCTCGGAAAGCTCCCCCAAGGAAATGCGCTGGATGTGATTCTCAGACTCTCCGGTCTTTGGCGGTTCGGGCAAATTTACTCCCCTGTATTCCTTAAGAAGCTGCTCCTGTGTCTCGCCGATGCTCAGCGCCAGGACGATGATTTTATGAATCATCTCGGCTCTCGACTCAACCGTCAGCGTGGAAGGTTTTTTTTCCATCTTGCGAAGCAGGTTTTTCGATCCCGGACGGGCTTTTACGAGGGCGCGCAACCGCACCTTTACCGCCTCACTGCATTGATAATAATTTGTCGCCGTTCGATCGGAGATCCCCGCCACCATCGAGCAATAGCGCGGCCAAGTCCGGCGCTCGTTGGGGTTGGTCTTGTCGCGGTGGGACCAGTATGCGCCCACGCCTTCATAACCGAGTTCCTGCTTGCAGTGTTGCAGCTCCATCCCGAGAACGATTCGCGACGCCAGGCGGACAGCCGGGGACTTGTCTCCCATCGGGAGATCCAGTTGCTTGATGAGTGGTGCTTCCATGGTCTATGCTTTGATGTGTTTCCGGCGGGCTGGTTTCGCGGACATACCGGAATTTTTCTTTTCCATTTCCTCTTCCTTTTCCTTGATCGTCTGCTCGACGGCCAAGATCATCTTCGGAAGCTCTCCGTCGAAAACGCCGCGCAATGAATCGCGAATCGCGTATAGGCAGGGAGCGTTTTTGACTTCTGTGGCAAGCGGGATAACTTTGAGCATCTCATGGAACTCAGACCGGTTCCGCCCCCGGCAAATCATATTTTCGAGATCGCCACAGCCACGGGCGATTCCCGAATAAAGATCGATCACCATTTGGTTGAAAATAGCTTGGGCATCTTCTCCAGATCCCGCGTCCCCCCCGTTTCCAATGCTTCCACCGCCTTGCAGTGCTCTGGGTGGTGCTTTGATTCCCAACTCCTCCAATAGCTCTGCCTGGGTAATGTTAGCGGCTGCGGTCGGGAACTTGTCGCGGTCTTGACGCTGTATCAAAAATCCAACGTATGCCGTCAGCTCATTCTCATCGCCGCCAGCTAGATCGGCAGCGGGGGTCCGCAACAATCTGATGGCCTTGTCACATTTCTTGATTACCTTTTCCCACTTCGCAGCCTCCTTGGTCTCTCCCTTTTCCAATGCCTTGGCTTTCTCCCTGCCCGCCTTCGCTCTCAGGTTGGTTGCCCGCGCCTTTGCGGCTTCAAAGCACTGTATATATCTGTCACTTGTTCGGGACGCGATTTCCAGCTCTTCCCGGCAATACTGATCCCAGCTTTTCTCTGATCCGCCAAGTTGGCGGATGACGATATGGCGGCCCCGGACAAATTCCAGCTGCTTCTTACAAATTGCCAATTCTTTGCCCAAGAGGATCTGAAGAGCCAGCGAGAGGCGGACGGTGGATTTCAGTTCAGCCAGAAGGCTTTTCGCCCGCGCGAAATCTGGCGCTGCCGGTGTGGTTTGGATGTTCTTTTTCATAAAGGGATCAGGCGGGGGTTTTGTTTTCAGGAAGCTCGTGGATCGCTTTCAACAGGCGCTCGGACTTTCTTCGATTGTTGAGAACAAAGGTGAGATGAACTCTCGTGACTCCGAGGAGTGCGGAAGCCGACAGGTGAGAATATCCTTTCCGCCTCAGTTCATTACGGGCGGCTTGGACTTCGGGCGGGCGTTTTGGGATTGCCTTGTTAGTCATGTCAGTATCCATTCGGTCTCGCGTTACACAGAAACTGCACTTTATAGCACCGACAATGCAACCAGAAAATGCACCTCAATGCACTTTTAAGCACCGAACTGACCTCTTAGCGGTGCAACTTGGTGTGAATATCAACGATCTGCCGAGTCATCTCGGAATTTCGCGAAGAACCTTGTATGCTGGTCGGTCAAGCGACGCGGCGGTCAGTAGAAAAACTTGGTTGAAGCTTGAGGAAATAGATTTCGCTCGAACAAGAATCACTGGAAGAGATCTTGCCAGCCTTAGGAAAGCTTCGGAGATAAGCAAGGAAGACGCTGCCGAATCTCTCGGCATTTCGCTTAAGGAATACGAAATCCTTGAAGAGCCCACCAGCCAACTAACCCTGGGACCTCTAAAAAACTTACAGTTCATTGCTCCAAAGTTAGGAGGCGGCCCGCGAGGCTTGCAAATCGCTGATTCCATACGCACCGAAGCTATAAGGTTCGCTACGGAAAAAATTCAGAGCGGAGCTGGGTCCGCTGTTCTGATTCGTGACGCGATTGACCTTCTGGAGGGCTACATAGAAGAACCTGACAAGATCTCGTATTTGGCGGAAGCTGTAGGAATAATCCACGAAGTCATGGTTCAATTGCTTGATATCAAACCAAAGAAAGACTCCTAGCGGGGGCGGATTCATTTTCCATTCGAAGTAAATAGGAACACTTTGGAGGATGTTCCACCACCTCGCATTCCATCTAGCTCTCTCCGGCTTTCATCCCCACAGCCGCCCCAAATCGACCAGACGCGAGATAGTCTCTCGTAAACTCCCTTGTAGCATCTATGCAAAGCCTCTGCAAACTGCCCGGAAACAGCCTTCAAATGTATCATTCCCCTGCGGATTGACCCCTTAACGGCTCCAAATGTGTCGGAATTGGATTTTCCCCTGGTTGCCACCGTTCAGACCCCGTGACCCCCTTGTTTCGGGCTTTTTCGGGGAAATTTGGTCTTTTTCGGGATAAATCATTCCCTCTGCAGATTTATGTCTGACGTGAGAGGCCACTCAATAACATTGGTGCCCGCTTTTAAATTCGCCAGCGGCCCGGGTGGAAAGTTGGTGAATCGGGTTCCTCGGATATCCTCCGTTACTTCGATCGGAGTTCCATCCAGGTCTTCGAGCTTTTGTTTGGTTTTGGTGAGGATACCGATGCGATTGGCATCCACTTGCGAGGCACCCATTTCCAGCGCGCTTTGAGGGATATCGAACGACAAGCTAACTCCGGACCTATGACCATCGAGTCTGAAGTCGTAAAGGTCTTCCTCCTGTCGGCTGTTCTCACCTTCGAATGGACTCGTTGAGGCATCTTCGAGAAAGAGGTTGTAATCCGATATGAAGCCTTCCGCTGGATCGACTTCGGAAAGGCCTCCGCGTAGGAAGATGTTGTTCAGCCATTGATCTTCCGCAAAGGTCACCATCTCCCTGTTTGACTCAATAACGGTGTGGGGCTTGAAGTAGCTCGCGGATCTTTCGACATCCGCCTTGTAGCGGAAACCTGTGTCGATAAAAAGATTGTGAGCATAAATGGTCGCTGTGGATTTGCTCGATATCCCAGGCTGGCCGATGAAGACATTATTATCTACGAGGGTGGGGCCGTGATTCATTTCGAGAAACAGCGTGGCCGTTTCACAGCCGTAAACGATATTGCGAGTGATCCGCATTCCTTGGTTGGCGAAGTCGATCCACATACCGAACGCGGCCTCTCCTTCTTCTCGGTATACGTTCCGAATCAGATTTCCTTCGATCGTCGTGTCCACACTTCGATGAAATTTGATCCCTGCCGTCTCATGTCCTCCAAACTCTCGGCGGGCGTTGATTTCCTCGATCAGATTACCCTGGATCAATGACCGCGTCGCGCCACGCTTGCCTGCAATTCCTGCCTGTCCGCAGCGACGAATGATGTTGTTTCTAACAATATGGCCACCGATTGAATCGATGTTTCTGTAGTCCGCACCCGGCGATTGTCCAAGGATGATGCCTACTGTCCGGACATCGGAGATCTCGCAGTTTTCGATAACCCATGCTTTTCCCATGCGCGGTCCCACCGAACCCGATTGTAGGGCGACGGATGGAGGCGCCCAGTTCGATGCCGCATGGGAAAACTTGAATCCATCCACAGTGATGTAATCGATGCCCGCTTCTTCCGGCATGAACACGCTTTCCCGGACGTTGATTTCAGTAAGCTCTTCGTTGGGATCCTCACCGGGGAATTTTGCCCAGATCGTCGTCGTTCCGCTTTCGACACGGCAATGCCACCGGTTGCCGGCCTTAAAGACATCGGTGAGCGAACGGTGCTCATAGAGTGATTTCCCGTTAATATGGAGATCACCCCGGTGATGCCATTCTCCATACGTCATGTATTTCTCGGAAACCCTGAGCTCGTAGGGATTGTAGTCGCCGAAAAATGTGTTCGGCAGCTCCACTTTCCAAACGCCATCTTCCACTTTCTCCCAGGAATTGATTCGCTCCGATCCTTTTACAAAAACGTCTCGCCTTCCGCAGCGCGGAAAGTGATTCGCTGGGAATCCGACGTGCCGCCACGCACCGGCTTCACCCATTCCCGATAGGTTCCACCCCGGACTAGCACGGTATCTCCGGGCATGGCTTCTTCCGCAGCCTTTGAAATTGTTAGAAAGGGCCTTTCTTCCGTTCCGCTCCCCTGATCGGACCCTTGCGGCGAAACGTGAATTGTTTTTCCAAACAGAGAGCCAGCGCAAAACACTGTGAGTAACGCGGCGCGAAGAAAACATGCAATGGGTTTGGGAAAAATCATATCGAGCCTACGCGGGTTTTGTCCGGATCCTTTCGCTGGAGGGAATGCCCGGATCAAAGTTCGTGGGATTAGAAAAATTGCTGAGCGCTGTCTCATCTATGTCTGAATACCGCACGATAGCTACTTGAAATCCTGAGGTGACAAGGCTGCCCTTGGCTGGATACATTCCGAGGAAATTATGTTCACCGGACTCGTAGAGGCATTGGGAGGGTCGGATTTGCTCGAGGCGAAGGGGGAACAGGCGCGACTGGTCCTTATCGGTTCCGTTTTGCTGGTGAGCTGGCTCTTGGGGGACTCGGTGGCGGTGAACGGTGTTGCCTCACGGTGGCGGATATTTCGGAACGGGTGCTCTCGTTCGATGTCCTTGCGCAGACTTTACGGGTCACATCTTTGGGAAAACTTTCCGCGGGGAGCGTGGTGAATTTGGAACGGGCATTGAGAGTAGGGGATCGCTTGGGTGGACATTTCGTGCAAGGGACATGTGGATGCGGTCGGGGAAATTCGTTCACTTGAGGAGAACGGTCAGGATCACGTGGTGGAGGTTTCGCTGCCGCCGGAGATTCACAAATTGTGCGTGGGGAAGGGGTCGATCGCGATGGACGGGATTTCACTTACCATCGCTGATTTGAAAGGAACCTCGGCGGTGTTCTGGATCACTCCCCACACGTTTTCCCACACGAATCTTCGGGATGGGAAGGTGGGGGATGCAGTGAATCTGGAGGGCGACATGCTGGCAAAGCATGTCGCGGCGCTGCTGGGAAGGTGAAAAATCCGCCAGGAAGGTAGGGTTGATGCTTTTTTCCGGGGGAGAGAAGAGCCGTTAAGTCGGTTTTGGTAAATATAAAATCCATAGGATCCTTATTTTATATGGTATTTATATTTTTTTGGGATAATTATATTGTTTTATCTTGAACTAAAATAAATTCGATAAGACCATATTCACAAATCGTTTAATAAAGATTCAACGCGCAAGATGTAAATCATCAGGCTGCGGAGACAAACGTTCACCACGAGGTACGCGTCCCCCACGTCCTCCTCTGTGCCCTTTCGTACGAACGTTCTCCCACTCCCCATCCCCATGCTACATTTTCGGAAATCCCCTTTCCCCGCATTTCTTCTAGCCGTCACCGTGATGTTTGCCGGTGTCTCCGTCGGCCAGACGCTGCCCTTGATCCGGTCGGACAGCATCTCCATTGCAAACGGCCAGGTTTCCATCGTCGTCACGGATCACGGCTCCGGCTCCACGAGCTACAGGCTGGAGAGTTCCGGAACTCTGGTTGGAACATGGGATCCCATCACCGCCACCCCGTCTATCAGCGGAAACCAGATCACTTTCACCGTGACGAAACCTTCGGCCACCAAGCTCTTCTACCGGGTTGTCGGGACGGCAGCCACCGGCACGCCGACCCCGGGAGATGCGGATGGCGATGGTCTTTCAGACGATTTTGAGGCGATAGTGGCTCAAGGTGCGGCAAACAGCTACTCCGATGCGATCCTCTTCGATACCGACGGCGACGGCTCGAGCGATGGCGAAGAGTTCGCTTACGGGACCGATCCTCGGAATGGCAACTCAATGCCGGATCAACGCCTGCTCCCGGCGGTCGAGTTCGGCATTGTCTGCACGAAAGCCACCGAAGGGGGTGGAGTCCTGGCGATCCAGCTTGTGTCCAGTGCGGCCGTTTCCACCGGTGTCTCGGTGGAGGTGTCCACCAACAGCGACATTGCCCAAGGTGATCTCGCGACTTTCTCCACATCCGTGGCGATGTCCGGTGGGTCAGGGACTCTCAATCTGTCTTTCTCGGATGATCTTCTCATCAGTCCGGCACAAAGGCTTGTTTATATCGATATCAAAGATCCTATCGGGATCACGAACTACCGCACCGGGGGAAAGACCCGCCATGTGATCGTTCTCTCTGAAAACGACGGTTACTGGAACGGTGGCTTCAAGGGTGAGGGCGAGGTTCGCAGCTTCCGCATGAAGATCCTGCGTCAGGGATCGGTCATGCAGGCCTATTTCGTGGCGGGAGGGGCGGAAGACGGACTTCCCCAGATCGAGGGTGAGGCAGTGGGATTCGAGACCAGCCAGACTGAAGGAGTGATCCCGCTCGGTGAGCATACCACAAGCGTACCCTCCAACACACCCACGCGTTTGGAAATCGTTTCCTCCCAGCTTTCGATGGATACAGGTACAGGCGGAGCGCTGGGTGGCATGGCAGGATTGCAGCGTCGCTTTACCCTGCTTGCCACTCCACCTCTGAACGGCCACATCATCGATTCACATGTCATTTCCGGAAGCTTTACCGAGGAAATCACCATCGCTGGAAAGCCAGCCTCACACCTGGATCGCACGATGACAGGAGCCTTTGCCATCGTCCAGGCACTCCCCGCACCTCCCCAGTAGGGAACCTTCCTCACACCCCAAGCCTATGAAATCCTTTTTCCAAAAATCGCTTCTTCTCCTGCTCACAGGAATTGCCGCGCAGAATCTTTCAGCCCAGTCGGATCCCGCCTACGTGCGGGCGGACTTTGAAAACCACTCCAGACTAAACCCAGACCCGGACAACCGCACTGCCGCTGACATTGAGAGTGAAACAATCACGGCAGTGATCTCCTACTCCGGCCACCTGCTGAAAGATGGCCTGCCCAGCGCAAGCTACCCCTCCAGCAATGGCGGAATACAGTTGCGGGAGTCGTCCATTGGCCAGCCCTTCGCAACCTGGACGCCTGATCCGGAGTTCGCACGCAGGGAGGTTCTCGCGGCACGTGCCGCGCTCTATCCCGCCGCAGACGAGACAAAGGTGATGGTGGATAGGAGTATCGCCGATGGCGGCACGGCCTTCCGCTACAAGCAATTGCTCTTCGCCCCGAACAGCGGCCAGACTGTCGCGGACTACGAGGGCATCGCCCAATGGTATGGCGCACCAGAGCGTGCCGTCGTGGCAACCCAGATCGCCAATATCACCCGAGCGCTCACCCATGCCCCGCAGGATTCCGGTCTGCGTGCCGTTCTGTTGGATGCCTACACGGACCGTGCGGTCGCGGAGATGCAGTATGTGAAATCCCAGATGGTGGAGATCGGCAAAAAGCGTCTCGCACTTGTCCTGACCAGCGCGTTCATCATCGATGAGGAGATCGAGGCCTACACATTGATGGTCAACAAGCTGGGCACCATCCTCGGGGCATACAGCTCGCTCCTCGGCACGGAAATGGACGGTGTCGATCCGGCGGATTTCGATAGCAAGGCGGTCCGTGGCACCCCCTTCGGCTACTACATTTTCCAATCCGAGCAGCCATCCCGCAACTCGGTGGTGAGCAAGTATTTCGATACGGCAGGCGGGCTTTCCGACGTGCCACAGTACGATCCTGTTCTAAAGGAAGTCCAGGCCAGGGGTGTTCCGGAACCCTTCACGGATAGCGACGGGAACGGTTTTTACGATTTCGCGGAAACCTACACGGATAGCAATAATAACAACCAATACGACCCGGGCGAGCCGTTCGAAGATGCGAACTTCGATGGCCTCTGGAGTGATTCCGAGCCTTTCACGGACACGAATGACAACGGCCTCCGCGATGATCCCGCGCTCCTGTTCTCCGGCTTCAAGGACTACACCACGCTCCTCGATGTCATGGCGATCTACGTCCAGCGCAGCAACGAACTCGCGGAGCTTCTGGGCAAAAGACGCCTCACCACCCCCACCGATGACATGTCCACCGCGCGGCGGTTAGTGACGAAGCTCCGTCTGGGCACCGCTTCCGAGTATTGCCTGCTCAGGGGAATGTTTCCGGAAAATTTCCTCCCCGTGGATGATGCTTCCGGAGTGCGTGCCGCCATGGCCGCCGTATCCCGCGCCTTGGCCGGCACCACCAACGTGACCACCTTTCTCAATGGCAGCGGAAACAGCCTGGGGCTCGATCCCGGCTTTGTCATCTTCATGCAGGGGAACGCGGCTTCCGACGATACCTACGACATCCTCTTGCCAAACATCTATACCGGTCAGCCTGGTAGCACGGCTCCGCTGGATGTGGCCATAGCCCATCTTGAAACAGCCAAGGAGTCCTACGGGAATTTCCGCGCGTCCGTCGATACCGTGGTGGAAGACCTCGGTGATCTGGAGGAGGAGTACGAAACACGCTTCACCGAGATCACGGGATACACGCGGAATGAGGATCCGGGCTTTGATGGCTACAATTTCAAGCCCGGCGTCTCCAGCGAGCTGGCCACCGTAAACCGCAACATCGCCGCCCTTCAGTCTCGCAGCAGCCGCTTCCTGCAAATTTCCGAAACCTTCGCCGAGGGGATTTCCGAGGCAAACAATGCGGTGAAACTCGCGGACGGCCTCGCCTCCGTCATCGAGGGCGCCCAGAAGACCTATTTCGACCAGACGGATTCCGCTTGGGATGCTTCCTTCAAATATTCCGGTATCGCGGCCGCCTCGGATGCCGTCGCGGATGCCGTATATGGAGTGGCCGGTCTGGATACGCTGAAGTCAGCGGCCGCCCCCGCCATCATCGTTGCTGGCGCGGTCAATGCCGCCCTTCAGACCAAAGCGGCGCAAGTGGCGGAGACCAGGGACCGCACGGTTGACGCAGCGGCTGTGAACATGCAATCCAACGTGGACAAGGCCAACGGGGTGCTCGCAGCGCAGCAGGCCAAAGTGGATCTCAGCAACAAGGCTATCGAGCAGCAGGGGAACCTTCTGGATGGCGAGGAAAACACCAGTTCCCTGGCCCAGGCGATGGCTGACAGGGACAGGCTGCTGCAGGAAACGGAGCGCATCACCCTGAACTTCGAGTCCAACACGCTGGAAGTGCGGGGCCGCTTTTACGCCGATCCCATCCATCTGATCCGTTCGGAAAAAGCGATCCTCGATGCGGACGCCGCCTTTTTCAATGCGCAGCGCTGGCTCTTCTATCTCCTCCGCTCGCTGGAGTATAAATGGAGCAGCAAGTTTGTCGCCGCGAGTCCCTCGGGAAGGAATTACGATACAGGCGCCATTTTCAAACTAAGGAATGCCAACGAGCTCAAGGACTACCTCGATGCCATGGTCTCCTTCAACCTCGCGGGTGGACTGGGAACGTTCCAAAACATAGACCGGCTCACCGTGATCTCGTTGAAAGACCAGATCCTCGCGCCCAACCCTTCCGTGCAGAATGTGACCAACCTCACTGACACCGGCTACCGGGTGGATACCGGTGTCACTCCGCCGAAGACCGTCACTCAGTTGCAGCTTTTCCGCAACAAGCTCGACCGCCTGCGCAATTCCGACGGGGATCTGGAAATTCCCATCAATACCACCGCGCTGAACATTCCGAACTTCTTCCGCGCGCCCATCTACTCCACCACGAACAGCAGTTCCCCGATAACCAGCGCGGGCCAATGGCGGGACAAGGTGATCTACGTGAAAGTCAATATCGTCGATCCGGATCATCCCAACGGCCTCGGTAACCCGACCCAGATCGGAGCCGATATCGTCTATTCTGGGACCAGCATGTTCCGCACACGCATCGCGCCACGCCCCACTCTGGAGGGTAGGCTCGATCCCGTCCCTGGCGTGACAAGTCCGCAGGATTTTCCCGGTGAGCTCATCGTCTATCCCTACCGGAAGTATTCCCTCTCCAGCTTCGACAGCCCGCTGTTCGATGTCACCGAGGAAAACTCCGCGGCAGGTTCCTTTTCCCTCAGCAATCAAGCCAGCAGCAAGACCATCGACGGTGTTCCCGCCGGATTCGCCTTCAATAGCTTCAAGGAGCTGAGCGTCGCCGCCACCGGATGGAAGCTCATCATTTTCCGCAACAGCCTGCAGGATCAGAACGATCCGCTCGCCCGTATCGATGTGAACTCGCTCACGGATATCCAACTCATTATCTCCCATCGCAATGTGGACCGGAAAAAAGCCACCGATTGATCCGACTCCCGAACCAACACCACTTATGAAAGCAAAACGCACACCAACTCTGCTCGGACTCCTGTCCCTAGCCATCTCTCTTCTCGCCACTTCCAGCAGCCTCGCCCAGATGAACTACCAGGGCCGTCTCACCGATAGCACCGGGGAGAATCTCCCCAACGGCCAATACACCATCGCATTTAGCATGTATGATGAAGCTGGCCTCCTCAAATGGGGGCCATACACCACCGATGGTACTGCCAATCAGGGCTCCGGCCCACGCGTTGAGGTGGTTGATGGACGCTTCAACACTGTGATTGGAAATCTCGATCCCACCGGGCGGAAACTGAGCGAGGGATTCGACGGCTTGGAAAAACGCTACCTCCAGATCAAAGTGGGAAACAATCCGGCCATCACCCCTCGTCAGCTCCTTCTGCCCGCACCCATCGCCCTCTACGCTCCCCTAGCAGGGCACGCCCTCACCGCCACCTCAGTCGGAAACGGCTCGGGCAGCTCTCCGCTCACCGTTGATTTCAACTCCGGGAATGTGGGAATCGGGACAAGCAATCCTACAGAAGAAGCTCGATGTGAATGGCGACGTTTCGGCTCCTTCATCGTCCGCCCGAACGGCACCTATGGGAACGGCTCCATTTTCTCGGATAGCAATTACGGAATGCTCTTCCGCTCCGCCGAGCCAAATCCGTCGGTGCTGCCTTCTCGTTTGCAGATACCAACGACGTGAAGCTGATGACGATCGATCACACGGCGGCGTGTGGGCATCGGAAGGGGAACCACAGCCCCGAGCATCGAGCTTCACGTGAACGGATCAGGGGCGTCACCGGCGCTCAAGGTGGATGTGGACGGAATTACGAAGATGGTTGTGAACCCGAACGGCAACGTCGGCATCGGCGCCCCCCCGCAGCGCGGCTCCACGTGAGCGGTCCACCGGGTGAACTCGCCCTGCGCGTGCAGGTAAACGGACAGACGAAACTGGCCGTCGATCCGAACGGCGGAGTCTCCGCGGGTGGCTTTGTCACCCCTCCCGCCGACGGGCTTTACGTGGCAGGCAAGGTCGGTATCGGGACAGCAAATCCCGAGGTAGCCTTGGATGTCGTCGGTCGCACCGATATTACGATGGTGGATAACCGCTATGACCATAATGATTTCTCAGTTGCTGGTACCACCTTTACATGGAGGGGGACACAAGCCGCTTCCGGCAGAGGGATTGAAGTTTATGGCATGGACGGTAGCTACGGCTTGAATCCGGACTATGATGCCATCGCTCCTGTGGGAATCCGATCCGATGGATGGATTGCATCTGCCATGGGGATCGTCGTTTATTCGGACCGCCGGATCAAAAGGGACATACAGGCGAGCCCGGCGGCAAAAGACCTCGCGGCGATCCAGCAACTGCAGGTGACCGACTACCGCATGGTGGATCCCGCGGATGGAGGCATGGCCTGGCGGAAGGGCTTTATTGCGCAGGAGGTGGAAAAAATGATGCCCCTCGCGGTTACGCGCAGCACCGAATTCGTGCCCGACATTTTCTCCGTCGCCACAGCCGTGGCCTACGACCCGGCCGTAAAAACCCTGACCCTGACTCTCGCCAAAGATCATGGCCTGAAAAGCGGAGACCGCGTGCGCTTGCATATCGACGGCAACCGTAAGGATCTCAACGTAAGTTCTGTGCCGTCTGCTCGGGAATTCGTGGTGGAGCAATGCGGAACAAGCCGGAGAAAGTCCTCGTCTACGGCAAACAGGTCAGTGATTTCCGCACCGTAAACTACGACCACATCTTTACCACCAGCGTAGGTGCCGTGCAGGAACTGGCGCGGAAGGTGGAAACCCAGGAGGTGGAATGCACCGAACTTCGCGAAGCCAACGTCGCCCTGCGCGAGCGCCTCGCCTCGCTCGAAGCCAAAGACCTGACCCGTGACACGAAGATCGCTTCCATCGAAAAACTGCTCAATTCAATCAATCCGCCAGCCATACGTACGGTTTCGATGAAATCGGAGTGAGCCGGATTGCTCGGTCATCATCCCGCCGACTCTTATGAGATCATTCATAGTTCTCCTTATCGCCATCGAAGTCCTGATCGCCTTCAAGCCCAGCAGCAGGAAGTGATTCCTTTATTCCCGAAACCAACACCAATTATGAAAGCAAAACGCACACCAGCCCTGCTCGGACTTCTGTCCTTGGCAATCTCTATCCTCGCCACTTCCAGCAGCCTCGCCCAGATGAATTACCAGGGCCGCCTCACCGATAGCACCGGGGAGAATCTCACCAACGGCCAATACACCATCGCATTTAGCATGTATGATGAGGCTGGCGTACTCAAATGGGGGCCATACACCACCGATGGTCCTGCCAATCAGGGCTCCGGCTCACGCGTTGAGGTGTTTGATGGACGTTTCAATACCGTGATTGGAAATCTCGATCTCACCGGGCGGAAACTGAGCGAGGGATTCAACGGCTTGGAAAAACGTTACCTCCAGATCAAAGTGGGAAACAATCCACCCATCACCCCACGTCAGCTCCTTCTGCCCGCACCCATCGCCCTCTACGCTCCCCTAGCAGGGCACGCCACCACAGCTACCTCTGTCGGAAACGGCTCGGGCAGCTCGCCGCTCACCGTTGATTTCAACTCCGGGAATGTGGGAGTCGGCACAAGCACACCATCAAAGACACTGCACGTCTTTGACGGAAACTCCCAGCAACCGGCACATCCTTCCGCAAGCCTGTTTCTGGAAAGCAGCGCGTCGAATTATCTGCAGATCAATGCCCCGGATACCTTGGAAGCCGGGATACTCTTCGGGCGTGATTCTAGCTCCAGCTCTGGAGGAATCATCTACCAAGCAAACAAGAGCTTGGCTTTCCGCGTGAATGACATCAATCACGCAGTCCTCACAGATACCGGTAGGTTTGGTATCGGAACGATGTCCCCGGCTGCAACCCTCGAAGTTGCCTCCCCCAGCTTAAGCGCCGCCTTCCAGATCACGGAAACGGGTGCTGGAGGGAAATCCTGGCAGTTTTACCCTAGGGGAGACAACCTCGTCATGTTCACCCCGGGTCTTCGCTTAGTCTCCTTTGGCACCAATGGCGATGCCTTTTTCGGAGGCATGAGCGACGACCTCGGGGGTGGAGCCACTTTGACCGTCAAGCGCGCCACTCAGAGTGTCGGAATCGGTACCACCGGTCCCAACGCAAAGCTCCATGTGAGCGGGGCAGCGGCTGAAACCGCGCTCAGAGTCCAAGTAGGCGGGGCATCCAAGCTAATTGTAGATGCGAATGGGGGATTGGCAGTAGGTTCGTTTGTGACACCTCCAGCCAACGGCCTTTCAGTCGCCGGCAATGTCGGCATCGGCACCAACACTCCGACGAGAGCCAAGCTGGAAGTGAACGGCTTTGAATCCGCTGTTGTCAACATCGGCGGATACCTCACCCGCGACGGTGCGGGTGACTCCAGCAACTCCAATCGCACCAGCACTATTTCGATCTTTGCCACCAACGAGATCGTCGGCTCGGTGATCCTCGCCGTCTCCGATGCACGCATCAAGGAGATCGTCGGACGCTCGGATGCCAGCGCGGATTTGCAAACCATCAACCGCATCGAAGTCACCGACTACACCTTCAAGGACAAGATCGGCAAGGGCAACTGCCCGGAGAAGAAAGTCATCGCCCAACAGGTCGAGAAAGTCTATCCGCAGGCTGTCCGCACCATCACCGATGTCGTGCCCGATATCTATGAGAAGGCCACGGTCAAGGCCGGCTGGATCACCCTCGCCACTGACCTGAAAGTGGGCGAACGCGTCCGCCTCATCGATGAGAAATCCGAAGCCATCCATGAGGTTATTGAGACCCGCGAAGGAGCCTTCCGCACTGATTTTGTCGGAACCGGTAAAAAAGTTTTCGTCTATGGCCGCGAGGTAGATGACTTCCACCTCGTGGACTACGAGGCCATCGCCATGCTCAACGTCTCCGCCACCCAGGAACTCCACCGCCAACTGCAAGCGAAGGACAAGGAACTCACCGCCCTCCAACTCCGCGTCGCCGAACTTGAGGCCAAAGACAAGGAGCGCGATGAGAAATTGATCGCGATCGAGAAGGCGATTGGCTCAGGGATCGTCCCCGTCAGCGCCCAGGTGGGGAATCCGCGCTAGTCTGCACATAATGCGCTAGACTAGGGCGCGGCTGCTAAGGCCGACCGAAGGGGCGTGGCCGGTATTTCATCCAACTGAACAGCACGGCCATGCCGAATAGGGTGTAGCAGAGGCCGAAGACCCAGGGGGTGGCTTGGAAGAAGAGTGCTTTGTGTAGCCAGTGGGCGATGAAGCTGCCGCCGTAGGTGGAGCCGCCGCCTTTTTCCCGGAGGTGGTTTTCCAAAATGGTGAGCGGGCAGATGATCCCAAGCCATGCCTGTATGACGACGAGGGCTATGGCTCCCAGGTGGGCGGAGCGGAACCAAGGGTTGAGTATCCATTCCCATCCGCAAACCCCGCCGCAGAGGATCGCGAGTAAGCCGAAGACGACGAATACCACGTAGCTGACGTGAAGGATCAGAACGAGATCCGCGAGCAGGCGATAGGTGTCCGTGTTCATCATCGGGTATGGTGGCAGCTCTCGAAACGTCCGCTATACAAAAAAGACCGGGCGGAAACACAGGCGCATTTTTCGAAATCGTTGTTTCCCCAGACCATGCGGGGCTTGCGGTCCGTCTGCTAGGTGCTCCTACAGGTCTTTCACGCAGCGGAAGCCGGTATGGCAGGTAGGGGAGTCGTTCTCGATGGAGTGGCGTGCGCCCGGGCGGTAGCGCATGCAGTAGGAAATGTGGCAGAGAAAAGAACCGCCCTTGGTGACGTGGTTGGGTGCCCCGCCGCTCTTCTGGCCGGTGTTCATGTTGATCCATGTCTCGGGGCCCTGGGGATCACATTTCTCGCAATTCTTCCGATACTCAGGATTATAGAAATCAGAGCAGATTTCCCAGACATTCCCGGCCATATCATAAAGTCCATAGCCGTTGGGCGGGTAGGACTTTACCGGAGCGGGCCCGGCGAAGCCGTCCTCAGCGGTGTCCTCAGTAGGAAATTTTCCATGAAAGGTGTTGGCCATCCATTTGCCGTCAACCTTTAGCTCGTCCCCCCAGGAATAGACTTTTTCCTTAAGGCCGCCACGTGCGGCAAATTCCCATTCGGCCTCGGTGGGAAGGCGTTTCCCTGCCCATTTCGCATACGCCGCCGCATCGTCGTAGGAGACGCATGCGACCGGGTAGTTGTCGCGACCCTCGATATTTGAATCCTTTCCCTCGGGAGCTTTCCAGTTCGCTTCCGGATCCCATTTCCACCATTGGCGAAACGAACCGGGGTCCATGATCTGGCCCTCCATCGTGTCTGGTGTGTTGAAAATAATCGCCCCGTTGTCGAATGGAGGCTTTGGGAGATTGGCGAGAGCCTCGGGTGGGAAAACCGAAGTATCGGCTTCTTGTTCCGCAAAGGTCACGTAGCCAGTTTCGTCGACGAACTTCGCAAACTCAGCGTTGGTAACTTCAGTCTCATCCATCCAGAAGCCTGTGACCTCGATCTTCACCTGCGGTTTTTCTTCCGGAAACTCCTTCCTGCCGTAGGGGGTTTCAAAGACACCACCGGAGCCCATGACCGTCGATCCGCCCTCGATGCGGATCATTCCGTCTTTTTTTTCCACCTGCGGTCCTGCGGGTTCCGCTTCTTTGCAAGAGGGCAGCAAAATGACCGCCGACAGTAGTAAAAATGGGATTTTTTCAAAGATCACGCAGAAAACCTACGCCGGAGGATCATCGTTTCCATCACAATTTTCGTCAGCCCGCTTTGGGTTTCCATGTTTTGCTGAATCCAGCTAGGCTGCGCTCACACAAATGAGAGCCAGATTGACCAAAGACTTCCGCTTCGAAGCCGCCCACACTCTTCCCTCACTTCCGGAGGGGCACAAATGTCGGCAGATGCACGGTCACAGCTTCAAGGTGGAGATCCATATCGAAGGCGAGGTCGATGATGAAATCGGCTGGATCTATGATCATAAGATCATTTCGAATGCGATGAACCCTCTCCTCGAACAGCTTGATCACTCATACCTTAACGAGATCGAAGGACTGGAAAGTCCGACCATTGAAATCATGGCGGCGTGGTTTTGGAACAAGCTCGAAGCACAGCTTCCTGGGCTGGCGGAGATCGTAATCTTTGAGACTCCCACCGCGCGTTGTTCCTTCAAAGGTGAGTTTTGAATTTTCCAAAATAATCTTGCACCAGCGGGCGGCATGTAGCAATTTCCCGCCCCCAACCACTCGGGACGTAGCTCAGCCTGGTAGAGCGCCTGCTTTGGGAGCAGGATGTCGTCAGTTCGAATCTGGCCGTCCCGACCATTTCCCACCTATTGAGAAATGTTCCGCCAGACTCCATTGAGTGCATCTTAATTGGCCGTTTTGGGTAAGCTCTGCTTTAGTCGGCAATGTCGATCAAGCTGGCCGTTGTTTCCCTGGTTGGAGTGTTTGCCACAGCCTGTGCGCAAAGCCCGGGAGGTGAAGGGCGGGATTTTAATGAAAAGGTCGTCGCCGCCATTCAGACCATGCCAAGCGGTGGGGGATATGATGGAAGTGATGCAACGAAAAACCTGCTCCATTCCGCATGCCGTCTTCGAGATGGAAAATTTGAAATCCGGCCGGTTGTTGCAAAACCGAGTTTCTGCTCCGGAGCGACCTATCTTGTCCTGCTCGAAGCACTCGGTGGTGGCTCTGCGGCGTTGCTGCCGGATATTGATCAAAAAGACGGACATGGAATTTTCGGACGGTGGAACTCGAACGGCCCTGGCGCGGCAAAGCTTGTTGCGGATCTAGGAGCGGGGAAGAATTTCACTTCTTGGGAGGAGGCGAGACCTGGCGATTTTCTGAAAATCTGGTGGACGGAACGGATCGGAGGACGTGAGCGCGGGCATCTGGTCGTCTATTTGGGGCACGATTCAAATAATGTCCGATTCTGGTCCAGCAATCAGCCGGGAGGCTACGGGATAAAGTCGGTGCCGAGGACAAAATGCTCACGTGTGTTATTCACGCGCATCAGTCGCCCGGGACGGTTCTCCGCTGTCGACAAGCTTCCAGCGGCGGATCCTTGGTTGGCCAGAATGCTTAGAGAAGATTTCTCATGGAGCGAGGTTGTGATGAAATGCCAGGTGCGCGCCGAATAGGGGTGAGATTTTTCGTTTTCCGGTTACGATCAAAGGGATGAGTAGGAAAAATAAAAAGGCAGGGCTTTCCGAATTTTCCCAAGTCCCTGATGCGTTTGCCGCTCTGGATTCTCTGGTAAGTTTGCCTCCGGGACCACAGGAACCTGTGGAATCCAATCCCGTGAAGACCTCCATTCGGGGTCAGAAAAATACCAACCGGGGCAGAGTCAACATCATCCGCCAAACTGCGCACCGCGGTGGCAAAGGTGTTACGGTTGCAAAAAATTTCGTCGGAATTGGTCTTGAGGAGAAACGGGAGCTTGCAAAGAAAATCCAGAAAGCCTGCGGTGTCGGCGGGGCGGTGAAGGACGGAAATATCGAGATCCAGGGCGACAAGCGGGAAGAGGTGAAACGAATTCTTACCGAAGCGGGCTTCAAACCGGTGTTCGCAGGTGGCTAGAATTTCACAAATTCCAAAAGTAGAAACAAACCGAAGATGACAACACCAGAAATTCAGGAATATGTTGAAAACGCGATTCGCTCAAACTTCGAAAACCATACATCCGAGTCCGGCGAGATGATGACAAGCGAGGGTGGCGATGGACGATTTTTAGGAAAAGTTGTCGCGACTCGATATGGTGGAATCTCCGGAGGGAGAGATATCTACCTCGCGATTGGGCAAACGGAGAAGGGAACGCAAATCATCAAATTAGGCGATTCAGAGTGCCTAAAGCCTGGTCGGACGGAGCTCGATCTGCTGCTACGAAAAGAACTCGGCATTGTGGCGGGTCAAGCATCGGCAGACGATTAGAGCCGAAGTCCATCCGGGTTATTTTTAAGAAAGTTTATTTTGTGAGTATAGGCTGTAGCATCTGCCAGACATTTTCTGCCACAATCTCCTGCCCTTCGGCAGTAGGGTGAATTCTGTCAGCCTGATTGAGACCGGCAACCCCACCGACCCCTTCCAAAAGATAAGCGATAAGGGTAGACTCGGATTCGGAAGCCGCTTCCGGGAAGATCGCCTTGAAACGTGAAGTGAAAGCGGCACCCATGTTGTCCGGCATCTGCATTCCACCAATGAGAATCTCGATGGCCGGACTTTTCTCGCGGGCTTTGTCGGCAATCGCTAGGAGATTTCTTTTGGTTTCCTCGGGTGAGATTCCGCGAAGTCCGTCATTGCCACCAAGAGCGATCACGAGCACATCGGCGCCACTTCCGAGAGCCCATGCGATCCGCCTGAGACCTCCAGCGGTCGTATCGCCGCTTACGCCCGCATTCACGATGGTGTGCGGAAGCCCGGCTTCATCGATTTTTTCCTGAAGAAGGGCCGGATACGCTTTATCCGGATTAAGCCCGTAGCCCGCGGTGATGCTATCACCCAGGATCACGATTCGCTTGCCCGTAATATTTGCATCCGGGGCTTCCTCGGCGAATAGTGCGGCAGCCCCAGCCGTCAGGATTCCCAACAGTAATATCTTCCCAAATGCCTTCGCCATCGTCCGACAGTTTAGAGTCCGCCTCGGTTGCTGTCAAACAGCCCATCCTCAGGGTCTCCGGTCTACGCAAAACCCATCAGACAGCAAGTGGTGGTCTGACGGTCCTGGACGATGTGAACCTGAGTCTCGATGCAGGTGATACCTTGGCAGTCGTCGGCCCGTCAGGTAGCGGAAAAACGACTTTGCTTGGGATTTGTGCGGGTCTTGATGATGCGAGTGGCGGCTCTGTCGAGCTGGATGGGATGGCTATGGAAAGATTGGACCAGGATGCGCGCGCGGCCTTGCGCAATCGATCGGTTGGTTTTGTCTTCCAGAGCTTTCAACTCATCCCGACTCTGACGGCGATCGAGAACGTTCTTGTCCCGCTGGAACTGCGGGGCGAATCCGGCAGGGGAATCCGTAAGGAGGCAGAGCGACTCCTGAGTGAGGTCGGTCTGGGCGACAGGCTCGACCACTACCCGCTCCAGCTTTCCGGAGGTGAGCAGCAACGGGTGGCGCTTGCCCGCGCTTTCATCCACAGGCCGAAAATTCTTTTTGCTGATGAACCAACAGGAAATCTCGATGCGGGGACCAGCGGACCGATCGTGGAAATGCTTTTCCGGCTGAACCGGGATGCCGGGACCGCGCTGGTTCTCGTGACCCATGATCCGGCGTTGGCTGCAAAGGCGCGTCGCGTGATTACGATGGGCGGAGGGAAGATCGTATCGGAGGAGGAAAATGGACCAGCCTGACAGCCGCGCGCTGCCACGCGTTCTCTGGAGAGCCTTGCTGCATCCATGGGTTTGGAAAATGGCTTGGCGGGACAGTCGATCACAGCGGATGCGGCTGGTGGTGTTTTCACTGGCGATCGTCTCAGGAATCGCTGCCCTCACCGCGATTCACTCGCTCAAGGCAAGCGTCGAAAGGGGAATCGCATCGGAGGCAAAAGCACTGCTGGGCTCCGACCTGAGAATCTCGTCCCGGAGCGAATTTAGCGAACAGGATGCCGATAGACTTGCGGAAATGGCGACCCGCTCATCAAGGGAAACGAGCTTTCCCTCCATGATGAGATTTCTACCCGAAGGTGGCGCTCGATTGATGCAGATCCGTGGGATTGACGGAGAATATCCTTTCTATGGAAAGGTGGAGACCAGACCGGCGGATGCATGGTCCACACTCCAGACAGGTGGGGGAGTGTTGGTGGAACCGGCAATATTGGACCAATTCGGCTCATCAATCGGTGATGAAGTGGAGCTTGGCGGCATTCGTCTGAAAATCATTGGTGTCGTCGATAAGCCGGCCCCGCGCGGAAATCGGTTCGGCGGGTTCGCGCCGGAAGCTTACGTTCGCCTTGAAGATGTGGAGCGCAGCGGATTGATCACAGGAAACAGCATGGCTGGATATCAGCTCCACCTTGAGATTCCCTTGCCGCCGCCCCCACAGAAGCTCAAGGAAAACATCAGGGAAAATTTTTCCAGCACACCGTGGCAGTTGGAAACGCCTGAGGACAGGCGGGAAAATCTCGGTGACGCTTTGGACAATTTTCAACGGTTTCTTGGATTGATCGCCTTGGCATCCCTGGCACTTGGAGCCATTGGCGTTGCAGGTGCCGTGCATGCCCATGTCACCCGTCGTATTCCTACGATCGCTGTTCTGCGCTGCTTGGGATGTCCCGGGCATCTTGCGTTCGGGATCTATTTTGCTCAGGCGCTGGCGCTGGGATTTATCGGAGCATTACTCGGGGCCGGAATTGGCACTGCGATCCAGATGGGTCTGCTGGAGGCATTTCGGGGTGAGCTGCCCGTAACTGTGAATCCTTCGCCTGAATGGAAAACCGTGGCACAGACGGCGACCGCAGGATTCGCTGTATGTTGTGGCTTCGCGCTCCTGCCTCTGATGAAAATTCGCGGAATTTCTCCTGCGGTCACTCTTCGCAGCGGAGGCGAGCTAAGAGGCGGTTTCCTTCGCTCGATTCCGATTTATCTTCTGCTTGCCGGGCTTCTTGTTCTCGTTGCCCGTGCGAATGATCCCGGATGGGCGCGACCCTTGGCAATGGTTGGTGGTCTGATAGTTGCCTTTTTAGCGTTGGTCGGAGTCGCCCGGCTATTGATGTGGATTGCCCGGAGAGTTGTCAGGAAAAGCTGGCCTTATTTGGTCCGTCAGGGAGTTTCCAATCTTCACAGGCCGGGCAATCAGACGCTACTTTTCCTCCTCTCTCTCGGGCTCGGAACCTTTCTATTGGTAACGGTTCTCTCCGTTGGGAACTTGCTAAATGACAGGCTCAGCATCCAGGGTTCGGAAGATAGTCCGAACCTGTATCTCATCGACGTACAGCCGGACCAGCTGGATGGCGTGAAGGAGGCGGTTGAGAAAAGCGGCGTGCCTGTGTTGGAAAGCGCGCCAATGGTCACGATGCGGATCAAGTCAATCAACGGCACCGATGTTGGCGATGCGGAAGGGGTCCCACGTTGGGTGGCGAGAAGAGAGTTCCGCTCAACCTACCGCGATCATCTGAATTTCACCGAAACGATTGTTGCCGGAACGCTGGCGACCTCTTCGGCGGATATCACCGAGGTGGTGCCGCTTTCCTTGGAAGAAGATATTGCAAAGGACATCGGGGTAGGAATTGGGGATTCGATCACAATGGACGTGCAGGGCATCGATGTCCGGACACGAGTCACCAGTCTGCGCAGGGTGGATTGGAGCCGCTTCAATCTGAATTTTTTCATGGTGTTTCCGCCCGGTGTGCTGGAGGACGCCCCCGGTTTCAATGTGGTTACTACCAAAACACCGTCGGCCGCATCCTCCGGAGAGTTGCAAAGACGTCTTGCGGGGGAATTTCCGAATGTGACCGCAATTGATCTCACCCTGATTTTGGAGACGGTCAGAGAAATTTTAGGTAAAATTTCCACTGTGGTCACCGTACTTGCGGGATTCACATTGCTTGCCGGCCTACCCATTTTGATCGGAACCTTGCTCAACGGTCGGGATGTGCGTCTCAAGGAAAGTGTGCTCCTACGGACGCTCGGAGCATCCGCGCGGCAGGTGCGGACCATCCTTGTCATAGAATACGCGGCGCTAGGTATTCTCGCGGCACTGAGCGGAGTGCTGCTCGCAGTCGCGGCAAACGCGGGCCTCGCGACTTTTGTTTTCAAGGCACCTCCATGGCCCGATCCGATTCTGATCGTTACGTCGCTTTGCTCGGTTTCCGCCGTTGCCGTGCTTGGAGGACTAATCCTGAGCAGAGGGGTTTGCAATCATCCGCCTCTGGAGATATTGCGCGGAGGACATTGAACTAAACCATCCAATTTTCATTATGGAGAAAAACATTCTGATCTATCTCGTGCTTGGCACGGCTCTCTTCGGGATGACCTTTCTACCCAGGTTGTTGGAGAGGCATCCTTTGACCCTCCCCCTCATTTATGTGGGTGCGGGAATCATGCTGTTTTCCCTACCACTTGGCCTGGAGCCTCTAAGGCTCGTCTGGGATTCCGAGGACAGGACCTTTGTGGAGTATTTTACGGAGATTCTAGTAATTATCTCGCTGGCAGGTGCCGGACTAAAAATTGACCGGGAGTTCTCTTGGCGAAGCTGGTCGGTAGGGTGGCGATTGCTGGGCATCGCGATGCCGCTGACCATTGCGATTGTGGCGCTGATGGGCGTTGGATGGTTTGCTCTCGCTCCATCCGCGGCGATTTTACTTGGCGCGGCTCTTGCGCCTACCGATCCCGTTCTAGCGGAAGACGTGCAAGTGAGCGCACCGCATGAAGGGCGAGAGGACGATGTGAGGTTCGGCCTGACGCTGGAGGCAGGACTCAATGATGCCCTGGCGTTTCCCTTCGTCTATCTCGCGATTGCCATGGCTGCTTACCAGGGCAGTGGAGGCTGGGTGGGCGAGTGGTTCGCGATGGATGTGGTCTACCGCTGCGCCGCCGGACTTGGAATGGGGTTTCTCGCAGGAAAACTTCTTTCGCGCTATTTGATGAACCATTCGGATGTCACACAGCAGACGGAGAAGCAGCAGAAAGAAGGCAGCGAGGGTCTTTTCATTATTTCCGCAATCCTACTTTCCTACAGCGTGACGGAAATTGTAGGCGGTTACGGCTTTCTCGCAGTTTTTGTAGCGGCGGTGGTTGGAAAAAGGTCCAGTGCGGAAGAGCACAACCGCTCTACGTTTCGATTCGTCAGTCAGATCGAGAGGCTGATGCTGGCCGCAATGCTGATTGGATTTGGCGGAATGCTAACGGCGGAAAAAGCAAATCTAACAGACTGGCGGGTCTGGGTTGCGGCAGGCGCGATCGTTTTCGTTATTCGTCCCGCCGTAGGCATGTTGTCGCTGGTTTTTACGGGGCTTCCCAAAAAGCACAGGATGGCGCTCGCGTTTTTCGGAATCCGGGGCGTCGGAACGATCTACTACCTTGCCTATGCGCTGCGGAAGGCGCCCTTCGAAGAGGTTGAGATGATCTGGTCGATTGTCGCCGCAACCGTGTCGCTGTCGTTACTCGTCCATGGGCTGACAGCTTCCCGGGTGATGCGGAGTTTCAATGTCTAAACAAAGTCAATTCGCAGCGGAAAGTTTGAGGACGCCCACATAGGGGAGGTTCCGATACTTCCCTTTGTAGTCCAGCCCGTAGCCGACGACAAACTCGTCACCAATCTCAAAGCCCACGTAGTCGGCCTCCACTTCCTCTGCACGCTTCTTGTCCTTCGCCAACAAAACCCCGGTGTGAACGGCGACCGCACCTTCTTCCTCGAGCCTTTTCCCGACAGCGGCCAAAGTGCGGCCGGTGTCGAGAATATCGTCGAGCAAGAGCACGTGCATGCCTTTCACTTCGGGGAAATGCCTGTCGAGGAAATCAACTTTGCCCGAGCTTTCGAGTCCACCATGATAGCTCGCTACGTTGAGACACTCGATGGACAGCTCGCGAGGAATACGGCGGAGCAAATCAGCGGCGAAAACCAGAGCCCCTTTCAGAAGTATCACGACAACGACCGGTCCCGCGGGAAAATCCCTGTCGACTTCTTTCGCCATCGTCTCGATGCGTTTCTGGATGACCGCTTCGTCGATAAGCACTCTCTCGATGTCTTTCTTCATGCCCGATAGTTGGCGTGAAGACAGGCTTAGCCAAGCGGGAAAAGCCGCACGGTGGTTGACGACAGTGGCACCTCGGGTTAGCGGGTCGCAGTGGATAATTGGTCGGGAGCTATCGGATTGCCATTGATTGGTGCGGCGCTTCACCCGCTTCTCGGTGCAATGGTGCAGCGCGCGTCTCGGCAAGGGGTCGGGCTGCCCGTCGTGCTCGGTTTTGCAAATCTTGCCACACTATTGGTATTCGCAATCTATCTGAGACCGGATTTCAGTTCTCCGCTGGGTATTTATGACGGACTGGCAATACTAAACGGGTTCCTCTTCTTTTGGGGCCAATGGTTTTCCATTCAGTCAGTGAGGGAAGGCGATCTGGTCGTGCATTCGTCAGCTCTTGGCCTGAAAGTTCTGATGGTCGCCAGCTTGTCGGCGAGCGTCGGCTTGGAAACAGCGGGAATCGGATTGTTTGGTGGGGCGGTGCTGGCGGCGGCAGCTGTCTACCTCGTGGCCGGAGCGACCGCCGAGAGGATCAAGGCGAATTGGACCACACTCTGGCTCACGCTTATCGCATGCGTTTTCTTTGCCATAAACGATTTTCTAACAGGTTGGAAAAGTCAGGAAACGGGGGCCGCGCGCTGGTTGATTCTAATGATGGCAACATCGGGAATGCTTTCGATCGGTATGCTTTTACCGAGGTGGACGCAGCTTCGATCGGTTTTTTCGGAACGAAACACCGCAGTTCCGGTGATTGCGGCAGGTGCGGCACTTGGAGTTCAAGCCTTGGTCGTAAATCTTGCCTTCAGTAAATTTCATGAACCAGCTCTCAGTAATATCGCCTATAGCACGCGGGGCGTGATGGCCGTGTTTTTTGTATGGGTCGTTGTGAAAAAATGCCGTGAGCCGCTCGGTGCAAGGCAACTTTGCGGTGCGGCGCTAATGGTTGTCGCGCTGGTGATCGTCCTCATCTGAATGGAATTTCAGGTCTGCTCCCGGATTGAATCATGGAGCTTCCGGAAATCCGGCGAATCAATGAGGATGAGATCCGGATTGCTACTACCAGCGGTCATTACGCTAACGTTTCCGTTCCTGAAGATCTTGTTTAGAAAGCCCTGACTTTGCTTCAGGCTGTCGACCCGATCAAGAAGCACGGATGTTTGTTTGCGGAATAGAATTCCGTAATTTGTAATGATGCGTAGAGTATCGATGCGATATCGCCACTGTTTGATCCTGATGAATGCGATGGGTATGGTGAGCGGAAGGAGTGCGATAAGGGGAAACAGAACGATGCTGATTAGGAAGAGCCTGGCGAGAGCGCTGCCAATTGATCGTGATGATTCGACCAAGGTTTCGACTGGCTCTGCTGCAGTCAGAGGATCAGGACGGCCCGCCAGAATGTCGTCAAACCGTTGTGCGGTTTCAAAGGCATCCGGAAGCATCTCGGTAGTGAAGGAGCATTGTTTCATCCGAGGCCTGATGTTTTTAGCTTTGCTTTGCTGAGCCAGGGCCAGCTCTTCACCAGCAACATAAATCCGAAGGGATCCTTCCTCTCCTCCGGGATACCGAACGGCGGTTGTCCTTTTTATGTTTTTGTAGCGGACGTAGTATAAGCTTTTTGAGACCACTCCCTGTTCGGCCTCGACGTGGTGTTCGTGAAAGACAAGGCGTTGGCGCGAGAAATAGAGTTTCGCGCGAATGATGCCGCCGAATGTGTAGAGAATGTGCGAGATCAGTATCGCAAAAATCAGGTGCTCTTCAGCCTGTATGGCTACGAAAACCACTGCAACGGAAAGAAATACTACGACTGCAACGATCCAAACCTTTGAGCGCAACCATGGCATGAATTGGAAACTCGTATCGACACTGGATTTTTCCTCTGTGGAAGAAGGTATTCCCGCCTGTCGAATCAACGCAGGTAGGTCGACGAGATCGCAATGCACGTGGGCAAATTCCAACGCCTTCCCGGACCCGATGGACCAGAATTTCACAGTCATCGTGTTGAACCATCTATCCCAAAGGTTTCTTTTGACTACGACTCCCGTAATCTTGTCATAGGAAAATTCTCGATCATCAACGGTTAGAAACTTGTAAGAGTGCCTCAGAGAATTTGGACGGACGAAATAACGGGTAGAGGTGATAAGGATCAGGGATTTGAACATCGCAACAACCCACACAGGGAACAGGGGTATGAGTAGCAACTGGGGAATCAGTAGCCGAAGGGCGTGGATACGGTATTCGGCCGTCCGGATACTTGACTCCGAAACGGTCTCCGGTTCGAGCCTGCCTGGTCGCCTGCTTTTGTGAGCCTCGGGGTTTATACCCTGTTGAGACTTGCCAAGCTTGGGCTTCTTGCTTGCTTCTGTGACAAGGTGATCGATCGCTCCTGACAAATCGTCCCCGTTCCTTAGACGGCGGAACTTGATTTCAGTGCCGCTCCCCTGGCAACTCACGAGAACATCGTAAAGCCCGAGAACCTGATCGATGAAAGTTCTCTTCGTATTTGAATCCGCGATGTTCTCATAGGGTATGAATGCGTTCTGACGGGTGAGAAATCCCTCCTCGTATACAACAACATCGTTAAACACCCGATACGTTCGTCTGCGCAGATCAAGATATCGAATTATCAGAAAAACGAGTATCAGGATGAGAATTGAACCAATGCCGATCTGAACAAACTGGTCGCTGACCGTGAGATTTGATTCATCTAGGAGATCAATAACCATGTTCGCCAGAAAGAACAGACAGAAGGCAACGGCGCCCGCTAAGATTCCCAAGCATTCCACTATTGCGCCCAAGATAGCAGGTCGCTCCTCGTGGAGAATCTGCCTTTCAGTCAGGTCGTAGCCGTTGTGTTTCATCCGCTTGCGCACATCGGAAAAGATTTCCTCAGGGCTGCTTATGGCTCGCATGACCAATGGCTTTGAGCTACCGGCGGTTTCCACAATGACATCGCCAACTTTTAGAAATCGGTAACGAAGCCACGGAAGCCTGACTTTCACGTGGGTGATGTTGCGAATTTCGAGCTCGGTTGATTCATCGCTGAAGAGACCACCTCTTTTACCGACAAGACGCGACTCTTGGATCAGATAGACTTCCTTACGATAGGCGGCCAGACTGGTTACAATACCGATTGCGATTCCGAAGGGAACAATTGCGAGTGCAGGCCAAAGGACTTTGCCGATATTGAATAGCACGCCTGCCAAGACAACCGCTGAAAGCAATGAGATAATCAATGCGCCGACCAATCTGGGAAAAAGAAAGGGTGTTTTCCTGGGCTTTATCGTAATCGGTGAAAGCGGTTCCTCGCTTGACGATGAAATCTCCGTAATTGTTTCCTCCGACTCTTCGCGAATGGGTGTTACCTGGCTAAGCAGATGGGTGATGGTGGACGCAGGCATCCACCCGGGATGATCCGGGCTCCAGACGAGTGTTAAAGGGCTGATATCTCCTTTGTTTGCCAGCGAACTCAATTCCTTGATCGAAACCGGACCCAGACGTTCATTTCCGATCGAGACATAATACCAGATTTCGTGTTCTTCGGACTTCATTCGGCTTGCCATTTATTATCGATATGAGCCGAAGTGAAAACGCCAATTCCGGGAGATTTCTCACCGATGAGATTCTCTGATAGGAAGTTTTCGACAAACAGTTGGATTTGCATCGCTGGTAACATTAATTAGGGGCCTTGCCATGGGCATCTCCAAAACAAACCAACCCTTTCAGTCACAACATGATCTCAGAATCTGAAACATCATCTCGCCCGACGGACGACCAAGAGCAGAACGAGGCTCTTGTTCGCCAAGCCTCCCATTGGATCAATCCGTTGCGATCTGAAATGGGACGCTACCTTATCGGACAGAACGCCTTGGTGGATAGGCTGCTGGTGTCTCTTCTGGTGAAAGGCCACATCCTCCTTGAAGGCGTACCCGGTCTTGCGAAAACCCTCGCTTTGAAGACTCTTTCCGCGCTGGTAGATGCAAAGTTTCATCGCATCCAGTTCACTCCGGACATGTTGCCAGCGGATATCGTTGGTACCCAGATCTACGATCCAAGAGAGGCTAATTTTTTAGTGAAGCACGGACCTGTCTTCGCGAATTTCATCCTGGCGGACGAGATCAACCGTGCACCGGCGAAGGTCCAGAGCGCGTTGCTAGAAGCGATGCAGGAAAGGCAGGTAACCATCGGTGAGGAATCGTTCGCACTGCCCTCCCCCTTTTTTGTGTTGGCCACGCAAAACCCACTCGAACAGGAAGGCACCTACCCGTTGCCCGAAGCGCAACTTGATCGTTTCATGATGAAAGTGATCATGGATTATCCGACGGAGGACGAGGAAATGCGAGTGCTCGATCTTGCGGGAACTACCGAAGAGATGTCGGTTCCCAAGCCCGTCGTCAGCCTCTCCGATCTTCAGCACGCTCGCACTGTAGTGAACTCACTCTATCTCGATGAAAAGGTGAAGCGTTATATTGTTCGACTCGTCCATGCGACCCGTCGCCCGGATGAATATGGTATTCACATGTCTTCCATGATTCGGGTTGGTGCCTCACCAAGAGCCACCATCAATCTCGCTCTAACAAGTCGGGCAAACGCTTTCCTGGAAGGCCGGGCCTATGTCACGCCCAATGATGTTAAAACGGTAGCAATGGATGTGCTGCGTCATCGCGTGACTGTCACATACGAGGCCGAGGCCGAGGGTCTCGACAGCGAAAAAATCATTTCCCGGCTTCTCGACGAAATGCCCGTGCCATGAATTCCGACTCTTTGGAAAACGACAATCGTGCCGCCGAGATCCTCGGCCGCGTGAGGCGTATGGAAGTCCGCACGAACCGGCTTGTCGACGACTCACTCGCAGGCCGGTATGCCAGCGTTTTCAAAGGGAGGGGCATGGACTTCGACCGTGTGCGAAATTACGTGGCCGGTGACGATGTCCGTACGATTGACTGGAATGTCACCGCCCGTACCGGTGAACCGCACATCAAGCTTTTCACTGAAGAACGCGAGCTGACCATCATGCTACTGATCGATGTCAGCGCTTCTTCTGACTTTGGCTCAGTGGTCGATTCGAAACGCGAACTTGCTGCGGAGGCAGCCGGCGTCCTCGCTGCCTCTGCAATCCGGAATCGTGACAAGGTTGGCCTCATCCTGTATTCCGACGATGTGGAACTATATATTCCCCCGGGAAAAGGGCGCATCCATATCATGCGCCTGATTCGGGAAACTCTCTATTTTCAACCCGAGCGGAAAGGGACGAATATCACGAAAGCCCTGGATTTCGCAAACCGCATCGTCCACCGCAAGTCGGTGTTCTTTCTTGTCTCGGATTTTTGTGTCAGCTCGCCATTTGAGGAAAATCTCAACGAGTTGCGCAACAAGCTGAAAATCACCAGTCGCCGACACGATATTATCGCGGTATCCGTAACCGATCCCCGCGAAGAATCGCTCCCCAATGTGGGGCGGATCCGCATCGAGGATTCGGAAACTGGAAGTGTGGTCGAACTCGACACCGGAAGTGCGAAGGTGCGGCAGGATTTTGAGAGTCGCTCCCGGCAGCGCCGCGAAACCGTCTCGACCCGCATCCGGTCGATTGGCGTTGATTTTCTGGAATTCAAAAACGGGGAGGACTGGATGCCTGGACTGATGTCATTTTTCCAAAACCGCAGACAACGGTCCGGCTAAGTCATGAGGTTTGTCATACCAACAATCATTGCGAGTGGGACTCTTTTTGCGCAGGAAACCGAAGACATTCGTGGACCAAAGCCGCTGATAGATATTCCGAAAAACGACCAGCCTGACTACGCAATGTGGATGGTCGGTGTGGCATTGGTCGTTTGCGGAATTCTTTGCTGGCTGGCTTGGAAGCATTTCTCCAACAAACGCAAGCCGAGGACCGCGTGCGACATTGCACTTGCCGATCTTTCGGAACTCGAAAGCCAAGCCGAGAACATCCGCGCCGATGAATTTGCGGAAAGAGCTGCTCTCACCGTGCGCCGATATATTTCAGCAGCCTTTGGTATCGCCGCACCAAACCGGACATCCGAGGAATTCTTTCGCGAGCTTCCCGCTTCATCCGTTCGCGACAAAGATGGTCATCTTCACTCTTTTCTAAAATCCTGCGACCTCGCGAAGTTCGCAGCCGCCGAGCTCAATGCCGCACAAAGGATCAAACTCATGGAGTCCGCCAAAGATTTCGTAAGAACAACTACACGGGAAGGAGGGGAAGGATGAATGGATTTGAGTTTCTCCATCCCAACTTCTTGTTTCTGCTACTAGGTTTGCCGTTGCTGGCGGTCTGGAAAGGAAAGTGGGGGCGACCTGTCGCAATCCGTATGCCCTCCACGGTGGACGCAAATGAGATCGGAGGGAGACCGAAATCTAAAATCGGCGGTTTCCTTCTTTTTCTGGGCCTGCTCTCGCTTGCCTTGCTGATTATCGCCTTCGCTCGCCCACGTTTTGGAAAAGGATCGGTCGATATTGAAGCAAGCGGGATTGATATCCTGCTCGCAATCGATGTTTCCGGCTCCATGGAGGCGCTGGATTTTACGCTCAACGGAAAGCCCGCAAACCGGCTTGAGGTGGTGAAGGATGCTGTTGGTAAATTTGTTCAAGAGCGGCCGAATGATCGTATCGGCATGATCGCCTTTGCCGGCCGTCCGTATCTCGTGAGTCCGCTCACTCACGATCAGGATTTTCTGGGGAAGCGTTTGGATGGAATAAAAATGGGTCAGGTGGAGGATGGCACGGCCATCGGCTCGGCAATCGCATCCGCAGCCTCCCATTTGAAGGACTCCGATGCGAAATCACGGATAGCCATTCTTCTAACAGATGGTGTCAACAATGCCGGAGCCGTCAATCCACTGACGGCTGCCGAAGCAGCGAAAGCGCTCGGAATCAAAATTTATACCATAGGCGCCGGAACGATGGGCGAGGCGCCGATGCCCGTTACCGACCGTTTCGGACGGCGCTTTCTCCGCAACATGCCTGTCGAGATCGATGAGGAAATGTTAGGCGAGGTGGCGTCTTCAACAGGTGGCCAGTATTATCGAGCAACAGATACCGATTCGTTGGAAAGAATATACGAGGCGATCAACGATTTGGAAACGACCACCCGTAAGCTCAAAAAATACCAGCAATACGACGAACTTTTTCTCTGGTTTCTGATACCCGGACTTGGACTTCTACTTGTTGAGACGATACTCACGCAAACCCGGTTCCGTCGCCTGCCATGATGATTGCCCTGCTACCACCTTCGGAAACGACCGCCCTCCATTTCGCCCAGCCTCTCTGGATCTGGATTGGAATGGTGGTGTGCGTCGGCATGATTGTTCTCTTTGTCCGCTTTGACCGGCGGCGTGAAACCGATCTCGCAAAAATTTTCCATCCTCGTTTTCGCCAACGACTGACAGGAGGATATTCCAAGCGCCTGCGAAACACGAAACGCTCAATGTGGTTGGTCGCCGTTCTCCTGACATTTGTAGCAGCAGCGCGCCCGCAAAAAGGCTACGAATGGCGGGAGGTGAAGCGTAAGGGAATTGATATCCTTTTCGCAGTGGATACGTCGCGAAGCATGCTTGCTGAGGATCTGAAGCCAAATCGATTGGAACGGGCACGTCTTGGAATTCTGGATTTTGTCGAGCGTCTGGAAGGCGATAGGGTCGGGCTAATCCCGTTCGCAGGTAGCGCGTTCGCGCTCTGCCCTTTGACTCTCGACTACGGTGCCTTCCGGGAATCGCTGAACGCGCTCGATACCGATCTTATTCCGCGCCAAGGAACCGATTTGGCCAGCGCCATCAAAGAGGCGGAGCGTTTGTTCGAGGAGAATGGCAACAACTTCCGGGTTCTCGTACTCCTGACTGATGGTGAGGATTTACAGGGATCGGTGGACGATGCTGCGAAGGCAGCAGAGGAGAAGGGAATGTCGATCTATACAGTTGGCGTGGGCAGTAGGGAAGGAGCTCGAATCCCGCTGGGACAAAATGAATTCGTGCGCGATGCGCGGGGAGAAATTGTGACAACCACACTGGATGAGGAGACTTTGGGAAAAATAGCTGATGTTACCGGTGGTCTGTATGTGCCGTTGGGTCGTGGTGCTGAAGGTCTGGACACGATTTATCAGGAGAAGCTTCGTCTGGTGCCCAAGCGTGAGCTGATGCAACGATTGGAGCGCGTGCCGCTGGAGCGATTCGAATGGCCGCTTGGTGTGGCGATTGTGCTACTCTTCCTCGATCTCATGATTTCAGACAGGAAGCGCCAGAAAAAACAGCGAAGCTTACCATCCGCAGCTCGCCGGATCAAAACTTCGGCCGCCGCTTCCGTTTTTGTCATTCTTGCAGTTCTTGGAGACCTCCGTGCCGAAAAGGCGACCACTGTGTCGAGCGATCCCCGCGAAATTTATAACGCGGGAACGGAACAATATTCAAAAGGTGAATTCGAGCAGTCCATCGATACTCTTCGGAAATCCCTTTCCACCCCGGATCTGAAACTTCAGCAGCGTAGCTACTACAATCTTGGTAATTCGCTCTACCGGCAAGGTCAGACCTTTCTCGAAAAAGATACCGACAGGACCATCGAACTCTGGGAGGACTCGATCAAAGCGTATTCCGATGCACTTTCCCTCGATGCGAAGGACGAAGATGCGATTTTCAACAAGGTTCTGGTAGAAAAGAAATTGGAGGATCTGAAGAAACAGGAGAACAAGGATCAAGAGGACGAGCAGGAACAGAAAAAAGACGATCAGGAAGATCAGCAGGAAAAGAACGAGGACGAGGGAGAAGAAAAAGAGAATCAGAAAGACGACGAGGGGGATCAGGATGAGCAAGAGTCCGAAGACGGAGACGAGAAGGATCAGAATGAGAAAAAGCCTGGTGAGGGCGATCAAAGCGATCAAGAAAAGGACGGTGACCCTGAAGGTGAGAGCGGAAATTCTGATGCTGAAAAACAAGACGTAGAGGAAAAGGGGACTGATTCTGGCAAGGAACCCGGCGAGGAAGAAAACGGAGCCCCCCGGCCCGGTGAAGAAGGTGACAATGGAGAAGGCCAGGAACAGACACCAAGCGGAGATATCAGCGAAGAGCGTGGCGAGAAGCAGGAGATGTCCAAGGAACAGGCGGCGCAGTTGTTGCAAGCGCTCGAAGGCGATGAGGAGACTGTGATTCCCATCCCGCAACAACGCCCCTCCAGATACATCACTCCGGAGAACTCAACCAAAGGAAAGACATGGTGATGGTAGTCAGAAAACATCTCCGGAAGTGGGTTGCAACGCTGTGGATGATCGCGTCCATCCAGATCTGCTTGGGCGGTGAAATTGAGGCCACACTCGATCGCGATTCGGTGCTGGCAGGGCAAGGCGCTCAACTTACGCTGAGAATTTCCGGCTCTCCTGATGGACGTCCTCAGTTTCCCGAAATAGAAAATTTCATTGTCGAACCGAAAGGCCAGAACCAGGAATTCCGCATCATTAATGGAGTGACGTCTCGCGCAGTAACATATCGTTATGCTGTAGGGTCTCAGATACCAGGTGACTACGTGGTTCCTAGTATTTCCATGAAGGTGGATGGGCAGGAAGTTTCCACCAAGCCCTTGGAGCTGAAAGTCCTCCCAAAGGATGCGGCCCGCCCCCCGGCAGGTGGAGCCTCCCAACAGCCACAGGAGGAGGAGACCGATCCTATCGAAGAAGCGGAGCGCTTCGGATTTCTGACCGTGGAGTTGCTAAAGGGCGAACGAAAGCATGTGTTTGTTGGCGAGATCGCTCCGGTGAAGATCGAGGCATGGATACCTGCGGAAGGTCAGGCGCAGGTGCGAAGCGGTATCCAGCCGGAAGGTCAGGCGTTCACTTTGCACAATGTCAGCGACAGGCCATCACAGACAACGAAGGTTCGTGATGGACGGAGGTATATCGTGGTCACTTGGTATGGTGGAATCTCCGCTACAAAAGCAGGTAGAAATCCGGTTTCGCTTTCTCTAGAGGCAACGGTATCGGTGCGCGATACCTCCGCAGCTCGGAGAAAGCGTCCCAGGATGGGTGGAGCGTTCGATGATCCGTTTTTCGACGACATTTTTGACCGCATGCGAGTTCCAATGATCCAGAAGAATGTGACACTTGCCTCCAAGGACGAGGAAATCGAGGTACGTTTGCTTCCCGAGGAGGGAAAGCCGGATGGTTTTGCAGGGGCGGTGGGAAACTTTGCAATGGCGGGTTCCACTATTCCGGAGGATTGGAGAACGGGTGAGCCTCAATCGGTCGAAGCATCTGTGACAGGCACCGGAAATTTCGCACTTCTGAGCGAACCGAGACTGACACCTGCGGAAGGCTGGAAGGTGTATGCCGGGAAGAGTGATTTCACTCCAGGAGATGTCGCATCATTCTCCGGAAAAAAGGACTTTCGATTTAGCGCGGTTCCAGCCAAGGGTGGGAGCCGAGAACTCGCGCTGGAGCTAAGTTATTTCGATCCCGACGAGGGGGCTTACAAAACGGTTAGCAGCCCGGCGCGTGAGGTGCAGATTTTGGGAGAGGACATTGTTTTCACTGAGGAACCGGTAGCAGTCGAGGAGCAGGCGGAAGAAACGGACCAGCTCGTTGGGCAGCACGACTTGGTCTCCGGATTCAGGAGTTCTTTAATTCCTCTGGTGGAGCGACCTATGTTTGTGGGTCTTTTGGGTGGATCCGGGCTTTTGGGGCTAGCAGGGATCGGACTGATGGTCGCGCGGGTGCGAAGAGAGAACCCCGAGAGGATTGCGGACGCCGAATTGAAGAAGTCGACACAGGATGCATTGGCGCTTGCGAATCAGGCGGCGAATGATGGCGATCCCGTTGAGTTTTTCCGGGCCGGACGTCGGGCGTTGCAATTGAGGCTCGCAGCAATTTGGGAGGTTTCCGCAGAGGGGATAGCCTCGGCTGATGTGGAATCCCGGTTGGGCGGGGGATCAGAAGCGGTGATGTTTTTTCAAGAGTCCGACAGGCAGTCGTATAGCAGTTCAAAGTCTGGGGATTTCCCGAAATGGCAGACGATGCTGGATAAGGCGCTAAACTCACTGAACACAGCTACTCTGGAATGATGTGTGCCCGGATTTTTCGATCGATTTTGTTTTTATTCTGCGCTGTTCATTTGGCTGGAGCGGAAGAGCTCGATGAATTGAACGCCTATTACAGCGCAGGCGATTACCAGAGGGCCGCTGATGAGTATGAAAAGATTCTGGATGCTAAAGGACACAATGCGGACGTTTACTACAACCTTGGAAATGCCTACCAGCGACTGAAGAGATACGGTCACGCTATCCTTGCATACGAGAGAGCCTTGCTAATCGATCCGCGTGACCCGGATATAAGGGCGAATTTGGAGCAGGCGCGGAAGGAGATATCAGACTTCAGTGAATCCGGGCAAACCTCACCAAGCGCCTCGTTTCGAAAGTTTTTCAGCCGTAACGAGTTGTCCTGGATCGCGGTGTGTGCAGCGTTCGCGGCATGTGGAACTGTCTTTTTTGCAGGGTGTAAGCGACTGAAGAATAGATGGCCACGGCGTGTCGCTTTCGGAGTGGTTGCAACGTCTTTATTAGTTTTAGTAGTTGCTGGAACAGTCCTCTATTTGCGAAGTGATGAGGGAACACGAGCGGTGATAATTTCCGACGATGGTGTAATCCGGCTGTCTCCCTTCTCAGACGCGGAAGTCGTAGCCACTCCCAAGCCGGGGCGCGTTGTTGGACTTGGAGGGAAAGTGGCTGGTTTCCGATACGTGACAATTCCCGACCAAGGCCTGAGCGGTTGGATGGCGGAGGTGGATGTGGAGCGGATCGAAAAATGACTTTTCTCTCATCCGACCATTTCCGGATGGTCTGGGAATCAGGAGGGCTTTCGCCAAAGCATCAAAAGCTGGGCAATCAGGTTTACCGGCCTTTGCCCCATGAGTCCCGGAGTGCGACTGTGCGGTTAAAGACGGCATGCTTACCGGCTATATGCTCCTTACGATCCGTGATGAAATAGCCGGTCCGCTCAAACTGGCAGGCATATCCAGGCTTTGCCTGAAGAAGAGAGGCTTCTACTTTCGCAGTGACAATTTTCACCGATTCAGGGTTGAGGACTGAAATAAAACCGCCCTCAGCTGCGTCCGGATCCTCCACGGTAAAGAGTCGGTCGTAGAGGCGGACTTCCGCATCGACGGCGGTGAGGGCATCGACCCAGTGGATGGCGGCTTTGCAGACTACGCCTTCGGGGGAGTCTTTTCCTGTGGTGGCCGGAAGGAGTTTCGTGCGCACGAGGGTGATTTCCCCGGCATCGTTTTTCTCGAAGCCAACGCATTGGATAATTGGGCCGCCACGGAGGCGGACATATTTATCCGGGGCGAGGCGGAAGTATTTCTTCTCGGGGATCTCCTGGAAGTCCTCGCGCTCGATGAAGATTTCGGCGGATAGGGAAACCTCGCGTTCGCCAAAAGATTCGTCCTGCGGGTGGTTGGGGATTACTGCGGTCGTAGTAGGCTCTTCCGCGAAGTTTTCAATGATCACTTTCAATGGATCTAGAACGGCCATACGGCGTGGAGCGCTTGAGTTGAGGTGATCGCGGATGTCGTGCTCGAGAAGTGCGACATCGGTGGTGCTGTTGTATTTTGTAATGCCGACGCGTTTGCAGAAATGACGGATTGCGGCTGCAGGATAACCGCGACGACGGATGCCCGACAGGGTCGGCATGCGTGGATCATCCCAGCCTGAGACATGGCTTTCCTTCACGAGCTGAAGAAGTTTGCGTTTGCTCAAAACAGTGTAGCTCAGGCTGAGCTTCGCGAATTCGATCTGGCGGGGTGTGGATGGAACCGGGCAGTTTTCGATGAACCAGTTGTAAAGCGGGCGGTGGTTCTCAAACTCCAAGGTGCAGAGCGAGTGGGTGATATGCTCGAGAGCGTCCTCCAGCGGGTGGGCGAAGTCATACATGGGGTAAATGCACCAATCGTCACCAGTATTGTGGTGTTCGCGGTGCATGATGCGATACATGACAGGATCGCGCATGTTCATGTTCGACGAGGTCAGGCCGATTTTCGCGCGGAGCACTGCCTCACCTTCTTTGAATTTTCCGTCGCGCATGGCGGCGAATTTTTCGAGGTTTTCCTCTACAGAGCGGTCGCGGAACTTCGACGGGGTGCCGGGGGTCTGGACGTTGCCGCGATGGAGTTTGATTTCCTCGGGGCTTTCCTCGTCGACGTAAGCGAGGCCGTTCTTGATGAGATGGACGGCGCAGTCGTGAAAGAACTGGAAGTAGTTCGAGGCGAAATACAAGTCGTCGCCCCAGTTAAAACCTAGCCATTTCACATCGGCCTTGATGGACTCGACGTATTCGGTTTCCTCCTTCTCTGGGTTGGTGTCGTCGAAACGAAGGTGGCATTTCGCGCCGGGGTGCTCGCCTGCAATACCGAAGTTCAGGCAGATGGATTTCGCGTGGCCGATGTGCAGATAGCCGTTCGGCTCCGGTGGGAAACGGGTGACGGTGGTCTCGTGCTTTCCGGAGGAAAGGTCGGTGGCGATGATTTCGCGGATGAAATCGAGTTTTGGAGTATCGGACATGGGGAAGAGGGGTATATCGCTAAAAGGTGTAGCCAGTTGCGAGAGATTGAACGGTTTGGCTAAGAGCGCAAGACAAGGCACTGGAGCAGAGACTATTTGTAGCTTACAGTTTGACGCCACTCGGAACCTCTCGGATGGCGGAGGAAAATTCGCCCGCGCCGAAACCCACGCTCTGCGCTCCTGCGTTGAGCCAGGAGAATATGAATCACGTCATCTAGCATTTTTTAGATTCAACCAGATTTCCGGGCGAGTAGCCACTGCACTAAGAATTCTTGGCAAAGTTAGCGTCATTTGTAAATTAGCTGTGCTTGAAGATGTCGTGAGATTTAAAGATTTTGCCAGATCCCGCAACAGGTTGGAGATGCCGTTCGCAGAGCGGTGTCCACAACGACAGAGAAACACGCCTTACTCCCATTTACTCAAAGTAACTTATTTTCGCAGCCTACGAGCCTGAACCGATTCTTTCTAGAACCTTGATGGTAACAGTAGTTTCTAAGATTCCATGACCTTCCTCCACACATGACCGCCAACAGCTACATCATCCTTTTCGCGCTGCTTGCCCTTGTTACCAGCCCTTACCTCCTGAAGCGACTGGCTCGCTCTCATTCGCGACAGTATGGCGCATTCGCTGTAGGAGATCGTGACTTCGGATGGTTTCGCATTGGAGCGGGTTTGAGCGCGACATTTGTTGGCGGTGCAGCAGTCATAAACCTTGCTGGACTCGGCTATACTTTTGGATGGTATGGTCTTGCTGACGTATTACCAGTTTCTCTAGCGCTGATCTTCACTGCACTGTTCATGGTATCGAGGCTTGTCGGCCAAAATGGGATTGCTGTGGGCAGCTACGTCACTGGCTCAAATCGACTCGCTGGGATGGCCGTTGGTTTGTTGTCATTCGTTGTTTACACTTTAATCACTGCTGCCCAAATCGTTGCTTTGACTAAGCTCCTACAACCGTATTTTCCAGGAGTTCCAGGGGCTCTCATTGGTGGCATTGGTGGCATTGCAGTCACTGGCTATATTCTGTTTGGAGGCTACAATTCGGTCACAGTTACCGACGTTATCCAATTTATCTTGATGGCTTTATTTTACTTCGCTTTGGTCGGATTCACGCTTCTGACTAACAGCCAAGTAGAGCAAGTCTCGGTGCCAGTGCAGGGCAAAACTATGGACTTTGATCTGATCCTTCTTCTAGCACTCTCATTTCTGTTCGTTCCAGTTTCACAAGATGTTCACCTACGGGTGAACTCGGCGCGAAGCCTAAAGGACGCACGGCTAGGCGTAATTCTGGCCGGTGTGTGCTACTTTGTTTTCGGCGTAGTTTCCGTCAGCTTGGGGATATCGCTGGCGCGTTCCGGCGTTGTATTGGCAAGCCCCGATGACGCTGTGGCCACTTTCCTCACTAGCCAGTTTGGAGCGTTCGCAATACTTCCGACAATTGCTGTACTTTGCATTGTTGTATCGACACTCGATTCGGTGCTTTTCGCGTCAGCCTCATCACTAGCTTACGACTTTTGGGATAGGTTAAGTAATGGTAAAACGGATAAGGACACTGCCCATCCCCGTTTCGCAACCATCATCGTGCTTGCAATCGCGCTCGCTATTGCCACTCAAGCCCCACAGGTGCTCCGTCTGATTCTCTCCGCCTTGGTGATCTATATTGCGGTTCTGTTACCCATGCTTGCGGGTCGTTACCTCGACAAAAGCTCAAAAGGTGTCGCCATTTTAGGCTTGGTAGCCCTAGTTATATGCACAGCGGTCGAGGTTTATGGCGTGAATGCAGCTTACCGAGTCTTTGTTGAATCTGGTTTACATTTGCTGGCAGTACTCTGTCTGAAACGTAAGGAAGAGACATGAGCACGCAGATTCTAACATCACCGTTTAGCCTAGCAGGATCTAAGGGGAGTCTTTTCCACGGCTACTTAGAGTCAACAGATGGCTGCATTGATATCGTCAAGCACCTGTGCGATGCGATACATTCTTCGAGAGGCTTTCTACCTCAAAAGTATTTATACACCAGCCTCACAGGTGCCAATCTCTGGAAAAATTTAAGCGAAGGAGATTCACACATCGCTGAAGTCTATCGCAACTTTCCGTTACCCGACCAACACAACGATAACGATTTGGCTCAGGAGCTAAACAGAAGAATAGATCAGATGATAAAATTTAGTCCCAATAATGCATTGGGTCTCATTGCACTTGGTGCCGGTACAGGCGCCAAGGAATTGAAAGTTTGTCAGCAACTTATTAATCATCGGCAAATTTCGCGACTCGACACACTTGTGACGGATTTGTCCAGTGATCTCGTAAGTATAGCGCTAAGAAAGTTTAAAAAAGTTCTTTCGAACAACAAAGTATCGCATCAATATGCGATAATGGACATTGAGTCTGACAGCGGGCTGGCGCACCTACGGGAATTGCGCGCCAGCGTTTCAAATCAGCCATTTATCTTTCTGCTGTTGGGAAATACGTTAGGTGTAATCGACGAAGAGCAATTCCTGACACGAATGTCAAGTGTGATGCTGCCCCATGACTTGATGCTTTGTGAAGTATCACTCGCAGAAGAAATTGATACTGATGGCTCACGAAAGGAGGAAACGAAATATAAGCCTGATACAGACCTTGACCGTGCTCAGTTTATTAGCGATCCTTTACGTTCACTTGGTATAAATCCCCAAATTTCCAACTTGAAGCAGGTTATTGAAAGAGAACAGGGGAAATGGGTTCGGCATGAGTTTTACTATCGATTCGATGCCAACGAAGAGCGGTTGAACCTGTCGGTTATTCCCAGCCCGACCATACGTCAGGACTCAAGAGTAGGACTCACCGAATTGAAGCGAATGACAAGGACTCACACTTTGAACGTGTTTGATAAGGCATTCTCAAATGTCAATATAACCGAACATGAATACGATGCTGTTAGCCCTGGCGCCACGAAGATTCGCATGGCTTATGTGTTCGCGTCGAGCACCGGACACAAAATCCGCATCCAGTTTTATGAGAATGATCTTACCAGCCTAGCCATAGAGATCGACGGATTAAGATGTAAGCTCAGCCCATCTCATTTCGCTTTTATACGTTTCATGGGTGAGGGCAGTACGAGAGCCAATTCGACGGCTGCACGAGATTTTGTAATTTCATGGCTTGAGGGCTTCCATACTTCTGGGGGAGTAATTCCCGAGAATCAAAAGACTTTGCTAAATCGAATGAAAGCGGCCAAAGACAAAACCAATAAAGCAGAAAAACCATTCGAGGCTATTTCAAACTTGAAATCCCAGGCACGCAAAAGCCTTGAAAACAAAAAGGGACTAGAGAAATCCGTAGCCCAAAAACTACTTGCAATTTGGCCAGTGGAAGAGAATTGGAAACTTCGCCAATAAACGTCCTACCCGAATAGGAACTTTACCCCCGAGGTGGGGATTGGTGGGCATCATCGTATCAGACGGCCTGTTACTCATAGTGGAAGCACTATGAAAAACGCCCTTTTGATTTACACGGGCCTCTTCGTCCTTGCGTAAGCAAAGGAAACGCTGCCCCTCGTGAAATCTCGCGGAGCCTCGAACCTCCGCCGTAGTCTCGCGGGATGTCCTCTTCATCCGTCCCCAAGCCGTGGCGTGTCGCTGACGTGACCTTCGTCGAGATCGAGATCCGCCACCCCTCCGAGCGCCAGATGCGCGTCGAGTTCGGCTGCGGCGTCCGACTCATCATCACCGACGCAAGCCAGCTCGCCCTCGCCGCCAGCCTCATCGAAACACTCCGCGCCGGAAAGGTGGTGTCGCGATGATCGGCTTCCCTTCCGGCGTGCGCGTCCACCTCGCCCTCGAACACCACGACATGCGCAAGTCCTTCAACGGCCTCGCCGCCATCGCCTCGGCCATCGTAGTCCGGGGGCTGGAGAGCGGTGCGCTCTTCGTCTTCACCAACAAACGCCGCAACCGCCTCAAGATCCTCTACTACGACCGCACCGGCGTCTGCGTGCTGGCCAAGCGTTTGGAAAAGGGAACCTTCTCCTGGCCCGCCGCATCCAAGGCCGGAGCCCCCGCCATGTCGCTCGCGCCCGAAGCCCTGCAGCTCCTGCTCGACGGCATCGACCTGCGCGGCGCTGAGATGCGACCGTGGTATGAAAGGGACTGAAAATCCTCCGCCGAAGTATTGCAAGCCTAGTAATTGGCGCGGTTTTTGCTTTGCTCCGCGCATCGAAACACTTGAGGAAAAATGCGCCCGCCAGGGCGCCGAACTTGAAGCCGCCAACGCGAAGATCGCCCTCCTCGAAGCCAAGCTCGACCACCTCATCCGCCGCCTCTTCGGAAGCAAGGGTGAGAAGATCGACCCCGCCCAGCTGGAACTGCTCTTCAAGGATATGCCGGGAAAGCCGGAAGCCTTCCCCGGCGCGGCCGCACCGGGGGAGGCCGAACCAGACGCCGCTGAGCAAAAGCCCGCCGCGAAACGACGCGCAGCCCACCGCTCCCGCATCACCGGCCTGGACAACCTCCCCACCGAAACCACCGAGGTCATCCCCAACCTCGTCGCCGCCGATCCGGAGTCCTTCGAGCGCTGCGGCGAGGAAACCACCGAACTGCTCGACATCACCCCGGCGAAGTTCTTCAGGCGCCGCATCGTCCGGGTGAAGTTCCGCCGCAAGATCCAGCGCCACCTCCCGCCCATCGTCGCCCCGGCCCCCGCCACCCCGCTTGTCGGCGGACTGCCCGCCGCAGGACTACTCGCCCACCTCCTCGTCGGCAAATACATCGACCACCTCCCGCTCTACCGCCAGCAATCCATCTTCCACCGCCACGGCGTTGGTATCCCGCGCGACCTCATCATCCACTGGCTCCACCAATCCATCGGCCTGCTCGAACCCGTCGCGCTCGCCATCCGCGCCGAGACGCTCGCCTCGGATTACCTCCAGGTCGATGAAACACCGGTGCGATACCTCGTTCCCGGCAGCGGGAAGGCGCAGCAGGGATACCTGTGGGTCGCCAGCGCGCCCGGCGGCAGCCTCTTCTACCACTGGGGGATCGGGCGCGGTCACCAACAGCTCGTCGAAACCCTCGGCGCGGACTTTCGCGGAAACATCCAGTGCGACGGCTACGGGGTTTACAAAACCCACGCCAAAGCCAACCCGGAGACCGGCCTCATCGCCTGCCTCGCCCACATCCGGCGCAACTTCGTTGAAGCCCTCGAATCCGGCCCCGACCAGCACGCGGCGCGCATCGTCCGGCTCATCGCCCACCTCTACCACATCGAGAAAGACCTCCGGAAAGCCAAGGCAGGCCCCGCGCTGCGGGAGAGCGAGCGGGCATGGCGCAGCGCCCCCGTCGTCGCCCGGATCAAGGCCACCATGGAAACCGCCCTGCCAAAGCACCGCCCGCAGAGCCTGGTTGGCAAAGCGCTCGCATACGGCCTGCGCCACTGGGACGCCCTCGCAAGGTATCTGGAGGACGGAAGGTTCGAGATCGACAACAACCTCGTCGAGAACGCCATGCGCCCCGTCAAACTCGGTGCGAAGAACTGGCTCTTCCTGGGATCGAAGGACGCCGGGCATCAGGCTGCGGTGATCTACACCATCGTGGAAAACTGCAAGAGGCATGGCGTACCGGTGGAAGCCTACCTGCGCGACCTCCTCACCCGCCTCCCGGTAACAGCCGACGGGGAAACCATCGCCAGCCTCACCCCGGCGCGCGTCGCCGCAGCCCGCTACCGCAAATCCGTTGCCGCTTGAGGTGAACCGGAGGGGTCGCGTTTACTCCGCTTACGTCCTTGCGGCGCTGGAAGCGTATGCATTGACCGGCTGCATGATATCTGGAACTTTGGGAATTTCCGCCACTGGAGGCGCCGTTTACGCTGGCTACCTTAGCGGATGGGGCACATTTACAGCAGTCTGGCTCGGCGTCTTTAGTGGTGACGTCCTCACCTTCGCAACGACGCCATGGATACACTCAAAGCTTAAGCGGTGGCCAAAAATCGATAAACTGGTAAGGAAGGCCAATTCGGCGATGGATCGACATCCGTTGGCTGTCTTCTTCGGCTTCCACATGGCACCCGCGATGAAAAGTTTCGCTGCAGTAGCTGCTAGGTCTGCTGGTTGGTCCTGGAGCAGGTTTCTAGTCATGGAGTTTTTCGTGAGTTTTTTTGATGCCGCTTGGTTCTTGGGATTCGGATATTTGATCGCCTTTGCCGCGGATGCCGCGGGCATGCTCAACGCGATTTTCAATATCATCGCGATTGCTGTTCCTGTCCTGTTTCTCATAGGCTGTGTGTGCGGATCTAAGGATGGCGCTGGAGAGATGTTGCCAGTAAACCGAGGCTGGGGCTTTTGGCTACGCTGCTTCTTTGTTATGCCCTAGTGGCACTTTACATACAAAATAGCCGAGATCACTGGTGTTTACAAGCATCCTTCAAGGCATGCGATGCTTACGAATGCCCTTAAAAGCGCCAAGCCGGGAGACATCTTGCTGGTCGGTCGTCGCGTGTCCCCACCATGGGGTCCCTGGAGCCACGCCTGTATCGTAGTGGAGCTGCCGAACGGCAAACTCGCAATGCTTCACGCTTTTTGTCATGCAGGGGCGGGAGTACAATTGACATCATTGGATCGCTACCCGGTTCCATGGAAAGTCTGTCTACTACGTGTCAAATGTGACCCAGAAACGATTTCCAAGGTTATGAAATCCGCCTGGGATCAGTTGGGAAAGCCGTTCCAAATTCGGAGCAGGAAGGCTAGACCTGACGAATCGCCATCGGAGTTCTCATGCATCACCTTCGTCAGTTACTGCTTTGGCAAGGCTGGCGTAAACCTCAGCGTCATCAATTTTGGCGGAATAGAGACTCCGACTGATCTTCGACTTAGTTCAGCAGTGACTGTCATTGCCGAATATTCCCTTGATAATCTCTCTGTTTCACCTGTTTCCACCCGCAGCCATAAACCGCTGACCCCAATCAGCAAAACTAGTTCACCCGCATAGAATTACCGCATAAAACATGAAAAATACACTCACTCGATACTGGCTCTATGAGCTTCTTTCCGTGCCTCTCCTGCACCGCAGATACCTTCGCGGAGTCTACCACAGCACCTTGCTAGAGGCAGATGCCACTGGTTGGTCTAGGTTCACATTAGTTGAGCCTAAGTTCTTACTGTGTGGAGTAGGCGCTGCCCACACGGCTGTGGAATTCGTGCTTCACGCGCGGACTCATTTCCCAGATTCTCAGATCACCCTGCTCGATATTCGCGAGCACGTATTGGAAAAGGCAATCAATGATTTACGGAAGGGTGGCTTGACAGACATGTCGGGGATCAAGGTAATGGCAAAAACCGCCATCAAAAGTAAACTGGAAAGCATCAGTTACGATTGGATCGAAACAGACCATTTTTTTCAATTCTTTGATTCTGAGGAAATGAGAGGTTTGGTCTTGGAATGGCATCGCTTACTCAAGCCTTCAGGTATTGTAACAACCCGTTTTTACCCCTCGCCCGCTTCCACTGCCACAGGGAGGTTGTTATTGAGACTCTATCGTTGGTATTGTTCCTCGATCCTGACTGCGCCCTGCCACTTGTATTCAACCCATTCGATTAAATGCGCGATTGAGGAAGGAGGCTTGACACCACGGTTCAAAATAAAAAATGGAGGTGCTGTTTCTATGGTGGCAGCAAAACCAACGTCATGTATTTCGCTTTGAATTGCACCCAAGTGCGTTTTTTTTCACGATAGGGAATCTTATTTCCCCATCTACAACCCCTATGTAAATCGGAATCGATATCTTCCTCGACTACGATAGCGCTCTTCACTGCCTCGTCGCCGCATTGGGTGAGGAAATATTAGGCAGTGTGGACAAATAGAAAAGCTTGATTTTACGGGGATTCCAGGCACTTTCCCTCCCGACATGCACCAACTTGCAGACGCAATGCCGGATGTGGTTTTCGACCACCTAAAAAAATTAACTTAACTCCCCCGATCGGGAATCTAACATTTTAAAGAAAGGCCGGAAGCCCGCCGATCTTCGAAAAACTTTGGGCGGGATCTGGTGGATACTCGTAACCGGGTCGGTCTGGAACCAGTTGCCCGAACGCTTCGGAAAATGGAACAGCGTTTACCGGTTCCACCTCAGATGGGCGAGGCGCGGGGTCTTCACCGGACTGCTGGAAAGAACAGCGGCGGAGGCGGAGGCGGTGGAACCCGACGAGTTCAAGGTGCTCGACGCCACCCATCTCAAAGCCCATCAGGACGCGTGCAGGTATCCCGGAGAGCCCGCAGACAGGGCGTTGGGGAAGACCAAGGGCGGGCGGAACTCCAAACTCAACGCCTGCGTCAACGGGAAGGGCAAGGCTCTGCGGATCACGCTCGGGCCAGGCAACCGCCATGACATCCTCTTCGCCGAAGATGTTCTCGGCGATGTGGAAGGCAGGATCGTCCTGGGCGACAGGGGCTACGACAGCGATGACCTCAGGAAGCACGTCGTCGCACAGGGCGGGGTGCCGGTCATCCCGCCGAAGTCCAACCGGACGAGCTGGGTCTTCTATATCCCGGAGATAGGTCGCCGCCGCAGGGTGGTTGAGAATTTCTTCTGCCGGATCAAGCGCCACCGCCGTGTCGCGACCCGCTACGACCGCCTCACCGAAACGTTCCTATCCTTCGTAAGTCTCGCAGCCATAGCGGATTGGGTCAGATTTTGAATTTGTCCACACTGCCTAATCCATCAGCTTCACTAACTCCTTGCTGCCCACATACCGATAGGACTGAGGCGGATGGAAGCCTCCTTTTCTTCGGCGGAGTGCTTTCAATTCGGTGGCGGAATCGAATTGCCAGGTTCGGGCGATGAGGATTCCGTAGGCCTTGGCTACCCCTTGGAAATAATCGAGGAAGGTTTCTTTCTCCACGCCGGATTGCGGTTGCCATTTTTTGCAGAGGATGTGCGGGGCTGCTGTGACAATACCGGCAACTTCGAAGCCTCCGACCAAAGCCATTTTCGGGCTGGAGACATAGACGAGGACGAGATCGCCTGGCCCGACCTTTGGGCAGACTCGGCGGAGTTCGATGGTTTTCGTGCCGGCGAAGATGAGATCCGCGTACTTCGGCTTGATGGACATTAGGACGGCTCGGTTGTTCATGGGGTGGTGTTGAATCCGCAGTGGTAGATTTGCTGGAAGGTGGGGAATGGAACGGGGCGCGGCCCGGGATAGTGTGGCGGGACATTGAATGTCCGCAGAAGGTCGGAGTCGAGCGGATGTGGAAAGCTCTCGGTGTGGGAGAAACGGAGGGCGGTGAGCTGGGCGTTTGGGTCGCCATTTGCGGCAGCGATCAGATCTTTCCAGCGATAGACGCCGAGACGGTGGAAGCGGCTGAAGAGTTCCTTGGGAGTGCCTTTAACGACTTCACGAAGTCTCGAAGTGGCCTTCACTTGCATGGTGCCCAGGCCTTCGTTTCCGCTGCTGACATACCAGAGGAGGTGGCCGGGCGACTTGAAGGTGATATTGGATGCTGTGAAATAGACAGCCTCCACGCCGAGATGGAGTTCGTCATTGATTCCAGAAATGCTGGGAAAGCGCTGGGTGGCGAGATCGGTATCGAAAAAGTGTTCCGCTCATTGCGACTGGATGGGAATCAGATAGGAGGTAATTTCTTCGGAGGCGAGCTTGGCTGGCCAGATTAGGGTGCCGAGCTGGTCAATACAGCTGTCATCATTGGCATTGTCTCTAATGAGGCCAAGCGCTTCCAACCGCTGGCGTGCGCTGGAGATATCCTGAAAGCCTCTGAGCACCGGCTTGATCCACCTTGCGGTGGAGAAACCGAAGCCCATTTCGATCAAGGCATCCGTGACATCACGGGTGAGGTGGGGTTCTTCGATCTGGATGGAGCTGGCATCGCTTTCAGTTGCATCGACGATGGCTCTCATCAGAAGGTGCCGCAGGACGGTCTTCGCCAATGGCAGGGAGGCGAGTCTAAGGAGTGGGATTTGGACGATTTGGGGCGATTTACGGTTGATGGCGATGGCTGCCGCCATTTCCCCATTGCCATCTTGACTGACATTGATCGAAGAGTTCTTCGGATCGAGCAAACAGGTATCGACCAGTTTTTTAAAACAGCTAATTTTCTCGTCAGGATGTCTCCGGAAGCTCTCGATACAACGGCTGATTTCCAGGGGTTCAAGTCGCTTGGTGACAATGCTGGAACCGCCGAGGCGCGAGGGTTGGTATTCCTGCTCGCGTTCGATGCTGTCGAGCCGGGAGATGAATTCGACGGGCGAGAACAATTGCACATCGAATTTTTCAAGGATTTCGGGAGCCTTGTCCAAAAGGCTCTCATCACGTGTGACAAAATATTTGACCCCGGCGACGATGGCGTGGGCGACATGGCGGATGTCTGAAATATCCTGGGGCGTGAGAGATACGGCGGACGGATAGAATTTTCTGAGTTCAGCATCGACCGGATCTATCTTGTTGGCTGCGGCTCGGATTTCGTGATAGGTAGCGGCTTTTGATTTGCTGGTATTTCGCAAGTCGGAATCCTTGCAACGGTCGATGTCGTTAAAGATTTCAGAGGTGAGGCCGAGTTCTACGATGTCGTCGATCCAGGGTTCCAGAAGTGCGTCTGAGACTTTTCGCATCGGACGATCCGGCCAGAAGAGGTCAAAGAATACGTTGGCGTCAATGGCGACGAGGGTCTTGCGTAGAGGTAGAGAGGAGAGAAGGTCGTCGGGATTGTGATCCAGGTGCCAGATCACGAGATCGGCATTGTCCGCCCCGCGTCCGATTGCCGAGCCTTTGGCAATGAATCCCCATTTCGGCCATTGCCGGTGGGCATCGAAATCGCGGCGGCATTTCAGTTTGATCCCGTCCAAGTGGGTGGTGATGCGCTTTAGTTCGTCTACCATGGCTTTCCCTATTCCTGATCCACGCGCAGCAGAAGAGACACAAAGATGGGTAATGGCTGCGTAGCCGTGAGCCACACGGTAGAGGAGGTAGCCATGGATTTGCTCCGCGTCATCAGTGGCAACGAGCAGCCTGCCTTTGGCAATGCCTTCCTCAAACGCACCCCGTGGCATAAATCCGAGGGTGCAAGAATCCTTGCGATAAAGCGCGAACACCTCATCGCACCGATCACGGTGGGAGAGGTGCTGGATTGTGATTGGCATTGCGATGAGAACCTAACGGAGGTGATGTCCTATTGGCAATCAGACATGGGAACAAGTTCTGAGCGCCAGGCTCGGGTTGTTGAAGAAGAGGAACCACGGATAAACGCGTACGGAGACGGATCGGATTCTTTGGAAGTTGTGGACTTTGTTAGCTCTTGGTTTCATGCCATGTGAGGCGGGGATCAAGTGCATCCGGCGGCGCGTATTCGAAATGGAGGATGCGGCGGCGGGTGGGGCGGGTGCTGCGTTTTGAGGAATGGAGGATGAGAGGGCAGGGCACGGTAGGAGTCACGCAACCAAAGGCCGGATGCGTGCGAGGGCATCGGCATGTTCCTCGCGGGCGGCGGCGAGGTCGTGCATATGCTGGAGGTTGAGCCAGTATTCGGGGGGGGTGTCGAAGTATTTGCCGAATCGCAGCGCGGTGGCGGCGGTGATTCCCTGGCGACCCTTGATGATGGAGGTGATCCTGCTGTGGGGCAGGCCGGTGTCCTTGGCGAGCCGGTACTGGGTGATGGCCAAATCGCCGAGCGCTTCCTTGAGCGTCTCGCCGGGATGAGGGTTGTGAAGTAATGGGGCAGGTTTCATGGCGGGTTCAATGGTAGTCTTCGATGCTGACGTTCTCGGGGCCTTGGGGGCTCCATGTGAAGGTGATGCGCCATTGGTCGTTGATGCGGATGGCGTGGCTGCCCTTGCGGTTTCCCAACAAGGGATGAAGGCGGTTGGATGGCGGGAAGCGAAGAGTTTCAAGGGTGGGCGCTGCCGCAAGCTCGCGGAGTTTGCGCAGCGCCCGATCCTGGATGTCGGGTGGCAGCTTGCGTGATCGCTGGCGGTTCCAGATTTTCTCGGTTTCCCGGTCTGCGAAGCTTTGGATCACTCGGGCAAGGTATGCTATTTACGGTTTTCGTCAATAGGCGATTTCCAAGTGAATGGCTCAGGCTTCTCGAATTCACAGTGATCTAGCCACAGAGTCCTGCCACAACGCCAATCCATCAGCTTCACCAGCTCCTCACTCCCAGAGGTTCTTGTGGAGAAAGGGTTTCGTGCCAGGTGAGGCGGGAGTCAAGCGCATCCGGGGGCGCGTATTCGAAATGGAGGATGCGGCGGCGGTTTGGGCGGGTGCTGCGTTTTGATGAATGCAGGATGAGAGGGGACATGAGGAGGACGTCGCCGGGCTGGCATTCGCAGAGGATGGAAGATTCTGCGGTGAGTTCGGGGATTTTTTCGGAAGCCAGCTTTCCGTGAAGATGGGAGCCGGGGACGATGCTTAGGGCGCCGTTGTCCGCTCCTGTGGGATCGAGGTGGATTCTGGCGGTGATCATTCGGTTCAGTAAGGCGACGGGTGGTTGGACGTGGGGGATGCCGTCCTTGACGCTCCATGGGCCGTAGTTGTCGCTGTCGGTTTTCTCGGTAACGCAAATGGTCAGATCCTGGTGCCAGGCGACGGGCCAGTTTTCTTCGGGTGTTTTGTCGAAGAGAATGGATCGGACTGGGATGAAATCCGGGTTTGGAAACAGGGAAATGAGTATAGGGGATAGGGAAAGCCGATTGAAAAGGGCGGAGCGTTTGCCGAGGTGCCGGACGCATGTGGAATCTGCCTTGGAGGCGATTTCATCGGCTTCCGCTTGTAAAGTTTCGATATCGGAAAGGGAGAAGACGGCACGGTGGATTTCGTAGCCGTCCCGGATGAGGGAGGTCATGGGGAATGATTTCTAACCGCCAAGGAATAAAGAATTTAAGACAAGAAACGCCGCCTGAAGGCAGCGCTCCTTCACTTCGAGAGTTCTTCGAGGAGGGCTTGGTTGAGTTTTATTCCTGCATCGAAGTTGGCGATGGGGAAGTTTTCGTTGGGAGAATGGATTTGTGCGTCCGACAGGGCAAGGCCGAGTAGAAGGGTGTCGACACCGAGAATGTCGCGAAATGCCTGGACAATTGGGATCGAGCCACCTTCGCGAATTAGCATGGGTTCACCCGGAAAAGTCGATCTGAGTGCGCGTTGAGCGGCTTGACCAAAATCTGAATGGGGATCGGAAGCATATGGCTTGCCGTCGTGCCCCAGATCAATCTCCATGTTCACACCCGGGGGGCAATGTTTTTCAAGATGTGCCTTGAGCTGCTGCAGGACGGTTTGGGGATCCTGGTCGGGGACGAGGCGAAGGGAAAATTTCACGAAAGCCTCGGCGGGAAGAACGGTCTTGGAACCTTCCCCCTGATACCCGCCGCCGATCCCATTGACCTCGGCAGTGGGGCGAGCCCAAGTGCGCTCTGCGGATGAATATCCCGGCTCGCCAAAAAGGGCTGGAGACCCGGTGACTTTGAGGAAATCATCGTCTTTGACGCCGGGAACTTTCCCCCACATTTCACGTTCCCAAGCTTCCAGTGGGCGGACGTCATCATAAAATCCATCAATGGCAACTGTGCCGTCATCAAGATGAAGAGAGGCGACAAGACGCGCGACAGCGGTAGCTGGATTGGCAACGGCGCCGCCAAACAGGCCGGAGTGGAGATCCCGCGCGGGCCCGGTGATCTTGACCTCCGCGCACGCGATTCCGCGCAATCCGTAGCCGAGGGTGCCGGTGTTTGGCGCGACCATGCCGGTATCGGAAATCGCGATGATGTCGCACTTCAGGGAATCGCGGTGTTTCTCCAAGAATGGTGCGAGGTTCGGAGAGCCGATTTCCTCCTCTCCTTCGAATAAGAGGATAATGTTCACAGGCAGCTCGCCCTTCTCTATCAGCGTTTTCTCGATACCAAGGATGTGCGCCAGCATCTGACCTTTGTTGTCAGTAGCTCCGCGAGCCCAGATTTTGCCCTCGCGTATGACTGGAGCAAAGGGCGGACTTTCCCATAGATCGAGAGGATCGGCTGGCTGGACATCATAATGACCGTATATCAGGACTGTCTTACGATCGGGTAAATGTTTGTTTCTCGCGATGACGATCGGGTGGCCGGGCGTTTCATGAGCTGCGGTATCGAGACCCATTGAGCTCAGCTTTTTGACAAGCCATTCGGCACATTCCAGGACATCCTGTTTATGCTTTGAGTCGGTCGAAACGCTTGGAAAGGAAAGAAAGGCGAAAAGGTCTTGTAGCTCCGGAGTCATTCTGCGGCCAAGCTAGCCTTTGCCGACTTGGCCGGAAAGGAAAAGGATCAGAATGATTCGTCAAACAGCGTATCTGCCACCGCCCAGTTTTCGGCGATCACCCTGGAGATCTGAAACTGACGCCTTTCGGTGGCGGGTAGGCTGGTCAGCTCCAGCGTCGCACGATGAAGACGGTCGTCCGAATTGAGAATTTTTGACAGAGCGTGGAATTGCGGTGTTTTACGTTTCACGTAGGCGTAAAGGATTTCATCGGTATCCGGTGAGACGAGTGCGTAGGATTGCCACAATTTTTCGTCGGAAAACGTGCCGTTGTAGTAGGTGTCTCTCGTTATGAAGACGCGGACCGTGGAAATGGGCGATTTCCCCAAAAGAATATTCTCCCAGCTGTCTGAGCTAGTCCGGGCAAATGCATCGAAGTCAATGCGCCAGTCTCCTCCTGATTGAGGAACCAGAAGGGCGACACGATTCCGCTTGAGGCCGTTCTTTGTGGTGTTGACCACCACTCTTTCGACCAAGGTCCCGTTTGTGAACAGAGGGCCTATCCATTTCATATCGGTCACAGGTCCGTCCAGCTCTTCGCAGTTTCTCAAGAATGCCTACGGCCTCTTCGGGCGTTGTTTCCGACGGCAGTTTGAAAAAATCGGTGATTTTGCCGGGACTGCGATTTGAAAGCGCGGCTGCGACGAGTTCCAAAGACGCAACTTCCCCCGGACTTTGATTTTTTGGGTTGGGATCTTCTGCGAAAATCTGGTCGAGATTTGGCGCCCGTTCTGTCGCTACCTCGGATTTGCTCTTCGAGCCGGAGTTTTTGGCGACTTTTGAGAAAACAAAAATGAGGACGATGCCTGCCGAGGCGACTGCGAGGACAAGTGACCAGGCTTTTACCAACTTCTGCCTTCGCAACCTCTGCCCGGATGTAAACCCCGTTCCGTTTTTTCCCGAGGTTCCGGACTGTGGAGATCTCGGTACGCGACCGATTCCTGGCGCCTCTCCCATTGACCGAGACGTCTTTTCTCCGCCACAGCGGCTCGGCTTGTCGCCGGTGATACGATTCATATCCCGCCGCATCTTTTCGATTTTGTGCTTAAGGGACCAAGGTCACGGAGTAGGGATCGTAATGATCGGTTGGCCGGAAAAGCCAACCGGGATCCTTGTCGACGACTTCATATCCTGTGAGGCGGAAGACGGGAAGGAACTGGTTGCTGTTCGGATCATACGCTTCCTGCCCGGTGTAGTTTCCGCGGATCTTGTATTGGTAGTTGTTATCGAAAGCATATTGAGCGCCGGGAGGCCCGTTCTCGGACAAGCGGTCGGGGCTGCGTTTGTTTGTCTCGTCAAAAATAACGAGCTTGGCACGGGACGGTGACTGCCTGGGCTGACGGAGGTATCCCCAGAAACGCGTCTTTTTCACATGGTAGCGACGTCCGTAGTAGAAGTCTCCGGTGGCCTCGTTCGCGATAGCAGAGTCGCGCTCCGCCTGTGTAGGCCCCCCCATGTTAGGCGGCCCGCCGCTACCGCCGGATGAGCCGGCGCATTGGCAGAGGAAATAACATAACGCCGAGACCAGCGCCCATTTGAGTTTCAACATGGGCTGATTTATTCATGTAGGCGGGGCGAGGTAAATGCAGAAAACACGCTGGCTCAGCACTTGTTCAAGGTGCGTAGCGCGCGCTTGACGATATGGGCGGTCTCTTTCGTCTGGGATTCCCTTTCCCATCGGTCGCATGTTTTCCTGACAAGCTCGGGCGAGGTTTTGCTGGCATCGTTGAGCCAGTTCCCGACCGAGAGCCGGACATATTTTGAAGGATCGGACTTCAACGGTTCGAGCAATGCAATGCCGGGCAAGGGGTCGTCTTTCAATTCCCGGACATGGCGGCACCAGACTCCGCGAGGTCGGGTGAGCTCTGATGCGAAACGGCGAAGACGGTCATCAGGCTCAAGCGTGAATGGCCGGAGGATTTCGAAAGTTTCCGGCTGGTTTCCGATAAATTCCTCCCTCAACGCAAGCCAGGCGATTTCGGGCACCGCCATGTTCGTATCTGCGGCATACGGGCGGATCAGTAGAAACTTTTCCTCCAGGGAAAGCCGTGGATGCAGGCCGACAAGGTAAGCTCCCCATGCCCGGGCGGAATCGGAAATTTCCGCGAGGAGGAGCTCTGAAGCAGACTCCACATCCTCTCGCGTCTCGAAAACTCCAGATAGATAGCTTCCAACGGCCGCGATCTTCTTCGGAGCGGTCGAGGGCGTGGTTTCTGCAAATTTTTTCTCGAGACCGGCGATATGAGCCTGCCAACCCAGTTTCCCAAATATGATCCTGGCAAGCTCGATCTGATCGACTACCAGCCATTCGCAGAGGTTGACGCTCTCAATTTCTCCCGAGTTGAGGAGATTGAGGATATCTTTGGGGACGGAGGCAGTATTGCGAGCCCCGGTGCGGTTCAGGATGTGGTCTGGTATCATGAAACGGGGATCTCGACAGGCCCGGCCTGCAAGTGATAGGTTATGACATGGCTGGCGCGATAGTATTTTCTGAATCGACCAACTGGCATCGTATGGCTGAAGGAATTGAAAAGGTAAAAGAGAGGCTTCGCCGCGCAACGGCGTTGCTTGATAATGCTGGAATCGATTACGCGGTGATCGGCGGGAATGCCGTTGCGGCTTGGGTGTCCAGGGTTGATGACTCGGTGGTGCGCAATACGCGCGATGTGGATTTGTTGGTTCGCCGGAGCGATCTGGAGAAAATTACTCCGGTTATGGAAGCCGGAGGGTTTATCCATAGATCGGTCTCCATCCTGGGCGGTAAGGGTCGCATTGAGATGTATCTGGATGGTCCGGGTGCCAAAGCTCGGGATGGGGTCCACCTGATCTTCGCCGGTGAAAAGGTCAATCCCGAGGCAATCGAGCCATCGCCTGAGGTGGGCGAAGTCGACCCATCACACGGTGATTTCAAACTTCTGGAATTAGATGCGCTGGTAGTGATGAAATTGACGTCTTATCGCGATAAGGATCGTGTTCATCTTAGAGACATGATCGAAATTGGAATGCTCGACGAAGACTGGCTGCCTCGCGTCCCCGAATCCCTTCGCGATCGTTTGCAGGCATTGCTGGACGATCCGGACGGCTGATTTCTTACGAAATCAAATTCTTCAATCGCTCGCAGACCTCCACGACGTTTTCGCGTGAGTTGAACGCGGAGATGCGGAAGTAGCCTTCGCCAGCCGAACCAAAGCCGGAGCCTGGGGTGATGACCACCTGCGCTTCCTCAAGCATCTTGTCGAACATCTGCCATGACGTGACACCTTCCGGACAGCCGACCCAGACGTAAGGCGCATTTTCGCCCCCGAACACCCGGAGCCCAAGTGCCTCGCAGGCTTCGCGAAGAAGCTTTGCGTTCCCCATGTAGTGATTGATCAAATCCGCGACCTGCTTTTTACCTTCTTCGGAAAACACCGCTGCCGCACCCCTTTGGACGGGATAGGATGCGCCATTGAATTTGGTCGAATGGCGGCGAGACCAGAGCTGATGAATCGGAACCGGAGTGCCGTCTTCGGTGCGGCCGGTAAGAGTTTTCGGAATCACAGTGTAGGCGCAGCGGACGCCGGTGAATCCACCGTTCTTCGAAAACGAGCGGAATTCGATCGCGCATTCCTTGGCTCCTTCGATTTCAAAGATCGAGCGCGGAATTTCAGGATCTTGGATAAAGGCTTCGTAAGCGGCATCGAAGAGAATGATCGCGTCGTTCGCCTTCGCATAGTCGACCCATTTTGCGAGCTGCTCGCGAGTGGCGGTCGCACCTGTCGGATTATTTGGAAAGCAGAGGTAGATCAGATCGGCTTTTTCAGAAGGGACGTCGGCCACGAAATTGTTCTCAGCGGTGCACGGCATGTATAAAAGTCCATCGTAGGCCCCTTTTTCATCGGCGTCTCCGGTATTCCCGGCCATGACGTTTGTATCCACATAGACCGGGTAGACCGGATCGGTAATCGCGATGGTGTTCCCTTTTCCAAAGATATCGAGAATGTTCCCGGTGTCGCACTTGGAGCCGTCCGAAATGAAAATTTCATCCGGGCTGATACCCAGATCGGCGAACTGATTCTCAACGATCGCTTCGCGGAGGAACTCGTAACCTTGCTCGGGGCCGTATCCTTTGAACGTCGCGCGATCGCCTTGTTCGTCTACGGCGGCGTGCATCGCATCACGGACGGCGGAAGGAAGGGGCTCGGTAACGTCGCCGATTCCGCAACGTATGATCCGCGCCGCTTTGTCGGGAGCCGTTTCAGTGTAAGCCTTTACGCGACGGCCGATTTCAGGGAAAAGGTAACCTGCCTTAAGCTTGAGAAAATTCGAGTTGATCGTTGCCATGGCGAGAGGGTTTAGGTGTGTGAGCGACGCGGGGCAAGTGTCGGATTCAATTTTTGAGGAGATGCGGCTAGCAGCGGCGTCTCCGGTTTAAAAAACTCATTGAGGCAAGCGGGGAAACAGCTAGTTCTGTTGCGTGAATAGTTGGCAGACGGCGGTCGATGTCATTGCGGATGCCGCAAAGGCCGGAGTGGGGGAGTTCGTCGTATGCGGCGGGGCGCGCAACGCTGTTTTATTGGAAGTCCTGTCGCAAATGGAGGCCGCAGGTGCAGTGCGTGTCTGGAGTCATTTTGAGGAAAGATCCGCAGGATTTTTCGCGCTGGGCCGGACAATGGAGTCCGGGAAGCCATGTGCTGTGGTCGTTACCAGCGGGACAGCGGTCGCGGAACTTTTTCCTGCCGTGATCGAAGGGTTTTATCAGGCAAGGCCACTAGTAGTCATCACTGCGGACAGGCCTGAAAGCTTTCGAGGAAGCGGAGCACCTCAGGCGATCGAGCAAGTCGGGATATTCAACGGGTATGCGGTCGAGGACCTGAAAAGCTGGAGCGGCATCGGCCCCCTGCATCTGAACGTGGCACTGGAGGAATCTTTCGAAATCGTGAATGCGGACTTTTCTTCCTGCACATTAACGGATTTTGCGGTCGATTTCGGTAGGCCGAACGTGGGCGCGCTTGCTCGATGGATCCGGGAGCGAACTTTGCGGGGGCTGGTTGTGATGCTTGGCGATCTTGAACCCGCCGAGCAGGAGGAAGTCTTTCATTTCTGCGAAACCTTGGCTGCTCCGGTCATTGCCGATGGCACAAGCGGCCTTCGTGAAGCACTTCAGCATTTGTTCCTTGTCGAGGGAGACGCATCTCTGAAGGCAAAACCACCGTCAAAAATTCTCCGATTGGGCGGCGTTCCGAGCGGGCGCTTCTGGCGCGATCTTGAGGACCTTCCCAATACGGAGGTTTGGTCCGTTTGTAGAAATGGATTCCGTGGCTTGGGCCGTGCGTCAAAGGTAATCCAGGGTTCGCTGGATCGGGTCCTTCCCGCAATGGGGGATTTTGAAGAAATCGGAGATGTCGCGGACCTGCTCGAAGGGGTGGAGGGGCGCGGCCAGCGGATCGAGGAGGCGCTCGAAACCTTTCCCGATAGCGAGCCTGGCTGGATGCGAACTCTGTCTGTTTTCGCATCGATAAGCGAAAGCGTCTATCTCGGTAACAGCCTTCCGATCCGTGAGTGGAATGCTTTCGGCCAATGGGAAAGGGCGGTGCCGACAGTCCGGGCGAACCGCGGTGCGAATGGCATTGACGGTCAGATAAGCTCTTGGTTGGGAGCCAGCGCCAACGAGGAAAATGCCTGGGGAATCTTCGGAGACCTCACTGCGCTGTATGATATTGCCGGTCTGAAAATGCTTGGCCAGGTGAAGTGTGAGGGTCGGATCATGGCCGTGATCAACAACCGGGGCGGGCGGATATTTTCCCGCGTCCCCCGCCTCGATTCGATGTCCGAAAACGCCAAAAAGTGGATGGCCGCAGAGACGACCGTCAATTTTGAGGCGATGGCGGCCCTTTGGGGTATGGATTATATAAGAGTCACGCGTGCCGATGAATTCGATGGAGTGGAAGGAGCGGCCCGCGCCACTCTTGTCGAAGTGGTTCCGGATTCCGCTCAAACCGCCGGTTTTTGGCGCAGATTGGATGCTGGCTGAAAAAATGATTCCCGCCGGGACGAAAATTTACCTTGGAGGTTTGCCCTCTGCCTTTCTACCCTCCGCGCACCGAGACCTACCATTATGGCACAAAAAGAATTCACGATCCTGAACAAGCTGGGCATTCACGCTCGCCCGGCAGCGCAATTCGTCAAGATGGCGAACCGTTTCAAATCCGACATCATGGTCGAGAAGGATGGCGAGGAAGTGGATGGGAAAAGCATTATGGGTCTCATGATGCTCGCCGCAGGCCACGGATCGGTCATCGGGGTGAGCGCGGAAGGCGAGGACGAGGATGCGGCTCTCGATGCCATCGGAGATCTCATCGCGCGGAAGTTCGAGGAGGACTGATTTTTCCGAAAAGATTTTATGTCTAAGATTACGATTCTATCCGGCGACGGCATTGGTCCCGAGGTGATGGTTCAGGCACTCCGTGTGCTGGATGCGGTTCAGGAAAAATTTGATTTCAGCGTTGAGCGATCCGAGCACCTTGTCGGTGGCGCGGCAATCGACGATACCGGTCACCCGCTTCCTGCGGAAACTTTAGCGGCAAGTGCCGAAGCGGATGCGATACTGTTCGGCTCCGTAGGTGGCCCGAAATGGGAAAGCCTGCCGCCAGAGATCCAGCCGGAGCGCGGCGCGTTGCTTCCCTTGCGGAAGCACTTCGGCCTTTTTGCAAATCTGCGCCCTGGCGTCTGCCTTCCTGCCCTTACCGACGCATCACCTGTGAAACAGGAGCTCATCAAGGATGGATTCGATGTTCTTTGCGTTCGCGAGCTCACGGGAGGCGTCTATTTCGGCGCCCCGAAAGGCCGTCACGAAGAGGATGGCGAGCCGGTCGCGCTCGATACGATGATTTACAAGAAAAGCGAGATCGTCCGCATAGCGCGCATCGCTTTCACCGCCGCCATGGGCAGGAAGAAACAACTTCTCTCCGTGGACAAGGCCAACGTTCTCGCATCCTCCGTCCTGTGGCGGGAGACCGTGATCGAGATTTCAAAAGAATTTCCAGAGGTGAAACTCGAGCACATGTATGTCGATAACGCCGCCATGCAGCTCATCCGCCGCCCCGGCTCGTTTGACGTCCTCGTTACCGAAAACCTTTTCGGTGACATACTCTCCGATGAGATGGCAATGATTTCCGGCTCCCTTGGGATGTTGCCATCGGCTTCTCTCGGGCAACAAAAGGACGACGGACTTTATTTTGGCCTTTACGAACCATCGGGCGGGTCCGCTCCGGACATCGCCGGACAAGGTATCGCAAATCCCATTGCCCAAGTTCTCTCCCTAGCCATGCTTCTGCGTTTCTCTCTGGGCATGATAGAGGCCGCCGATGCCATCGAGGCCGCTGTCGCGAAGACGATCGCCGATGGCTTCCGCACCGGTGACATCGCCACCGGGAAAGACGGGGAGAAAAAAGTAGGCACCGCCGCAATGGGCGATGCGATCATCGAGAGGCTGTGAAAGCAGGTGCCTCCATCGCCACCGGGTGGATGTTGCTCGCATTGGTTGGTTGTTCCTTCCCATCGCCCACAGATGATTTGTCCATCCGCACCCCGGGCACCTGGGTCGCGGCATCCACGGGCACAGAGAAAAGGATTTCGACAGGCTGGCTTGACGAGTTCAGTGACCGGGGATTGAAGCGTAGCGTGAGTGACGCGCTAGCGCACAACCGTTCCTTGAAAGCTGCGTCGGCCCGCCTTCGTGAGGCGGAGGAAACCACAATCATCACCCGTGCGAACCAGCGCCCCAGTTTCGGGCTTGGAGTTCGCGGAAATGTTTCCGACGGCTCATCTTTCGAACGCACCCAGGGCTACGGCCTTAATCTCGCCGCCTCATGGGAACCGGATCTTTGGGGTCGCCTCCGCGATCTCACCCGGGCCGCCGAAGCGGATGAGCGCGCGGCCATAGAGGATTTCCGTGGCGCGCGCCTCTCTCTGGCAGCGAACGCCGCGAAGGCCTACACAAACCTTGTCTCATCTGAACAGGAAGTGGATCTCGCGAAATTCACTCTCGAGTCCTTTCAAAAAAACCTCCGTATCATCGAGCGGAATTACAAAGCCACCGGCGAGGGTGCGCTCGATATACAGTTTGCCAGAACCAACGTATCCTCAGCGCAGCGCGCGCTCGAGGCACGGTCTTTGGACCGGGAAAACGCCGCGCGCACGCTCGAGGTTTTGCAAGGGCGTTACCCCGGCGGTCAATCCCGTGCCGCCAGCGATCTGCCCGGTTTGCCGGGATCCATCCCCGCAGGAATTCCCGCCGGTCTTATCGAGCGCCGCCCGGACCTCGCCGCCGCCCGCGCCCGCCTTTTCGCCTCCGCGAACCGCGCGGATGCCGCCCGGAAAAACCTTCTTCCCACTTTTTCACTCACAGGTAGCAGTGGAAATACCGGTGCCCGTTTTGGAGATCTCCTCCGCACAGATTTTCTCCTGACCACCATCGCCGGAAACTTAAACCAGTTCCTCTACGACGGCGGCGCCCGCGAAGCACGCGCTCGCGGGTCACTCGCAACCAACGACCGTCTTGTCAACGAGTACGCGCAGCTCGCACTCGATGCTTTTCGCGAAGTTGAAGCAACCCTTGCCGCAGATCGCTCACTTGCTACCCAGGAAAAATTCCTCCGTAGTGAGGTGGGGCAGGCGACGCTTGCCGAGAAGCAGGCCGAGCGCGACTACGCGGAAGGCATCAATCCGAACATACTTTCGGTCCTCGAAGCTCAGCGTCGCGCCAACAACGCACGAGCTGCGATCATTCGATTGAAAAACCAGCGACTCCAGAACCGCTTCGATCTTCACCTGGCATTGGGCGGCGATTTCCGGACTGAGGCGAGAAAATAGATTCAGGCCATCGCGATTGATCTCATCCCTCGTTAGTCCCCTTCGGACTCCTCGGCCAATTGATCGTCGTCTCATCGTTCTCGGTTTTTTTCTTTCGCCATGACTGCGCGAGGTCGGGACGCTGTTGGGAAAAAACTTTGAAGACGTGGTCGGCGAAACCGGATCCGGCCTCGGAGTAGAGGTTGAAAGCGGTGTCGAGTCCGACGTCTCGGAGTTGCTTGACCTCATCGTCAAACTTTCCGGTCGCCGTAACAACACCTTCAAAATCGTGTCGTTTCAGAGTCTTCGCTGCCTGGATGTTTGCCGTGTGCTTGGGCATGGCAAGGACGACGAGGTCGATATTATCGCGAACTTTTACCCGTTCCCAGAAATCTGAATCGGTGGCGTCCGCGAGCATGACATTGCGGTCCGCGAGACGATGGATCTCCACTGCTGCAGGATCTCGGTCGAAGCCGATGACCTGACCAGGGAAACGTTCGCCAAGCCGCTTGTAGGCGGAAAGACCCACGCGACCCATGCCGAATATGGCGATACGCTCGCCACTTGTGCGGATCGGCAAGTCGTCAGGATGGCGACCCTTGGTCTCGAAGCGTTTCAAGAAATCACTGATCGGATCGTAGAGCTCCTCCGCACGACGGCTTAGCGGGGAGATGATGAAGATGCTCAGTGAGAGTGCGGCAGCCATGGTCACGAGCCATTCGGCACCAAGCCATCCTTTGGCCACACCCAGCGCCATGACGATCAGGCCGAATTCGCTGTAGGTTGAGAGAGTGAGCCCGGCCATCCAGGAGGTGCGGGCGCGGAGGCGAAAACGCGTTAGGATACCAAAGAACGCGAGGCTCTTCAGCGGCAGAAGGGCAATGAGGAAAAGGGCCCAAAGCACGCCCTTCATCGTGAGGGAACCCTCCAGGCCGACTTGGAGAAAAAATCCGACCAAGAGCAGATCGGTGATTCCTGCGAGGGATCTTCCAAGCTCCTTGGCCTTCGGGTGGGAGCCGGCCAAAACTCCTACGAAAAGGGCACCCAGGTCGGCCTTTAGTCCGACGAGATCAAAGCCTTTCGCTCCAAGTACGAGCGCCAGGAACAATCCGCAGAGAGTGACCATTTCCCCGTGTCCTGAGCGCCCGATGAGCGCTCCGAGCCATTTTCTCCCAAAGAGCAAAGCAGCGAGCAACGCAAGAGCCCAGATGGACGGGGTTTTTCCCGTGGAGAGGGTGAGGAAAACAACGGCAAGGATATCCTGCATGACAAGAATGCCGATCGCAACACGCCCGTGCATCGCGCCCATGTCGCCGCTTTCACCGAGGCTTTTTACTGCGAACACCGTAATTGAAAAGCTCAGTGCGAAGGCAATCAGAAGAGCGGTTTGCCAAGGAAATCCCATCGTTTGAGAAACCACCGATCCCACGCCTAAAAGTGCGAGGGTGAACGTCGCAACGACGAGAAGCGTGTGCAGGCTGGTCCCCGCCCAGATCTCGGGCCGTGCGAGGGTCTTGACTCGGAGCTTCACGCCAATGCTGAATAGCATCAGAGTCACACCGAGATCCGCGATTCCCTGCAGGGTCTCGCCGCCCCTTTGGCCGAATGCCTGGAGCACGAAGCCGGAAACCAGAAAGCCCACAAGTGGCGGCAGCCGGAACTGTTGGGCAATCAGCCCAAAGAAGAAAGCGACTGCGATAAGAAGGGCGTCCATTGTCTACAGTCAAAGCTTTCCGCGTGCCTTTTCGCGAGTGGCGTATCGATCAAGCAGGATATTCAGCCGGTGCGGAAACATCCGGAATAGAGTGGGGTCACCGTTTCACCTCCCAGCGAAGCAGTCGCCCCCATTGATTCCACTCGGTGGTGACGATGTTGCCGCTCTTGTCGAAGGTGACGCCGTGGGGTGAGGTAGTCATGCCTTTCTTCCAATCGGAAGGCGGAACTTTTTTTGTATTGGTTTGGGAAGGGTCCTCGTTGGCGCCGAGCCTGGTTACAAGTTTGCCGTCTTTATCGAGTATGCTGACTCCGCCTGCGAGTTGGGCGACGGCTACCTGGTCCCCATGAAAATCGACGGTGCAAATCTGAATGCAGTGGCGTTTTCCTCCCACGACGGAGACATAGATCAGTCCTTCCGAATCAACGTCGATTTCGCCGTGGGATTCCCCGATGGTTTCCTGTCCCTCAGGAAGGGACGGCCATGCCCCGATGAAATCGTAGTCGTGGGCTGTAGCGACAGTGATCAGGGCTGCGAGCGCAAAACATGGTATTCTCATATGGCTGCAGAAGCCTAGTTTCAAATTAGCACCGACTGCCAACCTAAACGCATGCGGGGCACGTTCCGAAAAACTCCAGCTCGTGATATAGACCTTGGTAGCCTGTTTTTTCACGGATCTCATCCTCAAGTTCATGCACGGGGCACGGGGCTTTGACGGATTCGATTTTCCCACAGCCGGTGCAGATAAGATAGTCACTATGCTTGCCCGGCTGAAGGAGGGTGAAATATGCGGCGCGCTCGTGGAGGCCTAGCCGACGGAGGATGCCGTGGTCAGTGAGCCGCTGAAGGAGGCGGTAGACCGTCGCCTTGTCGCATTGGTCTGCGAGGCGATCCGATGCAGCCAGTTCGGAAATCGTCATCGGCCGGTCGGCCTCGACGAGAGTGGCGAGGAGTTCTTCGAGAGCCTTGGTGCGACGTAGCCCGAGGACCTTGCAACGTTCAACAGCTAGTTTGACTGGGTTGGCAGGCATTTGCTAAAGGAGTCTCGGCTGGGTATCCTCGGCTTTCAAGGGCGGAGGAGTCGCACCGATTTTTTCATAGGCGGCAGGCATGGCGGCGCGACCGCGCGGAGTGCGTTGGATGAACCCCTGCATGATCAGAAAAGGCTCGTGGACTTCTTCCAAAGTCGCCGCGTCCTCCCCGCAAGCTACCGCAAGTGAGTTGAGGCCGACAGGGCCCCCTCCGAATTTGTAAATCATTGCCTCAAGCAAACGCTTGTCCATTTCATCCAATCCGTCGGAATCGATCTCGATCATGGCGAGAGCGGAGGCGGCGTTTTGCTGATCAATGATTCCCTTTCCACGGACTTGTGCGAAGTCGCGGACCCACCTGAGTAGGGCGTTTGCGACGCGGGGGGTGCCTCGGGACCGGGCGGCGACCTCCAGAGCGCCTTCGCGATGGATTTCCACTTCGAGCAGACCGGCAGAGCGCTCGATGATATCCGCTAGCTCCTCCCGGTTGTAATAATCGAGCCGGTTGATGAGGCCAAAGCGTGATCGGAGCGGGGCGGTCAGCATTCCGGATCGGGTGGTGGCACCGACAAGGGTAAAGCGAGGCAGATTGATCTGGATGGAGCGGGCCGAAGGACCTGAATCGATGATGATATCAAGCCGGTAGTCCTCCATCGCCGGGTAAAGATATTCCTCAATGGCGGGATGGAGGCGGTGAATCTCGTCGATGAACAGGATGTCGCCCTTCTGGATGTTGGTCAGGATGCCGGCGAGGTCTCCGGCTTTCTCGATTTGCGGACCCGATGTGGTGTGCATTTGGGTCCCGGCGGCGCTGGCGATAAGGTTCGCCAGCGTGGTTTTCCCGAGACCGGGCGGGCCGGATAGGAGAACGTGGTCAAGGACGTCACCGCGCCGCTTTGCCGCCTCCAACATAAGTAGGATTCGCTCTTTGACCTTTTCCTGCCCGATAAATTCGGAGAAAGCGGGCGGGCGTAGTGAAACGTCGAAGGGCGTTGGAGGTGCTTCGGTCGTTTGTTGGTAGAAGTTTTCAGGCATCCGGACTTGGGAAGTTTCGCCAAATGTATGGTGGAGGGAAAGGCTGGAATGCGCGTTGTCTAGCTGCCTGACAAGACCGCTCCAGCGGTGTGAGGTCACCGGGATGGCAAACCATCCGTTCTGGGATGTGCGACCGTTTTCAATGGTGACTTTTCCGGCTCCGGGGTCCGCTTGGATCCATCTTTCATCACCAAGGTACGCTAGTATGTGCCTGCGGTCTTCTGTAACGACGAGGTCTCCAAGACTAAGATCGGAATAATCCATGGTGGCGATCGTTCCGCTTTTGCCGGTGGGAACCGTGAAATTAAGATGGCCCTCGGCGAGTGCTTTGGCAGAGGCGTCATTCCACCAGTGCTTCAGAAAAAGGCGTGTGGAACTTCCGTTCAGATTGCGGATTCCGTCTGAAAGAAGTGCATCTCGGAGAGCCTTGCGCGGTAAACCCGAACAATCGATTCCTCGTCCGTTCTCCCCGCCCCAATGATACGGAGTTCCGGCGTAGGAGATCATTCTCTCAAGATAATCCTCACGGAGGCTTTTGGGATCGATTTCTCGTGGGGGTAGTAGGAACGGAATGATCAGAAGTAGTGAAGAGGCTATTAGGGCGAAACGGATTGGCTTCTTTTTCCAACATAGGACCAAAGGTCCCAGCCAGATGCCGACCAACGCACAGAGAATGATCAGCCGGTGAAGTTTGGTCGTCACCGGGTCGAGATTTAGCATAATCAATGCAGCTAGCGACCCAATCATGACGATTGGAAGAAGGCGTCGGGTGATTAAGAATAGCTGCGCCATCAGTCGATCAAAGATGGGTCGGAAAATTTTCGATGTCGTATGATCGCGATAATGAAAAGGGCTAGGGATACAACAGCGAAAGGAACGGCCACCAAACTTCCGATCAGGGCGAGGGAAATATCTCCGGCTAGTGCCTGCGGATCCGCAGCACCTGCAACCTCAAGGGTCATAAAGGCTCTGAGCATCCCGATCAACGGCACTGCGACTACGGCGCATAAGCAGAGTCCGAGGCAAATGGCTGAAATCCAAATCATGTTTCCCCAGAATTTGCGTTTTTCTTCGAAGGTTTTCATATGGGGATTATCGCGATTTCGGTATCACATACCCGCTTCTGCGAGGCGTTCGGCCATTTCGTGTTTCATGAGCTCATCGGTGACTTCACCGAGCTCGCCGCCCATGATCGCATCGAGGTTGTGGGAGGTGAAGCCAATGCGGTGATCGGTGCAGCGGCTTTGCGGGAAATTGTAAGTGCGGATTTTCTCGGAGCGGTCACCCGAGCCGATGAGTGAGCGTCGGTTTTCCGAATACTCCGACATCTGCTCCTGCAGTTTCTTCTCGTAGAGGCGGCTGCGCATGATCTGGAGGGCCATCTCCTTGTTCTTCGTCTGAGAGCGTCCGTGTTCGCAGCGGACATACAGGCCGGTGGGAAGGTGGAAAATCTGGACTGCGGAGTCGGTGGTATTGACGTGCTGACCTCCAGCACCGCCGGACCGGCAAACTTCGATCCGCAGATCATTTGGATTCATATCCACGTCGATTTCCTCGGCCTCCGGCATGACCGCGACGGTGATGGTGGAAGTGTGGATTCGGCCTTGTGTCTCCGTCGCCGGGACGCGTTGGACACGGTGAACGCCGGACTCGTATTTCATATGGCGGAAAACCTCGTCTCCGGTGACTTTCAGGATCACTTCTTTGAAACCCCCAACCTCGGAAGGAGAGCTTTCAAGGTGCTCGGTTTTCCATCCACGGACCGTGGCGTAGCGCTCATACAGGCGCATGACTTCACCTGCGAAGAGCGAGGCCTCGTCACCACCCGCCCCTGCACGAATCTCAACCAGGGCGTCGCGGTCCTCGTTCGGATCAGCCGGAAGGAGAGCGTATTGCATATCCTCACGAAGTTTCTCCAAAACTTTTTCAAGCTCGGGAATCTCTTCAGCCGCCATCTCGGCGAGGTCTTTGTCATCCGATCTGGCAAGTTCCTGATTCTCCTCAAGTTGGGTTTCGGTAGTCTGAAGGTTTTCCCAGAGCTCCAGGGTTTGCTGGAGGTTGCGATGCTCGCGAAGGATCTCCCGCGCGCGTTTCTGATCATCGAAAAGGTTCGGGTTGCCGACGGCCTCCTCCAGTTCACGGAAGCGGTCTTTGCGTTTGGAAATTAGCTGGGTGTAATCCACGGGAAAATTTTATCTAGGCCTTACAAGTTTGGGCGGGGCGAAGATTTAGACTGATTCCGGCCTTATGTCCAATATGGAGAAAGAGATTCAAAACCCGGCCTTATGGCTTTGGCGAATGACTGAGAGATCTTCCTGGGTATCGATATCAATCGCAGCTTCTGGACAATCGAGGCGGGTAAGGGATGTCTCGTTTCTCAGTAAATTTTTCGCCCCCTCGGGACCCTTTAGCGAGCGAAGCGCTTGGAATCGATTATTAGAGAAAAGGATGGGTGGAGCGAGGGATGTGCCATTGTGGGAGGCGACAACTTCGGAATTTCCGGAAATTCGTAGGGCGAGAAGATCCGAATAGATTGAAGGGGTGATTAGCGGAAGGTCGCAGAGGGTGATGATTACATTATTCAAGCCCTCGGATGCACTCATTCCCCTGGCGATCGATCCGCCCATACCCTCTGACCAACTCTGGTTTTCAACGATCGTCACACTCAGATCGTCAAGTGCTTCCCGACAGGATCTCACAACAGCTCCGAGCACTACTGTCACCGGTCCAATTCCTGCTTCGAGTGCAACCAGTGCCGAGTGCCTTACGAGCGGGATTCCTTTCCATGAAATGAGTTGCTTCGGCTGGCCGAGGCGGCTGGAGGAGCCTGCGGCGAGAACGATGATGCCGGTCATTTCGTTCCAGATAGCGATCCTGAAAAGTATGCCTGGGCACTGCGCTCGGGTTGCTGGACGGAAGAAATTTTCCCCTCCTTGAGGAATCCGCCAGTGCGGTTTGCGAGCACGGCGGCGGCTTCGGAAACTATTGAAAGGGCAATCTCCTCGGGAGATTCGCTTCCTATGTCGAGTCCGGCAGGGGCGTGGAGATTTGAAAGCCATGCGGGATCGAGTTCACGAAATTCTTGGAACCGGGCAAGCAGCTCGGCGTGACGCCGCTTTGGGCCGAGCAGTCCGATATATGGAAGCTCCATCGGGAGCAGCCGGTCGAGAGTGGCGAGGTCGCGCCCGAAATTATGTGTCATGACAATAGCGGCCGTTTGATCGTCAGGGATGAAACCCTGCGGAAGTTCGTCCGGGTGGGAGTGTGTTTCCGTTTTCCACCCGAGTCCGGCGGCGAAGAGGCGAATCGGTGCGATCTCCGGGCCATTTCCAAACAAGAGCAGGCGGGTGGGCAACGGGACGGTGTGGACGAAACTATCCTCTGTCTCGACCACAAGAACCATGTCGGGAAGCATTTCCGAGCGTCCGTTCGCTGAAAACGTAGTGCGGGTGCGGCACAGGTGGCGGCGTTCGAGCTTGTCGGCCATCTCTGTGAGAAAATTCCCAGCTTCCCCCGCAATTGGAATCCTTTCTATAAAAATTCCCAGTTTTCCGGCGCAACCATATAGTCTCCGCGTATCGAATTCGATGAATTCAGACCCGCCGTTACCGATCACTCCCTGGCCGATCCGCGCGATCTCTTCTTCCAAGCAACCTCCGCTAAGGACTCCGGTTGTCGTGCCGTCCGGAGCAATCAGCATCCGCGCGCCGGGCTTACGATAAGTAGATCCAGTGGTGCGCACGAGAGTGGCGAGAGCCCAGGGGTGATCGGTCTCGTGAGTGGCCTTCGAAAGAATCTGGCGGAGGGATTTCACGCTTCCTGTTTGCGTATAAGTTTTTCAGGAGTGATCGGAAGGTCGCGAACGCGAATGCCGGTGGCGTGGAAAACAGCGTTGGCGATTGCGGCGGGAATGCCGACGAGGCCTAGCTCGCCCATGCCTTTCACACCAAGCGGATTCACAATTTTGTCCTCTTCCTCTACGAAAATGGTCTCGATACTGTGGACGTCCGCGTGCACCGGGACATGGTATTCGGCAAGGTTCGCGTTCATCATGCGGCCGTTGCGGTGATCGACTTTTGTCTGCTCTTCCAATGCCATTCCGATACCCCAGATCACTCCGCCGATCTCCTGACTGTGCGAGGTTTTGGGGTTCATGATTTTTCCGCAAGCGGTGACCTCGACGACTCGTGAAACTTTCACAGTTCCAAGCGTTGGGTCGACCTTCACCTCGACGAACTGCGCGCCATGTGCGCCGGTAGCATAGTTTTTGCGCTCTTCAGAACGGCTCGGATTTAAAAGTTTCACTAACTTCTTCAAGTTGCTTGGACTTCATTAGATCTGCGATTGAAATGCTCTTGGACTCGTCAGATTTTAGAGAGAGCTTTCCCTCTGTCATCACGACGTCCTCAGCGTCAACGTCTTTGAAGATTGAATCCGCGCCTTCGCTGGCAAATTCGAGAAGCTTCGATTTGATTGCGTTTGCAGCGCCGAAGATAGCGGATCCAACGCTGGCCGTTGTCCAGGAACCTCCTTGGGAGGGTGCTTTCGGGTAGCTGGAATCGCCGAGTTCGAATTTCACGTTATCGGCATCGATTCCCAAGTGCTCCGCCGCGATGATCGTCATGACAGTGTATGTGCCTGGGCCGATGTCGGTGGTGGAGCTGGTAACGCGTGCGGTTCCATCAGCTTTCAGAGAAATTTTCGCACTGGCCACCTGCTGCATCGCTGGCCAGTAGCCAGTGGCATGCCCCCAGCCGACAAGGAGATCGCCGTCTTTCATGGATCCGGGTTTCATGGTGCGCTTGCTCCAACCGAACTTCTCCGCGCCCATCCTGTAGCATTCGCGTAGAGCTTTTGAGGAGAAGGGTTTTCCTGTTTCCGGATCTTTCTCGGAGTAGTTGATGAGACGCAGTTCGAGCGGATCGATATCAAGTTCGTAAGCGAGCTCGTCCATCGCGCACTCGAGCGCGAACATCTGGGAGACCGCACCCGGCGCACGCATAGGAGCGGGAGTAGGGAGATCGGTGACTACGTTTTCAAAAAGCGTCTTCGCATTCGGGCACTTGTAAATGAGTCGTGCTAGTTTTACAAAATCCTCCGAGTAGTTCTCATAGGAGGAGCGGTTCACCACGACGCGGTGTGAGATGCCGGTGAGACTGCCATCCTTTTCCGCTGAAAGGGCGATTTTCTGCCAGGTGTCCGGGCGATAGCCATGGCCGGTCCACATCTGACGGCGGGTGTAAACGATGCGAACCGGGCGGCGGATTTCCCGGGCGGCGAGGGCGACGAGCGGCGGGTAGTAATTCACGTTCAAACAGGCCCCGAACGCACCTCCGACGAACAGCGAAATCACGCTGACGTTCTCAGGCTTGATTTTGAAAAGTTTGGAGAGGCGCTCTTGGAGCTGCTTAACGTTCTGCGATTTGTCGAAGATCGTGAGTTTGCCGTCTTTCCAAAAGGCCGAAGCGGCATGTGGTTCCATCGGATTGTGATGCTCGATGGGAATGTAATATTCTTGCTCAAGTTTTACGGGTGAGTCCGCGAACGCTTTGTCGAAATCTCCGCGATCGGCGGCGGATTGCTGAGGTTTTGTCTCAGCGGCCTTTTCAAGCATTTTGGTGAGATCCGTGTTCGACTCCTCTTCTTTATACTCGACGGAAATGAGCATGGAGGCGTGGCGTGCCTGCTCGAAGGTCTCGGCGACGACCATCGCGATCGGTTGTGCGTTGAACAGTATGATAGGGCTGCGGAGTGCGTAAAATTCCTCCCCGCCAGGGCGCTCGTCACCATCAGGGATGGGCATCATGTCCGGAACGTTGAGGTGGGTGAAAACCTTGATCACGCCGGGCGCTTTTTCAGCCTCGGCCGTCTCCATCTTAGCGATGCTTCCTTTGGCAATGTCGCTCGTACGGATGTATGCGAAAGTGGCCTTGGGCAGTTCGAATTCGGCGGCGAATTTCGCGGCACCGGTTACTTTCGCGAGTCCGTCGACCCGGCGCATTTCTTTTCCTATGTATCGCATGGTTTCGGGGTGGGTCAGATTTTCGCGGATTTTTTCAGGGCCCGGACGATGGCGCGTGTGCCAAGCTCGACCTTGTAGGCGTTGTGTTCGAGAGGTTCGGCAGCGGCCATCTCCATCGCTGCGGCTTCTTCAAAATGCTCTTCGGTCGGAGCTTTTCCTTGCAGGAATTCCTCCGCCTTTTTTGCTCTCCATGGCTTGTGGGAAACTCCGCCGAGAGCTATTCGAACATTTCGAATTTCTCCCTCCGAGAGTTCCATTGCGGCAGCCACAGATACCAGGGCGAAGGCGTAACTCGCACGCTCCCGGACTTTCAGATAGTAACTGTTCCCGGCAAAATTATTTTTCGGGACTTCGATAGCGACGATGAGTTCGCCGGCCTCGAGGTTGTTGTCCCGTTCCGGTGAGTCGCCGGGGAGACGGTGAAAATCCGTGAAGTCGATGGTCCGATCAGAGCCATCGGTTTTTTTCGTAATCACTTTCGCATCAAGAGCTGCAAGGGCGACTGCCATATCGGAGGGATGGATGGCGACGCATTTGTCGCTGGCTCCGAAAATTGCGTGCAGCTCGTTGAGGCCGCCAATCGCTCCGCAACCGGATCCGGGCTCGCGTTTGTTGCACGGCATCGCCTTATCATAGAAGTAGTAGCAGCGAGTGCGTTGGAGCATGTTTCCTCCGTTGGTCGCCATGTTACGGATTTGCGCCGATGCTGCGGAAAGAATTGCTTGAGAGAGCAGTGGAAAGTTTTTCCTCACCAGCTCGTGGTTGGCGGTATCGCTGTTTTTCGCCAAGGCGCCGAGGGAAATGCCGTTTTCCGTTTCTTTGATTTCGGTAAGATCGAGGCGGGTCAGATCGACCAGATCCGAGGCGCTTTCGATCTCGTCCTTCATCAGATCGAGGAGATTGGTGCCGCCTCCGAGGTAGCGGGCGGAGGGCTTCTCCGAAAGTGTTTTCACCGCCGTGTCCGGCGATTCGGCGCGAGTGTATTCAAACGGTTTCATGATCGAATTCTTTACGGATGAGTGCGAGTTCCGCTTCGTCGGCGAAGCCCCAGGTGTTTGCTGTTTCCTTGCCCGAGTGGACCTGCTGGAAGGCGGCGAGAATCTGCGGGTAGGCGGCGCAGCGGCAGATGTTTCCGCTCATTCGCTCGCGGACTTCGTCATCGGAGAGCTCCGTTGGCGGATTGTTCAGATCATCGGTGACGTAGCTGGCCTCACCGCGTTTCGCCTCATCAAGAAGAGCAACGGCGGAGCAAAGTTGACCAGGAGTGCAGTAGCCGCACTGGAATCCATCGTGCTCGATGAACGCTTCCTGCATCGGGTGCAGGCCCTCATCATCGGCCAGTCCTTCGACTGTGGTCACTTCCGCGCCATCGGCCTGCGCCGCAAGCGTAAGGCAGGAAAGGACGCGCTTGCCATCTACGATGACAGTGCATGCTCCGCATTGGCCGTGGTCGCAACCTTTCTTGGTTCCTGTCATCTCCAACTTGTGGCGGAGGGCATCAAGTAGCGAAACACGAGGATCGAGGTCGAGCTCCTTGACCGCGCCATTGACTGTGAATTTTACCGGAAGACTTGGGAGAGAGGCTGCTGAGACACCGGTTGCTCCCTCGGCCAAGGCTGCTGTTTGTGCCGCAACCTTTTCCTGAGTGAGCATTTGCATTCCGAAAACTCCGGCGCCGGTGGCCGACATGATTTTCATAAAATCGCGGCGGGGCAATTTCCCCATCGCTACTTCCGCCAGAAGGGCGCTTTCATCTTCGGTGAAATCGTCTTGGGAAAACCCGGGGACGCATGCTGGATATTTCCCGGCAGGAGCGGGAGAGGGTGTCGGATTGTCGGCCATTGGGAAATAAGGTTTGGATTCCGCGCCGGAAACAGGAGACGTCCGGGCAATCCGAAAAGGTTAGCAGAGATTTCCGAAGGGGAAACGGAAAGTTTGTCAGGATTCGCCCTAGGTTCGGATTTTTACGGTCGTGAGCTCAAAACTCCTCGTAGACCGGAGTCGTAGCGACCGGATCGCCCGGCACGGGTGTAAGGGTTTTTATCGAGCGGAGCCAGGACTCTACCACGATCCCGGCGGTGGCGCTGCACGCCTGGAGGCCGTATGAGTATGGGCGGATTCCAGAGGTATGGGGAAAGGCGATATCGTAAATGTGGTCGTTCGGCTGTCCATCGCTCCCCACAACACGGTATGAGGCGTCGATTTCGATTCCGCCGGTTTGCAAAAGATAGCTTTCGCCTTCCCGAACAACCTTGTCCCCATGACCGCTATCGATCATTTTTTCAGCTGCTTTTGGATCGCAGAAAACGGCGCGGGCGCTGCTGACAGCTCCGGTCTCGACGAGGGACGGGAAGGGATAGTCTTCGAGTTCCAAGGGCTTTTGGCCGCTGCAATCAACGAACATTCCATAGCTGATATTGCGCGTTTTCCCGTCTTCCTCGACGGTTACTGCGGCTTGGCCGGGAACTTCGCGTTTCTCATCAATGCTGACTTTTCCAGAAACGAGATCGAGTTTCCCGGCCGCATGAAGAGCAAGAATCATCTCACCGGATGGTAGCGGCATGGCCGCAATGACGCTCAGAAGGAACGGCATGACCGTTTTCCGGAGCGTGATGTGGTCCTCGGCAGGCATCAGCTCCGCATGGTAGTTCAGGCAATACATCAGGTCGTCGATGACTTCCTTCCAGTGGACGGGCTTATGGTTCAGGACTGATTCCCGCGCATCTCCCATTTCCTTTCTCATCCCGGCGAAGGCATCATTGTAGTCATGGCCCGCACTCATTTTCGCGATGAAGTCTTCGAGGCCGAAGTCCGGATTTTTCAAAAGAGAGACAATTTCCGCCATGTCGTCCTTCTCAAAAGCGGTCGATAGCGCCGGGCGGCAGACCTTGTCGAAGAAAGTGGCGATTCGTAGGTATCCGTCCTCATCCAACAAAGCCAGCAGGCCCTTTCTGTCAGTGTGGCGGTAGATCTCGCGGAAAGGCTCATCCTGATCGAACTGCAGGTGCGGCAGCCAGCCCTTCATGGAGTGGAGCGTGAGCTTGAAATTCTCGGTTCCGGGGTGGGGTGTGAACACCATTCGATCGTCTTTTGTTTGGGAAAAAGTGCCGTGCCGGTGCGCAAGGGACGAGACCACATCGAAGGCGCTTAGGGATGCTCCGAGAGTGCCGATGGTGAAATTATGAAATTCTCCCTCCGCCGGGAGGAGTTTGAAAATCGGCCATGGGGAGCCGAAGTATCCCACGTCCGGCCTATCCTCTTCTTTCCAGCTATGGCCGGTTGAAATCATCACGCTGTCGAAATTCCGCAATTTTCCGTCTGCATCAGCAATCCGCAGTCCGTCGGCCTTTTTGCGCTCCGAGATATCGGCGATTTCGCAAGAGACAACCTCATGGAGTGTGATTCCACTCTCCGTAAGGCCTCTGATGATGTTCTCGTATTGCGCGTGGAGGTATTGTCCTAACGGCAGCCGCGGATAAACTTCCGATTCGTTCAACGTGGCCTTGTCGATACCCCAGCTTTCCAACTGCCTGGCGGATTGCGAATCCAACCACTCGTAAAGCGTTTGCGGCAGAGTTGGAATTTCCTCAGAGGAAATATTCGACATGTTGAAGCGGTCTGTCGTTTCCGGGCTGTAAGGCATGCCACACCCAGCCAATCCGCTTCTTTCAAAAAGAGTGATGGAATCAATGTAGGGACGGAGGATTTCCGCAGCGCAGCGGATATGGTGGAGCAGGTAGATGGTGGATGCCCCGGTTCCGATGATTGCGAGGTTGCCGAGGTGTTTCATAACTTACGTCATCCATCCGTTAGAAAGTCGGATTCGTCAAAAGGTATGGTCCGGACTTTTCAATTTATTCCACGGACTGGTTGCGGAAAGGGCGGAGCGGTGTTGAATTTGCCGCATGGTGGTTCCAGCAGATCCAATGGGAAAAAACGAAGAGCAGCCCGCTAAGGTGGAGGCGGATTTACGGCACATATATGTATCGGAGGGCCATGACTATTGGGGAAGGCGCGGAGAGGGACGATTGCAAAACGGAATCCGTGAGCTGGACGAAGTAGACTGCGTGGAGGGAAAGGGTCTCGTTGGCGACCGCTACTTCGGATACCGGGCCGACTTCAAGGGGCAGGTGACGTTCTTCGATCTGGCGATCGTGGATTCCATACGGGAGATGTTCAAACTGCCCAAGCTACCCGCCTCCGTGTTTCGCAGAAATCTTGTCGTCGAGGGAGTCGACCTCCGCGGACTTCTCGGGCGGAAATTCGTTTTCCAAGGGGTAACGTTCGAGGGCTGCCAAGAGTGCCGTCCGTGCCACTGGATGGACCGGGTCATCGACGCCGGCGCGGAGGATTTCTTGAAAAAGGACTTCGGCGGCGGCCTCAGGGCGAAGGTAGTGACCTCCGGGACGTTGAGAATTTCCCGCTAGGTCTCGGCCGAATCATCAAGCGGGAACCCAGACGCTCACGGCCCCGGCAGGGCAGGGGAAATCTCCCCATCCGTCCTCACCAACCGCAACGTCACCTTGTGAGTGGCCGAGCGTGTCTCGAAAAGTGCGCCCGGCGTAGCGAGAACCCATTTCCATCCTTTTCGATGCCTCGCCGGAGTTGCTCATGACAACGGCGCAGCCATCGTGTTCCTCATCACCCTGGCGTGTGAAGCCGACGCAATGGGCGTCGTCAAAATACACATACTGATCGCCGTAAGCGAAATCACGGCGGGCACGGATCAGCCCCTCGAGGCATCCGACCTTCGGCATTTCAATCTCGTATTCACCTCCATCGGCACCGTGGTCCTTGTATTTCGTCCCGAAAAGATCCGGATAGAACACACATGGATAACCTTCGGAGCGAAGAAGGATGAGCGCATAAGCAAGCGGCTTGAACCATGGGTTGACGGGAGCCTCAAGAGCTTGCAACGGCTGGGTATCGTGGTTTGCAACAAGGGTGACCGCAAAGAGCGGGTTCGCCATCATCAGCGAATTGTCGAGGATCACCCGAAGGTCGTAGGACTCTCCCTCGACGGCGGCGTTGTGGAGATTGTTATGCAGGGAAGAGTCGAAAAGCATCATCGAGCCGTCCACCGCATCGAGGTATTTTTGCAAAAGCGGCAGATCACCCGGTGCCCAGTATTCACCGACCGCGAAGATGTTTTCTCCAGTGTTCGACCGGAGCAGTTGCAGCCACTCCTTGTAGAACTCCGGCGACATGTGCTTTACCGCATCAAGCCGCACACCCTTGAAGTGGACCTGTTCGTGGAACCATTTTCCCCAGTAGTTCAGCTCCGCGCAGACGGACGGGTTGCGTGTCTCGATGTCGTTGAACATGAGATAATCGAAGTTGCCCTTTTCCTCACTGATTACCGTGTCCCAGTTGTCGCCGTAGTCATTGATAATGCGGTAGATGTTGTCCCCTTCCTCGCCCTCCGCGTAATCCACCCCGTGAAGCAGGTGAAATCCCATTTGAAATTCGAGTATTTCTCACCCCGTCCCGGAAAGGTGAACTTTGTATAGGACTCGATCTCAAATGGCGCGGAAATGCCCTTGTCGCGGTGCTCCGGGTCGACTTTCACAACATTGAAACGTTCCTTCTCGTCTCCGCCCCCCTTGTGATTCAGGACGATATCGACGATCACACCGATGCCGTTTTCATCGAGCTTCGCACAAGCGTTCAGGAACTCCTCCCTGTTGCCGTATTTCGTGGGGATGGAGCCCTTTTGGTCGAATTCCCCGAGATCGAATAGATCGTATGGGTCGTAACCCGTGCTCAGGCCGCCGCCGGCTCCTTTGTAAGCGGGGGGTAGCCATGCCGCAGTAATGCCGAGGCTGGCGAGATACTCCGCCTGCTCGGCAGTGTGGTTCCAGAGGAAGGAATCACCGGGAGTGTACCAGTGAAAAAACTGGATCATGGTTGCGTTCATATTTTAAGGAAGCCGGAGGTGTGGTTCAAAGAAAAGGGCAACCGCAAAAGTGCGGTTGCCTTGTCTCAATGGAATCGATTTGTGAATTCCCTCAACAGGAATTTTCAATGGTGATGACGAATTTTTGGCAGCGTCAACGGGTGGCGATCACCTGCGATGTGAAGCCTTTCAAATAGGACGTTTCCGGAAGGGTGATCAGGACGGGATGGTCCGGCCTCTGGGTGTGCTCCGCAACCAGCCGCAGGGACTTTTTCGCATCGACTGAAGCGCTGGCGAGATTCTCCAGGAAAAGCTCCCGGGATGCGTGGTGTGAGCAGCAGAAAGTGGATAGCAATCCGTCTTTTTCCAGAAGCTTGAGAGCACGGAGATGTATTTCCTTGTAGCCGCGCATCGCATCCATGAGGGACTTTTTATTCTTCGTGAAGCTCGGAGGATCAAGAATGACGAGGTCGTATTCCGGTTTGGCTGATTTGAGGAAATCGAAGACGTTTGCTTCAATGACTTCAATTTCGAGCTGGTTCAGTTCGGCGTTTTTCCGAGCTGCGGCGCAGGCTGGGCCGGAAATGTCGACAGCGGTGACCTTGGCTGCTCCGGCTTTCGCGCATGCGAGGGCAAAGCCACCCTGATTGGTGAAGCAATCGAGAACGCGAAGGCCCTTGGAAAGTTTCGCGACTTCCGCGTGAGCCTGGAGTTGGTCGAGATAGAGGCCGGTTTTCTGCCCGTCGATGAGGTCGATTTCGTAGATGGTCCCATTGGCATCGACATTGAAAGATCCCGGGTTTTCACCATGGATCAGAGTGATCGATTGCTCCATGCCTTCGGCTTTACGAGAGGGGGAATCATTGCGGAGCGTGATGGACATCGGGTCCAGGACGGCGACCAGCGCATCGCGGATCAGGTCGACCCGCATATCCATCGCGAGGGTGGTGGTCTGGACGCAGAGGTGGTCACCGTATCGATCAACGATGAGCCCCGGAATCCCATCGGACTCCGACCAGACGATCCTGCAAAGGTTTTCATCAAGTCCCGGTGTCTCGATTCTCAGGTTCAAAGACTGGCGGATGCGCCGGGTAAAGAAATCAAGATCCAGATCCTGTTTTCTTCGCGAGAATCGACGGGCGACGATTTGCGATGCGGGATTGTAGATGGCGGAGCCTAGCGGGCGGTCGCGAAAGTCCTTGAGCGAAATCACATCGCCGGGCTGTGGATTCCCGAAAGCTTTTTTTATTTCAGAAGCATAGATCCACTCGTGGCCGTGGAAAATTCGGGCACGGGGGGCGATAATAAGGCCGGGCATGGGCGCACTCTAGGTTTTAAAGGCCAGACTCCAAGGAATAAGAATCTTAGCCAATTGCCTCGGCTATTTTTCAAAGATGAGGAGATGCTGCCAAGGTAGGCCGGGCTTGTTTTCCAAAAAGGTGAAGCCTAGCGCTTCGAACTCGCGGATGGCCTGTGCGGCCGTCATCTTGTGGAGGCGCTTGATCGGGACTTCAGGATCCTCGGCCCGATACTCGAGGAGATAGATCTTTCCGCCCGGTTTGAGGGCGGTGTGTAGGGAACGGAGCATCTCGGCAGGATGGGAAAACTCGTGATAGGCATCGACCATCAGGGCGGCATCAAGGCTGTCTTCCGGCAGTTCAAGTGATTCAATGGTGCCAAGATGCGGTCTGACGTTAGCGATCTCGAGTTTTTGAGATTCGGATTTCAGGTGGTCGAGCATTTCCTGCTGAATATCGACGGCGATGACCTCGCCATCCGGAACAAGGGGAGCGATCCGGAAACTATAGTATCCCGAGCCAGCACCGATGTCTGCGATCACCGTATCGGGCGCAAGATCGAGAAGTGCGATGGCTCTGGAAGGGGCTTCTTCCCTTTCCCGGGCATCACGTTCCAGCCAACCGATGCCAGGGTGACCCATGACATGCGAAATCTCCCGGCCCATGAACACCTTTCCGATTCCGTCCGGCGAAGCCTGGGTAAGGGTATATTCGGGAAAGCCTTTTTGCGCCTCATCGAGCGACGGTAGAAAGTCGTCGTCCACGGTTTTCGTAACCTCGTTTCTCAGCAGAACCAAGGGGATGAGGAAAATAGCGAGGAGGATGATGGGGATGAGAACAAGATATCGGGAGCTCATGGGAAGGGACCAAAATTGTTCCACAGAATCGCGATAAATCCACTATGGTCCTCTCGATTGATGACCGGTGGGAGTGTGCCGAAAGGTAGTTCCGCTTTTCGCGCTATGAGGTTGACCGGGCATGGGGTGGCAGGTAATATCCCGGCAATTCGCCGTTGAACGACGGCATCGATTTCGTGGTTACCGATTGTCCCATACGAGTAGGAAATTTTGAAGGTTTCAGTTGGATTCGCTGCGAGGGCAAAGGTTCTTTCTTGAACAGTCCGGCGGTCAAGGAATTCGGCGAGTCGCGCATTTCGGCAGGCGAGAAGTGCGTCGTGATGGATCTGGAGTCGTGCACTGGCATGGACTCGACGTTCATGGGCACGCTCGCAGGACTTGCCAGCAGGCTTTCGGAAAGGGGAGGTGATTTTCAAGTGGCGAACGCAGGCGAGAAGAACAGGAATTCCTTGGAGGATCTGGGTTTGGATTTTCTGATGGAAATCGATCCGGCGGATGCGGTTTGGAAGGATGTGGAGGAAAAAGCCAAGGATTTCCTCGAGACCAAGGTTGCCGGGATGAAGGCCGGGACGGAGCTTCATTCGCGTCATGTGCTTGAGGCCCATCAGATTCTTTCCGACGCGAACGAAGGAAATCGCGAAAAATTCTCAGGAGTGGTCAAGATGCTGGGTGACGAACTGGCGGAAAAATCACGCAATTCCCAATAGATGGCCGCCATGGATGATTCCGCGTGGTGGACACTTGGCGTATGCCTGCTCTTAAGTGTGGTCCTGCTGTTTGCTTTGCAAAATCAGCGCCGAAAAGCGAAACGAATCCGGGCGGCCTTCCGTGCGATGGCGGGCGAAGAGGAGCGTATGTTTACGTTTCTTCACAATCTGGGCCTGGCCATCGGCAAGGAGCCGACCGATGGAGCTCTTTCGAAAATGATCGTGGATGGTGTGTTAAAAGTCGTGGGCGCGCGGGGCGGTGCGATCTATTACGAGGCGGCGGATGCGGGTTTCCTGAATCCGGCCTATGTTTCGGAAGACTGCCCTCCGTTGGTAGCGATCCCGAAAGAGGTCGCTGAAAAAAACGAGGCGGATCCGAGAACACTGGAGAGCCACCTGCGGCGGGAGCGGGTTGCGATCGATACAGGCATGATTGGAAAAGGCCTGAGCTTGGAAGAACCGGAACATGTGGCGGACGTGAAGAGCCACGAGGCAATGGTGGACCGCCCGGAGTTTTATACGGATGATGTTTCCGCGATGGTTTCGCCCTTGCGTTACGCAGGAAGAGATCTGGGGGTCCTTGCCGTCGCGCGACGGCATGCCGACGGTCGATTTTCCCAAAACGATTTCGCGGTCTTTCGTTCCGTTGCGGAACAGTCCGCTTTCGCGATTGGCAATGCCCGCGTCCACAGGGACGCGAACGAGAAGAAAGCGATCGAGGGGGAGCTAAGAAACGCGCGCGAGGTGCAAAATGTTCTGCTGCCACAGGAGGACCCCAAGGTTGTTGGTTTCCGTGTGAACGGGACGAACCTTCCTGCGAAGATAATCAGCGGGGACTATTATGATTACATCGATCTGCATGATGGAAAGCTGGGCGTCGTCATCGCTGACGTCTCAGGAAAAGGGGTCTCGGCAGGGCTGCTTATGGCAATGTGCCGGAGCCTGTTGCGCGCCGTTTCACTTACCAACGCATCGCCTTCCGCTGTCCTTGCCGCAGTGAACGGATTTCTTTTTCCGGACATTCGCGAGGACATGTTCATCAGTCTCATCTACGGAATCCTTGATCCCGAGAGCGGGACCCTTACCTACGCAAGAGCAGGACACGAGCCTGCAATGGTGTTCCGAAAAAGCTCCGGATCCGTTGAGATCTCGAAACCCCGGGGCCTTGCCGTGGGTATCGATGGCGGGTCCGTCTTCGAGCGGGTGACGAAAGACGAAGTCCTTCATCTCAATTCCGGGGACTGCGTTCTCCTGTTTACCGATGGTGTCAAGGAGGCTCTAAACGCTCATGATGAAGAATTCGGAATGGAACGCCTGGCGGAGGTTTTTCGTAATGCGGCACCGATCGGTGCGGAGGCAATTGTGGATGGCGTCCAGGGAGCGGTGAGTGATTTCACGGGAGACGGGCCCCAACTTGACGACGTGACAATCGTGGCGATCGAGAAGAGGTAAAGCCAAGAGATTTTCAAAAGGATGACTGCGGAAACGAAAATGGGAGATCTGATGGCGGAGATGCCGGGTGCGCGGAGGGCGCTGTTTGCGAAATATCATCTCGGTGGCTGTCAGAGCTGTGCATTCGATGATTCCGAAACGGTCGGGCAACTATGTGAGAGGGCGGAGTTGGACGCGGAAGAGGTGATGGCGCATCTTTTGGAAAGTCATAAACATGACCTGACCATGCTGATGGAGCCCGGTGAGGTTGCTGCAATGGAGGATGTGATGTTCGTGGACGTGCGGACGCGGGAGGAATATCGAGGCGGTGAAGATCGAAGGCGCGCGATTTTTTACGCCGGAGCTTCAGGAGGAAATTTTCAAACAGAAGCCGGGCGGGCTGGTGGTGTTATACGATCACACCGGAAAATACGTGCTCGATCAGGTCGCCTGGTTCAGGGGCCATTCCATTCAGAACGCTTTCGGCTTAAACGGTGGCATCGATGCCTGGAGCCGCGAAGTGGATGCCAAGGTGATGCGATACCGTGTCGAGGTATAGGATACCACTGCCCCAATAATTCCCGAGGGGCTCCAATTTTAATTTCAAAAATGGGATCTACAAAGGAGGAAACGGCTGCTCAGAGATCACCCAGTCTTCGTTCTTCTCCGTGAAAGTTTTCATGGCCCAGTCGTGTGGGAAAAGGGCGACGAGCCAGCCGTTGGAATCTCGGGCTAGCGAAGTTCCCATTGAGAGGGCGGGTCGGGCCTCGGGGGCGAGAGGATCGCCATCGTTGGGTTTCAGCCAGCGGGCGATCGTCCAATCGGCAGGTTCGACGCGGGTCTCGGCTGCGTATTCGCCCTCGAGCCGGTGCTGAAGAACCTCAAACTGCAGGGGTCCGACCGCTCCTAGCAGCACCCGTGAGGAAACTCCGGTATCCTCAAGAGGAGTGAACTCAGAGGCGACACCTTCTTTCAAAAGCTGCTCAAGACCGGATTGGAAGCGCTTGTATTTCGCGGTGGATTTGTTGGTCAGGTAGGAGAAACACTCCGGTGGGAACCGTGGAATTTCATCGAACTTCACCTCGGCGGAGGTGGCGAGGGTATCTCCGATGAGAAGATCGTAGTTTCCCACCAGCCCGACGACGTCCCCGGCGAAAGCATCATCGACGGTTTCGCGATCACGAGCAAAGAGGCGCTGAGAGTTTGCAAGTCTGACGTTCTCGCCCGTCCGGGTATTGAAAACGTTCATATCCCGCTCGAACTGTCCCGAAACGATCCTGATGAAGGCGACGCGATCCCTGTGCTTCGGATTCATGTTCGCCTGAATTTTAAAAACGAAGGCGGAAAATTCCTTCGAAGCCGGATTAATCGCATGGTCCTCGCTTTTTCGTGGAATGGGTGGTGGGGACAGTTCGAGGAAACGGTCCAAGAGCAACTGCACGCCGAAGTTGTTTGCGGCGGAGCCGAAGAAAACCGGAGTGAGCTTTCCGGCCAGGACCTCCCCGACGTCAAAGTCAGCACCCGCGCCTTCGAGGAGTTCAAGTTCGTCACAAACCTGAGCGTAGGTAATTTCATCCACCGTGTCTTTGACCGACTGGTCCTCGATGCCGGAGACGTTCACAGGCGCTCGGAAGGAACCGTGCACCGTTCGCTCAAAGAGATGGACCTTTTTGTTTTCCCTGTCGTAAACACCTTTGAAGCGAGGGCCGTCACCCAACGGCCAGTTCACCGGAAAAGCCGCAATCCCGAGGACTGACTCAAGCTCATCAAGGAGATCAAGCGTCGGCCGGGCCGGACGATCGAGCTTGTTCATGAAAGTGAAAATCGGAACACCCCGCCTCCGGCAGACTTCGAAAAGTTTCCGCGTCTGTGCTTCGATTCCTTTTCCCGCATCCACCACCATCACGGCGGCATCAACGGCCGTTAACACGCGATAAGTGTCCTCGGAGAAGTCTTTGTGCCCCGGTGTGTCGAGGATGTTGACCACGCAGTCCTTGTATTCGAACTGAAGGACGGTTGATGAAACGGAGATCCCGCGTTGTTTTTCCAGCTCCATCCAGTCGGACGTCGTGGAGCGCTGGTTTTTCCGGGCCGTCACCGAGCCGGCGAGGTTCAGTGCGCCGCCGTAGAGGAGGAATTTCTCCGTAAGCGTTGTTTTACCAGCATCCGGATGGGAGATGATGGCGAAGGAACGACGGCGTTTCACCTCCTTTTCAAGAGCTGGGGAGGGGGTTGCGTAAGCGGAAAGTGACATGAACGGGCGCGAGGGGATACGCGCTGGCGCGAAAAAGGTCAATGGCGCGGCCAACTTGAAAATGCGACGGCGGGTGCAGGGAGGCTTTCCTTTGCACCCGCCGTCTTGTTTCTTTTGGGGGGAATATGCAACGCGGTTTCTGGCCGGAAGCCCGCGCTGACTTTGAAATCATGGCCCGGTTCCGGTTTCTTGCCTATTACGCGATAGCGTTACTTGCCTGATATTAAAGATGTTCGAAGTTTTCCGCCATTTTGAGTCAATTGAAATGCGCATTGCCAAGAACTCGACGAGTCGCTAGTTTCCCGCTCTCCCGGAGGTGCCATCCGCACGACCGGCCGAAAACAACGAAGAACTTCATTTTGGGATTTCTTGATACTATCAAGCGCTGGCGACTCGCTCAAAAGGGTTTCTCCGCAGGGAAAAAACGCCGGGTCCATGGTGAAAGCGCCACCGTAAGGACTTTGGAGGACAGCCAGTTCGTCAAGCTGGCCCTTTATGCAGCTTTCGCCGTGTGTTCGGCGGTTTTGGTTCTCAAGGCATCACCGGCGGCGACGTTTGCCGAAGATCCGTTCAAGGGAATGCTCTACGGCTTCGCTCTGGCTCTGACGGCCCTGGCTATGTTCCACGTCGGACACCAGCAGGTCTGCCGCCGCAACAGCCGGGTGATTCTGGTCCTGGGCGGTCTAATCGGGCACCTGTTGGTCGTTCGTTTGGTGATGGTGCTGGCGGATGCGGGAAGCATCCAGGAGACATACCGCTACCTTTTTGTGCCATGTGCCCTTGCTCCCATGCTCCACGGGGTGCTACTGGGGAGGACGGTCGGCAGTTTTTCCGCAGTGTATGTCAGCCTGATCGGCAGCTTGCTGGTGCCGGCGAATGACGTGATGAATTATATGATCGTTAGCCTTGTGGCGGGTATGACGGCCGTCCTCTGCACCGATCAGGTAAGAAAGCGTATCAAATTGATTCGTGCTGGAATTTACGTGGGCATCGTGATGGTGATCCTTGCCCTGGTGCTTGGAAAACTTGATGCGCTAGGCGTTTTCGGAGGGCCGGGATCGATGGGCCGCCTTCAGATTCTTGGCACCGGAAGCGGCATTGCGTTCGCAACAGCGCTTGCCACGGCGATGCTTATCAGCGGTTTTCTGCCCATGTTCGAGGGTGCCTTTCAGCTGACGACGGACATCAGTTGGCTGGAACTGACCGACCTGAACCATAAGCTCCTCAAGGAGATGCAACTGGAAGCGCCGGGGACCTTCCACCATAGTTTGGTCGTCGCGGCCCTTTCGGAAGCGGCTGCGGAAAAAATCGGCGCGAACGCCTCCATGTGCCGGGTATGTGCCTACTTCCATGATGTCGGGAAACTCAAGAAACCCGGGTATTTTATCGAGAATCAGCATGACGGAGGGGAAAACCCGCATGATTCCCTGACCCCGACGATGAGTGCGCTGATCATCACGGCGCATGTGAAGGACGGTGTGGATATGGCCGTGAAACACAAACTGAACCCTCGGATCATCGAAGTAATTCAGGAACATCACGGGGACTCTCTTGTATATTTCTTTTATCGAAAAGCTCAGGAGCAGAAGAAGGCGGAGATGGAGAAAGTGGATCGCCGCCTCGAGAATCCAGAGGACTTGCCCAAAGTGGAGGAAAAAAACTTTCGCTATCCGGGGCCGCGCCCGAGCACAAGGGAAAGCGGAATTATCTGTCTCGCCGATACGATCGAAAGCGCCTCCCGGACCCTCCGTAAGCCGACCCCTGCCAAAATCCGGGCGCTGGTCGAGGAACTCGTCCGCGCCAAAATCAATGACGGCCAGCTGGACGGATGTCCTCTCACACTTAGGGAACTCGCACTGGTGAAGGAAAGTTTCGCCAAAACACTGCGCAGCATGCTCCACAGCCGTATTGATTATCAGAAACCGGAGGAAAGGACCACTTCGAAGGGCGCCTCCGACCTTAGCCGCGATCCTCGGGCACAGACCGGGCGACTCACCGCGACGGCAGAGACCAGTGAATAGAGAACCCTTGGGGAAGCCATGTCACTCGAAGTCATCATTGGAAATCATCAGGACGAGATCGAGCTTCCGCTTGCCTGGATGACCGCGCTGGAGGAGATCGGCGAAAAGGCGGCAGGCCTGGCTCTTGAAGCCGCAGCCGAAGCTGACAGTCCGCTCCACAACCTAGCGACCTTGGAAATTGCGATCGTCGATGACGAAACCAGCGGACGGGTGCACTTGGATTTCATGGAAATCGAGGGTCCGACGGATGTGATCACCTTTCATCACGGGGAAATTGTTATCGGTGCGGAGGTTGCGAAACGGCAGGCTGCGGAATATGGTGAGCCGCTAGGTAGGGAGCTGCTTCGGTATTTTGTTCATGGTCTGCTTCACTTGGCAGGGCACGAAGACACGGAGGATGCCGAACGTTCGAAAATGGAGACAGCCCAGGAGGATATTGTCGGAAGGCTTTGGATGGACGGGATGAAAAACCGACTGGTTTGAACTTTTTTCTAAGTTGTTCCTACTTTCGCACGTATTAACAATGAACGGTCGGAAATGTTGACTGGCCTCAAGCGCAGTATAACTTCCTCCAACCCGCAACGACCAAAAAACCATGAGTATCCACGCACAAATCAGCCAGGAAGCACAAGAGCGCCTGGCACGCCAGAAACGGAATTCTACCATCACCTCGTTTCTAATGGCGGGGATGGTTATTGCACTGATTATGGTAACCTTGGGTGTTTTTCTTCTTCCAAATTTAGCGAAAGAGAATCCTACGATTGTGACCTACTCCGCATCCGCTCAGGAAGAGTCCCAGCAGGAATCGAAAAAGGTAAACACAAAGGTGCAGCGGAAACCCAGCGCCCCTTCAAGCACACAGGCACCGGTTATCGCTTCGACATCGCCGTCGGCGCTATCAATCCCGGTCCCCGAGGTCATGGCAGACGATCCGGCTGTGGAATTTGGCGATGGGGACGGCTTTGGTGGAGGCTGGGGTGAGGCAGATGATTTTAGCAAGGGAGGTGGTGCCAGCTTTTTCAATCAGAGCGTGACTGCGGAAAGAATCGCATACGTGATCGATTATTCCGCATCCATGAGGGGGGAAAAGGACGAGCTCATGCGCAACGAACTTACGAAGTCTGTCGGTGGTCTCGCCCCGGGAACAAAGTATCAGATGATTTTCTTCTCGGGTCCGGCATGGGTTGCCGGGAGCGAGGTCGATGTTGAGAAGCAAAAGGGCAAGGGAGTCGTAACAGGCTCTGGCGGTCACAAATACGATTGGGAAGGTAAAGGAGCAGGCATGTGGGGACCAAAAGGGAAGAGGCAAGAGGTCGAGTGGCTGGATGTTTCCGGGAAAAACCTCAGAGAATCCAAAGAGATTATCGAAAAATCCGTTCTTGCATGGGGAACGGACTGGACCAACCCCTTGGAAATGGCTTTTGGTATGGATCCCGCACCACAGATCATCTTTTTCATGACCGATGGTCTGATGGGAGGTCGGGACACGATGGACATCACCCGTAGCCTCGCCTCGAAGGCAAAATCGAAGGGCATCGTCGTGAACTCAATCGCGCTGATGGAACCGAGAGCGGAAGAGGCGATGTATGAGCTTGCCGACCGCACGGGAGGTGTCTTCACCATCGTTGAAGAAGGCGGTAAATCACGCGAGGTGAAACGCGTCAGCAAGAAGTAGTTGGTCTCGTGCCTCGCTTCCGTTTCAGCGGACGTATTTGTCACCCCGCATTACCTCGACATCGGTTGAGTAAATAATGATCGCCCAGTTGGCAAAATACTTCTCGGCAATCTGATCCATAATGGCTTCCGCAGAAGCAATGGAGACGATGGTATCGATCTGGGCATTTCGACCTTCGAAGTCAGAGGTGCGGTTTCCCCGTGAGCCTTCGCCCTCCACAGCGGTGACCGTCCACCCGGTTGCGCCGTGATCTTTGATCAGAGTAATCAGATCGTCTCTGAGTAGGCGCTCTGCGATGATTGTCACTTTTTTGAGGTTGGTTTTCATAGCCATGAGTGGAGGGAGTTTGCGATTTTTTGGAGCAAGGGTATGCCGATTGCGAGATTGAAAGGGAAAGTAACGCCCAGGGCGAGAGTCAGATAGTAGCCTGGGTTTGCCTGAGGCAGGGCGATCCGAACAGCGGCAGGGGCTGCGATGTAAGATGCGCTACCTACCATGGCCCCGAAAATCGCCGCCCCACCGGGGGTCATTCCTGCGAGAATGGCTCCGGCCACGCCGAGGGCGCCATGGAAAACAGGGAGAAAACAGCCGAGAGCAATCAGCCTCCAACCTGCTTTGCCGACATCCGCCAGTCTTTTCCCAGCGATCAGACCAAGCTCAAGGAGAAATATGCAGAGAGCTCCTTTGAATGCGGTGATGAAGAAAGGCTCCACATCCGCGAGTTTCGCAGGCCCGCAGACTCCTCCGATGACAAGGCCGCCTACAAGAAGGACGATGCTTTTTCCGGTGACAACCTCATGAAGAGCTTTTTTCCATCCGCCTCCGCTGTTGCTACCGGAGCTGCTTGCGAAGAGTAAGGCGACGATGATGCCGGGGACTTCAAGTAGAGCCACAAGTGCGGGAAGGTAACCCTCGTAAGGCATTCCGGAACGCTTGACCGCTTCTGTCGCCGCTAAAAAGGTGACTACGGAAACGGAGCCATAATGGGCTGCGACCGCCGCTGCGTTTTCCCGGTTTAATTTCCCGAAGTTCTTAATGAGGTAAAAAGCGGACACCGCGGTCACACAACCCAGTGCAAAAGTGACAACCGCAGGCAGCAGCATCTCGGAGAAAGGCGTTGTCGCCAGCGCTTTTCCTCCCTTCAGCCCTATTGCCAGAAGTAGGTAGATCGACAGCCCCTGATAGATCGGTTCGGGAATTGAAAGATCGCTTTTGATCCACCGGGCCACAATGCCAAGCGCGAAACATAGGACCACCGGTGAGATAAGATTTTCCGCTAGAAGATTCATCTAGGGCGGAGATTCTCCACTTTTAAAATATACGCAAGAAAAAACACGAAAAAAAGTTCGTATGTTTCTACAGCACTTACAGATCGAGCTTGGGGTCGTTGAGAATCGAAGGAGGTTTTGGCACCTAACGGAGGTGAATCTTTGGCCTAAATGCGCTTTTCTTCGATATCATAGACGTCGAACCATACATAAGGAGGTTTGTTTTCCGGAAGGTTGTGCAAGATGTAATCCTCCAGAAACTTCTGCAACTTCATGGGCATCGCGCTGATCTGAGTGTCGCGCATTTTATTGTTCCACCGGATCACCGCATTGCGGGACTTCTGCTTGGCTTTTTTCCTAACCCATTCGGAGACTGCCTCATCATCCGCGCCAGTGGCAATGAACTTGCGAAAGGCGGAATATTTGATGCCTGCAAAGTCCAGCCAGTATTCGTCCAGTGGGCAGCCCGAATGATATTCGCCGTTTGTCTCCGCGAGAACCGCACGGCACTTGTCCACGCACCGGGCGGCGACAACATACCCGGCGATGGAAATGTCACGGGGGCTGCGGGGAAAATCTTTGGTCAGATCGAGGGAGGTGATGTCCATGGCGAACAATTCTGCGTCGGGAATGTCAACTTGGCGAGGAAAGGATTGTGACAACATGGGGGGCATGCTACCAAGTCGCCGCCTTGAAGTATCCACGGAGAAACGAATTTTCCAGCGGCTGGAAACCAAGATACATTAGCCATGTTCAAACGGTATTGGTGGATCGTTCGCAATTATGCTGCCGGTGGGGATGGCCTGCCGGATTCTTGGTAGCAGGCGGCCGTGACCTCTCTGACGCCGTCTGGAATGCGAGAGCAACATCGACCAGTCGAGATTAAGCCGAGCGAGCGTCGACCGCAGCCTGCGGAAGTGGCAGTCGAGCCGAACCGGACGGGAGACCTGTCATCCGGCACAGAGCGTTCGAACAAGATAAACCGGCCGAGGAACGCATGCTGGAGTATGGTGGATTGATCGGCGGTCGATCTGGAAAATCGCATGGGGAACGTGAACAAGGGCAACGAGCGAGCTAGGCGTCCTCGAGGTCCATCCGTGGTCACCGACCAGAATATGAGGAAGACGGACCTGCATCGCGACCAAGAGTCCAGAAGCACGAACCGCGAAGGAAGCCCGGGAGATCCGGCGGAAACGAAGTGGCGAGATCATCGCACAAAGAATTACCGGAACGGACCTAGGAGTCGCAGGCATCCGAAGAAAGGCGCTTGAAGCCGGCAATCCGGGAATCCATCGTGTCGAGAGCAGGAGATACGAAGGCTGAAAACGGTTCTAGGAGCAATGAATCGTGAGGGAATCTACAAAGCGGAGGGAGCGGCGAACCCGGGGCGCTTCTACCGCACGCTCCGAAACGCCCGCAAGGGCAAACTAGACAACAAAAAACAAAGCTCGCTACAGGGAACTAGAGGCAACGGTTCGAGCCCATAGAGAACTTCAGTGTCTCATTATCAAAGGGGCGAAAGCATGCTTCCAGCCCAGACGATCTAGGTGAAGTAATTTGCACGACGGAAAACCGGATCATTTCCAGGTTCAAACGGTATTCGCGGATGTCTTCAATGAACCTGGATGGTCTGCGGATTCTGCTCGCGGTGGTCTGCTTCTCTCGCCTTTACTTGCCCTGCCTGTCATGTGGTTGCTAAACCTCAAGCACGCCCCCTGATTGCTGACCGGGAATGTCCCGACTCCGCCTTGCGCGTCCGATGGGAGGCGGACATATTTACCGAATTATGAACCGGGAGGAAATGGCAGAGACGCTGGAGAAAATCGCGCTGCTACTGGAGCTGAAAGGGGAAAACCCGTTCAAGGTCCGGGCGTATCGGCAGGGGGCGGAGATCGTGCTTTCGATGGAAGAGGATGTGGTGGAGTTGGCGAAGAACGACGGACTAAAGGGCGTGAAAGGCATAGGCGAAGCGTTGCGCGACAAGCTGGGCGAGATGGCGAATACAGGTAGTCTCGCGTTTTATGAAGATCTCAAGAACGAGTTTCCTGAGACGGTTTTCGAACTATTTGATGTGCAAGGCTTGGGGCCAAAGAAGATCAAGGCAATGTATGACGCCCTGGGAATCGATTCCCTGGAGAAACTCAAGGCGGCATGCGATGAGGGAAAGGTCGCAGGACTTTCCGGATTCGGAAAAAAAACGCAGGACAAGATTTTAGAAGCAATCGCGGCGAATGAAACGTATGCGGATCGATTCACTCTGGGAAGTATCGGAAATCTTGTGGAAGGAATGCTTGAGACCTTGCGGTTGCATCCGGAGATTTCGCAGGTGGCCGTCGCGGGCTCCTACCGGCGCGCCAAAGAAACAGTGGGTGATCTCGATTTTTTGGTGGCAACCAAAGAAGGTGCGCTGGTTTGTGAGGATTTCACGACCCTCCCGCAGGTGGAGGCCGTGATCGCATGCGGTGAAACGAAAGCATCGGTCCGTCTTAAAAACGGTATCTATTGTGACCTGCGTGCGGTGAAAAATTCCGAGTTCCCATTCGCTCTTCAATATTTCACAGGCTCCAAAGAGCACAACGTCGCCCTACGTTCACTGGCTCTAAAGAAAGGGTGGTCGATGAACGAGTATGGTTTCAGCGTTGCGGAAGGTATGGAACCTCCGCTTGGAGTGGAGGAAGAGAAGGATATCTACCGTCTACTAGGCCTCCAGTATATCGAGCCGGAATTGCGTGAAAACAGGGGGGAGATAGAGGCTGCGGCTGAGAAGAGCCTGCCCAGGCTTGTCGAGTTGATGAACCTTCGAGGAACGTTTCACAACCACACCACGGAATCCGATGGGCGCGATTCATTGGAAGGGATGGTGGAAGAGGCAATGGATCTCGGACTGCAGTATCTCGGAATTTCCGATCACTCGAAGTCATCGGCCTACGCAGGTGGTCTTGATTCCGAAAGGCTTTTGAAACAGGTGGAGACGATACGCAATCTGGAGAAAACCCTGGGAGGGTTTCGCATATTCGCGGGATCCGAAGTGGACATCCTCATGGATGGTTCGCTCGATTTCTCCGACGATGTGTTGGAGCATCTGGATTTTGCGGTGGCATCGGTTCACAACTTTGGGAAGCTCGACGAAGCGACGATGACGGAAAGGATATGCCGCGCAATGGAGAACGAGCATGTTACCATGTTGGGTCATGTAACCGGACGGCTGCTTTTAAGAAGAGAGGGTTACCCGGTGGATCATGCGAGGATCATCGATTGCGCGGCGGCGACGCGGACAGTGATCGAGCTGAACTGCAGTCCTTTGCGTATGGACATGGACTGGCGGTGGTGGAAGCGGGCCCGCGACAAAGGGGTCCTTTGTTCAATCAATCCGGACGCACATTCAAGGGCGCGAATCCATCACGTGGGCGTGGGGGTGCGGGTCGCGAGGAAAGGCTGGCTGCGCCGGGAGGACGTCCTAAACACGCGGAGTGCCGAAGAAATGGACGCTTTCTTTCAAATGCCGAAGGGCGATCGATAATCACCCTCTGCGCTTTCTGACCGCCTCCGCAAGAGTATCCAGGACTTTGACAGTATCATCCCAGTTGAGGCATGCGTCGGTGACGGACTGGCCACGGGTGAGCTTGGACAGATCGGCGTTGAGCTTCTGATTTCCCTCCACAAGATTCGACTCAATCATCACGGAGGTAATGGACTTTGATCCTCCTGCTATCTGATTCGCGAGTGCATTGGCTACGAGCGGCTGGTTACGGAAGTCTTTGTTCGAATTCCCGTGAGAACAATCAATCATCAATGAATGGGGGAGCCCCTGTTCAGTGAGCATTTTCTCAACGGAAGCAACCGACTCCGCATCATAGTTCGGTCCTGATTTCCCTCCCCGGAGAATGAGATGGCAGGATGGATTCCCGGCAGTCGATACGATGGCAGAGACGCCCTGTTTGGTGACGGAGAGAAAATGATGTGGCCGTGAAGCGGACTGAATCGCATCAAGGGCAATCTGGATTGATCCGCCCGTTCCATTTTTAAAACCGACTGGCATTGATAAACCGGAGGCGAGTTCGCGGTGGATCTGTGACTCGGTCGTCCGCGCGCCAATGGCGCCCCAAGCGATGAGGTCGGCGTAATACTGCGGTGAAATGGTGTCCAGAAACTCGGTGCCTGCAGAGACACCCATTGTGGCAAGGTCCAGAAGGAGTTTGCGGGCAACTCTCAGGCCGCGGTTGATATCGAAAGAATCGTCGAGATTCGGATCGTTGATGAGGCCTTTCCAGCCGACCGTCGTCCGGGGCTTTTCAAAATAAACCCGCATGATGATACAAAGATCTTTCTCAAGTCGATCCGCTTCCTTCTTCAACTTTTCCGCATACTCGAGCGCGGCTTCCGGATCGTGGATTGAGCAAGGTCCGACGATGGCGAGCAACCGGTCGTCTTCAAGATTGAGAATGGCATCGGCCTCGGTCCGCGCATTGTGCACCACAGAGGCTGCCTGCTCGTTGATGGGCAGGTAATAGGCGAGAACCGCGGGGGAAATAAGCGGATTGATGCCGGAGATGCGGAGGTCGTCGGTGCGGTGTTTGGTCACGGGGCGGGTATCGAAGCTGCTGGTAGCAGAATTTGCGAGATTTTTTTAGAACGTAAGAGTTTCTTAGGCAGGCTCATTGCCGACACGGAATTCGTCGGCTCGATTCCGACAATGAAATTTTCCTCCCGTGTCGTTCTCCACACAAAAGGTTTTCCGCCGATAGATGGAATTTACTGCCGTCGGACGGCCGCCAGAGCCGGGCATTCTTCAAATGAACAAGCCCAGGCTGAATAATGAGAAATCCAAGCAGCGAGATCGTCTATTCTTGTTCGGGAAGTTCCGGCTCAGGCATCTCAGGAAGTTCCTCCTCCTGTGACGGGCTTGCGGGAGATTCAGATCCGGAATCTTCGATCTCCGAGGTCTCCGGCTCAATTTTGTCGGGTTCAGAAACGTCGGGAGCTGGCTGTGCCGGAATCTCGATGGGCTGGGTGAATGCGCTGCCGCCGGAAGATGGAGTCGGAGCGGACGGTTCCGGAGCTGGTGTCTTCAACATCAGTTCGGTTCTGTCTTTCAATAGGGCATCGACGGTGAAATTACTTACCTCAAACGTGCGCCCTTCCAACTCTTTGGTTTTTGCCATGGCATTTTCCAGAGCGGAAAGTCTTTCCGCGAACGCATCATCAGCCAGCTTTGCTTCTTCTTCGGTTTCTTCAGCAGGCTTCTTACGCTCCGTGGGAAGTTCGGCGGAAACCGCCACCGTCATCAGGTAGGTTTTTGCTGCGGTTTCTTCGGCACCGTCCTCCTGTTTTGCGGGTTGGATCCTAACCGTATATTCCAGGCCTTCAAACGTGGTGATCGTTGCGGTCTGTAGCATGTCCGGCGTTTCGCGTTTCTCAACTTCGGAGGCAGGAACCACGTCATCAAATCGCGCATAGGAAAACAGGCTCTTCAATTGCCCGGCGACATCTTGATCGACTTTGACGCCAGGAAACGCTTCGACGAAGGCGAAATCGCCAGTCTCATTCTCGCGTGTCAGCGTCCATTCTTCGTCAGTGGTTCCGGGCTTGCTTAAAGAAACGGTCTTTATTTTCTCAACCTTGATGAACTCGTCATCCAGCCAGCTTTTCGGATCGGCGGAAAGGATGCCAAACACCTCCGAAACCGCGTAGAAACCGGATTCGTCCGAGTGATTCCGGACATAGCGGCCTGTCGCGCCGCCCCCGAAGGCTGATTGTGACGAAGCCGCATCAAGGTTCTTTCCAAAAGACAAGGTAGCCACCGCCTTATCGGAGCTATCCTTGAATACGGCTGTGATCCCTCTTTCGGCGCTGTCCGAGGATTTTTCGTCCATACCGAAGCGAGGGGCGAAAGACTTACCTGCTTCGATTCCCTGAGTGACCTTCAGATCGGCAAGGGTTCGTAACAAATCATTGATGTTGCGCGTGTTCGCTGGAAACGCATCGCGCTCCGAGACAGTCCATGTCCCGTCTTTTTCGATCAACGTGACTGTGCTATCGGCATCGGATATTTCGATGCTTGAAACTTTTTCGGCGGGAAAATCCTCCAGGAGCGTCTCACCCGGAGAGCGTTCGGTGGATTGCTCCTGGCCAGCGTCCTGCGTGTGTTTTACGAAAGCGATGGTAACGCCGAGTGCGACAGCAATGGTCCAAAGAATGATAACAGTTCGGGATTTCATGGGTCTGGGGAAAATGATCGAGGTGTGAGGGCTCTAACGGGCGCGGGTGGATGAGCGACGCTTCAGGAAGAGGGCAAAGCCAAAGATAATCACCAGCAGGGGCATCACTGCGACATTCAGCAATGTGATGTTTCCGGCGAGCTTGTCCTTCTGGCGGCGCAGATCTTTTTCCTGACTACGGACGAGACGGGAGTATTCCACCTGTTGTTCGCGAAGCTTTCGGATCTCCGCCTCCTGCTCCGGCGAGAGATATAGCTCGCTACCTTGCGACTTTTGCGCCTGCAGCTCCTGAAGCTTGATTTGCGCTTCCTCCTGCTTCTGCTGGAATTCATCGATTTTTCCGCCAACGTTCTTTTCGAACTCCGCTTCCATCTCCTGGACCACCGTGAAAGGCCGGCGGGTTGCGGCACGAGACCGGGATCCGATGAGATATTTGGAGCCGGTAGCCTGATCGAGGAGGTTCATGAGAAATGCCGCGTTGCCGTTGGACGGGGTGGCCATCTGCATGCCGCCGAAGTTTTGCACGCTGTATGCGAAGCGGTCGTAGAAAGCGTCGATATCGGCGACAAGGAACACATTGCCAGCCTTCGAAGATTCCTTGATGGATTCCTCGTTCATCAGGTTTCTCTCCTGTGTCCTCAGCAGGCTGGTCCGCACCCGGCCTACCTTCCGGGAACGCGGTTTTGAAGTTTCCGGAGAGATGGGTGACAAGATCCAGAGGAGACCCTAGAGATTTCACCGAGGTATCCAGGGAGGGATCGAGACGAGAGGCTTTGACGGCATCAACGAAGCCCGCACTGGTGGATGAACGCATCAGGGAATTGGCCGAAACACCGCCCGTGCCGAGTTTTTTGAAAGCGCCTGGAAGATAAAATGTGACGGATTCGATGCCTTTCGTGACGATGTTGTCCTTCTGCGGCATCGCGCTTTGCGGGATGCTAAGGACCGCAATGCCTTTGCGATCCCCTCCAAGCACCGTTGCATAAACAGGATCCGCGAGAACCTCTGTGGAGTTGAAATCGATCCCCCAGGAAGGGAGCAGCGTCGGCAGGGTGGAAGTTGTTGGAGAACCGCCGGGTTGGCCGGTCATGGGATTCGGCTGGCCGCCAAGCATCTGTGCGGAGACGGAAAAGGGGTCGAGACACGCGACGACGGTTCCACCGCTAAGCAGGTATTGGTCGACCAGATATTCAGTTTCCGGCGTGATCTCAGCCGGATGGAAAAGAAGGAGGACCTTGATCTCATTCGCATCGATTTTCTCAGGAGCCATGCCAAGGTCTTTCAGGTCGAAGCTCTGTTGAAGCTGCTGATAAATGACCCATGCCTGTTGGGACTGTTGGCCGGGCATCATCGCCGGCTGACCCGCAAGATCGAGAGCTGACATTATCCCGATGACGGGTTTGACCGGAGTGGTGACTTCCGCAATCGCTTTGGAGATCTGGTATTCGAGCATCGTTTCCTCCGCCGGGTTGAGAAACGGAAGCACTACCTTCTTGTCGAGTGCGGAGACAGCCATGCCAAGGTAGAGATTGTCTCCGTTAATGTTCTGACCGCTGAGGCCGTCCAGATTTGCGGAGTCCTCCGCATCCGTGTCGGGCTCGGGATCCAGGTTCTCCACGCGCAGCTTACCGTCGGCGAGGTTCGCATACTCCTTGAGAAGATCGTCGACACGCTTGATGTGCAGCTTTAGCTGTTCCGGCATGTAGTCGGTATTACGGGACGCATAGTAGCGTATCGTGACCGGTGTATCCAGCTCGCCAAGGATTGACTTGGTGCCGTCCGAAAGTGTGTGGATTTTGTTTTCCGTGAAGTCGGCGCCTCGATTTCCAAATGCGGTAAGAGAGACCAGCCAGTTTGCCAGGATGGCGATGGCGACTAGTGCGGCGATGCCAAGTGCGGCGCGGGTGAAAGGGGCTTTCATGAAACGATAAATTCTGATTTCGGGACTTCGATTGAGAAACGGTTACGCACGCTTCGCATTGAGGATCGTGGATGTGCCGAGGAGACAAAGGCCGATGAAGCTGGCGAACCAAACGAAGTCCTGTAGGCGGAAAAGGCCGCGGTTGAGGGAGCTGAAGTGGTCCCAGACCCCGAAGGATACGATGGCTTCGACCGTAGAGGATGAGGTGGCTTTGGCCAGCTCCCGCGTGAAATCATCATAGCCGCAAAGAACCATGATGGTGCATATGGTGACCGAAACGATGAGGCAGACCACCTGATCGCGCGTGCAGGCGGAGACAAGCATCGTGATCGCCAAGGAAAGTGCAACAGACAAGAAACGATCCAATGTAGCCTGAGATTATCGCTCCATTGTCTGGGCTGCCGAGATAGTTCACCGTAATGACGATGGGAAATGTGAGCAATCAGTGCGACCAGGGTGACCGTGGAAGCTGCAAAAAATTTGCCGACGATGGCCGACCATGTGGAGACGGGAAAGGTGCCAAGCAACTCGATCGTGCCAGTGCGTTGCTCATCCGCCCAAAGTTTCATCCCGACCGCTGGGGCGATGAGCATGTAAAGCCATGGATGCCAAAAGAAAAACGAGTATTCCAGAGACGCGTCTCCGACTCTCATGAAATTTCCGAAGGTAAATGTGAAACCAAGGGAAAGAATCAAAAAGATGACGATGATCGCGTAGGCGGTCGGCTGCGAAAAATAGGATTTGAGCTCGCGGTTGTAGATGGTGAGGGAAGTCATGGTCAGGAACTAGGTGTGGCCGTGCTAAAGGATTTACGCTGCTGTGTCAGTTGTGGTGACCTTTCGGAAAAGGTCGGTCAGCGAGCCTGTCCCGGATTGGGCGATGAGCTCCGCAGGTGTGCCATCGGCGACAATCGCGCCCCGGTCTGCGATCACTGCGCGTGTGCACGCGGCCTCGACCTCTTCCAGGATATGTGTGGAAAACAGAATGGCCTTTGTCTCGCCAAGACGTTTGATGAGCTGGCGGACTTCGTGCTTCTGGTTGGGATCAAGTCCGTCCGTTGGCTCGTCGAGGATCAGGACTTCGGGATCGTGAAGGAGTGATTGCGCGAGGCAGGTCCGGTGTCGGTAGCCCTTTGAAAGTGTGTCGATTGATTGGTGCGCGACGGTTGTAAGGAAACACGTTTCGATGGAGCGCTCGACCGCTTCGCTCTTTTCGATGCCAACAAGGCCTCTGATTGCGGCGCAGAATTTCAGAAAGCCTATCACGGTCATTTCATTGTAAAGAGGTGCCGATTCCGGAAGGTATCCGATTTTTCTTTTCGCCGCTGAAGGGTCCTCGGTTATCGAGATGCCACAAATCCGTGCGTCGCCGGATGTTGGTGGAATGAATCCTGTGACCATTCTCATGGTAGTGGATTTACCGGCTCCGTTCGGCCCAAGAAACCCCAGAACCTCTCCTTTTTCGACGGTGAACGAGAGGTTGTCCACGGCGAGCTTGCTGCCGAATCGTTTTGTAAGCTTTGCGACTTCAATCATGGGTTGGGAGTTGAATAACGGCTGTCGGTTTTGTTGGCGACACCGGATTGTGGTTTTGTTTGGGAAATTTCCCGAAAGTTTTCCACAAAAATCCGCCCGCTCGCTCTGGCCGTTCCGGTCGGCCTCCTGATGGTTGTCAGAACGCGGGGCAAAAAGACCTCATTGCCTGAGCTGGGAAAAGCAATCGGCTCCCGGCTTATGCGGCGTCCGCATCGGCGTCCGGCTTTCGGCGGCGCAACGACGGGGATTTTTTACCCTCCACAACCTGACGATTGATGGTGACGCCCTCAATGTCGCCGCGTGACGGCACATCGAACATCACGTCGAGCATCAGTTTTTCGAAAATCGAACGGAGAGCCCGTGCACCGGTGCCGCGTTCCACGGCCATGTGGGCCATGGCGCGAAGTGCGTCCCGGGTTATGCGGAGCTTGACATTGTTCAATGCCAGTTGCTTCGAATATTGCTTAACCAGCGCGTTCTTCGGCTCGGTGAGAATCTGAACCAGCTCGTCCTCGGTAAGTTTGCGAAGTGAGGAAATGACCGGGAGTCGACCGATGAATTCCGGAATTAGCCCAAAGTGGAGAAGATCCTCCGGGAGCACTTTTTCCAAGATCTTCGAGGTTTTTTCATCTTCCTCGTTTGGCCTGTTGTCGCTGTGGAATCCCAGGGTTTTGCTGCCGAGGCGGCGCTTCACAATATCCTCAAGGCCGACGAATGCGCCGCCGCACACGAAGAGGATTTTCTCGGTGTTTACCTGGATGTATTCCTGCTGTGGGTGCTTGCGTCCGCCTTGTGGGGGCACGTTGCAAACGCTGCCTTCCAGGATCTTGAGAAGCGCCTGCTGGACGCCTTCCCCGGACACGTCACGGGTGATGGAGACGTTTTCGGTCTTTCGCCCGATCTTATCGATCTCATCAACATATATGATGCCGCGCTCGGCGCGCTCGACATCGAAGTCAGCTGCCTGAAGAAGACGGAGGACTATGTTTTCCACGTCCTCGCCCACGTAGCCGGCCTCGGTAAGTGTGGTGGCATCAACGATACAGAAGGGGACGTCGAGAACTCGGGCCAGAGTGCGCGCAAGAAGAGTTTTTCCTGATCCGGTTGATCCCAGGAGAAGCACGTTGGACTTCTCGATCTCCACGTCCTTGAACTCTTCATCGAGCGGTGTCTCGTTCTGGTTGAGCCGGAGGTAGTGATTGTAAACCGGCGACGGCGAGGACACGCTTGGCGGTTTCCTGGCCGATCACATAGCTGTCCAGCTCGGCAAGAAGCTCCGCGGGTGTTGGGACATCAGATTTTCCAAGAGACTTTGACTTACCCTTTTTGGAAGACTTTTCCGCAGGTGGATTCAGCTCTTTGATCAAAATGTTCGAGCAGACGTCGACGCATTCGTTGCAAATGTAAACGCCGGGTCCGGCGATGAGTTTCTTTACCTCGGAGTGGCTCTTTCCACAGAAAGAACACATGGTGAGATTGGAAGCGCGGGCCATTTCTAATCTTTAAACTTTAATTTCCAAACTCCAACCAAGAAGCTCCGGTCAATCGGTTTTTTCAATCTCCGGGCGGACGGCGTCAGGGAGCTGTTTGCGGGATTCCAGCACCTTGTCTACGAGACCGTAGGCGACGGATTCCTCCGCAGTCATGTAGTTGTCGCGGTCGGAATCGTTTTCAACTTCCTCGATCGTCTTGCCGGTGTGCTCGGCAAGGATTCCATTCAACCGCTTTTTCAGATTGAACATGAAGCCGATCGTCCGCTCCACATCGGATGCGGTGCCCTGTGCCCCACCGGAGACCTGATGGATCATCACGTGGGAGTTCGGCAGGCAGAAGCGTTTTCCTTTTGTCCCGGCAGTGAGGAGGACGGAGCCCATGGAAGCACAGATGCCGATGCAGTAGGTATTCACATCGCAAGTAAGGAACTGCATGGTGTCATACATGGCCAGGCCGGCGGTGACCGAGCCACCGGGACTGTTGATGTAGATATGGATGTCCTTCTTCGGATCCTGCATTTGGAGAAATAGAAGCTGGGCGATGACCGAGTTCGCGACTCCATCATCGATAGCCGTTCCAATGAAAATGATGCGATCCTTCAGCAGGCGCGAGTAGATATCGAACGACCGCTCGCCGCGCGCATCGGATTCGATGACTACCGGGACGTAGTAATTGTTTTTCGGCGATTGTGCCGCCGGACCATTGGAGGGTGGGAAAAGATTCATGTGTTAGTCTGCAGGGGTTTCTTCGAGTTCCTCAGCGGAAACCTCCGTGACCTTCGCGTGTTCCAAAAGGAAGTCAATCGTCTGCCCGATCAGCATCGAATTCCGGATGGACTGGATCTGACGGTTTTTCTGCAAATCCTTGATCACTTTTTTGATCGGCTCCTTGCGTTGCTCGGCGATTCTTTGGATGTGCTGGAGCAGATCGCCATCGGATACTGAGATTTTTTCGGCGGCGGCGATCTCCTGCATGAGGAAATTCGTCCGGAGGTTCGTATTGGCGCGCTGGGTGGCCACGGTGAAGATTTCTTCCTGCTTCTGGAGCATGTCCTCGTCGGACGCACCCTTTTTGCTCCCTTCCTCTACCAGCGCGTTGGCCTGGTTCTGTGTCTCGCGTTGGACGATATCGTCGGGGAGATCGAAACTTACGGCCTGATTCAGGTGCTCGACGATTTGGTTCACCTTGAACTCATTGATCTGCTTGAGCTTTTCGACACCCATGTTTTCGCGAAGCATGGCTTTGATTTCCTCAAGGGTTTTCCCGGGAACCAGCTTCTCTGCGAACGCATCGTCGATGTCCGGGTAGCTTCGCCTCCTTGATGCCCTCGATCGAGGTATGCAGAGTCATTTCCTTGCCGCGTAGTTCCTCAAATGGAAACTCGTCGTCCAGAGTGATCGTGACATCCTTCTTGTCGCCTTCGTTGAGACCCACGAGCTGCTCGGCGTAGCCGGGGAGAAACGCGCCCTCCTTGATCGGAAGCCAGTGGTTCTCGCGCTTCGCAAGATAGTTTCCTTTTTCACCGATCACATCCGTCAGCGGTTTGCCATCCACCGTGGTGGTGAAGTCCACAACCGCGATATCCTCATTCTGCAAAGGACGGTCGGCAATGTCCTCAAATTCGGCAAGGCGTTCGCGTAAATTCTCAAGCTGCGCATCGAGCTCCTCCTCCGTGATCTCTGCCGACGGAGCCTTCACCTCGATGCCTTTGTATTCCGGAAGAGTGAATTCCGGCGCAAGGATCATCTTGGTTTCGAAAGCGATCGATCCGTCCGGGCGTTCGTTGAGATTGTCCGGAAAGCCGAAATCGAGCACCTTGAGATTTTCCTTCTCCAGGGCTTGGTCGCAGGCGTCGCCGAAAAGCGAATCGCGCAGTTCTTCGGAAATCTGTTTGCCGAAGCGCTTTTCAATGACCTTCTTCGGAGCCTTGCCCGGGCGGAAGCCTGGGATTTTCGCCTGTGACGCATACGTTGAGGCGATGGATTCACGCTTCGCCGCGACATCGGAGGAAGGGACCTCCACACTGAGGGTTGCGAGGCATTTCGGCTGTTTTTCGACGACGATATTCATAAAAGTTCTGCGCTGGGGGAGGGAAAGTAGTGGCAGGATGCGGGATTTGGCAACTTTCAACTTTCAGCCGTCAAAATTGCCTCTGTGATCTCGCGGAAAATCTCCCATCCGCTTCAAAATCCCCGGGTGGTCGCTCCAAAACACCCGGGAATCCGTCCAAATCACCCGGTCGGGCATCTGAGCCCTCTGGCGACCGCTCCGAATCTTCCGGGAGCCTTTCAAAACCGCGCCTCAGTCCCGCCAAACCATCCGGTAACACCCCCAAAAACACGGAGAGGCCTTCAGAATCGCCCGGCAGCACCTCCAAATCGCGCGGTAACACGTAAAAACCGTCCGGTAGTGTCTCCAAACCGCCCGGTAGCGCCTGTTTTAAAAAACGCCGTTTAATCCCGCATCCATTGATAACGCAATAGTTACAAAAGCCGCGAAAAACCCATTCAAATGCTTGTTTACAAAAACTCCCGAAGGGATAGGAACCGGAAGCCATGAGAGATGAATTTGCCAACCGCCATTCCATGCACCTCACCGTGCTCAACCTCCTCGACAAACCCGAATCCAAAGCCGTCTGGGAGGACAACAACCCAATTAAATTCACCGAAAGGGCCGGCGAATTCCGAACCAAGGTCACCGCCCTCACCGCCACCATCGCGGAAAAAACCAACATCATCACCGGCCAGGCCGCGGAAAAGGATCGCGAGGAAACCGAGCTTGAAGTCCTCGCCCAAGAGCTCGGCATCACCTTCGCCGAATACCTCGGCGACCAGGGCCGCGAGGGCGAGGCCGCCGAGTTCGAGCTCTCCCTCTCCAGATGGCAGGGCCTGCGCGATACCGCCCTCCTCGCCAAAGCCACCCTACTCAAGACCCGCCTCACCGCCGCCCTCGCCGCAGACGCACCCGGCCTTGCGGAATACGGCATCACCCCCGCCGATCTCACCCTCCACACCAAGGAGCTCGCCGACTACGAAAAAGTCATCCAGAACCCCTCCGGAGCCATCGCCACCCGCAAGGCCCTCACCGCCGCCCTCCGCCCGGACTTCCGCGAAGTGCTCAACATCCTCCTCTCCATGGACCGCCTCGTCCTCCGCTTCCGCGGCACCCCCGAAGGCAAGGCCTTCGCCGCCAACTGGAAAACCGCCCGCGCCGTCCGCGACCTCGGCAGCAACAACCCCGACCCCGAGCCTCCCACACCGTGAACGCGCAAGCCTATGGAGAAGGGGTTTGAAACCCCTTTGCAGAGGACGGGGAAACCACTTGCCCAGTGAAAGGGGTTACAAACCCCTTCTCCATACTGGAAATCCGGATCCCGACCGAAACCCCACTCCCCCATTGACACCACCCCCCCTTTTCCCCACTTTCCCGAATGAAAATTCCGCCCCACACATCAGCGAGCGTTGATGCCATGGACATTGTTCGGGAAGAAAAAAAACTATGGCTACCTCATCGACTGGAATGTTCCGCCCAAGAGATGCAATGCGAACTTCGGTGAACGACTACGACAACGGAGAAGAAGACATTCCGCTGTGCTTGGGACATGGGAGGGCACCCCCAGATCACGCGAGTCGATGGACCGGGTGTCGTGAGTTGGTCGACGACCGAGAAGGGCAATGATATCTAGTTTCCAATCACATGGCAACTTTGACGAAGCTGGACAACTTCCCTTCGAACGGAATCGAAATCCCTGCCTCGATCTATCACACGCGCAACCTTACGGAGCAACGAGTAGAGCCGGAACGGGGATCCAAGGTATCAATAAGGATGCTCTGGAACAGCCGCCCTGTTTCTTCATCGCCGAAACACAAACCAATCTAGCACAATACGCTCCATTGCGGAGTGGAAGACAACACCTTCTTTGACGTGGATTACCTTCGCCGCTCGCATCGAGCAATGTTTTCCAAGAAACCTCAGAATCACGCTAACTATGAGTAGCAGAACTCTCAGAATCGAGAAATATTGCGCATGACGCACTTTGAAAGAGCGTGTAGCTCTAGATCCTCGTAAAGGTTGATCACATGCGTTCAACGACACGTTCGCTCTTCTTAGCGAACGGCTGGATGATCAAAGATCTACTATGAATCTTTCAGAGAGAATTTCGCATTGGTATCAACACGGAATGACGATGCACATTTGACGCCGCTATCCAGCAGCGCCATTCATGAAACTTTCTGTAGAAGAGGGGATCCCCCAGAACTGTCAAAGCGCACTTTCAGCAGAAAGCCCACCGGAGAACTTGAGAGGCTTTGCGACTTGCGAAATCGAGATATTGGATAGGCTCACGGAGGATTACGATTTTTCGAACATAACTCTCGCATTCAAGAAGGGGAGCTCGATGCGTTGTTCAGCGCGTCATGCCAAATTCGCATGAGGTTCTAAAAACGGTGACGCGTAGAATCGACATGTTCATAGTGATTACGACAGCCAGCACTCGGTGAGCGCCTCATTGCCCATAAAAGAACAGTGGATGGCCTCACCTATGTTGAGCACATGTCGCGGAAGGATGCATGCCCTCTGCTTGAGGAAGGGAGTTGTAGCGTCTATAAGGTCAAGCCTTTGGTTGCAGAAGGCACCAGTCTGAGAGGCACCTAAGAAAGAGTCCACCAAGAAAAAAAGAACGCGAACAAGGCGTCGCTCCTAACGCCTGACCCGCCGCGAATTCCAGCCGTCATGATCGCTACACCCACTGCAGTCGAAGCCTCGCTCCCAGTCAGGCGTAGGAGGACTTCGACGTTACTCAAAAAATGAATCCAAAATTACTACGCATGGTTGGGCAGATCATTCTCAGACCCCAGAGGACAACTATTTAGATTCTGGTCTACCGGGATTGGACACAACCAGCTTTCTCGTCAGTCCGTGCGAAGGTGAAGGTTATTTGGGGACGCTTACGTTTCAAGTTGGGCTCGATTGGGCTTCGATCACTGCGGATATGAGCAGGCACGGCAGTTTGGGAAGTCTTATAGAACCAGCGAATTCGCGATCGATGGAGCGCGGAAGAGGGCCTTGATTATACGAAGAAAGCTGTGGTGGAACCAAGAGCCCGCGGGAGCAAGGTGCCTTTTCAATCCGGGAAGACGATGGCGCGGTGGCCGTCGATGATGGTGCGGTCGTGGACGTGGTAGCGGATGCCGCGGGCGAGGGCGGCGCGCTCGCAGTGGCGGCCGAGGCGGGCGAGGTCGTTGGGGGAGTGGAAGTGGGAGACGCGCTCGACTTCCTGCTCGATGATGGGGCCGGCATCGAGATCCGCGGTCGGTGACACCATTGACACTTTTCGGCAGGGAATCCCGGACTTGCGACGCTTCCCCGATTCGCTATCCTTCCGCCATGCAAGTTCAAGCCACAGTCGAAGATCCAACCCATTTACGGCTCATCAAGCCATTGGATGTGACTGTAGGAAGTGTGGTCGTTCTCGAGATTGTGGACACGGTCGGGAACGGGACTTTCCCGGATTCTTCCGCCGCTCTCCTGGATTCCGCCTACGGAGCCGAGGAGCCGGACTACTCGGGATCAGGAACAGCGATTGAAAATTGAGTGATGCTTTCGGAAGGTGATCTTATTGTGGCCGAACTGCCCCAGGCAGACGGTGGAACCAAGCCACGCCCGGTCCTACTGCTCAAAGAGTTGCCAGGATTCGGAGATTTTTTAGTCTGCGGAGTCAGTTCCCAGATCCATCAGGCGCAGGATGGTTTTGATCGGATTATCGCATCCACCGACGATTTTTTTGACGCTACGGGACTCCAGGTCACCTCCGTAGTCCGACTGAATTTTCTCGCGACGCTGCCCACCCGACGAATGACCAGGCATCTCGGGCGAATCCCGTTCCACGTTCTTGGCGGCTTACAATCCACGTTGGCCGCGCACCTTACACAAACAAAGTAGGAGGACAGGATTCTGCGTTGAAGGCGCGGTGGCAAACCGGCGGTTCCTGAGTCAGGGCAATAAAGCCAGGGAAAGATTGAAACAGCGTGTGCCTCTTGAGTCCCGGCAGGGACGATCAGAAAGTAGCCGGGGGTGGAGTGAAACGGAACCCCCGGACACATCCCGCAACGGATTTACGGGCAAGGGATGGATGCCGCCACCTGTTCCGCCCCCGCCGCAGCCCGCCAACGGCACGGCAGGTTTGCGGCTTCGGCGGTGCGCGTAGGGTAACGGGGCCTGCCGCTTGCCGCCATGATCCATGCACTGGTTACCCCGCATTCCGCTGCGCTGCATACGGGGCTACGCTCTTGCCACCCCTCCGGGGTTAACTGGTGTTTCCGTTGGGGTGGGCGGAAGGATTCCGCCTCTCCTTGAGGGGGATCAGTCCGGAAAGACGATGGCGCGGTGGCCGTCGATGATGGTGCGGTCGTGGACGTGGTAGCGGATGCCGCGGGCGAGGGCGGCGCGCTCGCAGTGGCGGCCGAGGCGGGCGAGGTCGTTGGGGGAGTGGAAGTGGGAGACGCGCTCGACTTCCTGCTCGATGATGGGGCCGGCATCGAGATCCGCGGTGACGTAGTGGCAGGTGGCGCCGATGAGTTTCACGCCGCGCTCGTGGGCCTGGCGGTAGGGGTTCGCGCCGATGAAGGCGGGGAGGAAGGAGTGGTGGATGTTGATGATTTTCCCGGAGAACTCCTGGCAGAAGCCGTCCGGCAGGATCTGCATGAAGCGGGCGAGGACGATGAGCTCGACGTCCTGGGCGAGGAGGAGATCGCGGATTTCGGAAAAGCCTTTTTCGCGCAGCGGGCCGTCCATCTCGATGTGGTGGAAGGGGAGGCCGGCGCGTTTGGCGATGTGGGCGCAGTTGTCGCGGTTCCCGATGAGGGAGGTGATCTCGATGGGGAGCTCGCCGAGCTCGGTGCGGAGGAGGATTTCGTTGAGGCAGTGGTCGGTCTTTGTGACGAGGACGGCGGTGCGCATTTTATAAGGCAGCTCGCGGAAGTGCCAGGTGGCGCCGAGGGAGCGGCCGAGGGTGCCGAAGCCGGTTTTGAAATCCTCGACGGTGACATCGAGTCCGGAGGTATCGATCTCGAGGCGGGCGAAGAATTTTTTCCCGATCTGGTCGGAAAACTGGCTGAACTCGGTGAGGTTTCCCTGATGGGCGGCGACGTAGGAGGCGATTTTCGCGACGATGCCGGACTGGTCGGGAGAGGATAGCTTGAGGATTAGGCCGGGGCGCATGGTTTGCGGGACGGGGTGAAGGGTATCATTCCGCAGGGTAGAAACGGGCGGCACCTTTGCGAAGGTATTCGGATGAGAGGGAGGCGTTGTCGAGGATGTTTTCCGGGGTCAACCGCTTCCTCCAGCCGTGGTAGGCGGCGAGTGTCTCGAAGGCGGCGTTGAGCGATCCCTGCATGGGATTGTGCAGGCGCAGCTCCACCTCGACGTTTTCCGGTAGGCCAAGTGGATGGAGTAACCGGGCGGATTCAAGATCGAGGAGACCGTCGCGGTAGAGCGAAGGCTCGCTGAGAGCGAGACCCATGAGCATATAGTGAGGGTGAAGCCAGCGCACACCCATGACCTCAGTTCCGTTTGCCGTGTAGCCGGCGCCGGGCATTCCGGTTTCCCCTGCGGAAAGTCCGAATATTCCACGGCGGGCCGAGGCGGATTCCGGCCAGTTGTCAGCAGGATAGCTTTTCTGGAGATCGAGGAGGTTTTTCCGTGCATCCGGCCAGGTGATCCCCGTAACGAGGTCGGGATCCATGCTGTCGAAGTCGGGGTAAAAGAGGCTCTGGAGCTCTGCAATGAATCCGATTCCCCGGTAAATCTCGCCGCTGGGTGTCATTTTCCCTCGTGGCTCGCGGCCGGGAACCATCGCTTCAAGCGCCAGGACCAATGCCGTTTCGCCTCCCCAGTCGCGCCAGCTTGCTTCGAGAGGGGTCGAGCCGTCATCGAGAAATCCGTGGCTGATCCAGCCCTCGGAGTCGGTGACTGCGTCGAAATCAAGCCTGTCGACGAAAGCTCCGATCTCAGCCTCTTCACCCGGCAAATCCAAGATCCGTGCGGCGAGCAAAAGGGACTGAAGGGCGATGGCGGTATCCACGGTGCTGAATTCCGTTCCCGGATGAATGGTGGTATTTCCCGACGAGTTGATGTGGGTGAAATGGGGGAAAAACCCGGCGGCTGTCGGGAGCGTCCGGATCGCATCGAGCGTTTCCCGGAGCTCTCCGACGACTCTGCTCCGATCAATCATCCCCTCGACGGCGCCCAGCGCGCTGCCCAGCGCCTGCATGCCTGTGGAGGCGATCGAATCGAACTCACCCCTGGGCAAGTGGCCACGATCCCGGGTCATGCCGCGACCTCCCTCGTGGCAGCGGCGGAGTTTTCCCAACGAGATCCGGAAGGCCCATTCCTCCAGTGAAATTTCCGGACGTTCCGCGATGAAGCCGATTGATGAAAGTTTCAGCGAGCACCCTGGCTCCGCGATCCAATTCATGAACTTGATCCGCCCGAGCCCTTCGGGTTCGATTGGAAACGAGAAAGCGGAGGTTTCTTCATTGTCCATCTGGACAGCCGCACTCCAGACGACTTTCCGCTCAATATCGGCCAGCTCGAGACGCAAGGATCCGTTTCCACTGGCATTGACGGTGAGGCCACGGATGCCACAACGTTTTTCCGGGGGGCCTCCGAGACCGATCAGATCCGTGGGGTCAAGCGTCCTGCCCTCCTGTGATGCCAGTCCTGCGAGCGAATGCCAGGCACCGGTCCATTCACCCTCCGGGCGGACATGGATGATGCCGTTTTTCGAATCGATCCTTTCCTCGCCAAGGCCCATCCATCCGAAGTCGGATGCGAAATGGGTGAAGTTCTCGAAAGGGTTGATCATTGGCGCGGCATCGGGCCTGTCGCCGGTGAATGAAATCGTGTAGTCGATGATCGGCTGCCAGATCCGCTCGGCGGTAGCCATGGCCGGAAAGGCGAAGAAAAGGCAGGCGATCGGTAAACGGAACATCGGAAGATTCTTGTAAGGGCGGGAACGGATGGCAAGAAATAGGATGGAACAGGCCAGATGACGGACTATGTTTTTTCCCGAAATGGAAATTCGTAACCGCAAACAGGAAACGCCGTTCACGACCAAAGACGGCTCGACCATCACCAGTCTGCTTGATTTGGCAAACGCACCCGTGAAGAACCAGAGCCTGGCGGAGGCCCGCATCCCTGCGGGAAAGGAAACGCAGCGGCATTATCATGCGGATAGCGAGGAGCTCTATTACCTTTCGGAAGGAAACGGGATCATGGAAATCGATGGGGAAACGCGCGATGTCGGTCCCGGCGATGCGATACTGATCCCACCGAAAGCATGGCACCAGATCTCGGCTACTACGGATCTGGTATTTCTTTGTTGCTGCTCTCCGCCATACCGGCACGAGGACACATTCTTCGAATGAAGATTCGCTTTGCCGTCGGTGAAATCACATGCAACACTCGGAGATGTTGAAGTCATTTGCCGCTCTCGCGTTGTTTCCGCTTTTATCCTTCCTGCCTGCCTCCGCGGAGGTTGAGTCCAAATCCGAGTCCGGGTTGGCAGGAAAAATTCTCGAGCTCCGGACCTATCATGCGACTCCTGGCAAGCTCGATACCTTGCTTGCCCGCTTCCGCGACCATACTTGTCCCCTCTGGGCAAAACACGGGATCACAAATGTCGGCTACTGGGTGCCCGGTTGAGAATCCGGATAACCTTCTGATCTACATCAGGGGCTTTCCGGACAAGGATGCGATGAGAAGCATCCACAGCCGCCTTCCGCGCCGATCCCGAGTGGCAGAAGGCACGGGACGAGTCACAGGCGGATGGAAAGCTGATCGAAAAGATCGATAGCGTGTTCATGACGACCACGGATTTTTCGGAAGGATTTGCAGCTGTCGCACCCGAAGGTGCTGGATGACCTCTATTCGGATCCTTCCAGGCCTACGAACCCGCTCCGGAGGGAGACGAGCACCTGTTTCGAGATGCGCACCTACACGACGCCTCCGGGTCTTCTGCCGGATCTACACGACCGTTTCCGCGACCACACACTCGCGCTATTCAAGAAACACGGCATTCTCAGCCTTGCGTATTTCGAGCTCACGCCGGATGAAGAGGGAGCGGACGTCACTTTCCCCTATTTCATTGCTCACAAAGACAGGGAATCTGCCGGAAAAATCATGGGCTGATTTCATAGCCGATCCGGAGTGGAAAAAAGTCAGAGTGGCGTCTGAAGAAAAAGCAGGAGGTTCACTTACCGCAAAGGACGGTATCAAGTCGGTTTTCCTGAAGGCTACCGACTTTTCCCCGATCAAATAAGGGCGATGGCACCTTCATGGAGATGGCACAGGCAGTGCTTATGGGGTCTCCAGCCATGATCTTCGAGAACTTCGCCAGGAAACTTTTCTTCATCGCCGGAGTTCTCGGCATGGTGCTTGCCGTTCAGTCGTTCAGCGCGCAACACAAAGTCACGATTTTAGAAAGCCCGAAGGTTTCGGAGAGGTCGCGAACGTGGAGGAAGCGGGTCCGGCACTTTCGGACGTTCATCCTCCGGTCAAATTCCGATACTCAGTGCTCGAAATAGCTCTCCCCCACGCTTATTCACGACCCGGTTCCCGTTCTGCGGGGATCGGGTTTCTTTGCCTTGTCAGGCGGCAGGCGAGCCGACGATATGGCACGCACAGTGCTATCTGCGGACATCCATGAAAGCCACTTACAGTCAACGCATCCGAGCGGTCGTTGTAGGTTTTGCTCGTCACATCGCTCGCCCATGCCCACCCGGGTCCACCGGGACATTACCATCCGGATGAGGTCGATGAGTTCGACCAGGTCCGGCGTTACCGCTCCGGCGGTAGACAAAGGGAGCAATCTGAATTTAGGTGGAATCCTTGTTCTTCTCGGACTAGGTGGATGCCTTGGTTTCGCACTTTTTCAGAAAGCAGGGCGGAATCTGGAAAGACGTCACGGTGGACCATTGAATCCGCATCCCGCCATGCATCTAAGCCCAAGAGAGCAGGAGAAACTGCTGATAGTCGTTGCGGCCGATCTCGCCCGCAGGCGAATGGGGCGGGGCCTGAAATTGAATCATCCGGAGGCTGTCGCTTTTATCACCGCTGAGATCCTCGAAGGTGCTCGCGACGGAAAATCCGTTTCCGAACTGATGAGCTTCGGCACCACGCTTCTCGGTCGCGGATGACGTCATGGAAGGAGTGCCTGAAATGATCCACGACGTGCAGGTCGAGGCAACCTTCCCGGATGGAACCAAGCTTGTAACCGTTCACGATCCGATCCGATGATACCAGGTGAAATCATTTGCCCGGAAGGAGCTCCGGACATTGAGCTCAACGTCCGGGCTTGCTACGATATCCATGGTAGTTTCCAACAAAGGCGATCGACCGGTGCAGGTGGGAAGCCATTTCCATTTTGCGGAGGTGAATTGCGAACTCTCGTTCGATCGTGATGCGACCCTGGGCTACCGACTCAACATCCCGGCCGGGACCGCGATCCGCTTCGAGCCGGGTGATACGCGGGAGGTGCCACTCGTGGCATTTGCCGGGACACGGGAAATCCACGGCTTCAATGGCCGGGTGAACGGAAAACTGCCATGAAGCAAAGCCGCAAAAACTATGCAGGCACCTTTGGACCCACCGTGGGCGATCAGGTGCGCCTGGCCGATACGGAGCTTTTCATCGAGGTCGAGCGCGACCTCGTCGCGGAAGGCGGAGGTTATGGAAACGAGGTGAAATTCGGTGGTGGCAAAGTGATCCGTGACGGCATGGCGCAATCGCCTCTCGCTCTTGATGCCGATTCTCTCGATCTGGTTCTTACAAATGCCCTGATTCTGGATGCCGCCCACGGCGTGATCAAAGCGGATATCGGAATCAAAGGCGGTCGGATCGTCGGCGATGGGCCATGCGGGAAATCCGCTTCTTGCAGGACGGAATCACTATGACGATCGGCGCCGCGACCGAAGTCATCGCAGCGGAAGGTTGTATCGTCACGGCAGGCGGAATCGACTCGCACATTCATTTCATCTGCCCGCAGCAGATCGAGCACGCGATGGCCAGCGGTGTGACGACCATGCTCGGCGGAGGCACCGGTCCCGCCCATGGCACTTACGCCACGACATGTACTCCTGGAAAATGGAACATTCACCGCATGCTGGAGGCGGCGGAAGCTTTCCCGATGAACCTTGGATTTCTCGGAAAAGGAAACTGCTCCACCACGAGCCTCTGCGCGAGCAGGTCCTTGCCGGCGCGATGGGTCTGAAGCTCCACGAGGACTGGGGCACCACTCCGGCGGCGATCGACTCCTGCCTGACTGTCGCCGACGAGCTTGATGTCCAGGTCGCGATCCATACGGACACTCTCAACGAAGCCGGCTTTCTGGAAAGTACGCTTCGATGCATTCAAAGGCCGGACAATTCACACGTATCATTCCGAAGGCGCGGGTGGCGGTCACGCGCCCGATATCATCAAGGTCTGCGGCGAGGCGAACGTCCTCCCATCCTCTACGAACCCGACTCGCCCGTTCACAACGAACACGATCGCCGAGCATCTCGACATGCTGATGGTCTGCCACCACCTTGATTCGCGTATCCCGGAGGATGTCGCGTTCGCGGAAAGCCGCATTCGTCCGGAAACGATTGCCGCAGAGGATTTGCTTCATGACATGGGTGCGATTTCCATGATGTCCAGCGATAGCCAGGCGATGGGCCGGGTCGGTGAGGTCATCACCCGCACCTGGCAGACCGCGCACAAGATGAAGGTTCAGTTCGGGAAACTGGAAAGCGAGACCCACACCGCCGCCGACAATTTTCGCGCTCTCCGCTATGTTTCGAAATATACGATCTGCCCTGCGACCACCCACGGCATCGCTCACGAAGTCGGCAGTCTGGAGGTCGGGAAACTCGCGGACATCGTCATCTGGAAGCCGGCGTTTTTCGGAGTGAAACCGGAAACGATCATCAAGGGAGGCTTCATCGCGTGGGCGAATATGGGAGACCCGAACGCATCCATTCCCGACTCCGCAGCCTACGATTTACCGCCCACAATTCGGAGCATTCGGCAGGTCCATTGCCACTACGTCGCTCACCTTCGTCAGTGCCGCCTCACTGGCATCGGGCGGCTTGGATTCCCTTGGTTTGCAAAAACGCCTTTCCGCCGTGAAACATTGCCGCACGGTCTCGAAGCGTGATCTGATGTTTCAATGACGCGCTGCCGGATATCACCGTCGATCCCGAGACCTACACCGTCGTCGCCGATGGTCGCGAGTTGCGCTGCGAGCCGCTTTCCGACCCTGCCGATGGCGCAGCGATATTTTCTCTTCTGAGCATGCATCTGATCGAAAGGATGGTGGCACCGAAGTCCGAAAAGCCCCCGGAAAATAGGATCGAGCTGGCTGTTGAGAGGAGGAAGTTCTTAAAACGAAGGTGGCGTGGGACTGCCGCGGATGGGACGGATTTCGGATTCGATCTTGAGAGTCGTCTTACCGATTGCTGCGTGATTTTTCAAGAAGGGGAACATCGATTACATCGTCAGGCAGCTTACCCGAGAAAGTTTATGAGATTTCGTTTTCGACCCCGGCGGAAGGTGCGTTGATCGGTTGGAAGGTAGGAAATCTCCATCTTCCCGCGCAGGTGATGGACGGGTCGCTCCGAGTGCTTCATGACGATGCGATGAAGCAGCTTGCCGAACGGGAGGGATGGGATTTTTCCGAGCCTGAGGTCCTGTTTACTCCGATGAAAGCGATCGCACATACATGACCGCGGCCGATCCGTTGCTATGGCTTCTGCAGTCGAACGACACCGGCTACCCGTCAGGTGGCTATGCCCATTCCTATGGCTTGGAAGAGCTTGTTCGCGTGGGCGTCGTCAAAGATCCGGAAAGCCTTGAGCGTTTTTGACGAAGCAGGTCGTCCCGGCGCTTCTGAGATTCGAACTTCCTTTTTCAAAAAAGCGCATGCTGCGGCAGCCTTGGAAAAGGATCCGGCTTCTTGCGGGAAATCGATTCGGAGCTGGACGCATGGCGGATCGCCCCGGAACTTCGCGATGCGAGCCGCCGGGTCGGCTCCCAAAGGCTGGCGCTGATGTGCGAACTGGATAGGTCGGAATTAGTGAGCGATTTCAGAAAAACAAATTCCCGCGCGCACCATCTGGTCGTGACGGCCATCGAACTGCGAACGGTTCCATCATGCGATGCCGCGCGGGCCTTTGCCTACCAGGCGGTTGTCGCAGGAACCTCAGCCTCGATGAAGCTCATGCGGATTGGCCAGATCGCCTGTCAGTCCATACTCCATCGCGTCCTCTCAAGCCTGGGCAGCGAAGTGAACGCATCGCTTGAGGAAAGTCCGGACGGATTTTTTAATCCGCTTTTGGAGATCGCTTCGCTAAAGCATGCTTATTCCCATGAACGACTCTTCATCTCCTGAGATCAAGAAAGCGCCCCTTCCGATTGGGCGTGGGCGGGCCTGTTGGCTCTGGTAAAACCATGTGCGTCCTGCGCCTTAGCCAATGGCTCAAAGAAGAAGTCTCCCTCGCTGTGATCACCAACGACATCTACACCCGCGAGGATGCGGAGTTTCTCCTCCGCGCAAACGTCCTTCCGGCAGACCGTGTGATCGGTGTCGAAACCGGCGGCTGCCCGCACACCGCGATCCGGGACGATACGAGCATGAACATGGCTGCGGTCTCCGATCTTGAGGAACGCCATCCGGATTTGGAACTTATCCTCATCGAAAGCGGTGGAGACAATCTTTCGGCGACCTTTTCCCCGGAACTGGTCGATGCGTATATCTACGTGATCGATGTGGCGGAGGGTGACAAGATCCCACGCAAAGGCGGTCCTGCCATCCGCACCAGCGATCTACTCCTTATCAACAAGATCGAGCTGGCTCCCTACGTTGGCGCGGATCTCGATGTGATGGCGCGGGATTCCAAGACTCAACGGGGTGAAAGGCCAGTCGTGTTTGCGGATCTGAAATCCGAGAAAGGTAAGGAGGAACTGCTTGCCTGGCTGAAGCACGAATACCTCTTCGTCTGATGGCGATGATGACGGGAAACTCCCTGAGCGGGCACCTGCGGCTGCGCTGCGATTCGAGGCCTGATGGGACTCCCTTCCTCTCCGACCAAAGTTTCCAGGCTCCCATTCACCTGAGTAAGGCGCATCTGTCCGATGATGGGAAAATGCTCGTTGTCACGATCGTAAATCCAACGGCCGGATTTTTCGATGGGGATCAGATTGAAAGCGTGGTCACGGTTGGACAAAGGTGCGTCGCTCGTTCTTAGCACCCCCAGCTCCTCCCGGCGTCTTTCGCACGCGATCGGGGAAAGAAGCGGCGTGCGGACAGAAATTTTTCATTGCGGCGGGCGGCTTCCTCGAGTGGATTCCAGAGGCATTTATTCCGCACGAGGGTGCCAGGTATGTGCAGAGGACAGAGGTGGATTTGGAACCCGGGGCCGGACTTCTATTCATCGACTGGATTTCACCCGGACGGGTGGCAAGGGGAGAGATTTTCCAATACGAAAATCTCCGCTGGGAGTTTGACTTGAGGATGGGTGATAAACTTCTCGCGCGTGAACGTTACGATATGTCAGGTGATGGACTAGAGGGAGTCACCGCTATGTTTGAAGCGGGGCACTATGTGTCCGATCTATCTCTCTGGAGCGATGCTCGATAACTTCCCGTCTTCCGAAGTGGATGCTCTTGGAAACGAAGATGTATACCTTGGCCACGGCCTTCTCGAAGGGAGTGAAGCCATGGTCATTCGAGCTATATGTAAAGATAGCCTCGCCGCGCGTAGATTCATTGAGAAGATTCGCCTCATTATCTATGAGGCTGCCGAGATGGGTGTCCCGCGTATAGGGCGGATATTCATGTGAAGCGTCGCCCTGATTAAGGCTACTTCATCCCAAAAAGCCGCGAGGCGATTTTTAGAATTCGCTCCGGTAAAATTCGCTTCCAACAGGCATGAACGTGTAAGGGGATGACGGCTGGGGCATCAGGGTGCTCCACGAAGTCAGGCTGTCGCTGACTCTTAAAATTCCGATGAATTCGACAGTGACGCTCCCGTCAGTGTTGGCCGCTATCGAGCACTCCGGGTCTGGCTTTGGATTCAGGTCGACCTTGGTGAACCGGCTGATTTCGGCGTTAACTAGAATATCCACTTCGGATGGCATTCGGCGAACCCCATCGCTGCGCGAAGATCTCAATAGCGCGCGTTGATAGAAAGCGCCGTCCAAATGCGCTGTTGTGTCATCGATCACCACCGTGGTGCCTGCGAAGGGGAGCGGCGATCGAATTACAATCGGGCGGGTCATTCCCTCGGTGTTGCTTCCGGCAAGCGCACGGAAGGCGTCGTTTGCCGAGGCGAGACCAAGAGCATGACCGATTTCGTGAATTGCGGTGGAAAGCAGGTCACGGTTTCCAGCGGCACCGAATCCATTTGTATATTCACGTCCCACATTCATTCCGCCGTCCGTATACTCATTATAGGTGGGATACTCGCTTGATTCCCATGGAGTTGGATCAAGAAACCAACCTCGATCGGAATCGAAGGCGATCGCTGCAGCGGTTTGCCGATGGGGTATGCCGCCCTCCGAGACAAGACGATGGCTAGCAGTCGTCGAACCGGAGCGGAGAAACCAACCGTAATCGATATCGAGAGTGTGTTCATCCTGAATGGCGCTCTCCCAGATCGCGGCGGCCATCCGCATGATGATTGCAAAGTCTCCTCCACCTTGGTTCGTTCGCGGAGCTTCGTCCGCAATTCCAAAAGTGCCAAGTTGCTGGCCAGGCGGAACATAGTGGAGATTGATAGTAAGAGCGGAGACCGAAGCCGATCCGATTACGAGCAACAGTATGGCTGGGATTATTTTCATAATACGATGTCCCGTAGATAGTTGATCTGATCGCGGCTGCATGTCACCGGACATGTTTTCCGAACTGAAAGTTCAATTCGTAAGTTGAGAGCCATCCCCGACAGAGTCGAGGCCATTTTATCAAGGTTGCCTCAGGAAGGAGGCCGTAAGCAAATGGCAGTTGATAAGCAGGGGTGAAAAGGTTCTCCTTACCTCGGATGAAAATCATTCTTCTTTCAGTCGTCATTGGTCTGGTCGCAGGTTTGCTCGGAGCTCTCTGTGGCGTTGGCGGGGGCATCGTGCTCGTTCCAGCGTTCGTCACCTTTCTTGGTTTTGAGCAGAAGCAGGCGGTGGCCACATCTTTGGCCGTCATTATCGTGACGGCTGTAGCCTCGACCTTGAACAATGCGCGGGCCGGAAATCTGATTGATTGGAAGATTGTTACGGCGGTTGGAATTGCATCGGCAGTCACCGCGTGGTTCGGCAGCGATCTGATGCGCTCCCTGTCCAATCAGGCGCTGACTAGGACCTTTGGCGTGGTTCTGGTGCTATTCGGAGCAAGGATGCTGATCAGAGGCTAGGTTAGGCACTTGCGTATCGACAAAGGAGAGTGATGTTTCGCGGCCATGGTTCATACGCTATTCCAGGAACAGTTACTCCCGATAAAGCTTCAGGAAGCATGGAACTTTTTTTCCACGCCAAGAAATCTGGACGAGATCACACCTGATGAACTTGGGTTCAAAATCGTTTATCAGCCGGGGGAGAAAATGTATGAGGGGCAGATCATCGAATACAAGGTCATGGTCGCGCCGGGAATCTGGGTTCCGTGGGTCACCGAAATCAAATGCGTGGATGATGGCAGGTCGTTCATAGACGAGCAACGCTTCGGCCCCTACAAATTCTGGCACCACCTCCACACATTCGAGGAAAAGGACGGCGGCGTCCTCATGAAAGACCTCGTCCACTACGCCCTGCCACTTTACCCCTTCGGGGAAATCGCCCACGGGATTTTTGTAAGGCCTAAGCTGGAGAGGATTTTTGAGTTCCGGAGAGAGGTTCTGGAGAAACGTTTTGGGAAGTAGCCATTTAGCGATTTAACCGGGGTGCCGTCGCATCGCTGCCGGCGATAAGCTTGAATTCGATCGGACGGCTTCTCTATCCGGGACTATTCTCCGGTATCTCTCATGGCCCCTGAGTATCTGAGAATCTGTACAATGGCCACCAGACCTAAAAGAATCCATCCGAAAACACGGATGTCTTTCTGCGCGGTTCTCCAAGGAAGCGAGCCTCCCAGTTTGTCCGAATACCAAATGAGCGCTGTGATAAGTATGATACCAGGTACAAGTCGAAGCCAGAATCTGATACTTCCTTCCGTAAATCCAATCCCAAGAACAGCGACCATAATAAGAAAAGACAGAAGCTTGTTGATCTTGTCGCCCCGGGTGACCGCATAGTCAGCTTCTTTCATTTCTCTAAGACCATTGTTGAGTTGGTGAGCCGGAAAGATCAGGCCTTGGTCTGGCCTTTTCCGCGGACGCGGTACTGGTAGCTGGTGAGCTCGCGGAGACCCATCGGGCCGCGGGCGTGGAGCTTGTCGGTGGAGATGCCGATCTCGGCGCCGAAGCCGAATTCGCCGCCGTCGGCGAAGCGGGTGGAGACGTTGTGCATGACGCAGGCGGAATCGACGGCGTGGAGGAATTTTTCCGCCTCGGCATCGTCGGTGGTGACGATGCAGTCGGTGTGGTGGGAGCCGTAGGTGTTGATGTGGGAGATGGCGGCTTCCATGTCAGGGACGATTTTGATGGAGAGGATTTTCTCGAGATACTCGGTGGACCAGTCTTCCTCGGTGGCGGGGATGAGATCGGGGAGGATGGCGAGGCTTTCGGCGCAGCCGCGCAGCTCGACTTCTTTGGCGCGGAGGGCGGCGGCGACTTTGGGGAGAAATTCCGCGGCGATGGATTCCTGGATGAGGAGGGTTTCGAGGGCGTTGCAGACGCCGGGCTTCTGGGTTTTGGAATCGACGGTGAGTTTCGACGGCCATTTCCAGGTCGGCTTTTTCGGAGACGTAGATGTGGCAGATGCCGTCGTAGTGCTTGATGACGGGCATGCGGGCGAGGGAGACGACGGTCTCGATGAGGCCTTTCCCGCCGCGCGGGATGATGAGGTCGAGCCATTGGTCCATGCCTGCCATGGCGGCGACGGATTTCGCGGTCGGTGAAGGGGATGAGCTGGATGGCGTGCTCGGGAAGGCCGGCTTTTTTCCCGCCGGCATCGAGGGCGGCGGCGATGGCGCGGTTCGAGTGGATGGCCTCGGAGCCGCCGCGCAGAATGGTGGCGTTGCCGGTTTTAAAACAAAGGGCGGCGGCGTCGGCGGTGACGTTGGGGCGGCTTTCGTAGATGATGCCGATGGTGCCGATGGGGACGCGGACTTGCTCGATGCGGATGCCGTTGGGGCGGTCCCAGTCATCGAGGACCTGGCCGACCGGATCGGGAAGGGTGGCGACGTGTTCCAGGGCGGCGGCGATGGCTTCGAGTCGCGCCTCGTCGAGCCGCAGGCGGTCGAGCATGGCGGTGGAGAGGCCTTTTGCTTCGCCGGCGAGGATGTCCTTGTAGTTTTCGGAGATGATTTCCGCGGAGGCGTCGCGGAGACCCTTGCGCCATGGCGACGAGAATGGCGTTCTTCTTTTCCGTGGTGAGCTGGGACAGGCGATGGGCGGCGGCACGTGCCTGGCTGCCCATTTCGTGGATCTGTTCGGTGATGGAATCGGACATGCGGATTCAGGATCTTCGGGATGAATTTTGTGGAGATGCCTTTGCCTTCCACGATGTCAACGAGACGGCGGGGAAAGCGACCGTTGGCGATGTGGGTTTCTATGCCCTCGCTCGACTGCGAATTTCACCGCTTGCCAGCTTCGAGGCCATGCCGCCCATGGAAAATTTTCCCTTGTCGTCGCGGACATGCTGGAAGACCTCGATCGATATCGCCGACTTCAGGGATCAATCTCGTTGGTTTCCGGATCGAGAAGGCCATCGACGCTGGTGAGTAGGATCACGCGTTTCGCTTTGATAAGCTTTGCGACACGGACGCAAAGCATGTCGTTATCGCCGAAGTTCAGTTCGCGGATCGCGACGGTGTCGTTTTCGTTGATGATGGGAATGATACGCGGTTCATCGAGCAGGCGGGTGATGGTGTTGGTGATGTAGCCGGCGCGCTTGGGAGTATTGATGTCGCCGGCGGTGAGAAGGATCTGTGCGACGGAGATGTCGAAATTGCCGAAGAGAGAGGTGTAGGTGCGCATCAGCCTGGCCTGTCCGACGGCAGCGCATGCCTGGCGGGTGACGATATCCGCTGGGATATTCCGTCAGACCCATGGCGGAAACGCCGGAACCGACAGCTCCTGAGGAAACGAACAGGCAGCGGTGGCCGGCGTTCATGAGATCCGAGATGGCGGATACGAGATGGACGAGTGCGGCGCGGTCGATGGTGCCGTCCGCGGTGCGGGTGAGGACGCCGGTGCCGGCTTTGATAAGGGTGAGGTCTGAGAGCATTTGCGTTGCGGGGGGAGGATGGATACACGGCTGGGCGAGACTTGCCAATGCAAAGCTTGGCCGGGGAAGTTCGCCTTGCGGAAGGAGGGGGCGCTGCCTATAAGCGCGCCTCTTTCACGAAACATGAAATCCACGATCCTGCTCCTTCTCGCGATCATTGTTTCCTTCATCGCACCAGTCTCAGCCGCTGGAGGCTCACGGCCCGGAACCCGCCTATCCCGGAGCTGTCCGATGGCAGCACCCAGTACGCGGCTTTCCCGAAGCCGAAGGAAACATACAGCCAGGCCGAGGGCGGATTGATCGAAACGCTCGAAATCCAGAGCTGCGGAGGATCCTTTCAATATCGCGGCGACCGTTATTTTCCTTCTGGCGATCTGCCACACCTTCGCCGCAGCCAGCTCGAACAAGCTGGCGCACCACTACGAGCACGTCCATGAGGAGAACTCTGAGCACGCGCGGGTCCCCGCGACAAGGAGCATCCGGACGGCGAGCCGGAGGTTTCTTTCCGGGCGACGATGTTCCATTTCCTCGGCGAGGTGGAGGCGATTTTCGGGATCTGGGTTATCGCGCTGGCGGCAGCCGCTTCTTATTTCTATAGTTGGCATGACTTCGAGGTCTATCTGAACAAGGACAAGGTCTTCACCGAGCCACTCTTCGTGGTGGTAATCATGGCGATCGCCGCCAGCCGTCCGGTCCTGCGTTTCGCCGAGGGAGTGATGGGTCTTGTGGCTTCCTTGGGAAAAGGACACGCCGGCCGCGTGGTGGCTGAGCGTGCTCATCGTTGCGCCGATTCTTGGATCGTTCATCACCGAGCCGGCCGCGATGACGATCGCCGCCATGTTGCTTGCGAAAAAATTCTACCGTTTGAATCCGGAGCCGCTGCTCGCCTACGGGACGATCGGGTTGCTTTTCGTGAACATTTCCGTTGGCGGCACGCTGACCCATTTCGCCGCGCCCCCGGTCCTGATGGTTGCCTCGACGTGGGATTGGGGAACCCTTTTCATGCTCGAGCATTTCGGCTGGAAAGCGGTCGTTGGCGTCATCATTTCGAGCTCGCTGTACTTCCTTTTCTTTCAGCAAGGCACTGTTCCGCATTGCCGACATGGCGGACGGAGTCGAGGACGGCCAGCTCAACCCGAAGTCCTGGCAGGAGCGCGAAACGCCGATTCCCGCCTGGGTCACCGGCACGCACCTCGGTTTCCTGGCGTGGACTGTTTATACGGCACACTACCCGGTCCTGTTCGTCGGCGGCTTCCTGTTTTTCCTCGCCTTCGTAATGGCCACCCGCCACCACCAGAACGCGGTGAATATGAAAAGCCCGATGCTTGTCGGATTCTTCCTCGCGGGACTCGTGATCCACGGCGGCGTGCAGGGATGGTGGATCGCTCCGATCATCCAGACGCTTCCGGACCAGGCGCTCATGCTCGGCGCGACCATCCTGACCGCATTCAACGACAATGCGGCGATCACCTACCTGGCCTCCCAGGTGGACGGGATTTCCTTCAGCGCAAAGCACGCGGTTGTTGCCGGTGCGGTGACCGGTGGCGGTCTGACGGTGATTGCGAACGCTCCGAATCCGGCCGGGCAAAGCATCCTTTCGAAATACTTCGAAGGTGGTGTTTCTCCGCTCAAACTGTTCCTCGGCGCTCTGATCCCGACCATCATCGTTTATCTCTGCTTCGTGATTCTTCCAGACGGTCCTGCTCCGGAAAATGTAATCAAGCATGGAGGAATGGAGCAACAGAGGAGGCCGAAGCACGGCCCGAAGGCACTGGGGACATTCCCGAGGCTCCGGACGTAGATTGAACGTTTGACAATGCTCCACAGCCAGACTTCGGCAAAAGATCCTTTTAGTCCGAACGTATTCTCCAGACTTCGCAGATCTGATTGCGCTCCGGGAATGCTGCTGCTGAAGCGGTCCGTCTGTCCGATGATAAACGGCCTGCACCCGTCTGTCCCGGGCGTTTGCGGCTAGCAAAATACTCGGCAGCGGCGGTGGCTCGGTCGGATGAGAGCGTTTGATTTGCGGCCGGATCTCCCGTTTCGGAGGCATACCCGACAATGAACGTCAGATCGCCATCCGGCACGTCATCCTCCGCGATGTGCCGGATCTGCGCCATATCCTCTTCGGAGAGCTCGCTGGATCCTGTTGCGAAATCCAGGGTGTGAAGAACGTTGGCTCCCGAGATCCACGCCGATCTTGCTGTATTCGGTCGTGTTAGTCGGAGTCCTTGTTGCCCTCCAGTTTTCTGAGCCTTCGGAAAAGTTCCACGGCTGCAGGCAGCAGATCATCCTCCGATTTCGCGAAAAGATTCATCCGGCCCATTTCAGCCTCCAGCTCCTTGACGCGGTTTTCGAAAAATTCCTTCGAGCGCAGCATCTCTTCGAACCGTCGCTCCAGATCGGCAAATTCCTCGCCGCTTACCGCATTGCTCATTTCGGCGAGCCGTTCCCTCGCCCGTGGCAAGTTCTTCGGACAAAGCTTCTGCCATCGCTCGGCTGTCCGTCGAGCAGCTTTCTGAGACTGTCCGCCTCCGAGCCGCCTATGAGCGCACGTTGATATTCGGAATTGAGGCGGGTGTTTTCCGAAATCAGATCCTGCCGGACTTTCTCAAGTCGAAGCAGGTCGGCGTTCCGGGTGGAAATTTCCGCATCCTTTTCGCCGAGCATTTGCTGAAAACGGCCGGCGAGGGCGACGAGCGTGTCGGCATCTTCTTTCAGACGGTCGGCGATGTCGTCGATCGGTTCGGTCCCGTTGTCCAGATGGCGGGAGTCCCATCGCCATGCGCTGACGGTTGAGTTCCATCTCGCCGGCTTTTACATCCGCCCTCAGTGCGGCAAGTGCGGGATCATCCTCTCTCGGATTCCAGCATCGGAGCTTTTATTCGTCGATCCGCGCCTGCATGTTCACCGCTACAAGCACCACGACCATCACCAGAATCATGAAAAGCAGAAAGACGACGGGATTCATGCAGTCCGGCTGTCTTGCGAATTTTCCTCCGGCATTTCCTCGACCGTCTCCTCCGTAGGCGGATCAGTCACCACGGTTTCAGTGTGCGTTTCACTCACCTGATCGACCACCTCCACCTTTGCGACCTTCTTCTCTTCTGACATGGGGAAACCCTGTCCAATCGTGTGGCCGTCTGTCAACAGCCGGGCGTATTCAGCCGAGGAGTTGCGAAAAACTCCTCGGACTGTCGAACAAGATAGGTCGGCTTGGATTTCTTGAAGGGACTCGCGTGAATTGAAACCCCAGGAGACTGCGGCATGCGGTATCCTGGCCTTTTGCGCTGCCTTCATGTCGCGGATCTCATCGCCGATGTAGAGCATCTCGTCGTTCTTGAGGGAAAAGGTCTTCCGGATCGCCCGCAGGTGTCTCGCCTTGCCGGTCAGCTTCGAAGTGGAGGAGACAAAGCCGAATTGATCGCGGATGCCGTGGTTTCTCAGAAAGACATCAACATTGGCCGTGGAATTGGAGGTAAGGATGCCGAAGTTTTCGACATGCTCACGCAATCCCGATGATCGCTTCGCGCATTCCATCGATTAGTTCAAGGCGCCCGATGTTCGCTCTCATCATTCCCGTCCCCCGCGCGATGATCGAAGGGCACCCGGCGCTTGGGGATTTCGAGCTCGGCGAGGATCTGCTTCAGAGAGAGATGCCGCAAGTTTCGCGATCTCCTCTTCTCCGACCTGGCGGATCCCGTAGTCAGGGGCCAGCTCGTTGAAAATTTTTCTCGTTTCACCGAGGGTATCCGCAATCGTTCCGTCGAAGTCAAAAACCAGCGCCCGATATTTCATCCGCGGGAAATCTGCCCGGCTTGTCAGCCGACTGCCAGCCAAAATCTGCCCAAAGCCGGCTCATAGGGAAAGGTTCGGATCGATGTCCCCATCGAGACCATCCGCTTTTCCTGCGAAAAACCTCAGCAAACCCGCGAAGGCAATCATCGCGGCATTGTCGGTGCAGACCTCCGCATCGGCTATGGAGAGTTCCAAGCCCTCCCTTGCAGCAGCGCTCGGCGAAGGCTTTCCTAACGACTTGGTTCAAGCTGACACCGCCGGAAAGTCCGACCTTTTCCACCCGGACTGCCTTCGCCGCACGTATGGTTTTTTCCACGAGAACCTCAACGACCGCCAACTGAAAGGACGCCGCAATATCTTCGACCGATGCCGCTTTGTTTTTTTGCAAGGTATACAGCACAGCCGTCTTCAGTCCGGAAAAAGAAAAATCCAGCTCGCCACCACCCATCATCGATCTCGGAAATGAAAAGGCCGTGGGATCGCCATCTTTTGCGGCCTTCTCGATCTCCGGCCCGCCAGGGTAGGGAAGGCCAAGCATTTTTCCCACCTTGTCGAAGGCCTCGCCAGCGGCATCGTCCCGGGTGGTTCCGAGCCGTTTGTAGTCTCCCGCCCCGCTAACCTCCATGAGCAGAGTGTGCCCTCCGGAAACGACCAGGCCCACATGCCGCGGAACTTCCGTCCTGTCCATGAAGGGCGATAGCAGAGTGCCCTTCGAGATGATTCACTCCCACGAAAGGCTTTCCGGAAACACAAGACATCGCCTTCGCCGCCGTGCTGCCGACAAGCAATGAAGATGCAAGCCCCGGACCCATCGTCGCGCCAAAGACATCGATATCCGCCATACCCGCCTCTGCCGCAGCCAACGCATCCTCCACCAGACCGGATAAACACAGCGAATGACTGCGGGATGCCAGCTCCGGCACGACTCCGCCATGCTCACGATGTTGTTCGATCTGTGATGCGATTACTGACGCGAGAATCCGCGTCGGCTCTCCCTCGTCACCGCGCAGAATCGCCACCGCTGTTTCATCACAGGAACTTTCTATTGCAAGGAACACCGCCACGCGGGGATGTTCCATTTTCAGCAACGGACTGCAACGCCGGAAAATCTCCATCGTTCCGGGTTGGACGTCACCGCTTCCATGTTCCAGTGTCCCCGCATGCCGTTTTCCGCCGAGTATCCTGATCTGTTAGCCAGTCCGACGCCGCTTATGCGCCGCTTCACCGGCCTGCTTGATGAGAAGGTATCCTTGGAGACGCTGGCGCTGAAAAGCCAGCAGGTCACGCGCCGGAATTTCGGGAAAACCATGCGACTTTTCGCGCCGCTTTATGTCTCGAACGAATGCGTGAACAACTGTTCCTATTGCGGCTTTTCCCGGGATGCCGCGATCCTGCGTACTACACTTACCGTAGATCAGGTCGTTACCGAGGCGAAGCACCTCCATGCCCAGGGTTTCCGCAACCTCCTGCTCGTCGCCGGAGAGCACCCGAAGTTCGTTTCCGAAGGCTACCTCCAGAAATGCCTCGACGCGCTCATCCCGCTTTTCCCAACGCTGGCCCTTGAAGTCGGCCCCATGGAGGATGAACAGTATTCCGAAATCGTCGATCACGGTGCCGAGGGGCTGATCGTTTATCAGGAAACCTATCACCGGGAAACCTACGAAACCCTGCACACCGCGGGTCCCAAAAGGAAATTCAACTGGCGGCTGGATTGCCCGGAGCGTGCCTACGCTGGCGGCTTCCGTCGTATCGGCATCGGCGCCCTGTTCGGTCTGGCGGATTGGAAACACGAAGCGCTGTCCCTCGCCGCCCATCTTGAATATCTCTACAAGCACTGCTGGAAGGCGCAGTTCTCCGTCGCATTCCCCCGCATGCGCCCCTACGCAGGAAACTACCAATACGAGCCCGATCCGAACCGCTACCTCCCGGACGCCGCCCTGCTCCGACTCGTCACCGCCTTCCGCATCATCTTCCCGCAAGTCGCCATCGTCCTCTCCACCCGCGAGCCCGCCCCGCTCCGCGATGCCATGGCCTCGCTCGGCATCACCCACATGTCCGCCGGCGCCCGCACCGAACCCGGCGGCTACACCGGCGCCGGCTCCGACGATCTCCACCTCACCGTCAAAGGCCGCCGCGTCGAGCTTTCCGAAAAATCAGGAAAGGAAAAAGCCACCGAGCAATTCCAAATCCACGACACCCGCAGCCCCGCCCAGATCGCGGAAATGCTCCGCGCCCAGAACATCGATCCGGTCTGGAAGGATTTCGACCAGGCGCTCGTGCAAGCCTGAAAGGAACCGCGATTTGGAAATCCGGTACCTCTCCGCCTCACTCTGGAAGTTCGGGGAGCCTGACACGGAAAAATTCCGATTCCTCGCCACCAGCGACCGGAATCCGAACAGTTTCATATTCCCCGTTTTCCTCCGGGAGGGGATGTTCCGGAGTCCAAGGTTCCCAATCATCAAGCCGCGTGCTCCGCTGCATCGGGTAAATCAGATCGAGACCGGATCCACTTCTCCTCCTCTGAAAAGTAAACTCCATCCCTCCCGCGATTTCTTTGAGGTGAGGCCTTCCATCTGAGCCGAGATCCGCGGCTTTCGCCTGCGTCCCGAAGATGAACTCCTCCCAATTGGAAACCGAATCCCCGTCCCAGTCACCGAGCGGCCCCGCAGAATTCCCCCTCAAGTTTTGCCCGGCCATCCAGGTTGAAAATGCCGCCGGCTCGCTTCATTTTGGTGATTTTGTATAACTCAACCAGAGCCGTATCCGAGGAAACCACTAGAAGATCCTTCGTTCCGTCCCCATCCAGGTCTGCGAGCGCGAACTGATCCCGATAGCTGAATTCCACGGCAGGTGCGATCGGCAGCATCTCGCCAAAGCCTGAAAGGGTATTTGATCCGTCATTCTCCCTCCAAAAGACGCGTTGGAAACCGGAGGTTCCGTATGTGTGCAGTGACACGATCTCATCCACATCCCCATCGCCGTCCAAGTCATGCAATCGATCCGTTCCGTAGGGGTCATGGGAAGGGTATGGGAAAGTCGAACTGGTGTAGAACGGGAATGAGAACCCTGTGTTTTCAAAGCTTACGTTGGACGCGAGCCGGAGGATCTTACCTTCCGCATTTATGAAGTCGTCCGTGCCATCCCCATCCGCATCGAAATCCAGCAATGTCAGCTCTTGTGGTAACTTTCTGACGGAGAGGATATCCCCGACCGGATTCCTTTCTACCCAGTATCGAGAACCGGGGCCAAAAAGGCTGCCAACTACAAAAATGTCCAGATCCCCGTCCATATCCATGTCGATAAACCGGACTGCCCCAGGTAAGTTGTCGTTGGCCAGATCCATGATCACTTTCCTTTGTTCGAAGTGATCCGGGCGCCCTTTCAGCCATGAGAGGGTTCCGCTCGGAGCGTGGGCAAGAAGATCCTCCCTGCCGTCACTATCCCAGTCCTCGAGGTAAAACACCGTCCCTTCATCCATTGTATCCATGGGAAGGACGGTGAACTTCCCGTTTTCATCCTGGAAAGCGATGGAGAGCACTACATACGTGATGCCGTCGTTGCCGACGAGGTTGCTTGAGAGTATCAGGTCCTTCCGAATTGCCGTGAGTATGAAAGGAGGCAGGTAAGATGGCAGAACATCTGGAACACTGTCGTTCGTAAGGTTCGCAACCGCGACCAGAGAGGTGCCGGTTCCGAGCGCGGCGAGGGTCTCCTTATTCGGAAATGTCGCGTCACCATTGTTCATCCACACGCTAAGATTGAGGGAACCATACCTGTGGATCGGATAGGGCAGGTCGTTTTCGAAAATAAGGTCATTGTCCCCATCCCCGTCAAGATCACTAATTCCCTTTATACGCCTCTCATAGGATACAGCGGCTATCGGAATTCCGGTTTCCGAAAAATCCCCCTCTCCAACACCCGCATGCCAGACGATGTTGTCCGAGGCCGAACCGCCTGCGAACAGCGATGGAACGGGAACTACAAGATCCTCGTTCCCGTCACCGTTGATATCCGTCACGGAAACAAAAGCCAATTCGGTTGCATTCTCTTGCGTATTGACGAGGGAGGTTTCGAGGCCGCCAGGTTCGAGTCGGATTTCATAAAGGCGGGTTTGATACCTGAAGGGGGCGGATGATTCGCGGGATCCCTTGAAACAAGTGTTGTGAAATGCACCCGCTTCGAAACCTGATCCGTTCCGGAGAGATACCATGACAACCGGTCATCTCCATCGTGCTCCGGCAGGGAGAAGTTCCTCCACCAGGGAGAGGCTGCCATCCTGCAGGCGCCGGTATGCGGTGACCTTGTCCTGGTTGGTCTCAAAGTGGCTGCTACTGACAAGTAATAAAGATCCCCCTCCTGGAGTCCGTGGTTCGAGGAAGGCAATGCCGGTAAGACGATGGTCAGCATCCGGACTGATTAAAACCTGCTGGGCATCAAACACGCCACCACCAAGGTTTTCAAAATAGCTCCGACCGTTTTGGAGGAACATGTCCTGATCTCCGTCCGCGTCATAATCATAAAGGGTAACTTCCCGCTCATAGTACCAGGAGGCATTTGAAGGCAATGGGACCGGTTGCGCGAAGGTGCCATCCGCTTGTCTCAGGAAAACTTCCCCTTCTCCGAGAATGTCGCTCTGACCGTTCCCATCCAGATCCGCAAGAATCGGTTCGATACCGGAGCGGCCACCAAGGAGAGGTGTGATTACAGTGAAAGGGGTTCCGAACGAACCATCAGGTTGTCCGATCGCCACATTGATGTTGTATCGACTGTCGAGATTCGAGTTTTCGTAGATTTCTTGAATCCAGAGATCTTGCCTTCCATCCCCGTCCCAATCTGAAATGCCGAAGATACGATCAAATGTTCCATCAACCGCTCCCCAAGTGTGCCTTGTGAAATTCCCGCTCCCGTCATTTTTCCACCAGTTCGCCATAAATGCGTCATCCGCGACCGCGAATACATCGAAGTCGCCGTCTCCGTCCATGTCCACGACCTTGGCTTTCTGCATTCTGCTAACAGAATTGGTGAGTTTGATGCGTTCGCCAAATGTGATTTGCCCTTCCGCCATGAAAGGCAGGGAAAGAACTAAAATTGCAGAGGGCAGCTTCAGGGCGGACACGCGGGATTGTAGGCAGGTATGTTTGGTTTGCGCTAGTCAGGAAACTGAAACACCGACTGAAGTCAGTGCTCCATCACCGCCTCATAGAACGGCTTCCCATCCACATCGTGGTGGGTGAAGGTGGCTTTTTTCCCATCCACATTGATGGAGGCGAAGCCGCCTTTCACGCGGAGGAATTTGTGCTTGGGGCGTTTGTCCTTCGGGTTCCAGCCTTGGGGTGGGCGTCGGAAGCGGGGCCGCAGCCGAATTCGTTGAGGCCGGTTTCCGGATCGACGGAGTGGTATTGCCAGTGGCGGTATCCGTTGATGACGAAGCAGCCGGGGATGGAGGAGAGGTGTTTCCGAAGGCGTTCGCCCTCGTGGAGGAAGCCTTTGTTCGCATGGTCGTCGTGCATCCAGTAGGAGAGGAGTTTCCGCATGGAAAGCCTTCTGGAAGGGGAGGGCATACATCCGGCCCCAGCGGTAGCGGGCGAGGGTCATGTTTCTCGCGAGAGGCTCTTTTCTATCATAGTAGAGGGTGTCCCCGGTCTGGACGAAAAAGTCCGGCTTCAGGGCGAGCATGGAGCGGTAGATTTTGTGGCCGTTGTCCGCATCGTCCCGCAATTCGAATTCCTGGCAGGTGGAGACGGTGAAGGTGAGGGGGATCCCTGCATCCGGCGTGGGCGCTGTGGTGAAGCTCCCGGTGTAGTTGTTGCTGTCGTTGTGCGCGCTAAAGGTGTAGCTAGTGCCGGGGGAGAGTCCCCCGATGGTGACTTGGTGGCAGAAATCGGATGAGGCATCGACTTGTGTGAATGCGGTTTCCTGGGGTATTCTGTTCGTCGGTCTTCCAGTATCTGAAGAGGACTTTTCCTGCCTGGCCTGGGATGATCCAGTTGGGTTCTCCCTTTTTCCAGTTTTCGACGCGGTTGGTCGCTCGATTAAATTGGATGAGCCGTGTCCAGAGGACGACGGAGGTATCGGTGACCTCACCAATTTTCACACCATTTCCGAAGGCGAGTGCGTGGCATGGGAGGGAGGGGGCGAGCAGGAGAAGAACGGGTCTCCCTGCAATCCAGGGTGCTCATTTTCTCAAAATGTAATCGGCAACCACCATGCGGTGATCGGTCTTCTTGGACACGATTGTTCCGCAGCTGATTGGTTGGAACTGGCGGGTTGCGTAGATGTGATCGATGCGGAGGATGGGAAAGCGGCGGTGGAAGGTATCGCCCCAGCCGCGGCCTGCCTCGGCGAAGGCGTCGTCAAAATCACGGACCAGCTGGCGGTGGACAATGTCAGTTGCGCCGGCGTTGAAATCCCCACCCAAAATCGTGGGGGTGGAGGGGAAGCTGCTGGTCTGCTCCAGAACTTGGAGGACAATGGAGAGCTCCTTTTTTCTAATGTCCCGGTTTTTGCTATGGGTTCTGCGCGCGTGGGAGCTCCACAGGCGCATATCCGTCGCGGCTGTGGCCAGGTGAACATTGACGACCTCGATCTCACTGCCATCGGGCAGGCGCAGTGTTACCTGCTGATTGCGCATCGTAGGATTGCGGACCTCTCTGCGGATCTCGAAGCGAGTCGCGATCCCTGTTGTCATGTATGCCCGGAAATCGCCGTTTCCGCCGTAGAGCGCGTCTGAAATTGTTTTGGTCTGGTGCGGATATGCCTGCTGAATGAGCACGATATCCGGGTCCCATTTTTCGATGTCCTCGGTCGGGTCTCCGAAGTTGAATGCGGCGCAGTTCACGGTCAGGACGCGGATCGGAAGGTCCCCTTCGGGGGTGGCTCTTCTTTCCGGAACGATCCGGGGCATGCCAAAGTTTGAGAGGACGCGGGCCTCGTCCATCGCCACGGACATGGTAACCGCCCACACGGCCGTAACGATCAGGGAGAGTGGCGCGCGAAGGAAACAAAACGCCAGGACGGACATGATCAGTCCTATCCCTCCCCATAGCCAAAAGGGAAGAACCGTGAATGCGGCAAGCGAGTCCGGCTGGCTGGCGTAGCACCATACGGTGAGCGCATGCATGATCAGTGAGCCACTGACCAGAAACCACCCGATGGCACGCCTTGTTTTAGACATTGGTAGGTATTGCCCCTTTAAAGAGGTGAGGGGAATGAGGGGTCCATCTCCTGAGGTCCTCGATAAAAAACCTTCTTCGTGAGGACGGCGATTTTGATTGGAAACTTCACATTCCCGGAAGTCCCAGGCCACCTGTGAGTTTTTTCATCTCTGAGGCAGCTTGTTCCTTACCGGTGCTGATCGCCTCCTGGACTCCTTTCAAAACAAGGTCTTCGAGAAATTCAACATCGGAGGGGTCGACCACGGCGGGGTCAATCTTGATAGAGAGGACATCACCCGCGCAAGTGGCTTTCACGCTCACTTTGCCGCCGCCGACGGCGACTTCGACCTCGCGGCTGGCGAGTTCCTCCTGCTTCGCGGCAAGCCCGGCCTGCATTTGCTGGGCTTGTTTCATCAGTTTCTGCATGTTCATAAAGGTGGTGTCTTTCAGTTGGTTAAAAACTTGGCCTCAAATTTCTCAAGGGCCGCCTGTATCAGTGGGTCTTTGTAAAACGTATCTTCCTCGGCAGTTGGTTCGGGCTTTTCATCAGCGACAGGGGTCATTGCCTTGGTTGGCCCGGAAATGGGTGGCTCGTCCTCTTCGTCGGGAGCGTTGGCGATCAGATCGTCAAAGGCGGCGAGGGTATCAGTCGTTTTTTTTTGTGTGGTTGGCGAAGATTTGAGGGCCGGGGCGGGTGTTTCCGGCTGTGCCGGAGCGGGGCTTTCTTTCGCGATGGGAGTGGTTTGTGCCAAGTGGTCGGCGCCTTTGGTGAGGACTTTGATCACGTCAGTAATGCGGACTTCCGCAAGGACCTGTATGGCTTTGATCATTCCGAGCTCAAAATGGAGGCGCTTGTTGGTGGCCCATTTCATGCGGCCTTCCGTTTCGGCGAACACGTCGATCGCTGCCAGAAGGCGCTCCGGAGCGTAGCCATCCGCATCTTCGAGAAGCTTGTTCCATAGATTTTCCGGGATGCCTTCGCCGTCCGCCGTCGGATCAAGCTTTGCGATAAGCAGTCCCCGCAGACACCCGATAAGCTCGCCAAGAAGCTGGGAAAGCTCCCTCCCACTCTCTGCTTCCGTCTGAATGAGCTTCAGGGCGGCCGGTGTATTGCGGGAAAGAAGTTTTGAGGTGAGTTCGGCCACTTTTTCCCGAGAGGTGAAGCCGAAGATATCCAGAACGTTTTCCTCGGAGATCGTTTCCCCGCAGAAAGCCACGAGCTGATCGAGCATGGACTGTGCGTCCCGCATCCCGCCATCGGCCCCCTTGGCAATTGCCCACGCCGCGGTCTCGTCGAGAGTGATGCCCTCCTCTTTCGCGATGTGGGTCAGGTGATCGGCGATGGTCTGGGTGGGGATGGGGCGTAGATCGAAGCGCTGGCAGCGGGAAAGAATCGTCGGCAGGATCTTCTGAACTTCGGTGGTAGCGAAAATGAATTTCACATGCTCCGGAGGCTCTTCAAGGGTTTTGAGAAGAGCGTTGAAGGCCGCATTGGAGAGCATGTGGACCTCGTCGATGTAGTAGATCTTGAACTGGCCGCGTGCGGGGGCGTATTTGACGGATTCCCGGAGATCGCGCACCTGTTCCACGCCATTGTTCGACGCGCCGTCGATTTCCAGGACATCCAGAGAACGGCCCTCGGCGATTTCCTTGCAGACGTCTTCTTCCGGATCGAAGTCGACTTTCGGGCCGCCCGAGCAGTTGAGAGCCTTGGCAAGGATGCGGGCGGTCGAGGTTTTACCGGTGCCTCTCGGGCCGACGAAAAGGTAGGCGTGTGCAAGCCGCTTCTGATCGATTGCGTTGCGCAAGGTGCGGACGACGTGGTCCTGGCCAAGGACGTCGGAAAATGTCTTGGGACGGTATTTTCTGGCAAAAACCTGGTAACTCACGGGGCACAGCATAGGCACCCCGGCGCGTTTGTCATGCGGGGAATTTTCCAAATGCCTAGACCCCCCGGTTCTTCGGCGCTAGGCTTCGCGAATGATCGCAGCGATGGAACTGGGGGGCACCAAGACGGTTGTCGCCATTGGGGAAAGTGACGGGACTTTGGAGGAGGAATACCGCTTTCCAACGACAGGTCCGGAGGAAACATTCGAGACCGCCATTGAATGGTTTTCGTCGAAAGGAACTCCGGAGGCAATAGGCATCGCGGCATTCGGGCCGGTCCAGATCAATCCCAAAGCCACCAACTGGGGGGACATCCTGCCGACCCCAAAGCCGAACTGGAGCGGATTTTCAATCGTGAATCCGCTGCTCAAAGCGTTTCCCGGGGTAAAAATCACGCTGGAAACCGACGTGAATGCCGCATGCCTGGCCGAAGCCCGGATTGGGGCGGCTGCAGGTTTGGAAAACGTGGTATATATAACCATCGGCACCGGTATTGGTGCCGGAGTTCTCTGCGATGGACGTCTGGTCCATGGAGCGCTGCATCCGGAGTTCGGACACGTTCTCTTGCCTCGCAAGGAGGGCGATGATTTCAAAGGAACCTGCCCGTTCCACAATGACTGCCTGGAGGGAATGGCCTGCGGTCCGGCCATCGAGCAACGCTGGGGCACCCCGGCGGGAAGCTGCCGCCCGATCACGAGGCATGGGAAACGGAGGCTTGGTATCTCGCGCACGGGATTCAGGCCCTGCTTGCGATCGCACCTCCGGAGAGAGTGGTCATCGGCGGCGGTGTCTCGCAGGCCCAGGGTCTTCATGAAAAAACCGAGGCTCTCGTCCGCAAACTCGCTGGAGGGTATTTCCCTGCGGCTGAGAATTCTCCCTACGTGGTTCCGCCGAAGTTCGATCAGGAAGCGGGTATCAGAGGCGCGTTGATGCTGACCGGCCTTACGTAATCGGCTCCACATCCACCTCCACGGTCAGGCTCTGGCCTCCTGCCCCAAGGGTGACTCCCCGGAGTGGACTCACGTCAGAGAAGTCACGCCCCCATGCTACGGTGATGTGCCGCTCGCCCGGAAGGAGGTTGTTGGTCGGGTCCGCATCGACCCAGCCTGTTTCCTCTCCGCAAAAAACAGAAACCCATGCGTGTGATGCGTCGGCCCCGACGAGACGCTTCTGTCCCGGCGGCGGCAGTGTTTCCAGATAGCCACTCACATAGCGCGCAGGCAGTCCGAGAGATCGCAGGCAGGCGAGCATGAGGTGGGCGAAATCCTGGCAGACCCCGGCTTTTTTCTGCAGCACCTCGCTGACCGGTGTGGCGACATCGGTTGCGGTGGGGTTGAAGTCACACTCCGTGAAAATTCTGCCCATAAAGGCATTCACAGCCTCAAGGATCGGTCGGCCCGGCGTGAAATCCGGTCTGGCGTAATCGGCGAATTCCTCGCCGAGCGGAACGATGGGTGAAGTGAACCGGAACGCTCCCGCCTCCGTGCTCGCATTCAGTTTGTCACCGCTTGCAGCCGTTCTGATAGATTCCCACGGGGGCGTCGCCGCAGCATCCGGGCGGGGGGTTGGGATCACTTCCACCAGGCTTCGCGCGGTGACCTCAAGCTCTCCATGTGCGCCCTCGCATTCGAAATAGGCGGTCACGTTTCCGTAAACATCGTTGTGCACACTGCGCCCGACCGGCTCGGGAGTGATTTCCAAAACATGCCATGGACAGCGTTGGCCGGGAAGGAAACGTGGGGCCAGTCGTGCGAGGTGATGGGAAACGGTGACCGCCCCTTCATACACATAACGCGTCCGGTGGATCAGGTGATATCGCACGGCAAGGGTCTATTCCGCAGCGGGCCGCGTGTCCAACATTACCGGAGTTGCATTTCGCTATGGCAGGATGTTCAGTGCCCGCCAAGCGATGAAAGGCTCTACCGTATTTCTCATTATCCTAGGTCTCGCCGTCGCTGCGATCGGGGCCTTGTTCACGGCTCTGATGTGGGGGAGTTATCAGCGTGCGGTGGATCAGCGCGAGTGGCCGCAGGTGGAGGCCTTGGTTCTCTCCTCTGATGTCGGTGAGTATCAGCACGACGAGTTTTCCCCACAGGAGTATCGGCTGGAAATACTATATGGGTATGAGTGGAAAGGGGAGGCGATGACAGGCGACCGTTTCTCCGCCAGAGGAAATGCCACTTCCAAAGACCGCTCCAAGATCGCCAGCCAAGCCAAAGAAGTTCCCGTCGGGAAAAAAACAAGCGCCTATGTTAACCCGGATGATCCTTCATTCGCCATACTGAAGCCCGACTCAAAAGCCGCAGGTTACTCAATCTGGTTCCCGCTGCTCTTCGTGATAGGGGGTCTGGGGATTGCAGTGAAGGCAGTCAGGCGGACGGATTGATGGTTTTCAAATGCTTCAGGAGAAGCTCAACAAATTCTTGAGAAGGTGTTTTGGAAGCAGGCCAAGACCTGCTCGATGGTAAATCGATCATACGGTTTATCTTCGTTGAAGGCGCGTATCACCCAATCGCGCCATGGCCAGATATCGCGGTGGGGATCTTTTTCGAAACCGAAAGTGTCCGCATACCTGGCAAGATCCAGCCAGACTGTCGCCCAACGCTCACCGTAGGCCGGGGAGGCCGGCAATCGGTCGACGACTTTTTCACGAGCCGCCTGAACGTCGACTTTCCATTCCGTTTCAAGCTCGGCAAGCTCGGGAACAGTCGGAGGAAGACCTGTCAGATCGAAGGTGACCCGCCGCAACCACTCACCGGGTGTCGCTGGTGGGGATGGCGAAAAGCCCGCCTTTTCGATTCCGGAGAGAACGAATCTGTCGAAGGGAACTCGGGGCCAATCGGATTGTTTCAAATCCTGCGGCTCCCGCTCGACCGGTTTCTCAAATGCCCAATGCTCCTCCCACCGGCCTCCTTCACCCCGCCATGGCAGGAGGTGCAGTGTTTCAGAAAAATTGGCCGGACATCGCGATTGAAGTGGATTTTTTCCGCAGACAGTTTGGTGAGCACTGAAAGAACGATGGTCACGGCGAGTTGGATTACCCGTGGCATCGAGGGGCAGCCTTACACGGGAAAGGGCTCATGTCCTACAAGGTTTTACCGCGCGGAATTTTCACCATGGATACCTCGTGTTTTGGAGATTGGCGCAAGGCGGTGATTTGTGCATGTTTCGCGGCAGTTCAGAGGTATGAAGATTGTCACTTACAAGGACGCGCGGTATGCCGCGTTCGTTCGAAAACTACAACGCAGGGCGATCCCCGAAGATTCCGTTCGGGATCTCGTCGCGGATATCATTTCGAATGTCGCGGAAAATGGCGATGCGGCACTTGTGGAGCTGACTCATCGATTCGATGGGGCGAAGCTTTCAAAAAAAGACATTTTCATCAGCGAAAAGGAGTTTGAGGAAGCTCGTGACAGCGTCTCCGAGGCGACTCGCGAGGCAATCCGCCGCAGCCTGAAGAACATCAGGTTGTTCGCGAAAAAAAGCCTCCGGAAAGACTGGTCGGGGAAAAACGCCGAAGGAGCGACCGTTGGTGAGCGCTTCACACCGTTCGACCGAGTCGGTGTCTACGTTCCGGGTGGCAAGGCGCCGCTCGTTTCCACCGCGCTAATGACCGCCGGCTTCGCGCAGGCTGCCGGTGTCCCGGAAATTTTTGCCGCAACGCCATGCGGACCAGATGGAAAAGTGAACCCGGCGCTGCTTTACGCACTGGAACAAGCCGGCGTTACCGAAGCTGTGAAGATCGGCGGCGCGCAGGCGATTGCGGCCATGGCGCTTGGAACCAAGTCGATCGCACCGGTTGATCGAATCATCGGTCCGGGCAACCGATTCGTGGTTGAGGCAAAACGGCAGCTCGTTGGAGCGGTCTCGATCGATCTTCTTCCCGGCCCAAGTGAAATCCTCATCCTGGCCGACAACTCGGCAAAGCCAGCCTACATCGCGGCCGACTTGCTGGCGCAGGCCGAGCACGGTGGCGACAGCCTTGTCGGATTCATCACTACATCCGGAGCGCTTCTTTCAAAGGTGGAAGCCGAAATCGAGAAACAGATTTCGGCGCTCGGACGAGCGAAGATCATCAGGGAAGTGCTCAAAACCGGAACGTTTCTCCTGCAGGTGAAGTCACTGGAGGACGGCATCGATCTCGTCAACGCCTTCGCACCGGAACACGTTTCCCTGATCGTGAAAGAGGAGGAGGACGTTCTTGAAAAAATACGCACGGCGGGTGCGATCTATCTTGGAGCGGATTCCCCGGTCGCCGTAGGCGATTTTCTCGCCGGGCCGAGCCACACCCTGCCAACCGGCGGTGCGGGAAGATCCTTTTCCGGCCTTCGCGCGGATCATTTCCAGCGCCGGACCAGCATTGTGAAAATGGACAAGGACGCCGTTAGAAAGTCACTCCCCGTGATTGAAGAGTTCGCACGCCTTGAAGGTCTTGACGCGCACGGACTCTCGACATCCATCCGCTTGAAAAGATGATGAACGATAGGGAATACTCACCCAAGCGCTTTGCAATCGCGAGCGTGGTCTGCCCATCGTGTCATGCGAAGGTTGAGCGTGATGTGCGCTGGTGTGGCACATGCGGCTTCACGGGTGCGAAGTCGCTGGAGATGTTCGGAGAGGATCCGCCACCCCTGTTGCCGATTCTCGATGTCGCCGATTTATGGAATGCGAAGGAACAGAAAAGAATCGTTTCCGCCATTGGCGCTTTCAAGAAACGCTTCCCCCAGATCAACTGGCGGATTTGCGCCGTGACGCTGGGCCGCGAGGTCAATCTTTCCCTGTTTGGATTCTGGTTGATGAATGTATGTCCACTGACGGAAGGGGAGACTGCGGAGGACCGCGAGTGGACCGTGCTGCTTCTTATTGACGGAAATTCCGGGCGCGCTTCCGTCACCACCGGATACCGAGCGGAAGTTTGGCTCTCGGATGACATGTGGGACCGGGCTCTGGCGGAAACGACAGATCGCTTCCGCCGTGGTGAGCCGGACAAAGCTGTGGTTGCCTTCCTACGCAAGGCCCGGGAGCAGATGGAAATCGCATGGCAACGCTCGCAAAAACAAATCGAAACCCAGGAGGCGGTATGAGACTCATCCTACTTCGCCTAGGTTTCTGCTTCCTGGTATCCGCGTTTGCAAGCGCCGCGGCGGATCAGGAAACACGCAATGATTTCAAGTTCGGCGCCCGCCCGCCCGGCGATGTCTTTGATCCTGCGGGAATACTTATGCCCACCCAGCGGCAGGAAATCGCGGCCCCTCTGGCAATCGTTCGTGAAAACGAAAAAATCGATATCCTTGTCGTGATACTTCCTGAGATCGGCGACGCGCCCGCACGCTACGTTGCGGAAAATTTCCGGAAAGAGTGGTCGAAAGGGGCCATCAACGCTGTTGTCCTGCATGTGCCCGGGAGAGAGGACTCACCATGGATCGTCCCAGGAGAACTGATCAACAGGGTGGTGAAGACCGAAAAACTGCAGGAATCCATCGACTCCGGCCAGATGCGTGCCAGGGCGGAGACCGGAGACTTTGCGAAGATCCGTGCCGCAGCTGTCGAGGCGACAGATATCATGCGGTATTGGTCCGGCGGTGCGGCAATCCGGTCGGAGGCCATGATCAATGAGAGGCTCAGACGCCAGCTTGCCTATGAGAGGAAACAGCGTCTTGTCAAACTCGCGGCAGCGGTTGGCCTGGCAGGAGCGATTCCGATTATCCTTGGTGCGGTCATATTTTTCACAAAAATGAAGAACATCAAACCTAGGGTCTTTCCTCCGATCCGTAAAACCGCGCGCCTGGGCGCACCTTATGCCGGAGGCAACAACTCCGTCACACGACTGAAATAAACCACCGCCTTACCATGAACACCATACGTCCTACAATAGCGCTTCTCCTCCTCCTTCCATTTTCCGCGTGCAAAAAGGAAGGGAAAACGGCGGACAAGGAGGGGGAACCGATACCCGAAGAATCTCCCATCACGGCAGAAATCGCCAAGCAAGACATGCCGATGCTTCCGTTGGAAAAAGGAGACACGTGGGTCTATAAAGTCAGAGTGGAGATTCCTGCGGGAGTCACGGCTGAGGGATCCGCGGAAGTCGATATGGAGCATGAAATGGAGAGAGTTTATCTTGGCAAGCTCAAGATAGGTGATCACGAGGAGGAGGTGGATGTCTTCGAAGTTACCCGTCCATCCAGCCCAAGGGAGCGGGAGCTTGTGGAAATTTACGATGACAGGATCATGATGCGTGGATCAGTTTTCCCGGCGTCCGGAGAGGATGTGATACAGTGGTTGGAGCCACCGGTTCCTTTTGTTTTCGCGGGCATGCGGCCCGGGCAGGAATATTCGAAGCTCAGTGTCCAGGAGGGAACTCGCGAGCGAGGGATCAGGGTCGTGGCACGGGAAAATGTAACCGTGCCGGCTGGTGAGTTTCCCGCAATTCGCCTGCTGATGACTGGCAATGATGGCGAACTCTTGCTGCGCAAAACAATCTGGTTCTCGCCGAAAAACGGAATCGTGAAAGAGGAAAAATCGAGGTATTCCGGTGAGAAACTTTTATTCAGGGAAACCACCGAACTTACAAAGACGACCGTTTCCTCCAAGACCAGGAAATAGTTTGAATTTCAAGCACTGTCAGAATAATTGGGCGCCAGTGGCTTGCTCCTTTACTGGTTTGGTTTAACTACCTGATAAAGTCCAGGAGCTGTTTACCCTGATTCTCCCCACGGCCGCAAGCATCCGGCAATGGTCATCTCGAACCTAATATCAGTGGATTCCAGGGAATCAGTGAAGGGTGCGATATCAGTCGATAGAGACTCCTGACCAAGGGACGTTCCCAATTCATCTGATCCAAGTCCGACCGAGCAGTGGAAATTTCCCAGAACCTTTGAAACAAAATGGGGTGCGCCTCGCGAAAGGCACACCCCATGTTGTAGAATCGTAATGCTTCCGGTCTAGCGACGGCGGCGAAGCACAAGAAGCGATGTGCCGAAGACTCCTAGGAGCGCAGCGCTAGGCTCTGGCACTTGATCGAAGACAACCGATTGCAGACCTGCTTGGGCAGATGGTGAAGCGCTCGTCATCGTGGTGATGAACACCTTCGGGTCGGCAGTGTTGCTGAAGGTGAAGTTCTCGCCAGCATCGACACCGATGTATTGCATCTGAACGTTGACTGGTGTCAGGCCGAGGAAAGTCACAACAATGGACTCTCCTTGGTCAAACGAAATGGCTTTGGTCGCTCCAGGAGCAAATGTGCCGATTTCAAGGGCGCCAATATTATTTTCAAACCGAACATCGCCGTAACCGGAGACGTTGATTGTTTGTGGGAGACCTACACCAACGGCGAGTCCGGAAAAGTCCAACGTGAAGGCGGAGCCGACAGCGCTAAGACCACAGTATAAAGCCGCGATAAGCGGAAGTTTTGTTTTCATAGTAGGGGGGACGTTCAGGGTTGATGAACTGCCGCAACTATTACGAAAAATAAACACCCGACAAGATAAATGTATTACTAATGTTCATAACAAATGAAAAACCTTATTATAAATAAAAGTTAAGCAAAAACCGTTTTGTTGGATGGCTGCTCTTCCACGCTGGTTGACTTGGGTCGAAATCGCGCTTTGCTCTCCTGCATGAAGTTTCTGCTGCCATTTCTGTCCGCCTCATTTTCACTCCTGCCACTCGGTGCCGCTGTTGTTGAAAAAACCGTTGAATATTCACACGAAGGAACGGTGCTCGAGGGGTTCCACGCCTATGACGAAGAAATCGAGGGCAAACGCCCTTCGGTTTTAATCATCCACCAGTGGACGGGTCTGACGGATTACGAAAAAATGCGCGCCCGCATGCTAGCAGAGATGGGTTACAACGTCTTTGCCGCTGACGTGTATGGAAAAGGAATCCGTCCCCAGCCTCCGGCCGCAGGCGAAGAAGCGGGAAAATACAAAGCCGATCGCGAACTTTACCGGGCCCGGATGCTTGCAGGACTTGAAGTCCTGAAAAAAGACGAGCGCACGGACTCATCTCGCATCGCTGCGATCGGATATTGTTTTGGTGGCACGGGTGTTCTCGAACTAGCCCGTGCTGGAACAGAGATCGCCGGAGTCGTCTCGTTTCATGGCGGACTGAGTGCGGTGCCCGGGATGGAAGCGAAAGAAGGCAGGCTGCCTGCGAAGGTCCTATGCCTGCACGGTGCGCTGGACCCCTATGTTCCGGCGGATGAGGTCGGCGGCGTTCGAGGCGGAGATGATCGCCGCAGAGGCCGACTGGCAATTCATCACTTTCGGCGGTGCTGTGCATGGCTTCACTCAGAAAATGGCCGGAGATGATCCCTCAAAAGGCGCTGCATATGACGCGAAGGCCGATGCCCGCTCATGGGAGGACATGCAGCAGTTTTTCGCAGAGATTTTTCTCGAATCCTGAAACATAGCCGACAAGGTCTTATCGGAAAATGCGCGATCTCTTCGATTGGACCGAGTTCCCCGCCGCATTCGCGAATGCCGCGAAGCACTGCGGGTTTTCCGGTGAGGCGCTGATGGAAACGGAGGACGGAACAATTACCGCGTGGGAGCGTCCGGGGACCGGACCGACTGTATATATATCCGCAGGCATGCACGGTGATGAGCCGGCCGGTCCACTCGCTTTGTTACAGAAAATGGAAAGCGGTTGGTTTTCCGGAGATTTCCATTGGCTGGTTTGCCCGGCTCTGAATCCTGGCGGTCTTGCTTTTGCTACGCGGGAAAATCGGCAGGGTTTTGATCTGAACCGTGACTACCTACTCCAGCAGTCATTGGAAATTGCGGCGCATGCCCGCTGGCTTTCCAGTCAGCCCGTCCCTTCGTTGTTCGTATCGCTCCACGAGGATTGGGAGACGGAGGGTTTTTATTTTTATGAAATCAACCTTGAGGCTGACGATCCTTCCCGCCATCAGGCAATCCTGAATGCCGTCTCACAATATTTCCCCCCAGAGGAAGGTCCTGAAATCGATGGCCATGAAGTGAGGGGACCCGGATGGATCTTTCACTCGGCGGAAGCCGATCTGCCGGACGCGTGGCCGGAGGCAATCTGGCTGGCGAAGAAAGGTTGCCCGCTTTCGTTTACCTTCGAGACGCCGAGCAGAGCCGAAATATCCCGCCGTGTGGGTGCACATATTTCCGGTTTGGAAAGCATACTCGCGACTCTGCAGTGATGAGTTGGCGGGGCGCGTGTCCTTGCAATTTTCACCTGCCGCTTTTAGAAACGGCTTGTGAAGATCACCCCCGCACGAATCGTTTCAGTTCTCGCCGCTTTCTCCCTCGGTGCCCAGGCCCAGACATCTCTCAATTCCGGAGGTGAAAATGGCTCGCTGCCCGATGCGTCACTCCCCGAGTCGGGATCACCTGCAGCAGCGTCGCGGAAGGCTTTCGAAGAGGGCAAACATGAGGAGGCGGTGAAGCTTGCGGAGCCACTTGCTGAAAAGGGCGATCCGGATGCTCTCTACTTGATGGGTTTCGCGCATGAGACGGGAAGGGGAGCTCCGCTTTCTTTGGAAAAGGCGCAGGAATATTATCGCAAGGGGATGGCGAAGGGCCATGCGGATTCGGCCTACCGCCTCTCTTTCATCCTCCTGTCCAGCCAGGACGAGACGAGCCGCCTCGAGGCACAGGCGATCCTGGAGAAGCAGGCTGCCAAAGATCCGGCGGTTTCCGGGCGGATTCTTGGGGAGGCTTTTTTACTCGGCCGTTTTTCAGGCGAGCCTGATCCCGACAACGCGTTGAAATGGTGGAAGAGTGCTGCGGAAGCAGGGGACGTCGCATCCATGCTTTTCATCGCCCGGTTTTACGATGGTCAAATGGGTTTCGCCGAACGCAAAGACCCCGCCGCCGCAATTGAGTTTTTCGAGAAAGCCGCAGAGAAAGGAAACACCGGTGCGATGGTCGCCGCCGGCTCACGACTCCTCTATGGGAATGAAGCCTCCAGAAACGAGAAGCGCGGTTTGGAATTCATCGACAAGGCCATCGCTGCAAAAGACGGGTCCGCATACTTCGCCCTGGGCATGTGGCAGGAGACTGTGAAAGAGGACCTGACAGCGGCTCTCGCGGAATATGAGCGCGGCAAGGACGCGGGCCAGCCCGATAGCATGATACGGGCTGCCGAATATTATCTTGAGGGAAAAGGGACCGAGAAAGACGTTCCGCGCGCAGTCAGTATCTTGGAGAAGGCGGCCGGGGATGGCAATGCCCAGGCCCATCTCATGCTGGCTGCAAATATTCTTCAGTCCGAAAAGCCGGATACGATTTCCGGATATCAGCACCTTCTCGCGGCCTCCAATGCCGGTATGGCCTCGGCGCAGAATGAACTCGGGCTGTTCTACCTTTCCGGCGGCCTCGGAATGGCTGATACCTCCGCCGCTGTTTCATGGTTCAGCCGTGCGGCGCAGTCGAATTTTGCCGCCGCTCAAAATAATCTTGGTGCCCTTCACGAACGTGGCTCCGGAGTCGAGCAAAACTACGAAAAAGCCGCACAGCTATATGCGCTTGCCGCCCGCCAGGGTCACCCGTCCGCCACCCTCGCCTTGGCACGTTTTCAAGCGGCTGGCGCGGCAATGGAAATCAACCGTCCGCGCGCATGGGCACTTGCTAAGATCGCGGAAGATCGCGGCGAATCCAACGCGGCGGAATTTATCACAACGCTTGAAAAGGACCTCTCAGAAGATCAGCTCGCCGAGGCTAAGAAGGAACTGGATGCCATGACATCGGAGAAAGAAACGGAGTGAGCCGAATCTTCCCCACCTTATGAAGCTCCTCGTCACCGCCGGCCCCACCCGCGAAGCAGTGGACCCGGTCCGCTACCTGACGAATCGGTCATCCGGGAAGATGGGCTACGCCATCGCAGCCGCAGCCGTCCATGCCGGACATCACGTTCTCTTAATCTCCGGCCCGACTTCTCTCGATGTGCCAGAAGGAGTTGATTTTCTTCCGGTCGAGTCCGCCAGCGATATGTATGACGCGGTCGCAAACTATCTGCCACGAATGGACTGCGGGATCTTCGCCGCAGCCGTCGCGGACTACACACCCGCAGCTCCCGCCGATCAAAAAATCAAGAAACAGGATGAGAGGATCTCACTCGATCTGGTGAAAACAAAAGACATCCTCGGATCTGCCCGGAGCAAATTCGGATTTACTGGATTCCTAGTAGGCTTCGCCGCAGAGACTGAAAACCTGGAGACCAACGCCCGCATCAAGCTCGAGAAGAAAGGCTGCGACCTTGTCGTCGCAAACGATGTCTCCCGCAGCGATATCGGCTTCGACTCCCACGAAAACGAAGCTCTCTTGGTCTTTTCTGACAGGACCGAGCCTTTCGCAAAAGCCCCCAAGCACGACCTGGCAATGTATCTTGTTTCCCTATTGGAAAATCCAAACGTGTAAAATCACAGTTGAAGGCAAGTCCCCGCATCTTCGGCGGTTAAATAAATATTCGAGTGCCCGTCTCGCGGCTTGCTGTTCCATGGCTCCACGCTTCTGACACTTCCCTCATTGCCAAAGCGCCGGCGAGGTGCTTTATTCTTTTCACAAGAAAGCCACCGACCCTTTCGGATCGGTGGCTGGTTTTGACGGAACCCGTCGCTCTGATCGCGTGATTCTACCAGGAATCGATCAGGCGGCGGTTTCCTCGTTTGCTGGCGGACGGATCAGCCCGGATGCTCGCTCGCTTTTTGGCACGAATCCCATCGCGCGGTAAAGCGGGCTGTCCTCGCCATGGGCGGGATCGCTGCGCACACCGTGTGCGATAAGGATCAGCAGCCCTTTCAGCGAGTCCTCTTCCTGGTCCCGCGTTCTTAGCGCGGCGGAGCGTTGGACCGTCAGGGTCTGCAATTTCTCAACAGCGTCCTCGAACGGCTCGGTGGCCGCCTCGAACTCCGCGAGCGTTTTCCCTGCGAACGTCGCGTCCGGGGCGATCTCCCTCCATGCGAGGAGGAAGTCTTCGGCCTTTCTGGCAGGCCGGCGCCGTCTGTTGTATGTATTACGGGTGTCCATAATCTACGTGTGGTGATTGGGAAACGCCGGCCATGGATCCCGATCCCGCACTCGCGGGTGGGTGGCCTGCGGTTCCCCGCTTTTGTTCCAAACCGGAGGCCTGCGTGGAGCCCTCCGCCCGGGAAAATGAAAGCCGCGGCATCCCTGCCGTGGCGAAAATATGTGGGAGCCGCGCCATCATTTCGGCCAGTCCTTCTTGGTGAAGCCCAGCGCCTTGCGCGCCTCGCCATATCCCACCAGCGTCTTGTGGAGCCGGTAGTCGTTCGCTTCCCGCCGCAGGCGACCGGCGATCACCGCTGCGCCCACCCTCAGCCGAGAGGCCGCGGCGCGGATGTCCATGGCGTAATGCAGGTGTTTCACCTCCTCCCATTTCTCCGGCGGGATGGGCGTGTCCAGCGCGAAGCGATCCGCCTCCTGCTCGATCCTCCCGGTGCGCCTGCGGTCGATCTCCACATCGAAGATCGCCGGGTTCTCGCTGGAAAGGTGCAGCAGCACGTGGCCGATCTCGTGGAACAGGGTGAACCAGAAATTGTCCAGCCTGTCCTGCCGCAGCGTGAGCCCGATCACCGGTCGCCCGCCAGGGCTGAGCAGGGCGGAGCCGTCGAGATGTGTCTGGTCCAGCCGTGGCTCGATGATGACGGCGATGCCCTTTTCCAGCAATGCCGCGCAGGCCAGCCGCGGGCCGTCCGCGAGGTAGCTCAGCCCGGCCAGCCAGCGCAGGAAATCCGCATCCACCGCCAGTGGCATCCCAGGGCGGGGGAGCGGTTTCGCGCTCCGCCCGCAGCAGCACCCGCACCCGCCACGCCTCCAGCGCGTGCAGGTTGACCTTCGCCTTCTCGCCCCCGCCCTGGCGGGCAAAGGCGGGGACGTTTTCCATGCCGGTGCCAAGGGCGGAAAACAGCCGCACGAGCAGGCCGGGCTTGTCCTTGGAGTCCGCCCGCCAGCTTCCGCCGCAGCCATCGAAATAGCCGCGGTCATACATCTGCTTCATCGGGTAATCCGCCGGATCGCGCCCGTTTCCATCCGGAGAATCCTCCGGGGTATCGTCGGGCGTGGAAGGACCCAGCAGCGAATCGGCGGGGATGCCCCATTCGTCGCGCAGCCTGCGCATCATTTCCTGGCTCAGTTGGCGCTTGCCGCTGAGCACCTCGGAGGCACGGCTTGCGCCCCCGAGCAATGCGCCGAGATCCTTGCGCTTGTAGCCCATCTGGAGCATACGGAAACGGATCGCTTCGAGTGGTGTGGGTGGTGGTATCGGGATGTTGTCAGTTTCATATCTCTGGATCAGCACGTTGAGCACCTCCAGTTCGTCCCGTTCATTCGCGGGCAGTTTATTGAACCGCGATGCCAGCTCCGCCACGCGCTTGAGCGCGGCGGCATGCTGTTCCGTGGTCTTGATTGGTTTCATAGTGTCGTTGTTTGTGTTTTTTATTTGCAGGAAACGGGGGAATGTTCGCGGACGGCGCGGTTCCCTGCCTTCACGGCGGGAACCACGATCCCGTAGGCCAGGACGAGTTGCAGCTCTTCTTCGAAAAACACATCGGCCTCGATCCCGATGTCCCCTGGGCCGAGCACGAAGTGATAGCGCGCCCCACCCAGCCCCAGGCAGCGTGGGAACGAAACGATCATCCTGCGCCGCATCCCTCCATTCCGCCTTCCGAACCTCCGCAACCCACGCCCGGAAGCCCCCAGGACAACGTTTCGCCGCATCCGCCTCCAACTCCTTCGTGATCCCCATGAGATTCATCTTGGGCGCATTATTCAGAACTGCGTAACAATGTCCACAGTAAAGTTACCAAAACGGTAACAACTGCGAAGGCTTTGTGAGATAAGGGTTTGCAACCTCCCGGATGCCGCCGTCATAACCCCCGGTCCGCACCCTTGCGCCCCGTCCGCAGCGCCTTGCGCCTCTGTCCGTAGCCCCTTGTGTCTCGGTCACGGAGCGCCGCGACTCGGTCCCAAAGCCCCGAGGCTCGGTCGCGAGGCCTTGCGGCACAGTACCAAGACACTTTCACCTCTGCCCCGACTCCCCGCGGCTCGGCCCGGACGGCTCGTGGCTAGGTAGAAAACCATTTCGTACTCGGCCGGGAGAGCTAGCGGCTCGCTACAACGCGGTTCTGCGAGTTAGATCCTGATCCCGCCACGCCCGCATTTTCGCTATCTTCCCACTGATTTGATCCCGCGCTCCGGCGGCCCCCTACGGGCACGTCGCTTGCGCTCTTGTCCATGTCGCTCCGCTCCATTCTGATCACTCGGCACTTCTTACTGATCGCGTGGGGCAAAACCTTTTACGCGACGCGCCATATTCCCCTTGTCCCCCGCATCATAAAAGCATAAAAACATACGCATGAGAACGACCATCGACATTCCCGATCCCTTGTTCCGCGAGGTGAAGGCGACCGCTGCGCGGAAGGGCATGCTGCTGAAGCAGTTCATCACCTCCGCGCTGATCCGTGAGGTGGCGGAGGAGTCCCATGGGGGCTCTGCGGCGGAGCATCAGCAGAAGGTGAATGAGTTCCTGCGCGGCATCCAGGCGCAGAACACGGCACCCGTGCCCGCGCTGGACCGGGACGATCTCCACCAACGCCGCTGATGGATATGGGACGCATCTTCGTGGATACGAATGTTTTCCTCTACGCCGCTTCCATGGCTCCCGAGGATGCCCGGAAAAAGCAACTTGCGGCGGAAGTGATCCGCCGGCCCGGACTCGTGGTTTCCAGTCAGGTGATCCAGGAATTCATCTCCGCCGCGCTTCGTCGTCCGGCGCTGGGCTTGGGGGAGTCGCAGATTGATGTTTGGCTGGAATTTTTCGCCCCGGAGCAGGTGCAGGCGCTGACGCTGCCGGTCATCCGCCACGCCGTGGCTCTGCGCCGGCGTTACCAGCTCTCCCATTGGGACAGCACCATCATTGCCGCCGCGCTCGCCGCTGGCTGTGGCACGCTCTTTTCCGAAGACCTCTCGCACGGCCAAACCATCGACTCCCTCACCATCCGCAATCCTCTCCCTCTGATCACCGTCCGCCCATCGCGTGGGGCAAAGACCTTTACGCGACCGCCCACCTATCACCGATCACCGATCACCGATCACCGATCACTGATCACTTCTCACTTCTTCCCATGCTTCTCGATACAGCCATCGAACGCCTCTACGATGTCAAGGTCGGCACCACGCCCGTGGAGGAAGGCGCTCCGCACGAACGACCTCACAAGCCGCTCCTACTCCTCGCCGCCCTTGACCTCATCGACGAGGGAAAGGCCTCTCCCGACCGAATCCCATGGTGCCAGGATCTCCGCGACCGCTTCACCGCCCGTTTCCTCCTCGTCAGGAAACACAATGACCAGAACACGCCGGAAAATCCCTTCCACTACCTCCAGACCCAAGGCTTCTGGAAAGCATGGATCGAGGACGGAGGAGCCCAGGCTCCCCTCCAGGCAACTCCGCTGGTCAACCAGATCGGCCGTGTCTTCGCCCGCTTCACCGACGGCTTCGAGCACCTCGCCGCACTCCCCGCCATGCGCCAACACCTCCGCGAAGCCCTCATCTCACGCTACTTTCCGCATCTCTCCCAAATCAACAACTTGTCCGTCGTAGCCTTCTCGACCTTCGTAGCCTTGGCGAAGGAGGTGGCGAAGTCGGATCAAAATTCAACATCGCGTGTCGCAGAAGACACGCCCGAATACGGCCGCTCCCCCGCCTTCCGCCGCCTCATACTGAATCTCTACGATCACCAGTGCGCCGCCTGCGGCCTCCGCATCAGGCTCCCCGCCGGGAACGATGTCTCCTTCATCGATGCCGCCCACCTCATCCCCTTCTCGGAATCCCGCAACGACCACCCAACCAACGGCCTCGCCCTTTGCAAGAACCACCACTGGGCCATGGACCGCGACATCATCGCCCCCGGCCCCGATCTACACTGGCACGTCTCCCGCCTCATCGATCACCGACGCTCCAACGGCGAAAGGGAAATCCACGAACTCGCCGGGAAATCCGTCCTCCTCCCGAAAGATCCGGCTTTCCATCCAGATGCTGTGAGTCTGGCCTGGAGGTGCGGGAGATTAAGCGCGTAGGCCGGTGAAGGAGCGCAGATGATGGACTCGTGCTCCGACATCGACCACCGGGGCAAAAGCCCAGCTTGGGTATGGAGTTTGAGATCGCACCCTGACGAAGCCACCTCGGCAACGCCACAATTTACGGAGCGAACCCGAACCCTTGAGGATCTCGATGCCACCGAAGTGGACAGGATGAGAACCTTCGCGGAGCTAGTTGGCCGCTACACCCCTCCCCTGCTTGGCTTCGCCGATGCGGAGGATTCCTAGAAACGCACTTCGGACTCGACTCTCCGCGATGAAAACTGACAGTGTTTGGAAAGTGAATCCCACAGTGCCACATATCCCGACTTTCATTGATCTATTCTGTGGCTGCGGCGGGTTTTCTCTTGGCCTCCAGCGTGCGGGTTTCCGCTGTCTTGCAGCCATCGATTTCAACAAAGAGGCGATCACCACTTTCAAGGCAAACTTTGGCACAGGGCCACTTTCGCTGGTTGAGGATCTCGAGAAATATAAGCCGGAGACACTCGCTGGCCAGATTGGTTGTTCATCCGTCGATATCGTCATTGGAGGCCCGCCCTGCCAAGGGTTCAGCAATGCTAGGCAAGTCGACGCATCGAATCACGGGCCAAGAGTCAGGAAAGACGGCAGGCGTTATCTTTTTCGGCGTTACTTGGATTTCGTCGAGGCTTTCAACCCGAAGATTTTTGTCATCGAGAATGTGCTGGGTATGCAGACCGCCGCAAAGGGAAAATTCTTCACAATGGTGCAAGCAGAGGCACGTAAACTCGGATACAGGGTGCAGGCGCAGGTAGAAGAATCATGGAAATTGGGGGTTCCCCAGAAGCGAAGGCGTCAGCTTATCATTGGAGTAAAGACGGAAATCGCTGGGTATTTTCCAAGTGAGCTTAAGCCTGCATCTAGGGTAGCGGAATATCCGAATCCGAAACTTTGGGATGCAATTGGAGACTTGCCCGCCCTAGCTGCGGGCGAAGGCGATGAAGAGCAGGATTATGATCTACAGCGGCGCCTAAACCTCGTGGCTAGGAGGGGAGGATGCACGCACCACTATTTACACAATGTGTTGGAAGTGGGTAAGACCACTAAGCTTACGGCTCACAGGGCCCGCCCTCACAGCGCCAGGGATTTGCGTGATTTCGAGCGGTTGTTGGAAGGAGAACACAGTGGGGAAGCCGAAGCAAGGGGCGTAGAAATGGAGTTCAAGTATAGTCGGACTTGTTTCAAGGATCGATACAAACGCCATCATCGCGAGGAACTGTGTGCCACCATAGTCGCGCACTTAGGGAAAGATGGATTAGGTTTCATACACCCAACACAAAATCGTTCCCTAACGCCTCGTGAGGCGGCGAGGATCCAGAGTTTCCCGGACTGGTTCACTTTCCCGGTTGCCCGAACACATCAGTTTCGTCTGATCGGTAACGCCGTCCCGCCATTGGTTGGGGAGGCCGTGGGAGAAGAGATTGCTAGATTTCTCGCGCTTAGAGGACAAAATGACAGTGTAGTATCTGGTCAAGAGTTCGGTGGTGTGCCGGAAGATGAGGCGGAGGCGATACATTGGTTGCAGCCTGTTTTGGAGGTTCCCGCCATTTCACTCAGAAAAATGGGTGCAGAATCTTTCCGGAAAGCTTGGTTTGCTGTAGCATACCTCTATGGCGGTCTGCATCCGGATAGCGCCTTGGATCACGGGGATAAGATCCGCAGGGATCCACCGGAAGACGCGGTCGGCTTGGAGCGGTTCGAGCCGAGGCTTCTGGCTCCTTACTATGAGCGCAGCGGCTGGCCGGTCGTTCTAGCACCTTTGGCAAGGGAGGCATGGCGGCGGTATACAAAAGGAGAACTGGAAGACGAGGAGTTCTACTGTGTCGAGGCCCAGTTGGCTGGAATTCGATCCCGCGTGGTCGATTTCAATAGGGGCAAGGAGGAAGCTAGTGCGGCATACACAGCACTTGAAAGGGCAACCTCATAAACGAGCGGATATGGCTACGTGGACTTTCAATAAACTAATGCCTGGCCAAAAGACCCGGGAGCCGATGCAGGGGGAGTTCTTCGCTACAGAAGCAATACGCAATCCGGCCGAGGCATTGGTTCGTGAAGCGATTCAGAATTCTTTGGATGCGGGCGAGAGAGATGAGCGTGGGTTGCCATTGAATGCCGTCAAGATCCGGATCCACGTCGCCTCCGGCCAAGAAGCAGCAGATCCTAATGGTTTCTCGGAGTTCATGACCGGACTGTGGCCTCATCTTAATGCGGACAGGAATGGACTAAAAGAGCCACCCAAAAGCAGGGAATGCTGTCCATTCCTCGTCTTTGAGGATTTCGGCACCACCGGCTTGAAGGGTGATGTGTCTCAGTGGATCGACGATCCTGCAGCGAGGAACGCATTCTACTATTTCTTTCGCGCGGGAGGGTCGTACTGGCAAGGGAGATGACGACCGTGGTCGTTGGGGGATCGGCAAATATGTTTTCCCAAGATCAAGCTCCGCCAATACGTTCTTTGGGCTCACAGTCAGGGAGGGAGAAGAAGTGCCGATGCTGCTCGGTCAGGCGGTTTTGAGGACGCATTGTTGTGATGAGGTTCATTACACCCCGGACGGTGGTTTCGGCGCCCTAGGGGAAAACGGTCTGGTCCTTCCTGTTACAGATGTCGCGATGATCGGACGATTCAGGAAGGTTTTTGGCGTGAGCCGCGAAAAGGAACCCGGACTTTCGATTGTTGTGCCATGGGTCGATGACAACGAGTTCAACCACGACCTACTGGTTGCTGCCGTTGTGCGGGGATATTTCTACCCGATCCTTGAGGGAAAATTGGAGATTCGTGTTAGTGAAGGCGCTAACGTGACCCTGATTGATGCGGAAACCCTAGCCGATGTAGCCGGGAATCTCCCCGAGGCGCTTTCTGAAGAGTTACTCCCGACCTTTGAACTCGCCGAGTGGGCGAGCGTGAGGAAGCCGGCCGATTTCTTCGTGCTGAACATGGCTCCAAACCGCCCGGCATGGAGCAAGGATCTCATCCCCGAGGAATTTTACGACGATCTCCAGACAAAATTGGATAATGGACAAAGGATCGCACTGCGGGTGCCGTTGAATGTGAGGCGAAAGGGTGCTGAGGCTCGCGATTCCTATTTCGATATTTTCATGGTGCGTGATGGCACAGGCGACGGGAGATCCATCTTTGTCAGGGAAGGAATCATTGTTTCTGATGTCAGGGCGCGGAGGGTTAGGGGGCTTCGCTCCTTGGTTGTCGTTGAGGATGGGCCGCTTGCTGGGCTTCTGGGCGATTCCGAGAATCCCGCGCATACAGAATGGCAGTCGAAATCGGCTAACTTCGAGGGAAAATACATCAATGGTCCGAGCTATCTGGCATTCGTCACACACTGCGTTTCCTCCATCGAAAACATCCTTGGCGCACGGCAGGAGCAAGAGGACGTAGCGATGCTGAAGGATTTCTTTTTCCTGCCCTCTCCGCCGGCCCCGGAAACGCCAAAAACCAGGAAGAAACGTAAGAAAAAGTCGGATGGTCCGGTTTCTCCTTCGCCCGAGCCTAAGCCGGAACCGCGGAAGAAACGCTACCGCCTGGAAAGAATCGCTGGTGGTTTCCGGGTGTGCAATGGAGATCCGGATTGCGAAGTTCCGCATCTCATCGAGATCAAGGCCGCTTACGATGTCAGGAGGGGGAATCCGTTGAAGAAATACGACAAGGCGGATTTCGATCTCGCGAGTCCGGGTTTTGTGGAAGCGACCGTAACGGATGGAATCATGGTGGAGTCCCGGAATGGCAACAAGCTCGTCCTGAAGGTGCTTTCGAGGGATTTCCGATTCCAAGTGTCCGGATTTGATACGAACCGCGACCTGTTGGTCAATGTCAGGGTGAAGGAGGTGGCGGGTGCAGCGTAGGTTCAATTACACGGAGAGGGTGCGCATCCTACAGGCCGATGTAAGCATCTTTCTCAAGGAGCAGGGAGGCGTCCTATCTTTCGACGCGGAACTCGATTTGGAGGAGTATGGGCTGGAGTCCGGCAGCCTTGTGTTCGTGGAGGCATACAGGCAGACCGCTTGGATGCGTTTTCCATGGGGGACGGTGGGAACTTTACGTGCCACCGGATGACCGTATGCTCACTGAATTTGATACTCCAGAGAAGATCCTCTTCCGCGTAAAGGTGACATCCAATGGAAATGATGGAGAGGAGCATGGGCTTTTGCTCGCCGAAGCCGACAGGATCCCGTTGAAAGGGCCAAAGGATGATGAGGTGAATCATGATCCGCTATTGCCTGTGGTGCCCTCGGATCTTGAAGATCGAATCTGGGAGGTAGATTTCACCGGAAGGCCCCGCCTCTTGATCAACCGCAACCTTGGAAACTATCGAGAGATCGGATCGCATCCTTCTTTTGTGTCCTTGGTTTATCCTGCGGTAGTAAGGGAAGTGTTGACCCAAATACTCTTAGTGGAGGAGCACCGGGACTATGACGATGATGTAGATGTTAATTCCAAATGGCTGAGGTTCGCGGTCGAAATCCTCGGTGTTGATGAGCCGCCGGAGTTGGAGGCTGGCGAAGCGGCAGCGATGGATTGGGTGGGTGAGGCGGTTTCCGCCTTCGCTAAGAAGCATAGTGTTGTATCAGAGTTTTCCGGATTTTGGGCGAGGGAGGTTAGCCAATGAAGCTCCGCCGTTTCACCGCCGTCGGTTTGGCTGGCTTCGACGCTTACCTAGACGCGCTGAGGGGAGATCCTGCGCTTGAGCTCCCTTACGGGTTGCTGGATGGTTCGGAAACAAGCGAGGTTGTAGCCGAGGTAGAGGTGGAAGAAATTGAGTTTGAAACGCGCTACGAGGCGGGCGAATATCTTTATAGTCTTCTGGAAGAGGCGGGGCTGGCCGATGCCGCGCGGGACAAGGCTCTTTGGGCTTGGTTGTCGCTGTGGTTCTTCGAGTCTGTGTGCCCATATGATGAACAAGGGATGCGCAAGGTGCGAGATCGCGCGAGGTATGTTCCCGATGTGGCGAACTTCCTGAAATACTACAGGCATCTCCTTGCCAGCCCTTGGAGGACATACAAGGCACATCGTAATGATCCCGAAGCGGCGATGATTATCCTTTGCCAGCCCTTGGATGTTCCTGGCGACATCGTGGAACAATTTCTGTCCCGCCAAGGGTTGGTGACCAACCAAGGTTTCCTTCGCGCCGCGACCCATCTCTACCTCGATTCTGAAACGGGTTCTCCCAAAACCGGGGCAAGCTCAAGCGCACGAAGACTCGCATCGTTCCACGATCAGATTGAAGTGACCTGGGATCTCTACGAAATGAATCCTGGGGAATTTCTCTCGAAACTGCCCTCAGAGTTTGATCGTTTCAGACCGGCTCTCTGAAGCGTAATCAAATAAATAGTTCATGTGGACGTGGAAGGCATACCTTTCTCTGTGATTCCCTTCAAGGGCCGCGCATCGAATGGATGGGGCGGTTGGGGTCATGGTTGGGGTCTGGGTGTATCATTCGGGTCAGTTCCCGCTAGATCGGAGCCGACTGCATCAGGGCAAGTGCCCTTCGAGCGGCACGGTCATCGGGGTGGGGCATCGTTACTCTGCGCGATGGTTTCTCCTGATCGGGCATAGGCTGGATCGTAGCAACAGAGACGGGAGCGCCAAGGCAGAAATCTTTCCAGGAAGGTGTGGCGGAAGGCGGAAGGGAAGGCGGTTGGCGGTTGGCGGAGTTAGAACCGGTATCTCCACCGATTGTCACTTTATTTGCTTGTTTCGGTTATTTCGTTTATGCTCTTCTATCGCCAACGCCATGGAACCCACAAAAACAGAAAAACTGAACTCGAGCGACCGGGAGCTTCTCCAAAAAGTCCAGGAGGTCATCAACGGCACCGAGCCGCCCATATTGCTCGGCCCGGAGGGCGGGCATGTGCAAATGCCCGCGCCGCTGTTCCACGTCCTCACGCAGGCTACCCGCGCGCTGCTTTCGGGGCAATCGGTCAGCATTTATTCGGAGGGAGAGGAACTCACCACCCAGGCCGCCGCAGACTTGCTCGGCTGCTCGCGGCCGTATCTGGTCAAGCTGCTGGATCAGGGGGAGATTCCCTTCCATTACGTTGGCACCCACCGTCGCATCAGCCTGCGTGATATGAAGGCCTACCAAAGGAAGCGGGATCAGGCCCGCCGCGAGGCTCTTGCGAAGATCACGCAGATGCCAGGCGAGGAAGACTACGCGCAGGGATACGCCAGCGAGGACTGAACGGATGTGCGGGGATTTCATCGTTTGTCTGGATGCGTGCGTGCTTTTCCCGCCGGCGCTGTGTGATGTCCTGCTCAGGCTGGCCGAGCATCCGCGGCTGTATCGTCCGGTTTTTTCCGATGAGATACTCGCTGAGGTGCGCCGCTGCCAGATGACACGGTTCAAACAGCCATATACGGCGCAACAGGCGGATCATTGGCGAACCGAAGTCCTCAATGCCTTTCCGGATGCACTCGTTGAAAATTACCAACAGATCATTCCCATCCTGACCAACCACGAGAAGGATAGGCACGTCCTCGCAGCGGCGATCAAGGGTCAGGCCCAGCACATCGTTACGGCAAATCTAAAGGACTTCAGGGCAGAGCACCTGCAAGACTGGGATATCACGGCCATCCATCCGCAGTCTTATCTGCTCACGCTCTTCGAGCACTCCCCGGAGCGGGTCACCGACTGCCTGAGAAAAATCGCACGCGACCGCAGCAAGGATGGCCGTGAAGTTTGCGCGGAGCAGGTTCTCGCAAATCTACGGGCAACCGTTCCGCTGTTCACAACGGAAGTCGCCAGGGATCTGGGCTGGGAGCTGGATTAGAGAATCTGGAACCGGATCGGTGAGATCCATGACTTTGACCACGGGAAAGAGGGAGGCACCTATTTCAAGGGGAAAGGCAGACCCACCCTCGAAACCGTTTTCCCACGCAGGCACCGAGAAGAAAAAGAAATAGCCACGGATATAGGAGCCCTAAGGCACTCACGGCACGAGGCCGAATTTCATCCGAAGTTGTCGGAAGTTTCCACAATCACGCGATTCTGTCCATTCCCGATTTAGTCACTGAGGTAGTTGGTTGTGGCGGGCGTTTCAAGGGTGACCTGAGCCACGAAGGGGTGAGGATTCCGCAGGAGCGGAGGCCAGATCAAAGCAACAGAGGCGGGAGCGCCAAGAAAGGAATCTTCCTAGGAGGGTTTGGTTTCTTGCGGCACGGGATGGCGGTGGCACAAGGAGCAGCTGGATTCTGCTGTCAGAAAAGGATGGGAAATCGCCGGGGTTGCCGGGCAGCAGGACGCAGCCCCTCCTTGTGGGATGGAGGGCTGATGCGGAGAGGGTGTGGGGTTTGTTGTTAGCGATTCTCCACTTTATGGGAAATGGATGGAATTGGAGGTAATTGGATGACTTCGGGTGGAATTGGAGTTAGGGTCCCGGCATGGAGATCCCTCTGCCACCGGCGTTCCAGCCGACCAACGAGATGCTGACGTTGATCGCGGCCATTGACGAGTTCAAGGGCGAGTGGCGTGCGCTCGGAAACCTCGGGCCTGAGACCCTGCGCACGCTGCACCGTATTGCGACCATCGAAAGCGCCGGGTCATCGACGCGGATCGAGGGTGCGAAGCTGAGCGACGGAGAGGTCGAGCAACTCGTCGGCAGACTCGGGAAGGAATCCTTTCAGTCGCGCGACGAACAGGAGGTTGCGGGCTACGCCTACGTAATGGAGTCGATCCAGACCGCGTGGGCTGACCTGCGGATTTCCGAGAGCATCATGCTCCAGTTGCATCGCGACCTGTTGCGATACAGCAACAAGGATGAACGCCATCGTGGCCAGTGGAAGAACCTCGACAACCACGTCGCGGCTTTCGATGCGAAGGGTAAGCAGATCGGTATCGTGTTCCAGACGGCGAGTCCGTTCGAGACGCCGATGCTGATGGAAAAGCTGCTGGGATGGCATGCCAAGGAGGAGAAAGACCCCATCCTTCACCCGTTGTTGCGGATCGCCATGTTCAACGTCGTTTTCCTTGCCATCCACCCGTTTCAGGACGGCAACGGCAGGCTTTCACGGGTGTTGACCAATCTGATGCTTTTACGCTCGGGCTATGCCTACGCGTCCTACAGTTCGCTGGAAAGCGTGATCGAGCATAACAAGGAAGCCTACTACCTCGCCTTGCGGAGAACGCAAACCTCCTTCGGAAAATCCGCCGACTGGGAACCTTGGCTGCTGTTCTTCCTTCGCTCCTTGAAATCGCAGATCGGACGCTTGCGGGAGCGTCTTGAAAAAACACCATCGCCAAACGCCGAAAGCGATTTGCCGGGAGACCTCTCGCTCATGGCTGGGCGACTTCTGAGGTTGCTCGAAGAACGCCAGGCGCTATCCGTCGGCGACGCCGCCGAGGCGTTAGGCGTCAACCGCAACACTCTGAAAGGCAAGTTCGCGGAGCTGACTCAAAAAGGCTACGCTGAACTGCACGGCAAGGGGCGCGGCGCTCATTACCGCCGGGTGAAGAAGTAGGAGCCGTTGCGCGGTCGAATTCTGCAATTCTGCGATGAAGAAAGAGTGATGGCTAAGCGACGTCGCCAGCTCCAACGCTGAGGCTTCCCCCCTCGTTACTTCCTTCGCCGAGGCTTCCGCCTTCGCTAGAGCTTCGGACGGACTCGTCGGCGGTCAAGAAGGCTTTGGCTGGCAAGACAGCCGGAGTCTACCAGAGCCTCTTCGCGGCGAAAGCGCGTCCGGAGCCGGATTTGAGGTAGGTTTCGAAGGTGGCTGCCTTTCCCGGGAGCTGAAGGCGGAGTAATGGACGAGCTGCCAAGGGCGGAATTTCGCGGTGTGGGGGGAGCCGCCTTCGTTGTACTTCTGGAGGCGGGCTTTGAGATCGGAGGTGAGGCCGATGTAGGTTTCTTCCGGGTGGGGGATGCTGCGGAGGAGATAGACGTAGAGCATCAGGGTGCGTCGGGGTTGGAGGGTGGTTTGGACGCGTAAGTCCGCCGTCGCTGAAGCTATGGCGGGCAGCCTTCGCCAAGGCCACGCTGACAAGCTGCTGGCTTGCCAGCCGTAGCCTACCAAAACCTCTTGGCGGCGAAAGCGCGGCCGGAGCCGGATTTTAAGTAGGTTTCGAAGGCGGATGCCTTTCCCGGGAGCTGAAGGCGGAGTATTGGACGAGCTGCCAAGGGCGGAATTTCGCGGTGTGGGGGGAGCCGCCTTCGTTGTGCTTCTGGAGGCGGGCTTTGAGATCGGAGGTGAGGCCGATGTAGGTTTGGTCTGGGTGCCCGATGCTTTGCAACAGATAAACGTAGTGCATTTTGGTGCGTCGGGGTTGGAGGGTGGTTTGGACGCGTAAGCCCGCCGTCGCTGAAGCTATGGCGGGCAGCCTTCGCCAAGGCTACGTTGACAAGCTGCTGGCTTGCCAGCCGTAGCCTTGGCGAAGGCTGGTGGAGGCGAGGGGAGTCGAACCCCTGTCCGGAACGCCATCTGCGAAGGCATCTACACGTTTAGTGGATCATCTGGTATTTCGGAGACGCTGGGCCGACCCACCGCGTTGCGCTTCCTAGAGACCTGTTGAATCTCGATGGGGAACCCGGTCACCCGATTTCCCATCCAGCCTGCTAAGTGTCGCCTTGTCCCCCCGCAGGCATCAGGGATTCGGCGTTGCCGTCAATTAAGCAGCAAGTGCGAGCTCGTTAGAGTCTGCATTTATTTGTTTTGGGCGGCTTTTTAAAGAGGCCAACCGACCAACCTCTACGTGCAGCCAGCGCTTCAAACATTCCGTCGAAACCAGAACGCCCCCAGTCGCCAAGCGGAGGTTCTTATAAGGTCGCGGGAGTTTTTTTCAAAGGAAAATTTCAGCGGAGCTTGAACTGGACATTGACGGTGGTGGCGACGGCCATCGGTTTGCCCAGACGGTTGACGGCTGGTCCGTATTTCCATTTTGAAACGGCTGCGATTGCGGCCCGGTCGAGTTCCTGATTGCCACTGGATCGGACTACCCTTGGTCCGACCACCGATCCGTCGAGATCGATTTTCATTTTTATGGAGACGGTTCCTTGGATCCCAGCCTGGCGGGCGCTCATGGGATACTGGGGCTGGGGGGTATTGCGGCTAACTGGTGCTTTGGAGACTTGCTTGGCGAGAGCGGCTCGTTCCGCGGCTTCTTTTGCTGCCTGCTGCTGCTTCCTGGCCTGCTCTTGCTCGGCTTTCTTTTTAGCCAATTCCTCGGCTTCTTTCCGTTCTTTCTCCTGCTCCTGCTTTCGGGCTTCCTCTTCCTGTTTGGCAATTTTTTCCTCGGCTTCTCTCTGCTCGATCAGGGGATCGACCATGGGTGGTTCCGGCTCGGGTGGGGGAGGGGGTTCGGGAGTTGGCTCCGGTGGCGGGGGCTGGGGTTCGGGAGGTTCTTCGGCGGGTGGCTGGGCCTGTTCCTGAGGTGTGGATTGGGCGTCATCAGCCACCATTTCAAGCATGTCGATTTCGATGGCCTGGGGCGAGATTTCGGGGGGCTTGGCGTCCTGTCGAGCGGATTTCAGGGAAATGACAAATGCGGCGTGCGCGCCGAGAGCCACCAGAAAGGCGGCGGCGAGCCTTTTGCCGGGAGAGTCTGCCATCGGGACCTTCATCACTCCGTTCCGGGCGGGGCGTCTTCGATCTGTTTGACGATGGCCACCGATTCGAGGCCGGAGCCTTTGAGGATTTCCAATAGCTTTACGAACACGCCGAAGTGGGATGTCCTGTCTCCACGGATTTCCGCGCGGCTGAGATTCCCTTCCGCGAGATGTGCGCTTATGAGGGTCGGGACTTCCTCAAAGGAAACAATCTTCTCCTTCACCATGATGGATCCTTCCGGTGTGATCGCGAAGGTCATGGCCTTGCGGTCGGTCTGGGGCATTGCGGAGGAGGCGGCAGGGCTGCTCGGGAGATCCACGACCGTTTCCGGCTTCATGAACTTGGTGGAGACCAGCAGGAAAATGAGGAGCTGGAACACCACATCGATGAGTGGCGTCATGTCCAGGGCCGTCTCCGACCGCTTGCGACGCACTATGAGGTTCATGGCTTGTCTTCCGGAGTGGCGGATTGCGGGCCGAAGAGCCACTCGCTAAGGTGGGAGCCGAGAGCGTTCATATCCTGCGCGAGGCGGTCCACTTTTCCTTCGAAAAAGCGGGTAGCAGCTACCGTGGGGATTGCCACGATGAGTCCGCCGACTGTTGTGAGCAGCGCCGTCCAGATGCCGCCCGCAAAGTCGCCGGCGGTGACCTTGTCCCCGAGTTCCGCCATTTTCGCGAAGGCGAGGACCATTCCCCACACGGTGCCGAGAAGGCCGACGAGAGGTGCGACCATGCCGATGATGCCAAGCAGGCGGAGGCCGCGCTCGTGAGTGGTTACGGCCTGGTTCGCCTCACGTCCGGCGATGTTCCGGACGTGCTCCGGGCCGCCATCAGCCTCGCGTATCACCGTCCGGCCAACTCGGACCAGAGGATTCCGGGTGGGCGTTTCAGAGGGTGGATTGCGCAGGCGCTCGAGAGAGGCCTTGAAGTTGTATTTGTGCTGGGTGAAAAAAACGATGCGCTCAATGATCAGAGTGAGGGCGACGATCGATAGCGCCAGGATCGGCCACATGAAGCCGCCTCCCTGGAGGAAAAGGTGTATGGGGGAAAGGGACATTGTGTGGTTTCAGGGTGCGAGTTTGATTTTCGAAATGTCGTCAGTCATCGGGATTTCGACAGGTGAGTCGGCATGGTAAAGCGTCTTGCCGCTGGCATTTACGGAAGAGTGCACTGCGGTGACGCCGTAGCCGAGACGGCCATGTGCAGTCTGGCCCCAGCCATAGACCTTGTTGTCATCGGCGACACAGAAGACGTTGTTTGCAATCGAGTTGATCTTGGTGGCCTTTGCACCGCCAGGGAGGGTTACGGGTTGGGGCTTTGAGTAGAAAATGCCGTCAAGACCGCCTTTTTTCTCAGGTAGCTTGGGTGCGCCGATGCCGAGCTGCGCTGAAAGGGTGGAATGGATACCCCACGCGTGGATTTGTCCGCTGGAATCGAGCGTTGCAACATGGCGGGAACCGGCGGCGACCTGGACGAGATCCGCTGGCGCATTCGGAAGCAGGGTAAGAAGGGAGAGCCTTTTGAGCTCCGGATCGCCGTTTTCATCTGTGAATCCGAAGTGGCCCTTGGTGCCATCTCCGGTGCCGTAAAGTTTGCCGTCATTGGAAATCGCAAATGTTGATTTCACACCGACTGCGACAAATTTGAATTTCAGGTCGCCAGGAACAGCAGTGGGTGTGGTAACGATTCGCTCGGCATCTTCGCCGAGGCCGAGTTGGCCGGCGGTATTGCTACCGCAGGTAAACAGAGTCCCGTCCTCGGCGAGGAACAGTGAATGAGTGTTCTGGCCGGCGGCGATCTGCACGATTTTTTTATCGGCCAGCGCACCGACCAATGTCGGAACCAGGCGTTTTTCCTTATCGCCGAGGCCGAGCTGACCGTTGGAATTCATTCCCATCGTGAAGACCTTGCCCTCCGTGGTGAGGACGAGAGTGTGCGCCCCACCAAATTCGATTGCGGAAACTTTGGCGTCGTCCGGCATGGGGAGGAGAGTTGCCTCGCGGCGCTCCTTCGTATCGCCAAGTCCGAGCTGGCCGTGATTGTTGGGACCCCAGAGATAGACTTCGCCGTCTTCGGTGATCGCCGCGGCATCGTTCTGACCCATGGAAACACCTGATATTTTCAATCCGTCCAAGCCGACAACCTTGGCGGGGACCGGGTTGTAGTTTGCCTGTGCCGGGAGAGACTCCGGATCTTTCCCTGCAAGAACATGCTTATCAATGGGTCGGCCAAGTTTCCCGCCGATGAAGCTTTTACCCCCGTCTTTGGGGATATGGAGATCTTGTCCGAAGGTGAGAACGCTGCCGTCCGGAGTGAGGACGACGGTCTGATGATTGCCGCCGGCGACATCTACGGTCGGCTTTGCGGTTGCATGGAGCGCGAGCATCGCGCTTACGAATAGGATTGGTTTCATGGTTTGTTAGAATCGGTATTTTGCGCCTACCCAGAAGGAGCGGCCTTCCTGATATGGCTGTGTTTTTGTGACGGGGACGTTAGGAGTGGAGTTAAGGACGTTGTCGATTTTCACCTCAAGTTCGACCTCTCCATAGTCGCGGACGGGAAAGGTGTAGGAAATCGAGGCATCCAGCAGAAACTGTGCTTTGAGGGAGACGTCCTCGTAGAGTTCGAATCCGCCGCCCGGGTTGCCGTTTTCGTCCACGGTCTGATCGGCTGCCTCAATGGATTCGTATGCCCCTCGGAAGCGCCCCCGCAATCCGGTGATGAGCTTGTCATCGAACCAACGCGAGGTGACTCCAAAACCGATGTAGAAAGGTGTCGCGAAATTCTGACGTTGGACATCGAGTGTGGCATAATCGACCAGAGCACCGTTGTAGTAGACCTGCGAATTTTCCAGCTCCGGATCGGTATTTGAAAAGTAGTTGTCAGTGCCAGCGGTGAGAGTCGTCTCGGAGAAAGTCGTGGACGCCGTGAAATTGTGGTTTTTCCAAGACTTGTTGTATTCCAGAGAGAGGGATTTGTATTCCGATGCGCCGTCATTGGTAAGCTCGAAGCGATCGTAAACATACGGGTTGCCGCTTTGGTCGAATCCCGTGGTTGGAATGCCTTCGGAACGGGCGAGACCGTCCTTGTTGTCACGGCTGACTGCCTTGACCCGGAATTCCCCCAATTCGAAAAGCGGAAAGGTGATCGCTGCGGAAAGCTCGTCGGAATAGGGGGTGGAAAGGTCTCCGTTTGCGAAAGCGGCGGAGGTCCTGCGCTGGAACAAGGTCCAGTCGCCCACAACGAAAGAGGTGCCGTTAAAAGTAGCGCGGCGGCGGTAAACAAAAGTGTCGGGGTTCTGCTCGCGCAATTTATACGCGAGCTGATTGCGGGCGTAGTAGCGGTTCGCACCAAGAGTGAAATTAACTCCTGCAGGGAAACGGAAATTAGTGGTCAGCCTGGGGGAAATGTTGTGGTTCGCCAGAAAATCATCGTAATCATAGCGAAGGCCGACCGTCGGAGTCATCGTCAGCCACTCCAGGAGGCGGAAATCGCGGGCGTAGTCGGAGAAGATTCCGAGCTGGAAAACCTCGGCATCCGCAGAGAAGGCGAGGTAATCGTTACGCTCGGTTAGAAATTGTTCGTTCTGAATGATCGTTCCGTCGTTCAGGTCCGCTGCGACGATGGAGCGCCCGTTTGTGCGCTGACCCAGACGGTAGCCGAAGTTTGTAACCGGCCGCTCGCGCTGAGCCGCAAGTGAGTTCGCCTGGAGGCCGAAGGAGAAGCGGTCGTTTTCCCGGGTGAACCGCTGTTTGAGATCGAGTTGGATTTCCTGCTGCGCGACATTGAGGTCGCCGAAGCCGCCACGGTTCGCGCTGGTGCGGGTCGGCGCCACCCACGTGATGCTGGGGGTGACCAGATAAATGAAATGGTTGGGATCTTCTTCCCGGGAGTTTTCCGTGGTCGTATATGATAGGTTCGAATCGAAGACGGAATTTTCGAAACGATGCTCAAGGTTGATTTTCGATGAAGAACCGCCGCCGTATTGGGTTGCCACATTTGTGCGGAAATACTCGTCCTCATAGGGTGTGAGCATCGATTGGAGGCGGATCGTCGTATCCGGGGTAGGGGTGTAGACCAGCTTGCCCAGGTAGTTGTCTTTTATGGTCGTGCGTGGCCGGGCGTCCTCGAAATATGAGCTGGAGAGAGCTCCCCTCACCACGATCGCATCCGTGCGTGTGAAAGCGAAAAGTGCCTTGAGATCGGAGCGAACGGGAATATCAAAAGAAGTTCCGTAGCGGCGGCGCTCGAACGTGGTCTTGTCAGGGAGAGGGTCAGACCGATCCTCATCGCGGATCAGATATTCGGTCCAGTCGCTCGATGTGTAGGATCCGTTGATTGAAAACGAGAATTTGTCCTTGGGATCACGGGTTGTTGCTTTCACCACGCCTCCGAGAAATTGCCCGTATTCGGCAGGAACATTGGAGTCGATGACCTCGAACTCCGAGAGAAGGTCGGTATCGAGAAAGACCGATTGTGTGGAGCCGGTGGTGTTGTCAAACGAGCGCTGTGAAACCACATCGAGCTGGGAATTGGTTGAAATGCCATCCACCACAAAGTTGTTTTCGTAAAAGCGCCCTCCGGAAATGGAGATCTTGGTAGGGGCAAGGTCGCCTGCCGTATCGGCATTCAGTCTTCCCCGCTCGAGATCGAACTGGACGTTCGCGGCAGCTTCGAGAAGCTCGTTCGGGTCGCCGACACCGCCTGAGAGCGAGCGAATGTCTTCCTGGGTAAAGACCCGAGACCCGGTCGCGCCCGGGCTGAGCCGGAAACGTGCGGCTTCGACGACAACCGTTTCATCAGCCTCGGGAATATCGGCTGCGGCATCAATGGGAGGTGGCGGTGCCTGCTCGAGGGCCGGTAGGGGCTTGTCGACCGTGGCCGTCGTTTCCTGAGCGGGTGCTTCAGCGGTCGCGTCAGGCATCTCGACACTTACCTCAGGCAAATCCTCGAAGTCCACCTCGACAGGCGCGACCTCGACCTCGGGCAAATCTTCAAAGGCGTCTTGTGCAAGAGCGGGGAACGTGAAACCAAGCCATGTGATGGCAAGGGTGCTGTAAGCCCGGTTCATGGTTGGGCGGATACCTTCAGCCGATAAAACCCTTTTGAAGGAAGAGCGGAAAGGCTGAAGTTTTCCGCAAAAACGGGTGATGAAGTCGAACTATCGGCGGTGCCTTGGTAGCCAAGGACCGGCGTGCCGCGAATTACGATTCCATTGGCAGTGGTAAAAGCGAGCCTATCGGCAAACGCGGTGGCAAGGTCCGGAGAATATTGGAGCGTGTATGAGACCTGAAGTGAAGGGTTTGTCGTAAATTCGAGGCGCAGGATGCCGTTGGCATTTGATGCGCGGAGATTTGCAAGCGCCTCAAGCTGCGCCTGCGTGACGGCCGGAGGATTGGTTGGAAAGAGTTCCTGTTGGGTGAGGGTGAGGACGAACGCCTCGCGAAAGGGTAGGTTCGCATTGGCCGGATTGACCATGTAGAGGGTGCCGACTATGGTTTTCCCGTCATCTGAAATGGCGTTCGCGTTCTCCAGATAACCACCCTTCAGCTGGTCGGAGGTCAGATTCGCAACAGCCGAGAGTTTCCTCATTCCGGATGCGGCGGTCCATACGAATGCTTCCGTATTGGTGGTTGTGCTGGCGTCACCGATGACAACCGAGCCATCCGCATTCACCGCTCTTGCTTGGGATGTGATGGGTGAAACGCCGTTCGGAAGCGTGCCGAGTGAAACCATCCCACCGGCTACCGTGTAGCGGAAAGCGGGGTTGCCTCCCGTGGCAAGCCTGCCCCGACCGACGATGGTGGTGCCGTCTTTTGAAATGGCATTCGCATCGCTGGAGAATTCCGATTTGTCCGGGCGGAGATCACCTAGACCTATGGTTGGTCCATTGGGTAGTGTGAACGATATCGCCTCGTTGTTGGTTCCGGAGCCGGATGAACGGTTTGCTGAACTTGAGATGCCGACCGCCTTTGTGCCGTTTCCTGAAATGCCAACAGCAAAGGATGTCGTCCGACCGCCAGGGAGATCCGGTATGATCGTGAACGGCTTCGCGTTTCCCGGTCGGTAAATAAACCCTAGGAAGGTGCTGGGTGAAGCGCCGGAAACGGTAAATGGATCCGCGCGTCCGCTACCTGCAAAGGCAGTCCCATCAGTCGAGGAAGCATTAAAGACCGATGAATGGCTGGCATCGAAGCTTTGAAGTATTTCATCCGGCGGCTCGATCAGAGCCGGGGTGTAGGTTCCGTTGCTCTGTCTTGTCCACAACGTAGCTTGTGATTCATTGAAATCGTTTCTCGCCTGGCCAAAGATCACCTGTCCGTTCCCGGATATTCCTTTAATATCCGTTGTGGTATTCGTGGTGCTTGCGAAGGGAAGACGAACCGAGCCGGTGTCCGCTTTCCAAACGAACCCTGCGGTCACGTCATTGGCTCCGATGCGCTCCTCGCCTTTGCCGACCACGATCGTTCCGTCAGAGGAAACACCGTTGCCAGAGCCATTGATGCGGGCACCGGGCAGGTCGGGTATGACGGTAAAGGTCGCAGCACCGGCTTCGGAAAGCAAAACTACGAGCGCCATTGCCGCAGGGACATGACAGCAGGATTTTGACATGGCTGAACCCTAATTTTAGCGACGGCGGCGTAGAAGGAACCCGGGAACAATCAAGGTCGACAGGATCAGAACCGATGGCTCCGGGATCGCAAAAACGCCGGCTTCCGCTCCGCCTGCAGTGGAAGTGACGGCAAACGCGAGGTTGCCATCGTACCAATCAAGATGGGTGACGTTTGCAGTGTTTGCGGGCCCTGTTTCAAGCTCATCCCTGGAGATGACCAGCTTCAAACTGGCTGCGGCATCGTCAGGATCGAAGCTGAAGATGTCGCGGGATTGGGCGTTACGGAGATATACCAGTCCATCTGGAGCGGCGAAAATTTCCGAAAGGCTGAAAGCAGTTCCGTTTGAATTCAGAGCGGCAATCTGTGTTTCCGTGAAAACCAGGGCGGCCGTGTTCATTGAGAGGCTGTAGGCGTAGAGGTTGCGGGTGCCGCTTGAACCGGTGGAGAAAAAGACCGAGTTCCCGATTGATGCAATGCCTCCTGCGAGTTGGTCCGAACCGTTCAGGGCAGTCAGAGCTGTGGAATCCAAGAGTGTGCTGACGCTTCCGGGCCCGGTTGTTGCCATAAGGGCGCGGGAGCCGTTACGGGCTTGGTAAAATGCATATTCCCCGGTGGAGATATTACCGTGAACACCAAGAATCTGTGTGTTGGTGATTCCCAGCGCGGTATTGATATCGCCGCTGGAGACATAGGAAGAAATCGCGCCGGTCGAGGCATCGACACGGTAGATTCCCGCGGACCCTGAATCGGCAAATTGGATTGAATCGAGAGCCCGAAATCCAAATCCGGTGGACCCGGAAAGGAAAGTCGCACCACCATTGACGGCACTGATGGACGATTGTGGGGTAAGGACGGAGGAGGTTTTGGTTCCGCTAAGGTCGCTCACCTTTGTGATAGCGAACGCACCATTGGTGACCGTGGCGTAAAGGTCGTCGCCTTGGATTGCGAAGCTGTTGAACTGCGATGCTCCTGAGGTTCCGACGATTTCGGAGAGAGTGGCGAGCTGGGTATAAGCTGCATCCGCCGTGATAGCGGTGGAAAGGACGGCTGCTGCGCCAAAGGCGTATGAAAATCGTTTCGGACTCATCTTGTGATTTGTGTGTTGTAGTTTCTTGTTGACTGCAGGGCTCCAGCTGCGGGAGCGGAAGCAGGCGGCGTTCCAAGCTTGGCTTCACGGAAAGAATCGCTAAGTATTTGAATGAGGGGGATTTAGTCGTGCAATTTTTGCGTGATTCTGACTGCGGATTTTGCGAGTGACGCGAGTCAAATGCCTTGAGCGAAAGCCGGATTGTGGTTTGATTTACGCAATGAATGTAAACCGACGGAAAATGATGGCGCTTATGGGAGCGGGAGCGCTGGCAAGCGGACGAGGGTTCGGTGCAGAAGGAGAAACCAAGAAATACGGGATCGCTCTTGTTGGGCTGGGAAATTATGCGAGAGGGCAGCTAGGACCGGCGCTCAAGGAGACCAAAAACTGCAAGCTTGTCGGCATCGTTACCGGCTCACCGGAAAAGATTCCTGTATGGCAGAAAGAATACGGCATCGCCGAGAGCAATGTTTATAATTACGAGAATTTTGATGAAATCGCGGACAACGAGGAAATCGATATCATCTACGTTGTGTTACCGACAGGCATGCATGCCGAGTATTGTATACGTGCGGCGAAAGCAGGGAAGCATGTGATCTGCGAGAAACCGATGGCAGGCACAGTCGAGGAGTGTGACAGGATGATCGCTGCGGCGGACGAAGCCGGGGTGGGCCTGCACATGGGCTACCGCCTGTTCTGGGATCCGTATCACCAGCGATTGATGGAAGTGGCTGAGAAGGAAGAGCTCGGGAAGTTGAAGTCGGTGGAAACGGCATTCGGCTTTTACCATAAAAACCCTGACGTAAGCAATTGGACCATGACCAAGAAACTGGGGGTTGCGGGGCAGCTTTACAATGTCGGCACGTATCCGATTCAGGCGGCTCTTTATACGGCGAGGGAAAATCCTGTCCAAGTAACCGCTACCTCTCACAATTCCCGCCCGGAGATTTTCACTGAAATCGAAGAAGGCTATGAATGGGTTCTCGAATTCCCCAGTGGAGTCCGGGCGACCGGTTTTTCGAGCGCTGGAAAAGCGGGCAACTTCGCGATCTGTCATGCGGAGCAGGGCAAGTTCGGCATTGATACCCAGTGCTATTCTTTTGGAGGCCAGGGAGGATTCGTAGGAGAAGAGCGAATGAATTTTCCTTCGGTAAACCAGCAGGCGCATCAGATGGATGGAATCTGCGAGGCGATCCGCAAGGGCGAGAAAGGAATGGTTCCCGGAGAAATGGGCCGCCGTGACGTCGCGATCCTGGAGGCGATCGTTGAATCCGCCGCGACTGGAAAGACGGTGGAGTTTGGCGACCTAGGTTACCCTGCGGTTTAGTCGGCATCCACTCCGTAGGCGAAGCGATAGAATTTCCGCCCGCCGGTCGATTCCATCGGGATGGTTATTTCCAACGAGCCTTCCGCTGTTGCACGCACTGCGGTGGAGGTCCATTTGTCGAGATCCTCTGAGGTCTGTAAGATGTAATCCACATTCGGAACTCCGCTTGCGGCAAGCGTGACCAGTTGCCGATCGTTCTCGTCGACCGAGTAGCTCATTTCAGCAGCGGATTCGGGCAGCACGATTGCGGCCAGCGTGTCGTCCGAACCGAAAGGTGATGAGAATTTTTCGTCCGTATAGATGGCGCTGCCAGTCAGTGTCTGAATGAATGCGACCAATTCGCTTTTTTCGGCCGCGCTTAGATTCAGGCGCTGTGGCTGGCCGCCGCCACCGCGCAGGCGCGGATCAAGGCCGGGCACTATGGCGGGTATCGCGTTGTAGTGGTCAATGACGGAGAGCAAAGTCGGCAGCGAGGCATCGTGCATGAAGCCGCCGTGTGATGAGCCGTTTGGTCCGACACTGTCACGGAGGCTGGGGGAGCGGGTGTTGGTGAAATCGCTTCCGCCGCCCAAGGAGCCAACCACACCGTTGTTTCCACTGACCGGAGTGATGTCGAATTCCGGCGGATTATGGCAACCCGCGCACCCCGCTCCTCCCGCATTGGGTGGCCGCATGAAGAGATTTTTCCCTGCGTTCTCGGTCGCCGTGTAGTTTGGGAAATTCTGGTTATCGTTTCGGACGGCGCGTCCCGTATCGTATTTGCTGTCGAATGACTGGATGCTACGCACGAATTGGGCGAGAGCTTTGCCCACCCGCTCCTCGGAGACCGTCCCATCGCCGAACACACCTTGGAAAAGGACGCGATATTCTTCGATTGCAGCGAGTTTCACCACCAGGTCGGAAAACGCAGGATCGCCGTTTGTGCCGCTGAAACCCATCTCAATGTGATCACGGATCGGCATTGTTGCCTGGTCCTCAGCGCTATCGGCCCTTTCATCCCAGAAAAAATGTTGTTCTGCGGAGAAACGTGCGTTGACGAGTCGCATCGAGTGGCGCCCGGTGGTCCCCGCAACACCCAGACTGGCAGTCGCCGGATCGCCGAAAGCATTTTCCTGGCGATGGCATGATGCGCAGGAAATCTCGTCAGTGCGCGAGAGGCGCCTGTCATAAAACAACACCCTGCCGAGCGTGGCACCAAGATCGGTAATGACATTGTCCTCCGGTGTGTTGTCTTTGGAGACATAGGCTGGGACCGGCTGGTTGGCGTAGTTTTCCGGGTTTGTTAGATCGATGACTTTGTCCTCCGCCATTGCGGAAGCGATCATCATTGGAAGTAGGAAGAAGAGTCTGGCTTTCATGGAAGTAGGCAGAGAATGGCGTGTGTCCGTAAAGCGCGAATGTGGAAATGGTGCGGAATTGTAAGGACTTTGTTAAGAGGGTGGACTTGGCAGAGCTTGCAAAATGACGGTGGCTATACCAGAGATCGTCATGGACGGGTCGCTGGAGGAATTTTTCAAAGCCACCGCGTATCCGCCAATGAGCCACCCTTCGGCGTATCCTGCGGTGAATGCGAAGGTGGCGTGGAAGGCCGGATTGGCCGTGTGCAAGCCCGAGGAGGCGAAGATTTTGGAGATAGGCTGCGGGACGGGGCATCACATTATCTCGATTGCACATTGCTGGCCGGGATCCCGGTGCACAGGCGTCGATATTTCTCCGCAAGCAATTGCCCGGGCAAGGAGCCGTGCTGGTCGCGCCGGGGTCGGCAACGTCAGCTTCTGCGAAGTGGCGCTTTCGGATTTCGAGCCCGATTGCGAGTTCGACTATATCATTGCCCACGGATTTTTCTCGTGGGTGGAGGACGAGGCGAAAGTGGGGCTGATGGATTTCATTCGGAGACATCTCTCCGAAAACGGCATTGCCGTGGTAAGTTTCAATGTCGCCGCCGGATGGAAATTCCGGATGAACGTTGTCGAAAAAATCCGGGCGATTCAGTCAGTCGGGAACGTGGATTTGATCACAGCGCTATCGGTTTTCCGCGAAGCGAGCGTGGACGACGCCGAGATCGCGATCATCGACGACATGCTGGCGAAAGGAGCGCAAGTTCTCGAATTTGATGACTTCGCCCCCGTGATGGATGCGTGGTCGCTCGGTGCGTTTCAGAAACTGGCGGAAGAGAATGAATTGCGATGGCTCGGTGATTCTGTCTCCGGAGAAAAAGGTAGTGACACCGGGGATGACGAATTCCAAAAAACTTTCCGCTCGGAAATTCTCTGCCGCGCTGATGCGAACTTTTCATGTGAGCCACTGCCAGTTTTTTCAGAGGTATCTGGAGACCGGAGAGTTCCCTCTTTTCCGAAGCTGAATCCATGGCGTTTGTTGTGCGCACGGGAAGGGCTTCCGGTGCCGGATGCTGAACTGATACCATGCGGATTTTCGACCCCGCAACTTCTCGTCATGTCTCTAATGGATGGCACTCGCTCACATGTGGAGCTAGCCGCCTACGCGAAGAAGCAGGAACCGAATCTTGATTTCGTGGCTTTTCTCAAGCACATGGCAGGACGTGGTTTTTTCCTCTGAATTAGGTGATCCTTTGCGATCCGCAACTATTTTGGATTGAATCAAATCCTTAAAAAAGGAGACGGTATATCCATGGCTGCCGATTCATTAACCGAAACAACATCCACAGGCTGGTTCAGCCGCATCGGGAATTCGATCAAAGGAATCCTCTTCGGATTGGTGTTGGTAGTCGTTTCCGCTGTTCTGTTGTTCTGGAACGAGGGTCGCGCGGTGAAGGCGCGCAAGACTCTCGACGAGGGCGCGAAGACCGTAGTGACCATCCCGGCAGATGCATTTGATGGCTCGAAAAACGGAAACCTCGTTTACATGACCGGCAAGGCGACCTCCAAATCACCTCTCAAAGACTCCGCCTTAAATATCACTGCCGATGCGCTAAAGCTGAGACGTGCGGTCGAAATGTATCAGTGGAAAGAGGAGAAAAAGACGGAAACCAAAAAGAAACTCGGTGGTGGCGAAGAGACCACGACCACCTATTCCTACGTGAAAGATTGGTCAAAGAAGCCAATAAACTCTTCGGAATTTAAGAACCAGAACGGCCATGAAAACCCACCCATGCCGCTGGAATCGCAGGAATGGACTGCCGATCCGATTGCTCTAGGCGCATTCACGCTTTCGCCCGGGCTTATGAGGCAGATTGACAACTTCACACCAGTTCAGGCCGCTGCGGAATCCGTTTTTCCAGAAATGGTGGAGGGCAGGAAAGTCCACCGTGCCGAAAATGGGTTTTATCTTGGTGAAGATCCATCCGCCCCTCTGATCGGTGATGCCAGAGTAAGTCATCAGGTCGCTCTCAGCGATGATGTCAGTGTGATCGCAAAACTGCGTGGAAACACGTTCGAACCATACATCGCCAAGGCTGGTGGAAATATCGAGATGCTGGAAATTGGAAACCACAGCCCGGAATCCATGTTTCAGTCCGCCCAGGCGAGCAATAAGACAATGACCTGGATTCTTCGCTTGGTCGGAGTTCTGGTGATGTTCTTCGGATTCTCCGCAATCTTTCGCCCCTTATCCGTTCTTGCAGATGTTCTCCCCATCGCGGGGACGATCGTGGGAGTCGGAACCAGTCTGGTTTCCATTCTTCTCACCATTTCCATCTCGCTGGTGATCATCGCATTCGCGTGGATTTTCTACCGCCCTTTGGTTGGCGTTCCGCTGCTCGCCGCAGCGGTTGTGGGAATTGTTTTCCTGATCAAAAAACTCATGGATCAGAAAAAATCCGGTGCGGTGGTGCAAGCTGTGTAGGTCTTCTCGGAGTGCGGCTGGCTCGCCTCCTGTGTCAGAATTCACAGAAAGGACTCACACCCTATCGGTAGAGGCGTTTCCAAAGACGGACAGCTCGTCAAGACCGTCCCAACCTGTTGACTCAGTTCGCCAACGGATCGAGACCAAGCCATTTCCTTTTCGAGGAGTCCGCAGGATCGTGGAGGTTCCAATAGTTGGAATTCATCAGGCGCTTATTGAGTTTCGCGTTGGTGGTGCCCGTTGGGGTTTTCTCCGTCCACGAGCGGATGATGTGAGGGAAGTCCGTATCGAAGCCGATGGAGAGAACCCGCCCCAGCGATGGATAGGAAATGGTGTAAACGGACACGTTTCCTTTGGGTGTGAGGGTGCCTTTTGCTTTTGTGGCTGCGATTGCTTTGTGATTGTAGCGAGTGAAAATCGCTCCCGGGATGGCTGTGAAATCTCCGATTGGGAGTCTTTTGGGATCGAGGCGCAAGGTGATCCAGAGTTCTTCCTCAAGGTTAACTTTCTGAATGATGACGTCCTTATCGCCGGCGTTCTCGAAGTAGGAGCGGAGTTCCACATTCCAATTTCCGTCCCGGTAATTTGATTGCTGGAATGCTTGGCCGCACCAGTCTTGGATGGAGGTAGTGGATTTCAGCGCGTGCGGGAATTTTTCCAAATCAGTGGGGCGGAAGGTGCTGGTCATCGTCCTGTAGGAGTAGATGCCGGTGTTGAATGTGGTTAGGGCGTTGAGCTTGAGGACATCTGTGGAGTTGGACTTCCCGCTCTCGTTTTTTACCTGCCTGTCTATAAGAAATGGCTCGGTGACGAAGATGAGTTCCGCGTGGCCCGGATGGGTTTTCCCGTAGCGCGACTGGGAAAGATCGAAAGAACTAATTTCGGCGCCGTTGAACCAAAAATCCTGAATCTGGTCCGCCTGAAGAAGCGAGCCAAACAGTGACAATACGAGTGCGAAAAATTTCATGGGTGCAAGCTATCAGCAGTGGGTGGAAATACCAGCCGACGGATTTGCGTCTTGAGAGAAGGGTCTCGCGTGGCATGATGATCGGATGAAATTTCAAACGATGGGACTGGTCGCCGCAATCGCCATGCTGAGCGGAGCTTGTGAAAAGCATGAGGAAGCGTCCGCTCCGGATGAGGCAAAGAATCTAGTCATGGACTCGATCAAGGCTCACGGCGGGACTGACAAATGGTATGGAAACGGCCAGCTTCAGTTCCAATGGACCTATCACATGTCGGACCGAGGGCCGGATGCGGTCGTCGATACGATTCAAACTGTCGATCCTTCGACAATGGCGGTGATGCACGAAGTCGTGGGGAAGGACATCCGGTTCGGAATGAACAAAGGGGAACTTTGGGTCCGTCCGGAAAACGCCGAATTTACACCTCCTCCGCGTTTTTGGGCGCTGACGCCTTTCTACTTCCTCGGGATTCCATTCGTTTTCAACGATGAGAATGCAAACTTCGAGTTGTTGGCGGATAAATTGGAATTCGAAGGTAACGATTACGCCCAGGTAAAGGTGACCTATGACAAAGCCGCAGGCGATTCACCGGATGACTATTACGTCCTGCTTATTGATCCGGAGACGAAGATTACGAAGGGTGCCTATTACATCGTAACAAGCAGCCTCGTCGCAAAGGACGGTCCGGGACCACCGAAATTCATCTCTCTGGATGATCTGCAGGATGTGGGAGGGGTTAAACTCGCAGGAGGCCACCGCACGTTTGCGATGGAGGACGGGAAAATCGGAGAACAAATGCGTTATACGGACGTTTCCGGAGTGAAATGGTTGCCGGAAGGCACCGTGGATCTGAGTGTGCCGGATTGATTTCCAGGCAGTCTTCGTCAGATAATATCTAACCGATATTCAGACTTTCGAAGATCACTCACCGCTCAGTCGGTGGAGATCTGGATGTAACGGTACTCCATTTGCCCTCGATCGCCTTCGAGACCGATTGGTCCTGTCGGCGGGAGTTCAAAAGCTTCCTCCAGGACCTCTCCGTTGCAGGTGCAACGCGCGGTCCCGTTTTTCACGACCACTTCCAACTGGTTCCAGTCCCCGGACTTGTAGTTTTTCAGGTCCTTGTAAGGCCCCGCGACGGGATAGTCCCTGCACTGTAGCTGAGGCTTGCGGATGAAGACGCCGCTGTCCGCATTTTCGCTGGCGCGGAATTGCAGCTTTAAGGTGAAATCCTCAGGAAACTCCTCAACCGTATACAACTGGGATAGGATGCGATCTTTCCCCTCAGGGAAATTCACGGTCAGTATCCCGTCCTTCGCCGAGTAGCGCCCCGCGTCGCTGGATTCCGTTTTCCCATCAAACGTTTCGGTGATTTTTCCGATTTCGGGTGTCTTTTTTTCAGTGCGAATCCGGAAACACCAGCCGCTAAGATCTTTGCCATTGAACAAGCTTTTGAAACCAGGATCCGGTTTCCACTCATCGGCGTGAAGGCCGGTCATCGATAGGACAAGGGTGGCTGCGAGTAGGATTATTTTCATGATAGAGGTTATCTTTTATGCCGGATCTCCGGATCAGCTACACAGAGCCTTTTCCTGAAGTGCTAGCATTTCTTTTTCAGAAATCGGTGTCGGATTTGGATAGTCGAAAATGTCTCCCTCGTAGTTTCGCAGGGTGACTTTCTCCTTATCGGAATCCACCACGTAGTTCGGATTGACCGGAATCTTGCCTCCACCGCCCGGGCCATCGATCACGTATTGGGGGACGGCATAGCCGGTCGTGTGACCCCGCAGGTTTTCGATAATGTTCACGCCCTCCGCGACAGATGTGCGCAAGTGTGACGAGCCTGTAATGAGATCGCACTGATAAAGATAATAAGGGCGCACGCGGCACATCAGGAGCTTGTGAACCAGAGCCTTCTGGACTTCCGGAGAATCGTTCACCCCGCGGAGGAGGACCGATTGGTTGCCAAGCGGGATGCCCGCTTCGGCGAGCCTGACAAGGCCATCGCGAACTTCTGAGGTAAGTTCCTTCGGATGATTTGTATGGATCGATATGAAAAGCGGATGATGCTTTTTCAACATCGCGCAGAGCTCGGGAGTGATTCTCTGCGGAAGGAAAATTGGAATTCTCGAGCCAATTCTCACAAACTCGATATGCGGGATGGAACGAAGTCGGGTGAGGATTTTATCGAGTTTCGCATCGGAAAACAGAAGTGGGTCACCACCGGAAAGCAGGACATCGCGGACTTCGGTATGCTCCTCTAGATATTTAAAAGCCATTTCCCACTGGGTTTCAAGCTGCTGCTCGCCTACTCCGGAAACAACCCGAGAACGGGTGCAATATCTACAATAGGAAGCGCAACGGTCGGTGACCAAAAAAAGCACCCGGTCCGGATATCGATGGACGAGGCCCGGAACTGGCATGTGAGAGTCTTCACCACAGGGATCTGAGAGCTCTTCCGGTGCCGTCCAGCCCTCCTCAATGCGAGGAATGACCTGACGGCGGATCGGGCAGTCGGGATTGTTTTTATCGATCAGGTTGAAAAAGTGAGGCGTGATCGCCATTGCAAGCTTGGTGCCTGCCAGCAGGACTCCGGCACGCTCCTCGTCGGTTAGATTGATGCGAGCCTCCAGATCGGCCAGCGAGTCGATACGATTGCGCAGTTGCCATTTGTGGTCAGCCCATTTCTCCATGGCGGAGTCCGGCCAGTAACCGGGAGCGTGGGAAGTGAAAGTGGTATCGAGGTCGCTTTGGGAGGTCATTCGCATTTTGTTCGTGGAAATCGGTCGTGCAGGATGCCTTGTGGGTCAAGGGTCGATTTTTCAAGCGCTTATCAACCATCCAATCAATCGGACAATCGTCGAATCAGTTCTACGAGCCGGCCGGTGGAGGCGGCAACCGTGGGAGCAAACGGGACTTGATCGTCTTCCTCACTCGGCAGGAGAGTAGGGCGTGTGGCAATGCGAATGGCCGGCAGGCCGGTTTCATACAGCGTGGAGGCCAGGTCAAAATCATCTCCCAGGCACGCGACTTCGGCACCGACGATTTTTCCGAGTCCTTCGAAATCAGTATCGGGTATGGCATCCGTATCGCGCGAAGTCAGCATGAGTTCTTCCGCAGCCCCCATGGCTTCGATACAAAGAATGGCAGCGTGCTTTTCTCCGATGTGCTGTGAAACGGTAAGCGCGGTTTCGAGGATAGGGGAATCGGTGTCGTTTGCGTGAGGAATGAAGAGAAAACGTATGGAATGTGATGGGGTCGCACTAGCCAGCGCTTGCGCTGCAGCGAGGGTTGCTGCAAGGCCGGAGGCGTTTTTCTCCGCTCCTCTCGATCCCAATGGTGAATCGTAGCTGGTCAGGACCCAAACCGGAGACGCACTCTCCTTTTCTGAAGAAACGCTGACCTGCAGAATCGGGAAATCGGTCGGACTTTTGATTACGTTGACGTCGAAACCTGTGTTCGAGGGACCGAGAAGCCCCTGAATCATTGAAGACGTAGCAGAAAGCATCTTTGGCGATGACATGTTACGCTCTCCAATGACGCGGATGATTTTTCGAAGATCATCGGCGATGCGCTCGGCCGATACGGATTGAGAAAAAAGCTGCTCCGCCGCCCGGGCCTCGGCTTTCTCATCCTTGAAATATTTTACCAAGGCGAAGGCCGCTGATGCGATCAGCCACACCGGCACGATCACCAGCAGAGCTGGGACGATGCGAAATTTTTTCCGGGTGGCCATGTCAATTATGCCGATTCCACCTTATCCGGATCTTCATCATCATCCGCTTCGTCAGCATCGGAGAAGTCCTCGATGCCTTTCCGCCAGCGCTGGGAAATCCAGGGCCGGACGAAACCGTATATCAGATATGAGCTGAACAGAACAACGGGCATGATATAGCGGAATCGGACCGTGGCGAAGATCACAATCATCGCGAAGATGATCGTGCTCAGCGATCCTTTGGTTTTCCAATCCACTGTCTTGAATGACGGGTAGCGGACGTCGCTAATCATCAGCCACGAGAGGCCGAGCATCACTCCCGCGAGGACATATCTCCAGACGCCGACTTCGTGGTCATTTTCATACAGATCAATGATCAGGAAAGTCAGTGACGCGATAAAACCGGCAGCCATCGGGATGGGGATGCCGCGGAAATCGGAGGATGCTCCGGGCTTTTTCGGAATAGAGGCAAGGCAGTTGAATCGTGCGAGGCGCATAGCTCCGCAAACGAGATAGACTAGCGCGATACCCCAGCCGATATTCCCCAGCGGGAAAAGCACGGCGCGTGAAAGCAACATGGCGGGCGCCATTCCGAATGATATGATATCCGCGAGTGAGTCGAACTCCTGGCCAAACGGAGAATCCTGGCCTCCAAGGCGCGCAAGCCGTCCGTCTAGCAGATCGAAAAGACACGATCCAAAGATCAGAAGAATGGCGTATTGGTAGTATTCGCGGGATACCTCATAATACTGTTTCGCCGCCAGGATGGCGTCGCCCGAGACTTTTTGCACCTCAATCTGGCCTTTGAGAATCATCAGAACGGCGAAGAATCCGCAGGCAAGATTGCATGCTGTCATCAGGTTTGGGAGGAAGAAAATCTTCGGCTCGTCCGGGTCACGGGTGCGGGGCATGCGGAAACTTGTACTCAAACGACGACCAACGCCAGTTTGGAGTTTTGGTCGATTCCCGATACATATGCACTGGAATAAGGTGTCTGAATTCATATTCTTGGTGAAATCCAGAACTCATGAAATTCCTTCCACAATCGATTCTTGCCGGCTTGTTTGCCATCCCGATTCTAACAGCCCAGCCGTCTGCTGTTTTGGAAACCAAGGAAGCGGGGATTTACGGAGAACTCAGGAAATGGCATCGAATAACCGTTTCCTTCAAAGGCCCGGAGTGTTCCGAGCAGGGCGAGCCTAATCCATTTCTCGACTTCAGGCTGACCGTGACATTCACACATTCCGGCTCCGGCAGGACGCTTGTTGTGCCAGGCTATTTCGCTGCGGATGGTTTCGCCGGCGAGACCTCGGCGGATTCGGGAGATGTCTGGAGGGCGCATTTTTCGCCACCCGAGACCGGGGAATGGACATTTGTTGCCGAACTGGTGGGAGGAGAGAACATCGCAGTCAATGACGGATCGGGCGACCCGGCACCATTAAATGATGATGCTACAGGCAAGGTATTGGGAAGTTTCTCGATCTCCGCTTCGGACAAGGCCGGACGTGACAATCGCGCGCGGGGCTTGCTTGAATATGTCGGCGAGCGTTATCTCCGATGGGCCGAGACCGGGCGATATTTTACCAAACAAGGCCCGGATTCACCCGAAAACCTGCTAGCCTATACGGACTTCGACGGGGATTTCAAAGTAGATGGCGAAAAGGACCAATTGATCAAAACCTATTCTCCTCATGTTTTGGATTGGGAGAAGGGAGATCCAACCTGGCAGGGCGGAAAAGGCAAGGGACTGATCGGAGCAATCAATTACCTGGCCTCCGAAGGGCTCAACGTCTTTTCGTTTCTCACCATGAATATCGACGGAGATGATCGGAATGTCTTCATTTATCCGGATGACGAAGAGCGGCTCAGAATCGATGTTTCTCGGATGGATCAATGGGAAGTTGTCATGGATCACGCCGACAAGCGGGGAATGTATCTTCATTTTAAAACCCAGGAGGCGGAAAACGACACACTGCTGGATGGGGGCGGACTCGGAATGGAGCGGAAGCTATATTGCCGGGAGCTGATCGCACGCTTCGGACATCACCTCGCGCTCAACTGGAATCTCGGTGAGGAAAACAACGGCCAGTCCGATGCCCAGCGCGTCGCGATGGCAAAGTATTTTCATGATAACGACCCCTATGGGCACAATATTGTGATCCATACATACCCCGAGAAAAAGGCAGATATATATACCCCTCTGTTGGGAGAAAACTCCGATCTGACGGGAATCTCCATGCAGGGCTCGAACGCCAGATTCAACGACGTCCACCGAGACGTGCTTGAGTGGGTGAACAAATCCGAAGACTCGGGCAAGCCATGGGTGGTTGCCTATGATGAGCCCGGAAGTGCGAAGGAAGGCCTGATCAACGACGCGGAAAACTCGAAGGATTCGACTCAGAAAGGCAATTATGAGGAGGCGAGAGCAAAAGCTCTGTGGGGGGTGTTGTTAGGCGGTGGCGCTGGCACGGAATGGTATTTTGGCTACAGGTTCGAGCATTCCGATCTAAGTCTTCAGGACTTCCGAAGCCGCGACGAATGGTGGGATTACTGTCGGAATGCTCTGCGTTTTTTCGAAACGAATTCCCTGCCTTTCCATGAGATGAACAACCGGAATGAGCTGATTGGAAATTCTGCCAACGATGCCGAAAAAGGCTACTGCTTTGCCAAGTCTGGAGAGGTATATGTCATCTATTTTCCCAACGGTAGCGGGCACGATCTTGATCTAACAGAAGCCGCGGGTGATTTTTCGGTCAGATGGTTCAGTCCGCGCGAAGGAGGTGATCTGAAAACGGGGACGGTGACAAAAATCCCCGGCGGATCGTCCAGCTCATTGGGTGAACCTCCATCGGACAAGGACATGGACTGGGTGGCACTGATAAGGGTGATGAAATAGATCGCAGCTTCTGATTCGACAACGGTTGCAGGCGATGCCATGAATCTAGGACACGATGGCTGCTGATTTCAGGGATTACTATGAGGTGCTCGGGGTCGCGAAAGACGCGACTCAGGCGGAGGTGAAAAAAGCCTTTCGCAAACTGGCGCGAAAATTTCATCCGGATGTTGCGGAGGACAAGGGGTCCGCCGAGGAGAAATTCAAAGAGATCAACGAAGCCTACGAAGTTCTCGGTGATCCTGAAAAACGTAAAAAATTCGATAATCTCGGCGCAAATTGGAATGCCCAGGGCGCCCCACCTCCTGGCGGCGGTGGCTATGGCGGTGGTCCGATGCCGGAAGGAGCCGAGTTCCAATTCGATGGCACCGGCTTCAGCGATTTTTTTGAGCAATACTTCTCCGGCGGCGGCGCTCGGCGGGCGGCAGGCTTCGGCGGAGGATTCCCCGGGGCGGGCGGTGCGATGCGCGGCCAGGATATTGAGGGCGATCTGATGGTTACCTTGGAGGAAAGTTTCGCAGGATCGATGCGAACTATTTCTCTGCGAAAGACGGATCCCCGCTCAGGGCAGGCCTCAACCGATGAGGTCCAGGTGCGTATTCCGTCCGGTATCGGGGAAGGCCAACGCCTGCGGGTTCCCGGCCACGGTGTGCAAGGACAGGGCGGGGGAGAGGACGGCGATCTTTATCTGCGCGTTCGGATCGCCGCACACCCGGATTTCAGGGTCAGAGGACATGATATCCATCGTGAGCTTGAGCTCGCACCGTGGGAGGCTGTCCTTGGAACGACAATTTCAATCTCCGTTCCCGGGGGAAAAACCGTTCAGTTGAAAATTCCATCAGGCACATCAGCCGGTGACCAGTTACGCCTCAAGGGCTACGGTCTGCCGAAGAGAAGCGCCCCGGGCGACCTCTACGTGGAAATCGGCATCGCCACTCCGGAATCGGTCGGGCCGGAAGAGAAGGTCGTATGGGAAAAGCTTCGAGACATCTCCAAATTCAAACCTAGGGAAAACTGAAATGAACACAATTAGCCCTGATCCCCATCAATTCCACCCCCTCGCCGTCGTCATTCGGATGACAGGCTCCTCCCGCAGGAAAATCGTGTTCTATTGCCGAAAAGGAATCGTCTCACCGGTCGCCGAGCAGGACGAATGGCACTTTGATGAAGAATCGGTGATCCGACTGCGACACATTGAGAATCTCCGCCAACAACACCGTATGAACTGGGCCGCAATCCGCACGATTATCGGCTTGCTCGATGAGGTTGATACACTCCGGAACGAGCTAAGGTTTCTCCGGTAGATCCCGGAGTAGAAAAAGTCTTTTTCGACTGGCGTGGGATTGCTTTCCGTGTAGTGTTCCCGTGAACAAATGGAATTGGAAAACAAACTCGCGATTCTTGCGGACGCCGCGAAATACGATGCTTCGTGCGCAAGCTCCGGAGCTCAGCGCTCAGACTCGAAATCTGGCAAGGGTGTCGGATCGACTGGAGGGGCTGGCATCTGTCACTCCTATGCTCCGGATGGACGTTGCATTTCTCTCCTGAAACTTCTTCTGACGAATTCCTGCATCTACGATTGTCACTACTGCATCAATCGCCGTTCAAGCAATGTCAGGCGGGCCGCATTCACCGCCGATGAAGTTGTGAAGCTCACTTTGGATTTCTACAAAAGAAACTACATCGAGGGCCTGTTTCTCAGCTCAGGTATCATCCGGAATGCGGACTATACGATGGAGCAGGTTATCGCTGTGGCCAGAACCTTGCGAGAAACTCATGATTTCCGCGGTTACATCCATTTGAAAACGATTCCCGAAGCTTCCCCGGAGCTGATCGAAACCGCGGCGCGCTATGCCGATCGGATCAGCATAAACATGGAGCTGCCGACACAGAAAAGCCTCGACCTCCTTGCTCCGGAAAAAAACATGGCCCGCACCAAAGTTGCCATGGGCCGCATTCGCCATCGCCTGGAGGAGGCGAAAGAACGAAAGGCTGATGGTGATCGCAAATTGAGGCACGCTACCGGTCAAAGTACGCAGGTCATAGTAGGAGCGGATGAATCAACCGACGCGGATTTTCTCGCCGGTTCCGATGAGCTCTATCGCTCATACAAATTGAAACGCGTCTATTATTCCGCATTCAGCCCAATTCCCGAACCGTCTGCCATTCTTCCTCTTAAATCGCCGCCCATGGTTAGGGAGCACAGGCTATATCAGGCGGATTGGCTGATGCGGATCTACGGTTTCAAAACAAAGGAAATTCTTTCACCTGATGCGCCGAATCTTGACCTCGATCTCGATCCGAAACTCGCATGGGCATTAAGGAACCGGCAGGATTTTCCCGTCGATATCGCCAAGGCTTCCCGCGAAACCCTTCTTCGCGTTCCCGGGCTCGGCGTTAGAAACGTGGACCGCATTCTTAGAATTCGTCGCTTTACGAACATTCGACTGTCGGATCTCGCGCGCCTCCGCGTTTCGCTCGCCAAGGTCCAGCCATTTCTCATCACTGCGGATCACAACCCTTCCAAATATCTTCTCGATTCGGATCGGCTGAGAGCTCGCTTCGCACCGAAGCCACAGCAACTCGAGCTGTTTTCCTAGGAAATGAAGAGCGTCGATCCCGGAGACGGTTTCTTGACCTGGCGCAAAGCGGCAAAAGGGTTGCTCGAGCAAAATCTTCGGCCCGAAGAAATCATATGGGAAAAGGAGGCGAACCTGTTTGGTCAGGCGGAACCGGTCTCAACAGGCGCTTTGAAAGTCCCGAAAGAGTTTTTCGAACTCGCGAAGATGGTCACCTGCCACAATGAACCGGGTAGGTGGGCGCTTCTTTACCGTATTCTCTGGCGGATTGTAAAAGGCGGGGAGCGAAAACTTTGTGCGATCAGCAGCGATCCGGATATGGCGAGGGCGATGTTTTTGCGCAAAAACGTGAGTCGTGAGATTCACAAGATGCATGCGTTTGTCCGCTTCAAGCTGGTAGCGACGGATCCGGATACGCAACGCGAAAAATATGCCGCATGGTTCGAGCCGGATCACTATGTTGTTGAGTTAGGGACTCCGTTTTTCCGCAAGCGCTTCGCCAATATGGATTGGAGCATTTTCACCCCGAAAGGATGTGCCCATTGGGATGGTGAGACACTGGGATTTTCCAAAGGTATTCCGAAAAATCCGATCGAAGACTCGGATGCGCTGGAGGACGCCTGGCGCACGTATTACCGCAGCATATTTAATCCGGCCCGTCTTAAGGTAAACGCAATGCGCGCGGAGATGCCGAAGAAATATTGGAAGAATCTTCCCGAGGCAGATCTCATTGATGAGCTGATTGGTGATAGCAAACGCAGGGTCGTATCGATGCGGGACGAGGACCTGCGCCCTGCGAAGCCGGCCCCAAAAAACACTTATCTCGGAAGTCTCCGTGAGATGTCGGATGCTCCCGTTTGCCACGGGCCCCAGGAGGGTCAGGATCTTGAGGCGATGCGGAAATCCGCCGCGAACTGCCGTGCCTGTCCACTCTGGGAGCATGCGACCGGAACCGTCTTTGGCGAGGGCGCAAAAAATGCCCGGATAATGATCGTTGGCGAACAGCCGGGAGATCGTGAGGACATTTCCGGGAAGGCATTCGTCGGTCCCGCAGGGAAATTGCTGGATAGGGCCCTCGTCGATGCGGGTCTCTCTCGCGATGAAATGTATCTTACAAATGCGGTAAAACACTTCAAGTGGACTCCGAAGGAAACGCCGCGTGGGAAAATGCGCCTCCACCAATCGCCAGGCAAAGGTGAGATCGATGCTTGCCGGCCTTGGGTCTTGGGCGAACTTAATCAAGTAGCCCCGGACGTGCTGATTCTTCTTGGCGCCACAGCCGCAAGGTCTCTCTTGGGAAAAGCGGTGCCAGTTACAAAAAATCGCGGCTTGGTTGATGCCCCGCAACTTGCCAGCAAAGTGATCCTGACGGTCCATCCCTCATATCTGCTCCGTCTGACAGATCGAGGCGGTAAGGCTGAGGAATATCAACGGTTTGTCGCGGACCTTAATCTTGCCACTGGCTCGATAGGAGATGATTGACTAGACAAGCCAGGCATTTTTGGCACAGCAAAGGATAGGAATCAGTCGGGCTGTGAGCCTCATGGTCTTTATCAGAAGATAAAAATGAGATAGGAGCTTGTCACTGCGATCACCAGCAGTGCGCCGCATAACTTCGCATGCCTCCATGGCGTAAGATCAAGAATTTGCGCATCGGCTTGCTGCCACGGTATAGCGAGTGGCTTGAACTTCGATATCAGGATCATCAACAAAATGAGGATGACAAATACAATTGCCACCAAGTGTAAACCTGGGATCGGCTCCAATGCGGTCTTCACTGATGGAACAAAACTCGCGATGCTAAGTAGGCCGACCCCCACAATGAGTGCGGCATTCGCCGCAACCGGCGATATGCGTTTGTGAAAAAATCCGAGAACGATCACAGAGAAGATCGGTATGAAGTAAATGCTGTTCATACTCTGGAGATGCTCGAAAATGCCTCCTGTGGATGCCAGTAGGGGAGCGACAATGATTGCAAAGAGAGTGACTGCTACCCCGAATTTTCGGCTCATCGAGACTACATTTTCCTGTGAGGCATCCGGCCTGATGACTGCCTTGTAAAATCCTAGCGAAAACAGCGTGCACGTCGAGTTTAGCGCGGAATTGAAGGAAGAAAGGATCGCGCCCAGTAGAGCGGCTGCAAAAAAACCTACAAGTGGCTTTGGCAAAACCTGATTGACCAGCCGCCCGTAGGCGAGATCGCTATCCTCCGGTGAAATTTCGTTAGAGAACAGGTGAAAGGCGATGATTCCAGGCACCACCAAATACAGCGGACCCAGTAGTTTCAAGGCGCCTGTCAGCAAAACTCCTTTTTGTCCCTCTGCCAACGATTTCGCTCCCAGCGTTCTTTGGATGATCTGCTGGTTGGTGCACCAGTAGAAAAGATGAAGCAGAATTACTCCGGTAAAGATTGTCGAAAACGGCACGCTTGATTCCGGTCCGCCAATCGGATCGAACTTCTCAGGGTTTGCATCGCGAAGGGTGCTCCAGCCGGCGACCACGCCATTCCCTTCACCGACTGCTGCCAAGCCGAAAAACACGATCAGAAATCCGCCGATGAGCAGACCGATTCCGTTGAGCGTATCGGAGACGGCGACCGTCCGCAGCCCGCCGAACAACGCATAGACCGCACCAATTATGCCGACACTTGCGGCGATAAGAATCAACGTGCTCTGATACGGCAAGCCTAGTAGTTTATCGATCCCGAGTATCCCCACCATTCCCGTCGCACCCGTGTAGAGGATGATCGGAAGAAGGACGAAGGTGTAAGCCACCAGAAAAATGAAATTTGCGATCGATTGTGTGCTTCTGTCATACCGCAGCGCAAGGAACTCGGGAACCGTGGTGATGCCGGATTTGAGGAAACGTGGCAGGAAAAAAAGCGCCATCGCTACCAGCGCGAGCACGGCGAAAATTTCCCATACCATGACCACCAGCCCGTCTTTGAACGCGCCGCCGTTAAGCCCGACCAGTTGCTCGGTGGAGAGGTTGGTCAGTAGGAGTGAACCGGCTATGAAGGGGAATGTGAGTGAACGCCCGCCAAGAAAAAAACCGTCGGAGGTCGAGTGCTCGTCACCGCGTGTCATCCGCCAGGTGATCAAGGCGACGAGTCCGGTAAAAAAAAGAAACGAGACGATCGTAAGCGGGTTCATGGGGCTTTGTTCGGGTTTATGCTGGAGCAAAGTCGCACTCTCATCCGCATTTTCACAAGATTGACGCCGCGTTCTGGGGGATGGAAGCCCCAAGTTTCTCCAGTTTCCCGGTCCGCACTTGCAGAGCACCGGTTGTCCGCTACATTCCCATCATGCAAGCGGTGACGGACAGGTTAAGAAATTTTTTACAGTTCGTAGCGGTTAAGCTCATCGACGATCCCTCCCGGGCTCAACTGAAAGTCGCCGAACTCGCACCGAAGCGACTTCGCTTCAAGCTGGTTCTAGCCCGTGAAGATGTCGCCATGCTGATCGGGCGGAACGGCTTTACAGCATCCGCCATACGCAGCGTGCTGAAGGCGGCTGCGGAGAAAGAGGGCGTCCAAGTCACCCTCCAGATTCATTCCCATGAGGAAGAGGCGGAGTTCCTTGCCCGCGAGGCGTGAAAAGGAGGGTCTTGAAACGCTAGTGATCCTTCGAGAGGCGCTCGGCACTCTCGAATAAGCAACGGTGGCATATCCGTTGAAGTTAGGTTTTTAAAAGGTCTGCGGAGAGGATGGGGCTTGCCCGTGGCATGTGGGGTGCTATTCACTCTGGCGAGAAGCCTTTTCAGATCACACAATGTCCATTCACGTCGCCCTGCACCACCGCACAAGTTACCAATATGACAGGCTCGTGGAGCACGGACCGCATGTCGTCCGTCTCAGACCGGCCGCCCATTCGAAGACAAGGGTGCTCGCATACTCGTTGAAGATCGGCCCCGGAGACCATTTCATCAATTGGCAGCAGGACCCTCAGGGAAACTATCTTGGACGCGTCGTCTTTAATGAAGAGATGAAGAGCCTCGACGTGGAGGTGAATCTCGTTGTCGAGATGGCTGTTCACAACCCCTTCGACTTCTTTCTTGAGGAAAAGGCTGAGAACTATCCGTTTTCCTACGACAAGGAAACCGCACGGGAACTTGACCCCTTTCTGGAAGTCGAGGACGCGGGCCGCAGGATGACCCACTGCATCAATTACTTTAGGAAAAAAACCGGGCGCACGATTGACGTCCTCGTCGAGCTTAACGCGGCCGCGCAAAAGGCAGTGGAGTATAAAATCCGCATGGAACCCGGCGTGCAGACGCCAGAGGAGACTTTGGAAAAAGGCTCCGGATCCTGCCGCGATTCCGCATGGATGCTTGTAAACGTCCTCCGTGGCATGGGGCTCGCCGCCCGCTTCGTTTCCGGCTACCTCATCCAGCTCAAGGCCGATCAGGAAAGCCTCGACGGCCCCAGTGGCTCCGAAGTCGATTTTACGGATCTTCACGCCTGGACGGAAGTCTATCTTCCGGGTGCGGGATGGATCGGTCTCGACCCCACTTCCGGACTCCTCGCAGGCGAAGGACACATCCCGCTTGCCTGCTCTCCGCGCCCTGGCAGTGCCGCAGCCATTTCCGGTGGCACCAGCAAATGCGAATCCACGATGGAGCACGAGATGTCGGTGAAACGCATCTACGAATCTCCCCGCACCACCCTTCCTTACACCGAGGACCAATGGGAAAAGATCAATGCCTTGGGTCATGAGATCGATGCGGAGATGAAGGATATGGACGTCCGCCTCACCATGGGCGGCGAGCCGACTTTCATCTCTATCGACGATTTCGACGGCGCCGAATGGAACACCGCCGCCGACGGCCCGACCAAGCGCAAGCTCTCCGACAAACTCATCAAGCGCCTAAAAGGCCATTTCGCCCCGGGCGGCCTCCTCTTCTACGGACAGGGAAAATGGTATCCCGGCGAGCAACTCCCACGCTGGAGCCTCGGGTGTTATTGGCGGAAGGACGGTGAGCCCATCTGGAACGACGTCTCCCTGATCGCCGATGAATCGAAGAACTACGGCTATGGCCCCGAGGAAGCCGAGCGTTTCAGCCAGGCTCTCGCCAAACAGTTCGGAGTCAGTTCAAAACACCTCATCCCGGCCTACGAAGACGCTTATTATTATCTATGGAAAGAACGCCGCCTTCCCAGCAACGTCGATCCTCTTGAAATCCAATCTGAAGAACAAGCTCGAGCGCGATCGCCTCGCACGCCTTTTCGAGACCGGCCTCAACACCGTCACTGGCCACGTTCTTCCTCTGAAAAAGAAGACCGTCGATGGTGAACGGAAATGGGTCAGCGGCCCATGGTTTATCCGGGATGAAACGCTTTTTCTCCTCCCTGGTGATTCCGCAATGGGCTACCGGCTCCCGCTCGATTCGCTCCCGTGGGTGAAAAAAGAGGAGTTTCCTTGGGCCATCCCACAGGATCCTACCGCATCCTATCCGGAGCTGCCGCCACGCGCCCGCCTCGCGATGCAGATCAACACCGGCGCGAACAGACCGGCCGAATCTACCGCACCCATTCCTCACGATGGTCACGATGACCTCCACGAAACCATCTCCCGCGCCGAAGAAGTTCTTCTCCTAAAAGAGCCGGACCAACAGGAGAGCGCGAGCTGGATCACCCGCTCCGCACTCTGCGTGGAGCCGCGTAACGGCCGCCTCCACATCTTCCTCCCGCCTACCGATACCACCGAGGATTTTCTCGAAATGATCGCCATCATCGAGAAGACCGCCGCCGAGGAGCAACTCACCATCATCCTCGAAGGCACCCCGCCTGACTACGATCCACGAATGGATGTCGTGAAAGTCACCCCCGATCCCGGCGTCATCGAGGTGAACCTCCAGCCCGCCGCCTCATGGGATGCCTTGGTGAAAAACACCACCGTCCTCTACGAGGAAGCGCGCCAGTGCCGCCTCGTTACCGAGAAATTCATGGTCGATGGCCGTCACACCGGCACCGGCGGCGGCAACCACATCATCATCGGCGGCGAAACACCTTCCGATAGCCCCATCCTCCGCCGCCCGGATCTGCTGCGGAGCATGCTCACGTTCTGGAACCACCATCCTTCCCTCAGCTACCTCTTCTCCGGCCTTTTCATCGGTCCCACCTCGCAGGCTCCTCGCATCGATGAAGGTCGGAACGATTGCATCCACGAGCTGGAAGTCGCCTTCCGCACCCTCGAGGGCGATGGCAACTCCGTCCCATGGAAAGTCGATCGCGCCTTCCGGAATCTCCTCATCGATGCCACCGGAAACACCCACCGCGCCGAGTTCTGCATCGACAAGCTCTACTCACCGGACAGCGCCACCGGCCGTCTCGGACTATTGGAAATGCGCGGCTTCGAGATGCCTCCGCACCACCGCATGTCCCTTGCCCAGCACCTCGTCTTGCGCGGCCTCGTCGCCCGTTTCTGGAAAGAGCCATACACCAAGCCACTGGTCCGTTGGGATAGCGAAATTCACGATCGCTGGATGCTGCCCCATTTCATCTGGCAGGACTTCAAGGAAGTCCTCTCGGATCTCGGCAACCACGGCTACCCGGTCGATCCGAAATGGTTCGATCCCCACCTCGAGTTCCGCTTCCCGCGCATCGGCGATCTCAATCAATTCGGGATGGAGATGGAGCTCCGCCACGCCATCGAGCCATGGCATGTCCTCGGCGAGGAAGGTGCGGCGGGCGGTGCCGTCCGCTATGTCGATTCTTCTGTCGAGAGATTGGAGATCAAGGTCAAAGGAATGACAGGTGAACGCCACGTGGTTTCGTGTAACGGATACCGCATCCCTCTCCACTCAACCGGGACCCATGGCGAATTCGTCGCCGGCGTCCGCTACCGCGCATGGCAGCCGCCCAACTGCCTGCACCCGACCATCCCCGTCCATACACCTCTGGTCTTTGACCTCGTCGATACATGGAACGACGCCTCCATCGCTGGCTGCAAATACCATGCCACCCACCCCGGCGGCCGCAGCCACGATGACTTTCCTGTCAACTCCTACGAGGCCGAAGCCCGCCGCCTCGCCCGCTTCTTCCGCTCCGGTCACACCGGTGGAAAAATTCAGGTTAAGGAACCAAAGCCCAGCCCCGACTTTCCCTTCACACTCGACCTACGCACCCTTCCGGACAGATAGCTTCCGCATCCCATCGCAGACCGTCAAAGGACGACTGGCAACCCAAGGAAGGGCGCGCCCTATGGCCGCCCAGCAACCCAAGTCTTCCCCCCAAGCCCCCGTCTCTACAGTAAGCCAGCCCGGACAGGTCTCTCCGAGACCTTCGCTTGCAGTCAGGCAGCGCCCTTGTCAGGTCGGGCTGCCACTATCCTGCCAAACGGGGAATTTCCCCACTGTCAAGTCACCCGAAACCCCTGACCAATGAGACCCGCCGCATCCAGCGGACTCACCACACCCTTCCCGTTCCCGATTTCCGCCGCATGCGCGTAGATCTCGGTCGTCTTCACATCCGCATGACCCAGCAGTTCCTGAAGGGTCCGGATGTCCGTCCCACCCCTCAGCAGGTCGGTAGCGAATGCGTGCCGCAGGGCGTGGGTTGTCACCCGCTTTTCGATCCCCGCCGCCGCAGCCGCCCGGCGGATCGCCTCGCCGTATGCTTTGGGATGAATGTGGTGGCGTCTGATAACACCCGATTCCGGATCCACCGCAAGGTTCCCGGAGGGGAAAACCCACATCCAGGCAAATTTTTCCCCCGCCCTGGGCATCTTGCGGGCCAGCGCTCCCGGCAAAGCCACCCCGGCGACCCCCGCCGCCCTGTCCGCTTCCCACAAACAGCCGCGCCTCGGCGACGATTCTCCGCCAGAGCCTCCTTCAGACAGTTCGGGATCATCGTTTCCCGATCCTTGTCCCCCTTGCCACAGCGCACCGTCACCACACCCCTTTCCAAGTCCACCTCTTTGACCCGCAATCGCACCAGCTCCTGCAGCCGCAGCCCCGCGCCATATTGCAGCAACGCCGGCGTCCGGTAGTGCCCCTCCAGCTTCCCGACCATTCCCATCAGCTCGCTTTTGCTCAGAATCACCGGCACCCTCCGCGCCGTCTTTCTCAACCTCACCTGCAGATCGATCCCCTCCAGCCCGCACACTCTCCCGCAGGAAAAACACCAGCGCGTTGAGCGCCTGCTTCTGGGTGGAAAAAGCCACCTTCTCCACGCTCACCAGATGGGTCAGGAAATCCCTGCCCACCGCCTCATCCATCACCCGTGCCTCAGTCCCCGCAAAAGCCGCGAACCTCGCCACCCATCCCGCCGTAGGTCTGTCTCGTCTTCGGAGCCAGACCGCGCCGCGATCCCGCACCGTTCACCGCCGCCTTCACCCGTTCCGGAAGCGTCCGCACATCGCCGCCCGCCCTTTCGCAAGCCTTCAGCCACCCCAGGAACCACCGGATCGCCTCCGCCCACTGGCGCAACCGCCATTCCGGGCGCTTTTGCGACTTCGCCACCTCCCGCCACCACAGCTCCGCGGCCGCACGCCCGGCCGGCAGCTCCCGCCTCATCCTCCAGCTCTCGATCCATCCAAGCACATATCCGTAGGCCTCCACCTCACGCCTGCCAAGATCCCTCGACCTCGCCAGATCTTCTCTCCAATCGAACCGTCTGGCCCTCACGCGGAATGGCAACATCAGTTGTGAAACTCATTTGACCACTGCTTATCCGAACATGAGGCATTGAAAAGAAAATTACCACAGTTTCGCTTTCACTGACAATCCACGTGTTCCAAAAGATCAATGCCGGCAAACGCACGATATCCAAATCCCCAACACGTCCGAACTTCAAGCCCATCCAAAACATCAGCCCCACGGAAACAAATCTCCAACCCACCCGACATCAACATCTTACAAGCACACCTCAAATTCCCTCGACGGAGCTATCCAAAAACGATATCACGCGGGCTGAACTAATACACTGTTAGCTATAGAAACGTTTGCAAAAATTCCACAGAAGACTTCAATAAAAGCGTTCATCTGAACAATTGCCTCGACACGTCAAAACGTGTGGGTATCATCGACTTCAGAGAGCGTGAGACCAAGGAGGCTATCGCCGGTGGTTTCAAGAGCTCAATGAAGTCGATGATACCTAGCAGCCGTCGAGCGGTAGGGAGTCGGCTTGAGGCAATTTTTCAGATGAAGGGATTTGTTCTGTGGAGTTTTTGTTGTTTTGGCCGCCTCGCAGGCATCTGCGGTGAGTTCCGCTTAATAGCAAAGGGAACGCGTCAATACATGATTGGACACGACCCCCTTTGCAAGTGATGAGCGCGGAACTCGGTTTCCATTCCGTTCGGTCGGGAAGACGAGTCGGGTCGGGCGGCGGCGCCCAACCCTGCAAAGCAACTCGAATCCGCCCTCACAGCTAACAAGCCGGATGCGTGCACCGGGGTATGGCGCTTCGTTTCGCTGGCGCTCGACAAAGCTTGCACCCCGGTGCACGATCCTTAATGTTTCGCAGAGAAATTTTTTCTTAGTATTTCCGCCGGGAAATCATTGCCGGTTATGGTTCGAAGGTTGATTGTGCGGAAGTTCCAGGTGGTGTCCGTGGCGGGCTTCAGAACGGTTTGGACCGAACGACGTGGCGCGGGGATGTGTTGCATTGCTCTTTTCCCGGGGTTTTGCAGTTGGCGGATCGGGAGTTGGCCGGAGTTTCGGTGGCTCGCGCCGCTAGATGATTGAGCGTGGCGAAGTTTTCCTGTGGTTCGGGCAAAAAAGTCGCAGATTCCAGCGTGCTGGGTCGTGCGCCTGATTCGCTCGGGTTCTGCTTCTGGCTGTTTCATTTCCGCTGCGTGGATAGGGCGAGGAGAATCGAGCACGCATGCTCCAGAGCTGTAGAGGTGGTCGCGCCGTCAGAGTGGTTCGCGAGAACAAGCAGGAGTAGGCAACGGCGTTGAAGTCCTCTGATTTTGATGGACGCGCAAGCCGCCGTGCCTATCCTTTGGACGTTAGCTATAGAAACGTTTGCAAAAATTCCACAGAAGACTTCAGTAAAAGCGTTCATCTGAACAATTGCCTCGACACGTCAAAACGTGTGTGTATCATCGACTTCAGAGAGCGTGAGACCAAGGAGGCTATCGCCGGTGGTTTCAAGAGCTCAATGAAGTCGATGATACCTAGCAGCCGTCGAGCGGTAGGGAGTCGGCTTGAGGCAATTTTTCAGATGAAGGGATTTATTCTGTGGAATTTTTGTTGTTTTGGCCGCCTCGCAGGCATCTGCGGTGAGTTCCGCTTAATAGCAAAGGGAACGCGTCAATACATGATTGGACACGACCCCCTTTGCAAGTGATGAGCGCGGAACTCGGTTTCCATTCCGTTCGGTCGGGAAGACGAGTCGGGTCGGGCGGCGGTGCCCAACCCTGCAAAGCAACTCGAATCTGCCCTCACAGCTAACAAGCCGGATGCGCACACCGGGGTATGGCGCTACGTTTCGCTGGCGCTCGACAAAGCTTGCACCCCGGTGCACGATCCTTAATGTTCTGCAAGAAATTCCATGCTTCGTAAGATTACCATCGCGCTGAACATTCTAGTGGTTCTCGTATCATCTTTCCTATTCGGCTACACGTTCTTTGCTAAGCAGCAAGTAACTGAACACGCGAGGGCATTTGTGACCGAGAAGACTCTCGATTACTCCAGGCCAGCGATTGAAGCTATTGAGAAGGTTTTAGACTCCCCTATAGCTAGCAAACTAGTTTCTGCCGAGAAGAAGCAAGTTGTTGAGACTGAGGTCGCCAAATTCCGCTCATCTCCCTCTGAATACGTAGCTTCACTGACAGGTCTTGGGGATCGACGCCGTGCACAGGTCGATTCTGGAAGAATCGGAGAGCTCAAGCAGAAGATTCGGGACTATTACGAGACCACTTTGAAAGAGCTGATGCTTGACCTGAGGATATTCACCGGCTCGAATATCGCTGCGGGTCTATTTGGCCTCATATTGCTTTGCTCATCTCGAACCGGAAGTCTGCACGAGGTGCAGGTCTTCTCACTGCTTGTTTTTGCGAGCGTCGTCATAAGCTCTTATGCCTATATCGACGGAATGTCGTTTTTCAGGATACTTTTCAAGTGGCACATCGGCTGGACTTACCCCGTCGGCATAGGCACGACCGCATTCTATCTCTACTACCAATACCTAGAAACAAAGAAGCAGAACAAGTCGGAGATGGCGACGCCGAGGAAGCCGTCTGATCAAATTGGGAATTGACACCGGCGCGCCATTCCTATGACGTTATACAGAGGAATTCAAGAGCTATGTCACCGACTTGATCTTTCCGAATCGCAGGAATTTGGCCGTGCTCCAGGCTTCCTGCGTGGGCTGCAGTCATTGTGATTGAATTCGGCGTTTTCCTAGTTGCCGCGCATTTCCGCATCGCTAGTTGAAGCGGGAATTTTAGTTGGCAGCTTCCGGCTCGGGTTGCCGCATGCGGTTGCAGACCATCAGACCATTCATGCGGAGAAGAGAAGACGGATTCTTTGTAGAAGATCCTTGAATCGGGCAATCAGGGTCATTCCAACTGAAGATGTATAACAAGGCGGAGATGGCGACGCCGAGTAAGCCGCCTCTTTATATTCGAGCTTCCCACCGGCGCGCCATTCCTCTAACGTTATCCAAAGAAATGAAGACTGTCCCGGCGATAGGAAGAATATGAAGCCACTAGACCTTCACGAACTCGCAGGAAGTGTGATAGATGAGAATACGCTAATTTCCTTTATTATCGCGCTGGCGGAAGACCGTGAGGACGAAGTCGCAAAGGAGAAGAGCAATCCATCTTCTCCCTATAGCGCAGGGGCGAATGGGTGGGAGAACGGCAGCATCGAGGGATTTTTAGGCGCGGCGGGTGCCTGGGCTGAGGCATCGAAGAATGGCTTGCCTTATTACGAACCCTCGCAGAATCCATGGACTCGAATCGCTCAGATTCTTCTCATGGGCAAGCACTACGAATAATCCCTTCAATGACAGACAATCAAAGAAGGATAACAAGTCGGAGATGGCGACGCCGAGGAAGCCGCCTGATTAAATTGGAGCTTTACACCGGCGCGCCATTCCTATGGCGTTCTGCAAAGAAATGAAGACCCAGCAAGAAACATGACGAAGAGCTCAATGGAACCCAAACTAAGAATCCCTAAGGCGGTTTCCATCCTTATAGTGATCTTCTTCTTCACTCCGTTTGTCTGCCTATTTCTCCCAAGTGAACTAGCAATGGATAGAGACTACAGTCATCCCTACCTTGCCTATACGACGCCACTCGCCTTAATGGCACCACTTTTCTTCTACGTCCCAATTCTGATAATGGACTCGTTCAAGTTGTCGGTTGGAATCTGGTTCTACTGTGGAGCATTTCTTCAATCGCTTTTCCTGACACTCACAACGATAGGCATACTTTGGCTTCTCTTGCGCTCAAGATCCCGTCAGCTCAATGCCTACAGAGACCAACCAAACAAAGATGCAGAACAAGTCGGAGATGGCGACGCCGAGGAAGCCGTCTGATTAAATTGGGAGCTTGACACCGGCGCGCCATTCCTATGACGTTAGCTATGGAAACGTTTGCAAAAATTCCACAGAAGACTTCAATAAAAGCGTTCATCTGAACAATTGCCTCGACACGTCAAAACGTGTGGGTATCATCGACTTCAGAGAGCGTGAGACCAAGGAGGCTATCGCCGGTGGTTTCAAGAGCTCAATGAAGTCGATGATACCTAGCAGCCGTCGAGCGGTAGGGAGTCGGCTTGAGGCAATTTTTCAGATGAAGGGATTTATTCTGTGGAGTTTTTGTTGTTTTGGCCGCCTCGCAGGCATCTGCGGTGAGTTCCGCTTAATAGCAAAGGGAACGCGTCAATACATGATTGGACACGACCCCCTTTGCAAGTGATGAGCGCGGAACTCGGTTTCCATTCCGTTCGGTCGGGAAGACGAGTCGGGTCGGGCGGCGGCGCCCAACCCTGCAAAGCAACTCGAATCCGCCCTCACAGCTAACAAGCCGGATGCGTGCACCGGGGTATGGCGCTTCGTTTCGCTGGCGCTCGACAAAGCTTGCACCCCGGTGCACGATCCTTAATGTTATGCAAAGAAATGAAGACATTAATGATAAGCATCTTTCTGGTTATCGGATGTCTTTCGTCATGCGACCGATCCGCTCAGAAATTGCGAGAGATGGAGCCGATAGAAGTCGTCGGAACCGTCAAAACTAGCACTGGGCTGATTGTCAGATATCGCATTCCTAAGGCTCCTGACAGTTGGCATTGTGCCGGAGCAAATCTAAATCATACCGGAGATGAGTTTAGGCTTTCGTTTGTCGCTGCGCATGATGCCAACGACGGGGCTATTGTTGATTTGCCAGCCGAGAACTCAACGCAGCCAGGAATACATCAAATTGAAGTGCCACTTGGAGGCGTCACTAATTTTTCGCTATTCATAGATGGGAAGCACGAGGGTGACTTCGAGCTTGGCAGGTCAATCGAAAACAAGAAGGATAACAAGTCGGAGATGGCGACGCCGAGGAAGCCGTCTGATTAAATTCGGGCTTTACACCGGCGCGCCATTCCTATAACGTTATGCAAGAAAACGATTCCAGTTTCCGAGTTGCTGCGTGGGTTGCGCGAAGACCATTTCGGCTGGCCAACCTGCGACGAGCGTAGCGTTCCCGTGCATTGGCTCGACTACGACCAGCATGAAGGGCAGTTAGATTGCTACGCGCCTCGTTGTTCCTATTCATTGGCGCAACATGTGGCTCGGGTCGTCGTCATCGAGATTTCGTTGCAGCGCTTCGTTCGCGCCCATTGGCTCAGTTTGCGGCGACGAATGCGACCCGAGAAGCGACAGCGAAGGTGACACGGGTGTTGTGTTGCGCTGCTTGGGTGCTTGACCGATGGCTTGATTCTTCGGATTCTCCTCTTCGTCGGACAGTCAGGGTTAGTCGGAATAGAAGAGGCATAACAAGTCGGAGATGGCGACGCCGAGGAAGCCGTCTGATTAAATTCGGGCTTTACACCGGCGCGCCATTCCTATGACGTTCTACAAGAAACTATTACACTCATTATCCAGATAGTTCCGAAGCGTGGCAGGGGTTTCGCAGAGTCTTCGTTCGTATGCACCGGCTCGGGTTTTGCTGATTCTTCGTTCGCATGAATCTGCTGGGCTTTCGCAGAGTCTTCGTTCGCATGCATTGGCTCAGGTTCCACAGAGTCTCCGCTCGTATGAATTGGCTCGGGTTCTGCAAAATCTTCGAGATTGTTCTTGAATCGGGCAGTAAGGGTCATTTGGAAGAAAAGAGGTAGAACAAGACGGAGATGGCGACGCCGAGGAAGCCGTATGTTTATTTTGGACATTGACACCGGCGCGCCATTCCTATGACGTTAGGCAAAGAAACGAAGAGCAATGGCAATCACACAAATTGGTAAGACAAGCCCGAGAATAAAAGTTGGCAACAGTTGTTCGACTAAGAGAGTCGCGGGCTACAGCGAAGCGGTCATGCCAGTTTCTGAGCCAACAGAGCTACCAATCGGTTCGACCGCTCAGGAGCTGCTTGATTTGAGTTCCAATACACACATTTGTCAGCTTATTGGCTTAGCCTACTCAACCCATCGCGCGAAATCCAAAGCCAAATTGGACATTCCCGAAGACGCTTACGATCGAATAACAATACTCGTTTCAGGTGGACCATGGACACAGCGCATGTGGCTGGTTGGTGAGGACGTTGATACGACACTAACGCTCACCGAATCGGGCGATTACATAATGTGGGACCCTGGATTTCGGCATGAGTGGACGCCGCCCCAAGACCACGACACAGTCATGCTCACACTCACAATAAGAAAATGGCCTAAGCAAACGATGAAAAAGCCTAACAAGAATAGATGAGAAGGCAGCGCGGGTCATGTTTGACCCGATAGGTTATACTAACCGCTGTCATGAAAACAAAACCATCATCTACTACAACCCTCGGAATCGACCTTGGCGACCGTAAGCACGCCGTGTGCGCACTCAATGCCTCCGGCGAGATTCTCGTCGAGCAGTCCATTACCAACACCCGTGAGTCGCTTGCAAAGTTGAGTGCCCGGCACCCGATTGCGCTCATTGTCATGGAGGTCGGGATGAACAGTCCTTGGATCAGCCGGTTCTTCGAGTCACTCGGCCACCGTGTGCTGGTTGCCAATGCCCGCAAGCTCCGGGCGATCTACTCGAACGACCGCAAGTCCGACCGCAGGGATGCCCAGATGCTTGCCCGTCTCGCCCGTGCCGATGAAAATCTGATTCATCCGATTCAACATGGCACCGAGCAGGCGCAGCGTGACCTCCTCCAGATCAAGCTGCGCGACAACCTGGTGCGCCAGCGTGTGGATGTCATAAGTGCGGTGCGTTTCACCCTTAAGAGTATGGGTATTCGCCTGCGCTCTCCGAAGACTAGCTGCTTCGCAAAGCACGCGCGGCGCGAGCTCGAAACGGATTTCCCTGAGACCCTGGATCTCATCGAGCCGTCACTGGCTGTTCTCGATATGATGACCGCGCAGATCCGCAAGCTTGAGGCCGGCATTGAGAAGCTCGTTTGCGAGAGCTACCCGCAGTGTAGGTATCTGCAAGGAATCACCGGGGTGGGAACGATCACCTCATTGACTTTCGTGCTGACCATCGGAGATCCCAAACGCTTCGCACGTAGCCGTGATGTGGGGGCCTATCTTGGCCTGGTGCCGAAGCGCGACCAGTCCGGCGACACTGACAAGCAGTTGCGAATATCCAAAGCAGGCAACGCCTACCTCAGGCGCTTGTTGGTCGGTGCCGCGCAGTATGTGCTCGGCCCCTTCGGCCCCGACTGCGAGCTGAAACGTCACGGCCTGAAACTTGCCGAACGCGGAGGGCAGCGGGCGAAGAAAAAGGCGGTTGTCGCAATCGCCCGCAAACTCGCGGTAATGATGCTCGCGCTGCTGAGAGACGGTGCGGATTACCGCCCGGAACAGATAGCCGCCTGAGACCGAAATAAATTTTCTATGAAACAAGAACTACAGATTTGGAGTGATCACGAAGACTGCGCCTGCACCGGTTACCGACCGGGTGCGATAACAAGAAAGTGACGCTCCGCCCCTTTTCCTAAAACGGAATGGAACCATCGGATCAATACATGCACCGTCCCACAACAATCGATGCCAGGCATCGTGGCGATGAGTGCGAATGGAAGCGAGAGTCCAATGTTTCTACATTTACAAACCGCCACGGGGTTGCCACCCCGAACCCCGCCGAGCTGTGGCCAGCTCGACCGCCGGGGGGAGCCCCGAACATAGACCAATGAAAACATAATCCATCAAACTTGAGGTAAACCTCAACTAACTATTGACTGCCTTCTCATGGAAGGCGGAGATGGCGACGCCGAGGAAGCCGTCTGATTAAATTTGAGCTTGACCCCGGCGCGCCATTCCTATGACGTTATGCAAAGAAAATGCGCGTATTAATATTCGGAGGTCCAGGGTCGGGATGCACGTCAACTGCGAGGCGAATTGGAGAAGAATTCGACCTTCAGATATTCGATTCGGACGCGTATTTCCACAAACCAAGCGATCCTCCGTTCCAAGAGCAATACTCTGTTACCGAGAGACGAGAGCGTTTGTCCGACGCGCTCCCACTGGATAGCTGGATTCTTGGTGGTTCAATCGCCACATGGGATATGGATACTCCAGAAGTCGAATTCGGAATCTTTCTCGATATTCCGAGCGAGGAGAGGTTACGCCGGATCGAATACAGGCAGCGCAGCCTATTTGGTAGCAGAATCGACGAAGGCGGGGATCTGCACAAAGAACACACAGAATTTCTCCTATGGGCAGAAGATTATGAGGCACGCACTGGAAGAGGACGGAATAGAGAGACAGACCGAGAATACTTGATCAACCAGTCCAAGAGCTTCATCGAGATTACTCAACCCGTTGACTTTGAGTCAGTGGTCGCGATAATTCGCCAGTCCTTAGCGGAATACAAAGAAGCATAACAAGGCGGATATGGCGACGCCGAGGAAGCTCTCTGATCAAATTGGGAGTTGACCCCGGCGCGCCATTCCTATGGCGTTCGCAATAATAAATGAAGAGCTTCGTCCTACTCCATCCCGCTTGTCTTCAAGAGTCTCCGTTCCTTCAGCAATTTGCGCTGAAGGACACGAACGCGATCCCGTGCCATGACACACCAGTTGATGCTGGTGGGTATCTGCAAATCGTTCCGTCAGAGCTGACTGAAGAGGGTCTTTTACACCCATCCAGCGCACCAGCTGTTGACGGCGCGATTCGGCTTCCTCACGGGATGGTCGAGGTGATCGTAGATAGTAAGGACGATCATGCAATGGGTTTCCTTGATTCCGCCCGTCCACAATGAATCCGCCCCCACCGGAAGATAAAGAATGCGAACAAGGCGGAGCAGTCAACCGACTACCCGCCGTCTGTTCGAAACCGCTCACTTGTCACCCCCTTTTCCGTGCTGCGGAGCGCGCCGGGAGGTAGCCGGTGACTGTCCTTTGACGTTCGCTATAGAAAATGCATTATCCAAAACGCGCGGCTCTTCATTTCTCTCGAATGATGCACCTTTTGAGTCAACTTGACGTTGCTCCGAGGGAAGATCTTCGCACTCTGGCGACGGAATTGAAGGCTGGGGTTGAAGAGGACATGAAGATTTGGAGAGCTGCAAGCAAGCGGGACAAGTTAGCTCAAGCTGATTCCGAGGCACTTGATGTGATTGCGAAGGCTTCGTGCGAGCTTTCCTTTCAAGTAAGCTCATCACCGCAGAAGTCCAATTGGAGGGCGGGTCTATCTTCCACCATACTTTACCTCTCTGATTACGGGGAGTTATCCGACTGAGCTCGCCTACAGCGCGAGACGCACGTTCAAGCAATAGATGTTGTTTGCTTGTCGGCGAATAGATACATGCCATCTTAAGTAGGTCGCACCTTAATTTATTGATACTCATGATTTTTCGCCCTCCTTTTCCTTCGAGAATAAAGAAAGCGAACAAGGCGCAGAAGCGGACGCCGAACCCGCCGTCTGATCAATTCTACCTTCTCCCCGTCGCCACTTTGCTATAACGTTAGGCAAGAAATGAAGATCAAGACCGATGGAGTAACAGCTGCGTTCCAAATCATCAGCGAGGAAGTCGAGAACGTCGCCGCTGGTATCGCAGAACAAGGTTCAGATGCGTTCAAAGACATGCGCTATTCAGACGCTCTAAGGGCTTAGCTGAAGCGGGCAAAGGACTCTTAGAGTTTCGTGCCAAGGTTGATGCATTACTTGAAGATTGGCAGAGTGGAATTGATGTCCAAGTGCGGAAGAAGGTAGAGATCAAAGCGCTCCAGCCATCGAAGCCGCAGACTCCTAAATCTAAGAAGACCAGGCTACGCGTAACCTTTGCAGACGGTCGGGTCATTGAAGAGTATTTCGCAGCCGACACATTCACGCAAGTAATCCGTGAGCTGGGGTTAGATGGAGTCGAAGAATATGGCTTATCGGTGCGAGGTGTTCCTTTGGTCGGATTCCAGCGTAGGTACATTGTATCAACAACGTCGGGTTGAAGGGCGTTACATTATGACGCATTCAAGCACTGAAGAGAAGAAGACAACCCTTGAAGAGCTTGCGTCGCATTTCAGCGCGAAATACAAAGTTCAAGTGATAGACTAAACGAAGAAGACTAACAAGTCGGAGATGGCGACGCCGATGAAGCCGTATGTTTATTTTGGACATTGACACCGGCGCGCCATTCCTATGACGTTCTGCAAGAAATGACGAAGCGGAAGAAAATACAGTTTGGAGACTGCGCTCTTTGTCTGAAGCATGGGAAGTTGGCAAAGAGCCATATTGTATCAAGGTTCCACACGACATACCTATACCGGGGCGGAAGGGACATCGTTAGCGTTTCAGAGACAGGCTTTCTGAAGAATAAGTGGGGCGGTCATTGGGAGCGCCTTCTGTGTCACCACTGCGATAACTCTCTTGGAAAGCAATGCGAAGATAAAGTTGCAAAGCTCTTTTACCATGGAAGACCGAAGATCAATGAGCTAGCACCGGCTGGTATCATATTCGATGGAGTCGAATTCGAACCGCTACGCCTCTATTGCCTGAGGACGCTTTGGAAGATGAGTGTGTCAACTCTGCCTTATTTTTCGCATGTGAGTGTCGGCTCCGAGACAGAGGAGCAACTTAGGACGGGAGTGCTGGAAGAGAAATCTGATGGAGAATTCTTTCCCTGTGACGATAGCTCAACTCGTATCGAGGGACAATAAGCCTTTCTCGGCGAGCATCAAACCATTCACTGTGGGTAACAAAGCCATGAGAAGTGTGGTACTGAATTACCAACGGTATTATGCACAATTTCCATTTAGAAGGCTACGAAGAGAACCAAGCCATTTTAAGTTTGGTTCCTAATCGATCAGGTCAGTTAGGGATTCCTAAGATAGAGTTCGAAGAGATCGGCTGGCTCTACGATAGGTTCACACGCACTTTCAAGCATTCCTAGAGTTCAACAGCAAAAATAGCAGAACAAGTCGGAGATGGCGACGCCGAGGAAGCCGTCTAATTAAATTTGAGCTTTACACCGGCGCGCCATTCCTATGACGTTCGCCACAAAAATGGACGGTGATTTCCAAGTCGGCTTTGGTTGAGGGTGGATTCTTATGTCAGTCAGATTGGTTCGCGCTGAGGCGTTCGCAACCAATGGCTCAACCAACTGCATTCACAGCGGTCAGTCAGATGAATTTGCGCTCCACCGTTCCGGGGCACTGGCTAGGGTTGCGTGACAGATTCCAAGGAGACCTTTTCCGTGGAGGCAGACCGTCTGAACCAAAACCGGGCGAACAAGCCGGAGATGGCGACGCCGAGGAAGCCGTCTGATTAATTTTGAGCTTTACACCGGCGCGCCATTCCTATAACGTTATGCAAGAAAATTAAGACATGTATGTCCCACCAAAATTTCGAGTCGATGATCCTGAGATTATTCGATCATTCGTTCGAAAGAATCCGTTCGGGCTTCTTCTCTCCGTTCAAGATGGTGAGATCAATGATACTCACACCCCGTTCCTGATTTCCGACGATGGGAGACTGTTCGGCCACATCGCGAGGTCGAATCCACAGTGGAGAGGTTGGGCGGAGGAGTCGCTTGTTAAGGTCGTTTTCACGGGCACATTCATACATTTCTCCGCGCGATATTACGAATCGGACTTCTTTAAGAGATCGACTCTGGATTGCTTCGTTCAGTTTCAAATCGGTTATTTTTAATTAAGTTACATAATAAAAGAATATTGCTAACAGGTTTGCGCACTTCGTGTGATTGTTGCCAAGCAATTTCTTTAAAGCGTATATTCTGTTTTAGTAAATGATCCGATATGGGCTTGTAAATAAAAATTAATTCCATAGTCAAGATAATCAATGCGATAACGGCCAATATAATCTCAATAATAATTACAAATTCAAGCTTTCTATTCGCTTCTTGTTCATATAAATAAACAATTTCATCCATTTTAATTAAGTAATCCGTCTGGTTGTTTTTTAGTCTGTTTATATCTAGGGTATTAATGTGTTTTAATACATTTTCAACGTATAAAACCTGCGGAGTTAATTTGTTTAATAAAACAGCTGTATTTGCTGCTTGTTCTATTTCTTCCGAATAAGGGTTTAAGTTTAAAAGGCTGTAATGGGTGTTTTTCCATAACCTAAAATCATTTTTAGTTTCTTCTAAAGAGCCGTTATTAAATTTATAGTTGTAAACACCAAGACAAATTTTTTGACTTAGCATTCTCTGTCTGCCCGATAAATTAATGATTTTGGCATCCTCGTGTTTTTTATACAACCAGTATTGTATAAACGATTGATTAACAACAATCACTAAAAAAGTGATAAGGGCTCCAATAATATATTTTCGTTTCATAAAAGTAGGATGCTGTTTAACTAAAAATAAGTGTTGTAAACTAAACCCCATGCTTTTTTTAGCTTAAATATTAAAATGGTGATTAGAACAAAACTGGCTTGGTTTTGGTTGTTTTGTAAACATCACCAACAGAATTTATATGTTGCACCCTAACGAATTACACATCTTCTTAAATGTTTTCATAGCCTCTGTGTTAACCATGTTGGTAGGTATAGAAAGAGAAAAAGCACGGAAAGAAGCGGGGATTCGTACGAACATGATTGTTGGCGGTTTCACTTGTCTTACAGTTTGTATTATTCATCCTTTAGTAGAATTTAGCCATACGGGTTTGCTTAATGACACTATTGATGCCGATCCCATTCGTGTGCTGCAAGCCATTGTAATAGGCGTAAGTTTTATTGGTGCTGGTACTATTATAAAATCTAGAACAACCGGTAAAATATCTGGATTAACCACTGCAGCTACCTTGTTGTATTCTATTGGTATAGGCATTTGCGTGGCCGTAGAATATTATGTGTTGGCAGTTTGTCTTACGCTATTTATTTTAACCATTAATCATTTGGTTAATTTTTTAATAAGAAAATACACTTCAATTAAAGATTAAGGTTACCCTTTTTTATTCACCCCATTCCGTGAACTTAATAGCTAAGGCTTAGGTTATTGGGGAAAGCTCAATCCACCTAAGTATGTTCAAGCAATTATTACATCTCTTTTCGGGTCAAAAAAAGGCAGAAGACTTTTACGATGCACAGAAAATGATTACCGACTTTTCTCAAGGAACGGTTGTGGTTTCAGATAAAGTTCAAAACTGTAGAGGAAACGAAGTGGTAGGCAATTGTGCCGTTATTGCTTTAATAAAAACAGCGTTGGTAGAATTTCAGTCTTTGGAAAAGATTTTTAAGACTTTCGAAATTGTAGATGGGGTTGTTTTTGCGAAATTCAGTGACGGCACTTCTGTTCAGCTTACCAAAGAAGAAATAGATTTAACCATACGTTTGGCGGGTTTAAATGTAGTGCCTAATCCCGAATACGATCATACAGCCATAGTTTTGTACGCGTTAATTTGCAAACGAGTATTTCGCTTAAAAAGAAAATATTCTAGAAAATGCATACACAATTTTCAGGATGCTATAGAGTTTATTAATTGTGGTTATGATACGGGAGAAGTCTACAAGTTACTAGCCCTTAAAAAGAAAGAGGTAAAGCCCGAGCATTTAGAAAAATACAAAGCGGTAGTTATTTGGAATAAAGTTCACGCTTCGTATTGTACTTATGGTGTTCAAGATATATTAGGGGCAGAATATAAAATAAGACACAGTTGGATGATGAATCCATTGGGCGCCGGAGGTAGTATACAAGGCGCTTACATTTTAAAATCCTGAAATAAATTAAACTTCAACACCAATCACTAAAACATCGTCTGTTTGGGGTAAGTCTTTTTTCCATTCGTTAAAATCATTGCTTAATAAATACGCCTGTTCGGTTAAGGAAACCGAAGAGGTTTCTACTAAATATTCTCTGTAGCGTTTGGTGTAGTATTTCTTATTCTCTTCTTGCCCTATTTGGTCTTGGTAACCGTCTGAGAAGATGTAAAGTTTGTCTCCTTTTTCTACATCAATTTTATGCTTTTCAAAAGTTTTGTCTTTCTGAAGATGATTGTGGCCAATAGAAGCTCTAGAGCCTTTGGTAATAAAAACTTCCTTATCCCTTATGTGGTAAAGCGGATTTTTAGCAGCAGAGAAATAAACTTCATTCTCCTGAAAAGTTAAAATGCTAATATCCATTCCGTCACTAATTTTAGTTTCTAGATTTCTTTCGGTAGAAAAACTTTTAATAATAGCCTTGTCTAACTCTTGTAAAATAAGCTCTGGGGAATAAATGTTCTTCTGCACCACTAAGTCGTTTAAAATAGCGCAACCTAAAACAGTAGTTAGTGCACCGGGTACACCATGACCGGTACAGTCGGCGGCAACAATAATTTTTACATTTTCTGTTTTGCTTTCGAAGAACCAATAAAAATCACCACTTAAAATGTCTTTGGGCTGAAACAGTACAAACGATTCTTCAAAATAATCTGAAAGCGCATTTGAGTTTCCTAAAATAGCATGTTGTATTCGTTGAGCATACCTAATGCTAGAAGTGATTTGGTGGTTTCGGTCTTCTACTAACTCTTTTTGTACTACTAACTCTTTATTTACTTGCTCTACTTGTAGGCGGGCTATAATTTCTTTAATAGTTAAACTGTAACGGGTTTGTATTAATAGAATCATAAATGCCGACACAACAGCCAACAACAAACCACCGTGCAATAGAAAATTGTTGGTGCTAATGTTGGGGTTCATAGAAACAAAAATGGCTGTAGCAATAGCCGAGATAGAAACGGTGAACATAGATAAGCGCCAGCTCCATAATACAAACATACCGGCACCTATTAATAAGGCAATGTAATTTAGGCAATGGCCTAAAATATGTTCATCTGAAATTAAACTGAAGGTGTATGCGTTTTGTAAGGAAATAAGAACAAAAGGAACAAAGATGATTATGGTGTTTGATTTTATCTTAAATCTTTTTCTGAAATACAGTACCAAAAAAGTGATTAATGAAACCGTAAGTCTAATGGTAAGTAGATTCTTCCAGTCGTTGGGTATATTAATATAATCGGTTACAGCAAAAACAGGATCAGCAAAAATGGCTATCCAAGCACCCCATATATGGTATTTTTCAGAAGCACTTTCTAGTTCTTCATTAATTCTTGTAGAGAGGTCTATAGGTGCTTGTTGTATTGTATTAGGCATATTCTATTGAATTCATAAATCATACCACATTAATTACGTTGTGGCCTGATTATTAAATAGCTAACTGTTTCTTCTGTCGTTTTTTAGTAATAGATAGAGTAAACAGTCTTTTTCTAACTTTCAACTTACGAGTTCTGAAGGGTAAATAGATTGATTTTGGGAGAAAAATTTTCAGAAACAAAAAATAGAAAAGTCTATAAATGAAAAAAGCTTCCCATTTCTGAGAAGCTTTTTGTACCAGGGGCGGGACTTGAACCCGCACGACCAAAGGTCACAAGATTTTAAGTCTTGCGTGTCTACCAGTTCCACCACCCCGGCTTGACTGGAAAACCAGTCTCGAACATTTAATGATTTATAGTGAGCGAGAGACGAGGTTCGAACTCGCGACCTCCACCTTGGCAAGGTGGCGCTCTACCAGCTGAGCTACTCTCGCTTAAATCAGCCATTCACTATCTGAATGGGAATGCAAAGTTACAGGAGTTCTTTAAAATTGCAATATGTAGGGTGATATTTTTTATAAAAATTTTCGTAAATTATAAATATGAAAAGTATTAAAAGGACTGATATGAGTCGTAACTATTTGTTATTCTTTGTTTTATTGTCTCTGTTGAGCATTTCTTGCAAAAAGAAAAATAATGATCCGGGTACAGGTAATAATCCAGATGTGGAAGATACTACCAGTTCTATCCCCAATTTAGTAAGCATACAAGGACAAACTATTTTAGACGAAAACGGAAATCCCTTATTGCTGCAAGGTGTAGCCTTTGGTAATGAGGTTTGGACAGACAATCCTTATCCGTCTAATCACCATGACGAACGCGATTACCAACGTGTAGCCGATATGGGCATGAACGCGATTCGGTTTTATATGAATTACAAAACCTTTGAAGACGATGCTAACCCTTATGTATACAAAGACAAGGGTTGGGAATGGATTGATAAAAACATAGAATGGGCTAAAAAGCACAATGTTTATTTAATACTTAATATGCATGTGCCACAAGGTGGTTTTCAGTCTAATGGTGATGGTTTAGAATTATGGAATAGTAAAGAAAATCAACGTCGTTTAGCCAATCTGTGGAAGGCTATTGCAGAACGTTATAAAGGAGAGAAACAAATTGCAGGTTTTGATTTATTAAACGAACCCGTTGTTTCTACCTCCATTGACCAATGGATCAACTTAGCCAATGAAATTGTTGATTCGGTAAGAACGGTAAATGAAGACCATTTAATTTTTGTGGAGCGACTAAATGCTATAAAAAGCGATTACGGAGATCAGAACAGTACAAAGAACTTGTTTTTGATTAACGACCCTAAAATTGTGTACGAGTTTCACTTTTACGATCCTATCGAGTATACGCACCAAAATGCCAGCTGGACCGATTTTGGGGACGGCGGTAAATACCCAGATGAAAGTAAATATCAATTCCCTACAAGTCCTGAATGGGTGACCGCTACACAAAGTAGCCCAACATTGCCAGCGGGTACTTCTGATTGGCAATACTATGAAGGTAAGTTATTTAAAGTAACCAATACGAACTACAATTGGTTGGTGCCTACCATACAGGTGAGTGAACTGGCAACGGGTACCGCGTATGTAGACAGTATTGTTGTACGGGAATACAATGAAAAACAAGAATTTGTACGCATAGTAAAAACCATTGATTTAGAAGATGCCAGCAATTGGTATTTTTGGTCCGAAAGCGGAGATGGTTCTAGTAGTGTTTCAAACGATGCTTATTCGGGGAATTATTCGTTTGAATTTACAGGTTCTAGCGCCGATGCTAATTTCAACAACAATGGCTTGGGTTTTATCCCTGTAGAAGGCTATTCGTATTCAGCTAGTGGTTATATGAAAGGGGAAGATATTCCTGCAAGTGCACAAGTAAGGATCCGGATAGATGTCTATACCGTTGAAGGTGGGGTTATTGCCAGAAACAAAGCCTATTTAGAATCGGTGTTAAATGAATTCTTGAAATTTGGTAAAGAAAACAACGTGCCTATGTATTGTGGAGAGTTTGGCGTTATTTCTTATACTTTTCAAAATGAAAAAGGGGGAATAAACTGGGTAGAAGATATGCTAGATATCTTTGAAAAACACAACACCCATTTTACCTACCATTCTTACCACGAAGATGCTTTTGGTATTTATTATGGTTATGGAGGTTTGGTAGACCCAAGCAATGCCAACCAAGATTTAATAGATCTTTTCAAACGAAAGTTGAAGGATTAATTAATACTTAGATATACATTGTTAAAGAAAACCCGGTTTTGGCCGGGTTTTCTGTTTTACTAATTTTTTAATAACTTTATGCGTTAGTAACGCGTGGCAGAATTAATGATTAAATCTTTTGGTGATAAAGAAACTGAGAAAATATGGGAGGGGTTTCGATCCAAAAAACTTCCAAACGAAATTCAGAACAACGCTAGACGTAAATTAAGAATGATAAATAATGCCCAAAATATTAATGATTTAAGGATACCTCCTTCCAATCATTTAGAAAAATTGAGCGGTAATTTATTGGGGTTTCATAGTGTTCGAATTAACAAACCATGGAGGATAATCTTTATTTGGGATAACGATAACGCATTCAAAGTTAAAATTACTGATTACCATTAAAATAACTGATATGGAAAGATTACCTAACATACATCCAGGGGAAATATTAAAAGAAGAGTTTTTAGAGCCTTTAAATATTACAGCATATAGACTTTCTAAAGAAACCTTTTTACCTCAAACAAGGATTAGTGAGATCATTAAAGGTAAGCGTAGAATAACTGCGGATACAGCTCTTAGGTTTTCCAAATTTTTTGGTACATCCCCTAAATTTTGGCTTGGTTTACAAGATGATTATGATATTGAAGAAGAAAGGTTAAATAAATCAGATGAGTTAAACGAAATTAAAACAATAGAAGCTGCCTAGCTGTGTCTATTGTTTTTTTAACTATTTGATATGCTTAATATTAGTATTGTTGGGTTTTCTAGGTTTATTTTGATTAGTAATATACTGGAGTATTTGCGTTTACGCTTTAACCATCTTATTATAACTAATTTCATGTAATAGTAGGAATAAATGAAAAAAAGTACTTTCGAAGATTGTTTTAGTAAAGAAGCCATGCTCCTTTCGTGGGAAAGAGTTTTATCAAGTGTTGGAGATGACGCGAGAGATTTTTTTGGTATTAGTGTTTTTAAAGAGAATCTAGATGAGAGTTTAGATAAGGTGATTGAATCAATTACATCGTCTCTATATAATCCCAAGAGACCATTTAAGTATTTTGAGCCTAAAAGTACAGGTACTCAAAGAACTAAAACTGTATTAGGGATTGAAGATGCATTGGTTTATCAAGCAATAGCAAATCATATAGCTGAACTTTATTATCCTTTATTATTAGAAACTAATCAATCTGTTTTTGGGAGTATTTTAAACAAAGATGTTTCAAAAGGAATAAAGCTACTATCAGAAGACCCTGACGATTATTACTTTTTTGAGTCATATGTCGAACCATACAATAAATTTATTGGGAGTATAAATGAAACAGTGCTCTCTGGCAACGTTACTCATATTTTAGAAACTGATATAACAGGATTTTTTGATACTATACCACATTCAATAATTATTATTGAACTGCAGAAAAAGGGAATACATGAACAAATTTTAGAATTATTATCAAAATGCTTGAACATTTGGTCAGGTACTAGAGATTCTTTAACTATTGGAGTAGGTATTCCACAAGGACCAGCAGCCTCCTTTCTAATTGCAAATATTATTTTAGATAGCATGGATCGATTAGCTATTAAGAGTGCATTACATTACTTCAGATTCATGGATGACATACGAGTTTATGGAAAGTCAAGAAAAGAATTAATCCATTGTCTTTCTGTTATTGATAGGCATCTAAAAGCAAAATCTTTATGTTTAAATACTCATAAAACTTCCGTTGAAGAAATCAATAGAAATAATTCTGTAGAAGAAAAAATACTGGATGACTATGGTATAGTCATAGAAAAAGAACTAAAAAACGAGCATAATACTGAGTTAGATAAAGATATTATTGAACAAGATTCTACTCAACCTCAAATTGAGGAAGTAGATGAATTATTAAAAGTATTAGATTTCATTCCAATATATGAAACAGAATTGAACAAAATTGAATCTAATCTAATAGAGTTTTATAAAAAAAACAAAAAGAAAAATTCATGGGAGTTCAATAATTTCCAAATGCGAGAGCTATTGACGCTTGGACAAAAATGGAGGACAATTGTTAAAGTTTTAATTCTAGAAAATGATTTTAAACTCAATGAAAAAATGAATACCTATATGGGTGTTTGGAATTGGAACTTTCTTTTGGAAATCAAACAACTTTGTTTGGAATTTAAGGCTTTACCCTTGCCTTAAAACACATTACGACACATTGATAGATTTGTTTGAAGAGTTTGAAGCTTATGAATGGGTTCAATATCAAATTTTATCCTCTTTTCCTAAGGCTATTGGTGAAGATACAGATAGATACCAAAAAATTTTACAATTAATTCCCAAGTCTGAAAGTCCATTAGTTAGATTAGGGTGTTTTAATATACTTTTAGAGACTATTAAAGTTGATACTAAATTTTTTCAATCTGTAGCCGAACTAATAAAGGACGAAGATAGCTCTTATGTGAAAAACTCAATCCTAAATTCAATCAATAAAAAACATTTAAAAATACCTATTGACACTTTAAAATCTTGGTTTTTATAATGGGGTACTTAGATGAGTTAAAAAAAATTTCGAGTATAATAGAAAAATCAGAAGAGTTTAATTTAGGGCAAAGAATGATTGCCATAGATATTTTTAATAAAGAGATTGATAAGACAAATTGTTCAGAAGATCCTTTTATAGCATTCCATGAGTGTGTAACTGGGTTTGAATTGCATTTTAATTATAAAGAAATCTTGCCTGTTATTTCGTATAATTCTGCAGCAGATGAAGCAAAAGCTTGTCTTTTAATATCTTCTAATTTTCAAGATCTTCAGCCTAATTCTACATTATTATCTTGGATAATAAACGCTTTAAAATATACAGATCATATTGTTCTACATTATATCCAAGAAGTGTTAAACCTTGAGCCAGAAAGAGACCCTCATAGCGGTGTAGAGAGATCCCGATATATCCAAATCAACAAAAAAGAATTTGAAGCCCAAGTCGCAGGTAATCTTTTGAATAATTTATACGGTTATCGAAATAGTTTAGAGCACAGAACATGTAAAATTCCTGATGATCCAAAGAGGCAAAGAATAATTGTGCCAAATTATAGCAAAGTAAAAAAGAAAATCCTTAAAGATTACCCGAAGGCTCTGCTGTCTTTTGAAAAAGCATTTAGTAACCACTACAAATAAATTCTGTTAAATTATGTTTCTTCATTCATCCTAGGCTATAAATATTTACAAAGTTTATACATTGATTTCACGACCATTTCCCCTCATCCATTCTAAAATCCTTTTAGATAATTCTATATTGCAGTGAAATTTCAGTCCAGATGAAGAAAATACTTTTAGTAGTACTGCTTACGTGTTTAGGTTTTCAAGGATTTTCAGAATCCACGCGCTTATTAAGATTTCCATCTATTTCAGAAAATTACATTGTTTTCAGTTATGCGGGCAATTTGTACCGCGTTTCCAGAAACGGTGGTGCTGCTGTTCAATTGACTTCAGATAAAGGTTATGAAATGTTTCCTAAAATCTCGGACGATGAAACTCAAATAGCGTTTACAGGTCAGTACGACGGTAACACAGAAGTATATGTAATGTCTGTTTTTGGAGGAAGTCCAAAGCGATTAACCTACACTGCGGCTAAAAACAGAGATGAAGTAGACGACCGAATGGGGCCTAATAACATTGTAATGGGTTGGAAGGGAGATAAAATTCTTTTTCGTTCCAGAATGAAAACCTTTAACCCGTTTATTGGTCATTTATTTGAAGTACCATCGAAAGGAGGAGAATACGTACAATTGCCTTTTTCACCAGGCAGCTGGATTTCGTATTCAGAAGATGGGAACAAAGCCGCCTACAACGAAATTTTTAGAGAGTTTAGAGCTTGGAAGCGCTACCAAGGCGGTATGGCAGACGATATTCGTGTTTATGATTTTAAAGCGAAAACCACCATAAACATCACCAACAATAAGGCGCAAGATATTTTCCCGATGTGGTACAAGAACACCATTTATTATGCATCCGATAGAACAGGCGTAATGAATTTGTTTGCTTACGATTTAAATACCAAAACCGAAAAACAGCTTACGTTCTATAAAGAATTTGATGTTAAATTCCCTAGCCTTGGCGGTAAAGCCATTGTGTACGAAAACGGTGGATACATCCACTATTTCGATATAGAAAAAAATGAAATCGTAAAAGTTGACATTGAAGTACAATCCGATAACGTTTGGAGCCGACCGGAATGGGTAGACGCCAAAGACTATATTCATCAGGTTGATATTTCTCCGAATGCCGAACGATTAGTCATCACAGCGCGTGGTGAGTTGTTCAGTGCGCCTTCCGAAAAAGGAATCACCTACAATTTAACGCATTCCTCTAATGCCAACGACAAAAGCGGAACATGGTCGCCCAATGGAAAATACATTGCCTATGTTTCGGACGAAACTGGGGAAGATGAATTATACGTGTACGATTTGGAGCGTAAAGAGAAAATTCAGTTAACGGAAAATTACGATTCGTATTTGTGGGGATTATCTTGGTCGCCCGATAGCAAAAAGATTCTTTTTACAGACCGAAAAATACGCTTACGATATATTGAAGTTCAGTCTAAACAAGTTGTAACCGTTGCCAAAGGAGACGCCGATTTATTCGCGTATTTTAAATGGAGTCCGGACAGTAAGTGGATTGCCTATAGTAAAGAAAAATACAACGCCGTTAGCCGTGTACTGATTTATAACCTTCAGGATAAAAGTAAAAAATACGTTACCGACGAATGGTACAACAGTTACGAACCCACTTTTTCTAAAGATGGCAAGTACCTGTTTTTTGTTTCGGACCGAAGTTTTAAACCCAGCTACAGCCAAACCGAATGGAATCATGCCTATTTCAATTTGGCCAAAATCTATTTTATTCCCTTGGAAAAAGACATTGCCGACTTTAATGAGTTAAAGAACGACGAAGTAAAAATTAAAAAAGACAGCGAAGACAAGGATAAAAAAGAGAAAGACAAAGATTCTACCGAAAGTAAAACAACAAACGTAAAAGTTGATTTCGAAAGTATTTCAGCCCGAATAAAAGAAGTAAAAACGCCCGCTGGTAAATATTGGAACTTAAACTTTGTAAAAGGGAAACTGTACTACATGTACAATTCTACCACACAAGAAAAAGCAGAGTTTAAGCTTTATAATTTTGAAGACGAAAAAGAACATGATTTAGGACATTTTAGCAATTACCAAATAAGTGCTTCGGGTAAAAAAGTGTTGTTGTATAAACCCAAAAACGAATACGCCATTGTAGACCTTCCTACAAAATCCATTTCAAAATCTGAAAATGTAAGCTTAGACCTTACTTTTTTGCTAGACAAAAAAGCCGAATGGAATCAGATTTTTTATGAAGCCCACAGAACTTACCAAGAGAAATTTTATGCCGCCAATATGCACGGCGTAAACTGGGATTCTATAAAACTGAAGTACGAACCTCTTTTGCCATTTGTTAATCATCGTTCGGACTTAACCTATATTCTTTCCGAAATGATTGGTGAATTGAATGTTGGTCACGCTTACGTTGGAAAAGGAGATGTCCCTAAAGCTGACCGAATTTCGGTAGGGCAGTTGGGGGCAGAAGTTTCTAAACAAAAAGACTATTTCAGAATAGATAAAATATTAGAAGGCAAGAATTGGACAAACGGGGAATATTCACCTTTTAAAAGTAATTCTACCAACGTAAAAGTGGGCGATTATATCCTTTCTGTAAATGGCGTTTCGGCTAAAAATGCTTCCAGTATTGGTGAATTGCTTTTAGGACAAACCAAAAAAACGGTAGAATTAGAAATTAACGATAAACCCCAAGAATCGGGCGCTAGGAAGGTTTTGATAAAACCACTGTCGGAAGAATACGAGTTACGTTACTACGATTGGGTTCAGAATAATATTAAAAAAGTTAACGAAGCTACTAACGGAGAAGTAGGTTACATTCATATACCAGATATGGTTTCTAACGGATTAAATGAGTTTGTTCAATATTTCTATCCGCAATTGCATAAAAAAGTATTGATTATTGACGACCGTGGTAACGGTGGTGGCAATGTTTCACAGCAAATAATAGAACGCTTAAATAGAGAAGTATTGTTGGTGAATTATCGAAAAGGCTTTGTAAAAGGCAATAATCCGTATTATATGCATAATGGGCCTAAGATTTTGTTGGTAGATCAATATTCAGCTTCAGATGGTGATTTGTTTGCTTACCGATTTAAGCAATTAGAATTAGGCCCTGTAATAGGTAGAAGAACCTGGGGCGGTGTTGTTGGTTATTTTGGTTCGTTTAAATTTTCGGACAACGGGTATTTGGTAGTTCCAGAATTTGCACATTATGGCATAGAAGAAAAAGACTGGATTATTGAAGGCGTTGGTGTAGAGCCTACCATTAAAGTGAACAACAATGCTGTTGATGAATTTTACGGCAAAGACCTTCAGTTAGAAAAAGCCATTGAAGAAGCGAAGAAAAAACTAGAAGAGCACCAACCTTTACCAGCTGAACCTAAAGACCCGGTGAAGAAATAGTGTTCTTATTCATCCTTTTGGTGTAAAACTTTATACCGAACAAAATCAGTTACTTTATCCAAAAATTTAGGTTGGTGGTTAAAACGTCGCACAAAGTTAAACCGAATATTTCCCGCATCAATTAATATAAAACGGTTATCAAAAACCGAGAAATAATCACCAATACTATAATTAGCACCTATAAAATACTTTTCACTATTGTATCCAATCCCTACTCGGTGCTGTGCTTTAAAGCCTACAGAATGCCCGTTTGACCAGCTTTCAGTTTTATCCTCATTAACTTGCCTGCGGGAAGTGTAATTGTAACCAGCACCCAAAACCAAACTTAAAGAGATAAAGAAATTATCCCACAGTACAAAAGTATAGGCATAACCCGCTTGTGGACCAATAGAAAAAGTAGATGCATAATCTACATTCAATTCGGGCGGTAATTGTAATTGGTTGTTGTAATTGGCTAAACCAGAATCTGCCCCTAACCATAAAAAAGTGGTATATATACCAACCAGAAAAGAACCTGCACTTTTCTTTTGCAACTGATCCTGTATAAATATTGAACGGTAAGAAAAACGATCACTGTTAAAAATGTAATTTCCGCTTAGGTTAACATTTAACGTTCTTAAATCTCTTCTACTGGGGAAGTTGTTAGTTCCACTCCAATAATCTGGATAATACTTGTCTGGGTTAGTAAGGTAATACCCTCTGAAATACTGAAACGCAAAATTTACAGCAATCTTTTTATTGAAAAGATTGGCTTGTATATCTAGAAAATTGGTTTCCCCTTTCTTATCATCATCCTGATTAATAAATGGAGCTTTAAAACCTAAGTTAATCCCAAAACCCCGGTACGTATAACCTAAACCTATGTTAATATTGTTATTGGGGAAATAGTTAATACTATTGTCTTTACCGCCTATAGTTAACCTATTAAATTTTGAAACAGAGTAAAGTCTAGTAGTAAGCCAATGACTGTAATCTGTAACATAATTACTGTCTAACTGAGCATCTACTTTAGAAATACTTAGAATCAAAAAAAGAGAAAATACAAAAGGCTTATAGTTTATTAACCGCAAGAGTGTCATCAGAAGTTTCTAAAAGCTGAACGATTGTTTTGTTAAAAACAGGGTGTATGAACTTGGGATGAATTTCAGCCAATGGTTTTAAAGTAAATAATCTTTCATGTAACCTGGGGTGCGGTATAATTAACCCTTTTATATCAATGATTTCATTTTCGTAAAAAAGAATATCTATATCAATAGTTCGCTCTCCCCATTTTTCATATCTAATTCGGCCTAACTCATCTTCAACTTCTAAACAAATAGCTAACGCTTTTGCTGCAGAAACGTTCGTTTTAAAAGAAACTACTTGGTTAAGAAAGTCTGGTTGATCTGTTTTCCCCCACGCAGCCGTTTTATATACGCTAGATTTTTTTTCTACCTCACCTAATGCCTTATTAAGGCTATAGATCGCTTTTTGGAAGTGAAGTTCTACATCTCCCAAATTTCCTCCCAACAACAAAATTAGCTCTTTCAAATTATTTTGTATTTTTGATCAAATTTCTTCAAAACTATGAGTTTTATTAAAAACCTGTTCACTTCTTGCTTAGGTACCTTTATAGCACTAGTGATTTTTGTATTAGTAGCATCGTCAATTTTTATGGGGGCCTTAACCGCTTTTGTTACTTCATCTACTCTAGATGCAGAATTGGTAGAGCCTGCAGTATTGCATTTAAACTTAGATAAAAAAATTGTAGAACTCGCTGAAGATAATCCATTAGAAGGATTTGACCTTCCTTATGGCCTTTCAGTTGGGCAAATTGGTGTGTTGGATTTAATCCGAAAAATTGAAAACGCCAAAGAAGACCAAAACATAAAAGCTGTTTTCTTAGACTTAACCTATTTGCAAAGCAGTTATGGAGCTATAAAAGAAATAAGAAACGCTTTAATAGATTTCAAAACTTCAGGTAAACCCATTATAGCTTATGGTGAAGTTTATACCGAAAAGGCTTATTACTTAGCTTCGGTAGCAGATCAAGTGTACTTAAACCCCGCAGGGCTTTTGGAATTTAAAGGGATAGCTACACAGACCCCTTTTTTTAAAGGCTTGTTTGAAAAACTGGGCATCAAACCCAAAGTATTTAGAGTAGGTAAATTTAAAAGTGCTGTAGAGCCTTTTATTGCTTCCGAAATGAGTGAAGAAAACAGAGAACAAGTAAAAAGTTTTATCAACTCTATATATGATAACAATTTAGCAGAAATTGCAGCGTCTAGATCTATAGCATCAGATGAGTTAAAAGCGATTTCAACAGAACTATTGGTAAGAGAACCTAATGATGCAGTGAA
>CAVTPD010000001.1:305000-1235000 GCA_963736575.1 uncultured Cytophagales bacterium
GTGGTTCAGCCACGTAGCCGGAGCGAAAGCGAGTCTGAATAGGGCGAATGAGTCAGAGGAAGTAGACGCGAAACCTAGTGATCTACCCATGGTCAGGGTGAAGTGCCGGTAACACGTCATGGAGGCCCGAACCAGTTCACGTTGAAAAGTGTTTGGATGAACTGTGGGTAGGGGTGAAAGGCCAATCAAACTAGGAGATAGCTCGTACTCCCCGAAATGCTTTTAGGAGCAGCGTCATATTAATTTAACGGAGGTAGAGCTACCAATTGGACTAGGGGGAGTCAAATCCTACCAAATCCAGATGAACTCCGAATGCCGTTAAATGATTTATGGCAGTGAGGGTTTGGGTGCTAAGGTCCAAATCCGAGAGGGAAAGAACCCAGAATAACAGCTAAGGCCCCCAAGTTTACACTAAGTTGAACAAAGGTGGTCCAGTTGCAGAGACAGCCAGGAGGTTAGCTTGGAAGCAGCTATTCCTTTAAAGAGTGCGTAACAGCTCACTGGTCGAGCGACAGGGCATCGATAATAATCGGGCATTAAGTGTAACGCCGAAGCTTTATCAATGTAATTTATTTTATGTTGGGTAGGGGAGCATTCTAACAGCGCAGAAGTTGTCTTGTAAGAGATGGTGGAGTGGTTAGAAAAGCAAATGTAGGTATAAGTAACGATAATGCGGGCGAGAAACCCGCACACCGATAGACTAAGGTTTCCTGAACAACGTTAATCGGTTCAGGGTTAGTCGGGACCTAAGGCGAACCCGCGAGGGGTAGTCGATGGACAACCAGTTAATATTCTGGTACTAGCTTTAAGAAGTGATGGGGAGACGGAGTAGTGAAAGTCCCCCGTGCTGACGGAATAGCACGGATAAGTCTGTAGGTATTGGTTTAGTAGGCAAATCCGCTAGACTAGCTAAAGGATGAAAGTACAGCAATACTTCGGTAGCGCTGAGTGGACCTAATCAGACTTCCAAGAAAAACCTCTAAGCGTTAATTTTAAAGCTACCCGTACCGCAAACCGACACAGGTAGTCAAGGAGAGAATCCTAAGGTGCTCGAGTGAATCATGGCTAAGGAACTAGGCAAAATAGCCCTGTAACTTCGGGAGAAGGGGCGCTTCCTTCCCGATTCGTCGGGAAGAAGCCGCAGTGAAGAGGCCCAGGCGACTGTTTATCAAAAACACAAGGCTTTGCGAAGTCGAAAGACGAAGTATAAGGCCTGACACCTGCCCGGTGCTGGAAGGTTAAGGGGGGGCGTTATCTTCGGAGAAGCGCTGAACTGAAGCCCCAGTAAACGGCGGCCGTAACTATAACGGTCCTAAGGTAGCGAAATTCCTTGTCGGGTAAGTTCCGACCTGCACGAATGGTGTAACGATCTGGGCACTGTCTCGGCCATGAGCTCGGTGAAATTGTAGTAACGGTGAAGATGCCGTTTACCCGCAACGGGACGGAAAGACCCCGTGAACCTTTACTATAGCTTCGCATTGACTTTGGGTAAGTGATGTGTAGGATAGGTGGGAGACTTTGATCTGGCGTCGCTAGGCGTTAGTTAGTCGTTGGTGAAATACCACCCTTTGCTTATCTGGAGTCTAACCACATAGTGGGACATTGCGTGGTGGGTAGTTTGACTGGGGTGGTCGCCTCCAAAAGAGTAACGGAGGCTTCCAAAGGTTCCCTCCGCATGTTTGGTAATCATGCATAGAGCGCAATAGCATAAGGGAGCTTGACTGTGAGACCTACAAGTCGATCAGGTACGAAAGTAGGGTATAGTGATCCGGTGGTTCCGCATGGAAGGGCCATCGCTCAAAGGATAAAAGGTACTCCGGGGATAACAGGCTGATCACTCCCAAGAGCTCATATCGACGGAGTGGTTTGGCACCTCGATGTCGGCTCGTCACATCCTGGGGCTGAAGAAGGTCCCAAGGGTTGGGCTGTTCGCCCATTAAAGTGGCACGCGAGCTGGGTTCAGAACGTCGTGAGACAGTTCGGTCCCTATCTGTTGTGGGCGTAGGAAGCTTGAGAGGATCTGACTTTAGTACGAGAGGACCGAGTTGGACATACCTCTGGTGTACCAGTTGTGCCGCCAGGTGCATTGCTGGGTAGCTATGTATGGATCAGATAAGCGCTGAAAGCATCTAAGCGCGAAACTGACCTCAAGATGAGGCTTCCCTAGAGGGTCGTTAAAGACTATAACGTTGATAGGCTACAGGTGTAAAGGCAGAGATGTCATAGCTGAGTAGTACTAATTGCCCGATAGTCTTCTTTGACACTGGTGATCTTACAGAACTTGAAACATGTCATAAAACTTAAATATAAAATATTGAAAAGCGACTTATGAGAGGTCACGAGTAGGAATGGTACTCAATACTAATAACAAAAAACTCATAACAAGTGAAAAAGCAATGGTGGTAATTGCACGGGTGTTCACCTCTTCCCATTCCGAACAGAGAAGTTAAGCCCCGTAGCGCCGATGGTACTGCAGTCGAATGTGGGAGAGTAGGTCACCGCCAACCTTATTAATACAAACAACTAACCCTTTAGAAATACATTCTCTAAAGGGTTTTTTTATGTGTAAATTTAAAACTAAGTAATATCACGTACTATTTTGCATAATTAGTGTGTCTGCTAGTAGGGTTTTCCACTATTAACTTCGTAGCTAGATTGTACTAAAGTTATCATCAAATTTAAAATTACTAATGGGGTAGCTGTAAGTTTTTTCTTCCATCTCCATGGCAACATAAACCATTAGTGTAATAGCAGACCACGTTAAAGCTATACTTTACCTGTGGTTTATCATTTTAGATTTCATAGTTGGTATTGTCACCACAAACCATAGTGTAGAGATGTATGAATCTAACATAGTTGTTGATTAAAATCCTTCTTGTAATGATTTCATAACATATCTTTTCCATCAAAAAAACGACTACTTAATGGGTCTGCAAATTCTATATTTAATTCTCTAGCTAAGATTATTGTTTTTAGCATAATATCATGTCTGCATTCTAATTCTGCAGCCCAAGTAGGCACGTCCAAAAAAATGTAGAACAAAATATCTAAAGAATATTTGCCGTAATCGTTCAGGTGAATGTGGTATTTGTCGCTATAGGTTTTAGGATACTCCTCAATAAGCAGTTGTAGTTTTTTAGTAAAGGCATCAATTTGTTCTGGTGGTGTATCGTATTTCAATTTAATGATAGTTTTAAAACGCCGAAAACGTCTTTTGCCCATATTGTCTAAGGTGAAATCTGCCAACTTAGAATTGGGTACTGTAATTAACGAATTATGAAATGTTCTAATTCTAGTAGATCGTAAACCAATCGATTCTACATCACCGCTAATATTATCAGAAACAATCCAGTCACCTATTTGAAAAGGACGGTCTAGGAAAATCATAACCGAACCAAAGAAGTTTTTTAACGAATCTTGCGCTGCTAAGGCTAAGGTTAAACCACCAATTGATAAACCAGTTAAGAATGTTTTTAGATCTATACCAACAGTTTGTAATATATAAAGTGTAGCCACGGTAATAGCAATAACTTTAGCAAACATTCCAAAGAAAGGAGCAAGGCCTCTTTTATGCGCGTTTTTTTCAACAGACTTTTGTTCTTGAACAATAATTATTATTAAGTCTATTAGTCTAAATAAGCTTATAAGCATTAAACTTACCCAAAACATGTTGGTGAAGTTTATTAAGAACTTTAGTGGTTTTAAATTCAGACCTAAAGAAGGAAGTATAATGGAAAAGCTAAGCAGTAATGCCATAGCTACTAATGGTGGGTAAAGCCGTAAAGCATTATTGAGATAGTTTTTATGTTTAAAAAAAAGCTTGGTGAGCAGTTGTAATATTTTAGTTATTGCTAAATAGGCAATAATTAGAATCAATACTATAAGTACGAAGGACAGTTTTTTCCATTTTTTAATAGAATGTTCTTCTTCAATTAGCTCTTCTTGTCCCGCTACTTTATTTTGAAGAATTTCGGCTAAGTCGTTTAAACGGTTTGTTCCTAAAAAGAATATTTCTTTGTGTTTTTGAAGAATAAAATCTACCGAAGAATTAGACAAATACCAGTTGCTATCTTCTTTAATTAGATAAAGTTCTTTAAGGTCTCTAGAGAGTATGAATCTATGGTCTTCGTATTCCGAATCTGTATAGTTTGGATTTCTAGAAATCGTTTCAATGTTAATTTTTAAGCCCAAATTAATAGCTACTTGTCTAAATTTCTCTACTACACCAATCTTGTCGTCTTTAGACATTAATGGTGCGTAAATTAATTGGCTGGCTATTTCGGGATGGTAATTGTTCTTTTGGGTGAAGTACATGTACGATTTAATGGTATGGTACGGCGACTTCATTGAAAATATATACTGCTTGTTTTGTAAGCTATCTAAAGTAGTGGTGTCTTTAGGCGTGGTAGTATTTTTAGGATCTGTTTTTTCGGTTTTAACTTTGCTGTATATTGCCTCGTTCCCACCAAAAAGATCTTCATAAATCTCAGTGATTTTAGATACCGTTTCGGGAGAATATTTCCATTCTTTTCCTTCTTTTTTTAAATAAACAGAGGGTTGATCTTTACAAAGAATATATTCTTGCTTAAACTGAATTGCTAATAAAAGCTTTTTTTTAGATTCAGTACCTAAGTCCAAATCACAGTGATTAATAATCTCTTTTAATTTAAGTGCTAAGCCCACTTTCTGCCCTAAGCTATATTGATCCCCTGCTAATGTTAAAGCCGCTATGGAAGGGAAATAGTTATCCTCTTCTAGGTTAGATAGATGAGTGACTACGGTTTCGTAAGGGGAATCTAAGGAAAAGTTGTTCTTACTTATGCCAAAAATTGAAAAGAGGAGAAATAGAAAAAGGAGTAAGGTTTTTCTATTTTTTAATAAACTGAAATGCTTCATGCGTTATGATTGATACTTAAACTATTATTTATTGGTTTAACAATTACTCACAATTCTGTAATCTGTTAGAATAATTTTATATTGAAGTTGAAACGTAAGTGAATTTGAATTAATTCCCAGATTTTAGGGTTTTCCATTCATTAAGATTTAAAAACAGCTATGATGATTAAAACAGTTCTTTTATTTAGTTTATTTATTACATCTATATTGCAAACGGGCAAACTATTTCCTGTTTTGGAAGGTGTTACTCTAGATGACAAAGCAATTTCAGTTCCCAAAGACACCAAAGGAAAATATACGTTTTTGGCTTTAGCACAATCTAAAAAGGCCGAAGACGATTTAAATACATGGGCAGAGCCTCTGTACTACCATTTTATGACAGAGGCCAGAAGTGAGAAAAAGACCTTGTTCTCTATGGATTACGATGTTAACTTTTATCTAGTACCCATGTTTACGGGGATCAATCAGGTAGCGGCAGGTGCAGCCAGAAAAAAAGCTGTTGAACATATGGACGAACGTTTCCATAAGTATACGTTATTCTATAAAGGTGACGGAAAGGATCTTAGAAAAGAACTTAAGATGAAAGACAAAGACGAACCTTATTTCTTCTTATTAGATGAAACTGGTAAAATTGTTTATACGACTAGTGGTAAATACGATGATCAGAAAATGATTCAGATTGAAAATATTCTGGATGCAGCCGAGTAAAAAGTAAAAGCCTTAGTGAAAACTAAGGCTTTTTTATGCTTCTATTTCCAGTGTTTGTTAATGATTTTTTTCATGGCTTCATGAATAGCAGGGGAGGCCGCTAAAACCTCTTCTCCGGAAATGTAGTCATCACTACCATCAAATCGGGTAACTATTCCACCGGCTTCTTCCAGAATTATAGCACCACCTGCAATGTCGTAAGAGTTTAAGTTAAACTCGAAATAACCATCAAAAATACCACAAGCCGTATAACATAAATCTACCGCTGCGGATCCCATTCTACGTAAGCCTTGGGTTTCTTGAATGAGGTCTTTTAAAATGTCTACATAGCAATCTAACTTTCCAAACATATAATACGGAAAACCGGTAGCCAATAATGTTTTCTCAAGTGTCTTGTGGGGGCTTACCTGTATCTTTTTTCCGTTTAAATAAGCGCCACCACCTTTCCATGCAGAAAAGCAATCGTTTCGGTTCACTTCTATTACAACCCCTAAAATAGGTTTGTTGCCTTTAATAAGTCCTACACTGGTAGAAAATACCGGTAATTTATGGGCAAAGTTAGTAGTGCCGTCTAAAGGGTCTATTACCCATTTTAATTCTTCATTATTATGGTCGGCAGTTCCTTCTTCAGTAATAAAGCCAGCTTCAGGTAAAATTTCGGCTAAGCCTTTTACTAAAATTTCCTCAGCCGTTTTATCTACATAAGAAACTAGGTTGTTGCTGTCCTTATATTCTATTTTAGAATCGTTAAAGGTGTATAGTTCCTTTTTAATAAATAATGCCGCTTCTTTCGAAACCTTAATTACTTCTTGGGTGATTAATTCTAAATTCATATTATTCTGCTGTAGTCCAATACTCGGTTCTTCCCATAAGTGAAAAACCAATGTACCCTCTTACTTTTAGTTTTCCGTCTTTTAGCCACTCAATATTACAACTGTAAGTACTTCCGCTTTCGGGGTCGTAAATTTCACCTTCTTCCCACTTGTTATTCCCTTTATATTCAAAACCGTGTAAAATTAAAGAGCCAACTATAGGCTCGTTTCTTTTAGATTCGTCTGGGTTTTCTTTGTCTACTTTAGGTTTCCCGTCTTCGGTATTAGGTTCTTTTAGCCAAACTATTTTACCGTAATACTTTTCGTTTTTAGCTTTGTAGATTCTAACTTTTGCTTTTTTATCGGTAGTAAACCATTCGCCAATAATTTTATCGGCTGTATCTCCGGTTCTGAAAGCAAAAAGAGATAATAATAATGCCGAAACAAGAACGGCTACGGTTGTTTTTTGTAATGTTTTCATAGCTCTATAAATAATTGGTTGTTTTCTGTCTTTACTTTAAATGTACGGATGTTAGAAGTTTTGTCTCCTAAACTTTTTCCGTTGGGTAAAGAAAAGCGAAAATGGTGCCATGGGCATTCAATTATATTATTCTGAAAACAAGACCCCGCACTCATGGAGCCACCATCATGCGGGCATTTGTCACTTATGGCATAAAAAAGGCCATTCACTTTTGACAAGCAAATGGCCTCATTTTCTATAATGACTTTTTTTGAAGTTAAATCTGGAAATGTGAAAGACTCTATGTTTTCAATTACTTTCACCCACATAAGCTAGAATCGTTTAATTTGTGCACCTAAGTTATTCAGTCTTGTATCTATAAACTGATAACCACGGTCAATTTGTTCCACGTTGTGTATAATTGATTTCCCTTCTGCCGAAAGTGCCGCAATTAATAACGAAACACCTGCTCTAATATCAGGCGAAGTCATGGTTATACCACGCAATGCATGCGCTTTGTCTAAACCTACTACATGCGCTCTATGTGGATCACAAAGAATGATCTGAGCGCCCATGTCTATTAATTTATCTACAAAGAACAAACGGCTTTCAAACATCTTTTGGTGGATTAAAACACTGCCTGAAGCTTGTGTAGCCACTACTAAGATAATACTCAATAAATCGGGTGTGAACCCTGGCCACGGAGCATCCGAAACCGTTAAAACGCCGCCATCAATTAATTTTGTGATTTTATAACTGTCTTGTGCAGGAATATGAATATCATCACCACGGAATTCCAGCTCAATACCCATTTTCTGGAAAATTCGAGGGATTAATCCCAACTTATCTATTCTACAGTTTTTAATGGTCAATTCGGAACCCGTCATTGCAGCCATACCAATAAAACTTCCTATTTCAATCATATCCGGAAGAATGGTATGCGTACATCCGCTAAGCTTTTCAACACCTTCAATAGTAAGAAGATTAGAGCCCAAACCAGTGACTTTTGCACCCATGCTGTTTAGCATAGCGCAAAGTTGTTGAAGGTAAGGTTCGCAAGCAGCATTGTATATGGTGGTTTTTCCTTTGGCTAAAACAGCAGCCATTAAGATGTTTGCTGTACCCGTAACCGAAGCTTCGTCAAGCAACATATACTTGCCTTTCAGTTTGGTAGCGTCTATTTCGTAGAAGCCTTTTTTAGCATCGTAGGTAAATTTTGCGCCTAGTTCTTTTAAGCCGTTGAAGTGTGTGTCCATTGGTCTTCTACCAATTTTGTCACCACCGGGCTTAGGTAATTTTCCTTTTCCGAAGCGCGCTAACAATGGTCCTAAAACCATTACTGAACCTCTAATTGCAGAAGCTTGGTTTTTAAATTCTTCGGTTTCTAAGTTTTTTATTTTTACTTCGGAAGCATCAAACTCAATAGATGAATCACTGAGTTTGTTGATTTTAACCCCTAAAGCAGCTAAAAGTTCAATAAGTTTAATAACATCTCTAATGTAAGGTATGTTATTAATGGTTACTTTTTGATCGGTTAAAAGTACAGCGCAAAGAACTTGTAACGCCTCGTTTTTTGCACCCTGTGGAATTATTTCGCCTTTAAGCTTGTGTCCACCTTCGATTTCGAATGAAGCCATTTATTTAGAATTTTTTTCTTTTTCTACGTGCGTTATTGTTGTTGTTATTATTGTTAGATGGTCTTCTACCGTTGTTGCTTCTAGGATTGCTAGATCTTGGCGAAGAAGATTCTCTTGGTAAAGACATTTGTAAGAAGTTTCCTTCTTTAATCATGTCTAAATCTAATTTTATTTTTCCAGCAGATAAATTGTGAAGTTGTTTTATTACGGCCGCATCTTCTAAGGTTTCTTTGTTCCAAGCTTGGTAGAAACGTTTCATGATTCTGGCTAAATAGATAGATGCTTTTTCTTTTTCTTCTTCATCTTCTATTTTTTCAATCTGATGAACCAAAGATTCTAAGTTTTTACCAAAATGCTTTAGCTTAATTTTATTGCTAGCGTAAGGTACTTTTCTTGGTTTTGCATCGGGTTCCGGTTTTACAGGAACATCTAAGAAGGGGTGGTCTATGTTAATCTGGTAGTCTGTAATTAGGTAAAAATCATTCCAGACTTTTTGTTCGTATTCTTGACTGTCTTTAAGGCCGGGGTTAACTTGTTTCATCAACTTAACCATAGATAAAGCCATTCTTTTTTGTTTTTCCAGGTCCTCTAAGCTTAAGATGTAGTCGGCTATTTTTTGAATGTTACGACCGTATTCTTTTAGAAGGATAGGACTTCTGCGGGTATTGTAATTATCAACCATTCAAGTATGTTTCTCTTGATTAAGAATGTATTTTTAGCTTGGCAAAACTTAAAAGTAAAGTTTTTCTGCCATGATTTTTAAAGTCAATTATTGCTTTTTTGTTGCTTCCTCTTTCATCTATTTCTGTAACTAAACCCATGCCAAACTTTGGATGTTCAACTTTCATGCCTTCTTGTAAAAGTGAAGGGTCACTAGCTTTGAAATCAGCCATTGAAGAGCCTGTTGGTCTTGAAGCATTATTTATAGGAACAACTTTTCTGTTTTGGTAGCTTTTTAAAAGATCCTGATAGTTGGATTTTTTTTCAAATTTGTTCTCCTGAGAGGAAAAGCTGCTTGAAGATACCTTTTTTACTTGATTTAAAAAAGCCGGAGGGATTTCTTGTATAAATCTACTTGGTTCGCAGGTTTTTAATGCACCAAATCTATACCGGCTTAAGGCGTATGAAAGCACTAAGTTTTTCTCTGCCCGGGTTACGGCTACATAAAATAATCTTCGCTCTTCTTCAAGATCTGCACGAGAGCTAATCATCATCTGAGATGGGAATAAATCTTCTTCCATTCCCACCAAATGCACATTTTTGAACTCTAGACCTTTAGAAGAGTGTATGGTCATAAGGCTAACATAGTCGGTAAAGTCGTCACTGTTTTTGTCTGCGTCTGTTAATAAAGATACTTCCTGAAGAAAGGCACCTAAGCTTTTGTCTTCTCTTTCTGGATTTTCAACAAATTCTTTAATACCGTTTAAAAGTTCCTGAACATTTTCGTGTCTGGCTATGCCTTCTACGGATTTGTCGTTATAAAGTTCTCTTAATATACCTGTTTCTTTTGAAATTTGTTTGGCTACCTCGTAGGCATCTTTGTGTTGCGTAGCAATTTCGAAACTCTTAATTAAATGGGTAAAGCCATTTAATACACCACTGGTTCTTTGATTAAGATAATTGCCCGAAGCACTTATTGACTCCCAAAGCGATATGTTGTTTTCGTTAGCAAATACAAAAACTTTGGCTACCGAAGTTGCTCCAATTCCTCTTTTAGGAAAATTAATAATTCTTTTTAATGCCTCTTCGTCGTTATGGTTAACGGTGTAACGTAAATAAGCAATTAGGTCTTTGATCTCTTTTCTTTGGTAGAAAGAAAGTCCACCAAATATTTTGTATGGAATGTTTAAACGCCTTAAGGCTTCTTCCATAGACCTAGACTGAGAGTTTGTTCTGTACAAAATAGCAAAGTCGTTAAATTGACCGTGATCTTGTAAACGTCTTTCAAAAATACTATTGGCTACCAAGCGGCCTTCTTCATTGTCAGAATTAGCCATCATTAAACTAATTAATTCGCCGTCTTCATTATCTGTAAATACGGTTTTTTTTAATTGAGCCGTATTGTTGTTAATAATGTGGTTGGCGGCTTCTACAATGGTTGAAGTAGAACGGTAGTTTTGTTCCAGCTTAAAAACTTTTAAGTCGGGGTAATCTTTTTCAAAATTTAAAATATTCTGAATGTCTGCCCCACGGAAAGCATAAATACTTTGTGCATCATCACCTACAACGGCAATGTTTTGATTTTTAGCGGCTAATTTTTTGGTGATGTAATACTGCGCTAGGTTAGTATCCTGAAACTCATCTACCATTACATAATGAAAGAAGTTTTGGTATTTATTTACCACATCTGGATTGTCTCTTAATAAAACACTGGTGTTGAATAAAAGATCATCAAAATCCATGGCTCCCGAACGGAAACAACGTTCCTGGTAAAACTTGTAAATTCTACCAATTTCAGGTCGCTGAAAAGCAGCATCGTCTTCTTTGTAAGTAGGGTTGTTATTGTATTCTATATAAGATACTAATCTGTTTTTGGCGGAAGATATTCTTCCTAGAACTACATTAGCTTTGTATATTTTTTCGTCTAAACCAAGTTCTTTAACTATGGTTTTTATTAAAGACTTAGAGTCGTCTGCATCGTAAATGGTAAAATTAGAAGGATAGCCTACTTTTTCGGATTCAAACCTTAGGATTTTAGCAAACACAGAGTGAAAAGTACCCATCCATAGATTTCGGGCATTTGGGCCTACAACTTGTTCAATTCTTTCTCTCATTTCCTTAGCCGCTTTGTTGGTAAAGGTTAACGAAAGAATGTTAAATGGGTCTACACCCTTTTCAATAAGGTGAGCAATTCGGTAGGTAAGGACTCTGGTTTTTCCGGAACCGGCTCCGGCTATAATCATTACAGGTCCATCTGTTTGTAATACGGCGTTTCTTTGTTCAGGATTTAAACTCTCCAGGTAATCCATAAATAAAACTATATTTTTTTATGCAATTTACGGATTACCCCGAGTTCAAACAGAACTGAGTGCTTTTTAATTATCTACACTCTTAAATTTTATCGCGTAGGTCTTTTATTTGTTCAATGGTTTTATGACAGTTGTCAAAGTCATTGTGTTTCAAATAAAAGTTGCGAATCTGACGAAGAACATATAATTCTTCTTCCTTCTCTAAATTTGCAGCAGTAACCGAGTAGGGTTTTTGTTCGTTTTTATTCTGTTCGTTTTCATCATTGGTTATAGTTAATACATCTGATATGTATTGAGCTACTTCCTCTTGCTTGGCAGCAAGTTCTTCTTGCTTGGATAGCAATATATAATTGTGGACTAATAATTCTTTATTAAGGCTTATTGATTTCTGAAGGTCTTCACCCGTAAAGTCATCTATATAATCTAAAGATTTTAATTCTTCAGATATATGATCAATAAGAAGCTTATTTTTGTCAATATCTTTTTTAAGCTCTTCTAGACTGTTGCCTAGTAAGTCGTTTATTAGTTGGGATAGAATTAAGTTTTTCTTCATGGCAATTGAATTTCCTACCTTTGTTACTCTAATATACGAGGTGAAGGATGTAATATTTCATTGATTATTACAGAGGACATGCTTAATTCGATTAATTAAATGTTTTGTTAGATGAATGAATGTTGAAACACTGAAAATATGCTGATAATTGACCAAAATCTTGTAAGTGAAGACGTTATAGAAAAACGTTTTGTGTGTGATTTAGAGAAGTGTAAAGGTGCTTGTTGCGTAGAAGGTGACTTAGGGGCGCCCTTACTTATAGAAGAATTAGATGTAATAAAAGATGTTTATAGTTCAGTAAAACCATATTTAAGCAAAGAGGGTATTGCCGCCATTGAAGAACAGGGTACCTATGTAAAAGATTGGGAAGACGAATATTCTACACCCACCATAGGAGATAAAGAATGTGCGTATGCTATTTATGATGAGACCGGTTGTTTAAAATGTGGTATTGAAGCAGCGTATAACGATAAAAAAATAGATTTTAAGAAACCAATCTCTTGTCATTTATATCCAATTCGTTTGTCACAAGTAGGGGATTATGTTTCGTTAAATTATGACAAGTGGTCAATCTGTTCAGATGCTTGTAAATTGGGAGCGAAATTGGGTGTAGAGATTTATAAATTTCTAAAAGAGCCTCTTATTAGAGCTTTTGGAGCAGAATGGTATAATAAGTTGGAAAAAGAAGTTGAAGAATATAAAAAATAAGCCCTCCGTTACCGAAGGACTAGTTTAAATTATATGTTATACATACGGTCGTAGTATTCTGCGGCCATTCTACTGGATTCAAAAGCAGGAGAAATGTCTTTCATGCTGTTTTTCATGATTTTAACCCATTCTTCAGGTTTCTTATAATAGGTAGGAATAATCTTGTTTTTTAATACATCCATTAAGTTTTTGTAATCTTCCTCGGCTTGCCATTCTTCCGATTGGTTGGCATTTTCAACTTTAGAAGGAATTAAGAAACAGTTTTCACCATCTTTTTCAAATTCAGGAATCCAACCATCATTTATAGAGAAATTAATGGCACCATTCATGGCCGCTGTCATTCCGCTTGTGCCAGAAGCTTCTCTGGTTATTTTTGGTGTATTTAACCAAATATCTGCCCCTTTTTTCAGTTTAGCAGAAAGTTCTAACTCATAACCTACTAGAACAGCACAATTAGGTTTAGAATAAGTAATGTCTATTAATGAGTTGAAAAGTTCCGTTCCGGTCTTATCGTTAGGATGAGGTTTACCAGCCCATATCATTTGAACTTTATTTCCTTCCTTTTCAACAAGTTCTACAAATTCATAAAAGTCCCGTAAAATAAGCTCGGGTCTTTTGTAAGCCGTAAAACGTCTCGCCCAAACTATAGTAAGTATGTTTTCGTCAAAAAGATCACCTTCTTGGTTGGCTACTTCTTTAAAAAGCTCGCGTTTTAATTCTTTTTTTCTTTCAAGTAGAAGTTGGTCATTGTTTTCTTCCAAAGCCTTTAAAAGGATTGTGTCTTGCCAATAGTTAGCGTTTTGCGAATTAGTGATGCCAATTATATGAGAAGGGTCTACTACATCTTTCCACATCTCTTTAGCTACTTCTGCATGTAATTGAGAAACCGCATTGCATATTTTAGAAAGCTTTAAAGCAGCGGCGGTACATTCTAAATTATTAGTTTCCAGATCGCCCAAAATCCCTTTTACGTGTTCTGCTGTTGCGGAAGACAAATACCCCATTTTTTCAGCCATTAAATATGGGTAAGAAGAGTTTCCTGCTTTTTCTGGCGTGTGCGTTGTAAAAACAATTTTATCCTGAACTTTTTTAATGTCGTTCAGTTTTTCTAATTGGTAAAAAGCCAAAGGAAGCGGGTGTGCTTCATTCATGTGGTAAATTTCCGGCTCACCAACTTGTTCTAATATTTTTGCTCCACCAATCCCCAAAACAATTTCTTGGGCCATTCTAGTGTTGGTGTTAGAGTCATATAGTCTTGAGGTTATTGTTCTGGATAAATAATCGTTTTCTTCAATATCTGTAGTTAGGAAGTAAATTGGAGCAGTTCCAAAAATCTCTGGCTCTAAATAAAAGGCCTTAACTTTTACTGTATGCCCATTAACGTTAACGTCTACAATAATTTCAGTGTCTTTTAAGAAAGAATAATATTTCTGAATAAAACGGTGTTCCATATGGAAATCTTCACTTCTAACTTGATCGTAATATCCGTATTTCCAGAGCATAGTTACACCTACAAGGTTTTGCTTAAGTTCATAAGCTGAACGCATATGAGAACCCGCTAAGAAACCTAAACCGCCAGAGTAGGTTTTAAGAGTTTGGTCAATGGCTATTTCCATTGAAAAATAAGCAACAGATTTTTCGTATTTAGAGCTCATTATATTAAAAGTTATTAGGTCGGAAATTCAGTATTTTAATACGGATATCAAACACAAAGCAATAAGATTTAATTCAAGAACAACTTTAAATTTTTTACTCTCTAGTAAATCTTAGTGTATAGCACTTTTAATAGACCCTTTTTGAAAACAAAAGTCTTTCTCCTATATCTTTTTTTAAGTATATAGGGCGAAATACTGTAAAGAACGGGCTTATACGTTTAAATGAATAATCCGAAGAGTACAATAGAAGGGGATTAATAATACCCGATCTATTATTTAGGTATTTTTTTGTTTGGTGTCTAGTATAACCAGAAATTTAAAGTGTCTCTTTTGTAAAAAGATTTTAAAAAAGGAATGCTGAAAAGTACTGTTGATGAGTTGTTTTTTATGATAAAGACATTTAATAAAAAAGGCCATTCTTACAGGATGGCCTTTTAAAAACAGGTATTGTTTCTGAATTATTTTACAGAATCAATATATTCAACTAATTCACAAACTTTAGTTGAGTAACCAATTTCATTATCGTACCAAGATACCACTTTAACAAATGTTGGAGATAACTGAATACCTGCACCAGCGTCAAAGATAGAAGTTCTAGGATCACCAACGAAGTCGTTAGAAACAACTTGGTCTTCCGTATAACCTAAAACACCTTTTAAAGCACCTTCAGAAGCTGCTTTCATTACTTTACAAATTTCTTCGTAAGAAGTTTCTTTCTTAAGTCTAACTGTTAAGTCAACTACAGATACATCTGGAGTAGGAACTCTGAATGCCATACCTGTAAGTTTTCCGTTCAATTCAGGAATAACTTTACCTACCGCTTTAGCAGCACCAGTAGATGAAGGGATGATGTTTTGACCAGCACCTCTACCACCTCTCCAGTCTTTTGCTGAAGGACCATCAACTGTTTTTTGAGTAGCAGTTGTAGCGTGTACAGTAGTCATTAAGCCTTCTTCAATACCGAAGTTGTCATTAAGAACTTTTGCAATTGGAGCTAAACAATTTGTAGTACAAGACGCGTTAGAAACAAAGTTCATATCGTTTGTGTACTCAGAGTTGTTAACACCCATTACAAACATTGGTGTGTCGTCCTTAGAAGGAGCAGACATGATTACTTTTTTAGCACCAGCGTCTAAGTGACCTTGAGCAGATTCTTTAGTTAAGAAAATACCAGTTGATTCAACAACATAGTCAGCACCAACAGCGCCCCAGTTGATGTCAGCAGGGTTTCTTTCTGCACTTACACGGATTTCATTACCGTTAACGATTAGTTTACCATCTTTTACTTCAACAGTACCGTCAAATTGACCGTGCGTTGAATCGTACTTAAGCATGTAAGCCATATAATCAACGTCTATAAGGTCGTTGATAGCTACTACTTGAATTGTACCTTTTTTAACTGCTTGACGAAATACGAATCGGCCGATACGTCCGAATCCGTTGATACCTATTTTGATCATGTTTAATTCTAAATTTAAACTATTGTAAACATAAATTAGCGAACCAAACATACTATAACTTACTCCCAAAGTCAATCTAATTCATGTTAAAATGATGTTAACCCTGAATTATAAAAGCAACATTAAGTTTTTGTGTCTTTTTTTATGCTCAATATTTGCATCTTAAAATAAGTTTTATACCTTTGCATCACTTTTACAAATTGCTCTGTTCGTCTAGGGGTTAGGACATCAGATTTTCATTCTGGGAACAGGGGTTCGATTCCCCTACGGAGTACTACATACAGAAAGCTACAAGAGCTTTCTTAAACATTTAAGAGAATATTTTGCTCTGTTCGTCTAGGGGTTAGGACATCAGATTTTCATTCTGGGAACAGGGGTTCGATTCCCCTACGGAGTACTTTCTTTTAAACTTCTTATTGTCTATTTTTAGTCTGAATTTCAGTTTTTTATGAATGAAAGATTTAAGACAACAAGGTGATACCATCGCCGATAATTTAATACAAGAAATATATTCTAATTACCATCAAGACGAGATAAATGCTTTGTTTTTACAACTTACATCTAACTCTAGTCTTAGTAATATAGAAATCCCAGATTATACTAAAAATTACTTTGCAACTACTTCTGTTTTACCTTCTTGGGTAGATTGGAAAAAAGTAAGAAGAGGCCAACGGTTTTACATGATGTATGGTCCCGAGATCTCGTTTATACTTTTATGTAAATCGTTGCCTCAATGCTATGCTTGTGCCAATGGTGCTAAAGTAATGGCTTCTACTGGCAGGTTTTCGGAACGTAAAGGGGACTTTGATTTTTATACCCGAAGAATAGTAGAAACTTCTCAATTTATTGTAAATGTAATGTCTCCAGATGCCTTGTCTGTAGACGGTCAAGCCGTGGTTGATACTCAGAAAGTCCGCTTAATACATGCGGCTATACGTTTCTTCCTTCAGAAAAAAGGACATTGGGATAATGAGAAATACGGTGTTCCTATTAACCAAGAAGATTTGTTAGGAACCTTAATGTCTTTTTCAGTTTTGGTAATTGAAGGCTTAGAACAGTTGGGTATGGATGTATCTGATGAACAAAAAGACTGTTATTATCACTGTTGGCGTATTGTAGGTTACATTCTAGGTGTTCGTGAAGAAAATATGCCCGAACGCTATGAAGATGCTTTAAAATTAGGCTATGAGATCTTTAATAATCAAATGGAGGAAAGTGATGAAGGCAAAGCTTTAACAAAGTCTACTATGGAATTTATGGAAAAAATTATTCCAGGTAATTTCTTCGATTCTATCCCTGGTTTTTTAATGCGATTTTTTGTGGGTGACAAAGTAGGTGACTTGCTAGATATTCCTAAACACGATTCTTTATTAAATACCATCACCGAAAAATTAATGTTGTTCTATTATAAGAATACAGATGAGGTGAAAGATAATTTTCAGTTGGCTCAAGGTATTTTTGAAGCATTTAATAACCAATTATTAAATGCCTTATTGAATTATTACAGCGATGGTAATTCAAGACAGTTTTTTATTCCGCCTTCTTTAAGGAGTAATTGGCAGCTGGAAAATGTTTGGGATAAAGTTTATGCATCTCCAAAAGTAGGTAAGTACCGTTTTGTGCTTCAGAAATATAAATTATAAGACATTAAAAAAGGCCCTATTAGGGCCTTTTTAATTAAATATATATCTAGTTAACTTAAGCTTCTAAAGCAGCAACACCAGGAAGTGTTTTGCCTTCCATGTATTCTAACAATGCACCACCACCTGTAGATACATAAGATACATCGTCACCAAAACCAAGGTTGTTAATTGCCGCCGCAGAGTCACCACCACCAATTAAAGAGAATGCACCACCTTGTGTAGCTTCTTTAACTGCAATAGCAATTGCTTCAGTTCCTTTTGCAAAATTTGGTTTTTCAAAAACACCCATTGGTCCATTCCAAAGAATTGTTTTAGATCCTTTTACAATTTCTGCAAAGTACTCTCTAGTTTCAGGACCGATGTCAAGACCTTCCCAACCGTCAGGAATTTGACCTCTTTTAACAATTTGAGTGTTGGCATCGTTACTAAAGTCATCTGCAATTACAGTGTCTTTAGGGAAAATGAATTTAACACCTTTGGCATCTGCTTTTTTCTGAAGTTCTTTAACGTATTCTAATTTGTCGTTTTCACAAAGTGAACCACCAATTGAACCACCGTCAGCTTTAGCAAATGTATAAGACATACCACCACCAATAATTATATTGTCGGCAACGTCTAATAATTTTTCAATGATTAAGATTTTGTCTGAAATCTTAGCACCACCCATAATAGCAGTACATGGGCTTTGCGCATTTTTCAATACTTTGTCCGCATTCTCAATTTCAGCACTCATTACATAACCGGCACATTTTTCTTTGAAAAATTTAGCGATTATAGCGGTAGAAGCATGTGCTCTATGTGCTGTACCAAAGGCATCATTTACATAAATGTCCGCACCTAAGTCGGCTAATTTTTTAGCAAAAGCTTCGTCACCAGCAGTTTCTTCTTTGTAGAAACGTAAGTTTTCTAATAAAAGAATTTCGCCCGATTTTAACGTAGCCGCTAAAGATTTTGCAGATTCACCAATACAGTTGTCAGCAAATTTTACTTCAGTACCAAATACTTCCGCTAATCTGTTTACCAAATGTTTTAAAGAAAATTTGTCTTCAGGTCCGTCTTTTGGTCTACCTAAGTGAGACATTAAGATTACAGAACCACCGTCTTTTAAAATTTTTGAAACTGTTGGAATTACAGCTGATATTCTTGTTTCGTCTGTGATTTCAAATTTATCGTTCAAAGGAACGTTGAAGTCAACACGGATAATAGCTTTCTTGCCACTAAAATTGTATGAATCAATTGTGTTCATAATAGAAAGGAAATGGTTTGATTATACTTAATATAAGTTGGAGGTAAGTTTAGCACTATTTTTACTAAAAAGAAACGTGCTAAACAGGATTATTCAAGGAATAGATATGAAAAAGCCCCGAACGTTCGGGGCTTTTTCATATTAACAAAATTCGTTGTAAACTTCTTTCAAATGTCCGGCGATCATATCTGCTGATCTTCCTTCAATATGATGTCTTTCTATCATGTGAACTAATTCACCATCTTTAAAAAGAGCAATACATGGCGAAGAAGGAGGGTAAGGCATCATGTATTCTCTAGCTTTTGTTACGGCTTCTTTATGAACGCCAGCAAAAACAGTGTATACATTGCTTGGTAATTTGTCATTCGCTAAAGATGCTTTAACACCAGGTCTTGCAGAACCAGCTGCACAACCACATACCGAGTTTACTACCATTAAAGTAGTACCGGCTTTTTGCATAGCTACATCTACATCTGCAGCATTTGTTAATTCTGTAACACCGGCAGAAGTTAAATCTGCGCGCATTGGAATAGTTATTTCGTCAGGATACATAGTAGTATACTTAATTATTGTTTTACATTAAACCTAATTCAAGCTTCGCTGCTTCCGACATCATTTCCATTGTATATGGAGGATCAAATGTCAGTTCAACATGTACGTCGTTTACGCCTTCTACTTCACGGGCTTTCTTTTCTACTTCACTTGGAATAAATTCCGCAGAAGGGCAGCTTGGTGAAGTTAGGGTCATTACAATTTCTACATTGTTTATAGGAAGGATGTTGATGTCGTATATCAATCCTAATTCGAAGATGTCAACCGGAATCTCAGGATCATAGATGGTCTTAATAGACTCTATAACCTTTATCCGCAATGCTTCCGTATTTTCAAATGTTCCCATAGTATTATTTCTTAAGGATAGAACCTAAAGCTAAAGCGTATGTTTTAATCTGCTTAATCATAGATGTTAAACCGTTGGAACGTTGTGAGCCAATCAATTGATCCATACCTATTTTATTAATAAAGTATAAATCGGCATTGGCCACTTCTTCCGGATTCTGATTATTCAGAACACGGATTAACATGCTTATAAGTCCTTTGGTAACATCTGTATTGCTATCGGCTAAGAAGTTGATTTTTTCTGCTTTTAAATCGGCAGATAACCAAACTTTAGACTGGCAGCCTTTTATGATGTTTTCTTCTACTTTCAGGTTTTCATCCATAGGCGGGAGCTTTTGGCCCAGTTCCATGATGTAGACAATCTTGTTTTCACGATCGTCACCCAGAAAGTCAAATTCTTCAATTATTTCGTCTTGTATTTCGTTAATGGAAGCCATTATAACTGTTTACGAAAATCTATTTCATTAATAAAGCAACGCGCTTAATACCTTCAGCAAGTGCTTCAATTTCTTCTTCTGTATTGTAAACGGCAAAGGAAGCTCTTATTGTCCCTTCAATCCCGAAACGATTCATTAAAGGCTGTGTGCAATGATGCCCCGTTCTAACGGCAATGCCTCTAGCGTCTAACATCATGGCGGCGTCAAAGTGGTGTAAACCTTCAATAACGAAAGAAATAACACTTACTTTATTTTTAGCCGTTCCTATAAATCTAAGTTCTGGAATATCTTTTAAAACTTCATAGCCTTTTGCTAATAAGGAAGCTTCATGCGCAGCAATGTTAGAAAGACCTGTTTCATTTACAAATAGTATAGCTTCTTTAAACGCTACAATATCTGCTATGTTGGGTGTGCCCGCTTCAAATTTGTAGGGCAGATCATTGAAGGTTGTTTTCTCAAACGTTACTTCTTTAATCATTTCACCACCACCACGGAAAGGAGGTATTTCTTCTAATAATTCTTTTTTGCCGTAAAGAATACCAACACCAGTTGGTCCGTATAATTTATGTGCCGAAAAGACATAGAAATCAACATCTAGTTGTTGAACGTCAATTTTTTCATGAGAAACCGCTTGTGCACCATCAATCAAAACTTTAGCTCCTACTTTATGTGCTTTTTCGATTACTTGCTTTACGGGGTTTATAGTCCCTAAAGCATTAGAAACATGTACCAGTGAAACCAGTTTTGTATTTTCTGAAAGTAAAGCATCAAAAGCTTCCATATCCAATTCGCCTTCGTCAGAGATTGGAATCACCTTCAGTATAGCGCCTTTTCTTTCAGCAAGTATTTGCCAAGGAACAATATTAGAGTGATGTTCCATGGTAGAGATAATGATCTCATCCCCTTTATTAATGTACTTTTCACCAAAAGAATAGGCCAATAGATTAATTCCATCGGTAGTTCCATAGGTGAAAATTACTTCTTCTGTAGAAGAAGCATTAATGAAGGTTTTGGTTAATTCTCTGGTTTCTTCAAAAGCTGCTGTAGCTTTTTCCGCCAGAAAATGAATTCCTCTGTGTATGTTGGCATTATAACCGCTGTAATAATCGCTTAAACTGCTAATTACACGTTGCGGTTTTTGAGTGGTAGCTGCGTTATCCAGATAAATCAGTTTTTTCCCATGTACTTGTTGTTCAAGTATGGGGAACTGATTACGAATTTCCTGAATGTTTAAACTCATCAAGCTACTGTATAAGTCGGTTTTCTATAATGTTGTTAATGTAGTCTCTAATACTTTCGTTAGAAATATACGAAACAACTTCTTCGGCAAAGGCTTGTAATAGAAGCGCTTTAGCTTGCTTGTCACCAATGCCTCTAGATTTCATATAGAACAGAGCTTCTTTGTCTAACTGTCCGGATGTACATCCATGAGAGCAGCTAACATCGTCGGCCCAAATTTCTAACTGAGGTTTTGTGTTGATTGTAGCATTGTCCGATAATAATAAGTTTTTATTCGATTGGAAGGCATTGGTTTTTTGCGCATCCTGACGAACAAATATCTTCCCATTAAAAACACCTCTTGCACTGTCGTCAATTACACCTTTGTATAATTCGTTACTTAAGCAATTTGGCTTTTTATGGTCCGCCACAGTATGGTTATCTACATGCGTTTTACCATTAATAAGGTATAAACCGTACATGTTAGATTCAATGTGCTCACCGTCCAATTCAAAGTTTAGGTTGTTTCTAACAATTTCGCCACTTAAACTGAAGGTTGAAGTTGTAAAAACACTCTTGTCTTTTTGCTGAATATGAACATGGTTGTATTCAGAAGCTGTTTCGTTATCATTCTGAAGAATATGATACGCACCTCTTGCTTCTTTTTGAACCAATATTTCGGTAGTCTTTAAACTAAGCGATTGAGCGTTACCAGCTGTTTTAGTATTGTCGAAGAAGTTTGCTTCTGCATTTTCTTCTAAAATCACTAACAAACGGGGATAAGCAATCAATGCTTCCGTATTTTCGCCTTTAGATAAGTAATTAAGGCTGATGTAATTTTCAACCGTTTTACCTTTTCTAACTATAACGAAATAAGCATTTGGGTAAAGCGCTGTGTTGGCAGCAGAAAGACCGTTGATCTCGCTGTTGGCCAAGCTTCCAAATGTGTTTTTGTATTCTGAAGGTATATCTTCAATCTTCCCGAATTCGAAGTTGGTATCTTTTATAGAAGACAAGGCTTCGTTATAAACGCCATTTACAAACGTTAATTCGTTCGATTCATACCCTTTAATAGAAAATGGGGCTAAATCATCTTTTTGTACGGAAACAGAAGTCTCATTAGAGAAGCTGTTTTTCGCCAATTTAGATAAGTTAGTAAACTTCCATTCTTCATCCTTAATGGTTGGTATATCCAATTGGTTAAAAGAATCGAAAGCTTTTATTTTTAACGCATTATTAGAAGCAGCATTCTTGTCGAATTGCTCTAATATGGATTGTTTTAAACTCATGCTGTGTTTGATTAAGCGTTCACTCCTTCAACTTCATCTTTAATCCAGTCGTAACCTTTTTCTTCTAATTCAAGAGCTAGGTTTTTGTCGCCGGTTTTTACAATTCTACCGTTGTAAAGCACGTGCACAAAATCAGGAACGATATAATCTAATAGTCTTTGGTAGTGCGTTACCACTATAAAAGCATTGTTTTCGTTTTTGTAGGCGTTAACGCCGTTGGCAACAATACGTAATGCATCAATATCTAAACCAGAATCTGTCTCATCTAAAACAGCCAATTTTGGCTCTAATAGAGACATCTGAAATATTTCGTTACGTTTTTTCTCACCACCAGAGAAACCTTCGTTTAAGCGAACGGTTTAATAATGCTTGTGGCATATCTACCGTTTTCATTTTTTCTTTCATGAATTTCAAGAAAGAAACAGCGTCTAATTGCTCTTGACCGCGGTGTTTACGGGTTTCGTTTACAGCTGTTTTTAAGAAGCTGGTTGTGTTAACACCAGGGATTTCAATTGGGTATTGAAACGCCAAGAATAAACCTTCACGAGCTCTTTCTTCGGGAGCTAGATCCAATAGATCAACACCATCGAAATCAACTTCACCTTCCGTAACCTCAAAACTTTCTCTACCGGCTAATACTGAAGCTAAGGTACTTTTACCAGCACCGTTAGGGCCCATAATCGCATGGATTTCACCCGCTTTAACTTCAAGATTTAAGCCTTTAAGAATGTCTTTTTCTTCAACTTTTGCGTGTAGATTTTTTATAGATAACATACTTGTGTTCAATTCAAATTATCCTACAGATCCTTCTAAACTAATTGCTAACAATTTCTGAGCTTCAACAGCAAACTCCATTGGAAGTTGGTTTAATACTTCTTTAGAGAAACCGTTAACGATCAGTTCTACTGCTTTTTCAGAATCAATACCTCTTTGGTTGCAGTAGAAAATTTGGTCCTCTCCAATTTTAGAAGTAGTAGCTTCGTGCTCTACTTGTGCATCGGAACGGTCAATATTTATATAAGGGAAAGTATGCGCTCCACACTTATCACCCATTAATAAAGAGTCACATTGAGAGAAGTTTCTAGCATTCTCTGCTCTTTTCATTATTCTAACTTCGCCACGGTAAGAGTTTTGGCTAAAACCTGCCGAAATACCTTTAGAAACAATTCTACTTTTGGTGTTTTTACCAATGTGAATCATTTTACTACCGGTATCTGCTTGTTGGTAATTGTTGGTTACCGCTACCGAATAAAACTCGCCAATTGAATGATCTCCTTTTAGTATACAAGAAGGGTATTTCCACGTTACGGCAGAGCCTGTTTCTACTTGTGTCCAAGAAATTTTAGAATAATCACCGTTGCAAATCCCTCGTTTAGTTACAAAGTTGAAAATACCACCTTTACCTTCTTTGTTACCAGGGTACCAGTTTTGTACGGTAGAGTATTTTACTTCAGCTTTCTTTTCAGCAACAATTTCAACAACTGCGGCGTGTAGTTGGTTTTCGTCTCGCATTGGTGCGGTACAACCTTCTAAGTAACTTACGTAAGATTCTTCGTCGGCAATAATCAACGTTCTTTCGAACTGACCCGTACCAGCGGCGTTAATTCTAAAGTAAGTAGAAAGCTCCATTGGGCATCTTACACCTTTAGGAATGTAGCAGAAAGAACCGTCTGTAAATACGGCCGAATTTAAAGCTGCGTAGAAATTGTCTGCAACGGGTACAACAGAACCCAAGTATTTCTTGATTAATTCGGGGTGTTCGTGAACAGCTTCACTAATAGAAGAGAATATAATTCCCATTTCCCCTAATTTATCCTTAAAGGTAGTTTTTACCGACACAGAATCAATTACAGCATCAACTGCAACACCAGAAAGTCTTTTTTGCTCTTCTAATGAAATCCCTAAACGATCAAAGGTTGCTTTAATCTCTGGGTCCAATTCATCTAAGCTAGCAAGCTCTTTCTTTGGTTTTGGTGCCGAGTAATATTTTATAGCCTGAAAATCCGGTTTTTTATATTTTACATTGGCCCATTCTGGCTCAATCATTTTCTTCCATTGTTCAAAGGCTTTCAAACGCCATTCTAACAACCACTCCGGTTCTTTTTTCTTCATGGAAATTAAACGAATAGTATCTTCGTTCAATCCCACGGGAGCCTCGTCAGAGTCAAAATCGGAAGAGAAACCGTATTTATATTCAGATCCTGTTATTTCTTCTAGTAATTCTTTTTCGTTTTGCTCCTTCATAATTATCTGGAATCAATCTAAAGGCAAAGGTAATAATTTTTCTTATTTAGAAGTAGTTTTCCTCTAATTACTGCGATAAGCGAATTGGCCTTTTAACATCTTCGCTTAGGGAGATTATGGTTTCGGTTCTGGCTATACCAGAAACCTTTTGGATTTTGTCGTGCAAGACTTTGCGTAAATGTTGGGTGTCTTTACACCTAATCTTAATAAACATACTATAGTTCCCTGTAGTGTAGTCTATATTTACTATTTCCGAAATCTTTTTAAGATTTTCTAATACAGAGTCATAACTGTCTGACTTGTCAAGGAATATCCCTAAAAATGCGGTAATGTCGTAGCCCAGTTTAGAATAGTCAATTTCTATTTTTTTCTTTTTTATAATCCCCGCTTGCTCCATCTTTTTTACACGGGCGTGTACGGTGCCGGCAGACACAAACACCAATTCACCAACAGCGGCGTAAGAGATGTCTGCATTATCAGAAAGAATGGTCAATATTTTAAGATCTATATCATCGGTAATAGATTTCATAAGAGATTTCTTTTTCTACTAGATCGAACAATGGTTTCTTATATTTGCACAAAAATAAGTAAATGGAAAGGATTATTTCATTCGTATTTATAATAGGCATTATCTTCTGCACTACCTATATCTACTTCTTGTTCAAGAAGTTTTTCTTTGTAAAGAAAAGTTACAACGCACCTTCGTTAACCCAAAGGACCTTCGCTTTTTTGTTGGATTTTGGTTTGGTGAATTTTGCTTTTCTAGCGGTAAGTACTATTTACCTCTATTTTTCTGGAGAAATGCATGAAATAGTAAACGATTATGTTAAGATGGTAAAGCACCAAGGTACACAACGTTTCTATTACGATTGGCGATTTGTAGAATTCTATCTTTTAGTTTCAACTATGTTTTTGTCTTTTCTTTCGGAATTGATTTTTAAAACCACCCCTGGTAAAAAAGCCGTTGGGTTAAAAGTTTCTGGTGAAACGGGAATTTTGCACCTTTTGCTAAGAAATGCCGTGAAATTAGCTTCTGTTTTATTGGCGCCTATTTTATTTCTTTTTTCGCGTACTAATAAAAAAGGCAAGTGGATACACGATCTTTTATCTAAAACGGAAGTTATTTATTCCGTCTAAAAATAGAGGTGTTTAAATTTATTTTTGTTAGCGTGATGTTTTATATTTAAGATGCTTGAAACGCATTTTGAACTAACCTTAATCACGCTTAAAATTTTTAAAATGAAAAATTTATCTAGACTAACAGTCCTATTTTTAATGCTGGTAACCGTTTTTTTTGCCTGTACAAAAAGAGAACAAGATGAAAAACCTAACTTTCCTTCTGCCGAATTCTTTTCACCGTGGTATGTTTTTCCGGGTGATACAGTTGAGATTTATGGTGCAAACCTTGAAGGTTCACAAGTTTATATTAATGGTTCCGAAGTTGGATTATTAGACACTGATGGGGCACTTACATTTCTAGTTCCTGAAGGTTTAGATGGTGGGGTAATAAAAGTGGTTTATCCCAATGGGGAGAGTTTTACTTTTGCGGATTCATTACATTATGTTCCTGTTAATGATTCTAGAAGAACAGATTTAGAAGGTGTTATATTGTTGTCTAATTTTGATGGTGGTGGTATTCGTCCAACTACTATTGGTTCTGATTTTTCTACAGGCTCTTGGGAAACTGAAGCACCAGTAGGTTCTGAATATGGAATTGGCTCTAATTACAATGGGATTTCTTCACCTGTTGGTGGTAATTATTATTATAACTATGTGCCCGATGGCGCAATTGGTGGCGTTGCAACTTCGGGTTGGGCGGGTAAATTAAATACTAGAAACGAATTAATGAATGATAATGAAACTGTATTTCCTCTCAGTTTTGCTGATTACCCCAATTCACCCGTTGATTTTGATGGAAACGCGAGTGATTATTATCTTAACTTTTATTATAAGTCAGATGTTTTGGAAACTAACCGGAACGGTGAAAACCCAACAGAAATTAGGGTTTTTCTGGTTAATCCAGCTTTAAAACTAGAAGATCAATTTGCTTTTACTATTTCTAACGGAGATAATATTTCTGAACCATCAATTAATATGCCTTCCGATGAAGAATGGCATGGAATAAGTATTCCGCTAAATAAATTTAAATCTAACTATGGTTTTGATTCCCCATTAAAGAATGCTGATTTAAAAAGCTTTAATGCAGTACAATTCAATTTTGCTGATTCTAGAGTGAATTCGTCAATTGATGAAGAAATAGAAGAAGCCGACGGAGCAATAAGGGTCTATATTGATGAAGTGAGTATAAGTAAAGGGACAAATATTTACGAGATACCCTAATACATTAATTTTTTAAAGACGATAATAAGGCCTCAAACAAAATAAAGTTTCTTTTTTTTTGAGGCTTTTGCTATTATTAAGCGCGGCTATATTGTCTCTCCAAATAAAAGTTCAATTTTCTTCAAAAAAAGAGAATAAAATTGGAAATTAATAGTTCAATCAAAGTGTTTTTTCTTTGAAAAGGGTTATAATTGCTGTCGCGTTAAGAAAAGTGCACAAGTAAAACGCTTAAACGAAATCTTTAACAGATGAATTTAAAATCACTATTTAAAACAACAATTTTGCTGAGTATCAGTGGTTTTCTCTTGTTCTCATGCAAGAAGAGGGATCCAGAAGAAAAGCCAATTTTCCCTTCGGCAGAATTTTTCTCGCCATGGTACGTGCTTCCGGGGACAGATACGGTAGAGATTGCCGGTACTGCCTTAGATGGAGCCACTGTTTATTTAAATGGCACACAGGTTTCTTTATTAGAAAACGTGAGTTCGCCAGAGTTAATAAAGTTTATTGTTCCTTCAGATTACTCAAGCGGTACAGTTAGGGTTGATTTAAAAGATGGAGAAACCATCTCTTTTATAGATTCCTTAGAAGCTGTAGTAGCAGGTGATGAAAGAAGAACAAATATTGAAGGTATTCTATTCTTAGGAGACTTTGATGGTGGTGGTATTAGGCCTGCTTACGCTGGCATCGATTTTACAACAGGCCAATGGGAGATGGAAGCTCCGGTAGGTGCTACAAGTGGTATTGGCCAAGGTAAATATGGTACGCCTAGTTCTCCAGGAGGAGGTAATTATGTGTATAATGATGTTCCCAAAGGGGCAATTGGTGGTAAAGCAACCGACGGATGGGCTGGTGCAGTTCGGTCTAGAAATGAGTTAATGAATGATAATGATACTCCATTTCCATTTTCATTAGCAAATTATCCAAATACACCAGTTGATTTTGAAGAAGATTCGCCAGTAGTTTCAGAAAAAGGAGCTAAAATTTACTATTTAAATTTCTATGTACAAAGCAGATTCTGTTAGTGCACCTAATAGAAATGGTGATGACCCAACAATGATTCGTATTTATTTGGTGAATCCAGTTACTCAAATTGGCGAATGGTGGGCTTATAATATTTCTAACGGTGAAAACCAACAGTTTACAACACAAGGTATGTACTACAATGGAAGCAAATGGGGAATGGCATGGCAATAAGTATACAATTGTCTGATTTTTCAGATAATTTTGGTTTTGGAACTAGATTTAAGGATCAGAATTTAATGGATTTTAACGCCATTCAGTTTACGTTTTCAGATTCTAGAGTAGATGCTGCGAGAATCAACTGTTAAATGGTGTGACAGCTGAAGAAGAGTGGGCAGCAGGCATTGGTCCAGTACGGGTTTATGTAGACCATGTAAGTATAAGTAAAGGAAAAGGGATTTATTGATAAATGATGATGCTAAGAAAATTACTATTGATAGTATCTTTTTCTGTTTTTTCTTGTTTTGCTTTTGCAGATAGTTTTGCTGAAGAACAAGATTCAACATTAGAAGAGAAGAAAGGAACTAGATTAGCTCCTTTAGAGACAGATTCACTTCCCTTTTTAGGAAGGATAAAGGTATCGGGTAGTGCTCGTATGTTTGCGGTTTATAGAGAAATGGACGAGTCATATGAAGATATGCAGTCGGCAGATAAAAACCTTGAGTTTTCATCATACCCTTTAGCAGGTGCTGGTGCAGCTAATGGTACTGGTCAACCATTTTTGGATATTAAAATAGAAGCGGCACCAACTAAGAATTTTGAATTTGGTATTGGTTATGCTTTATTTCACACCTTTAATGGGGCTCCAGATTCTTTGTCTAAAACACTTAACGTTAGAGATTTATTGAATTTTAACGCTAAGTTAAATACCGATTATGGTTTGTTTAAGTTAAGAGCTGGTGGTGGTGTTCTTTGGACATCTTTAAGCCCATTAACCTTAGCCAATCCAGAATACAGACCAGATAACTTTGATAGATTACCTTGGGACTGGTATACTAACTCTATGAAGAAATATAACGACTTCTTTAATGCTAGTGTAAACCTTGGTGGTGAATCTTACGGAAACATTGCCATGCAAGGTTTTCAGTTTTCTGGTGATGGTTTACCGTATAATTTTGGTTTTATAGCCATGTATGGTAGAAGTAATTATAGTATTCAACAAGCTTTAGCAGATTTTTATCCTTCGCAATTAGTAGCCGGTAGACTTTATAACTCTTTAGGGGACGTAGTTTTAGGTTTAAACTATTATAACCAGTCGGGTTATTATACTACTAAATCTGATATTAGAGATAAAAGAGAGATTATTACAGGGGATGCCGAATTCAATATTGATGGAATGAAAGCCTATGTTGAATTAGGTGCTGGTCATTTGGATGTGCCTAATAATGATAAGGGATGGGGTTTAGCTTCTATTGTACGCTTTAATATACCCGAATCTAAAAGTCCTTTACCATTAAATATTCAGTTGTTTAGTATAGATCACAATGCGGTAAGTAATGTAAGTTCTTCACTTAACTCAAATGTGAATGCACCTGGTGGTGGGGCTATATCTAACCCCGATTACCAAACTACTTTGTTTATTAATCCATTGCAAGAAACCGGACAGGTGACCAATAACCGTACGGGTGCTTCAATAAGTACGGGTAAGTCTATTGGTGAGCAGTTTCATATAGAGTTTGCATTAGCTGTAAGTCAGGAAAATAAGAATATATACGATACCATTACTTTCCAACACAAAGCAAATGCTTTTTCAAGATCTAGATTTAATCCATGGGTACAAACTTCAGGCCCATACAGCCGGGTTAAAAACATCTTTCGTAGATCATACGAGTTCATTAGCATTACAGATGCACAAAATGGGCTTTCTACTGACTATAGAAAAGGGTTTAGTAACATTGATTTAAGCTTAAGTTTTAAGACAAATATTTTCGGTAAGCAATTAATTCTTAAGAATTTCTCTACCTACGCATCTATCCAAGAAGGCGTTATGTGGACATTTAATGAGGATGCTTTCTTAAGACAGTTTTACAATCAAACGATCGGTTTCTTAGAATTAGCAAAAAGAGTTTCTTTTGTAGCGATGTATGAGATGGAAAGAAATATTGCTAATAACAGAACTACTTTATCTAATTACAATAGAAAACCACTTGATCAAAATGGTTACGGTATTGGCGTTGGTCTAGATTATGACTTTGCAGATTATGCAGGTATTTATTTACGTCATAGATGGATGCACCACGACGATGTCAACTTTGTTAAAGACAGATTTACAGGAACAGAAACAACAATAGAATTAAAAGTATTCTTTTAAATAAAGCGCGAAGATGAACAAGCAAGTAAGAATAATATTATTTTTCGCCTTTTGGGCAGTGTTTGCAGGGGCAAAAGCTCAAACAACATTTTATCTTGAAGGTTTAGGTAGAGCCCTGACTACAAGTGATAAATTAGAAGGCGACGTAGTAGAGCAGCAAGACTCTATTGTAAATAAAGGTGTTGGTGGATACCAACTTTTCGATATGGGTATGAACCTAGAAAGAGAAGGTGGTTTTAAAGCCAATTTCATTTTAAGAGCTAAAAATCAGTTTGGTGGATTTTATGGTGCGGGTGTATCATTAGATTATCGTCAGTTATACTTAGAAGGTATAATAGCCAAAGGGATTAAATACAAAATTGGTGATATAGATTTAGGCTTAAGTTCTTATACCTTAAGTAACTCTTATTCTACAATGACCAAATACGAATCTGATATCTTTAAAGGTAGAAGAGGTATTTTAGAATACGAGAACTTCATCACAGATAAAAACACATGGAGGTTACAAGGTGTGGATTTTCAAGGTAAAGTTCTTTTTGAAAAAGGAATAGATAATATAGCGTTCAAAGCGTTTGCTGTAAGAACTAATCCGTACAACCAAATTGGAGCTACCGATAGAATTCTTTTTGGTGGAAATGTTGATGTTAAACAAAGCGATGTTTTCTCATTAGGTTTCAACACTACCTATTTTTCAGATTTAGAAATATCTACTCAACAACAGAATTTAACAAACTTTGTTGGAACTGTAGCTCCCAAAGTAACGCTTCCTCTTAATGAGAACATGAATGTTTTGGTTATGGGTGAAGTTGGTTCTTCAAGCTTTAAGTATGAAGATGTAGGTGCTAACCAAACCGAAAGTTACGGTGGTTCTATAGTAGATGCTAAAGTGGGATACGAGAATAAACCATTAGCCTTTAAATTAACCGCAGGTTATAAAATGGTATCACAAGATTTTAGAAGTGCAGCAGCACAATCAATGAGATACAATGAAACTTGGGATGTGAATTCTACTTCTTACCAAACAACTAGTGTTTTCTCTGAAGTACCTTTAGTAGTTGGCGGTAATCCAATGGCCTCATTTAGACAAGCTAATTTGTATGACAGATATACACAACAAAATATCTATTACAGAAATATTAGTGGTCAATTACAACAATTTAATCCAATTTATGGTAACGCTACCCCTTATGGAGAAGCCACACCTAACCGACAAGGTATTGTAGTAGACGCTGGTATTGGTAATGAAGAAAAAGGATACGAAGTTGATGTTAAGTACCAAATGTTGGAAGAACAAGAGGCTTTATTATCCTTAACTGGAGAAAAGAGAAAATTCTCTGTAATTAGAGCAGGTGGGGCATTGTATTTAGGTAAGTTATTAGAGTGGGATAAAATGTTAACTATTTCTGCCTCTTATAATTCTGAAAATACTTCAAGAGGATGGTGCGGATAAAATTGATCTTAAGTCTAATTTAATTGATGCTGGATTGGTATTAGAATTTTTACCAAACTTAGATTTGCTTGTAGGTTATAAATCTCTTAAAAGTGAAGGTAATGAGTTTTACGAGCATTATGATGAGTTCAACACGCCTTTGCCAGCAGTTACTACATTAGATATTGATACTCAGCAAGACATTGTGTCTGGTGGCTTAAGATTCCGTTTTAACGAGAATGCAGCTATTATTGCTAACTATAATAAAGTAAACATTAAAGGTGGTATGACAACTGCAGGTGGTAATCTTCCTTTAGATTACTCACAAAATCAATTGTTTATACACTACTTCATGAAATTTTAATAGGTATGTCTAAACGAAATATATTAATACTAACAACTAGCCTTTTTATGTCCCTTGTATTGTTGGGATGTAAAAAGGGCTATGATTCGTCTACGCTTTCAAAATACCAATCTGGTTCTGCTAGTTCAGCAATAGTAGATTCTCTTAAATATTTTGTTGTTGATACAAAGGTAATGTTACCCCAAATTCAGTAAACATTGATTTTACTAAAGAGTACGTTGCTTTTGAGGGTTCTATTAGTGAAGCGGCTACTTGGTATGTTGATATACTAGATATTACAAGTGGAGCAATGAAAAACTATCCGGATTTGGTATGTATGTTGATTCTTCAGCTGTTAAATGGTACGGAGATTCTGACAATCTTTATTATTTCAGTAAAAATGATTCTTGTGTTGCAAGATTAACTATACTGGGCACAGAGGTAGCTTCTTATACTCAAAGCTTTTTTATAGATGAGCAAAGAGTAGATTCTTCTTTTCTTTTAATTGCTGATTTTGAGCCTTACGTTGAGCCAAGTGATCAAGGGGTGTGGTAACATTTTGTTCAGAGCAATTATCACTTAACTCTCAGGCACTAATAAAAGCTTGGAATAAGTTTTTTGATACTGAAAACAGAAATGAAGAGATTTGTGGGGGATATGCTTTTACTAAATCTGACATCAGATTGTAATAAAAATAATGCTTGCGGTACAGACATGTTACAAGCGGTAAATGGTGTAGGTTATTTTATGCTAAAAGGTCAAGATTATTCAGATGAACCGGGTAACTTTTTTGTTGGTGGTTTTAATCATGACCCTGTATTATATGGAATAGATCCAACTAAAGAATTAGAAGATATTTGGGTTAATTTCTATGTAAATAGTAATGGCAATCAAAATACCGCTTTAAAAGTTAAATTCTACGGAATTAAAGGGGATGAGTTTACCAAAGAATTTGAGATTGATTGGAAAGGGTGGCAGTTAGTTAAAATTAAGTTATCTGACTTAGCTCTTGAAAACACTGGTCAAAGTTCTCCAGGTAAATTAGTGCCAAGTCAGATTAAAAGAATGGGGTTTGAAGCACTTTGTAATAAAGGCGTAGGGTCTGGCTGTAACATTGAGGTGGCAGTTGATTATGTGACTATAACTTACGATAAACCATTTAATCCTCAATTAACATATTAAGGAACTATGAAGAATTTATTATATAAGTACTTTTTTATAAGTACGGTTCTATTTGTTGCAGGCTGTATTGGTTTAGAGCCTATAACACTAGAAACAAGGAATGATACACCTATATATAAACCTAGTGGTTTTTCTTATGAAAGATTAAAAGATGGTATACTGTTCGACTTTAGAGCAGGTATAGGTGAATGGTGGTCTTCTCCAGAAATAAAGTTAATGAAGCGAGGTTCAGAAATGAAAATAACTTCTAACGGTGCTGGGCCCAACTACGAATTATACGGTAGAAGTTTTGACCCATTAGATTTTACAAGCGCACCTGTCTTACGTGTACGTGTTAAACTTGATGAAAAGACCGAAGATCTACCCGATTTAAGAATTGACTTAAAAGACGTAAATGATAATCAAACCAATGGTTCTCCAGTAGTGAATACTATTAGAAAAGGAGACTATGCGTATTATTATTTTGACTTTAACCATAAGTTTATTCAGACTTATCCTAGCAATGCAAAAGTAGATCAATCTGCTATTGCGGGAATTCAGATGTTTATTAACCCTGGGGGGGAGCCTTATTACGGTACATTTTACATTGAAGAAATTTATGTAATGGCCAACAAAGACGGTTCAGGAATTGTATCTACGGATATAGTGATTGATGATTTTGCTGGTGATGTAGGTATGTGGTGGCCTTGTAAGAAGGAAAAAGTAACGGTAACAAAACACGAAACCGAATCGGCCTTGAATGTTCATATCAATGATGGACAATGGGATTGTTTTGGTCGTGTATTCGGAGAGGTTGATATTAGTGAAAATCCAATTATTAGAATTACAGCAAAAGCAGAGTCTAAAGACCCCGTTAAGTATACTAATATAATGGCTCGTTTTATTGATGTGAATGAGAACTCTACTGATTTAATTGATGCCCAAAACATGGTTGAAATGGAAGTTGGTGGTGCTGGTTACAAAGACTATTACAGTGTTTTTAAAGACAGTAGGGAAAATAGCTTGTACTCTTCTCAAGGTGATTTTGATCCTAAAAGAGTTAACCGTGTTATTATCTTTATTAACATGAACCGTGAGTCTAACTTTACGGGGGATGTTATTGTAAAAGAAGTAGCTTTCGTTCAGAAACTTCCGTTAGAAGAAGAAGAGAAAAGAGGAAACCTTTGGGGAGCTAAACCGGGTCTTCAGCCTGAATGGCCTAAAGGCGAAGCTTACTCTTTAATTGATGATTTCAATTCTGTTGAAGGTTGGAAATCAACTTCTTCAAATTTAGAGATAATTAATGCTCAAGGAATAATGGAGTTGAATTGTAGTAAAGTGGGTGCTGGTTTTGAATATGTAGAAAAAGACATCAAACCTTTAGACTTCTACGATTTAGAATACCTTAAAGTTACTGCTAGAGCTGCTGTGATTGGCCAGAATGAAAATCCTTCTATACGTATTGACATGGTAGACAATTTTGGGACCGTTACTAATGCTCGTCCTCAGGAAGTAGAAATCCTTAGTGGTGCCGAGCTAGGGGAATATTATATTAAGTTGAAGAATAACTTCTACCAACGTATTCCTGAAATGAAAGTAGTTAATGCAGGTTCAATTAATAAAATTAGAATCTATGTTGAACCTGGAAAGAAAAATTATACAGGTAAAGTATTCATAGATAAGGTTGAAGCTGTTTCTATTGATCAGTTGCCCGAAGAATGGTTTACTAGGTTAAAAGAACTATAAAACAACAAAATAGTCATGAGACATATATTATATATAGTTTTTGGATTCTTATCACTGAGCTTAACGGCTCAGGATAAGAACTTCAAGGAATTTAGAGAAGAAGCTGAAAAAGCTTATCCGTCTGTAGAAGCATCTAATTTTAGATACGCTACACCAGTAATGAAAGACGGTTTTATGGCAGAACGTTATAAAGCTTACGGAGAAGGAATCAATAAAGGCAAAGGTTCTTCTAAATTTATTAAAGTAGACCGTTTTAAAACTGCCGTTGAAGTAGAAACACACGATGTGTTTTATAACGATTGGGATGTTGAAGTTGGTTGCCCTATTGATTTTCCTGTTTTCCAGAATGATTTAGTTTACATAACCTTTTGGATTAAATGTTTAGGTTCTAGAGATGAATCTAACCAAGGTTTTACTAGAGTTTATCTTCAACAAAATGGACCACCGTGGTTAAAGTCAGCAGATGTAAACGTATTAGCCGGTAGTGAATGGGTTCAATACAGAATTCCTTTCCGCGCTCAGTTTCAAAACTATGCTAAAGGTGAAGCTGCTGTAGCCTTCGCTTTGGGGTATAGTCACCAAACGTTACAGATTGCAGATGTAAGAATTACCAACTTTGGTTCTTCTGTTTCTGAGGATGAATTACCGGGTACTCAATTTACTTATGAAGGTAGAGAGAAAGATGCCGCTTGGAGAAAAGAAGCACTTGATCGTATTGAAAAATACAGAAAAGGGGATTTAGAAATTGTTGTAAAAAACAAAAAAGGAGAGGTAGTTCCTAATGCTAAAGTTAAGGTTGAAATGACCAACCATGAATTTGGTTTTGGTAACATTGTAAACCGTCCTGCATTTTCTAATCCAGGCCCTAATGGTGATGCATACAGAAAAGTTGTTAAGGAAAACTTTAACCTTGTAACTTTTGAAAATGCTAACAAACACGATATGTGGGAGCAGTACAAAAGCGAAAATAGGTTAGACCAAGTTTTTGAAACCGCCGACACTTTAATTAGCTGGGGTATTAAAATTAGAGGTCATGCTTGTGTTTGGCCAAGTACTAGATATACAAAATCTGCTAAGCCATATATAGATAATAATGATAAAGAAGGTCTTAAGAATTTGTTAATTGACCATACTTTAGAAGTTACCGAAGCAATGAACGGTAGAGTAATTAACTGGGATGTAATGAATGAGCCTTACATCAACCATCAGTTTATGGATATCTTAGGTAAAGAGGCCGTAATTGATTGGTTTAAAACAGCTAGACAAGGTGATCCTAGTTCTACTTTATACATTAATGAAACTCGTTTCTTAATTGATGGTGGTGTGAATAGAAATGTACAAGATAACCTTTACGAATGGGCAGAGTATCTTAAGAAAAATGATGCACCAATTGGTGGATTAGGTTTCCAAGGTCACTTTGGTGAAACCGCGTTAACTTCTCCTGAGAAATTATGGGAGATATTTACTCGTTTCGAAAAATTAGATCTTGAATTAAAAATCACTGAGCTTGATATCTGGACTAAAGATGAAGAGTTGCAAGCAGATTATATGAGAGACTTCTATACTTTGGTTTATTCTCATCCTTCTTTTACAGGTATTATTAGCTGGGGTTTCTGGGAGAAATCTCACTGGAGACCAGATGCTGCTTGGTATACTGCCGACTGGAAAGAAAAGAAAATTGCTAAAGTTCATAAAGACTTAGTATACAACCAATGGTGGACTAATGAAGATGTTACTACTTCTTCAAATGGACAAGCAAAGGTAAATGGCTTTAAAGGTGATTATAAAATTACTGCAATTGTAGATGGTAAAGAATACACTACTAATGCGGTAATTAAAGAAGGATCTAATAAAGTAGAAATCTTAGTTAAATAATAAGTAAAAACGGAAATGAGTCGTATTAATTTATTTGTTATATGTTCTTTGTTTTTGGCTATTTTTTCATGTAGCCCAAAGTCAGACAATAACAACAAAGAAGAAAAAGAAGGAACAAAAAACACATCTTCTGAAGAAAAATCAGAGCATGGTGCTGAAATAGAAGCGTTATTAGCTAAGATGTCTCTAGAAGAGAAAGTTGGCCAAATGACTCAGTTAAACCTAAACACATTACTTTATACAGGTAACGGTAGCGGTTATGATAATAACATAGGGAATATTGATCCTGCTTTATTAGACACTATTATTGGTAAATATAAAGTGGGGTCTATACTTAACGCTATTAATCATGCTTATACATTAGAGCAATGGCATGGTATTGTTAAGCAAATACAAGATAAAGCAATGTCTACAGGAAGCAAAATACCAGTTATTTATGGTATTGATGCCATTCATGGTGTAACCTTTACATTGGGTTCAACTTTGTTTCCACACAACATTGGTACAGCTGCTTCTTGGAATCCCGAAAATGCTGCACTTTGTGCTAAAGTAACGGCTAAAGAAGCTAGAGCATCTGGTCTAAGATGGAATTTTGATCCTGTTTTAGATTTAGGAAGAAACCCATTATGGCCTAGATTCCCAGAGACTTTTGGTGAAGATCCTTTACTAATAGAAAAAATGGGTGTTGCTGCCATTACAGCTTACGAGGAAGATGGTTTAGACCAGCCTACAGCAGTAGCTTCTTGTATGAAACACTTTATAGCTTATTCTGCATCAAGATCGGGTAGAGATAGAACTCCTTCTTATGTTCCGGAAATTGAGTTAAGAGAATATTATTTGCCACAATTTAGAGCGGCTGTAAAAGCAGGTTCTTCAACTATAATGATTAACTCTGGTGAACTAAATGGTGTTCCAGTTCATGCTTCAAAGTACTTATTAACAGATGTACTAAGAGGCGAGTTAGGCTTTAAAGGTGTTGTAGTAACAGACTGGGAAGATGTTAATAGAATCCATGAAAGACATAATGTAGCTTCTACTTTAAAAGAAGCCGTTAAAATTTCTGTAATGGCAGGTATAGACATGAGTATGACGCCACACGATCTTAAATTTTCTAAACTACTTATTGAATTAGTAGAAGATGGTGACGTACCAATGGAAAGAATTAATACTTCAGTTAGAAGAATTCTTCAATTAAAATATGATTTAGGTCTATTTGAAAATCCTTATGTTGAAGAAGAAGCTATTGCTAATTTCGGTAAAGAGGAATACAAGCAAAATGCACTAGATGCGGCTAGAGAAACAATTACTTTATTAAAGAACGAAGAGAACGTTCTTCCGCTTAAAAAAGGTGCTAAAATTGTTGTTGCTGGTCCTAACGCAAATAATTTAGGTTCTTTACATGGTAGCTGGTCTTATACTTGGCAAGGTTCTCAGTCCGAAGCTAAGATTTTAGGTACAGGAGATCCTGTTCTAGGTCCTAAGGCTGAAGGAGAAGATTTTGCTAAAGCAACTAAAGATTCAATCTTAAGCTTATACCCAGAATCTACTTTAACTATTAAAGAAGCATTAGAAGCTAAATTAGGTGCCGGTAGCGTAGTTTGTAAATCAGTTGAAGATTACGAAGCTGCTGCTAACTACGAATTACCTTCTGTAGCTGGTGCAGATGCCATTGTTTTATGTTTAGGTGAAAATGCTTATGCTGAATCTCCAGGTTCAATTAGAGACTTAACATTAGACGCCAGACAAATTGCTTTAGCTAAAAAAGCTGTTAAATCTGGTAAGCCAGTAATTTTGGTATTGGTTGAAGGTAGACCAAGAATTATTTCTTCTTTTGTTGGTGATGTTGATGGTGTGATTCACGCTTACATCCCAGGTAGCCAAGGGGCAAATGCAATTTCTGACGTTCTGTTTGGTGACTATAACCCAGGTGGTAAATTACCATTCACGTACCCTAAATATGCAGGTGATGTTGTTGCTTATGACCATAAATGGACAGAAAGAAATGTTGAAGAAGCAGTTGGTGTATTTACAGATACTGGTTTTCAACCGCAATGGCCATTTGGTTTCGGTTTAAGTTACACTACGTTTGAGTATAGTGATTTCACTTTAAGTGCAGATACATTAACGGGTAATGATGTAGTTACAGCTTCTGTGACTGTAACAAATACAGGTGATGTTGTTGGTGAAGAAGTTGTTCAGTTATATACAAGAGATATGTATGCTACTATTACGCCTTCATTAAAACGTCTTAAAGATTTCGAAAGAATATCAATTGAAGCGGGTGAATCTAAGACAGTAACATTTGAAATTGATAAAGGTGATTTATCTTTCATCTCTTACGAGCAATCTGCTCACAAATACGAAAGAGTTACTGAAGATGGTGATTTTAAGATTATGATTGGTGCCTTAAGTACCGAGTTAGAAGAGCCTGAATTCCCTTGGACTTCATTCTTATCTAGATCATTCAAAAATGCTAAGAGCTTATACTATAAAAATTAAGTTCTAAGTATATAATATCGATATAATAGCAAAGGCTACTCATTTGAGTAGCCTTTGTTGTTTTATAAGGATTTTTACTGATGCCTCTTGTTTTACTTTAATCTAATACTGGATAAAGGTACTGTCCATATTAGTGTGTCTGCTAGTAGGGTTTTCCACTGTTAACTTCGTAGCTAGATTTTACTAAAGTTATCATCAAATTTAAAATTACTAATGGGGTAGCTGTAAGTTTTTTGGTGCAAGAATAAGAGCAAAAAAATACCCCAAACAATTATGTTTAGGGTAATGAGATGGTTTTCTAATTATAGCTTTTTAGAACGTTTAATGCTACAATTACTTCCCTAAGAAACGCTCAAAAGGGGTTGATTTTGCACGGTAAGCAGGTGTGTTTTTCCGTTACTAGCAGTATTTTGAATAAGAGTTTTTACTTTTCTATTTCTTTAGTTCTATGCGTTTTCCGAAGTAGTAAGATTAGCCCCGCTAATATCATAGGTATAGAAAGTATTTGCCCCATGTTTAAAGCCCATCCGTCTTCCATAGCTACTTGATTCTCTTTAAGAAATTCGTATAGAATACGAAGCGTGAAAATGTATGTTAAAAATAACCCAAACATTCTGCCTTCAGGTGGATTGTTGTTGTACTTTTTAAATAATCCTAGAATGATAAAGAACAATAGTAGACAAGTTAAGGCTTCGTATAATTGAGCTGGATGTCTAGACACTCCTAAGCACTTAAATTGCACCTTATTGTTCGTTATAATAGGAGTACTCTGTGAATTTAATAGTAAATGTTGATCAGCTGGATTGGTGTGATTTAATGCCCAAAATATTTGTTGTTGCATAAACGCAGAAATCATAGAAGTATCCGCATGGAAATAACTAGGCTCTAAGGTAACTACAACATCTAAAATAGGATAATTGAAGTCGTTTTCTATTACATAATCACCGGAATTATGTATAGAAACATCCTCTATTTTATCACTAAAACTTTCTTCTAGATTTAATTCGGTGTTTTTAGAAAAAACAATGGCCCAAGGCGCATCACTAGGTTTTCCAATAATTTCAGAATTCATTAAATTACCTGTTCTAATCAAAAAACCGGCCAACGCTACAGCAATAACAACCCTATCGGTTAACCATAAATAACTGGGGATTACTTCGCGGTGTTTTTTTAAGTAAAAGTAAAGAGCTAGCATTATACCAAAACCACCACCATGGCTGGCTAAACCACCTTTCCAAATCATAAAAATTTCTAAAGGATGTTCTAATAAATAGTATTGTGGATCATAAAATAAACAATGCCCCAAACGTGCTCCCAGAACAATACCTACAACAGAATAAATCAAAAGTTTGTCTACTTCTTGTTCTCCTAAACCACGGCTTTTGTAATACTTTGTGATTAATCGTTGCCCTAAAATAAAAGCTAAGGCAAATAAAACGCCATACCAGCGTATAGGGTATAGCTCTTTAACAAAAGGTATTTCGGGATCTATATTCCAAACAATGGCTAATAAGTCAGTCATGTAGTATGCTAGTTAATTACAAGGTTCAAAAATATACTTTTATCTGGTAGTGTGCCAAGCTAAAAGAATCTTTGTGTTCTTCCTCTGTATTAATAAAAGGTAAATTGGTTTTTAACGCTTCAAAGCATAACTTTGTAGACTATGATTGAACTTCCCGTTATAAATAAAGATACACCAAAACCAAACCGTAAACCGGACTGGTTGCGTGTGAAATTACCTGTTGGGGAGAATTTCAGGAAGGTAAATAAAATTGTAGAAGACCATAAACTACATACCATTTGCCGAAGCGGAAATTGTCCTAATATGGGGGAATGTTGGGGTGAAGGTACAGCTACCTTTATGATTTTGGGCAACGTATGTACGCGTAGTTGTACGTTTTGTGCCGTTTCTACTGGCAGACCGCCTGAGTACGACGAAGACGAACCAAGACGTGTGGCGGAATCTATTAAGTTGATGGAAGTGAAACACGCTGTTTTAACTTCTGTAAACAGAGATGAATTAAAAGATAGGGGGGCAGAGATCTGGCACCAGACGGTTCGTTTAATAAAAGAATCTAGCCCTGAAACTACTATTGAAACGTTAATACCAGATGTGAAAGGGAACTGGGATGCGCTAATAACTATGATTAGTGCGGGGCAAGAAGTTGTTTCACATAATATGGAAACAGTGAAGCGCCTTTATCGTAGAGTACGTCCACAAGCTAAATACGAACGTTCTTTAGAAGAGATTAAACGCATTAAAGAATACGGTAAAAGAACCAAGTCTGGAATTATGCTGGGCTTAGGTGAAACCGATGAAGAAATCCATGCTATTATGGATGATTTATTGGAAAACGGTTTAGATGTATTAACCTTAGGTCAATATTTACAGCCTACAAAACTTCACCACGAAGTTATTGAATACATACACCCCGATAAATTTGAGGAGTTAAAAGAGATTGGTCTTAAAAAAGGATTCGACTATGTGGAATCGGGACCTTTAGTACGGTCTTCATACCATGCAGAAAGGCACGTCTTTTCTAATAGGAAATAAAAATAAATAGTGAAAAGTAGAGTTGTTAAGGCTCTACTTTTTTTAGGCCTTATTTTTTTAGGTTGTTATTATTTTTTAACGCTTTAAGCATAGCATCGGTGACAGAATCAGCTAAGTCTTTAAAATTTTTAGGATCAGCGGTACTCGTTTTAGCCGTCCAGACTAATTCTTCGGTGGCAAGATCTAAAAGTTTTACTTCAATAATGTAAAAATCTGTTTCACTCCAATAACCTTCCGAAGCGGTTACTCTATAAGCAGGATACCAATAATCATAATAACCGAAATAAGAACCATAATAATAGGTTGGGGTATAACTAGTAGTAGGTGGGTTGTAATTTTTTTCTGCGTTTACTGAAATCAGCTTAAACATGGCCACTAAATCAAAATTGTGATTTTCTAGCGCCGTCTTCATTTGTTCTTTTGTAAGATTAGTATCTGGCGTAATTACTTTGTAGCCAGCCATACATTCAATATCAGTTTTAGCTTTAATTTCATTAACTACTTCAGCTTCAAAATTAATATTATCTGGTAATGATTTCATGGCCGCAAGAATGGCTATGTTGCTAAATGTCTTTTCTTCGTATTTCTCATTGCCCCAAGAGGATTCTACTTTGGTTTTAGTACCCACACATGAGAAAAGTATAAAAACTAGCGAAACAATAAGAATCTGTTTAATGTACATAATTATAATTTTATGGAAAGTTAAAACTATTTGAAATGAACTGCTGAATTTTTTCTTAAAAAGCGGTAAATTATAAAATGCTCCGAAAACTGTGCTTATCAATTTTAGTTGGAATGGTTTCTTTTTCTGTTCCTCTTACCCATGCTTTTTATAAGGAAAGAAATGAAAATATAGAGTTCAGTGACCGAAAAGAAACTCCTGTAGAAATTAGAGAGGGCTTATATTTTTACCCAAGTCCGTTTACAGATACTTTAACTATTCATACCGATTATAAAGTTCATGTGCGGGTAATGAATGTAAATGGCGTTGAAGTAAAAAGCTCTACTATTGAGGGTGAACAGGCGATGTACAAAGATTTAGAAAAGGGTACGTATGTATTAAAATTTTTCACCCCCTTTGGCACCTATTTTAAGAGGGTAGTGAAGGAATAAAGCACTGGTCATACTATTTCTTTTCAATCCGAAAAAATAAAACTAAATGCCAACTATGGAACGTCATCATCTAGCTAGACTAGATGTTCTATCATCTCTAATAAAACTGGAATGTAGCAGGTTTACGGTAGAGTAAAAGCAAGTTACGGTTTTTTCTATGGTGGGATCCCCTCCTTCGAGGGGATGACGTAGTAGTTGATTGTGTAGTAAAACACCAAATCCAATTATATAGAAACATAATAGCTCTTACTTGGCTTATTTAATCAATCTAAGAACATTACAACCTCATAGCCCATAGTTTAAATTGGGCTATAGGTTTGGGGATAACTGCCTGTTATTTTAACACAAAAAAAGCCTGATGATTATATCAACAGGGCTTTGGTAATTAATGCGATTACTCAAAGTAATCGCATTAATGAAAATCACTTAACTACAACTCTAGAAGTACCTTCTGTAGCTTTGATGAAATAAACACCAGCTTCGTAAGAAGAAACGTTAAGCGCGTTAGCAGAACCTAAAGTTTCTACTAAAGAACCTTGTGCGTTGTATACTTGTACAATGTTTAACATTTTAGAAAACTGAACGGCTTCAGTAGCTGGGTTTGGGTATACCTCTAGTGCATAATTGTTTTTTAAGTCATTGTTAGAGGATAAAATTTTATCACACTCTTCCCAATAATTAAATAGGTATGGTCCATAATAGTCACCATAAAATTGTCCATAAACTTTCATGTCACTTATCTTCACCGTGCCATTAAACGCTTCTTTGTCGTAACATTCAGTTTCGTTAAAAGCCGTATTGTTAACAATTGTAATACAAACTTTTTTAACCTTGCTGTAATCGAAACATAAGCCGTCAGTGCATAATAGAGTAGGCTTGTTATTGCATCCATAAGGGTTTTCAGTGATATTAGGATTGAAGTCAAAATCTGCGGCTATTGCATTAGAAAAATCATAAGAAAAGTCTATTGATTTGTCAACCGCTACTTTGCCAGCTTCAGTACCATAATGATTAGTAGATGTAGCCCCTATTTCATATTTGTATAGTTCACTCATGTCATTGTTGTCAATGACTTCTTTATCATAAGCTATTTTGATACCATTTATGTCTTCTAAATGGACTTTTACTTCTACAGGAATTGTACTCGTGTTTTCCAGAGTAAAACTGACTTTAGCGGAATAACTCATATCTATAACAGCTTGGTCTTCTGTTTTATCACTACTAATAAATCTTAAACCAATAGGGTTATATTCCTTAGCTGGTTGGAGAATGTTATAAAGGATAAAATCACTTCCAATAGTATATGTGGCACTAAAATCAGTTGCTGGCGTTTCGTCTTTTACCCACTCTATACATTTGGTATTAGTTTGAGCCCACAATAAAGAAGAACAAGAAAATAATAAAAGTAATGTGTTTAATTTTTTCATGGTTAAAAATGTTAATGATTGTATTAAAAGTACAAAGAAAAATGAAGAAAGTAATCTTTAGCACAAAAAAAAGCCCTGCTGAATACACAGCAGGGCTTTTGAAATCAATGCGATTACTCAAAGTAATCGCATTAATGAAAATTATTTAACAACTACTCTAGAAGTACCTTCTGTAGCTTTGATGAAATAAACACCAGCTTCGTAAGAAGAAACGTTAAGCGCGTTAGCAGAACCTAAAGTTTCTACTAAAGAACCTTGTGCGTTGTATACTTCTACGTTAGTTAATCTTTTTGCAAAGTTAACGTTATCTGTAGCTGGGTTAGGGTAAACTTCAAAGTCGTTTGAAGAAACACCAAAGTCAAAAAGACCTGTCACAAAGTCACCAGCTCTAAACTCTTTTAATGCAATTTGGCCTTTGAAAGCTTCTTTGTCATAACATTGATCTGGATCATTTACTGTTTCAACTACGGTAATAGTGATTTGTTTTACCTGAGTATAATCAAAACATGTTCCACTACAAACTAATGCACCAACATTTTTACAACCACCTGTACCTAATTGATACTCAGCTGAAATCGCATTTTTAAAATCATAAGAGAAATCTACAGTAGCTCCTGTGGTAACAACGTTAATAGCTGTCCCGAAATTGAGATCTTCGCCTTCAGAAGTAGCTCCGATTTCATACATGTAAAGATTACCGCTTAAGTTATCATCCTCTTCCAAAGCAGATTTATCAAATCCAATCTGAATATCATTAATGTCAGTCATAGCTACTTTAAACTCAACGGTAGTTTCACTATTGTTAGTAAATGAAAATGAAACCAAGGCTGCATTTTCATCAGTTCCACCTAAATTTATAGTATAAGGATCACCGTTTTCGTCATCACCAAAACCAACGCCTATTGGCTCGTAACCGCCTTTAACTTGGTTAATGTCATAAAGCAATACACCGTCATTATCTCTAGTTTTTTCGGCACTGAATGTTGCGTCTGTGGTTGCGTCTGTATTCCACCAGAAAATACCTTTGTAAGTACTGTCTCTATCAGGTTGTACTGTCGAGTATTCGTCACTATAGTCAGAAGCTTTTAGGAAATCATCATAGACACCTGTTTCAGAAATTCCTCCATCTTGTGCATTCATTGCTAATGCAGAAGCTACTGCAAAAGCTGAAAGTAATAATTTTTTCATCTTGTTTTTTTTATCGGTTTAAAAGTTAATTTTCCAGTACGCAATATAACAGAAAAAGAAAGTTATAAAAAAAATATTTCTGCTATATTTTTTATTTATTCATTAGTCCAAAATATATAAGTAAGAGGTTGTATGGAGGTTTTTATTCGATTAAAAGATATTGCTAACAAGTTGGTAACTATTGAGATACGTGCTTTAATTAACGCGGGCACATTAGTAAGTTTTCCTACTTGGCGGCCTGGTAGGTATGAACAAACGAACTATATGTCAAATATATCTAATGTTAGCCTTGCTTTAAATAACAGCTTAATTCAGCCAATATTTCATTCGATTAGTGATTTTGAACTGCCTTTTTTTCAGGGTAAAAAAGAATTAAAATTGAGTTTTACAGTATTTTGTAATGAAATGAATGCCGGTAGCTCTTATATAGATGAAGACCAATGGTACTTTAATTTCATCAATTTTATACCTTGTATAAAGGGTAAAGAATCAGAGTCTGTTAGTGTTATTATAGATTACCCGTCTGGTTTTCAGGTTTATTCAGCCTTAAAAAGAACGGGAGATGCGTTTGTAGCGTCCAGTTATTACGAATTGGTAGATGCTCCTTTTTTAGCGTCAAGGTTTCTAGCGTTTTATACCTTTAAAATTAATGAAACAACTTTTCAGCTGGCCATAAATAATACAGAACTAATAGAATTACCAGAAGATAGATTAATTGATGATTTCACAAAGTTGGCGCTTCCCCAAAAAGAACTGTTTGGTTCTTTTCCGTTTAAAACGTTTACCTATTTAATACAACTATTACCGTATAAAACTTACCACGGTGTTGAGCATAAAAACTGTACCGTAATTACTATTGGCCCTACTGAAAAAGCCATAAATGGCGATTGGTATAAAGAGTTGTTGGGTGTGTCTTCTCATGAGCTTTTCCATTGTTGGAATGTTACACGGCTTCGTCCAAAAGAAATGGTGCCGTATGATTTTTCAAAACAACAAATCCATACAACCGGTTTTGTGACAGAAGGTTTTACAAGCTATTACGGTGATTTAATGTTAATAAGAGGGGGTGTTTTCAGTCTAGAGGAATATTTAGAAGAAATAAACACTTATCTAAAACGGTATTTGGAAAACCCTGCCTATAAAACTACCTCTATGGTCGCGTCTTCTATTTCTTTATGGGCTAATGGTTACAAAGCTGGGCCGCCTTTTAATCACGTATCCATCTATATTAAAGGAGCTTTATTGGCATTGCTTTTAGACCTGAAATTAAGAAAACAGGGCACATCCCTAGATAAGCTAATGCAATTGCTTTGGCATGAATTTTTAGAAGAAGGATATACTTATGATGACATAATTAGCACAATAAATAAACTGCAAAACGGACTGGGTGATTTGTTTTCTGAAAAGTATTATTACGGCTTAGAGGATGTTGTTTCAGCATTAGAAAAAGAATTACAAGAATTGGGCATAATGTTTAATTATGAAAACCATACCGAAAAAATAACCGATGAACTAGGCGTTCTTTTAAGTCCAGATAAACGGATTAGCTATGTAGATCCTGAAAGCCCTGTGAAAGATTGTTTGTGTGTTGGCGATGAAATAGTGGAGTATTCTTCTTCGGTAATAAAAATTAAAAGAATGGGCTTAGAAAAAGAATATACTTTAAGGCCTGAAGTTGAAAAAGTAGCTTTTTTCAGCTTACCCAAACTTAGCGTTGCAGAAGGTGTTTCTGAATTACAAAAGGAAAAGTTAAAGAATTGGTTGGGGGAATCTCATGGTTAAAGATTTAGGCAATACTAAAGTAAGTTGCTTTGTTGTTTTTATGGCTAAAACCCCCTCCTTCGGGGGAATGGCGATTGTAGTTTGCGGTGTTTTATAACCTTATTAACGTTTCTGGGTTTAATAATCAATTGAAAAAGAATTGCTCCATTTTTAGTATAAAAAAGAGTTAAATAATAATTTTAGTTAATGATTGCAATAATATCTTCCACAAACAGAAAAGGGGCTAATTCCTTTAAATTGGCAAAAATATACCAGAAAGAATTCCAGAAAAAGGGTGTTGAAAGTACTCTGTTAGATTTAGAAAAACTTCCAGACGATTTTCTACATACTACTTTGTACGAAAATAATGGTAAAAATGAGTCCTTTAATCAAATGCTGCATGTCTTGAACGAAGCCACCAAGGTGGTTTTTGTTATACCGGAATACAACGGCTCTTATCCGGGTATTTTAAAAACGTTTATAGATGCCCTGCCTTATCCAAATACATTAAAAGGCAAAAAGGCGGCTTTAAGTGGTATTTCTTCAAGCGGTAACAGCGCCGTGTTGGCCCTAAGTCATTTTACAGATGTTCTGCATTATTTAGGTTGTACCGTTTGTTGTGACAAAGTAAGGATTCCCGGTATAGAAAATATTTTACTAGAAGAAGGCATAACAGACCAAACCACCATAAATAGAATTGATCGACAAATTGATGCTTTTCTAGAAATGTAACGTTTTAGTTTATTGGTGTAAAATCATACTTTGAAAGTTCGTTTAAAATCGTCAAATTCAGAGTAAGCTAATTACACATGAAAAAAACAATTTTTTCTGAAGACGGATTTTTTGTATTCGAAGAGGACTCCCTTACCAATGAAGTAGAGAGCCTTTTGATGAATACTGTTTGGGGTGCCGAAGGAATCAGGTACCGGCATAAAAATGCAAGAACAAAAGTTGATCCTGCTACGGGGCAAAGAATCTTTACTTTATATTTTCAGACAAATTTAGCGGCTTGTGTAGTTTTCGATATAAGAACCTTATTTAACCAAGGTAAAGAGAGGGAAGGTGTTTACATACGTTACTTTGCGGCAGCTCAATCTTTTAAAGGGAAAGGTATTGTAAAATCATTTTGCCAGAAAGTATTTCGCCATATTATAGAATCTAGCAACAAAGGGATTGTAATTAATGGCTTAATTGAAACAGGTAATAAAACATCTTTTTCAATTGCCAATGCTTTGGGTTTTAAAGCCGTTCGTAAAATTGGTGTTTTGCCTATAAGTAGATTATTCCCTAAAAAGCACAAACATGTTTATGGTACCTGTAGTTGTGAAAAAGAAGAATATGATGAGTTCTTAAAGACAGAATATAAAGACAGTAATTTCTTTCATGTAAAGAATATTTATAAAAATTCCGACTATTTAGTCTACCGGGTAAAAGGTGATATTTTAGCTGGTTTACAAGTACATAAAGCAGCGTGGGAATTAGAAAATATGCCTAATTCTATAGTGAAATTTATACTGAACATATTTAGTAAATTGCCTGTTTTAAAAAACATTTACAACAATAAAACCTTGCAGTTTTTAGGTATAGAAGGTGTTTATATAAAAGAAGGCCATTTAGATAAGTTCTACAAAGTTTTAGAGCATGCTTTATTTGAAAACCAATTAAAAGCAGCTTTGTATTTTGCAGACCTAGAAAGCAAGCATTACAAAATATTGTCTTCTAGTAAAAAAAATGGACTTATATCTAACTTTAATAAAGAAAGCAAGGTCAACTTTATGGTGCATACTTCTAATTTATCGGAAGAAGATTTAATTGATTTTAAAACGCACTCGGCTTATGTTTCTGCTTACGATACCATTTAAGAACTTTTTTTTAGCCCGAAATATTTTTACCTTTTAGTTCTTAAAAGAGGGAAGGGTGAAAGTGAAAATAGAAAATGTGCTGCAAACCAGTATGAAATTGAAAGATGTAGTAACCCATACTGCATTAGATAAAAACTTCAATTTTAGCGAAGCGTATAAATCCAATATTTATTTTAAAAGAGAAGATTTACAAATTGTTAGATCGTATAAATTACGCGGTGCTTACAATTTAATTTCTTCTTTGCCCCAAGAATCACTAGATAAAGGTGTGGTTTGCGCCAGTGCTGGTAATCATGCCCAAGGGTTTGCTTACTCTTGCGAAAAACTAAACACGTTTGGAGTAATTTACATGCCAAGTACAACACCTAGGCAAAAAATTAGCCAAGTGAAAATGTTTGGTAAAGACAATATAGAAATTCGTTTGGTGGGTGATACTTATGACGAAGCCTATAAAGCCGCCATGAAAGAGGTGGCTAAAACAGGAAAAGAATTTGTGCACCCTTTTAATGATATTAGAGTTATAGAAGGCCAAGCCACGGTGGGTGTAGAAATATTTCAGGACCTTAATGAGACCATAGATTATGTGTTTTTACCTATTGGCGGTGGCGGATTAGCTGCCGGAGTTGGTTCTTACTTAAAAGCAGTAAGTCCAAACACAAAAATAATTGGAGTAGAGCCAGCGGGAGCCCCTTCAATGAAAAAATCTTTAGCCAAAGGCGAAGTAGTTACTTTAGAAAATATAGATTCTTTTGTAGATGGCGCTGCTGTTAAAACAGTTGGAGATTTAAATTTTGAGATAGTTAAAGATATTATTGACGATATTGTTACTGTTCCAGAAGGGAAAGTTTGCTCAACTATTATTAAATTGTACAACGAAGAAGCAATAGTTGCTGAACCTGCGGGTGCATTAGCAGTAGCCGCTTTAGATGAATATAAAGAAGAAATAGTAGGGAAAAACGTAGTTGTTATCATTAGTGGCGGCAATAATGACCTTAATCGAATGCAAGAGATAAGGGAACGATCTTTGCTTTACGAAGGCTTAAAGCACTATTTCTTGATTAAGTTTCCGCAAAGAGCGGGCGCTTTAAGGGAATATTTAGATTCTGTCTTGGGGCCAACGGATGATATAACACAATTTGAATACGCTAAGAAAAATTCTAGAGATAGCGGACCTGCTTTAATAGCTGTAGAACTCAAATATAAAGAAGATTATACTTCTTTAATCGAAAGGATGCGGGACAATGGTATAGTATATACGTACTTAAATAATGATCCAATTCTGTTTGAGTACTTTGTTTAAACATAGAAAAAGTTTCAATGTTGACTAAAATGTTTAATTTAGTTGTGAATTACTTTTGTAGTTATGGTGAATATTTTTGAGTACTTCAAAAATTTAGAAAACGACAATGTTCTGCTTTCCTTCAAAGGTCATGTGACTTTTGACTTGGTAAAGTCTGTATTGGACATTATTGAAAGCTATTTAGAAGATCACGAAAAGGACGTTAAGATTAAACGCAAAGTTTATAATGTATTGGTGGAAGGTTTGCAAAACCTCTCACATCATATAGATGAAGTGAATCCGGACTCCAAAGAATACAAATCTGCATCATTGCTTATTTGGAAAGATAAAAATGGTTACTACGTGGGTACGGGTAACTATGTGGAAAAATCTAAAGTAGAATTTCTTACGGAAAGATTAGAACGAGTAAATAGCGTTTCTAAAGGGGAGTTAAGAAGTTTGTACAAAGAGATACTAAATAATCAGCAGTTTTCCGATAAAGGTGGGGGCGGTTTAGGTTTTATAGACATCGCTCGTAAATCGGGACAAAAGTTGAAGTATGCTTTCCACAACACAAGCGAACATATTTCTTTTTTCAATTTAGAAATTGCCATACTCAGGGATTAAAGATTATATACAATGGAATCATTAATTATAGAAGAAACCAGTTTAACACCATATATTCATTTCGATTCTGCTTCAGGTAAATTAGAAATGAAAGGAAGGTCCATTCCTGAAAATTCTTTAGAATTTTACCAACCAGTTTATGAATGGTTGGATCAATACTTGGAAGAACCGTTAGAAAAAACAGTTGTCCACGTTCAGTTCGATTATTTTAATACCAGTTCTTCAAAATGCATTTTAGATATTCTTAAAAGAATAGATAAGCTAGATGCTATGAGCAAAGACGTTCTTGTTAAATGGTATTATGACGAGAATGATGAAGATATGATGGAAGCAGGTGAAGATTATAGCGATTTGTTGGAAGCTCCTTTTGAGCTGTTAGTTTTATAATGACAGAAAACTCTAGGTCTAATAAAAAGAAGAATTTATTTGCTAGGGAAGCTAAGGTCTTAACCGATTCTAAAGCTTTTCTTGACAAAGAAAATCTGACCTTAGAAGAGTGTATTAACCATATTAAAGAGGTTAATTTTCACTACGAAGAGTTAGTAGACCAGAGTAAGCTTATAACTAAGGTAAGTGATCGGTTACAGAAGAAGATAAACCGAGTAAACGATCAACTTGAAGGTAAAAACGCAGAGTTACAAGAAACCTTAGATGACCTTACTAAGGCCAAAGTAGGGCGAAAAGCAGCAACCATTGTTTTAATTATCTTTATGGTAATATTTATTGTGGTAGAGGCTTTTGTAGAACCCCATATAGACGATTGGGCAGACAGTAACTTTCATGATGATTTTGATGATAATGGTATTTTAATACTTACCGTTGGTATTAAAGGTGTTTTAGCCTTGTTGTTAAGACCTCTTGAAAGTTTAGTTGAGAAAATATTACTTCGTAGAGCTAAAAAAGAAGCAGAGAAGAACAGACAAACAAATAGATCGAAAGATTATACCAATACAGATTCTACTATTACGTTTTAGAACTGAATTAACACTATAAAAAATGCCCAAAGAGAATGTTCTCTTTGGGCATTTTTGTTTTTAGATCTAATAATCTTTATAATTCATTTTATTAATCGTTCAAGCTTTCGCTTAGACTTCAAGGGGTGTTGTTTTACCGCAGTAAGTATATTTTTTTGATTACTGTAAATATTCTTGTTAAGTGTTTCTATTCCTTGTTATTATGATTTTCAATCCCTTTGTCTAAGAATTTCAAGAAATTCTCTATGTTATTATCATAACTAACAGGGGAATTTAATTCGTTTAGAATAGTTTTTTCTGAAGTTGAATTAGTGTAATCAACACCCAGTAAAACATAATAAGGTTGTGCTTGTTGTTTAAACTTATTCAACTCTAAATCAAAGTTAAGTTCACCAAGGTTGTTAATTTCCTTGCCGCTTTCATTCGTATAGATTTCATTTTCGGGTAACTGAATTACCTTATCGTCTACATATAGAGCTGCAATCACATAATTTTCTGAAAGCTTTTTTAACACTCTTGGGTCCGACCAAACGTACTCTTCCATCTTCCTACAGTTTACACAGCCGTGGCCTGTAAAATCAATGAAGATGGGTTTGTCTTGTTCCTTTGCACAGCAAATGGCTTCATTTAAATCGTAGAATCCAGTAAGGCCATGCGGTAAATGAAGCTCGTTTTTATAGCTGGGTTCAAAACATAAATCGCTAGCCAAGTCCTTATTGTTGTCTTGTTCAATAATAAAGTCTTGGGTTGTTGTTGGTGGCAAAAGACCAGATAGGGCTTTTAAAGGCGCTCCAAATAAACCTGGGATCATGTAAGCAACAAAGGCTAATGTAATGATTCCTAGTAATAACCTTGGTATGGGCAGTTTCTCCATAGGGCTATCGTGTGGTAGGGTAATTTTACCCAGTAAATAAAGGGCTAACCCAGAGAATACGGCTATCCAGATGGATAAGAATACTTCACGGTCTAATAAATTCCAATGGTATGCCTGATCTGCCACACTTAAGAACTTAAAGGCTAAGGCCAATTCTAAGAAACCTAAAATCACTTTTACTGAATTTAACCAACCACCCGATTTTGGTAAGCCTTGCAACCAAGAAGGGAAAATGGCAAACAAAGTAAATGGAATAGCAAAAGATAAGGAGAAGGCAAACATGCCCAATATTGGTTTAAGTACTTGTCCGCCGGCAGCTTCTACTAAAATAGAACCTACAATTGGTCCCGTACATGAAAACGAAACCAATACCAATGTAAAGGCCATAAAGAAAATACCGAAAAGACCACCTTTATCGGCTTGGGCGTCTACTTTGTTTACAAAATTGCTGGGTAAGGTGATTTCAAACATTCCCAAAAAGGAAAAAGCGAAAATCATAAATATCACAAAGAACAATACATTAGGAATCCAGTTGGTAGAAAGCCAATTGGCAAAACCCGGTCCGTTGATAGAAGCTACAATTGTACCGAATAATACATAAATTAATATTATAGAGATCCCGTAAAACAAAGCGTGAGAAACGGCTTTTGCTTTAGATCCAGATGATTTGGTAAAGAAGGTCACCGTCATAGGAATCATTGGGAAAACACAAGGCGTCAATAAAGCAGCCAAACCTGATAAGAAAGCAATCAACATAAAAACTAAATATTCTGAAAGGTTTAGTTTTTCGGAAGCTTCTTTGTCAAAACGGTTTATTTCTAAATGATCCCAGCCTTTAGCATTTAAATGGCAATCTAAATTGGCCGATGAAAAATGCGAAGTGTCTTTCGGCTCTTTATTAGCGGTAGAAGGAGTTGTTTCTTTTACAGTGTCTGCTTTTTCTTCAACAACTTCCTCTTTAAAATCATTTTCTGAAGGCGGTGAACTTGCAATTGTAATTTTGGGTGCTTTGGTAGAAGTAGATTTTTCACAATCTTTTTTTGTGTCTAGCTCCAGTTCAAAAGAACCTTCTCCGGGTATGCACAATCCCGATTCTATGGTACAAATCTGGTAGTTTCTTTCCCCTTTAATCCGAACATTTTTACCCGTGATCTTTACTTTTTGGGTAAAGGTGGCCTTCTTTTTAAAGTAGCCATAGGTACAGTCAAAAATATCGTCGTACTTTTTAGACGCTCCAGGAGACTCTAAAGCACCAATCAATTCTATGTTTTTGCTTTCCGAAAAATCAACTGTGGTTAATGTTGGGCCACAATTAACGTCAAAATCGGAAGCGTAAATGTACCATTTTGGATCAATTTCAGTTTCAATGGTAATGGTGATTTCATCGCCTTCACAAGGGGAAGAATCTGAAACCTTAATAGACCACGCTGTTAAATCTTCGGCGCCAAGCGATGCTTCTTCTTGAGCAGGTTCCGTTCCGCCATCACCTAAACCAAAACCAAATTGTGCATTTGCAGGCAAAAAGTATAAACTGAATAAGACAAGGGTTAAAAAACTTCTAAGTTTCATGTATTGGATTTTATGGAAATTACGATTCTTCCGCTGATTTATTGCTTTGCTAGTTCGCTAAAGTGTTTGTGAAAGGCGCAAATTGTCTCTATGCCGATAAAGTAGTTAAATATACCATAGCTTTCGTTGGGACTATGAATGGCATCTGAACCAAGTCCAAAACCCATTAAAACGGTTTTAATACCCAGTTCTTTTTCAAATAAAGCTACAATAGGAATACTTCCACCTTCTCTCATTGGTAATGGTGATTTTCCCCAAACTTGTTCAAAAGCTTTTTCGGCAGCTTTGTAAGGGATAGAGTCGGTAGGTGTAACCACCGGCTCGCCACCATGATGAGGCGTCACTTTTACTTTTACCGATTTAGGCGCAATGCTTTTAAAATGTTTGGTGAAAAGTTCTGTTATTTCTTCCGAAGATTGATTAGGGACTAAACGCATGGATATTTTAGCATTGGCTTTAGATCCAATTACGGTTTTAGCGCCTTCTTTAATGTAACCTCCCCAAATTCCGTTTACATCTAAAGTAGGTCTAATAGATGTACGCTCATTAGTAGAATAGCCTTCTTCACCGTATTCTTCATCAACACCCATTTCTTTATTGAATTCCGCTTGAGAGAATGGTGCTTTGGCCATTTCAGTTCTTTCTTCGGCAGAAACAATTTCTACATTGTTGTAAAAATCAGGGATTGTGATTTCTCCTTTTTCATTATGAAGCGAAGCAATCATACTGCAAAGTGTATTAATGGGGTTGGCTACAGCTCCGCCGTATCTGCCGGAATGTAAATCTCTGCTTGGCCCGGTTACTTCAACTTCAACATAAGTTAAGCCTCTAAGTCCGGTGGTGATTGAAGGGGTGTCGTTAGCAATTATTTCAGTATCCGAAATTAATACAACATCTGCTTTCAGTTTCTCTAAATTTTCACGGATGAAGGGTTCTAAACTTGGTGAACCTACTTCTTCTTCGCCTTCAAAAATAAATTTGAGATTGCAGGTAAGTTGGTTGTTGGCAATTAATGCTTGCGCGGCTTTAATGTGCATGTACATTTGCCCTTTGTCGTCACTGGCGCCACGGGCATAAATTTTACCGTCTTTAATTACGGGTTCAAATGGTGGTGAATCCCAAAGTTCGTAAGGGTCTGCTGGTTGTACATCGTAATGACCGTATACTAAAACGGTTGGTAAGTCATTAGAAATAATTTTGTCGCCGTATACAACAGGGTAGCCTTTGGTTAAGCAAATTTCAGTGTTTTCGATTCCGGCCTTATCCATTTTTTCCTGAACAAAAGCAGCGGCTTTTAAAACATCATCTTTAAAATCTGGATCGGCACTTACAGAAGGGATTTTTAAAAAGTCTAAGAGTTCTTTTAAGTAAGCGTCTTTATTTATTTCTATGTATTGTTTCATCTGGTATACTTTTTAACCAGATGAATTTAATTAAAATATATCACCTTGAAGAAGTCTGAGAAGGGAATGTAAAGGTTGGGGGTAAATAAAAAGGGCTCCTTCGCTTAAGGAGCCCTTTTAATCAAGATTTAAAAAATAAGCTATGAGAAAACTAAACTTGATACTCGTTAATTAGTCAATGATGTATGCTTTCATACCGTGTTCAGCATAATCAAGACCACCTGCTTCTTCTTCGTCATCTACTCTTAATCCTACCGTTAATTTAACTAAGTAGAAGAAAGCGAATGCTAATGGGAAGCAAATTGCTCCGTAAGCTAAGATTCCGATAATTTGTGTTACTAATTGGTCCATTCCAGCTAATTCACCGAAGATACCTAAGAACAATGTTCCTAAAATACCGCATACTAAGTGAACAGAAAGTGCACCAACAGGATCATCTAATTTTAATTTATCGAACATGATAACAGATCCTACAACTACAGCACCACAGATTAAACCGATGATAACCGCTTCGTTATAGCTCATTTGGTCTGCACCAGCAGTGATACCTACTAAACCAGCTAATATACCGTTAAGTGACATTGATAAATCATGCTTACCACCAGAAATTAAAGCTGAAGTAGCGAAGGCACCAATTGCACCAGCAGCAGCAGCTAAAGAAGTAGTAACAAATACTAGAGAAACTAGACCTGGATCAGCAGAAAGAACAGAACCACCGTTAAATCCGTACCATCCGAACCATAATAAGAATACACCAATTGCAGCCAAAGGCATTGAGTGACCTGGGATTGCTCTTGTAATACCGTTTACGTATTTACCTTTTCTTGGTCCTAATACAATGATACCGGCTAAAGCTCCCCATCCACCAACAGAGTGAACTAATGTAGATCCTGCAAAATCATAGAAAGTGGTTTCTCTCATTTGTAACCAACCACCTCCCCAGTGCCAGCTACCTGCCCATGGGTAAACGATTCCTACAAAGAATACAGAGAACAATAAGAAAGGAACTAATTTAATACGCTCTGCTACCGCACCAGAAACAATTGTTGCAGCAGTTGCAGCAAACATACCTTGGAAGATAAAATCTGCCCAATACGTATAATCTGCGTAATCTTTAGTTAAACCGCCTTCTCCTGGATCAAGTCCAAAACCAGCAAAACCAAACCAACCTGAAGATCCTTCAGCGAAACCTGGGTACATTAAGTTGAACCCCCAATAAGCGTAAGTTAAAAGACCAATAGCTGGAATTAACGTGTTTTTAAATAAAATATTTACCGTGTTTTTAGACTGGGTTAAACCCGATTCTAAAGAGGCAAAGCCCAAGTGCATGATGAACACAAGGAAAGTAGATATCAGAATCCATAAGTTGTCAACTATAAACTTGACATCTAATAATGCATCTGTAGTAACTTGTTCCATAGTTATATTATTAGTAGTTATTATTAATCTTAGTTAGTGAGGGTTTAGTTTTTAAGCGCTTCAGCGTCAGTTTCACCTGTTCTGATTTTGTATGCTTCGGTGATGTCAGAAACGAAAATTTTACCATCACCTATTTGTCCCGTTCTTGCCGCTTCAATGATAGCTTTTACAACACCTTCTAAGTTTGTGGTGATGATGATTTCCATTTTAGTACGGGCGATTGCCCCCATATCATAAATAGTACCGCGGTAAACGGCTTCTTTTTTCTGGTTACCGACACCTTTTACGTCCACGAACGTAAAGAAGTCCACACCCACTGCGTGTAGTGCGTCTTTCACTTCATAAAACTTAGAAGTTCTGATGATTGCTTCTATTTTTTTCATATTGCTTTGTGGTTGTAATGTTTTAGTTGTAACAAATGTACTATACTTCTACGTAGAAAGTCAAGTAAAATTAAGTAAAAATACTTAAAAATATTTATTTGTGTTTTAAATAGGTAAGTGTTTTTACCTTTAAAACTGTGTTTTGAAGTGATTAGGGCATTTTTTGTGTGTTAATAAAGGTAGGTAAGTGTCTTTGTAAGTGAATAAAAAAAATGAAAACAGGATTTACGTAGATTTGGGTTATGGGTAGTTGAGAATCTGTTGATTTACGGCTTAATTATCTTTTTTAGGTGTTTTTACTCCTTTTAAGCAGTTTTTATATACTTAGTTAAGTAGTTGAAGTTCTGAATGAAATAAATTATTAAAAATATATACGTAAGTGATTTCCCTTGTTTTTATACAATAGTTACGTGTATTAACGGTGTGTTTGTTTTTATTTTCTGCGTATAAATAACAGTTTTTTAGGTGGTTTGCGTAAGGGGATGAGTTTAGGTGATTATAATATCTATTTCGTTAATCGTTATTATTAACGTAACTTGCAGGTCCTTTCAAGGAGTGAAGGGGCCGACCGGTTTTGACGGGTTGAGTGATTGCGCACGTAAGCATGCAGGCTCATGGAGTGAGAGCCTTAAAAGATAGTTCCACACAATAATTGCAGAAGAGAATTCTTATGCAATGGCTGCATAATTCTTAATTAATTAAGAGTTAAGCTTAGGGTTGAGCTTAGAGTTCCCCGGCCATCATCGCACTGGACCCTTGATTTACGGGGACAGATTTAGCGGTGTAGAAAATGTAAATCTAGCGTTAAGAGGGTTGTGATCTTAATGCGAAACTTATTGCAACTAAGGTGTAGTTGGGTTGTTGTCTACCACGCTACGCACAAAAATCTAAAGTACAACTAAGCATGTAGAAGGTTCGTTGGTTGCCTTCTCCGGACGAGGGTTCGAATCCCTCCGGCTCCACTTATTTAGTTAAATGCGCTTAACTTTATTTAACACGCCATGGTAAAAACAGAAAATGTTTCACCATGGCGTTTTTTGTTTCACCAAGAATCTAACTGCTTTAGAAGATCAGTTGGTGTTGGTTTTAGACATTAGACTTTAAGGCTATTTTTTATCCTAACAAGTACCGTAATCCCTTTGGAAAGTGGGTCTAACAATCTGTTGGAAACTTTATGAAATGCCTGTGAATTCAATTATACTTGAGGGATCCCACATCAAGTGCGGATAACATCCTGTGGTTAGGTTAATAACTAAAATAGTTTTTAATCAACCTTAAATCTTTTTATAAAAATTAAATACACAGGGATATCTGCTGAGTTCAACTTTATCAACTATTTGACAAGATTTGTATTAACAAAAAAGCGCATCTCAATTAAGAGACACGCTTTGAATGTGACCCCGGTAGGATTCAAACCTACAACCGTTGGAGCCGAAATCCAATACTCTATTCAGTTGAGCTACAGGGCCATTATCTATTTTCGTGAATAGACTATGTCAAAAAAAAGCTTCCAGAAATACATCGGGAAGCTTTTGTGACCTCGTCAGGATTCAAACCTGAAACCTCTTGAGCCGTAATCAAGTGCTCTATTCAGTTGAGCTACGAGGCCTTTTTTAGGAGTGCAAATTTAGTTTAAATCTTTAATTTAAAAAACCTTTATGCCAATTTAATATTGTTTCAAGAATAGGGGAATTACTATTGTTGTTGAGTGTAAGTATCTTATCCGATTTTGGAACACTAAAATCTTGTTGTTCAAGTATCTTGTTTATTTCTGAAAGGCTTCTTTCAGGGTCTCTTTTTTGTATTCGTTTAAAACGTTCGGTATTGGTAACTGTGCAGTAAATAACCTTATAGAAGTCCTCAATAGACTGTTTTAATAATAATGCAGATTCTTTTACAACATAGGGGAAAGTCTGTTGATTAAGCCATTCTTTGTAATGAAGAGCCACAGCAGGGTGAACAATATTGTTGAGCTGTTCTAATAAACTTTGCTGATTAAGAACCTTCGTTTTTACAAAACCCACATTATAACTCCCATTATTTTGGTAAGCCTCTTCTCCTAAAAGTTCTTTTATAGATTTTATTACCGCCTTGTTCTCACATATAATTTTCTTAGCTTCTACATCCGAATTATATACGGGTGCGCCAAGTTCTGAAAAAATATTGCAGACTAAGGTTTTCCCCGTTCCAATACCACCGGTAACACCTATGTTTTTAGGGCGCTTTTGGAGCATTTTTTAAGATGATTTGAGAAGGAGACACTTCGGTTTTAAGAATGCTTTCGGGTAGTTTTTTAAAAGAAGGAATAAGGATTTCTTCTTCTTTTTTAACAAAGAAGCTATTTTCTAATATCTTATTAACGCTGTCTTCGGTAAGACTACTTTCAAATGTACTGTTAATGGTAAACTGATAACTGGAGGTGTCTTTACCAATAATAACTTGGCTTACAATGGCAAAGTTGCTGTATAGAATTTTAATAATTTCGCCAGTTACTTGAACTTCATTAGTAGAACTCTTAATAGAGTCGGGTAGAAGCTCTATTGTATTAATAGTTTGCGGAAGGCTATCGTCAGGGTTAATTAATGTACTATTTAATTCAATACTTTTAATGGTGTCTATAACAGAACGAGCACCTGTGATTTCAATAGTTTTAGGAGAAAAAATTATGTTTTTACCCAGTTTATGGTTTTTGTCAATAATAGTATTAGAAACCGTAAAAGGTACTTTTTTAGTTTTTAACGGTTCTACATTAAACTTTATAGTGTCCTGAGCAATGTAATTAATACGCACATCTCTTATTTTATTCTTTAAAACAGGGTAGACAGAAGGCGCTAAAGCGTATTTTTTTGACGGAAGCTCGTTCAGCTTTAAATAAATAGTGTTTGGATAAAACCCAAAAGCCTGGCCTAATAAAAACCAACCTTTTCCAGATACATTAATAGGTACTTTTTTACCCCCTTCATTGGTTTGTATCCATTCAGTATTGTCATAATCAACTACTATATCATACTTTACGGTATAATCGTAGAGGTTGTTCATGGCTCTGAAAAACCAAAAGGTAGCAGCGAACAGAAAACTGATCACTACTACCTTTATGTCTAGCTTTTTAAATAGGCTCATAATGAGCGTAAATTAAGCTTCTTTTTTATCTTCTGTGCTAGTAGGACTAGAAATTGAAGAAATTTCCATAGTTAACTTCGTTCCTCTGTCTACATCAAGAGTAACAATAGTACCGGTAACATCAACAATTTTCCCGTGTACTCCGCCTGCAGTAACTACCTGATCGCCTTTTTTAAGAGCTTCACGGAATCTTTTTAAGTCCTTTTGCTTCTTTTGCTGTGGACGAATCATAAAGAAATAGAATACTACAAATATACCTACTAGGAATATTATGTTCATGTACCCGTCTAACCCACCTGCACCTTGTAATAATAACATGTTTCTTGTTTTATGAATTGATTATTGTTCTTAAGGAAGTTTTACGTTTCCTTTTAAGTATACCACTTCAGGTTGGTCACCAATGTTAGTTGATATACGTATCGATTTTGTTTGTCTTCCACTTTTACCTGCAGAATTGAAAACAACATCAATTTCGCCTGTATCCCCAGCAGGAATTGGTTCTTTAGGCCATTCTGGAACGGTACATCCACAAGATGCTCTTGCGTTTGAAATAATTAGTGGTGCATTACCAGTATTTGTAAATTTGAAAACATACTCTACTTTATCCCCTTGCATAATTTCACCGAAATCATATTCTTTAACTTCGAAGTCCATAGCGGGTTTAGCAGCAGTTTCTTCCATTGAAGAGGTCTCTTTTGCTACTTTTTCTTTAGCGGGGGTAGGAGCTGGTTTAGGAGCAGGAGTTGCTTTTTTTGCTACTTCCATTTCTCTTTCTTCAGGTACTTCTTCCATCTGAGTAGCTATAACTTCTGAAGAATCTTCTTTTTCGCCAATAAAATCTTCTGTTGAGCTTGCTGCTTTTGCTGCTTCATCTGTAGCTACAACCTTATCCGTCATAACTTCAGTTTCCTCTGCGCTTGTTTCAGCTTTTTCAGCGTTTTCATTACAAGAGGATAATAAAAGTATACCTCCGAATATCGCTGGAACGATTAGTCTAAATAAATTAGGTCTTTTCATTGAGTTTGATTTTTAATTACTAGTTAAACAGTAAGTATTGTAAAGTTAGAAAATATGTTCTTTTTACGTAACGGCTGGGCAAATCTATTTATTATCGATTAAGCCACGCCCACTTTTTTTAATGGTGCCGTTGTCTATTAATTCTTTAGAAAGCTTGTCTAAAAGCCCATTAATAAAGATTTTACTCTTTGGTGAACTGTATGATTTAGATAAATCAATAAATTCGTTAATAGTAACTTTTATAGGAATACTAGTGAATTTCATCATTTCAATTATTGCCATCTCAATAATTATACGGTCAAGTACGGCAACTCTTTCTGCATCCCAGTTAATTAGCTTGTTGTTTACAAGATCTCTTATGTCTTCGTCAACTTCGGCTGTAAGCTTATATAAAGTAACAAAGAAGTTTTTATCATCATCCCAATTCTCAGAAAGAGAGAAAAGTTCCAAATTTCTTTCTTCGGTATATTTAATGGTCTTTTTAAGAAGACTTTTAACAATTTTCTGGTTTTCATTCCAGTGTAAGTCTATATCTTCAAAATGAGAAGCCAATGTAGCATCGTCAAATAACACATTACCTAAAATCCATTTCACAAATTCTTGATCTTCTTCAAAAGTGTGCGTTTCTTTTAAGTTATAGGTTTTGTACTCTTCAGTTTCTTTAATGTTTTTATTAAAGACTTTTTTAGCAGTAGAATCTTCCCTATCCCAAGACAATTTGTAGCGGGTTACTTCATTCTGAAAACCTAAGTCCTCATAAATGGTTTTAAGAAAGAGGTTGTTGTCTAATGCCGTTTTATGAGTTTTTAACCTCATCTGAGAAAGTTCAGTAAGGAATTGCAGCATAGAGTAATAGTAGCTAAGGATGTTCTCCGTATCGCTTACCATTTGTTTTTGCACCTTATCTAAATCTTCTTTGTTTTTGTTTTTATAGAAAACTTCGCCTTTGGCTATGGCTAGTTTTACTTCATGACAAGAAGGGGCTATTTCTTGTTTTTTTAACTTTTTCTCGAACAACTGACCAGCTTCCTTTTTCAGCTTTTTTAAATTAGCATAATCGGGTGCTTCTTCAGCGTTAAGATCAGGAGCAAATTCTTCTGCAATATGATCAAGGGCAAGGTTAAAGTTGCAGTCGGTTTTTTCTCTGTAAGCAAATACCGATTGAACCGCTTTTATTCTAAGATTTCTCCTGTTCAACATAATTCTAAGAACTTTTTTCAGTTGGCATTGTTGGCCACTTCTATATAAAGTTGGTTAAAGATAATGTATCTTTGAATGTTTAAAATGTGCTGCAAAAATACGCTTTTTTGTTTATCTGTTTGTTAAGAATATAAAAATTAGATGTGAAGGCTCTACGCTCCGTAAACAAATATTTCTACCAATATAAAAAATTGCTTCTACTTGGAGTACTTTTTATCTGTCTTTCCACCGGATTAAAGGTTTATAACCCTATTCTGGTTCAGGAGACTATAGATTTTATAGTGAATTTCACCAAAGAAAAAAAAGTTGCTGATTTAACCGAGCATGAAAAATCTTTATTCTATAAAAAGATTTTTGAATTGAGTGCTTATATTTTTGCTTTGGCATTATCTAGTGGTTTTTTCTTGTACTTAACCCGGCAAACAATTATTGTGATGTCAAGAAGGGTAGAGTATAATATGAAAAACGAAATCTACGAACATTACCAAAAATTGCCTTTAAGCTTTTACCGTTCTCATAATACAGGGGATTTAATGAACCGTATTTCGGACGATGTTAGTAAAGTAAGAATGTACGTTGGTCCCGCTATTATGTATGGTTTAAACCTAGTGATTGTGTTTGCTATGGTTATTCCTATTATGCTTTCTGTTAATGTAGAGCTTACCTTTTATTGTTTGTTGCCACTGCCTTTTCTTTCTATTGGGATTTATTTTATAAGTGATAGAATGAATAAACAGAGTGATAGAATTCAATCCAGTTTATCGGATTTATCTACCTTAGTTCAAGAAGCATTTAGCGGTATACGTGTTATTAAGACATTTATTCGGGAGAAAGACTCTTACGCTAAGTTTGAAAAGGAGAGTAACGAATACCGGCAGAAATCGCTGGATTTGGCTCTTACGAATTCTTTTTTCTTTCCTATAATCTTTGGTTTAATAGGCTTAAGCACCATTGCAACTATTTATTTTGGCGGAATTAGGGTGCTAGATGGTGAAATTACTTACGGTAACATTGCTCAGTTTTTCTTGTACTTAAATATGATTACGTGGCCAGTAACTTCTTTAGGCTGGGTAACTAGTATTGTGCAAAGAGCTTCTGCTTCTCAACAACGTATTAATCAGTTTTTAGATACTGAAGATGATTTGCAATCTGGTGATGAAGTAGTAGACTTAAAAGGAAAAGTAGAATTTAAAAATGTAGACTTGATTTACCCAGATTCTGGGATTCAGGCGTTAAAAGACGTAAGTTTTTCAATTAATCCTGGGGAGAGTTTGGCTATTGTTGGTGGTACCGGTTCAGGAAAAAGTTCTATTGCCAACTTAATTTCTAGAATGTACGACCCAACAAATGGAGTTATTAGTTTTGATGATATTCCGGTACAGCGATTAAATATTCATGAAGTAAGAGAGCAAATTGGTTATGTTCCGCAAGATGCTTTTTTGTTTTCGGATAGTATTAGGAACAATATTGCTTTTGCCAATGACGAAATGTTAGAAAAAGCCATATACAATGCCGCTGAAAATGCAGGTGTTCATTCTAATATTGAAGGTTTTCCAAAAGGATACGAAACAGTCTTGGGGGAACGAGGTATAACGCTTTCGGGTGGGCAAAAACAACGGATTACCTTGGCCAGAGCCATGATTAAAGATCCTAAGATTTTGGTTTTGGACGATAGTCTTTCTGCAGTAGACACCAAAACAGAAGACCATATTTTAAATAGCCTGAAAAGAATAATGAAGGGTAAAACATCCATCATTATTTCTCATAGAGTTTCTTCGGTAAAATTAGCCGATAGAATTATTGTGTTGAACGCTGGTGAAATTGTTCAACACGGCACACATGCTGTACTAATGGCTGAAGATGGTCCGTACAAAGATTTATACGAATCTCAATTAGAAGAAATAGAATAAGGCACTTCTAACGCCATGTTTCTTTCTCCGTAATAATATTCTATTCTAATATTGGGGTCTAAAGTATAGTTTTTGGCTTTTGCGTATTCGTCAATACTTAATGATAAACGTGTTAATAAAGGATGCGCTTCTTTTTGTGCCATTATGGTTTTTGGATATTCAAAAGTTCTTTTTTCTAAATTCTGAAAACTTACATTTTCTAAATTACCAGATAAACCAATAAAAGCCTTTACCGAATAATTATTTTCTTTGATGGGGTTTTCTAAATAAACAGCTGTTAAAACCAAATTAGAATGATTTTTTCCCAGTTTGTCCATTTCTTTAAAAGCATTCCCGAAAGCAGAAGAGTTAGCTTTCCCTTCAAATAATTTACCAACTACTGTAATTTTACTGTCCGTTTTTTCTGAATATTCTACACTTTTGAATCCGCCAAAATTGGCAAACATTACTAAGAAGATAATTACAAAAGAAACAAAGGCTAATAAGAAGTATTTTTTCATGTGTTTGTTTTTGGAAGCGCAAATATACAGTTAAGGCATTAAAGATGGCACAGAAAGATTATTTCTAAATAATAGGAGGTTTTTTTAGATTCGCTAATTAACTTCGTTTTTAAGTATAAAAAAATAGATTTATGAGAAACGTAGTTTTTGCATCACTTTTGATATTAGTAAGTATTAGTGGTTTTTCACAGGATTCGCTTCACGGACCTAAGATTTTTATTAGACCCTTTTTTGAAACCGGTATCGATTTTATACAGAGTGACTATTTAAAAGACACCTACAATACTAAGACAAAAACTTTTTGGGCCATTGGTTTGCAATTTGGCCATGCGGATGAGGGCAAGGTTGTTCCTTATGTACAGTACACACGATCTTCGTATTCTAAAGAAGTGATTTCTTTACCCAATACAAGCGCTACAGAGTACCAGTTTTTAACAGAAGGGTTTAACGCAGGTTTTATTATACCGGTAGTGATGTTTAAGAATGGTTTCTTAAAAACGAAAATTGCCTACAGTTACGCAAGAATAAAAGAACCTTTTAGTGATACAGATGATAATTCTAATGGGATTCAATTTGGTTTTGGGTACGAGAAAAAAGTGTTTAAATACTCTAGAATTTTTGTAGATCTAACGTATAATTATCAAAAGACCATTAAATCTGCTGCTATCAGAGATTTAGATATGACTAAGCTTTCTGTTGGTTTTGTGTTGTAAGGTTCTTTTTTTAAGAGAATTTACCCGAAATTTAATTATGGAATCTTTACCTATAGAACAACTAAAGAATAATATTATCGACAAAATCAATTTGCTTAAAGATCAAGCCGTTGTTGAAGCTCTTGGGCAAATCGTTGATAAATTGAATAGTTCTAAAACGTATGATTTAAGTGCTTCAGAAAAAGAATTAATTGAGTTAGGCTTAAGAGATTTTAAGGAAGGTAGAGTTGTTTATGATTCTAAATTGAGGGAAGACGAAGATAAATGGCTAAACGAATAATTTGGTCAAACTCTGCTAGAAAATCTAGGATAAAATTTTACAGTTTTGGATGGATAAAAAGGAAATAAAAAATATTCTAAAAAGCTATCCAAAGAACTGAATGGCAGAATAGACCATCTAAAATCTTACCCGCATATTGGTAAACCTACAGGTTTTGAAAGAATCAGAACAACAGCTTGTGGCCATTTTTCTATTTTTTATCAAGTATTTAAAGATGAAATCTTGATAATTGCTTTATATGACACTAGGCGCAACCCTAAGGATGTGGTAAACGAACTTAAAAGGAATCAGTCACAATAAATTTGCACTAATCTGTGCTTACTAATGTATATCCCATTTCATGCTTAACTCACCATCTTATACTGCATGTTGTACAACTGCGTATAAAAACCATCCAACTCTAAAAGTTCGGCATGGGTTCCCATTTCTTTAATCTCACCTTTGTCCAAGACAATAATTTTATCGGCGTGTTGAATGGTAGAAAGGCGGTGGGCAATTACTAGGGATGTCCTGCCTTCCATCATGGTAGCAATGGCATTTTGGATTAAACCTTCCGTTTCGGTATCTACCGAAGATGTGGCTTCGTCTAATACCAAAATCTCTGGGTCGTAAACCATGGCGCGGATAAATGAAATTAATTGACGTTGACCAACAGAAAGACTAATACCGCGTTCCCGTACATTATAATCAAACTGACCGGGTAGGTTTTTTATAAAGTTTTCGGCACCCACCAAACGGGCGGCTTCCCATAGTTTTTCGTCGGTGATTTCTGGATTGCCTAAAGTGATGTTTTCTCTAATGCTTTCAGAAAAAAGAAAAACATCTTGCAGCACCACACCAATTTTCTTTCGTACACTGTTCAGATTGAAATCATCAATAGAAACACCATCAATAGAAATAGAGCCTTTTTGTATTTCGTACAAACGGTTTAATAAACTCACTACCGAAGATTTTCCGGCGCCTGTAGCGCCCACAAAAGCAATGGATTCTCCTTTGTTTACCGTAAAAGAAAGGTTTTTTAAGACATATTCGGGTTCGTTGTAGGCAAACCAAACGTTTTTAAAATCAATACTGTGGTCAAATTTGTAAGGAATGTTTTTTCCTTCTTTCTGAATAATTTCTTCGTTATCCAACAATTTTGCAATTCGGGAAGTACTAATAATCCCCATTTGTAAAGTGTTAAAACGGTCTGCAATTAAACGGATAGGGCGGAAGAACATGTTGATGTACATGATAAAGGCAATTAGATCACCAATATTGGTAACTACACCTTTAATTAGACCGTGTGCACCGTACCAAAGCAGCATACCAATGCCAATGGCACCAATGACATCGGCCACAGGGAAATAGATGGAATAATATTTTACAGAGCGTAAGTTGGCTTCTAAATGTTCTTGGTTAATCTTTTGGAATTTTTCGTGTTCTCTTTTTTCTTTATTAAAAATCTGAACAACATTCATTCCCGTTACATGCTCTTGTACAAAGGTATTCAGTCTAGAAACAGCTGTTCTTACTGCGTCGTAAGATGATTTTACTTTTTCCTTAAAAACATAAGTAGAATAAATTAAAATAGGAAACATGGACAAACTCACTAAGGTAAGTTGCCAGTTTTGGTAAAACATAAATGAAATGATTACTACCAACTGAAGCAATTCAGCCACCATAGCCGCTAGGCCTTGGCTAAAAACCTCTGCCAGAGCTTCAATATCCGAAATGTTACGGGTAACCAATTGACCAATAGGCGTTCGGTCAAAAAATTTCAGTCTAAGTTTTAATATGTGTTGGTACAGTTGAACACGTATATCACGAATAATAGTTTGCCCTAACCAACCCGATAAAAAGGTGTTGATATAGGTAAGGATAGATTGGGCAAAAAGCACACCCAACATTAACATAACGTACTTTAATAAACCTTCATAATCGGCGTTTACCAGTTCGTTGTTAATGGTTTTAGAAATCAAAAAAGGAATAACCGGAGATAAAACTGCTGCCGAAGTTATAATAAAGGTTAAGAAGAAAAACTGCCATTTGTAGGGTTTTACAAACTGGAGAAGTCTTTTAAGAACAGCGTAATCGAAGTTATTTCCTTTAGTAGAATCCAAAATTTGACGGAAGTGAAATTATATATGTTTAAACTAGGGTTTTCAAACCCAAAGATATCAATTTGGTTCCAATTATAGGTACGGATAAGCCACCTTAGTCAAATAAAGTCCCTCGGCCGGTACAGAACTGCCTGCTTTATTGCGGTTTTTGCTTTCTATAATTTCACGGAAATCGTCTAGGCTTATTTTTTTTTGGCCCACCAAAAGCATAGTCCCTACAATAGCACGTACCATGTTTCGTAAAAACCGATTAGCAGAAATGGTAAAGACTAAAAGATCATCTTCGTATTTCCATTCCGCAAAATGGATGTCGCATAAAAATGTTTTTACTTCGGTATGTACTTTGCTAAAACATTCAAAATCGGTGTAGTCGAATAGGATTTTACAGGCTTCATTCATTAACTCTACGTTTACTTCTTTATAAAGAATGCAGCACAATTTGGGTCTGAAGGGCTGTTTGGTAGAAGAAATTAAATATCTGTATGTTCTGGAAGTAGCATCAAAACGGGCGTGTGCGTCTGGGGCAACTTCAAAAATACGGGCAATACAAATGCTTTCGGGTAGAAACCCATTTAACCTACGAAGTAAATCTGCTTCAATTTTTCCTTCAAAATCGAAATGCGCAAACTGTTGGGCGGCATGCACTCCTGTATCGGTTCTTCCGCTGCCTACAATTTCAATTTCGGTCCTTAAAATGGTACTTAGAGCGTTGCTTATTTCTTCCTGAACGGTTATTGCGTTCGGTTGTATTTGCCAGCCATGATAAGCAGTGCCTCGGTATGATAATTCAATAAAGTAGCGCAATTGGTTCTTTAATAGAGTCTCTTTTACATTTACAGATGCCAAAAGTCTCGGTGTAAATGATAATTGGCGTCTATATTTTGCTAAAATTAATTACTTTTGCTGCCGAATATAAATTGTTCTAGTCAATGATACAAAGACCACAAACCTTGTTTTTATTGGGTGCAGTTATTTTGTTAACTGTTTCGCTGTTTTTCCCTATTTGGTCCGAAACAGCTCATACGTTTGTTACCGTAAATTTAGACGCTTTTCATATAACAAAGGCGAACGGCATTAATAATGTTGTAATAGAAGTAGAAGATTTTAGCGTTGCTTACTTAGCAGGTATGGTGATTTTAGCCATTTTCCTAAATCTAATAGCCATCTTTAAATTCAATAACCGAATGCGACAATTACAATTGGTAGTGGGGTGTAATGTGGTGTTAAGTATTACTGTATGTTTAATGGCTTTTGTGGCCGTACCACAAGCACAGGCTTTGCTAAAAGGAGCGCCAGTTGGGTTTTACCAGTTAGGATTTTTCTTCCCCTTGTTTTCAATCTTAATTAACATTGTTGCTAATAGATTTATTAAGAAGGATGAAAAATTAGTTCGTTCGGTAGATAGAATTAGATAAGAATCATAAAAGATTGAGCATAAAAAAAGAGACTACTTCAATAGTCTCTTTTTTTATGCGTGTATATTTTTTCAGGATTTAGTAAATCTTCATCCAGTTCATGTAATCTTCTGCTTTACCAATTTTAAGTTTGCTCAAGTAATCTTGCGCTTTGTTAGAAAATTCTCTTGTGCTTACCGGCGGTAGTTCGTAATCAGTTCCGTTGTTACCAATATGAGAAATATGCGTAATAGTAGCAGCGGTACCCGTTCCGAAAGCATCTTTTAAGGTGCCGTTATTGGCGGCATCTATAATTTCTTGTACCGAAACTTTACGCTCTTCTATTTTATAACCCCATTTTTTAGCTAAATCAACTACCGATTTACGGGTAATCCCCGAAAGGATAGATGAGGTAAGCATTGGAGTAATTATGGTATCGTTAATTTGGAACATAACATTCATTGTTCCACATTCTTCAATGTACTTATGCTCTTTTCCGTCGGTCCAAAGAATCTGGTCGTAGCCTTCTTCCAACGCTTTTTGTGCCGGAAGTAAAGAAGCCCCGTAATTACCACCGCATTTTATGTATCCTGTACCGCCTTCAACAGCACGTACAAATTCGTTTTCTACCTTAACTTTTACAGTGCCACTGTAATAAGAAGCAACCGGAGAAGTTAAAATGATAAAACGATAGGTTTTAGAAGGACTAACACCTAAAGCCATGTCTGTGGCAAACATATAGGGACGAATGTACAAAGAGCGGCCGTCTTTAGCGGGAATCCATTCTTTGTCAATTTTAATTAATGCCTCTAAGGTATCCAAGAAAATTTCTCTTGGTAGTTCAGGCATGCATAATCTTTTGGCAGATATATTTAAACGCTTAGAATGTTCTTCTGGTCTGAAAATAGAAACATCGCCGTCGGTATTTCTAAAAGCTTTAATGCCTTCGAAAACCGTTTGTCCGTAATGCAAAGCTGCTAACGACGGATTAAACGCCATGTCCTGGAAAGGAGTGATTTTAGCTTGCTCCCAACTACCGTTAGCGTAATCTATAACTACCATGTGGTCCGAAAATACTTTTCCGAAAACTAGGTTGTCAAAATCAATTGTTTTGATTCGTGATTCTTTCGCTTTTTCAATAGTTATGGAACTCCGTTCACTCATTTCTTCTAAATTAAGGGTGCAAAGATAAGATAAATACTTTAAAAGGGCTTAACGTAGGATTTACATATATTAAACTCTTTGCACTATTTTTTACAGAAGGTTATAAAAAAGAATTGAAAACCTCGTTCTTTAAAGGTGTAAAAGTTAATTTACTGCTAAAATCCAAAGATAAATGAAAGCCTCAGTTTTATTCAGTGTATGTATGTTGTTTAGTTTTTTTTCGGAAGCACAAATAAAATCAACCACTTTACCTAGGAATGTTACGTCTAATCTAGAAAGTGAAATTGCACCGTACATTAATTACGATGGTAATTTTATTTTGTATTCTATAGAAAACACAAGAAAAGGCGGCTGGGAATTGTGGTTTTCAGAAAAATCAAAATCTGGCTGGTCTAGAGGGCTAGAAGTAATACCCGCAAATAAAACCCTTAATCTAAATTCGGTAGGGGGCTATTGTGTAAATAATAATGGTACTGAAATTATTTATACCTGTAAAAAGTATGGGGGGGTTGGTAATTATGATTTATGGTCGGTTACTAGAAAATCCGATGGCAGATGGGGTGAGCCTCAGAATTTAGGTAAACCGGTTAACTCCACTAAGAATGAAGCCAATCCAAACCTTTCCTTAGACGGAAAGAAACTTTATTACATGATATGTGATGATATTAAAACGGGGCAATCAGAATGTTGTCAAATTTTTTATTCTGAAAAGAAAGGCAATGTATGGGGGGCACCTAAAAAGCTATCAGCGTCTTGGAACAGTTGTGTTAGTACACCAAGAATTAGCCCAGATCAAAAAACGATTTATTTCTCTACTACTAAAAACTCTTCTTCCTTGGATTTATATGTTTCGCATTTTGAAAACGGAAAGTGGGGTGCACCAATTCCAATGAAAGAGTTTAATACCGATTTAGACGATCAGTTTATAAGCTTTTCATTAGCAGCGAAGTTTGTTTATTATGCTAAAAAAGACGAGAAATGGAATTTGTACATAGGTGAAATGCCCGAGGAATACCGTTTTAATCAAATGAACTTGTTTCAAGGCAGAACGGAAACAGCCGATGGATCCGGGCTAGCTTCTAAAGTAGTTATGGTGAATACGGAAGATCCGGAACATGTTGATTTAAACTTATCCGATGCCAATGGTTATTTTAATTTTTACTTGCCAACAGGTAATTATACCATGTATTACGAAAATAAGGATGCGGATAAGATGTTTGTAGTAGATACTTTGGTATTTAATAAAGAAGATGAATTTGAAAGGGAGCGTAAGAAAATTACCATGCAGCCCTTTGCTAAAGGAAAGCAATATGAAATTACCTTTGCTGAAGATGAGCGTATAATGTTGTTGCAGTTGAAATATCTTTCTACGGTCTCTAAAGCAAAAGGCTTAAAATTAGAGTTGATCTATTCGGAAATGTTAGAGAAAAGCCAAAAAAGTAAGTTAGAAGAATGGGCAGAACATTTTGAGCAAATAACTTTAACTGAAATTGAAGAAGCAGAGGAAAATAAGTCTGTTAAAATTAAAATTAACTAATGAGAGCTGTTGGTGTTGTAGTGGTAATGTTGTGTTTTTTGGCATGCAAAAAAATGGAAGATAAAACAGGACCTGAAGTGAGTAATTTTAGGCATTCTTATTATACAGATACTTCCGATGTGAAATGGTTGGTCTTTGAAGCCGATATTGAAGATGATTATAGTCTTCAGTATTATTTCTTTTCACTTTACCCCAGTTCGTTAAAAGATTCTACCGGTTTAATTCCTCTTGATTATACGCGGTTTAAGAAAATTAGCGGAACCAATTCTAATATGTACCTTCAGTTCCCTTTATACGATTCTATTTACCAAGGGAATTACAATTACCGCTTAGACGTTGCCGATATTCAGAATAGAATAGTAAGTTTTGAAGATAGTTTGTTGGTGGAGTGATGCAATGAACTTAGCCAATATTTAAGTTATGAAATTTTTAATGAAGGCTAAGTGAGGTACTTTTTTAGCAAACTAAAACCTTATTAGTACTTGATTTTTATATTAAGGAACAAAAATCTATAAAAAGACCTTAGCATAAGAAATATGAAAGTAGGTGCTGTTTATGTAGCGCTCTATTAAATGCTTATGGATAAGTTTTTTAACTGTTTTAATACGGTAGTTTATCTTTCAAATGTATTATTGGTAGAAGAACTTTTTCTGCTCTTCCTTATTGTGGCGTCTATTATTTTTGCCTTGGTGCTTTTTTTTGTTTTTTATTTCAGTAGAAAATATAAATCGAAATCGAACGAGGAAATCCCTGAACAAAACCACGGTAACAGAAAGTTTGAAATAGGAATGACTTTGCTGGTAACATCTATAGTGGCGGTATTTTTTGTTTTAACTGTAAAAGCTATGCGTCAAATTCAGAACATTCCTGAAAAACCAGAACCCGATTTAATCATTACCGGTCACCAATGGTGGTGGGAAGCACAATACCCTAAAAGTGGTGTAATTACTGCCAACGAAATTCATGTGCCCATAAAGAAAAATATTTTACTACAACTGAATTCGGAAGATGTAATACACAGCTGGTGGGTACCCAAGTTAGGTCGGAAAATGGACATGATACCTGGTGTTAATAATTACATGTGGCTGTATGCCGATGAAGTAGGCGAGTATCTTGGTGGCTGCAGTGAATTCTGTGGCGATCAACATGGGCGTATGCGCATAAGGGTTATTGCACAGAGTGCTGAGGATTTTAAGCAATGGCAAACTGATCAACTTCAACCTGTAGCGTCTGTGTCCGAAGGATTGTTTCTGGAAGGGAAACAACTTTTTGAAGAAAAAACATGTATTAGTTGCCACCGAATTAAAGGAAGTAAAACTGTTTCTGATATAGGACCCGATTTGAGCCACTTTGCCAGTCGTAAAATGATGTTGGCCGATTTTAAAATTAATAATAGACAAAATTTGAAAGCATGGCTAAAAGCCCCCTCTAAAATAAAGGAAGGAGCCAAAATGCCAGATTATATTTTAACCGAACATGAACTGGAAGCCTTAACGGTTTACATAAACCACCTGAAATGAGCCTGTTTATAAAAATACCAGAAAGCGAAGCTTCATTTCCAACACTGGAATCTGACCATGGGAAATTATTATGGATCTCTTCAGTAGACCATAAGCAAATAGGTATTATGTATTTGCTGCTGGGTTTGCTATTTTTCTTGATTGGCGGTTTAGAAGCTATGCTAATCCGGGCACAACTTTCTTTGCCTGATAACAAGTTTATTTCCCCGGATGTCTACAATCAAATATTTACTATGCATGGTATTACCATGATTTTTCTGGTGCTCATGCCCGCCCTTATCGGTTTTTCCATGTACCTCATTCCTTTAATGATTGGCGCTAATGAAATGGCATTTCCACGTCTAAATGCCTTTAGTTTTTGGATAACAGCACTTGGTGGTTTTGTTTTATATTTTAGTTTTTTTGCTGGCGGAGCTCCCAATTCAGGTTGGTTCAGTTATGCACCTTTAAGCGAATATAATTTTTCCGTTACCCAAGGTGCCGATTATTATGCAATAGGTTTAATTCTATTAGGTATTGGAAGTGTGGGCGCTGCCCTAAATATGGTGACTACTGTTATAACCTTAAGAACAGATGGACTAAAAATGACAAAACTTCCGCTTTTTGTTTGGATGGTTTTTATTAATGCTTTTTTAATTTTAGGTGCCATTCCTTTATTGAATTCGGCTTTGTTTATGTTATTAATTGATAGGCAGATGGATGCTCATTTTTTTCTTCCTTCTTCTGGCGGTTCTGCTCTTTTGTGGCAGCATTTCTTCTGGTCTTTTGGTCATCCTGAAGTGTATATTTTAATCCTACCGGCTTTTGGTATAATGTCTGAAGTTATTCCCGTTTTCTCCCGAAAACCCATCTTCGGCTATACCTTTGTGGCAGTTTCTTCTGTAGCAATAGCCTTGTTGTCATTTGGTGTTTGGGCACACCATATGTTTGCTGTAGGAATGTCTAATACGATTAATGGATTTTTTGGTGCAAGTAGCATGCTTATAGGGATTCCAACCGGGGTAAAAGTGATTAACTGGATTGGTACAATGTATAAAGGCTCTATACGCCTTACGGTGGCCATGATGTTTGCAATGGCTTTCTTAATCAATTTTACCATTGGTGGTTTAAGCGGTGTTTCATTTGGTATTGTGCCTATTGACTGGCAATTAACAGACAGTTATTATGTGGTGGCACATCTTCATTATGTTTTTTTAGGCGGAACTGCTTTTGGAATCTTTGCCGGAACGTATTACTGGTTCCCTAAAATGACAGGCCGTTGTTTGTCAGAGAAACTCGGTAAATGGCAACTTTGGCTATTTGTACTTGGATTTAACATGACCTTCTTTATTCAGCATGTTTTAGGAATAATAGGCATGCCGAGAAGGGTATATACTTATCCGGATTTGCCGTATTGGAAATTCCTGAATATGGTTTCCAGTCTGGGCGCGGTTTTTATGTTTATGGCAGTAGGGATTTTTCTGTGGAATATTTATAAAACCTTAAAAAAACCAAGAACAGCAGGCTCAGATCCGTGGGATGCTTGGACGCTGGAATGGACAACTTCTTCACCACCACCATTAAAGAATTTTGAGGAGGTAATTGAAGTAAAAAGCAGAAGACCTTTATGGGATTGTAAACATCCCGAAAACCCGGATAAAGACCAACTATGAAACGAGATACAGGAAAATTGTTAATGCTACTTTTGATAAGTTCGGAAGCATTCTTCTTTATTGCTTTAATAATAGCCTATGTCTATTACCGAAACATCAACGAAGTTACCGATACCGTTGCGGTTAATCTGGAGGCAAAACGTGCTGGTGTATTTACTCTACTTCTTATTGCTAGCAGCGTTACATTGATATGGAGTAAAAAAGCACTTCGGAAACAAAAATGGAGAACGTTTAAAATAGGAATAAGTACCACAATGAGATTGGGGGTGGTTTTTATGATAGGTCAAATTACCGAATATATGGGCTTGTAGTAAAAAACAATTGACCATGAGCCAGGATGTTTTTGGTTCCAGCTTTTTTACCTTAACAGGCTTTCATGGATTACATGTAATCATAGGGTTAATCACCTTAAGCATTCTTTTATTTCTTTCCCTTGGAAAAATGAAAATTTTAAGTGTTTTGGCTATAAGTGGAGTTGATGTCTATTGGCATTTTGTGGATGTTGTCTGGTTGTTTGTTTTCTTCTTTGTTTATATAACTCCTTTGTTATGAAATTAACGGAATTCTTTCTTCAACAACAAAACTGGTCATTAGCATTGGCTGCGGCAATGATAGTTTTGTATTCATTCTATTCTTTTATTTTGAAACCAAAACTCGGAAAAGCCTTGAGTATGGCTTCTGCTATGATATTAATTTATCTGGTTTTAGGGTCACCTTTAAACAGCATGCTACATTTTGGTTTACACAGTGTTTTTATGATCCAGCAAATAATAATGCTTATGGTGGTTCCTGTTTTTCTTTGGAATGCATTACCAGAAAAAGTCCATTTTTCATTTTTGAAAAATACTAGAAACAGCTATTTAGTGGCTTGGTTTATTGGTGTTACTGCCATGTGGGCGGGGCATTTTATTAGCGCCTGGAAAATGGCTTCCGAAACAGGGATTTCTATATGTGGCATCACTGCTTCTTCGCATAGTTGGGTAAGTTATATTCCTACGTCATTTCTTTTAATGGTTATGCTTTTGGCAGGAATGGTGTTTGTCCAACCAGTTTTTCATCCCAATACTTCTAGGCGGATTACTAATCCATTAAACCGAGTAGCTTATTTATTTACTTCATGCGTTAGTTGCTCTTTATTGGGGCTTTGGGTGGTTTTTACTGCCGTATTCGCACCCGATAATAATGTTTTTGTGGAATTAATAAGAATGGGTAGTCCCGTGTCTTTATCATTAAAAACAGACCAAGAGTTGGCGGGTATGATTATGTGGGTGCCAGGCTGTGTCTTTTATGTACTGGCTTCTGCACAGATAATGCTCAATTGGCTTGATAATAAAGAAACTTCAGTAACAATATAAATGTTATGAACGAACAAAAAAAAGCAAAACCAGAAACACTTCCGAAACCTACGTATTGGCCCTTTCTCTTTGGCTTTGGGGCTTATGTTTATGTTTTGGGGAATTCTAACGAACTGGACTATTTCGGCTGTAGGTTTAATGGTCTTTTCGGTTGCTGTTGCCGGTTGGATAAGGGATTTGTATAAAGAATATTTAGAAAAGAAAGAGCATGAGCTGTGATTGTGAGAAAAACGAAGAGCAAATAGGAAGAAGAAAATTCCTGAACCGAATCATTCTGTGTGGGCGGATTTGTTGGAACCGCATTATCCATTCCTCTGGTAACAGCTATGCTTAATCCGGTTTTAAGAAAAAAAACTATGGAGTGGAAGCATGTAGGTTCCGTTACTGATTTTCCTGCAGGAATAACAAAAATGGTGACCTATGAAAATCCCCGGCCATTTGAGTGGGGTAAGAAAATATCACAATCGGCGGCTTATGTGCGCCAAGAAAAAGAGGGTGAATTCGTGGCTTTTACGGTAAACTGTTCCCATTTGGGGTGTCCGGTTCGTTGGTTTCAGAAACCGGAAATGTTTTTATGCCCCTGCCATGGAGGTGCTTTTTATAAAGACGGTTCTAGAGCCGCTGGTCGACCAACAAAAGGCTTAGAGAAATACGACATCCGGGTAGTTAACGGCAACGTAGAAGTTAAAACGGAAGCCATACCCATAACTACATTAGGCTAGTGAGAGATAAATTAAAAAAAATAGCGCATTGGCTAGACGACAGAGGTGGTTTTAGTGAACTAGTAAAACCACTTTTTACGCACTTAGTACCACCCGGAGCTACATGGAATTACGTATGGGGAAGTTCTACCTTGTTATGTCTGGTGGTACAGGTAGTTACTGGTATTGCCTTAACTTTTTTGTATCAGCCTTCGGTTGGATCTGCTTATGAATCCCTACAATATATAGAAAATCAGGCTTTTTTAGGAAGCGCTATTAGAGGCTTACATAATTGGGGGGCTTCAGGAATGATTTTCCTTATGGGCGTTCATATGATTCGGGTTTATCTTACAGCAGCTTATAAATTCCCTAGGGAAATGAGCTGGATTACTGGTGTTGTCCTTTTGGGACTAACGGTAATTATGGGGTTTACCGGCCAGCTTTTACGTTGGGATAGTAATGGGGTTTGGTCTTCCATAGTGGCTGCAGAACAAATAGGAAGAGTTCCTTTTATAGGTAAGTATATTGCATATTTCTTACTGGGTGGAGAAACCGTTGATGGGGAATCTCTGAATCGTTTTTTTGCCATGCATACGTTTCTTTTTCCGGCTATGTTGTTTGGTGTAGTAGGCTACCATTTGTTTCTGGTTTTCAGCAATGGAATTTCGGAACCACCTAAAGCGGCATGTTTGGTAGACCCCAAAACGTATAGAAAATGGTATAAAGACATGCTAAAGAAAGAAGGTGTGCCGTTCTTTCCATATGCGATCTGGCGAGATGCTTTAGTAGCAGGTCTTGTTTTAATATTGTTAATTATCTTAGCTTTTGTTGTAGGAGCTCCCGATTTAACCGATCCACCTGATTTAACCAATATGCAGGCCAGCCCAGAACCAGATTGGTATTTTACCTGGATCTTTGCTTTACTGGCATTAATGCCTCGGCAGATAGAATCATACGTAAATGGGATTGCACCACTGGTGGGGATCATACTTTTGTTCGCCCTTCCTTTTCTTTCAATAAAGGAAGAAAAGTTCCTTAAGAAGACCATGGGCAATTGGGGGAGTAGTCATTGTAATTACCGTGGTGATTGCCTTGCTATAAACCGGGAAAAGATACCCTTGGTCACCTAGATTTAAAACTAAGATGGTAAAAGAAAACATAATGTCTTCTCCTACTGAAAAAGTGGTACAGGGAATACATCTTTTTAATGAAGAAGGATGTATTTACTGCCATAAAATGGGCGAAAAAGGTGGGATTCGAGGCCCCGCTTTGACCACTGTACAAAACAGGTTAAGCCGAAACCAATTAATTATCCGCATAATAAACGGGAGTACAGATATGCCAGCTTATGGTAATTCCTTAAATAATCGAATGGATGCTCTGGTTGAGTTTCTGCTACAGGAAAATAGGTCTGACAAACAATAAAATTATTTTCTAAAACAACGGTTTGTGTAAATTTTATTTTGGGATATTACACAAGTGTGTTAGCATTATAAAGCGCGCATTTTAATGCGTAATGCTTGCTAACTGAAAAATTAAAACTCCAAGTTATTCCGCATAAGCAATAGTAGAAATAAGAGCATTTTCTGCCTGCCGTGAATCCAGACGCGTGTTAGAAACCACAATAGGGTAATCCGAAACAATCACACTGGAATAATTGGTTTCTAATGGGACAGGGAGTTTTTTCAAATCGTTAAAGCGTAAGTGCAGGGTTCTTTGTGCCGGAACGGTAATCTTATGGGCCAATAGGGTTTTTGTCAGAAAAGAAATCGTGATTTCTACATGAGCATCTTCGTTTCCTGCGTTTAACATGCAAGCTGTTTCATGGCTGGTGAAATCAGGTTAAAGGCAGGTACTTCCTTTAGGTATATAACCTTCTGCAATTACCCATTTCGTTTTTCCCAACGGTGCTATAATATTGTTTTGTAACATAATTTAAGCTATTAAAATAGTGTCTGTTTTAGGAAAATGGCTTTTAAAAAATATTTATTTTATGTTTTACGAGGATCAAAATCTTAAAAGCCATTTCCCTTATGTTAGTTTAGAATTTTCAGTGTTATTTGTTTTTTAATGCCATTTGTAAAACTTCTGCCAAGTGTAAGGCTTTTCTATCGGTTTGTTGCTTAATTTGCTCCCTACAACTAAAGCCGTCGGTAACAATAAGTGTTTCGTTTTTAGCTTCGCGAACAGCAGGTAACAAAACCCGTTCCCCAGCTTTAATGGAAACATCGTAATTTTCTCCTTTTTTATAGCCGAAATAACCGGCCATTCCACAACAACCCGAATCCAATAAATTGTATTTTAGCCCTATTTTATTTAAAAGCTCTTCTTCGGCATTCATTTTCATAACGGCTTTATGCTGGCAATGGCCATGAAGAACGGCTTCTTTTTCTAATTTAGGAAAAGTAAAATCAGGTGCTTTTTTCTGTAGAAATTCTGCCAGTGTAAACGTTTGTGATTTTAGGCGCTTTGCATCTTCATTATTTGGGAAAAGGTTGCAAAGTTCGTCTCGGAAAACGGCTACACAACTGGGTTCTAGGCCTACTAAAGGTGTGCCTGCGTGAATTTCTTCTTTTAGCGTATCTAAAATTTCTAATAGTAATTTTTTTGATTGGCTTAACATTCCAAAATCGAAAAGCGGCCTTCCGCAACACAAAGATTTTTTTGGAACAATAACCGTGAAACCCGCCGCTTCCAATACTTCAAGGCCTGCTTTTAAGGTGTCAGGCAGAAAGAAATTATTGAACGTATCTGCCCAAAGAATTACTTTTTTCTCTGGGTTTTGCTGTTTAGGTTTGTGCGATTTGAACCAATTTTTGAAGGTTTTAACGGCAAATTTTGGAATGGGTCTTTCTGGTGTTACTCCGGCAATAGCTTTAGCTACAGAACGTAAACCGGGGGCATGGGTTATAAAGTTAGCTAAACGCGGAACTACGGAAGCTGCACGCGACCACCAATAAATTAAACCAAAAGCGTACGCTGTCCTGGGGCGTAATTTACCTTTGTAGTAATGAGCCAGAAATTCGGCTTTATACATAGCCATATCCACATTTACGGGACAATCGCCTTTGCAACCTTTACAAGCCAAACATAACTCTAAAGATTCTTTTACTTTTTTGTCTTTCCAACCGTCTTTTACAGCATCTCCTTGTAACATTTCAAATAACATTCGGGCGCGTCCTCGGGTAGAATGTTTTTCTTCCCGGGTGGCCATATAACTAGGGCACATGGTCCGCTTTCCACACCACGGCATTTACCTACACCAACACAACGAAGCGTGGCGCGGGAAAAACTTCCTTCATCTTCTGGGTACTGAAAATGAGTTTTCCCGGGTTTGGGGTTATAATCCGTTCCCAAACGTAAATTGGAAAGCTGGCCATAATTATGAATTATTTTCCCGGGATTCATTCTGTTTTCCGGATCCCAGATACTTTTGAATTCCTCAAAAGCCTGCACAATTTCTTCACCGTACAATTGTGTTAATAATTCTCCGCGCGACTGGCCGTCCCCGTGTTCCCCGGAAATTGAGCCGCCATAACGTTTTACCAAATCGGTGGCTTCAATAGTAAACTGTTTGTATTTTTCAAGACCTTTTTCGGTAACCAAATCAAAGTTAATGCGGCAGTGAATGCAGCCTTGTCCAAAATGCCCGTAAAGCGAAGCTTCGTAACCGTGTTTATGAAAAAGTTTTCGTAAGTCTTTGAGGTATTCGCCCACTTTTTCTGGGGCAACAGCAGAATCTTCCCAACCTGGCCATGTATCGTCATTTCCAGGGATAAATGCGGTTGCCCCAAGCCCAGACTCACGGATTTCCCAAAGCTTTTTTTCCTGATTCGGGTCATCAAAAAGACTCATGGTAGGGCAGTTGTCATCTTTTTTCAGGATTTCCATGACTTCTTTGGCACGTTCGTCAGCTTTTTCTTCCGTTTCTCCTTCAAACTCTACCAATAACCAACCGTTTCCTTCTGGAAGCAAAGTAAGGTCAGCCGTATTAAGCCCTTTGTTTTCCATATACCCGATCAATTCCCGGTCTATGCCTTCAAGCGCAATAGGTTTGTGTTTAAGGATTTCCATTACATGACCACCAGCTTGGTACACATCTGGGTAGCCTAAAACCAATAAGGTTTTAGCTTTTGGAGCAGGAAGAAGTTTCATGCTGGCTTCCAGAATAGTTACACAAGTACCTTCTGAGCCTACTAACGCACGGGCAACATTAAATCCTTTTTCGGGTAATAATTCATCTAGATTATAACCTGAAACACGTCTTGGAATATCTGGATATCGTTCGCGAATCAGATTAGCGTATTTGTCCCGCAGGTCTTTCAGCTTTTGGTAAATCTCCCCTTTTCTTCCCCCTTCATGTATGATTTTTTCTAAGTCTACTTCAGAAGTAGGCCCTACTTCCATTTTTAGACCATCATAAGTAAGAATGGTTAACTTTTCTGTGTTGTCCGAAGTTCGGGCTCCATACCCCTCGTTTTGTGCCATAACAGAATGAACACCACAGGAATTGTTTCCTAACATACCGCCAATGGTACAATGGTCGTGTGTGGCAGGATCGGGACCAAATGTTAAACCGGATTTTTCGGTGGTATTACGCATGAAATCCAGTACAATACCTGTTTGTACCTGTACCAATTTATTTTCTACATCTACCTTTAATACTTTATTATAGTATTTAGAAAAATCCATAATTACCGCTGCATTACAACCTTGTCCGGCAAGACTGGTTCCTCCGCCACGGGTAAGTAAAGGAGCGTTGTATTTTTGGCATAAGTTTACTGTTTCTGTAATGTCTTCTTCCGAAACAGGAAAAACTACGCCCATAGGGATTTGCCTATAATTAGAACTGTCCGTAGCGTATAAAGCACGGCTTCCGTCATCAAACCTAACTTCGCCTTTTATTTTATGTTGTAGCTCTTGCGTTAACGGTTTTATATCAATCTGAAGAGCAGTTGTTTTTTCTGTAGTTATCATACCTTTTTTGGGTTAAAGCCCAGCGGACTTACTATTGGTATTTATAATATTTTATATTTTTCGGCATTGGCTATTTTTAGTTCAAGCCCAAGCCCGTTCCTAGTTAAATCCGGTTTTAATTTCCCATTTTCTGGTGCAGGAACACCTTCAAAGAAGAGCGATTCAATGCGAACATGATCGTGAAAATATTCGCCCGTATAGAAATTAGATAGTGACATTACCGGGTGTAAGTGAAGTGCAGGTGCGCAATGCGAAGAAAAGGGGGTATTAAATGCATCGCACAGATGTGCTACTTTTCTAAAACCCGTAATGCCTCCACAACGGGTAAGGTCTGCCTGCATCACATCTACAGTTTTAGCTTTCAGCATATGTGTGAAATAAGGCAACTGATAACCGTATTCGCCGGCTGCGATTTGCATCCCGGAAGGAGCCTTTTCCCGAATATATTTTAAGCCTTCGTGATTATCAGAAGAAACAGGTTCTTCGAACCAAATCACACCAAATTCCTGAAATGCTTCTGCTTGTTTTAATGCTTTCTGTACAGAATATGCTCCGTTGGCATCTACAAATAAATTAGTTTCTCCAATGGCTTGTTTGGCAATTTTTACTCGTTCAAAGTCTTTTTCCGGTTCTCTACCAATTTTCATTTTAACTTCTTTAAAACCAGAAGATGCCCAAGTTCCTAACTGATGTTGTAATTGTTCATAGGTATAGGAGGTGAAGCCACCACTTCCGTAAACCGGAAAATCTTCTCTAGCTTTTCCAAGGAGGGTAATTAAGGGCAAGTTCAGTACTTTTGCTTTTAAATCCCATAAAGCCACATCTACTGCCGAAAGTGCCATAAAAGCAATTCCAGCATTTCCGTTGTTCCGTATAGCATGTACCATTTCTGTATATAACTTTTCAATTTGAAAAGGGTTTTTATTACAGATTATAGGAAATAAAATGTCTTGTATAAGTACAGCGGTAGATTGGTGGGCGTATGTATAACCAATGCCAGTTTCGTTACCAGAATCTATTTCCACCAAAACCAAGGTAGTGCTGTTCCATTCCAAGGTTCCATCGGATTCTGTAATATCTGTGGGAACCTTGTAGGCAGATACTTTTGTAGATGTGATCTTATCCATACCAGAAAACCCGTTTATTTAAAGATACTACTCATGGCATCTTTAAAAGTTTGACGGATTATCCCTTTTTCATGTGGATCGCCTTTGATTAAAGCACTAGAATAATTCACCATCTGGTCAAAAGTAATATGGGGCGGAAGCGTAGGTACATCCGGATCTACTACTACTTCAAAAACGGTTGGTCTGTCGGCTGCCAAAACCATATCCCAAGCTCCGGCAATGTCATTTGGATCGTCAATGCGTACACCTTTCAATCCCAAAGATTCTGCATAACTGGCATAAGGAAAATCGGGAACGTTTTGAGAAGCCTCAAATTCTGGATCACCCACCATGGCACGTTGTTCCCAAGTAACCTGATTTAAATCGTGGTTGTTTAAGACTAAAATAATAAGCTGTGGTGTAGTCCATTTTTCCCAATATTTTTTAATGGTAATTAAACCATTAATTCCAAGCATTTGCATGGCACCATCACCTACTAATGCAATTGGTATTTTATCCTGAAAAGCGAATTTTGCCGCAATAGCATAAGGCACACCCGGACACATTGTGGCTAGATTTCCAGATAAAGAAGCCTTCATACCTTCTCTTATTTTTAAGTCTCTGGCAAACCAGTTGGCAGAAGAACCGGAATCTGAAGTAAGTATACAATTATCTGGTAAACGAGATGAGAGCTCCCAAAATACGCGCTGTGGATTAATGGGTTTTGCTTCTTTCATAGCTCTAGATTCCAACACCTTCCACCAGTCTTTTATGTCGTCTATTATTTTTTCCTGCCAGCTACGATCGGTTTTATATTCTAATAGCGGAATAAGTGCTTTTAAAGTTTCTTTACTATCACCATTAAGATTTACTTCCATAGGATATCTAAGACTTAACATACGAGGGCTTATGTCAATTTGAAGCCCGCGTGCTTGCCCTTCTTCCGGTAGAAATTCGGCATAAGGAAAACTGGTCCCTATCATAAAAAGCGTATCGCATTCGGCCATTAATTCCCAACTGGGTTTTGTGCCCAATAAACCTATTGAACCCGTGACGTAAGGAAGGTTATCGGGTAAGGCCGCTTTACCTAACAAAGCTTTAGCAACGCCGGCACCAAGTAAATCAGCTACTTTTTTAACTTCTTCGGCAGCATTCATAGCACCGGCACCAATTAAAATCCCAACTTTTTTTCCTTCATTTAAAATTTTAGCCGCACGTACCAATTCTTTTTGAATGGGAATAATATTGGAAACAGAATGACCTATTCCTGTAAAAACGGCTCCGTGTTTTCTTGGCGGCGCTTCTACTGCATCCAGTTCTTGTACATCATTAGGAATAATAACGCATGTAACGGTGCGCTCGCTTTTAGCTATTCGGATTGCTCTGTCTATAACCTGACGCATTTGTTCAGGTACATTTACTGTCTGAATGTATTCATGAGCAACATCCTTAAATAAGACATTTAAATCTACTTCTTGTTGGTAATCACCACCCATAGCCATCCTTGCCTGTTGGCCAATAATAGCCACTACTGGTTGGTGATCCAGTTTAGCATCATACAAACCATTTAAAAGATGAATGGCACCTGGTCCAGAGGTAGCTAAGCAAACCCCCACCTCTCCTGTGAATTTAGCGTGCCCACAGGCCATAAAAGCCGCCATTTCCTCGTGCCTAGTCTGTATGAATTCTATGCTGTCACCGGCCTATTCAAAGCGCCCATAATTCCGTTAATACCATCTCCGGGGAAACCATATATTCTTCTGATGCCCCATTCTTGTATACGTTCGATAAGAAAATCGCTTACTTGATTGCTCATAACTTTACACTTTAAAATATGACTAATAAAAATTTGTGTTCAGCTAGATTGGATTCCAATCATAAGTGAATACCAAATAGCTATAATAAAAGTTCATAAATTGAGCTAAGATATTTTTTTTTAAAAACGGGTGTTTTTATGCTTTCTTTATTAAAAAAGTTGAAAAATAGTTTTGTGAAAAAAAGCTGGCAGTATTGGCTGTTTCTAGAAATAAATAGAATTTATTTTGCTTTTTTTAAAAGCAGCCTGTATACAAGAGTTGTTTTATGGCCTCTTTTGTGATTGATAATTATTTTATATGCTTATCCGCAATGTTGCCAGTATGGATAAGAAACAGCAATTAAGAGCCTTTTGAAAAGGTTTTCTCCAAAATATCTTCTGTTTAGCTTATAGCAAAATTCATTTATGTAATTCTGAAGGTTTTTACCGCTGATCTTGTGGTAAACACCTAAGAAGTTCCTCTTTGCATTAGAAATAGCGATGTGTACCCACTTTAAAGTATCATTAGTAGTTTCTTTGTCTGATTTCACGCTGTAGTGTCCTTCTACAAAATCAGCTATATCTACATAACTTTTACTTTTATCTGAAAATACGATAGCCAATTCACTCAAATTTTCCTTAATGACTTTATTTATACTTTCTGATTTTTGAGTATCCAAAACTTTCATTTTATAGTACCTGCAATGTTTGCTTTTAACACCTGTTTCAGGGTTTTCCAACGGGGTAGATTCAACCATGGTAGCTATATTTTTTTGCTTCTGGCTTCCTTTTCCTCGTTTAAGTTTCTTTCCCTTTTTATGAGCTACTTCAAAATAACCTTCATCAAACTCAATCATTCCATGCAATTGATATAGGTCATCTCTTTTACCCATGGCTTCTCGAATTTTATGCATCATATTCCAGATACTTTCATAGCGGGAGTGGTTGAGTTGTCGTTGAAGTTCACAGGCAGATATTCCTTTCTTAGAAAAACTCATAAACATCATAGCCAGAAACCATTTTCTAAAAGGAAGGTTACTGCTTTCCAGTATTGTACCGCTTTTAAGAGTTGTTCTAAATCCACAATGGGCACATTGCCACTGATATTTAGCTTTTAACCAATAATGCTTGTGGCTTTTACATTTTTTGCAAACCACTCCTTGGGTTTCTCTAACTTGTTTAAAATGTAGTTTACAACTGATCTCATCTGGAAATATATCAACAAATTCTAATATGTTCATAGCATTGATTTTTATGACCAAGTTAGGTCTAAGCTACGCAACCAATCTGCGGACTGGTATAATTACGGATGAGCATATTATTTTATTAAAATATAGAATGATCCTATTTAAGGGTTTAAAGTAGTGGTTTTGGTTGCGAACATTTTCTGATTTTTTTTGTTGATGTATACTTCATTCCTAAGACTCTTTTTACAACTATGAAGATTGAAAAAAACTATTTGCCTATTGAAGATTATGGTATAATTGGTAATTTAAATACGACAGCTCTTGTATCTAAACAAGGTAGTATTGATTTCCTTTCCTACCCAAGGTTTGACGATCCAACAATTTTCGGAAGATTATTAGACAATGAGATAGGAGGTTTTTTTTCTATTGATATTTTAAACTCAAACGTTACCTATAAACAACTTTATTTACCAGATACAGCTGTTTTACTAACCAGATACCTTGTTAATGAAGGTATTGCAGAACTTACTGACTTTATGCCTTTAGAAGAAGTAGAGGGAGGCTTTGTTTTAGTACGGAAGCTTAAAGTAATAAAAGGACAACATACTTTTAAAGTAAAATTATCTCCGCGGTTTGTTTATGGAAATGAAGGTTTTGAGTTAAAAAAAGAGAATGGGAATCTAATTATTTGTAATAAAAAGACGGGAGATAATATTTTACGTATTATAAGTGATGTTGTGTTTCAGTATAAAGATGATTGTCTAGTTGCGGAGGTTAATTTGAAGAGTAAAGATGAAATTGTTTTTGTTCTTTTAGAAGAAAAAATACTTCAAGAGAATCCAGAAAAAAGAAGAGATAAAGCCTGATTTTTCAGGTTCTTCTTTTGATTATACGGTTTCTTTCTGGCACAAATGGGTAGCTAAATTTAGTTATAACGGAAGATGGCAAGATATTGTCAACAGATCGGCAATTACACTAAAATTACTGACTTCTCACGAGTATGGTTCTACAATAGCGGCAGCTACTTTTGGCTTACCAGAATTAATTGGAGGTAAAAGAAATTGGGATTATCGTTTTTGCTGGATAAGGGATTCAGCTTTTACTATGTTAAATTTTTTGGAGTTAGGTTATGTTAATGAAGCTCAAAAATTTATTGAATGGATACAACAGCGTACATTAGAAATGGATGACGCCAATGAGTTAAAGTTAATGTATAGAGTAGACGGTTCTTCTGATTTGGAGGAAAAGGAACTTAAATATTTAAAAGGCTATAAAAATTCTTATCCAGTACGTATAGGTAATGGGGCTTACAATCAGTTTCAGCTAGATATTTACGGAGAATTAATTGATACTATTTATATATACAATAAAAAAGCAGAACCTATTAGTTATGCATTTTGGCAGAATCTAGTTAAGATAATTGATTTTGTAGCTGAAAATTGGAAAAAAAAGGACAGAGGTATTTGGGAGGTAAGAGATGTTAAACAAGAATTTATTATTTCAAAAGTGATGTGTTGGGTAGCCTTAGATAGAGGGATTTTGATTGCTGAAAACCGCTCTTTTCCGGCACCTTTACAACATTGGAAGAAAATTAGAGACGCTATTTTTAATGACGTTTTTTATAATTATTGGAATGAAGATAAACAAGCTTTTGTACAGTACCGCGGGGCATCTACATTAGATGCGTCTGTTTTATTAATTCCGTTGGTTAGAATGTTGAGCCCCAAAGAACCGCGTTGGATATCTACACTAAAAGCTATTGAAGAAGAACTTATAACCGATTCTTTGGTGTATAGATATAGACTAGATGAAGGAGCTAGTGATGGTTTTTCCGATGAAGAGAGTACATTTTCCATGTGTTCTTTTTGGTATATAGAGTGTTTAGCCAAATCGGGAGATATTGATAAAGCAGTACTTTGCTTTGAAAAAATGCTAGGCTATGCCAATCATCTTGGTTTATTTTCTGAGGAAATTAGCGTTAAAGGAGAGTTGTTAGGTAATTTTCCGCAAGCATTTACTCATTTAGGATTGATTAGTGCTGCCCGTCAATTAAAAGCACTTATTGATAATGAGAATTTATTAAATAAGGCTTAAAAGTTTAACCGAAAGCTTTGCCATATAAAAACGGGAGTAGAAAGTTTAAATTGAAAAAATTAACTCTACGTTTACTCTATTTTTCTATGTTTTTCTATCAGTTTTCTGTTTTACTTCTATTATGCTTTTATTCGTTTTTATACTATTAAAGGCATAAAACAGAAAAACCCCAGCGTTAACTGAGGTTCTGTGTGATTCGGCTGGGATTCGAACCCAGGACCCTCTCATTAAAAGTGAGATGCTCTACCAGCTGAGCTACCGAATCAATAAATTTTTTATTACTTTTGTACTTTATGAAGGTCGTTTCCCTCAATCGCGATGCAAAGTTAGGGGTATATTTAAAAAAAGCAAAGGTTAGCTAGTAAAAAAATGAAGAATCTTTACGTTTTATTGTTTTCAGTTTTCGGTTTAGTGTCTTTTTCATCTCATTCACAGGTTTTTAAGGGCGATTCTCTTTTCGGAAATAAAAAATATATAGAGGCCTTGAATCAGTATAATTCCGTTTTTCAGTCGGGTTTTTACTCCGAAAGCATGATTTTGAAGATGGCCTACATTAATGAAGGATTGGGAAATAACGAAGAAGCAATTTATTATTTAAGCTTTCTGAATAGAGAAAAACCATCTGCCGATTTGCAAAATAAAATTGAAGCATTAGCTGTTGAAAATGGATATTCTGGTTATGCTTTTAATGATTTGTCTGTGGTGCAGCTTTGGTTAAAAAATAATTACCGAACGATCTTAATGATTTCGTTAGGAGTCATAGGGCTTTGTGTGTTGGTCTTTCTGGTAGATATTAAGTATGGCAAGCTTTACAGGCAGATAATGCCTTTAGCGGTGCTAGCAATTGTAATAACGGTGTTCTTTTCTTCGGTAAAGATATATTCTAAGCAAGCAGTAGTGGTAAAAGAGAATTGTATGGTTTATCAAGAAGATTCTGAATTTTCGGCACAACTGAAAAAAATAAAAAAGGGCAACTTAGTTACCCTTTTAAAAAGCTCTAATACCTGGAATCTTGTTCAGATTGAAGGCGAGAAAGAAGGTTATGTAAAAGCCAATAAGCTTAAACTTTTATTGAACTAAAGATTTAATGGCTTCTTTTGTTTTTTCAAATTCGAAAGAAGCTACAACCTCTTGCATCATTTCTCTAATTTGATCGTTGCAAAGGTTTCCAATACTTCCTTCATGGGTGTGATTTACCAAATGGGACGTGTTAAAGTTCCCGTTTTCAATGTCTTCACCTACTTGTTTATAAGCATCTCTAAAAGGGATTCCTTTTAAAACCAATCGGTTTACTTCTTCTACGCTAAATAAATACTGGTATTTTTCGTCTTCCAGAATGTCTTTGTTTACAATAATGTTTTCGAACATTACGGTAGCTAATTGCATACAATCTTTAAGTTGGCCAAATACTGGGAAGAAATGGTCTTTCACCAATTGCATTTCTCTGTGGTAGCCGGAAGGCAAGTTGTTCATTAAGCCAGTTATTTCATTCGGTAGCGTAGAAATGATGTTGCATTTACCACGAATAATTTCAAAAACATCTGGGTTTTTTTTATGTGGCATTATGCTAGAACCGGTAGTTAACTCTTTAGGGAAGCTAACAAATCCTAAATTCTGGTTCATGTATAGGCAAACATCCATAGACATTCTAGCCAATGTAGAGGCAATAGAAGCCATGGCCATGCTAACTAGTTTTTCTGTCTTTCCACGGCTCATTTGGGCATAAACCACGTTATAGTTTAAGTTTTCAAAACCTAAAAGTTTAGTGGTTAATGTTCGGTTTAACGGGAAAGAAGAACCATAACCAGCGGCGCTACCCAATGGGTTTTTGTTTACCACACGGTAAGCACCGCGTAACATTTCTAAATCATCTACTAAGCTTTCGGCATAGGCGCCAAACCAAAGACCTAAAGAAGAAGGCATGGCTATCTGTAAATGGGTATAACCAGGTATTAAAATATCTTTGTATTGGTTACTTTTTTCAATTAGTAAGCCGAAAAAACGTTCTACGGTATAAACCATGTCTTCAATTTCGGAACGCATATAGAGTTTTAGGTCTACTAAAACTTGGTCGTTTCGGGAACGGCCGCTGTGTATTTTTTTACCTATGTCGCCAATTCTTCGGGTTAGTTCTAATTCTACTTGCGAGTGAATGTCTTCTACACCCTCTTCAATTTTAAAATCACCTTTTTTAATAAGGCGGTAAATGTCTTTTAGCTCAACCTGAATTTTTTTTAACTCGTCTTTTTCTAATAAACCAATGGTTTCTAGCATTTCGGTGTGGGCTAAAGAACCCAATACATCAAAAGGAGCAAGGTGCATATCCCATTTGGTGTCGTTCCCAACGGTGAATTCTTCAATCAGTTGATCTGTGCTGTAGCTTTTTTCCCAAAGTTTCTTGGCCATAACTTGTAATTATATCTGGTTACAAATATAGTTATATATCAAAAACATCAGGAATATATCTAAATTGAGGTGGAATTGATGTTTTGAAATAAAAGATAGTTAACATGATTGCACACATTGTTTGCTGGAAAGTAAAAGAAGAATTTAACGGAGCAAAAAAAGAATCTCTAATACAGGAATTTAAAGAGAAACTGGAGGCTTTGCCAGCGTTAATTGATATTATAGTAGACTTTCAGGTGGGGGTGAATTTCACAAATACGCCAGCCGGATGCCATTTGTCTTTGTATTCTACTTTTAAAACCAAGGAAGACTTAGAGACATATGCGGTACATCCAGACCATAAAAAAGTGGTAGAATTTGCTGGTCAAATTGTGATTGATCGAGTGGTTTCTGATTACGAATTTTAGAATGTTCAAAAGTAGTTTCAATTGATTTTGAAGCTACTTTTTTATTGTGCTATATCCTTTTTAACTTTACACATTACTGTAATTATAATGCTAGACCTCATATTGGTTTAGTAAAAATCCAGATATGAAATTACCTCTTAAATTAGTTACGGTTCTTTTTGCCGTTTTAGCAATAGGTTTAGCTAGCGTGTTGGCTTTTAGGATAAAAGATAAAAGCGAAGAAAAAAGACTAGTACAACGGGTAGAAAAAGCTGTTAAAACAAAGCTTTTGGCTATTAGAGATGCAGAAAAAGGATATAAGTTGAAATATGGAAAGTTTGTAGGCAATTGGGATACGCTCACAAATTTTGTATTGTACGATAAATTTTATATAGTAGAGAAGAAAGAAGAAGTAATTCCTTTAGGATACGGAAGAGATAGTATTGTATTACATTTAGATACGTTAGGTTCCATTTCAATTAAAGACACTTTATTCTCTAAAGAAAAATACCCTAATCTAAACCTGAAAAACTTAAGGTATTTGCCACAAGACCAGTCTAAAGAATTTGATTTATATGTGAATGATTTAGACGGTCTTAGCGTTATAGAAGTAAAAGACACTAAACCGGTTAATCCAGAAAGACAACAGGGAGGAATTAAAGAACCACTTAAATTTGGTTCAACAACTGAAGCTACATTAAAAGCAAACTGGGAGAAATAATTTGGAAACGTATAAAACTACATTCGAGCAATTAACATCAATTAAAGACAGAAGTTTTTCTATAGATGAAATAGCTTTTTACAGCTTAAATATCTATTTAGAACCTAGTGGGGTTAGCTTTTGCACTATTGATAAAAAAAGCAAAGAATGTAAAAGTTTAGAGTCCAAGAAATTTGATTTAGGTGAGTTAAGTTTTCTAACTGCTTTGGAAGAAGCTATTGAAGACCATCATTATTTAAAAGCAGGTTTTTGGAAAGAAATTAACCTTCATTTTAGAAACCCTTACTTCTCTTTGGTGCCAGCCTCTGTATTTGATAAAAATATATCTGGTAAATATTTAAAAATGAATACCGATTATGATGAAACTCTATTTGATTTATTTCATCATAAACATGAGCAATTAAGTCTGTATAACATCTTTGCAGCTCCCAAGAATATAATAGAATACTTCCATAATTTATACCCGGGAAAACAAATTAATGTTTACCACTCTACCAGCTCTTTATTAGAAGGTGTTTTTCACCAAGGTACACAAGACAATAAATTGTCTGTTTTAACCTCTGGAAAAACAGTTACATATGTGTATGTGAAAAGAGATCAGTTAGAATACTGTAATATTTTTACTATTAATACTGCCGAAGATTTTTTGTATTATACCATGCTTATTTTTAAGGAATTAAATTTGAATCAGGAATTAACAGAGGTTACTTTCTGGGGCGATTTTGATAAAAAAATGAAGCTGGATAGCGCATTGTCTAAATACATTAGAAAAATAGAAAAAGGAAAAAGACCTAACGAATTAAAAATTGGAGGTTCATTTTTAGAACTGGATCAATATGAGTACTTTGATCTCTTAAGCACTTATCTTTTATAATGCGTATAGCTGTATTTCCAGGTAGTTTTGATCCTTTTACTAAAGGACATGAAGATGTAGTTAGAAGAGGATTGGTATTGTTTGATAAAGTTATTATTGGACTAGGTATAAATTCTAGTAAATCCCGTTTAATAGAATTAGACGAAATGGTTTCTTACATAGAAGAAACATTTAAAAATGAATCCCAGGTAGAAGTCCTTCCATATTCTGGTTTAACAGCAGAGTTTGTACACAATTGTGGTGCTAATTTTATCTTGAGGGGTTTACGAAATACTACAGATTTTGAATTTGAAAACGGAATTGCCCAAGCAAACAAACATCTTAGAAAAGAGTTAGAAACAGTTTTTTTAATTACATCACCGCAGTTTGCATACATATCTTCTACTATTGCTAGAGATATTTATAAACATGGAGGAGATGTTTCCGCATTTTTGCCTTATAAACTAAAGCCTAAACATCAGAAGTAATAATTTCCGCCCAGTTGAAATCCTAAGTTTCTCCATTTTTGGTCACCGTAGGTATAAGGATCGTCAATCATATTTTTAAATCCTTTAATCATACGCAATTCAATAGATATATCTGGATCTACAAAATATTCACCACCTAGAACCATCCCAAAATCCATAGAGTGAAGATCACTTCTTACATTTTCTTTTTCACCATCGTATTTCGTTTTACCGGAAAGTAAAATCCCCATTTGAAAACCACCATAAGCACAAATTTTTGGATTAAAGAAATATTTGTAAACTACGGGTATGTTTAAAAAAGTAAGGTTGGCTTTAACCTTAGAACCATCATCTTGCTTAAAACGAGCACCTTGCCAAGAAACTTGCATTTCAGGCTGAATAGACATTTTGTCTTTTAAATAAATGTTTATTTTACCTCCAAAATTAACTGAAAAACGCATAGAAGCTTTTTCAGTTCCGGTTAAGGAAGTAAGATTAAATCCGCCTTTTGCAGCCAATCTGGTTTCTTCTTGTGCGTATGTAAAACTGAAAATAGAAACTAAAAGAAAAACTAGTAAGGTTCTTACCATGTCATTTATGTTGAATGAATATTTAAACTAATTTAGCATTTTAATTACTATACTAAAATCCTGCCAATACCAGATGTTGAATAAACTTCAGATATTTTCCGACTTCAATTTAGATCTTTCCAAAAGACTACCAGCTGCATATTCAGGCGAAAAAGAATTTGTTTCAGATTCTTTAGCTAGAGAAATTATTTCGCCTAATACCAATAAAAAGATAGCACAGATAAGTTTTGCTAGTAAGAATGACATTGCTCAAATAATAGAGGCGGCTTATAGTTGTAAAGAAGAATGGGCTGTTTATCCGGCACCAAAAAGGGGAGAGATTGTTCGCCAAATAGGTATGGAAACCCGCAAATATAAATCGGATTTGGCTACTATTATTTCTACCGAAATGGGAAAGCCAATTCAGGAAGCTTTGGGTGAAGTTCAAGAGATGATAGACATTTGCGATTATTGTACGGGCCTTTCTAGAATGCTGTATGGTAAAGTTATGCCTTCAGAAAGAGAAGGACATAAATTGTTGGAACAATATCATCCTTTGGGTGTTGTAGGTATTGTAACCGCTTTTAATTTCCCTATAGCGGTTTGGTCTTGGAATGCAATGATTGCAATTACTTGTGGTAATACATGCATATGGAAACCTTCTGAAAAAGCACCCTTAATAGCGGTAGCCATTCATCAAATTGTGCAAAAAGTACTTCGGGAAAATAAAATAGAAACACCTCTGTTTTCTATAATACAAGGGGATGCAGAAGTGGGTGAGTGCCTAGTATCTTCAGCTAAAGTAGCCTTAGTTTCCGCAACAGGTAGTACCAGAATGGGAAAAAAAGTACAAGCAATTGTAGCTAAGCGATTAGGTAAAACTCTTTTAGAGTTAGGAGGAAATAATGCTACTATAGTAACTAAAAATGCCGATTTAAGCCTTGCTATACCCGCTATTGTATTTGGCGCCATTGGAAATACAGGGCAACGTTGTACCACAACACGTAGAGTTATAGTACATTCCGACTTATTTAAAGAAGTGGAACAAAAGTTGCTTAAAGCATATATGTCAGTTAATGTTGGTGATTCTCTTAAGAGTGAAAACCACATGGGGCCTTTAATAGATTCTGCATCGGTAGAATTGTATAAAGAAACTATTATTAGGGCCAAAAAAGAAGGTGGAGAAGTTTTGTGTGGTGGAAATGTAATTGGTGGAAACTTCGTAGAACCAACAATTATAAGAATAGAAAAAGATGCAGAAGTGTTGTTAAATGAATCCTTTGTGCCTATTTTGTATCTTATTAAATATGAGGGAGATACAAAAGAGTCTGTGCAGATTCAAAACAATGTTTCACAAGGATTGTCGTCTTCAATTTTTACGGAAAACATGAAAGAGATGGAGATGTTTCTTTCGGCTATTGGTTCAGACTGCGGAATTGCTAATGTTAATGTTGGTACTTCGGGTGCCGAAATTGGTGGTGCTTTTGGTGGCGAAAAGGATACTGGCGGTGGAAGAGAATCGGGTTCTGATTCTTGGAAGCAATATATGAGAAGACAAACTGTAACCATAAACTACAGTAATGCGTTACCCTTATCACAGGGAATTAAATTCGATTTATAAAAAGCTATGGGAGATAAGAAGTGTTTTGCAGTGATGTTGGTAGATGATAACGAAATCGATAATCTAATCAACTCAAAAATAATAGAAACAACGGCTATTGCAGAAGTGATTTATACCCACTCTACTGCAATTAGTGCTATAGATTTTCTTAAAAATATTAGAAAAATTTCTACGGAAGAAGATAATAAACTACCAGATTATATCTTTTTAGATATTGATATGCCCATGATGGATGGCTTTCAGTTTATTGAGGAGTTTAATTCTTTAGATCCATTTATAACCAACTATTGCAAAGTTGTGATGCTTACAGCTTCTATGAATCCTAAGGATAAGATGCAAGCATCTAAAAGCAATGCAATGATTAAATATTTAAATAAACCTTTAAGAGAGGCAGATATAAAAGCGCTTTAAAAAAAGCGCTTATTTTTTCTTAGTCGTTGTTGCTGTTTTAGGTTTTGCCTTTGCTTTAGCCTTCGGTTTGGTTGCTTTAGTTGTAGCTGTTTTGGCAGTACTTGTTTTAGCTGCGGCTTTAGCTTTACCCTTCACTGGCTGGTTTTCGGCTAATTCAACACATTTTTCGTAGGTAATAGTAGTTGGGTCCTCAATGTCTTTAGGGATTTTTACGTTTTGTTTACCAAACTTAATATATGGTCCCCAACGTCCGTTTAATATTTGCACTTCAGGATCTTCGTCAAAGCTTTTAATGTGCTTTTTAGCATCCGCTTCACGTTTTTCAAGAATCAGCTCAATAGCGTGATCTTCCTCAATATCTAAGGGATCAACATCCTTTAGCGAAACAAATTTACTATCGTGTCTAATGTATGGCCCAAATCTACCAATGGCCGCTACAATTTTCTTGTCTTCAAACATACCTACGTCTCTAGGTAGTTTAAATAATTCTAAAGCTTCTTCTAAAGTAACGGTTTCTAAAAGCTGCCCTTTTCTTAAACTAGCGTATTTAGGCTTCTCTTCTTCTTCTAGCTCATCTGGCGCTCCAATTTGAGCTACGGCCCCATATCTGCCCAAGCGTACCAACACGGTCATCCCAGAGTCTGGGTGCTTGCCTAATATTTTTTCTGTACCAACTTCCGAACGGTCAATTTCAGAAGTGATTTCTACTTTTTCATGGAAATTACCGTAGAAACTAGCAATCATCTTTTGCCATTCGGTTTTACCGTTGGCAATAGAGTCAAACTCTTGTTCAATATTTGCTGTAAAAGAATATTCTGTAACTACAGGAAAATGTTTTACTAAGAAATCTGTCACCACCATAGCAATGTCGGTTGGGAAAAGTTTGTTTTTTTCCGCTCCTGTGATTTCAGATTGCGTTACTTCAGTAATATGATTGTCCTTAAGTTTAAGGATGTTGTATTTCCTTTCTTTACCGTCTCTACTTTCTTTAAGCACATAGCCTCTTTTTTGAACCGTAGAAATTGTTGGTGCATAAGTAGATGGTCTACCAATACCCATTTCTTCTAACTTCTTCACTAAAGTGGCTTCGTTAAAACGAGCAGCATGTCTGGTGAAACGTTGTGTTGCTTTAAGATTATCTAATTCTAATTGTTGCCCAACAGTTAACGGAGGAAGCATTCCTTTTTCCTCTTCGTCTTCTAAATCGTCATCGTCGGTTGATTCTAAATAAACTTTTAAGAAGCCTTCAAATGTAATTACTTCACCTTGTGCTCTTAATTGTTCGGTTAATCCAGTTATTGAAATGGCAACGTTTGTTTTTTCAGTTTGTGCATTGGCCATTTGAGAAGCAATAGCACGCTTCCAAATTAATTCATACAAACGAATTTCATTTCTTTCCCCATCTACTTCGTGGGCAGAAAAATCAGTAGGACGTATGGCTTCATGCGCTTCTTGTGCAGAAGAAGCTTTGGTTTTATATTTTCTTTCTTCCGAAAATTCTGCGCCGTATTGCGTGGTGATTTCCTTTTTAGCAGCAGACCTTGCATCATCCGATAAATTTAGGGAGTCGGTACGCATATAGGTAATCTTACCCGATTCGTACAACCTCTGTGCAACCGTCATGGTTTGTGCTACCGAGAAACCTAATTTTCTGCTGGCTTCTTGCTGAAGGGTAGAAGTAGTAAAAGGAGGTGCTGGTTTTTTAGTACCTGGTTTCTTTTCTAATGATTCAATTGCAAAATCTTTGCTAATACATTTTTCTAAGAATTCGCGGGCTTCTTCTTCTGTTTTAAATTTTTCTGGAAGTTCTGCTTTTAGCTCTTTACCTTTTTCTAATTGAAAAATGGCTTGAACTTTAAAGAAAGTAGCGCTTTTAAAGGCTTCAATTTCTCTTTCTTTTTCAACCACCATCCGTACAGCTACAGACTGTACTCTACCAGCAGAAAGACCACGTTTAACTTTTTTCCATAATACAGGTGAAAGTTCGTAACCTACTAAACGGTCTAATATTCTTCGGGCTTGCTGTGCGTTCACTAAATTATAATCAATCTCACGTGGAGATTCAATAGCGCTAGTGATGGCCTTTTTGGTGATTTCGTGGAAAGCAATTCTTTTTGTTTCCTTGTTTTTTAAATCAAGGGATTCGTATAAATGCCAAGAAATGGCTTCCCCTTCACGGTCATCATCCGTTGCTAACCAAACCGTTTCGGCCTCCTTACAAAGTTTTTTAAGGTCTTTAATTACCTCTTTCTTGTCTGGGGAAATTTGATAGGTAGGTTCAAATCCATGTTCTACATCTATAGACATTCCGCCCTTAGGAAGATCTCTTACGTGCCCATAACTGGACTTTACAAGGAAATCTTTACCTAAGTATCCTTCTATTGTTTTTGCCTTTGCAGGGGACTCTACTATTACCAGATTTTTTGCCATAACTTATAATTCCAACAACTTTGGGCCTCAAATTTTGATAAAAAAATATTATTAATGCAAGTTAGTTTCTCAAACGAAGATGGGAAGAAAAGCATTTATTTATCAAATAAATAAAAAAATACCTTGTTAATTCACATTAATGAAACGCTTAATCTTAATAAGACACGCTAAATCTGACTGGGAAAATACTGGTTTAAAAGATTTTGACAGGCCTTTAAACAGTAGAGGACACCGGGTGGCACCTCGAATGGGGCTTTTTTTAAAAGAAAATGGAATTCAGCCTAAAAAAATTTTTACGTCTACTGCTGTAAGAGCGTTAACAACTACAGAATATATTTCTGAACAGTTGGGCTTGGAAGAACATGTGGTTGAAAACGAAGAACTATACCAGGCTTCGGCTAGAAAATTATTAGCTGAAATTACCACTACCGATAATAAGTTAGAAGCAATTGCTTTTGTGGGGCATAACCCTGATTTAACCTATTTTATTGAATACGTTACTGGTGAGGAAATTGGTAACCTACCTACTTGTGGTGTGGCAGTAATTGATTTTGAATTTGATTCTTGGGGAATGGTAAGCGAAAAGACCGGTAATCTTTTTCAGTTGTATTTACCTAAGGATTTGGGGATGTGAAATTTTGCATTGGTATAAGATGAAAACAATCTCTGTAATTATTACCACGTATAACTCTAGCAATTCAATTGAATCAACTCTAAATTCTATATTTTCTCAGAAGGGGATTAATAAATATTTTATGCTTGAGGTTATTGCTGTGGATGATTGCTCTACCGATAATACAGTACAAATTCTAAGTAGATACGATCTTAAGTTAATTGTTAATGGTAAAAATTCTGGTGGGCCAAACAACGGTAGAAATATTGGGTTAAAGGTTTCAGAAGGAGATTTTATTTGTATTGCAGATCACGATGATGTTTGGCATAAAGATAAAATGGAAACATTATTACCATTTTTAGAGCAAGCGCCAATTATATCTTCTGGTTATGTGGTCAATGATCAATCAAGAAAAACTAAAACTGAGAGAGTAGCTTCAAATGAATTGGTGAGTTATTATAAAAGGAATGAAACGTTTCTTAAAAAACTTACAAAATCTTTAAAAGGCCAAAAGGCGTATATCGGAAGTTTAATTTTTAGCAAAAAACTTAAAAAAATATATTTTGAAGAAGTGTTTGGTGTAGTAGATTATGATTGGATTTTAAGATTGTTTCACCAGCAAGAGTCTATTGAAGTGAACAAAGCACTCTACACTAGGAACGTGTATGGTAGTAATCTGTCTTTAGATGAAGATTACAGAAGAAAAGATTTTTATTATTCGTTATTAGCAATTGAATATTTTGAAAATGATTACCCTCAACAAGTAGGTCTTTCTTACAAAAAAATACATGGTAGCAGAGCGCGCTATTATTATTTAGTAGGCAATATGGAAAAAGCAAGATTCTATTTTAGAAAGGCACCTTTTAGCATAAAAATAGTCCTATACTATCTTACTACTTATTTTGGGGCCTCTTTGGTTAAGAGGGCGTCACCAGTTTTTGGTTAAATTGAGGCTTGTTATATGAAATTATACCTTATACATATTCCTAAATCAGCAGGGGCATCAGTTTACTTAACATATAAAAATCAAGATTTAAAATTATGGGGACATAATTCCAGAAGATCTTCATATAAAACATTTCCTTCCTCTTTAACCTTTAAAATAAGCAAAATAATACCATTTAAGATTTTTAGGACTTTCACAATTGTCAGAAACCCATGGGATAGAGTTGTTTCTGCTTATAGTTATTTGCTTAAAGGGGGCAACTGTAAGGAAGATGAATCTGATGGAATAGTCTATGTTACACCATTTTTGGATTTCGAAGATTTTATAAAGAATGGCCTAAAAAAAGCATCCATAGAGCAACTACATTTCATGCCACAACTTCACTGGGTTTCTCACAATAAAAAAATAGTAGTGGATTCTGTTTTAAGATTTTCAGAACTAGATCACCAATTGAGAGAATTTTTGAAAGAACATGGAAGAGAGCTTGCTCCACTTAAGGAAGTTCATAAAGTGAAAAGAGCCTTATACACTTCTTTTTATAGTGAAGAAACTAAAAGTATAGTGGCAGAAATTTACAAAGATGAAATTCAAATGTTTGGTTTTTGTTTTGAAGATGGTATCCAATGATAAATTCTAAACCTCTAATATCGATTTGTGTACCAACCTTTAATGGAGAAGCATTTTTAAAAGAAGCTTTAAATTCTATTGAAAAACAATTATATAGACCAATTGAAGTGGTCATTTCCGATGATTTCTCAAAAGATAAAACTTGTAAGATAGCTCAAGATTTTGCGAAAAATGTGGGTTTTCCAGTGAATATAGTAAGTCACAAACCCGAGGGGATTGGGGCTAATTGGAATAACTGTATTAAATGTGCTAACGGAGATTATATAAAATTTTTGTTTCAGGATGATGTTTTAGTAGAGGGTTGTTTAGACGAAATGATTAAGCCATTTATGAGGTCTTCTTCCTTTGGGATGGTAGTTTGTGATAAGGTTTTGTTAGGAGACCCAGGAGAGCAAGAGAAAGCAATTCACGAGGTAATGAAAGACTATCTTTTAAAAGGGAAGTCAAGTATTGAAATTTTGAGTAATAACGATTTTTATAAACAGCCTAGAAATAAAATTGGTGAGCCTACTTGTGTATTGTTAAAGAAAGAAGTGTTTTCTAAAGTTGGTTTTTTTAATCAACAACTTACTCAGTCATTAGATTATGAGTTTTGGTACCGCTTACTTTTAAAATATGAATATTATTATATCGATAAGCCTCTTGTTGGTTTTAGAATACATGAAAAGCAAACTACTAAGGTAAATGCTGTTCAAATAATGAAAGACACCTATTTACTGCCTCTGTTACTTTTAAAAAAACATTATAGAGTACTTTCTATCACAAGTAAAAAGGAAATAATAAAAAAAATAATAACTGGCTTCATTGCGTATTACTTTTTAAAACCCATAAAAAGTATTTTAAAATAATTTTTATCCACGCGTATAGTTGTTAGAATCTTCAAAATTAAATTAGTTTTGGTTTTATGCTATTCATGAAATTATGAAGAATAAGAATTTATTAGGCCTTATAATCTGTTTGTTAGCCTTTGCTATCACTGCTTTTTTCTTTAAACCATTGGTTTTTGAAAACAAAGTATTGAAACAACATGATATCTCTATGTGGCAAGGTGGGGCAAAAGAATTGAAAGACTGTAGCAAGAGTTCTGATCAAGAGGCCTTATGGTCTAACTCTATGTTTGGAGGAATGCCGGGCTATTTAAACGGTACAAAATACAATGGTAATTATGTGGATTTTATATTTATGTCTGCTACAAGAATATTGCCATATCCTTCTGGTACTGTCTTTTTAGCTTTCGTTTCGTGTTTTGTGTTATTGTTAAGTTTTAGAGTAAATATTTGGGCTTCGGCAATTGGTGCACTTTGTTTTGCCTTTGCTTCTTTTAATGTAATTAGTTTAGTAGCGGGTCATAATGCCAAAGTGGTAGCTATATCGTTAATGCCTTTAGGTCTTGCGGGCATAAATTGGATTTTCCGGAAAAAATATCTTTTAGGAGTAATTATTGCAGCGCTTGGTTTTGCATTGATTGTTCAGTCGGGGCATTACCAAATTGTATATTACCAGTTTTTAATATTGGGTATATTCTGCTTAATAAAGGGAGTAGAATTACTTCAGCTAAAAGATTTTAAACATTTAGGTATTGTAGTAGGCTTAAGTATTGCTGCTGTTTTAATTGGTGTTGGTGCTTCAGCAGGTAAACTTTTAACCGTAAAAGAATACGGACAATATTCTATAAGAGGAAAGTCCGAATTAAAAGCTAAAAGCGAGAGTGATGCTGGTAGTGGTTTAGACAGAGATTATGCTTTTGCATGGAGCCAAGGGAAACTAGAAAATCTAACCTATATAATTCCTAATCTTTTTGGTGGCGGTAGTACCGGTGCTTTAGGCGAAGATAGTGAAGCCTACAAAGCGTTTAAAAGACAAGGAGCCTCTAAACAACAAGCTTTGCAACAAGTGCAAAGAATGCCGTTGTATTGGGGAGACCAATCGTTTACGGCGGGGCCTATTTATTTAGGGGCAATTGCTGTATTCTTATTTGTGTTAAGTCTTTTCGTTTTAGATAAAAAACAAAAATACTGGATTGTGTCTATCCTTGTTTTGGGATTGATTCTTTCTATGGGGAAAAATTTTTCCAGCATAAATTATCTATTGTTTGACTATTTGCCAGGGCTAAATAAGTTTAGAACACCAGCTATGGCAGTGGTTATACCACAGTTGATTATTGCTGTTGCTGCCGGTTTAGCTATTAATAAAGTCTTCTTTTCGGAAGAAAAAATAGAGAACCTGAACAAGAAATTATTTTATGCTTTGGGTATTACAGGCGGATTTTGTTTGTTTTTAATAGTTTTTGGTAAAGCCTTATTTTCTTTTGAAGGGGCTAGCGATCAGTATATTCAGCAACAAGCACCCTGGTTATTAGATGCGTTAATACAAGATAGAGCCTCATTACTAACCAAAGATGCTTTTAGATCTTTGTTTTTGATTTTAGCCTCAGGTGCTCTAATCTATTTTGCATTAAATAATAAACTGAAAAAAGAGTTCGCTCTTTATGGGGTTTTAGCATTAGTAGCATTTGATTTAATTGGTATAAGTAACCGATACATTAGCGAAGACAATTACGAAAAAGAAAAGAAAAAAGAGTTTGTGCCTTCAGTGGCCGACCAATCTATTTTTCAGAATGCTATGGGAGAGAATTACAGAGTTTATAACCTGAATAATCCATTTAACGAAGCAAGAACCTCTTATTTTCATCATTCATTGGGTGGTTATCATGGGGCTAAAATGCGTAGATACCAAGATTTAATTGAAAAACACATAAGTCAAAACAATCAAAAGGTTTTAAGAATGCTGAATACTCAATATGTGATTACAGATCCTAATCAGCCAGCTCAACCTTTTAACGGCTTGGGTAATGCTTGGTTTGTTAGTGATTTAGTTAAGGTGAATAGCCCAGATGAGGAAATTAATTATCTAGGTGTTAAGAATTTCAGTCCTGAAAAAAATGCGGTGATCGATGCTTCTAAGTTTAATGTAGAAAAAACGAGTTATGAAGTAAGTCCAGATGCTACTATTAAGTTAGACCTGTATTCATGTAATCAGTTAGCGTTTACTTCTAATAATCCAAAAGATGGCTTTGCTGTGTTTTCTGAAATCTATTATCCGGAAGGTTGGGTAGCTACAATAGATGGTGAAAATGCAGAAATTAAAAGAGTAGATTATGTATTAAGAGCGTTAGAGATACCTAAAGGTAAACATAAAATCAAATTCAGTTTTGAACCCCAAAGTTATTATACGGGAGAAACCTTATCGATGATTTTCTCTTCTCTAGTGCTAATCCTATGCTTTGGTGGAGGTGGTTTTTTAATCTTCCAAAGTATTACAAAAGGGAAAGAGTAAACTAGAAAAAAGGAAACAATAGAATGCATAAAAAAACCCGCCTTTTGAGCGGGTTTTGTTTTTTATAGGAAAATGAATTTCTTTATTCTCCGTAGCTGTGGTAGATTAAACTAGCGGCACCTAAAATACCAGCATGTTCACCTACAGAGGCTCTTCTAAATTCTAAGTCATTGTAATAATATGCAGGAAGGTTTTCTTTAATTATTTTTTCGGTAGTACCTATAAACATATCAAAAGCCCCCGAAACACCGCCGCCAATTACAAATTTACTTACGTCGGCAAAGCGCATCATAGAAATTAGCCCATAACCCAATACGGTTCCTACATGCTCCCAAACGTGTAAAGCTAAAGCGTCTTTATTTATCGCTTCTTCATAAATAGCTTTTGGAGTAATTTCTTGACCCTTTAAGTTTGAGTTTTCAAACTCAGGTGTGTTAAGCATTTTTTTGGCGTACTCAATAATTTGACCTAAACCCAAATGCTCTTCTACGGTTTTTCCTTCAATGGGCGTGTACATGTGACCTACTTCGGTAGCATTTCCTTTAGCCCCTAAAAAAAGTTGACCATCTAAAACAAAACCACCACCAACACCAGTGCCTAATGTCACAAAAAGGTAGCTGTCTAATCCTTTTGCTTTACCGAACTGAAGTTCGCCTATAGCAGCACATTTGGCATCGTTTTCAATCTTAACTTTTATATTGGGTAAAGCCGATTTAAATTTAGCTATAACGTCTTGTTCTTTAACTTGAGGAATATTAGGCAAGTGTATTACCGATCTACGATCTTTTGAAACTAAGCCTGGGAAACCGATTCCAACACCTTCTATAGAGTCATCTTCAGCAACCATTATTTTAACTTCTTCAATCATGGCTTCTACTAAGCCAATTCCATTTGCAGCGGGTGCAGTATCAATTCTTTTTTGTGATACAAGTTCTCCGTTAAGTTTAACTAAACCGAATTTAACAGTAGTTCCCCCAACATCTATTCCAATGACCATATCTTTATATATCTTTCTGATAGTAATATTCTCCAATATGCAAAATAATCAATAATTCTCGTTTTTACCTATATCCAAACATTTCGTTTAATTTTGAATAGTGAATATTGATGAACAACTGCAAAATTTTCTTCAGCAAAGAGAAAAAACAGGCTTAAAACGACGTTTAAGACTTGCCAAGGGATTGGTAGATTTTTGTTCGAACGATTATTTAGGGATTTCTAGGAATGAAGAAATTCACCGAAACATTATAAAGTCGCTTCAAATGGGTGATTTTAAAATTGGTTCTGGGGGTTCTAGATTGTTGGCAGGCAATTCACCATTGCATGAACAGCTAGAAGAAACCTTAAAAATAGTGCACCAAGCCGAAGCGGCATTGCTCTTTAACAGTGGTTATGCTGCTAATATGGGATTTTTTGCAACCGTTCCGCAAAAAGGAGATACCGTTCTGTACGATGAGTTGATCCATGCTTGTGTGAAAGACGGAATGCGGTTAAGTTTTGCCGATAAATATTCCTTTAAACACAACGATGTTGAACATTTAGAAAATCGTTTGCAAAAGGCAAAAGGCAATGTGTTTGTAGCCGTAGAATCGGTTTATTCTATGGATGGAGATTTTGCGCCTTTAGTAAAATTGGTAGAACTTTGTGAAAAACACAAAGCCAATTTAGTGGTAGACGAAGCACATTCTACCGGTAGTTTTGGGAAAAAAGGCGCGGGTTTATGCGTTGAATTAGGAATTGAGGATAGAGTATACGCTCGGATTCATACTTTTGGGAAAGCCATTGGTGCCCATGGTGCTTGTGTTGTAGGAAGTGAAATTTTAAAACAATATTTGATTAATTTCTCTCGTCAGTTTATTTATACCACCTCTTTACCCGAACACCATTTGCTGGTTTTGAAAGAGATTTACAGTTATTTATCGGAAAACTACGCTACACTTCAGCAACAACTTCAGCAAAAAATAAAATTATTTAAAACTGAAATTAAAGCCGAAAGGGTAGAAAGCGACTCTTCTATTCAGGCAATATTAATTTCTGGTAATGAAAAAGTTACTGCTGTAGCCGAAAAAATGAACGATGCAGGTTTTGATGTGCGTTCGGTGAAAAGCCCTACCGTTGCGAAGGGAAAGGAACGCTTACGGGTTTGTTTACATACCTTTAATTCCGATGAAGAAATTATAGGTTTGTGTCAGAAAATTAATGAATACCTTTCGATTTAAACTCTAGTAAACATGAGTTATTTTATAACCGCAATAGGAACAGATTCAGGTAAAACCTTGGTAAGTTCTATATTTTGCAAAGCATTGGGTTATTCGTATTGGAAACCCATTCAGGCAGGATTAGAACAAAAAGACGCCGATTTTCTACAACAATTCGGCGGAAAGGAATTGCAAATATTTCCTTCAGCATACGAATTAAACACACCTATGTCGCCCCATGCAGCGGCAGAAATTGATGGTGTTCAAGTAGAACTGGGGAAATTCATTCTTCCAACGGAAAATAAACTAATTGTAGAAGGCGCTGGTGGTGTTATGGTTCCTTTAACGAACGAGTTGTTGGTGCTGGATTTAATCGAAAAATTAGCACTCCCAGTCGTTTTGGTGAGTAATATTTATTTAGGCAGCATTAATCATACTATTTTAAGTTTCGAAATGCTGAAAGCCAGAAATATTGAAATTGCAGGGATTGTTTTTAACGGTGAAACGGTAGAATCAACCAAGTCGTTTATCCTGAACTATACCAAGCTAAAAGAGCTTTTACATATTCAACCAGAAAAAGAAATTACAGAAGCAGTAATAGAAAAATATGCTACCGAACTCAGAAGCAGACTATAACGAATTACTAAAAAAAGACCACGAAATTATCTGGCATCCGTTTGCGCCATTATTAGATAAAAACCCTACGTTGTTTATCGAAAAAGCAGAAGGTGTTCGTTTACATCTTTCAGATGGAAAAACCTTAATAGATGCCGTATCTTCTTGGTGGGTTAACATCCATGGCCATTCTAATCAGGAATTAGCAGACGTTTTATACCAACAAGCCCAACAAACGGGGCATGTTATTTTTGCTGGTTTTACGCATGAAAATGCGGTGAAATTGGTTGACCAACTAAAAGAAGTTTTGGGTCACAATTACCAACGCGCTTTCTTTTCGGACGATGGTAGTACATCTGTAGAAGTAGCGATAAAACTAGCCATTCAGTATTGGGCAAATAAAGGAATTGAGCGTAAAAAGATTATTACGTTTGAAGGCGGTTACCACGGTGATACATTTGGCGCCATGTCTTTAGGCGGGAAAAGTGATTTCTTTTCGGCCTTTAACGATTATTTGTTTGAGGTAATTCAGCTTCCACTTCCGCAAGAAGGAAAAGAAGAAGAGGTGGTGGCTATGATGGAAGCCTTAAACGGAGATGAAATTGCCGCGTTTATTTTTGAACCGCTAATTCAGGGTTCGGCAGGTATGCGGATTTATTCTGCAGATGTTTTAGAACGTTTGCTTAAAATAGCGCATCAAAAAGACATCATATGCATTGCCGATGAAGTAATGACTGGTTTTGGTAGAACCGGTAAACTTTTTGCTACCGATTATATTACGGAAAAACCGGATATTATTTGCCTTTCGAAAGGAATTACAGGCGGTTTAATGTCTATGGGTTTAACCATGGTGAATCAAAAATTAAGCGAACCTTTTCTTACCGAAGATAAAAGTAGAGCCTTTTACCACGGACATTCTTATACGGGAAATCCATTGGCTTGTGCAGTAGCGGTAAAGAGTTTAGAGATTCTTTTAAGAGAAGAGACTACCAAAAATATAGAACGCATTTCAGATTCACATCTTCAGTTTAAAAAGAAACTAGAGCAACACGCTAAAATTAAAAGCGTTAAAAGTTTGGGCACAATTTTATCTATAGAAATTGATAACGACAGCGCTACTTCTTATTTTAACAATTTAAGAGATGTGCTTTATCAGGCATTTATTAAGAAAGGTGTCTTGTTAAGACCCTTGGGGAATATAATTTATGTTCTGCCACCATATATTATTTCGGATAAAGATTTACAGTACATTTATACTACCATAGAAGAAGTTATAGATAGTTTATGAAAATGAAATTTATTGCGCTCGTATTTTTTGCATTTACTCCGTTTCTTTTATTTAGCCAAAGTTTGGTGAAAACAGAACCTTTCTCCCTAAGGTCTTATGTAGAACCCGACTATTTTAAGCGATTAATTGAAGTTGAAGATGGTTTTGTGACAGTTGCTAAAGTAAAAGGAAATGAATTCGGTTCTTCAGAATATATGCTTGAACGGTATAATCTAGAATTAGAAAAGCAATGGCAAACCGAATTAGAACTGAATAAATACGACAACATTACCGGGCTTTATTACACCGGAGGTAATATTCATTTATTGGTAAACGAACACAACGATAATGATAAACTAAGTTTTCTGTTGCTAAAATCCTTTAATCCGGAAAAAGGAAACTTACAGACTTCAGATACACTGTTCAGTGAGGAAATACAGCCGTGGAATGATTATTTGGGAAAAGGAACCGTAAAACAAACGTTCAATAGTGCGGTAGCGTCTAAACAAACCAATGGTTATGTAACTCCTTTAGAATACCGTTATAAAATAACGCTTTCTCCAGACAGTAATAAGGTAATGGTTTACCGCTTCGATTATAGCCAAAAAACGCTTTACAGTGATATTAAAGTGTTTGACAACAATTTTAATTTATTACAGAGGGGTAAAATACCTGTAGACCATTCCTACTTGGCTTATGAATATATGGTGAATAACCAAGGTGAGATATACATATCAAAAGCCAATCGGTTTGGTAGAGTAGCTTTAATTAAATACAATTTAGAAACGCTAGAATTTAAAATGCTGAACATTGAAATCAGCAACTACCAAAGGGATAACCTTAAACTTTTTATGAAAGAAGATAACGTGGTTTATCTAGCCAAACTAAATAAAAGCCGACAGGTTTTAAAGGCCATTTCTTTTGCCATTTTCGATTTTAATACCATGTTGGTAGATCAATATAATTTTTACGAATTTGAAGAAAGCTTTAAAAAAGAGATTGTTAAGGCTGAAGAAGAATCAGGTTTAAAAATTGAAGAAGAGTTTAAGAACTTCAGTATTACCGATTTCTGGGTAAGTGCCGATAGTAACATTACGGTAATAATTGAAGAGGAAGAATTACGCAGTACCAATTTTGAGTACAATTCTGAAAGTGTAGAAAACCACGAAGCTTGGTTACCCGAAATGGCGCAAGTTAGAACGGGTACCTTGGTAATGTACCATATAGATGCAAAAAAGGATTTATTATGGAAGTCTTACATTATTAAAAACCAAGTTACAGATATTTCCGATGGCTTAAACAGTGTTTCGTATTTGTTAAAAAAGGACGAAGATAAAATCAAATTGCTGTTTTGCAGCAGTGGAAACGGTCTGCTTCTGAATGAATTAAATTATTTTGAAATTGAAAAGGCAACCGGTTTATTCTTGAAAAATAAGGTTGTAGAAAACCCAGATAAGCTGGTTCCTTTACTTCCTTACTTTTATTGGAAAGATAAAAACTTGATTTTCGTTGGGAAAAAAGGATTAGTCGGTAAGAATACTTTTTTGGCTAAATATAAATTCTAATCTTTAAGGAGTGTTTTACAACGTTCAGATTAGAAAAATATGATTGCTCAAATTAGAGAAGCAGCTGCTTACATAGAAACGCAGATTAAAGATTTTAAAGCCGATTACGGTGTAGTTTTAGGAACAGGCCTTGGAGGTTTGGTGAAAGATATTGAAGCCCAACACACACTTTCCTACGAAGATATACCTCATTTTCCGGTGTCAACAGTAGAATTCCATTCTGGTAAATTGATTTTTGGTAAACTGGGAGGGAAAAACATTGTAGCCATGCAAGGTCGTTTTCATTATTACGAAGGTTACAGTATGCAACAAGTGGCTTTCCCTATTCGTGTAATGAAATTGTTGGGAATCAAGAAGCTTTTTGTTTCTAATGCTGCGGGTGGTTTAAATCCGGAATTTGCTGTTTCGGACTTAATGATCATCAAAGATCATATTAATCTACAGCCCAACAATCCGCTAATTGGTCCTAATATTGAAGAGCTAGGTCCACGCTTCCCAGATATGAGTGAACCCTACGATTTCAGCTTAATTGAACAGGCAAAACGCATTTCCTTGGAAAATAAACTGGATGCCAAAACAGGTGTTTATGTAAGTGTGCCAGGGCCTAATCTAGAAACCAGAGCAGAGTACCGTTACTTAAAAGTTATTGGTGCCGACTGCGTTGGTATGTCTACCGTTCCTGAAATTATTGCCGCCAGACACATGAATATTCCTTGTTTTGCTGTTTCGGTAATTACAGATATGTGTATCCCAGAATTATTGCAAGAAGCCAAGCTAGAACATATTATTGCAGCAGCCCAAAAAGCGGAACCTAAACTGTCGATTTTGATGCAAGAGTTGATTGCGCTTCAGGATTAAAAAACAAAGGCAACAGCCACAAATAACTCAATAACCACGGGTTTATCCAGTCGTTTATTCCCATAAAAAAGGTGATGGATAAATGAAATAGAAAACCTGTGGTTATTATTGCTAACCGTATTTTTTTCTTCGGAATAGCAAAAACAAACCCCAATTGAAAGACTAAAATTCCAATAGATAGAAGGACTAATAAAAGGTTGTTTGCTTAAGGATTGTAGTATTTCGGAACCAGAATCTAGAAAATGAATTTTTAGAATAGAACCGTTTATAAACTCAATTCCACCAGCGGTTAATTTTTCTAAGCCTGAAAAGAAATACATAAAGCCTAAAGAAACCCATATTAGATGAAGGTAATAGCTTTCTTTTTTCAGTCTGAAAAGCATATAAAAGAACGTACAATATACAACGGGAATCATGCCGTGGTCTACTTTTCCGAAAGACTGGATAATGCTGTAACAAGCCAAAAAACTAAAAAAACTTATTACGGAAGCTACTGTCTGGGTCTTACTAAAAAAATGCAAGGGAATAGTAAATAGAAACAGATAATAGAAGTAAGGAAAGGAATACAAGAAGCCTTTTCCGAAGGGTTTTAATAGCCAGATAGGGGAATAAAAGTAGTCTAAAGTGATGATCCCTGCCAAATCTCCGCTCCATTCAAACATAAGAATACCTAATAAAAGAAAGTAAATAGCCGCAATGGTGTTTAGGTAAGGCAGTGCATTTTTTTGTTCGGTATAAAACTGAATTGTTTTTTTGAAACCGCCCCAAAGTGCTGTAACTGCCAATACTGAAATAAGGCTAAACCGATAACCAATTAATTCTATTCTGTTTTCGAAAAAGGAAAAGGGTAGGCGTTGTGTTTCTGTAGTTAAACGGGGGTATAGGGTTGTGATCCCGTCCAGATTTGAACCCGAATAAATACTTTTTAATAAATCTAAAGCATAAGGCACGGCTAAAAACCAGAACAGAAGATTTAAAAGTAGAATAACAGACGATATGATAACTAGGTTTCTATTCAAAGTTTTTAGTGAAAACAACGGAAGTGTCTCCTTCAATTTTTAAGATGCGTAACTGTTTACTGTTTTGTAAAGCAGGTAATTGATGTAATTCTTCTAGCGTGGCCGATAAATTGTCACGATACGTTTCTTTCCGCAATAAATAATTTAACATAGAATAGGGTAAGGGGAATTCTTTTTTGACTACTAGTTTGCCGTTCTTTTCTAAGGTGAAATATTCTGTATTTGTGGGTTTGTGTGCATACATGCCGTATTGCACAAAAGGAAATAAGTTTAGCTGGAAAATAAACGGCAGGGCAAAAGCACCAAAAAGGAGGCAGATGTTTTTTTTCTTAATAGGTGCTTTCATTTTTGTTGGTTAATGGGCCAATAAAAATTAAATCTGAAGTGTGTGAAAATAGTGTTAATGCATCTGTTTTGTGTATATTTGCACCATTAATTCGAAGAAAGGAAAAAGATTTTAAGTTTCATTCAGGATATATTTGAAGTTCTGTGAAAATTAATCTATTTTTGCCTTCCGTTTCGAGAAAAGAAATTTCGTAAGATGTACGCAATAGTAGAAATATCAGGTAAGCAATACAAAGCAGAAAGCAACAAGTTTATCTATGTAGATAAATTGTCAGGTAATGACGGAGATCAAATTGATTTCGACAAGGTGTTGCTTTTAGATAATGAAGGTCAGATAACTGTTGGAGCTCCTTTAATAGAGGGTGCAAAAGTTGCCGCTAAAATCTTAACTCAGGTTAAAGATGATAAAGTAATCGTTTTCAAGAAGAAAAGAAGAAAAGGTTACCAAAAGAAAAACGGTCACAGACAACAGTATACAAAAGTATTAATAGAAAGCATTATAGCTTAAAAACATTAACCTTATAAAGTTATGGCTCATAAGAAAGGTGTCGGTAGTTCCAGAAACGGTAGAGAATCAGAAAGTAAACGTTTAGGAGTGAAGAAATTCGGTGGACAAGAAGTTATCGCTGGTAACATTATTGTTCGTCAAAGAGGTACAAAACATCATCCTGGTAAAAATGTAGGTTTAGGAAGAGACCATACATTATTTGCTTTAACGGATGGTAAAGTAGAATTCAGAAAGAAAGCTGATGGTAAATCATTCGTAAGTATAGTTACTGCGGAAGCTTAAGATTTAGTTCTACAGCTGTTAAAATTTTCTATTAAAACCCCTCCATTTATTTGGTGGGGTTTTTCTTTTTATACAGTAAATACTCTTGTTGATATATTTTTAATGGACTAAACCGATTGGGTCTCAGCGATAAGCTAAGGCCAAAAGGGAGAATCCCTAGTTGTACCAGTACAGCTTACAGAATGTTTAATGCTATAATTCCTTCCCAAAGGGAAAGCCAGATATTACTGAAGTTTAAGTAAAACTAGGACAAGCAATAGATACAGCTTAATTTTTGCAATAGAAGCACCTGAAATTGATATATACTCCTGTAGAAAATATAATACAGATTACAGTATGATCAATTAAACCACAGCTGTACCCCTTCAATAATCTTTAGGAAAAATTCTGGTACTAAGCTTGGTGAAAAGAAAGCTAAGAACACAAAGCCAAATAATGCGCCATACATGTGGGCATCATGGTTTATGTTGTCGGAAGATTTTTGAGCTTGGTAACTTTCGAACCAAAGGTAAAAACCACCCATTACAAAACCGGGGATGTCAAAAAACGGGAATAGAATTAAGCCAACGGGTAGCATAGGTTCCATTAATATACACGCAAAGATTACGGCAGAAACCGCTCCAGAAGCACCTAAACTGTTGTAGTAATGGTTGTCTTTGTTCTTAAATAAACTGGGTAAATCTGAAATCACTAAAGCCAATAAAAACAAGGCTATATAGATGGCTGAGCCCGAGCCTCCAAATCTTCTTAGCAATAGTATTTCTAATAAATTCCCGAAAGAATACAGCACAAATAAATTAATACCTAAGTGGAAATAATTAGCGTGTATAAACCCAGAAGTTAATAAACGATAATATTCTTTCTTTTGCAGAACCATGTGCGGATTCATAATCCACTTGTTCATGTATTCTGGTTTTTGCCAAGCTAGAATGCTGGCTCCGGCTATTAGTATAACTAGTATTAAGGTAATACTCATGAATTATTTGTCTCGGTTAATTAACCATTCGGTAAAAGATTTTAAGACGGCTTTTTTATCCGTACTGCTGCTTAAACGTTCTAAGCTGTTAAAGCCGTCGGTGAAGTAGCTTTTAATTTCTTCGGTAGTATAAGAAGGGATACTTAGGTTTTTGTAAATGGCACTTACAGCTTTTACTTTTTCATTAGAATCAAAGTTCTCTGCTTGTATCCATTTGTTTAATTTTTCCGCTTCAATCCCTTCGGCTTTCTCTAAGGCATTAATAAGTAGGAATGTTTTTTTGTTGGCGATAATGTCACCACCTATTTGTTTACCTACTTTAGCTTGTTCTCCAAAAACATCCAACAAGTCATCTTTTAGCTGAAAGGCAATGCCTATTTTTTGCCCAAAGTTTTCTAATAGCAATTGTTGTTCTTCATCTGCTCCGGCTATTAGAGCACCCAGTCGAAGGCTAAAGCCCAATAAAACAGCTGTTTTTAGCCGAATCATCTCAATGTATTCATCCACCGAAACATTGTTTCGGGTTTCAAAATCCATGTCTAGCTGTTGGCCTTCACAAACTTCAACAGAACATTTGTTGAACAAGCGAAGTGCTTCTGGAAGGTATTTGGAATCAATTTGAGCTAAGGTTTCATAGGCTTTCACAAACATAGTATCTCCCGAAAGAATGGCTACATTTTTATCCCATTTGGTATGCACGGTAGGTTTTCCTCTTCTTAATGGCGCTTGGTCCATTATGTCGTCGTGCATTAAGGTAAAGTTGTGAAAGATCTCTACCGAAAGAGAGGGCATTAGAGATGCGTCCACATCATCTTTAAATAGAAAATAACCCAATTGTACCAAAAGCGGTCGAATTCGTTTTCCGCTTAAGTTAAGAATGTACCGTATAGGGTCATAAAGGTTTTCGGGTTGGTCTCCAAAAGGATATTTATCAAGGGCGGCATTAATTTTTTCAATGCGTTCTTCTACTGAAAACTCAATCATCGTTTTGCTATAAATTCTAAGTCAACGGTTCTGACTAATAGATTTGTCTTTAAAACTTTAACAATTACTTTTTCACCAAACGTAAAGGTTTCTTTTTTGCGGCTACCTAATAGACGAATGTTCTCAGGTTCGTACACATAATAATCTCCTTTTAAATCGGCAATCCTAACCATTCCTTCACAAGCAATGTCATCTATTTCTACATAGAAACCATTTTCGGTTACTCCGCTTATAACGCCATTCAGTTCTTGGTCTCCAAAAGTAGCCATAAATTCTACCTGCTTAAATTTGATAGAAGCACGTTCGGCATCGGCTGCATTTTTTTCCTTCATTGAAGAATGTTTACACATGTCTTCAATATGCTCTTTGTCGGCAATTTTTCCGTTTCTTAGGTAATTGTCTAAAAGACGGTGTACAATTAAATCGGGATACCTTCTAATGGGCGAAGTAAAGTGTGTGTAGAAGTTAAAAGCCAAACCAAAGTGTCCATAATTGTCGGTTGTGTATTTTGCTTTAGACATGGCTCTAATGGCCAAGTTTTGTAATACATGCTCTTCTGGTTTTCCTTCAATCTCTTCAATTAAACCATTAATGGCGGGTGCAATGTTTTCAGTATCTACATCGTAACCAAATCTTCGGGCAAAATTACTAAAGGTGGTTAACTTTTCTGGATCTGGTTCTTCGTGAACACGATAAACCATAACCGGTGTTTTTTTGTATTTTGCTTTTAAACCGAAAACATGAGTAGCAACACTTTTGTTGGCCATAAGCATAAATTCCTCTACCAATTTATGTGCATCTACTCTAATTCTAGGTACAACACCAATTGGTTTGTTTTCTTCGTCTAAGCTGTATTCTAACTTCTGGTGTTTCGAAGTTGATAGCCCCATTTTTAAAACGCTTTTTACGGAAGCCTTTGGCCAAGGTGTTTAGCGTTGTGATTTCTTCAATGTAATCACCTTCTTGGGTGTCTATAACTTCTTGCGCTTCTTCATAGGTAAACCTTCTGTCCGAATAAATGACTGTTCTACCAAACCATTCTTTTTTGATAGTGCCTTGCGGTGTTATTTCATAAATTACCGAAAAGGCCAGCTTGTCTTCATGCGGACGAAGAGAACATAAAATATTAGATATTTTTTCCGGAAGCATTGGTACAACACGGTCTACTAAATAAACCGAAGTGGCGCGTTCTAGAGCTTCGTCATCTAATAACGTTCCTTCTTCAACATAATGGCTAACATCTGCAATATGAACACCTATTTCTAAGTTGCCGTTTTCTAGTTTTTTAAACGAAATAGCGTCGTCAAAATCTTTAGCGTCTAATGGATCAATGGTAAACGTGGTAACTCCACGGTAGTCTTTTCGTTTATCTATTTCACTTTGTGGGATATTTTCTGAAATATCTTCCGCTTCTTCGTTCACTTTTTTAGGGAAAGAAGTGGGTAAGCTGAACTCGTTCATGATAGAGAAAATCTCTGTTTCATGGTCGCCCGGTTTACCTAAAACTTTTACAACAGCACCTTCCGCACTAAAATTCTCTCTTGGAAATTCTGTTATTCTAACCAAAACTTTGTTGCCGTCAATTGCACCATTAAGGTTTTTGTTAGAGATGTATATGTCGTTGTGTAGTTTTCTTCCGTCTGGTTTTACAAAAGCAAAATTCTTTTCAATCATTACCACGCCGGTAATTTCTTTTTGCTTTCTTTCAAGAATAGAGATTACTTGGCCTTCCGGATTTTTTCCGCGGCTGTTAGGGAAAACACCAACATTTACTAAATCGCCATTCATAGCGAATAGTAAATTGTTGCCAGACACCTTTATGTCTGGTCCTTTGTCGTTTAAAACAAACGCAAAACGGGCATTTACATGATCTACCGTTCCGGTTACAAATTCATTAAAGGCTACTTTATACTTGAATACAAGTGGGTCTACTTGCGTTAATACGCCTTCAACCTCTAGAGCTAATAGCACTTGTGTAGCTTGTTCTAATCTTTTTTTCCCTTTTAAGAAAAGTTTGCGGGCTACGTGGTTTGGGGAAAATGTTTTGGAGGGATTGCTTTCAAAAATGTTGCGAACAGATTTTAAGAGTTTACCATCGTTTTGATGACTGTCTTCTTCTGGATTCTTTTTTCGTCGTCTACTCATAGTATGTTTTTAATAACCCAGCTACTAATTGCCCATGGTAGGATGAATGGAAGGAATGGCTTCAATTAGTGTTTGGGTGTAATTATTTTTTGGGTGGTGATAAATTGTATTTGGGTCACCTTGTTCCACAATTTTACCGTTTTTCATGACTAAGATTCTATCTGACATGTATTTTACAACCGATAAATCGTGTGAGATAAAGATATAAGTAAAATTGAATTCTTCTTTTAAATCGTTCAATAAATTTAAAACCTGTGCTTGTACAGAAACATCTAGTGCCGAAACGGACTCGTCGCAGATGATTAATTTAGGGTTTAGAGCCAATGAACGGGCAATTGAAATCCGTTGACGCTGTCCACCCGAAAATTCGTGGGGGTAACGTTGTATAAAATCTGGATTCAAATCTACTTTAGTAAACAAGTTGCGTATAATCTCTTTTCGTTCCGAAGAAGAATTTCCTATGTGATGTACCATCATGGCTTCATTTATGGCTGAACCAATGGTTAATCTTGGGTTTAGAGAAGAATAAGGGTCTTGTAATATAATTTGAATGTCTTTTTTTATAGCCCTTTTTTCTTTTTCCGAAGGGTGGGTGATGTCATTTCCTTCAAACAAAACAGAGCCAGATGTGGGGTTTATAAGGTTAAGGATGGCTCTACTTAACGTAGATTTACCGCAACCCGATTCTCCCACTAAACCTAAGGTTTCGCCTTTAAGAGCTGTAAACGATACATGGTCTACAGCAGTAAAGCTTTCTGTCTTCTTCTTGAAAAAACCAGTTGTTTTATCAAACCGAACCACTAAATCTTTTACTTCTAAGATGGGCTCTTTACCTATAAACAACTCTTTTGTTCTGAAATCAGTTCGTTCTTCGTTTTTAAGAAAATCTTGAACGGTTGGTAAACGGTAGTTATTGGTTTCTAAAGTTGGCCGGCAAGCCAATAAACCTTTTGTATATGGTGATTTTGGGTTGGTGAAGACGTCCATTTTTTCACCAATTTCTTCCATTCTACCTTTTTTTACCACCATCACTTGGTCGGCTAAATCGGCAATTACCCCTAAATCATGCGAAATGAATAAAATTGCCGCATTCATTTCATGCTTTAATTCATTCAGTAAATGCAGTATTTCTTTCTGAACGGTAACATCTAATGCCGTTGTAGGCTCGTCTGCAATTAAAAGCGTTGGTTTTAGAATGATGGCCATGGCTATCATTACCCGTTGTTTTTGTCCACCCGAAAGTTCGTGTGGGTATTTGTTAAAAGTGGTTTCCGGAGTGGGAAGCTTAACTTTTTCGAATAAATCTATAACAAGCTGCTTGGTTTCGGCCTTGGTTTTTTCTGGGTGATGGTTTATCACTACTTCCTCTACTTGCTGGCCACATGTAAAAACAGGGTTTAAGCTGCTCATGGGTTCTTGGAAAATCATGGTGATTTCTTTTCCGCGTAAAAGCCTTGCCTGATGGGGTGTGATTTTATTTAAATCAATTCTGCCAAGCGTGGGGGAGTTATACCAAATTTCGCCTTTAGTAACTTGCCCACCAGAGAAAGAAAGCAAGTTTATAATGGCGTAAGAGGTTATTGATTTACCAGAACCAGATTCGCCAACTATGCCTAAAGTTTCTCCTTTTTTTATACTGAAATTGAAGTCGGAGAGCACAAAGTCACTTTGTTTACCAAACCTAATTTCTAGGTTTTTAACTTCTAATAAGATGTTTGTGGGGGTGTTGTTATTCAATTTTTTGGATTGAAGTTGCAGCTATTGGAATACTTTTCAATTTACAGAAAACTTGGGCAGTAACCCAAACATCCTTTTCGCAATACGTTTTAATTTCTTCAATTTTTCCGTCGTAAAAATAATGACTTACCATGCTGCCGTCCATTTTGTCTTTGCTGCTGGGTATATTAAAAACGGCAGCCAATAAATCTAAAGAAGTGTAGTGTTTGTAATCACCAAATTTCCATAGTTGTAAGGTGTCAAAATGTTGTACTTCCCAAGGTTTTTTATCCTGAAGGTTTAGGGCTTTTGGAATGGGTAAATTGTTAATCAATAAACGTCTTGAAAGATAGGGGAAATCAAATTCTCTACCGTTGTGCGCACAAAACATAAGGGCACGTTTTCTGTTCATTTTATTAATTAAAGCGGAAAATCCTTGTAGGAGTTGCGCTTCGTTTTCGCCATAAAAAGATTTCATTCTAAATTCTGAAACCGAATCTTGAATGTTAAAATAGCCTACTGAAATACAGACTACTTTTCCGAATTCGGCATAAATACCAGCCCTTTCGTAATAGTTTTCTTCGGGTGTGTTTTCTTCGTTGATGTATAACGATTTTTTTGACCAAGCTTCTTTTAGTCGTTCAGGAATTGTTTGGTAATCTTTTGTGATTCTGGCAGTTTCTATGTCTAGAAATAGAATGTTGGCTAAGTCTATCATTTTTTAAAAAAGTTAAAAGTGCTTTTCAGTTAAAAGAAATGGGCTTGTATCAAAAGTCGAAGAATCTGTCTCTATTTATCATTAATGTGTAACAGAATCGGATATTTCGCTTTCGCTCCATATAACGGACTTTTAGAAAGCCTCATTTCAGTTTATAATTTCTCATTATTAAATACTCGAACAATTTTTGAGGGAGCACCTTTTTAGCAAATGTGGCTAACACTTGAATGAAAGGGCCTACTTTATACTTTACGCTAGGATTTTTATTGTTAATAATTTCTAAAATTTTTTTAGAAACGTCTTTTGGGTCTCCTGAAGTCCCAACTTCTTCGTTGACTAAGTTCCTTACTTTTTGATATGTTTCGTAGTAGACAGAGTCTGTAGAACAATCAACTTCAGAACGGTTTTTAGAAATGTTAGTATTGTAATCACCAGGTTGAACGGTACAGGCTTTTACATTAAAAGGTTCTATTTCCATTCTTAAAGTTTCTGTAAAAACATCGACAGCAGCTTTTGAGGCTGAATAATAACCCCTGAAGGGTAATCCCATTTCAGAAGCAATAGAACTGATGTTAATGATTAAACCAGATCTTTGGGCTCTCATAAAAGGAAGTGCACTTTGACATATTCGTACAATACCGTAGAAATTGGTGTCAAATACATTCTGAATACTATGTATAGGCGTTTCTTCTATTGGGCCGGCAATACCCAAACCAGCGCTATTTACTATAATGTCTATTCTTCCTTCTAAATCTATTATTTTTTGAATGGCACTTTGAACGGAACTGTCGCTTTGAACATCCATTTTAATGTAAGAGAAATTATCGCTTACTTTTTGTTGCGTTGGATTTCTGCCACTTGCATAAACTTTATGACCGTTTGCAGCTAATCCTTTTGCTATGGCTTCACCAATACCTGAAGTTCCTCCGGTTACTAAGCAGATCATACTAATAAAATTCCTTTAGCATTTAAATCGTCAATTGGGTGAATTTTGCTCTTATCTATAGAGTGAGATTCAAAAGTGAATTTCTTATCAAAAATGTTTTTATCTAAGTAATAGGTTACCATATACTGATTATTCAAGTGGAAAACCTCATCGGTTATTAGCTCAATTTGTTGGGAAGAGTTTCCTGCTATTAATTCTATGTAATGCCTTAATTGAGAAGTTTTTAATTCTTCTCCGTCTATTGTGGCAAAACCAAACGAACTGATAAGTACATTTTCTAATGGGAAATCATTTAGATTAATTAAATGAACACTCCAATTCTCTTCCGGTGTTCCTTCGTCTTTAACTATGGCAGCAAGGGCAATTCCGGAAGCTTTTTTTCTTAATCCTTCTAGCTTCATTCAGTAACAATATTAAATTCAAACAACTCTGTTAAATGTTGAAGAATCTTGTCTTTAACTTCTGTTATATCAACTTCAACACCAAGCTCTTTTTGCAGTGAAGTAACTGCTTTATCGGTTATTCCGCAAGGTACTATATAATTGAAGTAATCTAAATTTGTATTCACGTTAAATGCGAAGCCGTGCATGGTTACCCAACGGCTGGCTTTTACGCCTAAAGCACAAATTTTACGTGGGTTTTCTGAAGTAGGATCAATCCAAACACCTGTTAAACCATTAATACGGCCAGCCATTAATTTATAGTCTGCGCAAGTTTTAATAATGGCTTCTTCTAAGAAACGTAAATATTTATGGATGTCGGTAAAAAAATTATCTAAGTCTAAAATTGGATACCCTACAATTTGTCCTGGGCCATGGTAGGTAATATCACCACCCCGTTTTATTTTGTAAAATTTAGCCCCTTTACTTTCCAGAAACTCTTCATTAAATAATAAGTTGCTCTCTTTTCCACTGCGCCCTAATGTGTAAGAATGCGGATGTTCGCAAAATATTAAGTAATTATGGGTAGGGAGATCGCTTTCGCTTTTTCTGTTAAGAAGTTTTTCTTCAATAATGGAATTGAATAAAGCTTCTTGTTTTTCGTGAGCATTTTTATAGTCGACTAATCCCCAGTCATTAAACAAAATGGCTTTGTTTTTCATGCTTCAAAAATAACCATTATTTAAATATAAAAGCATGTGAGAAGTTTTTACGGTTATAAAAAAAGCTCAAAAATTAACCTAAATTGGTGTTTAATGCATATTATGAATTGTATAAATAAATGAAGTTTCTTGAGAAGATATATTCTGCGGGGTTAGATAATAGTAATGATGGAAATTTAAATCAGAAAATTACATTGTCTAATAGAGTAGCGTTAATGGTGATTGTTCTTGCAGTTATTTATTTACCTATATCGTTCGTGTATTTCCCATACATATGGATTTGCCCACTGGCCGCAATACTTCTAAATATGTTTGCCATAGTGATGAATTCATCGGGTATGAATCAACAAGGGCGTTTTTTGGTTTCCGTTGCTACGCCTTCTTTGGTATTTATTTTTCATTGTTATTTAATAGATAATGTAAGTCAGTTTTTGCCTTCTTTCTATTTCACTTTAATTGCAACTTGTTTGGTGGCTTGGCTTCTGTTTGATTTAGAAGAAAAGGGTTGGTTGTATTCATCTGTTTTTTATGGGATTATTTTGATTTTAAGCCAACCATTTTGTTTAGGTTTTTTTAATATGGATTACGATCATTCAATTCTAAGAGAACCTTGGGTTGTGGTAGTTAATTATTCATTAGGTACTTTGTTGTTTTTTGGTTGTTTGCAGATGTATAGTTTGATTAGAGTAGACTACATAAAAAATAACAAGAAATTAATACGTGAAGTACAGGAGCAAAACGAAGAAATTTATGCTCAGAATGAAGAGTTAATTCAGCAGCAAAGTCATATTAAAGAAAGCCAAGATGAGCTAACAAAACGGAAAGATGAGCTTTTTAAGAAGTCTGTAGAGTTAGAAAACAATATTGAAATGGCTAACAGCATTCAGAAAGTGATTTTAGAAGAAAACACTAAATTGGATGAAATGCCTGTCGATTATTTTATTTTTCAGGAGGCTAAAGAAAAGATATCTGGTGACTTTTTATGGATTAAATCTGAAGAAGATATTTCGTTAATTGTAAGTGGAGAAACCAATGTTACAGACCTTTCTGGTGCTATTTTAAATTCGTTTATTGTTAATGAAATTAAAACTAGGGTTTACGAACTAGAGTCACTTAATGTGTTAGAACTGTATAAGGATATAACACTTTTTGTTAAAGAAAAACTAAAAGGAACATTTGTATATGAGGATGTTATTGAACATTTTTCTGTTAATGTAGTCAAGATCGATTTTAAGAAAGGAATTTTATCTTATATAAGCAGTGATGGGTTTGTAGCTTTTTTTGATGGCGATAAATTGACTTATGCGGAATCATCTAATGATACTTTAAAAAGGGTTGAAGTTAATATTAAGAAGGGTGATCGTGTTCTTGTTTTTTCTGATGGTTTTTGGAAACAAAAAAATAAAAAAGGAGAAGCTATTGGCATAGCTAAGTTTAAGTCTTTATTAGAAACGCATATTGAAGAAGAAAATATAGACGATATTCAGGCTAAAATAAGAGCGGGTTTACGCTCTTGGCAGGGTTATGAAAATCTTACAGATGATGTATTGGTTTTTGGCTTAGAAGTTTTTTAAACAACATAAGCCAGTAACAAATTAGCCTCTTTATTTAATAATTCTATTTCAGTTTTTAAGATAGATGCAGGTAAAAGTACTGTTTCGTAAGTGTTTAATGTAGTATCAAATGTATTGGTTTTTAAAACTACAGGGCTGCCTATGTTAATTAGAATTTTAAAGGAATCGCCATTATTTATAAGGTTGAAATTTTGAGTTAAGTCTAACTTACTAACTCGGAAGTATTGATTCCATACAATTTCACACTCTGTGTTTTCTAGTTTAGAATATTCTGTTTTAGGGTTTTCTAACTTTGTTAAGTCCAGCGCATCTAAAGAATCCGTAATGTGTAATTCTCTTTTGTTACCCGCTTTATCTTTTCTATCGAAATCATAAATTCTATAAGTAACATCTGAAGATTGTTGGATTTCAGCTAAAAGGATGCCTGCCCCAATTGTATGTATTCTACCAGCAGGTACATTAATGACATCGTCTTTTACTACCGAAACTTCGTTCGTTAGTGACAGAATAGTATTGTCTTCAATACTTTTACTTACTTCTTCTTTGCTAACATTTTTCTTGAAACCGGTAATTACACGTGCGTCTTTTTCAGCTTTAAGGATATACCACATTTCATTTTTACCAAAAGAATTGTGTTTAGCACGAGCTACCTCATCGTTAGGATGAACTTGTACAGAAAGGTCTTCTTGTGCATCCAAAAATTTAATAAGCAAAGGGAAATCCGTTCCGTACTTTTGATAACAAACTTTACCTACAAGCTCTGCTTTATGTTTTTCAATAGCATCTTTAAAAGCGGTACCAGAAAGATCACCGTTTATTATAGTAGATACATCGCCCTTAACATTGGAGATTTCCCAACTTTCTCCGCAAGATTCTGGAGTATTTTCTTTTTTACAAAAATCACTTAAAAGTGATCCGCCCCAAATCTTTTCTTTAAAGATTGGAGCGAATTTTAGGGGGTATAAATTCATATTGAACTTAAGCTTTTCTATAAGCTTTGTAAGTATTAATTAAACCGTTTGTAGAAGAATCATGGCCTGTTATTGTTTCTTCATTTTCTAATTCAGGAAGAATTTTTTTGGCCAACTGTTTCCCTAATTCAACACCCCATTGGTCAAAACTGAAGATGTTCCATATTACCCCTTGAGCAAAAATCTTATGCTCGTACATAGATAATAAAGCACCCAGTGTAAACGGAGTAAGTTTTTTGAACAAGAAAGAGTTAGTAGGTTTATTTCCTTCAAATACTTTGAAAGCTTTTAACTTATTAATCTCTTCTTCAGATTTTCCTTTGAATTCTGCAACAACTTCTTCTTCTGTTTTACCATTCATTAATGCTTCCGTCTGTGCAAAATAGTTAGAAAGAAGTTTTGGATGATGGTCACCAACCGGATTTTGACTAATTGCAGGTGCTAAGAAATCACATGGTATTAATTTACTTCCTTGGTGAATTAATTGATAGAAAGCATGCTGTCCATTTGTGCCTGGTTCACCCCAAATAATTGGGCCAGTTTGGTATGTAACTAATTTACCAGAACGGTCTACCGTTTTACCGTTACTTTCCATATCTCCTTGTTGGAAATAGGCCGCGAAACGGTGCATGTATTGGTCGTAAGGTAATATTGCCTGAGATTCGGCACCAAAGAAATTGTTGTACCAAACGCCTAATAAAGCAAGGATTGTAGGTACGTTTTCTTCAAAATCAGCTGTTTTGAAATGGTTATCCATGGCATGAGCACCTTCCAATAATTTCTCAAAATTATCGAAGCCAATTGTACATGAAATAGAAAGACCAATTGCCGACCATAGTGAATATCTTCCACCTACCCAATCCCAGAAAGCAAACATGTTAGCTGTATCTATACCAAATTCTTGAACAGATTCTTTATTGGTAGATAATGCCACAAAGTGCTTCTTAATATGCTCTTTGTCTTTTGCAGCGGCTAAAAACCAATCTCTTGCCGAATGGGCATTGGTCATGGTTTCTTGGGTAGTAAACGTTTTAGAAGCCACCATAAAAAGGGTAGTTTCCGGGTCTACTTTTTTTAACGTTTCTGCTATGTGTGTACCATCTACGTTAGAAACGAAGAAGGTTTCAATGTTTTCTTTTTGGTAAGGCTTTAACGCTTCAGTAACCATAACAGGTCCTAAATCTGAACCACCAATACCAATGTTAACAATAGATGTAATTGGCTTACCCGTATACCCTTTCCATTGCCCAGAAGTTACTTTGTTAGAGAACTCCTTCATTTGATCCAAAACGGCATTGATGTCTGGCATTACATCTTTTCCGTCTACTTTAATTACAGAGTTAGAGCGGTTTCTTAAAGCAATATGTAAAACAGATCTCCCCTCTGTTTCATTAATGGCCTCTCCTTTAAACATGCTATTAATGGCTTCTTTTAAGCCACACTCTTCAGCTAACTGAATTAATAGTTTAAAAGTAGTTTCATCAATTCTGTTTTTAGAAAAGTCTACTAATATGTCTTCAAAGGTTAAGGAATATTTTTCAAAACGCTTTTCATCTTCAGCAAAAAGAGATTTAAGATGTACGTTTTTTATTTCTTTATAATGTGTTTCTAAGGCTTTCCAAGCTGAAGTTTCAGTTGGGTTTATTTTTTGTAACATAATTAATTCCAAATTTGGGGCTGAAAATACAACTTTTAAGCTTTTTAAAGAAGCTGAAAACTTCTTAAATACAGTCGTTTTGACTTTTTTTAAGAAAAATTGCCATCTTCTTATGGGGCTAATTGTTTAAATGTTTTTATATATACTGTAATTTATATCTATAAAGGTTCAATACTACAATGAAAACTAAGGATATAGGAGATTTTTATGAAGAAAAAGCAGAAGCTTTTTTAGTAAAGAAAGGTTTTTTGATTTTAGAAAAAAATTATCGTTTCAGAAGAAATGAAATTGACCTTATAACAAAGGACAATGATGTACTTGTTTTTGTTGAAGTGAAGTTTAGGAAAAACAATTTTTTTGGTAACCCGGAAGATTTTGTAGACCATAAAAAGCTAGAACGTTTACAAGAAGCAGCTGAAAATTATATGTTAGAGCAAAATTGGTTAGGTAAAATACGTTTTGATGTTGTAGCTATAAGTAAAAAAGGAGTAGAGCATTTTACGGATATCTCTTAAAACGAAATACCCATAACCATAACATCATCAATTTGTAAACTACCGCCTTTCCATTCTTCAAAAGAATTTTCAAGAAGTTGGTGTTGTTCATCCATGTTTTTGTTAGGAAAAGTGGCCAAGAGTTCTTTTAATCTTTGTGGTGAGAATTTCTTATTGTCGGGTCCTCCAAATTGATCTTGGTAACCGTCTGAACTCAAATATATGTGCGAAATGTTATCTAATTCTAATTGATGGGTTTCCCATTTTTTGGTTACATCGGTTAATCCTCCTACAGAAAATCTACCGCCTTTGAGTATTTCAAGTTTCCCGTTTTTAATATAAAATAGTGGGTTTTTAGCACCTGAAAATTCCAACCTGTTTTCTCCTAAAACAATTTTACAAAGAGCTATGTCCATTCCGTCTTCTAGACCAGATTCTTTTTGTTTTAATATTTTATGGAGTCCAAAATTTAATTTTTTTAGGATTTCTCCGGTATTGGTTTCGTTTTGTACTAAGATGATTTCATTTAATAAATTATTACCAATTATACTCATCATAGCACCGGGTACGCCATGTCCTGTGCAATCTACGGCAGCCAGAAAGATGGTTCCTTCTTGTTGCATGTACCAAAAGAAATCCCCACTAAGAATGCCCAAGGGTTTAAAGAAAATAAAACCGTCGGCAAAATTCTTAACAATCTTTTTAAAGTCGGGTAGTATTGAGTCTTGTATGTTTTTGGCGTATCTTATGCTGGATAAAAGCTCTTCGTTTTTATGGTTTAAAGCTTTAGTTCGTTCGTTTACCTTTTCTTCTAGATGTTTATTTAGTTCTAAAAGTTGCAGGCGTTGTTCTTTGATTTTTTCGGTTCGTTGCGAAAGCTTAATAGCTTCTTTCACAGAGAGCCCTAAATCTATGATTTCCCATGGTTTTTCTACATACCTAAAAAGTTGGGCTTTGTTGATTACTTTCACAATGTCTTCTTTTTCAGCCTGGCCGGTTAAAAGAATTTTCATCATATCTGGGTATTTGTTATGAACAATGGCAAGCAATTCATCACCCCGCATATTGGGCATTATCTGGTCCGAAATAATTACTTGGGGTACCTGCCCGTATTCTTCTATAAATTCCTCAATTACTTCAAGTGCTTCACTACCACTTTCGGCACCTTCTACAATTATTTCATGATTAAAATAATTTCTAAGTTGGTTAAGTAATGAATTTAGCACGATGACTTCATCGTCTACGCAAAGCACTAAAGGTTTAGTATTCATGTTTTTAAGTTAGTTGTAGTTCTGTAGAAAGCCGTACGTAAAAAGTTGTTCCTTTTCCTTCTTCAGATTCAAAATAGATTTCGGCTTCGTGCCTATCAATAATTTTCTTTACAATATCTAAACCAAGACCACTTCCTTCACCAGCCGATTTTGTAGAAAAGAACGGTTTAAAAACTTTATCCTGAATTTCATCTGGGATACCTTTTCCGTAATCTCTAAAGTATACTAAATAGGAAGCATTTTCAACTTCAATACCAATATCTAGTCTGCCATTGTAGTCCATGGCTTGTAAACCATTGTGTATAATATTGGTCCAGATTTGACTTAATTCATCTGGATAAGCCATTATAAAAGTGTCCTGTTTAGGGAAATTAAGGTTAAGCTCTATGTATTTTAGATGGTTATGGTAAATGGTAAGTACCATTTCTAAATTTTCTTTTAGATCGGTTTTAACCATGTTTTCCGACTGATCTTGACTAGAGTATTTTTTTAATGCGAATAAAACTTTAGAAGCTTTTTTAACCGCTAGTTTAATGTTGTTACTATTAAATTTTAACTGAAGAAACCAATGTGCATATTCTAATAGAAATAAAGCATGTTCACTTGTTAAAATTGGATTTAAAGTTTCCCAGTTTTTATAGCGGTGCATCTCAGCCAAATAAAAGGCTATTTCTTCATGATTTTCTATGTTGTTTTCTTCTAATTCTAAACGAAGTTTACGTTTAATCTTACGCATTTCTTTTGTAGAAACCGTTTCTTCAATGGGTTGGTAAGTAGAGACTAAGTCGGTAAATGTTTTGGTTGTTTTTTCATCTAAAACAGCTAAAACTTGTGGTACGTTTGAAGCTGCTTTTATATAAAAATCATTTATATTATCAACCGAAGCATTGATAGCACCAAGCGGGGTGTTTATTTCATGTGCAATACCTGCTGTTACAAGACCAAGTGATGCCATTTTTTCCGAATGTACTAACATGGTTTGGGCTTCTTTTAAGTCTTTTAAGGCGCTTTCTAAATCTTCTTTTTGCTCTTCAATTTTAATATTTCTACTATTTAGTTCATCTCGTTGAGATCTAAGTTCCTCTGTCTGGTCGTGTATTTGAATGTTTTGAACTTCTAATGTTTGATACGCTCTGTTTTTAGAACGATATGCTCCAAAGGTTAATGCCACAAGAATTACAACAATTACAATAAAAATACCCGAGAGAATAATTAGATTTTTCTGTTTTTGAATAGTGCTAAAACTTTGGTCTAATGCTACGGATTGCTTGTTTAGATCTTCTTGCTGTTGCTCTATATAATTAAGCTGCTCATTAATCTTTTGGTCATACAGCTTAATTTTATCTTGTTTTTGAAACAACTCGTCATTCTTTCGGCGCAATTCTTTTTGTTTCTTTTTATATTCAGAATTTTTGTTGGCTAAATCCTGTTTGGTCTTTGCTATGTCTTTTTTTATAAGCTCTAAATGTTCCTTTTGTTTATCTATTGAGGTGCTTTGTGAATTGATTTTCTGTGTACGTTGTCTAATTAAATCTTGTTGTTCAACTAATTTTTTTTCCTTAAGCTTAATGTCACTAATAAGTTCGTTAATAACCGTATTCATCTCACCCACTTTTTCTCTTTCTTTTTCAAGAGAATCCAGTGCTGTTTCCATTTGGGTACGTGCTTCTTTATAGATAGAAGCGATATCAATTTGGGTTCCGCCATAAAACATTAACTGGGGTTTAATGTTTAGGTTTTGTATAATAATGTTAGAGTTGTTGATTTCAAATTTTATTCGGTTGTCTTCCGACTGGTAGAAGTTAATCATAACCAGTTTTTTGTTTTCGTATTCTTCAGACACTAATAAAATAGGTAAGTCACCAAAATCCTTAATGGCATTTTTTATAAGGCTATTAAACTCTTTGTCAACATACAGCATTTGAATCTTTCTGTATTCTACCTGATTAAGTTGCTGATAGTTTATAATACTAATTTTCTTTCTTTTTACTTCTTGCTGTTTAGAGAGTTGTTTTAGGTATTCTAATTTTTCTGGATTATTACCTAAATAACCTATAGTAAAAGTTGTTAAGTTGTCTTCGTGAGGCCATAGGGTATTTTCCCCAAAATGGTACAGAAGAGCAACTTCCATTTTAGATACTTGTGGAGTTTGTGCCTTAGCAATAAAAGCAAACAGAGAAATTAATAGGTAGAAAAAAAACTGCTTCATTAATTCTAAATACTTTGAAGTAGATTACACAAGTATAGCAAATTAATAATTAGTATACTTTAGTTATATTTGCAACTTGCAAATTTCGACCCAATATGTTTTTGAGCGAGCAGGAAATTAGAAGAAGAGAAGAAAGAAAAGAGTTAAAGAGCCTTGGGATAGATCCTTATCCTTCGGATTTCTTTGAAATCAACACCAACACGCAGGATATCAAAAAATATTTTGATAAACGTCCCTATGATTACGAAAGCATTTCTATAGCTGGTAGATTAATGAGTCGTAGAGTTCAGGGTTCAGCTTCTTTTGCTGAAATTCAGGACTCATACGGAAGAATTCAGATTTACATAAGAAGAGATGAAATCTGCCCAGAGGAAGATAAAATGCTTTATAATACGGTTTTTAAAAAACTGTTAGATATAGGTGATATTATAGGTCTTAAAGGACATGTGTTTGTAACCAATGTTGGTGAAATCACCATTCATGTAACTTCTTTAAAGGTTTTAACCAAATCTTTAAAACCCTTACCATTACCAAAAACGGATAAAGATGGCGTTGTTCATGATGAATTTACAGATCCTGAATTACGTTATAGACAGCGTTATGTAGATTTAATTGTAAATCCAGGTGTAAAGAAAGCCTTCCAAAAACGTACTAAAATGGTGAAAACCATGCGTGATTATTTAGATAATCGCGGATTTATGGAAGTAGAAACGCCAATCTTACAGCCTATTTATGGTGGTGCTTCGGCAAGACCATTTAAAACGCATCACAATGCTTTAGATATTCCTCTTTATTTAAGAATTGCGAACGAATTATACCTGAAAAGATTAATCGTTGGTGGTTTTGATAGAGTGTATGAATTTGCCAAAGATTTCAGAAATGAAGGAATGTCTCGTTTTCATAATCCAGAATTTACGCAGGTAGAGCTTTATGCTGCTTACCGTGATTATAAATGGATCATGGATTTGGTAGAGGAAATGGTAGAAAAAGTAGCCATAGCGCTTACGGGATCTACTATAGTTCAGGTGGGTGAAAACAAAATTAACTTTGAGCGTCCTTGGAAAAGATACACCATGTTTGAAGCCATTCAGGAGTTTACAGGAATAGATATTTCTGAAATGAAAGAAGACGAGCTTCGCGAAACAGCTCAACAATTGCGTGTTCCTATTGATAAAACAATGGGTTATGGTAAAATAATTGACGAGATTTTTGGTGAGAAATGTGAGTCTTTATTAATCCAACCAACCTTTATAATGGATTATCCGGTAGAAATGTCTCCGCTTGCCAAAAGAAAAGCAGACAGACCGGAATTAGTAGAGCGTTTTGAAGCCATTTGTAACGGTAAAGAAATCTGTAATGCCTTCTCTGAGTTAAACGATCCTGTTGACCAAAGAGAGCGTTTTGAAGAACAATTGGCTTTACGCGACATGGGTGACGATGAAGCCATGGTTTTAGATGAAGATTTCTTAAGAGCTTTGGAATATGGTATGCCGCCTACAGCAGGTTTAGGTATTGGTATAGATCGTTTAGCTATGATCATGACCAATTCAAACTCTATTCAGGATGTGTTGTTCTTCCCGCAAATGAAGCCAGAGAAAAAGGCTAAAATGGCAACGGATGAAGATTATAAAGCTTTAGGGATTTCAGAATATTTGATTCCGGTATTCCATAAGGCAGGTTATTTCCAGATAGAAAACATTAAGAAAGCCAGCCCTAACAAATTACACCAAGAAATTTGTGGACTACGCAAGAAAATGAAGCTGGACATACCTAATCCAACTATTGAAGAAGTAAAATCTTGGATTGAATAATCCAATTATATACAAAAGCACCTTCGGGTGCTTTTTTTCTTTCCATAAAATAAGTTTACCCAAATTCTGGTTTTTTGAATGAGCGTAATTAAAAAATTAGCGGGCCAAACCGCTGTTTATGGTTTAAGCAGCATTGTTGGTAGGTTATTTAACTACTTGCTTACGCCACTATACACCTATCTTTTTTTACCTGAAGAGTTTGGTGTGGTTACCGAGTTTTATGCATACGTTTCTTTTTTAGTGGTGATTCTTACTTACGGAATGGAAACGGCTTTTTTTCGGTTTACTAAAGAAGGGGATAGTGATAAAATATATTCTACCAGTTTATTCTCTTTAGTTCTATCAAGTATTGTATTTACCACATTAGGGTTAATTTTTAGCCCACAAATAGCCAATGCTATTCAGCATTCAGAGCATGTAGAATACGTGTCTTGGTTTGTTATGATTTTGGCTTTAGATGCCGTCTCTTCGTTACCAATGGCTAATCTTAGAAGAGAAAACAAAGCATTAAAATTTGCAGGAATAAACTTAGGTTCCATATTAGTGAATCTAGGAATCAATGTGTTTTTCATAGGTTTATGTAAGCCCTTGTACGAAACTGGAAGTGATTCTGTTTTTGCAACATTCTACAATCCTTCAATTGGTATAGGTTATATTTTTATAGCAAATCTTGTAGCTTCAGGGTTTAAACTAGCAGCACTTTTTCCTGAATTTAAAGTTTTAAAAGCAGGGTTTTCATCCAAAATATTTAAAACCATGATGCTTTATGGTTTACCCATTTTAATAGGTTCTTTGGCAGGTATTATCAATGAAACCGTAGACCGTGTACTATTAAAATATTTATTAATTCCTGAAATAGGTAAAGAAGCATCCATGGCCCAATTGGGAATCTATGGAGCATGTTATAAAGTCTCTATATTAATCACGCTTTCGGTACAAGCCTTTAGATATGCAGCCGAACCTTTCTTCTTTAAAGCTTCTACAGAAGCCGATGCTAAAAACACCTATGCTAAGGTGATGTTCTATTTCACGTTGTTTTTGTCGCTAGTGTTTTTGGTGATTAGTTTCTTCTTAGATCAATTTATGTTTTTTGTAGGGGAGGAATACCGTGTTGGTAAAGCAGTTGTGCCTATTTTATTAATGGCTAATATCTTTTTGGGTATTTATTACAATCTTTCAGTTTGGTATAAGATAACTGACCATACCCGTTTTGGGGCTGTAATTGGTGTAGCGGGTGCCTTAATTACTATTGTAGGTAATTTCTTGCTTATCCCTAAAATTGGTTATGTAGGTTCTGCAATCACTACATTGGTATGTTATTTCTGTATGGTGCTTATTTCGTATTTCTTATCCCGAAAATATTACCCCGTGAAATATAATTTAGGCTTGCTTTTGGTGATCTTGTTGTTCAACGTTTTGGCCTACCTTTCGGTAGAAAATATGGCTTTAGAATCGTTTTTGGCTAGTTCTGTTATTAAAATATTGATTATAGGTGTGTTTGTATTGGGGTATTATTCGTTACATAAAAACCGAAAAAAATGGCTGGGTTTCAATTAATCATTGGAACATAGTCTTATGCTGTTTAATTTAGAAGGATATTAAGTTTCTATTATAAATCTATTATGAAATTACTTGAAGGTAAAAATGCGTTAATCACGGGCGCATCCAAAGGTATAGGAAAATCAATTGCTTTAGAATATGCGGCTCAAGGGGCTAATGTAGCCTTCACTTTTTTATCTAGCCCAGACAAAGCTGCCGAAGTTGAAAAAGAATTAGCGGCTTTTGGTGTTAAAGTTTTGGCAATTCAGTCAGACGCTTCGGATTTTAATGCTGCACAAGAATTGGTAGACAAAGTTGTTGCTGAATTCGGTTCTTTAGATATTTTAATTAACAATGCTGGGATTACAAAAGACGGTTTGTTAATGAGAATGACGGAAGAGCAATGGGATGATGTTATTAAAATCAACCTGAAATCTGCCTTCAATACGGTAAAAGCGGCAACGCGACAGTTAATGAAACAAAGATCGGGTTCAATCATTAACATGTCTTCTGTTGTGGGTTGTAAAGGAAATGCTGGTCAAGCAAATTACTCGGCATCAAAAGCGGGTATGATTGGTTTTACTAAATCGGTTGCATTAGAATTAGGTTCAAGAGGTGTGCGTTCAAATGCCATTGCACCAGGTTTCATTGCTACTGAAATGACCGCCAAATTAGACGAGAAAGTTGTAAAAGAATGGGAAGCAGGTATTCCTTTAAAAAGAGCCGGACAAGGTAAAGACGTAGCAGATGCTTGTGTTTTTCTAGGTTCTGAAATGTCGGCGTATATCACCGGACAGGTGTTAAGCGTAGACGGCGGAATGTTAACCTGATAAATAAATTTATTTCTAGGCCGGTGCTGCCGGCCTAATTTCTATGGATAATTCTATTTTAACCTTTAAGTACTCCTCTGGATTTGTTCTTCTGATTTTTATTTTAGCTGTAGGAGTTGCTTATTTTTTCTACAGAAAACAAAAAATCAATCCAAGCATAGCTAGAAACCTGCTCATGACAGCAAGAGTAGTTTCATTATTTACGCTTGCGTTGTTATTAGTAGAACCTATTACAAGAAGTTTTACCAACGTAGAAGAAAAAGCCAAATTAGTGCTTTTGGTAGACGATTCTGAATCTATAAAATTGAACGGAAAAGTAGATTCCGCAGCATTTGTACAACAAATTTTTTCGTATAAAAAGCAAAAAGAACAAGAAGGTTTTGATGTTGAAATAAGAACATTAAACCATTCTGTTGCCAACGAAATTACGTTTGAAGGCAAGTTTTCTAACATTCAGGAAGCATTGGCGAACATTCAAAAAGACTATAATGGAGCCAATTTAAAAAGCGTTTTACTATTCACCGACGGTATAGCCAATCAAGGTTTAGGGCTGAAAAATCAAGTGTTTCCATTTTCTGTAAACACCATTGGTTTAGGCGACACCTTAGCTAAAAAAGACCTTCAGGTTAAAGAACTGAAATACAATAAAGAGGTAAATAAGGACAATTTCTATTTTATAGAATCTAAAGTTTTGGCCGATAACTTTTCGGGAGAAAAAATAGAGATAGAATTACTAAAAGAAGGTAAACTGATCGAAAGAAAAACAGTTTCTGTTAACTCTAATAAAGAACTAGTAAAATCTAGATTTAAACTTTTAGCTGAAAAAGAAGGTGTACAAGTTTATGACCTTCGGGTGAAAGAAAACATAGAAGAGTTTAACCTACAGAACAACAATAAAAAGGCTTTTATAAATGTGATTAAACGCGCTAGAAAAGTATTGATTCTGGCAGAAGCACCTCACCCAGATGTAAAAGTTTTTACTAAAGCCTTAGATAAAAACCAGACGGTTGAAGCCGATGTTGTTTATGCTTTTTCAAATGAAAATGTAAAACTATCGGAATATTCGTTGGTTATTCTTTTTCACGCCAATCTGTATAAAAGTAAAATGACTGCTTTGTTAGAGAAGGTTAAAAACGCCAAACTTCCAGTGTTGTTTACGTATTCGGCACAAAGGCCAATAAATGGGTTCAACGGTTTTCAGGATTTAGTAGAAGAAAAACCAAAAACTGGGACTGACCAAGTTCATGGTTCTATCAATAAAAATTTCGCAAAGTTTACCGTTCAGGAGCTTGATTTTAATCTTCTGAAAAATGCACCACCACTAGATATCCAGTTTTCAGATTTTAAATTGGTTTCAGCTTCGGAAATTTTGTTAAATCAACAAATAGGAAGTTTAGCAACCGAAAAACCTTTGTTGGTTATTGGGAGAGACAAAGCCGTACTTTTGGGGGAGGGGTATTTCCGTTGGAGTATTTTTGAAGGAATGAATATTGGAGCTACAAATAATGTAGAAACTGTTTTAGCAAAAACAATTCAGTATTTGGTTTCCAAAGCTAATCAAGACCAGTTTAATGTTTACCCAGTAAAATCTACCTTTAAAATCTACCAAGCACCAGAGTTTTATATAGAAGTTTATAACAGCCTTTTAGAGCCTGTTTATGGCAATGAAATTGAATTTGAAGTAACAGACGAGAATAAGGAATCGGTTTTAAAAACAAAGCTTAAAACAGTGACAGGGAAAGCTAAATACAATTTGTCTCTTTTAAAAGATGGTGTTTATACCTTCAGTGCAAAAACATACATGGACGGAAAAGAATATACAGAAAAAGGTTCTTTTTTGGTAGAAAACAATTTGATTGAGCAAGAAGATTTAGTGGCAGATTTTGAAATGCTTCAGCGCTTGTCTAAAAATAATAAAGGTGAATTTATTGAGTTGGCGGATTTCCCAGAGAAATCTTTTAAAATTTCCAATACAAAAAAAATCCACACCCAAGAAAGAGAATTAAGTGCAATTCATTTTAAATGGCTAGCTATTTTAGTCTTTTTAACCTTGGTTCTAGAATGGTTTTTTAGGAAAAGATTATCTGGAAAACCTTAAAATTCTTTATTATAATGTATTTATTTATAATTTCGCTCAATCGAAAACCTCAGAGTAAGCTCACGAGGCATGATGTAGGGCTAAATGTCACATTATTTCGATGAAAGCATCAGGGAAATAAACCCACTGGTGGGATTAAACCATTGTAAATGGCGAGAAAGGAACATCCATTCGGTTATATTGAAAATAATGACATCTATCTGAAGGGATTCTTACAACACCCGGACCGTAAAATAGGTGAAGTAAAAGAATCTTCGGAAAAGAGTATCCAATACTTTGAGGATAGATACGTCACTTTTTCAGGAAAGTTAGACCAGCTAGTTGAATCTGTAGAGCAATCAAACAACAAAGGATCTTTTTTAATGAAGATTCAGCACATGATAGATCAATTAGGTGTCTACAATGGGTTGGGTGATTTTGTTGTGCTGTACAACCGTCTAAAAGCCTTAGAGAATAGCATCACCGGGGATATAGAAGGCAATCGTAAAAAAAACAAAGAGTTAAAAGAAACACTAATTAAAGAAATAGAAGTTTTTGTTGAAGCAAAAAACTGGTCCATTGATAAGGACAAGGTAAAAGATATTCAGCAAAGATGGATTAGAATTGGTAAGGTTGAAGACGAATTACAGGATGTTTTTGAAGACCGTTACCGTGAATTAACTTCTGAATTCTTTGATTCGTACAAAGACCATTTAGATGCGCAGAAGGAACTACATGAAATAAGAAAGTACAAATACGAAGACATTCTATCTAGAGCTACCAATTTAGTTAAAGAATCTAATCCTAAAGCCTCTGAAGCCTTTAAAGAGCTTCAGAAAGAGTGGAAAGATGTGGGTTTTGTACCTAAACCAGTTTTTACACCCCTTTTAGAGCGGTTTAAAGAGCTTGGTAACGCTTTTTTTACTAATGTAAAGAAGAAAGCAGCTCAGAAAAAAGAAATTCCTCAGGATGAAATTAACGAGGCAAGAAAAGACCTAACAAGTCATGCTTTAAGTTTGTACCAATTGTCATATAGCCAATTAGCAGAGGCATTAAAAACATTAAAAGATAAGTGGAAATCCTATAAGGCCAGTGTGGGTAAATTTACCTTAAGCAAAGATTTTTTTATTGCCTTACAATATGGCGAAGAGTATGTTTTTGTTTATAATCTTGCTAAAAGATTAACGGAAGGCTTTTCAGAAAAAGATAGTTCTGAAAGAGCTAAGCTTTTCTTTTCGGTCTTAGTAAAACAGATTGAAAAAGAGAAAAACGATATTTTTTCATACGAAGAAAACAAATCACAATTCTCTATTGTGAATAATTCTGGCTTCAGTAAAATGGTGGATAGCGAGCTTGAAACCAAGAAAAGAAAGCTAAAAGCCAAGGAACAAATCCTAGAAATTCTTAGACAATAGAAAAAAGACTTGCGTTATAGATTAAAAATCATAGTTTTGCGGAAATAAACGTTTGACACTATGTACTGGACACTTGAACTTGCTTCTTATCTTGAAGATGCTCCGTGGCCAGCATCCAAAGACGAATTGATAGATTTTTCTATCCGTACGGGAGCGCCACAGGAAGTAGTTGAAAATTTAGAAGAACTAGAAGACGATGGTCATCCCTTCGAAACAGTCGAAGAAATATGGCCAGATTACCCTACTAAGGAAGATTTTCTTTTTAACGAAGACGAATATTAATGGATAAACTTGAAGTCTACGGTCTTCAAGTAAAGAACAACAATGTTCTTTTTATTAATAATATTCGGTTTACTATAGAAAAACAGACTTTTGTTGCTGTTGTTGGAAACAATGGCAGCGGCAAAAGCACTTTTCTTAGTGCCCTTTTTGATTTTTTTAACAAGAAGAAAAAATCTGTATCAATTTTAAGACAAGCCTATTCGTTAAGTTTTGATTTAACGGTAGAAGAATACATCTCTTTAGCGTTTGATTCCCCTTTAGAAAAGAGAAGAATAAACATAAAAGAAATAAATTTTTGGCTTGAAAAACTCCAAATAGAAAGCTTACGAAGTAAATCAATACATTCTATTTCTGGTGGAGAGTTTCAACTTGTGCGTTTGGCACAATTATTTCTTTTAGACACAGAGATTTTAATTTTAGATGAGCCAGATCTAAATCTAGATCATAAGAATAAGGTATTGTTGTTTTCGGTTTTAGAAGAGCTATCTAAAACCAAGTTAATATTCTGTTCTACACATAATTTAAGCTATTTGTTACGGTTGTGTGGTGATATAGTTAGTTTTTCATCGGGGGAATATTTGCATTCACCGTTGAATACAGAGAGCTTATCTAAAACAATAAATAGTTTATCTATTTAAAAAAATAAAACGATTTCAAAGGCTATAATTTGTGCTCTAAGATATAGAGTAGTTATCTGAGTCTAGCCAGGTAATTTTAATAAACATCTGATGATAACAGAAAAAAAAGAACTAGCGTCTGTCTTACAACAATTTTCCTTAGTTGAAATTAAGGAAAAACTAGAAAAATGGAATTCAGAAATCCATTATCTATTAAAGTATTCTTTTCAGGATTTTTTAGCGTTAAGCCAATCGTTAAAAGATTACTACTCTAATTTAAAAGAGTATTACAAACAAGAATTTGAAAAAGGCATAGACGATAATCAAACAGAAAAAAAACACTTATTAAGTAGCGTAAATCAGCTAATAATTGAGCTTCAGTTTCATGACATCATTAGGCAGAAATTGGAACATATAGAAACAATTCAAGATCAGGTAGTTTTAGAAATAGTTTCAAAACCCGATAAAGTTGATTTCAAGTCTACAGATTATATTTTTATCCTTCCCGAAATTTCTCTTCTCAACAAAAATCAATTAGACAGTTTAAATCAAGAGTATTTAAACGCTACTGTTGGGATTCAGGATTCTTTAAATAATATCATAAGCATTATTAGAAATAATGACATGGTAGGTTTAGATCTAACCGAAACAGAAAAACACGCCCAAGACTTTAATAAAGTGGTGGCTAAATTAACGGACGATTTAAACAGCTTAAATGTAACCTTCTTAAAAGAAGGGGATTTAGACGTTAGCGAGCTTTCTCTACAGAAATTGAAGAATGTAGAAAAGCTATATACCATGAAAAGCGAAAGAGATGTGTTTAATGCACTTTTCTTTAAAGATCACCAGGAAGAAGAGGATTTAGATATTGAACTGTTTTAAATATGCAATTACAAATAGGCACTAAGCTAACTATACAAGAAATTGATGCTGTTAAAAGTGAAATTAACAGTTCATTAAAAAAACACGGTAGTCTAGAGGTTGTAACTCCAGAGCCCATTAATGAAATTGATTTAACAGGCATTCAGCTGTTAATTTCATTAAACCAATCTAATATAATTGTATTAAAAATTTCGGTTGAAGAAAACCAATTACAAAACCTTAACGATTTAGGTTTTGATCTAGGGTTTATTAACTAATAACAAAGATGAGCAAGACAATTTTAATCGTTGACGATTCTGAAAGTATAAGAGAAGTTGTTAGTGCAACTTTGGAAAACGATGGTTACGAAGTATTGGTGGGTATTGATGGGCTTGACGCTCAAAAACATTTAACGGGACAAGAAATAGGTCTTATTATAACCGATTTAAATATGCCCAATAAAAATGGTATTGAGTTAATTAAAGACGTAAGACAAAATGAGTCTTATAAGTTTACCCCAATATTATTGTTAACCACAGAATCGCAAGCCGAAAAGAAACAAGAGGCAAAAGCAGCTGGTGCCACCGGGTGGATTGTGAAACCTTTTGTACAAGAAAAACTATTGGCTACCGTAAAAAAAGTTCTTAGGTAATCTATAGGCTATGAAAAATAATTTCCAGGAAAGTTTTATTCATGAGGCACAAGAACTTCTAAAAGATTTAGAAGAAGCTCTTTTAGTGTTAGAAGATGATTATTCTGATCTTCAGAAAGTTGGAGAGGTTTTTAGAGTAATGCATTCATTAAAAGGGTCTGCTAACATGTTTGGCTTTAATAAGGTGGGAGAAATTACCCATGATCTGGAAAGTATTTACGATCAAATAAGGTCTCAGGAAATAAGCCTTAACAAAGAAATTTTAAACGTTTCTTTAAAAACATTAGACCATATTACGCTTTTAATCAACAACGGAGACGTGGTTGATCAAGTTCAGCATGCTCAGTTATTACAAGAAATTATAGGCACAGCAGGTATAGGCAAGTTATTAACTGAAGAAGCGTCATCACCAAAGTCACTTTCAGTTCAAAAAACTAAAAGCTATTACATAGAAGTTATTCCAGATAAGGATGTTCTCTCTAATGGCACTAACCCGCTGTTTTTAATTGAAGATTTAAACCACTTGGGCAAAGCTTATGTAAGAGCTATTACCGATCAAATTCCTGAATGGGAAACATTAAATCCTTCCGAATGTTACGTTTTTTGGCAATTGGTTTTAATAACCGATGAAGATGAAAGTGAAATTGATGATGTCTTCATTTTTGTGGAAGATGAATGTTCGGTTAAAAAAGAACTTTTAGTTGAAAAAGATATTTCATCTAATTCATTTGTTGCTGAATATCTAGAAAATGAAAGAACCTACGATTTAGCAAATCTTAAAGAATTAGTTTCTAAAGCGGAAAAGAAAAAGGAACCCGTTAATAAAGTCATAAACCAAGGTCCAAGCGACGCTTACATTAGGGTGAGTTCTTCTAAAATAGACGATTTAATGGGTTTAGTTAGTCAGTTAGTGACTGCACAAGGGAGTTTGAATTTATTTGCCGAGAATTCTCAAGACCAAAAAGTATTAGATATTTCAGAACACGTACAAAAGTTATCTAGACAGCTAAGAGATATTACTTTTAGCATGAGTATGATTCCTATAGATTCTATAATGGTGCGTTTTAAAAGAATGGTACGTGATTTATCTGAATCTTTAGAAAAAAAAATACAATTTGTAGTTGAAGGAGCAGAGACGGAATTAGATAAAAACATTATTGATAACCTGGCAGATCCATTGATGCACATGCTAAGAAATAGCTTAGATCATGGAATTGAATCGCCAGAAGAGAGAATTAAAAAGGGGAAAAGTGAAACTGGATTGGTTAAACTTAAAGCCTACCATGCCGGGGCATATGTGAATATTGAGATTTCAGATGATGGTAAAGGTTTAGACCCAGAAGTTATTCTGAAAAAGTCTATTGAAAAAGGTATTATTTCTGCCGAAGATAAATTAAGAGAAAGTGAAATTTTGGATTTAATCTTTTCACCTGGGTTTTCTACTGCTAATGTTGTTACAGATGTATCGGGTAGAGGTGTAGGTATGGATGTAGTTAAAACTAATATTCATGAATTACGCGGAGAGGTAAGTATAGAGTCTAAATTGGGAGAGGGTACTAAGTTTAAAATTAGATTACCATTGACCATGAGTATCATTGATGGTCTTCTAATACGCGTTTTAGATCAAAAATATGTACTCCCCTTATTTTCAATAGAAAAATGTTTTGAAACAAGATATAGTCAGTTGCAAGAGAGTCAAAGCAATATTTTAATGCTAGACCAAGAACCGGTTCCTTATATTTTTCTGAAAGAAGAGTTTGATAAAGCAGAAGAAACGGATGCTATAATGCAAACAGTTGTAGTAGAAGTAGACGGCAAAAAAGTAGGGATAATTGTTGATGAGATAATTGGCGAACTGCAAGCGGTAATTAAACCCTTAGGCGCTTATTACAAACAACAAGATATGTTTTCTGGGTCTACCATATTAGGTGATGGTAGAGTAGCTTTAATCTTAGATCCAGATAGAATTTATAAGAATTACATGAACAAAGAATTACAGTACTAGTATGGAAATAGAATCTTTCGAAAACACCTATTTAGTATTCAGCCTTGAAAAAGATTTGTTCTCGGTAAATGTTTTTCAGGTTTCAGAAATACTTGAAGTGCCCGAAATAACTAAAGTGCCCCAAGCCCCGAAGTATATGCTAGGTGTGATAAATGTAAGAGGTACTGTTTTGCCTTTAGTAGACACACGCAAAAAATTTGGGTTTCAGTCTAAAGAAATAGATTTAGATTCTAGCATTATAATATTAGAAATAAAGCTTAATTCTGGTGAAACAGTATCTGTTGGTGCATTGGTAGATAAAGTAGTTGATGTTCTGGAGGTAGATGTTAAAGACATTCAAGCAGCGCCAACTATGGGTATTAAGTACAAGCCAGAGTTTATTAAAGGCATGCTTCGTATGGCCGAAAGTAAACTGGCTATGATTTTAGAAGTAGACAAAGTTTTTTCTACCGAGGATTTAATCTTAATGAGCGAATCTTCTGAAAAAGAGCTTTAAATGCACGTTTACAGGCTAATAGCAGCTTTTAAAAAATTGTATTTAAACTGAAATGATAAAAATATGAATAGTTTCTTTTCTACCATAAGAAGAAAGCTAATGTTAAGGAATATTGCTATCATACTTCCTTCCATTATAGCTGCCGTTGTTTGTGTTCAATCTATAAATGTGGCAATAGAATTATCAAGTCAGATAGGTTCTAAAGAAATATCAACTGTGATAATAGATCACTTATCTACTACTAAATATCTTCTTGTTGCCTTAGCTGTTATTGTTTCAATTTCATCTTTGGTTTTTTCAATAATTATTGTAAAAAGTGTAGTAAAACCATTAGAAGAGGCAGAGGTTCTGGTTAAAAAGGTAACAGAAGGGGATTTTACAGTAGATGTAAGAAACAAAAGGAACGATGAAATAGGACGTTTAATGAATCACTTTAAAGTGATGGCCGATAAACTTCAGCATACCATTTCTTTTGTAACTACTGTTTCCGATGGTATTCTAACCTCCTCACTACAACTAAAATCTTCAGCAGAACAGCTTTCAAATGGAGCTACCGAACAAGCGGCATCGGCTGAAGAAGTAGCTTCTTCAATGGAAGAAATGAGTGCTAACATTCAGCAGAATAAAGATAATGCCATTAAAACGGAAGCCATTGCTACAAAAGCTGCGGTTGAGATTAAAACGGGAAGTGAATCGGTGCAACAGACCGTTGAGTCTATGAAGTTGATCTCTAAAAAAGTAACCGTTATAGGTGAAATTGCTCGTCAAACAAACATGTTGGCTTTAAATGCTGCTGTTGAGGCGGCTAGAGCAGGTGAACACGGTAGAGGTTTTGCCGTAGTAGCAGCGGAGGTTCGTAAACTAGCAGAAAGAAGCAATCTGGCGGCAAAAGAAATTAATGACGTCTGCTCTAGTAGTACAAAAATAGCTACTGAATCGGGTAATCTTTTAGATTTATTAGTGCCAAATATTATTACCACATCAAGTCTGGTTCAAGAAATAAGCACCTCTAGTACCGAACAAAATTCTGGGGCAATACAAATTAATAATGCCTTACAACATTTAAACCATGTTGTACAGCAAAATGCGGCTTCTTCTGAACAGGTAACGGCAAGTGCAGAGGAGTTAAACAACAAGGCAAAAGAGCTTCGGGAGATAATTAACTATTTTAAATTAAACTCAAATACAGAAGAGTTAAATTTTGAGGATAAATCCGAAAAAACTGGAGCGTATTCTTCTTTTGAAAATACGCATAGACCTAATTTTGATAAAGATTCTGAAATACCTTCTAAAGGTGATGCTCAGAATAAAGAAGACGAAGAATTGTTAAAATATTTTAAACCGAATTCATCGTCACCAACAGCAATTCCGGCTAAACCAATCAAAAAGGAAGAACCCAATAAACCGGGTACCGGTTTTGATTTTGATCTAGACTCAGAGGACGATTCGTTGGATAGTGAATACGAGAAGTTTTAATTTTTTTGGATGGGGGAAGTTCAAGGAAGTTTGTTTTCGGAGCGTTTAGAGGAAAAAGATTTTAATCGTCTAATAGAGTTTATTTACACTAATTATGGCATTAACATTACGGCTTCAAAAAAAGTAATGTTAGAAGGACGTTTGTATAAACGGCTTAGAGATAATGGACTCACTACGTTTAAGCAATACTTAGATTTTTTGTTCAGTGATGAAGGAAGAAGAAAAGAATTGCACCACATGATAGATACGGTTACTACTAATAAAACCGATTTCTTCCGTGAAAATTACCATTTCGAATTTATTACAGATACTTTTTTACCGCAGCTCCCTTCGGGACAATCGTTAAAGTTTTGGAGTGCGGGTTGTTCAACGGGTGAAGAGCCTTATACCATTGCTATGGTAATGGAAGAATATATTCGACATTCAAATAAAACAATCAATTATTCAGTTTTAGCTACAGATTTGTCTACACGCGTTCTTAAACAAACAAAAGAAGCTGTTTACGCTGAAGGTAGGATAGAAGGAATTCCGTTAGAATTGAAAAAAAAGTATTTTTTAAAAAGTAAAGATAGGCAACACCCAACGGTTCGTTTGGTCAACTCTATTCGGTCTAAAATTAAAGTAGCTCAAGTCAATTTTAAGGATGCAGAATACCCCGTACACGAATTATTTGACGTTGTTTTTTGCCGAAATGTGTTAATTTATTTTGATAAAGAAACGCAGAAAAGTGTATTGCTGCGTCTTTGTAATAAGTTAAAAAAAGGAGGGTTGTTGTTCATTGGTCATTCCGAATCTATTACAAACTATAATTTACCGGTAACTCAAATTAAACCAACCATTTTTGTTAAAGACTAACATTTTAATTTACTGAATGCTAGATATCAAATTAAAATATCCCGAAAAATTTCTCTATCCGGGCGAAATTATAATTGAAAAAGAACCTACCTGTATTACAACGGTTTTAGGCTCTTGCATTTCGGTATGTTTGTTTGATAAAAAATTGAAATTTGGAGGGGTTAACCATTATTTATTGCCGGAATGGCCAGGCGAAGAAAGGGAGTCGGCTAATCGCTATGGCAATATGGCTATTAAAGAATTAGTTGATGGAATGCTGGTAAAAGGTAGTTTTATTCATAACCTACAAGCTAAAGTTTTTGGCGGCGTTACAGGTAAAAATTTCGCCACCGCTTATCGCATTGGTGATAAAAATATAGAGCTGGCTTTAAAAATGTTAGCGGAGTTAGAGATTCCTGTATTAGCAAAAAATGTTGGAGGAACGAGGGGAAGGAAAATCCATTTTATAAATAATACGGGCGAAGTATTTATGAAGTATCTGAACAATTAAGTTATGACCAAAAAGATTAAACTTTTAATAGTTGATGACTCTGCTCTGGTTAGAGCGGCATTAGGAAAAGTACTTTCACAAGACCCAAATATAGAAATTATAGGTAAAGCTGAAGATCCGTTTGAAGCAGCTAAAATCATTAAAACCGATATTCCGGATGTGATGACCTTAGACATTGAAATGCCCAAAATGGATGGGCTTACGTTTTTACGTAAAGTGATGTCACAACGTCCTATTGCCACTATTATAATATCAACGCTATCTCAAAAAGGTTCCGAAACAGCTATTAAGGCGTTGCGTTACGGCGCTGTAGATTATTATCCAAAAGACAGCTTAAGAATACAAGAGGATATTGAAAGTCATGCAGATGAGCTTCTAGAAAAAGTAAGAATAGCCGCAACGGTTAAGCTGAAAAGAAATATTCCTAAAAGTGTTAAGCCTAAACCCGAAAATGAAAACTTACGGTTTTCTACCCGAAATATAATATTGATAGGTTCTTCAACTGGCGGTACGGAAGCAATCTTTAAAGTGCTGTCGGGTTTGCCGGCCAATTTCCCACCAGTGGTGATAACGCAACATATGCCCCCTGTTTTTACGCAACAGTTTGCTGAACGCTTAAATGCAGATGTGCCTATGACCGTTAAGGAAATACAATCGGGAGATGTTTTAAAGCAAGGGCATGTTTACATTGCTCCTGGTGATCAACATATTGTATTAAAGAGTGAGCTTTCCGGGAATGTGCTTTACACCAATCAAGATGAAAAAGTAAACCGTCACCGACCAAGTGTAGATGTTACCTTCTTTTCGGCAGTGAAAAACTTTGGCTCATGTAAAAATATAATAGCTGTTCTTTTAACCGGAATGGGTAGAGACGGAGCCGAAGGTTTATTGCAATTAAAAAATGCGGGCGCTTATACCATTGCTCAAGACGAACAAAGTTGTGTTGTTTATGGAATGCCTAAAGCCGCTGCCGAATTAGGTGCTGCGCATGAAATTGTTCCCCTAAGCAGCGTTTCGGATGTTTTGATTGCTAAGACTAAGGTGGAGAGTTAAAACGTCTAGATGAATTGATAAAAACGTCTTGATCTTTTTAAATTTTATCAAGAAGAAAATATTTTTTGTCTTGATGTTTTTATAGTGATTGGAAGCGGTTTCATTGATACTCAAATCTATAAACCATGGGTTATAGATTTGAAGATTTTTTTACCCTCACAAAAACTCCCATTCTTCAAAACTAGCCGCCTGACCAATTCTTTCGTTTTCGGCAGTATAAATATTCCATACTTTTACATCTTTAATTACAAAGCGATCTCCTTCAGATGAAATCCGAATGCCTTCGTAATCGCTGGTAAAGCCTTTTTCTTCCACGTCTTTTAGCATTTTTTCTCTTTTCTCCCGAAAGGCATCTTCTGCCGTTTCTGTTGATGGGGTAGAAGTAAAGGTTTCCCAATCCAGTTTCCAGAGTTGTAAAGCTATTTTATTTCCGAAGTTTAGAATAGGAGATACATCTGTGTTGTGAGAAAGAATAACAAAATTGGCCGCATCCATAATTTCTACTTGTTTTTCTGGATTGGGAGCGCGTTCAACCAGTTCTTTGCCATAAAACTTTTTATAGGAATCCAGCAAGCAAATGCACCATTCTTGTAAAAGACTATCTTTGTAATTCATCATCTTTCAAAAATACATTTATATAGGCGTAGCTTATTATTTACAAAAGGATTTTCAAATGACTGTGATAATAAAAACAAATATGCTTATCCGTTATCTTACCAGTACACATTTTCTGAGCAGTTTAATGTTACAATTCCTTCCTGGGGGAAGGTGGGGTTTTCGAAGAAAAGCTCGGAAGGGTTTTTTTAATCAGTAAAGTCATGATTCTACTAATCATTGGTAACATTGAGAAAAATCATAAAAACAAAAATCAATTTCTTAGTTAACGTAAAAACAGACTCTATTTAAGTGAAAAGATTGCTAATAGTTGGTGGCGGAGCAGCCGGATTTTTTGCAGCAAATACCTTGGCTTCGGCAACAAAGGAATTAGAAATTGTTATTCTAGAGAAAACCTCTAAAGTACTATCGAAAGTAAAGATTTCGGGAGGAGGAAGGTGCAACGTAACCAACAACTGTTTTGAAGTACCGCGTTTGGTAAAACATTATCCCAGAGGTGAAAAACAATTGTTCAAGCCGTTTAAGACTTTTCAGCCTGAAAACACCATTGAATGGTTTAAAAAAAGAGGCGTAAAATTAAAAACGGAAGGCGATAATCGCATGTTTCCGGTAACGGATTCTTCCCAAACTATAATTGATTGTTTTACCGAAGTGTTCAAACGACCTAATGTTCGTTTAGAAACCGGAATTGATGTTGTTCAGTTTGAAAAAAAAGAAAACAGCTGGAAACTAAGCACCAAAGACGGACGAAGTTTTAATGGTGATTTTGTGCTTTTAGCAGCAGGTTCGGCTCCTTCGGTATGGAATAACATCAAAAACTTAGACCTGAAAATTGAAGCGCCCGTTCCTTCTTTGTTTACATTTAAAATTAAAGACGAACGGTTGAAAGACCTCATGGGAATTTCTTTCCAAGATGCGGCGGTGAAAGTAGTAGGTGAAAAGTTAGAAGAACGCGGCCCGTTGTTAATCACACATTGGGGTTTAAGTGGTCCGGCGGTATTAAAATTATCGGCTTGGGGTGCGGGCGTTTTAAAAGAACGAAATTACCAATTTGAGGTGTTAGTCAATTTTCTGCCGCAATTTACTTTTGACCAATGCCGGGAGTATTTGCTGGATTGGAAACTTCAGAACAGTAAAAAGAAATTAATTAATGCCAATCCAATTGATGCGCCTGCCCGTTTTTGGGAGCGATTGTTAAGCGTAATTCCGGTAGATGAAAACCGAGTGTGTGGTGAATTGTCTAAAAAAGAATTCAATAAGATTTTAACTGAAATTAACCAAGGTTGTTATGCCGTAAGCGGAAAATCTACGTTTAAAGACGAATTTGTAACCGCAGGTGGAATTGCCCTTAGTGAAATCAATTTAGAAACGATGGCCTCTAAAAAGCATAAAAATTTATATTTTGCGGGCGAAACAATTAATGTTGATGGTATTACGGGTGGGTTTAACTTCCAAGCAGCGTGGACAACGTCTTGGTTAGCTTCTCAATCCATCTTAAACGAACTAAATAACAAACAATGAAACTGACTAACCTTTTATTAGGATTCATTTTAATCGGATCTTTTGCTTGCTCTCCTTCGGAAGAAGAAAAAACAATACCTGCTGAAGTAAGCACAGACACAGTTGCTACCGAAGAAAAAACATACGAGCACAAAGCATTCTATACCGATTCTATTACAATTGACGGTAAAGACACGGAAGAAGCTTGGGCTAAAGCCGAATATTATCCTTTAGACTATGTGATCTTGGGTGACACCAATGTGACCGAAGAAGATTTTACGGGCAAGTTTAAATTGGCTTGGAACGAGGCTTTTTTGTACGTAATGGTGAAAGTAAAAGACGATTCTCTAATTGATATTTATGAAGATAAATTGGTGCAATGGTGGGACGACGATTGTGTGGAGATTTTTATAGATGAAGATAATTCTGATGAAGAGCATCAATTCAATCATTCGGCTTTTGCTTACCATGTGGGTTTAAGTTACGATGTGGTTGATCTTGGTCCGGATAGATTACCGCATTTATACAACGATCACGTACTTTCTGCCCGCACATTTGACGGCGAATGGTATACGTGGGAATGTGCGGTGAGAGTGTTTGATAAATCATTTGTAGACAACGAACCAGCAACGCCTGTAACCTTAACGGCAGGCAAAGAAATGGGTTTTATGTTGGCGTATTGTGATAATGATACGTCGGCTACGCGTGAAAACTTTATAGGTTCTATAGAAATTGAAGGCGAAGACAAAGACCGTGGCTGGATTGATTCCGGTGTTTTCGGAACCTTGCTTTTGGTAAAAGGTGAAGAATAATTTTTACGAATCGGTTTACCAAGTAACCAAACTAATCCCCAACGGACGGGTGACTTCCTACGGAGCTATTGCTCAGTATTTAGGTTTGAAGTCATCCGCCCGAATGGTGGGCTACGCCATGAATGCCGCCCACACCTTACCCGATGTTCCGGCGCACCGAGTAGTGAACCGCAATGGTTTACTCACCGGAAAACATCATTTTGAATATCCCAACCAAATGCAAGAACTTTTAGAAGCGGAAGGCATAGAAGTAGAAGACGATAAAATCGTAAAGTTTAAAGAATTGTTTTGGGATCCCGGGGTGGAGTTGTTGTGAAAGTAGTTCAAGCCATTAATGGTTCAAGCGTCCATTTGGACTTGAATCAACAAAACACCAGCGGACGTTGGCGCTATGGGGGTGGAAAGCGCTTACTCCAAGTAATCGTATTAGTGGTTTAAGAGCCGACTATGGTTTGTTTTGATCAAAGATCTTTTAATATCCTTAATCATTGCTAAGAACAGTAAGTGATGGAAAGTATAGAAATTGTTATCTTAGAGAAACAAAAGAGATACTAAGATGAATATAGCAGAAATAAAATCCTCACTTCATCAATACATCGCTCTTACGGATGATGAAAAATTACTGTTTAAAGTACAGGAATATGTTAAAAGCCTGTTGGACAAAGAATCCCAAATAATTGGTTATAGTTCAGATGGAGAGGCATTAACCTCAGAGAAGTATAAAAAACGGATCGATCAGGCTATAAATGAAGCTGATAATGGAGATGTTTTTACACAGGAGGAAATGGAAAAAGGTTTGTGAAAAAAGTAGAGTGGTCAAAAACAGCTAGAAAATCACTGGATAAATATTGTGACTATCTGGCTGAAGAATCTGAAGCAGCTGCTAAGAAAGTTCGGAAAGAACTGGTTTTAAGTGCTAAAAAACTTTGTGAAAACCCGGGATTATATCAGTTAGATGAATATTATCCCGATAACCCCGGTACTATCCGCCGTTTTTTTAGGTGGCAATACCGAGTGGTTTATCAGGTAAGGGAAAATTAAGTCATAATATTAGATGTAATACATACAAGCAAGAAGCCAAACCTTATAAAATAATGCATTCATTATCTTTAATAGTTCAAGCGTCCGTTTGGGCTTGTATTAACTAAAACACCAGCGGACGCTGGCGCTATAGAGTTCCGTAGGTAGGTTGTTAGTTTAACTTTAGCTAATTACTACGTCATTATCCGGCTTGACCGGATAATCTCTCAAGTATTCTCAGAGATAAGTTTAAACATTTCTTTAATGTAAAAAACAACTAAGTTTCATGGAGAGATTCCCATTTTCATGGGAATGACGTTTCTCGTTGACTTCTTTGGAAAAGTGAAACAGAATTTAATTCTGAAAGAAATGTAGAAAAATAGATTGGAATTAATTACGCTATGATGCAACAAAATAATATGGGCAGTTTATTTCTTTTTATAAAGTTCATGGATTCTATTATCGGATCGCCCAATAGTTTTATAGACAGCATAATATACTTTTGAAGTATCAAAATTGAACTTTCTATCACTGAACCCAAATTCAGTTAAAACATTGTCAGAATAAATGAAATAAACAGAATCGATCTTTAGTTCTACCCATTTTGTTTCATGATAATGAGTTATTTTTCCTTCAACTCTTTTTAATGGGTAAGTGTCATTATCGTAGATGTTTTGCCAATCAATAAGCGTGTTTCTAAAACAGAAAAAGGTAATTAATAGTAGTACTAATGATAATAAGATTGATATGGGGTTTGGGATCAACAAGCGAATGAACTTGATAAAGTTTAATGAGTAGACAATTAATAAAAAATAGCCACACAGAATCAAATTTGGCCATAGTTGTTCTAGTATGTGATTCTCTAATTTAAATATAACTTCCGATTCCATAATATTCTCTATACTACTTCTTCTCCGCTATCAAGAACAAACCAATAATTGTAATCACACCGTTTACTAAAAGCACTTCAAAACCCATTTTATAGCCTGTCTGATTTGCTATTAGTTCTTGGGTAAGGTATGTTAGTACCGGAGCCAAAATAGCCACCATAGGGATCATTTTGTCTTTCAGTTTAATGGAAGAAAACAAACCTAAGGTAAAAAGCCCTAACAGGGGTCCGTAGGTATATCCGGCGGCTTTAAACAAATCGCTAATTACACTGTCGTTATTAATTTGTCTAAAGACAATGATGACCACCAAAATCAATAAGGAGAAGCCAAGGTGCACAAGGTTTCGTTGCTTTTTATCGATGTGGGGTTTCCCTAAAATATCTACACAATAAGAAGTAGTAAGCGCTGTTAACGCAGAATCTGCACTAGAATACGCCGCCGCCGTTAAACCCAAAATAAACAGAATACCAATTGCTGGTCCAAAATAATTAAAGGCCAAGTATGGGAACATCATGTCGGCCTTTTCAGGAAGGACAATGCCTTCTTTTTCAGCATAAATATAAAGAAGTGCGCCTAGGGATAAGAAGAGTAGGTTTACAAACACCAACACAAAACTGAAGGAAACCATGTTCTTTTGCGCATCGGGCAAGGTTTTAATGGTTAAGTTTTTCTGCATCATATCTTGGTCTAAACCCGTCATTACAATGGTAATAAACGCACCGTTTACCAAGCCCAACCAAAAATTACCTTCGTCCGTTACAGAAGAATACGGACTGTCTTTTACAGTGTCAATCAACGCAGAAAAGCCCAACTGTAAATCGTCGGCAATCCAATAAACCGTTATTCCGGCCGAAAGCAACATAAATAAAGTTTGTAAAGTATCGGTCCAGACAACAGTTTTAATTCCGCCTCTAAATGTATACACCCAAATAAGTGCAATGGTAATCACTACAGTCACTTCAAAAGGAATACCGTATTGGCTAAATAAGGAAAGTTGTAAAACACTAGCTACTAAATAAAGTCTAAAAGCAGCACCAATAACTCTAGAAATTAAAAAATACACGGCACCGGTTTTGTGCGCAGCTCTTCCGAAGCGTGTTTCTAAATATTGGTAAATACTTACGGAACTTAATTTATAATACGTGGGTAATAATATAAAGGAAATCACTAAATAACCCAGAACATAACCCAGACAAACCGAGAAATAGGAGAAGTGAGAACTTTGTACCCAACCCGGTACAGAAATGAAAGTAACGCCAGATAATGAGGCACCAATCATACCAAAAGCCACTATATACCACGGTGAATTCTTATTTCCGTCAAAAAAAGAATCACCCGTTTTGTCTTTGGTAAATTCTGAAATTAAGATGAGAACTAAGAAATAGCCTACTAAACAAGTTAAAATCCAAAATGGAGTCATAGAGTGAAATCTTATATTTCGCTAAAAATTGCTAAATTTGTAAACATATCAAACGGAAAGCCTTATGAATCATTTTCCTGAATACGAACAAGAGGTATTACTTGAAGAGGAAGTAGATACGGCCGATGAAAAATCACTTATCGTTTTTAACGACGAAGTGAATACTTTCGATCATGTAATCAAAGCTTTAATGGAAGTGTGTGAACACTCGCCAGAACAAGCAGAGCAATGTACTATTATTATACATCATAATGGTAAATGTTCTGTAAAACAAGGTGGTTTTGAACTACTTAAACCCATGGAAAAGTCTATTCTCCACCGGGGAATATCTGCCCAGATTCTTTAAACAACTACATGCATTATCCTTCCAAACTGGTAGAGGACGCTGTAAATGAAATTTCTAGATTGCCCGGTATTGGCAAGAAAACAGCGTTACGTTTAGTATTACATATTTTAAAATCCGAAGAAAAATTTTCCGAAGATTTATCAGAAGCTATTCTAAGACTTAGAAAAGAAACACAATACTGTTCTAAGTGTCATTCTATTTCTGATCATGAAATATGTGGTATTTGTACTAGTACAAGAAGAGACCCAAGTGTAGTATGTATTGTTTCCGATACTAAAGACGTATTGGCGGTAGAAAATACTGCGCAATATTTTGGCTTGTACCACGTTTTGGGTGGGGTTATAGATCCTTTAAATGGGATTGGTCCTTCAGACTTAAACATTGATACGCTTTTAAAAAGAGTAGAAAATGATGGAGTTGAAGAAATAATTGTAGCTCTTAACCCAACTATGGAAGGTGATACAACCACTTTTTATTTAATGAAAAAATTAAAAGATAAAAAGGTAAAGGTTTCTTCCATTGCTAGAGGGATTCCTGTTGGTGGTGAATTAGAATACGCCGATGAAGTGACACTTGGTAGAAGTATTGTTACCAGAACCGCCTTATTTTTCGATTAAAGTGAATAAACTAAGCATTATTATTGTTAATTATAATGTCTGCTATTTTTTAGAGCAGGTGCTTAAATCTATATACAATTCTAAAATCAATTTTAAGCTGGAAGTTTGGGTAGTAGATAATAATTCTATTGACCATTCGGTACAGATGGTAGAAGAGAAATTTCCCAACGTTAACTTAATTGTAAACAAGAAAAACGTAGGGTTTTCAAAAGCCAACAACCAGGGCGTAAAATGTTCTAATGCCGAATATGTTTTATTGCTGAATCCGGACACCGTTTTAGAAGAAGATACCCTTCAGAAGTGTTTAGATTATATGGAGTCTAATCCTAAAGCAGGAGCGTTAGGGGTTAAAATGTTAGACGGTAGGGGTGTTTTTCTTCCCGAATCTAAACGAAGTTTGCCAACACCTTGGGTAGCCTTTTACAAAATATTTGGTTTATCTAAGCTCTTTCCTAAATCTAAAAAATTTGGTAGCTACCATTTAAAATATTTAGACGAAAACGAAATACATGAAGTAGAAGTTTTAGCAGGAGCGTTTATGTTCATTAGAAAAGAACTTTATGAACGCGTAAACGGCTTAGACGAAGACTACTTTATGTATGGGGAAGATATTGATCTATCCTACAAGATTATAAAAGAGGGCTATAAAAACATCTATTTCCCTAAAACCAATATCATTCATTATAAAGGAGAAAGTACTAAGAAAACATCTGTTCGCTACGTATACGTCTTTTATAAAGCCATGATAATTTTTGCCCAGAAACACTTTACTAAGCGAAAAGCAGCGGTATTATCGGTGTTAATCTATTTGGCAATCTTTGCAAAAGCCTCTTTAGAAGTAATTAAAAATATTTTCAGAACTTCTGCTTTAAGCATGGCCGATGGTGTTCTAATTACAGGTTCATTAGCTCTTTTTTCTAAAGTCTGGGAAAATTCCTACAAACTAGACCTTACTAATAAGTTTCCGCTAGAGTATTATTTATATGTTATTCCTGCTTATGCAACTATATGGATACTGAGCAACTTCTTAAGCGGTGGCAACGATAGACCCTACAATGTTTTTAAATTGCTTAGAGGCGTAATTCTAGGAACCCTTATTATATCAGCAGGTTCTAATTTCTTTGATCATTTTAGATACTCTAAAGCAACTATTTTGATTGGTGGAACAATTTCATTTTTGGTTTTTCTGTTCAATAGATTATTTACCCATTATTTAGAATATAAAAACTTAGAACTAGATAAAGAGACCTCTAAAAATGTAGCGCTAGTTGGCGATTCTAGTGAAGTTACAAGGGTACACAGTATCATTAAAAAGGTAAGTCAGAAACTAAATGTATTGGGTTTTATTTCTGTACATCGTAAACATTCAGAAATAGATTTACCCTATCTAGGTTCCATTGAGCAAATGCAAGAAACCTTAGAGTTAAACCCTATTGACGAGTTGATCTTTTGTTCTAAAGATATTTCCTATGGTGATATTATTGAAATTATGACCAAAAGGGGAGAAGTAGTAGATTTTAAAATTGTCCCTCAGGAAAGTGATTACATAATTGGTAGTAATTCTAAAGATCACCCGGGTGATTATTACGCCTTAGAAGTAAAATTTAACCTGAACGAAAAAGACTATCGTAGAAATAAACGATTACTAGATATTCTACTTTCGGTGGTTTTATTGGCGTTGTGCCCAATTTTAGTATTTATAAACAAACGCCCATTGCACTACCTTAAAAACAGCTTGTCGGTTTTTATAGGACTTAAAACATGGGTAGGGTTTACTACGGCAGATATAAAACTACCTAAACTTAAAAAAGGAGTTTTAACCACTACCTGCGGATTAAAACGTTTTATTGAAGACCGCACATTTATTCAGAGCAAGGATTTTAGCTATGCAAAGAATTACTCTTACTGGGATGACATAAAGATCGTTTACAAAAGCTTAAGTAATTTAGGTAGGTGAGCTATACATTGTATTACCATAAATATTCACCTGATTTTTTTCAGTTTGAAAACGATATTGACCTCCGCTTTTTTCAAACCTTTCTATGCGAAAGAGATTACAACAAGTTCCTTTCTTTGAAAGATGAAGTTTATAAGACGGAATTTCTTTTAATCCGACTTCTTTTAGCCGATATTTTAAAAGTCCATAAAAGTTCTATTAAGGTTTCGGATTTAAGTTATACGGAAAAAGGAAAACCGTATTTCGAAAACCATCATGGATTTCGATTTTCGTTTGCCCATACCAATGGGGTAGTTTCTATTATTTTTGCAAATGATGAAGTAGGCTTAGATGTTGAGTGTCGCCAACAGAAAGTAAGAGAACTATCTTCTTTTTTAACACCCTTAGAAGTGAATGAAATTGCTAAAAGTAATGATCATTTTTGGGATATCTGGACAAAGAAAGAATCGGCCGTAAAGTTGGAAGGAAGTACTTTAGCCAGATTCAGAAGGTATTGCACCATTGAAAATCCGTCAGGGTATTTTTATTCAACGGTAGATGTAGACAATTGGAAATTCTGTGTTTCTTCTAAAAATAGAATTCAAAAAATAGAAATTGTAGAAGTAAAAAAAATCCCGCTCTTGTAAAGAACGGGATTGGTATTTTTAAAGATCACTCATATCGAAAGTATCCATAAAGGCAGTTGTGAAATCACCTTTTCGGAAGTTTTCATCTTCCAATAATTTTAGGTGAAAAGGAATAGTTGTTTTAATTCCTTCAATTACAAATTCCTGTAAGGCTCTTTTCATTCTAGTTAATGCTTCTTCTCTGTTAGGAGCTCTTACAATTAACTTAGCTATCATAGAGTCATAGTTGGCAGGAATTGTATAACCAGCATATACATGCGTATCTACTCTAATACCTTGTCCTCCTGGTAAATGTAAATTCGTTATTTTACCGGGTGATGGCATAAAGTTTTTGCTAGGATCTTCCGCATTAATTCTACACTCAATAGCGTGTCTTTTAGGGAAATGATCTTCGCCAGCTAAACGCTCACCAGCAGCAACTTTAATTTGTTGCTTAATTAAGTCAATGTCAGTTACTTCTTCCGTAATTGGGTGTTCTACCTGAATACGAGTATTCATTTCCATGAAGTAGAAGTCACCATGCTTGTCTACTAAAAATTCAATAGTACCAGCACCTTCGTAATTAATAGCAGAAGCACCTTTCTTAGCCGCTTCACCCATTCTTTTACGAATGTCATCCGTAATGATAGGAGAAGGAGTTTCTTCAACTAATTTTTGGTGTCTACGTTGTATACTACAATCTCTTTCAGAGAAATGTTCTATATTACCGTAACTATCTGCAACAATTTGAATTTCTATATGTCTTGGTTCTTCAATGTATTTTTCTAAATACAAGTCTCCATTACCAAAGGCCGCTTCTGCTTCTTGAACGCAAGATTTCCAAGCTTTTTCAAACTCTTCTTCTTTCCAAATAAGACGCATACCTCTACCGCCGCCACCGGCAGTTGCTTTAATGATAACTGGGTATTTAATTATTTTGGCCAATTCAATACCTTCTTGCATTTCCTTTAAAATACCTTCAGAACCAGGTATTGTAGGAACGCCGGCTTCTTTCATAGTAGCTTTAGCCGTTGCTTTATCACCCATTTTATGGATCATATTAGCGGAAGCACCAATGAATTTAATGTTGTAATCCTCACAAACTTGAGAGAATTCAGCATTTTCAGATAAGAAACCATACCCAGGATGTATACCGTCTGCATTGGTTATTTCTGCAGCAGCAATAATATTTGGGATGTTTAGATAGGAAAGTTTACTTAATGGTGGGCCAATACAAACCGCCTCATCAGCAAATTTAACGTGTAAGCTTTCTTTGTCTACTGTTGAGTAAACGGCTACCGTTTTTATGCCTAATTCTTTGCAAGCGCGAATAATACGCATCGCAATTTCACCACGATTGGCTATTAATATTTTTTTGAACACGTTTGTTTTCTTTTAGTGAAAAGAAACCTTTATTCTTAAGAAGGATCTACTAAGAATAACGGCTGATCAAATTCTACTGGTTGTGCGTTTTCTACTAAGATTTCAACAATAGTACCGGAAACTTCCGCTTCAATTTCGTTGAATAATTTCATAGCTTCAATAACACAAACAGGGTCACCAGTTTGAATCTTGTCGCCAATATTTACAAACATTGGGGATTCTGGATTTGGAGAACGGTAGAATGTACCGATCATTGGTGATTTAACCGTAAGGAACTTACTCTTTTCATTGACAACCGGTGCGGCAGCAGCAGCAGGTGCTTCCGAAGGAGCAGGGGCAGCCATTATTTGCGCAGGTGCAGCTTGCGGAGCAATAGTTTGTTGAACATAAGAAGGTTCTCCAGGAGTAACACTCTTCTTAATGTTTAATTTAATTTCTTCGGTTTCTATATTAACCTCTTTCAAGTCCTTTCTTCTTGAAATGAAGTCCATTAATTTAATAACGTCTTGTACTTTCATAATCTTTAATTATTTAACTCTTTCGTGGTATGTACTTGTACGTGTATCTACACGAATGAGCTCATCGTTGTCAATAAATAGTGGAACCTGAATTTCTGCACCAGTTTCTAGTGTTGCTGGTTTAGATGCGTTAGTTGCAGTATCTCCTTTTATTCCTGGTTCGGTATACGTAACTACCAGTTCAACAAAGGGAGGAAGTTCACAACTAAGTGCTCTTTCTTCTTCAGCGTGGAACAAAATAGTAACGCTTTGACCATCTTTCAAAAATTTAGGAGCATTTATTAGCTTTTCATCTAAGGAAAATTGATCAAAATCTTCCGTATTCATGAAATGGTACCCCATATCATCTTTGTAAAGGAATTGATGCGGTCTAGATTCAATACGGGCAGTATTAACTTTTACACCTGAATTAAAAGTGTTGTCTATAACCTTACCTGTATTTAAGCTTTTAAGCTTAGTTCTAACGAATGCAGGCCCTTTACCCGGCTTTACATGTTGAAATTCTATGATTTGATACAAACCATTGTTGAATTCAATGCATAATCCGTTTTTAAAATCTGCCGTTGAAGCCATAATTATAAACTTATTATTTACCGTTGATGAGTTTTATTTAGGGTCGTATGCCCATTTAATGTACATAGATCCCCAAGTGAAACCTCCTCCAAAAGCTGCAAGAACTAACTTGTCACCTTTCTTAAGTTGTTTCTCATAATCCCATAAACATAATGGAATTGTTGCAGCAGTAGTATTACCGTATTTTTCTATGTTCATCATTACTTTTTCTTCCCCAACTCCCATTCTACGAGCAGTAGCATCAATAATTCTTTTATTGGCTTGATGCGGTACTAAAAAGCGAATATCGTCTCCAGTTAGTTGGTTTCTTTCAAGAATTTCTGCCGAAACGTCTGCCATATTAGTAACGGCAAACTTAAATACAGTAGATCCTTCTTGATATAAGTAATGTTCTTTGTTGGTTACAGTTTCAACAGAGGCTGGTCTACGGCTACCACCTGCTTTTTGGTGTAAGTAAGGATACCCAGCACCATCAGATTTTAGAATACTGTCTTGTATACCTAATCCGTCTTCAGTAGGCTCTAATAAAGCTGCTCCAGCACCGTCTCCAAATAGGATACAAGTTGTTCTGTCTTCGTAGTTTGTGATAGATGACATTTTATCTGCACCTACTACAACTACTTTTTTATACTTTCCGGTTTCTATAAATTTTGCCGCTGTATCTAGGGCAAAAAGAAAGCCCGAACATGCCGCGCTTAAATCGTAACCAAAAGCATTTTTTGCCCCTACCATGTCGGCTACTAAATTAGCCGTTGATGGAAAAGTAAAATCCGGTGTAATAGTAGCTACAATAATGAGCTCTACGTCCATCGGATCTGTATTTGTTTTTTCTAATAAGCTTCTTACTGCTTTCTCAGCTAAATGTGAGGTGCCTTTATCTTCACCTTTTAGAATTCTTCTTTCTTTAATACCTGTTCTGGATAAAATCCATTCGTCGTTGGTATCAACAATATCTTCAAGTAGTTTATTCGTAAGAATATAATCCGGAACATATCCTGCAATTCCGGTTATAGCAGCAGTAATCGACATAGTATAGTTTTCTCTCTATTTGTAAAAGTCTTTTATCTTATCGGATACACCAGACTTCGCAGTTTGTAGGGCTAAATTAAGCATATTTTTAATAGCTTTCGGATTTGATTTTCCGTGCCCTATAATTACGTTGCCGTTGATACCAAGTATTGGACTTCCACCTACAGATGCATAATCAAACATTTTAACAAAAGGGTCTTCAGGGTCAACAGACTTACGTTCAGTAAGTATCTCATAAATAGACTCGCCTAATTTAAGAACTACATTACCGGTAAATCCATCACAAATAACCACGTCTACTTTGTCTGTAAAAACATCTCCACCTTCAATGTTACCTATGAAATTAATGTTTTTATTCAGTTTTAATAACTGATAAGCAGCTTGAGTTAATAGTGTTCCTTTAGATTCTTCCTCACCCAAGTTCAGTAAACCAACTCTTGGATTTTTAATACCAAATACGTTTTCGTAATAGATAGAACCAATGTCTGCAAATTGCCCAAGCACATCTGCTTTGCAATCTGCATTAGCACCAACATCCAAGGCAATACCGTATCTTCCGTTTGTTTTCGGAAAGAACCCAGCAATTCCAGGACGAATTACGCCTTCAACAGCTTTAACTGTAAACATGGCTCCTACTAACATAGCGCCAGTATTTCCTGCACTGCAAAAAACATCTGCCTTTTTAGCTTTTAGTAAGCCATAGCCTAACGCTATACTTGAATTTGGTTTTTGAGAAAAAGCTTTGGTAGGGTGTTCACCCATTTCCACTACTTCGTCTGCATGTATAACAGTAAAGGTTCCCTCAGGAACCTTTAATCGTTCTAATTCTTGGTTGATTTCACTTTCACGGCCAATTAAGATCAAGTTTGCCTGGTCTTTCAGGAATTCTTGCTTAGCCAGAAATGCACCCTCTATTATAGCAGAAGGAGCGAAATCACCGCCCATAGCATCTAAAGCAATGTTCATAAATGTGCTATTATTCTACTACTTCTTTCTCTATTACAACTTTTCCTTTGTAATAAAGTTTTCCTTCGTGCCAGTGAGCTCTGTGAAATAAATGAGGTTCACCTGTTGAAGGGCAGGTAGCAAAATTTATAGGCGTAGCTTTTACATGCGTTCTTCTCTTGTCTCTACGGGTTTTGGACGTTTTACGTTTAGGATGCGCCATTTTATACTAATTGTTTTTCAGGTTCAACAAATCTTTCCAACGAGGGTCTATATCGTCATCATCTTTTTTATCATCTTCTGTTTTTTCTTCTTCAGATGAATAGACAAATTCAACGGTTTCCTCATCGTCTTCTTCAGATAACTCGTCTTCGTATTTTGGATGTAATCTTTTCATAGGAATGGCAACGGCTATCAACTCATATATGAACGGAGCTAAATCCAATTCAATTTGTCCTTGCGGAATGTTGATTAAGTCTTCGCTTAATTCCTCATAGCTGTCTGCATAGCGGAAGATAATCTTATCCGTCTTGTTGATGGGATAGTCAAACTCTTCTAAAGAACGGTCACATGTTAATTCAACAGTACCCTTTATTATAAAGGTACATAGAATAAGACGTTCTTGTATGTCTAAGACAACGGTTACATCTAATTCGCCAGTTTCAACTGGTGAATTTTCAAAATTTTTAAAGAACGAATTCTCTATTTTGAATTCGAAATTATGTTCCTTGATGCTCAAGGAGGTAAGTCCTATAACGAATTGTTTCATAAGAACATTTTCTGATTCAAGTTCGCAAAATTATTACTTTTCCTGTTTAATGCAAAATAAACTAGCTAAACACTTTGCTATTTTTTCTCTGATTGTAAATATCAATGGCTTTATAGATCGATTCTAGGAAGGATCCTGGCATTACTTTATTTTTTCCGGCAATGGCATAAGCGGTGCCGTGATCTGGGCAAGTTCTTATTACAGGTAGCCCTGCGGTGTAATTAATGCCGTTTTCGAAGGCAATTGTCTTAAATGGGATAAGGCCTTGGTCGTGGTACATAGCTAAAACACCATCAAATTTTTGGAACTCATAGTTGCCAAAAAATCCATCGGCAGAATATGGGCCGTACACTAAAAAATCTTTTTCTTTTAGTGCTTTTATGGCGGGTATTATTATTTCTTTTTCTTCTGAACCTAATAATCCGTTGTCTCCAGCGTGTGGATTCAGTCCTAAAATAGCCAGTTTAGGTCGCACTATACCGAAGTCTTTGTTTAAAGTCTTCAGCATAATAAGTCCTTTTTTAATGATTAAATCGGTTGTGATAGCAGAGGATACATCTTTTAAGGGAATGTGCCCCGTAACAACACCTACTTTCACGTCATCTGAGGTTAATAGCATTACACTATCATCAACGCCACAAGATTGTGTAATAAACTCGGTATGTCCTGGGAATTTAAAATTTTCGGCTTGTATGTTGTCTTTATTAATAGGGCAAGTAACTAAAGCGTCTATTTTTTTAGCCACTAAGTCTTCTACGGCTTGCCTTAAAGATAGGAGCGCGTATTTTCCGCCTTCGGGTGTAATGTGGCCAAAGTTTATTTCTACTTCTTCGTCCCACAGATTAAGCACATTAATTCTATTGGGTTTAACCTCTGAAAGGTTTTTAATCTGATTAAAGTTGAAGTTGTTATTGTTTAATAATTTTCTGTAGCGAACAAACATTCTACCGCTACCATAAATTACGGGTGTAAATTTTTCTAATAAACGGGTATCTGGTAAATAGTCCACTAATAACTCGGGGCCTACACCATTTATGTCTCCAATAGAGAATCCTATTACTGGTAAATCGTTCATACGATTAAATATTTTTCATAAAGTTAAATAATAAACGTACACCGTAACCGGTACCGTTTTTACCTCTGTATCCCGAAACGTGCGGTAGATACGCTGGACCCGCAATATCAATATGCATCCAGTTATAATCAACGAAATGCTCTAAGAATTTTGCCGCCGTAGTAGCTCCGGCGTGCCCATTTCCTAAATTTGTTAAATCAGCAATGTCAGATTTAAGTTGTTCTTCATAATCTTTCCAAAGCGGAAATTCTACTAAACGTTCAGAAACTGAATTAGCAGCAGTTTTTATTTTAGCGGTGTTCTCTTCGGTATTACTGAAAATAACAGCGCCTTCATGCCCAACAGCTCTTAAGGCCGCCCCAGTTAAGGTAGCAACATCTATACAAATTGAAGGCGTAAATTTTTTAGCATAACTTAAGGCATCGGCTAAAACTAATCTTCCTTCAGCATCTGTATTCATAACTTCTACCGTAGTTCCGCTAAACATTTTAATCACATCTCCGGGCGCAATGGCTTCATTAGAAATATGGTTGTCTGTAAGTGGGATTAAAACAACAATAGCTTTGTCTACTTTATTGTAAACAGCGGCCAACAATGCAGCAAAAACTGCTGCCGAACCTGCCATGTCACATTTCATAATGTCCATGGAGCCAGCAGTTGGTTTTAAACTTAATCCGCCAGTATCGTATACAATTCCTTTGCCCACTAAAACTATGGGGTTGCTGTTCTTTTTAATATTATAACTTAGCTGAAGTAAGTAAGGCGATTGTTTACTTCCTTGGTTTACAGCCAAAATTCCCCCAAACTTGTTTTTCTTCAATTGTTTTTTGTCGAAGATTTCAATTTCTACCGGAAGGCTTTTTAATTCCTTTTTTACAATCTCTATGTATTTATCGGTGGTTAAGAAATTAGAGGGATGGTTTACCAAGTTACGGGCTATAAAAACCGCTTTATTGGTGTTTCTAATTTCTTTTAATTCTTTTTCAGTCTTAAATATGTTTTTGGGTAAGTACAGTTGTAAAGCAAAAGATGTTTCAGTTTTTTTATACTCGTTGAATTCGTAAGAAGATAACTCTAACCCTTCTAAAAAAGACAAAACCCATTCTTTTTCTTCCGTAGATTTTTCTAACTGAAGGGTTTCTATTTTATTCTTTTTCAGAAAAGAATAAACTTCAAAACCAAGGTTTCTGGTGGCTTCTAGAGCTAAATTGTTACCGTCTGTTTTTTCGACTTTAATAAAAAGATCGAAATGGCTGAAACGGTTGATTATGCTAAATTTCTTATCCTGAAATTGAAGCTTTAGATAGGCGCTTTCTTCAGAAGATAGATTTAGTTCATCTATTTTTTCGGAAGGTGTAAGATAAAGCCGCGAAGTATTTTTACTTTTAGAATTGGAAAATTGAAACTTCATTTTTCTTAAAGAGTTAAAATCGAAATTACCAATTATTAAACGTTTTTAATGGTAAAGCCAAAAAAACATCTGGGACAACATTTTCTTACGGATCTTAGTATTGCCGAAAGGATTGTAGAAAGTTTAGAAATTAATACCAACGACAGAGTAATTGAAGTTGGACCCGGAACCGGTGTGTTAACCCAATACTTGGTAAAAAAAGAAATTGATTTTTCAGTAGTAGAAATTGATACCGAGTCGGTAGAATACTTAGAAGAACATTATCCGGACCTTAAGATTTTAAGCAAAGATTTTCTTCGTTTAAACTTGGTAGAAGAATTTGGATCGCCTTTAAAAATTATTGGTAATTTTCCGTACAACATTTCTTCGCAGATTTTCTTTAAAGTTTTAGAATTTAAAAATGATGTAACAGAATGCGTAGGTATGCTTCAAAAAGAAGTAGCCGAACGTATTGCTTCACCACACGGAAATAAAACGTACGGGATTTTAAGTGTTTTTCTACAAGCGTATTACGATATAGATTATTTGTTTACGGTAGAACCGCATGTTTTTAACCCACCACCTAAAGTAAGATCTGCTGTAATTCGTTTAAAAAGGAACCAAACTAAGGAAATTGATTGTTCTGAAAAGCTGTTTTTTGCGGTTGTAAAACAAGGGTTTAATAACCGTAGGAAGACTTTGCGTAACGCACTTAAAAGTTTTAACTTGCCGCCCGAAGTCACAGCAAATGATGTCTTCAATAAAAGGGCCGAACAATTATCTATAGACGATTTTATTCAACTTACAAAAACGGTAGCAGCCGCGCTTAATGGCACAATTTGAGATCACCAGAGAGTTTATTGAAACTATCGAAAAAGCGGTAGAGGCTAACGATAGAGATTTTATTCTTTCGGAGATTAAGGATTTACATGCCGTTGATATTAATTCCATTTTAGAGGAATTAGAAACCGACGAAGCTAAATACATTTTCGATATATTAGAAGTGGATGTTCAGGCAGAAATTATTTCTGAATTGGATCCTGATATTCGTGTTCGGTTTCTAAAAAATTTTACAGCCGAAAATGTTGCTTCTTTTCTGGAATACGCAGAATCTGATGATGCTGCCGATATTCTTAACGAGCAAGAAGTAGAGTTTAGAGACGAAGTTCTAGACAACATTGAAGACCAAGAAGTAGCCGCCAATATTTTAGAATTGGTACACTACGAAGAAAGTAGCGCGGGTTCCCTAATGGCTAAGGAATTTGTGAAAGCCAATGTGCGTTGGTCGGTTGTACAATGTATTGAAGAAATTAGAAGACAGGCTTTAAAAGTAGATAAGTTGTATTCCATCTATGTTGTAGATGACAAGAATAAATTAATGGGAAGGGTTTCTTTAAAGAAAATTCTTCTTTCTTCAGATGAGGTAAGAATAGGGGATATTTACGAAGAAGATGTTCATTACATTGAAGCTTATGAGTCAACAGAAAAAGTTACTCAGATTATGAGTAAGTATGACTTAGATGCACTTCCGGTAGTAAATCTTCAGCAAAAATTATTAGGTAGAATTACTATTGATGATGTTATTGATGTAATTACCGAGCAAGCCGAAGCAGAAAGACAAATGATGACGGGTATTTCCAATTCCAGATCGGGGTTAGAAACCTTTGTGGGATCGGTCACCTCTAGATTGCCATGGTTGTTAATTGGTATGATTGGTGGTTTATTAGGGGCAAATTTAATAGGCTTTTTTGAAGCCGATTTAATTGCTGTACCTGCTATGGCTTTCTTTATTCCGTTAATTACAGCAACGGGCGGTAATGTAGGTATTCAGTCTTCTTCTGTAGTAGTGCAAGGTTTGGCCAATAAGTCGGCATTTGAAGATTCTTGGGTTACAAAAGCATTTAAATCGTTTTTGGTAGCCTTAGCTAATGGTTTAGTGATTTCATTAATTGTATTTGCCTTTAATTTCTTCTTTGCACCAGATTTACATTTAGCAGTAGTAATTTCTTTAGCATTATATAGTGTTGTGGTTTTGGCATCATTAACTGGTACCCTAACTCCATTAATACTTGATAAATTCGGGATTAATCCGGCCATGGCCAGTGGGCCTTTTATTACTACATCAAACGATATATTGGGTATTACTGTTTATTTCCTTGTAGCCAGAATGTTACTATAACAACACCGTGAAATCATTCAAAATTATTATTGTAGACGATGTTCATTCGTCTTTATTTCCGCTTCTGGAAAACAATCACCATTCTTACGAATACCAACCAACTATTTCTAGAGAAGACCTAAAACGTGTTTTACCAGAATATGATGGTATTATTATAAGAAGCAAAACCCTTGTGGACAAAGATCTAATAGATGCTACAGATCATTTGCATTTTGTAGCCAGAGCTGGGGCAGGTTTAGACACCATAGATGTTGATTTGCTTCGGAAGGAAAAAATAGCTTTACTAAATGCACCAGAAGGAAATGCGGACTCTTTAGGGGAACATGCTTTAGGCTTATTACTTTCTCTAACTAATAATATTTGTAAAAGCCACCAAGAAGTGATCAATTACATTTGGGACCGGGAAGGAAACAGGGGTACTGAACTTAATGGGAAAACAGTAGGCGTTATTGGTTATGGTTACATGGGTAAATCGGCATCTAAGCGTTATAAAAGTATGGGCTGCCATGTCTTAGCTTTTGATAAATACCTTAAGAATTATTCTGATGAAGTGGTGAAAGAAAGCTCGTTAGAAGAGATTTTTGAGAAGGCAGATGTTTTAAGTTTACACATACCTTTAACCAATGAAACCAAAGGATTCTACAACCTTGAGTTCTTCAAAAAATTTAAAAAGCCTGTTTATTTCATCAATACTTCTAGAGGGAAAGTAGTAGTGCATAAAGACCTAATTCTAGCTTTAGAGCAAGGTTTTGTGAAAGCTGTTGGTTTAGATGTTTTCGAAAACGAAAAGCTAAATACCTTGACTTCGGAAGAAAAAGAAACCTTTGAAATAATGGCTAAAAATCCTAATGTGATCTTCACCCCACACATTGGTGGTTGGAGTTTTGAATCCTACACAAAAATCAATGAAGTTTTGGTAAATAAGATCAACCATTTGGCCTCGTTTTTTTAAATACCATTAAAATTCTTTAATTTAGTCTTATCGAAGAACGGGTGCTTTGCACACCGTTCTTTTGTTTTTTACAGCAACAGAGAATAAAAAATTCCTATATATATGTCAAAGTACACTTACGTAACCAAAGATGGGTTAAAGAAACTTCAGGACGAATTAAACGAGTTAAAAACACACGGCAGAAGAGATATATCTAACCAGATTGCTGAGGCTAGAGATAAAGGTGACTTAAGTGAGAATGCTGAATACGATGCCGCAAAAGATGCACAAGGAATGCTTGAAATGAGAATAGCAGGTCTTGAATCTAAAGTAGCAAGTGCCAGAATTTTAGATGAAACTAATATTGATATAAGCAAGGTTTCTATACTTTCTACCGTTAGAATTAAGAACAAGAAAAACGGTGCCGAAATGACGTATAGTATTGTACCCGAAGAAGAAGCAGATCTTAAAACGGGTAAGATTTCTATGATGTCACCAATTGCTGCTGGTTTGTTGGGTAAAGCTCAAGGAGATACCGTTAAAGTAACTGTTCCGGCGGGTGAATTAGAGTTTGAAGTAATTGAAATTACGCGTTAAGTTATGGCTTCTATTTTTACAAAAATCATAAGTGGGGAGCTTCCTTGTCATAAATTGGCAGAGGACGATAACTATTTAGCGTTTTTAGATATTAGTCCCTTAACTCCCGGACATGCATTGGTGATTCCGAAAAAAGAGGTCGACTATATTTTTGATATGGATCAACCGCTTTTGGAAGGGATTATGCCATTTGCAGGCAAAGTAGCTAAAGCTATAGAAAAGGTAGTTCCGTGTAAAAGAATTGGGGTTACCGTAATAGGTTTAGAAGTACCACATGCTCACGTTCATTTAATACCAATGAATTAAGTAAGTGATATGAATTTTGCTAAACCGAAAATGGAAATCTCTAGCGAAGAGTTAGCAGAATTGGCTGCTAAAATAGCGGCTCATATTTAAGCTAAAAAGAAATTAGTATTTATAGGAAAGCCTCTGAGAAATCAGGGGCTTTTTAGTTAGTTGATTTATTTTTGTTGCGTTCTTCAAGAATTTTTTTTAATTCATGTGCATCTACTTTATCTTTTAAGTTGTTATCTAACCGTTTAACTTTTTCTTTAATACTAATTAGATGATGAATGTTTATAATTCTCATTTCTATGTCTTTATAATTGTTTTTTACAGCATTTTCAAAACATAAATCATACGATAAATCGTCGTTTAAAATAGTTGTCATTAAGTCAACCTTAAACTCTTCTTGATCATCAAAGAGTCTCATGGGGGTAGGGTGATCAAATGGACGTGAGTTGATTATAGAGTCTATCGTCTCTTTGTCATACCTTAAGTCTAAAAGGGCTTTAGAAAGTTTAAGCATGTTTTCTTTTGTTGGTCTAAGCCATAAATCCATATCACCAGTATATCTTGGATAACCATGGAAACCGACAGCAAGCCCTCCAACTAAAACAAAGTCAACCTTGTGTTTATTGAGAATAGAGAGTACTTCTAAATAAAAATCGTTTTCTAAATCCATTCCATACGGCGTTTACCAGAATTATGCTTGGTTTGGTTTTTCATGGACTCTCGCAATGCCTTCATGTATTCCCATTTTCTGGCAAAAGACCATTGTATATATTCCAACCTCCAACGAAGTTCATCGTTTTCCGGGTCAGTGTTATTAGCATTCCATTCTAGTTTTCTGCCCATGTAGAAAGATTTATGATGTTAATATAAGGGATTGGAGGGGCTTCTTCAAATATTGATTAGAAATGAAATAGAGATTACAAATGGGAAACACTTGCTTTACGTAGATTAGAAGATCTCTATTTCAATTCCGAATTTATTGTAAACTTCTTCTATGTTTTTTGTACACTCTTTATCAATGAAATTTTCAGGATTATTCAAGTTGATTTGAAATTTTTGCATGATTTGACAATTAGACAAGTCTTTAAAATAATTTCTAGTGTTGCAATTTAAAAGATTAAAAGCTAATATTGCCTAGCTAACCATTGTCTCCCACCAAATTTAACAAGTTCGGCGTTTAAGAATCAAACCCTTGCTGTTTTAGTAATTGGGAAGAAAATCTAAGAATAGTATTTTTCTGAAGCCAGTTGACGACTTTACTTTTTGACTTCTTTAAACTTCATGAAAGAATGGGATCTAGATTGAAATGAAACTTTATTAATATCTGGAACGGCATTGTCATTTGAATAGAGAATGTGTTTTCAAGTAGTTATAGTTAAAAATTTCTTTGAAATTTGATATTTGCTATAGTTCCAATAATTTGTTTGCTAAAGAAATTATAACTTTAAAAGCTCTGTTTCCGAATATGTGTCATTTTTTTTGAGAGGATTAGCGTAATTGACTCAGTCCATGAAAAACATAATGATACGTCATCTTAGGTTTGTATGGGTACTAGATTTTTATTATAGTTTTTTAGGCTATTGTTTTTCAAGTAAGCATTGTATATTTAATTTCCTCTATAATTATGGAGAGATATCTATTTTGAAAGTAATGTCTTTAGATTGAGTTTTGAACATTTTCCGATGCTTTTAATCAATTCTTACATTAGCTCGAAAGTTCTCTTTAAATAGTCTTTCTCTTTGGTTTTGATTAGCTTGATATTGAACATAGAAATCCAAAAATGTAGTAGCGACAGTCGGGAATCTTAAATGGTCTTGCTAGACACTTTGATTGTGTGTCCAATAACTCATGTTATTTCACTCGAAAATTGATATTCTGTTTTCATCCCTTATCCGAATACATAAAAAAAGAATAGGCGTATTCTTATGAAGAACTTCGAAATGGAGAATCAGTCTTCCTGTTAAAACAGTCATTAAAAATATTTGGCTTCGAAGAAAAATTGATTTGACATTTGAGACATCTGAGTTAAGACAAAAAAAGAAGCCCTTAGGCTTCTCCCACATTCATATATTCTTCAATAGGGGTACAGGTACAGATTAAGTTTCTGTCGCCATGTGCCGAATTGATTCTACCTACCGATGGCCAGAATTTATTCATTCTAATCCATTCTACCGGGTAAGCAGCTTTTTCTCTAGAATAGGATTTTGTCCAATTGTCTGCAATCACCACTTGTGCCGTGTGTGGCGCATTTTTCAGAGACATTGTCTTCTTTGCTGTAAATGCCTTGTTCAATTTCATTTATTTCTTCACGAATGGCAATTAAAGCTTCGCAAAAACGGTCTAATTCCGATTTAGATTCACTTTCCGTAGGTTCAACCATTAAAGTACCTGCTACCGGGAAAGAAACCGTTGGCGCATGGAAACCATAATCCATCAAACGCTTGGCAATGTCTTCCACTTCAATATTATGAGAATGTTTAAACGCTCTAAAGTCAATAATAAACTCGTGTGCACATCTTCCGTTTTCTCCTGTATACAATACCGGATAGTGTTCTTTTAAACGCGTCATTAAATAGTTGGCGTTTAAAATAGCGTATTCTGTCGCTTGTTTTAAACCTTCGCCACCCATCATCATCATGTAGGCATAAGGAATCGGTAAAATCCCTGCGGAACCATAAGGCGCTGCGGAAACCGCGCTGTTATTCGGGATGCTTGTGTGCGGTGCAGAAACAATATGTCCTGGTAAAAACGCAACTAAATGAGCTGCCACACCAATTGGTCCAACGCCTGGTCCACCACCACCGTGCGGGATACAGAACGTCTTGTGTAAGTTTAAGTGACAAACGTCAGCGCCAATATTCGCTGGACTGGTTAAGCCAACTTGCGCGTTCATATTGGCGCCGTCCATATACACTTGTCCGCCGGCTTCGTGTATCATGGAACAAATTTTACGAATGCTGCTTTCAAAAACACCGTGAGTAGACGGATACGTCACCATTAAACACGCCAGTTTGTCTTCGTGTTCTTTTATCTTGGCCGCTAAATCTTCTAAATCAATATTTCCTTTGTCGTCGCACGCTGTTACTACCACTTTCATTCCTGCCATTACCGCACTGGCCGGATTGGTTCCGTGTGCCGAAGAAGGGATTAACGCAATGTTTCGATGCGCTTCGCCTTTGTTTCTTAAATAGTCTCTAATTACTAAAAGCCCTGCGTATTCGCCTTGTGCTCCGGAATTAGGCTGAAAAGAAACTTTACTGAATCCGGTAATTTCGCACAACCATTGGTTCAGTCGTTTAAATAATTCTTTATATCCTGAAATCTGACCTTCAGGAACAAATGGATGTATGCTGCTGAATTCCGGCCATGTAATTGGGAACATTTCCGTAGAAGCGTTCAATTTCATGGTGCAAGAACCCAAAGCAATCATAGAATGCACCAAGGATAAATCTTTCGATTCTAAGCGTTTAATGTACCGAAGCATTTCGTGCTCCGAATGGTATTTGTTAAATACTTCTTGCTGTAGGAAATCTGTTGTTCTTTGTAAAACAGAAGGAATAGATGTTTCTACAGCTTTAGATAAATCAATTTGATCCGCTGATTTGTTTTTTGCTTTTTTCAGAATGAAAATAATACGTTCTAATTCTTCTTCACTTACCGTTTCGTCCAAAGAAATGGAAGCAGTTTTTTCGTCTTCAAAATAAAAGTTAACCTGTTCGTTTTCGGCAATACTTACTAAAACATCTGCATCGCATTTAAACGTTAATGGTATCAAAAAACGAATAATTGACAACTTCGTACTTGTAAAGCTTTTAGTGCTTCGAATAATTTATTGGTTTTAGCATGAACTCGACGGGCGATTTTCTTTAAACCTGCTGGTCCGTGGTAGACCGCATAGAAACTAGCCATAACAGCCAATAGCACTTGCGAAGTACAAATGTTAGAAGTGGCTTTCTCTCTACGGATATGTTGTTCACGCGTTTGCAAAGCCATTCGGAATGCCGGATTGCCATTAGCGTCAATAGAAGCACCAATAATTCTACCCGGTAATTGTCTTTTGTATTCGTCTTTGGTAGCAAAATAAGCCGCATGTGGTCCACCAAAACCCATAGGAACACCAAAACGTTGGGTAGTTCCCACAACAATATCGGCTCCTAATTCTGCTGGAGATTTTAATAAGGTTAAGGCCAATAAGTCTGCGGCTAAAATTACGCCGGCGCTGTTGGTTTTGGCATCGGCAATAATTTCAGAATAATCAGAAACCACACCTAATGTATTGGGGTATTGCAATAAAATCCCGAAATATTCTTCACCGAATAAATCCGAAGATTTGAAATCGATGTTTTTTTCGTCTTCCACAACCAGTTCAATCCCTAAAGGCTGTGCTCTGGTTTTTAGAACATCAATGGTTTGCGGATGACAATATTGAGAAGCGAAGAATTTATTCGCCGATTTTTTCTTTCCTTTTCTAGTGTGGAATAGAAGCGTCATGGCTTCAGAAGCGGCCGTTCCTTCATCTAAAAGAGAAGCGTTGGCGATTTCCATTCCCGTTAATTCCGTTATAACCGTCTGGAAATTGATCAAAGCCTCTAAACGACCTTGTGCAATTTCTGCCTGATAAGGCGTGTAGGCCGTATACCATGCCGGGTTTTCCAGAATATTTCGTTGGATAATGGTAGGCGTGTTGGTGCCGTAATATCCTTTTCCTATGTAAGATTTAAAAACCTGATTGTTGGAAGCCAGTCCTTTAATCTTGGTTAAGAATTCTTGTTCCGAAATCAGCTTTCGGTAGGTTTAAAGCACTTTTAAGACGAATATCGGCAGGTACGGTTTCGGAAATTAAAGCATCAATTGAATCTGCTTTAATGGTTTTTAGCATTTCTGCTGTTTCCTCGTCGCTAGGACCAATATGTCGTTTAATGAATTCGTTGGAAATGGAAAGATCTGACATGCGCTAATTATTAATTGTGCAAAGATACACAACTGTATAGAAACTAGTAGAATCTTGAAGGGGGGGATTTATGCACAATCTGACTTCAACGTATAAGTGAAATCAATTTTGTTAAGAATAAAGCTTAAATAAGCTTTATTCTTTTATGATTTTTTGATTTGAAAATGAGTTGTCGTCAAATAATATGTTTACAAAGTAAATTCCAGAAGAAAGTTCTTTTAAATAAATATGATTAAGTTTTTCTACAGATTTAATGGTATTTCCATGATTATTTATGACTGTGATTTTCTTTACTGATTTATCCATATTTACTGATAATTTATCTTTAACAGGATTAGGGAAAAGTAAAACGCTTTCAGAAGAGGTGTTTGTTAAATTTTGTTGACCAAGTATGTTGTCTGCAACTACTAAAGTGTCTGTGAGGTATCTTTTAGTGATGTCAACGCATCTATAGGTGCCGTCAAGCCAACCACAACTTTTTGGGTTAATTTCTCCTACAATTTTGTCATTGATTTTTAAATCGATGTCTTTTGAACTCAGTTTTTCTACATTAGTATTTAGGATCAAATTGGCATCACGAAAAACTTTAATGTTGTATCCATAAGGACTAGTGCATTCAAGTGGAGTTTGAAAATCGGGTCTTCGGGTATAATTTAAAAATAAGGTATCTGTTTGAAGGAAATTTACGGGTATAGAATTTTTGATAATTTGTTCATCGTTTTTATTAAATATGGGGAAGTTATATTGAGTTTTTAGATAATTTATTTCAAAGAGAGTATCTTCCTTTAGCTTTATCACGTAATTCCCGGGGATTTTAATTTGAGCTCTAAATTCATTGGCATATCCATAATTATTAGCTTGAGGGGGGGCTACTAATATGTAGTCGTTTCTTGATGAAAAATCAAATTCAAAATCACACTCTTGATCTACAGAAAGAAGTTTTTTATTCGAATCATAATCGTAATTATCTGTTTCAGAATCAGTCTCAATTGAGATGGTATCGTTAATGACTATTGTGTTTTGTGCCATTATTTCGAAAAATGGAAAGATTAAGAAAAAGCTAAACAATAATTTATCATTCATAATCTGTGATTTTTATGCAAGAATATGTTCTATTAGATTTAGACACGTCAAAGTTAATGAAAAAACAGTTTTTAAATTTATGATGTTGAAGTATTATTTGCTCACGACAGTATATAGCTAAGTGCAAATTAGGAATATTACATTTATCTAAATACTACCTTTTCCCCGAAATCCTAATATATGTTTAGCGTATTCATTAATTTTGATTTTCTAATTAGAATGCATCAATGAAGATTTCGTATAACTGGGTTAAAAATTATATAGATACAGAACTTTCCATCGAAAAAGTAGCAGAGAAATTAACGCTCTCTGGATTAGAGGTGGAAGGTATTGAGGAGTTTGTTTCCATACCGGGAGGTTTAGAAGGTATTGTAATTGGTGAGGTGTTGACTTGCGCCAAACACCCGGATGCCGATAAATTGAGCGTTACCACTGTAGATTTAGGCGAAGGAGAGCCTGTACAAATTGTTTGCGGTGCGCCAAATGTAGCAGCCGGACAAAAAGTAGCGGTGGCTACGGTTGGTGCTGTGCTTTATCCAGAAGATGGTGAGCCCTTCAAAATTAAAAAGTCTAAAATAAGAGGTGAAGCTTCTTTTGGGATGATTTGTGCCGAAGACGAATTAGGACTTGGTCACAGCCACGATGGGATTATGGTTTTAGCAACCGATTTGCCTAACGGTACTCCGGCTTCCAAGTATTTCAACATAGAAAAAGATTCTGTTATTGAAATTGGTTTAACGCCCAACCGTGCAGATGCTACTTCTCATTACGGCGTAGCTCGTGAACTGAAAGCCTTATTAGAAACCCCTTTAAAAGGATTGGATAACGAAGTTCAAATTCCGGATAGCAAAGGAAAAATCACCATTGAGGTTGAAAACACCGAAGACTGTCCCAACTACTGCGGCATTGAAATTTCTAACCTAAAGGTAGAAGATTCGCCTGAATGGTTGAAAAACAGATTAAAGTCTATTGGTTTAGAACCGATCAATAACGTAGTAGATGTAACCAATTATATTCTACACGATTTAGGTCAGCCTTTACATGCTTTTGATTTGGATAAAATAGCCGGAAATAAAGTAATTGTTAAAAATGTAGTTGAAGGAACAGCGTTCAAAACTTTAGATGAAGTAGAAAGAAAGTTAAAATCTACCGATTTAATGATTTGTGATGCTGAAAAACCAATGTGCATTGCCGGGGTTTTCGGTGGATTAGATTCGGGTGTTTCTGAAAGTACTACTTCTATCTTTTTAGAAAGCGCCTATTTTGCACCGGATTCCGTTCGTAAATCGTCATTAATACACGGTTTAAAAACCGATGCTTCTTTCCGTTTCGAAAGAGGAACCGATCCAAATATGCCGGTTGATGCGTTGAAAAAAGCCGCTAAACTATTGGTAGAAATAGCTGGTGGAAAAATCACTTCAAGCATTCAACAAGTTCAGGCTAAAAAAGCAGAGAACTTTAAGGTGATGGCTTCGCCGAAAAGAATTAATGCCTTAATCGGATTAAATCTTTCAGAAACTGAAGTAGAGAAAATCCTTAACGGTTTAGATATAACTGCCGTTGATAAAAGCGGTGAAGAATGGGAATTCTCTGTGCCTCCTTACCGTGTAGATGTTCAGCGTGAAGCCGATTTAGCGGAAGAAGTGTTAAGAATTTACGGATTTGACCAAGTTGAATTGGGTGCATTTGAACACAGTGAGTTCTTAGCTTCTGATAATGCTCAAAAAGACGGTAATAAAACCACAATAGCCCAATTGTTGTCTTCAAGAGGTTACCACGAAATGATAACCAATTCGTTAACCAATCCGGCATATACGTCAGATTCTGAATTGTTAAGCGAAAAAGATAATGTAACTATTCTGAACAAGCTAAGTGAAGAATTGGGCATCATGAGAAGAACTTTGTTGTTTTCAGGCTTGGAAGTGGTTGCGCACAATGTAAACCGTAAACAAGACAACCTTAAGTTGTACGAATTCGGTAAAACGTATCTTAAAACGGAAAGTGGTTACGAAGAAACCCAAAACCTTGGACTTTTCTTAACCGGAAATAACCACGATGAAAGCTGGTTAGAAAAAGACAGAGACGTTCAGTTTCACGATCTTTCTGCCGATTTATTAGTAGTTCTAGAAAAGTTAGGGCTTACATATTCTAACCAATTAAGGTATAAAGATGAGTTTGCTGCACCAGGTTTAAAATTATTATCTGGTGACACTGTTTTTGCAGAAATCTTCTGGGTTTCGCCAAAACAATTAAAAAAACTGAACATAAAACAGGCTGTGTTGTTTGCTAACCTAAACATGACGGTAGTAAATTCTTTAAAATCAAAACCAGTTGTTTTTGAAGAATTATCTAAATTCCCTTCCGTAAGAAGAGATTTGTCTGTTGTTTTAGACAAGAATGTTTCTTTTGCAGATGTTGAACGTGTAACCTACAACGTTAACAAAAAGCTCATCCGTGAAGTAAATGTGTTTGATACCTTTGAAGGAAAACAAGTAGGAGAAGGTAAAAAGTCGTATTCTATTAGTTATCTTCTTCAGGATAATAATCAAACCTTGCAGGATAAAGTGATTGACAATGTAATGTCACGTTTGATTAAAGCATACGAAGAAGAATTAGGAGCAATAATCAGAAAATAGAATGTATGGATAATTCGTACCATAAGCAGCTGGAAATACTAAACAAAGACGTAAATCTATTTGTAGAAAAGTACGAATTATTGAAGGAAGAATTACGCCTTCAGAAGCTTGAGAATCTTGAATTAACCAAATTAGTCAAAGAACAAAACGAACAATTGAACGATTTTAATAATCGTGATAAAATTGCTAAACTTGTAGATCGTGTTGCGAGTGACGAGGAGGAGAGGAAAGAGTTAAAATCGAAGATTAATCAATATATACGCCTAATAGATGAGTGTCTTGCTCGTCTTGAAGAATAAGAATTATGAGGGAACTCTCTATTAAAATAAAAATTGCCGATAGAGAATACCCCATGAAGGTAGATGCGGACAATGAAGAAAAGCTACGATTAGCCGGAAAGCTAATCAACGAAAAGCTTAAAACATACCGCGATACTTTTGGGATAGATGATAAACAAGATCTGCTTGCAATGGTGGTTATTGGTGCTTTTGTTGAAAAACTGGAAGCAGAAAAGTCCACCAATAAACTGAACACCAACGCTACAGAAGAGCTTGAAAAACTGTCTAATCTTATTCAGGAATCTTTGAAAGAATAACTTTTTATGCCTTCCACCGCACAGACTCTAAAAATCTGTAATTGAAAAAATGGAAATAATACTAAGTATTGTAGCTGTGGGGATTGTTTCTCTGGCAGCTGGATTTGCCCTATCGAAGACCCTTTTGAAAAAAGGATTAGTAAAACTAGAAGAAGAGGCCAAAGAAAAAGCCGACGAATTAGTTAAAAAAGCGGAACAAAAAAACGAAGCCATTAAGAAAGAAAAAATTCTTGAGGCTAAGGAGAAATACATAAAGCTTAAAGCAGATTTCGAAAGTGACACCTCACAAAAGAAACAAGAGCTTGCTCAGCTTGAAAACCGCTTAAAACAACGTGAAGAAACGCTTATTAAGCAAATCGAGAAAATCGATCGAAAAGAAGAAGAGCTAGAAAGCCAAGAAGAAAACGTAAAAGCACAACTAGAAATCGTTCGTAAAAAGAAAGACGAAGTGGAGCGCATCCGCTTAAGTGAGGCAGAACGTTTAGAGAAAATTTCAGGCTTAAATAGAGAAGATGCTGTTGAGCAATTAATGGATATAATGAAAAAAGATGCTGAAGCGAAAGCCGTATCCATCATTAAAGACATTGAAGATGAAGCTCGATTAACCGCTACCAAAAAAGCCAAAAAAGTAGTTATCGAAACCATTCAGCGTACCGCCGCTGAAAGTGCTATTGAAAACTGTGTGTCTGTTTTTAATATTGAAAGCGATGATATTAAAGGTAAAATCATTGGTAGAGAAGGAAGAAACATCCGTGCTCTTGAAGCCGTTACCGGTGTAGAGATTATTGTAGATGATACACCAGAAGCTATTATTATTTCGGGACATGATCCTGTAAGAAGAGAAGTAGCTCGTTTAGCGCTTCACAGATTGGTAATCGATGGTAGAATTCACCCAGCCAGAATTGAAGAGGTAGTAGCTAAGACTTTTAAAGATATTGAAGAAGAGATTGTAGAGATCGGCGAAAGAACTGTAATTGACTTATCGATTAGTGGTTTGCATCCTCAGTTAATTCGTATGGTAGGTAGAATGCGTTTCCGTTCTTCTTACGGACAAAATTTACTACAACACTCTAGAGAAGTAGCAAACATGTGTGCGATCATGGCTTCGGAATTAGGAATTAACCCTAAAGTAGCTAAGAGAGCTGGTTTATTACACGATATTGGTAAAGTAGCCGAAGACATGCACGAAATGCCGCATGCTCTTGCCGGTATGGAATTAGCCAAGAAATTTAACGAATCTGCTGAAGTATGTAACGCCATTGGTGCTCACCACGACGAGATTGAAATGAAGACCTTATTTGCTCCAATTGTTCAGGCATGTGATGCTATTTCTGGTTCTAGACCAGGTGCAAGACGTGAAGTAATGGAATCTTACATTAAGCGTTTACGTGACTTAGAAGAAACTGCTTTAAGCTTTAATGGTGTAACTAAGTGTTATGCAATACAAGCAGGTAGAGAGCTTCGTGTTATGGTAGATGCTGAAAATGTTACTGATATGGAAGCCGGAAACTTATCGTTCGAAATTTCTAAAAAGATTGAAAACGAAATGCAATACCCAGGACAGATTAAAGTAACCGTAATTAGAGAAATGAGAGCTGTAAATTACGCGAAGTAATTATTCGGTTTTAAAAAAAATAAAATAGGAAGCCATCTTCGGAAACGGAGATGGCTTTTTTTATTAAACCCCACTATTTTTATACCAATATCTGGTAGTCTTTTATTTTTTAATATACAAAATCAAACTGTTTTGCTGTATATATATCCCGTTTAAATTAATGGAATATACATGTTAAAACATTTATTATCAGTTGGTTAAAATAGTTAAACGTTTATAAAGCCAAACCCAACGTTCGTTAGTTAAAGTCTTGTTGATTAATTGTTTTTTAATATCATCGTAACAGATTTAAATTTTTAACTAATTAAAACTTTTAACTAAAATGAAAAAGTTATTTATTGTTCAGCTAACGATGTTAGTACTTGGTGTTTTTTTAATTTCTTGTAAAAAAGAAAATGATAACATCAAAAAATCAGATTCTATTGAAAATGATTCTTACAGCAAAGAAGAAAAAATTCAATGGTTACAAAAAAATGGATTTGAAGATGAAGATATCACTTATTTAGAGGATGAAAAAGTCTTTGATATGGGAGATGCCCGTGTTCTTGAATCCGATGTAGACAAAAGAATGTCTCAATCAAACATTAAAACTACTCAGCAAAAATGGCAATGGCTGGTTGACGACAATAATGTGCAAGACATTAACGTATTTATTACCTCTGCAGTAAGTGATGAATATGAAGACGCTATAGAAACAGCACTTCAAAAATGGAATGCAATTCCCTTTTGTAAAATTAATTTTACAATTGTTACATCGTCATCTTCAGCAGATATTACTGTAACAACTTTTAATGATCCGAATACAAATACAGTAGCTTGGGCTTATTTGCCATTTTCAAGTGGTGTTGCTGGAAATGAAGTTTCTATCAATACTAAGTATGAGTACTTTAGTCAAACTATAAAAATAAATGCTATGATGCATGAGTTTGGTCATACAATTGGTTTACATCATACCAATCAGACTAATGGTATTCACATAACGGGAACCCCTACTTCAGACCCTAGTTCTATCATGCAATCGTATGTACAGTCCGTTTCAGATTTTAGTAATGGAGATATAGTGGCTGCTAGAACTTTATACAAAGCAGATATACCAGCAACAGCAGGTATTCCAAATGGGTTTAAACAATATTCACATGTACATACTTTAGGTACTGGCGGACCAAACTTAAGCAATGTATTTAATTCTGTTTTTAACTGGTGGGGTAATTCAAGTAATCCAAATGGACTATACCAATTCACTTTAGAAACAAATAATAATACTCCTAGATCGTATACCAATATTCCTGATTATGGGTCTTATTCTATACATGGATTTCAACCGGAACTTAGTATTAATTCATCTATTGGGTTTTCGGGTTTAGATGGTAATTACTGGGTTGTACTTGATGGAAATAACGTAGTATTAGTTGAAAAATCGGGTTCTTATGCACTTTATTTCAGTAACTCTAGTACTGCACCAAATTTAGGTACAACTGGAGCTCTTGATTTGTTGTAGGATATATTTAAAAAAGGATTAATGAAAGCCATCTTCTTAAACGGAGATGGCTTTTTTGTTATAGGTAGAAAATTATATTCTTAATATCTAGCAGAAAAACCTACATAATAAATATCATCTGAATATTTAGTAAGACCAATGTTTACACCACTATCAAATTGTATATTCGGAATAGGTTGATAGGTCAAACCAAAATCCCACAAACCTTGCCATTCAGTTTCTTCAATATTAATACTGCTTACTATTTCCATAAAAAAACCAAGTGACTTATAAATATCTCTACCCATAGAAATCGATTGTAATAAAGATGTGTAATATTCGGCTTCTTTTATTTTATTGAAATCGATTTCTAATTGTGCTCCTAGATTCCATTCTTCAAATACAGTTGTAGAAAAAGGGAAAATAACACCGCCAGACCAACTATAATTATCTGTGTTCTTATTGCTGGGGAACTGTAAATAGGAAATTATTCCGAAAGCCGTTTTACCGGAATCATTGCCCCATAAATTATTTTTATACCTGATTATTGCGGCACCTATACCTTCATTATTAATTTTCACATTATCATTTTCTTCTCCTAAAATTTCTTTTTGTATATAATTATAAGTCTCAAACATAAACTCAAGATCCGAACGGTTTGTAAGTCCAAGTTTTAGATTAAGCAGACCTATACCAATAATTTTTTCTTTACTCTCTGTACTTTTAGATTGTGTCTTTTTAAATAAGCCTATTTCAGCCTGAATATGACCCGCATCTACTGTATATGGACTTTCTGTTATATCGGGTCTATCGGTATAAAAATCCCGCATATAACTCAAAGGCGTTGGATTAAATATAGTAAATGATGATTTGTCAGGAATGTAATCGAGCTTTTCTGAAACTTGAGCTTCGCATATAAAAGTACATATGAGTAATGCGAAAGTAATATTTTTAATCATCTAAACTATTTTAGGTAAATCTAAGCAAGATTTTGAAAATAGCTGATGAATGTTTTTATTTCATAAACATCTATAATAGATGCATAGCCTATTAATATCAAACAATTTTTTGTTAAACTTTAATCTTAATCAATCATAGTTAGTGTTCTAAGATAAATACCGCTAATTAATAGTTCATTAGTAAATAAAAAGAAAGCAACCTTCGTTTCCATAAATGTTTTTTTAGTTTTAAAGCATTTTTAGCTCTTCAAGTTCCTCACTAAATCCACCGCTTAAAATAGGGAAACGGCACCAAGTTCTAGGATCTACATTAAAATCATCTAAATGGAAAGACGGGGCTAGGCGTTCTCTTTTCCATTGATTAATAGACCATAATCGGTAAAATTTAGTGATGTACGTTTTTAGTACCTCTTTATCAAACTGAGCTGTTTCAAATAATTTCTCAAAAACCTCCATTGGCGAATTGTATTCAAAAATGGCCAAACGTTCTATTTGCAATAAAACATCGTAAGGCATTAAATCCTCTTCGTCGGTTTGTTTTACATCTTGTGTTTGTGGTCTAAGTTCTGCCGAAGGGTTTAAGGCATTTACTTTTGATAAACCGTAATAGCCTAATTTTTTCTCGGCCCACAATAACCAATTTCTTATAAAGTGTTTGTCTACACCTGCAATGGGCGCAATGCTGCCAGAGGTGTCTCCGTCCATCGTTGCATAACCTACGTCGCCTTCGGAACGGTTAGACGTGGTAATCAATAGACTACGGGTTAAATTCGTTAGAAGCCATATTATAGGGCTTCTTGTTCTGGCCTGAATGTTCTGTAACGCAATATCATCAAACTCCCAATCCAGTTTACGTTCAATGGCGGTTTCTATCTTTTTTGTATAAGACGCTATTTCATCGTCAATTAACCAACTGAAAAAAGTGGCGCCAATAGAATCAGCCAAATACTTGGCCGATTGAAAGGTATCGTCGGAAGAGTTTTCCGTTCCTTGATAAGCTGTAAATAAAAGTTTGCTGCAAATGTCTTTTTCTAATTCCGAACCGATTAATGCACTTTTGTAATCCAAATTGATTCGCTTACAGAAATCTTCTTGTCCTAATTCGTTAATTCCGTTACGTATCATTTGTGCAATTAAAACTGCACATGCCGAAGAATCTGCACCACCACTTAGCGATACCACAAACGATTTTGTTCTAGATTTTCTTAAATAATCAAAAAGACCTAGACTAACTGCTTTTTCAAATTCATCGTTTTTAATAGGGGGGAAGTGTCCTTCAGACGAATCTTTATCAGTTACTAATAAATTAGTGGGTTTAAAAGAAAGAATGGGGTTAGATGCTTTTAATTTCCCCTTGTGCGCAATTATTAATTCGCCATCGTAAATTACTTTACCAGCTTCGTTCCCTAAAAGATTGGCATATACATACCAACAATCGTAATCTTTAGAACTTTGTATAACCAGTTTTTTACGAAGATCGGTTTTGTTAAATGCAAAATGACTAGCGCTTGGGTTAAAAATAATATCTACATTTCGTTCCTTCAGTGATGGTCCAGGTCTATCTGTTCTCCAGGCATCTTCACAAATTTCGAAACCAATTTTAATTCCTTTGCTAGTGGAAAGCACAATATCCCCAAAGTGGTATTGTTTGTTATGAATATTAATGATTGTTTTTTCGCCTCTCTTCCATGGGGTAAACCAACGGTGTTCGTAATGAATGCCGTCGTTCGCTAAAAATTGTTTCGGTACAAAACCTAAAATTTCTCCGTTTTCAATTAGACAAGCGGTATTATAGGCTTTTTCGTTGTATAAAAGAGGGATTCCAATAGCAACAACTATGTTCTTTGTTTCTGGAAGAAGGGTTAATAGTTGTTTAAAAGCTTTTATTATAACCCATTCAGAATGAAATAAGTCTTCACATCCATAACCGGTAATACAGAGTTCGGGTAGGCAAAGTATTTCAACTTGCTTTTCCTTAGCATCATTAATGGCAGATATAATATTCTGAAGATTGTTCTCCCAATCTATGGGGGTTTGGTTAAGTGCTGCTCCGGCTATTTTCACTTTAGTTGATCTATCTTTCTACTAAGTTATAGACTGATTGTTAATTACACAAAAGAGCTTCAAATGACTGGGATAATTTAAACGAAGAGTTTTTTTTAGAAATTGTAAAAATAGACTCTATTTAAAAAAATGAAGATAGAGTTATAGGTTTAATGTTTTACAAGTTTTTTCTGCAGCGGCTTGTTCAGCTTTCTTTTTGCTGTGACCAGTAGCAGATTCTTGTCCTTTGTTATCAATAAAAACTTGGGCAGTAAATAATTTAGAATGGTTTGCGCCTTCCTCATCAACAATTCTAAAATTGACTTTCTTAGCGTTTTTTTGCCCCCATTCAATTAATATACTTTTAAAATTATGGTTCTTTTCTACCAAATCAGCCATGTCTATATGTGGTAGAATAATAGAATTTACCACAAAGTTGTAGGTGAATTTGTATTCTTTGTCTAAGAATATAGAACCAATTAAAGCCTCTAAAGCATTTCCTAAGAAAGATTTGGCATTCCTGTCAAATCCACCATCGGTCTGTATTAAAGAATTAAGACTAAGTTTTAAGGCAATAGCATTCATGCTGTCCCGCTTTACAATTCGGGAACGAATCTCGGTTAGAAAACCTTCGTCTTTAAACGGAAATTTTTTAAACAGATATTCAGCAACTATAGAGCCTAATACAGCATCACCTAAATACTCTAAACGTTCATTAGAATCATCGTCTGAACGGCTAGAAGAATGGCTAAGTGCAAGTTTATACAGTTCTATGTTTCCAACAGAAGTACCAAGAATGCCTTTTAGCGTACGTGCTAATAGTTTATCTTCTTCGGAAAGAAATAAAGAATTAAATAAACCCTTAAACACTATTCTTCCAATTTTCGAAAGACAACAGATGCATTGTGTCCTCCAAAACCGAAAGTATTGCTTAGTGCAACTTTAATCTCTCTTTTCTGTGCTTTATTGAATGTGAAATTCAATCTAGGGTCAAATGACTCGTCATCAGTGAAGTGATTGATTGTTGGTGGTACAATTTGATGTTCAATTGCTTTAAGACAAGCAAAAGCTTCAATAGCACCAGCAGCACCCAATAAGTGACCCGTCATAGACTTGGTAGAGCTTATGTTTAGGTTATAAGCGTGATCACCAAATAATTTTTGAACGGCTTTTACTTCGCCAATATCTCCCAACGGAGTAGAAGTACCGTGTACGTTAATATAATCTACAGCTTCTAATGGAGTGTTGTTGTCTTTTAAAGCTGCTATCATCACATTTCTAGCACCTAACCCTTCTGGATGAGGAGCCGTTAAATGATGAGCATCAGCCGACATACCACCACCTATCATTTCTGCATAGATTTTAGCGCCACGTGCTTTAGCGTGTTCGTATTCTTCAAGAATAACTGCTGCCGCACCTTCACCCATAACAAAACCATCACGGTCTTTATCAAAAGGTCTTGAAGCTGTTTCAGGAGAATCGTTTCTTTCAGAAAGTGCTTTCATGGCATTGAAACCACCAATACCGGCAATCGATATTGCTGACTCAGAACCACCAGTTACAAATGCTGTAGCTTTACCTAAGCGAATGTAATTGTACGCATCTATAAGTGCATTTGTTGAAGACGCACAGGCAGATACCGTAGAAAAGTTAGGCCCTCTCAGCCCATGTTTCATGGAGATATGCCCCGCAGAGATGTCTATAATCATCTTTGGGATAAAGAAAGGGTTGAATTTGGGAACCCCCGCTCGCTCGTAGTTTCTAACTTCGTTCTCGAAGATTTGAATACCACCAATACCAGTTCCCCAAATCACACCAACATTATCTAAATCAACATTGCCGTCTTTTAATAAGCCTGACTCTTCAAGTGCTTCATCAGCTGCTACTATAGCAAACTGAGCAAAAGGATCTAGTTTCCTAGCTTCTTTTCTATCGAAATACTCCAAAGGATCAAAACCTTTTAACTCGCAAGCGAATTTCGTTTTGAAATGTTCGGTATCGAAATGGGTAATAGGAGCGGCGCCACTAACGCCATTAATCATAGCAGACCAAGTCTCCTCTTTATTTTTACCAAGTGGCGATAGAGCGCCAATCCCTGTTACAACTACTCTCTTTAATTCCATGAACTAAGTAATGTCTCGGAAAAAATTACTTACAAGTAAGAAATTATTTTACGTTTTGTTCTAAGTAGGAAACAGCCTCTCCTACAGTAGAGATGTTTTCTGCTTGTTCATCTGGTATCGAAATGTTAAACTCCTTTTCGAATTCCATAATTAATTCAACCGTATCCAAAGAGTCTGCTCCCAGATCGTTTGTGAAGCTGGCCTCAGTAGTTACCTCTGATGCTTCAACTCCTAATTTGTCAATGATAATGGCTTTTACTTTTTCTGCAATTTCAGACATAACAGTATCGATTTTTATTTGATACAATTTTTAACGAGTGCAAAGAAACCTAAATATTTATTAATGTCAAAATAAAAAATCTTAAAGGATTTCTGTACACGCAAAAAAGAATAGCCCAAAGCAAAATGTTTAATATATATATTATATTGCGAGAGAATTTAGCTTTTTTATGTCTAAAGAGTGGTTAGATGATTTCTATAGCTTTGACTTTGAGCTTTTGGCTGTCATTGCTCCGGTAAAAGAATTTAAACTTGCTTGGGAAGTAGAAAAGCTATTAGAGATACCTCTAGTAAAAGAAGAAGATATTGTTTTAGAATTTAATAACTCTTCACAATTAAAGGTCTCTAATTTCTTATATCAAAAAGAGTTTGGTGTAATACGGTTGCTAAAAAATAAAGCGGCGGAAGTTAAAGGGAAAACAAAACCTTTCCTTATACCAGAAGCCATTCAATTTGACTTTTTTTTGTTACTCGAAGGAACCTATATAGATGACATTGAGGATATAACAAAAGGTTTAGAGCAACTTACTACAGTAGTACAATTTGTTAAGAGGATTCAAATAGATCAGTTAAAATCAAAGAATAACCTATTATTTTAATTATGAATACGGTTAAGAAAAAGGCGAAAATTATTGCTACCATCGGTCCGGCTAGTAGATCGAAAGACATGATTTGGAAGTTACACAAAGCCGGAGCTAATATTTTCCGTTTAAACTTCTCTCATGGTTCACACGATGATCATTTAAAAGTGATTAACTGGGTGAAAGAACTTAATGAGGAGCACGGAACAAACATTTGTTTACTACAGGATTTACAAGGTCCTAAAATTCGTGTTAACCAAATTATTGGTGATGCAGTTGAAATCAAAGAAGGCGACTTGTTAAAGATCGTATCGGGTGATTTTGATGGTAATGCAGAAAAGATATCCACAACTTACGAAACCATTGCTAAAGACGTTAATGTTGGTGACCCAATATTAATTGATGATGGTAATTTAGAGTTAGTAGTAGTAGATACAGACGGCACAACCGTAACTGCAAAAGTAGTTTTTGGTGGTATGTTAAAATCTAGAAAAGGTATCAACCTTCCTGAAACGGATATTTCTGTACCTTCTTTAACAGCAAAAGATAAGGAAGACTTATTATTTGCTTTAGATCACGATATTGATTGGGTGGCTCTTTCTTTTGTAAGAACAGCACAATGTATTCATGATGTAAAGAAAATTATTGCCTCTAAAGGTAAAGATTTTAAAGTAATAGCTAAGATTGAAAAACCTGAAGCTGTTAAAAACATGGACGAAATTATTGAAGCTACAGATGCTGTTATGGTAGCTAGAGGTGATTTAGGTGTTGAGATTGATATGGCTAGAGTTCCTTTAATTCAAAAGGAATTAGTATATAAGTGTAATGCAGCCAACAAACCTGCAATTGTGGCAACACAAATGTTAGAAAGTATGGTTAGTAATCCACGTCCAACACGTGCTGAAACTAATGACGTTGCAAATGCTATATTAGACGGTGCGGATGTTGTTATGCTTTCTGCTGAATCTGCTGCGGGTAAATACCCAATTGAAGCGGTTCAGTCTATGACTAGAATTATTACTGAAATCGAAACTAATTCTGACGCGGTTTACCACTTCGAGTACGAAGAAGTTTCTGATCCTTCAACTGCTTTAAACGAAGCACTTGTAGAAGCAGCTTGTCAGTTAGCGCATAAAGTTGAAGCCAAGGCTATTATAGGTATGACAGAATCTGGTTACACAGCATTCTCAATTGCTAAATACAGACCAAAAGCAGATATTTATGTGTTTACTTCAAACAAAAAATTAGTTACTCGTCTTAACCTTATTTGGGGTGTTACAGCATTCTACCACGAAAGTGAAGGAACTACTAACGATGTAATTGATGAAGTAAAACAAGTTCTTATAGATAAAGGGTATTTAGAAAAAGGAGATGTTATTGTTAACACTGCTTCTATGCCTTTATGGAGAAAAAGAAAAACTAACATGTGCAAAGTTAGTATTGTAGAATAAGCTTATTTTATCATAAATATAAACCCTCATCAGTAATCCTGATGAGGGTTTTTTGTTTACAAGTAATTTTAAATACTCATTAATATGAATACTGAATTATTAAAAGAAATCTGTGAAGTTAATGGAGCGCCTGGTTTTGAAGAACCCATTAGACAAGTAGTCTTAAGAGAAATCAAAGATTTAGTAGATGAAATTAAGGTAGATAATTTAGGAAACGTTATAGCGTTAAAAAAAGGGAACCAACATGGTGAGCCAGATAACAAGAAAATTTTGTCTGCCGCTCATATGGACGAGATAGGCTTTATAGTTAAGTATATTGACGATAAAGGGTTTGTGCGTTTCCATACTTTGGGTGGTTTTGATCCTAAAACACTTACTGCCCAACGTGTAATTATACACGGGAAAAAAGATGTAATAGGTGTAATGGGGTCTAAACCTATTCATGTAATGGAACCTGAAGAAAGAAATAAACCAGTAAAGATCACCGATTATTTTATTGATTTAGGAATGAAAAAAGTAGATGTTGAAAAATATGTTACCATTGGCGACTCAATTACCCGTGAAAGGGAATTAATTAAGATGGGTGATTGTTTTAATTGTAAGTCTTTAGATAATCGTATTTCGGTTTTTGTATTGATTGAAACGCTTAAAAAATTAAAAGGAAAAGAAATACCTTACGATTTTTATGCCGCTTTTACCGTACAGGAAGAAGTAGGTTTGCGTGGAGCAAATGTTACAGCACAGCAAGTTAACCCCGATTTTAGCATTGCTTTAGATACTACAATAGCCTATGATTTACCAAATGCACAACCGCATGAGTATATTACAAGGTTGGGTGAAGGAGCAGCTATAAAAATAATGGACGCTTCGGCTATATGCGATGTAAGAATGGTTCGTTATCTTAAAGAAATAGCAGATCATAATGGTATTAAGTGGCAGCCAGAAATATTAACAGCCGGTGGTACTGATACAGCAGGGTTACAACAGAGGGGTAAAAACGGATCTATAGCAGGGGCTATTTCTATACCAACTAGGCATTTACACCAAGTAATTGAAATGTGCCACCAAGAAGACGTGCAGAGAGCTATTGATTTATTAACCGCCTCTGTAGAAAGTATGTTAATGTTTAATAGTTCATATTCTTAAAAGTAATTTATAATAAATCTATTTATGAAAGAAAAGGTATTAATCACTGGGGGAACAGGTTTAGTAGGGCAAGAATTAACTCATTTATTATTAAATGAAGGTTATGAGGTTTCTTATCTTACACGAAATCCAGATATAAAAAGTGATATACCGCTTTATAAATGGGATATTAAAGAGAAATATATTGACACTAAAGCTTTAGAGGTAGACTATATTGTTCATTTAGCAGGTGCAGGAGTAGGGGATAAACGGTGGTCTAAACAACGTAAAAAAGAAATAATGAACAGTAGAAGAGATTCTACTTGGTTATTATTTGAGATGTTGTCTCAAACTCCAAATACAGTAAAAGCTGTGGTTTCTGCATCTGCTATTGGTTATTATGGTGTTAATAAAGCAGATGAGAAATACGAAGACGATAAACCAGGGAAAGATTTTTTAGCTCAAGTTGTGGTTAATTGGGAAAAAGAAGTTGATAAAATTGAAACTCTTGGTATTAGAACCGTAAAATTAAGAACAGGCGTTGTTCTTAGTGATAAAGGTGGTGCTCTAGAAAAAATGGCTATTCCCGTTCAGTATTTTATTGGTGCGCCTTTGGGTTCTGGAAAACAAATGATGCCTTGGATTCACATTCATGATTTAGCTAGGATGTTTCTTTTTGCTATTCAGAATGAAAAATTACAAGGTGCTTACAATGCGGTTGGTCCTAAAGCGGTTACTAATAAAGAATTAACTAATGTATTGGCTAAAGTTTTACATAGACCGTTACTATTGCCCAATATACCTAGTTTTGTTTTAGAAGCACTTTTGGGTGAAATGGCTACCATTGCCTTAGAAGGGGTAGAAGTATCTAATGAAAAAATTATTTCTGAAGGCTTCCAGTATCAATTTCCAGATCTAAAAGAAGCCTTACAGAATTTATATAAGTAAAGTAAGCTATACTTATTGGTATAGCTTATAAATTAAATCGGCCACCAGACCTGTCCAACCAGTTTGGTGATTGGCTCCTACACCAGCACCAGTATCACCATGGAAATATTCAAAGAATAATATGTGGTCTTTAAAATGTGGATCTGTTTGTAATTTTTCCCATCTATTGTAAACAGGTCTTTTACCGTCTTTATCTTCTGTAAAGATGCTAATCAACCTCTTTGATAATTCATTAGAAAGCTCCTTAATGGTGATTTTTTTACCACTTTCGGTCGGGTATTCTAATTCATAATCATCACCATAATAAAGGGCGTATTTCCAAAGAGATTCAATAATCATGTAATTTACCGGAAACCATATGGGGCCTCTCCAGTTAGAATTTCCTCCAAATAAATAAGAGTCCGATTCTGCTGGTTGGTAAGAAACTTCTAATATTTCGTCGTCTACCTTAAATTGATAAGGATGTTCTTTATGGTATTTAGACAGCGCTCTTATACCATATTCAGATAAAAACTCATTGGGATCTAGAACATATTCTAGAACTTTTTTCATTTCATCGTCTCTAAGAATAGAGAATAAACGGCGACCATTGTCACCAATCTTGTCCCACCTAGATAAGAATTTGAATAATTTAGGTCTCACTTTAGAGTAATAACTCATCCTTTCCCTAAGTATAGGTAAGTTATGGTAAGCTTCATCTTTTAGTGTTTCAACAGCAAAAAGAGGAATTATACCTACCATAGAGCGTATTTTTAAACGCATATTAATATCGTCGTGCGTATTTAATACATCGTAGAAAAAATGATCGTCCATGTCCCAAAGACTTACCCGGCCTTCATCGGTGTTATAAATAGCTTCGGCTATGTATAAGAAATGTTCAAAGAATTTAACAGACATATCCTGATAAACAGGATTTTTTTCTGCCAATTCGGAAGACGTTCTTAACATAATTAGAGAAAACATGGCCATCCAGCTAGTACCATCGGCTTGTTCTAAAGAACCACCCATTGGTAATGGCGCACTTCTGTCAAATACTCCAATATTATCTAAGCCCAAGAAACCACCCTCAAAAATATTATTACCGTCACTATCTTTACGGTTCACCCACCAGGTAAAGTTTAACATAAGTTTGTGGAATGCTCTTTCCAAAAACTCAGTATCACCTTTTCCGTTGTTTTGTTTTTTATCTATATGGTAAATTCTTAGAACAGCCCAAGCATGTACGGGTGGATTTACATCACTAAAATTCCATTCGTAAGCCGGAATCTGGCCATTAGGGTGTTGGTATCTTTCGTTTAAGAATAACAAGAGTTGCTCTTTGGCAAAATCCATGTCTATTCTTGCAAAAGGAATCATGTGGAAGGCTAAATCCCATGCCGCATACCAAGGATATTCCCATTTATCGGGCATAGAAATAATGTCGGAATTGTGTAAATGCCTCCATTGACTATTTCTTCCTTGTTTTCTTTCTTCGGGTGGCGCTACTCTACCTTCATCACCATCTAGCCATTCTTTAACGTTAAAACAATAAAATTGCTTAGACCAAAGCATTCCGGCGTAGGCCTGTCTTTGTATATTTTTTAAATCTTGTTCTGGAATTTTCTTTTGTAACTTACCATAAAAGTTATCTGCATCTTGTTTTCTTTTCTTAAAGATATTTTCGAAATCTAAGAAAGGCTCATATATTTCTATAGGAGCAAAACGAACTCTAACTTTTTTAGATCCTTTAGCAGGTATTTTTAATGAAAATAGACCCGCTGATTTGGTGCCAAAATTTTCAGGTCTAATGGCATCTTTTTCTTTATCTATGAGATAGTTGTTAATGCCATCTTTAAAATATTCTTTCTCATTATTAGAACCGTGTACTTTTTGATAGTTGGTTTCATTGTCACAGAAGACCACTTCATCTGCATTATCAAAATAAATGTGGTGTGTTCCTAAATCTTCATATCTAGAGATTACTTCATTTGGGCTCACCAATTTCATGTTTGGTTTGCTAGATTCATACTCTAAACGCCACGTGTTTCTGTACCAAAAAGTAGGTAATACAGAAATTTCAGCTTCTTTGTCTGATCGATTGAAGATTTCAGCTTGCAATAAAACATCTTCTCTATCTGCTTTTGCATATTCTAGAAATATGTCAAAGTAGTTGTCTTCATCAAAAACACCTGTGTCTACTAATTCAATTTCTGGGTCAGTTTTATCTCGTTTACTATTTTGAGCTACAATTTCAGTATAAGGAAATTCATCTATTGGATACTTATAAAGCATCTTCATGTATGAGTGCGTAGGAGTATTGTCTAAGTAATAGTAATATTCTTTAACATCTTCTCCATGATTTCCTTCGTTACCCGAAAGCCCAAATAGTCTCTCTTTTAAAATGGAGTCTTTCTTGTTCCAGAAAGCCCAAGCAAAGCAAAGACGTTGTTTGTCATCACTAATGCCACCAATACCTTCTTCGCCCCAGCGGTAGGCATTGCTTCTTGCGTCTTCGTGAGTTACACTTTCCCATGCAGAACCGTCTGGGCTATAATCTTCCCTAACGGTACCCCATTGTCTTTCGGATAAGTAAGGTCCCCACTTTTTCCATGCTTTAGCTACTGACTTTTTTAAGCGTATTTCTTCCATTCTTATTTTTTCGAAAGCCCAAAATTAAATAATATAAGGCTAAACAACTACCGTATATTTTATAAGTGTTAAAATATTCGTTGGGTATAGATGTTTAAGGGTAACAATATATTCTTTATCTCCTTTATTTTGAATATAGATTCTTTTTAAGTGTTTATACTTAAAAGAAGTAAAAGTTTTATAAAAAAATAGGCGGTCAAATGACCGCCTATTTGGATTTAATGTATAAATAAGAAGAATTATTTCACTTCTTCAAATTCTACGTCTTGTGCACCACCAGATTCGCTATTGTTGTCTTCTGTTTGTGCGCCAGCATCAGCAGGATTAGCACCACCATTTGCTTGTTCAGCATTGTAGATGTCCTGAGACGCTGCTTGCCATGCGGCATTCAATGCTTCCATAGAAGAGTCTATTTTAGCAATGTCTTGCGCTTGGTGAGCCGCTTTTAAGTCGTTAAGACAAGTTTCAATAGCTCCTTTTTTATCAGCAGGAATTTTATCACCGTAGTCTTTTAACTGTTTTTCTGTTTGGAAAACTAATGAATCAGCTTGATTAATTTTTTCAACTTGTTCTTTAGCTTGTTTGTCCGCTTCAGCATTTGCTTCTGCTTCCGCTTTCATTTTTTGAATTTCTTCGTCTGTTAAACCAGAAGAAGCTTCAATAGTGATTTTTTGCTCTTTACCTGTTCCTTTGTCTTTTGCAGAAACATTAAGAATACCATTGGCATCAATATCAAATGTTACTTCAATTTGAGGAACACCTCTTGGAGCCGATGGAATATCACTTAAATGGAAACGACCAATTGTTTTGTTAACATTAGCCATTGGACGCTCACCTTGAAGAACATGGATTTCAACAGAAGGCTGGTTGTCAGCTGCTGTAGAGAATGTTTCCGATTTCTTAGTAGGGATTGTTGTGTTAGACTCAATTAATTTAGTGAAAACACCACCCATAGTTTCGATACCTAAAGAAAGTGGCGTAACGTCTAATAAAAGAACGTCTTTAACTTCACCCGTTAATACACCACCTTGGATGGCTGCACCAATAGCAACAACCTCGTCTGGGTTAACACCTTTAGAAGGTTTTTTCCCGAAGAATTTTTCAACTTCTTCCTGAATTCTTGGAATACGTGTAGAACCACCAACAAGAATTACTTCGTCAATATCTGAAGTAGAAAGACCCGCATCTTTTAACGCTTTTTTACAAGGCTCAAGAGATCTTCTAATTAAATCGTCTGCCAATTGTTCAAAAGTAGATCTAGTTAATGTTTTAACTAAGTGCTTAGGAATACCATCTACAGGCATAATGTAAGGAAGATTGATTTCCGTACTGTTAGAGCTAGAGAGCTCAATTTTAGCTTTTTCAGCAGCTTCTTTAAGACGTTGCAAAGCCATAGGATCTTTCTTAAGATCTATAGCAGAACCTTCGTCTTTTTTGAATTCTTCTGCTAACCAGTTAATGATTACTTGGTCAAAGTCATCACCACCTAAACGAGTATCACCGTTAGTAGATTTAACTTCAAATACACCGTCACCTAATTCAAGAACAGAGATATCAAAAGTACCACCCCCTAAATCGAATACGGCAATAACTTGATCTTTGTCTTTTTTATCTAAACCGTATGCTAAAGCAGCAGCAGTTGGTTCGTTAATTATACGTTTTACTTCTAAACCAGCAATTTGGCCAGCTTCTTTAGTAGCTTGTCTTTCAGCATCATTAAAGTAAGCAGGTACCGTAATAACGGCTTCAGTAACTGATTGTCCTAAGTAGTCTTCAGCAGTAGACTTCATTTTCTGAAGAATAATTGCCGATAGTTCTTGTGGAGAATACGTTCTGTCACCAATTTTTACTCTTGGTGTATCGTTTGCACCGCTTTCTACTGTGTAAGGAACTTCAGAAGCTTCTTTAGATACTTCAGAGAATTTCTTACCCATAAATCTTTTAATAGATTGAATGGTTTTTTGCGGGTTTGTTATTGCTTGTCTTTTAGCTGGATCACCAACTTTTCTTTCGCCATTCTCTAAAAAGGCTATAATTGAAGGAGTGGTTCTTCTTCCTTCTGAGTTAGGTATTACTACCGGTTCATTACCTTCCATTACAGAAACGCAAGAGTTGGTTGTACCTAAGTCTATACCAATTATTTTTCCCATGATTAACTTATATTAAATACTAATGAATAATTCTATTTTGTTCTGTTTTGAACAATAGATGTGCCAGTAGAAAAAAACTTGTCATATTATGACATTATGACATTTGCATGTCTTAGACGGTGAATGGTATTTCACAATTGTCATAAAATAGCTAAAGGTATGACAAATTGAAAGCCATAAAAAAAGCGGGCTTTATGGGCCCGCTTTTAGTAGAATAGATAAAATCTAGTTCTTATTTTTTAGAAAGCTCATCTTTTAATTGAGCTAAAGCGTCTAAGTCACCTAACGTAGTTTTTTCTGCTGCCGAATGTTTGCCGCCACCCGCTGGCTTTTTCTTAGCACCACCGGCACTAGCTGGAGCTGCAGCTTTCTTTTTACTTTCTTCTGGTTGCTCTTTCCAAGTGTAAGTGTGCGAAAGAACGATTCTTTTGTCGCTCTTAGAGAATTCAATTACTTTGAAATCTGCTTGCTCACCTGCTTGTACTTCACTACCATCTTCTTTCTCTAGTGATTTCTTAGTAGAATAACCTTCTATACCGTAAGGTAATTCAAGAATAGCACCTTTGTCGTTGATGTTAATTACTGTACACTTGTGGTCTGTTCCAATAGCGAAAACATCTTCGAACGTATCCCAAGGGTTTTCTTCTAATTGTTTGTGACCTAAAGCAAGTTTTCTGTTTTCAATGTCTAATTCTAAAACCAACACTTCTAATGTGTCACCTACAGTAACAAATTCAGATGGGTGTTTAATTTTCTTAGTCCAAGAAAGATCAGAAACGTGTACTAAACCGTCAATACCTTCTTCTAATTCTATAAATAAACCGAAGTTAGTAAGGTTTCTAACGATACCTGAATGCTTGGTTCCAACAGCGTATTTTTCAATAACGTTTTGTTTAGTCCAAGGATCTTCAGTAAGCTGCTTAATACCAAGAGACATTTTTCTTTCGTCTCTATCTATAGAAAGAACTACTGCTTCAACTTCGTCACTCACTTGCATAAAGTCTTGTGGGTTTCTTAAGTGTTGAGACCAAGACATTTCTGAAACGTGAATTAGACCTTCAACACCTGGTTGTAGTTCTAAGAATGCACCGTAATCAGCAACGTTTACAATCTTACCTTTAACTTTAGAACCTTCTGCAACTTCAGCAGGAAGAGCATCCCAAGGATGAGCCGTTAATTGCTTCATACCTAATGAAATTCTTTTCTTGTCATCATCGAAATCAAGAACAACAATCTTAACTTTTTCGTCAAGGTTAAGAACTTCTTCAGGATGGTTAACTCTACCCCAAGAAATATCTGTAATATGAAGTAAACCGTCAACACCACCAAGGTCAATGAATACACCGAAATTGGTCATGTTCTTGATAACACCTTCAAGAACTTGTCCTTTTTCAAGGTTTTTCAAGATCTCCATTTTTTGTGCTTCAAGGTCTTTCTCGATTAATACTTTATGTGAAACAACAACGTTGTCGTTTGTGTAGTTAATCTTAACAACCTTAACTTCCATTTTCTTGTTAACAAAAATATCGAAGTCACGGATTGGTTTAACATCAATTTGAGAACCTGGAAGGAAAGCTTCAACACCGTAAACATCTACGATTAAACCACCTTTAGTTCTTCTTTTAACAAAACCTTCAATTACTAAATCGTTTTCATAAGCTTTTTGAATGTTATCCCAAGCTTTAACGATTTTAGCTTTTCTTCTAGAAAGAACTAATTGTCCTTGTGCATCTTCTTGGTTTTCTAAGTATACTTCTACAGTATCACCAACTTTTAGCTCTTCAAGGTCACGGAATTCAGAAAGGGGTACAAGACCATCTGATTTGAAACCAATGTTAAGGATTACGTCTTTAGAACTAATACCTACAACAACAGCTTCGATCAACTCTTTTTCAGTTACTTGGTTAAGCGTATCGTCGATCATTTTTTCGATCTCCGCTACCTCTTCCTTAGAATAACTTTTAGCAAAACCTGAGTTGTTTGCGTCCCAGTTAAAATCTGGACTACCTACTTCTTCAATTTGATTTTTATCTGACATAAAATGTACAAGAACTACCGGGGTAAATAAATATTGGTAGCTCAGGGTTTAATTTAACATTCCCCCTAAAAGGGCCGCCCACTTGAGCGAAGTGCAAAATTACTAAAAATTATTATAAAGAAATAATTACTAGAGGAAATTGAAGAATACAGATCGTGGATCTTTTGTAGATCCACGATCTGTAAAAAGATTAATACCCGAAAATCTGTTCTAAAGTTACTTCGGTATAGTCACCAAATTGCTTTAACATTTCTTCGCTTAAGTTTTCTTTAGACCCAATAATTAAGATTTTTCTTGGTCTGCCAGAAATGTATTTGTCTTTGTATGCTACAATATCTTCAAAGGTTATACCGGGTAAGTTTTCGTAAATGGTTTTTCTGGTATCACCTACAATCCCAAGTTTTCTGTTTTTCTCATAAGTGAATAAAACAGATGAGCGTAATATACGTTGCGATTCTAATTTCTGACGGATGGCGTCTTTCGCATTTTTAAACAGAATTTCGGAATAAGGAATAGAGTCAATCAATTTCTCCATTTCTATAACGGCCGTTTCTGTTTTATCTGCTTGCGTACCTATATAAGAAATGCTGTAACTAGGCTTATCTTTTTTATTGGCTGTTTGATAATAAGAACGGGTAGAGTAGGCCAATGCTTTCGATTCTCTTAAATCCTGAAAAACGATAGAGCCCATTCCGCCACCAAAGTATTCATTATACAGTTGTGTTTCGGCAAGGATTTCTTTGTTGAAATTGTCCGATTTGCTCATGATTATGATTTCGGACTGTACCATGTCGTAGTTAACAAAGAGCACTTCGTCTTTGGTGATTTCTTCGGCGGGGAAATCAATTGTTTTGTGTTCGGTTAGCCCTTTTTTTGAAGAGTTGTGTTCTTTGTTTAAGATTTTTGTTAAGCTTTCCGGTGATTCTGGTCCGTAATAAAATATTCTATGTCTGTATTTAAACATAGCATTAATACGATCGGTCAGTTGTTCCGGTTTTATAGCTTTTAGTTCATCTTCGTTAAGGTTATTGGTGAAAGATGATTTTGGTCCGTATTTGGCAAAACTTACTAAAGCTTGTTTTAAAATAACATCTTTATTCAGTTTGGCATCTTTTCTAGATTTCAGAATACGGTTCACCATTTCGGTATACGCTTCTTCTTCTGGTTGGGCATTATCTATCTGGTTTTCTAGCAATTTAATTGCTGCAAGCATATTTTCTTTCAGTCCTTTTAGCTGAACATACATTTGTTCATCTGAAGTTTTTACAGAAAATGTACAACCCAAGCGGTAAAATTCTTGCTTTAATTCCGAAGCAGAAAGCTTGTTGTTGCCAATAAAGTTTAAATACTGAATAGCCAATGCCAGTTCCAGATCGTCGTCTTTCCCAAAATCGAAAATGTAATACAATTCGAAAAGATCGTTTTCTACATTAGGATAGTGGTATACATTTACGCCCGATTTTAATTCGGTTTTGTTAATCTCTTTTTCGAAATCAATAAATACAGGTTTAATCGGTTCAGATTCCATTTCTACTATGGAAGTGAAAAACGTAGAATGTTCATCTCTGTTTACCTGTATGGGTGTAATGATTGGTTTTTCTACTTTTTGAATGCTTGTATCTTCGCCCGTTAGTTTTTTTACCACTACATAATTGTTGTCTTTGTAATTTTCATTAGCAAAGGCAATAATGTCTTCTTTAGTAATTTTTTTAAGACGTTCAATTTTATTGGCATAAACATTCCAAGGAGTTTCATATATAAAAGAACTAACAAATGCATCTGCTCTAGATCGGTTAGACTCGTATTCTTTTAATTGAGACACTTTGTAGTCGTTTACAATAGCCTCAATTAGTTCGTCAGAAAATTCACCTTTTTTAATTAACTCTATTTGTGACAGCAAAAGCTCTTTTACTTCGTCTAAATCCTGACCTTCTTTTGGACCTGCCGCCAGAATGTGCATAGAATAATCTTTTAAAGGAAGCGAATACGAATAAGCGCCTAATACTTTTTGCTTTTGGTTTAAGTTAAGGTCAATAAGCCCTGCTTGGCTGTTGGCTAAGATCATACTCACCAATTCCATTTTAAGAGCGTCTTCTGTATTTACACCCGGGAAACGGAAACCTACCATTATGCTTTCGGCAGATGGGCCTAAAACAATGGTTTCTTTTACTTCCGAAATAGGTTTTTCATCAGCCACTACAAAAGCGGAAGGATTAGGTTCTTTATCCCACTTCCCAAACGTGTTTTTTAGCGTAACAATGGCTTTGTCTGGATTAAAATCCCCACTTAAACAAACCGCCATATTACCCGGTACATAGTATTTGTGGAAGTATTTTTTGATTTCCGTGATGGAAGGGTTTTTTAAATGGCCTATTGTACCAATGGTAGTTTGTGTTCCGTATTGGTGTTCTGTAAACATGGCTGCCAATAAAGCTTCCCAAACTTTACGTTGATCACTGTCCATGCCCATGTTTTTTTCTTCATAAACAGCTTCTAATTCGGTATGAAAAAGACGCGGCACAACTTCACTGAAACGTTCTGCTTCAATATCGGCCCATTTTTCTAATGAGTTACTGGGAATATCGTTCACGTAAACGGTTTGTTCAAAAGAGGTGTAGGCATTTGTGCCTGTAGCACCAATGGAAGAAACTAATTTATCGTATTCATTAGCAATGGCGTATTTAGCGGCTTCACCCGAAACGCTATCAATTTGATGATAGATTTTTTTGCGTTCTTCGGGATCGCTTGTGTTTCTGTGTTTTTCAAAAAGTAGTTGTATGCTGTCTAGTAATGGTTCTTCTTTTTCCCAGTTAGACGTTCCTATTTTGGATGTTCCTTTAAACATGATGTGCTCTAAATAATGAGCCAAACCAGTTGCCGAAGAAGGATCCATTTTGCTACCGGCTTTAATGGCAACAAAGGTCTGGATTCTTGGTGAAGCATTATATGGAGAAAGGTAAACTTTAAGTCCGTTATCTAAAGTATAAATTCTGGCATCCAGTGGATCGTGAGAAGTGACTTGGTATTCGAATCCGTTTTTATCTGTTTTAGTAATCAAGTTGTCTTGGGCTTGTGATGAAATGAGTTGCATGCTAACTAATGCCGTAATAATAAGTTTTCTCATTGTTGTGCTATATATGAACGTTCTGTTCAGTTAAAAGTCTAGTTCTAAACCCAGTCGTTTTTTTAATTCTTCCAACATGGGATGTTCTTTAATTAAATGATCAAATTTTTGTTGAGAAGTATACAGCATTTGTGTTTCTTCTTCTTTAATGATTTTTGCTTCTAATGTTATACTGAAATTATTGAGTTTAGCCCTAATGTGTTGCATCAGATCTTCTTTGTAATCGTTCAGTTGCGCAATAAGAAGTTTGTTGTTCAACGGAAGAATGATAACATTATTTTCCAAAGTAAGATCACGGTTCTTCATAATGGTCACCAAACTCATTTTACTTTGTTTGGCAGCATTATCGGCATATTCGTTCCAGTGTTTTTTTAGATCTTCTAGAGTATAATCGTCTTTCGGAAGGTTTTTTTCGTCGTTTTCGTCTGCCTTCTTTTCGTTTAAAAGATCTGGATTATTAATATCGGGTATGCGGAGAGTATTTTTAAGCGTTGCTTTTTTGCCTAAATTTTTAGCTGGAAGTAAATCTGCAATAGAAGGTTTTTTTACTTCCATTTTTACAGGTTCATTTTTCTCTTCCACTTCGGAAGATTCAATTACCCCGAATGCTGCTAAGATTTTTTTTTTAAAGCTTCGGAAGAAATGTTAATGGCCTTACGCAAGTGTGCCATTTTCATTAAAGCGATTTCTACATGCAAGCGTTGGTTTTTAGACGCTTTGTAGTTTTGGTCGCTGTGTGAAGCAATGTTTAAAGCGCTTAATAAGAACGCTAAATTGGCATCTTTGGCTTGCTGAATGTAACGTTCTTTAACGCTTTCGGAAACTTCTAATAATTGGGTAGTAGAAGCATCTTTACAAACCATTAAACTTCTGAAGTGATCGGCTAGACCAATAATAAAATGATGGCCATCAAAACCGTTGTTCAGAATTTCATTAAAAATTAATAAGGCTTCTGAATGATTTTCCTGCAAGAGTTTTTCTGTCATTCTGAAATAATATTCATAATCCAGAATGTGCAAGTTTTCAATAGTGCCTTTATAGGTGACTTTTCCTCCCGAAGAGAAGGTTACAATTAAGTCGAAAATAGAAAGGGCATCTCTTAACGCACCGTCTGCTTTTTGACCAATAATTTGTAAAGCTTCTTCTTCACATTCAATTCCTTCGGTTTTAGCAATTTTTTCTAAATGCTTTGTAATGTCTGAAACTTGAATTCTGTTGAAATCAAAAATCTGACAACGCGAAAGAATGGTAGGTAGGATTTTATGTTTTTCCGTAGTAGCCAAAATAAACTTGGCGTAGGGAGGTGGTTCTTCCAATGTTTTCAGGAAAGCATTAAATGCCGCCTGAGAAAGCATGTGAACCTCATCTATGATGTAGACTTTGTATTTTCCGTGTTGTGGTGGGAAACGAACTTGTTCCACCAAATTACGAATGTCTTCCACCGAGTTGTTGGAAGCAGCATCTAGCTCATAGATGTTTAAATTGTTCGAAATATCTGTTTCATCAAACTCATTTATCATACGAGCCATAATTCGGGCACAGGTAGTTTTACCAACTCCTCTTGGTCCGCAAAATAAAAGCGCGTGTCCTAAATGATTGTTTTTAATGGCATTTTCTAAAGTAGTTGTGATGTGCTCTTGGCCCACAACTTCTTCAAAACCTTTCGGACGGTATTTTCTGGCTGATACTACAAAATCTTCCACGCTTGCAAATTACAGACTTGGTTGTAGTTTTACAACAACACTTATCCACCATTCTAATATATTTGAGGATGAAAGAAACCGAAGACGAGGGAAGACAGATTTATTTCCCCCCTAAAAATGAACGACAATTGACAACCAGAGCCATTCTAGCCGGTTGTCTATTAGGCGGAATTGTCACCTGTATGAATATTTATATTGGTCTAAAAATAGGCTGGAGTTTTGGTGGCTCATTAATGGCGGCCATTTTAAGTTATGCTTTTTTTCAGGTAGCTAGTCCTAAAAAAGGGCTTACGGTCTTGGAAACCAATATTGCACAGACTGCTGGTTCCGCTGCGGGAAGTATGGCTTCGGCTGCTGGTTTGTTGGCGGCAATCCCTGCGCTAAACATGATGGGCTATGTAATTCCTACTTGGGGATTATTTGTTTGGTCGGTTTCTATTGCCTTTTTGGGGGTAATGTTTGCCGTTCCTTTACGCCGACAATATGTAGTAGAAGAAAAATTACGCTTCCCTACGGGGTTAGCCACAGCCAACACCATTATGGCTATGTATGCAGAATCGGGGGAATCTTTGAAAAAAGCACGGGTACTTTTCTATTCGGCTATTTTTGCTTTTGTGTTTGCGGTAGCGGCCTATTTCTTTCATGATATGGAAAAACCACCTCTTCACGAATGGCTGAATAGCGATGTGTTAACCGTTTTAGCTTCTTGGGGTGTTTTAATTTTAGTAAGCCCTATGATGTTTGGGGCAGGCTTAATTATTGGTCCGCGAATAGGTTGGTCGTTGGTTTTGGGTGCTTTTTTTGGTTGGGGTACAGGTTATGTAGTTCAGCAAACTGGTTGGGCACCGGCGGAAAATCCTATGCAAATCCACAATAAAGTAACAGGTATTTGGGGAGCACGCGGCTGGATTCTTTGGCCCGGTGTGGCTATTATGGTTTCCGAAGCGTTGGTAAGTTTGGCGCTTTCGTACAAAACATTTATTAATGCGTTTAAAGGAACGGTTACTTCTTTGGAACATGCCGGGGACGAAAAGAAAAAAGAGTCTATCCCCAATATATGGTGGCAAGGTGGTTTAGCAGCAGCATCACTTTTAACGATAGTTACTGCTTGGTTGGTATTTGATATTCCTCCGTATTTATCAATAATCGCTATAATGCTTTCGGCTGTTTTGGCCAGCGTAGCAGTACGTTCTACAGGAGAAACAGATATTAATCCGGTGGGTGGAATGGGAAAAGTAACACAAGGTGTTTTTGGACTATTAACCGATTCGATCACTACTAACTTACTAGCTGCTGGAATTACAGGAGCAGGAGCTTCACAAGCGTCGGATATGATGCAGGATTTAAAAACCGGTAACATGTTAGGAGCTTCGCCTAGAAAACAGTTTATAGCGCAGTTAATTGGTATTTGTTTTGGGGTTTGTTTTGCCGTTCCGGTGTATTTACTCTTTACTTCGGTTTGGGAATTGGGATCTATGGATTCGCCTTTGGGTGCACCAGCTGCTCTAGCTTGGAAAGCCGTTGCCGAAATTATGGTGAATGGTTTTGATGCTTTGCCTCCTATGTCTAAACCGGCCGTTTTAATGGGATTGTTTATTGGAGCTTTATTTCCGATTTTAAGAAAAATATTTCCTGTGGCAGGTAAATATGTGCCTAGCGGATTGGCCTTTGGTATTTCGTTTTTAATACCCGCGTATTATGCCGTTGCTATGTTTGTTGGAAGTATGGCGTATGTAATCTGGATAAAAAAATCGCCTTCTACTTCTGAAAAATATGTTTTTGCCCTTTCTTGTGGTTTAATTGCTGGGGAAGGTATGGCCGGAATTGTAAATGCAGTTTTGGCTTTGATTATTGGCTAAGTAAAAAGATGGACTGAAAAGATTAGTTCGTCATTCCCTTGAAAAAAGGAATCTCATTTAGTAGCGAACGATTTGCTCTTTCAGATACCTAATCAAGTTAAGAAATACATTCAAAAGACTTTTTTTAGAGTCTTTTGAGATAAAAAAGAAATTAATGAAAATAGTATCGTGGAATGTAAATGGTATTAGAGCCATTTTAAAAAAGAATTTTGTGGAAGCTTTGGATGAGATGAATGCAGATGTTATCTGCCTGCAGGAAACCAAAGCACAAGAAGCACAAGTGCACGAAGCCTTAAAAAGCTTAATGGAATACAAAGTTTACGCGAATTCGGCAGTACGGCCGGGGTATTCTAGCACGGCTATTTTGACCAAAAAAGAACCGATAAAAGTCTGGAACAACATAGGAGTTGAAGACCACGACCAAGAAGGAAGGGTAATTACAGCCGAGTTTGATAATTTTTATTTAGTAACAGTTTATGTACCCAATTCTGGGGGTGAATTGCTACGATTAGATTACCGGCAAACTTGGGATGAAGCATTTTTAACGTTCTTGAAAAACTTGGAAGAAACCAAACCTGTTTTGGTTTGTGGTGATTTTAATGTGGCCCATAAAGATGTTGATCTTGCCCGACCAAAACCGAATTACAATAAGTCGGCGGGTTATATGCAAGAAGAAATTGACGGTATGGATGCCTTTGTAAATGCAGGTTTCAAAGATACGTTTCAGGGAATTGTACCCAGATAAAAAAGACATTTATACGTGGTGGAGTTACCGCGCCGGAGCTAGACAAAAGAACGTGGGTTGGAGAATCGACTATTTTCTTTCTTCAGAATCTTTTCTACCGAAAGTTAAAGACGCCTTTATCCTTTGTGATGTTTTAGGATCTGATCATTGTCCGGTTGGGGTAGAGGTTGAGGGGTAGTTGATAAGCTATTTTTGTTACTATCATTAAGATCAGTCTGAAAACTGAGGGCTTTATTGTTAATCAAACTATTAGATATGAATGTCTTAGATAAAATAAATCAAATTGAACAGCTTAAAGCTAAAATTGATGGTTTTGGAGAGTTTGAGGCTGAAATAAAAAAGAAACTTGATTATAAATTCAGGCTGGATTGGAATTATTATTCAAACAAAATGGAAGGCGGAACATTAACACCATCTGAAACCAGAAGTGTGATGGTGGGTAATGTGGATGTTCAGGGTAAACCCTTAAAGGATATCATGGAAATGAAAAACCATGATGAGGCGGTGTTGGATGTCCTTAAAATAGTTAAAGGTGAACAACAATTTTCTGAAAAGAGACTTAGGGAATTGCATAAGGCTATTATGTATGAGGAAAATCCCAATAAAAAGAAATTAATTGGTGAATGGAAAGAAGAGCCTAATGAAGTTATCAATTACAGAGATGAAAAGTTTTTGTTTATAGCTCCCAGAGAAGTACCTAATCGTATTCATGAGCTATTGGATAATACAAAGGCAGAATTAGAAAAATGGTTCAGTGGAAAATCTGATCTACATCCAATAGAAATAGCCTGCGATTTTCATATTGAGTTTTTAACTATTCACCCTTTTTACGATGGTAATGGACGGATTGCCAGAATACTCACTAATTTAATTTTGATTAATTGTGGTTATCCTCCTGTTATAATTAGAGAGAAAAAGAAGTATTATCGTTATCTGGCTGATGTTCAATGTTACGGAGGAGATAAGAGTTTGCTATTGGCTTTTTTGTGCGATCTTATGATTCAATCTCAAGAGTTGGTTCTTAAAGCAATACAAGGGGAAAGTATTGAAGATGAGAACGATTTGGATAAAAGACTGGCTCTTTTAGATAAGCAAATTCAAGGTGTAAATGATGAGAATGAAATAAAACAGGAGTTTAGTGATGATGTGTTTTTTGGTATACTGAACTCTTGGTTTGGTGAATTGCTGGAAGAGCTTTTACCTGTACTTCAAAAATTTGACAAATACTTTATTAATACATGGCACAAAATTCAAATCAGGAATTTAGCTTTACTTGAAAAACCGAATGAATATTCTGCAAAAGAAATTCTAAAGGAACTGGAAAAGCAATGTTCATTGTCTTCTTATTCCATAAGACTTGAAAACTCTATTTCAATAGATGTTGTGTATGATACTTTCAGAAAAGGTGGCTTAAAAAGACTTATATGTGAAAACCGTATAGAAATACAGTTTTCAAATTATGATTACAACGTTGATATTAGTGTTTTTAATAAAGAAAAGAGTGCCGTTATTACAAAAAATGTAGCACAGAAACTGTATTCTATAGGTCTTTCTGATTTAGAAGTTAAAACTATTGTAAACGGAATTGGAAATTCCGTAGTGGAACAAATGGAATGGTTTTTGGGAAAAGATGAATGATTTCCAAAAAAAAAGTTATCCTAACTTAGGATATAAACTAGTAAGGACAATGGTTAAGGAGGAAAATAATTCATATGAACACTTGATTTGGATTGAGCACAAATGGACGTGAGCGGATTGAGATATTTTGTTTTGTGAAATTAAAAATTATTAAATGCTTACTGATGATAAAATTTTTACGCAATTAAAAGAAATTTTTCGGTACAAATCAAACAACAAGTATAATCAACAAATAATTGACAGAGGCTTTGTCTGTTCAAAATTGAAAAAAGGAAAGGCCTTATTAGTAGGGATAAATCCTTCTTATCTGGTGGGGGATCAGCTTAACTCATATACCTATTGTCTTGATGTTGCTGTTACAGATTATACTAAGCATTACGGTCATTTTAAGTCTTTAATTAAAGATACTAAATATGAAAATGATTGGACATATATTGATTTATTTCAGATTCGGGAAACGGATCAAAAGAAAATTTCAGATTTAATTAAATACGATCTCTCTTTTATGGTGAAGCAGCTTCAGCTTACACATGAAATAATTAATTTTATTGATCCGGAGATAATTATCGTTTGTAATTCCTACGCAGTAAATTATTTTGGGATTAACATTTCAGATGACAGAAATAATATATGGTATGGCTATAATTTTACTTTTAATGAAAAATATGGCCTTGATTTCATTAAATCAATTTCTAAAGAAGGTATAATAAATGAAAGCAGGATAATAGATAGACCTATTTTATTTACCAGTACTCTAACTTATATGAGTAGGTTTGACAAAAGAAGACTGAATTGGCAAATTAAGAGATTTGCTGAAAACTTTGAATAAACTATAAACCATGAAAGCAATCCAATTTAAAGACTTCAGTCTAAATCTTAATAAATATCTAGATTCTGTTGCTCAATCCAAAGAAGAGAGGGTTATCAAACAGGCCAATAAGAAAGACCTAGTTCTTACTCCTTTACAAGAATACACTTCCTTAAAAGAAACACTTTATTTACTTTCCGGTAAAAATGGTGGGGTGTTGAGAAAATCCTTAAAGGAAGCTAACCAATAGAATTTTAATAAATCCCTTCACTCCTCAAACTTAAAACCGCGTTCTCTTAGCATTTCTTTAGAAGGGTTTTCATAAATAAAAAAGGTTTGGTTTATGGGTATAAACTGTGCAGAACTGGAGATTAGCCCTTCATCATAATAGCCTATAAGTGCTGTTTTAGACTTAGGATTGTTTAAGGCTTCATCAACTTGTTTAATGTATTTAGGATATCTATCTACATTGTTTTTATAGCGGGCTATAATTTTTTCTTTTGTATGGAACATTACCTCCCATTGTAGAAGTCCACCTTCACTAAATACAAAATCGATGTTTCTAGATTTCAGTTCTTTAACAAGAGAAGCTTTTGCAGGGTTATCTGTGTAATTATAGTTTTTAAAGCTAAAGACGGAATACGCTCCCATAAAAATAAGGGTTATTAAAAAATAGCTTATTATCTTTTGATTATTAATGTTAGCTAATAAAACGTAAGCTGTAAAAAGTGTGTATCCGGTTAAAGGGAGTAGGTATCTAAAATCTTTTCCCTCCATTAGCATTAAATAAGAAAGCGTTATTATAATGGAGAAGCAGCCTACAAAAAATAGTTTGTTTATAGGTTTCTTTTTCAGTAAAAAAACAATCCCAATAGTTAACAGCGCAACTACCAAAACGGTAAAGACAAAACCCAATAGTTGGCTTAAAAAGTGGGGTTCTATGTAGCGGGTGTAATAATAACTGCCAGCCATATTCGTATAAATTTGATTAGGAATAGAAAATAAAGTTTTCCAATTAAAATTAGACCAGCTTAAAACATCCGGCGACCAAAAATTAGAGATATTTAATTTTAGAAGGAAAAAAAGGAATATTCCTACAAGTATTCCTGTTAGGTGCATTAGAACGTTTTTTTTATTTCTTTTTTCTATGAGCACATAAATAATTATGGGTATTAGACCAGTTAACCATAAGGGCTGAGATTGATATATGATTGTTAGTATTAAACCGGAAAAGAATGGGGCCATTAAAGATAAATCCCATTTTTTGATGGTATTTAGATAAAGTACTAACGATGTTAGAAAAAAAGCTGTTAAATAACCACCACGGGCTTTCATAGACCATAGCACAAAAGATGGCGATAGGATAAAAACTATTGTAATTAACAACGGAATCCAGTCTCGGTTTTTTGTGTCCATATTTTTAAGAGCGAAATAGAAAAATAAGATGCCAAGTGTCCACAGAGAAAGCATAGCCAACTTTATGGATATTATGGAAACACCAAAAACAACATAAAACAAGCCAATAGCTAAGACTTCAATAAAAGAAAAACCGTAATTTTGACCGTAAAAGAACAGAGGAGTTTCTTTACCTTCTATAAAATGTTTGGCCATTAGACCCACTATGCATTCGTCACCGTCAAAATATAAGTTATCACTCAATAACTGAGGTAATCTAGATGTAATAGCTAGTAGAATAAGTATAATGACGGGGTGCTTTGATACCCACTTAAAAACAGAATTCATGTTATAGCTTGGTTGCGCTTCATACTACCGCACTAAATAAGCAGAAAAACTTTATATAACATATTAAATATTAAATGAAATCAATTAATAAAGTGAATAGCTATTTAAACTAAAAAAGAGCTTTCAATCCCCCAAAAAATACAGATACACCCCATTTGTCCAACCGAAACCATCTTGCCCTGGGTATTCGCCACCGCCAGCTTCTAGGTTTTGTTCTACTACATTGTATTTTTCCATCAGTTTTCCGGTTTTAAAAAACGTGTTTTCAACGGTACGCATAAACCGCATTTTACAGACTTCAGCCAGTTTATCTTGTTCGTAATTAGAAAGCCCTTCTACGGTAATGTATTGCATGGGCGCCCAACCGTTGGGATAATCCCATTGCTGTCCGGTTGCATTAAGTGTAGTAACAACACCGCCACCTTTTAATAATTGGGTTTCTACAATATTGGCTACAGATTTTGCTTGTTGGTTGGTAGCAATTTTAAAAAATAATGGGAACAAACCAGCTACCGAAATAACATTAGTTGTCTTTTTTTGTTCGAAATTATAATCCATAAAAAAGTTTGCTTCCTTGTCCCAACAGTATTCTAAAATGGCTTTTTTCCTTTTCTTCGGAATTCCGGAATCTATTAAACCATTTTCAGCTAAAATCTTTTCTTGGTAGTAGAGCAAACAGTTTAAATCTACAGGATAAATATTTGTTGTGTGTATGTCTGTTAAATCTTTATTAAACCAGCGGCTGCTAAAATCCCAACCCGATTCACAAGCGGCTCTTAAATTTGTATAGAGGTCATTTGGGTTTTGACTTGACTCTTGGGCTAATGTAGAGTCTTCGTAAAAAGATTCTGGTCGGGGAGTTGGTGAAGAGTCTGTGTAGCGACTTAAATAAATTTCGGGATTAGGTATTTTTGTCTTAGAAGTCCAGTATTCGTGTTCTTTTTTTAGGGCAGATAAATATTTAGGATCTTTGTCTAATCCATTTAGCGTTAACATTAACGCATAAAAAGGTGGTTGTGATCGGCTTTCGTAATACGTTCTATTACCATTAGGAATATGGCCGTATTGTTCAATTAAATAAGTGAAATTGTCTACCATATTTTTGCAAAGCGTATCAAGGCCCGTTTCTTTTAGGCCTAACATAGTAAAGTAAGAATCCCAATAGTAGATCTCTCTAAATCTACCTCCAGGTACAACATAAGGGTATGGAAGCGGAATTAAGGAAGTGTTTTTAACGGTGTCAGCTTTGTGTTTCAAAACCTTCCATAAAATATTAATATGTTCTTCTAGGGAATGATTGGTATTGGTTTTAAAGTCGGAAATATGTATTTCCGGAAGTGAGAAATTATAAATTGTAAAAACTTTTAAACTAAAATCTGCGTTCTGAGATTCTGTGTTGTATTGTTGTAGAATTATATTAGAGGGATAGTTAGGAGTACAGTCGGTAAAGGTTTTAGAATCATCAAAAATTTGGTTCATCTGAATCTCTTTAAACAATTCACCATAAATCTGGCTAGGCTTAATTTGAGAAAAACTACTTTGGCAGATAAAAATGCAAACAAAGAAAATCCAATAGGATGTTTTGTTCGTAAACTTTATAAAATATGAAGTCATAGTCTAAAAATGATAGGTAATTAACAATTACTATTAATATTTAATATAAGGAATTGATTTCCTTGAAAAACATTTAAGAATAGTGAATTTGTTCCTTCTACGACAAATGAATAGATTCTTTCGATTAATTAAAGTTAAACAACCAATAAAAGCTAAATTTTGATCTATGAGTAAAAGTTATTATAACCCTGAAGACCTGAAGAAGTTCGCTAACATTGTTGAATTTCAGGAAGAACTAGGAAAAAAATATTTCGATTATTACGGAAGTGTTTTTGAAGAAGGCGCATTAACGGCCCGCGAAAAATCTTTAATTGCATTGGCTGTAGCTCATTCTGAAAAATGTCCTTATTGCATTGATGCATATACAGAAGATTGCCTTAAAAAAGGCGTAGACGAAGAGCAGATGATGGAAGCCGTACACGTTGCTGCTGCTATTAAAAGTGGTGTAACATTGGTTCATGGTGTTCAGATGATGAACAAAACCAAAGAGATCTCGATGTAAATGAAGTCTTTAGCCGCACTAAAAAGTAAATATTCTAAAACCGATTACCAGTTAGAACTTTTAGAGGAACCAGTAAAGAAAGGCTTAATTCCTTCTTTCAGGAAAAGAATTTCAGAAGCTGGATTGTTCCCTTTAAAACCTACTCATTTAGATATCTTTCAGATGAACTTGGGGAAGATGTGTAATCAGGTTTGTAAGCACTGCCATGTTGATGCCGGTCCAGACCGGAAAGAAATTATGACCCGAGAAACCATGCAACAATGTTTAGATATTCTAGCAAAGCATGACATTTCTACGGTTGATTTAACCGGAGGAGCACCGGAAATGAATCCTGATTTTAGATGGTTTGTAGAAGAGCTTTCTAAACTAGGGAAACACATTATTGTTCGTTGTAACCTTACCATAATTCTGGCCAATCCTAAATACCACGATTTACCTGAATTCTACAAAAAACACGGCGTAGAAGTAGTTTCTTCTTTGCCTTATTTCACCAAACTGAAAACCGATTCTCAGCGTGGTTCTGGGGTTTTTGAAAAATCGATAGAAGCGTTGGAAATGCTTAATACTGTAGGGTATGGTATTGAAGGCACTGGTTTAAAACTGAATTTGGTATACAATCCTTCTGGCGCTTTTTTGCCAGATAATCAGGAGGCTTTAGAAAACGAATTCAAGAAAAAATTAAAAGACCGATACAATCTGGTATTTAATAATCTATTTGCCATTACCAATTTGCCTATTAGTCGTTTTTTAGATTATTTGGAAAGTAGTGGTAACTACGATGAATATATGGTAAAGCTTTCGGAGGCTTACAACGCTACAGCCGCAGAAGGTGTAATGTGCCGAAATACAATTAGCATTGGATGGGACGGTTATATGTTCGATTGTGATTTTAATCAAATGCTAGATATGAAGATCGATACAGCCATTGGTGAACATATTAAAGATTTTAATAGCGAAAAATTAAATACCCGTTCCATAAAAATTAGTCAGCATTGTTACGGTTGTACAGCAGGCGCAGGTTCTAGCTGCGGCGGGCAAACGTCTTAAATCGATTTCAGAATAAAGAAAAATATGAGCGCTAATTATTTAGACACAACGGTAGACGTTTATAAAAAAGCTGCCGAAACGCCAGATGTAGGTTTATGTTGTACCACAACACCCATATGGCAATTTCCGGGATTAAGCATTCCTAAAATAATGCAAGAGATGAATTATGGTTGCGGAAGCACCGTTCATCCTCGTGATTTAGTAAACAACCCTAAAATTCTTTATGTGGGTGTTGGTGGCGGAATGGAAGTTCTTCAGTTTTCTTATTTCAGTAGACAAGAAGGCGGAGTAGTAGGGGTAGATGTAGTAGATGAAATGCTAGACAGCTGCCAGAAAAACCTTAAAACAGCCGAAGAAGAAAACAATTGGTTTCAATCCAATTATGTGGATTTAAGAAAAGGATCTGCGTTGGAATTGCCGTTGGAAGATGAAAGTATTGATGTGGCGGCCCAAAACTGTTTGTTCAATATTTTTACGCAGGAAGATTTAGAAAAGGCACTTTCGGAAATGTACCGCGTTTTAAAACCGCACGGTAGATTGGTGCTTTCAGATCCTGTTTGTGAATCTGAGATGCCCGAAAACTTAAAGAACGATCCAAAACTACGGGCGCTTTGTTTGAGTGGCGCTATTCCGTTAAAGGATTACATTAAAACCATTACCGATATTGGTTTCGGAACGGTGGAAATTAGAGCCAAACGATCGTACAGAATTCTTTCGCCCAACCATTATGATACGGCAGAAAATATTTTAATTGAAAGCGTTGAGGTTTGCGCCATTAAAGATCCTATGCCCAAAGATGGTCCGTGTGTATTTACCGGTAAAACGGCGGTCTATTATGGTGATGAAGAATACTTTGACGATAAAAAAGGACATACGTTAATGTTGAATCAGCCTTTAGCGGTATGTGATAAAACAGCGGGTGCGTTAGCTTCGTTAAACCGAAACGATGTTTATATTTCGGAATCTACCTACCATTACGATGGTGGTGGATGTTGCTAAAAACCATATTTATTAAGTAAGAATAGTACCTTTCCAAAGGTTCCGTTTAAAAGAAGTCAACTTCTATGAAAACAACTTTTGGAAAGTTTTTTCTTCAACATATTTTTTCAATTTTAGAAACTCAATTCGCAATAAAATGTTCTTACTACTTAAAAGATAAAAACTTTTTCAATGAAGAAAATTTTTATATTTAAGGTTCTAATACAACTAGAGAAATTGAGTTATGAAAAAACCATCATCATTTATAAAAACAGGTATGCTTTGCCTGTCTGCCGCAGTAATTTTTTTTACAGCGTGTAGAAAAGAAGAACCCATACATAGAATTAGTTACCAAAATGGACAGGGGTATATCTATGAGAATCAAAATATAGTTATTAGCAACCAAGAAGTGCCCAGCCAACTAAATGTTTACGGTAATGCTACCTTAGGTGAAGGTACAGTTGTTGGGTCCGATTTAAATACAAACGAAACCGGTACTACTGTAATTGAAGGAAATACGGTTATTAGGAACAATGCTAACATTAACGGCAGCTTAATTATTAAAGATTATACCACTATTGGTACCGATTTTAATTTGAATAAATCGGGTACAATTGTTATTGATATGCCATATGACTCAATGGTAGTTTCGGTAGGTAATAATATGAACGTTAATGATAGTTTAATTATTAAAAGAGGTATTTTACAAATTGGTACCGGTTTTAATATAAATGCTACCGGTGTTGTAAATGTTTCTAACCATGGTAAACTGATTGTTAACCATGATTTAGGGCAATCGGGCCAATTGTTCGGTAATCAAAATGTAGAAGTAAAACACGTTTACAACAACAATAATCCAGCGGGTACTTTTGAAGAGCCATTGCCTCAGTACGAATACCCAGATTAAAGATTAATATTGGAATAATAAAAAAAGGGAACCAAACGGTACCCTTTTTTTATGCCCTATTTTTAATACGTGATAGGGATGTTTATTAAAAGAGGATGAAACTCAAAATCTAATATGTTGTTATAATAATTGAGAAGATTAAACAACAAGAAAAATTGAGTTATGAGAAAATTATCATCATTTATTAAGACAGGTTTATTGATCACTACTGCAGCCAGTATGGTTTTAACTTCTTGTAAAAAAAATGAATCTCATTATAGAGGTTACTATTTGGAAGACGGTGTTGCCTATGTAAATTCTAATGAACAAGCTACATTTGGAAACCAAGAAATTCACCAAATTGATGTTAATGGAAACGCCACCCTTGAAGCCGGAACAACAATAGGTACGGATATAAATATTGAGCCGAATGGATTTACGACTATTGCAGGCCAAACTACTATAAACAATAATATTAACATTGATGGGGGTGTTTTATGGATATATGCACCAACCACCATTAAAACAGATATTAATACGGAAACGGGTTTTGGTAAAATTATTATTGATTTACCTACAGCAGCTTCTGAAGTAACCATAGGAAACAATATTAATTTTAATCTAGATAGTCTTATAATCCGTAGAGGTATAGTTAGAATAGGAACGGATTTAAATGTGAATTCAGGAGTTGTTACGGTTTCTGATGCGGCTCAATTAATAGTAGGTCATGCCATTAATCAAGACGGAATTTTCTATGGTACCAGAAATGCTACTTATGAAGCTTTTAACGATAATTCGGAAGAATCTTACGAAGAACCATTGCCCCAATATCAGTACCCAGATTAAAATATTTTAAATAGAGGTTGTAAAAAGAGGAGTCTAAAGGTTCCTCTTTTTTTATGCCTGAAAAAAAGATTGTTGAAGTTGATCTGAAAATAAATGGAACTTTAAACGTGAAAAAAGCTGTTTTTAAACTGAAAACTAAAATTGACAGCTATGAGAACTACGTATTTATTCAGTCTTCTATTTTTACTTATTAGTTTAATTTCTTGCCGTAAAAACGACAGTCACTATTCTGGTTATTATTATAAAGATGATGGCACGGCCGAAATTGAACCGGGTGCAGTAGTCACCATTTCAGATGCAAATTTTGAAAACAATCTAAATGTAAAAGGAAATGCAACATTTAATGGATATACTCAAGTAAATACAGATTTCGAATCTTTCCCAAACAGTGTTACAACAGTTTACGATTCTATAGTAATTAGAAATAATGCTATAGTTAAAGGCGAAGTATATTTTTTAGGGGCGGCGTTTATAGATACAGATTTTAATCAGTACCCAAATTCTAAGGTGGTAATAGATGCTCCTTTTGAAACCACAGAGATAATTATAGACAACAACCTAAATCTTGAAGACAGCCTAATTGTTAAAAAAGGAACATTAATTATTAACAAAGATTTTAATCTTTTGGGGGCTAAGGGCGTTTTAAATATTTCTAATGCAGGGCATGTAATCGTAAAGAATGATTTTAATCAGGGTTCACAATTGTATGGAAAACAGAACTTAAGCGTTAACGGGAAGTTTAATGACAATAACCCTAGCGGAACTTTTGAAGCACCCTTGTATTAATTCAGCTTAAAAAAAAGGAGATTAAGCCCTTTAAAATTTTTTAAAGGGCTTTTATATGCTGAAGAATTTTTGAATGCCCACCAAAATGCTATCTACAGCTATAGAAGCTAACAACAAACCACTAATTCTACTTAAAATATTAGCGCCCATATCCCCAATTACCCGCTGTATTCTAATAGAAAAACGCAGTAATAAATAGGTGATGATTAATACGGCCAAAAGCATTAATGCTGTAAGTGCCTGTTCCTGAATGTTAAATCGGTAATTGTCTGTTAGTAGAACACAAGCCATCATGGCTCCGGGTGAAGCAATGGAAGGCATGGCCAAAGGGAAAACAGCTAAGTCTTTTAATGTTTTACCACGAGCATCCGAAAGTTCAGTTTCTGGTTTGCTTTCACCAAAAATCATAGTGGTAGCAAAAATGAACAGAATTATACCACCTGTAATCTGAAAAGCGGAAAGTGGAATGGAAAGCGCTTCCAAAACCATTTGCCCAAATATGATAAAACAAAGTAATATTCCTAAAGCAATAAGAACGGCTTTGTTGGCTACTCTGGTTTTTTCGGAATTAGATAAAAAGCGTGTACAATATAAAAATACGGGTATTGTACCAATTGGATCAATTACAGAAAAGAATAGAATAAAGTCTTTGTATAATGGATGCATTTACTGGATTTTAACGCCTTCGGTAATAAAAGAAATTCCTTGCTGAGAGGTAGTACCAATCATTATGGCTTGTATAATAGGTTTTGAAATTAAAGAATCACCCGCCCAATCTAATAAAAAGTTGGCGCCAACACCACCTTCAGATTCGTTATAGCCCACTACAAATTCAACCGATTCTAATGGTTTTAAGTAAATGGTGTTTTTTAAGTAACTCTTAAGTTGTTTTCCTTCCGAATCGTAATAGTTAATGTCTTTTAAAAACAATGTGTCTTTTAAACTGGTATTACGTATACTTAGTGTAGCGGTTAATAGAAAAGTGTGTTGTCCGTTTTGGTGGTAAATTTCGGAATAAACGGGTACGTATATTTTTTCAGAATAGTTTAAAGAATTCCAAATTACAGAAGCCTTGTTGTAGTTTTTGCTGGGTAAATCTACCGATTGTGGTTGCGTTTCCATATGGCAGGAAACAAATAAAAAAAATGAAAAGGAGAGGATAAACAAATTCTTCATGCGTGTTTTTTAAGTGAATGTAGGAAGGGTATAGCAGATTTTAAAATTTTAATAGCAGATACCAAAAAATAGCGGTTTCAAAAGCTAAGAAAGCTAGGATAAATAATATTGAGAAATGAATAAACAAAAAATGGCATTGTGAAGACCCACAATGCCATTTTGTTTTAGTATTAGATGATAAGTCTACTTAAGCGTCGTAAACAACGGCATAGGTAGGATCTTTCTTTTCGTCTTTTTTAATGTTGATTTGTGCAGTAGAAAGTAAGTTTTGACAGTCTGTACTTAAGGAAGTAAAGGTCACAAGCTTATTCACTTCTTTGTATTTTTCGTCCAGCTTTCTAATGGCTTCTATACCCGACATGTCTGTGATTCTAGATTCGCTGAAGTCAACAAAAATATTTTCAGGATCATTATACACATCAAATTTATCAATAAAGTTTTGACTAGAACCGAAAAATAATGGTCCGTATATTTCGTAATGTTTGTTGCCTATATCGTCGGTGTGTTTACGTGCTCTAATTCTGGTAGCGTTGTTCCAAGCAAAATTTAATGCCGAAAGTACTACACCAATTAATACCGCAATAGCTAAATCGTGGAAAAAGATGGTGTAAAACGTAACCACTAAAACAATTACCACATCAAACAAAGGCATCTTACGGAAAATTCTAAGACTAGACCACTCAATGGTTTCAATAGCAATCATAAACATTACCCCAACCAAAGCTGCCATAGGGATCATTTCTATAAAGCCAGAAATGTACAATACAAAGGCTAATAAAGTAATAGAAGCTACAAATGCAGAAACACGAGTTCTAGCCCCAGAACTGATGTTTAACATACTTTGACCAAAAGTTACACAACCACCCATAGCGCCAAAAAAACCAGAAATGATGTTGGCAATACCCTGTGCGGCACTTTCTTTGTTTCCGCTACCTCTTGTTTGAGTAACATCATCAATCACCGAAAGCGTTAATAAACTTTCTATAAGACCAACAGCCGCCATTTTTAAAGAGAAAGGCAATACAATTAAGAAAGTAGTCACTATAGAATCCCAATTACCAAATAAAACAGGAATGTTAAAACTTGGGAAACCACCCGAAATAGAGGCTTTATTACCAATAGTTGTAACGTCTAATTTAAAACCAATTACAATTGCCGAAACAATAATAATAGCAATTAAAGCACCCGGTACAGCTTTCGTTAATTTCGGCATAAAGTACATAATAACCATAGTCAATAAGACTAAGCCTAACATAATGTACAATTCCATTCCGTTCATCCAGGCTATGCCGCCGCCAGGACTCAATATTTTAAATTGTTCTAATTGAGAACTGAAAATCATTACCCCAAGGCCATTTACAAAACCAATCATTACAGGGTGGGGGATTAACCTAATGAATTTACCCAATTTTAGACCACCAACAATTAGCTGAAATAAACCACCAACGATTACAGCAGGGAACAAATATTCCACTCCGTTTGCGCTAATTAAAGGAACCAATACCAAAGCAATTGCACCCGTTGCACCAGAAATCATACCTGGTCTACCGCCAATTAAAGCCGTTACTAAGCCCATAATAAAGGCAGCGTAAAGCCCAACTAAAGGTGAAACACCTGCTATAAAAGAAAAAGCAATAGCTTCGGGTACTAAAATAATAGCCACTGTTAAGCCGGCTAAAACTTCTGTTTTTAAATTGACACCTTTTAGGTCTAAATATTTCATGGAAATTGTGAACTGTATTGAAACAAGCCGCAAAGGTAAGATTAATGCTTTCCGATTAAAAATTATTCTTTATAATTAGGCTTTCTATTCTAAGCCAGAAACAAAACTAAACCATGAAAAATTGCTTTCTTCACGGTTCATAAATTGGAGTTAATGGTATTTATAAACACCAATGTGGTCGGTTAAATCGCCGCCTAGATATAAAGAACCATTGTGTTCTTCTACCGAACTGAATTCAGAGACTTTTTTCTGGTGAATTGTAACATTAATTTGAAGGACAGTTAATAGTAAAGTTTGGATCTAAAACAGAGTAGAATACTTAATTTTAGAACACAAGAATAAAAGTATGAAAGAGTAAAAAACCCTAAAGCATTTGATGATAGGATTAGAGGGGAAAAACAGATCGACGATGTTTTATTGATTTCAATGAGTTATATACATGATTTCGAGTGCCGTAGAATTGTATTCTAATAAAGTTGTAAGGTGATTCGTTTCAATGTTTTTTGCATTGTATAACAGGTCTACATAATCTAAAAAATCTATTTTACCAGATTTATAGGCTTTCTTAGCATAAGAAACCAATTCTTTAGATAATTCTTCCCCAGTGTTGTTGTAATATTCAATTTGTTCTTCATGTTGCTTTAAGTCGGATAGTAACGATTGGTATTTGGATTGTAACATAAATCTATAATTTTCAGCTTCTGTAGCCAATATAAGTGCTTGCGTTTTTGAAGCATCTATTTTGGATTTCTGAGAACAAAACCAAATAGGTAATGCAATTCCTGCTTGAAAGCCAGAATAAGTGGTTGGATAGGCGCCTCTGTTGGTCCCTCTAAAAAGAGCAACTTCTAAATCGGGTAATAGTTTTTGTTTTTCTAATGAGATGCTTTTTCTTGAAAGTTCTTGGGCATCTAAGTAATATTTTACCCCAGGGTGGTTACTAATATTCGGAGCCTTTAAAGGAAGCTGAACCAAAACAGTATCGGATATAACAAAAGAAGAATCTGTTTGTAGCCATTGATTAAGTTGAATGTATGCTTTTTTCACCTCCTCATCACTTTTTCTTAATTGAAGGGTTATCTCTCTGTGTTTAGATTCCGCAGTAAGTTTTTCTAAATAATTAGTGTTTCCTGCATCAAACTTTTTTGCAACAGCAATTGTAAATTTTTTGTATAAACTGTCTAAATAGCGGTAATTCTGCTTTACTTTCTGTCTATATATTATTTCATAATAAGATTTTGAAACCTCTTTGGTTAATGAAAGTTGGTCTAATGAATATTGGTCTTTAGCCAATATGGCTCTTCCCTTCATCACATTTCTTTTAGCACCATATACTGTAGGGAATTCAAAAGATTGGTTGATGCCCCATACATTTAAGGGTAAATTATTAGGCGCAATATTGTTTTGATCAAAATTGTAATAAACCTGTGTTTTGTTAATGTTAATAGCACTCCCTACCATTTGTTCGCTTTCCTCTATCTTATATGAAGAAACCATTAAACCCATATTGTTTTTAATAGCCAAGTCTATTGCCTGTTCTAAGTTTAAGGAGGTGTTTTGGGCGTTTAAATTAAACGAATAAAATAACAGGAGGGTAAAAGGAAAAAGTTTAATTAATATTAGATGGTAGGTAAGTTTTTTTGGAGAAATCATGTTGGTAGTATTAAAACAGATAACTAAAAGGAGTCTTTTCTTTAAAGCTTTTTTAGTAAAGTTAAGTATATGCATACCATGTTTTTATGTCTTTTGTGCAAACAACCTTAATATAATAAGCTTATACCTAAAGTTACAAGTGCTGTGTTATTAATCATATAACCTCTTTACTAGTGTATAATGCAGAGATACATAATACTACTTAACAATTGAAACCCTTTTAATTATAGTTTTGTTTTAGATTTTATTGCTTTTTTATCTAGCTTTTAGATTAAATAGGCAATATTCTCACCTAGAGGTCTTGGTAAGAAATGTAGGTTGAATCTAACAAGAGAGTCAGGTTTTTATAATATGTTGGTTTATAACCAGAATTTTAAAATGTATGTTTATAATAGCCTTGCTATCTATCTTTAATACAAGCCTTTGTTTATGTTGTTTTATCGGTAAAAAACATTATTTAATCGAAATAAAACATTTAAACTTGAAGTAGTAATTTAAACTTTCAATGTTTGGTTACAATATCTGAACGTAAGCACCATTATTTATGCACAAACAAATACAAATAGTATTTACATGTGTTTTGTTTTTTTTCTTCGTTAATGCCTTTTCTCAAGGGCATAGTTGGTCAAGTGCGGATGTTATAGCCTCATCAAATGACGAGGTAGTGACTTCTATAAACGCGGTTCCGGGTGGCTATGTGGTATCGGGTTATGTTACTGGCAAAGTGGCGGGTATTACAGAAAACCAACTTTATGGAGGTAAAGATGGTTTTGTAGCCAAATATTCTTCCGATTCTAAGTTAGAATGGATATTTACAGTAGGAACCAGTTCTGATGATACTATTAAAACAGCCACAGGCCCGGATGGTAGTATTTACGTTTATGGAAACCTGAAAGGCATTGTCAATTGTGGTGGAAGAACTCCGAATATTTTTATTGGTTCCGAAGTAGATTCTGGGACTTATATAATAAAGTATAGTTCAAATGGTTATTATCAATCCCATTTTCGATCAACTAGTAATTTGAGTTTAGTAGATGTTCAAATTTCTGAACAAGGAAAAGTTATTGCTTTATGTGATTTTATAGGAAAAGTTAGATTAGATACAAACACATATAATAATACGTATTCTGGAGATCCATATAATTCAGTTTTTTTTTTATTAGAGGGGAATAATTTGGAAAAAGTAGTTTGGAGCAACACTTTTTATGGTGCATCCGAGGTTAAGACTATTGATTTAACATTAAGCAATAATCAGTTGTTAATATCTGCTTATTCTAATGGTTCTTCTTTTGGGGTTTATCGTTATAGAGCTCTTTCTTCCTATTCGGCGGAAAAAGGGGTTTATATTAAGTTCAATCAATTTAACTGATGGGTTGGTGAATTGGGTGAATTTTTTGGGTATAGATAATACCAATTCCTCTGCCGCTGGCTTAAGCTATTCAAATGAACATTTGTTTTTTCAACTCAATACCAAAGATTCCTTATCATTGCAGGGTCCTAATTTGGTAGAGAATACTGTCAATACATTTAATAAAAGTTATACGGTAAAATTAGATGTCAATACTAGTGATGTTTTAGCGCTGAAAGAATTAAGAAGTTCAGACTCTTTAAATGTGGTAGATATTAAAGCGCTTAACGATAATGTATATCTACTGGCCAGTTATCAAAAAGACCTAAGAAGTAATGATTTTGTACTGAATGCCAATGTTGATACAGAAGTATCTGTTATAAAATTGGATAGTAATCTGAATTTCTGGTATGCCCATAAAGCCAAAGAGCGCGGTGATTTTATTGAGCCGGTGGCTTTAGATGTCTTTTCCAATGATGGTTACTACATGGCTGGAAATTTCAGTAAAAGAGTCTATTTAGATACACTTTCGGTAGAATATCTGCCTTCCAACTCTAAAAAAATATTTTCTGCCAAAGCTATAGGTACGCCCCCTAAACCGGTTGACCAAGGCGATCTAATAGATGATGAATATTGTTTTGTAAAGAATGCTGATGTAAACGTTGTTTTACCTGTTTTACAAAATGATTTAGCATATAGTGATAATAAGAAAATAATTAATAAAAAGCCAGATGAAGGAAAAGCTGAATTTGTAAATGATGAGATTATCTATGAATTCTCTACTAAAAGTAACTATATAACATCATTTGAATATTTTGTACCACCTAACAACAATAAAGATCCGGCTTTAGTTACTATACAAGTAAGGGATTCCACCATTTTAGCCAAAGACTCTTCTGTTTGCGGTAGAGAAGATTTTTCAGTTAATCTGTATTCTCTTTATGGTTATTCGGTAGATACCATTGAATTCCGTTGGAATGGAGAAATTGTTAATAATGTACCATTAGATGTGGCGCCAATTCAGGTAGATATCATTAAAGTAAATAAACTTTGTGAGGAACAAAAAACCATTAACTTAAATAAAAATGTACCTATTCTAAAACAAATTGACACTAGCTTAGTCAGTTGTAGTGTTGTTTTAGATGTTTCTAAATTATATGCCGAATACAGTGCACCATTTCGGTGGAGTGCAAATGTGTTATCGTTTAATGAAGTAACTAAAGAATTAGAATTTGCGGACAAAGGTGATTATACTGTTTTCTTTGATAAATTGTTGCCAGTAGAGTGCTTTCTTGAAGAATTAGAAACCAATATTGAAGTTGTTCTTCCGGTAAAAGGAGTCAGTTCAGATGCGTTAGAAGTTTACCCATTAGATGAAATAAATCTTTCGGCAGAAGAAACACCCTTAGGAGAAAATAAGTGGGAAGTGATAGTGGGAGATGCTGCTATTACTTATTCTGAAAACGGAAACTCTACTGTTATAATGGGGCAGCAACCTTCGGAAATTGAATATATTTCTATAGATGAACACAAATGTGTATTTGCATTAGACACCTTTAAATTGTCTATAAAAGAGTTTTTTGTCCCAAATGCATTCTCTCCTAATAATGATGGTTTGAATGATGCTTTTTTAATTAAAGGAACTACCCAAATAGAAGGCAAAAACCTTAAGGTATTTAATACACAAGGTCTTAAAGTTTTTGAAGCTAGAGATTATAAAAACGATTGGAACGGAACATCATCTTCGGGTGAGGTTTTACCAGAAGATGTGTATTATTTTGAATACACTATTTTAAATAAGGATTACAAGGGCTATTTAGAAATTAAACGATGAAAAAGGTACTACCTATATTGCTTTTTCTAGTGTTAACTTCTACAAAGTTAGTCGCTCAGTACAGTTCTGTTGTATCTAATTTTAATGCGTACAGAACCATGTATAATCCTGCTGCAACGGGAGATCAGAAATGCCTTTCTTTAACGGGTTTTTATAAAAAGTCTTGGGTAGGGATTTCTAATTCGCCAGAAACCATGTTTTTGTCAATACATTCACCCTTAAAAAACGAGAAGATAGCTTTAGGGGGAATTATAAACCAGTTTACCAGAGGACAAATCTCTAATTTTAAAATTCTTCCCTCTGTGTCTTATGCAATTTCTAGTCAAAATTCAGAATTACGTTTTGGCGCTGGTGTTGGCTTACAGTCCTATTCACCCAATAATAATTATAATGTGAATGATGCCGGCGATGAATTATTTCAGAATACACAAAACACCTTATTTCCTCAGCTTTCTTTTGGTGTAAGCTATTCTTGGAAAAAGTGGTATGCTTCTGTTTCTGCCCCAAGTGTTTTTCAAATAAACTCTTACTCGGTAGATAAAAAAACAGAATGGAATAAAGAATTAATAACTACGCTAGCGGCAGAATTCATTATTAATACCGAATTTAGCTATAGAATATCTGGTTTATGGGAGTATAACATAACCAATTTATTAATGGTAGAAGGAATGCTTTTCTATCAAGAACAATATGGTTTAGGCGCGGTTTATAAATCTAGTAAACAGTGGGCTATTAACGCCGAAGGGAAAATTAACAAGCAATTTTCTGTAATGTATTCTTTTGAGGTGAATAATCAAATGTATAGCAGCACTAGCTTTTCACATGAAATAGGCCTTACTTATAACTTTAAATACTTTGTAAATTCACCTGGGGTGGATTTTTTCTAATATATGAAAAAAAGTTTTTTGAATAGCGGTCAACATAAGGTTGGGTATATACTTTTTATTCTAATAGTATTCTGTTTGGGAAAGACTAGTGGTCAAGCTTTAGTAAAAAAAGCAAATTTTAATACTGAATACGATGAAACTACCCCTTCGTTTTATAAAAGCGGCATAATTTATTCTTCTAGCCGAAAAAATAAATTAATCAAAACGTACATGACCAATGAAGATCATCATACCTACGATCTTTTTTTTCAAAAGAGTGACAGTAATTATTCAGAGTTAAAGAAAATTTTTCAGGTTTTAAATTCTCCATTAGACGATGCCAGTGCTACGTTTAATAAAACTTACGATACTGTTTATTTTTCAAGAACGTATTATACAGATCCGACCAAGAAGAATTCACAAATTAAATCGGGTATTTTTTTCAGTTACAGAATAGAAGATAGTCTTTGGGCCAGCCCAATTGCTATGCCTTTTAATAAAAGAACTAATAATTATGGTCAGCCTTCTTTGTCTACGCAAGGCAATGCATTGTATTTTGTTTCGGATGAAGACGGTGTAGGCAATACAGATATTTGGGTAAGCTACAAGAATAAAGGTGTCTGGGAAGCACCCATAAATTTGGGTAAACCTATTAATTCACCTTATGGTGAAATATCCCCATTTATATATAATGACACGGTATTGTATTTTTCGTCTAATAGAAAAAAGGATAAAGACTTTGATGTATACAAATACAGCCTTGTAAGTAAAAAGTTTTTAGACTTAGAAATTCCCGAGATTAATACAGAGAAAAATCAATTTGGCTTTATAAGGAACGATAAAAACGGGGATTTTTATTGGGTAAGTGATTTCAGCGGTAATAAAGATATAATGCACATTGCTTTAGATTCTCTTTTTACAGAATGTACCTATCCTACAACAACCAATTTTTGTAGGCATTTTATGGTTGAAAGAGACTTAGATACTACCATAGTTTTGCATTGGGATTTTGGTGATTCAACTAAAGAACAAGGCCGTGAAATAGATCATTGTTATGATAAGCCAGGTGTTTATAATGTTGTGCTAGATGTAGTAGACGTTTCTACAGGTATCCGTTACAAGAAAGTAGCGGGCTATAAAATAGAAATTAAAGAAGAGCCGGTTGTAAATATTAATGCAGATATAGAACCCATTCACCCTGTGTTGGTTACACAGCTAAGTTCTAGTTATAAAGGTAATTCAGAATTATGGATCTGGAAATCAAAGTTTACAGGTACCATTTCACACGAAAAAAACTTTGACTATTATCCCAGCTATAACGTGGTAGACTCTCTTTCACTTTTGGTATATGATTTAGATAAAAAGTTGCCTATGTGTTCTGGTAGAGTTATTGTAGTATCAGAACAATATTTTGGAGAGAAGACTAAAATAGCATTAAATAAAAACAGCATTCTAAATGACTTAAAACAGTTGTTCCCTTCATTTGATGTAGCTTGTGCAAAAGAGGTGAAAAAGACAGAAGATTTATTAGAATATGCTGGTGCTTTACTTTCTTGCACGGTAATTGAATACGAAATAAGTATTGCAGACGAACAGAATGGTTTTCTGTTATTAGAATTAAATAAAAAAAATTAAATGAATAAGCTTTTTAAATTAGTTATAGTATGTCTTCTAACCTTAAAAACTGCTTTTTTAGTTTACGGACAGCCTGTACCTAGTAAGGAAGAAAATATATATTCCCTTATAACCTTTAGTGAAGAGGCTAGTATAAAATATGGTGACGATGATTACAAGCAAGCGTTCTATATAATTATCCCTAAAGATGTTAGAAGCCCATTTTTTATTCGGGTATTTGATCCAGATGTTGGTGGTGAACATGACGAGAACATTGGGGGATTTAATTCATCCACAAAGTTTTCTGTATATGCTGGGCATGGTGTGTATTCAGATGTAATAAAAAATAAAGTAAAGTCAGAAATGCCAAGTGGGCAATTAAAGACCACAAAAACATTTTCTCTTTCTCCGGAATATGATAATGGCTGGTATTCTTTTGGTCCATTTAACCCTATTGAAGGAGAGTACATAGAAGAATTAAACGGAAATGTATTCAAAATTTTAGCTGAAGGAAAACAAGGGAACGATGGTAATATTTATAAGTATTTCATTAGTTCCAGCTCGTTTACTAATAATGACTTAGAAGGGGTTAATGTTTTTACCTTTGAATACACTTTTCGTTTAAATGAAGACAAGTCTGAAATAACGCACATTTATCCATTTGTTACCGATGATGTAGTGTCTATAACATTGTATAATTTTGATTTCGATTCGGATGGTGAAATACTTATTTATTCTAAAACAAAAATTAGAGAGAAGGTTAAGATTAGTGGCGATGGGGACTGGGTTTCTAGTAAACATCTGGTAGACGAAGACGAAAAAGGTTCCTGTATGGATGTTCAAATTCTAAAAAAGAATAATTCCGAAAACAACAACATCTGCTTTTACCTTACCAACCAGTACGGTGTTGTATTACCATTTTATGTCTCTCCATTAGGTAATTTTAATCCAAGCATGAATATAATTGTTAGAAAGTGAGAGAAATACACTTAGCCCTTTTTGTACTTTTTTTTAGTATCCAATCTATAGCTCAGGAATATGAGTTCAGGCATTTTAACGATTCTGAAGGGCTTAGCAATTCCTTTATTTATGATATAGCCGAAGATGAAAAGGGATACATGTGGTTGGCATCTGCCAGTGCTCTTTTTAAATACGATGGGTATGAATTTAGAAGCTTCACCAAAGAAAATGGATTAGTAGAAAGCTTTGTAAGATCTATTTTTATTAGTGACTCTTCTATTTATTTAGGCCATAATAACGGAGGGCTTTCTATTGGGGATTTACAAGGAGAGTTTTCAGGAGTGGTTTATGAAGATACCTTACGTTCGGCAATAATAAATATATACTCTTATAAAGAGTATTTAATCTTAATAACCGAAAACGAAGGTGTACATCTTTTTGATCCCATAAAGCGTAAAATAATCTCAGACGTAAGTCAATCTAGAGCACATACATTACATGTTTTTTCTAGTTTTTTAGAAGGAAGCCAGCTGTTAATAGGTGGGGAATCAAGTCTAGAATCTCTTAATTTAGATGAATTTATTAAAGGCAATTATAAATCTATAATAATAGAAAAGTTTAATTCTCCAGTTTTAGCTATTCAGCCTAAAAATAAAAAAGAGCTGTTTTTGTCTGTGCAAGATAAGGGAGTTATAGAATATACAAAACAAAATAAAGCCAGTAAAGTACTTTTGAAAATAGAAAGATTTAAAGGTGTACCGGCTGTTCATTTGTCCATGGATAAAACTAAGGGCCTTTGGATTTCCACTTATGGCGACGGGGTGTTTAAAATGTTGCCGCCATATGACACCTTAAACAGTAGCTTATATCAGTATACAGATAAATATGGTTTAGACAAGTATTGCCAATTTACCTACCATGATTCTAATAATCACCATTGGGTTTCTGGTTTTGGTTCTGGGGTATCTTATTTAGTTAACGATTACCTTACTTTCTATAAACCATTACCTAAAAGCTTAAATAACATCTATTCTTTGGCTATTGAAGGTGGTGAAGTGGCTGTTATAGCAGATACTATGCTTATCTTAAGTAATTTAGATTGGTCCAACCCACAACTATATGATTTACCTCCTTCAGTATTATCAGAGGATGTTTCTAGGTTGCTTTTCAATGGAGAAAATATTTATATAACTACCAAGTCACATGGCTTATACTCATTTTCTAAAGAAACAGGTGAAATTAAACGCTTAACCTTAGGGAAAAGCAGAATGACTAATTCGGTGTTAGATGCTGCTTTTTATAAAGGATATTTATGCTTGGCTACATATAATGGTTTGGTTATATATGATGTAGATAAGGATGAGGTTTTAAAAGAAATAGATATTCAAAACGGATTAGATCACAATGTTGTAACTGCTCTATATGCAGATTCCGTAGCTAAGATGTTATGGTTTGGTACTAAATACGGCAGTTTATTTTTCCTTGATAACTCTTTAATGTGTAAAAAGCAGGTCCTTAATAATTATAAGAATGATTCTTATTTTTCTGCAATTACCAAAAATGAGCTAGGCCATTTAATGATGGCTACTAATGGAAATGGTGTTATTGAAGTAATAACAGAAGACAGTGTTATTGTATACAATGAAACTAGTGGTTTATTGTCTAATTATTGTTATGGATTAAATCTGTTAAGCAATAATCATGTGGCAGCTATTCACCGGAATGGTATAACTGATATTGATGTTAAGAAACAAAAATGTTTTGTGATTAATAGCGATTATGGTATAAAATCTGAAGTTAACAGAAATGCCTCTGGTGTTAGTGATCAAGGGGATTTATGGCTGGGTACAGAAGGGTATTTAGTGCGTTATAATGTGTCTAAATATAAACCCATTAAATCTTTACCAAAAATAGATGTCTACCGTTTAGATGTAAATGATGTTAAACAAAACATAAAGAAAGATTTAAGTCTTCCGTACGGTAAACATAAGTTAGAATACCACTACCAGATCATTAATTTGGTAGATAAAGATAAATTTAAAGTAGAGTACCGTATGCAGGGATTAGACTCTAATTGGTACTCGGTTGAAATGAGAAATGTTTTACTTTTTAAAAATGTTTCTTATGGTACATACCGTTTAAATATTAAAGTAATAGACTCTTTTGGTAACGAAAAAGTCTATTCAGATTTTGGTGAAATAACCATAAGTATTCCTGTTTGGTACCAGTGGTGGTTTTATCCTATAATTATTGCTATAATTCTTTTAGTAATCTATTTATACATCTCTATTCAACATAAAAATCATGAAAAGGTTAAAAATTATTTGTATTCTGAAATTGAAAAAAGGACACACCTAATTAAAGAAAAGAATAAAAATTTAACAGACAGTATTAACTATGCCAAGAAAATACAAGACTCTTTGTTACCTAGTGAAGTTAAGTTTAAAGAACTCTTCAAAGAATTTTTTATTCTTTATAAACCCAAAGACATTGTAGGCGGTGATTTTTATTTTGTAAGAGAAAAACCGGGTTATTGTGTTCTTGGAGTGGGTGATTGTACAGGCCATGGAGTACCAGGTGGGTTTATGACTATGTTAAGTATTAACCTTCTAAACACTTTTGTTTTAAGGGATGAAGAAAACAGACCCGACAAAGTTTTAAAATATTTGCACGAATCCATTAATAACTTATTACATAACAATCATAATAACGATACGGTGCACGATGGACTAGATATTGCATTATGCAAAATTGATTTCCGAAATAAAGTGATTTATTTCAGTAGCGCACGTAGGCCTTTGTATTTAGTTAGAAATGGTGAATTGATTATTTATAAAGGCTCTCGTATTTCTTTAGGCGAAGTAGAGAATAAACGTATTTTTGAATTAGAGATTATCGACTACAAATCAGGCGATTTGTTGTACATGTTTTCAGATGGTTTTGTAGATCAATTTAACCAAGCGGGTACTGAAAAGTTGATGATGAAACGCTTTCAGAAAAAAATAAAAGAAGTTAACCATATGCCTTTAGACCAGCAACGTAAAGCCTTTGAGCTTATGATTAACAACTGGAAAGGGCTGTACACTTCCCAGACTGATGATATTGTTTTAGCGGCTTTTTTGTTGGAATAATTAGGTCTTAGGTTTCCATTTATTAGCCAACCATACCAAAGAAAGCATAATAGGTACTTCTATTAAAACACCAACAACGGTGGTTAAAACAGCCCCACTGTTCAGCCCAAATAAAGCAATAGCTACGGCAACCGCCAATTCAAAGAAATTACTAGCACCAATCATGGCAGCAGGTGCACAAACCTGATGCGGTAATTTTAACCATTTTCCGCCAAACCAAGCAATAAAGAAAATAAGGTAAGTCTGTATGGCAAGCGGTACAGCTATTAACAGAATGTCAAAGGGTTTGTTTATGATTACATCTCCTTGAAAGGCAAAAATTAAGATTAATGTACTAAGTAAAGCTATAATCGAATAGGGCTTTAGCTTCGGTATAAAGGTGTTTCTTAACCATTTTTCACCATTGGCTTTTACCAAGCTTCGGTTAGTAATATAACCCGCCAGCAATGGAATCACCACAAAGAATACAACAGAGCTTAATAACGTATCAAACGGGATGTGAACCGATGTAACGCCCAACAAGAATTGTACAATAGGTATGAACAAAACCAGAATAATAAGATCATTTACAGAAACCTGAACCAAAGTGTAATTAGCATCTCCATCGGTTAAGTAAGACCAAACAAAAACCATGGCGGTACAAGGAGCTGCGCCCAAAAGAATTGCACCAGCAATGTATTGTTCGGCTTCTTCGGGGGTGATTATGGCAGCGTAAATGTTTTTAAAGAACAACCATGCAAAAAAGGCCATGGTAAACGGTTTTATCAACCAGTTGACTACAACCGTTAAAGCCAATCCTTTTTTGTTGTTGCCCATGTTTTTTAATGATGAAAAATCAATTTGAACCATCATAGGGTATATCATAGCCCAAATCAGAATAGCAACAGGTATGTTTACACCAGCGTAAGACCATTCTGCAAGTATAGAAATAGGTTCTTTAAAAAACTTACCCGCTAAAATTCCTAATACAATGCAAAGCAAAACCCATAGGGTTAGATTTCTTTCGAAGAAATCCATTTTCTTTTTTTCTGACATGCTTAGGCTACTTTAGAAAATACGAATAATAATTCACGGGCAATGTCACGGCACCGTTCAGCATATTTTTCTGCTTGTTGTGGTGTGTTGTCAAATGCCTTTGGGTCTTCATAAGGAAGCGAAATCCTTTTGGCTGCATCAGGTATAAATGGACAATTTTGGTCGGCATGTGTACAAGTCATTATTGCAGCATAACCGTTTGTTGGATTGAAGGAATTATCAAATCGCTTAGAAAAACCAATTAATGGAACTTCATTTTCAGCATATTTTATACTGTAAATAGGATTTTCGACTTCAGCAAGTTTAATGATTTGCAAACCAGCCTCTTCCAATGCTTTTGCAGCAGAAGGAAATAAAGCTGTAGCTTCTGTTCCACCAGAATAAGAAAATACATTTTTAATGCCGAAATGATGTGCCGCTACTTGCGCCCAAACTTGAGATAAGTGACTTCTTCTGGAATTATGAGTACAGATGAAAACCAAATTGGCTATTCCGTTTTCTTGTAATTGTGTTTTTACAAAATCCGAAAGCTGTGATAGTGCTTTTTTTCGCGCTTCTGGAATCTGGCCCAATTCAGTTAAAACTGAATTGATATAGTTGTTTAAACTTGTGTAATAATTCATTTTTTTAGATATAGATGGGGGATTTTTAACTTTTTAAAGGATTTAACAACAACCAGATTCTGGTGTGCAACAACTTTGAGTATCCTCTGTTTTTTGGTTAGACCAACGGATTTTTGGTTTTTCCTGCGGAATGCCGCACTTGTCTTTAGCAAGGCAATCAGTTTGTTTGTTACTTAGAATAAAGTTTACGCCATCGAATTCTAAACCGTATTTTCCAATAGTGTCCGACTGGTATTCTACCTCAATTTCTAAATCACCAATGGCCAACACCTTTTCAGAAAGCGCTATTATGTTGATTAACTTCTCTGGTTTTAATTGATGGTCGGTATCGTCTGCTGTCCATAGCTGAAAATTGGCTACTTCTTCATGACGTACTGTTCCACCACAATCAATAAAGTCTTTCGTTATTTTACCTACTTCAGTAACATGAAAGTGAGTAGGAACAAACGAACCGTTAGGTAATACAAAACGTAATGTTTCAATTTCGCTAAGGTGTTTTTTTATTTCAGAGATTCTCATATAGCAATAATTAAATATGATTTAACAAATTTTTTTAGCAGCAGCTATTCGGGTTTTCTATTTTAACAGAAAGCACATTAAAAGCAGCTACAACTTTGTTCCATGTATCAGGATTAATGCAATAACAAATGTTTTTACCGCTAATGGTACCTTGTATTAGGCCTACTCTTTTTAATTCCGAAAGATGTCTTGAAATAGTAGGTTGGGCTAACGGAAGCTCTTCAACAATGTCATTGCATATACAAGAAGGTGTTTTAGCTAAGATATTCCATTATTGATAATCTTGCCGGATGACCTAATACCTTCAGTATATCTGCCAGTTGTGTTGTTTCTAAAGAGAAGCCTTCTGTCTTTGTTATTCCCATATTGCAATATTAGAATATGTTAACATGTTTCCAAATAAATTTTTTGTTAACAAAAGAAGTAGTTTGGTTAATATTAGCTTAACTATTAAATGAGCAGGATTTAAACTACAGGGAAGAAACACTTAACACTACATGATCACATTTGCAGCAACAAACAAAACTGCAAAATGAAAAAACGTTACATCTTAGGACTGCTTGTTTCTGCATTTATGATGAATGCACGAGCGCAAGAATTACCTTTTCCTGCAATTCAGGAAAAATTTCTACGACGCTTCTCAATATGCGGAAGATTTAGTACGAAGTAATGATCCCAGCTTCACCATTTAAATACGATGTCTTTTTGTTGGTGGTGTTGATAAGGTTTATAATCAAGAACGGACTATCTGCTTTCGCTAAAGAATGGCAAGATTTCACAGGCTTTTATTCCAATTGAAGGAAGAAGTGATTCTGGTTATGTGGTGGTTAACCACGAAAGAGTCAATGCAGATGATGTTAATGGAGACGGTGGAGGTATGACTGTTTTTACGGCTTACTATAACCCAGCTACAGATACATGGGAAGCTGTTCAACCGGATGGTGGTTATAAATTCAGAAATGTAGACTTTTCTAATGTTGGCGGAACAGGTGCTAACTGTGGTGGTATTCAAACTTCGTGGGGTCAAGTTTGGACTGCAGAGGAATGGGGTTCTGAATTCGGAAGTAATGATGCCTTGTTTTCAGGCGGTGAAGGATTTAGAGATCTTTCAGATTATACGATTAAACAATATAATGGTACTTCTGTAAACGAAACAATAGCAAGACACATGAACTTCCAGTACATGGTTGAAATTGATGTCGAAAAAGCAGAAGCAATCAGAAAAAACTACAATATGGGTCGTTACGATCACGAAGGTGGTTGGATATCTTCAGACAGAAGAACAGTTTATCTTTCAGATGATAACTCGTCAGGTTCAGTTTTATTTAGATTTGTAGCTGATGCGGCTGAAGATTTTTCTAAAGGTCAACTAGCAGCTTATAAACAATCTGCCGATGGAGAGATGGGTACTTGGGTTAATTTACCAATGACTTTAGAAGCTTCGATGCATGCACAAGAAGAAGCTTTAAAATTAGGGGCTACAATTTTTATGCGTTTAGAATGGGTAGAAGGCATAAATGACGAGACTGTTTTTATTACAGAAACTGGTAGAGGAGGGAAACAATCAATAGCTCCTAAAATGAGATTAGGCGGAATGCCAGCTAAACATTTAAAAGACATGAGCTCATGGTCAGATGCAGACAGTTCTTTTGCGGATGTCTATGGCAGAGTATTACGTTTAAATACAGCAACTGGTAAAATTGAATCTGCTATTGAAGGTGGTGGTGAGCTTAACGGAGAAGTTCCAACTGGAAATCACTTGTCTTCACCGGATGGTTTAACATCTATAAAGTTTGATGGCAGAACTTTTCTAGCCATTAATGAAGATATGAATCCAAGTGGAGCACCCGCCAACCCCGCACAATTTGAAACTAAACTTAACGAAGTTTACATTGTTGAAATAACTGACGATACTCCGGGTAAAACGTATTCTGTAAATACAGATTTAGGTAGATTCTTAGTAGGTCCAAATGGTTGTGAAACTACAGGTGGTCGTTTTACACCAGACGGTTCTACGTATTTTGTAAACATTCAGCACCCGGCTACAGATAACGAATATCCTTTTAACCACTCTACTACTTTAGCCGTTACGGGTTTTAAAGATTATTTAAAAACAACTGGTTTTGGAGATACTTTCGACAAGAACGACAGCGGATTTCAAATTTACCCGAACCCGGTTTCTAGGGAATTACACTTAAACGAAACAACGGATGTGGCTATTTACGATGCTGCAGGTATAAGAGTTAAAGTTCAAAGAAGCACAAACAGAGTTGATGTATCTGGATTAGTTTCGGGTATTTATTTTATCCAAAACACAAAAGGTGAAATGAAGAAATTAGTAGTTGAATAAGCAATAGCACAACGCTAGTTTTAATTATAATCATTTTCCAAAGGGTACTTTTTAATTAAAAGTACCCTTTGTTTTATTTATTCCGAATATGAAAAAAGGGCAAGTCTTATTCCTATTAGTTCTACTATCAATTATTACTTTTTCTGCTTTTCAAAAGAAGCAAGTAACCCCCAACATGGTGGTGAAAGATCGTTTAATGCAAGATTTGAACGAATTCAAAGAGCTTGTAAATAAGTTAACTACTTCCGCAAATCAGAAAGCCTCAAAAGAGGAACTGATAGCCCTGCATAAAAAAGCCAGAAATCAATACAAAAAAATAGAAGGCTATGTTTCATTACTTTTTCCGTTTTACCAGAAAAAGATCTTAGGAGGCCCAGTTTATGGGTTAAAAGTAGATGTTGTTAAAATCTTTCGGGTAGATCCAGAGGGGCTTCAGGTAATTGAAGAATTACTTGCAGAAGATGAATTAGATAAGACTTCAATTCAAGTTCAATTAAATAAACTACAATACACTGTCACTAATTTGGAAAAAGAATTAAGTACATATAAACTTAATAACATGCAGATTTTTGAAGCCTCAAGAATAGAGTTAGTTAACTTAGTGACATTGGGTGTGAGTGGCTTTGATTCACCAGCATTTTTATACTCTATTTCTGAAACAAAGACGGCTCTCAGTTCCATTCAAGAAGATTTGCAGATTTTTTACAATAATGCAGAAGACAAGGATTTACAAAAAGATATTGCTAAACGTTTTAAAATATCTGATAAACTCCTGAAATCTAGTTTTGATGATTTTGATCGTTTTTCTTTTGTGAAAGAAGTAACGGAACCACTACACGCAGCTATTTTAAACCTCCATAAAAAAAGTGGTTATGAACTTTATCACGAAGTAAGTCCTAATGAAAGAGCATTTAATTACCTGTCAGAAGGATTGTTTCAAAAAGATTTCTTAAACCCATATTACAGCCAAAGAGGAAACCAGAAAGGATATGAACCCAATCAGGATTTGGTAGATTTAGGTAAAATGTTGTTTTTCGATCCCATTCTTTCAGGAAATAACGAACGTTCTTGTTCTTCTTGTCATCAACCCGAAAAAGCCTTTACCGACAATTCAGCTAAAAGTTTAGCTTTTGATTTTGAAGGAACAGTAGACAGGAATTCACCTACTTTAATCAATTCCACCTTTCAGGATAATTTTTTTTGGGATATGCGTTCCGAAGATTTAAACAACCAAATAGAACACGTGGTTTTAAGTCATAAAGAATTCAGAACCGATTTTAATGAAATTGTAGCCAAACTAAACCAAAGCCAAGAATACATAGACTTATTTGGCAAAAGCTACTCATCTTTCCCAAGAAGTCAACGCATTAATACGGGTACGGTAAAAGATGCACTTGAAGCATATGTTAGAAGTTTACAAGCACTTAATTCACCCTTTGATAAATACATCCGCGGTGAAGAATCGAAGATCCCCCAAAGCAGTTATTACGTGGTTTTAATCTTGTTTATGGGAAAAGCCAATTGTGGAACTTGTCATTTTGCGCCGTTTTTAACGGCACCGTACCGCCACATTACAACGAAACGGAAGGCGAAGTTCTAGGTGTAACCGCCACTTCAGAAATGAACCAAAATAGATGAGGATGAAGGAGGTTATGAGGTATACAAGGAAGACGTTTCGGGAAATAATTTTTATGAAAGGAATGTTTAAAACTCCAACCGTTAGAAATATAGAACTAACGGCACCTTACATGCATAATGGTGCTTTTAAAACTTTAGAAGAAGTAGTAGAGTTCTACGATTTAGGTGGCGGTCAAGGTTTGGGTTTAGAGATGCCTTCGCAAACATTATCGGCAGATCATTTAAATTTTACCGAAGAAGAGGAAGAAGCACTAATCGCTTTCATGAAATCCTTAACAGATACTTCAGGTCTAACTTCTAGACCAAAAAAATTACCCAAGTTTGAGTCTTCAGCATTGAATATGCGTAAAATTGGCGGGGTGTATTAAACCCTGTTGGTTTGTTTGTGTCTCTTTTTTAGTTACTTAACCTAAAGGGTGTTTACCTTTTTTGTTTTTTTAGGATAAATGGTAGTTAAGTAAAGTCATAACTAATTGTTATATTAGAAGTTGAGTTCACTGTTATCAGAAAGATAACCACCATTACATCCCATTTATTTTAGAATCAATTATTCTAAAACTGTTTATTAATTATTTGCGATGAGAAAACTAGTACTAATTTTATTAGCATGTGTTGGTACGCATGTGTATGCACAAAATTCTTCGCCCGGTAGCTACCCAAACTACAAGGCAGAACAAATTGAGATGATTAAAAAATCCATTGAAGAACGTGGTGGTTTAGAAGAGATGCCTTCTACAGAACCAAAACCAACTTCAGGATTAAGAACGGCTGCTATTCCGCAGACCGTAGACAATAGAATTAAAATTGGTTGTCAAGAACTGTTTGTTAACGGTACCAATATAGCTTGGGTTAATTTTGCTATGGATGTAGGGCAAGATCCAGATAACGGAAATGCTCAGCGGCCTAATATGACAAAATTCAAGAGTATTTTTGATCAAGCACAAGCTTCGGGAATGAATACCATTAGATGGTGGTTGCATGTGAATGGTTCTCATAGCCCTTCTTTTAATGGTAATAATATGACCAGCGGTATTTCTCAATACATGATTGAAGACATGAAAGCTATTTTAGATGCTGCGTGGGAAAGAAACCTAAGAGTTCAAATTTGTCTATGGTCTTTTGATATGTTAAAAAGTGATCAGTATAAAGTTAACATTACCAATACTGAAAAATTATTAACAGAAGACGCTGCATTAGAAGCTTATATTAATAATGCTTTAATACCTATGGTAAATGGCTTAGAAGGCCACCCAGGTTTAATGGCATGGGAAATCTTTAATGAACCAGAAGGTATGTCTAATGAATTTGGTTGGGATGGAGTAAATCATGTTCCTATGTCCGATATTCAAAAAGTAGTGAACAGGTGTACAGCAGCCATACACAGAGAAGATCCAGAAGTTTTAGTAACCAGTGGTTCATGGGCCTTTAATGCACATACAGATATAGGTTCGTACACTAACTATTACAGCGATGCAAGACTAATTGCAGCGGGTGGTGAAGCCGAAGGAACGCTAGATTTCTATAATGTTCATTATTACGATTGGGCGGGTCAAAACCGTTCCCCTTTCCATAATGCATACAGCCATTGGGGTTTAGATAAACCTTTAGTGGTGGCAGAGTACTATCCCAACGACCAAAATGATAATCCTAATGTAACCGCTTTGTTTGGTGTTCCTTTCGAAGACTTACCTAAAACATTGTATGAAACAGGGTATGCCGGCCAAATGAACTGGTCTGAAACAGACAGATCATGGGATGAAATTAGTGGCCCTATTGATGCCTTTTATATGTATTTAGAGGATGAAGATAAATTAGATGACATCACCATTAATAAAACAGCTTGTGGAGAAGCCTTTTTTGCTGTATCTGATGTAGAAATTTGCCAAGGAGAATCTGTCGCTTTTTCAGAAATAACGGATAACGGAGTTTCTTATTCATGGAGTTTTGGGGAAGGAGCATCTCAGCCTTCGTTTAATTCTATGACACCCCCAGCAATTACATATTCAACTTCAGGAGAAAAAACTATTTCTTTAATCGTTGAAAATGGTGTAGGGGATATGACAAGCTATGAGAAAAAAATAACTGTAATTTCTTCAGAATCTTCTTATAGTGTTTCTTTGGCTACAACAGCTTCAATGAATTGTCAGTTAACTGAAAATGCTGCTTTTGAAGTTTCTATAAGCCCTGAAATTAGTGGTTCTGCTGGCGATGTAACGGTTTCTCCTTTAAAAACGGTTGGCAAGATGCTTCTACTCAGTACTGAATTTATTATTGAAAGTGATGGTACTGTAGCTGGTATGGATAACGCATCTGTTTATATTGGCGGTGTTTGGTCTACTTGGACATCTAATTACTATGATTTTACGGGTACTTTTGGAAGTGGAGCAACAGCTACAATTAATTTCACAGCCGAAAATACAAATGATAGCCCTAGAGAATTAACTGTACTTATAGACGGTAATGCTGAAACCGTTTTTGCTGCATTTAACGGCGTAGGTGCTGTTACCGTTGATGTTCCTGCTGGTACACATACAATAACATTCAGTAATACGGGTAATGACTGGGTGCAAGTATCTAACTTTCAATTTACAGGCTTGGGTGTAGACCTTTCTTACGAATGGTTTTATAATGGGACTCAGTTTAATACAGATGCCTCTTTAACTTCGGTAGAGATTCCTTCATGGAATGCTGAAGATGAAATTTATGTAGGTGTTGTGACCGGTGAAATTGAAAAGTGTGTAGCAACAACGTTGTATTCAGATACTTTAATAAATAATGATTGTGTTACATCTATAAATTTTATTGCTGAAGAAGAAAATGTGAACGTGTTTCCTAATCCGTTTACGTCTGAATTAAGCGTAGATTTTGAAGGAGCAATTTCGGTTATGAATATTAACGGAGCATTATTGTCAACAACAATAGCTAATGGCTTAACTAAAGTTGGCCAAAGTTTAGAGCCTGGGATTTATATTCTGTCATTAGAAAATAATAGTGGTAGAAAAACGATTAAGGTGATTAAGCAATAAATACTTGCTTAAACCATTATTAAGGCACTGTTTTTAGCAGTGCCTTATTTTTTTAAAAATAATCTAGTTTTGCTGCATACTTTTTACTCCTAAAAGAGAAGTTATAATAACTATGCAAGAACTTTTTACTTACATATTAGAGGGTACAAAAACCATTACAGACTTTAGAGACGGAGCTGTACACTTACTTTTTATGGTGATTTTATGTTCTAGTTATAAAGTTAGAGACTGGAAGAAAATCTTAATTCAAATCGTGGTTTTTACCATAGGGTATTCTTTAACGTTCTTTTTATCTGGGCTAAAATTAATAGAAGTTAATGCGCAATTGGTAAAAGCATTAATGCCTGTTACTATTTTAATAATTGCTTCATTTAATTTATTAGGGATTAAAAATAATTCTGATACCACCGTGCTAAATCTTTCTTTAGCCTCTGTTTTTGGTTTTATACACGGTTTAGAATACTATACCTATTACCGAAGCTTTCTTACTAACGGCTTAATGGAATACAAGCATTTAATTGTCTTTAACTTTGGTTTAGTGCTAGGGCAACTATTAATTATGCTAGGTTATATTACTCTTTTAATGATTTTTGCTTACTTAGTAAAAAGATCGCAAAATGCTTGGCATTATGTGGTTAATGGAATGGGCGTGGCGGTTGCTATGCTTCTAATTTTTACATAGTATGAACACAAAAATTATTTTTATCTTGGTTGCTTTGTTTGCATTCAGTGTGCAGGCGCACCCAGTCAAATTATCAACCGCACATCTAAATTTTATGGATGGGGATGGTTCTGTAGTTTTTACTTTTTTTCTAGACGATTTTAATAGCCATCTATCCGGGAAATATGCAACAGAAGTTGATTTAAGTTCTAAAGAACACCACGAAAGTGTATTAAACCACTATATCAATGAGAATTTTAAGTTGGAAATTAACGGTAAGATTCAAGAAATGAAGTTGGTAGCTGTTGAGTTTTTAGATGGAAACCGTGTAGATGTAGATTTTGAGTTTCATTACCACGGAGATATTAAAACTGTAAATGTGCACAATGCTCTTTTGTTTGATGCCTATGAAGACCAAAGTAATCTTGTTTATGTAAACCCTTTTAAAGGCAGAAATAAACAGGTTTTACGTTTTACACCAGGCAACGAAGAAAAATTATTGGAGTATTAAGAGGTAATAAATAAGAACTTTTTGTGTAACTGAGTTACTTATATTTAGATATTACCCACTCTTAATAATGCTTTTTATGCAATAGACTCAAAGATTGTTAAAAGTAATACTAACTTAAGCATGTTTTTATTTGTTTAGGTTTTGTTATTTAATGTCTTTTTATGCGACTTCAGTTAACATGTTCTTTATCTGGGAAGAGTACTCGTTTACCTTATAATTATAACTATGCCATTAATGGCTGGATCAACAAAGTGCTTTCTAAAGCTAATGGTGATCTTGCTACGTTTTTACATTCCGAAGGATACCGAGACGGACAGAAAACCTTTAAGTTTTTCACCTTTTCACAGCCCGATCTAAGGCCTTATGTACGTAGGCAAGATTTAAAAGTATTTGAACTGCAAGGAGATTCTTTTACGTTGGAAGTAGCTTTCTGGGTAGATGAAGTACTTAAAACCTTTGTGAAAGGGCTTTTTCTACATCAGGAAGGTTTTTTGGGAGACCAAAGAAATGGGCTTGAATTTGTGGTGTCTCAGATACAATTGCTAGAATCGCCCAAATTTCCAGAAACCGTTAGGTATAAAACACTAAGTCCGGTATTGATTAAAAAATTTCTGGCGGGGCAAGAATACGAGCAACACCTGTCGCCAGAATTTATGCAGCTTTCCGAAGGACAACAAGCATTGTTTAAGCAACAATTAGGAGACAATGCTGAAAAGGACTATGCTAATTTTTACCGTAACTGCATAGAAAGTAACATTCAGGAAAAAATGCGCATTTATTCCTCTGTCTTAGCTGGCCAAGCCGATAGGCAGGAGCAAAATATAGAATTTCAGTTATTAGAAAGCGGTAAAAGCAAACTAATTCATATTAAACCCGGACAGGCAGACGGCACACGCTTGAAAGCCTATTATATGACGTTTCAGTTGACGGCGTTACCGGAAGTTCATGAGTTGATTTATGAAGCCGGGTTGGGCGATAATTGTAGTATGGGATTGGGGTGTTTGGAGGTTTTAAAAACTAAAAAAGAGTAACCTATAAAATGGAGTTTATTAAAAGTTATTTTCTAAAAAGTTCTGGGTTTGTCTTGCGTAGTTTTTCCAGACCCTCAGAAATGTGCTCTTGTGCTATTTTATCGATTCTGTCCATTTCCTCTGTGTTTATAATGCTATTGGGAAGCTTGGAATCATCAAAAGAGCAGTTGAATTTAGTTGATTTTTTTTCGGACATATTCAATGTTTTCTAAATGAAAGAATATACTCCAAATATAGTCAAATTCTACCATTTCTGCATAATAAGAACTGATTTCATTCTTTTGAACCATTTTGCCCAGTGTTTCTCTGGTCAGTTGGGTAGCGGCTTGGTATCTTGGTTCCTTTTTAAAATCTACCGAAATTTTCCAACCGGATTCAGGTCGTTTTACTGTATAAATAGAATCTTCTGTAATTACATGAAATATAAAGGCATCAAACCAAATGATGTTTTGAATATCATCAATAGAAAAAGAACATCCGTTAGGATGATTGTGAATTACCATACGGTTCTTCATTTCAAAAGCATATTTATCATCTATATTAACACAGTTTTTGGTGCCGATAAACTTTCTTATTTGCTTTTTCTTCACCGGATTAATAATATAAATATGTTCGAGCGTTTCATAACGCAGTTTTTTGATTCCGTCTTCAAGTGTTTTAACCCAATCGCGTGGGGCTGGCTGATGTATTTTATCCATGCTTTTAAAGGTTATAAAAGAGCCGCTCTTTTTACAGAACGGCCCGGGTTGTTCAGGTGCGATGATAACACTACCAAATGCATGTTAATTTTTCAATTCCTAAGAACACAGCAAAGTTAATTAAACCAATTGCATTTTAATTGGTTACATTTTTTTAATTTGTAGTTTATAATTGATTATAATAAAAAGTACCAGATTGTTAAGAGTATGGTTATTAGTTAGAAAAAAGCTTATATGAGTCTAGAAACAATAATACAAATAGGACATAAAATCCGAAATGAATTAAGCAAAGAAGAAAGCTTACAATATCATCGATATGTTAAAAATGCTCCTCTGTATACAGATAAACAGCCCTATGTTTATTATGAGATTGATGTTAAACCTAATTTTGAAATAGATTATACCAGTCTAAGGGAGGTAAACGATGAAAGCATAATTAAGAACAAATACTTTTATTTAAAGTTTAAAACTGGGGAAGCCGATAGTTTGGTTAAGTATATGTTTGGAGATATCGCTTATCCTGAATTTTTTAAACCGGATGATCCAAGTAACGGGGCAGCTGCATTTCGGTTAAATTCTTTTTTAAGAGGAAAAGAAGATGCTTCAAAAATCCCGAATGAAAAACTAAAGGCTTTTAGGTCGAGTTTAGAAGCTAATTTAGTTCCTGTTTTAGAGCTGTTTAATGAAAAGGAATTCTGTTACATTCATTTTAATTTCTCAGGAAAAAGCTGGTATGAAACAGATGTATTTGACGATGTTGAAAACGCTATTGTTTCTAATTTTGTGAAAGACGAAAAAGGACATATTAGTTTAACAGCATTTTTAACCAGAACACTTGCTGAGTCTGAGGGTCGATTACCAAATTTTAATATCCAGAACACACATAAAACAAAGTATTTTAATGGTTTTGAAGAAGTTAAGGACTTGCTTTATGGTCTTGATTTTCAGCAAAAAAGCAAAGTGAATGCCGGTAAAGATATTATGATAAATATGTTACCGAAGGGGGAGATTAATGCTAATGGTATTTTAGCATATTATGCTAAAAGATCTAATTACAATTATAAGAATCCTATACCTGAAGATACCGATCCATTTGCTGAACCCTTTATAAACCCGGAAATAGAGGGTATAGAAAAATACGATATCGTTTTTTCAAAACGCTCTAAACCTATTGGTGTTGATTTATTGGAAATAACTGATGTTGATCAAAATCTTCTTAACAGGGTTGCCCAAAAAATTGAACATGCCAGAAAGAAAGTTGGGTATAAATACCCTATTGATTTTGCTTTAAAAGTGCTTTTTGAGGATAAAAAATATACCAGTCATCTTTTAAAAGTCCTTCCGCTAATTTATAAGGATAATTATTATTCTGATGATGTGTTGTTGCCTGCTCTTGTTCAAAAAACGGAGCATGCCATTAGAAATGGAAAAGGATCATTTTATGCTTTTAATAAACATTACTACTTCTTAACTGAACTTCAACTCAATAATACGAATATGGAAATAAAGAAAACTAAAAGTTATGAGCTGGGAACAAAACTGGGAATTATGTCCAGACCAGTAGCTTTTGCGATTAAATCTTTTGAGAAAGCGTACGTAGGGAATTTATCAGGAGAATAGCCGGATTAAATGATGTAGTAGAATTTGCTAATTATTTAAATGAAAAGGTAATGATTCATCAAAAGGGATATCCTGATGTAAAAAAAGCATCAAGAGAATTAACAGCACTTTTTGATTTTTTTGGAAAAGAAGAAAAATACAATAGGCATTATTGTGCTTTGGGTTTTTTTGAAACGTATTATTCAAATTTCAAAGAAGAACAATTAATAGAGGAAGAAGAAACGAATACCAACAATTAAAATAAAAGATACAAGACATGTCAGCATTAAAGGAAAAATCAGAGATTATATTTTTATACGAAAGCAAGTATTCTATGCCAAACGGAGATCCGTTTACGGGAGAACAACGCTATGACGAAGAAACTAAAAAAGTATTGGTGAGTGATGTGCGAATTAAACGTTTCATTCGCGACTACCTCCATAATCAAGGAGAAACTATTTATGTGATTAATGACAGGGAACAAGTTGAAGGTAATGAGTCAGGTTCAGCAGCACGGGTAAAAAGCTTAAGAAAGAAATTTGAAATTGAGTTAAAAGAAGCAGAGATAAAAAAGGATGATGGTTTGTTTTTGCTTACCAAATGTATTGATGTTCGATTATTCGGAGGCATTTCTACTGAGAAAAAGGCTAATGTAAATCTTACGGGGCCTGTGCAATTTGCTTTATTAAACCCATCGCTGAATTCAGTTGATTTACGAATGCATCAAAATACTTCTGTGTTTTCTTCTGATATGACAAAATCGGGTGGGGCAATAGGGACTACTTCATTAGTGCCTTATTCCTTAAATCAGATTCATGGGTGGGTTAATCCATTTGCTGCGGAACATTCGGGATTAACTGACTGTGATGTTGAAACTATGTTTAAAGCATTATGGGATAGCATCAATAATGCCAATACAAGAAGTAAGTCGAATCAAAGCTCATTGCTGTTATTACAATTAATTTATGCCAATAAAACAGACAAAGTCTATGGGACAGACAAATTAATTTCTTATAAATCTGAAAAAAGAGATGAGCAATTAAGAGATGTTTCTGATTTGAATTTTGAGTTTGATGGTTTAAAAGAAGCTATTGCTTCGGATAAAATAAAAGAAGTCAAGTATTATTCGGAATCTTCACAAGTGCTTAAAGAATTGCAGGCTTTAGGCTCTAAACTTAAAAAAATGAGTCTTTAAAAATGGATGCTTTGCTACTTAATATATCGGGCAATTGGGGACATTTTAAAAAAGTAGATACTAACAATAATCCGCTTACCCATGATTTTATTACCAAAACGGCTTTAATAGGATTAATAGGAGCGGTAAACGGTATCGAAAGAAAAGAGATGAAAAACCTCTTTCCTCAATTGTCAGAAGATTTGTCTTATAGTGTTGCCGTAAATAAGCATGTTCGTAAAGAAAGCTGGGGTTTTACCTTAAGATCCGTAAAGGTTAATCTTGAAAAAGCTCCATGGCAATTTGAATTCCTGAAGTCACCTGATTTTACTGTCGTAGTAGCTTTAAAAAGTGATCGTAGTAAGGGGGTTTTTGATGTGTTTTCTGAAAATGTTAAAAATGGTAATGCGTGTTTTAATCCTACATTAGGTTTGGCTAATTGTCCGGCAGATATAGCTTATCTGGATTATGGTATGCTTTCAGAAAAGAAGGAAGGCGCTTTTGTTACTCAAGGATTTATTTCTAAAAATCATGAGATAGATATCAGAGAACGGTTTTGATTTCAGGATAGGTTTTGAAAGAGTCCCAACACACCAAAATAACGATTTTTGGAATGATCCGGAGAAGTATGCGGAGCTCGCTTATTGTAGCGGCGGAGGAACATTTAATGTTCGTAATGGAGAGTTTTATGAATTAAACACCTCAAATGGAAAAAGCCAATGGTATCTGGTTTAAATCAATTAAAATCCCACCCGGATAAATTATTGAAAACACATATTCAGGGAGTGTGTGAAAAGTCTGCTAAGAGAACTAATAGTATTTTAGCGGAGTATTCCGCTTTATTCCATGATTTTGGTAAGGTTAATCCTAATTTCCAGAGTAAGCTATTGGGTGAAAAAAACGTGGGTTACTCACAACATTCTTACCTTTCTGCTTTTGCTTTTTTGAACTGGTATATTGAAAATAGAACTGAAGCAAATGAAATTCTGGGAATGGATGGAAAAGATTTGACAAAGCTCAAATTAATTACTGCCATTATACTTCATCATCATGGGAATCTACCCAATATGGATGAAAATATTTCCAATCAGCCATTTGAGTCTATGGTAGATTTTTTGAAAGGTTTTCATGATAAATTACCCATTTCTGACTACATGAGTAGAGAATTAGGTTTGTCTCATGTTGGTTATGATCTTAAAATTAAACCATGGTATCAAAAGAATATACCGGATATCAATTTAGGGGATAAGGGCAATGACAAGGATTTAAAAAACTGGCAAAAAGATTCTCTCAACTATTTTCTAGATACACAATTTTCTTTTGCATCGGTTATTGAAGCAGATAAAAGGGATGCTGGTGAATATTCAGCCTTTTATTTGGATCAGTTTATTGACCAGACTGTAAAAAGATTAAGATCAGCTTTGTCAAATAAATTTAAGGCATTTAATAACACAGATAATGTTTCCGAATTAAATAAATTGAGAACAGCAATCAGAAAAGAAGCTGTTGGTTCTGTATCAAAACAATTAGATTCTGGCAAAAGAGTTTTCACTTTAACCGCACCAACAGGAGCTGGTAAAACCCTTACTTTACTTGATATTGCTAAAGAAATTCAGAGTAAAAAAGGAACTTTGGGAGTTGTTTTTGCTTTACCGTTTTTGTCTATAACAGAGCAAGTTCAGGGGATTATTGCTAAAGAATTAGGGATCGATGTACTTTCTGTTAATTCAAAGTCTTATAATGAGCGAATAGAAAAAGCACAACAGGAATATGAAACGGAACAAACTCCAGAGAAATTAAAAACGTTGCTTATTGAGGATTTTACGGAAACTACTTTTGATCATCCTTTTGTGATCACCACTTTTGTTCAGCTTTTTGAAACGCTTTTGAGTAACCGTAATTCCACTTTGCTAAAACTGCCAAATTTTTCAAATAGAATATTTTTGATAGATGAAATTCAGGCACTTCCACCGCGCTTATATATTTTCTTTTCAGCATGGCTAGATGCTTTCTGTAAAAGAAATAATTCTTATGCAGTTTTATCTACGGCAACAATGCCTGATCTCAATCTTTTTGCGAAGACTGAATTAGAGAATAATAAAAATCATGAGTTACAAAATCCTATTTCCTTTTTTAAGGGATATGAATGTCCAAATGATTTATTAGAAGCGGAAAAGTTTTTTAAAAATGAAATCTTCAATAGGTATCAGATAAAATTCATTGAAGAAAAACAAAATTTGGAAAGTCTTAAAGCAAGAGTACTTGCTGAAGAAAAATCAACATTGGTTATTCTCAATACTATTCAAGACACTAAAGATTTATACGCTGAATTAAATGATTTATCACATGTTTATTTACTAAACACACATATTACTCCTGAAGACAGGGCAGCTAAAATAAATGACGTTAAGACATTTCTTTCTCATGAAAAAGTTATTCTGATTTCTACTCAATTAATCGAAGCGGGGGTAGATATTGATTTTCCTGTTGTTTATAGAGATTTGTGTCCGCTACCCAGTTTAATACAAAGTGCTGGTAGATGTAATAGAAATGGTAAATTAGGCATGGGAGAGGTCTATTTTTTTCAATTTGAAAATCATAATGGAAAATTCAGTTCAGAAATTGTTTATAGGAAAGATGCCAGTCTTTTTCTTAATTTTATTAAAGAGAATATAAGAGGGGTAATTCAGGAAAAGGAGCTTTTTAATATTCAGAAAGATTTCTTTAAGGAAATTGCAATGAAATTTGCAGTAGGAGATTGTACTGATGAAAATATCAATTTGATTGAACAAGTGAATAAAGCACAATTTCAGACAGTTGGTAAATTTCAATTAATCAATAATAAAACCTTCGGTGAGCAATATCAGTTTTATGTTCCAAAAAGTGAAGAAGATTCAAGTTTTGAAGATTTACTAGGTATTGTAAATTCTAGCTCTGTAAATGGTTATGAGCAATCAAAAAAAATAAGAATAGATATTAGTACTCAAATGAAAAAAATGAGTAATAGAATTATATCAATCAGGGTTTATAATCATGAAATGCCTCCTTTGGCATACTTTGAACCAGTCTGTGGTATATATAAATTAGACTTTACTAGCTATACCAAAGATGAAGGTTATATGAGCAGTAAAGATTATGTTTTTTTATAATAGAAGGTTCAATTACCAAAACCAACTAAAATAACAACAGACACAACCCTCTAAGGTTTCAAAAGCCTTGGAGGGTTCATAAAACCAAGTACTTTTAAAATTTTTAATAAAATGCCCCAACCTCAAATACCACTTCAGCCCCATACCGTTTACCACATTTATACCCACGCCAACGGAGAAGAAAACCTCTTTCGAAGCCCGGATAATTACCACTATTTTTTGGATAAATACACACAACATATTTACCCTGTAGTAAATACTTATGCCTACTGTTTAATGCCCAATCACCCGTATTTGGTCGTAAAGATTAAATCTGAAGAAGAAATATTGAAGTATGTTCGAACAAAGAAGGAGGAGGAACATTCAACCCTCCAAGACTTCGAAAACCTTGGGGGGGTTTCAAAATACATTAGCCAGCAATTTTCCAATTTATTTAACGCCTACACATTAGCCTTCAATAAAAAATATAGCCGAAGAGGTAGCCTGTTTAGGTCTAATTTTAAACGGAAAGTGATTAATAACCGAAACTACTTTACCCAGGTAATTGCCTATGTGCACAGCAATCCGGTACACCATGGGTTTCGTCCATCACCTTTAGACTGGGATTTTTCATCCATCCATGCCTATTGGCTAGAAAAACAAACCCGTATTTACAGAAAGCCTTTCGAAGAACAATTTAATTCCAAAACAGAGTTGCTGGAATACCATAAAAAGTTCAGCACCTTCAACAGCACCTTAGAATTATGACCATTACACCAACATTTATTGCGTACTTACACCTTTGCCATCGTAAACTCTGGCTGCATGCGAACCACTTACGCATGGAAAGCACATCCGAACTGGTAGGGGAAGGAAGACTGATTGGCGAAACCACTTATCCGCAACGAGCCGCCAAATGGCAGGAAATAGACCTGGGTGTAGGGAAGATTGATTTTTTTGATCCGAAGACCAATACCGTTCACGAAGTAAAAAAATCAAATAAAAAAGAATACGCCCACATAGCACAAGTTAAATATTACTTGTACTTGCTGCGTGAAATTGGAATAGAAGCACCGCAAGCCGTCATTGAATACCCAACCTTAAGGATAACGGAAGAAGTTACTTGGGATGAAGAAAACGACCGCGAAATCATACAGCAATGGCTGTCTGAAGTGCGCCTTATACTTGCCGGAACATGCCCGCCTAAATTAACCAAAAGCAAGTGCCGTAACTGTTCTTATTTTGATTTCTGTTGGTCCGATGAGAATGATGAAAACTAACCCCTAAGGTTTTTAAAACCTTAGATTTATATTAATACAATCAACATGAAAAAATCCTTTTACCTGTTTAACCCCGGCCGTTTAAGCCGGAAAGACAATACCTTAAAATTCTTACCTGTAGATGAGAATGGAGAGGAAGGACAACCCCGTTATCTACCTGTAGAACAAGTGGATAATCTTTATTGCTTTGGTAGTCTAGATGCCAACAGCGCCCTGTACAACTTTCTTGGAAAACAGAAAATAAGCATCCATTTTTTTGACTATTACGAACATTATACCGGATCCTTTTTCCCAAAAGAATATTTGCTAGCCGGTAAATTACAGGTACAGCAAACACTGGCCTATCACCAGTACCACAAGCGTTTAAAAATTGCCCAAAACTTTATAGAGGGTGCATCATTCAATATGTTGAAAACCCTAAAATATTACGACAACCGAGGAAAAGAGCTCAATAACGTAATTACTTCTATAGAACATCTTCGGGAATCGATAGGGAATACCACACAAATTGATGAACTCATGGGAATAGAAGGTAACATCCGGATGAACTATTACGAAGGATTTAATGCCGTGCAAGCCGCATTCCCTTTTGACATACGCACCAAACAACCACCTACCGACCCTATTAATGCCCTTATTAGTTTTGGAAATGTTTTATGCTATACAGCCGTATTAGATCAGATCTACCACACTCAACTTAATCCTACCATTAGTTTTTTGCACGAGCCCGGCGTACGGCGGTTTTCACTGGCGTTAGATATTGCGAAATTTTTAAACCCATTCTAGTAGACCGTCTGATTTTTGCCCTGATTAATAAAAAGAAAAGAGAAAAGCTCTATCGACAACTTTCTATAAATACCAGAAAGTTGTCGATGCAGATTATTAACCGAAAGCACCAGCATAAAAAGCTCTTTGACATATTGAAAACCTAAAAATAAGCGTTTCAGGGCGGTTGTTGAAAACCGGGTAAAAACGTATAACTGACGGTCGACAACATTTAATTGAAAAATCAACAAATAAAAAGCCTTAAAACAGTAAATTTGAATAGAAATGGCCTGCCAAAAGCACGGCTTCTCATCGCACCTAAAAGGAATTGAAATTTCATGTATTTGATTGTAATTATTTGCGTTTTCGTAACTTCTCATCGCACCTAAAAGGAATTGAAATTGTAATTATTTATGAAAAACACACCAGTAAAGAAGACTTCTCATCGCACCTAAAAGGAATTGAAATACTTTTAGTGTTTTTATGGGTTTTAAGCGTGTATACGCTTCTCATCGCACCTAAAAGGAATTGAAATATTGTAGCCGGCAAACCCAAAACATCCGTTACCCCGCTTCTCATCGCACCTAAAAGGAATTGAAATTCGTCTATCATTTTATACAACAGCGGAAACGATAGCCTTCTCATCGCACCTAAAAGGAATTGAAATCGTTGGGAATTCGTCGGCATTTTCTAACAGAAAAAGCTTCTCATCGCACCTAAAAGGAATTGAAATTAGAATTAATGCGATTGGAAGAAGTAATAATTCGTTCTTCTCATCGCACCTAAAAGGAATTGAAATAACATTATTGAAAACGTATCATTGACTAGCTTCCAACTTCTCATCGCACCTAAAAGGAATTGAAATTAATTTTAAAAGTGCCTAACAATGTGTATAAGCAACTTCTCATCGCACCTAAAAGGAATTGAAATTCAAGTAAGACTTGTGAATGTGGCACAATTAATAAACTTCTCATCGCACCTAAAAGGAATTGAAATTTGCTCCAAGATAGCTTATAAAGCTTTTTGTCTTCTTCTCATCGCACCTAAAAGGAATTGAAATATCATTATCAATCCTCTTCCAGTTACCGTCAAGTACTTCTCATCGCACCTAAAAGGAATTGAAATAACTTTATAATCCCTTTACATTTGCTTAGCTCTGAACTTCTCATCGCACCTAAAAGGAATTGAAATTTGTAATGTGCTTTCTTTTGGTGAAGCCCCTAACAACTTCTCATCGCACCTAAAAGGAATTGAAATTTCGTAAAGGGTTTTCCATAATGTTCAAAAACTTCACTTCTCATCGCACCTAAAAGGAATTGAAATAAAACATTAATAGTCATATCGGTATTTGCATAAGTTCTTCTCATCGCACCTAAAAGGAATTGAAATTCGAGTAGAAAGCGATTTACCACATTTCGAGCAACACTTCTCATCGCACCTAAAAGGAATTGAAATATATTTATACTTCTTCATAATATCCTTCAAATCCAACTTCTCATCGCACCTAAAAGGAATTGAAATTTTCTTTACAATTTAGTTATTGTGCATCTTTCGCTTCTTCTCATCGCACCTAAAAGGAATTGAAATAACAACAAGCGAGCTGATAATTTAACTAAAAATATACTTCTCATCGCACCTAAAAGGAATTGAAATAAAGGGCCAGTATACCCGTGGCGGTAAAGGCTGCTTCTTCTCATCGCACCTAAAAGGAATTGAAATTCCAGTGCGGCCATGGCTGCCGGTGTCATTTCGCGGCTTCTCATCGCACCTAAAAGGAATTGAAATGCAAGTTCAACATTCAAAAGCACGGATAGTTCTAGCCTTCTCATCGCACCTAAAAGGAATTGAAAATTTATCAATCTCTCTTACTTCGTAGTACTTGTTTTCCTTCTCATCGCACCTAAAAGGAATTGAAATCTAACACTACTAGCCATGTCATCTTTCCACACCCACTTCTCATCGCACCTAAAAGGAATTGAAATATCAAAACTCTAGAAGAGATGACAGCAGAATTAAAACTTCTCATCGCACCTAAAAGGAATTGAAATAGATTCAGTTATAGTAAATCCATTGGTTTCAACAAACTTCTCATCGCACCTAAAAGGAATTGAAATTTCCTGACAATTCACGCTCGTGAGCGTCTTCGATGTCTTCTCATCGCACCTAAAAGGAATTGAAATGTTGCTAACACCGTGTCATACAGCATAGCCTTATTCTTCTCATCGCACCTAAAAGGAATTGGATAACATATTATGCGTAATGAGTGTTTGGTTTTGAAGAGCTTCAATAATTCTTAATTAGGCATTTGCCCATTATTAACTAGTTTTAATAGAGCACCTTTAAGAAGTACGTTAACCCATTATGAATGGAATGTTTGGTAAAAGAACTAACTGTTTTTATAAAATTAATACAAGTAAGCTTAAAAATGTCTGTATGTATTGGTAAAATGTTTTATCGAGGAAATGATTTATACCACAAAATCTTAAAAAAAGATCGATTCCTTATTTTAAAGAAATCGATCTTTTCAGTAGAGAATATCGGTAACGATGACCTTTTGGTTTTTATCTTTTTAAAGCTTGTGGAGAATATCGGATTCGAACGTTTTTACTTTCTGGTATTTCCGTATTTTTAAAAAGCCTTTTTAATAGCTTAAAACGCGTTTTTTACTTTTGTTAAGTTTCTCATAATACACCAAAGTATAAAAATGTAGTTACCATTGTAGTTACCGATTTAAGTATTCCTTATATTTAGCCTATGGCAAGCACTTCTTTATATCTTAAGAATTCTAAGGCTACGGATAAAACAAGGATTTACTGTAAGCTTACGGATGGCAGAAACAAGCAAATGCAGATACCTACTGGTGTATCCGTTAACCCTAAACATTGGAGTAAAAAGAATAGTATAGTGTTGTCTGCAAATAACAATGCTTTGGAGTTAAATAAACAACTAAAGGAGTTTAAGAATAGGGTTCTAAATATCTACAATGATTGTTTAACCAAAGGATTAAATCCTACGCCAGAGTACATAAAAGAGGGGTTAAAACCAAAGGAAATTGTAGACAGCCAAAACAAAACGTTTTGGAGCGTATGGGGTTATTTTATTGAAGCAAATAAGCAAAACTATAAAGAAGCAAGTTTTAAAAAATTTGCAACCATTAAAAGTCATCTAAAGGGGTTTGAAGATAGTGTTAAAATACCTTTGGAGTTAGATACTATTAATAGTCGTGTATTTGAGTCGTTACAGGATTATTTCTATAATGTGGCTAAACTGAATACTCAAACCACAGCTAAGAATATTCATAATATTAAGACTTTTTTAAATTGGTCCGTTAAAAACTTGTACACGGAAAACACGGCTTATAAGCAATTTAAAGTTATACAGCAGCCCGAAACTTTAAAGGTGGTTCTTTCAAAAGATGATATTGAAAAAATTAAGAAGCTGGATTTAACTAAAAGACCGTATTTACATAATACTAGACAATTATTAATTCTTTCGGTATACACGGGTCTAAGGCATTCGGATTACAATCAAATAAAAAGAGAGCATATCAAAGAAGATAAGGAAGGAAAGTTTTTACAGATTTTACAACAAAAAACGAATGAATGGGTAAACATACCTTTAGTAGAAGAGTCTGAAAAAATTATTAATGAATTAGTTTCTGGTAATCTACACGGAATAACTAACCAAAAGATGAATCAATTTTTAAAAGACCTTTGTAGTCTGGCTAATATTGATGAACCAACTGAGGTAATTACGTTTAAAGGTAAGTTCAAAACCACTAAAAGAGTGCCTAAGTGGGAGCTTATTTCAACGCATACAGGTAGGAGAACGTTTGCTACTGATTTGATGATAAAAGGCATTCCTGCTAAAACAGTAATGAGATTTACGGGGCATAAAACATACGCTAGTTTTTCTAAATATGTGAATATCCCCGAACAGGAAGAAATGAAAATTATTAGAATGGCGTTGATGTTATGAAATTAGAATACGTAGAGCATCCTTATGGTTTAGAACTTAATAGAATTCCACAAAGAATACTATTCGCATATTCGCGTATTTGTGAATATGATTTTATACAAATTCAAGATGTAGGTGTTGTTCCTATCCATAAACAAAGTACGTCGTTTCTAGATGATAAAGGAGTTGAAATTACGCATGAGAAAATAAAGGAGTTTGCTAGAGGGTTTCAAAAAGGTTATGATACTGATCTAACTCCATTTATAGATACTCCAGAAGCAAGAAAGGAGGTTGTGATGAAATACGCAATATTGAGCGGGTCAATAGTTATACATGATTTACGAAATGGAAATTGGGATAGCTATAATGAAGATTTTTTTAAAGCAGGATGTAATGAAGGTATAAAGTATAAGGCATGGGGTGTTATTCTTAATACTCCTAGCATTTTTTACGATAATTTTAAAGATTTATCACGTGAAAAAAAGAATTATATTAAAATTAATAGCTCTTCAGAAGTACCGATAGAAGAACAAATAATTAGATTGGAAGGTAGTTCAAATTTACAGAGGGCTTGTATTTTTTTATTGTATGTGAATTCAAATTTAATTAAATCAAAAAATGCTCGTCAGTACGGGTTACTTTACGATAAAACAAAGTCGTCAAATAAAAATAATGAGCTAATTTATCCTGAAGCGAAAAAAATAATTGATAATTCAGATGGTAGATTAACACCAAAAGATTATGCCGACATTAAAAAAGTGGTATGTGAAAAGGTTTTGAACGAATTAGAAAAAAGTAAGCCCCTTACATAACCCCTTATTCGATTTTTGAAAACGTCTGTGTACGAGATTTGAGCTTCTATCAAACGATTAAAGCCGTATGAACATCACAGAAATACCTAATGAAATAGACTCTATTCACTTAGAGCTAACTAATCTAAAAGAGCAAATACAAAAGTTGCTCATACAAGAAAAGGAAAATCCATACGAAAGGCTTACAAGAAAAGAAGTCAAAGCTGAATACAAGCTTTCTTATGGTACTTTACACAACATGATGCGAGACGGTCGCCTATCTTACGAAAAGTGTGGCCGTAAAACTTTGTTTGTACGCACAGAGGTAGAGAAAGCAATGAAAGGAGGTCGAAATGCTTAAGGACCAAATTAACCTCCAACTTGCTTTAATAGAATACTCTAAAAATAAGGCTTTACAGCATATTATAAAAGCTTTTGTTTCAGGACCAATTCAATGTGGTTATAAGATGAACTATAATCTCACTAATAGGATTGGTGTGCATCCTGAAATGATAATCCTTTTAGTAGAGTTATTTAAAAAGGAGGGTTTGGCGCAATGGATTTAAAAAGACAAAGAGAAGCCGAACTGAAAAAGGTTTATAATATCCTTTTTCAACAACCCTTAACCATGAAAGAAGCTTTTGTGAAAACAGGTGTTCTTCGTGAGAACATTTGTTGGCATATCCGAGAGCTACGTTTAAGTAATAGAGTGTTTTTTGTAAGGAAAAGATCATGCAGTATTACTAAAAGGTGTGTAAAGAATTCACTACTAATCCAAAGTTTAAACCTAATGACGGACAATGTAAACTGAATTTATAAGATGATCGACTTTGTGAAAGCGGTCTGTTTAAATTGTCAACATTTAGAGAGCTTAGATTTAGATTTTAGAGAAGAGTTAAATACCAAAACAGGTGAAACGAAGAATTATAAAATAGCTTATTACGAAGAGTTTAAATTGAAGCTCTACGATTCAGGTAGATTAATCCTTTCGGGGAGTTTGCACAAACAGTTCAACGGGAACTCAATGAATCACGATCAATTTACATTCTCTAAATTAAAAACAGTTCTTTCAAGTTTAGAACAGACATTCAAAATAAGGCTTATTGATTGTGTACTTCAAAATATTGAATTCGGGGTTAATATTAAGCCAGTAGCGCCAATAGATAAGACGTTGTGTAATCTGTTTCAACATAAAGGTGAAAGTTTCTCTAGTGGCTTTAAAAACAATTTTAAAGTGTGTGAACATGCCGATTATTTTGTAAAGGTTTACAACAAAAGCTACCAGTTTGGTTTATCTGTTCCCGTGTTCAGGTATGAACTAAAGTTTATCAAAATGCGAAAAGTAAACAGTATGGGGATTTATACCCTTTCAGATTTAGAAAAAAGCTTTTGGTTTGATTCCGTTAATGATGCTCTTTTAACAGAATGGGAAAAGATACTGGCTTTTGATTTTACACTTACCGAATATGAAACAGGGTGGGACAACCCGAACTACTGGAATAGCTTCGCTAATAGAGCTAAAAAGAGTAGGCGACTAGCGGCCATGAGAGAAAAGATTAAATCTAATTCTCAAAATATCTATGCTCAATATGCTGAACGTATAAAAAAAACATGGCAGCAACTAACACTTAATTGATTTCGTAACGAGTTCACAGTTCAGTTTATAGGTGAATTCGTTACATATTATTGAACGCTAAAAGTCATATGAAGATTGATCTATTAAATACTGTATCGCATCCTTTTGAGATTTACCAGCTTTTAATAAATCCATCATTTTAAAATTATCTTCTTTTAGTTTAGAGTAATTTCTACCATAAGAATAAATACTGTAGCGGGAAAGGAAAAAATCTATCATGTGAATCTGCTTTTCTTCTTTGTTGTAGAATAAATAATTTCCGCTGTTTTCAGCTACTATAAATTTATCCGTAGTTTTTTTAATGTTAAAATTAGACATGTCCTGACCTTCAGCTGTATTAAAGCTAAAAGTAGTTTCGGTTACCTTGATACTAATATTAACAGTTTCTTTACTGTATGTTGGTCCGTATTTTTGAGAGTTAGATAATTTAGAAGCTTGTTCTATTTTAAAAGTGCTATCTGCATAAGCTTGTAAAAAGAACAATAATAAAATGCTTAAAACGGCTTTTGTTCGCATAATTACAAAAATTTAAGTTTAAAGAATGTTCTGGCTAAATTACTGTTAAATAGCTTATTCTCTAGATATTTAGGTTTTATAATTATGCCAAAACCCCATACATTCCCGTACTTATTAAATTCTGCTCTTAAAATAGACGTTAACGACCTAAATAAATGGGGTTATTTAAAAGACAATCAAAACTGTTCTTTCAACTACACTTGGAATAGGCAAGGTTCTAAAGTTGCCAGTATAAGTGTTGTAACAAATACCGCCAGTTCGCAACCTTATGTTTTATTAGATTACAAATTTAACGGAAGCGAGAGACGTTATAAAGTTGATTTAGTAAGCGTACCATCTAATCTTGGAAAGGGGATAATATGGTATTTTCTTTGTCCTAAGACCAATAAAAGATGTAGATACCTGTATTCTGTTAATGGCTATTTTTACCACCGTGAAGCCTTTAATCACGTTATGTATGAAAGCCAGACCCAAAGTAAAAAAAACAGAGAGTTGTTAAATTACCTAGAGCCTAATTTTATGCTAGATATTTATTACAGCCAGCTTTATAAAAAGTATTTTAAAAAAACGTATGCAGGAGTTCCCACAAAGAGATATAAAAAACTAATGGAGAATATTAAGAAAGGTGAAAGTATACATTATTCAGAGGTTGAAAGGGCTTTACTTTTATAATGGTCTCAAAGTTTGTCTTAATTAATGGAAGTCGTTACGCGCGCGAACAGATAGTAATGAACTTAGGTATCCGCAATAGTTAGGTAGTTACCATGGTAGTTACCAAAAAAAGAAAAATCTTGCTTTAAATGAATAAAACAAGGTTTTTTGTGGAGAATATCGGAGTCGAACCGATGACCTTTTGGCTGCCAGCCAAACGCTCTAGCCAGCTGAGCTAATCCCCCGTTAAAGGAAGCCAAAAATAATAGAAATTATAGTTATTTCAACAATCTTACGGCTTTTATATACCTAGGTTTATAATAATCTGAAAGAAACTCGCTTTCAATCACTCCACGGCTAGTAGAAGCATGAATAAATTTAATGCTTTTGTCCGAAACATATGAAATAAGTCCTACGTGGGTGATTTTTTTACTACCGGGTTTCGCACCAAAAAAAATCATATCACCAGGTAAGAGTTCACCAATAAACACTCTTTTACCTACTTTGCTTTGGTCTTTAGAAATCCGCGGCAGTGTTTCTCCCACACTTTGAAAAGAAGCACACATAAGCCCAGAACAATCTATGCCTCTTTTTGTTGTGCCACCGTATTTGTATTTGGTGCCAATATAAGATTCCGCTTCTTTTATTACTTTCTCTACATTAGGATTGTCACTTTCTTTGCTTTTTCCTTTCGATTGTGAAACGCTAGAAGAACTGCTTTTAGATGCGTTTTTCTTGCCTTTACATGCTGGTAAGAAGATTATACATGCAGCAATTAAAATAGGGAAGGATAAACGAAGCACTTTTTTCATTCTATAAATATAATAAGCCTTAACTTTCATTTTTACTTAAATAGAGTCTATTTTGAATTAAGCACAGAAACAGCAAAATCCGTTTATTATAATTAGTCTCTATATAGAAAATTAACATTTTTGTAACCCAATGAATCAAGATTCCATTATTTCTTTTCTGAAAGACAACATAACTGATTGGCAAAATAAATCCTTTTTGTTGGCTGTAAGTGGTGGAGTAGATTCTATGGTTTTGCTCGATTTTTTTGTAAAAGCTAAACTGAAATGTTTTGTAGCGCATTGCAATTTTCAGTTAAGGGCTACAGATTCCTATTTAGATGAGAAATTGGTGACAAATTATTGTGCAGAAAATAATATTCCGGTTCATATTAAACGGTTTTCTACCCAAACTATAGAAACCGAAAAGCCAACATCAATCCAAATGTTGGCACGTGAGCTACGCTATAATTGGTTTAAGGAACTGAAAAAAGAAATTGCATACGATTATTTGGTGGTAGCACACCACGCTACAGATCAAATAGAAACTGTGTTGCTGAATTTAGTTCGAGGAACAGGAATCTCAGGTTTACGTGGAATGAAATCAAGTAACGGTGGTATTATTCGTCCGTTGTTGCCGTTCAGTAAAGAAGATATTCTTTTATATGCTGAAAAGAATAATATACAATGGAGGGAAGATATTTCAAACCAGAAAAACGACTATAAAAGGAATTTAATTCGGAATAAGGTTTTGCCTTTGTTAAAAGAATTAAACCCCACTTTAGAACAAACCTTTAGAAAAACAACCGAGAAAATTTTAGATGCAGAATCTGTTTTTAAAGCTGAAATTAAAGCTTTAGAACGCCAAATAAACCAAAACGGGAAATACCTCTTGACCAATGATTTATTGCAATCTGAAAAAGTTAATCCAACGCTGTTATTTGAGAATTTAAAAGAATACGGTTTTGTCTACGAACAAGTAAAATCACTCTTTCAGAAACATAACAGTGGTTCTATAGTAGAAACTGAAAAATACCAATTGATTAAAATAGAAATAGGATGGCAGTTGGTTCCAAAAGAACAGTTAGTTTTTAAACCGTTAACAATTTCGTCTTCAGATTTAGAAAAAGAAGTATTGTTGCTATCGGGTTCTGTTTCCTTTCGGCAGTATTCAAAAAAAGATTTTAAGCTGAAAAAAGACAAAACAATATTAAGTCTAGATATGGATTTAGTTCAATTTCCCATAACCGTAAGACAATGGGAATTGGGCGATAAGTTTGCTCCTTTTGGAATGAATGGTCAAAAAAAAGTGAGTGATTTACTGATTGATGCTAAAGTTCCCCTGCATGAAAAAGCAAAAGTATTTGTGGTAGAAGATTTAACTAGAACTATTATGGGAGTCATTAATTTCCGTAGTGATGATCGTTATAAGATAAGTGAAAACACCACTTCTGTTTTAGAAATAACCTATACGCCAGCATGATTCCTTTTTTTGATAAAGACACTCATTATTTTAATTACAAGGAAGAAATAGATACGGCTATTCAGAAAGTGTTAAATAACGGTCAGTTTATTTTAGGTGAAGAAGTAACACAATTTGAAAACGAGTTTGCAAAATTCCATCAGATAAAATATGCGCTTGGTGTAGCCAACGGAACAGACGCTATTTTTTTGGCATTAAAAGCCTTAGGTATACAAGAAGGCGATGAAGTTATTGTGCCTAACAACACCTATGTAGGTACCGTGAATGCGGTTAAAATGACTGGCGCTGTCCCTGTTTTTGCAGATCCAAATCAATACTATTTAATTGATATCAATACAATTTCTAAAGTATTAACCGCTAAAACTAAAGCAATAGTACCGGTACATTTATACGGACAAATGTGCGATATGGAATCTATTGTTGGTTTAGCCAATAAACACCATTTAAAAGTGGTGGAAGATGCCGCTCAAGCACATGGAGCTATGTATGATGGGTTTTATCCGGGGCACTTCTCAGATGCTGCAACCTTTAGTTTTTACCCTACAAAAAATTTAGGTGCTTTTGGTGATGGCGGTATGATTGTTTCTAATAATTCTAGGTTGGTAGAAAAAACTAAATTTTATGCCAGACAAGGTTTAAACCTTTCTGAAATGGAATTTGAAGGCGGAGTAAATAGTCGGTTAGACGAATTACAGGCAGCTATACTTCGTGTAAAGCTGAAGCATCTAGATGAAGTCAATCAGAAAAGAACTGAAATAGCCAATCAATATTTTGAAGCGTTGAAAAATACGGAAGGCATTAGTTTGCCTCAAGTTCAAGAAAAAGCAAATCATATTTTTCACCAGTTTGTAGTTAACTGTGAACAAGCATTATTTTTCAGAGAACAACTTTTAGAGAAAGGGATTCCTACGGAAGTGCATTACCCTTATTTATTTCAGAAGGATAAAGTAGTAAAAGAGACGCGTCTAATTTCTTTGCCCCTAAATAACAAAGTTGATTTTTCTTTATTGTAAAAATTAAATCATTGTAAAATGAAAAAGGCTTCTGAATATTCAGAAGCCTTTTAAAAATGATGATTAAAATGCTTATGGTTGTTGCTGAGTATTGTTTTGGATATTTTGGATTTGGTTAAAGAAAATTTCTGTTTCAACAGTACCATCTATTTCCGGGTCTCTATCGTTATCCGAATCATCTCCTTTAAAATCAAATTTGATTTTACCAGTAGCTTCGTCGTATTCAAAACCTGAAATGGAGCATTTTTCCTCTAATTCATTTTCCAAAGTAGTTTGGTTGAATGTTGTAGTGGAATTAATGTTTTCTGAAATTTGAATATAATCAATTGTCTCTTCAGGAGAATAATCTAATGAATAGCCGATTGAAATTTCTTGAGGCGAACCAGTTTTATAACCAGCATCTTCTAATTGAGGTGTAAGGTCACCACTATATAATTTAAAGCTAATAGATACTTTGTTGTCTGAAGCAGGGTCATTTAAGTTAAATCCACTGTTTTCATACATTTCAATATTAAAAGTCTTTACAGTGTATTCATAATCTTTGTATGGGTCTACACTAGTGTCAGTCCATTTAACAACTTGCTCACTTGTATAGTTGGTAGTTCCTGAAGCATCAGCAACTTTAGTGTAGTTGTTAATTCTGTTGTTATTTACAAATGAGAAGTCTTTGTTTTCGAAATTGTAAGAGTCTTCAGCGTATTTAGAGCTGAATTCGCTTATTTTACCAGAAATAGTAGCTTCTAATTTACCGTTTTGAACTCTGTACTCGTTGTCTTGTTGTTGATTTACAACACCATCTATGTTTTTAACTTGATCTTTTTGATCTTTTTTACAAGAAAAAAGCGCCATAGAGGCTGCTAGAGGAATAAATAAAAGTTTTTTCATTACTAAAATGTTAAAATTGAGGAACGAATTTGCTCGAATATTTTCAGATTTCAAACATTATTTCAATAAAAATCCAGAAAAGAAACGACCAGATTTTAAACCTAACCTTCTGGCCGAGAAATAGTTTTCGCTATCAAAAGTACAAATGCCTTCTAATTCAATATTGTGTTGTAACACTCCATTACTTATCAATTCCATGGTTGCTATTTTCCAAAGGTCAATTTTGCCTTTTAACGTTTTTTTGTCAAAATCTTTAACAAATAATTTTCTTGGATAGATAGCTTCAAATTTAGTGATAACCTCTGCGCCCACTTCATAGTTTTTTTGTGAAATTGAAGGGCCAATGTAGGCCAGTAATTCTTTTGGTTTAGACTGAAACTCTTTAGTTAATTTATCGATCGCTTTAGTTAAAATTTGTTTTTCTAACCCCTTCCAACCTGCATGGATAGCCGCCGCCGCATTATTTATAGGGTCGTATAAAATTACTGGAACGCAATCGGCCGTTAAAATACCAATACATTCACCTTTTAGGTTGCTTATTAAAGCGTCTGTGTTTTTAAATTCTGAACAATTTTCTTCTACCAAAGCTACATTAGAGGTATGTGTCTGGTCGGGAGTTTTGATTTTTTCTAAACTAAGCTGAAGTTCTTGGGCTAAAACATTTCGGTTTTGGTCAACGTTTTCTTTTCGGTCACCAGTATGGTAAGCCATGTTTAAGGAAGAATAATGCCCTTCGCTTACACCACCTTCGCAAGGCGTACATACCAGTTGTATTTTGTTTTCGTAAGGTTTAAAAATAGTAGGTGTGATGCGCATAAGCGAAACTTTAAATAACATTTTAGATTGCCAAAGCTATAAATTATTATATGCATATCCGTAATCTTACAGTAAAGCTTTTCAAGCATGTTAAATACTACAATTCCTTACTAGGGAAAGTGGGTTTTAAGAAAAACTTGGAAGGGGTTGTTTAACAAATTGAAATATGAATTGATTGGCTAGTGGTAACATTGCAGATAATCATACTTTATTTCTCCCAATTCTTCAGTCTGTCTAAATAAAGATAAGATTCCACAAACTTTCTGTGATTAAGGTCGCTTAGTTTTTCTAAAAGCTCTAAAGAAGAAATGTAGCTGGCTAAATTACCATTAGCCGACATAAATTTTCCGTCCTCAACAAAGCTTACTAAAGAGTCGTCTTGTACAATTAAATTAGGGTAATCTTTTTGTAAATCTTTTCCTCCGCCAATCCAAGTCACTATTTTTTTACCATCTGCAATACCCGATTTCCCGATTAATTGAGCACCACCACAATTGCTAACCGTATATTTTGTATGCTTGTTTTGAGCCTTTATAAAGGCTATGATTTTGCTGTTTTGTACTTGTGTGTACATGTCATAAGCACTTGGTATAAACAGCACATCTACATCTGGGGTATTTTCAAATGTATAATCTGGGATTATTTTAAGGCCTTCTTCAGTATCTATTGTAGCATCGTTTTCAGCAATAATAATTACATTAAACAGCTCTTTTCCCGTAGAATCTTTCTTTGTGAAAACATCTAAAGGAGCGGTTACTTCCGTCATTAAAACACCGTTGTAGGCCATTATTCCAATAATGGGTAAATCGGGGTTTATTTTTTTTAACTCTTTTTGTTCTGGTATTTTTGTGCCTAAAGTATTGTATTCTTCTTTAGAGGAACAAGCCAATAATGAAATTGATATAAATAGGATGAGTAAATTTTTCATGGGTTATTAAATATTGATTTTTAATTAAAGTCTCCTATAGCCTTTAATGCCAATTCTATGTGTGCTAAATGGTGTTTTCCGTGCCAAGAATACGTGCCAATAGTTTCTGCTAAAGTGAATTTTTTTCCGTGTTCAGGATGAATAAAAACTCTTTTTAATGCTTCACTTGAAAGACTAGTTAATAGATTAACCCATTTTTCATGGAGTCCTTCCAAAAGCAATATTGAAGGTTCTAGGTCATCATATAAAGAATCTTCTAGTTCTGCCCAACGGTCTTCAAAGTAGGGTTTTATAGTAGGGGAGTCTTCGGTTAATGCCAGTTTAAATCGTATAAAACTATTTATGTGGCTGTCAGCACAATGATGCACCACTTGTTTAAGAGCCCAACCTTCGGGGCGGTATTTCCAATTTTTTTGTTCTGAAGTTAAAGACGTTGTCAGTGTTTTCAGTTTTAAAGGAAATTCTTTAATGTCGTTTATCCATGTGTTGATTTGTTCTTGATCAATACGTTCTGGTTTTTTAAAATTACCAATAGGAAAACGAAGTTTCTCTAATTCTGCTGAATCCATAAAAAGGAAGGTTAAGCATAAAATTCAGTCTAAATATAGAAAGTAAAAGGATAGTTTTTTAACTTTGATTCATCAGATGATAAGATGAATAATCACAACGCTAAAATAGTTCGTAAATCCTTAGCCGATGAAGTAGCTGAGAAACTGCAAGAACAGATTTCTTCAGGTTATTATAAGCTAAATGATAAATTACCTATAGAGCCGGAGTTGATGAAAACCTTTGGGGTGGGGCGATCTACCATTAGGGAAGCCATTAAAAGCTTAGTGAATTCGGGTTTATTACGGGTGCAGCAAGGTCTAGGTACTTTTGTTGAAAACACGGTGGGCATTAAAGAGTCTTTCGGTAAGCGATTGACCAGAGCTAAATCCGAAGAATTAGACGAAGTTCGCCAAATGATTGAAATGAAAATCGCCGAAAAAGCAGCCTTGAACCGTACCAAAAAAGACTTAGAAAAAATTAATGCTTGTCTTTCGGACCGATTTAAAAGTGCCGAAGAAGGTGATTTAGAAGGTTGTATAGATGCCGATATTCAGTTTCATGTGGCTATTGCGGAAGCTTCTAAGAATAAAATTCTAGCCGATCTATACCAGTCGGTGGCACATCATTTACGAGACTGGTTTGTGCATAATTCTACTAATACCGAAATGTTTACGGAAACCTTTCATCTGCATAAAAATTTAGTCTTGAGCATTGAAGCGCAGGATTCTAAAAAAGCTTGGCAATGTGCCGCGATTATTACAGGCCACATTTCGCAATAAAAAAACACCATAATTCATCTGATGATCTGATTATTATGAAAACAATTTCATCTTCTACTGCAGCTCCCGAACCTAAAAAATGGGTTCAGAAAACGGTATATTCTATTTTATTTACCATCAGTTTTACACATTTACTAAACGACATGATGCAGTCGGTGATACCCGCCGTGTATCCTATGTTTAAGCAAAAGTTTGAACTCTCCTTCTCACAAATTGGATTAATAACCTTCACCTTTCAGTTAACGGCTTCTTTATTACAACCGTTTGTGGGTTTCTATACCGATAAATACCCGAAACCTTTCTCTTTGGCTATAGGTATGGGTTTTACATTAATTGGTTTGTTGTGTTTGTCCATGGCTTATAGCTTTGGTATGATCTTACTTTCGGTGGGTTTAATAGGAATGGGATCGTCGGTTTTTCATCCAGAATCTTCTAGAGTAGCGTATTTGGCCTCCGGTGGTCAACGTGGTTTGGCTCAGTCTATCTTTCAGGTAGGCGGAAATGCAGGTAGCGCCATTGGTCCGTTATTAGCGGCTTTAATTATTGTGCCTTATGGTCAGTCTAACATTATTTGGTTTGCTATTGCCGCCGTTGTAGCCATTTTGGTTTTAATACAAATAGGTAAATGGTACAAAGGACACCTTTTTTTAAAGCGTAAAAGCACCGTGCCTATTGAAGAAATAACCAACGGATTGTCTAAAAATAGAGTGGCCGTTTCGGTAGTGATTTTGTTGGTTTTAATTTTCTCTAAGTATTTCTATATGGCCAGCATGACAAGTTATTTTACCTTTTTCTTAATTGATAAGTTTAATGTAAGTATTCAGCAATCACAGATTTATTTGTTTGTGTTTTTGGCTGCCGTAGCTGCCGGAACCATTATAGGTGGTCCATTGGGTGACCGTTTTGGTAGAAAAGTAGTGATTTGGGTTTCTATCTTGGGAGCGGCGCCTTTTACCTTACTGTTGCCACATACTAATTTATTCTGGACTGTGTTTTTATCTGGAGTTATTGGGGTGATTATTGCTTCTGCTTTTTCAGCCATTTTAGTTTATGCTACCGAATTATTACCGGGTAAAGTGGGTATGGTTGCGGGTTTGTTTTTTGGTTTTGCCTTCGGAATGGGTGGTTTGGGTTCTGCATTATTAGGACGTTTAGCCGATCAAACTAGCATAGAATATGTGTTTAATGTGTGTGCCTTTTTACCTTTAATTGGGATTATTACGGGGTTGTTACCCAATATTGAAAGCGGAAAAAAGTAACTCTGTGTTGGTTTAGAACTACAAAAGTTAAGAGGGGTTTTTTAGTAGTATAATTATTTCACTGCAAAATAATATCCCCATCAATGTTTAGTTTTTTGTGCAGTTTGCGTGCAACATCTAAGGTGATTTCTCTGATCCTGCTACATTATACTAGACAGTAAGAAAAGCTATAAAATGTTTAAATTACTATTAGATGAAAAAAGAAAGAAGATCCTACGATATGGAATTTAAAGAGATGGCTGTTAATCTATGTCTTACAGGAAAGTCAGCACGTGAAGTCTCAGACAGATGAGCTGGGTTTACGTCCAGAATTAGTATCCAGATGGAAGAGAGAGTATAATGCTTATAAAGAAGGTAGCTTTTTCGGACATGGTAATCCTAATTTGTCATAATCATTTTTTGCGGAACGTAAATCAGTATTAGGCTTTGGGGCATTTACCAACAAGTCAAAGAATGATTCTTTGTCTTTTTGTGAGGCAATTATTTGTTCTCGTTCCTCAATTATCTCTTTTGCTTTATCTTGTTTTGATGATTCCATAATTATTTATGGTGAGGTACGGAAATGACTGTACAAAACTATTTTTAGTACGTTTTATTCCTGTACATTTTAGTGAAGAATATTGTATGATAATTCATTTAAACCCACCTTCAATCTAATCCCTTTAAAACCAAAAACAATGTTTAGGCACTACTTTACCGTTTTAACTGATGGCAATCTAATAGCTATAGAATCTTTTCTGGGCACATGCAAACGGTAATTAGAGGTGTTATTAAACCACGGGTTTAAGATTCTAAGCTCTTTGTAGGTAGTGTTGTTTCCTTGGGCAAAGTCTACCAAGTTTTTAATGTCGTCTTTTACATATACAGTTGTGAATTCTAGCGGTTCGTAGGTTGCGTTTTGGTTTATAAAATAACCGTAAGCTTGCTGATTTTCTAAAATCAGTTTCATAGCTAGAATGCGGTACACATACCTAGAAGTTTCGGGGTTTAAGTGTAAGTCGTAAAAATTGTTTACTTTCTGTTCTTCCAAAGCTTGTTCTACCCCATATTTTCCGCGGTTGTAAGAAGCCGCTGCTAACGTCCAGTTATTTAATTCTTTATAAGCCCAAAGTAAATATTTTGAAGCCGCAATGGTAGCGGCTTTGGGATCGCGGCGCATATCTTGGTCTTTGTTTACTTCTAGCCCGTAGTCTTTAGCGGTTGGTTCCATAATTTGCCACATGCCCATGGCACCGGCCCCAGAATGCGCCGTGTTATCCAATTCACTTTCAATTACGGCCAGGTATATAAAGTCTTTGGGTACACCATTTTCCTTTAAAATGTCGCCTATAAATTTTTCCCAGCGCTTAAATTGTTTAATAGTATTTATGGTTCTAGAATGCCTAAAAACATTAACGCCTAATTCATATTCTAAGGCTTCGCGAATGTATTCTTTTTCTAAAGGAACCGTATCGCCAGCAAAAACCACCAGTTTGGGGATGGGCAAATCACTAATGTGGTGTGGTGGTTGGTCTTTAGTAATAGTTTTGGTAGGTATCAGTTTTACAGGTGCTTCGGTGGGTTCTATGTCGGTTTTATCTAAAGGGTATTCAGGATTTTGCTGGCAAGAAAAAATAAAAGAGGCAGCAAGAAAAAAAAGCGTGGTTTTGTATAGCATAATTGAAAGATAAGAAGTTCTGTAATATATGGGCATAAAGGAGGTTAAATATATACTTTGAATAAGGCAGACCGAAAAATAGCGGTCTTTTTTTCGGAGGAAATAGAAAAAAACATAAAAAAAGATGGCCCAGTTAATAGGCCATCTCTATAAGTTAAAAGGGTTTATCCTTTTTATCCTTTTCGCTGAATAGCTTTTAAAGCCGCTTCAACAATTTCGTTTTTAGTTAAACCGTATTTTACCATTAAGTCGGCTGGTTTACCCGACTCACCGAAAATGCCTTTAACACCTATAAATTCAATAGGAGTAGGAGTGTTTCTAGAAAGTAATCCGGCAACGCTTTCACCTAACCCACCTTCAATTTGGTGTTCTTCGGCAGTAACTACACATTTTGTTTTCTTTACCGACTTAAGAATTGCTTCTCCGTCTAAAGGCTTAATGGTGTGTATGTTTATGATTTCGGCATCAATACCTTTTTCTTCTAAGATATAACCGGCTTCAATGGCTTCCCAAACCATATGCCCAGTAGCAATGATGGTAACGTCTGCACCTTCGTTTAATAAAACGGCTTTACCTACTTCAAACTTTTGATCAGCAGGGGTGAAGTTAGGAATAGCCGGACGGCCGAAACGTAAGTATACAGGACCTTCATGGTCTGCAATAGAAATGGTTGCTGCTTTCGTTTGGTTGTAGTCACAAGTATTAATTACGGTCATTCCGGGTAACATCTTCATCATACCAATGTCTTCTAACACTTGGTGTGTTGCACCGTCTTCTCCTAGCGTTAAGCCAGAGTGAGAAGCACAGATTTTTACGTTTTTACCAGAGTAACAAACCGACTGACGGATTTGGTCGTACACACGGCTGGTAGAGAAGTTGGCAAAAGTACCTGTGTAAGGAATTTTACCACCAATAGTCATACCGGCAGCTATACCAATCATGTTGGCTTCGGCAATACCAATCTGAAAGAATCTTTCTGGAAACTCCTTTTGAAAGGCATCCATTTTTAGAGATCCAGTTAAATCGGCACAAAGGCCTACTACATTTTCATTTTGTTTGGCTACTTCTAAAAGACCGGCGCCAAATCCCGAACGAGTATCTTTCTTTTCGGTATATTCAAATTTTTTCATTACCTAGAATAATTTGATGGAGCTTGATGCTCCTTGTTTAATTGTAAATCGTTTAATAGTAGTGTATTCACTTCCTAAAGCATTTTTAGCTCGGAATACAACTTTATAATCGCCCGGTTGAATTGCATAACTCACCGAACGGGCATTTTCTTCAAAATTCAGTAATAATTGTTCTCTACCGTTGTTGTGTATTTGGTACAAACTTCCAAAACCGTGGTTGGGTAGTGGGATACTTAAAATACCGGGTGAGTCAATGTCTAATGTACGTGTTTCGCCTTCTTTAATTGTAATACCATTGAAGCTTGTTCTGGGTAGAGTAAGTACTTCAATGTCATAGGTTCCGGCTAATAAATCCTCTGTTTCGTTAATTCCCATTTCATGAATAATTTCATGGTTTTTTGGGTTTTTAATTAGAACTCTAAGGTTTTTGTAATCGTTGGCACTTCCCATTTGGGTTTTTAAAGAACCTTGTATTACGGGTATTTTAATTATGTTTTCTTTACCAATTTCTAAATAGATGTTTCTTTCTAAAATTTCAGGAATGGTATTTACTTGAATGGCATAAGTAAGAACGGGGTCTACCTTTACATAATCTGACTTACCGTCTTTTTGGTAATGCACAAAATCATATTCGGGTACGGCTGTAAGGTTATTAGCAAAGGTCATATTAACATTGGTAACGGTTGCTTTTCCTTTAGAGTCTAGTAAGTCTACGCGTACTTTAGTTTCGGCAGTAGTAGCGCGTTCTACAACCTGATTAAGAACCAATTTAAAGTCTTTTACAGTAGAGGCATTTATAAAATTACCCATACAGTCGTAAGCTTTTGTTAGGTCTTTTTCTAAACCAATACCAATGATAAATGGACTTAAGAAGATCTTTTTTTTCTGTAGCGCTGCGGATATTTTACAAGGGTCTCCATCACAAGATTCCAGTCCATCGGTGATAATAATGATTACATTTCTGTATTTATCCGATTCTGGAAAATCATAAGCAGACTGAAGTAAGGAATAAGCAATGGGCGTTACACCCTGTGGTGTAATGTCGTACAACTTTTGTTTAATATGTCTAGCATTATTAGGGGCAAAAGGAGCTTCTAGCTTAGTGTCTTGGCAATTTCCGAATTTTTTAGAATACTGATGTCCGTAAACACGTAAAGCCATTGATACATTTGGTTTTGTGGCCAGTGTATCAATCATATTAGAAAGTACTTCCTTAGCAATATCAATTCGTCTTTTGCCTTCCCAATCGGCCAACATACTGCCAGAAGCATCTAAAACAAATAGAATGCGGGTATTCTTGGGTACTTCTCTTTGCTGTGCCTTCGTAATGAAAACACAGCCAAGAAATAAAATTAATAACGATATGTGTTTAAGTGATTTCAATTAGTAATCACCCATTGTTTCTTCTAGTTGTGAAAGGGCAGAAGCTAATTGCTCATCGTTTGGAGCAACACCATGCCATTTATGAGATCCCATCATGAAGTCTACGCCAGAACCCATTTCAGTCTTCATAAGAATCATGATTGGTTTACCGTTTCCTGCAATTTCTTTAGCATTTTCTAAAGTAATCACCACTTCTTCCATGTTGTTACCGTCTTCTAAATCAATAACTTCCCAACCGAAAGCTTCCCATTTAGCTCTAAGGTCTAATAGAGAAAGTACTTCGTCTACAGAACCGTCTATTTGCGCGTTATTGCAATCTACAGCTGCAATCAAGTTATCTACTTTGTTGTGCGCAGCATACATAGCCGCTTCCCAAACTTGTCCTTCTTGAATTTCACCGTCACCCATTAATGTGAAAACGATGCCTTTGTCTCCGTTTAACTTTTTAGTTAATGCGGCACCAATAGAAACCGATAAGGCTTGCCCTAAAGAACCCGAAGCAATACGAACGCCTTCAAGCCCTTTAGCCGTAGCTGGGTGACCTTGTAATCTTGAATTGATTTTACGGTGTGTGCTTAATTCTTTAACATCAAAATAACCAGCGCGCGCCATAGTACTGTATTGTACGGCACTAATATGTCCGTTCGAAAGGAAGAATAAATCTTCGCCTTTACCGTCCATACTAAAGTTGGTATTGTGTTTCATTATATGAAAGTACAGTGCTACCAAATAGTCGGCACAACCTAAACCACCACCTGGGTGACCAGAACCGGCTCCGTGAACCATTCTTACAATATCTCTTCGAACCTGTGAGGCAACTTTTTCAAGTTCTGTTATCTTTTCTTGTGTTGAAGTACTCATTACTATATTTGTATAACTAATCGTTTAATATTTGCTCTGCGTGAGCATCGGTTTTTACTTTATTTATTATTTCTTCAATAATACCTTCTTCGTTAATAATAAAAGTGGTTCTTACAATACCCATAAATTTTCTGCCGTACATGTTTTTTTCTTTCCAAACCGCATAAGCTTCTACCACTTTGTGTTGGGTATCTGCTAAAAGCGAGAAAGGCAATTCATGCTTTGCAATAAACTTTTGGTGAGACGTTTCATCGTCTACACTAACCCCTAAGATAGCATAACCTTTTGAAAGGAGTAAATTGTAATTGTCTCTAAGATTACAAGCTTCTTTAATACAGCCAGGCGTTTGGTCTTTAGGGTAGAAGTAAAGAACCAGCTTTTGGCCTTTAAATTCTTCTAACGTTCTAAGGGTTCCCTCTTGGTCTGGGCATGAAAACGAAGGTGCTTTATCTCCTATGGAAAGGCTCATTTATAATTCGGTTTCGTAAGTACTAGTATTGTTTTGATTGTCTGTAACTTCTAAAACAAACTTTCCGCGTAAAGGAATTTTGTTGTTTTTTCGTTCTGAAATAATAGTTGCCCGTTTGTAATCGTATTCCATTAACAACCATTGGTCGTTGATGTGGGCTTTGTAGGATTTAATTCCAGATAAATTATCCGAAATCCTGAATTTTAATTCTTCCGTATTTTGTCTTATTACTTTTATAGCTGGGGCAATGGTGTCTTCCAAAATGGTGAATGTTCCCATGTAACGGGTTTTAAAGGAAGCTTGGTTACCCGACCAGTAGGTTTTTTCGAAAGAATATTTGGGGTTACGCGCCGTACCGTCAACTTTGTAAACCGATTTTTTATCGTTTTCAGGGTAGTCGAAAGATGTAGTATGCGTGATTTTTAAGGAGCTAGCCAAGGGGTATTTCTCAGAACCAACTGTAAAAGTATTTTCTTGTTCTAGTATTTCCAAATAAAGGGTGTCGAATAGCGTGTTTTTTGAGAAAGTAATGTAAGTATTTCCTACTTTCTTGGTTTGCACCTTGTTGGGAATTGCAACAATTAAGTTTCTTACGGGCATGCTGTGTTTTTTAAACTGAACAGAATCTGGTATTCCATTGGCAAGATTCCAGATGTAAATATTGCCAGACTGTGTAACGGTTGCCGGTAATTTTGTTGACTTCTGAAAACCATTGTAATAAATGGTAATGGGTTCCTTGTATTCCGGTTCAAAAGAAGTGAACACCATAAAATTACGGAAAATGGAATAATGACCTAGGTAATTGTCGGGCGCGGGCACTAGAGTTAATTCTTCTTCTTTCGGTTTTATGGTTTTTATGACAGCCGTAAGTGTGGTTTCATTGCCGTACATATCTTTTAAAAGCAACTTCACTTGGTGAACACCTTCTTTCAGGTTTAAAACACCATTGTCTACCACAGGTTGAGAGCTGTAAACGGTAACGCCATTTTCCTGAAACAGTTTTTGGTAACGTCCTTTACCGTCGTAATAATCTTGGTAGTCTACTAAAATGTTAATTTGCTTCTGTCTCCAGAAAGCAAATTTTTCCATTTCGAAACGGTATAAAAGTTCATTGTTTAAATAAGACTCTATTATAGGAACACCATTTCTGTTGCCTACTCCGTTTAAAAGGTCATTGGCTTTAATAGCAATTCCTATTTTGCCATTAGCATAAATTGTGTCTCTTATGTGGTATTGGTTATTAGTGCCTTTAACCGGATTAAAATAGGCTTTTTCAAACAGACCATTAATTCTACTTTCTTCACTTAATGGGGTTAAGGAAAGGTTATAAATTTGTGGTGCAATATTGTCTTTGATTTCCGTTTTAAAATCGAATTGTAGCGGGTTAACAGGTTCTTCGTATTTGTTTCTTATTTCGAAATGAAGATGTGGGCCAGAAGAACCACCTGTATTGCCAGAATAAGCAATGATGTCTCCTTTTTTTACCGGAAGATCCGTTTTTCGCAAATAAAGATCTACTTCATACGACTCGTTTTTGTATTGCATGTTGCGGGTATAGTCGCCAATTTCCTTGTTCAGGTTTCTTAAATGGCCATAAACCGTACTGGTTCCGTTGGCGTGTTCTACATACAAGGCATGTCCATATCCGTAAGGCGAAATTTTTATGCGACTCACATATCCATCGGCAGCGGCGTAAACAGGCAAACCTTCTCTTCCGCCAGTTTTAATATCTATACCACCATGAAAATGGTTGGGGCGTAATTCACCCATAGTACCGGCCAAGTGATTTATTTCTCCCGGACGGATAGGGAAGAGGTAATAATCTTCCTCAACAGCTTGTGCAAAAACAGTTTGAAATTGAAAAATTAGTAAGAATACAATAAAGGACAGTTTATTTAATTTCAAAGTCTAGTAGTTTTTTGGTTTCAATGTAACCTGTTAATTGGTCGCCTATAGAGATTTTACCTACACCGCTTGGTGTTCCGGTAAAGATAAAATCTCCTTTTTTAAGGTTTATAAATTGCGAGATGTAAGCTAGTATTTTAGAAAAAGAAAAAATCATGTTGGCGTTGTTTCCTTTCTGTACCAACGTATTATTTTTTTCTAAGGAAAAAGAAATGTTGTTTACGTCTTTAAATTCTTCTACGGGAATAAATTCGGAAATAGGAGCAGAATGGTTAAACCCTTTTGCAATGGCCCAAGGCAAACTTTTCTTTTTGGCTTCTTCCTGAATATCTCTGGCTGTAAAATCGATGCCTAAACCAATGGCGTCAAAATATTTATGGGCGAACTTTTCTTCAATCAGTTTGCCTTCTCTACTAATTCTAAGTACCAATTCAACTTCGTAATGAATGTTTTCTGAGAAAGAAGGGTGGTAAAAAGCTTGATTATTTTTCAGTAAAGCGGTGTCTGGCTTAAAAAAGATAACCGGTGAAGTAGGTGCTTCACTTTTCATTTCCGTTATATGTTCGGAGTAGTTTTTACCAACACAAATGATTTTCATGATTAAGTTTTTCCTTCAGCTTAACTAAAATTGATTCAGAAGTCGTAATTTTCGATGAAAATACATCTTATTTCATGCTACTAAAAATTGCTAAACATATAATTCTACTTATTTGTTTAATATCTGCCTTTTCTTGTAAGTTCCTAGATTCTGAAACGATTCCTTTAACAGAAAATTGCCAAGACTATTATAAGGTTTTGCAAGACTCAATAAAGGTAGACGGCAAAAGAATTTATATGTACCGAATTGATTCTACAGACTGTAATCTTTTTATTCGCTACGATAAGAAAAAAATAAAACTTACAGCTCTAAAACAGTTTTTAAGCCGAAATCAATATTTGTTAACAGATAGTGCTTCAGTTGATTCTGTTTTAATGGATACTGTTATTTCTGAAATTGAAGTTGTTGAAAAAGTAGAGAAAACTCCGCCACCAGCACCTGAACCTATTGAGAAACCAAAAGTAGATTCTATAGGGAAACAGAAATTACATGCCGATTCATTACAAAAAGATTCCATGTTAAGAGATTCTTCCAAAAAGAAGAAAAAAGACGGTTTTCTAGGTTTGTTTTAATCAGAAATCCCCCGAATAATACCTTATAATATAATTAGTTAATGAATTTTCTTTCAGTAGAAAAGCTGTCTAAATCCTACGGAACAAAAGACCTTTTCGATAATATATCTTTCGGCTTAAGCAAAGGCGAAAAAGTAGCGTTAATCGCTAAAAACGGTGCCGGTAAATCTACCTTACTGCGCATTATTTCGGGAGAAGAAACACCCGATTCTGGATCGTGTGCTTTCAGAAACGATTTAAAAGTTTCTTTTCTGAAACAAGAGCCCGATTTTGAAAAAGACCTTACCATTTTAGAAACCGCTTTAATTGGTCAGGAAGCAATTTCTAAAGCCATCTTGAATTACGAAGAAGCCTTGTTGAATCCAGAGGATATTGACAAGTTTCAAGATGCGATGGACAAAATGGATAGCTTAAACGCTTGGGATTACGATTCTAGAGTGAAAGAAGCTTTGACATTAGTGCATTTAGACGATTTTAAAAAGAAAGTGTCTATTCTTTCGGGTGGGCAAAAAAAGCGTTTGGCCCTAGCTCAAATTATTTTAGACGAACCCGATTTCTTAATCTTAGATGAGCCTACCAACCACTTGGATATGGACATCATAGAATGGTTAGAAAACTTCCTTTCTAAGTCTAACACTACCTTGTTAATGGTAACGCACGACCGTTATTTCTTAGAAAACGTGTGTAACTCTATTATAGAAATAGATAGAAATACGCTTTTTAAATACCAAGGAAATTATTCTGAATATTTAACTCAAAAAGAAGAACGTATTCAGACTGAAAATATACAAGTTGACAAAGCCCAGAACTTGATGAAAAAGGAACTGGAGTGGATGCGTAGACAACCTAAAGCCCGTGGTACCAAAGCCAAATACAGGGTTGAAGCTTTTGAAGGCATTAAAGAAAAAGCAACCAAGAAAAACAACGACGATGGTTTAGAATTGGATGTCTCTTTCGCCCGTATGGGTAAAAAAATTATAGAGCTGAAGAAAGTTTCTAAAGCATTCCCGGGACTTACGGTTCTAAATGATTTCACTTATACCTTTATTAGAGGGGAACGTTTAGGTATTGTTGGTCCAAATGGTGTGGGGAAAACCACTTTTCTAAATCTACTTACCGGCGGATTGTCTCCGGATTCTGGTGAAATTGACAAAGGCGTAACGCTTTCGGTTGGGTATTTCAACCAGATGGGTTTAGAAATGAAAGAAGACAAACGAATTATTGACATCGTTAAAGACAAGGCAGAATTTATTACGCTTTCCAACGGTGTTCAGGTTTCGGCTTCTAAAATGTTAGAACGTTTCTTATTCGACTCTAAACAGCAATATTCTTATTTTTCTACCTTAAGTGGTGGCGAAAAAAGAAGGTTAAATCTATTAACCGTTTTAATGGGGAACCCCAACTTTTTAATTCTAGATGAGCCTACCAATGATCTAGACATCTTAACCATTAACGTGTTAGAAGATTTCTTAGAAAACTTTGGTGGTTGTTTGGTGTTGGTTTCTCACGACCGTTTCTTGATTGATAAATTGTGCCAGCACTTATTTATTTTTGAAGGAAATGGTGTGATTAGAGATTTTAACGGCGGTTACAGTGATTACAGAGCCGATAAATTAGAACGCGAGAAAGAAGAAATTCAGCGTAAAAAAGAAGAGCAAAACAATAAGGATAAAGAAAAAGCCAAAACCACCAACGAGAATAAGCTCTCTTACAAAGAGAAAACTGAGCTGGATAATCTTTTAAAAGAAATTCCTAAACTGGAAGAAAAGAAAAAAGGCTTAGAAGAAAAGCTTTCTGCCTTAACCAATCCTGAAGAAATTGTAACCGTTTCTGCCGAATACGAAAAACTTTCTACAGAAATAGATACCAAGACCGAAAGGTGGTTGGAATTAGAAGGGTAAAACACAAAAACAGGCTACAAAGCCGTATTGTTAATAATTATAATTGTAACTGGCTTAAATAGCTAGTATTTTAGTCTTTATGGCAGATCATAACTATACCGAAGACAGTATCAAATCGCTGGACTGGAAAGAGCATATTAGGCTTCGTCCGGGAATGTACATTGGTAAGCTGGGAGACGGTTCTTCCAAAGACGATGGTATTTATGTATTAGTTAAGGAGATTTTAGACAACTGTATAGACGAACACGTAATGGGTTACGGTAAAACAGTTGAAGTAAAAATCACCGACCAAAAAGTAGATATTAGAGACTACGGAAGAGGTATTCCCTTGGGTAAAGTGGTAGACTGTGTGTCTAAAATTAATACCGGTGGTAAGTACGACTCTAATGCCTTTCAGAAATCGGTTGGGTTAAATGGGGTAGGTACAAAAGCGGTAAATGCCTTGGCTCAGTATTTTAGAGTGCAATCTGTTAGAGATGGTAAAACTAGAGTAGCCGAATTTAAAAGCGGTGAACTGACTAAGGAATATCCAGACGAGGAAACTACCTTAAGAAACGGTACACGGGTAAGTTTTATTCCGGACGAAACCATATTTAAGAACTTCCATTTTATACCGGGGTATTTAGACGACCAAATCTGGAATTACGCCTATTTAAATTCTGGTTTAAGCATTATTTTTAATGGCAGTAAATACCATTCAGAAAAAGGGCTTTTAGATCTTTTAGGCCGAAAAATTAAAGAAGAAGAATGCCGTTACCCTATTATTCATTTAAAAGGAGACGATATAGAAATAGCCCTTACACACGGTAATCAATACGGTGAAGAATATTACTCTTTTGTAAACGGGCAGTTTACTACACAAGGCGGTACGCACCTTAATGCGTTTAAAGAAGCCATTGTTAAAGTAATAAGAGAATTCTACAACAAGAATTTTGAAGTAGCAGACATCCGTCAGGCTGTTGTGGGCGCTATTAGTGTGCGTGTACAAGACCCGGTTTTTGAATCGCAAACAAAAACCAAGTTAGGTTCACAAAACATGGGGCCAGATAGTCCTTCCATTAGAGGGTTTATAACCGATTTTCTAAAGAAAGAATTAGACGATTACCTGCATAGAAATTCAGACGTAGCAGAAGCGCTTCAAAAACGTATTCTTCAGTCTGAAAGAGAACGGAAAGACATTGCCGGCATTAAGAAAATTGCCAACGAAAGAGCTAAAAAAGCCAATCTTCATAATAAAAAATTAAGAGATTGTAGGGTTCATTTAGACGAAGACAGTAAAGAGAATCGTTACGATTCTACCATATTTATTACCGAAGGGGATTCTGCCAGCGGTAGTATTACCAAGGCCAGAAATGTACAAACGCAAGCTGTATTTTCATTAAGAGGTAAACCGTTAAACTGTTATGGTTTAACCAAAAAAGTGGTTTACGAAAATGAAGAGTTTAATTTATTGCAGCATGCCTTAAATATTGAAGATGGTTTAGATAACTTGCGTTACAATAAAATTGTAGTAGCTACCGATGCCGATGTAGACGGTATGCATATTCGATTATTGTTGTTAACGTTCTTTCTGCAATTCTTTCCAGACTTAGTAAAGGAAGGGCATGTGTATATTTTAGAAACACCGCTTTTTAGGGTTAGAAATAAGAAAGAAACCATTTATTGTTATTCTGAAACCGAAAAACAAGCGGCCATAAGAAAGTTGCAGGGTAAACCTGAAATAACCCGATTTAAAGGATTGGGAGAAATTTCACCGGATGAATTTGGTGGTTTTATTGGTGAAGATATTCGTTTAGAACCGGTAATGCTTCGTCAGGGGATTTCTATTGATGAGATATTAAAATACTTTATGGGGAAAAATACCCCAGATCGTCAAAAGTTTATAATAGATAATTTACGTGTAGAAAGAGACGAAGCTGAGCTAGTCGCATAAAAAAAGATAGATTGAAAAAGCTTTCCATAGTTATTCCGGCCTATAATGAAGAGCGTACCATTCATTTGATTTTAGATAAGGTAAAATCGGTAGAATTAGTCAACGCTATAGAAAAGGAATTAATCATTGTAAACGATTGCTCTAAAGACGATACCAAAGGAGCAATTGAACGCTACATGCAAGGTAATCCGGATGTGAACATCCAGTATTTTGAACATGAAGTGAATAAGGGTAAAGGAGCGGCGCTTCATACCGGTATTTCTAAAGCTACAGGCGAATATTTAATTATTCAGGATGCAGACTTAGAATACGACCCAAGAGAATACAATGCTTTGTTAAGACCCGTTATAGAAGGTTTTGCAGATGTAGTGTATGGTTCAAGATTTATGGGAAGTAACCCGCACAGAATCTTGTTCTTCTGGCATACCATCGGTAATAAATTCCTTACGTCGTTATCTAATTTGTTCACCAACCTTAATCTATCCGATATGGAGACGTGCTACAAGTTGTTCGATACCAAAACCATTCAAGGAATTCAACTGAAGGAAAACAGATTTGGGTTTGAGCCTGAGATTACGGCCAAGATTTCTAGAATTCCAAAAATTAGAATTTACGAAGTAGGAATATCTTACTACGGAAGAACCTATGAAGAAGGGAAGAAAATTGGCGCTAAAGATGGCTTTAGAGCTATATATTGCATATTGAAGTATGGATTGTTAAAAATGTAGGAAAAAATTCTGCATTTTATTTAAATAAATGTATTTTTGCAACCGTTAAAGATTTAGAGAGATGGCAAGTACTAAATTAGTTAGAAAGGCTAAGAAGAATAAAGCAAGAGCGAACAACCGTAAAGAGGTGTTGAAGCAAATACAGGTACAACCTGTAGTTAAGAACATTGATATTGAAGAGCTTAAGGCTCAGTTCAAGAAGTAATTCTGAACAAACTTATATAAGGAAGCCTGACTTACAACAAGTCGGGCTTTTTTATTTGTAGTTAGGTTGAGAGGAAAACTGAGTCAGAATTGCCTAACCGACTAGGGACGATTAATTTTTTAATAACTTAATTACCTCGTTCTTCAATTGAGGTAAATGGTTGATTAATATCGACCAAATATTTTCATCCGAAATACCGTCGTAAGCATGAATTACTTGGTTTCTTAATCCTACGATTGCACGAGCGTCTTTAATTAAATTTTCAAAGCTTTCATCTCGTTTAAATCAATTTCTTTGATCTTTCAATTGAACGAATTAAGACTGGATTTTTTAATGTTTGTTCTTCAACCAAATCTACTTTTCGTTTTAAAAGGGCTTCAAGTTTTGATTTCAGGTCTACATAATTTGAAAAGTATTGTTTAATATCAAAATCTCTAAAGGAAACTAACAAGTCAACATCGCTTGTTTCATTAAAGGCATCGGTTTCGGCAGATCCAAAAAAGTACATTTTTTCGACTTGGTGATTAGCGCAAAGCGAAACTATGCGATCCATATTTGAAGAAATGATACCCATATCTCAAAAATACAAAAAGCGTTGAGATATGGTAGCTTTTGTGATGCTATTTACGTTTTATGCAGTTTTCTAAATACTAAGACCGCTTATAATCAAAAAAAAGTGTGTTTTATGAAAGTTAATGCAGATTGTTTGTTTCTTTAATGAGTTAAGAACATTGATATTGAAGAGCTTAAGGCTCAGTTCAAGAAGTGATTCTGAACAAACTTATATAAGGAAGCAAGCCTGACTTACAACAATACCGGCTTTTTTATTTGTGGAGGTTTTTAGGAATCTTATAGCTTACAAACGCTATTCTCAAACAACCTTCTGTAATACACAGGGTTGATTGTTTTTTTGTGTTATAGTGCGATACAATCGCGTTTCTCGTCAGTCCCCGTTGCAAACGAGGACGAGTGGGTGTTTTTTTTGTATTAGGTTTTTCTTAAGCTCTAAGTAAGACACTATTTTAAAGTATTACGCACACTTTTTTGTTTAATTATTTCAAAAATACCTAAAGCTAGAATTGTAATTATAATTCCTTGTAGAAATAACATTGCAATCCCTAATGTGAATGAATTCATAATTTCAGGTCTTCTATTTTCGGTTAGATAATTATGATGATAACTAGTTGACATTATCACAAAACGCTCAAAATAAAACCCGCTTTTCATTCCGAATACTACTATAAGAACATACCAATATTTTAATGTTAATTTTTTGATGAATAAAGTGAATGGCAAAATTAAAGCTGATAAGAACATTGTCCAGTATGCAATTTTATAAGGTCCAGTTGTTCAGTCTATAAAAACATATTCTTCTGGTTTTAAAGTCATCCCAATCAAATAGAAAGCCCAGTAATTAAAGTATAAAGAATGATTGTCCAGCGAATTAAATTCAATACTTTTTTAGTTTCAAATCGGTTTTTGAAGAAGCATTCGACAAGCATTAAAGAGAGAATTATTGGAATAAGACAATGAATCAGATTCATGTCAATTATTTCAATAATGCATTTATATAATTCCATTGTTTGTTTTCTATGTAATGCTACATACTTAAATTGTTCACAATGGCAGTTCAGGTAGTGTAAATTAAACTCTGTCTACTTTGTATATCGGTGAGTTTGTTTCATTCAATCTTTCTTACAACTTCATTCATCGTATAGTGAACAAATTGTTTTCCTAATTCTGTCAATTCATAACTATCTTCATTATCAAAAGCGGACGTTAATGTTCCACTTACAGATTTTTTTCTTTTTGAAGATTTTAAAAAATTTCCGTAATAATCTGTTGGTCTATATTGCCTTATCACGCTCCCTGTACTTAAGTCCCTAATCAGTAATTTAAATAAATCAGCTTCCATAGAATCTTCACGAACATTTTTGCCACTAACCTGCTGCCAAATATCATGACGCGTTACTCCTTGATTTTGAAAAATTACTTTTATAACAGAAAAGTGTATTTCGTGATACAAATTAATCCAATCTATAAAAAGTCTAATCAAATCATCCGGGACTAAATTCTGCGTACCTGAATTGATTAGTAATTTCCGTATTAATTCTCTTTTTTCGTTTGTGTCAGAGTTGTCCCAACTGCGAAATGACTTTCTAATAATTTGTAAGTATTCTTCACTTTCTAATCTTTCATTAATATCATCGTTAAATTCATCAATTTTTTTAACTACGTCAATCAATGTTTCGCCTAATAACTTTATTTTATTTGTATGCTCAGCAAGCCAACGTTTGTAAAGTTCATTATTCTTCACTTGGCCCTCTTCTGATTTGAAGTCAGCCATAGCGCTAAGAAAACCTCCAACCCAAGGAACGCTTCCCAAAGCAGCACTAAAAATTTTTGAAAAAATCCTTTTTCGTTTAGACTCAAATGAGTTCTCAAGCGCCTTCTTGATTTCTTCTTCTATAGATGTGTCTATTTTTGAAATTTCTTTCATAGGTTAATTTTCTTAAATCATAGCTAATATATGACTCTGTATTAAAGTAACTAACTATCTAATCTATACAAGCAAGATAGTTAGAGCAAATGGGCTTTTCAATAACCTAACAACAGTTTTTGTAAGCGGCAGTATGTAAGCTTATTTCACTTTAAACTTTTTGCCCGGTAAAGGTTCAATCAAATCCTGGAATTCTAGAGATAGGTTTTAGGAATCTTATATTATAAGGAAGTTATTACGTTTCACTTCCTTTTTTATACCCTTTTGAAAAGCTGATAACAAGCTATAAGAATACTCAATATCATTTCCAGATTGTCTTGCCCATTCTTTTGCAATTTTTGAAAGATGAATTTCAGTAAGGTTTTCTGAAACTATTTTTTGAATACGTTCATTAAAAAGACGCGACTTATTTAGGTGTTTTCTAGCTTCTCTACCAAGTACTTCTGCCGCTATTATTTTCTCATCAAAATTCTCGGTAATCAATGTATCATAATGCTCTTCGGTTATTTTGTCAAATTCAATATCATAGAAATGCTCAATAATTTATAGAATATCTCCCAAATCACTATCTCTTTCTTCTGGTCTATCGCTCCATGCAATTAATTTTAAAAGTATCATTCCGGCCAAAGGAGGGATATTAACCCATTTGTCTTCTATTTGTACTGAGGATGGTGATTCTAATACCTCTTGAAATCCTATAATATGCAGATCTGAATACCTTTTGTTGAAATGTTCTGTATCGTTTTCTTCTATTTGACCAAATGGTAATAAGTCTATAACTACATTGTCTTTCTGGAAGTAATAAGTCCATGGTTCTTTTGCTTTACGAAAACCTTTTGTTTCTAAAGCTTTTCCAATCTCTTCGTAATCTCTAATTGTAGAAATCATGATAGCAAAATCAATGTCTTTTGTACCTCTACTCGGTTTAATATTTGCTTTAAGCAATTCTAAGGCAATTGCACTTGCTCCTATTAGATAATAAGGGACTTTATATTGCTGCATTACAGTATCAATTAGGTGAAAAACTTCTGAAAAATGAGGTATGGCTAATTCTTTATAAGTTTGGTTGGATGTACTCATTAAATATCATTTCAGCAGTTTCTTTGTTTCTTTTTCCTCCTTTAATTAGCAGCTCTGCATAAACTATTATAGGTGGTGCCGTTTTGGTGTTAATTTCCTTGTTCCAAAACATTTCTATTACTTCCAAATCACCTTCTTTTTTTGGCTGAAGTTTATAATTCTTGATCAAAGTGGCTTGTCCTTCATTTGTATAAAGAATGTATTTTTCAGGCCTTAAATAATTTGTCAATATATCAGCAGCAGGTTCCCCTCCCCAAGTAGCAATGCCTTCGTTCAACTGAATTTCTTTCCAATTCAGCCCCATTTGATACGTTTTTTTTTTCAATGCGGGTTTAAGGATGGTTTGATAGTTTTCTATCCAGCGAAATAAAAGTTCTTTTCTGTTTTCCCAGATATATTCTTTTTTGTTTACAGGTAATATGTACCCTGTTGTTTTTAAGCCTTCTAAAACCTGCGGTATGTTCCCTAAAGCTACTCCTGTATATTCTGCAATTTCCCTCTGAGTTCTGTTAACGAGCTCTGGTTTCAGTAAAAAATGAAAGAGTACCTTTAAACCTGTTTTAGTAAATGCTCTATTACCTTTTTCTTTAGTTAAATGAAGTGGTTTGTGTGTATCCATTAACAAGAAAATGTTATCCTTCTCTATATAAACATTTCCATTCGCTTCTATGTATGGTATTTTACGTCCTCTTAAATCAATTTTAACTTTGTCTGGGATTCGTTCAGCTATCAAGAGTACGTCTGTGTATTTCCGTTTGAGTTCGTCTAATTGTATAACAACATAATGCTGCACTTCTTTCTTTATCGCTATAAAAAAATGATATTGTTTTTGATCAGTGTTAATAGTGATTGTCCCATCCAAATGTGTGTTTGGCGTATAGTGAAACTGAAAAGGAAGTTCTTTTCGAATGTTTTCTAATGCAATATTTATAATGTCATCTCTCATTTGTTCATAAATATAGCTTGTTCATTTTTTATGAACAAGTAAAAAACGTGAACATTTATGAGGTATTCATGAGTAGTTTGTTTTTAAAAAAACTAAACGAATATCCTTTCTTCTTCATTTATTTGCATTAAAATTTTCCTTTCGAATACTTGAAAAGCTGTTCTTTTGATACGGGTTACTTTTATATAAATCAATAATCTTTAAATTCTATGTATTATATCATTAAGTTGAAGTTTAAAGTGATCTTTCGAAATTAGCTGCTCTTCTAGAAGGCGTCTTTATCTTCTTTCCATTTTTTAGCAATTATGTCAAAGGAGTGCGTTTCTTCGTAGTTAAAATTTTTTAGTTTAAAGAAAGGTGTTTTATACTATTTCACCTTAAACTTTTTGCCCGGTAAAGGCTCAATTAAATCCTGAAATTCTAGCGATAGAAGTATTCCAGCTAGTTTGTTCAGTTCTATGCGTAATTCCCTACTTAAGTTGTCTATCGTACAACTTTCTTTGTCCAACAAGCAGTTATAAGTCAAAAGCTCTTGTTCGTTTAGTCCACTAAGATCGATCACTTTTTTAAGCCTCGGTTTTCCGCGTGTCTTCGTCTTTCCAGCCCAGGTATTCTACTAACTCTTCGGTAGAAGTAAAAATTTTAGCAATGTGGTTCTGTATGATTTTATTGCAGCCTCTAGAGTATTTATGGTTAATGTTTCCAGGTACGGCATAGACTTCAATGTTGTAAGAACTGGCAATTTCTGCCGTGATTAAAGCTCCGCCTTTTTCGGCAGCTTCTACTACAATTACAACATCGGCTAAGCCGGCAATTATTCGGTTTCTGGCCGGGAAGAAGTGTGGTTCTGGTTTTATGCCCGGCGGCAATTCCGATAAAATTGCCCCATTGTTTACCATTTCTTTGGCGGTAGAAATGTGTTCGGGTGGGTAGATCACATCTGGTCCACTAGCGACAACCCCAATCGTTTCTAACTTATGCTGAAGGGCGGCACGGTGCGCTAAAATATCAATGCCGTAAGCCATGCCGCTTACAATTATGGGGTTGTATTCTTTCAGTTCAGCAACAATTTCTTCGGTAACTTCTTTACCATACGGGCTGGCGTTGCGGGTGCCCACAATGCTTACTTTCCTTTTGGTGTTTAGGTTTTGTGTACCTCTTACATACAAATGTGACGGAGCATCGTCGTAGCGGGTTAGGTTCTTGGGGTATTCTGGGTCTATATAAGATATAATTTGAGCTTTGCTGCTTGAGCATTTCTCTAGAATGGCATCTGCTTGTTCTAAATGCGCTTTAAATTCTAAGATTTTGAGTGCCGTTTTTTCACCAATGGTGGGTACTTTCAGTAATTCGCCTTTGGTTTTAGTTGCGATCTGTTGTGCGCTGCCAAAATAACTTAATAATTGTTTTATGGTAAAGTTACCAACGCCAGGTACTAATGTAATGGCCAAGAGGTTTCTGAGCTCATCTGTATTCATGAAAAGTTAAAAATTGAAGCTAAAAGTTAGATTTTGTCTTTTATATCGATTAAGAAATGTTTGATTTTCTTTAAGGCATCAATCATTTCTAGGTTAGTGTCTATTTTCTTACGGTCAGTTTTTAAATATTCTTTAGCGCCTTGTAAGGTAAAACCACGTCCTTTTACCAAATGGTAAATAGTTTGCAGGTTTTTAATGTCTTGCTGGGTAAACATTCGGTTTCCCTTTTTGTTCTTTTTGGGTTTAATCACATCAAACTCGGTTTCCCAAAAACGCAACAGAGAAGGGGCCACATCTAACAGTTTAGATACTTCCCCAATGGAATAATACATTTTCTCAATTTCTCGTTCTTTGTAAGGCATCTATTCTTTAATTAGAAGTTTACCATCTATAAAATTAAGGCCATTATTAGGGAAATCGTTCAAGGTTAACTCTTTTATGATTTTGAAAGCGGCGTTTTCAGGATCAAAATAAGCAATGCCGGGTCTTAATTGTTTAGCGCCTATAATTTTACCTTTAATATAATCTCCTGTTGTAATGTCTATTTCTATATCTAAAATTGCGCCAGTTCCTTTAATGCCGGTAATGTTTACATTCCCATAAGTTAGAAAATTACCCAGCGAGTAGGCAATTAACTTGTTTTTGTACAATTCTGCACCGCGTAAAACATGTGGGCCATGGCCAATAACTACATCTGCACCGGCATCAATTACCGCATGGGCGAATGCAATCACATTACCTCTGTTTTCGCCGTAGAATTTCTCAATTTCATTTGGCGTATGTTGTGCATTACTTCCTTCGGCACCACCATGGAAACTAACAATTATAATGTCTGCAATTTCATTTAGGCTAGCCACTATTTCTTTGGCATTTTTAATGTCACCAACGTGGTAACTCACGGAAGAGAATCCAAAAGCTACTACACCAATTTTTATACTATCTCGGTCAATTAAGATAGGCGTTTTTTTGGCAGCATAGTCAATGCCTAAACTGTCTAGTAAATATTTTGTATAGATAATACCGGGGTCGCCATAATCCGAGACATGATTGTTGTCTAGACTTAGCAAATCAAAGTTCATTTCTTTTAAGCGAGGGGCTGAAGTAGCAGGCATTCCAAATTCGTAACAGCGTTTGGCTTCTCGCGATTCAGGTCTGCATTTTACGGGTTCAATTCCTTCGGTAACAAAAACACCTTCCAAGTTACCAAAAGTAACGTCTGCCGAGTCTAAATAAGCGGCAATGGAATCTACAAAGATTTTACCGCTGTCTGGTGGTAATAAAGTAGATGGTGTGTAAGAACCCATCATAATATCACCAACCGCTTTAATACGTAAGGATTGTGCTTGGCTAATGGTAGAGAAAAGCCCTAAAAGGAAAATTGTAGCTATGAACTTATTAATCATAGCTACAATTTACTATTCCATTCTAAAAAAAGAAGTATTGTATTGTATAAATGTATTCTTAAGAAAGTGATTGGTTTTCTATAGAAGAAAGCTTAAGAATTTGTTCGTATTGTTCTGGGTCTAAATCGTTGAAGAAATAGTGAATTGGATTTACTTTTTTGCCGTTATGAATCACTTCATAATGTAAATGCGGCGCGGTTGAAGAACCGGTATTGCCTACATAACCAATTAACTCACCACGTTTAACTTTTTCGCCAGACTTTACTACAAAACGCTGTAAATGGGCGTATTGTGTTTGGTAACCAAAGCCGTGGTCAATTAAAATGTGTTTACCATAACCACCGTAACTACTTTTGGTGTATTTCACTACGCCGTCACCGGTAGCGTAAACAGGCGTTCCTTTAGGTGCAGAGAAATCGGTGCCCCAATGCATCTTTTTCACTTTGTAAATAGGATGAATTCGTAAACCGTAACCAGAAGCCAATCTTTTCAGTTCTTTGTTAGATACCGGCTGAATAGCAGGCATAGACGCCAACATTTCTTCTTTTTTGCGGGCAACTTTAATAATATCATCGTACGATTTAGTCTGGATGTACATTTTGCGTTTCAGTTCATCCACTTTATTCATACGATCAACAATAAGTTTACTGCAATCGAAGCCTTTTTCTAGAATGTTTTGGTATTTAATAGCACCACCAATCCCCGGGTTTCTAATACTCTCTGGTAAAGAATCCGCGCCAGTTACCATTCTATATACTTTAGCATCTCTATCTTGTAAAGAGTGAAGCATTAAATTCATTTCTTCTATTTCTTCCGAAATGCTATTAAAATTCTCTACCAATTCCTCGTTCTCGTTCATAAGAATAGTTTCCTGCGGAGAGGGGAAGTATTTATGATATAGAAATAATAAGCCTATTGAGAATAAAAGAGAAACTGAAAGGAATCCTAAAATACTCAATGCAATATCCGAGGGCTTAGTTTTTACCCTTTCGTATTTACATTTTTGAGTATCGTAGTAATATTTTATCCTTGCCATGTGCCGATACGTTAAATTATTCTAAATTTGCCTCCCTGAACGAATTTGGAAAACAAACAAGTTTGCAATTTATCGATTTGTTATAACTTTTTATAACAGGTAAGATAAAGATAGCAATTTAAATTGTGGAAAACTTAATGAAAGCTGCTGATATCCGTCAAAAATTCTTAGACTTTTTCGAGTCTAAATCACACGAAATTGTTTCATCTGCACCTATTGTGGTAAAGAATGACCCTACATTAATGTTCAATAATGCGGGCATGAACCAATTTAAGGACTGTTTTCTTGGGAATACAGCGCCTTCTTCTCCACGAATAGCCAATACTCAAAAATGTTTGCGTGTTTCCGGTAAGCACAACGACTTAGAAGAAGTAGGTGTGGATACTTATCACCATACCATGTTCGAAATGCTAGGAAACTGGTCTTTTGGCGATTACTTCAAAAAAGAAGCTATTGAATGGGCTTGGGAATTATTAACCAAGGAATATAAACTACCAGAAGAGAAATTATACATTACAATTTTTGAAGGCGATAAGGAAGATGGTTTAGCGGAAGACAGCGAAGCATTTGAACTTTGGAATAAAATTGTTCCCGCCGAAAGAATTATTAAATGCGATAAAAAAGATAATTTTTGGGAAATGGGGGAGCAAGGTCCTTGTGGCCCATGTTCCGAAATACATATAGACCTTCGTGATAAAGAAGATATTGCTAAAGTGCCGGGTAGAGATGTGGTTAACCAGGACGATCCATTAGTGATTGAAATCTGGAACCTAGTTTTTATGCAGTACAATAGAAAAGCAGACGGTTCTTTAGTGGAGCTACCGTCTAAACATATTGATACGGGAATGGGTTTTGAACGATTAGCATTAGCTGTTCAGAATAAAAAATCCAATTACGATACCGATGTTTTTCAACCCTTAATCCAATTTATTGCGGCACAAGCAGACGTGGATTATGGCCAAGACGAAAAAATAGATATTGCCATTCGCGTAATGGCAGACCACATCCGTGCCATTAGCTTTACCATTGCAGACGGCCAGTTGCCTTCTAACACCGGTGCGGGTTATGTAATCCGACGAATTTTAAGAAGAGCCGTTCGTTATGGATACACGTTCTTAAATATTGATTCGCCTTTCTTGTACTTATTGGTAGATATTTTGGCGGAACAATTTGAGAATGTATTTCCAAGCGTGGTAGCGCAGCAAGATTTTATAAAAAATGTAGTTAAAGAAGAGGAAGCAACCTTCTTAAGAACCTTAACCTTAGGAATTAAGAAATTAGATCAAATTATTGAGTTAAGTAAAAAGTCTTCCGAAACTAAAATTAGTGGTAAAGTAGTTTTTGAGTTGTACGATACTTTTGGTTTTCCTACCGATTTAACAGCATTGATAGCCCGTGAAAACGGTTTAGATATTGACGAAGAAGGTTTTAAGAAAGCCATGCTTGAACAAAAAGAACGTTCTAGAAGTGCCGCAGCTCAAGAAACATCAGACTGGACGGATCTTATCACACATACTTCGGTAGAATTTGTGGGTTATGATGAAACCGAAAAGACCACAAAGTTGGTGAAATACCGAAAAATCACCGAAAAGAAGAAAGACTTCTACCAATTAGTATTAGCCGAAACTCCATTCTATCCAGAAGGTGGTGGCCAAGTAGGTGATACCGGATCTTTAGATTTTGAGGGTGAAAAGGTATTTGTTTTCGATACAAAAAGAGAAAACGATCTAATTATTCACCTAACGTATGACCTTCCGGGTAATTTATCGGCACCGGTTAAGGCACACATTAATACCAAAAAAAGAAAACTTACTGCTAATAATCATACCGCTACCCATTTATTACAAAGTGCCTTAAGAGAAGTTTTAGGTGATCACATTGCTCAAAAAGGTTCTTTGGTGAACGATAAAGTTCTTCGTTTTGATTTCTCTCATTTTGCTAAAATGACGGATGAGGAAATTTCTAAAGTAGAAGATATTGTGAATTCTAAAATTCATGAGAACATTGTTCTAGACGAAAAAAGAAATATCCCAATTGACGAAGCCTTAAAATTAGGTGCTACTGCCTTGTTTGGTGAAAAGTACGGTGACAATGTTCGTGTAATTACTTTTGATCCTGAATATTCGGTAGAACTTTGTGGTGGTATTCATGTTCCTTCAACAGCACAAATTGGTGTCTTTAAAATAGTTTCAGAATCTTCTGTAGCAGCAGGTGTAAGACGTATTGAAGCCATTACTTCGGAAGAAGCTTCCTTGTTCATTAACAATAAGCTGAACAAATTATCTAGTATTGAAGATTTACTGAAGAACCCAAAAGATGTGCTTATTTCGGTACATAATCTTTTAGACGAAAGAGCCCGATTAACGAAAAAGATTGAAGAACTTCAGCAAGGATCGGTTAAGAATTTAAAAGAAGAATTGATTGCTAAAATCGAAATCAAAGACGGTATCTCTGTTTTAATTGACCAAATCAAAATAGACAGTGCAGAGTCTTTAAAGAAGCTTTCTTTCGACATAAAGAATAAAGTTGATAACTTGTTTATGGTTTTAGCGGCTGATATTGAAGGTAAACCTCAGATTTCGGTAGTTGTTTCCGAAAGTCTAGTAAAAGATAAAGGCCTAAATGCGGGTAAAATAGTAAAAGAATTAGCTGCCGAAATTAAAGGCGGTGGCGGCGGACAACCGTTCTTTGCTACAGCGGGTGGGCAAGACGTTACCGGATTAGGTAAGGTTGTAGAAAAAGCAAAAACATTAGTTTAATAATATTAAGAGGAAATAATGGATCAAGCAATTCGTGATAAATACCAAGAAGTAATAGGGCTGGAAGTACATGTTCAGTTGGGTACTAAGACTAAAGCTTACTCTTCGGATATTAACGAATACGGGTCGTTACCCAATACCAACGTTTCGGTAATTACATTGGCGCACCCAGGAACCTTACCAAGAAGTAATAAAAAAGTGGTTGATTATGCTATTAAACTAGGCTTGGCCTGTGGTTGTAGCATTACTGAATACAATTATTACGATCGAAAAAATTACTTCTACCCAGATTTACCTAAAGGTTACCAATTAACGCAAGACAGTACTCCAATTTGTATGGGGGGCGAAGTTGAAATCACAACAAAAAGTGGTGCAACAAGAACGGTAATCATGAACCGAATCCATATGGAGGAAGATGCTGGTAAATCCATGCACTTAGACGGTGAAGAAGATACTTTGGTAGATTTAAACAGAGCGGGAACACCTTTGTTGGAAGTTGTAACCGAGCCGGATATCCATTCTTCGGAAGAAGCATATGCTTTTATGTCCGAAATTAGAAAGATGGTACGTTACCTAGATGTTAGTGATGGTAACATGGAAGAAGGTTCTTTACGTTGCGATGCCAATATTTCTGTTATGCTGAAAGGCGCTAAAGAATTTGGTAAGAAGGTAGAGGTTAAAAACATGAACTCTTTCCGTAACGTACAGCGCGCTATTGACCATGAAATTGAACGCCAGATTGAGATGGTTGAAAAAGGCGAAGAAATTATTTCTGAAACACGTCTGTTTGACCCAACAACGGGTGAAACCAGAAGTATGCGTAAGAAAGAAGAACTGAACGATTACCGTTATTTTCCCGAACCGGATCTTCAGCCTATAATTGTTACTGAAAAATGGGTAAATGAGATTAGAGAATCTATGCCTCCTTTGCCAAACGAATTAAAGCATAAATACATTAACGAATTTGGTTTGCCTGAATACGATGCTTTAGTATTAACCGATACCAAAGCCATTGCTTTATACTTTGATAGCATTTGTAAGAAAACCGATAAATACAAGCAAGCTTCTAACTGGGTAATGGGACCTATTAAGTCGTATTTAAACGAACTTACCTTAGATATTGACCGTTTCCCACTTGGTCCGGATAGAATTGTAGAATTGATTGACTTGGTAGCCAGTAATAAAATTAGCCACTCTAAAGCGGTACAAGATTTATTTCCGGCTATGCTGAAATACCCTAAATCTACCGCGGTAGAAGTAGCCGAACAATTAGATTTATTACACGATACAGATGAAGGTGCTGCTGAAACATTAGTGGCCGATGTGATTAATAACTTCCCTACAGAAAAAGAACGGTACAAAAAAGGCGAGAAAAAGCTTTTGGGTATGTTTATGGGAGAAGTAATGAAAGCCACTAAAGGTAAAGTTGATCCTAAAGTAGCCAAAGGTTTATTAGCAAAATTATTAGACGCATAAGTATGATTAAATACCTAAAAATAACAGCACTTGTATTTTTGTTTACAGCTTGTGCTTCAGAAAAAGAATCTCAGAAATCTACCGAAGAAAGTACTCCGGAAGGAGGCTTAACCATTTCGGGAACATGGGAAGGTGCTGAAGGACAAGAGTTGCTAGTTATAAGAGCAGCAGCCCAAACACAAGGTTTAGATACATTAGATAAGATTCCTTTAGACGCAAGCGGTAATTTTAGTACGGTAGTACGTTATGATACTAACCAAATTTACCGACTAGAAGTGGGACAGGAAGGTACATGGATAATTGCCGACAACAGTCAAATTAGGGTAACAAAAAATGGTGAGGAATTCAGTTTTGAAAACTCTAAAGAAAGTAGCTATTACCAAGAATACAAAAAGCGTAACGAGTACTACGGCAATCAGATGTCTAGAATTCAGACAGAATACCAAAAAGCAGTTGGCGCACAAGATTCTGCCAAAATGAAACAAGTAGCAGAATCATATCAGCTATTGTACGATACAACCATTGTAAGTCTTAAGGATTTTATCCGAAGAACGTCACCTTCGTTTACGGCCTATAATGCTTTGCAGGAAATTTTAAAAAGCCATAACCTAGAAGCTCATATGGAATTCTTAAAAGAAATGAAGCCCGTATATGCTGCTTCCGATTTACCGTTTGCTAAAGATTTAGTAAACCGAATAGAAGCACTAGAAAAAACAGCAATAGGTAGCCTAGCACCCGAAATTGTTTTACCAGATACTACAGGAAAAGAAATAGCGCTTTCCTCCTTACGTGGTAAATATGTATTGGTTGATTTTTGGGCATCTTGGTGTGGGCCATGTATACAAGAAATGCCAAACGTAAAAGCCGCTTACAATAAGTTCCACAAAAAAGGATTTGAAATCTACGGCGTATCTTTAGATGCCAAAGAAGACCGTTGGAAAAAAGCTATTATAGGTTTAGCACTAAATTGGCCGCAAGTATCCGATTTGGGGTATTGGGAAAGTTCGGTGGTAGCCAGCTACAACATTAAAGGAATTCCAATGGCTTTGTTGTTGGACAAAGAAGGAAAAATAATTGCCAAGAATTTACGTGGTCAACAATTACACGATGAACTGGCTAAGTTGATGAAGTAAGACCTTAACGGGTATGCCAAGTTTAAGAAATTAAATTTGGCTTTTTTTTGATTAGGTTTTTTATAGTTATGAAATTTAAAAATTTATCTATAGTTAGCTTTTTACTAGTTTCTTTTTTTTTGATATCAATTTATACGGTATACCATCAAAATAATACTTGGGCCAGTAATAATGGTAGGGTAGGTTTTAGTTATTGGTTTGTGGTACCCTTTATTTGGTTTAAGGTAAGCGCCTTTCTTTTATATGGCATTTATTACCAGTTAAGGATTATTAACAATAAAATAACTGATTTTTATTTTGCGCAATTAAAATTAATGGGAATACGGAAAAGGTTATTTTCGCAACTTATTGATGGAGTTTCTTATGTGATTATATGGCCAATTATATTGGTTTTAGGCGCCTTGATTTTAATGCCTTTTTATAAAAATGGTTTAATTACTATAACCTATAAACAAAGAAGTGCTTTTACAATGTGCTTTAATTATATGACAGGTATTGGAGGGTATGTATTTTTAGGAATTATTTTAATTTACTCTGTTATAATGGAATATTTTCAGCAATCTACTTTTGGTAAAATGATGCTTAACTGCGGTATAATTTCAGTTAAGAAAAAAAAGCCTACATTTTTTGCGGTATTGTTAAAGAATGTTATCCGTTTTGTGCCGCTAAATGATTTTTTTTATTACTTCCGAAGAATAACCTTAAGCGATTACCTAAGTGGAATAAGGACGATAGAACTGGAAGAGGATACTACAGGATTATACAATAATTATTTACAAAATGATGAAAATTAAATACGTTTTAATGATCTCGGTTTTTAGTTTACTAATGTCATGCGATTTTAGTACTGTTGAATTAGATGTTAAACAAATTTCTGAGATGCCCGGTGAATTAGATACGATACCAGATAGCACAGCTTTAGAAATGGTGTCTTTTTCTGGGTTTAATCCGGATTCTAATCAGATTTGGACACAAACAATTGCTTATCAATTACCAGAAAGAAGGTTAATTAGGATTATTACTCCTCAGCAGTATGGTATTAAAGTGGAAGAAAAAATGGTTTACAGGAAGATAAATATAGATTTTATGATGGCTGAAACTATAGATGTTACAGGTTTAGGAGGTGATATTGAAGGCGAGTCTTTGGAGAAAGTACTAAAAATATTTTCGGAGTTAGGTAAATCTAGTTTAGCGGATAAGATTAATTATGATACTGTAAAAGTGTTTTTCAATCCTAAATTTAAGGAAACAGAAAATCAAAATCTTCCAATCGTAGTAGGTAAGTTAGAGACCCTAGACGGTCATAGCTTAGGTTTTAAGTTTATTAAATAAATAATGTCTCATATAAAGTGTAATTGTGATTTCGGGTATAGATCGGGAATATAAAACAATGTGATAAATCAAGGTAATTGCCCTACTTTATACAACAATCCCACAATTTTACCCACTATAATATTTAAGCTTTTTCATTAGCAAAATATAGACGTACCTTTGCTACACAATAATCTTATCTAGTGGGACTGGGGCTTCCGTTCAATTCCTGCTCATTCAACTATGACATTTGAAGAATTAGAATTATCCCCGGCTATTTTAAAAGCCCTACAGGAAAAAGGATATGTAAACCCAACACCCATTCAGGCTAAAGCCATACCTGCTGTTTTAGCGGGTAGAGATATTTTAGCCGCTGCCCAAACCGGTACTGGTAAAACGGCTGCATTTACACTTCCTATTTTAGAGAGACTATCGCAAAAGACAACTACGGGTAAAAGACCCATTCAGGCTTTAATATTAACGCCTACCAGAGAATTGGCTGCCCAAATTTTCGAAAATGTAAACGAATACAGTCAGCACCTATCCATACATTCTACCGTTATTTTTGGCGGTGTTGGTATGCGTCCACAAATTGACTCTATCCGTAGAGGTTCCGAAGTAGTAATTGCCACGCCCGGTCGTTTGCTAGATTTACACGCCCAAGGACATGTAGATTTAAAACAACTGGAAATTTTAGTGCTAGACGAAGCAGATAGAATGCTAGATATGGGTTTCAGTAAGGATATTAACCGTATTCTTAAATTGATACCACAGAAAAGACAAACCTTGTTGTTTTCGGCAACGTTTAATGCGGACATCAAAATGATGACCCAAACGCTTTTAAGAGATCCGGTTAAGATTGAAATAGAAGCCGAAAATAGTACCGTAGACCGTATTGAACAAATGGTTTACCGCGTAGATAAAGACCGAAAAACAGAATTGTTAATCCACTTGATTAATGAAGGAAACTGGCAGCAAGTATTGGTTTTTACCCGAACCAAACACGGAGCAGACCGCTTAGCTAAAAAGTTAGACCAAGCTAAAATTAGGTCATCTGCTATACATGGTGATAAAAGCCAAAACCAAAGAACCCGTGCCTTAGCTAATTTTAAAGCGTGGGACACACAAGTTTTAGTAGCAACCGATATTGCAGCACGTGGTATAGATATTCAGTTATTGCCGCATGTGGTTAATTTTGAAATGCCTAACGCCCCCGAAGATTATGTACACCGCATAGGCCGTACCGGTAGAGCAGGTAAAGAAGGAATTGCTGTTTCTTTAGTCTCTTACGACGAAGAAGGCAACCTAAAAGACATTGAAAAATTTATTGATAAAAAAATCCCTAACGACATAGTAGAAGGTTTTGAACCCGATTTGGTAAAAGCAGCTTTAGAGGCGAAACAAAACGAGAAAAAACCAAAACAACGTTTCGGAGGAAATAAAAGACCAAATTCTGGCGGGGGAAACAAACCCAAAAGCAACAAACCAAAAAGGTGGTAAACGGTTTTCTATAAACTGAAAAGTATAAAAGTCGCTGGAGTAATTTAGCGACTTTTTTTATGCTGAAAACACGAGGTGTCTCAGTTTCTTATTTTTAAACTTTCGGTTTGTACGAGGTAATCGCATTTATAAGAAGGCCTATATACTATCGGGGAATCAGGTTGTTTGTAAATAAGTAAAGTTTAATAGGATGCGAAATGCATTTGCCTAAATCCACCTCATTATTTTACAACTTGCAATAAAACCCCAATCGGGAAATCTTGCCCGGTGCTAAAACCAGTAGGATATTGTTTGTGATCACCGTATTTAGCAGAGATTTCTGGAACTTGGTCCTCCATGTAGGCTTTTAATTCCGAAACGGTTATTTTCTGGTCTTCATTAATAGTATCTGCTTTACCGGACAAGGCTTCTAAAAACGTATAGGTAAATACGCCGTGACCCAATTCGTCAAATTCGGTAGCGAACTGCTCCGATTCCGATGCCGCGATTAACACCACTCCCGAACTTCTAGCCAATTGGAAAATAGATTTTTCCTGTGCGGCACCTCGTGTTTTAAATTTTTCAACCGCACCACCAGAATGACAAGCATCTAATAAAAGAAGCTGTTTTTGTGCTTTAATGTTTGATAAATATTTACGGAAACGTGCTGTAGAAATAGCCAAGTCGTTCAAATGCTCTTCGGTATCGTACATCTGTACCAATTCCGAAGGTGCAAGGTAATATTCAGAATGGTTGTTTTCAGATGTTAAGATGCCGTGACCTGCAAAATAGAAAATGAAAACATCATTGGGGGCAGCGTTTTTGGCAATGTTTTCTAAGCTTGTTTCTATGTTACTTTTAGTGGCCTCTTTGTTTAAAAGCAAGGTGACATCAACCGAAGAAAAAATGCTTCCGGAAATCTCCTCCAGTTTTTCTTTCACACTAAGAGCATCTGAATAAGCGTAATTCAAATTGTTTCGTTCGTTTTGGTATTCATTTATGCCAATTACCAAGGCATAGAGGTTAGCATTGGCTTTAAGTTCGCCTTCAAAAATTACGTTTACACCCAATTTAATAGAGCTTCTTTGTTGGTAGTTTACAGCGTAAGCATCTATGTAGTTTTCGCCGGGTAAAAGTTGCACAGCATAAGTTTTACGGATGGTTTCGTTCAGTTTTGTGTGTGGCAACGAATCATCGGTAACTACTAATTTACCATTGCACAATACGTTAATTTCTTTAATGCCGGCACCGCCATCGGTAGCTTCAATATCAAAATAAACGGTAGCTTTTTCAGTTGGGTATCCGGTTTTTCGATACACTAAAAAGTCTTTTTCTCCATTTTTGTCCACGGAATAAAACTTGTCGATTACTGCATAAGAAGCCCCTTTTATGCTTGATAAGTCTACTTCATGTTGGTTGTTGTCTTCCAAAATAGTGTGTAAGCTTTTGTCCGACTGTATGTTTTCTTTTACCACATCGGGTTTGTACAAGACTTCAAAAAATTCATCTAAGGTTGAAAAATGATTGGTTCCTAAAACTGTTTTGGATGGAAATCCTACTAAAGAAGCACCTTGTTCCGAAGAGGCGAAATAGCCTTTTTCAGTCCATAAAATCCATTCTCTGTTAAAGTTGATGTACAAAGAAACTTTGGGGGCTTGCGGTAAAAAGGCAGAGTCAAGCGGCCATAAGTGAACCATTTCGTCTTCGCCACTAGAAAACAGATACGTTTGTTCTTTTAGATTGCCAACACACAAAGACCGAACACCTCTAATGTGCCCTTCAATTGATTGTTCTAATGTTCCGTTTTCCGAATAACACAACAAAAAGTGATCGGTGCCAATGTAGTAGTGTTTGTTGTATTTGGCCCAACTTAATATTCTACCTAAATCTTTATTGGTACGGATTTTAATACCGTCAATTTTTAAAATGTAAGGATCTTTTTGGTCATATTCAGTGCTTTCTGTACTTTTTAAACCTTTGTCTTTCCCAATTCTAATTTCGTCAAAATCAAAGTATTCATATAGGTGTTCTGATTGGTCCTGATTACTGAAATAGAGTTTTCCATCCACCCACTCCATTTGTTTTATGCTAGTTCCGTTTCCCCCAAGTTGGTGAAGTTGTTTTCCCAACAAAGGCTGAATTACCGCTATTTCATGTTGTGAACCGCCGGAAACCAGAGCCAGTAAATTGGTCTTGTTTTCTAAAAAAGAAGCACTAAAAACCGAGTTGTCAAATACGGTACTGCTGGCTATAACCTTTCCGTTGTTGAAATTGTAAAAAACTACTTTTCCGGTATTTTCTTCGCCTGCCAGTAAGATGTTTTCGTCGGTAGATAGTTCTAGCTTAGTAAGGGCAGTAGGGGTGTGGCAGATTTTATGTAAAAATTTCCCTTCGGAAGAATAACTATTGATGCGTAAATCTGCACCGTAACTAATTATTTGATCATGTTTTGGGGCGTAAATAAGTTGTTTTATAGGTTGGTAGTGGTGTGTGCTTACCGCAAGTTTATGAGCGGAAACTGCTTTTATATCCCCATGATAAAGTTGGGTTTCGTTGCTAGGCGCCAGAAATAATTCCCCCGATTGGGTAATAGCCATAGCTTCTACCAAAAAGTCTAATGTATCTATAGAAAGAGGACTTAAATCCCCGTTTTTATCTAATTGAAGTACTTCTAAATGGTTTTTGTTATCGCTTAGGAAAAGCTTTTTTCCATTGGAAGAACTAATACAGTGATGAATTACAGCACTTTTTGTAGCGACTCTTTTTATGGATTTATTCTGTACATCTAATAAATGAATGTAGTTAATACCATCTACTGAAGATATATTATTGCCCACTAAAGCCACGTAATTACTGTCCCCTAAAAAACAGGCGTCGTAAAAAATGCCTGTTTTTCCATAACCACCGTTTAGGTGCTGCATAAACAAAAGCGTAAAATCAGTAGCGTCCCAAAAAGCAATACTTTTATCTTCGGATACGGTAATGATTTCATTGGTTTTTTGACTGATTAAAATACGATGAACAGGGGCTGCATGTCCTTGATTATGGATTGCAAAAGCCAAATCCTGCTGTTGAGAATAAAGCAGGATTGGCAGTTGTATAAATACTAGAAATAGAAGATACTTCACAAATGGGGTGTTATGATTGTTCGGTTTAGTCTTTTACCAATTGAAACGTTTGTTGATCAATTTTTATAAAATACATGCCCGCTGGTAAGTTCTGTAAAGAAATAACTTCTTCGGAAGAATTAGAATAGTGCTGTTGTACTTCGGTACCTAAAATAGAATAGACCTTAATTTTGGCTCCTTGTTTTACGCCATTTATGTGTACAAAATCACGGGTAGGGTTAGGGTAAACTTCAATAGATAATTCTTCCATTTCCGTGTTTACGGAAGTAAGAATACAATCTTTTTGTTTCGTTATTATGTCTAGACGGTAAATGCTATCACAGCCAATGGCAGAAGTAGCATTTAATAAATACTGACCCGGTACAGCATATTCTCTATTGCCAAAGGTGTATACATCGCTGGCACAAGCTGAATCAAGTACAGCGAAATTGTAACTCGGGTAAATGGTTAGGTTAAGAGTGAGCGTACTGTCGCAACCACTTGCTGTTTTTCCTTCAAAAAGATACGATCCGCTTTCGGTATAGTTTTGATTGTGGAAGTTATATTCATCACAAGCAATTTCGTTTTCTTCCAGTTCAACAGGGTTGCATTGGTCTTTATACATTAAGAAGGTATTACTGAACGATTCCGTATAGCCTAATAGCCAAAGGCGGTCATTTTTTCCTGTAGCCGAATAAGTAAAACCACTCCAATCTGTTTCAAAATAATTGTAAACAAAATCGCTAGAGATGAAATTTCCTTCATCATTTAATTGTAACAAAAACCCATTGTTTTGGTACTTTTCGTCATTTATACCGTGAATGTCTTCATTTGGTCCCCAATCAAAATCAACATAACCAGAGAATCTACCAATTAGGTTTATGTTATCCTTAGAATCAATAGTTAAAGGATCACTTAGTACATTATAACCTTTCCCGTCGATGATATTAAACCATATTATGTCTCCGTTAGGTTTCGTTTTTAATAAAAAAACGCTGGCAAATCCTTCTGCATAAGCCTTGTATTGTTTTCCCTCTGATTCAAATACCACACTGTCTCTAAAGACACCATAGGTATAAAGTTCTCCCAAAGAATTGTGTTTAAGTATAGAGTAGCTGTAGTTGTTGGGTTTGCCGAAATTATAATGCCATTGGTAATCCCCATTGGAGGAGTAGCTTACTAAAAAATCTTGGTAGTTAGAAGTGAACGTATTAATGATGTTAGAGCTTTGGTTGTGAAATTCAATTGATCTACTGGCATGTCCATGAACAACAATGCTGCTGTTAACGGGGTTTACGCTTATAGAATACGTTTCCTTCCGGTTGTTTCCATCAATGTTATTTAACCATAATACCTCTCCGTTCTGATCTGTTTTTAATAAAAAAGCAGCTCCATAAGCTGATTCGGATTTTAACTGCAAAATAGTATCGTTACTAAGACCAGTGTATAAATTATTACTATATATACCTGTTGCTAATAAGGTGTTACTTTGATTGTCGACTGTAATACCCGTTATAGAAGTATTGCTTAACCCACCAATACGTTTTACCCATTTAAAATTACCATCAGAATCTGTTTTTGCTAAGTAGCTGTTGGTTCTGTTAATGGATGGGATGTATTTCTTGTTTCCGTCTTCCATATTAAAAAAAACAGTGTCATTAAAATTCCCCGAAAGATAGATTTCATCTTTGTTAGAAATGGCTATTGATGTCCCTGTTAGTGAGCCACTACAGGCTATTTTTTTTGTCCATAAGAAATCACCTTCATGCGATACTTTAGTTAAAAAATTAATGTTTGTATAAATGCCTTCTCCGCTTACATAATTAAAGTTGTCACTGGGATCGGTATCTTCTCGGTTTATGAACTCTCCAAAAAGGTAAACGTTTCCTTCTGAATCAGTTACCATGCCTCTCATGGTGTTGTCTAAAAGTCTACCAATTAAACCATTACCGGGTTTAACTAAAACATGTGTACGCACATGTAAACTATCACAGCCAGATTTGCTTTCTAGTGCATAAAAATAATCGCCAGATTCGTCAACGTAAGTGTCGTTTAACAAAACACTATCGCCAAGATCAAGCGCAAGGGTATCATAACGAACATGGAAATTTACCTCGCTGTTGCTAATTGGGGTGTTTATTCGTTTACTGGCCGTAAATTTCCCTTCCACTTGTTTCATTTTCAGGGTGACTTTGTAATTTCCTTCAAGCAAGGTAACGCGGTCGTTGATTAAGGTAATAAAGGTATCGGTTTCGGCGGTAGTTAAATTCTCAACGATGTAGACATAGTCTTTCAAATCTTTAGGGAAATAGGTTTTGTGCATGGCATAACCGGCCCCATAAAGTGAATTCATATTGTCTAAAATACCCCAGTTAATGGGATCACTGGTATTTTCTAAGGTAATTGTGCCACAAGCGGGGTGATGCTCGTAAGTGAAACTGGTTTGAATAATATCTAAATAATAGCGGTCAAAACTGGTACAACCCGTAGCATCAGTTGCATACATCGTTTTTAAGGATTCTTCTTCAAGTTGTTCGCATTGGTTTTCATAAGGCGAATTTGCACCACAAATCATATTGTCCATAATGTGGCCATTTGGATCGCGCTCCATGATTAAAACCCTTTTTGTTCTGCCCGAAGCAGTGTTCTCACCAATGGTTTCTGTTTTGGAAACAACACCTATTTCTATAGCCGATTCCGGTAGGTCTAATTCAAGGTCGTTGAAGCACATTTGTGCAGCTATTTCAGTAGCCAAAAACAGACATAATAATAGGGTTGGTAGCAGTTTAAATAGTTTCACGTTGATGAAGGATTTGATGCCCGAAGAGTTGATTAAAGTTTAAAAATAGGCTGAAAATGCTAACTTCATCTACAACCAAAATAAAAATGAGAAAGTATTTTACGAACGTAAGGCTTCTGTTTATAAACGTTTTGACCTTGTTATTTTTTTTAAGTAACAAGAGCTATTCTGCTCCATTTTTAAAAGAAAGTTTACCGATCTCCGGAAAAAAAAATGCAGTTTTTTTTCAGGCTGATTTTAACCAAGATGGGGCTTTGGATTTCCTCTTTTCGGGGTACGACGGACAGGCGAATAATACACGCATTCAGTTCCAAAAAAAAGATGGGTTTGCAGCCAATAATTACAGTGCTTTACCTGTCTTTGGAGCCGTAGAAAATGTGGTAGCCTTAGATGTAGATTTAGATGGTGTTTTAGAACTTGTGTTGTCCGAAGAAATTAACGGAAAACAGCAACTTCAATTTATAAAAAAGGAAGGTGCGGCCTATGTAAAACAAACTTCGGTTTTAAATACATTTTCCTTCGATTCTCTAAGGATTGAAGTGTGTGATTTTAATTTTGATGCCTATCCCGATTTATTGGTTTTTGGTTTGAATGCTACTACTTCGGAAGTGGTTTTGTTAGAGAACAACCAGAAAGGTGGTTTTTGGACTAAAAAACTAAGCTTACCCAATAACCAAAATCTAAGTTATGTGTTTAGGCAACAGCAAGAAGGGGAATTACTGTGGTCGAAAGAAGATCAATCAACATCCCTTTATACACTGTCTGCTGATGGGGAAGTAACAGAACAAAACACAACGCTGCCTTTTTTAGAAGGAAGTTTTAATTGGCTAGACATAAACGGAGACGGTGAAGAAGAACTTTTTGTAAACGGGTTTTTAAATAGCCTGCCCTTCAAAGGAATTTTAAATCATCAGTTTCAGAGAGACAGGACTTTCAATTTCCGTTTTCAGAAATAAAAGAACTGCATTGGGTAGATGTAAATGATGATGATTTACTGGATGTATTGGTAACAGGAAAAACCGAATCTTTAGAAACAGGTTTGTTTTATCTTACAAAACAACGGCGCCACTTTTGAACCAGCAGAAACGTTGGATTTATTTAAATCGGCCACTGCTATTTTATTAAAGGAAACTGGAACGTTGCGTCTTTTGCAAAGCAGTGTTACAGAAAATGCAGGGGAAGAATCGTATTTGTTTCAGCAATTTACGATGGCCCAAAACCCTACAACAATTTCGTTTCAGTCGAATACCGTTACCAGTTCTATTTTAGAGAACTCTGTTGAGTTCACTTGGCCATCACTTACCGGAAATCCGTCACATGTACACTATCGTTTCGGGCTTCAGAATTCAAGCGGAAAGACCTTAGCAATACCCGCTTCAGAAGTAAATCCTTATGCGTTTTGGAAGGAACAAAAATTAACACTGAATTTAGACTCGGGAACCTATACGTTTTATGTACAAGCTTTCGATTTACAGGGCAATAAAAGTGCGGTTTTAGAACATTCATTTCAGGTTGAAAAAAAGAAAAACAACGCGGCATTATTTAGGTCAGTTTATCTAAATAATCCCATAAATCTAGCAATTAATGGGCAAGGTGAATTAATAGATACCGACAAAGACGGCGATTTAGACCTTGTTTTCAGTGGGGTAGATGGTCAATTGGCTGTTAGTGTTCAAGAAACAATGAATGTGTTTTCGGAACAAAAAATAACGACCGGACAAGACCTAAAATTAAGCAGTTATGAAAAACAACCGGCGTCTGTTCATTTTCTAAAAGAAGGTAAACTTTGGGAATACAATTTATCCGATTATACATCCGATTCGTTAGGGATTTCTTTCATTGAAAAATATGTATTGATAGACGTTGATAAGGACGGCGATTTGGATGTTTTTATCGATTCGAAACAAACACAAAGTTCGGTGTTGTACTACAACGAAGAAGGCCGGTTTCAGCAAAGTTTAAAACCGTACGCAGCCAAAAACGCACCTTGGTTGGTGGCCGATTTAGACAATAACGGTTACGATGATATCATAACGCAAGAAGCTGGTAACCTCAACCGAGTAGCCTGGAACAATGGTAAGACCTTCAACTGGAAAACCATAAATGCCAATGCTGAATACGAGTTGCTTTCCTTAGTAGATTACCAAGGGGATAAGGACTGGGATTTTTTATGCTACAGCATCACAGAACAATTGTATTTTGTGCTGGTGAACGAAGCTAGGGTGTTTTCTACTTCCACAAGCAATGAGATTTATACCGAAGGATGGCAGGATAAATTATTTAGTAACAGAAACATCTTAATCCATTTATTAAATGTAGACGAAGACCCTGCTTTGGAAGTTCTTTACATGGACGGAAATGATATTAAAGTATACGACGATAATGCGTCGGGATATTATACGTCAGTTTTGTGGGAAGAAGCCCATTCTTTATTGTTGAGCAATAACAAACCTGTTAAACTGGTTAAGCAAGGGGATATAGATAAAGACGGCAGTTCAGATGTTTTTATTCAGGTGGAATTAAGTAATGGAGAAAGCCAGTCGCTCATTCTATACGGAACCCAAAAGGTGAAAAGCACATCTTCAGAAATCAATGCTACCATAACTTCAGAATACAATAACCTAACCTTAAAGTGGCAGAGTGTTGCTAAGGCCAGCCATTATATGATTGATCTTTATTCTGAAGACGAAATTTTGTTATCCTCTGGAGTTGTGGACAGGGCAAAAGTAGGTTTCGCCAATGCGTTTCATGGTTTTGATACTACCCAAACGTATTATAATTTATTAAGTGGGAAGTATTTCTGGCAGGTGCATGCTATGCAAAAAGACATCGTATTGGCCAGTTCGGCTGTGGATTCTTTTGAAGTAAGCAGTTACGATCCGGTTCTCATAAAAAGTATTTCGGAACTTAATCCGAACAACAACTCGGGCGGTGTTATATTTTCTCGTCCGTGTGACTTAGACAACGACGGGGATTTGGACTTTCTGTTTTTAGGAACGCGTGGTGATACCGCCGGATCCACCAATTTTATTGCTAATAACTTTATCTACATCAATCAAGGGGATAGTACGTTTGTTACCAAGCGTATTGCAGTGGACGATTTGTATACCGCCGATGTAGAATATCTGGATTTCAACAAAGACGGTTACCAGGATATAGTAGTTACGGCAGCCGGTATTAGCTTAATGAATACCCATTGGGAAGATTATGAAGTAAATGGTGGCGTGGCTAATTTCTTTACTAAAATCTATCTAAACGACCACAATCATAACTTTTACGATTCCGGTGTTTTGTTGCCTAAGATTGGTTTAGGGAAAGTAGAAGTAGCCGATTACAATTCAGACGGATTAGATGATTTGTTAATTTCCGGTAGAGATTCTGTTGTTTTGGGCCGAATAATTGAACCCGACGGCAGCGTTTCCGTTCGGGTGGATAAGGGACAAGGGGAAAGAAATTGGTACACCATTTTAGCCACCAACCGTGGTAATAAATTCACTTTCGAAACCCTGTATACCAGCACACGGAACATTACGGCCTATTTTCAGGATACCGATAACGACAACGATGCGGATATTTTATTGCTGGGCGGTGATTATACCAACCAAACCTCTCACAGTTTACAATGGGTAAATGATAACGGAATCTTTAAGCCCTTAAGCACTTTAATCCAGGGTTATGCGATTACGTATTCCGATTATGGCGATTACGACCGAGATGGCGATTTAGATCTGTTGGTTTTGGGCGCTAACGTAAACAATTACCAATACCACGCTACCCGTAGTTTTGTGGACGAACCCGTAAAATGGAACTTGAGCATTTATAAAAATCAAGGAAATAACCTTTTTGTGCCCGTTTCGCAGAATATTGAAGCCTATATTCCTTCTACGTTTATTCACCAAATACATTGGTTAGACATCAATAACGATGGTATTTTAGACATTGTGCTGCAACAGGACAATCAGATTTTTATGGTGGAACAAACCAGTGAAGGAACTTTTATACAAGCCAAGTCCATGCACATAAAAGACGATTTTACATTCAGTACCTACGGTGATTTTAACAACAATTCCAGAATTGATTTTGCTATTGGCGGAAGAGAAGACCCTTTTAAAATCTATTTCAGTAAAATAGAAGCTGGAAATGCAGCGCCTGCTTCTGCTTCCGAATTTAAAGCTACCATTCATAACGATGCTTGTTCCTTAAGTTGGAAAAACAACGGCGATGATTTAACGCCAACTTCCTCGCTTCGGTACGGCGTGGTATTGTCAAAAGGCGATAGCTTGGTGTACAGCAGTATAAATGCAGCTTCCGAATTTTCGGAAGACTATAAAAACGGCTTAATCAATCCGGGTTTTAAACTGAATACTTTGGCCGATGGCGATTATGAATGGCAAATTGCGGTGATTGATGACAATTATAGAGCGTCGCCTTTAAGCGCAAAAGAAACCTTTACCATCAATCACTACCCAACTATTTCTGGTCCCGAAGATACGTGTCAATACATGCAAATGACGTATGGTGTTACGCCCAATAACCAAAACTATTTATGGCATGTAGATACTTCTGTAGTAAACGTTGTAGACAGTTTAACTGCTTCTAAAATAGAAGTGAAATGGAAGAAATTTGGTAGAACACGCTTTAGTAGTAGAAAATGTAGATTTCAATAAATGGGATACCTTATGGGTCACTATTCGGCCTAATGAAACCCCTACTTTTACGGACGAATTAGAAAACGAAACCTCTAAAACACAGCTTGTTTTTAAGGATTTAATTCAGCAAAAAATAAGCGATTGGACGTGGAAGTTTATTGACCAAGATACTAAACTGAACGATTCTGTAGTGGTTTATGATTTTCAATTACCTGAAAAATACCCTGTTGGTTTAGAAGTAGTGTATGAAAACGGCTGCCGAAATTATACAGAACAGGAAGTGTTGGTTCGCTCACCTAAAATCTTTGGGAAGGAAAATTTGTGTTTGGGGGAAGTAGCCGAATACGAAGTTTTTCCGGCGGAATTCCGGTATTTATGGTCGGTAAGTGGTGGCGAGATTATTTCTAGAGATAAAAACAAAGTGCAAATAGCTTGGGACAGCGATAGCCTTGGTGAGATTGTAGTTACTAATCAGGATTTGCTGGAAGATGGGTTATTGATCGATTCTTTACTTGTCCATTTTTTGGATACTGGAACCAGTGCTTTTTTTCTTCCTGAAAACATAGGCGTAGGTGCAGAAGTAGAATTTGTGAATGCTTCTGAATTGGGAGAAAAATATGTATGGGAGCTGAATAGAGTATTTATTTCGGAAGAAGAAAATTTGATTCACACGTTTACGCAAGCAGGTACTTATCTGCTTGGCTTAAGCAGTACAACTGCTGAAAACTGCACAACAACATCACTACAAACAGTAACGGTAACCAATAACTTAGAGTTGGTAATTTATAATGTAATCACCGCCAATGGCGACGGTGCTAACGATGTACTGTACATTGAAAACTTAGAACGTTACCCCAATAATACGGTTTCTGTATACAATTTGGATGGCAAGCTGATCTATGAAGAAGAGGCTTACAACAACAATTGGTTGCCCAATTTAGGCGGAGAACCACTAAGCCAAGGGAGTTACATATGTGTAGTAAAAGTGGCTGGTTTTGATCAGGTTTTTAAACAAACTATAAGCGTGTTGTATTAATGAAAAAGGTCTATAGTTTAGTTGTTGTCGTTTTAGTAGCGCTGCAAGGATTTGCCCAAACCAACCTTTGGAGCAGTTATAAATATACTGACGGGATTCATTTAGCGCCGTCTTTAACAGGATATCGTGGTGGCGCCGTGGTGGTGAATTACCATTCTACGTTGTCAAAAGTGGCGGGTGCACCCAAAGGCGGACTTATTGTAGCGCATACATCTTTGTTGCAAGATAAAGCAGGGGCGGGGATTGTAATTAGCCAAGAAAGCAACAATGTGTTGGAGCATTTGCAGATTCAGGTTCCGTTGGCCTATCACCTTAAGGTCAACAAAAAGCAAGGAATCAGTTTTGGTTTAGCGCCTAATATTATTCAAACTAGGTTGAATAGGAGCGAAATAACCAATCGGGATATTGGTTCGGATTCGTATCTACAAAACTATGACAATACCACAAAACTAGACTTTAGTGTTTCTACACAACTGAACCATGAATATTATGAAGTAGGTATTTCAGTAGACCGAGTAAAAGCCTATTCAGATGGTTTGTTGCCTGCAAAAATGTTTGTGTTTGCTAATGCCTATATTCCACTAAAAGACCAATTCGATTTACTGGAACCCAGTTTAATTATTAGCCGAGACAATAATGGAAAATGGTTGGGGATGGCGTATTTGTACTACAAATTCATAGACAAGATTATAGTAGGTGGTGGTTATCAGACCAATAAAAATATGCTTTTAAGTGTTGGGTATTCCTACGATAACCGCATAATAGTGGGGTATAACTTTGAAACCCATTTAGAAACCAAAACGCTGAATTTGGGCAATACGCATCAAATTACGTTTCGGGTTAATTTAAACCAGCGCTATTACGACCAACGTAAATACAGTATTTTCTCTACACCTATACGGAGTATGAATTTGAGGTAGGGAGTAGTGGTTTTCGAGTTGTGAAAATATCTTTTCTAGATCAATAGTGAATGAAATTTAGTAGGATAAAATAGTTTCTTTAATTCATTTAATTATAAAAACGTATGTTTTTCTCATAATATAGTAAAAGTATCACATACCAAATTTCTATTTAAGCCCAATCTAATTCCGTTCAATTCAAAAGACAAGATGCGTTTCACTCTTCGTAGATTATTTTGCCTACTCTTTCTATGTGCGAAATTAGTTCTTGATTATCAATGCTTTCAAATTTTATTAAATCGAACTTGTAAGGGAAATCTAAATCGTCAACTTCTACCATAAGGTCAAGCCAATCTTTATGGCTTATAGTTCCTTTTAAGGCTATATCAACATCTGAACCAAGCCGATGTTTGCCTAGCGCACGAGATCCAAATAAAACAGCTGTAGAAATAGAAGGTGTATTTTTAAAAACAGAAATTAAATTTTCCAATTCACCTTTTTCTAATCCTATTTCTTCGGCATTAATCATTGGTTTTCTTTTTCTAAACGTAGTTTTAAACTTTTTAAATACTGAAAATACTCAGCGCGTATATCCGTGATAATTTTCTCTGCGGTTTCCTCATTGTTGGTTTGACTTGTTAAATTTCTACTTTTCTGCATTCTTAACCAACCTTGTCCGTCAGATATATACCCATCCTGGAAACTTTGTTGTATAACAGGTTTTGGTCCAACAATATCAGAATACCCTTTGTCCCTAAGTAAATCTTCTAACGTCTTCCAAGCTAATTCAAAAGTGTACTCAAAAGCCTTAATTAAACCTTGTTCTTCAAGTTTATTAAGATCTGTTTCAGTCAAAAATAGTTCTAGTTGGCCAAATGCTTTTTTAAAATTTTGAAACCGTTGTAGCCATCGTATGTCGTTTTCGCTCATGCTTCAATTTTTATTATAAGTAAACAATATCTCATAAAACCTTACTAAGGTGTTGTCTCTACAATTAAGATAAATCCCAGACCTTGTGCGCATATCTTTTATTAATAATCTAAACCTATCCAATTCAAAAGCCAGAAGATCTATTTAAGAAAGACTTTTTTATAACTGTTTACAAATCCCTTTTTAATCCGTAATGAAGGTGAATTAAATAGATGTGGGTTTTTTAACACGCATGTAATTGCCCTATTATGAAAAAAAGTTTACTTGTCCTGAAAAAGAAAATCTCTTTAGTGTGTTTGTTTTTTATTTTTACAGGCTTTGCAACGCATGCTAAAACGTATTATGTAAGCCCGAATGGAAACTCTAGCAATACAGGAAAAAGCTTTAACAGCACCATAGATTTTAAAACGGCATTTAATAATGTTGCAGCAGGCGATTCCATTCTTATGAAAAATGGAACCTACACCTTCGCTTTTTCAGCAGGGAATAAAAATAATATAGTCTTCTCTAAATCGGGTACAGCTAGTAAACCTATTTATGTACTTTCAGAAATAGGTGGAAAAGCTGTTTTTGATTTCTCTTTTCCATGGCAAGATTGGGTACAAGACTGCTTTGGGTTTGATGTAACAGGGGATTATTGGTATTTCAAAAACATAGACATTACCAGAGCCGGATATCATGGGGTTTATGTAAAAGGAAACTATAATACTTTTGACAATTGTGCTTTTTACGAAAACAGAAATACAGGCTTAGAAATTAATAAGGGCGGAAGTTATACTACGGTAATAAATTGTGATTCGTATAAAAATTACGACCCAAAGAAAAAAGGAAGCATGGCCGATGGTTTTGGTCCTAAACAATTAATGGGTCCGGGTAATAAGTTTATTGGTTGCCGGGCATGGGAAAATTCGGATGACGGTTATGATTGTTTTGATAGCCCAGAAAAAGTGACTTTCGAAAATTGCTGGGCATTCCGTAATGGTATAGATACCTGGAATTATGGAGGTTTTGCTGGTAATGGTAACGGTTTTAAGTTGGGCGGAAATTATGCTGAAGCTAAAAATGTAGCCAGCCATTGTATTTCTTTCGGACATCCGCAAAAAGGCTTTGATCAGAATCACAATATGGCGGCGCTAACCATCTTAAATTGTTTAAGCTATGATAACGGAAATAATTATGGTATTGGTGAAGCGACAGCATCAGGAGAAAAGCATTACTTCAGAAATAACATATCATTAGGTCAGACACCCTCTTTAAGTAATGCAGACCAAAAATATAATTCATGGAATTCGGGTTTTTCGGTAAGCAGTTCAGACTTTATTTCTTTAAATACATCGTTAGCAACTAGTGCTAGAGATTTAGATGGAACCATATCCTATGCCCATCTTTTCAGACTAAAACCCACAAGTAACTTAGTAGATGCAGGTACTAATGTGGGTTTGCCATATAGCGGTACTGCTCCAGATTTAGGCGCTTTTGAAGTAAAGTTGAACATAGACTGCAATGGTGTAGAAAATGGTTCGGCTACTTTAGATAATTGTGGGGTTTGTATAGGTGGAAATACAGATAACTTGGCTTGCACCAGCAGTATGGAAGCCGAAAATCCCTGCACAGTTGACGGTATTGCATTAGAAAATACCAATGCTGGTTTTTCGGGAGAAGGTTATGTAAATACAGATAATGCGATAAATAGCGTAGTAAACTGGGTAATGTTTAGTGATCAACAACAAACGGCTACCTTAACTTTTGTGTATGCTAACGGTGGGCTGGCCTCCAGAAACGGAGAATTATTCATTAACAGCATTTCGGTGGGAACGTTAAATTTACCAACTACAGGAACTTGGACAACTTGGGAAAAAGCGTCTGTAAATGTTGCTTTAGAGTTTGGTGTTAACGAACTACAAATTGTAGCTACAACAGATGGTGGTTTGGCTAATTTAGACGTGATTCACTTATCCGAAGGAGTAACAAAAGCTCAATGTTTAATTACCAGTAATTCCGAATTTGAAAGTTCGAATCAATGGATTTACCCGAACCCAACTTATGATAACGTGTATTGGTTGCAAGAAACTAACTGGTTGGTATTTAACAGTCATGGTAAACAACTTAAACAAGGAAAGAGTAAAGAAGTAGATCTGTCTATTTATCCAGCAGGTCTGTATTATATTAAGCTAAAAGAAAGAGTTTTTAAAATTATGAAAAGATAATATAAGTCATCTTTTTATAAAAAAACAGAGGCTGTCTCTTGCAAAAGACAGCCTCTTAATATTATCGGTTTACAGCCATGGCAGCCGGTAAATATTTTAAAGAATAAACCGACTTATAATTCTTGTTGTTCATAGCAAATGCATCTAAATCTTTTCTGCATTTTTCATCTAAGAAGGTCATTAAAGGTTGCTCGTTGGTAAATAGTTTTTTCAACGAACTTTTAATCTTTTTATCCCATTCTTTGTAATAAACATCAAAATCAGATGGAGTAATGGTTTTTCTACAATTTAAACCACTGCAACATAAGTTCATTTCTTCGGTTAGGTTAAAAATACCGTATTCATCTGTAATTTCTTCTCCAGGATAAATGTCTCTTATGGCCATTTCGAAACCGTAACCCGTACTAATGGTGTTGCAGTTGCAGCAATGATTTACATATTTGGCAAAGTCCCAGCTAATAATTCGGTTTCCCTTTTCGTCAATGTAGGAATACTTTTCAATCACATCCTGCATTTCCTGAGAGTGCATCAGGTAGTCGGTAGGTGTAATTTCAAGCTCCAGCGAATCTTTAACATAAACAATTGTGCCTTCCGGAATAAACTCGGTGGCAAACACACCATAACCCACCTCAGGGCTAATGTGTTTTAATTCAGTTTTTGGATGAATCATCGTTTAATTCACTATAAATTTTTAACTAAATGTAGAGTTAAAATCAATTGCTTGTATCGATGTAATTCAAATTTTTTTTACGCTGAAATAAGAGTGCTTTATATTCGGTTAATATGTTGTTCTATAGCCATTTGCGTTTCTTGAAAAGGAAGAGCATTCCAATAGAAATACCAAGCATAGACACCAGAAGAATTGGGTAAGAATATTTCCAATGTAGTTCGGGCATATAATCGAAATTCATACCGTACATACTTGTTAAAAAAGAAAGCGGAATGAAGATGGTAGAAATAATGGTTAGTACCTGCATTATGCGGTTCATTTTATTGCTTATTCCCGAAAAATAAAGGTCTTTCACACTTAGTAAAACTTCGTGCTGTATGTTTATCATTTCTATAATCTGAATAACATGATCGTAAAGGTCTTTAAAGAACGGCGTTATTTCAACACTGTTTAAAATGGAATGTTCTTTAGAGATAGATAACAACGCTTCTCTTAAGGGAGTTACGTTTCTTTTCATACTCATTAAGTCTTTTCTAAGCTGTTGTATTTCCTGTAACGTTTCGGTAGAGGTGTCTTCTAAAGCACGGTCTTCTAACAGTTCAATTTTTTCAGAATAGTGTTCAATCACAAAAAAGTAATTGTCTACAATGGTGTCAATTACTCTGTAAAATAAATATTCTTCTGGCTTTTGACGCAATAAGCTATTGTCTTCTTTCAGACGACTTCTTAGTGGTCCAAAAACATCTCCTTCACGTTCCTGAAAGGTTACTACCCAATTTTTTCCTAGGAATAAACTTATTTGTTCAGAAAAAGCTTCGCTTTTGTCGGTACTTAAACCCAACATTTTTAAAGAGCAAAAAACATAATTGTCGTAAATTTCAATTTTAGGACGTTGCTCTACATTAAGAATGTCTTCTAAACTTAAGGCATGAATGCCTAGTTTTTCACCAAATTTTTCTATTGTTTTTACATCATGAATACCGTCTATATTTACCCAGGTGTTAGATGTTTGGTCACTAATTTTTGAGAAAACATCATCACTAAGCACATTGTATTCAGAATAATGATTGGGTGAATAATCTATAATACTGGCTTTAACCTTTTCGTTTTTTTCTGGCCCAATATATATTAGAGAACCAGGGGGTAACCCAGCTCTTTTTGATATTCTTCTAGAAGGATCTTTTTTTCTCTTTTTCAAAACGGAAGTACTTCTTTATGTTACTTAATAGTAAGTTCATCTAAAAATAGTTCGATTTATTAATATCTTTTAGAAGTTTACGGCTGAAGTATAATCATTTAAAAATGAAATCGAATTTATTCTCCTTTGCACTTTTGTTCTTTTCTATTACACTGAATGCTAATACGGTTTATGAGGACGATATTTTACCTGGATTTGAACAAGTAACCATACAACAACCAGACGATTATGAAGGGAAAGTTGTGACTACCTTAATTCGGAAAAAAGCAGATTCTGTCTCTACAAAAGCAGTTCTATACATACATGGTTATTGCGATTATTTTTTTCAGACTGATTTAGCCAAAGCTTTTATAGATTCTAATTATAACTTTTACGCCGTAGATTTAAGAAAATATGGGCGGTCACTTTTGCCCAATCAAACCCCCAATATTTGCTATAAAGTAGAAGAATATTTCCCCGATTTAGATTCTTGTTTAGCTAGAATTTCTTCGGAAGGAAACAAAGAAATTGTGCTGTTAGCACATTCTACGGGTGGTTTAATAAGCAGTTTGTATTTAAAAGAAAGGAAACCAGACAATATTAATGGCTTTGTATTGAATAGTCCCTTTTTTGACATGAACCAAGGTTGGTTTATGGATGAAATAGTAGTACCTATAGCCAGTTGGTTGGCTAATTTTTTTCCGAAAATAAAAGTGCCTATGTCTTCTGGGGCAATGTATGGCAAATCGGTACATGTATCCGAAAAAGGGGAGTGGCAGTACAATTTAGAATACAAACCTATGAAATGTTTTGACATGAATTGGGGTTGGGTAAGGGCCATTCATAAAGCGCAAAAACAAGTACAGAAAGGTATTAAAACAAACATTCCGGTAGAAGTTCTGGCTTCTGATAAATCCATAATTCCGGATAAAGAATGGAAAGAAGAATACCACACTGCCGATATAGTTTTAGACGTTAAAGACATTAAAAAATATAGTGCTAAAATTACTGGTAGCAATTATGTGGAAATAAAAGATGCTAGACACGATGTTTTTTTATCTACGGAGGAAGCAAGAATTCTGGCCTATAAAAAAATGTTTTCTTGGCTAAAGGAAAACAATCTGTAAAATGATTGTTACTTTACCGAATAAAGTCTTTAAGGATGTTTAATGCTACTATTCCTTCTTGGAGGAAAGCTTTGCCGCACAAGATGCAGTGGTGTGGTTTTCTAAGAAAAGCTCGGAAGGTGTTGGTTTAAGAAACTTATTATATGTTTTTTGTCACTAGTGTTAATTTTACGGATAATCAGAATCTTTAATGATGATAATCATACAGTCATATTTTTATAAAAAGGAGTAAATCCTTATTTTTGCGCCGTCTATAGCATGCAACTGTAGTTCAAAATGTGCGAAAAAAAGATTAAAATCCCTCTAGCCAATAGAGTGAACCGCGAGGTGTTGAAGCAACAAATTGCGGAAAGTGATGAGAAAAGACTGACCATTAGTTTTTACAAGTATTTCTCCATACCCGAACCTCAAGACTTCAGAAATCAATTATTTAAATCCTTATACCAAATTGGCGTTTTAGGCCGTGTTTATGTGGCTAAGGAAGGTATTAATGCCCAGATTTCTGTTCCCGAAGAAAAATTTGAAGACTTTAAGTCCTATTTATATTCTATTGAAGACCTTAACCAAGTGCGCTTAAATGTAGCGGTGGAAGACGATGGTAAATCGTTTTTTAAGCTTATGATTAAGGTGAGAAATCAAATTGTTGCCGATGGTATTGAAGACGAAAGTTTTGATCCGGCCAACATGGGTAAACACCTTTCCGCTAAAGAATTTAACGAGTTAACCTCACAGCCCAACACCATTTTGGTAGACATGCGTAACCACTACGAAAGCGAAGTGGGACATTTTAAAGGCGCTATTCTGCCCGATGCAGATACCTTTAGAGACGAACTACCTATGGTAGAAAACATGCTAGAGGAAAACAAAGACAAAAACATTGTAATGTATTGCACAGGCGGTATCCGTTGCGAAAAAGCCAGTGCGTATTTAAAATACAAAGGGTTCTCTAATGTTTTTCAGTTGGAAGGAGGCATTATAAAATACGCGAACGACATTAAAACAGAGGGCTTAGAAAACCGATTTATTGGTAAAAACTTTGTTTTTGACGAACGTCTGGGCGAAAGAATTACAGAAGATGTAATTGCCACGTGTCACCAGTGTGGTAAACCAGCCGATACACATATTAATTGTGCCAACGATGCTTGTCATTTGTTGTTTATACAATGCGAAGAGTGTGCTAAAGCGTATGAAGGCTGCTGTTCTTCTGAATGCCAAGACTTTAATAAATTACCCCAAGAGGAAAGGGTGGCTCAAAGAAAAGGCATTGACCCCGGAAGAAAAGTCTTTAAGAAGGGAAGAATGGAGAAAATCTTTTCTTCGGATGGGTTAAAAATAAAAAAACTCAAGGCAGACTAATTGCCTTGAGGGATATGTAATTCTCTACTTTTTAAATACTGCAAGCTAATTAGTGTAATAGCAAATCCAGACCCCATTACTTCTAAGGTTATAGCAACAGGAATAGACATTAGCGTAATATATTGCCCAAACATGGCTTCTTCTTTCATTTCAGTAAAAAAAGAAGGATTTAATACCGAAACGTATAACATAATGTAGCTAGCAAATAATACCGCTATAATAAGGGAATAATACATTCCGCTAGAAAAGCTATTTAAATAATTAAAGTCTTTTGGTCCCGATTTAATGCGTTCCTTTCGTAACATTAAGAATAAAATACTTCCAAAGATGATTCCATTTATAATCTTTAGCTCAAAGTTATGGGCTAAACCTAGTAGTTCTACAATGTGAAAATAAGCAATAAGTAAAAAGGTAGTTACCAACGCATGCTTTAGTACCTGTGGTTTCATTAACTGGTTCATATCTATGGTTGTTTAGTTAAACATATTTTCCCCAAAAGAAATATAACAGGTTCATGTAGCATAAGGTTCAAGTTTAAGGGAAAGAATATAGGCTGAAAAATATAATCCTGAAGGGTTTTGTCTTATAAATCAGTTAGTTAGTCTTTTTAATGAAGATGTTGTTCTTATTAGGCTAGACTTTTAGTGGTTTGCTGTGTACTTTTGATATTATAGATAATGTACATGAGGTTTTTAATAACAGTACTTTTCATATTTACTATTAGCTTTTTCGGTTATTCACAAATGTCATATTTGTTTAAAACCCAAAAGGTTATTATATATCGTTTAGAGAATAAAGACGAAGTGTCTAAGTCTATACACGCTACCATTACCTCCATATTTATAGATAAAGATTATACCTATTTTAGAATAGGGGATAAAAAATACGCTATCGAAAAGAAAGAGATAAGAGAGCACGAATCTTTAGGGAGTTACATTTTTTTAAAATCAAAAGATAAAGATTATAACATTACCCTAGAATATTACCTTAATACCAGAATGGTCTACCTAGACTACGAACCCATTAATGTTCAGTACGGTAAGTTTATTGTATATTATTAAATTCAAGAAAAAAAGATTTTTATTAACTAGTTTTGCAACAAAATATTTTATTGCATTTAACTAGTTTTTAGCATGGTTTACTTTCTGTTTCTTGTAGGCTTTGTATTGTTAATCAAAGGTGCCGATTTTCTTGTGGAAGGCTCTTCTTCCATTGCCAAAAAATATCATATTCCAGAATTGGTTATTGGACTTACCATTGTTTCTTTTGGTACCAGTATGCCCGAATTAGTGGTTAATATTTTAGCCAGTTTTAACGGGAGTTCAGAGTTGGCTATTGGTAATATTTTTGGGAGTAACATTGCCAATGTGTTGTTGATTTTAGGTGTTTCGGCCATTATTAAGCCTTTACCCATACAAAGAAGTATTTACTTTACTGAAATACCATTGTCTTTATTAGCCACGTTTATGGTGGGTTTCTTAGCCAATGCAAACTTATTCTCTAATGAAGACCAATTAATGTTAAGCCGATTTGATGGTGGAATGTTGTTGTGCTTTTTTGCTCTTTTTATGGGGTATATCTACGTGGTCTCTAGGTCTAAACAAACCAGCCCATCGGCCAAGGAACCTGAAGAAATAATGCTGCTGCCCATGAAGAAGTCCATTGTCTACATTGCTGTAGGAATGGTTGGTTTGTTTTTAGGTGGTAAATGGGTAGTGGAAGGAGCCATTCATATAGCTAAGATTTATAACCTAAGCGAAACACTAATTGGGCTAACTGTAGTAGCTATAGGCACATCTTTACCAGAATTAGTGACCTCTGCAGTTGCTGCCTATAAAAATAAGGCAGACTTAGCCGTGGGTAATGCCATTGGTTCTAATATATTTAATCTTTTATGGATTTTAGGTCTAAGTGCGGTTATTCAACCCTTGCCATTTTCTGTGATTACCAATATGGATATCTTAATGGTAATATTTGCTAGTACCATGTTGATAATGGCGGTAATTGTTGGTTCAAGACCAAGGGTAGACCGCTGGGAAGGCTGGGTGTTTTTAGTGGTGTATTTAGGTTATATCTTCTATCTGGTAATGAGGGGGTGAAATGTTTAATTTTAAGATTACTTCACGTTCGGGATGACAATGCCTAACCCGGATAACGTTACTCCGCCTGATGATTACCGTTACGGCTTCAATGGCATGGAGAAGGATGATGAGATTGGAGAAGGGAATTATACTACTTTTTATAGAGCTTATGATTCAAGAATAGCAAGATGGATATCACTTGATCCTGTTGTACACCACAATCAATCTCCTTATGTAGCTTTTGATGACAATCCTATCTATTATATAGATCCATCAGGAGCTGATTCTGAAAATGAAGAAAAAAAAGATTTAAATGATAATGAGAAAAAAGAGAGTAGTGATAATGAAGTAAATGAGACTAACGCAGAAAAGAAATCATTATTTATTTATAACGAAAAAGGACTGGATGAAAATTATATTGATAATGAGGATACTAATTGGGATAAAATTGATCTGTCTGAGTTCTCCTCATTCAAAGAGTTAGAAAATTATGTTATTGAAAATTATGAAGGAGTTGAAATACAAAATGTAGTTTTTGCTGTACATGCTGATGGCTCCGAAGAAGTTAAGTTTTTTGATAATTATGAAGTAGCAGGTAGTGATGGATTTAATTCTTTTTTCACAACACTTTCTTCAAAAATGGTATCGCCTACTTCAGATTTAATAAATGATTTATCTACAGGAAATATTGTTGTTGCGGCATGTATGGCTGGTGGAGTAGTTAGTTTAGGTGAGAAGCTTGAGTCTGTTGTTGGCGAGCAAAGGGTTTTTTTAACTCAAGACAAATATTTACATTTGATGCCTAGTTCATTAAGCACAAACACACAAAAAGGTGGTGCTTTTAATAATTATTTATATGGTGGGATACAGCATCCAAGAGGTAGGATAGGTACAATATATACTTCGACCAAAGGTCGTTTACCATTCAGGACTGGCGGTAATTATAATAGTAAAAGAGGTGCGAGCTATAATGTCAAGTTAAATAAAAATGGAACGATAAAAATCAATAAATTCACCTTAATTGATGAGTTAAAAATAGAAGAATATGATAAGATGTTTTATCAGCTTTATCTTATTGATAAGCAGTTCACAAATAGCTTTAGCAAAGGTTAAGTATTTTAAAACCTTTAATTTGAATTCCTTTTCTTTTAATGAAGAGATTGATTATAATACTTATAAAAGCAAAAATAATGATTATGTAAAAGTAATATTTACTGAGGATAAGGTTGATTCAATAGTAATATGTGAGTTTACATTAGTGCCTTTTCAGTATGATAGTATTGAGGTTATTAATAATAATAATTCATTCAGAAAACAAATACTCGTTAAAAAGAATAATGGATGGGAAAACTTTGTTATGATGGATGGGGAATTGGTAGCAAAAGAGATTTATTCATCAGAATATGAAATTATATCAACTCAAATGGTTGAAGAAATAGATTCGATGAATGGCGTATTTCAGGTGTTAAATTTTGAATATTCGGTATATGAATTGCTTCCATCAGGTGATGAACTAGTAATATCTGATATTAGCAATGCTGAGATATTAAAAGTATATCTTGGAATTGAATCTGGGTTTAGAATTGAATCCATTGATTATTATTTGTTAAATGAGCAGGTTGAATTATCGTATGAAATATATCAAGAAGATCGACTAAGTGTTTTTTTAGATAGTGTAACAGGAGGAGTTTTATCAAAGAGGATGCGTAGAATTAACATATATCAATCTAATTCATTATCTCATTACCTAAAACAATTAGAAAAACAAATACACTGAGAGATATGTTTATGGGTAGTGCTATCAAATTGTTGTTTTAATATAAAAAGTGCGAATAGGGTAAGATAGATAGGATTTATAAGGTGCTAAACATTAAAAGTAGTAGATGTATAGGTTCAAAACGTAGGTGTAAAATAGCATAGAAAAGCTAAAAAGAGATAAAGTTTTACCTTGTAGTATCAAATTGTTGGTGGTAAAAATCTAACCTGTTCTCGACATAATACTCTTATAAATGAGAAGTTATAAAAAGAATAAAGCTTACAGGAATGTATGGCTTTTATTTGTGTAAGGCTTAAGTTTTTGAATTTCAATCATTCCAATACGACTTTAAAGCTGTGTAGAGTATTACAATAGAGGCTATAGGAGACTTATTGTTCATTCGTAAAAAAAATATTGAGGCTAGACTTAGGACAGACATTATAGCAACAAGAGTCTTTCTTCCAAAATAGTGACAGATTATTAGTATGATTGTTCCTATTATAAAAATTGATGCTAAGATAATTGGTACTAAATCTAACGGTATTTTGAGTAGTGTGGAAATATTATAAAAAGCTATATAGAAAAGCTTTTTGTATAAAGTAATAAATGATATCGCTGAATGATGGTCAAATATTAACATAAGCAAAAAACCAACTAAGGAGATTAAAGCGATATAAAGAAAGTTGCTGATATTTTTTTTTATGTATTGCCAATGTTCTTGAAAAGAGAAACTAAAAAAATGAATTACGAACAGTATAGGAACTAAAAGTGAAATGTAAAAGGATAATTCTAACCATTTAAGGAACAAAGAAGTAACGATTAAAGCGAAGCATCCATATTAAGCATATTGAGTAATTTTTTTAAGGTAAGAGATATTCTCAATAACAGGTCTTTTTGAAAAAGAAGTCAAACTCTTTATGATAAATTTATCTATCCTGTATCTTATTACTACAAGTTGTTTTGTGGTAATGCTTCCATCAATTTTAGTTTGCTCTAACAATAATAAAAAAAGTTCAAATAGTTGTTTCATGTCTAATAATGAAATATCATAACGGTTATTAAATTCTAAAAATATAGTATAGAGAATTCTCTATTTGTCAAAATATATTCTTACAGCTTCAGCAGAATCTCCAACGGCTTCAACAGCAGCTTTTATTTCGGCTTCACTTTTACCTAAAGATTTACTCCAACTTTTAAGTTCTGAAGGGTCATTAACATCTATTCTCTTTCCATCTTGAGGGTGTCTTATGTCTTTATTGTCGGGCATGGGAATTAAGATTTAAAATGTATAGTTAAAAGTTTCTCCTCTATAATTAATATTGAGAGTATCTCCTTTGGATAATTGATTTTCAATTCCTTGAATTAAACCGTTCCATAGGGTAATGTTAGTCTTAAATGCATGATAAATACAGAAAAGATATTCTTCCTTTGATGTCGGTGTTTTATCGTCAATTCTAACTTTTCCATTAGAGATGCTTTCACAAACTTCATCTAATATCGTAAAGTATTCTCTTGGTAGTTTTTCTTTAATTTCCTCATTAAGAAAGCTTAATGCTAATTCTTTAATTTCTTCAGGAGTCATAGCTTTTATTGAATTATTTTCCTTCAAGGTACTTAATTTTATCTTCTAATAGTTTGATAGTTTTTTCATAAAGTTCCCTTTCCTTCTCAGAAATCACATTGATTAAGTGAGCCTGATGAGTAATTGTAGATTCGTAATTATTAATAACCAATTGCTCCTTTACATTAATAAGGTCTTCAACCTTAACATCTAGTAATTCAGCAATTTGATGAATCTGAGAAATAGTTAAATCAGAATCGTCTTTTTCAAAACGAGAATAAGTTGATTGACTGATACCTAGTTGTTCAGCCATATGTTCTTGGGTGAAGTTCTTATACTCTCTTATCTTCTTAATTTTTGTGCCTATTTCCATAACACTAAAGATAATAGATATGAATAAATTAATCTCAATTTGAATATACTATTCATTATTTATGAGAAACTAAGAGATATATGGAAGTATTTTTAGTTAAACAAACTAATGCTTATAACTATATGAAAAAGAACATTTTACTATTTTTTGCTGTAGCTTTTATCACTAGTGCTATAGCTCAAGCTCCTACTGACGGGCTAGTTTCTTATTACCCTTTCAACGGAAATGCTAAAGATGAAGTTGGAGGTAATGATGGAGAAGTACTTGGTGCTAACCTAACAATGGATAGAAATCAAAAAAGCAAATCAGCTTACTATTTTGATGGAGTAGATGATTACATCATGATATCGGATAATAACTTTCCTGAAGGAGCTTCAGAGTATTCATTTTCGGCTTGGGTCTATTTGGAAGACGTTATTACAAATAATTGGCATTCAATCTTATCCTATGGTATAAATACTCATACTAATACTGATAATGGTAAATCAAACAGCTTTTGGATAAATAATCGTTCTGATACGAGTTGGATAGTATCTAATGAAAATAGAAACAGAGCTAATCGCTCTAAGTTAGATAGTAACCATTTCGGGAAAGAAGAATGGCATTTACTAACCTTTACTAAAGGAACAAACCACGAATTAGGAAAATGGTATATTGATGGTGTAGAACTACCTGTTGAAGACCAAATACTAACCAATACGACAAGAAATATAACATTAACGGGATATGGTTTAATCGGTAGAAATTATTTATACACAACTCCACCTTTACCTCAATATTCATATTTTTGGAAAGGTGCTTTAGATGAAATTAGAATTTATGATAGAATTCTAACATCTCAGGAAATTGCTAATATGTACGATTCAGAAGAAATGACTTGTCATAAAGTTATTTATGATACTGTTTTGGTTTCGGTTACAGATACACTAGTAATAGATGTTACCGTAACAGGCATCACAAATGACCAGGAAACTGAGAAACTTAAGATCTACCCCAATCCTGCTAGTAGCCATATTAACATCATATACAGCGACTTTACAGCTTTAAATGGGTATCGTGTTATAATCATGAATTCAGCCTCACAAGAGGTCTATAATGACTTGATAGATAGTAGTAATGATTCTATTGATATTAGTACATTAGGCTCTACAGGCTTATATTTTATTCAAATTTATGACAGTAAAAATGAATTGATAGAAACGAAGAAATTAGTACTTGAATAATAAAAAAACAACGGTGGTTCATTGGGTTGAACCACCTTATTTTAGACCATATTTTTTCTTTGTTTTTGCTACATAATCTAATACACTAAGCCTAATTAACTTCTTGATTGAATAGCTACTAAGAGGCTGTTTATCCTCCAATACGAGCTTTAATTGAAGCAATAATCTATGTATTGATGGGTCTATCTTGGCTGATTTCTCTCTCATGATTTTGATAATGATTTTTTGAATTCAGAAATATGGTAATGGGGGTTCAAGAGAACATCTATTTTATATTTTCTTTCGGCTATTCTCATCTTCTTATCAACTTCTTCTATCTTCCCAAAGTACTTGTCTTTGAAGAAGAGGCATATTCTCTTTGAAAATTCTTCAGGTAATAATTCTATCATAAGAAAATTATCGGTAATAGCCCCTGAATAATCGGAGTTAAAAATTACACCTCTAAAGCCTTTTTTGAAGCCATAAGTTTGAATTGTATCTATTTCGTTTTCATATATGTTAGCAAAGGTAAAGAAATCAAATTCGTCAGAACTTGAGAAGAAGAATCTATTATCAAAACCAAGCCCTTTTACTTCATCACTACTCACTATTTCATTGGTAAAAAAGCTACCATACATCTGCATGTAGATGATACTAATAAGACGGTAATATTTATACTCATCATACTCCCCATACTGGTTCATACTGTAATTAAAAAACAGGTCATTGTACACTTTGGTATCAAGGTCTTTGAGTATTGAAATGAGTTGTTCCAAGCTGTCAAACTTGACATAATAATGATTGTTAATACTTTCCAAATCTTCAATAGCTAGTAGGCTAATACTATCGGGATATAGCTTCAAAAACTCATCTATAGAGATATCTTCGGGAAAGTTTATCTTTTCATTGCTATGGATGAAATATAGTTTATCATTACTTAGGATTAAGGTAGAATAAATGAATAGCTCTTCATCTCTTTCGCTTCTAATTACTCCTATGCTTTCCATCTATATTGATATTATTTAGAATATATATCAGAAGTAGATACTTCTACAAATACACTAAAAAGTAATATTCTGTCTTCTACTATTTTCCATAAAATCTACACTATCTAAGAAATCTCAAAAAAGTCTCTTTAAATATCATATAGGCTGATATTTTAGAATAACCCACCCACTTTGATAGTAATTATATAGGGATATTAATATTTATTAGAGAATTTTTTTTAATAGAAAGAGACCTGTCTGAAAGAAAAAATAAACAAGTAGAAATCTCAAAAATATAAGTCTTAGAACTAAAAAATCTAAGACTATGAAAACAATTAAAACACCTTCTTCAATCAATGTAGAGCTACTAGAAGAAGAGATACTTGAATTATACCCAGTGATAAACAAAAAGAAGAAAAACCTCTCTAGACTCTTTACAGAAAGAATCCTCATAATGTTCAACGAAATGAGGAAATCCATCCAACAGAATGAACAATTATTCTTGAAGGACAGACTCCCCCAAGGGTCTGTCCCTTATGCTCAAATATGTAAGAAGAAAAGAGTCGCTATTTTCTCTAAAAGTACTGATAGTGCATATACAGATGCTATCCAAGAGGAAATTTTGATGCAGTATCTTGGAATAGCAAAATATGACCACCCTGAGTATGGGGAAGTAGATTTCTATGTTACGGGAAAGCTGTGTAAACAATACTATTTTTTAGAAAAACCTGAAGAATTCATCAAATACGAATTGACTACAAAAGAAGCTTTAGCAATCGCAGAAACCCTGAAAAAAGAAGAGTTAAAACATAAAAAATTATCAGATGAGCAGAACCATGTAAGACAACAAATAATAAAAAATACGGAGCAAATACAGATGGTAAATAACCATTCTAGTAGGGCAACGCTTAGATATTTTTTGAAAATGGTAGAAACTACTCCAAAGGAATTCTTGGAAATATTCAATACTAATGAAAACCGTACTATTACAGATGATTTTGGGTATCGGTTACACCATAAGCTCACCTGTTTAAAGAAGACTTTTAAGAAATATTTATCAGTTAATAATGAACAGTTGATGGAGTTAGATATCACCAACTCGCAACCCTTTATAGCAAGTATAATTTCAAAGGATTTACTATACCGATTATCTAAAGATTCAGCTCATATCAAAGAACTTCTACCACTAGTACCTGTAATTGAAAAGTATCAAGAGAAAAAAGATTTTAAACAGTATAGGGAGTTATGCTACAAGGGAGAATTATATGAGTTTCTACTCAAGAAACACAACATTGATTACGGGAAATCAATAGAAAGAGGTCGTCTCAAAAAAATAGTTTTTAAATCTTTTTTCTCGGATTTTTCTAAACATCATTTACGTAGTGAAGAGGAGAAAAAAAGAGTCATTCAGTTAATCAGAAAGTGCTTTCCTAGCCTTTATTTCATGCTAAAAGAGATTCAGAGTGTGAATTTGAAACTGAAATTATTAGAACACCCAAAACTCGGGCAGGAATCAAGAAAGAACACCCCATTGTTAATGTCTAGGGTAGAATCGGAAGTGATGTTTAATCACATAATTCCAAGAGTAGTAGAAAGAGGTATATGGTGCTCAACAATTCACGATAGTATAATATTAAAAAACAGACCTAATGAAGCAGAGATGGTAGAAAAGATAATGATAGATACATTCAATGATTTAGAAATAATTCCACCCAAAATCAAGAAAAAATAAACAATCTGATTTTGGAAATATATAAGAATAAAGAACAAGAAAATGGAATTAAAAACAGATAGTCAAAACATTAAGGATAGCCTACTTAAAGAGGAAGAATGTATCCTGTATAAGGAGGAATCGGATAGGCAGTATGTGATTAGAATTACTCCCTTACACGCTCCTGTACCTGAATCTAAGCATAGTTTAATGAGGAATGAAGATAACTGCTACTTCCAACTTAGGCAGTGGGTGATAACAGAATTAAAGGAACAAGATACATTTACTACTCATGCAAATATTCAGTTGAAGAATGGAGATATTTATCACTTTATAGGTATTAGTATAGAGATGGATCTAATTACTGAAATAGAGGAACTTACATTTACAAAGTTCTCAGAGATACTTGATAAGAATATGAATTACCTGAAACCATTTTCAGTATTTTAAATATAATAATAATCGCAAATATTGATATATATTTGTTTTATTGAAAATTTCTATTTAGCTTTGTAGAAGTTAAACAAAGAAGTGATGAAAGATAGTTTAGAACAGCAGAGCAGAAAGCTGTTTAACATAGTGAATAATAAGTTTCTTAATAAGGCGTATATCGCTCAGGAGCTATATGATTCCAAAACAGCTAAACGAGCTACTTCTATGTTTTATCAAAAAATGAAGGGGCTTTCTGCAATGAGTGAAGAAGATGTTTTAAAACTTTATGATATCGTGACGAGAGAATTAGCAGGGATAACCAATGATATAAAAGGCTTGGCAGAAGAGATGAATGAAAAACATTTAGAATATCAAAAGAAGCAGTTCATTGAATCAAAAATGAAAGAGATGACACCTGAAATGTTTGAGAAATTCAAACAGGCAGTAGAAAGGGAATTTAAAAAAGAGGATTAAAAACGCCCTTTTTTTAAACTCTAATTATATAATAATTATCGCAATTATTTCTTTTGAAAATATTTCGGTAATAATGCAGTAAAAATTATTAAAGGAAAAACTAATAATTAATAATACTAATAAAAGGGGCTTTGAGTAGCTCAAAATGAGGTTTTAAAGAAGTGATAAAACTAATAATATGAAGAAACCATATATCATCTATTTGAGGAAAAGTACAGCTAAACAGTGTCTAACAACACAAAGGGAGATAGCGGTGAGGTACGCTGAAGAGCGAGGGTATGACTATATGGTTTTTGAGGAAGAGATGAGTACCCGTAAAACTAGACCAATCAAACAACATATACTCTCATTGCTTCGGTCGGGCGAGTATGCTGGTATTATAGTACAACGCTTGGATAGGTATGCAAGGTCATTGAGAGAGGTAATAACAGAGGTCTTTGAGCTTACGAGTAAAGGGATAGACTTTATTTCCATCAAAGAAAATCTTGATTTCTCTACACCCATTGGAAGAATGCAGATAGCAACAATTAGTGTTTTTGCAGAATTTGAAAGGGATTTGATAAGAACTCGTATCAAAGATTCTTTACAACAGAAAAAGGCATCAGGTAAGAAGCTTGGACGACCTGCTGGAGCAAAGGATAGTAAGCCAAGAAAGAAATTGGGCTACTATCTGAGAGAGGAAGTAAAAAGGTCAAATAAACCTACCCCAAATAATAGGGGGTTAAAAAAAGTACAGGATAACCAAAATGGAGAGGGCTAACCTCCCCTGTAATGATACATGAAATAATCATATGATTATTTGCTATAGGTGAGACCTACCTCAAGTGCTGAAATTAAATATATGTATAACCTAAAAAGTCTGTCAAAGGAACGGACTTAAAATACAAGTTATGAATGAAACAAATACAACTATTCTTAATGGAGTAGTCAATACTCACAATAAGTTCAAAGGGAGCTTTTTTTGGACTTCGGGAATAAATGCATGTCACAGAAGGAGAAATGAAGAACAGTTTCCATCTACTGATTTAAAGATTGAAATGTCAAATGGTGATGTAGTTGAAATAGAGCAAACATATAGTGAAAGTGCTAAAAACTGCTATTACAGTTGCGGGATTTATTTGAATCAAATTAAGAAAGATATAAGACTTGTAAAGCGGTTGATAAAAGACCCTAGTAAGATTTTTAGAATTCTTAGTTATGGAGTAGTAGTATTCCATTCTCGCAAAAGCAAAGTGGCAAAGTTATTAAAAGATGTAAGCCAAGCAGCATAAAAAATAAATGTCAAACCTAAACCCGTGAATGGGCATTTAAAATGTAAAAATGAGTAAAAAAATAACACAATTGAAATCAGGTATTTACGAATACAAATCAGCAGAAGCTACATACCATGTATACTGTAAAAAACAGAAATATTGGAAATGATAAGTTGTTAGGGAATCTAACAATTACAAGCAAAGAACATCCAAACAGGAGAAAGAGATTTCCTGCTTGATTTAATGGATGATATCCAAATTGAAAAGAAATGTGAAGCTGTAGAAGGAGCATTAGGAATTAAGAGCAGAGAATTTAGTTTCTGATATTTCTCTAATGACAATCAAGCTAGAGGATGAACTTCATAAAGGGATCAGCAAAAAAGAACCCTGAAGATTTTATAAGAGATAAGAAATCAGGTGAAGCAATTTTAAAGCAAAAGGATTTTTTAGAAATAGTAAATAAAACATTAGGCTACAAAGTAGCAGGAGAAGAAAAGAATAGACTTTTATTGTTTTTGATTATGATATCCTACAAGTTCTTGAAGCCTATTCACGGAATCATTCAAGCAAAAAGTAGTAATGGAAAATCTTATTTAATTGAGTCAGTAGTCATCTCTAATACCAACTGAAGATGTGATATCATTATTGGTCATGACAAAATCAGCTATTCCAAATATGACACAGGATGAGCTTGATGAATAAGTGTCTAATATTTGAAGATTTGGCAGGAATGGGAAAGCATGAACTATTACATATTCGGGAGATACAGACAAGGCAAATGATAGGGGTGTCAAAATATAGCCATCAAGAAGGTAGAACTGTAATTTCTAATGTTAATACTCATGTCTCAACTATAGCAGCTTCTACCACGGATAATATTAAAATTGACAATAAAAATAGGTCATTTATCATCAAGTTGGATGAAAGTCAAAAACAGACGAACTCTTATAAATGAATTCAATGCTCAAATAGCTTCGGGTAAAATTGACAAATCAAAATTTGAGACTATTAAAGCCAAATTCAAGATGCTATAAGATTGATGAAGCCATCACGAAGTAGTCAATCCATTTGCTTCAAAGATAGTTATACCTGAAGATTGTCAAGACCATAGAAGACTCCAAGAAATTTTCCTAAGGCTTGTAGAAGTGATAACATTAATACATCAGCAAAATAGGATTAAAGATGAATTAGGAAGACTTATCACAACAGTTGAAGATGTGAAATTAGCGATAGAATTAACATCGGACATCTTTATAACTAAGGCAGATACCTTAACATCAACAAATAGAGAATTCTTGGAGGAACTGAAAATTTACTTGAATTCAGTAGTAGAAAAAGACCAAGAAATAACAGATGTGGTATTTCGGGCAGATGAGCTTTTTAATGTCATCAATGGTGGTATATCATCCATCTACAGAAAGATTGATAATCTCATCAAAATAGGTCTAATCCATCAGGTTGGGGGTAATCGTAAGACAGGACAAAAACTACGATTAGCATACAATGATGAATATGAAGTGTTAGTTCAGCGTATTCATAACCAAGTGAATAAATTTTCAAGTGAGAATCAAAAACCAGAAGTAATATAAAAAGCTTCTGGTAATTTTTAAGTTTCTCAGTTTCTCAACCAAACCCACTACAAGTATGTGTCTGTATCAAACATTAATAAATCAATTCTATACAATATCAGATGTTTCAAAACATTACAAAAAAAGTCAGTTAAGCAACTTAGAGGAGTTTATAAACTACTGTGAATTGAATAATCTAAAAGTAGAATCAGTGTCAAGTGGTGATGCGAATGACTACTTGGAGTATCTAAAAAACAAGGTTTCAAGATTGGGTTATACTTTGGCGAATAACACCATCAATCAGAATCTTAATGCGATTAATTTACTTTATAATGAGCTTATCAAAATTGATAAAATCAAGAGTAATCCATTTTCAACAATCAGAAGATTACCCGTAGATAAAATCACGAATGCTTATGGTTCAAATGTCTTAACAATTCAGGAGGTAAAAGACCTGTTTAATACTTGTGAAACCATAAGAGAAAAAGTAATTCTTCATTTGTTTTATTCAGCAGGGTTAAGAAGAAGTGAAGCTGAACGAATGAAGATTCAACATGTTGATTTCAGAAAAAATCAAATCATTGTAGAAAAAGGAAAAGGGAATAAATCACGGATAGTTCCTGTATCAGAAAAGGTTATGAATGATTTTAAAGAATATGTTTTTACTGAGCGGGAAGAGCTATTAGGGGATAGAGTTTCTAATTACTTAATAATATCTAAAAACAGCTTACAAACTAAAGGCGGTAGCATGTATAGAGTTGTAAGAAAGATAGCTAACGAAACTTTAAACAAGGTGGTAGTGCCTCATCAGCTTCGGGCTACATATGCTACTCATTGTATTGATAATGGAATGAATCCTGATTCGGTTCAACGAATATTGGGGCATTCAAATTTGGATACCACGGGAATTTACACGAACCAAACTAAACAGAAATAACGATGGATATTCAAGAGTTTGTAGAGTTCAATAAGAGTAAATACGAGACGGCTACTTTGGGTAGGTATGTGAGAGAGATAGAAGCGTTCAAGTCAGTATTTGATGCTTCAACCATCACTTATCAAGGAGTTCAAGAGTATTTTAATCTAGTTCCTAAGACTGTGGCAAGTGTGGTTAAAGCAGCTTTGGTAGCTTATTTTAATTTCTTAATTATTAAAGGAATTAGACAAGATAATCCTGTAAAATCAATTACACTACAACCCCAATCAAATGAAGTAAAACATCATCTTTTACTATCAACAGAAGAGTTGGATATGATGCTAGAAGAAAGAGAAGAGAGATATGAAATCTTGAAATGGAGAAACCTATTCCTACTATCACTTATTAGATATCAAGCCTTAACAAATTCAGATTTATTGAATTTAGAAATGGATGCTATTCAGGAGGATAAATTAGTTGTGAGAGCAAATGGAAAGCTAAATGGATACATTTATGAGCTTAGACCTAAACAAATCATTTATTGGCTAAAGTATGAAGCTGTAAAGAATAAGATATGTAAGAATGATTCAAAGAAAGTCTTCTTGAATAAAAGAGGCTTTCCAATTACAGGCGATGGTATTACTTCAATCGTAGAAACATTGAAGCCATTATATCCAAATGTGAGAATCCATAATAAGATTTTGAGACAATCGGTTATAGTAGAATACGCAAAAAAGACGGATGACTTATTAGCAACACAGCAATTTGCTAGACATAGATGGTCATCTACAACCGCTAAATACTTCAGTCAAATCACAGATGATTTAAGGAATGAAGTGGAGAAATTACATCCATTTAATGTGATGTAAATAAGTCTAAAAAGCTAGATTAAAGGCGTTAGGATTAAGTTCTTAACGCCTTTTTTATTATCTTTAATCAAGTAGTTCTTTGAAAGGAAATGTTAATGTTCTCACCTGAGTCTGGGTAGGTGAATAGGCTTGTCGTTATGGATTCAATGGAATGGAGAAGGATGGGGAGTTTACTAATTCTGCTTCGCATTATAACTTTGGGGCTCGGATACTCGATACTAGACTTGGTAGGTGGATGAGTGTGGATAATATTAGAAAAGCTCACTTAAGTCCGTATCATTTTGCTGCAAATAATCCAATTATTTATGTAGACCCAGATGGTAACGCAGAATATTTATTCCTTACAATAATTAAAAATGGAAAAGAAACTAAACTAAAAATATTAACCGATAAAGATAATGATGCAATTAAATGGAATAGTGAAAATTACGAAAGTGAACAAATAGCTGCTCATGATATTCATCATCATGTTACCGTGAATATGGACGGTAAAGGCTATGGCCCTCATGCTGTGAAATATGGAAAACCGACTTATGAGTTAAATGGAAAAAGTCTTTATGATGCTACAGCTGGCGATTTAAAGATTTCAATAGAAGATTGGGCCAATAATAATAAAACCCAATTTTCTGGAATTTATTTAATGGATGAAAATGGGAAATGGGTAGCTGCTGAGTCAGCAGAAGCTCATACTGATTTTGTTGAGCTAGGAAAAACTCTCTCTTTTTTAACTGCATTGAAGGGGCCTGAAATGAATAAAGTTCTTTCAAAAGGGTTTAAAGCAATCCGAGATTTTATGATAAAAACAACTAAATTATCAAAAGAGAATTCAGAAGCTAATACTCCGGAATATACCCCTCCAATGCCAGAATCAGAAAATCCAGCGGCTAATGATGCTCAAAAAGAGAAAAAGGTTAGAGTAACGACAGAATATAATGAATTTACTGGTTCTACAGGTGAAAGAAAAAGTTATGGTAAAGAATACACAATTGAAGATGACAAAGATACTATAAAAACTGTAGAAGTTTCTAAAGATGGTTATGAAGGCCCTTCTGCAAATGCGTCTAATAAAGAAGAGAAACCCTAAAAAAGCATATGAAATATATTATAAGATTAATGCTATTAGTATCTATAACAATGAACTATAGTTGTAAAACCGACAATTCAGAGATTGATATGAAAATGGCATATGATACAGTTTATATAGATAAAGACATGTATGATTTGTATTTAAAAAAAGATGATATGAAATACTTTGTAAGGAGTTATTACAAAGAACAACTCTTTAGTTTTGCTGTATGGAAAGATTCTAGTAAAGGCGTATATACTAAATTAGTATTTGATACTGTAGATTTAAGCTTAAAAAGTGTTCTTTCTTATGAAGACTTTAAACTAAATGGCGAATCATATTTTTATAATGATTCATTTCTAAAATTAATCAGAACATTTAAAGATGATGTTCAGGTTTCTTATGAAGGATTTAAGGATGCAGAATATGATCCTGTTTATTATGAATTTTGTACAATTCCAAATGTGATTTTCAACCCTTTAAGCGAAAGATGGATTGTTAAACCTAGAATTTATAAGTATTATTTAGGTAAAAACCCAGGTTATAAATTACAGTCTTTCAGATATAAAGTAGATGATTCTGATAAATTTTATGAAGGAGAAGTTATTAATAATGATTACGTCTACTTAGACTTGTCAATGTTGTCTCAGGGTGAACATGTAATTGAAGAGCATATATTCAATAGCACCGAAATTAAGAAAGAGCCTAATAAAAAAATTGTAAGGGAATTAGAGACCATAGGACATATAAATGTAGTTGTGGAATAAACTCCCACTGGAGCGCGTTACGCAGTAAAACGCGTTCGTATGTAGGTAGATAAAGAAGAAGTTAGAAATATAATAAAGAAGCTGCTTACAGGCCAGAGAGCAGTGTTTGTAAAAACGGAGCCATGCAGGAATGTGTGGCTTTTGTTTGTTTTTAGGAGGAATTATTTTTTTCCCCCTTGTTGGAGTTCTCTCCAACAAGCACGCTGAAATTGGAAGTGTACCAAACATAGTCATTGGTCAAAAGACCAACAACAGGAAGAAGGTAGAGGAATCCCTTAAGTTAAAGACGATGGCCTTCGATGAAAGACAAGTATTTTTAGATCACTTTTTCAGATTAAAGGCTTTAAATATAACTTATGTTAGAGTTGTTTTTTATTGTTCAGATTAAGTTAACAATTCCAAATCGGGCGCGTTACGTAGTAAAACGCGTTCATATGTAGGCAGGTAAAGAAGAAGCTAGAAATATATTAAAGAAGCTGCTTGCAGGCCAGAGAGCAGTGTTTGTAAAAACGGAGCCATGCAGGAATGTGTGGCTTTTGTTTGTTTTAGGAGGTTTTATTTTTGAATGTTCTCTTTAAAGAACTGATTAAACTTTTTAGTGGTAAGCATCTTATCCACGATTCCAATCGGGCGCGTTACGTAGTAAAACGCGTTCGTATGTGGTAATGCTACCGCCGTTCCCGCCATGCTCGGCATGGTGGTAGTAGATAGAGAAGAAGTTAGAAATATAATAAAGAAGCTGCTTACAGGCCAGAGAGCAGTGTTTGTAAAAACGGAGCCATGCAGGAATGTGTGGCTTTTGTTTGTTTTTAGGAGGAATTATTTTTTTCCCCCTTGTTGGAGTTCTCTCCAACAAGCACGCTGAAATTGGAAGTGTACCAAACATAGTCATTGGTCAAAAGACCAACAACAGGAAGAAGGTAGAGGAATCCCTTAAGTTAAAGACGATGGCCTTACGATGAAAGACAAGTATTTTTTAGATCACTTTTTCCGATTAAAGGCTTTAAATATAACTTATGTTAGAGTTGTTTTTTATTGTTCAGATTAAGTTAACAATTCAGTTTTTTCGTAACAGAAGCATAAACTAACCTATACAAAGGGAACATACTAAGGGTGTAATCTTGTGGCAAATAGTACACGCGAAATGAAAAAAAGATTATTACGTTTTAGTAAGTCATGGTTTTTAACAGCAGCCTTTTTGGGTGCTGGGCTATGGGTAAATGCTCAAGGGTTGAGCTTTAAGATTTCTACGGATAACGATGATGCCGAGGAAGAAATTTCTACTGGTATTATTGATTTAACTAGTTCAGATTTAGAATTAACGGCAGACGGAGGAGAGCAAGTGGTAGGTATGCGTTTTCAAAACGTGCAAATCCCTGCAAATGCTGTTTTAACGAAAGCGTACATTCAATTTGCACAAGACGAAAACAAAGATGGTAATACCACCACTTTATCTATTAAAGCCGAGAAAGCAGGTAATTCAACTGTTTTTACAAGTGCGCCTTTCAATTTAAGTTCAAGAACTACAACCGATGCTGTAGTAGATTGGACAATCACTGAGACTTGGGCTGTTGAGAACGAACAAACGGAAGAACAAAGAACGCCTAGTTTAATTTCTTTAATTGAAGAGCTTAGAACAGAGACTAACTGGATTTCTGGCAACGCTTTAACTTTTTTAATTACCGGTGACGGTAACGGTAGAAGAACCGTAGAATCTTTTAATGGTGCTAATGGGGGTGACTTAACGCCAACCTTGGTGTTAGAATATGTTTACCGCTACGAAGTTTACATTACTAATGGCGATGATGACGTAGAACAAGTGGTTGGTGTTGCTGGTTTAGATTTATCTAGTTCAGACTTAGAAATTATGACCGAAGATGCGCCGCAAGTAATTGGCTTACGTTTTAGAGATGTAATGTTACCTACAGCAGCTATTATAGATAGTGCATACATTCAGTTTACCGTAGATGTTAAAGAAACGGGCGATGTAACGGCTTTATTAGTAGGTGAAATTAGCACGAACTCAAAAGAGTTTACTAGTGGTGAAGACTTAATGGACGATGCAAATCGTCAGTTTAACCTAGGTAATTTTGTGCTTTGGAATGTGCAAGAAATGGGTGAGCCAGGTGATGCAGGTGTTTCTGAAAGAACGCCAGATGTGAAAAACATTATTCAGGACATTGTTAGCCTTAGAGGTTGGGTTTCTGGTAATGCTTTAATGATAGGTATGATTGACCCACATTGGGTAGATGGTACTAACTTTCCAGATCCAACAAACGGACAAAGAGAAGTAGAATCCTTCAACGGAGCCGTTGAAGATCATGCAGAGCCAACAAGAGCGGCTAAATTGGTAGTGTATTATAGAGACCCAATTTCTGCACCTACAGGTAGTTTTCCGGTTTCTACTGGTACAACATGGAAGTACGATTATTCAGCTACTGCTTTAGCTACTGAATGGACGGAGTTAAACTATGAAGACGCTACTTGGAAATTTGGTACTGCTCCCATTGGTATAGGAGAAGGACAAGCTACGGAATTAAAAGCTCTTGAAGGTGTTTCTCCGGTAACAGCTTATTTCCGTCAGAATTTTATTGTAAACCCGGGCGTTACTGCCGAACAAGATTCTATAATTTATAGAATTAAAGCCGACGACGGTGCTATTGTTTATTTGAATGGTGTGGAGCAATTCAGAATAAACATGCCAGCTGGTGCTGTTGACCAAACTACCTTAGCTACTTCTGAAGTAGCAGACGGCGACGAAGGTTTTGTAATGGTTACGGTAAAGAATAAAGATTTAATAGATGGTGAAAACATTATAGCGGTAGAGGTTCACAAAGCTTCTTTACTTGATGAAGACATTGATTTCGATTTAGAAATTAGAGGTAAACTTCCTCCTTTAGCTAACGGAACGTTCCCAATTAATAAATACGCTGCTTGGTCTTATTTAGACAACGGAACCGATAAAGGAACCGATTGGATAAATGCATCTTACGAAGTAACCAACTGGTCGTACGGAAATGGTCCTTTAGGATACGGTGATCCATCAACTACGGAACTTGGTTTTGGTACAGATCCAGACAATAAGTTCATTACGTATTATTTTAGAAAAACAATAGACATTGCAGATGTAACAAAACTACCAGAAGAAGTTGATTTTGGTGTGAATGCAGATGATGGTGCTGTTGTTTATTTAAACGGAACTGAAATCTTCAGAATTAATATGCCGGAAGGTGCAGTTGATTATTTAACAGTAGCTGCTGGTAATGTTTCAGGTTCAGATGAAAGCAGATACTTTATAGAGAACTTTAAATCGGCAGATCTTCCATTTGTAAATGGCGAAAACGTTATTGCTGTAGAAGTTCATCAAGACAGATCAACTAGTTCGGACTTAAGTTTTGACTTAGAATTAAGAAAAGCGGTGAAGCCTGCAACGCCTCCAGCAGTTGGTTTTGCGTGTGATGATGTTTTAGATCCACACTTCTCTTGTTTCACTTCTTTACAACCAGATGGGCAAGATCAGTTGATCAATTTCCCTGCTACGCATAATTTCCAAGTAATAGTTGAAGAAGGCGACGTTTATACCAAACAAAAAGACAATGTTCCTACTTCAGTTGGTGGTAATAATGACTTTACGGGTTATGCACCTCTAAATGGAAGCAGCCGTAATGGAGTTGTATCTATCAACCACGAAACTTCACCGGGTGGTGTTACTATGGTAGATCTTCATTTTGACGAAACAACTGGGCTTTGGTCTGTTGACGAAACACAAGGGGTAGACTTTAGTGTAGTTCAAGGTACGGTACGTCTTTGTTCGGGTGGTGTAACGCCTTGGGGTACTATTATTACTTCGGAAGAATCGCTTTCTAGCAACGATGCCGATAACGATGGTCACATGGATATTGGATGGCAAATTGAACTGGATCCAGTTACTAAAACGGTAATGGATTACGGTAATGGTCCTCAGAAATTATGGGAAGCCGGCCGTATTAGTCATGAGAATATTGTAGTGGCTAAAGATTCATTAACAGCTTACGAAGGTGAAGATTCAGGTTCTGGTAACTTCTTCAAATTTGTAGCCGATAATAAAACCGATTTCTCTACAGGTACTTTATATGTATTATCATTAGGCAGCAACTTAGTAGATGGCGAACCTGTTGTAACTACCGGTACTTGGATTGAAGTGCCAAACAAAACGGTTTCAGATCAAAACAACACAAAGTCTATTGCATATGCTTTAGGTGGTACTGTGTTTAGCGGTGTTGAAGATGCTGAAATTAACCCAGTAACAGGTCAGGTTTATTTCACAGCCAAAGGAAACAATAGAACGTATAGATTTACAGATAATGGTTCTACGGTTTCAGATTTCGAAACCTTTGTTGGGGGTAAAAACTACTTAATAAACGACGGTACTGAAGTGGTGGAAGAGCCTTGGGCATCGGGTAACGATAACCTTACGTTTGACGACAGAGGTAACCTTTACGTATTGCAAGACGGTAGCGATAACTACATTTGGTTTGTGGGTAAAGACCACACGCAAGAGCAACCTCAGGTTTCTATTTTTGCTAGATTCCCTTCAGGTTCAGAACCAACAGGTATGACCTTTACACCAGATAACCGTTATGCATTTGTTTCGGTACAACACCCAAGCGGTGCAAATGGAGCAAATACTCAACTAGATGCCGCCAATTACGAAGCTACTATGGCACAAAGTACTACAGTAGTAGTGTCTAGAAAAGAGTTTTTGGGCGAAGAAGCCATTGTAACCAGCGTTATTGACGAACAGTCTGGCGCAACGGTTTTTAGTGCGTATCCAAACCCTTCTAACGGTGATGTTACAATTGATTTCAATGTTCAGAATTCAGCAATAGTACATGCACAGTTATTTGATATTCAGGGTAAGCCGGTTTCTGAAATCACCAATCAAAACTACTTCTCTGGTAATCATAAAGTAGAAGTGAAAGGTTTAGAGCCAGGTGTTTACATTCTTAATGTAAGAATTGGTGAACAATCGTATGCTAAAACAGTTGTGGTTAAATAATACATAGTTTAATTCAATTTTATACTACTAAAGAGGAGGGGGATTTCCCTTCCTCTTTTTATCATTTAAAACAATACGTTAATTCAATCAAGAGGATATGAAAAAGTCAATTTTCCTTTCAATACTACTAGCTGCATTTTTAAGCTTTTCTTTTTCGGGACCGAAAAATAAACAACACAGCTATACCAATCTTACCGGTAAAACGGTTTACACCTTCTACAGTGAAGCTTTAGAAGCACCTTCAGAGGTTCAGTTTTTAAACATTAGACAAAAGAATTTTGATGCCATTCCATCCGATTTAGATCAGTTTACTAATCTTATCTATTTTAATGTAATGAAGAATAATGTTAGCGTATTAACGCCTCAGTTATTCAGCTTAGAAAAATTAGAATACCTAAACGCACGCCAAAATAAGATTGAAAAACTACCTGCTGAAATTGCTCAATTAACAGAATTGGTAGAGGTTGATTTGTCTAAAAACCATATAGACAGTTTGCCGGATATTTCTTCTTTAAAAAGCTTAGAATTCTTTAGAATCAGCACAAACCAGTTAACCTATATTGCCCCATCAATTGGTAAATGCAAAACCTTAGAGTCGTTAGATATTTCTGAAAACCAATTGAAAACGTTGCCTTCTACCTTGGGTAATTGCAAAAGCTTAACCAAGCTTACGCTGAACAATAATCAGTTAGCGCAATTGTCTTTCGGTTTTAAAAAGATGAAAAACTTACAAGAATTGAACCTTGAAAGCAACCAGTTAACCGTGTTACCAGAGGATATTGGTAAAGCGAAAGCCTTAAAAAGTTTAATTCTTACCAACAATCAATTAACGGCTCTTCCAGAATCATTAACTAATTGTGAAAATTTAGAGTTATTGGTTTTAACGGGTAATCAACTCACTAAACTTCCTGAAAACATTGCTTCATTATCTAAATTAAGCACATTAATCATGTTGGGGAATTCTATTTCGGAAGAAGAACAACAAAGAATTAAAGCAGCTTTACCCAATTGTACGGTACGTTTTGAATAGAAACGTTAATTGTAATTTATATAACGGTCTTTTGGCATGGGTTTTGTAATTGTGTTGTTGACAGTTTAGAATTCACAATTCTTTTTTTGTTTGAAAGTTGTTTAGTTGATCATGTTTTAGGCCTCTTGAGTAAGAGGCCTTTTTTGTTATGTGGTTTTGTGTTTTTATTCATTAGTAGCCACATCTCAATTTCCAAAACTCACCACTCATCACGAACATCAAAACTTTTTATAATTGAACTAAAATAAGGGCAATATTATTACTAGGTTCGGAGTTAGAAAACTAAATCTATAACCATACAAGATATACACAATGAATACAAAAAAAATCAGTTCGCTTTTAGTGTTTTTCGGATTATCATTATCCCTCTTGCAAGCACAAATTCAATCGCCTAAATCAAGCCCAACAGTAGAGATAAAACAAACAGTTGGTTTATCGGAAATTGAATTAGAATATTCTAGACCGGGCGTAAAAGGAAGAACCATTTTTGGTGACCTTGTGCCTTACGGACAAGTTTGGCGAATGGGAGCTAACCACTGTACTGTAATAGAGTTTGATGATGCAGTAACCTTTGCAGGTAAAGAAGTTAAAGCAGGTACTTATGGATTATTTGCTATTCCTAATAAAGACGAATGGACAATTATCATTAGTAATCAAAATGATCTTTGGGGTTCTGCTGGGTATGACGAAAGTAAAGATGTAGCTCGCGTTACGGTTAAATCTGAAAAAGTGCCGCATACGATTGAGACAATGACAATCGATTTTAATGACTTCAAAGATAATGGCGCTACACTAGCTATTATGTTTGAAAACACAGCGGTTAAAATACCTGTAACGGTTGATACAGATGCTGTTATTGAAGAACAAATCAAAAAGAATTTGGTTGATGGTGACGGTAAAGGCTTAGAAGCTGGTGATTACCACAGTGCAGCTGTTTTTTACCAAAAGCAGGGTAAAGATTTAGACCAAGCTTTAGTTTGGATGGATAAGTCAATTGAAATGAACCCAACAGCTTTCTACTATGTGTACAGAAAAGCAGAATTGTTAAAAGAAATGGGTAAAAAGAAAGAAGCTATTAAAACAGCTGAAAAATCATTAGAAATGGCTAAAGCCAACAAAGATGGTGATTTCGGTTATGCAGCTAAAAGCGAAGCATTAATCAAAGAATTAAAAGCTAAAAAATAAATTAATCTAAACCTTCTTTTTTTAGGGGGATTAGAGATGAATTTTAATAATCTAAACCACCAAGGTTTTAAAACTTGGTGGTTTTTTTATGCCCTTTGTTTTTCAAGAACTTTTATAAGTGCGTTTTTATTACCCTTTAATTAATTAAGAATAGGTGTTTATGCCGTGTTTAATAACAGGTACAAGCTTCGTATTAATACCCATTTTTGGTATGCCGAATGTAAAAACAAAATGGTCTTCAGAATTATAACAGAATTGATGCTTAACTAGTAGGTAAAGTAAATAAATAAGGTGTTTTCCTTATTTGTTGTGGAGATAAAAATTACGGCTATGAAAAGTATATATAAGTTAAAAATCTTCTTAAAAGTTTTCCTTTTCTTGTTCTTGGTAATGGCCAACTTATGTATGGCTCAAACTAAAGATTCTACAGAGGTAGCCAATGCGGGGCATACTTCAATAAAAGAATATACTAGTTTAGAAGAAGCCCTAAAAGAGCCGGAAAAAGTCATTCGTTTAAATTTAAGTAATAAACATTTACAGGCAGATCCTCAGGTTTGGGCCCAATTTGTGAATTTAGAGTATTTAAGCTTAAAGAACGATCACCTTGCAGTTATCCCAGAAGGGATTTCTGCATTGCATCACCTAAAAACTTTAGAGCTTAGCGGTAATGATTTTGAATTGTTGCCAGAAAGTTTTCAAAAGTTAGACCATTTAGAAGAGTTGTTTTTAAATGATGAAACACATTTAAAACTTGCGGAAAGTATAGAGGTGTTAAGTAAACTTCCTAACCTTAAAATACTTCATTTAGAACACGATAATTTAGAAACTTTACCCGATAATATTGCTAAGCTAGACCATTTAGAAGCACTCTACCTTAACCAAAACAGATTTAAAGAACTACCCAAACAAATTGGTGGTTTGCAGCATTTACAATTTGTAGATATAGAAGAAAACGAATACAAAATACCTGCTTATTTACACGATACTAAAGATTTTGGTATTCTTAATATTAAGTTTTAGTAAAGGTTGTTAAAGAACAGTCTGTTCTAAAATTATATTAACAATATAGTCTAGGTACAATATGGAAATGAGCGATATGTTTCAAGTATTTTGTTCTAATCTTAGAATACCTCAATCTACCGTTCAGCAAGTAGATAGAATCTATAAACAACTCACCTCTCATTTAAATTTAACGTATTACGGAATAGACTCCAATACTAAGCATAGTGCCTATTTAGGCTCTTACGGACGAGGTACAGCAATTAAAGTAGATGATATAGATGTTGTTTTTGCTTTACCACCGGCCCTTTTTCAAGAGTTTAATCAACAAGATAATCCAGCATTAACTATGCGTAATAATTTTATGCAAGTAGTTAAAAGTGTTTTTCCAGAAGCGTATTTAGGTAACGATAATCAAGTCATTCGTTTAGATTTTGAAGAAGGAATCAGCTTTGAGGTTTTCCCAGGATTCTTAAATCAAAATGGCAGTTACACCATGGCGGATAATAGCGGAAACGGTAGTTGGCTGGTTTGTGATCCTAAACCAGAAATTGAAACCATAAAAGAAGCCAACATAAATATAGCTAACGACAACCTAACTAGACTTTCTAGAATGATTAAGGAATGGAAAACTGTTTGGAATGTACCCATTGGTGGTTTTTTGATAGACACGCTGGTTTATGATTTTTTTATTAATTGGGAGCATAAAGAAAATGCCTCTACTTATTACGACTGGATGGTGAGGGATTTTTTTGAGTTTCTTATGGATCAAGATATAACTCAAAAATTCTGGCTTTCACCAGGGAGGATGCAAAAAGTTTGGCGTAAAGGACTTTTTGAAGAGAAAGCACACGTAGCGTACAACTTATCCAATCAAGCATTAGAGTTAGAATTTGAAGAATTGGTTAACAATTCTAAAATATCGGAGAAGTGGCAAGAAATATTTGGAGCTAGATTTTCGGGTTCTCTAGGCTAAAACAAAAAATACATGTCATTAAATCGGGACTGGTCTGGAGTAATTCAGGCCTTTTTTATGTCTAAAAGTTAGCGTTTTGGGAAAACGTGTTCATTCTATGGGATTTTCTCCCACCATTTAAAACCATCTTATACACATTGTTTTTATTCAAATAAGCCATCTAAAGACTGAAAATAGTTCTATAAACATTTGCATGTGGAAAACTTTGGGGTATATTGTGGGGACTTGTGGTTGGTTGTGGTGGATTGTGGAATTTTTTTTCAATACATTTGTTTTGTAGTCGACTAACTAGTATTAATGATCTATTTCTCTGGCGAATATGAGTGTAAAATCGATGTCAAGGGCCGTATGGTTCTTCCGGCAAAGGTGAAAGCACGTCTTCCTGAACAGGATGCTGGGGAAATTGTGGTAAAACGTGGTTTTGAGAAATGTTTGACCATTTATCCAATGATGGAATGGAAGAAGATTTTTTCAAAAGTGGCTGGCTTAAATGAGTTTAGCGCGGAGTACCGAAATTTTCAGAGAAATTTCTTTAGAGGCAGTACAGAGGTAGAGTTGGATAACGCAGGTCGTTTTCTGATTTCTAAATCGCTTCTAAAATACGCCGAAATAGACAAAGAAGTAATAGTTGTGGGGCTGGGTAATCGAGTAGAAATCTGGAATCCGGATTTGTACGAAGAATTCTTAATCAAGGATTCTCAAGAGTTTTCAGATTTAGCAGAAAAATATTTAACCGATCAATCAGAGTGATGAAGTACCATATCCCTGTTATGTTGACAGAATGTTTAGAAGGGTTAAAAATTGACCCAAAAGGACTTTACGTCGATGTAACTTTTGGTGGTGGTGGTCATTCTATGGCTGTTTTTAATCAGTTAGAGGGTGGGAAGCTGTTTTCATTCGATCAAGATTCTGATGCAGTTAAAAACACCGAGCCTTTTGTAGGGGAAGGTTTTCAGTTTGTGGAAGCCAATTTTCGGTTTATAAAAAAATACTTAAAACTGTACGGCGCTAAAGAGGTAGATGGTATTCTGGCTGATTTAGGAGTTTCATCACATCAGTTAGATGAACGCTCGCGTGGGTTTTCTTTTATGGAAGATTCGGTAGACTTAGATATGCGTATGAATACTTCTGGTGGTAAAACAGCGGCAGAGGTATTAAACACATATTCGGAATCGGATTTACATAGAATCTTTGGTTTGTACGGAGAGATTAAGAATGCTAAAACATTAGCCAAGGCTATTGTAACCTCTAGATTTGAAAAGGAATTTGTAACTGTGGGAGATTTAAAAGCGGTGGCTGAAAAATGTGCTCCAAAACACAGAGAATATAAATATTTCGCTCAATTGTTTCAGGCACTTCGTATAGAAGTAAATCAAGAAATGGCTGCTCTAGAAGAATTGCTTGTAGACGGAACGGAAGTTTTAAAGAAAGGTGGACGCTTTGTGGTGATGACCTACCATTCTTTAGAAGACCGTTTGGTGAAAAGCTTTTTTCAGAAAGGAAAGTTTAAAGGCGATGTAGAGAAAGACTTCTACGGAAACGAAATTAAGCCCCTAAAAATGGTGGTTCGTAAACCTATTCTTGCTTCTGAAAAAGAGTTAGAAGAAAATGTACGTGCAAGAAGTGCTAAGCTAAGAATAGCTGAAAAACTTTAATAATGGCGAATACGGCAAAAAAACCAAGAAAGGTAAAAAAAGAAGGAACCGGTGGTTCTGTCTTTGATGTGCTGGAACGGAACCTGAAAATGGAATCGTGGTTTGAAAACGGTGTTCCCACAAAGTACTTCAAACATGTGTTGTTTTTAACCGGTATTGGCTTGTTGTACATTAGTAATACGCACATGGCAGACCGCATGAGTAGAGAGTTTACGGTCCTAAAAAAAGAAATAGAAGATTTAAGAGCAGATTATACCACACTGAAGGCAGATTACATGTATGAAAGTAAACAGTCTGAAGTAGCAAAAAAAGTAAAACATTTAGGTCTGAAAGAGGGAGGAGATGCTCCCGTAAAAGTAGAAGAAGTAAGTGCAAAACGTTAAGAAATCCATATTGCTTCGGGTGCGCATAGCTTTTTTAGCTATTGTGTTTCTGGCTTTACTAATAGCAGTGAAGTTGGTGGATATTATGTATATCCATAACGAAGTTTGGATTGAAAAAGCTGAAAATGCTAACGTTAGAATGCGCGACATTAAAGCCACTCGTGGAAATATCTATTCAGATAACGGTAGTTTAATGGCTACTTCACTTCCTTTTTATACGCTGGCTTTTGATCCTAGTATTTCGTTGAGAGATGAAGTTCGTAGAGGAATTTATGAAGATGGGATTGATTCTTTAACCATGCTTTTGTCCGGTTTTTTTAAAGACAAATCCGAAGAACAATATTTTAGGATAATGAATAACGCTCGCGGAAGAGGGCGTCAATATTTGCGTTTAAGCTCTAAATTAATTGATCATCACGATAAGAAAGTGATGTCTCAGTGGCCAATTTTTAGAGAAGGCCAAATGATGGGTGGGGTTTTGTTTGAGCAAATTGATAAACGCTTTGTTCCTTTTGGTCATTTAGCCGGTAGAACCGTGGGTTACTGCAAAAGGGAAGTTAAAAAAGACGGTAAAGTTCATAAAATTGGTGCGGGATTAGAATACAGTTTCGATTCGCTTTTAGCGGGTAGAGACGGCAGAGCCCTGTTTGCTAAAATGAGTGGCGGTGGTTGGAAACAATTGCATACCGAAGATGAAATTAAGCCTATTCGTGGTTACGATATTGAAAGTACAATAGATGTTAATCTTCAGGATGTAGTAGAAGAGACATTGTTAGATGCTCTAAAGGAACATTCTGCAGATTACGGAAGTGTGGTGGTGATGGAAGCCAAAACGGGAGAAATTAAAGCCATTGCTAATCTTTCTAGAATTAAAAGTGGCCGACACGAAGGCCGGTATGTAGAAAATTACAACCATGCCGTAGGTACTAACATAGAACCGGGCTCAACCATTAAGTTAGCCACCTTAATGGCGCTTTTCGAAGAAACAGATTTAGATTTAGACGATACTATTTCGGTAGGAAACGGAACAGCTCGTTTTTACGAAAGAACCATGACGGATGATCACTCGGTAGATCCTGTTTTAACTATTAAAGAGGTTTTTGAAAAATCTTCCAACATAGGTGTTGCAAAATTGGCGGTGCAATACTTTGGTAAAAGCATAGAAACGCAACAACGTTTTGTAGATTATTTAACAGATTTCGGACTTAAATACCCATTAAATTTCCAAATAGCGGGGGAGGCTACTCCAAAAATTAAAACTCCGGAAGATAAGTCTTGGAGTGGGGTTTCGCTTCCTTGGATGTCACACGGTTACGGTTTGGCGGTTTCTCCCTTGCATATTTTAACCATGTATAATGGTATTGCAAACGATGGTATGTTAATTCAGCCAATTATTGTAAAGCGCATCCGTTACGCAGATCAAATTGTAAAAGAATATAAGCCTGAAATCATCAATAGGAATCTTTGCTCAGAAGAAACATTAAGAAAATTAAAAATCTGTTTAGAAGGAGTTGTTGAAAACGGTACAGCCAAAGGCATAAGAACCGATCGTTACAAAATGGCTGGTAAAACGGGTACAGCTAAAAAGCTGAAAGACGGTCAATATACCAACGAGTACTTAGCTTCTTTTGTAGGGTATTTTCCAGCAGATAATCCAAAATACAGTTGTATTGTAGTAATCGATAATCCTAAAAACGGACAGTATTATGGTAGCCAAGTAGCGGCACCTGTTTTTAGAACTATTGCCGATAAAGTATACGCTAGGGATTTAGAATTACACGAAATACCAAAACTAGCATCTTCTCCTAAAGGAGTTTTTCCGGTGGTGCAGGTGGGTAAATACAGCGATCTTCAATACCTCTGTAAAGAATTAAAATTATCTAATTGGGGTAATGATGGGTATGCCGAATTGTTTGTTCGTGCGAGCCGTAACGATGAGTTAAAAACCATTAAATGGCAAGAATTATCTACGCCACAAAGAACGGTGCCAGATGTAACAGGTATGACTTTAAGAGATGCCCTTTTTATTCTAGAAAATTTAGGGATGCATGTAGATTTTGCAGGTTCCGGAAGGGTTAAGCAACAATCTGTTCCTGCGGGAAGAAAAGCCTTAATAGGCGGTAAAATTAAAATTGAACTAGGGTAATGAAAATACTAAGCGACATATTATACCGAACCCCATTGGTGGAGACTTCAGGTTCTATGAACGCAGAGATTTCTGCCATTCAGTTTGATAGCCGTAAAGTTGAAAAAGGAGATCTTTTTGTAGCGGTTAAAGGAACCGTTGTAGACGGACATGAATTCATAAATTTAGCAATAGAAAAAGGTGCCATTGCTATAGTTTGCCATGTTATGCCAGAAAAAATGGTGGAAGGCATAACGTATGTACAAGTTATAGACAGCCACAAAGCTTTAGGTTTAATAGCCGCTAATTATTACGACAACCCTAGTGATAAATTAACCATTGTAGGAGTAACGGGTACCAACGGTAAAACTTCTTGTGTTACGTTGCTTTATAAATTGTTTTTGGGGCTTGGGTATTCAACAGGAATGCTTTCTACCGTAGTCAATAAAATTAATGAAGAAGAAATTGAATCTACGCATACTACACCAGATCCAATTAATCTAAATCGTTTGTTGTCAAAAATGGTGAAAAAAGGCTGTACGCATTGCTTTATGGAAGTAAGCTCACACGCTATTCACCAAAATAGAATTGCAGGGCTGAAATTTAATGGTGCTGTTTTTACCAACATAACGCACGACCATTTAGATTATCATAAAACTTTTGACGAATACATAAAAGCTAAAAAGCAGTTGTTTGATAACCTTCCGAAAAACGCATTTGCATTAGTTAATGCAGACGATAAACGCGGAATGGTTATGACTCAAAACACAAAAGCGAAAGTGAACACTTTTGGTATAAAAACCTTGTGTGATTTTAAAGCAAAAATTATTGACAATACGCTTCAAGGCTTAGAATTAGATATTGACAACCACAACGTATGGTTCAGTTTAATAGGTGAATTTAATGCCTATAATTTACTAGCCGTTTACGGTGTAGCTTGTTTGCTGGAAGAAGAACCAGATGAAGTACTTACGGTGCTTTCAACATTAAAATCGGCCCCAGGTAGATTTGACCAAGTAATATCTGTTGGTGGCGTAATTGGCATTGTAGATTATGCACATACGCCAGATGCCTTGCTTAATGTTTTAAAAACCATTCACGATTTAAAACCGGGTAATGCTAAAATAATTACAGTGGTGGGTTGCGGGGGAAATAGAGACAAAGAAAAACGTCCGGTAATGGGGAAAATAGCTGCTGAATGGAGCGATAAAGTGATCCTTACCAGTGATAATCCCCGCAATGAAGAACCGGGTACTATTATTTCTGAAATGGAAGCTGGCGTAGCCATTGTACACCGAAAAAAGACCATTGCTTTACCAGATAGAAAAGAAGCAATCAAATTGGCGGGAACGCTGGTTGAAAAAGGAGATATTATTCTTTTGGCCGGAAAAGGGCACGAAGATTACCAAGAAATAAAAGGAGTGAAACTGCACTTCGACGATAAAGAACAATTAGCTGAAATGTTTAAACTACTTGACTTGTAATGCTTTATTATCTGTTTTCATACCTAAACGAAAATTTTGACCTGATGGGAGCTGGTGTGTTTCAATACATCTCTTTTCGTGCGGGTGCAGCATTGGTTATTTCACTATTAATAGCCCTTATTTTTGGTAAAAACTTTATCCGAACACTTCAATTAAAGCAAGTAGGTGAAAGTGTACGTGATTTGGGTTTAGAAGGCCAAATTGAAAAAGCAGGCACACCAACTATGGGCGGTGTGATTATTATTGTTTGCATTCTAATTCCAACGTTGTTGTTTGCCAAGCTGCAAAATGTATATGTTTTGTTGCTGTTGGTTTCTACTGTATGGATGGGCGCAATTGGTTTTTTAGACGATTACATTAAAGTTTTCAAAAAGAACAAAGAAGGTTTACAGGGTAAGTTTAAAGTAGTTGGTCAAATTGGCTTAGGTCTAATAGTAGGTTTAACGTTGTATTTTAATTCTAATGTCACTGTTAGAGAATATTTTGCTCCTTCAGATACAGAAATTATGGTTTCTGAACCACAAGTGAATCAGTTTAGTAACCATGTTCAGAAAGAGCACCATAATTACGACGACAAGAAGTCTTTAATTACAACGGTTCCGTTTTTTAAGAACAACGAAATTGATTACGGTTTTATAAGCGAAGCCATCGGTTTTAACATTGATTGGTTAATCTATCCCTTAATTGTGATTTTCATTGTAACAGCGGTTTCTAATGGTGCCAACATTACAGACGGTATTGATGGTTTAGCAGCGGGAACTTCGGCCATCATTGGAGCTACGTTAATTGTGCTGGCTTATGTTTCGGGTCACGCGGTTTTTGCCGATTACCTAAACATTATGTACATCCCTAATTCGGGAGAAATAGTAGTTTTTGCAGCCGCTTTTGTTGGGGCTTGTGTGGGTTTTATATGGTACAATACCTATCCGGCCAAAGTTTTTATGGGCGATACGGGTAGCCTTTGCATTGGCGGGATTATAGCGGTAATGGCCATTGCTATTCGTAAAGAATTATTGATCCCCATCTTGTGCGGTATTTTCTTAATCGAAAATCTATCGGTGATTTTACAAGTAGCGTATTTCAAATACACTAAGAAAAAATACGGTGAAGGCAGAAGAATATTTAAGATGGCACCATTACACCATCATTATCAAAAAACTGGTATGCACGAATCTAAAATCGTAACCCGATTCTGGATTATAGGATTATTACTAGCGGTTTTAACATTAGCCACCTTGAAGTTAAGGTAACATGAAAAAAGTAGTTGTACTTGGAGCAGGTGAAAGTGGCGTAGGCGCTGCGATTTTGGCAAAAACACAAGGTTTTGAAGTGTTTGTTTCGGACTATGGAAGTATTTCGAAAGAAAACAAAGAAGAACTGAATGAACTGTCAATTTCTTACGAAGAGGGAACCCATTCTATGGATGTGGTTTTAGCTGCAGATGAAATTATTAAAAGCCCGGGCATTCCAGATAAAGCGCCGGTAATTAAGGCTATTAAGCAAAAAGGGATTTCTCTTATTTCCGAAATTGAATTTGCTTACCGTTACACAGACGCTAAGTTTGTAGCCATTACAGGTAGTAACGGGAAAACCACTACCACCTTATTAACCTATCATTTCTTAAAGAATGCTGGTCTTAATGTAGGTTTGGCAGGTAATATAGGTACTAGTTTAGCCAGACAAGTTGCTGAAAAAGATTTTGATGTCTATGTTTTAGAGTTAAGCAGTTTTCAACTGGATTATATGTTTGATTTTAAAGCCGATGTAGCGCTTTTATTAAACATTACCCCAGACCATTTAGACCGTTATAATTATAATTTTTCAGAATACACAGATTCTAAATTCAGGGTTGCACAAAATCAAACGGCTAATGATTATTTCATTTCCGTAACAGATGATGTGGTGCTGAAAAAAGAAATTCAGAAAAGAGATATAGCTGGTTTTAAGCTAATGGTTTCTCTAGAAGACCGCGTTTTAAATGGTGCTTATCTTTCTGGAAATAGATTAATGATTAACATCTTCAATCACATTACTAAAGTATTTAATGTGCCTTTAGAAGATTTACCACTTTCAGGAAAACATAATATTCTTAACGTAGGAACAGCCATGTTAGCGGCCTTAGCAGTTGGTGTTTCAGAAAGTGTAATTATTAAAAGTTTGCCCACTTTCCAAAATGCAGCACACCGTTTAGAAAGTATTTCGGTGGTTAATCGAGTACGGTACATCAACGATTCTAAAGCTACCAATGTAGATGCTGTAAAATACGCATTAGATGCTTTCCCGAAACCAATTATTTGGATTGCTGGTGGTGTTGATAAAGGCAACGATTATACGTTGTTAGATGAACTGGTATACGAAAGAGTAAAAGCCGTAATCTGTTTAGGGAAAGATAATTCAAAACTGAAAGAACATTTTGGTGGAAAAGTAGATATGCTATACGATACTGGTTCTATGGAAGAAGCGGTACGTGTAGCCAATGAAATTAGCAATGCCGGCGACACCGTATTGTTGTCACCGGCGTGTGCCAGTTTCGATTTATTTAATAATTACGAACACCGTGGCGATTGTTTCCGTTACGAGGTTAAAAAATTAGAAGACAAACAGTTTAAATTAAACCTGTTAATGTTCTAAATGAATTTTAAAATAGAACATATCATCCGTGAAAAACTAAAAGGCGATCCAGTAATCTGGACCGTAGTTATTCTATTATCATTATTAAGTTTGTTGGTGGTATATAGTGCCGTAAGTGCACCTGCCTACAAACGTTTAGATGGTAATACAGAATACTTTTTGGTAAAACACAGTATTCTAATTCTGTTAAGTTTAGGGGTGATGTGGATGGCGCATAATATCAATTACAACTATTATGCACGTATTTCTAGGTTGCTTTTAATTCTAACGGTTCCCTTGTTATTGTACACCTATTTTAATGGGGTAAACATTAATCAAGCGCATCGTTGGATTTTGATTCCAATTATTAATCAGACTTTCCAAACGTCCGATTTAGCCAAATTGGCCTTGATTTCTAATTTGGCAAGTATGTTGGCCAAACGTCAAAAATCAATTGATGATTTTAAAGGGTCTATACTACCAATTCTGCTCTGGTGTGGGGTAATTTGTGGTCTTATTGCACTTTCCGATTTATCTACAGCCTTGTTGCTTTTTGCAACTTGTATGCTAATTATGTTCATTGGGCGTGTACCTGTAAAATACCTTTTAGGTTTAATAGGTATAGGAACCATAGCTATTTCCTTTGCTTTAGTTTTTGGACAAAGAGGGGCAACGGCAATAAGTCGTATAACAAGTTGGTGGTCTATTGTAACGGGTAATATTTCGGCAGCAGACATTCCTTTTCAGGTAGAACAAGCTAATATAGCCATTGCACGTGGTGGATTTTGGGGTGTGGGCTTGGGACAAAGTCAGCAACGCTATTTCCTTCCGGAAGCCTTTTCAGATTACATCTTTGCAATTATAAACGAAGAATACGGACTTAAAATAAGCATAATAGTAATTCTATTGTATTTGGTGCTTTTATACCGAGGTATGAAAATCGTAGCCAAGTCAGATAAAGCATTTGGTGGCTTGCTTTCAGCTGGTTTGTCCTTCAGTTTAGTAATGCAAGCTTTTGCAAATATGGCCGTTGTTGTTGGTCTTGGTCCGGTAACGGGTTTACCGCTTCCATTATTAAGTATGGGGGGAACTTCTCTTTTATTTACGGGCTTTGCAGTAGGTATTATTTTAAGCGTAAGTCGCGGAGACACTAAAGAAAACGATTTAAAAAGCACGGTAAAATACAATGAGTAATTCTAGTACACATATCGAGCGCGTAATTATTAGCGGAGGAGGAACCGGCGGACATATTTATCCGGCCATTGCTATTGCCAATGCCCTAAAAGAAAAGAACCCTTCCATTTCTATTCTTTTTGTAGGTGCCTTAGGTAGAATGGAAATGGAAAAAGTACCCAAAGCAGGTTATGAAATTGTAGGACTTCCGGTAGCTGGTTTACAAAGAAGATTAACTTGGAAGAATTTATTAGTGCCGTTTAAGTTGATTTCAAGTTTATTAAAAGCTAAAAAGATTATAAAGAATTTTAAACCCGAAGTAGTTATAGGTGTGGGCGGTTACGCCAGTGGCCCAACCTTAAGACAAGCGGAAAGTTTAGGGATACCAACGCTGTTGCAAGAGCAAAATTCGTACGCCGGATTAACCAATAAAATGTTGGCCAAAAAAGCGTCTAAAATTTGTGTTGCCTACAACGGAATGGAAACCTATTTCCCTAAAGAAAAAATACTATTTACCGGTAATCCGGTTCGTAAAGACATAGAAAACGTTGCTGAAAAAAGAGAAGCAGCATTAACGCATTTTAATTTAGATACACACAAGAAAACCATTTTGGTAATTGGCGGCAGTTTAGGCGCCAGAACCATTAACCGTGCAGTAGGTGCGGGCTTAGATAAAATTGTAGACAACGGCTACCAATTAATCTGGCAAACGGGTAAATTTTATAGCGAAGAATGTGAGGTTCTGGCTACTCCTTTCAAAGGCCGTGGAGTTTATTCCAGCGATTTTATTTACACCATGGATTTAGCTTATGCAGCAGCCGATGTTGTGATATCTAGAGCTGGCGCCCTATCGGTTTCGGAACTGTGTTTAGCTGAAAAAGCCAGCATTTTAGTGCCTTCGCCTAATGTTGCTGAAGACCACCAAACCAAAAATGCTATGGCATTGGTAAATGAGCAGGCTGCTATTTTGGTGAAAGACGATGCAGCAGCTTCGGAATTAATAAAAACAGCGTTAAAGCTTTTGGGTGATCCAGTGCAATGCGAAGAATTAAGTAACAATATTAAAAAGTTAGCGAAACCAAATGCTGCCAATGATATTGCTGCCGAGGTGTACAAACTAGCTAAGAAATAATGGAATTAAAGAAGTTTACACATATCTACTTTATAGGAATTGGCGGAATTGGCATGTCTGCCATTGCCCGTTGGTTTCTCAAAAATGGTTATGCCGTTTCGGGGTACGATAAAACGGAAACACCTTTAACCAAGCAATTGGTGGCAGAAGCGGCTTCGGTACATTATGTAGACGATGTAGCTTTAATTTCAGAAGACTATAAAAATAAGGAAACCGCTTTGGTGGTATACACACCAGCTATTCCTAAAGACCATAAAGAATTTAATTTCTACCGAAATCAGAATGGCTTTTCTATTCTGAAACGATCGGCTGTGTTGGGATTAATCACTAAAGATTATTTTACAATTGCTGTAGCGGGTACTCATGGCAAAACAACAACGTCTACCATGGTGGCGCATTTATTAAAACATGCGGGTAGAAATGTGACGGCCTTTTTAGGCGGAATTGCTACCAATTATAATTCGAATTTGATTTTGGCAGAAGATCAAAAAAATCAGATTGTGGTAGTAGAAGCCGATGAATACGACCGTTCGTTTTTACAGTTAAGCCCAGATGTAGTGGTATTAACTTCTACTGAACCAGACCATTTAGATATTTATGGCACTAAAGAAGAAGTGACCAACAGCTTTAAAGCCTTTATTGAAAAGTTACCTGAAAATGGAAAACTGATTGCACACGAAGAAGTAAACGAACAGGTAAAAGAATTAAGAGAAAATATAACTATTTACGGTTTTGATAACGCCGAAATTAATCCCGAAAATTTAATCCATCATTCTGGTGAAATACGTTTTTCACTTGAAGGTGAGGGTTATACCTTACCTATGTCGGGGTATCATAACGTGTTAAATGCAACGGGCGCTTTATTGGCCTGTAAACAAATTGGTGTTTCTTATTCCGAATTAAAAGAAGGGTTGGCCGATTTTAAAGGGATTAAAAGAAGGTTTGAATACCACCTGAAAGATGAAACGCACGTTTATATAGACGATTATGCACATCATCCTTCCGAAATTAAAGCTGCTATTTCTGGAGCAAGAGGGGCATTTCCAGATAAAAAATTAACCGTAGTTTTTCAACCGCATTTGTTCAGCCGTACACAAGATTTTATGACTGAATTTGCAGAAGAGTTAAGTAAAGCCGATGAAGTGCTGTTGTTGGATATTTATCCGGCTAGAGAATTACCAATTCCGGGAGTTACTTCCGAAGTGCTTTTTGATAAGATTACAGCTAAAACTAAGTTCAAAACTACATTAGAAGAAGTAGTGCATTTAGTGAAAAATATAGATCCGCAAGTCTTGTTGACATTGGGTGCTGGTAGCATAGATACCAAAATTGAAGAAATTAAAAATCAACTAAGCAATCAACCTTATGTGGCTTAAAGATTGGCTTATAAAAAATGCTAAAAACCTCTTTTTTATAGGAGTGGTATTACTGTGCTTAGCGTTTGTGGAAAAACGTCAAGAACAAAAGAAATGCACCAGTATTAAAGTGAAGATCTTTAACGATGTGGATAACTATTTTCTGCGTGAAAATGAAGTATTGGAACTTTCTGAAGGTCGTGGCAAAGAGCATTTAGTAGGTGGAAAACTTATCCACATACCGTTGAAAACTATTGAAAACAGGATCGAAAAAAGTAAATTTGTTAATAGGGCAGAAGTCCATAAAGATCATCAAGGTAAGCTTAATATTGAAGTGTATCAGAACCGGCCGATAGCTCGTTTTTTCTACAGAGATACCTCTTTTTATATGTCAGAAGAGGGAGGGTTTATGCCGCTATCAAATAGATATACCGCTCGTGTAACAATAGTTCGTGGTGCTGGGTTAACCAGCTATGTTGATTTTAGCAATAAAGCCGATTGGAAAGTTGATAGCTCTTTTTATGGTCTTTTAAATCATGTTAATACTAGCACGTTTTATAAAGCTCAGATACAGTCTATAGAAGTTTTAAAAAACGGCGAAATAGTATTTTATCCTCAGGTAACCAAACAGAAAGTATTCTTTGGGAAACCCGAAAACATTGAAGAAAAATTCAAAAAGTTGGATGTATTCTACAAAAAGATTCTACCGGCAACGGAATGGAATCTTTACGAAAGTGTTAATGTGAAATTTAAAGACCAAGTTATTTGTGAGTAATATGCGCGATAAAATAGTAGTAGGCTTAGACATTGGTACCACCAAGATTTGTGCTATTGCCGGTCGTAAGAATGAATTTGGAAAACTTGAGATATTAGGTGTCGGCAAGGCAGTGTCTGATGGTGTAATGCGCGGCATGGTTACTAATATTGATAAAACCGTTCAGGCTATAAGAAAGGCAATTGCTGAATGTGAAGAAAAAGCTGAAATCAACATTAGTGAAGTAAATGTTGGTATTGCTGGTCATCATATACGCAGCAATATGCACCACGGTAGTATTATGCGTGATGTTGATGCCGACGGTGATGAGATTTCTGTAGTAGATATTGAGCGTTTAATCAACGAGCAATACAAAATTGTTACTCCTCCGGGTAATGAAATCATTCACGTTATGCCACAACAGTATGTGGTAGATTTTGAGCCGGGTATTAAAGATCCTGTGGGTATGGTTGGTGTTCGTTTAGAGGCCGATTTCCATGTGATTACCGCACAAACTTCTGCCATATCTAACATTAACAAATGTGTTAGAAGAGGTGGGGTTACTACGCCGGAACTTAAAATTGATAATTTAATACTAGAGCCTATTTCTTCTAGTTTGTCTGTGCTTTGCGAAGAAGACAAAGAAGCAGGTGTAGTTTTAATTGATATAGGTGGTGGTACTACCGATGTAGCTGTTTTCTATGAAGGAATAATCCGTCATACAGCAGTGATCCCTTTCGGTGGTAATATTATTACTTCAGACATTAAGCAAGGTTGTTTAGTGATGCAAAACCAAGCAGAGTTGTTAAAAACTCGTTTCGGTAGAGCGATTGCTGCGGAAGCCAGAGAAAACGAAATCGTTTCTATTCCTGGCCCAAGAAACAGACCGGCTAAAGAAATATCGGTAAAAAATTTAGCGCACATTATTCAGGCTAGATTAGAAGATATTATTGAGCTTGTAGATATTGAAATTGAAAAATCGGGCTATAAAGACCGTTTAGCGGCAGGCATGGTGATAACGGGTGGTGGTTCTCAATTGAAGGACATTAGCCAGTTATTCGAATACATGACTGGGCTAGATTGCCAAATTGGTGTTCCTAACGAACATTTAGGGAAGAGTAAAGTAGAGGAAGTTAAATCGCCTGCTTATTCTACCGGTATTGGTTTAGTGCTTTCGGGCTTTAAAGCTTTAGACGAAAGAGATAACCGATATACAGAATTTAAAAAGCCTGTTGCAGGTAATAAAGTTCTACGTAAAGATAAGGGTTCAGAAATTTTCAAGAACCTCTTAGACAAAACTAAAAAACTATTGTTGGACGATTCGGAAGACAATACAGATTACTAAAACGATGAAATTCTTTTGCTATGGAAGATAATTTTAGATTCGATATTCCCGCTCACCATAAATCCATAATTAAAGTTGTGGGTGTTGGTGGTGGTGGTAGCAATGCTGTTACACACATGTATAATCAGGGGATTAAAGATGTGGAGTTTGTTATTGTTAATACCGATAACCAAGCGTTAAACAGTTCTACTGTTCCTAATAAAATACAAATTGGTACGGGCTTAACCGAAGGTTTAGGCGCCGGTGCGAACCCTGAAATGGGGAGAAAAGCAGCCATTGAAAGTAAGGAAGAGATTAGAGATTTGCTTAGCCACGACACTAAAATGGTATTTGTTACCGCCGGTATGGGTGGTGGTACAGGTACAGGTGCAGCACCGGTTATCGCTCAAATAGCAAAAGAACTAGATATTTTAACCGTAGGTATTGTAACCGCTCCTTTCTCTTTTGAAGGTAGACGGAAAATGCAAGCAGCTGCCGATGGTATTGAAGAGCTTAAAAAAGCCTGCGATACGGTTTTAGTAATTTCTAACGATAAACTAAGAGAGGTTTACGGAAATCTTTCTATTAGAACCGCTTTTGCGCAAGCAGATACGGTTTTAACTACAGCGGCTAAAAGTATTGCAGAAATTATTACGGTTACTAGCGAAATCAACGTGGATTTCCAAGATGTTAGAACGGTAATGAAAGACTCAGGTCCTGCGGTTATGGGATCGGCTGTGGCATCTGGCGAGAATCGTGCTAGAAGAGCGGCAGAGCAAGCTTTATCTTCACCGTTGTTAAACAATACCGAAGTAAGAGGAGCTAAGAAGATACTTCTTTCTATGACCTATGGCGAAAATGCAGAGCTTACCATGGACGAGCTTTCTGAAATTACAGACTACATAGAAGAGCAAGCTGGTTTTGAAGCAGAAGTGATTTGGGGACAAGGTGTTGATACTGAATTAGACGATGCCATTAGAGTTACGGTAATTGCTACTGGTTTTGCCGAAAAAGGTATTACAGCAGATAGCGCTCGTAAAGTATATGATCTTGATTCTAAACAACAAGTAGAGCAAAAAGTAGAACAAAGAGAAATGCCTCAAAACACTACTAATTCCTCTTACCGCTCTAAGGAAGTAGAAGATAATTTACCTAAGCCAAAGCAAGAGAAAATTGTTTTTAACTTAGATGAAGAGTTCGAAATTTCTGAAACTAAAAGAGAAGAACGTCCAGTGGAAAATGAGGTTTCCTCTGCTAATAGAGAACCTACTATTGAAGAACGTTTAGAAGCGAAGAGAAGAAAACTTATTGAGCAGTCTCAAGAGCGAATTCGCAAACTAAAAGACCTGAACGATTATACTGGCGATGGTATGGTTAAAGACCAATACGAGATTCCTTCTTACTTAAGAAGAAACGTGTCTTTAAAATCGGTGCCTAGCTCAAACGAAAATAACATCTCTCGTTATAACTTAAATGATGACGATGATTTGTTAGGCGATAATAAATTTTTGCACGATAACGTGGACTAGTTTATTATTTAGATTCTAATTTAATTTGAAAAAAGCCCTTGTGAAAGGGCTTTTTTTGTGGGTTATTTGATTAATAACTTCAATTCCTCTTTTGTTGGTAAAACAGTTTGATATTTACTTGCAAAAATCTGTTCATTATTTTCTGGTAGAGTATATTCTACTACAGATTCACTTTTGTCTTTACACAAGACTATTCCAATTGTTTTGTTTTCATCATCTAGCTTGATTTCGCGGTCGTAATAGTTTACATACATCTGCATTTGACCAAGATCTTGATGTTTTATTTCTCCAATTTTTAGATCAATTAACACAAAACTCTTCAGGATACGATTGTAGAACACTAGGTCAATTTTGAAATGTTTCTCTTCAAACGAGATTCTTTTTTGTCTTGCAACAAATGTGAAACCGTTACCTAGTTCCAGTAAAAAATGTTCGAGTTTGTCAATCAATTCTTGCTCAAGATCGCTTTCAGAGTATATGGTTTGTTCTGGTAGCCCTATAAATTCAAGAATGTAAGGATCTTTTATGGCATCCCTGGGTTTTTCGATAACAAGACCTTTTTCAGAGAGCTCTTTCACTTGGTTTTTATCTCTACTTAATACAAGTCTAGTGTATAATGCGGAATCAAATTGACGTTGTAACTCTCTAATACTCCAATTGTTTTTATAGGATTCAATTTCATAGAAACTTCGTTCACGTTCATCATCGATTTCGCATAAGTTTTAAATAATGTGACCAGCTTAAATTAAAACTTCTAGACGATGATTCGGAAATGCCATTTTCAGATTCCGCAAACGGTGTTTGCGGTATGTATTTGAAATCCGCAGACAATGATTGCGATTTTGAGTAAACAAGATAAAACTGTCTCATTTGCTCTATGTTTCTCTCCGAAAACCCTTTTCCAAATTCAGATGTAAGGGTTTTGGAAAGTTGTTTAATAATTTGTTTTCCGTATTCAGCTCTTTCTTTTCCTTCTTGCTCTTCTTCTACGATTATTCTACCTATTTCAAAGTAGGTAAGTACCATAGTCTTATTAACAGTTTGCACTACTTTACTTCTAGCGGATTGTAATAGGTCAACTATTTGAGATAAGAACTTTGAATTTCTCGGAGTATCATTCATTTTCAATTAGTTCGGTATTTGTTGTTTTTAAGAAGTTCTTGTGAGAAATTAAAAAATCGGAAATAAAATGAGAACATATAGCTTAACTATGATTTAACCAACTCTAAGTTTGGCTGCATCTTTCCATAAATAATGAGGAAGAGATTCTTTTAATTCCCATTTAATATTCATTGGTTTAGATCCATTATGATGTTTTAATTGACCTTCTCCAACGAATACATATCCCATAGTATTTCCAAATTCATCTTTGTTCTTTTCTCTTACAAATAATAAGATTCTTTTTCCTTCTTCTTTATGATTGATGTAAGAAAGTCCTTTAGGTGTTTCGGGTCCAGCTGAATTTTGACTTTGCCAATGAAACAACGTTTCGTTGATGGCATAATCATCATACATAGTTGTGGGTGAAAAGTTTTCCTCAGATTTAATAAGGTTAATGAATAATAGCTCTGTATTAAGTTCAGCGTTTACTGCAACACCTTCTCGACTTGGTGATTTTTTTTCAAATGTACTTAATCCAAATGCAGCTAGAACTTGATCTCTGGTGTAGCGAGCATGTATTTTTAGGGGTTGTTTATAAGGTAAGTTTAATTCGATTTCTTTAAAGTCAATTCTATCAAGAAGTAATTCTAAGACCTCTGTGATTTCATTTATCAATACTTTATTTTTTCCTATCTCCTTAATACTTAATTCTAAATTGTCAAAACCTCCTGCCGTTTGCCAAATATCATAATGAAGCATTAATAACATTTGTTTTTCTATTTCATTTAACTCCTGATCCGAAAGATTAAACTCCTTTTTTGCACAATTTAATATGAATCGAAAATAACTAGTAGAACTACACGATAACCATTTTCTTGAAATAGCAGCGATAATTTGTTTTTCGTTTAAATTATCAAAACGCTCTATTTTACCTGCGTCATTACAAAGCCTTGTCCAACCCCCTCTTTTATATATGATTTGAAGAGGGATATTATAAAACTCAATAAAGTTTTTTAAGGAAAGCTTCATTGTCGTTTGATGTTGGAAGTTTTGAATCTTCTGAATTAATTGGTTCCGATTGAATGAAGTAGAAGCAGTAATGTTTTCTAGAATATTCTGTTTAGCTTTTTTTTCTAAAATAATCGAACAACCTAAAGGCAAATGTGGAAAGTTATCTTCAATTTCCTTTTTAACCGTTGTAGTTGTTTTTCCAATCAGTGCACGGAATTTATTTTCAAAATTATATTCAGGCCTTGAATTTCCCACAAAGTCTAAAACAGTTAGACATTCTTTATTTTCAGCTAGTCTTAATCCACGACCAAGTTGTTGAAGAAAAATTGTTAAGCTTTCGGTAGGTCTTAAAAATAGCACAGTGTCTATATCGGGAATATCAACTCCTTCGTTAAAAATGTCAACAACAAACAAATAATTGATTTCCTTATTTAACAATTGATTCCGTACATTGTCCCGATTTTGATTGTTTTTACTTGTTAAATAGTCGGCCTTTAATCCAGCAAGACTAAATTTTTCAGCCATAAATTTTGCATGTTCTATAGTTACACAGAATCCAATACAACTTACATCATTGAGGTCTTTTGTGTATTTGTTTAAAGCATCGATTATCTCCCTAATCCTTTTATCATTTTTTGTATAAATCGAGGATAATTCACTTGCAACATATCGGCCTCTTTCCCATGCTACTTTTGAAAGATCAATACTATCAGTGATTCCGAAATATTGAAAAGGAGATAGGAGTTTTCTGTTTAGAGCTTCGGGTAATCTAATTTCAGCTGCAATTCTATTGTAAAAATCTTCTTGAATATCACCACCATCTAACCTTTCTGGTGTAGCGGTTAAACCAAGTAAAACTTTAGGTTTAAAATAATTAAGTATTCCTCTATAACTATTAGCTGTGAGATGGTGACATTCATCTATTATTATAAAATCGAAATATTCGGGAGATAAATTTATTTCTCCCAAACGATTATTAATGGTTTGAACCGATGCAAATACATATTCATTGGAATTAGGGATATATCCATCTACCCATAATTCACCAAAATTATTATCTCTTAAAACCCCTCTAAATGTCGATAAAGATTGTTCTAATATTTCTTTTCGGTGTGCTAAAAATAGAAGTTTGGAAGATTTATTCTTTTTTTTGAAATTCTTATAGTCAAAAGCTGAAATAACAGTTTTTCCTGTTCCAGTGGCTGCAACAATTAGATTCTTATATCTGTTGTGTATAATTCTTTCTACTTCTATTTTTTCTAAAATCTCTAATTGAAATGGATATGGCTTAATATCAAAATAGGAAAGTTTTAAATCCGTAGTTTTAGTTGTTTTTGCTTGATTTAGGGATTGGATTAATTTCTCTTTGTGAATAGAGTCATCAAAAATTTCAAAATCATCACTTTGCCAATAGGTATCAAATGTTTTTTGAAACTTATCTATAATGTGGCTGACTTCTTTTGTGGTGATTTTAAGATTCCATTCTAAGCAATCAGTTAAAGCAGATCGTGAAAAATTAGATGATCCTATATAGCCTGTATGAAAGCCTGTATTTCTTTTGAAAAGATATGCTTTGGCGTGAAGTCTTTCATTACCAGAATTGTAAGATATTTTTACTTGAGTATTATCTAATTTTGATAAAAGCTGTATGGCTTTATAGTCTGACGCGCCCATGTAAGTAGTTGTTATAACTCTCAGTTGACCACCTCTTTTGGTAAATTCTTTTAATTCATTTTCAAGAATTATAATTCCTTTGAATTTGATAAAAGAAACAAGTAAATCTATTTCGTTAGAAGACAGAATTTCTTTTTTCAATTCGCTTTCAAGAGATAATCCTACATTTCCACCAGTAAATAATTCACTATGAGTTAGCCTTGTATATGGTGTTATTTCTTTGAGGTGTAGATTTAAATCTGAATAATGAGCATCAATTCTGGAGAAGACTGCATTTAATACCTCTCCTTCAATACTAATGAGATCGTCTTCAAACTCATCTTTGTTTAGTTCCTCTTTTAGAAACCGAATGATTTTATTGGATATTTCAATCTGAAGCTCAATTTTATTATCTCCTTTGATATAATTTAGAGCATGCTTAATTGTCTGAGATAGATGTTTGGATAAAATAGAAGAAGCTTCTTCTTTATCTAAAACTGATTTTTTGATATGGAAAAAGTTATTGTCAATTTCATTCAATTTTTGTGAAACAAGCTTAGTTACTAATTCTTCGTATATTCCTTCGTTCATAAGCGTTAGCATTGGTTGAGAATATTTAATTCTCCTAAACTAAATAAAACAATAACATCCTTATTCAGAAGGCTAACAAGAATTGTTTTAAAAATCTTAGGCTTATACCGTCTCCCTTAAAAATCGACCTCTCGGGGCATCGCCTTCATGCAGTACTATTTCGGAATGTAGGAATTCTGCTGCCGCTGCCGAATCTTTTACTTTGGGTGCACTGCGTTCTAACATTTCGGCTTCAAAATCGGTTAGCACACATTTTCTTAATCCTACGTCTCTCCATTTAGATAAAGGCTGGCAACCTCTTGTTATTCCCCTAGCTAATGCTAAGGCATCTAGTAGTGCTTGGTTGGCACCTTGTCCTTTAAACGGACTCATAGGGTGGGCGGCATCACCTAGTAAAGTCACGTGTTGTGCTTTTTCTAATAATTCGGGTTGTAATAAAGCTCGGTCATACACTGGGTAACCGGAAACCTGAGCTTCTTGCGTGGCAGCTAAAATCTGTGGAATAGGGGTGTGCCATTGTGTTCTACGGCAGGCTTCTTTTTTTAAGGCTTCAGGGCCTTTTGCACTCAATGCTTTTGCTTCTTCTTCGGGTAATGGAAAGCTAAGTTGCCACATTATGGATTCTGAATTGTAGGGCATCATATAGATGCGCTCATTGCCGTTGGCCGTTTGAAATACCGTAGCCGAATCTAGCAAAGGACTTTCTAGACCTTCTAGCGCTGCCAAAGGACAAATGCCCAATATCACAATACAGCCTAGGTAACGTAAAGGGCTAATTTCTTCACCAATCAGTAAGCTACGTACGGAACTGCGAATGCCATCTGCCCCAACCACAAGATCGGCTTTGCTGGTTTTTGTTTCACCGTTCACATGAAAAGTTAGGTCAACACCTTTATTTTTAGATTCTTTAAAGTCTATTAATTGGTGTCCCCATTGTACTGCATTATGTCCGCCAAGTTGTTTTAGTAATGCTAAACGCAAAGATTGTCGCGCAATATGTACATTGGTACGCTTGGGTGATGTAGGCGTATTGCCGGACTGTACCCATTTTCTAACGCCCCATTCGCCCACCACTTTTCCTTCCGTAGTATGCACCACATGCTTTGTTGAAATAACACCTTCTTCTAACTCAAAAATACCCAATCCTTCAATGGCTTTACTGGCTTGTTGTAAAGTGAGTCCATAACCTTGTGAACGCGCATCGAAACCACCGTCTCGCTCATAAACGGTAAAAGGAATTCCGCGGTGCAAACAAGCTACCGCCAGCGCTACGCCGCCAATACCGCCACCAATAATAGCTACGTGTGGGTAATTTTCTTTGTCAGCTACGGGCGGTATAGCAGAAGGGATTAACCCGGATCCATTACAAGTTGCGCATACATAAAGTGGACCTTTAGGACGAACAGGAGCGTTGCCTTCGTTCTTGGTTTTTTCAAATTGATCCAATGCTGTTTGGTAACGGAGTCGCGCTTTCTTGCGGAGTCTCCGGCTTTTTTTGCCGTGCCCGTTACATTCCAGACAAATAGTCCAGCTCGCTTCGTTTTCCGTTTGTTTCACGCTAGTTAGTCTTATTCAAAAACCTGTAAGATAGCTTTCGCTTTTAAAAGGCATTCTTCGTACTCTTTTTCAGGATCAGAATCTATAGTAATGGCGCTGCCTACTTGGTAAGAAAGGTACTTGTCGGTTTGGTTGTACATTAAACTGCGGATGACTACATTAAAATCGAAATCACCGTTTTCGGTAATATAACCCACACTGCCCGAGAAAATACCACGTCGGGTGTTTTCCAATGTTTCAATCAGTTGCATGGCGCGTATTTTGGGTGCGCCCGTCATGCTGCCCATTGGGAACGTAGCTTTTAAAATAGCGGCGGTGCTGGTGTTCTCTTTCAGCTGTCCGCTAACGGTAGAAATCATTTGGTGTACTTGCTTAAAGCTGTATATCCCGAACAATTCGTCTACGTGTACGCTGCCGGCTTGGCAAACTTTAGCCAAATCGTTGCGCACTAAGTCTACAATCATTAAGTTTTCGGCACGTTCTTTTTCAGAATTGTAAAGTTCATCCCGCATACGGATGTCTTCGTGAATTTCTGAACTTCTTCGGGCCGTTCCTTTTATGGGTTCACTTTGCAGTTTACCGTTTGTGTTTTTTAAGAACCGTTCTGGCGAAGCGCAAATCAACCATTTATCGTTTTCTTTTACCAAACAAGAAAAAGGAGTAGGGGAGATCTGCACCAATTTCTTAAAGGCTACCAAAGGATCAATACCAACATTTTCAGCATAGAATTCTACACAGAAATTCATTTCATAAACGTCACCTTCGGTAATTAAAGCTTGTATTTGCTTTATTTTACTAATGTATTCTTCTTTACTTACCCGGGCTTTAAATTCAATTTTGGGTAAGCCTTCCGCAGAGGTATTACTTAAATCGCTTAAATCGGTAAATAGAGTTTCTTTTTCAGCCTGAAAAAAAGAAAGGGGGCTGAATTTTACACGGTTTACATGATTGGACTGTAAATTCTCTATGTGGTTTTTTAAATCGTAGCTTAAGAAGCCGTAAAGGTTCTTTTTTGGGAGTTGTTTTAAAAACCGAAACGGTTCTTCCGTAGGAATGGAAAGTGCTGTGTTGGCGGCCGCTATTTGGTTTTGAAAACCTTTTGGGTGCCCATTATTGTACAATAAAATGGCGTAGTTGTATTGAAAATAATTTTCCAGCGTCATTGGGGCAACTTATTTTTTATCCAAAGCCTGTAAATGCTTTTTGGCTTCGTTTCGGATGGATTTCTTGTAATCGTGTTGTTTGTAATTAAATACGTTTTCGTAATATTCTTTCGCCTTTTTAGCCTGATTCATTTCCTCTAGAATTTGACCTGCTTTAAGACAGGAATTGGGGCCGTAATATAATTCAGAGGTATTAGGACTGGCTTTTATACAGGCCTCGTAATACCGCAATGCTTTAGAGTCTTTGTTGTCGGCCTCAAAGATTTGTGCTTTGCGGTATAGGTATTCTACTAAAATATCGGGGTCTTGTTTTTCTTGTTCGCTTAGATCGTCTAAAAATGTGTTGGCCTGTTCAAAATAACCCCCATCATACAACAGCCTAGATTTTAAGAGTTTGGTATTGGGGAAAGGTCTGTTTACCGATTTTAAGGCATAACTATCTGTGTTTATAATATTGCTGCCTTCGGTTTTTGTTTTTAAAATGTAGTTGTCCGTTTTTGCTTTATTGCCACTTAAATAGCTGCCTAATGCCATTTTGTAATAAGCAGCCTTTATGTGGTGCATACCTTTATAATGGCCTAAATAAAGTTGAAAAGACTTTTCGGATTGTTTATAATCTAGTTGGTTTAAATAACATTCGGCTTCTAAATAATTTAATAATGGGAATTGCTTTTTAACGCCGTCTAATTTTTTGAAGGTGAGTAATGCTTTGTCATTTTGTTTTAATTTACTTTCTACTAAAGCCTTAGAAAGCCAAATTAAAGGTGAGTCTTCGGTGTTTTTTTCAATTAGTTTTAAGGCTTTTCCGGGTTGTTTGCTTACCTGGGCGTATACCAAAGAAAGGTAAGTAATGCATTCTATTTTGTATTCAGGATTTTTGCTAAGACAGGTTTCTAAAAATTGTAGACCATCTTCTATACTGCCTTTAAACCCTAATGAATTACTTATCCATTCGTATTCTTCTGGAATGCTACCAATCATCACATACAATAACCCTAGGGTTTTGTAGTGGGGAGAGAAGTAAGGGAATTTTTCTTGGTTATCGGTAATGGCTTTATAGGCCAATTTAAAATTCCAGAACGCTTTAATTTTTTCATCGAAAATACCATTTAAATAGGCCCTTCGTAAATGCATTTCGCCTAAACAAAAATTATAATAAGGCGAGTAATCTTCTAATTCTTCTACTTGATCGCTTAAGGCATCTAACTGATCTTCTACATTTTCATAATTGGTATAATCTTCGGAAAGAGCCAGTTTAAGACAAATGGAAAAGTGTTGTAAATAGAGTTGTATTCCGTTACTTGGATCTGGATTTTGTTGAATAAGGGAATCGGCCTTATCAATTTTTAAGTTAATTAAATCCTGGTAGGCAAGGCTAAGATTATCTGTCCAAAGAAAGGCTGAATAGCTTTCCGTTTGAAGGAATAAAAAAAAGGCTATCCAAATCGTTCGGATAACCTTTTTGTAATTTATGAATATTGGAAAATTAACTAGCAACTTTTTTAGTAGCAGTTCTTGTTGTTTTTCTTTTTGGTTTTTCTTCCTCAATCACAAACTCTGCATCGGCTAAAATACGTCCACAGTGTTCGCAAACAATAATTTTCTTTCTTTCCTTCACATCAGATTGTCTCTGAGGAGGAACTGTATTAAAACAGCCACCACAAGCATTTCTACGAATAGAAACTACAGCTAAACCATTTTTAGCGTTGCCTCTAATTCTTTCGTAAGATTTGTAAAGACGGTCTTCAATTTTATTAACTGCTTTTTCACGGTCAGTTACTAATTTTGCTTCGTCGTCTTCGCTTTCTTTAGTGATTACAGTAAGTTCCTCTTGCTTGTTGGTTAAATCCTTAGATCTTTCCTCTAGCGTATGAGAAACCTCTTCTATATCTTTTTGCTTTTGCTCAATAGTAATTCTAGCTTCTTTGATTCGTTTCTCTGAAACCTGAATTTCTAATTGCTGAAGTTCTACCTCTTTAGTAATAGCGTCGTACTCACGATTGTTACGTACGTTCATTTGCTGCTCCTCGTATTTTTTAATTAACGATTCGCTCTCCTTCATAGAAGATTTATAATCAGAGATTTTATTTTCAAGAGTAATGATATCCGACTTAAATTTCTCTTTACGAGTTTCTAAACCGGCAATCTCATCTTCTAAATCTTGAACTTCTTCGGGTAAGTCACCTCTTACTTTCTTGATTTCATCAAGTTCGCAATCGATGTCCTGAAGTTTTTGAAGGGCTGTTAATTTCTTATCTACGTTAGTATCCATTCTATTTAAAATATTGAACCGGGTTGGTGTTCACTTTGGACAAATTGACTGCAATATTACGAATTTTTTTTGTTATTAACTCCTTAATTAGCTCTTTTGTGAACTGTTCGCTCTCATAATGACCAATGTCGCAAATCATTATTTTTTCTTCGGAATCAAAAAACTCGTGGTATTTAAAATCTGAGCTAACAAATGCGTCTGCTTTTTGGGAAATGGCGGTCTTCAAAAGAAAACTACCAGCACCACCACAAACGGCAACTTTTTTAATTTTTTTATTAATGGGGGTAAATTTAATGCCTTCTGCATTAAAGGTCTTTTTTAGTAATTTAAGAAAATTTTCGGGTAACATTTCACTTTCTAGCTCACCAATTCTGCCAGATCCAATTTCTTGGTTTGGGTTTTCAATGTCGTGTAGATAATAAGCCGCTTCTTCGTAAGGGTGCGCTTGTTTCATGGCCGAAATTATTTGAGCCGTTTTTTCTTTAGTAAAAATAACTTCCAACTTATGCTCTTCGGTATATTCCATTTTACCACTTTCCCCTTGAAATGGGTTGGCTTCTTTTGTTGGCTGAAATGTACCCGTTCCTTCAGAATAAAAACTGCAATTGATGTAATTACCAATTTCACCGGCACCGGCTTTATTTAAAACTGTGCGTACTTTTTCGGTAAATTCTTTGGGTACAAAAACTTCCATTTTGCGTAATGTGCCGGTTTTAGGAGCCAGAACCTGTTGTTTTTTCAGATTCAATAAATCACTAATCTTTTTATTTACACCAAGGTGGTAGTTGTCTAAATTGGTATGAATAGCATATAGCGCAATGTCATTTTTAATGGCTTTAAGCAGACAACGTTCTACCAAGTTTTTTCCCGTAATGCTTTTTAACGGTGAAAAAACAATTGGGTGATGCGCTATAATTAAGTTCGCTTCTTGGTTTATGGCTTCTTCTATAACATCTTCAGTAATGTCTAGCGTAATTAAAACAGAAGTGATTTCCTGAGAACGGTCTCCCACCAAAAGTCCGGAGTTGTCATACGATTCTTGCCATGCAATTGGTACCAAATTTTCAAGTTCCTGAATAATTTCTGCTATTTTTGGCATATAAATTCTAATTAAGAAAATTGTTCTAGTGGGTCTGTTACAAGTATTGCTTTTTCCTCTTTCACTAATCTATGATCTTATAACACGAATCCGAAATTTTTTTTTCGATAAAGGTGTTTTCAAGTCAGTTCAATTCTCTGTGCCCATTATTTCGGTAGGAAATATTAGAGTAGGCGGTACGGGGAAAACACCACATATAGAGTTTTTGATTGAAGCGTTTAAAAAAAAATATAGTATAGCCGTTTTAAGCCGTGGTTATGGCAGAAAAACAAAAGGCGTATTTCTGGCCAATGTAAATTCTACAGCAGAAACCATTGGTGACGAACCTTTTCAGATTTATTCAAAATATAAAACCGAAATTTCGGTTTGTGTGGGTGAAAGTAGGGTAGAAGCTGTACCTAAAATATTATTTGAGAATGAAAAAACGGATTTAATCCTTTTGGATGATGCCTACCAACACCGCTACATTAATAGAGATGTAAATATTTTTTTAACGGAATACTCTAAACCGTTTTACAGCGACTTTGTGCTTCCTTCTGGTAGATTACGGGAAAGAAGATCGGCAGCAAAACGTTCAGATGTGGTGATTATAACCAAATGCCCTTCTAATATTCAGCCTGAAAAAGTAATTATTAAAGATAAAGTTAGGAAATACACGTCTTCCCCCGTTTTTTTTTCTAAAATAGTTTATGCTGAAATGAAATATCATAAACCCCTTGAAAGACCGTTTAAGAATGTGATTCTATTTACTGGGATTGCAAATGATGCCCCGTTAAAAGAATTTCTTTCTGAAAAATACCATGTTCTGGAAGTGCGTAAATTTCAGGATCATCATAATTTTACGGCATCTGATTTTGAAGAGTTAGCCAATTTATACCAAAAACATAAAGCTTCGGTACCTATTTTAGTTACTACCGAAAAGGATTATTCTAGATTGGGTTTAACATTAAACAATTCAGTTTTAAAAGATGTACCTTTGGCCTTTGTTCCAATAAAAGTAGAAGTGGAAAACGAACAAGAACTTCTCAGTCTTATTAAAGAAAAGATTAAGAACTAAGCAATGCCGTTGATTAGAGGGGTAATTTTAATTATAGTTGTTTCTGTTTTTTCAACTATTAAAGCGCAAGTAATTGGTGTAGATACCACAGGTGAACGGTATAAATACGATCAATTTGGCTATTCTACGGTGCGCTATTTTCGGGAAAGCGATTTTTTTATTACCGATACCCTTGGCCGTAAACTAGATACTACCGGCCATAAAGACTTAAGAGCTCAATATTACGACAAAGGGCAATACGAACCCTACCAAGATTTAGGGACAATTGGGTCTTCACAAAAAGCTTACTTTTACCAAGCACCTACTGAAATTGGTGTAGAACTGGGCATGAATACCTTAAACCGATATGCTATTCAGCCGGAAGACATTCCTTATTTTGATACGCAATCTCCATTTTCTCAGCTTTTATACAATAGAACGGTAGAGTTTCAAGAGAGCTTAGATGCTACCTTTGCCCGTAGTATAGATGATCGTTCGGGCGTTGGTTTTAAATTTAGAAGAATGTCTGGTAGACATACCTTTGGTGCAAATTCTAATAGAATACCGTATGCTAGTAATTATGCGGCGTATATTAATGGCTTTTACACTACCCGAAACAAAAAATTAAAACTCTTGGGAAGCTACCGTTGGTTTAACCATACTATTGTGGAAAATGGCGGTGTTTTGGTTTCTTATTCAGACTCGCTAGACAGTAGTCCATTTGAAAGCAATGCACTAAGTATTTTAAATACAAACGGAATTAAAAGCCAAGACCGAAGAAATGGCTGGCACGGAACTGCTATTTATTCTATTGTAGATACTATGGGAACGTTAAATGCTTTTTATTCTTTTGATAGAATTAGAAGGGTGAATTATTACCGAGACAATCAATACAACCAAAACAGAGATATTGTAGCCAACAGTAATATAAATTATTATAGACAGGTTACTGGAGATCCCGCTGGGTATACAGGTTCGCCTGGCTACATACAAGATTCTACCGTATTTGATAGAATTGAACATAAGGTTGGCTTAGGTGGCTATAAGAAAGGCTTGCAATACACCGCGTATTATAAATTAAGAAATTATAATTTCTACCGAAATGATTCTTTGATAACGGGTAAATTCTATGAACGATTTTTAGGAGCAAAATTACATTATAAGTTTAACAATGATTTTTACGGAGGTGGTTCAATTGAGTCTGGCTCTTCCGACCAATACATTATAAATGCTGAGGCATCTTTTAAATGGATAAATGCTGAATATAGCCGTTCCTCTAGGGTAGCCTCTATTATGGAACAACAGTATTTGGGGCAAGTATACCAATGGGATAATGATTTCAGGAATAAAGAAAACGAACAGCTTAAGGTATCCTTAAACCTGTTTTGGAAAGGTTTTCGATTTAAACCTTTTTATGAAATTAGTGCAGTTGACCATGCTATTTATTACGGCGCTAATGCGCGTCCCGTACAGCACGATAGCCGGATTTCTACTAAAGCAATTGGTGCTGAAATTCATTTCGATTGGCGGATTTTACATGTTACCAATTACTACAAAAACTTTAAAGTTAATGGTTACGACATTTATCATGCTCCCGAAAATTATAACTTTACCCGTGTAGCTGTTGACGCTAATTTTTTTGAACGAAAATTGAAAGCACAGTTTGGTGTAGATGTCACCTATAGATCTTCGTTTGAATCCATGTATTATATGCCACTAATTCAGCAATTTTATATAAACGATGAAAATCCCTATACTTTAAAAGAATATGCGGTAGTAGATTTGTTTATGAGCGGGGTAGTGAAAAACTTTACCATATACTTTAAACTAAAACACCTTAACCAAAAGGCATCTAGCGGTTATTTTATTGCGCCTAATTACCCAGGAGTTAAGCGTAGTTTTGAGTTTGGTATTAACTGGAATTTCTATAAGTAATGTTAGGTCTTAAGTTAGCAACCGATCCCCGTTGGGTAAATATTGTAGAAAAAAGTATTGAGGATATTTTGGTAGATCATGCGTATTGTGAGCAAAAAGCAGCTACTACTTGTATTTCCTTAATTGTGCTTTATCCCTATAAAAAAGAAATTGTTAACGCACTTGCCCCTATAGTTGCTGAAGAATGGGGACATTTTAGAATGGTGCTGGCAGAATTAGAAAAACGTGGTTTTAGTTTAGGCAATGCTCGCAAGGACGATTATGTAAGCCTATTGACTAAAAACCAACGAAAAGGAGGCTCCAAGGACGATCAATTGGTTGAAAAGCTTTTAATGTGCGCTATTATTGAAGCCCGCAGTTGTGAACGTTTTCGTTTACTTTCAGAGAAGTTAGAAGAGGAAGATTTAAGGGAATTCTACCGCAAACTAATGATTTCCGAAGCGGGACATTACCGTTTATTTATTGACTTAGCCAATAACTATTGGTCGGCAGATAAAGTAAAAATCCGTTTTAATGAATTAATTGAAGACGAGGCTAAAATTCTTCAGCAAATAGAGTTAAGAGGTGACCGGGTGCATTAACCCAAGACACTTTTAACCGCACTTTTTATAGCATCACAAGCTTTAATAATTTCTTCTTCCGAAATAGTAAGTGGCGGTGCAATTCGCATGGACTTATCATTAAACAGAAACCAATCGGTTAATACTCCGTTTTCAATTGCCTTATCAATAATTGGTTTTAAGACCTCAAACGACTCAAACTCTACAGCCATCATTAATCCTTTGTTGCGGATTTCTTTAACGCCTTTTAGGTCTTTTAATTGGTTTAGTATAAAGTTGGCTTTTTCTTCAACTCCTTCAACTAGTTTTTCCTCTTGTATAACTTTTAAAGTAGCTAACGAAGAGGCACAGCAAACCGGATTTCCACCAAAAGTAGTAATGTGACCAAGAATTGGGTTGTCTCTCAATACCGACATAATTTCTATGGAGCTTATGAATGCCCCAATCGGTAATCCGCCTCCCATGCCTTTAGCGGTGGTAATTATGTTTGGTGTAATACCAAAATGTTCAAACGCCCAAAACTTACCGGTTCTGCCAAATCCTGTTTGTATTTCATCGGCAATAAGCAAAACACCGTTTTCTTTGCAATGTTTGGCTAAAGCTTGGTAATAGCTTGAAGAACTATAATTTACCCCCGCTTCCCCCTGAATAAGTTCTATTAAAACGCAAGCCGTTTGTTGGTCAATGTAAGAGAAATCGGTTTCGCTACCGTATTCTATGTGCGAAACACCGGGCAACAGCGGTCTGTAATTCCGTTTTAAATCCTCATTTCCGGTAAAAGACAATGCCCCGTGAGTAGAGCCATGGTAGGCGTTTTTGAAAGAAACTACATTGGGTCTTCCTGTGTAGCGCTTGGCTAGCTTAACGGCCCCTTCAACAGCTTCACTTCCCGAATTAACAAAATAGACATTATCTAACGGTTGGGGTAGGGTAGCGGAAATGGCTTGGGCCAATAAGGTTTGCGGACTTTTAACAAATTCACCATAAACCATTACGTGTAAATAATGGTCAAGTTGGTTTTTTATAGCTGAAATTACTTTTGGGTGCCGGTGTCCAATATTACTAACACCTATACCAGAAATTAAGTCTATATACGTTTTCTCTTTAGAATGAAGGTAAACGCCTTCCGCTTTTTCTATTTCTAACAATAAAGGGAATTCTGAGGTTTGACCAACGTGGTCTAAAAATAATTGTCGGTGACTGATTGAGTGCGGTTCCATAAAACAAAAATAGAGAGGTTTTGCCTCTCTATTTTAAACTAAACTGTATTTATTCTATTAATTACTGAACGATAATTCTCTTCATATAAGAGTTATTACTTTCAGGAAGATTTACTTTTAATAGGTAGATTCCTTTTTCTAATGATTCTATTTTGTTGTTCAGGCTAATTTTATTGTTTCCAGAAGTTAAGTTACCGTTGTATATATCTGCCTTTTTTTCACCAACAATATTGTACAATTCAATTTGTGCGTATTCGTCTGCATTAAGATTAATAAATACAGAGGAGGTACTGCTTACTGGGTTAGGGTAAATGCTTAAATCGTCTTCACTAAAATCGAAATCATCAACAGCTGTTCCTAAGCATTCTGGTGAAGAGGAACTATTAATAGTTAAAGGGATAGTATAAGGTAGTGTCAACTTTTGAGCACCAAATACCAGGTGATATACGCTCTTACTGTCAAACAACTTCAATTTCACCATCATAAGCGGCTCAAAGAATTGCCAGCTACATTAACGCAAGTATAATTTAAATCATTAGTGAGTGGCCATGTAGCACTCTGGTGTCTTCACAAGAATAAGAAGCCCCAATAGGTAGATTTATTATCTCATTAATCCATACGGTGTCAACTTGAACAGGAATATTATAAGCACCATACTTCAGAGTAGTTTGATGAGGTAGCAACAATGGTTAAGACTTGATTTATGTTGTCACCTTCACATAAACTAGGTATAGTTGAAGGGTAAACACCCAATTCAGTATAACTCATGTCTGGTGTACATTGTGCAGTAGCACCAAAACCAATTAAAGTTAGAAATGCAGTTAGTATGTATAGTTTTTTCATATTTACATGATTAAGCTTTCAATTTACAATTTTTATTTCAAAAGTTCGTTGAAAAAATATTCTATTTTATCGTACTTAAATTTTAAGTTTAAAACGCTCTTTATTTTAGTGTTATCCACTTTTTTGGCTTCTTCACTATCTTTAAATTTAAAGGAAGGTACTTCTAATCCAGCCTGTTGACATTGTTCTGTGTAAAAAATATGCTTTAGAGGATGATCGCTAGAACAAACGTTAAATATTTCTTGTGTACAAACTTCTAAAGTTAATAAAACGGCTTCTATTACTGCTATAACATCCTCTTTGGCTACAAGATTTATTGTAGCATTTTTTGATATTTCTCTTTCTTGACCTGCCATTCTGTTTATAATTATTCTGTCGGTTCCAACTAAGCCGGCTAATCTTAATATGGTATACTTTTTTGTAGACTTAATAATTTCCTCAAAAATAGAGTAGGGGGGATTCAACTCTTGTTTGTCTTCCGTACAGTCTTTTAAAGAAGCATCGTAAATAGCCGTGCTGTTTAAGTAAATTATATGGGGGGAGTTTGGTAGTTGGTTTACAAAATCAGCTAATACTTCTAGTTCATTAATGGCAGTTTGATGCGCACGTTTTCTTATTCGTGGCGTAATGCTAATAATTAGAACATCTGCTTCCTCAAAAAGTTTTTGTCCCTCTACTTGAATAGAATTTTCTTCCAACTTAAGAAGCAATCCGTAGATTCCATTTTGTTCTAAATCTTCGATTCCTTCTATAGTTGTTCTTGTCCCGAAAACGGTATACCCTTGATTTGTAAGTGATTTTGCTAAATCTTTTCCCAACCAACCACAACCAATTATTCCTATATTCATATTATCTTGTTCAAGGCGATAGTATTTAAAATTATTCTAAATAGATTAAGTTTTCCAAATACGATCGTTTCTATCTCTTAAAAATAAGAAGATTAACTAATTTAGATGACGTAAGCACACAAAGCAGCTAAAAAAGTGTTTGTTTAAAAGATTTCGTGGATTAGTTTTGTAGTCCATTTTGTTCTTATGAAACCTAAAATGAATAGTAAAATCCATTTCGCTAACAAGATCACAAAAGTCCTTTCGATCTTTTTAATCGCATTGTTATTTTCATTAACTCCTGTATTTGCTCAGGATTCAACATCAACAGAACAAACTCAGGAAGCTGAAGGTTCAACAGATGGTGCTATTCCTAGCGATGAAGGCGCCATCAGTGCGGGTGAGGCTTTATTTAAAGCCAATTGTAAATCATGTCACAAAATAGACGCTAAGTCTGTAGGGCCTGCTTTACAAGGTGTAACTGAAAGACGTGAATTGTCTTGGTTAAAGCAATGGATACCTAATGCGCCTAAGATGATTGGCGATGGTGATCCTATAGCAACAGAATTATATAACGAATACGGTTCTGTAATGACATCTTTTCAATCCTTTAAAGAAGCAGATGTCCTTAACCTATTAGCATATATTAAAGCATGGGAGCCAGAAGTTGCTCAAAGCCCTGCCGCTGGAGGCGTAAATGGCTCTGACCAATCTACTGGAGGTTCTTCAGAATCAACTACTTTAATATTAGGTGTTGTTCTTATAGTATTAGTATTAATTATTGTTGTTCTAATTTTACTTTCGGCCATACTTTTAAAGTCGCTTAAAGAAAAAGAAACTACACTTTCAGAAATAGATAAAGAACAAGTTAACCAGACACATAACGTTTTCGCGGTTCTTAAACACCCTGCTTTTATTGGTATAGTAGTTACGGTTTGTTTATTGGCAGGTTTCTTATTCTTTTTAAAAGGATTCTTATATAATGTGGGTGTTCAACAAGGATACGCACCAACTCAACCAATACCTTTCTCTCATAAAATACATGCGGGTGATAATAAAATTGACTGTAATTACTGTCACACAGGTGTTAGAAAGTCTAAAAATGCCAATATTCCTTCTGCTAATATATGTATGAATTGCCATTCTGAAATTAAAACAGAATCGCCATTGATCAAGCAGATTTACGAATCGATCGATTACGATCCAGAAACAAAAACATACGGAGATAACGTGAAGCCTATTAAGTGGGTTAGAGTTCACAATTTACCGGATTTAGCATATTTTAATCACTCTCAGCACGTAGCGGTTGGTGGTATTGAATGTCAAACTTGTCACGGACCTATTGAAGAAATGCCTGTAGTACGTCAGTACTCACCATTAACTATGGGGTGGTGTATTAATTGTCACAGAGAAACAGCTGTAAATGGTGATAATGAATATTACGACAAGCTGTTAATGATTCATGAGAAAGATTCGAAAGAACCAATGACGGTAGAAAACATTGGTGGTTTGGAATGTGCAAAATGTCATTATTAATATTTAAATCAACGATCTTCTCCCTTATATAATAACCTATGAAAGAAGAGAAAAAATATTGGAAAGGAATAGAGGAACTGAACGAAGATCCTGCATTTCTTGCAACCAGAGGCGATGAGTTTAACAACGCATCTTTGGTGGAAGAAAATGATTCTGAATCCAATGAAACATCAAGAAGAGATTTCCTTAAAATGATGGGTTTTGGGGTAGCAGCTGTATCATTAGCAGCTTGTGAAGCCCCGGTTAGAAAAGTAATTCCTTACGTTTCTAAACCTGTAGATGTGGATCCTGGTATTCCCAACTACTACGCTTCTTCTTATGTAAAAGGAGGTAAGTTTTGTAGTGTAGTGGTGAAAACGAGAGAGGGTAGACCAATCTTAGTAGAGGGTAATCCAGAATCACCAATTTCAAAAGGAGCAGTAGATTCGTTGACTGCTGCTTCAGTTTTAGATTTATACGATTCTTCAAGATTAACAACCTTTACAAAAGGTGGTGAAGAGATTGAAAAGTCAAAAGCTGATAAAGAAATAATTGCGGCCCTTAATAAGGCTAAAAACATTAAAATTGTTTCTCAGACAGTGTTAAGTCCTTCAATGAAATCGGTAATTGCTGATTTTAAAAAGACTTATCCCTCAGCAAAGCATGTAATGTATGACCCAGTTTCTAATTCGGGTTTAACAAATGCTTGGTCTGGTAAACTTCCAAAGTTTGATTTTACTAATGCAGATGTTATAGTTTCATTCTCGGCAGATTTCCTAGGTACTTGGATTTCACCAGTAGAATTTTCTAAACAATATTCAGCAAAAAGAAAACTGAATAAGTCTAAGAACGTAATGTCTAGACATTATCAGTTTGAATCTACATTGTCTATTGCCGGTTCAAGTGCAGATTACAGACAACCTGTAAAGCCAAGCGAAGAACCGTTTTTTATAGTTGAGCTTTACAACAAAATAGCTTCTAAAGCAGGTGGCGTTACCTACAGTGTGTCTAAGAAAATAGACACTAAGTTAATTGACCAAGCAGCTTCAGATTTATTGAAAGCTAAAGGCAAGTCTATCGTAATTTCTTCTTCTAACGATACAGAAGTACAGTTAGTAGTTAAAGAAATCAATAAGTTATTAGGGAACTTAGGTAAAACCGTTAATACATCGGTCACTAGTAATTTAGCGCAAGGTAATGATCAAGCATTTGCTGACTTTGTTGAGTCTTTATACAAAGGCGAAACAGATGCTGTGATCTTTATGGATGCTAATCCAGTTTACGATCATCCTTATGCAGCACAAATTACAGAAGGCCTTAAGAAAGCTACATTAACTATATCTTTAGCGGATAGAGTAGATGAAACAGCCGCCCTTTGTACATACGTTTGTCCAGATACTCACTTCCTAGAATCTTGGGGTGATGCAGAACCTTATGCAGGTCATTTAGCATTAATTCAGCCAACTATTAGTCCTATTTTTAAAGGTACTAGAGAAGCTGCTGAAAGTTTGTTGACTTGGGCAGGTTCTTCTACTGAATATTATGAATACATAAGAACTGCTTGGAATAAAAATTATTTTGCAAAGCAGTCTAAAGAAATATTATTTGATTCTTTTTGGGATAAATCCTTACAAAAAGGGTTTGTAGAAATAAGTTCATCAGCTTCGGTTGCTGCGGCATCTGTTGTTGCATCGGATTCTACATCTACTTCCGTTCAAGAAGAACCAGTTGCTCCGGTTGCAGCGCTCGTTGTCTGCTTCAGTAGTTAACAAAATATCAAAAGCATACACAGATTCTAAAGGAATTGAAATCACCTTCTTTGAATCTTCAAAAATGGGTACAGGAGCTTCGGCTAATAACCCATGGTTACAAGAATTGCCAGATCCTATTTCTAAAGTTACTTGGGATAACTATTTAGCCATTTCTATTCTAGATGTTAAAGAATCTACTTCACAAGTAAAAGAATTAGTAGGCGCTAAAGACGGTGATATTGTAAGTATACTTTCTAAAGGTAAAGGCATAGTAAAACTCCCTGTTTTAGTTCAACCAGGGCAAGCTTCAGGAACTGCCAGTGTTGCTTTAGGATATGGTAGAGAAAGTGCTGGTAAACTTCAGGATGGTGTTAAGTATAAAAATGCAGCAGGAGAAGCAAAAATTGGTTCTAATGTATATCCATTAATTGTTGGCTATAATTCTACACTTCATTACTTCACTAGCGAGGCATTAGTTAAAAATCAAAACACTACTCACAAGTTGGCGCGTACACAAACGCACCAAACTATTATGGGTAGAAGAAATATTCAGGAAGCTAAGTTATCAGAATATCAGGTTAGTCCTGCTTCTGTAACTTGGAGACCACAGTTACATACTTCAGAAGGATTATTAAAACCTAGCCAGATTGATGCATGGGTTGTTCCTTCTAAAGACGAAGAAACAGGAGAGATTAAGGAAGGCATTACGCACGAATATAACAACCACCATTGGGGACTTGTAATTGACTTAAACTCTTGTACTGGTTGTAGTGCATGCGTAGTTAGCTGTCATGCTGAAAACAATGTACCTGTAGTTGGTAAAGATGAAGTTCTTCGTAAAAGAGATATGCATTGGATGAGAATAGATAGATACTACTCATCACAAGCAGAATTAGATTACGGAAAAGAAGGTGCGAAAGAAGAAGCAGGTTATAAAGCCATGGAAAACCCAGCTTATAACCCTGAAGTATCATTCCAACCGATGATGTGCCAACACTGTGACCACGCTCCTTGTGAGACCGTATGTCCGGTATTAGCTACTACACATAGTTCTGAAGGGTTAAACCAAATGACTTATAACCGTTGTATTGGTACACGTTATTGTGCTAATAACTGTCCTTATAAAGTAAGAAGGTTTAACTGGTTTAATTATTCTGATAGTACTACCGATAGAGAATTTAAAAGCGTTAACACGCCTGCAAATGATGACTTAACTAAAATGGTGTTAAATCCAGATGTTACAGTTAGAGCACGTGGTGTAATGGAAAAATGCTCTATGTGTGTTCAAAGAATTCAGGCTGGTAAGTTAAAAGCTAAGTTAGAAGGAAGAAAAGTGAAAGATGGTGACATAGTTACTGCTTGTGCTTCTTCTTGCCCAACAGATGCAATTACTTTTGGTGACATGAATGATAAAGAGAGTAGAATATCTAAGGTTCTTAACGAAGAAAATGCAGATAGAGCATACCATGTTCTTGAAGAATTGAACGTTAAACCTAACGTATCTTACTTAACTAAAATTAGAAACAAAGCTTAAAATATAAAGTAATGCAAGTTACATCATCGGTAAGACCACCATTAATTACCAACGGTAAAACTGTTCACGACGTCACTGTTGATGTTTGTAGACAAGTTGAAGCTAAACCAAATGTTAGATGGTTAATGGCTTTTGGCACCGCTTTATTCCTTTTAGGTTTAGGTGCTATAGCTGTTTACAGATTAGTATTTTACGGTATAGGTGAGTGGGGTTTAAATAAGACAGTAGGTTGGGCATGGGATATTACCAACTTTGTATGGTGGGTAGGTATTGGTCACGCCGGTACACTTATTTCAGCAGTATTGTTATTATTCCGTCAGAAATGGAGAATGTCCATTAACAGAGCGGCAGAGGCAATGACTATTTTTGCTGTAATCTGTGCTTTAATGTTCCCTATGTTACACCAAGGTAGACCTTGGGTAGGTATGTATTGGTCATTACCACTTCCTAATGTTTTTGGTGAATTATGGGTTAATTTTAACTCGCCATTGCTATGGGATGTATTCGCGATTAGTACGTATTTCTTAGTATCATTAGTGTTCTGGTACATTGGATTAATTCCAGATTTTGCAACTATTAGAGATAGAGCTACTGGTATTTCAAGAGTTATTTATGGTGCACTTTCATTTGGTTGGGATGGAGCCGCCATTACTTGGATGCGTTATGAGTCGGTTGCTTTAATTCTAGCAGGTTTATGTACTCCATTAGTACTTTCAGTACATACTATTGTATCTTTTGACTTTGCAACTTCAGTTATACCGGGTTGGCATACAACCATTTTCCCTCCTTACTTTGTGGCAGGGGCCATCTTCTCTGGGTTTGCTATGGTGTTAACCTTAATGTTAATTACTAGAGTTACATTTAAACTTCAGGATTATATTACAATTAACCACATTGAGTCAATGAACAAAGTCATTATGACTACAGGTTCAATTGTTGGTGTGGCTTATATTACTGAATTTGTAATTGCTTTCTATTCGGGTGTTGAATATGAATCTTATTGTTTTATCAACAGAGCAACAGGTGATTATTGGTGGGCATACTGGACTATGATGTCTTGTAATGTTATCTCTCCTCAGTTATTCTGGTTTAAGAAAATTAGAACAAACATCTATTTAACATTTGCTTTATCAATTGTTGTAAACATTGGTATGTGGTTTGAACGTTTTGTAATTATTGTAACTTCCTTACATAGAGATTATTTGCCATCTAGTTGGTCTTACTTTACACCAACATTGGTAGATATAGGTACTTACCTTTTTACATTTGGTTTATTCTTTACTTTATTCTTCTTGTTTGCCAAATTCTTCCCGGTAATCAACATGGCTGAAGTAAAAAGTATTGTTAAAGATTCTTCTGAAAAAAAGTAATATGAGTGCTGGAAATAAATATTTAGTGGGCGTATTTGGTGATGATGATATTCTTCTTAAAGGTGTTAGCCAAGTACGTGAAGCAGGTGTAAAAATCCACGAATGCTACACTCCATTCCCAATTCATGGGTTAGAGGATGCTTTAGGATATAAAAGGACAAGACTACCAATAGTAGCATTCTTATTTGCTATGACGGGTATGAGCTTAGCATTATTCATGCAAATCTTTATGCTTGTTATTGATTGGCCAATGATAATTGGCGGTAAACCTTATTTCTCTTTCCCAGATTTTGTTCCTGTAACATTTGAGCTATCCGTTTTATTAGCTGCATTTGGTATGGTTGGTACATTCATGGTTAAAAGTGATCTTAAGCCTTACAAGATCTATCCTAGAACTTTCGATTTAAGAAGTACTGACGATAAACACATAATGGCAATAGACCTTGATGCCAATTCCAAAGAACAGGAAGAAATCGCTACTATATTGCAAAATGCAGGAGCAGAAGAGGTGAATTTTAAAGAATTTGAAGATTAATTGAATAATTACAGAGAATGAAAAATCTGTTTAAAAATACCGGAATATTAGTCGCTTTATCTTCAGTACTGTTCTCTTGTTACAATCCAGATCAAAGAGCGTTTACAGAAGATGATGCTAAAAAAGGTGTAGGTTTAGAATATGCGCCTCAAATGTATCATTCTGAAGCTTACGATCCTATGACGCAAGTAGACGATAGAGAAGCAGGTCTGAATTATTGGCCTTTTAATGAGGTTGGTACAGGTCATGGTGAGTTTTATAATTCAAACGATTATAACCCACATCATATGAACATGAGAGTTCCTGCAGCGAATTCAATTAGACAAGCTGAATTACCTTATAGAATCCCTAAAGACAGTTTTGATTTAGCAGCCAAGTTAACTTCTCCTTATATCTTAGATATGGAAAAAGGGGATGATGGTAAAATGGCTCTTTCTGATGAAGGTATTGATCAAATAAAAGACTGTAAGAATCTTTATTTACGTTTTTGTTCTCACTGCCATGGTATAGACGGACAAGCTGATGGTTTAGTTGCTGAAAAATTTGGTGGTGTACCTATGTACAACAGTGCAGCAATTAAAGACAAACCAATCGGTCATATTTTCCATGTTATCACATACGGTAAGGGTCGTATGGGGGCTCATGCTTCGCAGCTAAGCCAGCTTGAAAGATGGAAGATTGCTACGTATGTTCAAACTTTGCAAAAGAAATAAAATTGGGTTAATAGAGAGTTATGGAAGAAAAATTTGAAATATCAGCTTCGCTCAAGAAAAAGATTAGTCTAACAGCCATCATTGGTACCTTACTTTTAGTTTTAGGTATTATTGGTTTAGCTTTAGGTAATTTTGACCCAATGAATGAGTCTGGTGATGGACATCATTCTGCCGTTGAGCAATCAAAATTAGTAGCAGAATCTGAACCACATGGAGAACATGCTGCTCATGAAGAAACACATGAACATGAAGCCCATGCAGAAGAGCATCATGGCGGACATGCTTATCACTGGTCTAAAAGAATAATTGCAGATTTATGGCACAATTCGGTATTCTTTATAGGAGTAGCCGTTGCAGGTTTGTTTTTCCTATGTGTTAATTATGCTGCTTGGGCTGGTTGGTCATCATCTATTATTAGAATGATGCAAGCTATGGGATACTATATGTATATAGGGGCACCTATATTAATTATAGCATTTTTATTATTTAATCACGACATATTCCATTGGACAGATAGATCATTGTATGATCCCGCATCACCAAACTATGACCACCTTATTGCTGGTAAAGAATGGTACTTAAATCTTGGGTTTTATATTAGTAGACTATTAGTCATACCTATTGGTTGGATTGTTTTTCATCATTTTATGGTAAAACATTCTGCAAATGAAGATATAGACGGTGGTTTAATATTTCACAATAAAATGATCAACCTATCTGCTGGATTCTTAGTCTTCTTTGGTGTTTCATCATCAATGGCTGCTTGGGACTGGATAATGTCAATAGATACACACTGGTTCTCTACTTTATTTGGTTGGTATGTTTTTGCTAGCTGGTTTGTAACCGGTATGTGTGTTTTAACATTAATTGTCTTATTCCTAAAAGACGCAGGTTATTTAAAAATTGTTACTGCTAACCATGTTCATGATTTAGGTAAGTTCATGTTTGCATTCAGTATTTTCTGGACGTACTTATGGTTCTCACAATTCTTACTGTATTGGTATTCTAATATTCCTGAAGAAACAATCTGGTTTATAGAGAGATTGTATTACAATGATGGTGTCTACCTTCCGTTCTTTGTTTTAAATCTTGTAATTAATTTTGTGTTCCCTTTCTTCTTTATGATGACAAGAGATGCAAAAAGAACTTCAATACTATTAAAAGTTGCAGCTTTTACTTTAATCTTCGGACACTGGTTAGATTTCTACTTAATGATTATGCCTGGTACAGTTGGTAACCACGGTGGATTTAACTTAGGATTCTTATTAGTTGAGATGGGGATGTTACTTGTATTTGCAAGTATCTTTATAGGGTCTATAGCATATGGATTAGGTAGATTGCCTTTGATTGCTAAAAATCACCCATTCTTAGAAGAAAGTAAGCATCATCACATATAATTAGAAACAGAGTTAAAGATGACTAATATAATTATAGCAATTGCAGCGGTTCTATTATTAGTAATTTTCATACTAATATTTAGAGTTCAAACTTTACTTTCCGTTTTACGCGGAAGTGATAGCAAACCAGGAGCGGGGATGCTTAATAAGCTTAATGGAACATTATTTCTATTATTCCTTATTTTCGGTTCAATAGCATTTTATTACTACACGTTTACAATGGATTATCATTTGCCTGAAGCAGCTTCTGCCCACGGTAAAATTACAGACAACTTGTTTTTGGTGTCTATGATAATTATCATTATAGCTTTTACAATCACTCAAATTCTTCTTTTTGGTTTCGCGTTTATGTACCAAAAGAAAGAAGGTGTTAAAGCGAAGTTCTATCCTGAAAACTCTATGTTAGAATTCTTCTGGACAATTGTACCAGCTATAGTTTTAACATTATTGATTTGGCAAGGTTGGAAAGCTTGGTCTGATATCACCACTATTCCTACAAAAGAAAACGATAAAAATAGAATAGAATTAGAGGTCTTAGGACAACAATTCTATTGGAAGGTTAGATATCCAGGTTTAGATGGTGAGTTCGGAAAACATAATTTCAGATTGATTGATGAAACGAATCAGTTTGGTATGGATTTCAACGATAAAAATAGCTTTGATGATTTTGCTCCAACAGAAATTCATTTACCTAAAGGATATAATGTTCTTTTCAGAATTAGAGCAAAAGATGTTTTGCATAGCGTTTATGCCCCTCATTTCAGGTTAAAAATGGATGCTGTACCAGGTATGCCTACCAGCTTTTATTTTACACCAATAAAGACTACTCAGGAAATGAGAAATGAGTTGGGTAATCAAGAATTCAATTATGAAGTTGCTTGTGCTGAAATGTGCGGTAGAGGACACTTTGGTATGCGATACATTATAGTTGTAGAAGAATACGATGATTTTGTAAAGTGGTACGCTGAGCAGGCCCCATGGTCTGAATTAAATACAGAGTATGTAGAATCAAAAATTTCGGATGAAAAACTAGCTGAGTTCCAAAACTGGTTAGGTAGTGATAAAACTGTTTCCGAATCATCTTTTGCATTAAATTAATAGAAAATTAGTTAGTAATGTCACACAGTACAGAACACGATCACGAACACGAACATCACGAACAGTCTTTCATTTCGAAGTATGTTTTCTCGTTAGATCATAAAGTTATAGCTAAGCAGTTCTTAATTTCAGGTATATTCTGGGCCATTATTGGTGGGGGTATGTCTGTGTTGTTTAGAATTCAATTGGGTTTTCCAGATGCAGATGTTTCTTGGTTAGAGCCACTTTTAGGAAAATGGATTTCAGAAGGGAAATTAGACCCGGGGTTTTATATGGCCTTGGTGACCATGCACGGTACCATAATGGTATTCTTTGTACTAACGGCGGGCCTCTCTGGCACGTTTAGTAACTTCTTAATTCCTTTGCAAATAGGGGCAAGAGATATGGCATCTGGTTTTATGAATGCATTGTCATTTTGGTTCTTCTTTGCTGCTGGTATTATTATGTTTTACTCGCTGTTCATTGAAACAGGACCCGCTTCTGGTGGTTGGGTAGTATATCCGCCATTAAGTGCTCTTCCTCAAGCAATGCCAGGTTCTGGTTTAGGGATGACGCTGTGGTTAGTTTCTATGTCTTTATTTATTGTTTCTCAACTTTTGGGTGGTGTAAACTATATAGCTACTGTAATTAACATGAGAACAAAAGGTATGTCTTTTACTAGAATGCCTTTAACAATATGGTCTTTCTTCTTAACCGCTATTATTGGTTTGTTATCCTTTCCGGTTTTATTCTCTGCGGCTCTTTTGTTAATATTCGATAGATCATTTGGAACTAGCTTCTACTTATCTGAAATATATATTAATGGCGAAGCATTACACAACGTAGGAGGTAGCCCTATTCTTTACCAACATTTGTTTTGGTTCTTAGGTCACCCAGAGGTTTATATTGTGTTATTACCAGCTTTAGGGATTACATCGGAAGTGATTTCTACTAATTCTAGAAAACCAATCTTTGGTTACAGAGCCATGATTGGATCTATGATGGGTATTGGTTTCTTATCCTTTATTGTATGGGCGCATCATATGTTTGTATCGGGTATGAATCCGTTCTTAGGTTCTATTTTCATGTTCCTAACATTAATTATTGCTGTACCATCTGCTGTTAAAGCATTTAATTATATAACAACACTTTGGAAGGGGAGTATCATCTTTACACCAGGTATGTTGTTTTCAATAGGACTAGTTTCTTTGTTTATATCTGGTGGTGTTACGGGTATTATCTTAGGTAACTCTGCTTTAGATATTCAATTACACGATACGTATTTTGTAGTTGCTCACTTTCACTTAGTAATGGGTGCTGCATCTTTCTTTGGTATGATGGCGGGTATTTACCATTGGTTCCCTAAAATGTTCGGTAGAATGATGGATTCTCGTTTAGGATCACTTCATTTTTGGATGACATTTATAGGTGTTTACATGGTTTTTATTCCAATGCATTACGTGGGTGTAGCTGGTTTTCCAAGAAGATATTATTCATTCACTGGTTTCGATGCTTTCAGTATCTTAACAGATGTTAATACATTAATTTCAGTAGCGGCATTTATTACCTTTGCTGCTCAATTCATCTTTTTATTCAACTTTATATATTCAATATTTAAAGGAAGAATTGCAACAGCAAATCCTTGGAACTCTAATACATTAGAATGGACTACACCTGTAAATGTTGGCCATGGTAACTGGCCAGGAGAAATTCCTGAAGTACACAGATGGCCATACGATTACAGTAAGCCTGGTGCAGATGAGGATTTCATCCCACAGAATATTCCATTTTCTGAAACTAAAAGTTCTAACTTAGAGAACGAATTCTAGTTAATGATAAAAACGTATAGAGCGGGGGTTGTAACCCTCGCTCTTATTTATTTCCTTATCCTTGTAGGAGGAATTGTTAGAAGTACAGGTGCTGGCATGGGATGCCCAGATTGGCCAAAATGCTTTGATTCCTACATACCACCCACCTCGGCAGAAACATTGCCTACCAATTACGCAGACTTATTATTAAAGAAAAGAATAGAAAAGAATAAACGTTTTGAACGTTTTATTGCGCTTTTTACTGCTGAAAACACCATTAATCATAACTATGATGAGAAGATAGAATTCAACTTTACAAAAGCTTGGATTGAATATCTGAACCGTATTGTAGGAGTAATTATTGGCTTAGCGGTACTAGTTTTTGCCTTTTTCTCTGTTAAGTACTATCGTAAAAAAAATAAAATAGTTTCTTTTTTAGGTATAGCATCTCTATTATTAACCATAATACAAGGCTGGATTGGTTCTGTAGTAGTTTCTACCAATTTATTACCTGGTTTAATTACTGTACATATGGTAATAGCCATGCTTATTTGCTTTTTTATTATCTACGCTATTTACCTAATTAGAAAATCTGAATGGTTATTTACAAGTAGTTTTGACTATTTGCCACCTTTTTTCTTATTTATTCTAATTGTTACAATATTAGCGTCATTTATTCAGTTGAATTTGGGAACATCTGTTCGGGAATCTGTAGATGTAATATCTTCTACAACAGATCTTAAACGCTCTGAATGGTTAGAGGAAATAGGATTAAATTTCTATATACACCGCTCACTTTCATTATTTATACTAATTATAAATGCTTACGTATTTATTCAGCTAAAAAAAGCGAAAGCTGTAATCCCTTTTCAAATGCATTATTGGCTCATCTCAATTATAGCCATTGAAATAGTAACTGGGGTAGTGTTTTTCTATTTTGGGTTTCCAGCTTCATTGCAACCAATTCATTTGTTATTAGCCAATTTAATGATTGGTATACAATTCTTTTTATTTGTATTTTCGTACGGCTTTAAGAAATTGAACTTGAATAAAGGAAACTAAGTGGAGTTAGTTGAATCTAGAAATATTGCAATGTTAACTAAAATGAAAGGTGTTATAGCGCTTTTCAAATTAAGGTTGTCCATAATTGTGGCTTTCAGTGGTGCTATGGCTTTTGTGCTAGCCTCTGATGATATAAGTTATTTCAGCCTTACTATTTTTTCTATAACAGCGCTATTAGTAACTGGTGGTGCAAATATTGTTAACCAACTTAAAGAAATTGAATTTGATAAATTAATGACTAGAACAAAGAACAGACCTTTACCTACGTCCGTTTTATCTAGCAAAGAAGCCATAATTGTTTGTGTTGTTTCTTTAGTAATTGGATTAGTGCTTCAAGTATTATACTTAAACCTACTAACCGCCTCTTTATCATTAATCTCATTTATTCTTTACGGTTTTGTGTATACACCTTTAAAACGTAAAGGGCCAATTGCAGTGTTTGTAGGTGCTATACCAGGAGCAATGCCTCCGTTAATTGGTTGGGCCGCAAGTCAGAACTCAATTTCTTACGTTGCTTTAATCTTATTTGGAATACAGTTTATTTGGCAATTCCCTCACTTTTGGGCAATTGCTTGGGTAGCCCACGAAGATTACAGTAGAGCGGGTTTTAAATTGCTTCCTGGTAATGGAAAGCAGGACATGAATACGGCATTCAAAATAATGATGTATACCTTATATTTAATTCCAGTAAGCTTATTGCCTTACTTCTTTGGGATAACTGGCGTTACATCTGCTATTGTAGTTACTGTACTGGGCTTATTGTTCTTAACCCAAACTTTTTATTTAATGAGTAGACGAAATAGAAAAGCAGCATTGCAAATGATGTTTGGGTCTTTTATATACTTACCCATTGTTCAAATCTCTTTTGTATTAGATAAACTATAACATGGATAATAGAGTCACTTTATTTAGCCCCAAGAAATTTATACTGTATTTGCTTTTAGCAAGTGTGGTAATGATGTTTGCAGCATTTACAAGCGCTTACATTGTTAGGAAAGGAGAGGGTAATTGGCTAGAGTTTGATCTTCCTTCTATGTTTCAGTGGAGTACTGCGGTTATTTTACTTAGCAGTGCCACTCTAATAGGGGCGCAAAAATTTAATAAGGAAGGAAAAAATAAAATTGCATTACAATTATTGGTAGCAACTTTAATTTTAGGTTTTGCCTTTTTGTTTTTACAGTATGGATCTTGGTCACAAGTTTACCATTATAAATACCCAGTTGTTTTTGGCGGAAAGTATTCAAATCCTTCTGGATCATTCCTTTATGTAATATCTGGTTTGCATGGTGCACATATTATTGGAGGAATTTTATTCCTTATAGCAGCATGTTTTAGTGTGAAAAAGCGTATTCAGGATGGTTCTAAATCAGAGCGTTTAGAATTATGTGCAATATTTTGGCACTTCTTGGGTGGACTTTGGTTGTATTTATATATATTTTTGATCGTTAATCATTAATTAATTTTGCAGTATGTCAGCGACAGCAGTAATTGAGGAAAGTTCTGAGGATATTTGGGGTGGTGGAGTATCTCCCATGAAAGTCTCATACGGAAAACTGATGATGTGGTTCTTCCTAGTTTCAGATGCTTTTACATTTACCGGGCTATTAACAGCTTACGGTTTTATTCGTTTTAAACATCCAGCGTATGTAGGTTCGCCTGCAGACTTTGTTCCTTCTCAGGAATATTGGCCAATACCTGAAATGATATTTGATACTTTTCCTTTTGTTGAAGGGCATTCACCTCTTGCTTTTGTTGGTTTAATGACATTTGTCTTAATTATGAGTTCTGTTACAATGGTATTAGCCGTTGATGCTGGCCATAGAATGGACAAGGCAGCTGTAGAAAAATGGATGCTTTGGACTGTTATTGGTGGTATTACTTTCTTGGGTTGCCAAGCTTGGGAATGGAATCACTTTATAAATGGAGCTCATAAAGAAGGTTGGGGGTTAATGTTAGAAAATGGAACCTTGTTTAAAGGAGCCAATCTAATCCACAATGAATATGGACCTCCTGCTTTTGCAGACTTCTTTTTCTTTGTGACAGGTTTCCACGGTACGCACGTATTGTCTGGTGTATTATTAAATATATTAGTGTTTTATAACGCTTCTACAGGTTTATATCAACAAAGAGGTCATTACGAAATGGTTGAGAAAGTTGGTCTTTACTGGCACTTTGTAGACCTTGTTTGGGTATTTGTATTTACATTCTTCTATCTAGTATAAAAATATATTATGGGACATCATACAGAAACAATAGAGCCTGAAGTAATACCAGCAGATAAAGCAAAAATTGCTAAAATCTGGAAAACAGCCGGTATACTTGCTCTTGTAACCTTTATAGAATTTGTGTTCGCTTTTACTTTAGGAAGAGGACATTTATTAATTACAATATTTGTTTTATTAACCTTAGTTAAAGCTTTCTTTATTGTTTCCGAGTTTATGCACTTGGGTCATGAAGCTAAAGCACTTAAATTATCTGTTTTATTACCTATTATTTTCCTTTTATGGTTAATTCTTGCCGCCTTAATGGAAGCAGATGCGATCTTAAAAGCCATGCAATTATTTTGGTAAAAAACATATGATCAAGAAAATCAAAACTGGCCTTCTCATTTTTCTTTTGGGAGGGCCAGTTTTTTTATTGTCCTTTCTGTACGTATTCGGTGAAAACGAATACGACCTTCCTATCTATTTATGTGAAACGGAACCTTGTTATAGAGTTGATCAGTATCAATTAGATAGTTTACTAGGTGAGCCTAATAAACAATACAAAGCAACAGTTGTTAGTTTATTGAGTAATGAAAAAGCAGAATTTAGGTTAAAAGAAATTAATGATAAGGATTATTCTTTCTATAAACTAAGCCATGCAAATAGCAAACACTTTTATAAGGTGTTTAGAGTAAAGGATCAAAAAGAAGTAGTTAGCCCCAATGCGGTTTTATTAGACCAAAATTTACAGATACGTGGGTATTATAATCTTACCATAATGGAAGAGGTAGACCGCATGATTAAAGAAGTGGGAGTTTTATTGAATCAATAATAACAATGGAAAATAAAGGGTTAAAAAGGTTTATTTGGGTGGTCTCGGTTGTAGTACCCGTTTTAGTGGCAGTTTTATTGTTTGTGCCTATTCCATTAAGGGGGGCATTTGATGTAAGTTGCTTACCAGCTACAATAGCTATTATTAATAGTACAACGGCCATTTTATTAATTTCAGCTTTAATTGCCATTAAGAAAGGAAACATACAATTGCATAAAAAATTGATGCTTTCAGCCTTTTGTCTAGGTGCGGTATTTTTGTTAACTTATGTATTGTACCACACGGTAGGGCCTAAAACATATTTCGGTGATGTAAACCACGATTTAGTTGTTTCGGAAGAAGAAATAGCAGCTGTTGGTAGTCTTAGAACAGTCTATTTTATTGTGCTGTTATCACATATACTTCTTTCTATAATTGTATTGCCTTTTGTATTGTTCTCACTTTATTATGGTGTTAACAATATGTTTGAAAAACATAAGAAAATCGTAAAATTATCTTTCCCTATTTGGTTGTATGTTTCTATTACGGGTATTATCGTTTATTTCATGATTCAGCCTTATTACATATGGAATTAAAAAAACACTTGATTGCAGCCGCTTTATTCTTAGCTTCTGCAGTTGCTTCAATAGCACAATGTGCTATGTGCAAAGCCACCTTAGAAACCAGCGATGGTAGTGTAGGTGGAGGCATTAACGAAGGTATACTTTACATAATGCCTATTCCTTATATCTTATTGGGCACAATTGGATTTTTGGTTTATAGAAGAGTTAAAAAAATAAGGAAAGAGAATGCAGAGCAGTAGTGGTCTTATTTCAGCAATACAATGCAAATGCCCTGTTTGTAGAACGGGTAAATTGTTTCCGCATTCTGCTTATTCTAGTAAGTTTTATGTAATTAATGCCAGTTGTCCGCACTGTAATCAGGATTTACGTATAGAACCAGGTTTTTATATTGGGGCCATGTATGTTAATTATGGTTTTACTGTAGCACAAGTTATTGGTATAGGAGTAATCTTAAATCTATTAATGGAAGAGGTTAGTATTATGACTATTCTGGTGGCTATTTTAAGTTCTACATTTGTTTTTTTACCACTAACCTTTAGACTGTCAAAATCCTTGTACCTATATTGGTTTTCGGGGTTAAAATATAAAGCATAGCCCAAACAAGAATGTTGTTAAAACTTCTTTTTAAGAACTGGTGTATAATAGTAGCGTTGCTTTTTTTTGTTATAGGTGCTACCCTTCATCTGTATGAGAATAATATTGATTATTCTAAATACGATTACAACAAGTATCAGAATTATTTAGAAGGTAAAATTTCTTCGTATTCTAAAAAAGTCGATCAAGATTTTAATAAACTACAAGCTTTAGAAGATAATCGGTTTTTGTCGGTAGATTATGAAACACCGTTTGTTGTACTTAAAAATAACAAAATAGTCTTTTGGACAAGTAATGAGCTTTTGTCTGCCGAAGAGTCCTTAGAAGGCCTTAAAGCAGGCTATTATCAGCTAGATAATAGTAAATACCTTTTAGATAAAAGAGTATTTACAATAAATGAAAAATATACTGTTTATTTCTTTTTAGAATTATACAAGAAATACCCATTAGAGAACCAATATATTTCAGACAGTTGGAACGAGACTATATTTAACCCAGAAAAAGATATTCGGATTTATCCACCTCAATCCGAAGCAAGTGGGATTGTTCATTTAAATGGAATAAGCGCATTTAGTTTCGAATTTTTAGGTCAATCTTCCCCGTCTAAATGCCCGTACTATTTCTATTTAATAGGGATGCTTTTTTTTAGTTTATTTGTATTGAAACAGCTAAAAGTACTTCTTAGTAACAAGCATGATTTTCTAGCCTTGTTTTGTTTCTTTCTTTATTTAGTAGTTGTTAAAAGCTTAATTACCTATTCGGGTATTTTTAATGAGGTTTTAAAACTAGAATTATTTAATACAGAATATTACACGCCATCTGTTATTGGCTCTTCATTTGGGGATTTATTAATTAATCTCTTGTTTTTCTTTTTAGCATTTTATTACGCTTATCATGTCTTTTTCAGAAAAAATGAAATAAAACTATTTAAAAATGTAAAACCAGAATTAGCCATGCTGATTCTTGTAATACTGTCTACGTCTTGTTTTTACTTTTTAGATTTATTCCACACAATTCTAGAAAATATTTATACGCATTCAAGCCTTAATTTCGATGTCACTAAAAACATTAATTTAGATAAATATGAACTAGTTTATATATCCGTCTTTATTCTATTCTCTTTAAGCTTTCTTTTTCTAACTCGTATTTTTCTTAAAGTAGCAGTCTTTTTTTCTGAAAATAATTTTAAGTCTTTTATACTGGTATTGCTTACAGGGGCTTTATTATACGTTTTACCAGGAATATTCTTTGGCTATTTTAATGTTTTAGCATGTCTTACGTGTTTTATTTATCTAATTATTTGTTACAGATACGGCATTTATAAACACATTAAAAAGTTTAGGTTTTACTCTTATATCTATATGATTTTTACTGGTTCTGTATGTGCTATAATTGGTGCTGAAACCATTGCCCGCTATAGTACTGAAGAAGATAAATTATATCAGGTAGAATTTGCCGAAAAACTAGTGGTAAACGATGATTTTGAAGCCGAGTATCTGCTCAGTCAAATCAATAAAAAAATTGTAGATGAGTTGCCTAAGTATGTGCACAGCACAACAGATACTACTAAGTTGTTGCAGCAAATGAAAAACGAAATTCATTTTTCGTATTTAGAACATTATTTTGAACAGTTTGAAGTAAAAATTTATTTTTTTAACGCTGAAGGGGCATCACTTAATGTTGCGGAAGAACCCTTAAATTATTTAGATTATAAGAGCAAATTTGCTAACCCAAAATATAAGACAAAGTTTGAAGATTTATACTTTATTAATTTTTACGATCATGGGGATTATTCTAAATACGTATCATTAATTGAATTGCCCGTAAATAAGGGGCTAATTAATTATATAGTTATTGAATTGGTTTCAGATAAGCTAAGCCCTAACAGTGTTTATCCGCGTTTATTGGGGGATAGAAAAATATACAGCTATAGATACTTTGATAATTTTAGTTATTGTGTTTTCTCTCGTGAGAAATTATTGTTCAGTTCTGGAAATTATAATTACCGTTTTTGGGAATTCGAACCCGAATTAAAGTCTTCGGAAGATTATTATTTCTTCTACGAAAGCGAAGGATTAAGGCATTTAGTGTACCAAGGTGTAGAGGATAAAATTGTAGTTGTTTCTGTGGAAGACGAAGAGCTCTATTCAGTATTTACTAATTATTCTTTTCTGTTGTTAATTCTGCTGTTCTGCATTATTGTATCCTTTGTTTTTTACATTGGTTTTGCAAACGCATTTAATAGTTCGCCAAGTTATTCTACTAGAATTCACTTATACCTCAATTTTATTTATTTATTGGCTATTGTATCCATTAGTGTAGTAATGCTAAAATGGGTTTCTGTTGAATACGAATTAGAATTGAAAAATAATTTTAGAAACGAAGCAGAAGAAATTGGCAGACATGCTACACGCTATCTAGAAAAGTTTGAAGAGAACGAATTAAACAATGCAGAATTAAACAAAGCCCTTAAACGTCTTTCTAATTACAGCGGAACCGATCTTAATTTATACAGCAGCGAAGGAAAACTAATATTTACCAGCCAGCCGCTTATTTACAACAATGGTTTAGTAAGTAATTTAATGAACCCTAAAGTTCTAAAAAGCATTTTTTACCAAAAACATAGTTTTGTTAACTTAGACGAAAATGTAGGAGGTTTTAAATATCATAACGTTTATCTAAGCCTTAGTTCTTACCAAGACGATCATTTGTTAGGGGTTTTAAGTATTCCATTTTTAGATTCTTTTGAAGAATTGCAAGCTCGAAAAGTAGATTTAGTGAACGCTATTTTAAACGTTTTTACCCTTGTTTTTATAGTGGTCTTGTTTATTTCATACGTTGCTTTTGTAAACATAACCAGCCCCTTAAAATCAATTTCACAGACCATTAAAGAAACATCCTTAACCGGAAATAAATACATAGAATGGAAGGCGGAAGATGAAATTGGTTTGATTGTAAGTGAATACAACCGAATGATTAATAAGCTGGAAGAAAGTAAGCGTATTTTTGAACAGAGTAAAAAAGAAGATGCATGGCGAGAAATGGCAAAACAAGTAGCCCACGAAATTAAAAATCCGTTAACGCCAATGAGTTTAAAAATTCAGCAATTAAAGCGTGTTTCAGACCCTAAGGATGTTCGTTTGCTAGATACATTAGATTCCTTATTACTACAAATTGATACCTTAAGTGATATTGCAACGTCTTTTTCAGCGTTTTCTAAAATGCCCGAACCAGAGTTTCAGAAATTTAATGTGGTTAGCTTGCTGCACGACACTCTATTGATTTTTGAAGGAGAAGAGGTACAAATCATAAGAAATTTTAAACCAGAACCTGTATTTGTTTTTGCCGATAAAAAACTGTTGGGTAGGGTAGTTAATAATTTAGTATTAAATGCAATACAATCTGTATCCCAAAATGTTAAACCATTGGTGATTGTAGATATGGAAATCCTACCCGAGAAGGTTAGATTATCTATAAGTGATAACGGAGAAGGAATTCCAGATGATATTAAAAGCAAAGTATTTCAGCCAAATTTCAGTACTAAATATACCGGCTCTGGAATTGGATTAGCGGTAGCAAAGAAAGCTATTGAACAAGCCGATGGAAATATTTGGTTTGATTCAAGTATAGGAAAAGGAACCTCATTCTATATTGAACTACCAAGAATGGAAGATTATTGATCTTAGTGTTTTTTTACGTATTCTAATAAAGAGTTAGAGAAGATAAAACTTTTTAAATCTTCGTTAGTGGTATCTAGAATAATGTCTTTACTTCCTTCCCAAATCTTTTTTCCTTCCTTCAGAAAAAGAATGTTGTCACCAATATTCATTACCGAGTTCATATCATGCGTTACAACAATAGTTGTAGAATCAATGTCTTTTGTAATTTCAGAAATAAGGTGGTCTATTTTAATGGCTGTTTGTGGATCTAAGCCCGAGTTGGGTTCGTCACAGAAAAGGTATTTTGGTTTTAATACAATAGCGCGGGCAATACCTACACGTTTTTGCATACCACCACTAATTTCGGAAGGCATTTTTTTGTTGCTTCCTTCTAAACCAACACGTTCTAAACAAGAATTTACTTGTTTAAGTTTTTCTCCACGTGTCATTTTAGTCATCATGTCTAGCGGAAAAATAACATTTTCTTCTACTGTCTTAGAGTCAAATAGAGCACTACTTTGGAATAGCATCCCTAATTCTCTTCGGATGTCAATTCGGTTTTGTTTGTCAAAAAAGTCACGGTTATCGTACAAAATGTCTCCTTTGTCTGGTTTAATTAAACCAACAATGTTTTTTAAAAGAACACTTTTACCCGTACCGCTAGATCCAATTAAAAGGTTGCATTTACCACTCTGAAACTTTCCGCTGATATCAAATAATATCTGTTTGCCTTTAAAGCTTTTACTGATGTTTTTTATTTCTATCATTCTATTATCTCAGTAGTAATTCGGCCAAAAGATAATCGGCACATAAAACAGCAATACAACTAGAAGTTACTGCATTGGTACTAGATTTACCAACTTCTAACGCACCGCCTTTAGTGTAAAATCCTTTAAAGGAAGAAATGGTAGCAATTAGGAAAGCAAATACAAAAGATTTTATAAGTGCAAAAGGCACATTAAAAGGAATAAAATCGGCACGTAAACCACGTATAAACTCTTCTTTAGTCATTAATTCGCCTAAAATACCAGCCATATAACCGCCAGCTAAAGACAAGAAAGCAGATAATATTACCAACATGGGTATAGTAATTAACGCCGCAATTAATTTAGGAAGTACCAAATAAGAAATAGAATTTATGCCCATTACCTCTAAGGCATCAATTTGTTCGGTTATACGCATGGTACCCAATTCGCCTGCAATCTTAGAGCCTACTTTACCGGCCAGAACCACACACATAATGGTGGGCGCTAATTCTAATATAGTCATGTCTCTTAAAACCAAACTAATTGTATAATTTGGTATTATAGGGCTAATAAGGTTGTATGCGGTTTGTAGTGTGGTTACTGCACCAATAAAGGTACTTACAATTGCAATTATTAAAATGGAATTAATCCCAATTTGAATGCATTCATCGAAAATTAAACTGAGGTAAACTTTAAAGCGTTCTCTTTTTACAAAAAGTTGCCCTATAAATATGATGTATCTGCCTAGTGCTTGCATAAGTCTATCCGACGAAAATAATATTTAATCCAGAAATTTTTAACAACCCTTTTAATTCAATAGTTTCAAAGTTGAAATAGAAATTTAGATTATGAGCAAAATAGCGGTAATTACTGGAGGAACAAAAGGGATAGGGCTTAGATTGGTTGAAAAATTTAGCACCAACGGATTTACAGTTATCACCTGTGCACGTACAGAATCTTCTAAACCAGTTTTTCAGTCAGAAAATGTACATTTTACTACAGCAGATTTATCGGAAGAGAAGGGGATGTATGCTTTTACAGACTTTGTAAGTTCTAAAACTTCCCAAATAGATGTGTTAATTAATAATGCAGGGATTTTTACACCAGGTAAAATTTCGGAAGAAAAAGATGGGGTTTTAAAATACATGATGAACTTAAATGTTTTTTCTGCCTATAATATTACCAGAAGATTATTAGACTCGGTTATTGTATGCAAGGGACATATTTTTAATCTTTGTTCAACGGCTAGTATAATGCCATACATTAACGGTGGTTCTTATTGCATTACTAAATATGCATTAATGGGAATGACAAAAGTTCTTAGAGAAGAAATGAAAGAGCTTGGTGTTAAAGTAACGGCCATTTTACCCGGGGCAACTAAAACGGCCAGTTGGGAAGGGGTAGACATTCCCGATGAACGCTTTATTGACCCTGTTGATGTAGCAGAGTCTGTTTATAGCGTTTATACCTTGTCTGATAGAACCGTTGTAGAAGAAATATTAATAAGACCACAGTTAGGAGATTTATAATGAAAAAAAGAACTTTTGATCAAATTACTATTGGGGAGAATGCTAGTATCACCCAAGTAATTACAGATGAAATGGTAAGAGGTTATGCCGAACTTACAGGGGATAAAAACCCCGTACACATAGATGAAGAATACGCATCTAAAACCATCTTTAAAGAAAGAATTGCACACGGAATTTTAGTTACGGGTTTAATTTCTAATGTTTTGGGAACGCAGCTTCCTGGAGAAGGGGCCATTTATATGTCTCAGCAGGTATCTTTTTTAAGACCTGTTAAAATTGGCGACGAAATTACAGCAACGATTACGGCTGTAGAAAAGGACGAAAAAAGAAGATCTGTACGATTTTCTACCAATTGCACTAATCAACATGGTAAAGTAGTTATTAAAGGCGAAGCCGTCGGTTTACCACCAAAAGAGTAAGTCTTTCTAAAAAACTACCTCGTCATTCTGAGCGTTAGCAAAAAGTGACGAGGTAAAATATTTTTTAATCCAACACAACAATAGTTACACCGCTGCCACCAAAATCAATGTGTTCATCTCGCATGGCTGTAATTTGTTTGTAGCCTTTTAAGTGGTTTCTTACCGCATCTCTTAAAATCCCATTCCCTTTCCCGTGGATGATTCTAAGCTCCTTGGTAGAAGAGATAATAGCATCGTCAACCAAGATGTCTAATTCTTCTAAAACTTCATGTACGCGCTTCCCACGGATGTCCAGCTCACGGTTCAGTTGAGAGCCTCTTTCCAGAATGTGAGATTGTACGTTACTACCTATTGAAGAAGATCTTTTGTTTTTTTCTTTAGGGGCATTAGATAAAACCAGTCGTTCTAATTTGGCGGTAACTTTTAAGGTCCCGAAAAGTAAATCGGCTTTGCCGTTATCTAGTTTAATCACTTTCCCTGGAGAACCTTCACCGTTTATAGTCACCATGTCGCCCTCTTTAATAGCGCGGTTTTGTTTTGGTACAATTTCGCGTTCTACCTTTTTAACTATGGCTTCGCTTTTCTTCTTGGTTTCGGTTAATTCCTTTCTAGATTCAATTATTTTCTGCTTGTCGCCTTCACTTTTCTTAATGTCAGCAATGGTTTTTTCTACACTTTTATTAGCGCCTTCAATAATGGCTTTGGCTTCTTCGTGTGCTTTTTTAAGAATCTTTTTCTTTTCGGTTTCAAAGTAAACTTTAAGCTCTTTGTAATCGGCAATGTTTTTTTCTAATGCCGAACGGTTGCCTAAAATTTCGTTCTTCTCTTTTATAATTTGCGACTTCTCTTTTCCTAAATCTTTCAGGGCTTTGTCGTAATCCAAGCGGTCAGTTCCCAAAAGGCTTTCGGCTCTTTTAATCACCGATTTCTCCAAACCAATTTTTTCGGCAATTTCCATGGCGTATGAATTACCCGGTTGCCCAACCGAAAGCTGATACAAAGGCTTCAGTTCTAAATCATCAAACAGCATGGCACCATTTTCAACAGCAGGCATAATTTCGCCTAACTTTTTAAGGTTCGAATAATGCGTAGTTACAATACCATAAGCCCCGGCTTCGTGTAATTTTTCCAGAACTGCTTCGGCAATGGCACCACCGTATTCGGGATCTGTACCTGTACCAAATTCATCGATTAGAAACAAGGTGTTCTTGTTGGCGTAAAACAAGAAATGTTTCATGTTGGTCAAATGACTAGAGTAAGTACTCAAATCGTTTTCAATCGACTGATCGTCCCCAATGTCTACAAAAACTTGTTTAAACGTACCGAAAGTAGAAGAAGCATCTACCGGAACAGGTAAGCCACATTGCAGCATGTAGATTAATAAACCGGAAGTTTTTAAACAAACCGATTTACCCCCAGCATTGGGACCGGAAATTACCAAAATTCGCTTATCGTTGTTCAGTTCTAATGATAATGGAATTACTGTGCTTGTGTCTTTGCTTTGCAACAACAACAATGGATGAAAAGCTCTACGAATGCTAAATTCTTTTTGGGCTGAAATTTTCGGTTTAACAGCACCTATTTTATTTGATAGTTTGGCTTTAGAACGGATAAAATCAATTTCCCCTAAAATAGAATGTCCCTGGATTAATTCCATTAAATGGGCAGAAACCTCCCGGCTGATTTCCATCAGAATGCGTTTGATTTCTCTTTTTTCTTCCAACTGAAGTTCTATAATTTCGTTGTTGGCATCAAAAATGGCAGAAGGCTCTAAGAACGTTGTTTGTCCTGTAGCCGATTCGTCGTGGATTAAACCCGGTATTTGTCGTTTGTATTCCGACTTTACAGGGATAACGTGTCTGCCGTTTCTAATGGTATTTAAATGTTCTTCGTCAATAAACCCTTTTTCTTTATAAGTAGTAAGCAGTCGGTTTACTTTGGTTCTTAATTTTGAACCAGCATCAATAATGTCTCTTCGTATGCGTTGTAATTCTGGTGAGGCATCGTTTTTTAGTGTTCCTTTTTCGCTAATTACACGGCTTATTTTCTGCGGAAGTCTTTTGTCTATATAGAAATCTTTGAACAGCTCTTTCAGTTTTGGGAATTCTTCTGGTTCGGTAGACGCAAAGAAAGAAACGATCCCAATTATGGTTCTACTGAACAATAAAACGTTGAATAATTCTTCTTCGGAAAGGTAATAGCCTTCAATTTTAAGCTTATCTATTTCCCGCTGAATGTTTAAAAAGTTGGACTGTGGGAAAGAATTTATGTGTTCCAGAATGTACATAAACTCTTCGGTAAGAGAAGTCAACCGATCAATTTCAGAAGCGTCGTCTAAAAAACTCATGCGCTCTACCAAGTCAAGACCATATTCTGTCTGGCAGTAGTTCTTTAATTCCTCTTTAATTATATCGAAGCCGATTTTCTTCTCTATATTGGCAGGGTAGATCATATAAGATTATGAATTCGTTTAATTTTTTACAAAATTACTAAAATAGGAGCCGAATAGAGCATTAAAATATGAAAGAATACCTACAAGCAGACATTGGATGGCAAATTATACTTTTTATTCTATTTTCTGTGGCCAGCTGGGTGTACCAGATGTGGAAAAAGAACTTTTCGGAAGCGGCTAAAAAGAAACCACAACAAAGAACCTTTACCCCAGAGGACGAAGAAGAATTTCCGTGGTTGAAAGAATTAAAAAAAGAATTTTCGGGCGAATATGAAAGCGTTAAAGAAGAAATTCAACAAGAAAAAGTAGAAGAAGAGGAAAGACCTTATTACGGTTCTTCCGCCAAAACCGTAGAGGTTGACCAATTAATTGCCCGTGCAGAGCATGCCGATAAGGAAATGGAGAAAAGTCTTTCGGCCATTAATTTACCAAAAAGAGGAAAGAAAAAAGTTCGAGCTAAACTTCCTTTATTGCATTCTAAAAATGGCGTAAAACAAGCGGTTATTTACGCAGAGATTTTTAATAGAAAGTATTAGAGTTGTGTGCCTATTTATTGATTTTTAAATTTATACAATAGCGTATAATTTGTGGTTTATTAAAAGTAAACTAAGATTGTTTTATGGAAAAACTTTGGTTTGACAGCTGGGACAGCATTCTTAGAACATTTATTATAACAATTCTAGCTTATGTAGCTATGGTCATTGTTTTAAGAGTATCGGGGAAAAGAACGCTCTCTAAAATGAATGCTTTTGATTTCATAGTGACCATCGCTTTAGGTTCTTCTTTAGCTACTGTGGCGTTAAATAAAAGTATTACACTATCAGATGGGGTGCTGGCATTTACTCTTTTTATTTTTTTACAATACCTGATTACATGGCTTTCAGTAAGGGTTAAAATGGTTAAAAAATTAGTGACCAGTGAGCCTTGCTTGTTACTGTACAACGGAAAACTACTTTCAGATGCATTAAAAAAAGAGCGAATAACGGTAGAAGAAGTTTATGTAGCTGCACGGAATAAAGGTGTTTCAGAATTAGATACTGTTGCTTTAATAGTATTGGAAACGACGGGTGAACTTACCATTATTCCCAAGGGATCTACTCTAAACGTAGAAACCATGTCTGATGTACAAATACCTAAAAATTTAAAATAGTAGAATACTTGATGGTATTTACTATGTATAAGTACTGCCTCCATCATGTACAAGTGTTTTTTATTTACTACATAGACAAGTACATTACCTAATAAAATGCTTTCATTCGCGTCTAAAAAAAATAGCACCATGTTTTCACACAGTGCTATTATATATTATTAATACACTTAAGGAGAACCTTAAAATGTATTAGCCATTCATAGAAATCAAGAATTCTTCGTTGCTCTTGGTTCCTTTCATTTTTCCTAGAAGGAATTCCATAGCTTCTTGTGAAGTCATGTCAGACATAAATTTACGTAAGATCCAAACTCTTTGTAGTTCTTCTCTAGACATAAGCAAGTCTTCTTTTCTTGTTCCCGAAGCCGGTACATCAATAGCAGGGTAAACTCTTTTGTTGGCTAATTTTCTATCCAACTGAAGTTCCATGTTACCAGTACCTTTAAATTCTTCAAAGATAACTTCGTCCATTTTAGAACCCGTTTCAATAAGTGCGGTAGCAATAATGGTTAAAGAACCACCATTTTCTACGTTTCTGGCAGCACCAAAGAATCTTTTGGGTTTGTGTAGTGCATTAGCATCAACACCACCCGATAAGATTTTACCCGAAGATGGTTCAACTGTATTGTATGCACGTGCTAAACGTGTAATAGAATCTAAAAGGATAACCACATCGTGTCCGCATTCTACCATTCTTTTGGCTTTCTCTAAAACCATAGTAGATACTCTTACGTGTCTGTCGGCTTGCTCGTCAAATGTAGAAGAAATTACTTCTGCATTTACGCTTCTAGCCATATCTGTAACCTCTTCTGGTCTTTCGTCTACAAGAAGGATTAATAAATAACACTCTGGGTGATTTTCAGCAATAGCGTTAGCAATATGCTTAAGAAGTACCGTTTTACCTGTTTTAGGTTGCGCTACAATCATACCTCTTTGACCTTTACCAATTGGGGCAAATAAGTCAAGTATTCTTGTAGAGTATTCCGAAGAGTTTGTAGAAAGGTTTAATCTTTCGTTCGGGAATAAAGGTGTTAAGTATTCAAAAGGAATACGGTCACGAATTTCTTCTGTTGTTTTTCCGTTTACAAATTGAACCTTTAAAAGAGCAAAATATTTTTCACCTTCTTTTGGAGGTCTAACCTGTCCAACTACCGTGTCACCTGTTTTTAAACCAAATAGTTTGATTTGAGAAGGCGATACATAAATATCGTCTGGGCTGGCTAAATAGTTGTAATCACCAGACCTAAGGAAACCATAACCGTCTTGCATTATTTCTAATACACCTTGGCTTTCTACAATACCTTCAAATTCTTTAAGGTTAATAGAGATTTCGTCAGTTGTAATAGCTTTTTTAGTGGCGGGTCTTTCAGAACGTTCTGTTCTTTCAGTTCTTTCCACTCTTTCTGGTCTGCGTTCTTCTTGAACGGGCTCTTCTTTTGGTTTTTGAAACGATCTTGGTTCAGAGAATTCTTTTTCAAAATTCAAATCTGGAATATCGTCAGTATCCGTTTCTTCAACTTTAACTCTTTTTCTTGGAGGAATAGAAGAAGTTCTTGGTGCAGCAGGTTCTGTTTTTTCTTCGTCTTCGTTTGGTGTAGAATCTGAAGGAGGAACATCTGTTGTTACATTTTCTCTTTGCATTCTAGATCTAGGTCTTTTGGCAGACGGACTAGATTCCGGAGGGGTAGATTCGCTAGTTTCTGAAACAGAAACGGGCGATTCTCTTTTTACAATTTTTTTAAGAGCAGAGTCCGGTGTTACGGCTTGCTGGTCTAAGATTTTATAAATCAATTCTTTTTTGGTAAACCCTTTGAATTTAGAAATATCCAATTGTTCGGCTATTTCACGTAATTCAGATAAGAGTTTAAGCTCTAAATCTTCTATACTGTACATAAAAAATGTATGTTTTAATTGTTATGATGAGACATTTATTGAAAGGAAAACTTGATAAACTTGGTTGGTTATTCAGAGATGAACTTGTTGAGATGTAAGTTTGTCTGAGAAAGATCTTCGTTTGATCTTGCCGCAATTATAGACTATGATCTAATATTTCCCAAACTTTTTCGATAAAAGATTATTAAATTCTAGATTTGCAGCCATTAATTGAGAACTAATAAATCATGCTTCAGATTCAATATATAAGAGAAAATAAAGAAAATGTAATTAAAGCTTTAGAAAAGAGGAACATACAAAACGTAGAATCTCTTATCGACGAAGTGTTACTTATAGATGACGAAAGAAAAAATATTCAGCTGAAAGCAGACGAGTCTGCTTCCAATTCTAATGCATACACTAAGAAAATTGGAGCATTGATGAAAGAAGGTAAAAAAGATGAGGCCGAAGAAGCTAAAAAACAGGCCACTTTTTTAAGGGATGAGAAAGACGCACTAAAAACCAAGCAGAAAGAATTAGAAGAAGGCTTAAGAATTAAACTTTTACATATACCTAATGCACCAAATACAATTGTGCCTTTGGGTAAATCGGACGAAGACAACGTAGTTGTTTTTGAAGGGGAAAAAACTCTTTCGGCTAATGGAGGTAAACCACATTGGGATTTAATTGTAGATTACGATTTAGTAGATTTTGAATTAGGAAATAAAATTACAGGTTCTGGTTTTCCGGTTTACAAAGGAAAAGGAGCTCGCTTACAGAGAGCGTTAGCTAATTTCTTTTTAGACCAAGCTATTGAAGCGGGATATAATGAGATAATTCCTCCGTTATTGGTAAATGAAGATTCTGGTTTAGGAACTGGGCAATTACCCGACAAAGACGGACAGATGTACCAAGCAACGGCCGATAATTTGTATTTAATTCCTACTTCGGAAGTTCCATTAATGAACGTTTACAGAGATGTTATTTTAACCGAAGCCGATTTACCAGTTAAAAACGTAGCACACTCACAATGTTTTAGAAGAGAAGCGGGTTCTTGGGGTGCGCATGTAAGAGGTTTAAATAGATTGCACCAGTTTGAAAAGGTAGAAATTGTACAGGTGACCAAACCTGAAGATTCTTATACCGCTTTAGAAGAGATGAAATCTCATGTAGAGAATCTTCTAATAAAGTTAGAACTGCCTTACCGAATTTTAAATCTATGCGGTGGTGATTTGGGTGTTACAGCAGCCATTACCTATGATTTTGAAGTGTTTTCAGCAGCTCAAAATAAATGGTTAGAAGTAAGTTCGGTTAGTAATTGTGAAACCTACCAAGCCACACGTTTAAAGTTAAGATATAAAGACGCCGAAAAGAAAACCAACTTTGTACATACCTTAAACGGTAGTGCCTTAGCTTTACCTAGGATTTTGGCTTCTATTTTAGAGAACAACCAAGATGCCGAAGGAATAAAAGTACCAGAAGTATTAGTACCTTATACAGGCTTTGACAGAGTTTCTTAATTTACTTTATGAGATTTATTAAAGAACAAAAAGATTCTTTTAAGTTCTTAACTAAATGGCTATTACTAAGCGTAGTAATAGCCGTTTTTGTGGGTTCGGTTTCTGCTTTTTTTCTTTTCGCTTTAAAGGAAGCAGCAAGAATTAGAGAATCTCATTTATGGCTAGTCTTTTTGCTGCCGGTGGTGGGGTATTTAATTAGTTGGGCTTATGCTAAATTTAGTCCAGAATCTGAAAAAGGAAATAACCTTGTAATTGAAGAAATTCACGAACAAAAGAAAGCATTGCCCATTTGGATGGCGCCGCTGGTTTTATTCGGGACAATATTCACACATCTCTTTGGCGGTTCGGCTGGTCGTGAAGGCACAGCTGTACAAATTGGTGCCACACTTAGTGATCAACTTCAGCGGATTATAAAATTTACTTCGGAAGAACGAAAAATACTTTTGGTTTGTGGTGTAGCGGCTGGCTTTTCGTCGGTTTTTGGAACTCCTGTAGCGGGTTTAATCTTTGGTTTAGAGATGGCAGTAATTGGCCGCCAACGTTACGAAGCTATTGTGCCGGCTTTGTTTTCAGCCTTATTAGCAAATTATGTAACCCTAGCGTGGGATGCGCCACATACGCATTACCACATACATGGGGAATTGCCGTTTACTTGGGATTTCTTTTTGTGGGTTGTTTTAGCCGGTATTTTCTTTGGTTTAGCCGGAAGATCATTTTCTAAATTAGTAGCCTTCTTTTCAAATCAATTTTCTAAAGTCACCAAAAACACCATGCAAAAATCGTTTGTAGGCGGTGCTGTAGTTGTTGTTGGATTTTTAATTCTAAAATATTCTGGCTTTTATCAACCATCTAGGTATTTAGGCTTAGGTGTACCTGTAATTGTAGAAACCTTTCAGAATAACGTGCCGTGGTATGATTTTCTAATGAAATTACTTTTTACAACAGTAACGCTTGGTGCTGGTTTTAAAGGCGGTGAGGTGACTCCGTTGTTTTTTATAGGCGCAGCCTTAGGCAGCGCCTTATCGTTGTTTATACCTATTCCTTTTGATGTACTGGCGGGTATTGGCTTTGTGGCTGTGTTTGCGGCTGCGGCAAATACACCAATTGCATGTATAATTATGGGGGTAGAGTTGTTTGGTTCAGAGCATTTGTCTTACATTGCTTTGGGTTGTATAGTAGCGTATCTTTTCTCTGGCCATTCGGGTATTTATAAATCGCAGATTTTGGCGTATTTAAAAGCACCCACTAGCTTAGATGATAAAAGAAAGAAAATAGGGGATCTTTAATTTTCGGTATATTTTTCTTGAAGCTGATTTTTGAACTGCTCTAAAGGTAATTTTGCTCTAAGTATTCCAAAACTATATGGAGCAACCTCGTATTGGTTGTATAAAAAGTGAATGTGCGTCCCAGAAATATAAAATTCTGTTGGTAGCGGAAAATTTCCTTCATTATAAAAGAACCCTAGGTTTTCCATTAAACTATCTGTAGCATAGCTGTTTTGTTCTTTAAGGGCAAAGGTGATATCTTTCCTTATATCTTCAATATTTGTGGTGTCTAATAAATCATCTAAGTTAAATATCTCTCTGTTTTTAAGGTCGGCATTAATGTAGTGCATTTCTTCAAGCCCATGCGCGCCGCCTGTAAAACTGTAAGATTCTACCTTAACGGTCATAAATCTTGGGTTTAGTTCCAATACTTCGGCTTCGCTTTTTAACTGCCATGTACTGTGGTAATCGGGAAATTTCTTGGTAAGGTCTAAGTAATTGTTGAAAAAGTCGTCTAAGCCTTCTTCTGCAGTATAAGAATGGGTAAGTTTTTTGTTAATTTCTTTGTTGATGCCTATGTAAAAAGAATCGTTTTTAGGGCTTTCAAAATAGGGGTAATGGAATAAAAGCTGTGCGCATCCTACATTGCAATTACCATATGTAGAGTCTACTTCCTTTAAATGGAATTTAAGGTTGCAGAAATCGGAACTGAAAGTTTGCGCTTGGCTACAAGTAGAAGTTCTTTCTTTGGCCGGTGAGGTTTGGTTAGAACAACTGAAAAAAATGAAAATTCCTATAATTGATACAGCAATAAGTCCTGTCTTATTCACTTCTTTCATGCTTGGTAAACGAAAAACACAAGCAAAATTATATAATTTCTTTTCTAAATTTCAATAATCTAGGCAATAGGATTTCTTGTTCAATAATGTATTTGTTGTGAATAAGGGATTTAAGAACAATAAGTTGTTCGGTTATTTTTTGTTTTGAGCTACCAAAGCCAGATTTTAACTTTTGTATAGAATTAGTAAAATGAAAAATAGATTCTTCAATATCAACTCCGTTTTCATCTAAAAAGGCATCAAAACAAAAACAACTGTATTTTTCAAGGATTTCAGCTTTTGGGTAATGGTTGTGGATCATGTAAAAAATTTCTGAACTGAAAGCATAAAGCTGTTTTTCTGTAGCGCTAATAAATCCTTTTATTTGAAAATTGATCTGATTAAGCTCTTTTAAAAGCGTTAATTCAGAAACGTTAATTTTATTGTTGGCTAGAATTATGTCGTTAAAGTCATTAGCTATTTTAGGAAACGCAACCTCTTTAATTTGTGCGTTGTTGTACTTTAGCCAACTAATAATCTCTTTAAGATTTTTTGACTTTAGATTTTTAATCAGTTCGGTATCGGAATTGTTGTACCCCGCTGTGTAAAAATATTCGCTGACTACATCCATGTTTTTCATAAAAATTAATTTTTAATGTGATGACGTAATAAAGATCAAAAAGGTTCAGATAACGTCTGAAACACGAACTTCCTTACTGTTAAACCATTTGAATTCAGCGTCTTTTTTGAACCAAGTAAGCTGTTTTTTAGCGTATCTTCTGGTGTTTCTTTTCACCAATTCAATAGCTTCTTCATAGGTTATGCTTTTTTCAATATAGCTAAAAATCTCTGAATATCCTACTGTTTGCAGGGCATTTAATGACCGTTTTGGGAACACCGTTTCGCATTCATTTAATAAACCATTTTCTATCATTTGGTCTACTCTAAGGTTAATTCTTTCATAGAGTTCAGCTCTATCCATTTCAAGCCCTATTTTATGAATAGCAAACGGGCGCACTACTTTTTCTTTTTTATTCAGGAAAGAAGAAAAAGGCTTTCCGGAACCTATGCAGACTTCTAAAGCACGAATAATCCGTTGAGGGTTAGCAGTATCTACTTTAGAATAATATTGGGGGTCTAAGTGCCTAAGTTTTTCTCTTAAAGGTTCTATTCCATTTTCTTCAAATTGTTGGTTTAAATCCGTTCTAATAGAAAGGTCTATTTCCGGGAAATGGTCTAACCCTTCGCAAATGGCTTTTACAAAAAGTCCGGTACCACCCACCATAATAACGTTGTTGTGTTGTACAAAAAGTTGGTCTAGCAATTTTAAAGCATCTCTTTCATAATCGCCTACACTATAATGCGTTTCAATAGAATGAGAATTAATAAAATGGTGTTTTACAGATTGTAATTCTTCTTCAGTAGGTTTGGCTGTACCAATGCTTATTTCCTTGTAAATTTGTCTAGAATCGCAAGAAATGATTTCAGTATTAAAATATTTTGCCAATTTAATGGCAAAGGCTGTTTTGCCAACAGCGGTAGGTCCGGCAACTATGTAAAGCGTTTTATTCAAATCTGTACTAAATTAGACAGACGAATTTAACATTTCCGTAGGTTTCTTTAAATTTGATTGTATGGAGATTAAATACACGAAGCAATTCTTAAGCAAACTGGAAGATATTTTTTCTGAAGCGGGCTTGTTGCTTCGTTACGAAAAAGGAAATTTTAAGTCGGGTTATTGTATATTGAAGGAAACCGGAATGGTAATTATTAATAAATATTATTCCTTAGACGGCAAGATTAATTGTCTTTTAGAAATTCTGAAAGAAATAGAAATTGATCCTAACGTTTTAAAAGAGCGCTCTCAGAAGATTTATTCTGAATACATACAAACCAACCCACCTTCATGAAAGTAACATTTTTAGGTACAGGTACATCACAAGGAATTCCCGTAATTGGTTGTAAATGCGAAGTTTGCCAATCGTTAGATTTCAGAGATCAACGTTTGCGTACTTCTGTATTTATTGAAACTGAAAACACCAATTTAGTAATTGATACAGGGCCAGATTTTAGACAACAAATGTTACGTGAGCGGGTTGAAAAACTAGACGCTGTTTTGTATACCCATGAGCATAAAGACCACACCGCAGGAATGGATGAACTTCGTTCTTTCAATTTTCTGCAAAAAAGAGATATGCCCGTTTATGGTAGACAGCAAGTTTTAAACCAGTTAAAGCAAGAATTTGCCTATGCTTTTGCAGATGTTAAATACCCTGGTGTACCACAAATTAATTTGAATGCAATTAGCAATGAAGCCTTTAGAGTAGCAGATACAGATATTTTACCTATAGAAGTACTGCATTATAAATTGCCTGTTTTCGGTTTTAGAATTAAGCATTTCACCTACATTACAGATGCTAATTTTATTTCCGAAAAAGAAAAACAAAAAATTAAAGGTTCTAAAGTTTTAGTGCTGAATGCGCTGCAAAAAACAGAGCACCTTTCTCATTTCAGTTTAAAACAAGCTATTGCTTTAGCAGAAGAGTTAGAAGTGCCCAAAGTATATCTTACCCACATGGGGCATAGAATGGGTAAACACGCCGTGGTAAGTAAAGAACTGCCTGGTTTTATAGAGTTCGCCTATGACGGATTACAAATAGAGATTGAAGACTAGTGCACAATAATTACCACTTATTATCCCGTTTAGCTCCAGAATTAAATGAATTACTTACGGATTCCATTTTAGTAGAATGTTTTAGTCAGGAAAGTGACCAACTTATTTTAGGGTTTGACAGAGGGGGAGAGGATTTTTATATAAAAGCCGATCTTAAACCCGGTTTTTCTACCCTTAGTTTCCCTAGTAATTTTGCCAGAGCCAAACAAAGTACTCGAAATTTTTTTCAGGAAATTAACGATGCAAAAGTAGTTTCCGTTACCACTCCGGAATACGAACGCTGTTTAATTTTTCAGTTTGAAAATGGCTATAGACTCATTTTTAAACTATTTGGAGACCGAAGTAATATTCTAACTGCCAATCACTCTGAAGTCCTAAAAATATTTAAGAAGAAGCTTTTTAACGATTTAGAACTTAACCCAAATGCGTTTGATAAAGATGTTTCTTTAGATTATGATACGTTTTCTTTAGAAAACATACATGAGCAAATGCCAACGTTGGGTAAAATTGTAAACGCCTTTTTGAAGGAAAAAGAAGCTGAACTAACTTCGAAAGAAGAACAATGGCAGTTTTTGTTAGGGCTTTTACAAGAAATGCAGGAAGGTAAAATTTACTTAACGGAAATTAACGATAAATATGCCTTGTCTCTGGTGCCTTACGGAAAGGTATTGGAAACCTTTGATTCGGTAATTAAAGCTTTAAATGCATTTACCAAGAAAAGGGGATATCAGTTTTATTTAGAGACCGATAAAAAACAGATTTCCTTACAATTACATGCAGGCATTAAAAAAGCTGAAAAATACATTAAAGAAGCCGATAGTAAACTTGCTTCCATGCAAGAAGGGCCTTCTTTTAAAGAATTGGCAGACATCATTATGGCCAATTTACATGCCATCCCCGAAGGTGCAGAAAAAGCACAACTCTTCAACTTTTATACAAATGAAGATATTGATGTAAAGCTAGACAAGAAACTAAAACCACAAACTATAGCCGAAAAATATTATCGAAAAGCCAAAAACAGAAATATTGAAGTGAATACGCTTCTAGAGAATATTAAGTCAAAAAAAGAGCAGTTAACGCTTTTTAAAGCCGATTTACAAACCTTGGAAGAATCGGAAGATATTAGGTCGTTAAGAAAAGATTTAGGGAATTATTTACCCCATACCAAAGCGGCCAAGGCAATTGAAAACACACCAAGGTTTAAAGAGTATTTTTTAAATGGGTTTAAGATTTTGGTGGGGCGTAATGCTAAAAACAATGATGAACTGACTTTGCATGAAGCCAAAAAAGACGACTATTGGTTGCATGCTAAAGATGTAAGCGGTTCGCATGTGGTGATTAAACACCAAGCGGGTAAAAATGTACCAAAAGACGTAAAAGAATATGCTGCCAGTTTAGCGGCATTTTATTCTAAAAGGAAAACAGATAGTCTTTGTCCGGTAATATTTACACAGAAGAAATATGTAAGAAAAATTAAAGGGGCTGCGGCAGGTTCGGTAAGGGTAGAAAAAGAAGATGTTATATTAATAGAACCAGCAAGGCTATAAATAAAAGGGCTGTCAAAAAAATGAGACAGCCCTTTGCAGTAAAAACAAATTGTAATTATTCTAAAAGATATTTAGCCCTAAATAAATTTGTGCTACAGAATTTTTTGCATCTCCTAAAGCATCTTTGGCATCCTCACTTTTAGCAATTGGGTTTAAACCATAACTGTATCGTAACCCAATAGTAAGTGCTTCAAGGTTAATTGCCATTCCTCCAGAAAGACCATAATCAACCGATTTAAAATTTTCTCTATCTAATTCATCATAATCATTTCCAAAGTCACCTTCGGTAGATACAGATGCTTTTGTTAAAAAACCTACATAACCACCACCTTGTAACTCAATTAAATCCCCTAATTTAATCACTAAAAGAATAGGTACATCTACATAATTTAAATTGAATTTTGATTTTCCGCTGCCAAATAAATTGTCATATGTAGCAGTAGCTCCTTTAGTAGAATAAAGAATTTCAGTTTGTAAACCAAGTGTTGAACCTTCTTCTAAATATTGTCCATAAACACCAGCATGAAAACCCATTCTTAAGTTTTCATCGTCTACATCATCAATAAAGAGATTGCTAAAATTAGCTCCGGCTTTTATCCCTGCTCGTGCACTTTGAGCTTTTAATTGTTCAACACACAATGCTAATACTGTAATTACTAAAATAAGTTTAAGTGTTTTCATAGTCGATCATTTTTAGTGTTGCTAATCAACTAATCTATAAACGTACCTAACTATAAAAAGTGCTAAAAATCCATTTTATGGCACTTTGTGCCCCATGCCATTGTGTATTCTTCTCCTCGAATTGTTGACAATGTGGAATAATGGGGAAGATCTTATTTAAAATCTCTGAATCAATGGCCCGCTTATATTACAAACCAAATGAACGATAAATCCACATAAGTGTAGAATAGGTTCTACGTTTTTAATAAGGGTGGCGAGCGTAAAAGTTCATTTAAAGCTTTTTGTGGCTGTTTTTTGATTGTGGAATCTACTTTGTAATTAGTATAAGTGAATTTTTGTTCAACCTTAAAACACAATTAACATGAAAAATTCATTGAAAATAGTAGCGGGTATTTTAGTAGGTGCAACAGCAGGAGCAGTAGCAGGTCTTTTATTAGCCCCAGAAAGCGGTAAGAAAACTAGAAAGAAATTGGCTAATGAGTCTGATAAAATTAAAGGTTTGGTTAAAGACACTGTAGACGAGAAGATTAAAGAAGCGCAATCTACTTATAAAAATATTGAAGAAAGATTTATCTCAAACGGTAAAGAAGTAGCAGAGAATGTAAAATCAAAAGCATAATCATCTGTAAAACTTAGTAGTTCAGTACTTAAAATTTAAAATTAAACTCTGTACTGAAATTGAGAGAAATGAAATTCGATTTACAAAAAGCATTCACTACTGTAGTAGGCAAAGTAGATTCATGGCTAGAGCAACTAGTTTCAATGTTACCCAATATGGCGGTATCTATAGTGCTTCTAATTTTGTTTGTATTATTTGCCAAAATCGGAAAAAAGTTCTTTGTAAAATTATTTAAGAAAGCTTCTCACAACAAAGCATTAGAACATTTGTTTTCTAGTATAGTGTACTACACTATACTAGGTATAGGTGTTTTTATTGTTTTAGGAGTATTAAAGTTAGATAAAGCAGTTACCTCACTATTAGCAGGGGTAGGTGTTTTAGGATTAGCTTTGGGGTTTGCTTTTCAGGATGTGGCTGCAAATTTCGTTTCGGGTATTATTTTGGCATTCAGGCGTCCGTATAAGATAGGACATATTGTAAAAGTTAAGGATTTTCTTGGTACAATTGCCAGAACCAATTTAAGGGTTACGGTAATTACTACATTTCAGGGGCAAGAAGTGTACATCCCAAACAAAGACGTTTTACAAAGCCCTATTATAAATTACTCTATTTTAGGGAAAAGACGTATAGATCTACAAGTAGGTATTTCTTATGGAGATGATTTAGAAAGAGTTGAAAAAATTGTCTCTGAAACAATTGGCCAAATGGAAGGAGTTATTAAGAAAGATGATTTAATCTTTGATTACTACGAATTTGGTGATAGTTCTATCAACTTCTTTATAAGGTTTTGGATTGATTATCCGGATCAGCCGGGGTTTTTAACCATGAGAAACAAAGCCATTAAAGAAATAAAAGCAGCGTTTGATCAAAATAGTATCACTATCCCTTTCCCTATTCGTACACTGGATTTCGGGATAAAAGGAGGTCAAACATTAGCAGACATGAAACCTTTTCAGGAAGGGAAAAGCAACTAAAAAATACACTGTCATGAAACAAGAAATGAAATTTATTTATAACTCTGAAAAGTATTCTGATAGGAAAACTTTGGGTTATGCTGTGTCTTTAAACAAACATGTTATCAACGAATTAGATGTTTCTAAAGACAAGTTAACGGCTACACAACTTTTTGGTATTGCTTCTTTAGCAGGCTGTACAGTAATGGACTTAGTAGACAAAGACAATGATTATTACAAAGACAGTTTAAAAGACCAAGATTTAGATGATGATGGTGTGGCTACTGTGCTTATCAATGACCAAACACTACTAAGAACACCAATAATTGTTACCGAAGAAGAGGCTTATGTAATTAGGACTTCTTACGATTTAAACAAAATAGATATGGCCATTGAAGGTTTGGCTAGTTAACTGTTAACTGAAATATTTGACTGCTATGAAAACGATTCTTTACCCACTAGTTTGGGTCCTAATAATGAGCTTGGGAATACTATTTCAGGCATTAAATAATAATGAAGAGTCTACTGAAGAGTTCAAAAATTTAGAGGAGAGTATATCACTGATAGATTAAAAAATAAACATAAAATTATGGAGACTGCAACAATGAGCAACAAAAAAACATATACTAGATTAGGGTTTAAAAAAAGTGAAACGGATCATATTGTAGAACAATTAAATATTGTTTTAGCTAACTACCATGTTCATTACCAAAAGTTAAGAAACTTTCATTGGAATGTAACAGGAAGCGATTTTTTTGACCTTCATGAAAATTTTGAGAAATATTATACCGAAGCCATTGAAAACATAGATATAATGGCAGAAAGAATACGTGTTTTTGGTCAAACACCATTAAGCACAATGGTAGATTATTTAAGAGTTTCTGAAATTAAAGAACAAGGAACAGATCTTAAATCAGACCAAATGGCGGCAGAAATTGTAAAAGATTTCGAAATTCTAGTTAAACATTTAGATAATGCAGCCTCTGTAGCATCTGAAGAAGGTGATGTTGGCACCGAGGATATGATTATCGCTTTTATTAGAGATATTGAAAAGAACCACTGGATGCTTAATTCATTCACTAAATAAGTATTAAAATGAATTGGTGGAAAGTTTTAAAAAATTCTGTACAGAAATTTATTGGCGACAACACCTTTTCATTAGCGGCAACAATTGCCTTTTATACTATATTTTCACTGCCCGCAATTTCAATAATATCAATTGAGATTGCGGGTTCTTTTTATGATGATGATGTAGTAAGAAATCAACTATTTCAGCAAATAAAATTATTAATGGGTGAAACTAGCGCCCAACAAATAGATGCATTAATTGCAGACGCAAATCTTTTTCATGATTCTATAATTATGAGAATTGTAGGTATTGGCACACTTTTATTTAGTGCAACTACCGTTTTTGGGGCACTTCAGCAATCCTTAAATACTATTTGGCACATTAAACCAAATCCCAAAAAAGAGATTGTTAAATTTTTCGTAAATCGTTTGCTCTCTTTGGCTATGGTAGCTACAATTGGTTTTTTGTTAATGACCTCTATGTTGGCAGACACTTTATTGGTCATTTTAAATCAAGCAATCTCACAAATGATGTCGGGTGTTACCTATTATTTAGTTTATGTGGTAAATCTGGCAGTATCTCTTTCTATAATGACTTTGGTTTTTGCTTTAGTTTTTAAAGTTCTTCCAGATGCCGAAATAAAATGGAAAGACACTTGGAAAGGCGCTTTTATTACAACACTTCTTTTTACAGGAGGGAAATACCTTATTGGTTTTTATTTAAGCCAAAGTACATTAAGCGATGCTTACGGAGCAGCAGGTTCCTTGGTAGCCCTTTTAGCTTGGGTTTATTATTCAACCTTAATATTGCTTTTTGGTGCAGAGCTAACTTTTGTTTATACCCAACAGGCAGGAAGGTATATAAAACCTTCTAAGCATGCTGTGGGCATAAAAGTAGAAGAAATTGAAAAGCAAACTAACGTTTTAGAAGAATGAACAAAAAACTGAAAATTATACTAGCTGTTGTTATTGTTTTGGTAGCTGTAAGAGCTTTGTTGCCAATAGTGATTACCAAATACGTGAATAAAGTTTTAGCTGAAATACCAGATTATAAAGGATCAATTTATGATGTAGATCTAAACTTATACCGCGGGGCTTATAATATAGATTCCCTAAAGATTTTTAAAATTGAAGGAAATAAAGAGGTTCCCTTTGTAGAGGTACCTTTAATAGATCTATCTTTAGAATGGCGTTCGTTAATTAAAGGGGCTGTAGTAGGGGAAGTAATATTTAATAAGCCTAGATTAAATTTTATTGATTCAAAAGATGACGAAAAAGATCAATATGGCGGTGATGTAGATTGGACTGAACCAATCAAAAAATTAATGCCTTTAACTATAAATAGATTAGAAATTAAGAACGGAGACATTCGATTTTTGAATTTAGAATCTAAACCACAAGTGAATCTTATATTTAAACCAACTTCAGTTAACAGTCAATAATATCAGTAATGTTAAGGGAAACGAACTCTTGCCTTCAGATTTTAATCTTACAGCAAAGTCTATTGGAGATGGCGATTTAGCCATTAAAGGGAAAGCCAATTTCATAAAAGAAATGCCCGATTTAGATTACGATTTTAAGTTCGAAAATGTAAAACTTACTGCGTTAAACGATTTTCTTGATGCGTATGCAAAAGTTGATGCCGAAAAAGGAATCTTTTTTCTTTATCATGAGTTAGCTTTGCAAGACAGTAATCTTACGGGATACATAAAGCCAATTTTAAATGATGTTAAAATTTTAGATTTGAGCGGAGAAGAAAATGCCGATAATGTTGTTCGTTTTGCTTGGGAAGCTCTTGTGGCAGGATTTTCAGAAATATTTGAAAACCAATCTCGTGATCAAATAGCCACTAAAGTAACCATTGACGGAACCATAGATAAAACAGATACACACGTGTTTTTGGCAGTTTGGAATGTATTCAAAAATGCATTTGTAGAGGCTTTAAATAAACAGACAGACGGCACTATTAATTTAGAAGATGCCAAATGATTGAGAGGAATATCTTCTAACCACAATTTTATGACTAAGAAGATTATACAAAAAGCACTTATTGTTGACGATGAGAATGAAATAGGCTTATTACTAGGGCATAAGCTAACAAAAGAAGGAATTAAAAATAATTATGCCCCTAATTTAACAGATGCTTTAGCATTGATTAAAACAGAATTGTACGACTTAGTGTTTTTGGATATCAATTTACCAGACGGTAATGGATTAGATATTATACCCAACATTAAAGACCGTAATCCAGAAACTAAGATTATTGTAATAAGTGCTTATAATATAAAAGAAGATAAAGAACGAGCATATGAACTTGGTGCAGATCGCTTTTTAGGGAAACCATTTAGCTCAAGCATTTTGAATAGCTATATTTCTGGTGAAGATTAAAAGTTTTATCCTTTTAAGATGGGAATGAAAAAAATATTAGTGATTGATGATGATAAGGACATTTGTTTAGTCCTTTCTCGATTTTTATCGAAAAATAATTTTGAAGTAAAGCAAGCCAATAGAGCAGATGAAGCTATTTCAATTTTAAAAAACGAAAAGTTTGATGCCATACTTTGTGATTATAAATTACCAGACGCAACGGGAATAGACGTTCTTCAAAGAATAACTATTTTAAACCCAGAGGCGGCAGTGGTTATAATTACGGGTTATTCAGATGTTAAAACAGCAGTACAAACCTTTAAGCATGGGGCTTCAGATTATGTAACAAAACCCCTATATCCAGACGAGATTTTATTAACCATTAAAGGTGCTTTAGAAAAGAAGTCTGAAAAGCTTAAAGAAGCCACTCCAGCTAAAAAAGTTAGCACGCCAGTTAGAAAGACCAATAATATTATATTTGGCGATAGCCCACAATCACAAACTGTATTAAGACATGTAGACTTAATTGCCCCAACAGATATGTCAGTAATTATTACTGGCGAAACGGGAACGGGTAAAGAATATGTGGCTAAAGCAATCCATAAAAAAAGTAAAAGAAAAGACCAACCTTTTATAGCCATTGATTGCGGCGCAATTCCTAAAGATTTAGCTGGCTCAGAACTTTTTGGACACATGAAAGGGGCCTTTACTGGAGCTCTTAATGAAAAGAAAGGTAGTTTTGAATTAGCTAACGGAGGTACATTATTTTTAGATGAAATAGGAAATCTATCCTATGATAATCAGGTACAGTTATTAAGAGTTCTTCAAGAAAGAAAAATTAGAAGACTTGGTGGCGTTGTTGAAATTCCCATTGATGTAAGAGTAATTGTAGCCACTAATGAAAATCTAAAACAATCTGTTAAAGAAGGGCACTTTAGAGAAGATATTTACCATCGTTTAAATGAGTTTAGTATTGAATTAAGCCCATTAAGAGAAAGAATACCAGATATAATGCGTTTTGCAGAAGAATTTTTAATTAGCAGCAACGAGCAGTTAGAAAAATCTGTTCTTGGTTTCGATAACGAGGTGTAAAAGCAAATTAGAAGAATATATATGGCATGGTAATCTTAGGGAACTTCAGAATGTGGTTAAAAGAGCCGTTCTATTGTGCCAGAAGATTATATCTCTCTAAAATGCTTACCAGACGAAATAGTAAATGCTGAATACTATCTTATGGCAGAAGGAAACGGATCACCTTCCGATTCTGAAAATCTAAAAATTGCTTCTGAGAATGCTGAAAAAATGGCCATTCTTAACGTGCTTAAAAAGACAGGTTATAACAAAACCAAGGCGGCTCAATTGCTTAAAATTGATAGAAAGACACTTTATAACAAACTAAAAGCCTACGAGATTAATCTCTAAATTTTTCATGAATAATACTAAAGTTTATAAACTGGCTTTACTGGGTTCAATAATTGTGGTTATTGGACTTTCTTACTATACATACCTTAACTATAAAAATTATCAAAAAGATGATGATTTGGTTAACCATTCCGAAAGAGTTAAACAAACCATACAAGATATTGGGTCTTCTGTGCAAGACGCTAGAATGGCTGCAATAGGTGTTATTGCTACCGAAGACACAACATTAATTCCTATCTATAAAAAATACTCTAATAACCTTCTTTTTCAGTTAAAAGCCTTGGATAGTTTAGTGGGTAAAAACCCCATCCAAAAAACTAATCTCTCGGAATTGAAAGTATGGATTGATCAATACTCTTATTTAGCAGATAGTCTTCTTAATAACCGTAGCATGAGTGGGATAGATAAGGTGAGAGTCACTCGTTTAATTTCTCATAGGGCCACCTTGTCAGATTCTATTCGTTTACATTTAAGAAAAATGCAATACGATGAGAATATGTATCTTACTTCTAAAAAACGAGAGCGAGAAGACTCTAAGGCATTTGCACCAATCACCATACTTTTTTATACACTAGTAGCTGCCGTTATTATAGGTCTACTTTTTAATAGAATTTTTGATCTTTTAAGAAAGAGTAAAACCTTTAGTAACGAATTACAAGAAAAACTAGGGATATTAAATATAGAAATATCTAAACGACAAAAAGTTGAAAAAGCCCTTTTAGGAGTTTTAAACTCTTCTCCTAACGGTATTTTAGAATTTATCTGCATTAGGGATGAAAATGACGAGCTAATAGATTTTGAGTATACCATGGTTAACAAACAAGCAGAGAAAATGCTTGGTAAAAAAGAGAGCGATTTAATCGGTAAGCGATTATTAGAGGAATATCCTGGTTTAAAGGGTTCTAATATATTTCAATTGTATAAATCTGTTGTAGAAAATAAAAATCAAAAAAGCGTAACAGAATTATATACAGCAGACGGATTTGATAATTATTTCCATAATACAGCCATTTATTACCCAGATGGTATTGTGGTTACTTTTACAGATGTTACGGAAGATAAAATTCAGGAATTAGAATTATTTACGCTTACAGAAGAACTAAAACGCTCTAATGAAGAGTTAGAACGCTTTGCGTATGTAGCCTCTCACGATTTACAAGAACCACTACGTAAAGTAAGGGCTTTTGGAGATCGTTTATTATCTAAATTTGGAGAACAATTACCCGATCCTGGTCCAGACTATATAAACCGAATGCAACGCGCAGCAGCAAGAATGCAGGTTTTAATTGATGACTTATTGCAGTTTTCAAGAGTTTCCAGAAAGCAAAAAGATTTTCTTCCGGTAGAATTAAATGAAGTTTTAGAAGATATTAAAGAAGATTTAGAGGCTGTAATTATTGAGAAACATGTTGTTATAGAGGCAGATAAATTACCATTAGTTTATGGTGATAATACTCAGTTAAGACAATTGCTTCAGAATTTAATTAGCAACTCTATAAAATTTGCTAAAGAAGGAATAGCACCTAAAATCACTATTTCAGCAAAAAAAATAAAAGCTTCTTCTGTAGGGCTTAATAATGAAATGAGTGAATCTTGCTGGGAACTAAAATTTGTAGATAACGGTATTGGTTTTGATTCCAAATATAAAGATCAGATATTTACAATATTTCAGCGTTTACACGGAAGAGAAGCATATAAAGGAACCGGTATTGGTTTAGCAATTTGCGATAAAATAGTGCAGAACCATTACGGTAAAATTGAAGCAGATTCAGAATTAAACGAAGGTTCAACTTTTACAGTTTACCTTCCAACTAATAAGTATTTAACCATCTAGAAGATGACAGACAAGATTAAACCGATTACCATTTTAATGGCAGACGATGATCCAGATGATAGATTTTTGGCTCAGGAGGCTTTTGTAGAAAATAAATTAGCAAATGACCTTCGTTTTGTGGAAGATGGGGAAGAGCTAATGCAATATTTAAATAAAGAAGGTAAGTTTTCAGATGCTCCAACACCAGGTTTAATTCTTTTGGATTTAAACATGCCCAAAAAAGACGGGAGAACAGCCTTAAAAGAAATAAAAGAAATTGAAAAATTAAGAAGAATACCTATAGTGATTCTAACTACTAGTAAATCGGAAGCTGATATATTAAAAAGCTACGATTTAGGCGTTTCGTCTTTTATTTCTAAACCGGTGACTTTCGAAAGTTTGGTAGAAACTGTTAAGACCATTACCAGTTATTGGTTTGGTATAGTGGTGCTGCCCAAAGAAGATTGATTATGGTAGAAACAACGGATTTTATTAAAATACTTTTAATCGATGATGACGAGGATGATTACATTCTTACGCTTGATACGCTTAGTGATGTAAGTGGGTTTAAGTTTAAGTTATCATGGGAATCTAATTACACAAAAGCAGTAGAACGCATTAAAGAAGAAGACCATGATATATATTTGGTAGACTTCTTATTAGGTAAAAAAAGTGGTTTAGATTTAATAAAAGAAGTATACGCAAGCGAAATCCACCCGCCAATAATAGTTTTAACAGGTAAAGGGAATCCCGAAATTGATTTTCAAGCCATGCGCGAAGGCGCATCGGATTATTTAGTGAAATCGGATATAACACCCGCCGTATTAGAGAGAAGCATACGTTATGCCATTAACAATGCCGAAAGTTTAAAAAAAGTGAAAGAAAGCGAGTCTAAATTTAGAGGCTTGTTTGAGAAATCGGTGGATTCCATTTTTATTTCAAATACGGACTGTGAATTACAAGAAGTAAATGAATCATTCCTACGACTTTTCTCTTTTTCGGAAGCTGAAGTTGTCAATCTAAATGTTAAAGCCCTTTTTAATGAAACGGAGGATTTTGAGAATCTTTGTTCTACTATTGAAACAAATGGTTTTGCAAAAGACTTAGAATATGTTTTTAATTCTAGCAAAGGCGAAAAATTAGAATGTCAGATATCTGTAACTCCATTAATGGATAGTAGTGATAAAGTGGTGGGCTACCAAGGTATTTTACACGATTTAACCCTTCGTAAAAAAGCAGAAAGAGAATTACTAGACGCCGAATTACTTTCCGTTACCGGAAGAATAGCCAGAAGTATGGCTCATGAAGTAAGAAATCCCTTAACCAATTTAATTTTAGCATTAGAGCAACTGAAAGATGAACTTCCGGAAGACAATGAATATGCCCCACTTTTTGTAGATATTATTTCTAGAAATTCTGAACGGATAGACACCATTATTTCTGAAATGTTAAACACTTCTAAACCCAATGTTTTAAATAAAGAAATATACCATTTGGGCGAGGTGATTGAAGAAAGTATACAAATGATTAACGATAGACTAACCCTAAAAGGGATGAAAATTGATGTCTGTTGTGAGGATCTTAAAAATTGTGAGGTTGCTTTAGATAAAGAAAAGTTAACGGTGGCTTTGTGCAATATTATGGTTAATGCTATTGAAGCCATGAAAGAAGATGTAGGGCACCTTAAAGTGAAAGCGTATAATATAGAACAAGGGGTTGTTATTGAAGTGGTAGATAATGGACAAGGTATTTCAGAAAATCATCTTTCTAGAATGTTTAATCCGTTTTATACCAACAAAAAAGGCGGTGTAGGTTTGGGTCTAACCACTACCAAAAACATAATAGAAGCTCACGATGGGTTTATAGAGATAGAAAGTAAAGTAGGAGAAGGTACTAACTTTAAGATAACCCTTCCGTGCTAACCTTTAATTTTTAAAGAATTCGGAAGTTTGTAAGATCAACCTGATTAAACGACTCAGGAACGGTGTTTTCAGTCCATGGATGTTTGCTGCCAAAAGTGTGATCTCCATTTTCGATATATGAGAAATGCACGTTTTGGCTATCAAACTCTTGCTCTTTGCTTAGTTCTACAGATACCGTTGGGTCTTTTGTACCATGTATAATTAAAATAGGTTTTTTAAATTTTTTTAATAAAATAGGAATGTTAAAACGTTCTTCGTTTTTAAGAACATCTTCAGCCAATTGGTAATACAATGGCATTCTTTGATGTGTTCTACTGTTTTCTATATAAAAAACACCGTGTTGTTTCCAATGTGCTAACTCGTTAGCGTAGCGGCTCTTTATATCTAAAACAGGTGCCCAAACAACCGCTTTTTTAATCCTATCGTCTTCGGCTGCTTTTATTAAAGTTGTTGCTCCACCTTTGCTGTGGCCCAATAAATAGATTTCATTTTCATTAAATTCATCATCTGGTATTTCGCAATCTTCAGATTGTATATAATCGATTACAGTTTTTAAATCGTCTAATTCTTTACTGAAGTTGTTGTTTCCAAAAGCTTCTAAATCCACAAAGTCTATGGTGTGTTCTGGGGTTGTTCCGTTAAATGAAAAATTCAGTTTTAAAAAAATAAAACCCTTCTCTGCAAAAGAATTAGCCATTAAATTAAATGTTCCCCAGTCTTTAAAACCCTTAAAACCATGCGAAAAAATAATGATAGGCTTTTTTGTATGGTTAGTCAGAAAGCGGTAATCTAATGTTACAGGCTTGTTATAAGAGTTAGTGATTATTTTATTTGTACTTCTGAACATGCTAAAGCTTTTGAATAGGTATAAAATTACCAATTTTTGGTAACTTGTCGTTTTAAAAAACAAAGATAATAGCGCTTCTTAAATGAGTCTGTCGATTAAAGAAATTCAAGCACCCATAGAGAAAGAGATGAAAGAGTTTGAACAAACATTTCGTAACTCTATGAAAACCAATGTAGTTCTTTTAGACAAAATCATGAATTACATAGTGAAGCGTAAAGGAAAACAAATGCGTCCTATGTTTGTTTTTTTGTCTGCCCATGTGTGTGGTAATATAGACGAAAGAAGTTATAGAGGAGCTGCTTTAATAGAGTTACTACATACTGCTACACTGGTGCATGACGATGTAGTAGACGATTCTAATTACCGCCGTGGGTTCTTTTCTTTAAATGCTTTATGGAAGAATAAGATTGCCGTTTTAGTGGGTGATTATTTACTTTCTAAAGGCCTTTTGCTTTCTGTAGATAACGAAGATTTTGATTTACTTAAAATTGTCTCTAATGCGGTTAGAGAAATGAGTGAAGGGGAACTACTTCAGATAGAAAAAGCACGTTTATTAGATATTACGGAAGATGTTTATTACGAAATTATTAGGCAAAAGACAGCTACATTAATTGCAGCTTGCTGTGCTGTTGGTGCCGCTTCTGTAGGAAGGTCTAAAGAAGACGTAGAGAAATTTCGGGTTTTTGGAGAAAAAGTAGGAATGGCTTTTCAGATTAAAGATGATCTTTTTGATTACGGAGACGAAGAAATTGGCAAACCTTTGGGTATTGATATAAAGGAAAGAAAAATGACGTTACCGCTGATTAATGCTTTAGAAAAAGCTTCTTCTTCGGATAGAAAAAGAGTTAAAAAAATTATAAAGAACCATAACGAAGACACCAAAAAGGTGAAAGAAGTTATCAACTTTGTGAAAGAAAGTGGCGGAGTAGATTACGCAGAAAAAGTGATGAAAACCTACCAACAAGAGGCACTTTTAATATTAGAAGACTTTGAAGATTCTACATACAAAAGATCTTTAGCTGGCCTAGTTAATTACACAATAGACCGAAAGAAATAGGCCTTTATGTTAAAAAAGAAATACGTCCTATATGGACTTTCTATATTATTTAGCCGGGGCATAGAATACCTTGTTATTTTATTCTTAGCAAAATACCTTAATACATCTGAATTTGGTGAGTTTGAGTATTACAAAAGGTGGATTGAACTAGGAGCCGTGTTTTTGTCTTTCGGTTTTCCGGTTTTAATACAAACCTATACTAAAACCAATATTGAAAAGGATGATTTTTTAATTATTGGTTTTGCCATTGTTTTAAGTCTTTCCTTAGCTTTAGTTATACCTCTTTCTTGGATGGGCTTAATTTGGTTGGTCCCAGCCTTGTTTTTTTATGCCTTTTTCTACCATGGTGGTTCCATACTTCAGTCTTACCACATTGTACGGAAGACACCAAGTTTTATTACCAAATACAAAATTAGTATTGCAGTAGCAATTAGTATTCTTACGGTATTTTTTGCTTTATACAGTTCTAATAAGAGCTTTTCTTTAGTATATGCTTTGTCGTTTATGTTAGTGCCGTGCTTGATTTATTTTGTGATTCTGTTAAAAGGGAAATTACACTTTAAACATTTACTAGCTAAGTTAAAAGAATACGAAAAAGTGTTCGAAAAAATGATTTTTGTAGTGTTAGAGTCGGTTTTTAACATTGCCTTTTTGTTTTCGGATGTGATTTTGGTAGAGTATTACTCCAATTCATTAACTTCTTTTGAAGTAGTAGCCAATTATAGCTTTCCATTAACCATTTCTAGTTCGTTAATGATGATTTCTATGTCTATTGTACAAATGGATATAGAGGAGCTTAAAACCAATCAAGGGTATATAAAAACGCTGTCTAAAAAACTAGATGTATTTCTACTTTTAGGTGCGGTAGCTCTAGTTAGTTTTATACTATGTAATGATTAATACCGTATGGGTTAAGTTTGAAGGAACATTTATGTTATTTCTGCTTTTAATAGTAATGAAGTTTTTCTTATGCAGTAGTATTTCACACGGTACATTATGTTTAATTAGAGGATACTATAAAAAAATATTTTACATAGCATTAATCTCTTTTATAGGAAATATAGCCTTAAGCTACGGTCTGTATCAACTAATAGGCGTATACGGAGTTGCTACCAGTACTTTGTTTTTTGTGTTTATCCGTTACTATTATCTAAGGATTTGGGGGAGATAGATTGGGCTATTAATGCAATGCTTAAAAACATGCATAGCGAATAAACACCAACTTGCCTAGCAGTTATGTTTTCAACTAAAGAAGTAGCAAAAAAGGTAAGTGTTATTGTTAAAAGCAAAAAGTTTTTTGTCTTTAAAGCTTCATAAAAGCAAAATAAAAACGGAGTTAAATAAAAGCACAACCCTAATATTCCAAAACTTAGGTATAAACCTAAAAATTGGTTGTGTGTGTTAAAGAGAAAGTTATCACCATACACCCATTTCCATCTACCATTGGTTTCATATTCTTTTTTATACTGAAGTGATAACAGGTTTTGACCTTCAACTTCTCCTTTTGCACCCAGTACCCAATCAAATTCTTTGTGGTTTAACACATCTAAAACAGAGGGCCATATAAATGTTCTAGGATCGTTTTTGCTAACATTTTTAAAACGTTCTTGTAGATTGCTATTAAGATAAAAAAAAGTAGACATTATAGTTAAAACCAACATCATCCAACCTGTGATTTTGCCTATGTATTGCGTTCTAAAACTGAACAAAATATGGGCTAACAGTATAAAAACAATAATCCCCATTGCGGCTCTAGCAGTAATTAGATTCACCATAAAAACACAGAAACACAATAAACCATAAGCTGTTTTTTTGCTAAGTCTCTTTTTCTGAACTAAAAATAAAAGCGATGCCGAAGCCAATGCATTTAGTAAACCGAAGTAGGGGCGGTCTATTATTAAAATCTCGAAGATATCTGGCCCGTTAGAAAAGGGTAAATTTCCCTGCTGGGTGTAAAAGACTATTGTTTTAATGAGGGTAAAAGCATTCAAGAGTGTAATGCTAGCAATAAAAGATTTTAAAGCAAATAGAAGATAATCGCTTTTTAAATCTTTGTTTAGTAGGATTGAAAATGGAATAATAAAAAGAGCAACTCTTTTTTGTAACTCAAACCAGTTTTTTTCTTCCGAAGAAAAAATAGCCGAAATTAAATACAGTAATAATAAACTAGAAAACCCGAAGAGAATACCTTTTTGACCAATGCTAAAGTGTGAAATTCTTTTAAACTGAGAAAAGACTAAACCGAATAGAAAAAAGAACATGCCTATGGTAGACCATACTCTCCAATACGGAAGCATAAAGAAGAAACACAAAATCCCTAAATAAAGGAAGAAGTCTCTAGCAAATGGCTTTAGAAAGATAAATTTCTTCAAGTTTATGGATGTTTTTTTTCAGGTTGTAGTTTGCATTAAAAATTTCTAGAGCACCATTTTTAAGACGTTCTTGCAATTCATTCTCCATAACTATACGGGCTATTTTTACCGAAAAGTTATGGATGTCGTTTTCAGCAATTAGAAAACCGTTTTTGTTTTCATGTATGATATCTCTATTGCCATCTACATTGCTTACAACACAAGGTACACCAAGTGCAATACTTTCTATTAATACATAAGGTAATCCTTCGTATCTAGAGCTAGAAACATAGCATTCACTGTTTTTAATTAGCTTAAAAATATTGTTTCTGCTTGTCCATGGCAAAAGGATAACAGAATCTTGTAATTTATAGGTTTTAATTTTTTCTTTAACAGCCTCTAGGTTTGGTGAATAGTAACCTACGCCAGCAATTACAAATTTTAGTTTCGGCAGTTTCTTGTGAACCAAATTAAAAACATCTATTAAAAACTCTATGTTTTTTTGATAAGAAGGTCTTCCAACGGTGCAAATATAGGGCGCCGCAGGCAGTTCAATATCTGTGTTTTCTAAAAGGTGTAATGAAGGTGAAATGCTATTTTCCCAAGTATTAAGTAGTTCTTCTGGTATCTTTAAATCTATGCGTGCTCTGTCTTCTTCAGAATAAGAACAGGCTAATAAATGGGTGTTTTTAAAGAATAGAATTTTTTCTATTTTCCTGAAAAAGGATGCTTTAAAATTCTTTTCAGTAGATAAATAAGAAAAAGCATGTGGGGTATATAATGTTTTAATATTTAGAATTTTACCTGCAATTCTACCAATTACACCGCCTTTAGAACTGTGGCAGTGAATAAGGTCGGGTTTTTCCTTATTCAGTATTAGTAGGGTTTTTATTAAAGCAATTAAATCGGTTAATGGGTTAATGGCTCTTTGTAATGGGATTTTATAGGATTTAACGCTAGGTTTTATTTCTTCAAAACTCTTATAATCTGTTTTACTTTGTATAATAATAAACTTAAAATGCTCATGATTAATGTTCTGCAATGTAGTACGGACATAAGTATCTATACCGCTAGCAGAAATCATTATATGCGCTATTTTAATTGGTTTATCCATTCTTGTTTATCAAAAATTTAATTTTCTTAATCATCTGCAGCGGCATTATGTATAAGAGAATACTTCTTAATAACCCATAAATTGGGTAAAAACTAAAGTTGAAATTATCTAGGATCAATTTTATTCTAGAGGCTACTTGTCTTTTTCTCTTTACTGTCGAAATACTGTCACTATCCAACTCATATTCAATTAGAACGTCATTTATATTTTCGATTTCATAGTATTTAGAAAAATTAAAATAGAAGGCTAGGTCTTCGGCAGCCGGATAGTTTGTTGGATAAAGACCGGTTTTTTCTAAACAAGAAACTCTAAACATAATGCTGGGGTGCATTAACATAGCATTAATGAAAAGCATTTTTTTAATTATGCTACTTTCGGTAGGAAAGCGTTTTATGTATTTTTTTTTACTTCCTCTTTCAAAAATACGCACCTGAGTCCCAATAAGTCCTGTATTTAGATGTGTATCTAAGTAGTTTTCTTGTATACTAAAACGGTTTGGCAAACAAAGGTCACCACAATCTAAACGGGCAACATACGTATAGCTTTCAGAAACACAAAATTCTAGACCTTTGTTTAAAGCCTGTTCTATGCCTTGGTTTTGTTTTAAGTAGATATATATAAGCTTACCGTTGGCTAAAAAAGCTTTTTTAACATCTGCTTCTATTGGTTTTTTTGAGCTGCCATCATCTACAATTAATACATCAATGGTTTCTGCTTCCGAAATGGAAGAAATAGACTCTATAAGTTTATCGGGTCTATTATAATGCGGGATTAATAAAATAGACTTAGGCATTAATTACTGGTTTTTTATGAATTAAATAAATTGCCCAAGCTACATATAGCCAATACCCCGTTAATCGGAAAGAATCAAATTGTAAGTAGTTTATAATAAATCCGCTTAACCCAATTAAAAGAATAAGGTGTAAAAGTGTGTCATCTGTGTTTTTTTGTTTGAAGGTTTTATACAATTTTAAGATTAAGAAAAAATTAAAACCGAAGAAAATTATGGGGCCTAAAAAACCCAGTTCTGATAATAACCTTGTAAACATAGAATACCCGGGAGGCCATAACTTTTTTGCTGGATCAATATAGTACTGTAATTCCCAACTTTTTTTAATGTCTTGTTTGTCGTAATTTTTGATTAAAAAATAAGCTTGTTGCCCTAGACCAACTCCAAAAACAGGACTTTCTTCAAAAGTTTTTATGGCGGCCTTTTGTGTTCCCCAACGAGTTATATTAGAAACTTTGTGTTTGTTTGTTTGTTTTTCATTGGTGACCGAAGTAACTGTTTTTACTACTTTGGTTTCAATTTGTTTACGGGCTAATAAAATACCCAACACAGAGATGAAAAATATAATCCCAATTAGCTCTACCATTTTAAAGGAATACTTTTTCTTTTTAAATGAAAGCAGAACAAACACTAAAAATTGTAGACTTATAATTATAAATGCAGTTCTAGAGCCAGAATAAAAAGCAGCCATAAAAATTAAACCCAAGGGAATGTATTTTAACAAGGTGGTTCTTTTTATAATTTCAGTAAATGCCCATGGTGAAATAAAAATAAGGTACATGGCTAAAAAGGGGGGCTCTTGTGTTATACCAGAGATTCTTCCAAGGTTCCAAGACTGGCTTTTGTACTTTAAGATTAGAATATTAAGTATGTTATATACTTTGTGTAAAGATCCAATGTGGTAAATGCCTACTAAAATTTCAATTGCAGCATAAAAAGAACTGAAGTAAAAAACGAACATAAGTATATTACGTGCTTTTTTTTCAATAGTGACTGAACTGTATTTACTAATATTATTTAATAAGAAATGTAGGATAGGAACTGAAAAGAAAAAAAACATGGCAAATTGGGTAACATATTTTACCCAGCCAATTTTGCCTTTAAAGCTGTGTTGTAATATTTCTGAATAGTTATAAAAACCGCTTATAATAGACCATAATAGAAACGCTAAAATCCAATAATTTTTAATTACAGGTACTTTGGATTTAAACATAGCCGCTACTAAAAAGAATAAACTACCTAATAACGCAACTTGCGAAGAGGCATCGGTACTTAATTCACCTAGTGGCAATAAGAATTTTGTAGAACTAAAAGGTATTAAAGCTACACAAAGCCAGAATAGCTTTCTTTCAATATAATCGAAAGGCGTTATCAATTCTTATAGAATTCTCGTTGTTTCTTTTTCAAATACTTGAAAAGCTCAATTGAAAGTATAATGAAATAGCTTACTATAAGGGCCTTAAGCACCCAAAACAAAAGGAATTTAGTCCTAGATTCTCTGGTGCCTTCATGAGCATCTGTAATGGCGTAGGCAAGTTTTTTGTTAACTTCTATATAGTTATTTAGTTTGCCTAACTCATAACTGTTTTGCATTTTTCTTTCATATATCCATTCTTCTGTTCCTTGGGGCGAACCCAGAATATCTTTAAAGTAATAATTGGTTTCTTCTTTATGTGATATTTTGCTCCCTTCTAAAAGGGCTATTTTTCGTATTTTGTCTAGTGAGTCTAATTGCTGGTTTACTTCAAGTAAATTGTTTTTATGCATTGCAAGATTTGTACCATTCACTTTTCTCATTTCATTAAAAAAATCGGCCTTATTTACATGGGCTATCATTTTATCCTGAATCTTTTTAAAATCGGCTTTACCGGCAGAATAAATAACTATGTTTTGGAATGGAAAGGTATGTGGAGGTGCTTCATCAATATAATCTTCGAATTTAGTGGGCTCGTAATACGACGTATCTACTTCATTTAAATAATGCTGGTAGTACCGGGCTTTTTCAACCCCATCGTTAATAGGAATCATCTCAAAGCCATATATTTTATGAGCTTCCTCATAGCTTATGTCCAAAAGTTTAGCAATAGCTTCAAAGTCTTTTCTTATAGAAAGGTCATTTACTTTTTGTATTAGATCATACATGGTTAACCCAGAATTAAAAGAAAGCCTCACAATATAATTGGTGTAATAAGTAGTGCCGTTTTTGTATAGACTGTAACCCCCAAAAGCCAAAAAAGTAGTTACCATAAACAATATAATGTAATACCGTTTTAAACTAATATGAAACAGAAATATTAATACGCTGAATAGGAATTGAAAGATTCTCTTAAAAAAGCATTTAATAGATCTTGCCGTAGATGATAAGAAAGAAAAAAAGGTAACTGCTTCTAATCTTTCTTGGTATTCTTCTTCCTCTCTCATGAGTGATATTCCGCTTTAAATATATTCGTTATAATCTTCTAAAATAATAAACCTTTATAAGAAAATGCTAAGAGGACTACCATTTTATAATTATTAACTAATTTCGTGCGAATAAAATAGGCTCTATTGCGCAACCGTTTAAATAAATATTTCTTCGTCTTTTACCTTTTTGGTGATTTTGTATACCTGTATGGGGTTTTACTATTTTCTCTTAAGATTATACACGGCACACCAATATTTGGATACATAAGCGATAATTGGAGCTTTGTTTTGTTTTATGGTCTCTCTTGGGTGTTATTAAGTTATTTTATTCGGATTTATGAAATTTACCGCTATACGCGTATTTCCTTTATTCTGAATAATATTTTTAAGATACTTATTGTTCACTTTACATTTATAACAACTTACATAAGTTTAGAAGGAGGCGGAATTTTTTCTGTAAAGACGTTATTTATTATTTATGGGGTTTTGTTTTTAGTAATGCCAACCTGGCGTTTGGCGGCTTTAACCTTTCTTAAATCATATAGAAAAAGTGGGTTTAACTTTAGAAATGTGGTGATTTTAGGGCAAAGTAAACTTTCTGTTGAATTGAAAGAATATTTTGAAAATCATCCTGAACACGGTTATCGGTTTTTAGGCTTTTATTCAGAATCACCCCTAACAGATTTAATTGAAGGGGATCTTAATTTATTAAAAAAACACATTAAGCAAAACCGAATAGATGAAGTGTATTTATCGCTTTCGGAATATACTAGTGAAACAGTAAGTGAACTGATTAACTTTTGTAGGAATAACTTAGTTTCAATTAAGTTTATACCACATGCGGAAGGCTTAAATTACACTAAAATTAAGGTGGAATTTTATGACTTAATGCCAGTTATAGAATTGCAGCAAACACCTTTACACGATACTATTAATAGTTTTATAAAACGAAGTTTTGATTTAGCGTTTTCCACTATAGTAATCGTTTGTTTTTTATCTTGGATGGTTCCGTTATTTGGGTTAATTATTAAAATTTCTTCTAAAGGACCGGTGTTTTTTAAGCAAAAGCGTTCGGGTTTAAATAACGAAAGTTTTTGGTGCTATAAGTTTAGAAGTATGGCGGTAAATCAAGAATCAGATAACTTACAAGCAACAAAAGGTGACGTTAGAGTGACTAGAATTGGTGCTTTTTTAAGGAAGACGAGTTTAGACGAAATGCCGCAATTCTTTAATGTGTTTTCTGGTAGCATGTCGGTAGTAGGGCCAAGACCGCATATGATTAGACACACAGAACTTTATTCAGAGCAAATTGAAGAATATTTAGTTAGGCATTTTGTGAAACCGGGTATTACTGGTTTATCTCAAGTAATGGGTTACAGAGGCGAAACTAGAGAGTTACGCTTAATGAAAAACCGTGTTAAAATGGACATTTTTTATATTGAACATTGGTCTATGTGGTTAGACTTAAAAATTATATTCTTAACCATTGCTAATGGTATGAAAGGGGATAAAAACGTTTTTTAATCTATTACAACGCTTTCTTTTTTAACCTTGGTTTTTCCATCTAAACTGTAAATTTCTAGATATATCAAGTAGATGTTTGTAGCTAAAAGTCTGTTGTTTTCATCTTTGCCATTCCAGAAAATTCGGTCTTCCGAAGCTAATAAACGATTACTCACTAAGTTTTTAACTTTTTGCCCATTCCTATTGAATATGGTAGCATTTACATAAGTTTTAGAATCATTAGGGTGAAAAACAATCTCTATTTGTTGTTCTTTTGGATCGTTAGAGTTGGTTCGTATAATTCGGTTGGTGACTTCGTATTCTTTGTTTTGATTTTCTAAACGGGCTTGTGTATTGGTTTTTGTTGGTGTTCCCCAATTAGACAACTCCGTGGCGGGTGCCCAAGTTTCAGAATTGTTACTTTCCATTTTAGGTGAAAGTCTTTCCCAAGAAGCATTTTCCGGAGAGTTTAACCAGCTTTTGGGTTCTACAATAGCTGTGTTTAATCGGTCTAGGGGAATCCCATTAACAGAATATAAGCCAAGCTCCATTTCTTCAGTTAAAGCAATTTTTACTTCTTGTAATTTATCGGGATATTTAACCCAGTAGTTTTCTGTAAGTGTTTTAGATGAAGGGGTCCAAACCCAAAGTTCATTAGGTTCAATAATTACCGCTTGTTCGGTTTTCCAACTCTTTTTAATTTGACCATCTTCCAATTGGGTAAGTACTATTTGATTACTTAAAATGGGTTTTGAAGATGAATTCATGAATTCTATAAAATCAAGGCTTTCTTTACCATTAATTAGAAACTCGTTAATCTTAACATCTCCGCTTTTCAATTCTTCTGGCAGTAAAAATTCTTTTTCAGTCCAAACTTCTTGCAACTGGCAATCTAAATAAGAAAGTTCTAATTGCCCTATTTCTCCCTTCGGAATAAAATTTTTAAAATTTAGCTCTATAGAATCAGATGTTTTCCATTTGTAGTTGATTAACGTGTTGTTTTTTAAAAGAATATCTGTTAATAAATATTGGCTTCCAAGATCGTTTAAATGTAGCAGTATGTTGTTTTTATTAACGTTTACATTAATTTTAATGGCAGACTTTTCGATTTCATAATTGGTGAAATTCCCTGGCGTTCCCCCTTCAAAAGCTGTACTTTCTTTCCAAGTTGAAGTAGAAAAAGAACAAGCATTCCCTTTGTTTTTAAGTTCCAAAGATTTGCCACCATCGCTTAAATTATCAAAAATGGTGGTGTTGTATCTCACTTGATGAACCAATGTTTTGTTAGAATCATAAACAGAAATTACATCGGTAGTATTGTTTAAACTGGGTAAGTTTTCTACTTCATAAACAGAAAGTATAGTAGGAAATAATTTTCGGTTTCCTTTTGGTACTAAAAGCGCTGTTTTACTCGCTTTTAATTCAATTTTTGGTAATTGTTTTTTACTGCTTTCAGAATCGGTTATAGTCCATTTTTCTAGAATTATGTCTTCAGTTGAGGTATTTAAAAGTTCAATGTATTCAGAATTAGGTAAAAAAATACTGGGGTCTGGATCTACCATTAATTCAGTTATTATAACAGAACCTTTTTGTTGAAAAGGAAGTAAAAAACTGCTATCAATTCTAGAAATATTACCTAAAGAATCGCTCAACTCAATTTTTAATGCCGCAGTCTTTTCTTTTCCGGTAAACTGAAAATCAATTTGATTATTCACTGTATTAAAATTGAGTGGCTTCTGGCCATTAACGGTAAGTGTATGTACTTCTTCAATGGCTTCGTTAAAATTGAGGGTATGTATTCCGGAAGGATTAAAAGCTACTTGTGTGATTTTTGGACCTATTGTATCTGGTAGAGCTTCCGAAAAAACATAAATAGAATCGAAGTAAAACAAATCGCTTCTACTTTTGGAATAATTGCATTTTAGGGCAAAGGCATTCATTTCGGTAAAAGAAATAGGAAAATTAATGGTGTTTTTAGATCGGTTGGTATTGATGGTCCAAGTACCATTTTTGTATTCAATTATAAATTTTTCTTTCTGAAAAGCATTTGAAAAAGCACCTTCGTCTATTCTTGCAATAGAGTTAGTGTTAAAGAACAATTCTAAGGCATCTGAAGAACCATTTTCCCCAATCCTGCAAAATATTTTATTGTTTGTAGTAGTATCTTTTGCTAAAATAAATTCTGTGTAATTGCTTCCCGAAGGCGAGAAATCCATAGAAACTGTAAAATTCCATTTAGAATGATCCCAAAATTTAAAAGGAACATAGATCTCGCTGGTATTTTTTCCATCTGGGGCATAAAGCCGTAATTGTTCAGATTGTACTATAAAGTCATCAATATCTCCGCGCCATAAATCTAATTCTGAAGGGAATTCAAATTCACCCCAAAAGGTATTTTGTGCCCTTAAATTTAACGACAATAAAAGAATACATATAGAAATGAGTAGCCTAAAAGTCATACTGTATTCTTGTTTTAAAAAAGGTTTTTTCACTTTTCAAGGTGTTGGAATCTTCTTTCCAATCTCCTGTTAAGTTGCTTGTTTTTAGCCACAAACTCAATCTTTTATTAATTTTACATTTAATTATGAAATAAATCTGAGTTCCATTTCTGGTAAACTGAGTAATAGAGTAACTGTATGGCACATCAGAATCTTGTGAATAAATTCGTGTGTAGGTGTCCTCTACCCAAGCTTTTGCAAACCGAAGAGTAAACTTCCAGTTGTAATTGGGACTCCATTTAAAGTCTTGGTAAAATAAGAAGGATGCCATGTTTTTGTTAATTTCTACCCATTTAGATTCTATTCGTGTTCTTAAGTTTAATTCTTCGTTTACTTGGTAGTCACTTTGTAAACGCAATTGAAATAAATGGCCTTGATTAGTCTTTTCTATTTCATTTTCGGTCAAATTATATTCCGTACTTTCTCTTTTAAACTGAAGAATGTAGTCGGCTTTTTCGTTAGGATAAAAGACTGCTCTAATTAGTGTTTCGTTACCAGAAGTAGGTCCTAATGTTCGGTAATTAATCCATTTAGAACGAAAGTTATCTTGGTAAAACGATAAACTCATCCAGTTGAGGGGTTGCCATTTCAGGCCTAAATAAATGCCTTCTTCATTATTTGGGGTGCTTTTTTCTTGAAAAACATTAGCGTAGTGGTTGTAATAATTGGCCGATAGATTTCTGTATAGCAAAACAACTTCCCAAAAAGGATTGGGTGCTAACGAAATTCCTTGTAAAACAGCATTGGCTTTATGGGCCTGATAAGCAGTTTCGCCAAAAAAGCGTAAATACGGTAGCGGCTGTATGGTGTAGTCCACCGAAATGGCACTCAGGTTATTATCTCTAAACTCAAGCTTGTCGTATATTCCATTTTGTGGATTTACCTTTCCGGAATATTGACTAGTGAATCCTGTAAAACCAATATTTCCTTTTCGGAAGGAAGTTTTAACTCTTCCACCTAACAAATATTCTTTTACAAAAACTTTGTTGTCTTTTTCTTCTCGGTTTGTTCCTATTTCATCAATAGAATAATAGTTTTCTCCGTTTATGTTTCTTTCTAATGCGGAAAGGTTTTTACCGGATCCGAAAAGAGTTACGTCTATTTTTTCACTCAATTTTAAATCTAAAAGTAAACCTCTTAAATAGTTAAACTCCCCGGCAGAAGTATAAGGACGTACTTCTAAATTGTTCTTTTCTACATTGGTAGCGTAAATGGATTTATTAAGACTGAAACCATTCCAGAAAGTTAATCCTTGACCAAAATAAAGCGCGTAGTCACCTACAATAATTTGTCTAAAAAAACCTTTGCTTTTGTAGCTAATATTAACGGAAGAATAATCAAAGCCCGTTTTTCCATTTTGTAAAGACGGTTTGTTGTGCTTATTAAAGAACGGTTCGTAATAATCGTTTTGCATGGTAATACCAAAACTTAAGCCCTTTGTTCTTTCAAAAGTGTAGCGTAAAAAATATTCGTTTTCTTGCCCTAAATACTTGTCTTGGGGAGTGTTTTTATAAGTGCTGTTGTCTAATTGATGACCATAACCAAAAACTAAAAAATGCCTTAATTCTTGGTTGTAAAGTTCGTTTTTTTGTATTGTCACGGTAAATAGCGGTAAAAATTTTTCTGTTTCGGCCCCAAAATGAGGAAGAGTAATTAATTCTTTTACCTCTACAAAACCACCCAATTTTTTTCGGTAGTTAATAATGGTTTGAATTTGGAAGGAATTCAGAAACAGGAAGTCTTGTAATTCTTTTTCGGTACAGGTATTTAAGTTGATGGGCCGTTTTAAATAAACTTCTACTTTTTCTCTAATCAATGTTTCGTCAATATTAAAATCTAAGCTGTTTTTAATGTCGTTTACTAAAGCATCTACTTCAATTTTTTGGGCTGAAGTAAAAGTCTGTATTAAGATAAAAAGTGCTAAAAGTTTAAAACGCATAGGCCAAAGAAACTTGTGGTGAAAGCCCTAATTGATTTTGATAGCTGGTAGCTGCATTAAACTGTAAATCTTTTAGTTTGATACCGAAACCAAAACTTAGGCCTCTAAATGTTTGAAAAGTACCTACTCTTAAAAAGACTATACCTTGGAAAGGAAACTCTGCACCTATTTTAAGATCTGGTTTTTGACTTCCATTTAAATCTACTTCGCCATAAAAACGGAATAATTCAGTAGAATAATTGGCGCCAAAATTAATGCGGTTTTGGTCAGAAGAAGTATTAGAGGTTTCTCTTTGTAAGGCTTTTATAAATTGGTATTGAAAAGTGAACTTCCAATTATTAAGTTGGTAACAACTGCTTAGCATAGGGCTAAGGTGTTGCCCTTTAGTTTGTTGGTCAATGGCCGAAAGAAAATAACTGATTCGTAGCCCTATAGAAAAATCATCTGTTAATTTTCTGCCCGCCGAAAGATGGATCCCTTGTTCTTTGTATAAACTAGAACCAAATTGATTGATGAATAACGCAGTATTTATGGTATTGAATTTATAACTTACCCCGGCAGAAATTGTGCTTAACTCTTTTACCCCAAAGCGGTTTTGTACATCCAAAGCAACAGAATTACTGTCGGTAAAAGCAGATAAGGCAGGGTGGTTGTAACTAGAAAAAGAACCTTCAGCATTATGAACATAACCCAAAGAAGCGTTTTTAGCTCCACGAATTTCGTCGTAATATTGTGCACAGACACAATGGGTTTGAATAACCAGAAAAAGCAACTTTAAAAACTTCATAAAAATTGAAAAAACGTCTAAAAAAACATTCAGTTTTTCTCTTCGGTGTAATTATAATAATTTTTTGTTGTACAGGCACAACAACTTTTAGAAAACCTTCGGTAACCATTGCTTTTTATAATCTGGAAAATCTCTTTGATACTTTAGATGATAAGCACAAAAACGATAATGAATTTTTGCCCACTTCGGCTAAAAATTGGAATACAGAAAAGTATTACATGAAGTTAAATAAAACTGCCCGTGTTATTTTAGCTATGAATGACTGGTCTGGTCCCGATATTATTGGTCTATGTGAAGCCGAAAATGAAACGGTTTTGAAAGACTTAGTAATGCAGACTACCTTGTTAAAGTACGATTACAAATACATTCATTACGAATCACCCGATAGAAGAGGGATAGATAATGCCTTATTGTATAAAGCAAACAAAGTTAAAGTAGTAGAATCTTATAACTTCCCTGCCGATACTGCTGGAAAATTTAAAACCAGAGATATTTTATGGGTTCGTTTGTTATCTAAAAAATACAAAGACACCATTTCTGTTTTTGTAAACCATTGGCCATCTAGAATGGGGGGTAAAGAGAAAAGCACTTCTAAACGACTCTTTGTATCTTCTAGATTACTGTACTTGTCAGATTCATTGAAAGCAGAATTCCCTAATGATTTATTTATTGCCTTGGGTGATTTTAATGACGATCCCGAAGACGAAAGCCTTCAGCAATTAAACAGATTTTATAAATATAACCCCGTAGCAGAACAGGAGCAGGGCACGCTTAAATACCAAGCACATTGGAATAAGTTTGACCAAATTATGTTCGATTCCGAAGTTGAATTTCAGTTTGAAATTTATAACCCCTATTGGATGTACAAAGATGATGAACGGTATGCTGGTGAAAAACCTTACCGGTCTTATTTGGGTAAGAAATATATTGGCGGCTATAGCGATCATTTTCCTGTTTTACTTTTTTTGAAATAAGTTGAACAGAATTTAAACTGATTCTAGTTAATTAATTCTTTATGTAGTAAATTTCAAACCGATTAAAAAGTAGTATTTTTGTGTAGCAAAGCTAAGAATATGGTAGAAACGGAATTAAAATACAAAGTAAAAGATATTGCCCTAGCAGATTGGGGTAGAAAAGAAATTGAATTGGCAGAGGCAGAAATGCCAGGTTTAATGTCAATTAGAGAAGAATACAAAGCTAGCCAACCGCTTAAAGGTGCTAGAATTGCAGGTTGTCTTCACATGACTATTCAAACAGCTGTTTTAATTGAAACATTGGTTGAATTGGGTGCAGATGTAACTTGGTCTTCTTGTAATATATTTTCAACACAAGACCACGCTGCTGCTGCTATTGCTGCTGCCGGTATTCCTGTGTATGCTTGGAAAGGCATGAACGAAGAAGAGTTCAACTGGTGTATAGAACAAACGTTGTTCGCTTTTGAAGGTGGAAAACCTTTAAATATGATCTTAGACGATGGTGGTGATTTAACGGCTATGGTTTTTGATCAATTCCCAGAATTGGTGAAAGACATTAAAGGTCTTTCTGAAGAAACTACTACAGGTGTTCTTCGTCTTTACGAAAGAGAGAAAAAAGGTACGCTTCCTATGCCAGCTATTAATGTTAACGACTCGGTTACTAAATCGAAATTCGATAACAAATACGGTTGTAGAGAATCTTTAGTAGATGGTATCCGTAGAGCAACCGATGTAATGATGGCCGGTAAAGTAGCTGTTGTTGCTGGTTTTGGTGATGTAGGTAAAGGTTCTGCCGAATCTTTAAGAGGAGCAGGTGCTAGAGTTATTGTTACTGAAATTGATCCAATTTGTGCTTTACAGGCTGCAATGGAAGGTTTTGAAGTAAAGAAAATGGATAACGCCATTCCTGAAGCCGATATAGTTGTTACCACAACAGGTAATAAAGACATCATTTTAGGTCGTCATTTCGAAAACATGAAAGACAAAGCGATTGTTTGTAACATCGGTCACTTTGATAACGAAATTGATATGGCTTGGTTGAACAAAAACTACGGTTCAACAAAAGTAAACATCAAACCACAAGTTGATAAATACACGGTTGGAGATCACGATGTAATTATTCTTGCTGAAGGTAGATTAGTAAACTTAGGATGTGCCACTGGTCACCCTTCGTTTGTAATGTCTAACTCTTTTGCTAACCAAACATTAGCTCAAATTGAATTATGGTCTGGAGCTAACAACTACGAAAACAAAGTTTATGTGCTTCCTAAGCATTTAGATGAAAAAGTAGCTCGTTTACACTTAGCTAAAATTGGTGTAGAATTAGAAGAGTTAACAGCAGATCAAGCTTCTTACATTGGTGTAGAAGTAGCGGGCCCGTACAAAGGAGATACATACAGATATTAATATATTTTTAAAGAATATCTAGATTCTAAAAATCCCGCTTAACGGCGGGATTTTTTTATTTCCAGCTTTTTATCTTTTTAGCCACTTCTTCTGGGCTTATTTTATTCATGAAATCATGTTCGGCAGAATCTTCACCTTTTTCAAAAGGGAATTGAATAAATTCTGCTTTTTCTCCAATGGGAGCCCAACGCCTGGGGAACATTGGTCGGTTGTTAGGATAAATCCCTAAGGCATGAATACCTAACATAGAAGCAATGTGTAACGGACCTGTGCTGCAAGCCAAAAGTCCATTGGCTTGGCCTATAAATGCTATAAATTCTTTTAAACTGAATTTACCAGTAACATTGATCACCTTAGGATTTTCTAGAAACCCTGGTATCTCATTTTTAATTAAAAGAGCTTCTTTTTCAGTGCCAGAAATAAATAGTTGAAAGTCTTCTGAAGGTAATAAATCTATAAGCTTTTGGTAATGCTCAAGATTCCATTCTTTAGCGCTGCCTTGTGATTTTGGGTGTAGTACTAGATTAAATTTCTCTTTAGAAAGTAAATCGTTGAATTCAGTTTTTAGCTCTGGTTTTACAACGTTGTAGAATAAGTTTAAATCTTCGGGTTTTGGTATTACAGTAGTCTTTAAAAATTGTTGAGCTAGTTTAATGTTTAATTGAGCTTCGTGTAAATCAGAGCTTTTTCTAGATATAGAGATCTTATTATTACAGTACAACCAATTATACAAACGGTGACTGGTTCCAATTCGGATTTTAATGCCAGCTAGTTTGGCTGCCTTGGCAATTTCTTTATTAGGGAAAACATGGATAATGGTATTAATGTTGTGTTTCTTTAATTCTTCTGCGGCATTATCCTTTATCGTATTCCAATCTAAAAAGAGGTCTATGTTTTGGCAGCAAGCAATTACATCTTTGGTGTAGGTTTTCCCCAAGAATATTAATGTAGCCTTAGGAAAGTGTTCTTTAATGACACCACAAAGCGGTAAGGTTAGAATTACATCACCAATGGCATCGGTTCTGCTAATAAGGATTTTTTGAGCAAGCATATAATAAAGACTTATTGAATAATGAGTGAGAATAAGTTACGGTTTTAATTTACCACGGCTTAACTCATATATTTTAAGGTATTTTAGAAAATTTGCATAGGCAGAATTTGCACAAATTACAAAGCCATAATAACCATCTAAAAATCCACCTTTAATTATATAGTCCCTTATAAACCTAAAGAAAGGTTTGGCTATTATCAGTAAGATATTCGATTTTTTACCTCTAGCGAAGGCTTCTTTAGCACCAATACTGGTAAAAAACTGTATTTGTTTAATGTGTTCATCAATATCATGGTAAGAATAATGTAACAGATCCCCTTTTAAGTGTTTGGAAGAAGTATTTACTTCCATCATTACTTTATCATGTGGGTTTTTACCACCCCATTCTCCTTTAGTTTTATCCCAAATCCTAAGTTTTTTATCTGGGTACCAACCACAATGTTTAATCCATTGACCGCAATAACTGGTTAGTCTATTAAAATAGTAAGCATCAAAGGTAAAGTTTTCTTTTTCGGTAAGAATAGATTCTTTTAAAGTATGGTTTAAAGCCTCATCTGCATCTAATGACAATACATATCTGTAGCTTGCTTTATTCATAGCAAAGTTTTTTTGCTGAATATGACCTTCAAAAGCATTTTGTATGAATCGTATATTTTTTGATTTACAAATTTCTTCCGTCTTATCTGTAGAAAAGGAATCTACAACAAGAATTTCATCTGCTACTTCTAACAAAGAATCAATACACGTTTCAATGTTTTTTTCTTCATTGTAGGTAATAATAACAGCAGATAGTTTATTGTTTTGGGGCATGTTTATCTTTTACAGAGTTTAGAACGATTAAAGCATTTACTAATAGTTGAAATTTAGAAGATGTTATACTTTATAAACCTTTTTCCATTTCTTTTTGTTTAGAAGGTATGAGAATTAACCGTAAAGATTTCCTTCTTGCTAAAGTAAGGGCTTAGGTGTTTTTTATAGAATTGCTTGCCAGTTTTGTTGTTGTAGAATAAGTTCCCCATTCGTGTTCGTCAGTACACAGTATTTCGCATTTTAAAAAAGGTTTACGGCATTGTAAACAAGAAATGTCAAACAATGTTAAAGTGCTTTTATTAGCGTTTTTAAGCTTTTTAGCCCCTTTTTTTATACTTATTACCCCATTTAAAACCCTTGAAATTATTGTTCTGTGATTCGGCATGAATTGTGACTTAATAGTAAACTGAAATTAGAGTAATAATTAAAAAAAAACTAATTATGTATCGCACTTCAACTATAATGGAAACCAATCAGTTCTTAGCTAAACCAAATAACGATGTAGTTTTTGAAAGAGAACTTTTACCGCATGCAGATGCTTTGTATAACTTTGCTTTCCGTCTTACCTTTAGTGGTGACGATGCTAGTGATTTAGTACAAGATACTTACCTTAAAGCCTATAGATTCTTTAATTCTTACGAACAGGGAACAAATGCAAAGGCATGGTTGTTTAGAATTCTGAAGAACAGCTTCATAAACCAATATCGCAAGAAAAGAAAAGAACCGTCTAAGGTAGATTACCAAGAAGTAGAAGGTTATTACAATTCTGAAGATACGGATGTGAACTATACTACAGACCTTAGGGTTGATACCGTTAAGGATCTAATTGGAGACGAAATTACGAATGCATTAAACTCGCTTGATGTTGACTTTCGTACGATAATTATTCTTTCAGATTTGGAAGAGTTTAAATATGAGGAAATGGCTAAAATCTTAGATATACCAATTGGTACAGTAAGATCAAGACTTCATAGAGCTAGACACATGTTGAAAGAAAAATTATCCGAATATGCGAGTACTCTAGGATATAATTAACTTAATATTTAATATGCGAGAAGATTTTACTCAATCTTGTCAAGGTGAATGTAAAAAAGCGTTACTACTTCTAGAATCCATAATAGATGGCGAGTCTACGGTAGATGAGGAAGACTTTTTTTACGAGCATATAGACGAATGCACACCCTGTTTAAGGCATTACAATATTGATAGAACAATGGTTAATGCTGTAAAACTAAAGATTGAGCGAAAAAAGTGTCCGGAAAGTGTTATTAACTCTATTCGGCAGACCATAAAGCATATTAAGTTATAAGTTAAAATGAACGGGAAATTATTTATTTTCTGCGCTCCCTCCGGTTCTGGTAAAACAACCATTGTAAAGAAGCTTTTAGATAGGAAAAATAATATAGGATTTTCTATTTCGGCTACAACCAGATTCCCAAGAGAAGGTGAAATTGATGGGAAAGGATTATTACTTTTTATCACCAGCAGGAGTTTCAGAAAAAAGTTGAAAACAACGAATTTGCAGAATGGGAAGAAGTTTACAAAGGTACTTTTTACGGAACCCCGAAATCTGAAATAACTCGCCTTTGGGAACAAGGGAAACATGTGGTTTTTGATGTAGATGTAGTTGGAGGTATAAACCTTAAAAAACTTTACCAAGAACGGGCTGTTGGAATTTTTGTTAAAGTGCCCAGTTTAGAAGAGTTGAAGAAAAGACTTATTTCTAGAGGTACAGAAACAGAGGAAAGCTTGACCAAGCGAATTGATAAAATGCGTGATGAACTCGAATTTGAAAAAGAATTCGATTATACTGTAGTAAACGCCAACTTAGAAGAAGCCGTTACCAACGCATCCGATTTAATAGACCGAATAGGAGCATGAAAGTTGGCTTATTCTTCGGGTCTTTTAATCCATTGCACATAGGGCACTTAATTGTAGCTCAAGCGGCACTCAACAAAACCGACTTAGATAAAGTTTGGTTTGTTATCTCCCCACAAAATCCCTTCAAAAACAAAGCTTCCTTAGCACACGAATTTGACCGTTACGATATGGTGAAATCAGTTGTGGAAGAAAATCCCCAGTTCGATATTACCGATGTTGAGTTCCATTTACCAACACCAAGTTACACTGCAACAACTCTAACTCATTTAGCCGATAAGTTTAAAACTTATGAATTCAGTCTTTTGATTGGAGAAGACAACTTGACCAATTTTCATAAGTGGAAAAACTATGAAGAAATACTGAAATACCACAAGCTTTACGTTTACCCAAGACCTTTTTCAGATAAAGAAGTTCAGATTGAAGAAACTCATTTTGAGCGAATTGACGCCCCCATGGTAGATATTTCTGCTTCTTATATTCGAACCCTGATTAAAGAAAAATCACCGATAAAATATTTAGTGCCAGAAGGTGTAGAGCAAATTATTATGGAGCGAAGTCTTTATCAATAGAATATTGTCGACTTAAAATTTTCACTTTTTCTATTTGTTCCTGTCACCCAATCTTCGTCTTTATTTAATACCGAAGCCATTGTATTGGCAATTAGCGGGGTATAGAAAAGTGCTTTTTCTACATCTAAAAACAACAATCGTAATCTACGGCCAATAATGTCTTCTACATTTACCGCCCATTCTTCTTGGCAAGAATATTTGGTTAGCTGTATGATTTTAGCATCATTCAGCGTATTATAATCTAAGTTCTTATAAGGAGAGGTATCTTTTATTTCTGAAGAAAAATTAGTTGTAGAACCGGATTTCAGAAGGCCAGAAGCAACTGCTTTTTCAATTACATCTTGTCCCATTTTTCTAAAAATAGTCCATTTACCACCGCTAATATTTATAAGGTTGTTAGATAACTTTTCTACAATGTGTTTTCTAGAAACACTTTTGGTTTTTTGACTATTGCCTTTGTGTACTATTAATGGCCTTAGTCCAGAAAAAACGGCTTTTATGTCTTCTTCGTAAATGTTTATTCTAAAATAGTCATTGATGGTAGCTAACATCAACTTGATTTCATTTTTGGTAAAATTGGGTTCAAAATTGGCTTTATCTTGTGCTACGTCTGTAGTGCCAATCAATATTTTATTATGCCAAGGCAATGCAAAAAGGATTCTTCCGTCGGAAGTTTTAGGGATTAAAATTCCTTTATTAATTTCTAAAACATCTTTATTGATTACTATGTGTGTTCCTCTGGAAAGCTTTAAATCGAAATTTTCGGAATTAGGGGCATTTTTAATTGAACCTGAAAAAGCACCGGTAGCGGTTACCACTAAGTTGGCTTCTATTTCAAAAGTAGATCCGGAATGTAAATCGGTTAATTCTAACGATTGAATCTTATCTTCAGCATAATTGAATTGATTTACCTGTACATAATTCAACAAACATCCACCTTCCGTTTCTATCTTTTTTGCTAACCCGAATAGAAAACGGGTATCGTCAAATTGTGCGTCGGAATATTCAATACCTCCCTTAAAACGAGAAGATTTAAAATCCGATGAATAGGAGTTTAAACCTTTTTTAGAGACCCACTTGCTCTTTTTAACTTTTTCGGAACCAGAAAGAAAATCATAAATTTTGGTTCCTATGTAATAATAAGCATTCTCAATAAAGTTTTTGGTAGGGATAACAAACGGAAATTCTTGCACAAAGTCTGAAGCATTTTCAAGTAAAAAGCTTCTTTCGTGAAGGGCTTCATATACCAATTTAAAATCGGCGTATTGTAAATACCGTATGCCACCGTGTATAAGTTTGGTGCTTTTACTAGAAGTCCCTTTTCCAAAATCGCTTTGGTCAACCAAAAGGGTTTTAAAACCTTTTGAAACGGATTCTAGGGCTACGCCCACACCGCTGGCACCGCCACCAATAATTACCACATCCCATTTAGATGTTTCTTTTAAACGTTTAAAATGTGCCGCACGATTCATATTCTTCCCAATAACTTGTAAGCAAGTAACCCTATACTTTCATGTATTAAAATATTCCATTTTTGTAAAGCATCTGCAGATGGAATAATTAATTGATCTAAGGTGTAATGTGTATCTGAAGTTATAAAATGAACGGGGAAATAATCGGTTTTAATACCTTGTTTTTCAAAACATCCCGAAGATCTAGGCATGTGGAATGCCGAAGTAATAAGAATAAAAGGGCCCTTTAGGTTTTTCTTTTTAATTAGGGCTTTAGTGAATAAAGCATTTTCATAAGTGTTCCTGGATTCTGTTTCAAGTATAAGGTCATCTTCTTTAACCCCTGCGTGCAGGTAAGCTTTTTTCAATAGAGTGGCTTCAGCGGGGTAATCGCCTATAATTATACCATGACTGCCGGTAATTAAAATTTTTTCAACTAAGCCTTTATCGTATAATTCTAAAGCTTGGTAAAAACGATCGGCAGCAGCGCCCATATAAATACGGTCATGCGGAGTTTTGTCAATGTTTAACATACCTGTTAAAACAATAGCGGTAGAATATTTATGGCTAGGGTAGGGTACAGGTTCGCCTTCTAACAGTTTAAATGCAAAATTGGATATAAAAGGGTTCGTGAATAAGAAAAAAAGCACTGCGGTGTAGATTAAGTACTTTTTCTTGGTTTTTGGCTTTTTAGAAAATAAAGAGAATAACAGGGTGATAGCTAATAATGTACACGGTAGAAAAAGGTAATAAATTGTTTTAGAGAGCCAAAAGATCATTTTTTATTGCATTTTTGTTGACTATATCTTCCTATAAACGTAGTAATCATACGGCGTATAAAATATTAAGTGCCACTAATAAAGGTAAAATTTACAAACCTTTAATAACTTTGTGTGAGCAATCTAAATAGATGCTCTAATTTGAATTATGAAGAAATTATTAATTCTTCTTTTTGGAATAGTATTTTGGGGTTCTTTTTTTGGTTTGAAGGCACAGTCTTTAACAGTAAAAATTCCCTCTTATATAAAAAATGATACCGCGTATTTTCCGATTATTATTGAAAATAACACGGGTAGAGACTGGGCTTTAGCTAATTCTGAGGTATCCTTTTATGCATCTCCTGCTGTTATCAATTTTTCAGAATTACAGGTTCTAGATAACGGAAAATGGAATTCTATAGATTACCCATCTTTTTATTCAAATCTTGTTTTAGGTAAGAATGAAGCCGATTCCTCCATTACAATAAGTCTTTCTACAAATACTTCTGCTACTGGTTTACCTCCAGTTTCAGCCGAACTCTTAAACGGCACACAGGATACGCTTGTGGTAATTTCTGCAACAATAAATAGCTGTTCTGGGGTATTAAATACTACATTTCAACTGGCCACTATTTCGCAATTATTAGAGTGGGACGCTAGTTCACCAAGTTCTGGTTATGATTTATTAGCCAATGAAACGGTTTTAACTTCAGCAACAGCAACAATAGACTTAAACAGAACAATAGATATTGTGGGTGATAGCTTAGTTTGTAAAGATCAATCGTTTGATTTATACGCTACATCTACAGGCGATTCTATTTTTGTGAGTTCATCTAATCCTTCTTTTACTGATTTAGCTGTGAAAAATTCAGTTACTTCAACGTTGCCCATAAATTCAATAGGGGAATATTATTTTCAGTTTGATAATGGTCAATGTTCAATTTACGATACCGTAATTGTTCAATTGTCTGATGTGAATGCGCAGGCTTCCGTAATAGGTGGTTTTGCACAACCAGATTCAGTTTGTTTTCAGGATACTTTATTAATAGATGGAACGGCCAGTTCTTCTAGTTTTGGGATAAGTTACAATTGGAGACCATCTAACATAGGTGATTATATGAAAGATGTTTCGGATCCAGTACTTAAAGCGGTTCCGTCTATTTCTGGTGAAAATAAGTACATTTTAGAAGCGAAAGATAATGCCGGTTGTATTGATAGGGACACGGTTAATTTTTATCATAATGATGAGATAACCTTATTAATTCAGGATATATACGATACCGTAATTCTTTGTGTAACCCCAACTACCAATGAAGATTTTCATGCAGATGTGGTTGGTGGACGTCCTTTTTCGGGAGTAGATCCTTACTTATATAAATGGACAGTAGAAGATCCAACCAAAGTTATTTTAGGAGCTGGTTCTGAAGATGATAGAGAAACAATTTTAATTACGGATGATACTTCAGGTAGTACTTTTTTATACTTAGATGTAGAAGATGCCTTGGGTTGTGCGCAAAGAGATTCAGTATATTTAGTTCTTAAAGAATTTGAGGTTGAAGTAGATGTGCAATATGACCCTTTATGCGTTGGGTTAAATGATACTTTAACCGTATCTGTAAATGGTGGTTCTGGTCAATATTCTTATGGTTGGTTTGGTCCTAAAGTGATTAATAAGTTCGATAATAAAGGTGTTTTCTTTTCGAATCAGGCCGGTAATTTTCAAGCAGATGTTTTAGTTTCCGATAATAATGAAGATTCGGGCTATGAAGGTTGCACCAGTCGTGAAAAGGTTTTTATAGAGGTTAGAGAGATTAATCCTGTGATTACAGACACAATGGATAATCTGTATTCTAAACATTATGTATGTTTTGAGGATACCTTATTTCTTAGTGGTAAAAATTCAAGCGGATTGTATGGTGATTTAACGTATGTCTGGAGATCAATTGTTAGCCAAGGAGAAAGTTTTGTTGGTATAGCCGATTCTTTAAACGAGATGGCTGTTCTGGTAGCTGGGTATGAAGGAACAACTTCAACCACCCGATTAATTATAAGAGATTCTATTGGGTGTTTAGATACAACCACAACTAAAATTTTCTGGAATTCTGAAATTATTATAGAAGCAGATGTTGATACTGCTATTGTATGTAATTCAGGTTCACAAATTATTAATGTGGCCTCTACTACTGGTGGTGTTCCTAATTATTCTTATCAATGGGAAATTTTAAACCCTACCGAAACCGCAGCAATTATAACAGGAAGTAGTGTTCAAAATACTGTTGAAATTCAGTTTTCAAATACCCAGCCATACGATACGGCTTATGTTCTATTGACAGCGTTTGATTCTTTAGGTTGTGTAGTTATTGATTCGGTAGTGTTGGTAAACACACAATTAAGAACGGAAATTAATGTTCGTGATTCTGTTTTATGCCCAAATCTAGCAAATGAGTTAAGCGTAAATGTTTTAATACCGGGTAATGAATACGGTCCTTACCAATATTCTTGGCACGAAATGCCTACGCAGAACTTTGTCTCTAATTCTGTAAGCATTAATCCAACTCAACCAATAGATGGTATTTATACTTATAGAGCCATTACGGAAGATCAATCAACTGGATGTTCGGACACTGCGACGGTTTCTTATAAAGTGAAGAAACTATTAGCAGCGGCAATTGCAGCTAATCGCCCGTCACAACCTTACATAGTTTGTTACAACGATTCTATTGTTTTAGATGCTTCTAAAACCTTGGGGGGAACGGTAATTTCTTCGGGAGAAAAATACAAATACCAATGGAATGATTTAAACGGTAGTGGTACAAACTTTTTACCAGAAGACACTACAGAAAGTGTAACACTGAACTATTTACCAACTACGGTAGATACGGTTTTGTATGAGTTAGCAGTAGAAGATAAAAATGGTTGTCAGGATACTACCGAAGTAAGTGTGATTTGGGATACACCATTAACCGTTTCCGTTTTAGAAGATACCGTATTTTCTTGCGTACCAACAGAAGTTGAATTAAACGTAGCTACTACAACAGGTGGCGCTCCAAGTTATACATATTCTTGGTCGCCTTCTAATTTGGTGAATAATTCTAATACAGATAGTGCTACTATTTTATTGCCTTTAGGAGACGCATTACAAGTATTTGTACAAGCAAAAGATGCCTTAGCTTGTACGGCTAAGGATTCACTTTCGGCTATTGGGATTCGTTTTGGGATTGAAATAATTGCCAAATTTGATAGCATTTGCCAAGGAGTAGAAGATACTCTTTTCAGTGTTTTAAAAGATAGTAAAGTAGGGCCGTTTGATTATTCATGGTCGCCTTCTGCCAATGTTGTAAGCAATTTAGATTCGGCAGTGGTTATTGGTCAGACGCAGACGGAAAGGTATAAAGTTACTGTTCAAGATCAGTTTACGGGTTGTGTTGCAGAAGACTCTGTATTGATTGATGATTATTTGTTAAACGCTAAAATTACCGTAGCAGATGGTTTAATCTCCTGTTATGGGGAAGGCGCAAAAACAGTTGACGCCTCTTCTTCAACTGGTGGCATCCCTATAAATAGTACGGTAGACTACATCTATACTTGGAGTTCTAATGCCACCGGATTAGATTTTTCTTCTACAACAGATGAAGTTGTTTCTATTGATACTGGAACGGTAGATAGAGGAGTTTCTACTTCAGTTTTTTTACAAATTGAAGATAAATTGGGTTGTCTTGGCCAAGACACGGTAGACCTTTTTTGGAACAAGAACGTACAAACCAATTTAAGTTTGGTAAACAAAGACACTACGTTTATCTGTATTCCGGGAAGTGTAACTATAAATACAACTGTGAATGGTGGTACTGCTTTCACGGACGGAACATATGAATACGTTTGGGAACCATCGGCAATAATAACGGACAATACGGAGCTTTCACCAGAAGTAACTTTAACCACCAGAGGTGTTGAAGAATTAGTACTAACCGTGACCGATTCTTTAGGGTGTGTGCATAAAGACACTACTTATGTTTCGGGTTTAAAACCGGAAGTGAGTATTCTGTCGGCATTGACATCAATTTGTACTGAAGTTGCCGATACCTTAGAAGTTGTTTCTATCCAAGATTTTGTTGGTGGAATGGATATTCAGTGGTCGGGAGCGGGAACATTCTCGAATCCGAATGGTTCTAAAACTGACGTACAACTTTCGGCAGACACAAAAATATATGTTGAAGTAACAGATGATCAAACGCTTTGTATGGCCAAAGATTCTGTTGATGTAGAGGTATACAATTTAGCAGCTTCTATTTCCGCTTTAAAAGGAACAACTTCTTGTTTTGAAGAAGGTGATTTAGAATTTGAAGTTACTCCTTCGGTAGAAAATAACACAAAACCAGTAACGCCAAACTATACCTATTTATGGTCTAGTCCAGAAACAGTTTCTATTGCTAGCCCAAGTTTAGATAATACGGCCGTTTCTATTGGTGCAGTTACTCCAGGCACAAGTCATTATGTATATGTTGTGGTTCAGGATGAAAAAGGTTGTGTTACAAAAGATTCTATAGCGGTTTTATGGAATGCCGAAATTAATATTTCTCTAGACGATTCTTTATTTATTTGTGCGCCGGGTGCTAAGAACATTAGTGCACTAGTTTCTGGTGGTACACCAAAAACAACTAATCTCTACCAATACAATTGGGCGTCAACTTATATAGCCAATAAAACGTCCGAAACGCCCGAAGTTACGGTTCCGGGTAGTGTAGCAGAAGAACTTGTTTTGACCATTACCGATTCGGTAGGTTGTACTGCAAAAGACACGGCTTTAGTAGTGGGAATTATTCCAGAAGTAGATATTCAGGCATTATACGGAAATGTGTGCACAGGCGGAAGTGATACGCTTTCGGCAGTCTTGGTAAAAGATTTTTACAGTACTAATCTAACGTATTTATGGACATCTGTAGATCCATTGTCCAATCCTTCGGCTTCTAAAACAGGAATTGAAGTTAATGGGAATAAAACGGTAAATCTAAAAGTGACAGATAACAAAACCGGCTGTTTTGCTGAAAATGCAATTACCATTAGTTCTTACGATTTAACGGTGGGGATAGATTTAATTAAATCGAATTCACAATCTACGGCTTCAACTTTGTGTTTTGATGAAAATGTACAATTACTGGCCAATGTAAACGTCACGTCCATTGCTTCTTACGAATGGATAAAAATAGGTTCAGGCGTTCAGTCAACTAAATCAATGGTAGTTCCGGTTTTTGATGCCGCTGAAATAGGCTTAAGCAACTCAATTGAATACAAACTGAAAGTTATTGGAATTACGGGTTGTGCCGATTCAGCTTCTATAACATTATCTAAAAACAATCAATTGTTTGCGTATGCGCACAACCCGGGTGAGGAAAACAGAACAGTATGTCAGTTTGATACCATTACTTTAGGTCACGATACCAATTTAGCCGAAGGAGGAACAGGAACGCATACCATTGCATGGTCTTCGTCGCCTTCGTTTGGGGTAGATTTAAATACGGCAAGTCAACAAAACCCTGTTTTTACGTCAACAAGTTCAGGTACAAAAAATATTAAACTTCAAGTATCCGACAAGCAGTTGAGCTATTGTAAAGCCTTTGATTATGTTTCGGTAAACGTTATAGCCTTACCAGAAGCCAGTTTTTCTAAAGGTTTTGCTGAACTGAATTTCTGCGAGGGAGCCGATACTTTCTTAGTAGCGGGTGATTATACAGCGGTAACAACACCAAAAATACAATGGTATTATAATGCTACTAATTTACCCGCAGTAAGTGACGCAATTAGCACAGGTAACGGCGGAACAACAGATACTTTAAGAGCTCCATTACCGGGTTATTATACGCTATTTGTTGAAAACACCACCTATGGTTGTACCAATTTTGATACGGCTAAAGTTGTTTTCGATAGTATTCCTAGTGTGTCAATTATTGGTACAGACAGTTTGTGTAATAATGCCGAAATAGAACTTTTAGCCAATTATTCGCCTAAAGGAAGTGCTTCGTCAACATTTGAATGGATTGTACCCAATTATGCTAATGGAATTTTTGACGATACGAAGTTGAAGGATACTATTTTCAATTATAATTCGGACAGGCAAAACGATAGTGTTCGATTCTATCTAGTTCATACAAACCGATGTGGGGCAGACACCGCCAATAAACTCATCATCTTTACCAAAGCGCCTTTGGCAGCCATTTCGGCATCAAGCCAATATATTAATCCTGAAAATGAAGTAACGTTTACCAACAATACAATTGCTGTAAATGCTTCTTATGTTTGGAATATAGAAACTTCAGCAACGGAAGAATTCCAGTTTACGCAAGAACAAATTCCGCCAGTGCTTTATAATGAAGAAGGTATTTTTGAAGCCCAACTAATTGCTTCAGATGCCATTAATTTCTGTAAAGATTCTACCTCTTTGTTTATTAATGTTAAAATTTCAAAAGTGCTTTTTGTACCGAATGTTTTTTCACCGAAAGCACAGAATCCAGAAAACAGAGCTGTTAAAGTATATGGCGAAGGTCTAATTGAAGAAGACTTTTATTTTGCTATATATAACCGTTGGGGAGATTTGATTTATGAAACCAACAACCTTTCACAGGCCCAAAATATAGGTTGGACAGGTGAGAATAATAATACCAACAAACAAGACGATTTGGGTGTTTACACCTATACCTTAAGGTGCAAATTTATAGATAAACAGAAGGTGAATAAGGAGGGCACTATTACACTTCTTAAGTAATGAAAAAGCTACTATCAAATATCCTTTTGTTGGCCTTGGTGTTGTTGGTTTCTTTTAGTGAAATACAGGCACAGGATGCTATGTTCTCCCAATACTATTCTTCCGAAATGTATTTGAATCCGGCATTAGCTGGGGAAGAGCAAAATTTGTTTTTCAGTTCAAATTACCGCTCTCAATGGAAAAGTATAGTAACCCCTTATGTAACCAGTCAGGTTTCTGTAGTAGTACCGCTTTATACTAAAAGTGGTTTGCAGGAAAAGCATTTTGGTGGTTTTGGTGGTTCGGTTTACAACGACAGAGCGGGCGATGGCAATTTAAATACAACGGGTGCTAACGCAACTTTTGCCTATAATTTACAGTTAACCCAAGATGGATCTCAAGACATTTCTTTCGGATTACAGGTGGGTTTGGTACAGAAAACAGTAGATTTTTCTAATCTCCAGTGGGGCGAACAATACAACCCCTATATAGGTTTTGATGTGAACAAAACACCAACGGAAGACCAGATTAGAACAGGAACATTGTACCCCGATATTAGTTTTGGTATGATGTATTATTTTAATCCGGGCCACGAATATAAGTACAGAAAATGGAGTGCTTTTGCTGGTCTGGCTGCCTATCACATCAATCAGCCCAATGAATCATTTGTAGATAATGAAACCAGCCGATTACCCGTTTTATTTAAAGCACACGCTGGTGTTGAATACCAAATTTCAAACTGGGTTAGTATTTCCCCTAATGTTTTGTACATGCACCAAAGCCAACGTCATTTGTTAAATTTCGGGGCTTATCTAAACTATGGCATCACAGGCAATGCCGGTAGAGAGGAACTTACTAAAAATATGGATTTAATTATAGGAGCTTGGTACCGTTTAGACGATGCGTTTATTGGTTCATTAGGAATTGGGAACGATGCCTATACTTTAGCCTTCAGTTATGATTATAATACCTCCAGTTTACGGTATGTAACCAACGGACAAGGAGCTTGGGAAATATCTTTAAAGATAATGCAAGTGAAAAGCCATTCCAGAAAAAAAATAGCAACACCGCGTATTTAGGTCTTTTAGATTTATTTCAATACGGAATACCAATTATATGATAGACCTTCAAATGACTGGAATAATCAAAACAAAGGGTTGTTTCTTGGTAAAAGTCAAAATAGACTCTATTTAAACTATGAAGAAGATATTAATTCCATACATATTATTAATCACGCTTTTTGCCATCTCGTTTTACACACAGGCAGAAACCCATATTTTTGATCCCGAAAAGAAAACACAAAATATCATTTACGGGGATAAGTACTTTTCTGTAGAAGATTATTTCTTGGCGGCAGAATATTATAGAAAGGAACTAGAAAAACATCCAGATAATCCATACGCTGCTTTTAAATTAGCAGAATGTTACCGTATGTTTTTCGATTATAAAGATGCTGAAATTTGGTACGGTAGAGCGAACCAATTGGCTGGAGATTTATTTCCGTTAGCTACGTTTTACCACGCATTAATGCTTAAGACAAATGGTAAATACTACGATGCCAGTAAAGAGTTTGAAGACTTTATAGCCAACTACGAAAAGCAAGGCGAACACGACGATATTCCCGAACAAGCTACCTTGCATTATAACGGATGTTTGTTGGCTTTGGAAGCTTTTACCGAACCCTTAAGAGATTTTAGATTTCATAATCCGGGAGCACCGTTAAATACCGAGCATTCAGAATTTGCACCAGCAATTTATGAAAACGATACCTCGTTAGTAATTGCCTCCTCAAGAATAGAATCTGAAGACGATGCTATATATGGCCGATTGGGAGGTGCATTTTTAGATAATTTTCGTTTTGAGCAACAAGATTCTTTACAATGGAAATTAATGCCTTTAGACAGTGCTATTGATGGGTTTGGTGTAGTGAATACAAAATTTAATGACGGAGCAGGCTCTTTTACGGCCGATAAAAAGAAATATTATTTTACCCGTTGTGACGAAGTAATCCCAGGTAACGAAGGCTACAATTGTGCTATTTATGTTACTGAAAAAGCAGCAAATGGAAAATGGACACCGCCAGTACACTTACCAGAAAGTATAAACATGAAAGGGGAATGGAATGCCCAACCAGCTATTTCTCCAAAAGGGGACAGTTTGTTCTTTGTTTCTAAAAGACCGGGTGGTTATGGCCAACACGACATTTATTTATCGGTTTTTAATAAAGCAAGTGGAGAGTGGTCCGTTTCTAAAAATCTTGGTGCTAAAGTAAATACTAAATATGCCGAAATTAGTCCCCAGTATTATCCAAAAGAAAAGGTGTTGTTTTTTGCTTCAAACGGTCACGAAGGTTTTGGAGGGTTAGATATTTTTATAGCCAAGGGAAAGGGCTTTTCAACGGTACGTAATATTGGACTTCCATTTAATTCTAACCGAGATGACTTTTCAATAGCATTGGGCGATAGCCTTGGGTATTTAAGTTCGAATCGAGAAAAAGGCTTTGGTAACGATGATATCTATAAGTTTACCATTAGAAGTAGAGAAGCATTATTAGCAACTATTCGTAAAGATGACACACCTTCTTCAGGAACAATTTCTATTAGAGGGAAAGTGATTGACATGAATAATAAGCCCAAACAAGGAATTACAGTAATGCTTACAGATGTTTTGGGTAAAGTTTTAAAGACAACGGAAACCGATGAAGAGGGTGTTTTTGTGTTTGCAAGTTTAGATCCAAATCGTGATTACCGGGTGGTAATGGAAGACAACGGAGATTTGCTTACACAGCAAAAAAACTATAAAGCCACCGATATTGAAGTTTATGCTTCCGATAAACCATTAAATACAAAGTCGTTACAAATGGCGGGTATGGGCGTGGCTTCTCGTGTTCCTTTCGAAAACATTTACTTCGATTTTAATAAAGCACAACTTCGTCCGGAGGCTGTTAAGGTTTTAGACGAACTAATTGCTTTTGTTAAGGAAAACCATGCTCTTAAAATTGAAATCAGTGCGCATACAGACGCTATAGGCTCTAAAGAATACAATGCCCTTCTCTCTGAACAAAGAGGTACAGCGGCTTACCGTTATTTAGTGACTCATGGTTTAAAGGGAAGTCATATTATTGTAAATGCTGTTGGTGAAGGTAACCCCATTGCTACCAACGATAATGAAGCCGGCAGACAATTAAACCGAAGAATTGAATTTTCTATTGTAAGCGGTGGGAAATACGAACCTAAAACAATGGTTTATATTGTTGAACCAGCAAAATCACTTGACGAGGTTGCTGTTCAGTTTAATATGAGTGTTAAGGAATTAAAAGAGCTGAACAACCTAGAACATGAAAATTTAAAAGCATATGCACCACTTCGGGTTAAAAGAAGTTCACACGATGATGATTTAATTGCGCCAGTAAGTGCCACTTTTAAAGATGAAAAACACGAAGAACAGGTAGATCCTTCGGCATCTAAAGAATATCTAACGCAAAACAGAGAGAAACACGAAACCTTTGTTCCGTTTAATACGGGCTACAACGCGGGCGTGAAATATTACAAATACGATGGTTCTGGTTATTATACGGTACTTCCGAAAAACACCTTATTTTCTATCGCTAAGATATGTAGTACTTCGGTAGACAAAATTAAAAGTCTAAATAACCTGAAAACAAACGATGTTACACCAGGAACCCGATTAAGGATTACGGAAGAGGTAGAACATAAAGAATCGCATGAGCACGATTATACCAAAACAGCATCTATGGCAGATGCCGGTATTTCGGTTTCTAGCCAAAAAGGTAAGGTAGTTTTAGTACAAGGAGAATACCGTTATGTAATTGCAGAAGGGGATTCTTATTACGCCATTGCTAAAAAATTAGATGTTTCCATTACAGAAATGATGAAACTGAATGAATACCAAAAAGATGATCTTCATCCAGGAGCAGCATTAAAGTTACCAGCGGGCTATAAACCTAAATAGTATAACCCTTTTCCATTAAAATTGCAGGTAGCCGTAAAATAGCGGCTACCGAAATAGCATCCGTTATTTCATTATCCAGCACCATTTGATATACCTCTCTAAAGGGTAATTTTTTCACTTGTAAATCTTCCGACTCTTCGGGTTCTGCTTCCCCAAAAGTTAATTCTTCAGCTAAATAAACAAAGCCAACTTCGTCGGTAACCGAATTTGAAGTATGCAAACGCTGAAAAGCCATCCATTTTTGAGCCTCAATACCCGTTTCTTCTTTTAATTCTCTTTTTGCCGAATCTAGAATATCGTCGGTTAAGGGGCCACCGCCCATTGGGATTTCCCAAGAATACTCGTCTAAAGGGTAACGGTATTGCCCAACTAACCAAGTATTTCCTTCTTTATCTATAGGTATAATTCCTAAAGCATAATTCTGAAAACGGACACTGGTATAAATGGTTTCATTGCCAGCGGGGTTAATTACTTCGTCTTTTCTAACTTTAAACCACGGGGTCTCATAAACTTCTTTGCTGCTTAAAATTTTCCAAGGATTTTCTTGTTCTGAAGTCATGTTTCCAATTGTTTTAGTAAGTGTAAATATTTGACTAATTTCAACGGTTTGAAATGCTGAAACCTTATTTAAATAGCAATCGTATAGAAGCCGGAGTAGATGAAGTGGGCAGAGGCTGTTTAGCTGGACCCGTTGTGGCCGCGGCTGTCATCTTGCCAGAAAATCATACACTAGTTGGCCTTAACGATTCAAAGAAAATAAATAAAAAGTTACGAGAAGAATTATTTCTTGGAATAAAAGAACAAGCCATAGCATATGCCATTGCAGAGGCTAGTATAGAAGAAATAGATTCTATAAATATATTAAACGCTTCGTTCTTGGCTATGCATAGAGCACTTGAACAATTGAAGCCACCACCCGATTTCCTTTTAATAGATGGAAACCGCTTTACGCCTTATAAAGAAGTTCCGTTCGAGTGTATCATAAAAGGCGATGGAAAATTTGCTAGTATTGCAGCAGCTTCCATTTTAGCCAAAGTATACAGAGACCGCTTAATGGAAGATTTGGGAAATACGTTTCCGGATTATGCTTGGAGTAAAAATGTAGGCTATCCTACCAAAGATCATCGTAGCGCAATACAAAAATATGGCGTTACCATGCACCACAGAAAATCATTTCGTTTACTAGAAAATCAATTAGAGCTGTTTCAATATGGAACAAACGATTAAAAAAGTACCTCTAGATCAAGTTCACAGAGATTTAGGAGGAAAAATAATTCCCTTTGCTGGTTTTGACATGCCTGTAAGGTATTCTTCAGACAAAGAAGAACATTTTGTTGTTAGAGAAAAGGTAGGCTTGTTTGATGTTTCACACATGGGCCAATTCTTTATTTATGGTAACGAAGCGTATGACTTAATTCAGAGTATTTGCTCTAACGATGTAGGTAAACTTGTGGATGGTAAAATACAATACAGTTGCCTTATGAATAATAAAGGCGGTATTGTAGACGATTTATTAGTGTATCAGATTGAAGAAGGCAGCTATATGTTGGTTGTAAATGCTTCTAATATTGATAAAGACTTTAGATGGATTATACAGAATAACGCTTTTGATTGCGACATAGAAAACCGATCGGACGAGTTCTGTTTGTTAGCTTTACAAGGCCCAAAGGCCACTGATGTACTTCAAAAACTTACACAAGAACCTTTAGAAGAACTTAGCTACTACAATTTTGGTTATTTTACCGTTTGCGATATAGAAGGCATTATGGTTTCCGAAACAGGCTATACCGGAGCAGGTGGTTACGAAATTCTTATTCCGAAGAAAAAAGGAGAGAAGGTTTGGAAAGCACTTTTGGAAGCCGGTAAAGAATTTGGTCTTTTGCCATGTGGTTTAGGTGCTAGAGATACCCTTCGTTTAGAAAAAGGATATTGCCTTTACGGTAACGATATAGACGATTACACTACACCTATGGAAGCCGGTTTAGGCTGGGTTACCAAAAAAGACATTCCGTTCTTGGGAAGTACACCAATGCGCGAGAAAGGCGTAAAAAGAAAATTGGTATACTTTAAAATGGAAGAAAAAGGCATACCAAGAAAAGATTATACCATACTGAATTCAGAGAATCTTCAGATTGGAACAGTAACTTCGGGCGGTATTTCACCCGTATTAAATTTAGGTATAGGCATTGGTTATGTAGAAAAGGAATTTTCTGCTTTAGGTACAAAAATTCAGATTGAAATAAGAAACAAAGTTCTTCAGGCGGAAGTGGTTAAACCACCGTTTGTTTAGAAGTTGGTTGGTGAATTAGATTATGAGAAATATTGATGTTTGTCTATCCCCAGAATTAATAGATCTATACGATATAGAGGGTAAAATAGTAGTTGTTGTAGATATCCTACGCGCTACTTCTTGCATGGTTACGGCTACCGCACACGGTATTAAAGAAATTGTTCCGGTTTGTGAAGTAGAAGAATGCAAGCAACTTCAGCAAAAAGGCTATTTAGCTGCCGCCGAACGTAACGGTGATATTGTGGAAGGTTTTGAATTTGGTAATTCTCCTTTCAGTTATATGAATGAAAATATTAGAGGCAAATCGTTGGGGGTCACTACCACCAACGGAACCATTGCCATTAATAGATCTAGAGCTGCCGATGAAGTATTGATTGGCGCCTTCTTAAATATATCTTCTATTGCAGAATATGTAACTAAGAAAGACAAAGATGTAGTTATTTTCTGTGCCGGTTGGAAAGGCCGCGTAAACTTAGAAGATACGCTGTTTGCGGGTGCATTAATAGACTTATTAAAAGACAATTATTCCCTAGAACACGATGCCGCAATTGTAGCGCATTCTACGTTCTTAAACGCAGGCGACGATATGCTTTCCTTCCTTTCGGAATGTTCGCATGTACGAAGATTAAACCGATTAAATATTAAAAAAGACATAGAATTCTGTCTAAGAACCGATGTTTACAATGTTATTCCGGCTTTAAAAGGAGATAGCATAATTCTGGTTCAGTAAAAAGAGTATTCTTTTATACTGTGGACTAATTATTCTAACTTTGACCCTTCTAAAATAAAAACAATATATGTTATCAGCATCTAGTATATCTTTACGATTTGGCAAAAGGCTATTATTCGAAGATGTTAATATAAAATTTACTCCAGGTAACTGTTATGGTGTTATTGGAGCCAACGGAGCGGGTAAATCTACTTTCCTTAAAATCCTTTCGGGAGATTTAGACGCCACTTCTGGTGAAGTATTAATGTCGCCAGGAGAAAGAATGGCCGTTCTAAAGCAAGATCACCGTGCTTTTGACGAATTTAATGTCTTGGATACGGTAATAATGGGCTACAAGCAATTGTGGGACATTATGAAAGAAAAAAATGACCTTTATGCAAAAGAAGATTTTACCGAAGCTGACGGTGAAAGAGCTTCTACTCTAGAAGGTGAATTTGCAGAAATGGACGGTTGGAATGCCGAAAGTGATGCAGCCGGTTTCTTAAGTGGTTTAGGTGTGGGCGAAGATTTACACTACTTACCCATGAAAGAAATTGAAGGGAAATACAAAGTAAGGGTATTATTGGCCCAAGCCTTATTTGGTAACCCAGATGTACTTCTATTAGATGAACCTACCAATGATTTGGATGTTGAAACCATTGTATGGTTAGAAGACTTCCTTTTCAACTTTAAAAATACGGTAATTGTTGTGTCTCACGATCGTCACTTCTTAGACACCGTTTGTACGCACATTGTAGATGTAGACCGTCAGAAAATTAAATTATATACCGGTAACTACAGTTTCTGGTACCACTCTAGCCAATTAGCGGCTAAACAATTTTCGGATAAGAATAAGAAAGCCGAAGAGAAGAAAAAAGAACTGTTGTCTTTCATTGAGCGTTTTAGCGCCAATGCGGCCAAGTCTAAGCAAGCTACTTCTAGAAAGAAATTGTTGGATAAGATGGATGTTTCTGAAATTGAACCATCGTCTAGAAGATACCCGGGGATTATCTTTACACAAGAAAGAGAAGCCGGTAACGAAGTTCTTTCTATTGAAGGTTTAGAAAAAAGCAACGACGAGGGTAAGCTTTTCACAGGAATAGATTTACACCTAGACAAAGGAGATAAAGTTTCTATTCTTTCTAAAAACAGCAATGCCATTAATGCCTTCTTCCAAGTTATAATGGGCAAAGAAAAAGCAGATGCTGGTGAATTTAAATGGGGGGTAACAACTACGCAGGCTTATTTGCCTTCAGACAATAGCCCTTTCTTTAATACAGACAAAAACTTAGTAGACTGGTTGTGGCAATACACTAATGATCCAGAAGCAGACGAAACGTTTGTTAGAGGGTTCTTAGGTAGAATGTTATTTTCTGGTGAAGAGTCTTTAAAGAAAGCCAATGTGCTTTCGGGTGGTGAAAAAGTACGTTGTATGTTGTCTAAAATGATGCTGCAACACGCTAATGTTCTTTTACTGAACGAACCAACCAACCACTTAGATCTAGAATCTATTACTGCATTAAACAACAACTTAATCGACTACGCAGGTACGGTTATTTTTGCTTCTTATGACCACGAGTTTACACAAACGGTGGCCAATAGAATTATAGAAATTGGTCCTAACGGCATGATTGACAAAAGATGCACGTACGACGAATACCTAAACGACGATGAAATAAAAGAGCGAAGAGCTGAACTTTACAACTAAAAACAACTATGAAACAAATCTTTTTAGGCGCTTTATTAGCGTCAGCATTATTTTCTTGTAACGAAAAGAAAGCGGAAACATTAAATGTAACAACTGCAGAAGACTCTGTAAGTTATGCTTTCGGTGTTAGTATTGGTCAAAACTTTAAAATGAGCGACATCACAGATGTTAATGTTGCCCTTGTTGAGAAAGGTATTCAAGACGTTTTAGATTCTACCGATTTAGTAATTCCTGAAACCGAAGTACAAGCTATTATTCAAGAATACTTCATGTCTAAGCAAGTTGAAAAACAAGCGAAGATGCAAGAAGAAATGAAAAAACGCCAAGAAGATAGCCAAGGTAATATTGCTAAAGGCGAAGAATTCTTAAGCGAAAATGCTAAAAAAGAAGGCGTACAAGTAACTGAATCTGGTCTTCAGTACGAAATTATTGAAGAAGGAAACGGAGAAACTCCATTAGCTTCAGATGTAGTTAAAGTACATTACCACGGTACCTTATTAGACGGAACTGTTTTTGATTCTTCTGTAGACAGAGGAGAGCCAATTGAATTCCCAGTAAATGGGGTAATTAAAGGATGGCAAGAAGCACTACAGTTAATGCCTGTAGGTTCTAAGTTTAAAGTATACATTCCTCAAGAATTAGCGTACGGTGCACAAGGAGCAGGTACAATACCTCCTTACAGCGCGTTAATTTTTGATATCGAATTAATTGACATCACTACAGGACAGCAAGCTCAACAGCAGTCTCAAATGCCTCAGTAGTAGTTAAAAAAAATAAGTTAACAAAGCATACGGAAAGCCATCGCCCACAAGCGATGGCTTTTTTTGTGCGAATTGACCCACTTCCGATGTGGGTGCCCCCACTTCGGAAGTACCCCCCAGTACTTCAAAAGGTACTGTGTAGTTAGTTAAAAGGCGACTCCACTTCCTGAAATGGTGGCTCGAGTAGCCAAAAAGGGATGTCGACTCTCTAAAACAGTGACCGCAGTCGGTAATTTGCTAACTCCAGTCGCCTTTTTGGTGACCCGAGTACCTTATTTGGTCACACAATACCCTAAAAAGGTAACTCCAGTCGTTTAATTGTCAACTCCATTAGGTAATGAAGGAACTAGAGTTCATGAAAAGGAAACTGAAGTTGGTGAAATAGGGGAGTAATCCATATTTCAACGTCAACGAGGTTCTAAACTTCGTTGACGTTTTTTAGATAATTCAACTTTCAACGTCAACGAGGTTCTAAACTTCGTTGACGTTTTTTAGATAATTTTCCCATCATTCTGACCTTTAGGGAAGAATCCGTCTATCCCTAACCGCCCGTTTCTGTGTCTTCACAGAAATAATTCATCCCAGTGCGCTTGAGCTCATTTACAATTGTTGTTGAGAACATCAATAAGTAAAAAGCTAAATACGGATTAAAAATCCTACGATAAGGCTTCGGAATTGCAAATCCCGAAGAGCGGGTTCAAACATCTGCTTGGATTCTGAATTATATTTGTTCTCTCTAATGAAGGCAAAATACGGATTAAAATCCCACTATAAGCTTCGGAATTACCAATACAGAAGAGCAAGAGAATCCGCTGATATTTGTATAAGTTACTGTACCGTTGAGTGGGTAAAATAAATTATCAATTGAAGGCTTTTTTCAACTTTTCGTTTAACACCTTTTTATGAGCATCGTTTTGGGTCAGTTGTAATGCTTTAGTAATGTGTTCAATTTCTTTTGTTGTATTACTCCCGCTGTAAAGTTCGGCCAATAAAGAATGATAAAGATAGTTTTGCTTAAGGTCAATTTTCAAAGCTTCTTTCAGGGCAGCTTCTTTTCCCTTGACTAGGGCCAAAGCATAGGTCCGGTTTAATGCTGTTATAGGTGAATATTCAATTTGTAAAAGTCGGTTATAGAATTGTAAGATGCTTTCCCATTTTTCGGTAGAAATATAAGTGGTACGGGTGTGCCAAAAAGCGATGGAAGCTTCTAAATGATACTTGGATATTTCTGTTCCTTTAGCCGAAAGGTTTAGGTAGAATTCGCCTTTTTCAATCAGTTTAAAATCCCATTGTTGTTTGTCTTGCTGGTCGTATAAAATCTGTTCGCCAATTTGGTTTACGCGCGCCTCAAATCTAGAAGCATGAAAACAGAATAATGCCATTAACGCATTCGACTTAGGGACGTTTGTTTGATTGTTTTCGGTTAAGATGTACAGCAAACGAATGGCTTCAAAACATAATTCTTTACGGATGGTCTTAGAAGCGTTAGAAGAAAAATAACCTTCGTTAAAAAGTAGATACAAAATGGAAAGTACATTGTCTAGCCGTTTGTCTAATACTGTTTCGGAAGGAAAAGACAAATCAATGTTGTTTTCACGTAAAGTTGCTTTGGCTCTGTAGAGCCGTTTGGTTATGGTGTCTTTTGTGCTTAAAAGCGCATTGGCTATTTCTTCAACACCAAATCCGCAAAGTATCCGCAGAGCAAGTGCAATTTGAGATTGATTGGTGTTAATAGGGTTGCATACAGCAAACAGCATTTGCAATTGACTGTCTTCTATGTTTTTTTCCGAAAGATCAAGCTCCAACTCGCTAAAGCCGGATTGTGTCTTTTGTATTTCAACAGCAACTTTTTCGGTAAAAATTTTATGACGCTTAAAATAATCCGTGGTCTTGTTTTTAGCAACGGTATACAGCCAAGCAGTTGGGTTTTCTGGAATGCCTTTTAGCCCCCAAGTTTCGGCAGCCAATAAAAAAGTGTCGTTTGTGATGTCTTCTGCAATTTCTATATGTACTGTTCCAAACAATTTACAGAGTACAGCTATAATTTTTCTGTACTCTGTTTTAAACAATTGTGGAATAAGCTCTTGTTCTTGCATAAATTAATTAAACACCAAATTGGGTTAAATGATGGTCCAAATGTTTGTAGAACATGTTATTCCATTCGTTCATGTTTAATCTCCCAAAAGAATGTGAAACCTTATTGTTGAAATTTGAAGCGCCCAATTCCTGTGTTTTGTGTATGTAAGCAATCAGGTTGGTTCTTTCGGTTTCTAAGTTTTTTTTGTCTTTAATAACGAAAGCAGGTGCGGTTTGCCCATTGCGTTTGTAAGGCGTTTCACCGGTAACAATCTTTTTTATGAAAGACGTTAATATAAACCGCATTATAAAATTAGGTTTCGGATGTTTGTCGCTGTATACCATTTCGTAGGTAACGTTGCAATGGGCTAACATCTGAGATACACTCATTTTGCCCCAAGCAGCTTGGCTGTTTACATTCAGTTGTTCAATTCGTTGAATCACTTTTTCTGAAACCTCTTTTTGGAATATATTGGGTAGTGCCATGTTTCTTATTAATAGATGCTATTGTTAATTACACAAAAGGGGAGGATAGAGAGGTACTCATTTAATTAATGACCATTACGTCTCTAATTTCTACTTTTCCACCCATTAAAAGAGTAGGGCAACCTTCGGTTAATTTTACGGCATCAGCAAGGTGATTGGCTTTTACAATAATATAACCACCAACTATTTCTTTAATTTCTGCATAGGGCCCATCGCTTACAATTCCGTTTAAATTTACCGTTTGGCCTTCGTAACCTAGGGCATTGGTGCTTACAAATTTTCCTTGAGCGGCAATACCGCCAATCCAATCTTGCCATTGTTTTATCATCGCCTGCATTTGTTCTGGTGATGGTTTGGGCTGGTTGTTTTGTTCATTTCTGAAAATCATCATAAAATCTTTCATAAGTTCTGTTTTTAAAGGTTTATAGTTCTATGACGATTGACGTATTAAAAATAGGACATGCTTAGTCCAAAATTTTTATTTTTAAGTCTGAAGTAGATACAGTTGCTATGTGCTTATGTAGTTTTTATCTGCATGATAATAGCTCCCTTGAACCTGAAAGTCAATACATTAATTCGTAATTAAAGCTAAATGATCTTTTAGGAAATTTACTCTTCTAAATTTAGAATATTGAAACAAAACATAACATTCTTTAGATAATCTTAAATATTAAACCAATCGTGTTAATTCAATATTTTAAAAAATAATTAGGTTATGCTAAAAAAAGAATTACCTTTGCACTAATCTTAAGTAAACGGAAAGCTTAAGGTTTATAAAATAGTAAAAATACCCTACTTAATAAGTAGCTCTTCGTTAAGCATTTCTTCATCAGATTTTACTTCAACGTTATCAATTTGGTTTTAAAAATCAGATTCTATTTTTACCCGTTTTGAAGTAATTATTGTCTAACTAATACCACTTTACATTAAAAAATTAACATTATCAAAATCAGTTTACGCTGATACTTCTAAGGCACTTCAAGTTTGTGCATCTGAACATTTCTTCGTATTCAATAGAATAGGCAAAGCAATAAACGTAATGGTTGTAAAAGCCATTTGCAGGGTGCTTTTCTTTTTCGCTCCGTCTGTAAATTCACGTCTTAACGCGTGCTGTTCTTCTAGTTGGCAAAGTTCTAACGCTAAATAAAAGCGAATTGTCTTTTCCTTCATATCCACACGAATAATATAATAAATCATCCATTTACTACAGCCGATAACAAAAGAATTGGAACTGTTTCCCCCTTCCAATACCTCTTTTTATCTGTTCAGGGTAAGCCCTTAAAAGTACAATTATGAATCATACAAGAAATAAATACAAGTCAAGACAGACTAATAAAAAAGCAGTTTCAGAAATAAATCCTGAATTGCTGGTTAAAAAAGCAACTCAAAGCACCTTTAAAGCATACGTTCCAGAGCGGAATTATACGCAATTAAATTTGCACGCACTTTTGAGTACAAACATTGCTCAAAAAGGCTACATAAATCCTACCGAGATTCAGGAAAAGTCAATTGATGAATTGATAGCCGGGAAAAATGTAATAGGAATTGCAGCTACAGGAACCGGAAAAACCGGCGCTTTTTTAATCCCTATTATACAACAAATTTTAGTAGGTGAAAAGACTACAGGATTGGTAGTTGTGCCAACCCGTGAACTAGCAGAACAGGTAAAGGAAGAATTTGATTCTTTAACGAAAGGAACAGGTCTTTCTTCGGCGTGCTTTATTGGTGGTACAAGTGTAGGTAAAGACTTATCTATTGCAAGAAGAAAAATTAACCTAATTGTTGGTACACCAGGAAGATTAAATGATTTAATGGACCGAAAGGCCTTGAAGATTAATGCTACTCAAGTTTTGGTGTTAGATGAATTTGACCGCATGCTTGATATGGGATTCATTAAGGACATTCAAAAGATTGTTTCTACCATGAGTAACAGAGAACAAACCATGCTTTTTTCGGCAACTATTGACTCTAAGCAAGAAAGGTTAATTCAAGAGATCATTGAAAATCCATTACGGATAAATGTTTCTAGCGGAACAAAATCCAGCGATAACGTAGATCAAAATATTATACGTGTAGGTAAGGACGAAAACAAATTTGACCTTCTTTTTAATCTGGTAAACGAAGCTTCTTTTGAAAAGGTGATCTTATTTGCAGAAACAAAACGTACCGTTGATAAGCTAAGTCAGCAACTTATGAAGTTGGGCATAAAGACCGATGTTATACACGGTGACAAAACACAAAGCTATAGATCAAGAGCTATTAAACTCTTTAAATTGGGCAAAACAAAAGTTTTAGTGGCCACCGATGTTGCCGCTAGAGGGATTGATATTAAAGGCGTTACCCACGTAATTAATTACCAATTGCCACAAACAATGGATAGCTACATACATAGAATTGGAAGAACGGGTAGAGCTGAAACTACGGGTACAGCTTATACATTCGTTAATTAATACAATAAACAAAACAACACTTAAACAATACAATTATGAAAGAAGGAACAGTAAAGTTTTTCAATTACGAAAAAGGATTTGGATTTATTACACCAAGTGATTCAAGCGAAGATATTTTCGTTCATACATCAGGTTTAATTGATGAGATAAGAGAGAACGATAAAGTACAGTACAAAACTGAACAAGGTAAAAAAGGCTTAAACGCCGTAAATGTAGAGGTAATTTAAGACCTCTTACATTTAACCATTTAACAAACAATACAACATTTTAAACAATACAATTATGAAAGAAGGAATAGTAAAGTTTTTCAATTACGAAAAAGGATTTGGATTTATTACACCAAGTGATTCAAGTGAAGATATTTTCGTTCATACATCAGGTTTAATTGATGAGATAAGAGAGAACGATAAAGTACAGTACAAAACTGAACAAGGTAAAAAAGGCTTAAATGCAGTAAATGTAGAGGTTATTTAAGACCTCTTACATTTACCTATTCAATAAATAAAACAACACAATAAATAATACAATTATGAAAGAAGGAACAGTAAAGTTTTTCAACTACGAAAAAGGATTTGGATTTATTACACCAAGTGATTCAAGTGAAGATATTTTCGTTCATGCATCAGGTTTAATTGATGAGATAAGAGAAAACGACCAAGTACAGTATACTACTGAACAAGGTAGAAAAGGTTTAACAGCCGTTAATGTTGAAGTAGTTCAATAAGATTTAAGACTCCAATTTAGAAGCGACTTTTTAATAATCAGTCGCTTTTTTAGTTTTAAGGCTTTTAAGTTCTGAAGAGTAATGTTCTATTTTTATTTACGGGTCTTATATTTTAGGCATCACGTAATATCTTTTCCAACTTTTTTCCCTTGGCTAATTCATCTACTAGTTTGTCTAAATACCGTACTTTTTGGGTTAGCGGATTATCAATTTCTTCTATCCGGTAACCACATATTACCCCTTTAATAAGGTGGGTATTCGGATTTAATTTTGCCTCTTGAAAGAACGTTTTAAAGGTAGCTTCCGAATCAATAAGCTCTTGTAATTTAGTTTCATCAAATCCAGTTAGCCATTCTATTACCTGATGCAATTCTTCTTTTGTTCTACCTTTCTTTTCCACCTTTGTTATATAAAGCGGAAAGACAGCAGCAAATGTCATGTTCTCCATTCGTTTGTTGTGCTCGGGTGTTGTTTTCATTACAATAGAAAGTGTCTTCAAATTAATTATTTGCTTGAGTTTTGAATGATGCATTGTAAGCCTGTTTTCCAAAGACAATACATGCCAATAAAATGAGATAGTTAATTTATGTTATTAAACCGATTCCGGACCTAATATTTAATTTACAACTTCCGGTTAAAAAGTAAAATAGAATGAAAAAAGTTATCCTAGTACTACTCACCTTAGTTACATTTTCTCTTCAAGCTCAAACCACTTTCACCTATGATGGAGTTGGTGATTGGGACGATGAAAATCTTTGGAGCCCAAGCTACCCAGGGACAACCATTAATGACCTTGATGAAGTAATTATTACGGCAGCAAGTGAAGTAATAATACGCTTTATTACTATAAATGGAACCGTGACTAATGAAGGATATATTCATCATAAGTCATCTTTTAAAGTTAATGGGCTTTTTATTAATAACGGAGAGGTTAAAAGCTCATCTAGTATTGATGTTGGCGGTGAAGCAATAAATAACGGTACATGGCAAAGTAATTCATTTTTCGATCTTAGAGACGGTGGTTCCTTCATTAATAAAGATCAATTTAGTTCTTTGTCTTTTTTTAAGATTCATAGCGGCGGTATATTAACAAATGAGGGGGTGTTAACTAACACTTCCGTAGTTTTTGAAAACTTTGGCTCTTTAATAAATAACGGTATACACAATATTGTAGCGGGTATCAAGGGATCAAATGTTAGTCATACCTCAGATGTTGAATTGAATAAAAGCATAAGGCCAAATACTACAAACTCTGACATTGGGACGTATACCTTTAATAATAGTTTTACGCTAGGGGATAACGGTGCTTTTTATGTAGATATTGAAACCAATAGTTCGGCTGATGCTTTAATAATAGGGGAAACAGCTACATTAAAAGGGGTCTTAATTGTTACTTTACTGGAAGATGAAAATCAAATTGTTTTTGATCCTGAAGTAGGTACCCAATATACCATCATTACTGCCGAAACTATTACCGGTACTTTTAGTGCGTTTCGTTTACCTGAGTTAATGGGTAAAGAATTTAATATAGTATACAATCCAACTTCAGTTGTTTTGGAAGTTATTGAACCGCTTGGTTTTTCAAATAATGAGCTAAACGCTAAGGTTGATTTTTATCCCAACCCAACTAAGGATGTTGTACATGTTAATGGCCTAACACAAGAAAAAAAAGCGATCCTTTATTCAAGTAATGGTATTCAACTTAAAACAATTGATTTATCACCAGCCAATTCTCAAATTGATCTAAGTGCTTTATTTAGCGGTTTCTATTACATTCTCATTGGTGATACCAATTACCCAATCATTAAAGAGTAAATAGATATCTTTTATCGATTAAGCTGCATCTAGTCTTAGTGCCTCACTAAGGCTTTTGCTTTTATGCTAAATTTAAAAATTTGGTTTTAGCGAGACGAAGATCAGAGAGCAGTTTTTAGTTTCAATACAACGATACACAAATCGCTATTCTCTTACGACCTCGTTAAGGTTTACTAAAAGAGGGTTAGTGGAGGTTGGATTAATGACTTCCGATTAGGAAGCATAAAACTCATACTTAAGAAACTGGATGGGTGGTTGAGAAATCGTTTGAGATATTGTATATGGTCCCGTCCCGACCTAAGGTGCGGGATAAATAGTGTGAGGGGCACTATGGCTCAGTTCGGGTCAGAGCCGTCTGCTCGATTATCCAATAGCTTTTTTCCTTTAAAGAATTCGGATTGAGCTAAAAAAAGCCCAAGCAATAAATAGAAATTGTAATGGTATTCTAAACCATAGATAAGAAAGACCATTTCCATCAAATGTTCCTTTTTGATAATCAATATTGTGAATTGAAGCATAAATATTTGCAGGCAACATCAATAAAAGGAAAATAATTAAAGTCCCTCCACTAATCACTTTCAGTTTTGGAATAAGCAAACCAATTGCTAAAAGGATTTCAAAAAGTCCTGTGAGATAAACAAGATTGGTTTTGAATGGAATAAATTGAGGTATCATCATTGACATTCCTTTGGTAAATGCGAAATGTCCAATTGCCGTAAAGCATAACATTACAGACATTGAAATTCTTGCTGATAAGGTAAAATTGTATTCCTTATTGATGATTTTTATCACAAAAATTGCAATCACAAAACTTGATAAAAGCACTACAAATGGTTTCATATTGTCTTCTTTTGACTCACTTACAAAGCTCATAAATGAATTTCGAGTAGACAATGAACCCAAGTTAATTAATTCGTTTGCGTATCCTACTTAAGGCTTGAGGTGTAACACCAATATAAGAAGCAATGTATTTTAATGGGATTTGTTTTAATAATTTTGGACGTTCCGTGAACAAGTCCAAATAACGTTCTTCTGCTGTTTTGTTTAGCAGAGAAATTTCCCTTTTCGACTTTATTAAAAACATATTCTCCGCCATTCTCCTCCCAATCAAATTTCCGCATTCGTTTTCTTTATAAACCTCTTGAAGGTCTTTGAATGATATTCGCCACAAAGTTGTGCTTGTCAGTGTTTCTATTTGATAATGAGAAGGGGTTTGTGTGATAAAGGAATCATAAGAAGTCACAAATTCGTTTTCAAATAAAAATCCAAAGGTTAATACACTTTCCTCTTTTGGGATATAAAGTCTCACTATCCCTTCGGAAATAAAAGATAAGTAGTTTTCAATCGCTCCAATTTTTATTATGGTTGAATTCGTATTTATTTTTTTCTTGTGCAATTTTGAAGAAAAACAATTCCAATCAGATTCGCTCATTGGATAAATACTGTCAATGAACTTTTTAATTTCTTCCATCCTGTAGTTTTTCAGCTTGTGGCTAACGTTAAATGTAAAAACTGTAGCGGTTTTGAAACAAAATACTGACTTTCGACCACTTAGCCAATCCTTTGGATTGACGTACTTGAATAAGAGAGGAACAGCTACATTTTTACCACTATCCCAGCTATAGTTTTTTACATAGTGTGTGTGCCTTGAATGGTGAATATAGCTCATGAAAATGAGTGTTCCAAAGGGTGTAAGTCGAGTCGTTACCCTAAGCTAAGTAAGTGGCAAGGTGGTTAGCTGTGAAGCTAGAACTGAAATAAGCCAAAACACGGCATATTTGCTGATTAACAGGTTGTTAGCTTCGTATTTGTCACCTTATTTTTTTTGTCCATCCAATACCAAATTGGTATCCAGATTGGGCTTTATCTGCAATCAATGGCACAAAAGCATATACTCCAATATAATTCTGCTTGTTCAATTGGTATTTAGGGTTGAAAATAGCTCCATAATTTAAAAAGACTTCTTTGTTTGAATAGCTTCTTTCGAACCCGAATTTTTCATTGACCAACGTCCCTTTGGTTATGGCAAAACTAGCTCCTATTGGTACTTCAAAATTGAGTTGAATTTTTTTGAAATTTAAACTATAACCTAAAAATATATTCGGGATTATTCTCATATCAACATCGTCTTTTAAATAAGCGTCCTCTGTGGACTCTCCTTTAAAATCAAAATAAGTGGTTAAGGAAACACCAGTGATAAAATGATGCTTTTTTTGGGATAATGGCATTGAAAATTTCCCGTAAGCGCCATAGAAAATTGTTTCATCTCCTGCAAAATTTAATCCTAAATCTATTGTTTTTTTATTTGTTGTATCCTGAGCAGCGGCTAAAGATGCAACAAATAGAGTTAATATTAAGAGTGTTATTTTAATTTGAAAATACATAATCAAGTCCTTTTTTAAAGCCAATAGTTGTTGCGCCAGAGTGGCCATGTTTTTTAATTATTGAGGTGGATATATTGAAGTTGGAATAGGATCTGTTTTTTAATCGTACTTCCATTTCTTCAAAAGACGCTAAGTTTACGCCACCTTCAAGAGAGCCCATTCCCGAGAAAAAATTCACATCAAGATCTGTGTGGCTAGCATTATAGTTCTCTTCATATTGAAAGACAACGCCAGAGTCGAACCAATAAGAGCAACCTACTGAAATAAATTTATTGAATGGATTGTCAACTCTGTCTTGAAACATTGCGAAATGAGTAAACAGTCCGCCAAAGGAATTTCCAATTAAGGTTTTGGTGTTCAAAGTGTCGATGCTGTATTTAGCTTCCAACTCTGGGATTAATTCATTCTGTAAAAAATGATAAAAATTTTCAGCACCACCTTCTCCATGTTCATACTTTGTAGGTGTATAATCCCGATTCCTTTCACTTGAATTGCCTACAGCCGCAAAAATACAGGGAGGGATACTACCGTTCTCAGATTTTTCAGAAATAAGATCAGCTATTTCTTCGAATCTAAAATCACCATCAAGCCCTATTATTAGTTGATTTGGCTCCTTGGGATTATAATTCGAGGGTAAATAAACAAATATTGGGTAGTCATCCTTTATAATGGAAGAAGTAATTGTGAATTCTTCTGTTTCTCCAATAATTTCTATTTCTTCTTTTTTACAACTAAAAAGAAAGGAGGCTAAAATCAAATAGAGAATAAGTTTTGTGCTTGACATTTTATTTTTTTAGTAAAAATATTTAGTTGTAAAGTAAATGAATCTTTTAGCAACAAAACTTATTTCAAATCAAGAAAGGCGAACTGAATTATTTTTTATAATAGCTTTTTTTTACTCGGCTATACGTTTCTGGTGTTAGATTTAAATAGGAAGCGATTAGTTTTTGAGATACTTCACTAAGGAAGCGATTTGACTTCTGTATGGTATCTAAAAATAATTCAAATCTCTTTTCTGCATTTTTATGTTGTAATAAAAGAGATCTTTTTTCACGTTCCAAATGTACCTGTTCATAGAGTTTAGAATAGATGTAGCAAAAAGCAGGGTTTTCAATTAGTAGTTTTTCAGAATCCTTTTTCTCTAAGTATAATATTTCACCATCAGATATTGCTTCTTGTATTTGGTTAGAAGGTGTTTCTTCTACAAAACTTGTGAAGTTATTAAAACTCATACCAGGAAGAGAAATGTCTATCGTGAACGTTTCATTATCAATTATCACAAATTGATGAACGACTCCTTTTAGAATAAAACTTGTTTTATTCTCTATTTGGTCCATCTTTAGTATAAAATCACCCTTTTTATACTCCTTTTTTTTAATGTATTGTACAATGTTTTTGAAATCATCTTTTGTTAAAGGATATACCTGTTCAAAAAAAGAGTATAATATTTCTTCCTCCGAAGCTTTCAACATTTTTTCAGGGAGTTTAATTTTTGATATTGGTATCTGAAGCTATGCATTCTTATACAATGTTAGCATTTCGTTTTTCATTTTTCTTCGATTATTATTTTCTTGACTAAGATTAATTATAGAGTCCTTTAGTTGAATAAATCTAATAACACCTTGTTCCCATATATATTCAATAATCCAACTTTTGTTAGCCGTGATAACCTGCTTTTAGTCTTAGCGTTTTGCTAAGACTTCTGCATTTATGGGGAATTTAAAATTAGATTTCAGCGAGACGCTCATATCTTAGTGTAGATTTAGAAAAGCACAATTTATTAACTTGATTTATCAGCATACAACAGGGGAGTGCAAGACGATGGACGCTAAATATACCATGATATTAAACGGTCTTTTAAGAGCACATGAAATTGGATAAAGCCCTATGTGTATTGCAGATAGAGCTAAAACAAAAAACATATTTATGCTTCAGTATCAATTTTTTGTCAAGTTAAACCTTGCTCCCAATTGAAGAAAATAAATAAATCCACCCCCTGTGCTGCTGTAAGTAGTCTGTCCCAATGTTCTTTGTTTCGTTCCGCTTACATTGACACTCCAACCAAAACTAGCATCGGCATAAAAGTATTTTTTAAACGGAAATGCCCTAATTCCCAAGCGAGGAACAACATAGTTTTTTACTATAGTTTCTTTTTTACCGCTTATTTTATCTTCCATAATAAACCATTCTGGGCCACCAAGAACACCAGCATACATTCCCTTTCTGTCTTTACGGAAATAGTAGTTGGCAAAAAGTTCAACAGCATTATTTCGACGTACATTAATGTTTTCAGCATTGTTAAAAAATGTTTGAGTAATGTTATCTGGTGGAACCACACTAAAACCAATAATACCCATTTGCCAATTAGAAAACTCAATAGAGGTAGAGCCACCACCGCCATTTGCCAAAAACAAAAATGGGTAGGTATCAATACTCAACTGCAAAGGGGCTTGGTTAACTCCTTTTCCTAAAAGTTGCCTTTGAAACAAACTTACTTTGTCTTGTGCAAAAAGATAGGTTGTTGTAATTAATAAAACTGCTAAGAGTGAAATGGATTTTTTCAATGTGCTAAAATTTTAAATTATTTATAACACAAAGTTCAGCGATGTACAGTCTATTTTTTGTTGACTATAGTTAAGATTTTCTCCTTGCTCTAATTCTACTCAAACTTTCGGGGCTAATACCTAAAAGATTAGCCAAGTAGCGTTGTGGTACTTCCTGAAAAAGATCTGGTCTATTTTTAAGTAGTTTTTCAACTCGTTCTTCGGGTTTGTCAGACGCCAGCGACATTGCTATGTCTATGGTACGTTGTGCTACTTGCTCTGCCATTATTCGCCCCAAGGATTCTATGTTTCTATTTTCTATATAGAGGTTTAATAAGTCATTTTTTTTAATCACAAATAGCTCAGCGTCTTTGATTTGAAAATTGTAGTTGGAAGGGATGTTTTGAGTAAGACTTTTGAAGTCTGTAATAAAGTTATTCTGAAGTGTGATGTCGCAAGTAATTTCATTGCCGTCTTTATTGTGGTAATGTCTAATTACACCGGAAATCAAAAAAGCTACAAAGTCACAAGTTCTTCCTTCTTCTAGCAGATAAGTTTTACGTTTTAATTTTAGTGGTTTAAAGTTTGCCGTAACAGCTACTTTGTCCAACTCTGTAAGTTGAATGAATTTTAAGCAGTAATTTAATAAATTGTCCGTCATTCGTTGTGTCCAGGTCTTAACTTTAATTAGGTTAGTAAGTAACTTCAGTTTGTCTATAAACCTAGTAATACTTTAGCTGTTAGGTGGAAATTAAAAACAAAAATAGGGAAACAATAATCTACCAAAAAGTATGATTTATAGTTTGTTAAGTGTCTTACATGGTTAAAATAAATACTAAACTTACAACTTCAAACTCTGTATTTTGTTTCGGCTGGTGAACTGAAGACTTTTACGCTCCCCCGAAGAAACCACATGCAACACATTACTTTGCTTATCAAACGCATCCATTAATACCGAATAATTCACTTCTAACAGAGAAACATTTTCTACTGAAAAAGGCGTGAACTTCACTTGCAAGGTATTTAGCTCTTCGTTCAGACTAAAGCTTTGAACACTAACGCCAACCGCATTACCATTTAAACGCACCTGAAAATTACGGTGTAAATAATCGCTAATAATTTTCATGGAAAGTTTATCGCTGTCGTTGGCAATCACCTGATTTCTATAAGTAGTAATTAAATGCTCGCTAAAATCGTCCCAGAATAAATTTAGGTTTACGCTGGCTATTTCATTATCGATTTCCATTTTGGCGGTAGACATTTTAATAGGATGTGCTATAGCCAAACTTGCGAAAAAAAGAACAATTACAGACAGCGTCTTTTTCATAATTAGTAGGTTGGGTTCCAAAGAATTAAGCAAGCATCCAGAACAGAGAAATACCTATTCCTAGAATACTAACGCCTTTTTGCCAATACGTGTATATGCCACCCAATTTTAAATACAGAATGCTAAGGCCAATAAATACGGCTACAATTACCAATTGCCCCAATTCAATACCTATGTTAAAAGCCAATAGCGGCAGAATGATGTTTTCGGAAATCCCCATCATCATAGCCGAGAAGAAATTAGAAAAACCCATACCGTGTATTAAACCAAAACCCAAGGCAATGACATAATTTCCCCAAAGGTTTTTAGGGTCTTGTTTAGTAAGCAGATTAGTAATACCTGTTAAAAAAATAGTAAACGGAATTAAGAACTCAACCGTTTGGGCATCTAAAATCCTAAATCCCAAACTGGTTAAAATTAATGAAATAGAATGACCAATGGTAAACGAAGTGAGTAAGATCGCTACCGTTTTCCAGTCTTTAATGCTGTATTTGGTACAAAGTAAGGTGACAAAAAGCATGTGGTCTGCGCCAGCTACATCTAGAATATGAAAGACACCTTGTTGTAGATAAAATAAGAATTCGCTCATTTTAGATTAATGCGTTACTTTTATAAACATCCGGTTGTATATGAAAGTAATGAATTCAGGCATAAAAAATTTTATAGCTATACTTTGTTTAGTCTATGCTGCACAGGCACACAGTCACCAAGGGAAGTTTGTTTCTTTTAAAGGAAAACTAAAATCCGATTCTGTATTTATAGAACTTATTGGCCACGAAGGGTTCTGGAACATGAGTTATTTCTATACCAAGAACCTAAAAGAATACCATTTAAGCGGTTATTATGATTCTACCCATTCGGCTTTTGTGTTTTCTTCTGAACAAGATTCCGTGCTCATCTTCTCTAAAAAAGACGAATGGAAGTTTAAATGGTGGCAAGAAGGCAAGAAAATGAAAAACAATTTTGATTCTGTAATCGCCGTTATAAACGACAACAGTACCTATTTACAAAACCGGATTGCCCGATTTCAATTTAAAGTAGTGTCAGAAAACGACAGTGTACAGTGGTTACAAGAACAGCTTACGGCACTTACTTTTTTCAGGTTGAAAAACAATGCCGATTCTATAAACCTGAAATTGGCAAGCATGCATCAAAATATGTCTCTGAAAGCCCTTAGCTGTACCGTAGAAGAACAAAGTTTTCATTTAGAAAGCACCTTGTTTAAAGTAAATGATCTTTATTTAAGTTTTACTACTAAAATTAGTGGGGCATGTATACAAGAAGAAGCTTATTTCAATTTTTCGGTAGAAACAGCAGAGGTATTGCATGCGGAAGACTTATTTTATTTTAAAGAAGGGGTGGCGCCATTGTATCAAAGCCAAGAATGGTTTACGTACCGGTATAAAGTTTTTTCCAAGCAATTAATCCCGTATTTAAAGGTAGAAGACACTTGTTTAAACGATGAAAGTTTGTGGCAATTTCCTACTTGGTATATGCAAGGTGATTCGGTGGTTTTTATGCCTTTTTCCGCCTTTGTTAAAGAAAACTGTAGCTTAGATGTTCGGCGTTTTGTAAACCTTGCAAAATTGGTAGATTAAGTATTAGGTATTAGTAATGTGGAAAAGTTAACCACTCACTAAGCTTCTATTAATTTTGACTTAAATTATTGGCGTAACTTTTGTAATAAGTATGTTATGAAAAAGAGTGTTTTATTTATTGTTCTAATAGCGGCAATGGCAGTTTCCTGCTCTAGAAATCATGTTTGTCCGTCGTATGATAGTTCGGGGATAAAATCTGCTTCAGATGTAATGAAAAGCCATAAAGGGAAGAGATAGGTTAATCTTCTTAAGTTTATGTGACTTTTTGTTTCTAAGATATACAAGTTAACTAGGTCTTCTCTAATTCAATTTTTATAAGAACGGCTTCTTTTTCAGTAAGGTTAAAAATACCGCTAAAACTCATGTCACCTTTCTTTTTTAATTGTGTTTTAATGGGTAGCGCAGGGGCAATGTTAGGATTGTCAGATGCTTGGTTAATTCTTATGCAAACTAGTTTGCTAACTTCTCCTTTTATTTCTTCTCCCCATTTAAGCTCTAAAAAATCCAACGTTTTCTGTATAGATTCTTTGGCATAATTAGACAAAACAACATTTGCCATAAAAAGTTGTTTCAAGAATTCCTTAACAGATTTATGCTCTGTTAGCCTAGTAACCTGAATTCGATTAATAAGGTGAAAGATTTATAGGGGTAAAAAATTGATAAAACCAGTGCCCTTGAGTATATTTAAGTATCTGAAATTCAAATATATACAAGCTAAGCACATGGTTCTATCTAACAACAAAATTACAGAAATTTTCTATTTAGTCGATGAATTTTGCATTGAATTCGAGCAATCCTTAAAAAAACATACTTTAGGTAATGAACCTAAGAAAAAGCCTAAAATGAGCTGTAGCGAAGTGATTACCATTATGGTTTTATTCCATTCAGGTGGGTTTAAAAACATGAAAAATTTTTATCTCTATTATGTACAAAAACATCAAACAGATTTGTTTCCTAATACTGTTTCCTACAACAGGTTTGTAGAACTTATGCAAGGAGCTATGTTACCCATGACTATCTTTTTAAAAACCTGTTGTATGGGAGAAGGAACGGGTATATCCTTCATTGATTCAACCCCCATACGAGTATGTAAAAACAAGCGTATTAAAAGAAATAAAGTATTTGAGGGTTTGGCTCAGGTTGGTAAATCCACTATGGGTTATTTCTTTGGTTTTAAGCTACATATAGTTATAAATGATAAAGGTGAATTACTCAATTTTGTTATTACACCTGGTAATACGGATGATCGAGAACCATTAAAAAACAAATCTTTTATCAAGGCATTAAAAGGTAAACTTTATGCAGATAAAGGTTATATATCAAATCAATTAACACAGGTTTTATTTTTAAACGGGCTTCATTTAATTACAAGTATCCGCAACAATATGAAGAATGTTCTTATGGAACTTAAAGATAAAATTTTACTGAGGAAAAGATCTGTCATAGAAACCGTGAATGACGAGCTTAAAAACATTTGCCAGATAGAACATTCCAGACATAGATCTTTTGAGAATTTTGTAACCAATCTTATTTCAGGGTTAATTGCTTATTCATTTTTCCCTAAAAAGCCTGCTATCAAGTATCAAACCGTAGAATCTAACCAATTAGCCGTTTTTTAAAATCGAACTCAGGTTAGTAGATTTATTCGATAATTCTAAAGGCTTGCTTATGCTGTCTGGAACTTCAGAAATAGAAGCTTGAATTAATTCTTCCATTCTTATTAACAATGATTGATTATCAATAGATGTAATGAGATTAATTAGCTCAATTTTTCTTTGTTCTACAGTAATGATGTAAGGATTTTGAAAAGCATTTGAAATAACCTTCAGGTATAATTTCCTTTACCTAAATCGCTATTCTCGCCCAACTTCAATGCAATGAGGTCGATTGGGTATTTTAAAAAGTTTTTGAACAATCATGGTGTAGCACTATAGAGTACTAAAAAGTCAACCCTTTTTAGTACTCTACAAGCCACCGTTGGTTTAATAACTAGAGTTGTATCGGGTTACAAACCTGCCAGTGGAAGACAGGTTCTATGATTATACTTTGGGATTAAATATTCCGAAGAGCTGCTTGAATTAGCAGGATTGACTTTACTTCTATACGTATTATTTTGAACTTGGTTACTTTAACAAAGCCTGCTTAAGTTCCGGGTCTTTAGCGTTAGCTGATTTAGGAAAAATCACTTTTCCGGTAGTGTCTAACACCATAAAGCGAGGGATCCAGTCAAGTTCGATGTAATTAGTCAACTCATTTTTTTGAACCTCATGAAACCAATAATGCTCACCATCAATTTCGAGTTCTTCAATGGCTGTTTTCCAAGTATCAAAATCTTTATCGGTGGATAAAAACACAAATGCCACCTCTTCATTTTTCATTTTCTTTTGAAGTTTTTTGATCTTGGGTAGGGCAGCGCGAGAATCTGGACACCATGAAGCCCAAAAGATCAACAGTACTTTTTTCTCCTCATATTTTTTAAGGATATCAGAGAAAATTAGTTTGTTGTTGGAGGTGGTCGTTAATTCCACACTTATGGCACTATCGGGGAAATGTTGTTGCGATAAATACCCAGGTGCTGGGGCATCCTGACTAAAGCATACATGAGAAAAATAGATTAAATAGGCTAGTAGAGGGTATTTTAATAACATAGGACTACATTTTTGAGTGAATACCATTTTGAATTACACTACTGTAGTGTAAAAATTAAGCCGTTCTGTTGTATGCAGCTTGAAATTGTTGATGGGGGAGGTTTTTTTACTTATTATATTGGAAGCGTTCTTTTCGTTTTCAATTGCGCGATAAAATTGATGATTTCGGCCATCCTTGTTTTGGTATTTTAAACCAGTACCATTAGGTCTAGCAACTACCGTCATTACCTCCTGATACCTATCGGGATGATTGGGTAATTTATACCAGCCACCGCTGGTTTTGTGTTTTTATTCGAATTGAAAAATTTTATGATAAGGCTTCGGAATTTCAAATCCTGTACAGAGGATGAATGGGGATAGAAATCGATAGGAGTTATTTTTTCTATTATTCATTTAACAGTTTGCCTTTCTCCGTTTCATACTCTTCCTGTGTAATGGCACCGTCATCCAATAATTTTTTTAGCTGTTCAATTTTATCGTATTTATCTTTATCCGTGGTTGGCTTCTCAATAGTATGTTTTTTGGGTCTACCGTTTGTTTCTTGTAAGTTACATAGACACATCAAAGCATTATTGGCTTTTTCGACGACATCATGATTTTTAGAATAAATTACATTCATTTCACCATTGAATTCTCTTATCTGTATCCAATATTTTTTATATAAATACAGGAAACTAGGCTTGGTCTGAACGCGTACAAATTTAATGTCTTCGTAATCATAAGAATGTCTTTTATAACTAACTCCCTTATCCGTAACCACTAAGTCTTTTGGCAACATTTCTGAAAAATATGCTTCTTCAATCATACTAATTTTTTGATCGGTTGTAGTTTCTTCACAAGGAGTCTTTTTTTGAATGGGGTAAGTAGAAAAACAACCAGTGAAGAATAAACATGTAGAAAAGAAAAGCGAAAATTTTAATAAATTCATTATCTAGTTAATTAAGGTCTGTAGACCGCTCTGATTAAATAATTAGTGTTTTTAAAGTAAAGTAAAAAGATTGTTACTACCAATTTATACATTATTTCTTAAACGTATAATTGGTAGTGATTTTTTGCTTGTTTCAAAGCTTGGGTTTTTAATTCGTTTAAGCTGTCTCTTCCTTCCTCCCAATAATCCCTTGCAACAAGTAACCAAAAACAATTACCAAACCGCAGCCTACTACATTGTACCATAAGTAGCCCATATTTAACCAGTTGGGAGCGGTACCGTTGGCATTTATAATATGGATGTAGATTACACAACCTTCCGCTAAAACAGAAGCGATAAAAACGGCATTTCCTTTAATATACTTAATGTAGAAAGCCACTAAGAAAATCCCCAGAATAGTACCGTAGAACAGAGAACCCAATAGGTTAACGGCTTGTATTAAGTTTTCAAACAAAGAAGCATAGGTAGCAAAGATGATTGCTAAAATCCCCCAGCCCAGTGTAAACAACTTAGACGATAAGAAATAGTGGTTATCGCTCTTGTTGTCGCCAAAATAACGCTTGTACAAATCTATAGTGGTGGTAGAACCCAAGGCGTTTAATTCCGAAGCGGTAGAGGACATAGCTGCCGAAAACATAACAGCGAACAATAAACCAATTAGGCCTTCGGGTAGGTAGTTGACTACGTAAGACATAAAAATGTAGTCTTTGTCGTTGGTTTCGGCATTCGGATTGTTTTTAGCAATGTAGCCTTTCACTTGGTCTCTAACAGATTCCGATTGTGCTTCTAAGTTTTGCGCCTCCAACTGTAGTTGGGCTACATTTTCCGTATGGTTTTGTTTTTCTTCCAGCGCTAAGTTTTTTAAGGTAGCTTTCTTCTGTTCAAAAAGAACGGTGTATTCTTCTTCCAAGGCTTTTACTTGTGGCCCGTATTCAGAATTACGGACTTCTTCTAAAGGAATGCTATTAAAAAAAACGGGCGGTTGGTTAAACTGGTAAAACACAAATACCATAACGCCGATTAATAAAATCACGAATTGCATCGGGATTTTTAATAGGCCGTTCATGATTAAACCCAAGCGGCTTTCTTTTATAGATTTCCCAGAAATATAACGTTGCACTTGCGATTGGTCCGTACCAAAATACGACATAAACAGAAACAGAGACGCCGTAATCCCCGACCAGAAGTTGTAACGGTCGCTCAAGTCAAACTCAAAGTTCACTACGTTCAGTTTGCCCATTTTTCCGGCAACGTTCAACGCATCGGTAAATCCGATTTCTTTAGGAAGCATCTGAATTACAAGAATTCCGGCTAAGATCATTCCGCCCATCATCACGGCCATTTGCTGCTTTTGGGTTTGTGTAACAGCTTTTGTTCCGCCCGAAACGGTATAAATAATGACCAGCACCCCAATTAAGATGTTGGTCATGTTCAAATTCCAATTCAGTAAAGAAGAAAGAATAATGGCCGGCGCGTAAATAGTGATACCGGCGGCTAAACCCCGTTGTATCAAGAATAAAATAGCGGCCAGTGAACGCGTTTTAACATCAAATCGGTTTTCTAAAAACTCATAGGCGGTGTACACCTTCAGTTTGTAAAAAATAGGGATAAAGGTCACCGAAAGAATAATCATGGCAATAGGCAACCCAAAATAGAATTGGATAAAGCGCATACCGTCTGTGTAAGCTTGCCCCGGCGTACTTAAGAACGTAATGGCGCTGGCTTGCGTAGCCATCACCGAAATACCGATGCCCCACCACGGTGTGTCACCATCGCCTTTTAGGTAGCCTTCTAAATCTTTGGTGCTTCGGGTTTTCCAAACCCCGAAGGAAACTATGAAAATTAATGTTCCTAGTAGAATAAACCAATCTAACCAACTCATGAAAAACTAACGGTAAACCAGTAAAACAATGCAATTAAAACCACCAAAGCGGCTACCAACGTTATGTACCAACCTTTCCAAGATTTGAATAAAGGCGGCTTTTCAGATTCTTCTTTCATTATTCTTGTCCTAAAGAAATTAAGTTAACAAATAGTCTGTAGGCTCCCGGTACACCGGCAGGTAATTCACGGAAAAACGAAATTCCAGTGTATACAAAATGACCTTCGCCGTATTCGGCTACCAAAAGAGAACCCTTTTTAGCGTCTTCGCCTTTGTCGTGCCAGCTTAAAATAGCTTCGTATTTTTTGTCCCATTCGTTGGGGAAGTACAAACCACGTTCTTGCGCCCAGTTGTCAAAATCGGTTTTAGTGATTTTATTAGGGGTATTTAAAACAGCATGTTTGGGATTTAGGAAGTTCACTTCTGCATTTTCTTCCGTTACTCTATCGCGTGAAAGTGTTAACGGATACGGTGCAAAATCTTCCGTTTTCATACGGTAAGACGTGTTGTATTGCATAATTAGGTTACCACCAGATTTTACATAATCCATCAGTTTAGGCATAATGTAATCAATACGGTCGTTGGTGTTTATGATTCTAATTCCGGTAATAATGGTGCCGTATTGTTTCAGGTTTTCGGGGGTTAAATCACTTTCTTGTAGCAAATCAACTTCGTAACCAATGTTGCGTAAATTGTCGGCTACTACATCTCCTGCGCCTTCTAAATAACCAATTTTAACATTTGGTTTTTTCAGGTTTACAAAAACCAAATCGGTGGCAGCATCTGGTAAATTGATTTGTGTAGGAATGTGGTCGTACGCAATTTTCTGAAAAGCATAATTAAATTGTTCTTTACCAGAAGTAATTACGGCTTCTAAACTTCCGTTACTGGCGTTGTTTGCAGGTGTAATAGTAACGGTAAAAGTTTTTTCTTCTCCGGCTTTTTCAAAGGAAAGGTTCCAAATTTCTTGTTCTAGTTTCCAGCCTTTTGGTGCGGTAAGTTTCAGTTCGCCTTTAAAATTAGGACGTAGCAGATTGTACCGAAAATTCAACAGTTTGATGGACTTCGTTCGGGAACAAATAAATTCCTTTTTTGAAGTTTACAAATACTGAAGGTGTTACAACAAAGGGTTCGGTTACTTCACCTTTTACAGGGTCGTTGGTTCTGTACATAGCTGGTATAGTGTACTGAATAGAATCTTTTCCAAACTGAAAAATAAGCGTGAATTCTAATGCAGGATCAGTTTCGGCTTTTCCAATAAGATTAATGTCTTCTACTTTATACATTCCCAAAGTTCCTTTGTGTTTTAACCAGTAAGGCTGTGTGTAAGGGATGTTTTTTAGGCTGTAAGAGAAGCTTTGTTCGTATTGAATATTAGGTTCTAAAACATGGTGTAAAGGCTGCGCGTTAGAATTTACAGATGATTTTATTTTGTAAGCAGTAACAGTCGTATTGCTTCGGTTTAAGATTTTGAAATTAACCTGAACAGAATCGTTGGGCGTTGCCGAATATTTATCGGTAGAAGCACTAATGAACAATCCAGCACAATCTTTTATAATATTATTTACTTCCTTGGTTTTTACTCTTTTCCAGAACGGATCCTCTAAACGGGCAATTTCTCTTCGTAACTCTAATAAAGAAGGAATGCTGTTTTCTGGTGCCGAAAAATCATAGTTCTTCAAAATAGCCGATAGTTTCTTTTGTATATTTTCGCTGCCTTTTACGCGGTTCCAGGTATAATCAACGCCTTCAAAAACCGATTCTTTAGCCTCCGTTCCTTTTTGGTGTTCAAAATATTCCATTTCAGAACCACGGGTGGGGGATGTGCCAAAACCTTGGCTTTTATGCTGGCTGCGGGCATGGGCAGCAATTTCGTTCATCGATAAACCCAATAACTGACTGTATGCTCCAATGTCTTCGCCTACAATTCCAGGATCTTCTGCCGAGATATCTGGATTCCACCAACGTCCGGTATTGGTAACTACACGTTTGGCTTGCCAAGTGTCTACGTATTTTAATTGTTCTGGAAAAACGGTAGAATCGGCGGCTTTGGTAAAAGCTTCAATACCCAACATTGCAGAAGCGGTATGATGTCCGTGTCCGGCACGTTCATCTGGCGGAAAACGCAATACAATAACATCTGGCTTTAACTGACGGATTACCCAAACTACGTCCCAAAAAACTAGTTCTCTGTCCCAAATCTCAAAAGTTTCGTCGGCCGTTTTAGAATACCCAAAATCATTGGCTCTAGAAAAATACTGGCTACCGCCGTCGGTTCTTCTGGCAGCCAAAAGTTCTTGTGTACGAATAATGCCTAAAGCATCTCTAATTTCTGGGCCTATTAAATTTTGACCACCACTACCGCGGGTAAGTGATAAATAAGAGGTGTTGTATAATTTCTCTTTGGAAGAATAAGCGATAAAACGCGTGTTTTCATCGTCTGGGTGAGCGGCCAAATATAAAACGTTACCCAGTACGTTTAGCTTTTCAATTTTCTGGTAAATTTCTGAAGAAGGAACTGCTTGGTTCTGCGAAAAAGAAAGTGCAGCGATAAGGCAAAACAGTACAGTGAAAATATTTCTCATAAGTCAATCAAAACAGTTTTTATATAGATGCTGATAATTAAGTACACAAAAGACGTTTAAATGGCTGGAATAATCAACATAAAGAAGCCTTTCTCATTAACGTCAAAATAACGCTGTTTAAAGTTGATTAAATCCGAAGCCATAAGCCAGTTTTTTTAAAGATTGTTAAAATCTATTGGCATAAATTGGGCTACTAAATTTTATTCTATGTAAGAACTTCATAGAAGCGTATTTATTATGTTTTTCCTTCGGAAGTTTTAATCTAAATTTAGCCCCAATTGAAAACAGAAAAAGAAATAGAGGCTTTAATAGAGCTGCTTTTTAGTCAAAAGTACGCTTCCGACAATGAAACCAAGTCACAAGAGGCTCTTTACAGGCTTTTTTCGGATACAGGTTTGAATTTTGGTTTTCCTGTAAAAGATATTTTTCAGGTTACCCAAAAGACCAATTCCGAAAAGGAGTTGATGAAAAGTATTTTAATACAGGCTTTGTTTGCCATTTATTCTGCCAATCAAAAAGAGGAACAAAGCAAACCAAATTTTATAGAAGAAGTCAATAAGTTTTATTTAAGCTTTTTGTTTCAGGGTGGTACACCAATTAATAGAAATACAGACCTTGAATTATTGGCCCATGTTCTGGAATCTAGGTTAACTACGGGTAAAAGCTGGTACCAAGGGGTGATGAATAAAGTGTTTTTCAGCAATTTTTTATACTTAGATGTTATGCTGTTTGGTTCTATGTTGGCCGGTCATTTAACACCAGAAGTGGTGGCTAAAATCCGTAAGCAATGGGTTTTTAGAACTTTTTGGGTGATAAAGAAAGTAGCTTCAGCAGATGATCTTATTCAGAAAGAAGAACAAGATTTAATGAAGTCATTTTTAAGAGCCTCATTGTTACACGTAGAAGATTATAAGGCTTTTAATAAAAAAAGTTTAGACGAAGTTCAGCAAGAATACTTTGGCAATATTCAAGAAAAATCATGGCTACTAAAACGTTTTTTATTGGATTTAGCGGTTTTAACCGCATGGTCTGATAAAGAGATTAAGGATTCTGAAAAAGAATTTTTAATACAATTTTGTTTTATGCTAGGCTTAGAAGAAAAAGAATTAGATTTTTCTTACCGTGATGTAGAGTCCTTTGCTGAACAGTTTGGTGGAGCCTTGCCATTTGCTAAAGATAAATATCCTTATCAGGAAATTAGTCAAGAGTATCTAATCAAATTGGGCGGAGTTTTAAAAAAGAACCAAAGCCGAATAAAAAAGGAAATAGAGGAAAGTAAGGAATTGGTGTATTTGCTGAACAAATCACGCAAGCAACCTTTAACGGAAGAAGAAAAGAAGAAGGTACGCACACAAATTATTGATATTCTTAAAACACTTCCCATTTTTGTTATTATAGCGCTACCGTTCTCATTTATAACGCTTCCCGTGTTGTTGAAAATCTTGCCAACCTCTGCATTACCCTCTTCTTTTCAGGATGAGGATTAAAATATCTCTAAAATGTTTTTATTTAATAGAAAAGTCTCTATTTTTGCATCCCGATAAATAAAGACATTGTTCAATATTTAACGGTTTTTAGCTCCTAAAGAGCATCCTGATCTAAATTCGGGAAGGTTTCAGGAAAGAGTCCTGTTAAATAGCAAGTTAAAGTTTTTACAGAAATGTAAAACTAAAATATAGTCCGGTTCCATAGCTCAACCGGATAGAGCAACTGCCTTCTAAGCAGTAGGTTTCAGGTTCGAGTCCTGATGGAATCACTTTTAACACATAAAGCCCTGTTTTTCAGGGCTTTTGTTTTTTACGTGCTAAAATGGTGCTAAAATTAATTCCAGAAAGTAGGGTTTGTTTTTAAAATTGCGGCTAGTTTATTTTAGTGAGCATTTGAAATCATCACCATGATTAAAAAAGGTTAATTATTTAGTTATTCTTTTAGAACTACTTTTCAATAGCTTCTTCCAAAGAACTGCAATACACTATGTTAAGTTTGTTTATAATGTTATCTGGGAAGTCTCTTTCAATTTTTGCACGCCCAGCTTGTACGGCATCACTAAACCAGGGTTCGTTTTGAGGAAGTATCTTACGGTGTTCTTTCAAGCCAAATTCTAGCATATCGCGTTTCCAGACTACAAAATACCATTCCATAGAGGGTTGATGAAAAGCCTCCAGCGCACGTTTGTCAAAAATGAATTTTTCTATTTTATGTTTCTTAACAAATTCTCCAGCCTTTGTAAAAAATTTCTTAAATGTATCTATAGGCACATAAGGCTTTTTAATCTGGCATATCAATATTTTCTGATCTTCCAAAAGTAAAAGATCACCATATTTTTTTGAATAAACTGTTATGGTTTTAATATGATTAGACATCATTAGATTGTATTTATACTTCAAACCCTATTATTAAAACATCATCTGTTTGGCTTTGTTTACCTTTCCAATCAAGAAGTTCTTCCTCTAATTTAATTTTTTGTTCTTCCATTGAAAAAGTATTCAGGCTTAATAGTAAATCTTTAAATTTCCCAACGGTGTATTTTTGATCTACATCACTAAATTGGTCCGGAAAACCGTCACTAAAAAGGTAAATTTTATCTTTTGGTTTCAGCTCAACTTCAATTTCTTCTACTTTTTGATGCTCAAAATGCGTATCTCCAATGCAAAAACGATTACCTCTATACTTCGTCAATTCATTTTCCCGGATTAAATATAATGGTCTTTTAACACCAGTATAATGTAATTTAGATTTATCACTTGTAATCTTTATGATAGCTAAATCCATGCCATCAGAAATACCGGTGTTCTCCTCATTAAAGTTTAGACTTTTTTTAATCCGTTCATCAAAAAGAATGACCAGCTCTTTTAAAGAAATTTCTGGCTCTTCTTTAATTATATTGTTTAAGGTAGTTACACCTAAAACGGTTAGCATGGCTCCTGGGATTCCGTGGCCTGTGCAATCTACAGCAGCAACATAAGTAGCTTCTTTGCTTACATATGTCCAATAGAAGTCTCCACAAACAACATCTTTTGGACGGTAAAGGATAAAAGATTTACCGAGTTTTGTTTTAATTTTCTCTTCACTTTGGAATAAGGATTTTTGTATCCTTAAAGCGTAATTGATAGAGTCTTGAATGTATTGATTTCTAGAAAGTAGAATGTCTTTTGAAGAATATAATTCTTGCTGAATATTGCGCATGTTTTCAGTTGTCATCTGTAACATACTGTGCAAAGCGGCATATTGTTCTTGTAGAACATCAATTTTTTTTCTGGCTTTCTTCAGTTTATTCTTTTTACCCATGCTTCAGTAACAAAAGTGCTAAAATTTGGTTTAAGGTTTTCGGTCTTTTCGATAAATCAAATATGTTATGGTATTAACAATTGAATATCTGACTTAAAAAAGATATACCAACAAAGATATTTTTCCTTAAAGCATTCTAAAAATAGCGTTACTAATTATTGAATAATAGTAATGTAAGTAGGGGAACGTGTTTCCTGAGGTATAATGATGTAATAACCCACCTCTACGGTTTCGCCTCTGTCGTTGGTTCCGTCCCAAGTGGTAGGGCCATACAAAGTCCGTATAAGATTACGGCTGTAGTCGTAGATTAAAATTTGTCCTTTTTCTTCAATAAAAAAAGTGTCGGCCACACCGTCACCGTTTGGAGTTAAGACAGGATCGCAACCGCTTATTCTATCCAGTATAAAACTATTTTCAGCAGTACATTTTTTAGTATCTGTTACACTTATTTTATATTGACCAGCTGGCAGATTGTCAATTTCAGTAGTGGTAAAAGTGTTTGTATACGTTTCGTTTTCTAATGTATAAATAAACGGTTCTGTTCCCCCATTGATTTCGGTATTAGCTAGATCAATAGAATAACCAGTAGAACAATCTTTATTAAGTACTTCTACAAAAGACGTATTGATTTCAATGCATGGTTTTACAGTAATTAAAAAGGAATCACTTTCAATGATCAAGTCTGGAATAGTACTGTTAGATACACGTAAATAATAGATGCCCGAATCGGATAGATTTATAGGGTTAAAACCTAATTTTTCAGAAGTTGAACCCGTTATTAATTCACCGTTTTTGTACCATTCATAGTTGTTGTTTAGAGATGCATTGGATACTGGGTATGGTACATTAACATTGTTTTCAGCTCTAAAAATATAATCTTGAAGAAGGAGTTTTTTTTGAGGTTTATAGGTGAAAGTATAACTTGGATTTTGTTGTATAATAGGTTCTAGATCTTCAAAAGTTAACTGGCAGCTATTAATATCTACATTTATTAAATTGGGTTTATTGTTTAATACGGGGATTTCCTCAACCTTATTATCAAAAACTACTAACTGCTTTAGAGTGGTGTTTTGATTAAGGTCGCTTAAATCTTTTATGCTATTTCCCCATGCATATAATATTTCCAGCTTATTCAACTTATCTAAACCAATAATTGTATCGGTGTTTGTTTTATGAATATGTAATTCAATAAGATTTGGGCATTTAGAAAAATCTAGTGGACTGATTAAAGGATTGTCCCCAACAACGAAGTTCACAAGGTTAGGGAAGTTAATTAAATCGGGTAGAGTAGTAATCTGGTTACCGCTACAATAGAGTGAACGTAAATTATGATTGTTTGAAATATTAGGTAGCTCAGTTAATTGATTGTTCATTGCTTGAAAATCAGTTAACTGAGTTAAGGAAGTCATATCCGGCAAATTAGTGAGCTTATTATTGCTAGCGTAGAAATTTACGAGCATACTCATGCCCGCTAAGCTGGGTAATTCACTCAGTTGATTGTCCGAAATTCTAAGCGAAATAATAGAAGTAAAGTATTGAATGCCTTCTGCATTATGCAAGTTTGAATTGGCTAAGTCCAAAGTACCCGTTAACGCAGATGCCTGACTTAGGTTTAGCTCGTTTCCTTGCATTACTTGCGGATAACTGCTAATAAGTTTGTTGCGCAAGTTTGTGTCTGGTAACGCAACCGTTTGTGCAAACGATTTTGTTACAGTCAAAAGCAAGAAAAAGAGTACAATTTGGTATAACCTCATTTTCGTATTATTGTTAATTCAACTTTTTCAATTCTATTATCGGCATATTCAATAATGGCGAAATAAAGTCCTAAGTCTACTAAGTTACCGCTAAAGTCTGTGCCATTCCAAGTAGCATTTCCATTAGCAAAGTTATCTTTATATATCTCTTTTCCGGTAGAATTGTAAATCACAAATGTCCCTTTGTCCTCTTCTTCTAATAAAATATTCCATTTTTCTCCAAATTCGGGGTTAAAGCTAAAGGCTTTATTTTGCGGGCACCATTTTTCTGTAACGCTAATTTTATTTTCATAGGTGCAGGCTTGTTCTTCAATAAAAACAGTGTAATCACCAGCCGAAAGATTGTAGAAAGTGCCGTTCAGGTCATTTTCTGAGTCGTTAATTCGGTAAACGTATTGTCCTATTTTATTTGGTGTGATGGCTATTTTTCCGTCAGATTTTCCATTGCATGTAGAAGATGCGTTTATTTCGAAAGTTTTAGAACAATTCACAATAGGCTTTTCTATTGCATTAGTAGGCTTTGGAATGCTTTCTACAGCTTTTTCTGTTGTTGTTTGGGCTGAAGTTGAAGTTGTGTCTTGCTTAACTTTCTTGTCTACAGTAGTTGTGATTTCTAAGGTGTCTTTTTGTTCCTCTACAGTCAAACGTTCTATTGACTTATTTTTCTGTGGCTTATTTTCTGTGGTTGCGACAGGAGTAAGGTTTGTGCTCTTGTTTTGCTTGCTTATTTCTTCTTCAACCGTTTCTTTTTCAGAATGAAATTCAATTGTTGGTTTCTTTTCTTTAGTTAATGAATCGGCAACAAGCTGTACGGATTGTGTTTCTTTAGGATTCTCTGAAATGAAATAATACCCAATTCCTGAAATTCCCGCTAAAATAAGTGCTGCAGAAATTATTTTTTTAGAACGAAACGTAGAGCCCTGATTTTTGGGTTTATTCAAATCTTGCTGCATGGTATCTTTCAATGCCGAAAGATTAGCATAGAAAATAGTATCGTTCACCAATTTCATTTCGCTTACTTCTGAAGCCAATTCAGGATTTTCTCCCATGTCTTCTTCAAAAGCAAGTTGCTCTTTAGGCGTCATTTCCTTTTTCAGGTAACGATCTATTTGGTCATATTTTAGAAAATCGTTTTTCAATATTTCAATGCTTTTAAGAATTCAGGTGATTTGTGAATGAGCTCAGAAAGCTTCTTTTTACACTTGTAATTCATGTTTTTAGCCACACTTTCATCTTTGTAATCCATTAGGGAGGCTATTTCTTTCATGGTCTTTTTTTCGAATACGGAAAGAGAAAGCATCTTTCTGCAGTTTTCTTCCAATTTGCTGAAAACCAACTTGAAGGTACTCATGCGTTCTTCACTAATCATATCATCCAGTTGGTTTACATCAGCAGCCATGTCCGGTACTTCTTCCTTAGATATTTTTCGGTTTTTTCTGGTTATATCAACCCATTTGTTTCTAGCTACTCGGTACAAGAATCCATCTACATCATATTCATTCTTGTATTTTCCTTCGTGTATGTAATGATAGAGCGTTATTACGGCTTCCTGAAAAACATCATGCGCATCATCAACAGAACCAGAATTTTTTAAAATGAAACTTTTTATTTTATTCAAAGGGTCTTTGTAAAGATAATTGAGTGCTTCTTGGTTTCTACCACTTTTTATCGCCTCAATTATGATCTTTGAATTGTTTGTCATTTGCTAAAACTACGTCTCAAAGAAAAAAAAGTAACCTAGAAAAGTTTTAATATTAACTTTATAAAATTCAAGTTTCGTAAACTGTACATACAAAAACAGAACATAATCTATTGAGAATTAGAACTCAAAATAACGTTTTTAGACTGGTAATTGTATTGCCTTTATTGGGTTTGTTACTTCCTTTCGGAGGTAAGGCCCAATTAGAAGCGCCTGTTTATGAAGAGTTCTCACAAACAATTTTAAACCCTTATATTATTAATCCATCTGCAATAGATACCAATTATTCAATTAAGGTTCGGTTTAATAATGTTTCTGAAATAGGTTTGTTTAAAGGAGTAAATCGGTTCTATTTAGATGCCGATAAAAAGTTTGGAAGCTCTAAAAAAGAACGTTTGCATTATGGCGGCATTCAATTGACCAGTTCTAGACTGGGAGAGTATATTCGGAAAAATAGGGTGCAGTTGAGGTATTCGTTATATACCCAATTAAGTAAAAAAACAGCGGTGTCAGCAGGCATTTCTTTTGGCCTTATTAATTATTCATTTCAGACAACCCAAGGGGGTAGCGGTGGTTCGGATACTGGTCCGGATGGTGCATTTGGTTTGCACCTGTTGCGTAATAAGTTTGCAGTTGGTGTTTCTGTTCAGCAATTGTTCACTACCGTTTTACAACCCATTGATAAAACATTTGAATTCAATAGACTTTATAATTTTGATGCGCAGAGAATCTTTTTTCTATCGCCCCAATTTAACCTGAATGCGCAAGTGGTTTTTCAGTTAAAAGAGGAAAGCAAGTATGCGTATTCTTTCAACTGTATGTTGGATTATAATGACAGATTATTTGCTGGTGTTAGTGATTATAGTTTAACGAAAACTTCAGTAAATCTTGGGCTCAAACAAGCAATTTTTAGCGATTATGATTTTAGCTTTTTTGTGGCGTATACTTTTTTTCATTCTTCAATACCGCTTTCAGACAACACATTAGAGCTGTTTTTCGCCTTTTCAAAATAATTTTTTATTACATGGGTTACTTTCCAGTTTCTCTTCCGAAGCTTAATTAAAAGTAAAGCTATTACGATTTAAGGCTATTCAGTAAAGTTTTCGCTTTTTGAAAAACTTTAGTCCTCGAAAAGAGCAGCTTAAATAACCCGTATATGAAAAAAAATCTATTCTTACTGGCAGTACTATTTTTGATATCCACTATCATGTGGGCTCAAACAGCAACTATTAACCTTAATGCTGAAAAGCAAACCATTAAAGGTTTTGGCGGTATTAATCATCCTACCTGGTATTCCGATTTAAATGCGGCAGAAAGAGAACTCGCTTTTGGAAATGGACCCGGTCAGTTAGGTTTAACGGTACTGCGTACTTATGTTTCGGACAATAGTAACGAATGGGGGTTAGGCCTACAAACTGCCCAACGTGCCGCAGAACTTGGGGTAACCGTTTTTGCTTCTCCTTGGAACCCGCCTGCCAACATGACCAGAACAGTTAATGGTGTGAAACGAATTAACCCCGCTTTTTATGCTGGCTACGCAGATCACCTGAACAGTTATGTAACGTACATGAAAAACAATGGTGTAAATCTTTATGCCATATCTACCCAAAACGAACCCGATTACGCTCACGACTGGACTGAATGGAGTCCACAAGAATCGGTTGATTTTATTAAAGGTTATGGTAATCGCATTGATTGTCGTTTAATGACACCAGAATCGTTTCAATACCGTAAAGACGTTTATAAACCAATTCTTGACGATCCTGCAGCTTTAGCTAATGTCGATATTTTTGGTACACATCTTTATGGTACCCGTTATGCTGACTTTCCTTATCCATTGTTTGAACAAAAAGGAGCAGGAAAAGAATTATGGATGACAGAAGTTTATACAGACAGTAAATACGATGCCAATATTTGGAACAATGGTTTTATTAATGATGACAGACACGCCTTAAAAGTAGCGGAACACATTCATTATGCTATGGTTGACGGACAATTTCAGACCTATGTGTTTTGGCCACTTAGAAGATATTATGCGCTAATACACGATGGAAATTCAGACAATCAAGGGAATGCTCCTGCCAGTGCCGGAACAGCTACTAAAAGAGGATATTGCATGGCGCAGTTTTCTAAATGGATACGCCCAGGGTTTGTAAGAGTAGAAGCTACAAAAAGTCCAACTAATAATGTATTTGTTTCTGCTTATAAAAAAGACGGCGAAATAGTTATTGTAATCGTTAATAAAAACACGTCTTCAAAAACAATCACCTTAAATATACCGGGCTTACAAGCAACGGTGTTTGAACCTTACACCACTTCAGGTTCTAAAAATATAGCAAAAGGAAATAATATTAACGGAAGTAGTTCTTTTCAGGTTACGTTAGATGCCGCTAGTATAACCACTTTTGTTGGTGCAGGCACAAAACTACCAGAAGTAACTATAACAGCTCCTTCGGTAGATACCAATGTAGTTATTCCTGCAGAAGTATACATAGAAGCTGAAGTATCAGACCCAAGTGCCATTCAAACCTTACAGTTTTTTGTAAATGGTGAACAAGTAGGTACTACAGAATGGGTAGAACCGTATTTCAAAGCTTTTTCTATTACCGAAACAGGAACCTATGAACTTACAGCTGTAATTACGGGAAGCGATGGTTCAACAAAAACTTCCGCAATTAGAACCATTACGGCTAATGTTCCACAAGCACCTTTCAATGGCCCGAATACCGTTCCGGGAATCATTCAAGCAGAGGATTACGATGTTGGCGGAAAGGGTATTGCTTATAATGATACGGACGATACCAATGAAAATGATGTTGATTACAGAGCTGGAGACGGTGTTGATATCGAAACTACACAAGATGTAGGTGGTGGCTATAATGTAGGGTACATTTTAACCGGTGAATGGTTGGCATATACCGTAGATGTTTCTTCCGCAGGAACCTATGATCTGGATTTACGAATGGCTACTGAAGGAGATGGAAAATTATTTCATATAGAAATAGACGGACAAAATATAAGCGGTCCCGTAACAGTACCGAATACAGGTGGCTGGCAAATTTGGGAAACGGTTACCGTTGAAGGCTTGAGCTTAACAGAAGGAACACATGAAGTCAAGCTGGTTTTTAATTCGGATTACATGAATTTGAATTACATGGAATTCCGTAGTCAGGTAGTGACTTCATTCAACTCAATAAAGAATACGGCGGTATCGAGATTTTCCCGAATCCGTTTAAAGAAAATGGTTTTAGGATTGAAGCCGAAAACCTGAAATCGTATACGCTAATAGACGTTTCCGGTAAAGAGATAGAAAGTGGTAAAACAAATGAAAACCAACTGGGAAAAAACCTAGATAACGGAGTATACTTCTTGAAAATAGAAACCTCTGACGGTATAAAAGTGTATAAAATTTCAAAAGAATAAGTTTTTAGCAACCAGCTTATTTGGAGATTTTACGGTCCGGTGCTTTTAAAGTGCCGGACTTTTTTTGTGCTGAAGTTAAAGGTTTGGTTGTTAGGCTTCTGTATTAGAGGTTTTTTGGTTTATTTTAGGGGTGGTATATATACCATTATTTAATAATTAGATATGCGCACTGGTACATATATATAAATGTTATGCTCAATATATGAAAATCGAAAATGTTGGAGGAATTAAAGAATCTTGAACTTTTAACCCCATTATTCACAATATTGGGTGTCATGCTCGGGGCTATCATGACGTTCTTAACCTCTAAATATCTGAAGACCAGAGAGACTCAGCTTAAAATTTCTAGCCAACTCATTGAAAAGCGAATTGAGGCACATGAAAAAGTGCTATCACTAGCCAAATCAATGAGAAGTACTGTTTCATTGGATAAGGTTGATGCTCAACAAATGTTTATAACATATCCAATGATATTCGAAAATCAGGAAAGGTTTCGAGATTGGAGGAATACCTTCTTTATTATTTCTAATGAACATTCCCACTGGTTAGGTCAGTTAGTTTCTCGCGAATTAATGCTAATCCAAGATTATATAATCAATCTGGATAGGCGATTGGAAAGAGTACCAGACCAAAATTACAGAGCTGTGGGTGTTTTGCTCAAAAAAGATTTTACTGACTTGGCAAGTCAACTTGAAAAATCTGTTCTCAAATATTTTGATAAGGGTTGGAAATCCTTAAAGATCGATGTTGATGTAAATCATAAACTTTCAAACAGGATTTCTAAGAAGAGAATTGATGAAACAAACCTTATGAAAAGGCATTTAGAATTGAACAGATACTTCGATAAGGAAAATAAGGTTATTCCACGAAGTGATGTAAAGAAATATACCGAACTCTATAATCTTGCTCCGAATGGTTTAAAAGTGGATGTGATAAAAATTAGGGAGGTGCCGAATGTCGACAAAAGCGGCGTTGAATATGAACTTACTTATAAAGATTCAGAAGATTGGGGTAAGCCTAGAAAATTTGGTCATTGTGATTTGATTATGGGTAATATAATGTTTGATGCAGTTGATTCAGAGGCTCAGACTTTGGGAGTAAACTTTGAGGCCGTCAAATTATTAACAAAGTGGATAGAGGAGAATCTGGAAGAATCAGGGTTCGACTGAAAAGAGTATAGCATATGTTATGAATGAATCCAGCTGTTCGAGATTTGTAATTTCGAACTATTATCATAGGATTTGCAATCCGGTTTTTTATATTTTTACAAATGGCTTATGCATATAAAGTTAGAGATCAAGGGGCTGTATATGTTGTTACTTTTACAGTTTATCAATCTGGTCTTAGCATCATACCGTGGTTAAATCCAATCGATTTTGTAGATTTTTTTCAGGGTCATACTCAGTTTTAATTTTCAAAAAGGCCTACGATAGAACGTCATTCCCACGAAAGTGGGAATCTCTCGATGAAACTTCACTGTGACTTATAACAATAAGGATTTTATACTCATCCCTGTCAATATTTGAGGGATAATCGGATCATCTCGATAGCAATCGGGAGATGATGACGGGAGTAGCTAACTAATAAGTTAAATCGATAAACAGCTTTAATTTAAAACTCCGCTCGTCTAGACTAGAGTTGTGTTTTTCTTACCGTCCATTATAACAGGCCGGTTTTTTTTAACCAGATTTTATTTCTGCCAAAAAGTATTCAACAACCGTTTTTATAACCCCTTCCCTTCTTATAAAATAATTTTCAAATACCTGGGTTACTTTTTGATTTTCCTTCCGAAGCTTAGTTGAAAGTAAAGCTATTACGGATTAAAGCAAATTGTTGTGCTTTAGTTTTTAATAGTTTTTATCGAGTAAAAGAGCTTATAAACCCATTGTATGAGAAAAGTTTTAGCAACGGTAGGTATACGTCAATTTTTTCCTTGGTTGGTGCTGCTTGTGTACTTGGCAGTTCCTAGCAGTATGCTAAAAGCTCAAATGGCTCAAAATCCAATTCTATACACAGATGTTCCGGATCCGGATGTGGTACGCGTAGGAGATACTTATTACATGAGCAGTACCACCATGCAGTACAATCCAGGTATTCCTATTATGAAATCAAAGGATTTAGCCAATTGGGAATTGGTGAATTATTGTTACGATATCATGGACAATACTGCGGGTCTTAATCTGGAAAATGGTCAACAAGAATACAGTGGAGGAACTTGGGCCAGTAGTATTAATTACCATGAAGGAAGATATTACGTAAGCTCATTTTCATATTCAACAGGAAAAACCTACATCTATCATACGGCAGATATAGAAAATGGTCCATGGTCTAAGATTACAATAAACCGTGTATTTCATGATCATACCTTGTTTTTTGATGATGATGGTAGAGTGTATATGGCGTATGGGCATGATAATATTCAGCTTACCGAATTAAAAACAGATCTAACGGGTGTAAAACCCGGCGGTACAGATAAAGTAATTATTAATAAAGCTTCTTCTGTAGCGGGTGCCAATATGATTCTTACGGCTGAAGGTACTCGACTTCAGAAAATAAATGGAACCTATTATGTCTCTAACATTTGCTGGCCTTCTGGTTCAGGAAGAACTCAAATTCTACATAAATCCAATTCTTTAACCGGAAATTATGAAGGAAGAGTTGTGTTCAAGTCTTCTCAAGGTTCAGCACAAGGGGAATACATAGATACACCTGACGGAAAATGGTACGCTATGTTTTTTCATGATAATGGTGCCTTGGGTAGAATACCAGATGTAATGCCTGTTACTTGGAATAACGGATGGCCAACAGTTGGTGTAAACGGACAAGTTCCGGCTACATTGGATATACCAGGTGATAATTCGTTGGAAGGTGTTATTGCTACGGATGAGTTTAATAATTCAGCTCCGCTAAAATTACAATGGCAATGGAATCATAATCCACAGAACAACTATTGGTCTCTATCGCAGAGACCGGGTTACTTGCGATTAACCAACGATAGAGTAGACCCAAATGTTCAGATGACTCGAAACACACTTACACAAAGGACGTATGGACCTAAAAGTACGGGGTATGTAGAACTAGATGTTTCGGGAATGAAAAATGGTGATTACGCCGGTTTAGTAGCTATGCAGTACGATTATGGTTTCGTAGGTGTAAAAATGAGCGGTAACAACAAGACTATCATTATGGCTTCCGGTTCGGGTTGGGAAAACAATCACACAGAAGTAGCCAGTGTTCCATTAAGCCAAAATACGATTTTCGTACGGATTGATTTCGATTATACCAATCGGGTAGACGATGCTTATTTCTACTACAGCTTAGATGGTGAAAATTGGCAGAGAATAGGTAATAAACTGAATACCACTTTTAAGTTAGAGCATTTTGTAGGGTACCGTTTTGGCTTGTTTTCTTACGCTACTAAATCAGCGGGTGGTTATACGGATTTTAACTTTTTCCGTGTAGGAGATAATATTGAAGACGCAAAAAAACCAATGTTAGAGGTGTATTTGAATGCTCCTTCAAAAGATACTGTGGTAGTAACGCCGGCAAATGTTTATTTGGAAGCACAAGTATCTGATCCAAATGCCATTCAAACCGTACAGTTTTTTGTGAACGGCCAACAAGTAGGAGTCACCGAATGGGTAGCACCTTATTTTACAACATTTTCAGTCACCAATGCCGGAAAATATGAAGTTACAGCCGTGATCACAACAAAGAATGGAGATCAAATTACTTCGGAATCAATAATGATTACTGCCAATGTGCCACGTGCTCCTTTTGGAGGAGTTACGCATACAATTCCTGGGATAATACAAGCGGAAGATTACGATGTGGGCGGACAAGGCTTTGCTTTTAATGATGTTGATAATACAAACGAAGGGAAATCAGATTACAGAGCAGGTGATGGAGTTGACGTAGAAGAAACACAAGATGTTGAAGGGGTTTATAACGTCGGATATATTAGGAATGGAGAATGGCTGGCCTACACAGTAGATGTTCAGGCTACAGGAAGCTATGACTTAGATTTAAGAATGGCTGCTGATGGTGATGGTAAAATACTTCATCTGGAAATGGACGGACTGGATGTTACAGGTCCCTATTGATGTGCCAAACACAACAGGTTGGCAAACTTGGGAGACGGCTTCTGTTCAGAATATAGCGTTAACCGAAGGCGAACACGATATGCGTATTGTTTTCGATTCGGATTATATGAACCTGAATTATATAGAATTCAAAGGTGTAGTTACGGCTACAAATAATGATCTGATAAACAGTGAAATTCAGGTTTATCCAAATCCGTTTTCCGAGACCGGGATCATAGAAACATCAGGTGTTTTTGACTATCAAATTTTTAACCAAGGCGGAAAAATAATTGAATTCGGTTCCGGAGAAAACCGATTACATGTTGGTAGAACCTTACCAAAAGGATTTTATCTACTAAAAATAAGTAAAGACGGTAATCAAAATTTTCATCAACTAATCAAACAATAAACAATAAAATATAAAGAGCTATGAGAATTAACAAATACACTTTAATGCTTCTTTTACTCTGTTTTTATGGGGTAACAGTTCAAGCACAACTGGGAAAATGTAAAGGTAAATACCTTGGGAATATTACAGCTTATTCCGTCCCTAGTAATTATACAGATCTGTGGAACCAAACAACTTCCGAAAACGGATCCAAGTGGGGTTCATGCCACAGAGGGAATGGTCAGTTCAATTTTTCTAATTCTGATTTAGCGTATAATACGGCTAAAAATTCAGGTGGAGCCTTTAAGTTTCATGCTTTAATTTGGGGCGCACAAGCTCCGGCTTTTTTAGCTAATTCATCTCCTAGCCAAATTGAAGCAGCTATTAGAAGTTGGTATCAAGCAGTAGAAGATCATTATACCCCTATGGGAGGATTAGATTTTATTGATGTGCTGAACGAGCCTGTAAATACACCAATTAACAGAGAAGTATCAAATTTGAAAGCAGCGTTAACATTGGGTTATCAAAATGAACCCGCTAATGCTAACGATAAAAACAACCCTTATGGTTGGGCAATTTGGCCGTTTCAGTTGGCACGTAAACATTTTCCAGAAGCTACGCTTTTAATCAATGAATTTAATGTGGAGCACAACTGGAATAATTGTAGAGCAGAGTATATCAGTATGTCAAATGCAATTAAAAATGCTCCAAACCTAACAAACGGACAGAAAAACATCATAGATGGAATAGGTCTACAAGCGCATGGTATTGAAACTTTATCGGCAACAGCATGGAAAAATTGTATTGATGAAGTTTGGAATAAAACCGGACTACCTCTACATATTACAGAACTAGATATTGCTGCAGATCCAAATGAAAATCATCAAAAAAATAAGTACCAAGAGTTTTTTGCTATAGCATGGGAACACCCACATGTAGCGGGAGTTACTCTATGGGGTTATGTTCAGGGTTCAACGTGGAGACCGGGTAACGGACAAACCGGATCGGGTGGTACAGATACAGGTATTATGTATGCTAATGGTCAGGATAGACCGTCAATGACGTGGTTAAGACAATATATGGCTTCTCAACCAAGCTTGCCATGTTGTCCAAAACCAGGGCCTTTTGCAGGTTGTAGTGGACCTACGCCTCCGACAGTTTCTATCACAACACCGGTTGCTAATACAGGCTATGTGTTTGGAACGGCAATTAATATAACAGCTTCCGCATCGGATGGAGATGGAACAATCTCTAAAGTTGAATTTTTCAACGGTACTACAAAATTAGGCGAAGATGCAACAGCTCCTTATACCTATTCATGGGTTAATGCGCCTGTAGGCAACTATTCTATCACAGCAAAAGCAACTGATAACTCTGGTAGTTCAACTACTTCCCAAGCAATTATTATCCGCGTAAATGTACCGCAAAGTCCATACGGAGGTATAGCTCATGTTATTCCGGGTACAGTACAGTTTGAGGAATTTGACTTAGGTGGAAATGGATTTGCGTATTTCGACGATAGCCCGGGAACGGAAGTAACCAATGGGCCAAATTTTAGAACAGATGAAGACGTAGATATTGAAAACTGTACCGATGCAGGTACGGGTTATAATTTAGGTTTTACCACAGCAGGCGAATGGTTGGAGTATACGGTAGATGTAACAAAATCCGGTCTGTATGATTTAGAATTACGTGTAGCCTGCGATGGAACCGATAGAACAATTACCATCACAATGGACGGTGATAGTATAGCTGCCGATGTAGCGATTCCAAATACTACAGGATGGCAGACATGGCAAACAGTTACTTTGAGTGATGTCGCTCTTATTTCAGGCCAGAAAGTAATGCGTTTAACAATTGGTGCAGAAGATTATGTAAACCTGAATTATGCCACGTTTAAACTAACCGAAGAATTTGTGAAAGGTCCTTACAACGGTACTGCCGCATTAATACCGGGAAGAATAGAAGCCGAAAACTACGATGAAGGTAGAGAAGGTTTAGGTTACCATGAATTTGACAATGAAGGAAACCAGGGAGATGCCGATTACAGAAACGATCAGGTAGATATTGAAGAAACCCAAGACGTAGATGGTGGTTATAACGTGGGTTATATCCGCAATGGAGAGTGGTTGGCGTATACAGTAGATGTACAAACCACAGGAATGTACGATTTGGATTTCCGTATGGCTGCCGATGGGGATAATAAAACCTTCCATATTGAAGTAGATGGTGTAGATGTAAGTGGTCCGGTTGCTGTACCAAATACAGGTGGATGGCAAACTTGGGAAACCGTTACGGTTAATGACATTGAGTTAAGCAGTGGCGAACAAGAAATCCGAATTGTTTTTGATTCTGACTATATGAACTTCAACTACATGGAATTCAGAAGCCAAGTAGTGACATCTCTTAACGGTATGGATAATGCCACCATAGAGATTTATCCGAATCCTTTTGGTAATAACGGGTTTGTAATATCCTCTGAAACTGTTTTTGAATATTCTTTAATTGACGTAAGCGGAAGCCTAATGGAATCGGGTGAAAGTACAGGTTCCAAAAAAGTAGGCAATGCCTTACCGCAAGGAATTTATTTTTTAAGAATTGAACATTCAGAAGGCACTACCATTCAAAAAGTAGTGAAACAATAGGGATTTTTCAGCCACTGATTTTTTGGTCGGTGGCTGATTTATTTACTCTTATTCAGTTTTAAATACAAAAAACTACCGCTATGAAAAAGATCCATTTATTTCTGTTTAGCCTGTTTTTAATAGGCTATTCCTACAACGCCTTTGCCGATTATCCAATAGTTAGCTATAGTTATTTGGCAGATCCTGGTGCTATATGGCATGAAGGACGTTTATATGTTTATTGCTCTAATGATAACGAGAATCCAATAGGTGGGTCATCTTATGAAATGAGTACAATTGTATGTGTTTCTAGTGCCGACTTGAAAAACTGGACAAACCATGGAGTTGTATTAAATACGGATAATGTATCGTGGTCACGTCTTAGCTGGGCTCCTTCTCCAGTATATAAGAATGGGAAGTTTTATTTATATTATGGTAACGGAGGTAGTGCAATAGGTGTGGCTGTATCTGACAGTCCAACAGGACCTTTTGTTGACCCCGTAGGTCGTAGTATCGCTAATGGCAACACACCTGGGGTACAACCTTTTGATGGTTGGTTATTTGACCCTATGACTTTTGTTGATGACGATGGACAGGCATACATGTATTTTGGTGGTAATGGAGACAACAACATGCGGGTTGCACACCTTAATGATGATATGATTAGTATTAATGGTAACGTTGGAAAAATAAACGTTCCAAACTTATTTGAAGCGGCTTGGTTACATAAGTACAATGGAAAATATTATTTTACGTATTCCACAAACCCTCAAATGGTATGCGAATTGATTATATGACGAGTGACAATCCTTGTCTGGTTTTACCTACGGGGGTGTAGTATCTGATCAACCACCAATTAACAATAATAATAACCACCAGGCGATTGTAGAAATAGAAGGTGAGTGGTACCAGGTGTATCATAACCGAATTGTTGCACGAGACAAACTTGGAACAGCTGAAATGCCATATCATAGAAATCTGGCGATAGATAAATTTACTCATAATGGCAATGGCACAATTAATAAGATGGTAAATACTGTTGATGGTGTTAAACAACTTAAATACTTGAGATCCTTTCGTACGTGTAGAAGCAGAAACGATGAGCAATCAGAACGGTATTGATGTCGAAGTTTGTAGTGCTGGAGGAATGAACATTAGGCTTTCTTGATAACAACGATTGGACAATGGTGGAAGGCGTTAGATTTTGGAACAGCGGGAGCCAAAAGTTTCTCAGCTAGCTGTAGCAAGTAATAAAACGGGCGGTTCTATTGAGATAAGATTGGGCAGTCCAACTGGAACCTTAGTTGGAACCTTGCCGGTACCTAATACGGGTGGTTTTCAAAGCTGGCAGGAAAAATCTGTAACTATTAATACTGTTACAGGAGTTCACAATGTTTATTTCGTTTTCAAAGGAAATTCAGCCAGTTTATTTAATGTGGATCATTGGATGTTTGAAGAAGCTGCCGGTGCTCCTAAGATTAGTATAGTTTCTCCAATGGATGGTGACTCACTTTTTACAGGTGAAGATGTAACCATTGACGCAAGTGTTTCGGATGAAGACGGAACCATTACTAATGTTTTTTATTACGTCAACGATCAATTGGTACAGGAAGAATGGGTAGCCCCTTATGCCTTTAATTATGTATTCCAAACAACTGGAGTTTACGAAATTAGAGCCATAGCTACCGATAACGATGGCAATAAAAAAGAAGACATCATTTCTGTAAAGGTGTTTATTCCTCAAGCCCCATTTAATGGAGTTCACACTATACCGGGCAGGATAGAAGCAGAAGATTACGATGTTGGCGGACAAGGTTTTGCACATAATGATATAGATGCTATAAATGAAGGCAATTCTGATTACAGAGCCGGAGATGGGGTAGATGTAGAAGAAACCCAAGATATTGAAGGAGAGTACAACGTAGGGTATATCCGTAATGGAGAATGGTTGGAATATACTGTTGAAGTGGCTAGTGATGGCATGTATGATCTAGATTTACGAATGGCTACCGAAGGTGATGGAAAAATACTTCACATAGAAGTAGACGGACAAAACGTTTCTGGTCCTGTGGCCGTACCAAATACTGAAGGCTGGCAAATTTGGGGCACAACAACGGTTGAAGATTTAAATCTTACTGCCGGAACACATGTACTTCGATTGGTTTTTGATTCAGACTACATGAATTTGAATTACATGGAATTCAGAAACCAAGTGGTTACGTCATTAAATAATTCTGAAGTAACTGGTATAGCAATTTATCCTAATCCGTTTAATAACGCAGGGATTAAGCTTATTCTAAACGGAAGTTTTCAATATGAAATTAGCGATATCAAAGGTACCCGTCTTGAATTTGGAAAAGGCGAAGATAATGTTCTAGTAGGAAGATCATTAGAGCCAGGGATATACTTTATTACTATTCATAATAACATAGGTTCAGAGACTAAAAGAGTCATTAAATTCTAATGCGGTTATTAGTTAACCGGATAATTAAAAATGGTTTAAGACAAGTAACCCTTTTGGTTACTTGTCTTTTAATCGGTTTTCAAGCAGTATCTCAAGACCCAAATTTTCATATCTATTTAAGTTTTGGTCAATCCAATATGGCTGGTTCCGGAGATATTGAAGCACAAGATGTAACTGGCGTTGATACTAGATTTCAATTTATGAAACCACAAAACTGTCCTTCTAAAAATCAATATGCAGGGAATTGGTATACCGGTGTCCCACCACTTTGGGGGTGTAGCGGAGGTATTGGTCCGTCTGATTATTTTGGAAGAACCATGGCAGAAAACTTACCTTCCGAAGTAAAAGTTGGCGTTGTAGTAGTTGCCGTTCCGGGTTGTAAAATTGAATTGTTTGGGAAAACAGGATATGAGGGTTTAGATACCTACAACAATGTACCTGCCCAATATAATGGCAGTGCTTATGCCTGGTTGCTGGATTTAGCTAAAAAAGCCCAGAAAGACGGTGTTATAAAAGGATTTTTGCTGCATCAAGGAGAATCGAATTCGGGTGATCAGCAGTGGCCAAATAAAGTAAAAGCAGTATATGATAATCTCATAAAAGATTTAGCATTGAATGCTGAAGAGACTCCTTTGCTGGCAGGTGAATTATTATACAGTGAGTTTAACAGCTGCTGTTCGGGACATAACAGAATTGTTGCCACATTGCCTAATGTAATTCCCAATGCGCATGTAATTTCTGCTGCAGGATTACCGGGTAAAGATGTTTATCATTTTAATTCTGAAGGAAACAGAGAATTTGGTAGAAGGTATGCAGAAAAAATGTTAGAGCTGTTACCACCTACCGTTTCCGTTAAGTTAACCAGTCCGGGTAAAGATACAACGGTAGTTGTCCCATCAGAGATTTATATAGAAGCGGAAGTTTCGGATCCAAATGCTATACAGACATTGCAATTTTATGTTAATGGACAACAAATAGGAAATACAGAATGGGTAGCACCCTATTTTACAACTTTTTCAGCTACTGAAGTCGGAATTTATGAAGTAACAGCTGTAGTAAGTACAGCTAATGGTACTCAGATCAAATCCGAGTTGGTAATGATAAGAGCTAATCTCCCAAGAGCTCCCTTTGGAGGTGTAATCCATACTATTCCGGGTAGGATTGAAGCCGAAAATTACGATGTTGGTGGACAAGGATTTGCACACAATGATTTAGACGCTATAAACGATGGGGATTCCGATTACAGAGCCGGTGACGGAGTAGATGTGGAAGAAACCCAAGATGTAGAAGGAGATTATAATGTTGGTTACATCCGCAACGGAGAATGGTTGGAATATACCGTTGATGTGGCAGCAGATGGTATGTACGATTTGGATTTAAGAATGGCAGCTGATGGTGATAATAAAACACTTCATCTGGAAATGGACGGAGAAAATATTACCGGTGCGGTTTCCGTGCCAAACACCGCAGGTTGGCAAGTATGGGAAACGGTTACCGTTCAAGATATTGAATTAACAGCAGGCGAACATGTAATGCGTATTGCCTTTGATTCGGATTATATGAACCTGAATTACATGCGCTTTAATGGAATAGTTACCGGTGATAATACTGAAGCCGAAACGATATTTAAAGTTTACCCAAACCCATACACGCAAAATGGTTTTAAGATTTTTTCAATAGGAGAGTTTAGCTATCAAATAACAGAAGAGGCTAATGGGCAGCTATTGGAAACAGGTAAGGGAACTAATTCTGTTACGGCCGGCCAACACCTTAAAACAGGACTTTACATTCTGAAAGTTTCTACTAAGAATGGATTATCTGTTCAGAAAATAATAAAACAATAAAAACGATTCTAATGAAAAGAATATTATCAATATTTATCTTTTTGATCAATCTCTCCGTCTACGGGCAAACTACTAGTAAATACATTGTAGTAGATCAATTTGGATACAGACCTGCAACAGAAAAAGTAGCTGTAATTCGTGATCCAGCTATGGGTTACGATGCAGGAGCGTATTTTACACCTGGAAATACCTATGCGTTAGTTAATGAGGAAACAAATGCACAGGTTTATACGGGAACACCTACTGTTTGGAAGAACGGGCAAATTGATAGCACAGCCGGTGATCGTGCTTGGTGGTTCGATTTTTCTTCTTACACTACGCCGGGGACCTACTATATTCTGGATGTTGAAAGGAATGCAAAATCTTACACATTCGAAATTCGAGAAGATATTTACAATGTTGTTCTAAAGCAGGCTGTAAGAACATTCTTCTATCAACGATCTGGTTATGCCAAAGAACAACCTTATGCAGAAAAAGGCTGGGTAGATGGCGCTTCCCACATAGGCCCTCTTCAGGATAAAAACTGCCGTTATTATCTCTCTCCCAACGATGCTTCTACGGAAAAAGATCTACATGGTGGTTGGTATGATGCGGGTGATGAGAACAAGTATACGGCTTGGACAGCGGGGTATATTATAGAAATGTTAAAAATGTTTGAAGAAGCACCTTCGGTGTGGACAGATGATTTTAATATTCCTGAATCGAATAATGGTTTTCCAGATATACTTGATGAAGCCAAGTGGGGAATGGATCACCTGCTTCGGCTACAAAATAATGACGGTAGTTTAATTGCCTTAGTGGGAGTAGAGTCCGCTAGTCCACCTTCAAGTGCTACGGGTCAAAGTCTTTATTCAAATGTAAATACTTCAGCTACACGAAAAGCGGCTGCAGCCTATGCATTTGGTGCAAGAATATTTAAAGAAGCAGGTTTACTGTGCTATGCAGATACATTAGATCAAGCCGCTCTTAAGGCGTGGGAGTGGGCCGAAGCTAATCCCGATGTAATGTGGTCTAATGTAGGCACAGGTGTAGGAGCAGGTGATCCTGAAGTAGGAGAATACAGCTTGAAGGTCATTCGCTTAGAGGCTGCCATGCAGATTTTTGCCCTCACTGGAGATACTAAATACCGTGATATATTTGATGCTGGATTTGAAGGAGTGCATTTAGCAGAATGGTGGTATGCCTTTCCATATGAGCATTATGAGCAGGAAGTTCTACTCTATTATACCAAATTACCGAACGCTACTGAAAGTGCTGTTAGTGCTATAAAGGAAATATACAATGTTGCCATTGGTAGAGAAAATAACCTTGGTATAGTGGAAACCGAAAAAAGTGCCTACAAAGCTTATTTAGAATCTTATGTATGGGGAAGTAATAACATTGCTTCCATGCAAGGATTAATGTTTTATGAAGTGGCTATTTATAATATAAATGCGGGAAAAGAAGCACAAGCTCTTAGTGCAGCTGAAAACTATTTACACTACTTACACGGAGTCAATCCATTGCAGTATTGTTATTTAACTAATATGAATAGTTATGGCGCAGAAAACTCTGTTTCACAAATTTTTCATAGTTGGTTTTCTGACGATAGTAATTTATGGGACCAAGCGGGTGTTTCGGCCTACGGGCCTGCGCCTGGTTTTCTTGCCGGAGGACCAAATTCCGGATACAATATTGATGGGTGCTGTCCAAATAGTTGTGGTAGCTCAGGCAATAATGCCCTATGCAACAACATTCAAGTGCAATCTGCCATTAATCAACCGCCAATGAAATCCTATGCAGATATTAATGATGGATGGCCAACCAATTCATGGTCTATAACGGAAAATAGTTGTGGTTATCAGGCTTCGTACATCCGATTGTTATCCAAGTTTGTACAGGCAAATGGTTCAGGAGAGTTCCCTGCTGTAGATGATATAGATGAGGACGGTAAAGGTGATGCATGCGATTCGGATGCGGATGGAGATGGGTTTGATAACACTATAGATTGTGATGATTTTGATGCTAATGCTACCATTGTAAAAACCTGGTATGCAGATACAGATGCGGATGGTTATGGGGATAATACAAATACCAGTTTAGCTTGCAAGCAAGCGGTGGGTTATATTGCGGTTGGCAATGATGATTGTCCAAACGACCCAAATAAAACCGAGTCTGGCGATTGTGGTTGTGGCAATACAGAAGAAAGCTGTCTTGACTGTGCAGGGGTACCAAACGGTGATGCTTTTAAAGACATCTGTAAACAATGTGCCGGAGGTACCACGGGAATAACACCAGTTATAGATCCAGATGCGTGTGTGATTTCTTCTACACCTGAGGAAACAACCTTAAATAAGGTAGCTGTTTATCCGAATCCTTTTGAGAATACAACACTCATTGAATACCCAGGCAATTTTCAGTATGAAATCATAGATACTAAAGGAAACGTGATTGTATCGGATGTTGGAATTGATAGAGTAATTGTTGGGAAAATACTGCCATCAGGTGCTCTAGTGGTGAAAATAATTAGTTCCGATGGTATTCATTTTATTAAGATGATTAAAAATTAAAATACTATCATTATGAATAAATTCTTATCAATTTTTGTTTTGCTGGCTTTTTTACCAGGATTGGTAACAGCACAAGCCGGGCCTGGTCTTGGCAACTTAACGTATTCTAATGCTGAATTATACAATAGCATTTGGGACTACACCGAGATCAACCACATGGGGTCAACTATGCCTACCATGGTTAACGGTTATTTGATTACAACTTTTCACCCCGATAGTGGAAAACCACCAGGTGGGATTTTGGTTTGGGATGTATCAGACCCTAGAAATCCCGTATTGATTAAAAGAGTGTATGATGCTCGTACCTCTTCTTTTAGAGAGATGCATGCCGTGCCTCAACACGGCAACTACATCATTTTTCAGGATGGATGCGGTTTTCAGATTTGGGATTTTAGTAACCCGAGAGATCCACAGCAAGTTATTAGACATTGCATGGATGGATATGCCCACGATGATTATGGTTCTGCGTGGCAAATTTCATGGCAGGCACCCTACATTTACATTGCAAACGGAGGTGCTGGATTTGATGTGATTGATGCGACAGACATGCGTAATCCTCGTAAAGTAAAGCACATTTTCACCCCTCGGCAGGTAGGGACTATTCAGGCGGTAGGGAATTTGCTGTATACGTCGGCGCATGATCTTGGTCGTGGTATTACATTATATGACATAAGTAACCCCTTGGATCCTCAACTGATTAATAGCTATTCCAACACCGAGAATATGTACGCTTCATCAATGAACGGAAACAGAGCCGTGATTTCCGCCAGAGGAAATGCCAATAACGGTTTATTTAGTGCTTATGATATTAGTGATCCTTTTAACATTAAGAAAATGGGATCTTTAGATATTGGCAACAGAGGAGAGCAACTTTATAATAGTTCTCAAGACCATTTTATTTTTCAAGGTTGCCAAGATGAAGTTGTAAAGATAGATGCCTCTGACCCATATAATCTTAAAATCGTTGGTAGAGGCCATTTGGTAACGGGTGATGTAGATCACGGACAAGTAACGCCTTTTGGTAATTTAATATTTGTAGGTAACGATCATGGTTCCGGAAGCGGTTTCTGGGTACATCAATCAGCACCTGATACCAAGGCTCCGGAAGTGAACATGATTGTGCCAAGAGCGAATTCTGTGAACAGAGCATTGACCAGCCGTATAGGTATTACACTTACGGATAACATTATGAATGAGTCCATTAACACGGATAATTTCATTGTACGTCCAATAGGAGGGCAAAAGATTGATGGAAAATTCAGTTATGCATTCTCAACGATTAACTTTTCTCCCGCACAGCCTTTACAAACTAATACAACGTATGAGGTTTACATTCCTGTAGGTGGAATAAAAGACGTTGTTGGAAATCCTATAGCCGAACCATTTGTGTCTTACTTTTCAACTGGACCAACAGGTGAATTTCCACCGGCTAAAGGAAACACACCATGGGTTTTTGAAGAAAATGGACAGGTTTCCTTATTCTGGAATAACATTTCAAATGCGAATTCATACATCATAAAAAGGGGACTTTCTACTACTGGTCCTTTTGAGGAAATAGCCACTACAACAGGTACATTTTATACGGATTCTGATGTTGAAAATGATCAGTATTATTATTACACCATTTCGGGTGAAAACAGTTTTGGCGAAGGAACTACATCTGGTGTTACAAGAGCAATGCCAGCGTTGTACATTACCGATCTTGACTGGGTTTCTGCTTCTAATGAATGGGGACCTGTAGAAAAAGATCAAAGTAATGGGGAGAATGATCCTGATGATGGCGATTATATTTCATTAAACGGGCAGGTATACAGCAGAGGGGTAGGTGTTCATGCGAATTCAACAGTGCGTTATAATCTTTCCGCAGGCAATTATCAGCGTTTTACAAGTGACATCGGAATTGACGATGAAGTAGGTACAGGTGGTTCTGTAATATTCACTGTTTTAGCTGATGGCAATGAACTATTTAACAGTGGGTTAATGACAGGAGAGGATCCTACACAAACTGTAGATGTAGATATTTCCGGTGCAAATACATTAACGTTAACTGTTTTATCCGATGGTGATGCAGGTCTGGATCACGCATCTTGGGGAGGAGCTCGATTAAGATTGCCACAAAGACCGTATAATGGTTTTGCCCATGTTATTCCCGGTAAAATAGAGGTCGAAGAATATGATTTAGGAGGAAATAACCTAGCCTATTATGATGCTACTCCCGGGAGTCAAACCGGTGTTGAATTTAGATTGAATGAAGACGTTGATCTGGAAAATTGTAGTGACGTCGGTGGGGGATATAACCTTGGTTGGAGCACTGCGGGTGAATGGCTGGAATATACGGTTGATGTAAAATCAGCAGGAACTTATGACATCGAACTCAGAGTAGCCTGCAATGGTGATAACCGGACGCTTTCTCTGGAAATGGATGATTCGCCAATTGCTAATAATATAGCTGTACCAAATACAAGTGGATGGCAGGAATGGCAAACAGTAATTATTCCGGATGTAACATTAAAAGAAGGAGTACAAGTAATGAAGCTGGTTGTGGGTGATGTAGATTTTGTTAATGTCAATTATGTGGTATTTACTGATATAGTTACTTCTGTGTTTGAAGTTCAATCCCAAAGTGTACAAGCTGTTCCAAATCCATTCAATGAAGAAGGTTTTAGGCTGAAAGCAGAAGGCGGATACAGTTACAGAATATGTGATATAAGCGGTAAAATAATATCTAAAGGTAGGGCCGGTGGAGACATCGTTTTAGGTCAGAACCTAAAAAAGGGCCTGTATATTCTTCATGTAGAAACAGATAAAACTAGTAGTGAATTTAAAATGGTTAAACATTGATAGTGAAGAATTTTATTCTGAAAATATTGCTGTTTTTTCTGGTGATACTATGCAGTGCTTTTGTACTTATGGTTGAAGAGGAGGGTTATGTACTTCAGCAAAACCCACCGAGTCAAAGTAATTTCTTAGTAACGTTTAGAATCACAGAAGGCGATACAAACAACATTCCCTTTATAGCGTGGGATTTTGGTGACGGCACTGGTTTAGGCAGGTATAAGAGAAGTCTTACCACTACACATCGTTTTGATAAGCCAGGGGTATATCAGGTATTTGCACGAATACAAGGTGAAGATATTCCCCTTACCGTAACCCAAACTATTTATAACCAAGCAAGCAATCCGAAACCTACGCGCTCTTCAACTATAGCTGTCGATACAATACATAAATTAGTTTGGACGGTTAATCCAGATAATAACTCTATCTCACGTATAGATATGGCTACAAACCAATTGCTGGATGAAGTCCGGGCCGGAAATCATCCCAGAACGCTGGCGCTACATAAATCGGGAACGGTTTGGGTAGCCAACGAAGATGAAGGGACAGTATCCATCGTTTCAACAGCAGGTGAATTTGTAGATAAAATTGACTTGCCTCATGCTTCACGCCCTTATGGTATTTGTTTCGATCCACAGTATTCCTACTGTTATGTTACCCTACAAGGAACCGGTGAATTGATTAAGATTGATGTTTCTAAAAGGGAAATTATAGACAAAATTAATGTAGGTAGAGCACCAAGAGGAATAGCCATAACATCGGACGGATTTACGGTTTTAGTCACCCAGTTTATATCCGAGAAGATACATGGTACAGTGCGCGCCGTAGATGCTTCATCTATGCAAATTTCCAAAGAAATTATTCTTGCATTTGATGAAACTCCGGATTTTGAAGATCGTGGTCGTGGAGTTCCTAATTATCCTGTCTTCTATAACTATTTCACCAGACGGATCCGAAGCTTGGGTTCCATGTAAAAAAGACAACACAGCCAGAGGTGTTTTTAGAGATGGTCAAGAATTAACTTTTGATAATACTGTACGAACAATTGTGGCCCGCATTGACATGAATACTCTGGAAGAAATTACGGATATGCGCACAGATATCAACGATGCAGAAATGGCTTGTGCAGTAGAATTTAGTCCGTATGGAAATCTTGCTTTCATTGCGCTTCAGGGTAACAATAAAATCATCATGATTCATGTGGCTACCAATGCCAGAATGGGTTTGTTGGATTCAGTGGGACTGGCCCCACAAGGTTTAATGTTTAACAGAGATGGTACGCGCTTGTATGTACAGAATTTTATGTCCAGATCAGTTGGCGTTCTTAATACGGAAGATATTATTCTGTCGAATAATTTTGCCTCAAAAATTGAGACCAGAATCTCTACTGTTGAAAATGAACGTCTATCGGACGAAGTATTACATGGGAAACAAATTTTTTACAATGCTGAAGATACCCGGATGACTTTTGCGGGATACATAAGTTGCGCCAGTTGTCATTTAGATGGTGGTAGCGATGAAAGAGTTTGGGATTTTACAGGTAGAGGAGAAGGGTTAAGAAATACCCATAGCCTTTTAGGAAGAGGCGGTATGCGTATGGGAAATGTGCATTGGACTTCAAACTTTGATGAAATTCAGGATTTCGAAAACGATATCCGTAATGGTTTTAGAGGATCTGGGTTTCTTCCAGACTCTGTATTCAACTCCGGAACCATTAGCGATCCTTTAGGTGATCCAAAAGCCGGATTAAGCCGGATTTAGATGCATTAGCGGCCTACGTTAGTTCACTGGAAGAGGTTCATCCCAGTCCCTACAGAGAGGAAGACGGTAGACTTACAATGGACGGACTAGCCGGAAAAAAAATATTTGCGCAATTAGGTTGTAATAATTGTCATTCCGGACCCGATTTTACGGATCGATCTGAAGGTGAACTCCATGACGTGGGTACTGCTAAAATATCCTCAGGTACTCGTCGCAACGAGGCACTAACCGGATTTGGTACACCAACACTCAAAGGAATATGGGAAACAGCTCCTTATTTACATGATGGATCAGCTACCAACACTTCGGGAGGTTCTTAGTTGATCAAAATAGAAACAATGAGCATGGTGATCTTAACGGTTTAACAGAAATAGAAATAGATCAATTGGTAGCGTATCTTCTTCAGATTGATGAAACAGATGATGAAGTGATATCATCCATAGGCGCTTTAAATACGAGTGATCTATCTTTTAATCTATATCCGAATCCTGCAATAGATGTTTTAACAATTAGTGTTGCAGAGCATAATCCTCAAGGACAAATTTCAATTTATACTACAGATGGAAAAAGCATTGTTCGGAGCTTTAGTGTAAACCAAAGGGAAATGAAAATAAATATTCAGGACCTGAGAGAAGGTATATATATAGTGAAGTACCAGAATGGTACCCAACAACAAAGTGTAAAGTTAATTATTGAGTAAAAAAAAGCTTGATGCATATACAAGGACAATTACTGATTGAACAAGAAGTAGATAAAAATATAAGTTTAACCCAAAACACTGAAAAGATGAAACAACTTAAAAACAGAATTTGGTTTCAGAATGAAATTGAATTCTTTTGCCCTAAAATAAGCTTTGTAGCTTTAGTCTGTATTTTATTCTCTTTTCAACTGAAAGCCCAGTTTAGTTACATTAACGTAAACGGAACTTCACGTGAAATGATTGTACATGTTCCATCGGGCTTGCCACAAAATAGTCCTTTGGTAATCTCATTGCATGGTCTTAATCAAGATGCACCGTTCCAGCAGTCTTCTGCTAAATGGGAAGAAGTGGCTGATACCGCACAATTTGTTGTTGTTTACCCCAATGCTATTAATAAGTCGTGGGATATAAGTGGCCAAAGCGATTTAAATTTTTTGAAGGCCATTATCAATGACATGTCTACCCGTTATAGTATAAATCGAAATAGAGTATATGTTACCGGATTTTCAATGGGTGGTATGATGAGTTATCACACAGCCAATAATATGGCCGATCAAGTAGCAGCCATTGGGCCAGTTTCTGGTTATTTATTTGCAAACCCCGTTTCTAGCTCAAGACCAATGCCTATAATTCATATCCATGGAACAGCAGATGATGTTGTGGGGTACAGTGGTGTTGCAGGTGTTTTATCAAAATGGAGAAACTGGAACGCTTGTCCAAGCAATAGCACATTTGTTGATCCATATCCGGCTAATAAACCTGCTTCGGCAGGGTCATATGAACATTGGGGTCCATGTGAGAATAGCGAAATAGTACTTATAGCAAACGAAGGTAAAGGGCATTGGCATTCAAACGATAATGCTGGTGTTCATAGCACAAAAGAAATATGGAAATTTTTCTTACGTCATTCCTTGGCTTCTCCAAATCTGCCCGTTGTATCTATAACTAGCCCTAATGTAAGTGGAGTTGAGGGGCCTACAAACATTGAAATTGAGGCCTCTGCATCAGACCCGAATGGTACTATTACCAAAGTAGAGTTCTTTAATGGAACAACAAAACTGTCTGAAGATGCCAGAGCCCCATATAGCTATACTTGGACTAATGTAGCCCTTGGAAATTATACTATCCGTGTGGTTGCTACCGATAATGATGGAAACAAGGCTGAAGCAACGTTACCATTTTCAGTAAACGTACCCCAAGCTCCATATCAAGGAAATGCGCACGAAATACCAGGCGTTATTCAGTTAGAAGAATATGATATAGGTGGAAATGGTTTTGCTTACATGGATAGTACTCCCGGTAGTGAAACGGATGTAACCTTCCGAAATAACGAAGATGTAGATCTTGAAAATTGTACCGATGAAGGAGCAGGTTACAATATAGGATGGACAACAGCAGGAGAATGGTTAGAATATACAGTAGATGTAACAAAAGCAGGCCTATATGACCTACAATTCCGTGTAGCATGTAACGGAGATGATAGAACAGTATCTGTAGCAATGGATGGTGAAGACATTGCCACGAATGTAGCTATTCCAAATACTACAGGATGGCAAGTATGGCAAACAGTTACGGTTAATAATATTGAATTGATGCCTGGCCAAAAAGTAATGCGGTTAACCATTGGTGAGACTGATTTTGTAAACCTGAACTATGTGACTTTTGTACTGAAAGAAGAATACGTGAAAGAACCGTTTAACGGAACTGCACATACAATTCCGGGTAGAATAGAAGCAGAAGAATACGACAAAGGCGGAGAAGGTTTAGGCTACCATGAAGCTAATTCAAATGGAAATCAAAGTACGGCTACATTCAGAAATGACGAAGTAGATATGGAACCAACGCAAGATGTTGATGGCGATTATAACGTGGCTTATACCTTGACAGGGGAATGGTTAGAATACACAGTGGATGTAGAGCGCGCAGGTGATTATGACCTAGATATTAGAGTAGCGAAAGAGGGTGACGGAGGTTTATTTCATATTGAAATGGATGGTGTAGATGTCACTGGTCCGATTTCGGTTCCCAACACAGGCGGATGGCAAGTATGGGAAACCGTCACTTTAAATGATGTTAATCTAACAGCTGGCGAACACGTAATGCGTATTGCGTTTGATTCAGACTACATGAATTTGAATTATGTAGAATTCCGCAACCAAGTGGTTACCTCATTAACTAATTCTGAATTAATTAGCATAGAGATTTACCCTAATCCAGTCAAAAATTATTTAGAACTCTCAAACCCTTCCGATTGGAGATTGTTAGATCTAAAAGGCATTGAATTAGAAACAGGTAAAAACCAAAAGATTATAAATTTATCATCACTTCCTTCAGGTATTTATTTTATGGAAATCCAAAACAAAAACCACAAAGTGATTAAGGTAGATTAATTGTTTATGTCTTAATTCTGAATGTTATGCAAAAAACAAAAAAGAGTAATTGGATTATAGTAATTGTATTTTCTTTTCTAGCATTTTTGTTCTTAGTGAATGATGTTATGTCTAAAAATAAATCCGAGAAGCAACAAGTTTTTTTGAATTTTAAAAAGTAGGGGAGTTTATTAATTGATTTCTTAGCAGCCAATCAATTTAATTGATCCTTTTATGAAGAAGTCCATTTAATAATATGTGGACTCTAAAAGAACAAATCCCCTATTTTTATATAAAAGGGGATTTGTTCTTTTTTATAACTTATTCAGTGATAAAAACGGGGGCTTGTTTGTCCATTAAAATCGTTTTAGCGTTAGGGGATGTTCCTATGGCTTTTAAAGCTTCAATATAGCGGTACTGTAGCGCTTCTTGATTAATAGCTGTATTAATGATTTCCTGTGATTTTTTGATCCCTTCTGCTTCAATAATCTGTCTTTCAGCTTCCTTTTTTTGTTTGTCTATAATAAACTCCATGGTTAAGGCATTTTGTTCGGCTTCCACCTTCCGTTCTATGGCTAGAATTATTTCTTTAGGCATTATTATATCTCTTAGAAGAACAGCATCAATTATAAAACCATATTGACTAATTTGTTTAGTTAATTGATCTTTTATAGCATTTTCTATTTTTTCTCTTTGGGTAGAATATAACTCTTTAGCTTCGTATCGGGCACATATTTCTCTAGTGGTGGCCCTTAAGTTGCTAATGATAACTACTTCCTGATAATTACTTCCAAATTGTATATATACTTCTTTGGCTCTATCGGGATTTACATGGTATAGTAAGCTTATTTCTGAATCAACACTTAAACCCTCTTTACTGGGTACAATCATACGTTCGTATACTTCTACTATTTGGGTATTAATTTTAACCATTTTACTAGTAAATGGGTTAAAGAGATGCGATCCCCCTTTCACGGGATTTTCACTAAGTTTACCTGTGTTTTGAATGTAACCAACCTGACCTGGGCGAACTACCATACAGGAAAAGAGGATAAGGATAGATGCAGCAAAGACTATGATTTTTTTCATCATAACTATATAATTTAAGTTGTAAAACAGAAAATATTAGCGCGTTATCCAGAAAAATTATAACAAATCTTAAGATTTATTATTCTACAAGATACAGTTTTGTAAATCCATATAGCAGAATTTTTTTCTGCTTTAGAAGAGTAAGTGCTTAAGCCTCTAAATTTTTTACCAAATGAAATCCCAGTCTTGGATAAAAACGATTTATATAATAGAAAATCTTCTCTTTTAGAGCGCCAATAAAAAGTACTCGTTTTTTTGTTTCAATTCCTTTAATAATAGTTTTAGCCACTGCTGCAGGTGATTGTCCATTATCAATCACTTTGTCTGAACGGTTAAATTTTGTTCCTTTTTCAGTTAAAGAATTTTTAGCAATATTGGTATTTACTGCCCCAGGTCTCACAATTAAAATATTAATGTTTGTTTTCCATAGTTCCGTTCTTAATGAAGCAAAATAACCTTCTAAAGCATGCTTGCTGGCACAGTATGCCGTTCGGTAGGGTAATCCTGCAAAACCGGCCACACTGCTTAAAGTAACAAAATGTCCTTTGTTTTGATCTACAAAATGCGGTAAAATTGCTTGGCTCAATTTTAATGTTCCGTAAAAATTGATGGCCATAATTTTTTGATAAACATCTTCGCTGGTTTCTGCTGCTTTACTTCTTTGTGAAACCCCTGCGTTGTTAATGAGCACATCTATCTCACCAAAACAAGCAATCGCCTCTTGTGTTTTTGTATCTAATTGATCGGCTTGTTCTAAATCTAAGACCAATAATTTAATATCATCCTGATTACTGCAAAGGCTTTTTACGTCTTCTAAAGAATGTTCATTTCTTCCGCTTAAAATAAGTTGGGTACCTTTAGCCGAAAGTTGAATAGCCAACTCTTTACCTATTCCCGAAGAAGCACCTGTAATCCAAACCTTTTTTTTATTCCAGAACATTTATGCGGTATATTTAGTTATGGGCTAAGACAATAACTTCGAATATATTTAAATTATACCTTATGACTAAGTTTTTTATACCTATTGTGTTTTCTCTTTTCTTCTTTTCCTGTGGGCCAGAATCCTCTGCAAACACTAATTCAGAAGACGGTTTAGTGGCATTGTCTAAGGAACTCCTACAAACCGTTAAAAGCAGAAAGAATACCAGTAAACTAACCAAAAGATATGAGGAATTATCTATGGAAAAATTGGTAAAAGAACTAGATACCGAAAATAAGAAAAAAGCTTTTTGGTTAAATACCTATAATGCCTACATACAAATTTTGTTATTAGAAAATCCCGATTTATTCAAGGATAGAAATAGTTTTTTCTCTAAACCAAGAGTTAAAATTGGTGGCTTAGATTTAAGTTTTGATGATATTGAACATGGGATTATTAGGAATTCTAAAATCAAATGGAGCGGTGGTTTTCTGGGAAAAATATTTACTCCAGAATGGGAAAAAGAGCTAAGAATGAAAGAAGTAGATTATAGAATCCACTTTGCGGTGAATTGTGGGGCCAAAAGTTGCCCAGCTGTTAAAATTTATAGTGCCGAAAATTTAGACAAAGAGCTAAATGCATCTACCCAAACTTATTTAAAGAAAACGGTGGTTTACAACAAAAAAGAAGAGTTGGTGAAATTACCGGTTTTAATGAGTTGGTTTAGAGGGGATTTTGGTGGGAAAAACGGTTCTATTGAAATTGTAAAAAAGTTAAATTTAATCCCCCAAGAAGCCGATCCTGAAATTGAGTTTTTATCCTACGATTGGACTTTAGATTTAGAGAATTTTCAGTAGTTTTTTAAAGGAAAATCCGAAAGGAAAAAATGCCGTAATCTGATCTCAGCATCTCGCTGAGATCTTTGTCGGTTTACGTGAAAATTTCAAACATACTACATGCAATCATCAAAAAACGCACTCATTATTTTTGTTAGAAATCCCATTTTAGGCAAAGTAAAAACCCGTTTGGCTAAAGATGCCGGCGAAGAAGGTGCTTTAGAAATTTACAAACAATTATTGCAGCATACCAAAGAAGTTGCTTTATCTGCCAAAACAGAATGTTTTGTCTTTTATGCCGATTATCTGAATGACGATGATCTCTGGGAAAAGGAAAGTTTTAACAAGTACTTACAACCAATAGGAGATTTAGGTGAGCGTATGCAAAAGGCTTTTGAAGTTGTTTTTTCGGAAGGGTATCAAAAAGCCTGTATTATTGGCAGCGATTGTGCCGAATTATCTACTTCAATTCTTGAACAAGCTTTCTTAGAATTAGACCAACAAGATGTTGTAATTGGTCCATCATTAGATGGGGGTTATTATCTTTTGGGAATGAACAAAGTGCACGCAAAAGTGTTTTCAGAAAAAAAATGGAGCACGGAAACGGTTTTTTCTTCAACTTTGGAGGATATAAAAACCCTGAATCTGTCGTATTCTTTACTTCCGAAGCTTTCAGATATTGATTACCTGGAAGATTGGCAGCGTTTTAAGAGTACCACGCGTTCTTAAAAATACCAGAAAGTTGCTGTATTATTATTTGAAGAAATTGGTCATAATGACCTTGTGGATTTTCTCTGAACGTTATGTAGTTAATAACAAATCAGTTTTAAAATACAATGGCCCATTATTGTTGGCATCTAATCATCCTAATTCTTTTTTTGACGCCATTATTATGGGGGTGGTTTTCAGGAAACCCATTCATTTTTTGGCTAGAGGAGATTCTATGAAAGGCGGTTTTGCCAATTGGTTTCTTACTAAAATGAATGTTATTCCCATTTATCGCCAAAGCGAAGGGCGAGATAATATGGGACTGAATCAACAAACCTTTGAACGGTGCCAGGAAGTACTTCAGAATAAAGGAATATTATTGATTTTTGCCGAAGGACTTTGCAAAAATAAATGGGAGTTACGTTCGGTTAAAAAAGGTCCTTCCCGTATTGCGTTAGAAGCATGGGGTTCAGAAGATGAAACCAGAAAGAACCTACAAGTTTTACCCATTGGATTAAACTACAACACCTATAAAGGATTCAGGAAGCGTATTTATGTGGCATGTGAAGAGTTAATAGACCGCAGTCAGGTTGATTTTAGCCAGACACTTTCTTTACAAATGAAACAGTTTAATGATGTACTAACCCAAAGATTACAGAAAGTAGTTTTTGTAGATACTAATGACCATCATTTAGTCCCGTTTGTGATTAACAATATGAATCACTTCATATCTAAAACGGATCAAATCAACTTTTCAGAAATAGAAAAAAAATACGGCCATATAGATTTTAAAACATTAGGCGAATTTCCTTACCGCTACTTTACTAAAGAAAAGCGTTTCTTTAAAGGTGTTTTATTAGTTGTATTATCTGTCCCGGCTTTGTTGGGTTGGTTGTTAAATTTACCTTACTACAAACCTTTAGAATCATTTTTCACCAAAAAAACAGAAGGAACGGTGTTTTACGACAGTGTATTGTTTTTATCTATGATGTTTACTTATCCGCTTTATTACGGATTGTTTAATCTGTTGGTTTGGATTTTCTTGTCCCAACCCGCTTTACTAATAAGCTTGTTATTACCGGTTTGGGGAAGAGTATATGTTTCTTGGAAAGGTGTTTTACTTGGGCTGAAAAATAAGAAAATAGCCGAGGTAATTTAGGCTTAGTTTACTTTACTAAGCCCCATTAATTTTATCATCCATTTTGGTAATGGAGTATTGTTTTTTCGTTTCTTTAAGTCTAAATACCAACCTATTTTTTTTAAAATGGGCACTTTGTGTGTTTCTACTAATTCAATTAATGTACCGTCTGGGTCTTCTACATAACAGAATCTACCAGCAGCTTTATCCATTACAAAAGAATTGGCACTGTCTACCGTAAATTTATAACCCAAAGTTTCGCTTTTTTGTTTTAGTGTATCCATATCTAAAACATCAAAACATAAGTGAATGAAACCGCAGTCTCCCCAGTAACGGTTTTCAAATATTTTATTTGGCTTTCTTTCTAAGGCTTCAATTAGCTCAATTTCAATAGAACCTAATGCTTGACTAAAAGCACCAACGGGTTTTAATGTTTTTCTAAGAATGGTTCTTTTGTATTCTTGGGGTTCAATCAAGTTAGAGAAGGGTTGAACCATGGTTACTGTTTCAGAACTAGTCACTTTGTCTATACCCAAAAAGTCAGCGTAAAATTGAATAGCTTTTTCAGTATTGCTAACCCCAATTACACCGCCAATTACACCACCGCAGTGTTTGTTAGAATTTGAAAACCAATCTTCTGCTTCTACAAATTGAAAGGTGTTTCCATACATGTCTTGCACCCAAAGGTGCGCATGAGCTTCGTTTTGGTTTATTATTTCGGAAACCTTAATGCCGCTTTGTTTTTTTAAAGTTTGGTAGGTGCTGGCTAAATCTTTGGCTTTAATTTTGGCTGCATAAATACCAAAATCTCCCAATAATGGTACTTGGTTATATTCCGAAGGAGTTCTGGATTTAAATTGCCAGATTTCAAAACCTCCACCACCTTGCAAGTTTAAGGCTAAAATAGCTTGTCTTTGGTGTACGGTATTACCCGTGTACTGAGTCATTAGATTGGCTTCCTTCACATCGTCAAAAACCAAAACATCCATACCAAAAAGATCTCTGTAAATATATTTGGCTTGGTTGGCATCTTTTACACCAATTCCTATTTGTTGAATACCTGTGATTAACTCACTGTTTGTTTTTTTGTACATGGTTCTAATTCCTTTCAAAATTACTTGGTTTCAACATCTGTTTATAAGCTGAAACTAAGTCTGCTTGTGAAGTGCCTTTTTTGTACAAGCGAATAACTTTTTGGTGGGTACAAAGTACTTTAAGCCAAGAGTTGTTGTAGTATTTTCGGGACGAAACAAGTATGTTTTTGTGTAAAATTTTATATTTTCCGTAGCGTTTTCCGCGCTCTATAATTTCATAATCTTCCATTATTTCCATGGAAGTATCAAAACCATTTATTCTGTGGTAGAATTCTTTTTTTATAAATAAACTTTGATCTCCACCATAACAGATAAACCAGTCGAAGCGGGTAAAGAAAGCATTAATTTTTAATAAAGTAGACTTTGTGTTAAACTGAGTTCTATATCTTCCAAAGTCGTATCCTTTTTTAACGGCCTTATGAATGTCACTTACAAAAGTACTGGGAGGAATGGTATCTGCATGAATAAAATAAAGGATGTCACCCGTAGAGAATGAAGTTCCGTAATCCATCTGAAAAGCACGCCCTTTTTTGGCTGATTTTAAAGTAATGGCTCCGCTTTTTTCGGCTTTGGTTAATGTATTGTCGTCACTTCCGCCGTCGGATACTATAATTTCTGAAATATGGTTTTGGCCATTTTCTAGTAGAAAGGAAACTAGTTTCTGAATATGATCTCCCTCATTATAGGTGGGGATAATTATGCTGATATTCAGTTTTTTATTCAATACATATTCTGTTTAGAAAAGTAGAATTATTTTGATGTTCCTAGAAAGATAAAAAACATGATTCTAGAACTCAAAGTTAAGGTTTTCTACCTGTTTTTTCTGAAAATAAACTATAAAAGCTAATCTGTGAATTTATGTTTTTCCGATTTAGTTAATTATATATGATTTTAAAAAAGGAGTATTTATGCTAGTGTGACAATTATCACCAATACTGCACCAAACAAAGTGTTTATTTGTATTGAAATGAAAATCCAATAGGTATGCGCTGGAAGACAATGTTTCCAATTTTAAATTGGTTGCCTAACTATAAAAAAGAAGATTTAAGCGGTGATGTTTCGGCCGGGTTAACCGTTGGTGTAATGTTGATCCCACAAGGAATGGCTTACGCTATGATTGCCGGATTACCACCCGTATATGGTTTGTATGCAGCAATGGTTCCGCAAGTAATTTATGCCATTTTTGGTACCTCTAGACAACTGGCGGTTGGGCCAGTAGCCATGGATTCTTTGTTGGTTGCGGCCGGTGTTTCAGCTATTGCTGCTATAGGTAGCGAACAATATATTGTATTGGCCATTCTACTTTCTTTTATGATGGGGGTAGTTCAACTGGCTTTTGGTGTTTTTCGTTTAGGATTTTTAGTGAATTTCCTCTCTAAGCCAGTAATTAGTGGTTTTACATCTGCGGCGGCTTTAATAATAGGATTAAATCAGATTAAACACGTCTTAGGTGTAGATTTACCTAGAAGCAATAATATTTTCGCCATACTTTATGAAACGGTCTTAAAGTTTGAATTCATCAACTGGGTTTCGGTTGCTGTTGGTGTGGCAGGAATATTAATTATTAAAAACAGCAAACGCATACATAAAGCTATACCTGGTGCTTTGGTGGCAGTAGTTTTTGGTATTCTAGTTGTTCGTTTTGGTGGCTTAGTTGATTTCGGTTTAAAAATAGTAGGGGAAATACCAGAAGGATTACCGGCTTTTTCAATCCCAGATTTAAGCACAGAACATTTTACAGAATTAATCCCAATAGCATTGACTTTAGCGTTAATTGCTTTTATGGAATCTATTTCGGTAGCTAAGGCCATAGAAAGTAATCATAAAGGAGAATATGAATTAGACAATAACCAAGAGATGATTGGTTTAGGAATGGGGAACATTATTGGTTCTCTGTTCGCTTCTTACCCAACAACAGGTGGTTTTAGTCGTTCGGCAGTGAACGACCAAGCGGGTGCAAAAACTAATTTAGCGGCTATTATTAGTGCGGTTTTAATTGCGCTAACCTTATTGTTTTTAACCCCATTATTTTATTTCCTTCCGAAAACAATTTTGGGAGCAATAATACTAGTAGCTGTTTTGGGTTTAATTGATCTGAAATACCCAAAGTATTTGTTTAAAACTAGTAAAGCCGATTTTTATATGCTATCAGTGGCTTTTGTAGTCACCTTGGCTTTTGGTATAAAAGAAGGGATTGGAGCAGGTGTTTTAATTTCTTTAGTCACCTTAATTTATAAAACTACCTTACCGCATATAGCTGTTTTAGGAAGACTGCCGAACACAAAGGACTACCGAAATATTGGCCGTTTCAAAGAAATTGAAGTCCGGAAAGACGTTTTGGTAATTAGGCATGATGCCCAGTTGTTCTTTGCCAACAGCAGTAATTTTATAGAAGTCGTTAAAAGAGAAGTCAATAAAAAAGGAGCTGATTTACGCTTATTGGTTTTGCATTGTGGAAGTATTTCAAACATAGATGCTACGGCACTTCAGGCTATAAAAGAACTTATTCAGGAGTTACAAAAAAGGAATATACAAGTCGCTTTTTCGGGTTTAATTGGCCCAGTTAGAGATTTTTTGTACAAAACTGGATTTATTAAAGAGCTGGGTGAAAAACACTTTTTTATAGATGTTCAATCGGCCATAGATTGTTTTGATAACTGTGAAGAAAACGAGTTTTCACCAACGTTTGAACATGCATTACAAACCAATGTTTTCAGGGAAAAAGAAATTTAGTCTTGTGTGATTTTTATCACTGAGAAGGCACAAAACAAGGCGTATTATTGTAATAGAATTTAAAAGGAACAGATTATGAAAGTTGAACAAATATATACAGGCTGTTTGGCCCAAGGCGCATATTATATTGAATCTGAAGGTGAAGTGGCAATAATAGACCCTTTGCGTGAGGTAGAATCTTACATTCAGAAAGCAGAAAAAGAAGGCGCTAAAATCAAGTACATTTTCGAAACCCATTTTCATGCAGATTTTGTGTCTGGTCATGTGACTTTGGCTGAAAAAACAGGAGCGGATATTATTTACGGCCCAACGGCTACAACGTCATTTAAATCGGTAATCGCAAAAGACCAACAAGAATTTAAATTGGGTAAGGTTAGCATTAAAGTTTTGCATACGCCGGGGCACACACCAGAATCGTCCACTTATCTTTTGTTAGATGAAAAAGGAAAAGAATACGCTATTTTCTCTGGAGATACTCTGTTTATTGGTGATGTAGGTCGCCCAGATTTAGCCGTAAAATCAGATTTAACGGAACACGACTTGGCAGCTATGTTGTTCGATTCGTTAAGAACTAAAATTATGACCTTACCCGACGATGTTTTAGTTTATCCAGCACATGGAGCTGGTTCGGCTTGTGGTAAAAACATGAGTAAAGAAACCTTTGACAAATTGGGCAATCAGAAGATGTTCAATTATGCGCTTAGAGCAGATATGAGCAAAGAAGAATTTATTAAGGAAGTAACTACCGGTTTAACCAAGCCGCCACAATACTTTCCTAAAAATGCTTTAATGAATAAAGAAGGGTACGAAAATATTGACGATGTTCTTGAAAAAGGAACGGTGGCCTTAGAGCCCGATTTATTTGAAGAAATAGTAAATGCTAAAGGGGCCTTAATGTTAGATACTAGAGCGCCACAAACCTTTAAAGATGCATTTATACCCAATAGCATAAACATTGGTATTGATGGAGGTTTTGCTCCTTGGGTGGGTGCCTTAATCTTAGATTTAAAACAGCCAATAGTATTGATTACTGATGTGGGCAGGGAAGAAGAAGTGGTTACCCGACTTTCACGTGTGGGGTATGACAATACCTTGGGCTTTTTAAAAGGCGGAATTGAAGCATGGAAAAATGCAGATAAAGAAACGGATAAAATAACTTCTATTTCGGCAGAAGAATTTAAAGACCGTATAACGAATGATGCACTTAATCATATTCTAGATGCTAGAAAAACAACCGAATATATTTCTGAACATGTTGAAGATTCTAGAGTAGAGAACTTTCCGTTGGATTACATCAACGAGAATTTGAGTGAATTGGACAAAGACAAAGAATATTACATCCACTGTGGTGGTGGCTACCGTTCCATGATTATGGCATCCATTTTAAAATCAAGAGGTTTTGAAAAAGTGATTGATGTTGCCGGTGGTTTCAAATCTATTAAAGAAGCCGGAATTGAGGTAAGTAACTACGTTTGTCCAACCACTTTAAATTAGAATACAATGAAAAACATTAATTCAAAACAGTTTAAAGAAATTATTGAAAGCACTCCTAATGCAATAATACTAGATGTTAGAACGGAAGGAGAAATTCAGGAAGGTATGATTGAAGGGGCCAGAAACATAAACATCATGAGCCCCAATTTTGCCAACGAGATTAAAGCCTTAGATAAAGAAAATACGTATCTAGTGGTTTGCAGAAGTGGGAATAGAAGTAGTTCCGCTTGTGGATTTATGGATCAATTAGTTTTTAAACAAGTGTATAATCTATCCGGTGGCATGATGCAATGGGATGGAAATGTGGTTATTAAATAATAGAGAGATGGCTTATGGCCATCTTTTTTTATCACCAGTAAAAATGAAAAATATTACTTACGCTTTAGTTGTTGCCTTAACACTAGGGTTGGCGCCATTTACTCCCGAGCCGCATATTTGGGGCAAACTAAAATGGATAGCAGGTGGTGCAAATGGTATGCAGGTAATGGATTGGTTTGATTTTGCTTTACACGGTACTCCATGGTTTTTTCTTTTTATAGCAGTTTATAAAGAGATTAAGTCCAGAAAACAAACCTCCTAAAATATACAATAACCTTATTGTGTGATAAGTGTCACTGAGTTTAAAGAACCGGCTTGGTACATTTATACTAAATTCATCGATCTATAAAAAATGAACAATGTACTATTATTAACCGATTTCTCGGAATTGTCTTCTTATGCCAAATCATTGGCCGATAAAGTGGCTTTTTATTCAGGGTCTAAGTTACATGTTTTAAAAATTGTTGATGTTCCATCAGAAATTCAAATAAACCTAAAAGGTGAAATCCTTGGGGGGATGGCAGATGATATAGCTGGTTTGGTAGAAGAAAAAAACACTTCTGAAAACATAATGGCAGACTGGGTGAAAGGTCTTAAAGCCGATATTACAACCTCGGTATTTTACGGAAGGCTTCAAGAATCTGTACATCAATACATCAACAAGAATACTATAGAGTTAGTAATCATGGGGACGCACGGAGTAACGGGAATTAAAGAGTTGCTTTCTGGTTCTGTTACAGAACATATTATTAGGAATAATTCTGTGCCGATATTGTCTTTAAAATGCGATAGAGACTCTATAGATTTCTCAGATTTCTTGATAACAGGTGATTTTGATTCCGATGCTGAAATGAATCTGAATACCCTAAAAACGTTACAAGGAGTTTTTAACTCTACTATGCATTTGCTTTGGGTAAACACAAAATCACATTTTGTTACCACTACAGAAGCGATGAATAAAATGACTGCTTTTGCCCAAAAGAATAAGCTTGAGCATGTTCAATATCACTTATATAGCGATAAGAGTTTTGAAGAAGGTGTTGTAAATTTCTCAAATAATTACGACTCTAGCCATTCGTTAGATATTGATATTATAGCGGTAGAGAAGAAGAAAAAATCTCAGCTAGGCTACATCTTCACGGGTTGTCAAGCTACTAGCTTTGTTAATCACATCTTTAGACCAATAGTTACTTATACCAAAGGATAAAACTGAATTATGTTAGAATTTATAAGTCAACCCTGGCCGTGGTATGTGGCTGGGCCAATTATATCGTTAGTGATGTTTTTACTCTTGTATTTTGGTAAAAACTTCGGAATGTCTGCCAATTTAAGAACCATGTGTACTATTGGTGGGGCCGGTAAATTTTCCGACTTCTTTAACTTTGACTGGAAGAGTCAATCATGGAATCTAATATTTGTTCTTGGGGCAATTACGGGAGGTTTTATTGCTTCAAACTATTTAGGTGGAGATGGGCCAGTAGCTATTTCGGAAGCAACGGTAAAAGAGTTAGAAAGTTTTGGAATAGAAAATCCAGGTCAAAATTTTCTACCTCCAGAACTTTTTAGTTTTGAGGCATTATTCAGTTTAAGAGGTTTCTTAATGTTAGTTGTGGGTGGGTTTTTGGTAGGTTTTGGTGCCAGATACGCTGGTGGCTGTACTTCAGGACACGCTATTAGTGGACTTTCTGATTTACAAATTCCATCTCTAATAGCTGTAATAGGCTTTTTTATTGGAGGGCTTATTATGACCTATCTAGTTTTACCCTATTTACTACAACTTTAAAATAGTAAAAATGAATAAGTTAAAGTTTTATATGCTTGGTATATTATTCGGAATAGTGATGACCAAAGCAGAAATAATTTCTTGGTTACGGATTTATGAAATGTTCAAATTTCAATCCTTTCACATGTATGGTGTAATTGGTTCGGCAGTGGTATTGGGGGTGATCTTTGTTCAGCTTATAAAAAGAACAAAACTGAAAAGCATTGAAGGATTGGATATTAGTTTTGTGCCCAAAAAATTGTCGGTTTGGCGTTACCTTATTGGTGGTACAATTTTCGGATTAGGTTGGGCTATGACAGGTGCTTGCCCAGGGCCAATGTTTACTTTGGTAGGAAACGGTGTTTTGGTAATGTTGGTGGTAATAGCCAGTGCTATGCTAGGAACGTTTGTCTATGGATTAATTAGACATAAGTTACCGCATTGATAAAAAAGTAGCTTTGTGATTTGGGTAATGGTATAAAAACTTTTGAGACAGTCTTTTTTGTGTTGCAATTCTATTTGTGCACCAGCAGCATACAAAAGAATGTTACACACAGACTAACTCAAAAGTTTTAGTTTATTCCTGAATAGAAACCGGTACAGATGTTATTTTTCCGTCTCTTTGAGTGAAATTAACTACACAGTTTCTATTGTCTTTCCAATTGAAATCAACAATGGACTCATCAAATTTATCAGCGTAAACTTCGGTTGAGGCATCAATAGTTTTATCATTAATGGCAACCGATATTTTGACATTGTAAGGATCCATAGAACTGTAACGAGAACCTTGTACACTAATCACCATTTTTCCGTCTTCAGAGGTGCTTGTGATTAACTCTGATTTTTCTGAAGAGCAAGCGCTTACTAAAAACAAAAGTGACAGTAAAAGAGAATAGTAAATGGACTTTTTCATAAAATTTTGAAAGGTTAGTTGACCAAAAGATACATTAAATAACTAGAAAAATTAATATGGAATAAGAATTATTAGCTTATAAAAAAGCCCTTAGGTGTTTCCTAAAGGCTTGCAACTTATGTTAAATTAGAAAGCCTATAAGGCGGGCATTGCTAATCTTATTTTTTCAGAAAGTTCTAAAGAACCCACTAATAAAGGTAAACGAACTTGATCGTCCATTTTGCCTAAATGTGCCAGTACTTGTTTTATCCCAACCGGATTAGATTCTTCGTAAAGAAGTGGGTTAAGGTCTACAAATTCGTTCAAGATATTTTGAGCGCCTTTAAAATCATACTGTAAAGCCGAATGAATGGCTTTAGTAAATTTTTCAGGGTAGGCATTCGCTAATACAGAAATGACACCCACACCACCTAATGTAATCATAGGCATGGTTAACATATCATCACCAGAGATTAACAAGAAATCTTCGGGCGTATGTTTTTGTATTTTCATAAACGTATCAAAATCTGCCGAAGCTTCTTTAATACCCACAATATTAGGATGGCTAGATAACTTAATAGTGGTTGAAGCCTCTACCATTGAACCTGTTCTACCCGGTACATTATACAATATTATTGGCGCAGGAGATTTGTCTGCCACCGCAATATAATGTGCGTAAATACCTCTTTGGCTAGGTTTGTTGTAATAGGGAGAAACCGTTAAAACAGCATCTACGCCATTAAAATCAGTTTTGTCAATTAGGTCTAAAACATATTGAGTATCGTTAGCGCCAATACCGTAAACAATAGGAAGTTTACCGTTATTTATTTTTTTAACGCTAGCCAGTATATTGTTTTTTTCTTCTAATGAAAGTGTAGAAGCTTCACTAGAAGTCCCGTTAACCACCAGAAAATCTACGTGTTTAGAAACATCTTTAACTAAAACTTCAAGGCTTTTGTAGTCTACATTTAAATTCGCATCAAACGGTGTTATCAACGCAACTCCAACTCCCTTTAACTTCTTTACCCGTGCAGCAGACATAATATTTTTTAAATCAATTTTGTAAAATTCAGCATTTCAAGTGAAGACTTATTAATGTCTTCGCTTGTATTATTAATCATGATATCAAATAATTCCAGTTTTTCGGAATTAAAATGGCCCACCTTGCATTTTGCATTGGCTTGGGCTATAATTTTTTCAATCGGCAAAAATGTGGATGTATGAAGAGAAAACAAAAAATCGAATTTAGAATTCAAGAATTTATTACACTCTTCCGATTTTATTTTGCCTTTCCAGTCGATATCTTTTTTTGTAAAGTTAAGAATGTCTTCCGAAGAACCCGGTATATCACCCGATTCAAAATTTAGTACTTGTACTACTTTTCCTTCGTTTCTTAACTGGTCAACAAAATATTGAACGGCCTCTCTGTTTTTAGAAAAGTCCTTTACCAGAATCCCAAAGTTTTTAGCCTCCGTATAGGGTACGGCATTTATGTTTTTTTCAGCCTTTTTTATGGCTTTTTTAAACCGAATAGATAAGCCTAATTTTTTGAACATCTTACAAATTTAACAATTCCTTAAATTCTTCTTCACTAATAATTGTTATTCCTAACTTTTTAGCCTTTTCTAGCTTGCTTGGGCCCATTTTATCACCGGCAACTAAGTAATCTAGTTTGCCAGAAACGGCCGAAATCACTTTTCCGCCATTTTTTTTGATGATTTCTTTTAGCTCGTCACGGTCAAAACTTTCAAATACGCCGGAAACAACAAAGGATTTATTTTCGAAAGTATTGCTGTCTTGTTCAACTAGCTCTTCAATTACTTCAAATTGTAAACCTGCGTCTTTTAATTTTTGGATGAATTGAAGATTTTTTTCATCACCAAAATAGGCAATAACACTTTCAGCAATTCGGTCACCAATATCGGGTACTTCTATTAATTCTTCAAAGCTAGCTGTTTGAAGGTTATCTATGTTTTTGAAATAGAAAGCCAGTTTTTCGGCCACCGTTGCACCAACAAAACGAATTCCTAGGCCAAATAGTACCTGCGGGAAAGCCCTTTGTTTAGAGGCTTCCACACCATTTAATAGGTTATCAATCGATTTTTCAGCAAAACGCTCTAATCCGTTTAAGTCTTCTTTTTTAAGGTAGTATAAATCGGCAGCATCTGAAATTAAGTTTTTATTCAACAACATATCAATGGTTTCGGGTCCTAAACCCTCAATGTCCATGGCTTTACGCTGAATAAAATGTTCTATTCTACCTTGTATTTGTGGCGGACAAGCTAAAGTGTTGGGGCAATAATGTACCACTTCGCCTTCTTTTCGTTCTAATTGTGTACCACATTCTGGGCAGTTATTAGGGAAGTCAATTTCTTTAGAATTGGGATCTCTTTTGGTAACATCTACCGAAATAATCTTTGGGATAATTTCACCGCCTTTTTCAATATAAACGTAATCGCCTTCGCGTAAATCCAGTCGTTTAATTTCATTAGCGTTGTGTAAGGATGCTCTCTTAACCGTTGTCCCAGCTAATAAAACAGGCTCTAAGTTGGCTACTGGTGTAACCGCTCCGGTTCTACCTACTTGGTAGGTCACTTCGTTTAATCTAGATTCGGCTTGTTCTGCTGCGTATTTGTAAGAAATTGCCCAACGCGGACTTTTGGCTGTAAATCCTAAACGTTCTTGCTGCTGGTAATTGTTGATTTTTATTACAATACCGTCTGTTTCTAACGGAAGTTCGTGTCGTTTGTCTCGCCATTTTTCAATGTAAGCAATCACTTCTTGAATGGTGTTGCATTTTTCAAAGGTAGGGGAAACGTTAAAACCGGCTTCCATTAAAAAGTTCATCGATTCAAAATGCGATTCAAAAGGCAAATCGTCCGACATTAATCCGTACAAGTAGCAATTTAAGTTTCTAGAAGCTACTACGCTAGAATCCTGCATTTTTAGTGTTCCGGAACAGGCGTTTCTAGGATTGGCTAGTAAGGCTTCGTTTTTTTCGGCACGTAATCTATTGATTCTAGCAAATTCTAATTTCGAAAGAAAAACCTCCCCACGGACTTCAAAATTATTGGTGACTAATCCGTCTTTCAGTTTTAAAGGCATAGAACGAATGGTTTTCACATTCGTAGTTACGTTATCGCCTTTTTCACCATCGCCACGGGTAGCACCTTGTACCAAATAACCATCTTGGTAAAGTACACTTAGGGCTAATCCGTCAAATTTTAATTCGCAAGTATATTCATAGTCTTCGCCTTCTTCCAAACCTTTTTGTATGCGTTTGTCAAAGTCCAATAATTCATCTTCAGAATAGGTATTGGCTAAAGAAAGCATGGGGTACTTATGATAAACCGTTTCAAAGTTTTTGGTAATAGTACCGCCAACACGTTGTGTAGGTGAATCCTGAAGCTTTAAGGCGGGGAATTTATTTTCTAAATCAATCAATTCGTGCATCATTTTGTCGAATTGTTGATCGCTTACTTCGGAAATGTCTTCCTGGTAATATTTATAGTTTAAGTGCGTTAACTTCTCAGAAAGTTCTATTATTAGCTCTCTGGCTTCTTTTTCACTCATTTATACGTATATTTAAACTCTAATTTAGTTAAATAAAAAGCTGGATAAAATAGCTCTTTTCATTCTGAATGAAGATTTTAAGAAAGATACTGCCCATAATGCTATTCTTGAGCTTTTTTGCTCTTAATAAGAGTATAGCGGCTTCCCATTCACAAATTATTTACAACAATTTTAATTCGGTCTACGCAGCGTTCGAAAGAAACGACTATAAGGCCAGCTTAGATCCTTTATTTAAGATATTAAGTCAAGATACTATTTTGCCCGACGAAGCTACTTTTTTCTTGGGTGTAGCCCTTTCTAAAATGGAAAAACACGAAGCCGGACAAAAAGCTTTGTTGAAATATATTCGGCTCACGAAAGATTCGGGCGATTATTTTATGGAAACGGTCAATCAGCTGATTGAAACCAATACCATTTTAGGTGTTTTAGATAAAACCGACCGAATGATTTGTGACGCCATTGGCCCCTTAGAAAATGTTTTTGAGGAATGTCCTAAATGCCATGGTGATAAATTGTCTGATGAAGATTGTAAACAATGCAGGGGCTCTAAATACGAAGTTTGCCCAGACTGTTTAGGAAAAGGTGTTGTGGTGAAATTTAGTTATTACGACGACCATTCTTTGTGTAAAACCTGTGAAGGGAAAGGCTATGTGAGTTGTACCCGTTGCGAAGGTACAGGAAACGAGTTTAGATATTGTTCCCTTTGTTTGGGAGAAGGGCAGATAAAAAAGGCCAGAGAGTGTAACTTTGTGCACCAAAAAGAAGAGGAAGCAGATCACAAACATGAAGGAAGAGATACAGAAGGCAATTGAGGAGTTGAAAAAAGGGAATGTGATTCTCTATCCTGCAGAAACAGTTTGGGGAATTGGTTGTGATGCTACTAGCAGCGAAGCTGTAAACAAAATCTTTTCCATTAAACAACGGAATAGTGCTAAGGCGCTCATCATTCTAATTTCAGATTTAAACCAACTTTCTATGTACGTGCATGATGTTCCTGAAATTGCTTGGGACATTATGGAGTTCAGTGAAAAACCCTTAACGGTTGTGTTGCCTGGTGCCAAAAATATTGCACCCGAATTGTTAGCAGATGATGGTACTATTGCCGTAAGATGGGTGAAAGAAGGATTTATCCATAACCTCATTCAACGTTTTGGAAGAGCTATTACTTCTACTTCTGCCAACATTAGTGGGGGAGAATCACCGCTCGATTTTCAGTCTATAAATAAAGAAATTATAGACCGTTGCGATTATGTAGTGCCTCAGACCTATGCACAGAAATTAACCGGAAAACCTTCTCAGATTGTTAAAATAGGAAAAGGCGGTGAGTTTAAAATCATTAGAAAGTAATTCATGAATTTAGTTGAAGCCCTAAAAGGAGATTTTTTTGATAAAGTAGTAGAAGCCGCTGAAGAACTTCAGGTAGATACCTATGTGGTGGGCGGATATGTTCGGGATTTTTTGTTAAAACGACCTTGTAAAGACATCGATTTTGTTTGCGTGGGCAGCGGGATTGATTTAGCGCAACGCGTTTTCGAAAAAATAGGAGAAGACAAAGCCAGCTTCAGTTATTTTAAAAACTTTGGTACGGCCATGATTAAAATGGACGATATGGAACTGGAGTTTGTGGGTGCCCGAAAAGAGTCTTACAACCGTGATTCTAGAAAACCGATTGTTGAAGACGGTACCTTAGAAGACGACCAAAACCGAAGAGATTTCACCATAAACGCACTGGCGATTAGTTTGAATAAAGCTACTTATGGCGAATTAGTAGATCCTTTTGATGGAGTGCAACACTTAAAAAGCAAAAAGATTATTACGCCTTTAGCGCCTAAGGAAACCTTTTCGGACGATCCTTTACGCATGATGCGCGCCATCCGTTTTGCAGCGCAACTTAATTTTGATATTGATCCCGAAACCTTTGATGCCATTACGGCCAATAAAGAACGCATAGAAATTGTTTCCGGTGAACGAATTTCTACCGAGTTAAATAAAATTATACTTTCTAAAACGCCTTCTTATGGATTTAAACTTTTGTTTATTTCGGGCATGTTAGAAAATATTTTTCCTGAAATGGTAGCCTTACACGGCGTAGAAACCATTAACGGAAAATCGCACAAAGATAATTTTTACCACACCTTGCAGGTGCTAGACAATGTAGCGGAACGCAGCGATGATTTGTGGTTGCGTTGGTCGGCCATTTTACACGATATAGCCAAACCGCCTACCAAACGATTTCACGAAAAAGCAGGTTTTACCTTCCACGGTCACGAAGAAATTGGAGCCCGCATGGTGCCCAAAATTTTCAGAAAACTAAAACTTCCGTTGAACGAAAAGATGAGATACGTGCAAAAATTGGTACGTATGCACCTTAGACCGATTGCTCTAGTGAAGGATTTTATCACCGATTCGGCCTTGCGTAGATTGCTTTTTGATGCGGGCGAAGATTTGGAAGATCTGTTAATTCTTTGCCGTTGTGATATTACGTCTAAAAACGATAATCGGGTAAAGCGTTATTTAAAGAATTTTAAGGTTCTGGAAGAAAAACTGATTCAGGTGGAAGAAACCGATAAGCTGCGGAATTTTCAACCAGTAATAAGCGGAGAAATGATTATGGAAACGTTTTGCCTAAAACCGTCTAAAGAAGTGGGTGTGATAAAAGACGCCATCCGTGAAGCCGTGCTAGAAGGAAAGATTAAAAACGAATACGACCAAGCTTATGGCTTAATGCTAGAAGAAGGCGAAAAATTGGGTTTAGTACCCGTAGCAAAATAGCCTATGCTGTCTGTTCTAATTCCCGTATTTAATTTTGATTGTTCGGTGTTGATTGAGCATTTGATAGAACAGATTGAAACCCAAAATCTACCCGCAGAAGTCGTTTTGTACGACGATTGTTCTGATCCCTCTAATGTAGGTTTTTTAGACAAATTCCGAAATAAATATTCATTTCTGAAAATATACAAAGGCGAACAAAATCTGGGTTTTACCAAAGTAAGAAACCACATTGCTACACTGGCCCAGTTTGATAACCTCCTTTTTATGGACGGTGATGTAGAGTTGGTGAATAATAACTTCCTGCAAACCTATTTGGACAAAATACCTTATGCAGAAGTCTGTTGCGGTGGTATTTTATACAAAGACCAAAAACCCCAAGACCAATCTTTAATCCTGAAATGGAAACATGGTAAACTACGCGAAGAGGGTAGAATAAAAGAAAAGCAAAACAACCCGTGGGTAGCGTTTAGCGCGGCTAATTTTCTTATTCAGAAATCGGTATTAGAAGCCATTCCTTTTGATGAAGCTTCTATGGGCTATGGTTACAACGATACCTTGTACGGCTACCATTTAATGCGTAATAAGGTAAACGTTATACATATTGATAATCCGGTCTATCACGAAGGCTTGATGTCGGCAGAGAAGTTCTTAAACCGAATAGAAGAAAGCTTTAGAAACCTCAGTCGTTTAGAACAAAGCGACTATGTAGAAAAAGAAAGTTTTTACCGTTTTTTAAAAGTACTAAACACCTATACCCAACTTAAAAATAAGGGATTGTTGCCTCTAGTTAAAGTACTAGCAAAGCTGTTTAGAAAGCCCTTTAAAAAGGCTTTATTAAAATCTAGTGATCCTAATTTACGTCAGCTGGACTTTTACAAGTTGTTTGTATTGGTGGAGGAGAGGGGATCTTAAATTATTTTACTAAATCCAAGTAATTCATTCTATATTTCGGTTACGACAGTTCAAACATCCGCTTAGACCTATTAATGTAACCCTTAAAGTTACAAAGCATCAGTGGATGCTTGCGCTGTAGGATTTAGAAAAGTACAATTTATTATATGAGAAATTTATATGTTTTTGTGGTAGTGTTTTTAAATATTGCTTGTGAAAGTCCTGAATCCATTCATGTAAAGCAAAATGTGGACACCACACAATTGAGACCCAAATGTGAAATAATAAACCAGTTAAGCTTGAAAAACATGATATTAAACTATCCTGTTATTAAAGATTCTATTTGTTTTAAAACAAAATTGATAGAGGATTACGACTTGTTTGTTGGTGGTAAAAGAATTGATCAAACAGATATAAATTATTTCAAAAAAATTAATGTTTGTAAAGGGAACGATTCGTCTTATTACTTATTAGAGTTTGATTATCATGATTGGTCAATGGCATCACATCCTTGGAAATACCAACTTCTTTTTAATCATAAGGCTGAATTAATAAAAATATTCTATGCTGATAGCTTGAAGATGTTAAAGGTTTTTGATAATGAGGCACCTATGATAGTAGAGATTTCATCTACTGCAAAGGGTAACGGTGCCTACTCTTTCTATCAATTTGAAGGAGATAGCTTAATAAATATTTTTAAAGGCTTTTCGGAATACTTACCTAGACTTGTTGATGAACATCAAGATCATACAGTTAATGAACCTGCAGCTCTAAATTATGTAGCCATTGATGTAAATTGTGATGGTTTTAGAGATTTGTACTTTTTTGGAAAATTAGTATTAATTGAAGAATATGTTCCAGAAATTGGATGGATAGGTGGTTATACACAAAACGATATTTCTGTTAAATATTCAATTGATAACCCATATAAAAAAATTCCAATTGAATATGTTTTTTTATACGATCCTAAACTGAATAGGTTTATAGAAAAAGAAAATTATTTCGAAAAGTATAAAAGTTTGTTTGGTGAGTAACCTATCCCCGCTGTTCGTGATTTGTAATCACGAACCATTATCATAGGATTTTTAATCCGTCTTTATAATAGAATTGTGGTTTTTATCTATTTGAGATTATAAAGGGTTACAAACCATACGATAGAGCTTAGGAATTGCAACTTCCGAAGAGCAAGCTTTTTCAAAAACAGAATAGAATTATTGAGAGATCATGTGGAAGAACTCAAAAAGAAATCTGAATACAACTTCAGTAAAATTTTTTCTTCATTTTCCCAACACAACTCTTGTTTTGCCTTTTGGGTATTGGCTTTTAATAGATCGTAGGTGGAACTGTCTTTCAATTCGTTTACGGCTACTTTTATGCTTTCCGGGTTTAGGTCAGCTGTTAAAATGGCTACGTTGTAAACTCGGTTCAATTCTTGGTATTCCGGGAAATTGATGCAGATCTGTGGTTTTTCAGCCTGAACGTAATCGAAGAATTTATTAGCCAGAGAATAGTAATAACTCAACCCCAGATTTTCTAAAAGATTTATGCCAATCCAACACTTTTTGGTCAACTCTTTTAATTCGGCAGGTGGAATAAAACCTTTAAATTCAACTTTAGATTCTAATTTCAACGTACGGCTTAGTACTTCCAGTTCTTCTCTAAGCGGACCGTCACCGGCAATGATAAGCTTGGCGTGTAAATCGGGCATCGCTTCAATCAATGCTTTTAAACCACGTCCGCGGTTTAATGCCCCTTGGTAAAGAATGGTTTTGATTTCGAAATCTCTTTCAGAAGAACAATTGGTATAAAGCAGTGGTAAATTCCGAACAACATAGAAAGGTGTATTGAATTCCTTAGCCATGATTTCCGCCAATTTTGGCGCTACGGAATAACATAAATCTGTTTTTGGGATCAATTTATCTTCTAATGCGCGCCAGATTTTCTTTTCTTTTTCACGTTGATGCAAACCAGAAGTTTCTGAGAAGAATTCGTGCGCATCGTAAATTAAAGGTGTCTTTTTAAAACGCTTTAAAAACGTACCAACGAATAAGGTATCGGTATCACAACTGCAAAGCGCATCCATTTTCTTAAAGAAAAGAAACAGCAACAAACGCAAGTGAAATTCTAGGTAGAAAAATTTTCCTTTCTTAAAAAAGCAGAATAAACGATGGGTTGTAAAAGGAAAAGAGGAGGGGTTAATTTTTCGACCATTACGGCCTACTAAATGCACTTGGTATTGGTTTTTGGATAGAGACGTACATATCCGGTGCATGCGTTGGTCGGAAACCAAATCATTAGTAACGGTAAAGTATACTACCTTCAAAATATCTTCTGAGAGAAGTGATTGTCTAAGTTAATTGCTGCAACGGCAGAGTCAAGCACCTTTTTTTCTTCGCACAGCAAAAAACGCTCTGGGAATTTTTTAACAAAATTATGGTTGTGTGTAGCCATTAAAACCGTAGTTCCACTTCGGTTAATGCCTTTAAAAATATCAAGGATTTTAACAGCTGTTTCAGGGTCAAGATTACCGGTAGGTTCGTCTGCTAGCAAAAGAGTAGGCTCATTAAGTAACGCGCGGGAAATCACCACACGTTGCTGCTCACCACCAGAAAGTTGATAGGGCATTTTGTTCATAGAAGATTCTAAACCTACGCGCATCAATACATCCGAAATGCGTTGTTTGATCTTTGCTTTAGATTTCCAACCTGTTGCTTTTAATACAAAATGTAAGTTTTCGTAAACGGTACGGTCGGTAAATAATTCAAAATCCTGAAATATAATCCCCAATTTTCTGCGAAGATCGGGGATTTTATTGAAGTGAATTTTATTTAAATCAAATCCGGCAACATTAACTTGGCCTTCATCAAAAGGAATGTCTGCGTATAATGTTTTTAAAATAGAACTTTTTCCAGACCCAGTTCTTCCTAAAAGGTAGACAAACTCCCCTTTATGAATACTAAAATTCACGTCTTCAAGAACAGGGAAACCCTCTTGTTGAATAATTGTATTTTGTATTTGAACTACCGGTTCGTTGGAAAAACTCATATTAACCGTTTGCTTTTTTGTGGTCTGCTAAGAATTTAGCTAATCCGCTGTCCGTTAAAGGATGGTTTAATAAAGCTAGAATTACACTTAATGGACAAGTAACAACATCTGCTCCCATTCTTGCGCAATCTAATAAATGAGGAATATGTCTTACTGAAGCTGCTAAAACTTCTGTTTCGTACCCGTAATTATTAAAGATGTGAACACAATCTTCAATTAAGCCCATTCCGTTAGCGCCTATATCGTCTAATCTTCCAATAAATGGTGAAACGTATGTAGCACCAGCTTTAGCGGCTAAAAGCGCTTGACCAGAAGAAAATACTAAAGTGCAATTGGTTTTAATTCCTTCGGAAGAAAAAGCGTTAATGGCTTTAATTCCGTCCTTTATCATAGGAACCTTAACTACTATTTTGTCGTCTAGTTTGGCAAGTGCTCTACCTTCTCTAAGAATTCCTTCAAAGTCGGTTGCAATAACTTCGGCACTAACATCACCGTCTACAACGTCACAAATAGCTTTATAATGATTTTTAACTTTTTCGTCTCCAGCAATTCCTTCTTTAGCCATTAATGAAGGGTTAGTGGTTACACCATCTAAAACACCTAAATCGTATGCTTCTTTAATTTCTTCAATATTGGCCGTATCTATGAAAAATTTCATTGGGTTTTTATTTTAAAGATATATAAAGGATGGGAATAAAAAAAGGCAAACCGAACATCGCACCGCTCGACCACTTACCCTTGCTACCGTCAGGTCCTGGGGGATTCAGCAGGAGCTGGTCGTGCCGATTTGCCGCTGCAAAACTAAGGATTCTTTTTTGAATTTGAAATGAATGTTAAGAGATATTGAAATAAGTTTTTATTTCGGCTTTAAATGAACTGATATGCACTATCTATTTGTTGTGATAAAATAGGATTACATGCCATAAAAAGATAAAAAGTTTTAGATTTATATAAAATCAAATACGCTATGAAAATTACTGAAATTAAAATACTTATGGCTGCTGTTGCGGGCATAATTGGCGGTATTGTTCTTGGGATGTTTTTGTTTTCCCCAGATCAAGAAGAAAAACGCGAAGAGTTTATGAAACGTTGGGGCAGCTTAAAAGAACGTGCAAAAAAAGCTGAAAAAGACGGTAAAGAAAGTTTAGACGGGATTAAGACAAGCTTAAAAGAGCTTTTGTCAGATATTCAGGATACAATTAAGAGTAAGGATAGTGGAGAATCAGTTCAGTAGTATCTTTTCGGAATTATTAGATAAAATAAAGCTACACTTAGAGACAAGGAAAGATCTTTTAAAACTTAGGTTTTTAGATAAGTTTTCCATATTAATGGCTTCAGTAGCTACTATGGCATTTTTAATGCTTTCAGGGCTTTTTACGCTGTTTTTTATAGGTATTGGTTTGTCTCTTCTCATCAACGATTGGCTAGAAAGCTATTTTTTAGGGTATTTTATTGTTTCGGCACTTTGGCTATTAACGGTTGTTTTAGTGTTTATGAGAGTAGTAAGAACAGGAGTACCTTTATTCACCAACAGATTTATACAATTGCTGTCATTAGTACTTGAAGTAAAGGAAGAAAAAAAGAAGACAGATGATAAAGAATAGAAAAGAATTAAAACGACGGATAGCTTGTTTGAGCGAGATTAAAACTCAGTCTGCTCAAGAAGTGCGTTTAGAAACCAAAATGATCAAATTTAGAGTAGAACAGTATTTTTTAACTGAAGCGATTAAAAAAGTAATGAACTGGTTTGTATAAAAAACTATAGTTCGTCTAAAAACGAAGTTAGAGGACTGCTTGCTTCAGCGTGAATAGAAGGAGCAGCTAGTTTAGCGTTATAAGCGATTCTTCCGGCCTCAATAGCCATTTTAAAAGCCTTTGCCATCTCAACTGGGTTAGGTGATACCGCAATGGCGGTATTTACCAAAACAGCATCGGCGCCCATTTCCATAGCTTCAGCAGCATGGGAAGGTGCTCCAATACCTGCGTCTACAATAACAGGCAAGTTGCTTTGTTCTATGATAATTTCTAGAAAATCACGTGTTTTTAATCCCTTATTAGTGCCTATGGGTGCGCCTAAGGGCATAACAGCAGATGCACCGGCTTCTTCTAAGCGTTTGCATAGAACTGGGTCTGCGTGAATATAAGGCAGAATAATAAAACCTAGTTTAGCTAACTCTTCCGTTGCTTTTAAGGTTTCAATAGGATCGGGTAATAAATACTTAGGGTCTGGATGAATTTCTAGTTTTAACCAATTTGTTTCAAGTGCTTCGCGCGCTAGTTGTGCTGCAAAAATGGCTTCTTTAGCCGAACGTACACCCGATGTATTAGGAAGTAAATTTATATGTGGGTGATCCAAATGCTCAATAATACCGTCGTTGTGATTCTGAGTGTCTACTCTTCTTAAGGCTACGGTTACCAATTCACTTCCAGATTCTAGGGTAGCTTGTTCCATTACAGCATTAGAACTGTATTTTCCCGTACCTACAAAAAGGCGAGAATGAAACGATTTACCAGCAATGATTAATGAATCTGTCATAAGTTGTGTTTAGTATTTAACTACCTCTAGTAGTTTTTTTACTTCGGAAACAATGTTTTCTGGAGCATAACCGCATTCGGCGTGCAATTCTCCTTGTTCACCGTGTTCTACAATTCGGTCGGGAATACCTAATCGTTTTATAGAACCTTTATAATTGTTATCGGCTGCGTATTCTAAAATAGCTGTGCCAAACCCGCCAGGCAAGCAACCGTCTTCTAGGGTTATTATTTTAGAATATTTTCTAAAAATTTCATCTAATAGACTTTCGTCTAAAGGTTTTACAAACCTCATATCAAACACTGCCGGTATAATGTCTTCAGTTGCTAAAATGGTTCTGGCTATTAAAGCGTAATTTCCTACGTGGCCAAAACTTAAAATAGCTACTTCGGTACCATTAGCAATCTGATGGCCCTTACCAATTTCAATTTCATTAAATGGTTTTTTCCAATCAACCATTACGCCTTTTCCTCTTGGGTACCGAATAGAAAACGGACCTTGATTAGGTAATTGGGCGGTATACATTAAGTTTCTTAACTCTTCTTCGTTAAGGGGGGCACTTACTACCAAATTAGGGATACACCTCATGTAAGCAATGTCGTATGCGCCATGGTGTGTTGGCCCATCTGCACCAGCAATACCAGCACGGTCTAAACAAAAAACCACATTAAGGTTTTGTATGCAAACATCATGTATTACTTGGTCATATGCACGTTGCATAAAACTAGAATAGATGTTGCAAAATGGAACAAGATCCATTGAGGCTAATCCAGCACTAAATGTTACCGCATGTTGTTCTGCAATACCTACGTCAAAGGCTCTCTCTGGCATTTTTTCCATCATAAGATTTAATGACGAACCAGAAGGCATAGCGGGAGTGATCCCCATTATTTTATCGTTTTTTTCAGCCAATTCAATAATAGAAATGCCAAAAACATCTTGGTATTTGGGTGGTTGCGGGTCAGTTATTATAGGTTTGAAAATCTCTCCCGTTTCAGGGTTAAATTTACCCGGCGCATGCCAAAGTGTTTGTTCTTTTTCGGCTAAAGCAAAACCTTTACCTTTTGTGGTAATACAATGTAAAATCTTAGGTCCGGGTATGTTTTTAAGATCACGTAATACACTAACTAAATGGTCAATATCATGCCCGTCTACAGGTCCAAAGTATCTTAAGTTTAAGGATTCAAAAAGGTTGCTGTGTTCCATAACAGAGCCTTTAAGGGCTTTGTCTATGTTAGAAGCTACTTCCTGCGCATTTTTACCAAACTTGGAAACTTTGCCTAAAATTTTCCAAATCTCGTCCCTAACTTTATTGTATGTCTTAGAAGCACGTATATCTGTTAGATAATCTTTCAAGGCACCCACATTAGGGTCAATTGCCATGCAGTTATCATTCAGTACTATTAATAAATTGCTGTTAGAAACACCAGCGTGGTTCATGGCTTCAAAAGCCATACCAGCTGTTAATGCACCGTCACCAATTACGGCAATGTGCTGTCTGTCTTTTTCGTTTTTGTAATCTGAAGCTACAGCCATTCCTAAAGCGGCAGAAATAGAAGTAGAGGAATGCCCCACGCCAAAAGCATCGTATTCACTTTCAGACATTTTAGGAAAGCCAGACATACCTTTGTAATGTCGGTTGGTATGAAATTTTTTTCTTCTCCCCGTTAAAATTTTGTGTCCGTAAGCCTGGTGCCCCACATCCCAAATTAACTTATCGGTAGGGGTGTTAAATACATAATGCAAGGCTACCGTTAATTCAATTACACCAAGACTAGCCGCAAAATGGCCACCATTTACAGAAACGGACTCTACAATATATTTTCTTAACTCTTCACAAATTTGCAAAAGTTCTTCCCGAGGAAGCTTTCGTAAGTCTTCAGGAGTATCAATTTTAGCTAATAATTTACCCGGGTTAACCAATGCGCTTGTTCTTTTTTGTAGTAATCAATTTAATAATTGAAATTGACGTACACAAAACTATATAAAAATACGCCGCTCTATTTGTTAAAAATTAAATAATAATAAATTTGAACTGCTATTTTCGTCTAAGCTTTGAGTTTCGAAATTAAATTACCGCTGTTTAAGGGTCCCTTCGATCTACTTCTTTTCCTAATTGAAAGAGATGAATTAGATGTCTATGATATTCCTATATCTAAAATAACAGGCGATTTTTTAGAATATGTTCAGCATTTAGAAAAGCTTAATGTAGAGGTAGCCAGCGAATTTATTTTAGTAGCAGCTTCGTTAATGCGGATTAAGGCTAAAATGTTAGTGCCAAGGCCCGAATTGGATGAACAAGGGAATGAAATTGATCCTAGAGAAGAATTAGTTCAAAAGCTTTTAGAATATAAAAAGTACAAATCTGTTATTGTAGATTTGGAAAAAATGGAGCACGAAGAGTTGCTAAAAGAATCTAGAGGAAATGTAGAAAAGGAACTGAAAACTATTATTAACGATGCCAGTGGTGAATGGGAAATGCACGATGCAGATATGTTTAAACTGCTGAAAGTATTTCAGAAGGTGTTAATGAGGTACCAGTCAAATAGTGAGAAAATGGTGCATAAAGTGGTGCAGTTTTCGTATACTATTACAGAACAGAAACAATTGATTTTAGACAAAGTAAAAGAAAAGAAACGTTTTTCTTTTACAGAATTAATAGAAGATAATCCAGATAAAGTAGCCGTGATTTTTAATTTTCTGGCTATTCTTGAAATGTTAAATCAAAGACTGATAGAAATTAATATTGGGCTAGGGTATAATAATTTTTGGATTACTGAGGGCGAAGAATAATGAGTACAAACAAAGAACAAAGTGAGATTTTAGGAACCTTCGATAGTAAAAAAGTTGCCTTAGCAGTTTTGTTGGGTTTTGCTGTTACGGGTTGGTTGTTCTATGGGCAAATTAAAGATACCGACACTTCTGATTTCGGTCAATATTTTTCTAATTTAAATATTACTTGGATTTTCTTAACTTTTTTGGTGATGTTCTCAAGGGATTTCGGGTATGTATATAGAATTCGTCAGCTAACTCAAGAAGAACTTACATGGAAAGGCAGTGTCTATGTAATTTTATTGTGGGAGTTTGCTTCAGCAGTGACGCCCTCCGTTGTGGGAGGTACTGCAGTAGCGGTTTTCTTATTAAACAAAGAAGGAATTACATTTGGTAAATCATTAGCCTACGTTATGTTAACGGCAATTTTAGACAACAGCTTCTTCTTAATTGCAGCACCGTTGGCATTTATTTTAACCGAAGGCGAAATATTTCCAAACTTGTCTATAGGTACTACTTTTAATATGAAATACTTATTCTATTTAAGTTATTCATTAATTGCTGTTTATACCGTGTTTATGAGTTTTTCCATCTTATTTGCCCCCAAAGCTTTTAGAACAGGGATTTTAGTAATAGTTAATTTCTTTTACCGCTTAACAGCTTGGAAAGTACTTATTAAGCTAAGAATGAAAGTAAGAGAATATTACGATGATATTATTATAGCTTCTAAACAATTAAAAAACAAGACGGTTTCTTATTGGGCAAAAGCCATTATTTCTACAGCATTTATTTGGTCGGCTAGGTATTTTACACTGAACTGCATTATAGCCTCATTTAAACCTAATTTTTCTTTATTAGACCATTATGATGCCTTTTCTAAACAAATAATACTTTGGGTTACCCAATTGGTTTCACCTACACCTGGGGGAGCTGGTTTTGCAGAATACTTTCTTCAGCAATTATTTGGCGGGGGTACCTTAATCTTGATAATTGCACTTACTTGGCGTTTTTTTACGTATTACGCTTATCTATTTGCAGGTTCTGCTGTTTTGCCAAGATGGATTAAACGGGCTTTAAATACTAAAAACTAAGGGGTTATTCTAAAAGTATAAATCTCTGAAGGTTTTGGGACATTTGAAAAAACATAATAAACTACCAAAGAAGGACTTTCTTTTTTAACGAGGTAATAATATTTAATAGCACTTTTTTTGTTGTTGAAGCATTTATACTTCTCACCACCAATGTCTAACAAATTAAGATTTTCTTCCGTAAAATTTTTATAGCGTATCTCTAGCGTCTTGAACTCGTCTTTAGCCTCATCTTCAATTTTTATTTCTGCGAAGCTTAAGCCGTTAACAGGTTTTTTTTCCTGTTGCTGACCATAACAAACGTTTTGGCAAAAACTGATTATCAGTGTGATAATGATATGTATTCCGAAAAATCTCACGCTTTCCATTATAAAGGTAATTATATTCATAAAAATTATCTCTTGAATTAAAGAAATATTTACTTACCTAGACGAACGGTAAATATAAAAGTAACACTCTTTAATGTTTACTTTAGGAAGTGAAATTTTAAAAAAGCATTTAATTGTAATAATTTAGCTGCGATCAAAAGTGATGTATGGATTTATTTACGATGGAAAATCTAGAAGGTTTAAAGACTCTTCTTTTTAAACCGAAAAAGGTTTTTATTACTACTCATCCAAGACCAGATGCAGATGCGCTTGGTTCTTCCCTTGGGTTAGCCAATTATCTTAAAAAATTCGGGCACGATGTAACTGTTGTGACACCAACCTCTTATCCAGAATTTATTACGTGGATGAAGGGTAATGATGAAGTCATAATTTATAAAGGTAATGAGGAGAAAGCTAAGCAACTTCTAGACAAAGCCGAGCTAATTTTCTGTTTAGACTTTTGCAATCTCAATAGAATAGATGAACTGGGTGATCTAATACGTGAAAAGTCCACTACACCTAAAGTATTAATTGATCACCATATAGATCCAGAGGATTTCTCTGAATTTAAACTTTGGAGCTCTAAAGCGTCTGCCACCGCAGAATTAATCTATGATTTTATTCTTCAGATGGGCGATGAAGATAAAATAGATGTAGACATTGCAGAATGTATTTATGCGGGTATTATGACCGATACCGGTTCTTTTAGATTCCCTGCAACATCACCCAAAGTACATTTAATAATTGCAGAACTTATTAAAAAAGGGGTAGATAATGCCAAGATTCACCGTTTAGTTTATGATAATAATTCTGAAATAAGACTACGTTTCTTAGGACACTGCCTTTCTAATTTACTAGTTGTAAAACAAGAATTAGGAGCCGCCTATATTGCAATTCCGTTAGCAGATAAAAAGAGGTTTGATGCAAAGTTAGGCGATACCGAAGGGATTGTAAATTATGCACTATCCATTAAGGGAATTAAGTTTGCTACCATGATTAAGGAAGAAGTAGACATGGTGAAATTTTCATTCCGTTCAACAGGAGAATTTTCTGTAAACGAATTTGCCAGAGACAATTTTAATGGAGGTGGCCATAAAAATGCAGCAGGGGGTAGATCCGATTTAAGTTTTAAAGAAACTATTGCAAAATTTGAAACGCTGTTAGAGCGTTATAAAGACAAAATTATTAATTCCTAATGCGAGTATTCTTATTCAGCTGTTTAATTGGTATTGCACATCTTCTGTTCTCACAGTCCGATTACCGTTTAACAGAACACAATCTAAAATTTAACTTTTTAAAAGATTCTGCTGGTAAAACAGCAAATATAGGTGATCTAGTAAGCTTACACATGGTAATGGAAGCTCCCGATGGTAAGGTGTTAAGAAGTACTTATCAAGAAGGTAAACCTTTGCTTTTCCCTGTAAAAGTATCGGTATTTGAAGGTGACTTATACGAAGCCGTTTCTTTAATGTCTAATGGTGACAGTGCTGCTTTTCTAATTCGGGCAGATAGTATGTACGCTAAGGTGTTTAAAAAACCGTTACCAGATGAATCTATGGAAGGAAAAGACTTAAAGTTTACCATTAAAAGCATTGAAGTCAGTTCCCAAAAACAATATTTAGAACAACAGGTAAAAAAAAGGGAGCAATTTGACGATAATCACAAGGCAGAGATTTCAAAACACATAAAGGCAGACGATAAATTTCTGAAGCAGTATTTTGAGAGTAATTATGCTGGTAAATATTCCATCACAGAACACGGTGTTTATTACACGCTTTTTGAAGAAGGTACAGGTAATAAACCTAAACAAGGTGAAACGGTTTTATTTCATTATACCTGTACAGATAAAAATGGAAATAAGATAGAATCCTCCTACGATGGTGCTGGGCATCCTTCTTATTTTATTATGGGAGACGGGCAAGTGATACCTGGTTGGGAAGAAGTATTTAAGTATCTAAAAACAGGTTCTTACGCTAAAATTGGGGTTCCTGCTCATATGGCCTATGGCCCATTAAAAAAAGGTGAAAAAATACCGCCATATTCCATTTTGTTTTTTGAGGTAAAATTGATTTCATCTAAATAAAAAACTTTGACAATAGAAGCAGCGTTAAGGAGGTTCTAATAGGACCTCCTTTTGTTTTTTAATTCAGGAAGTTGTCTTTTGGGTTTCATGGGTGTAGATTTGAATAATTGTTTGGGCACAATCTTTTGTAGAGTACTCAAATGTTAGTAGTTATAGAAAATTCAACAATCACAGAATAAAAGAAATGATAATAGAACCTAAAACTCGTGGGTTTATTTGTACCACATCTCACCCAGAAGGATGCGAAAAAAGTGTTTTAAATCAAATTGAATACATTAAGTCGAAAGGTGAAATTGAAGGTGCAAAGAAAGTACTTGTAATTGGTGCATCTACCGGATTCGGGTTGGCGTCTAGGATTACCAGTGCTTTTGGTTCTAATGCCGCTACCATTGGGGTGTTTTTTGAAAAAGCTCCTTCCGAAGGAAAAACAGCCTCTTCGGGTTGGTACAATACCGCTGCATTCGAAAAAGCAGCCCATAAAGAAGGTCTTTATGCTAAAAGCATAAACGGTGATGCCTTTTCTAATGAAATTAAAGAACAAACTATAAAGTTAATTAAAGAAGATTTAGGCAAAATTGACTTAGTAGTATATAGCCTTGCTTCGCCAGTAAGAACCCACCCAAATAATGGCGTTAGATACAGATCTACTTTAAAACCAATTGGTGGTACATTTACTAACAAAACGGTTGATTTCCATACAGGAGACGTAAAAGAGATCTCTATTGAATCTGCTAATCAAGACGATATTGACAACACGGTAGCTGTTATGGGAGGTGAAGATTGGCAAATGTGGATTGATCAGTTAAAAGCGGCAGATTTACTTTCTTCAGATTTTAAAACAGTAGCGTATTCTTACGTAGGGCCACAATTAACCGAAGCCGTTTACAGAAAAGGAACTATTGGCCGCGCAAAAGATGATTTAGAAAAAACAGCTTTTACTATTACCGATTCTCTAAAAGAGTTAAACGGTAAAGCCTATGTTTCTATTAATAAAGCCTTAGTAACTCAGTCTAGTTCTGCTATACCGGTTATACCTTTATACATTTCTCTTTTGTATAAAGTGATGAAGGAAAACAACGTGCATGAAGGTTGTATAGAACAAATACAAAGACTTTATACCGAAAGATTATTCCTTGATACTGTACCTGTAGATACCGAAGGTAGAATAAGAATTGACGATTGGGAAATGCGTTCAGACATTCAGGAAAAAGTAGCTGAATTATGGGCAGAAGCTTCTACAGAAACCTTATCTGCTATTGGTGATTTAGAAGGTTACAAAACAGAGTTTTTTAACCTTTTCGGTTTTAAATTCGATGGTATAGAATACGAAAAAGAAACGAATGAATTGGTAGGAATTCCAAGTTTACAATAGAATATAAAATTAGTTTATTATACAATAAGTGTTCTAAAGGAGGTTCTCAAAAAGGATCTCCTTTTTTATTTCTGGCAAAGGTTTTCTTTTCAGCTTAATAGAAGAAAAGAGAGTTTAGGCATAAGTTATTTTTCATTTAGATTTATGCCAGAGTAAATAGAATCTGGTGGAAGGTGAACAGTATGCTCTTTTGAGTACGCAATTTTAATTTCTGCTTTTTCTATATTGAAATCCAATACATGCCCACCGGTTGTTCTGTTTTTGTCAATAAAGTGGAAATGATAAACCGGGCTGTTCAGTACTTCGGCAGAAAGTGGTGTGAAATAACCAATCATATCAATATCTATGTTCTCTCTTTCAAAAATAACATTTGGCACTTCTTCTGAAGGTTTATATGGTTTAGACTGAGGAGGAAAACTTCGGTACTTTATGTGTGAAAAATGTCCGTTTATTTCTATTGCAGCAAAATTATTCTTTTTTAAAACAGTATTTAAATAGGTATAAAGCGCTGCTTTTTTCAAGCTTTCAGTGATTTTAAAGCTGGTATCGGGTTTAAAATCTGTTGTTACAGCAAAGGCAATTAAAGCAGTATCAGGCATGGTATATACTTTACCATCCTCTGGGATTCCATAAGCTATACCATCTTTCATAACAAATTCGTGACTAAGTTTTTCAAAACTCCCTAAGCCAAAGTTTCCATATTTTTTTAATTTTCCAATTTCAATAAACCCATCGTACTGGCCATTATGTATTGCTTTATTTAAAGAAAAATAATGAATGTTGCCTTTAGGAGAATTTCCTGTGGTAAAAAAAGCTTTTCTATCTGCTTTGCTAGTGCATCCAATTAATATTAAAACAATAGAAGCTATAAAAAATGCAATAGAAATAGTAAAGTGATTAAACTGCATAACGGTGTTTTTTATTTTAACTGAATTAGTTTATAAAAAGTTTATCTAATGGAGTAAACGATTTAAGTTTTTAAATTGTTTGAGTAAAAAAAATGCCAATGCCTCATAACCATCACCACCACCAATCGGGTAAGAATTTAAAGATTGCCTTTTTCTTAAACCTAGGCTTTACCATCTTAGAAATTATTGGTGGGTTTTACGTAAATAGTATAGCCATTATTTCGGATGCGGTACACGATTTAGGGGATAGTTTTTCTTTGGGTTTATCGTGGTATTTAGACAAAAAATCAAAAGAGAAAGCTACTTCTACCTTTACTTTTGGACACAGACGCTTGTCATTATTAGGAGCATTAGTTAACTCTTTAATGCTTATAGCAGGTTCCGTTTATGTGATTTACGAAGCGGTAGGTAGATTAATAGCCCCAGAATTTTCTGACCCTAACGGAATGATTGTTTTTGCCGTAATTGGTGTTTTAGTTAATGGATATGCCGCATGGAAATTAAGTGGAGGAAAATCTTTAAACGAAAAAGTAGTATCATGGCATTTACTAGAAGACGTATTGGGTTGGGCGGCTGTTCTAATTGTTGCTATAGTACTTAAATTTAAAAATATACCTTATTTAGATCCTGCACTTTCTTTATGTATAACGGCTTACATTTTATGGAATGTAGTAAAAAGACTAAAGGACACACTTTATATTTTCTTGCAAGGGAGCCCAGTAGACGTGAATCTTGCTGAAGTAAAAAATGCCTTGTTAAAGGTAGAAAAAGTAAACTCTTTACATCATACACACATATGGTCATTAGACGGAGAAAACCATGTATTTACTACTCATGTTAAGTTAAAGCAAGTACAAAAATTAGACGAACTTTTATTAATTAAAAAGCAACTGAAACAAGTGCTTAAAGGCTATCAATTTGAACATTATACTTTAGAAACCGAATTAGATACTGAAACCTGTCCTTTGTCAGAAGATGTGATATGATTTTACTTGCCGCCATTGGCTTTTAAATCGGCCAAGCATTGGCTATCTAGCGCAGGCGGAGAACTGGTTCCTAATAAATTAGAAAGAGAAGCAGAGTTTTCTACTGCGTAATACATTAAGCAACTTTCTATATTGCAATGATGTCCGTGTTCTTTATCTTGGTGATCATTTACCATTGGTGTACCAACATTCACCAATCCCAAAATATGGCCAAGCTCATGTCTTAAAACAGTTTGTAATACTAAGTTTTCCGAAGGTTGTCCTAGGCCACCACTTAATTCCCTTATTCTCCCTCCCATTAAACAAACAGAAGTATTGCGGTAAGCCTGTCCTAAAATATTATTGTCTTCAAAAGCATCTTCGCTTATAAAAATGTATACCGCTATTTCATTTTCAGTATTAAATTTTGCTCGGTTTTTATTTTCAATATCTACTACTTTTTGTGTTGTGTAGGGAGCTAATTCTGGATTTTTAATGGTAGTTGTAACAATTGATACGCCATTGGGTTTGTTTAATCTAGTTTCTAAAAAACTTTGGAAAGTGTTAATTACCGAATTGTCTAATTCATAACCCTGCACAGAAACTATTTCAACAACTAATTTGTCATAATTAGAAGCAGAAAGTAAATCGTTAGCCGATTCACCAACATTTAAATTGTTAAGGTCTTTACTGGTGTTATTTTGGGATGAAGGCCCAGTGTTGTCTTTTTTAGAACAGCTTAAAAATGATAAGGCAAATACTAAAACAGAAAGAAGGGAAAGCTTTAATAGTTTCATATAGTTTTAATAGATCGTAGTAGTATAGAAACGCAGAAGGATTTTAAAAGTTCAGCCACATTTAGACTTCTTTCTTGCTTTTAGATGGGAAAATCAAGTTACTTTGTTTTTATAATACCGTTTCTGTATAAGTCAAGTGCTTGTTTTAGTAAACTTCCAATGGTTTCAATAGGTAGGTCTTCGTTTGGGTTTACTTTAAAAGTTTTCATTCTAGAACGCGTACCCTCTTCTAATAAAGGATGGTTTAAATGTTTTCCTTCTACCATTAAAATATAGGGTTCGTAGGTCTTTTTATCTGTCCAGAGGTAGCAGAACATCTTTTTCTTATAACAAAAACAAGGCATGCCGTACTTTTTGGTTTCCGAAATAAGTTTGTCCTGCTTAAGAATAATACTTCGTAACGCCAATAAACAACCCTTGTTGGGTTCTTCTTGGTTTAAGTAAAAATGGTCTGTTTCTTTAAGCATCACTTAAATATATGTTTTCGGATGATTATGTACTTGGATCTCGCTTAAATAACTCTATTAAATTGAAGATAAGAATACAGAAAACTACCCAAATAAATCCGGCAATATAACCGCCAGCAATATCGGAAGGGTAGTGCACGCCTAGATAAATTCTACTAATACCAATGCTTAAAATAAGAAAAGCCAGTATAACTATGCTGAACATCTTTACGGCAATATTCATGGGGAATCTGTACAAAAGAAAGATTAAAAACCCATAAAATGCCATGGCACTCATGGCATGGCCGCTAGGGTAGCTTAATGTTTCTACCGAAACCATATGCTCTAAACTAGGTCTTGCCCGGTCTATAAATCGCTTAAGAACTGTATTAGAAGCAGAAGCTAAAATAAGTACTAAAGTTGTCTGTAAGACATATTTCCAACGTTTAAAAATCAGAAAAGAAAGCACAGCAAAAATACTAATTACAATAAGGTAGCCGTATAAATCACCTACATCGGTAACAAAAATAAAATATTTTGTTAGCAGCGGTGTTCTAAACGAAATTACATAATCTGTAATTATAGTATCGTAGCCCGCTAATACTTCGGTACTTAAAATCTCAGTTAATTCTACAAACAGGTTAATGCCCGTTACCACAATAATTAAAGCAAATAGGGCAGCTAAAAAATAAGGCAATTTATGGTTGTATTCATGAAAAGTATTAACTAAAAAATGGTGTATGTTTTTTATTAATTGATAGAGTGTTTGCTTCATGTTTTAAGAAATTGTGCAGTAATAAACCAAAACAGCTTGAATAAGTTCTTGGTTTAAAATGTTTTTTTAATCAGAGAAATCTATTACTTAAATTACTGAAGAGGTATTTTACTGGTTTATGATACCAATAAGTGCTAATAGTTACTTTCTTTCATAACATTACTTTTTGAGTAACGCTATTTCAGGATCAGACATTACAAAAGGGAAGTCTAAAAACAGAAAAAGCGGCTAACGGCCGCTTTTTATTTATATATTTAATGTCTATTTATCCCTAATTATGCATTTTTAGTAGCCATTGCTAAGTTACTTGCTTTGGTACTGAGAAATGAAAAGGCTTACTCTTCAGCGTTTTGTTTTTTAGACTTTCTATAAATGTAAGAAGTTAAAACATGTCTTTTAGCAAATCGGTTTAAAGTTGCTGAATTACACATTTTAATGTACATGTTTTTTTGTACACCAAAGTATTCATAAGTGCTACCGTCAACAAAAGTAATTTCTAACACTTGTTTTTTATACATAAAATCTTCAATCCCCGAAGAGGTATTTTTAGTATATTCTTCTAGTTGAGATTCTCTAGTTTCTGGGGCGATGCTTACCAAAAAATGATACGCTTCAATAAACTGCTTACTTTTGGCTTCGGCCTCTTCTAATTTTTGCTCGTCACCAGCAAATTTATCAGGGTGCCATTCCTTCATAAAGCTTCGGTAAGTAGACTTTATTTCTTTTAGGTTGATGTCCTGCGTAATGCCAAATTGCTTTTTATATTCTGTTATGCGCTTCATGTTCTTGTATTTGCCGCAAAAGTCCAGTTTTCTTTTATGAGATCATAATAAAACTTAATAAATTAATTTATATGGAGAAATGTTTTTTAGGTCCAATTATTCAAAAATAGCTACAATCCTGGCCGGAGCGGCAGAAGCACCAACAATTTTTAAAGGGAATACTGCTACTTTAAAGCCCGTGTAGGGTAGTGTTCCTAAGTTTACCAACTGTTCCATGTGGTAATATTCTTTGCGTTGGCCTACCAAATGTGCTTCCCAAAACAATTCTGGATTATTGCTTTCCTTTGCTTTCTGTAACATATGAGGCAGCGGTAAATCCCAACCCCAAGAATCAATGCCCATTACTTTTATGCCTTGGTCAATTAACCATTCGGTAGCTTGGGCACTCATACCTGTGCCTCTTTTATGAAAGTCTTTTGTACCGTTATAGATGTCTCTTCCTGTTCGTATAAGAACAATCATTCCGGGTTGAATAGTTAGCGTATTTTGCTGAAGAAAATCTGAAATGTCTTTAACGGTGATGGCCTCAAAGTCGGCTTTGTGCGTCATGTCTATTACTAAACCAGGGGCATAACATAAGTCCAAGGGCATTTCATCTATGGTTTTGGCTTTTTTACCATCTACAGTAGCCGAATAATGCCAAGGTGCATCAATGTGTGTGGTAGAATGAACCCCCATTTTTTCAATAGTGTCATCGGCCCAACCTTCAAAATTTTTAGGGAATAAACGGAAAGGAAGCCCTAAAATTCGGATTAACCATTTCGCTTTTTTATGTGATTTATGTTTGATTTTTACCTTCATAAACCAAGGGTCAGACTTATTGTATTGTATAGGTTTTGATAAATCTATAATCTTCATTTTTTGAAATAGCTTAGTTTACGAAGGTAATTTTTTTAAAAAAAGGCGGATGAATAATCTGTTTTTATTTACCTGTTTATTGGTTAAGTAATAGTGTAACCATCTGATTATTAAATTTTAATTGGGATTTCTTTTTAAAAAAACAACTTAGAATTTTGCAAGCATACAATGCTATTTTAAATAACACAGCTGTAATAATATAAAGTAGTATTTGCGGCATTGTTATTGATTAGTGTTGTTATTAAAATTCCGAAAATGTAATGTCTATTAGTATTTAAGACTATATTCATGGCAAAAACCGGTGTTTAGACTTGGTTTATTTATTTAAAATTTTATTCTATGAAGAAGGTTTCTCTCCTGTTGTTTTTTATTGTATCTGTTGTTATTGGAGCATATGCTCAAACATCGGAAAATGGATTTTCTTTTCAAGGTTATGCAATTGACCCCGATGGAAAGGCATTAAGTTCACAAAATATTACGGTTCGTTTTACAGTATACAATACCGGTGGATCCGGTTCTTATGATGAAGAACAAGAATTAACCTCTGATAATTACGGTGTATTTATGGCTATTGTTGGGGCGAAAAACTTATCGGCTTTCAAACAATTAAATTTTGGGGCTAAAGATGCTACCTATAATTTAAAAGTAGAAGTTAAGAAAACTTCGGGTGGGTCTTATACAACCATTAGTGATGCGCCAATGCAGGCTGTTCCTTATGCTCGGTTTGCTTATAATGGAGTGCCTGTAGGTACTGTTATTCCTTTCGCGGGCCCTTCTACTAAAATACCAGATGGTTGGTTAATATGTGATGGTTCTTCTTACGACGGCTCAAACGCAGAATATTCTCAGTTATATAATATTATTGGTCTAACCTGGGGAGGTTCAGGTTCAAGTTTTAGAGTACCCGATTTAAGAGGTCAATTTTTACGTGGTGTAGACGGAGGACAGGGTATAGATAATGATGCTTCTTCTAGAACTAGTAAATACGCAGGTGGTAATTCAGGTGATAATGTAGGTTCCTACGAGGCTGAAAATTTTAAAAGTCATAATCACGCAACAACAGAAAACAATCACACACACGGATATAATGATATTTATTATTCGGAAAGTGGGGGGACTGTAGACGTAAATGGTCACGGGAGTGGCGACACTGATGGTGACAATGGAGGTTATCAAATAGCAAGAACTACCGATGGAGCTAAAACAAATCTAAGCATTAATAATTCAGGGGGTAATGAAACACGCCCAGATAACGCAGCAGTTTACTACATCATTAAATATTAAGTAATAGAGCAACCTCGGTTGTTTTTGTTAACCAAAACGCAAGTCTATGAAAAAGATATTTCTATTATTTTCCCTAATAGGGCTTTTGAGTATTTCAGTTTTAGCCCAAAAACAATACCCCTATGTACTTGGTTATTCCGCTGGGCAATCCATAGAACATAAAGGTACTACTGCTGTTGGCGATACGTTTAATGTTTCCTTTAGTGGTGGTGCACCTTTTCCTACTCAATGGAAAAATGCCTTTGGTGGAAACCGCGGTATGCTGGGCTTTCGCCATAATTTAATTTATGTAGAACAAGCCTTTACAAAAGATCTTTTTGTGTCTAAAGGATACTATGGTGATTATGTAGAGCTGAAATGGGATTTAGAACGTTACATCGATCAAGTTTCAGCTTTTAAAGTCTATAGAAAAGTATTAGGAGCTTCCGAGGATTCTGTTCAGGTAGCTTCTTTGTCTGGAGATGCCAGACGTTATCAAGATGAATATGCAGAATCGGGTATAATATATTCTTATACAGTAATAGCGGAAGGTTTATTTCCATTTTACGAAAAGTTTGTTAATTACATTAACGGAGTAGGTTTCCGTATTCCTTATGGCCGTATTTCGGGTAGAGTTACTTATGCTGGCGGTGCCGCTGTTTCGGGTGTAAGCATTATTGCCGAATCAGAAGATGATTTTGGTGGTTCTTCCGTAGCCTTAGACGGTACAGAATCCTATATGGTGATTTCACCGGCAAGTACAGATAAGAAATTTGAATTTGATACCGCTTTTACTTTTCAGGCTTGGGTAAAACCAACATCTACTACATTATCTACTGTTTTTCAAAAAGGGGCACAGTATAAATTAAGTCACCATGCGGGTAAACTTTATTTTAAAGCGGGTACTCAGACTTTAGAACTAGACTATTCTGAAAAAGCAGACACGTTTTTTCATGTTACAGCCATGCGGTCAGCAGATTCAATTAAGTTAATTCTTAAATATTCGGATGTAAATTATTACACGGCTTCTGCTAAATTAACTTCAGCAACTCCTGCAAATACAGCAGAGATTTTCATTGGTAAAAGTGGTTCTTCAGAATACTTTAAAGGGGTAATTGATGAAATCCGTTTATGGCACAGATCGTTTAATTTAGAAAAAGTACTAGATAATGCGGGGATGTACATCGCAGGTACCGAGAATTATTTGTCCGGTTATTACCGCCTAAATGAAAACGTAGGTACTAACTTTTACGACTTAAGCAGAAAAGGATTTACTTTTTATGAAAACCATGGGTATCTATACAAAACTTCTTGGTCTACAGAGATTCCTTTAAGCACACAATTAGCCGTAAAAGGAATCACAGATGCTAATGGTAACTACATTATTTCTGGAATACCTTACAGTACAGACGGATCAATTTATCGATTTATTCCTGTGTATGATATTCATAGTTTCGATCCTACCGAAAAATTATTGTTTTTAGGACCGGGTTCTACCTCGCATAATAATATAGATTTTATTGATGTGGCGTCTTTTCCAGTTAAGGGAACAATTTTCTACCGAGACACGTATTTTCCGGTGTCAGGTGTTAGTATTAAAGTTGATGGGGTAACGGCAGTTACTTCAGATGGTATTCCGATTACAACAGATGCTGTAGGTGAATTTGATATTGATGTGCCTATAGGGAAGCATTTTATTACAGTAGAAAAATATGGGCATGGATTTGTTAATAATGGCAGGTTCCCGGCAACTGAAGGCGACTATTTTGACTTTCAAGCACCGTATACATTTCAGCAACCGTTTGTAGATACTACCTTAATAAAAGTAATTGGTAAAGTAGTGGGTGGTCCTGTACAGGCAGCTAAACCAAAAGGCTTAGGGAAATCTACCGCCAATATTGGTAATGCTACCATTACATTAGGTACACAAAAAGAATACGATTTAACCAATAATACTTCGGAAACAGTTTTAGAAGTAACCGGTCAATGGGAAAACGAAAGTTATTACGAAGGTGTTTTAAATGATAATGGAGATACCAAGTATACAATAATAAAGTCTTCCCCTAAGCAGATTAATATTGAAGCAGATCCAGAAACAGGAGAATTCTTTGCGTATTTACTTCCGGAAAAATACATCGTGAAAAGCGTTATTGCGGGTTCGTATACTTTCGGTCCAGAATTTCGTGCTACTATTGATTTAACACAAGCCTATTTATTTCAGACAGAAGAAGATACTACATCGGCTTTAGGTGGAAATGGTGAAAAAATAACGGTGACCGATAGTGTGGGCTACCAACATAATCAGGATTTTATTTATAGAGTAAGTCCTGAAATAGATGTAGTAAATAAAAACACAGGCGAATCGGCATTTTGGGAAAGTAAAATTACAGCCAAAGACGGAACGGAAGTTACTATAGTAGATAATGCAGGTGAACCGCTTACCGATTACCCTGTATTTAATCAAAGAGGCAGGTATAAAATTAACGTTAGCGTATTTGAAAAATATGTGAATGATGATAATGGCGGAATAGAAGACCGTGTGCCAGTTACAGATGGTAAGGTTGAAATCCAAAACGCATTAGCCATTGATCAAGCAAAGAAATCCTTAGAAATTAATAGCCAAGGTATTGCCAGTTACGAATTCTTAGGAGGTATGCCCAACATTACTCAAGGTGGGATTGGTGATTACATCAAAACCATGAGTATTATCGCCTATACGGGTAAAAACGGATCCATCACTACTCCATGGACATTTAAAGGAGATGTATTTAAAGGTTATGTGCTTGGCGGTTTACCTACGGGAAATAACTTTGTAACAACAGGACCTAATCAAGTAGATATGATTCTGCGTGATCCTTTTGGTTCTTCCAGCTTTGCCTATTATGAACTAGGGCAAAGTACTTCCAAAACTTCCTCTTACGAAGTTGTTAATGAAAATTCGGGTTCCGAAGATGTAACCTTCCAATTAGGGACAGAAGTGACAACCTTTGCGGGGGTAGGCGCCGGTGTAATTATGACAACCGGTGTAAAAGCAGATGCTACAGTGGGTATTGAGCATTCGGAAACATGGTTAGATAACAACACGGTAACCTCTACAACTACAAACATGAAGCGATGGGCTACCAGTGCAGAAACTGATTTTGTTGGTTCTGCAGGTGACGTGTTTATAGGTCATGCTACCAACATTGTTTATGGAAAATCAGTGTTTTTAAGCCTTATAAAAGATTGTGCCGATTGTTCTGGGACACCAGTTAACGGCTATAGTATAGGTAAACATGATGCAATTCGTGTAAACCCACAGTTTAGCACGGGTTTTATGTATACTACTAATCATATCGAGAATTACTTGATTCCAGGATTAGAGATGCTTCGTAATAACATATTAGTTAACTCTTCTAATTACACAAGTGTCTTAGCTACTGGAGATGAGGACTTCGGAAGAAATAATGCAGATGGAACGAATGATTCTTACGCTATAAATTTACCTACAGCTTGGCCAGACGATTCTCTTTTTACAGATTCTATTAAATTTTACAACGAACAAATAGAAGGTTGGGAAAATTTATTAGCTCGTAACGAGCGGGAGAAAGCGGAAGCAACAATAGAAACCAATTATTCTTTTGATGGCGGGGTTGTGTATGAAAGCTCGGTGACTACAGAAGAATCGGAAGAAATAGTAAGTTCTTTTGAATTTACAATTGCACCTTCTGTTGCGGGAGCTTTTGGTGCTGAGTTTAACGCTTTCGGTATGGAAGCCACCTTTCAAGAAACCTATACTCACGTTGAGACCAATGAAGAAGGAACGGAAACGGCTAAATCGGTCACCTTTGGTTACGAATTATCCGACGGTGATGAAGGGGATTATTTTTCGGTAGATATCAAAAAAGCAAAAACACCAACCGGTCCTGTATTCGCTTTAAAAGGGGGGCAAAGTCAATGTCCGTTTGAAGGAGAAGTAGTTTCTAAATATTACAGCCCAGGAACTGTGTTAAGTGAATCTACGCAACAGCGCGAAAAACCAACTATTGATGTAGTTAATCCTGTACAGACTAGTGTTCCTGAAGATCAACAAGCTGTTTTTGAAGTTCTTTTAGGAAATATTTCTGAAACAGAAGACGATGTTTGGTTTGTTTTGGAAGTAGACGAAAACTCTAATCAGGAAGGTGCTGAAATTCGTTTAGACGGGTCTAGCATTGGTAACGGAAGATTAATTCGTGTTCCAGCGGGGTCAACCGTTAAAAAGATTATTACGGTAGAAAAAGTAAAACCAGATGTTTTCAATTACGAAAACTTGGTGTTGGTTTTGCATTCTGCTTGCCAGTACGATCCTACAGATAACATTATTGATATCTCAGACTCCGTTAGAGTGACTGCTCGTTTTCAGCCGGTTTGTTCAAAGGTTAGTATGCCTTCACCAGCTAATTTGTGGATCTTAAATACCAACACAGGAACTGATTTACCAATTGAAGTAGGTGATTATAACTTGCAGCACAGTTCATTTGAGAATGTTCAGTTTCAGTATAAACCGTCTTCTACGTCACAATGGATTACAGATATGACATTCTATGTAGACCAAGCGGAATACAACAGTGCTCAAGAACCAAAGACCTTTATAGATGGAGAATCTTCCTTAGATTATACGTGGCAAACGGAAGATTTAAAAGATCGTCAATACAACATACGTTTGTTGACCAATTGTGCCGATGGTACCACTAACGAATCAATAACAACTACGGGTATTCGTGATATAAAAAGACCAGAAGTTTTTGGTACACCTCAACCAGCAGATGGTATTTTATCACCGAACGATGATGTAATGATCACCTTCGATGAAGCCATTCAAGCAGGCTTATTGTTGAGCACTAATTTTAGTGTGCGTGGGGTGTTAAATGGTGCCGATATTCAGCATAATAGTAGTTTGTATTTTGACGGAGTAGATGATTACGCCTCTGTAATTAATGGTGTAAATCTACAAAGCAGTGATGCTACGGTAGAATTTTGGGTACAAAGAGCCAGCTTAGGAGCGGGTGTGATTTTGTCCATTGGTCAAGATATAGAATTAGGGTTTGATGCAAACAATAAGTTCTATGCAGAATTAGGTGGTACTAAAGTGCTAAGCCCAAACAGTTATACCGCTACCGATGAATGGATTCATTATGCAGTGGCGTATAACAACACTACCAATACAGTAAATATGTATGTGAACGATCAATGGGTGGTAGAGAACAAAGCCGTTCCACATACCAATACATGGTCTGAAGAAATTCACATGGGGTCCGATATTAATGGCTCTAACAATACCGAAATGTATATGCATGATGTTCGTATTTGGAATAGCGCCAGAGGTTTTGGAACTACCTATGCCAATATGAGTGTGGTGATGTCTGGTTCCGAAATTGGTTTGGTAGGACTTTGGGCCATGGACGAATCTGCTGGAACGTATGCGCCCGATAAAGCGCGTTCTCAAAATGCTTTGTTAAGAGGCCCGGCTTGGCGAGTTTTTCCTTCAGGTTACGCCAGAACATTAAACGGATATACAGATGTTGTTACTATTCCTAGCGCTTCTTCAGTAGTTTTAACAGAAGAAAACGATTATACCATTGAATTTTGGTTTAAAGGAACAGCTCAAACAAATACTGTTTTGTTTTCTAACGGAAGAGGAGACAATACAGATGCTTCACCAAGCTTTGAAGATATTGTAGTAATCGGAACCAACAGTATAGGGCAATTATATGTTCAGAATAACGGAAATGTATTGTCGGCTGCTACGGCATATATGGATAATGAATGGCATCATTTTGCTTTTATTGTAAACCGAAGAGCCAATGCCAGTATTTATGTAGACGGCGACTTACAAGCCTTTAAACAAAGCGATGATTACGGTGGGTTGAACGGCGCTGAAATGGCTATTGGTGCTCGTATGCAAAGAACGGGTGGTGTAAATATTTACGACCAACATTTCACGGGTAAAATGGATGAATTCCGTATTTGGGGCTTAGCCCGAACCGCTACTTTAATAGGAATGGATATGAACGCGAAATTGTCGGGTGATGAAGTAGGTTTATTAGCCTATTATCCTTTTGACGCGTACGATATCAACTTAATCTTACAATCAACCTTAGAAGACCAAGTAGAAGGTTCTGTTTTAACGGCATCGGCAGTAAGTGGTGGTGTTACCAATTCGGATGTGCCTAATATTAAAGACGCGCGTCCAGCACAGAACTTGTCATTTGATTGGGTAGTAAACGGTGATGAGTTAATCATTAACGTGAACGAACAACCGCAATTGATCGAAAAAACAGTCTTGGAATTCACGGTTCGTAATGTAGAAGATTTGCAAGAAAACCGCATGGCTTCTCCGGTAACGTGGACAGCCTACATTAAGAAAAACACCTTGATTTGGGGAAGCAGCAAGTTGGACTTCCAGAAAAAACTGTACGATGAAATGAGTTTCTCAGTTGAAATTCAAAACATTGGTGGAGTAGAACAGAATTTCAGCATAAAAAATCTACCAAGCTGGATCACGCCTTCTCAAAAGAGTGGAACATTATTGCCAGACAGTAAACAAGAAATAGAATTTGAAGTAGATCCTTCTGTAAATATTGGAGAATACGACATCTCCATGTATTTAGGTTCCGACTTTGGTTACAATGAAAAACTGGAAGTAAAATTAAAAGTATACGAAGAAGCTCCAGAGTGGTTGATCGATCCTTCGGATTACCAGTATTCTATGAGTTTAGTGGGTTATACAAAAGTAGATGGCGTTATATCTACTAATCCAGACGACCAAGTTGCTGCTTTTGTAGGGAATGAATGCCGCGGTGTAGCCAATTTAGAATACATAGAAGACTACGACCGTTACCTGGTTTTCTTAAATATTTATTCTAATGCTGAACAAGGCGAAGAAGTTTATTTCAGAATTTGGAATGCAAGCGAAGGTATTGAGCACATCAATATTACACCGGAATTACAATTTGTGTCTAATGATTTAATTGGGACGCCGGCTAATCCGCAATTATTAGAAACCAATAACAGTTACAACAACCGTATTTATTTACCTAGCGGTTGGAAATGGATTTCCATCAATTTAGAAGATCCTGATTTAAACGATTGTAATGCTTTTTTAAGCGACTTAAGTTCAGAATCGGGTGACCAAGTGAAAGGACAGCTTAGCTTTGCCAATTACGATCCGTTTATTGGTTGGAATGGTTCTTTAAATAGCACCGGAATGAACAACAAAGAAATGTATCTGGTAAAATCTAAAGCAGCCGATACGTTGGAGTTTTCGGGACAAAAAGTAGACGTAATGGCCAGCCCAATAACTATAGAAAAAGGTTGGAACTGGATTGGATATCCACCGCAAGTAAACATTGAATTGAACCAAGCTTTGGGGAATTACGATGCTGCCAACGGAGATATTTTCAAAAGTCAGTATGCGTTTGCCGTGTACGATGATATTTTGGGTTGGATAGGAAACTTAGATTTCTTAAAACCGGGTGAAGGATACATGTTCCGTACCGCTAATACGGCTTCCAATTTAATTTATCCTGAAAATGGAATGAGTGCTTTACGTACCGCGTCATCATTACGCGTGGCTGTACCAAGTACAAGTGCGCCTTGGGTAGTGAACGATGTAGATTATCCTTTCAACATGTCTGTAATTGCTACGCTTTCGGGTGTGGTAAATGAAGAGTATGAAGTGGGTGCTTTTGTAAATGGCGAATGCCGTGGTAAAGCAAACGGGCAAACCTACCAAGTTGATGGCAGAGATGTAGTATTGTATTTCGTAACCGTTCATGGTACCAGCAACGATAAAATTAACTTTAAGATTTACGATAAATCTACGGGTGATGTAGTTGATGCTACCGAAGAACTTACTTTTATAACCAATGGTGTAGAAGGAACATCTAGTAATCCTTATCCAATTGGGCAAGGTGTTATTTCGGGCATAGACTTTATGGAAAGTTCTTTTGATGTAAAAGGATATCCTAATCCTTTTGAAAAAGAGTTTGTCATAGAATTTAGCAGAGCTTATGTGGGCGAGTTTACCTACGAAGTAATAGATGTTATGGGGAAAATTGTTTCTAGCGGAGTGTCTGAATTAGACGCCAGCCGTGCATTTAGATGGAAAGGGCAAACAGACTCTGGAAAAGAACTTCCAGCTGGAGTGTATACCATAAGCCTTCAATTAACTTCGGGAACAAAATCCATTACAGTAATTAAAATTTAAAATAGAAAGTGGCCAATTTATATTGGCCACATTATTTCAATGAAACGCTTACTTCTACTTTGTTCAGGATTAATTCTCCTGTTTCATACAGCTTTTGCTGCTCCTCCATCTTGGTCGGTTAACGTTAACGATTACAGTAACAGTATGACGGTTACGGGGGCCATCAATATTGATTATTCGGAAAATAGAAACACTAACGATATTGTTGCTGCTTTTGTAAATGGTACTTGTCGCGGAGTGGCTAAACCTATATACATTGCGCAATTAGACCGATACATTGTCTTCTTATTAATCTATGGAGACATGGCCAACGAAGAGATAGAATTTCAGGTTTACGATGCCGGTTTAGATGAGGTACGAGCCATAGAAAATAACATGATGTTTCGGGTGAATGGCATTGTGGGAAGTTCGGTAGCGCCCTACATTTGGTCCGATCCTACTTTAAGTAACGAAGCCAATATTTTAAGCTATGATTTTGGTGTGCCCAATTCTAGTGTGGTTTTTAAAGGCGACAGTATTTTAGTTGAAGTTCCTTATTTAACAGATACCACGCAATTAACCGCTCAGTTTACCACTTCACCACAAGCTTATGTTCGGATAGGGGACAGCCTTCAGGTTTCAGGAATAACAACCAATAATTTCAGTTCTGTGGTTCGGTACCATTTGCAAAGCGCAGACGAAACCACTACCAGAACGTATTATGTAAAAGTTTCTGTGGAAGACGCCTCTCCGTCTAATTTATTTCTTTTAGACTCAACTTTATTTGAAACTTCCGGAAAAGGAACTTTGGTTGGTGTTTTTGAAGTAGAAGACCCGGATGGTGTTGGGATTAATACGGTTACCTTAACTTCTAATGTAGCAACAGATAACAATAAGTTTAAAATCCTACAGGGTAAATTGTATTCCAATGCCTTGTTTGATTACGAAACACAACAACAACATACTATTGAGGCAGAAGTCACCAATGAGTTAGGTTTAAGTCTTATAAAGTCTTTTGCTGTATACATTATTGACGAAAACGACGAAGCACCTATAATGGAAAACGATACGGTGTATTTGCCAGAAGACTTAAGCTTACCAACGCTGGTGCATACTATTAAAGTAAGCGATAGAGATTCTTCAGCAGCTTTTAAAAAGCATACGTTTATACTGAAAGTTGGAAACGAGGACGCTCGTTTTTCCTTAGATAAAAAGACCGGCAGCATCTATTTAATCAACCCGCTGGATTATGAATCTTCCACACTTATTTATGAGTTAGAGTTTCAGGTTTCAGATGGCGTTTTTACTTCGGAAGGAAGTATTATTTTTTATGTGGAAGATGTAAACGACGGTGTTCCAATGATTACAACAGCTACTATTAGTGTGCTTGAATCTTCGGCGATAGGTACAGAAGTACATAAAGTTGTAGCAACGGATGTAGATGCTAATTCCGAATTAAGTTATTCTATAACCGGTGGAAATACTGGAAACGTGTTTAGTATTAATGATTCTACAGGATTGATAACATTAGTAGATTCTTTAGACTATGAAACTACTACCAATTATTTGTTGGAAGTAGCAGTGAGCGATGGTTTAAATGCTTCCGTAGCGTATTTCCCAGTGAATGTAATTGATGTGAACGATGAATATCCGCTTGTAGCGGTTGATACCGTTCAGCTTTCTGAAAATGCTATAACCGGACAAATAGCGCACATTATTAATTCTACAGATCCAGACGAAAATTCTAGACTTCGGTATGCCATTACAAACGGAAATGTAGGGCAGGCATTTACCATAAACCCGGGATATGGAATTATTACTGTTCTACAACCGGTAGATTACGAAAAGCTGGAACGTTATTTCTTAGAAGTAACGGTAGACGATGGCGGTTTAAAAACAGTCGTGATTATTGTAGTAGAAGTAGTCAACGAAAACGATGAGAAACCTGAACTGATTTCGGATTCTATTTACATTGATGAAAGCCATTTTCAGATGGCTTATGTAGGCCAAGCAGTTGGGATAGATATAGATGACTTAACCAATTTAACTTATTCGATCACTAGCGGAAATACAAAATCTGCCTTTTCAATTGACAAAACCACTGGAGTAATTACACTAGATTCAATTCTGGATTACGAAAAGCTGGCACGTTACAATTTAGAAATTACAGTTGATGACGAAGTTGACCAAGCTACGGGGATCATTAGCATCTTTTTAAATAACCTTAATGACGAATTCCCGGTAGTAAGTTCACAGACAATTTCTGTTTCGGAAGCTAGTCTTTTAGGAATAGAAGTGGCCAATATAGTAGCTACCGATAGCGATGAGTTGGAAGATTTAATTTATCGAATTGATTCTGGCAACGAAGAAGATCGCTTTACCATAGATTCAACAACCGGAATTATAACACTTAAAAATCAACTGGATTACGAAACTATAATCAGTTACGATTTAGCTATTTCGGTGTTTGATGGTTTAAATACTTCCTACGGAAATGTTATTGTAAATGTTATAAATGCCAATGACGAGCCCCCAGTTGTTGAAGATTTAGAAATTACCATTTCGGAAGATTTACGAGTGGGTTTTCAATTGGATACCTTAGTGGTGAGTGACAAGGATGGAAAAATTGAAGGATTGTATTTTAGTTTATTAAATCCTAATGGTGCTTTTAAGTTCTCTGTAGACCCTACTTATGGCTTTATTCAATTAAGAGAGGCGTTGGATTATGAAACGGATACTATTCACAAATTTGAAGTAAAAGTTTCGGATGGTACCTTATATTCAATTGGTACGGTTACGGTTAATGTTTTAGATGTTAATGACAATCCGCCAAGCTTGGCTAGAGATTCTTCTTATGTAGATGAAACCATTGAACTTGGAACGGTTGTATATACAGCACTTGGTGCAGATGTAGATCAGAATCCAGTGCTACGGTATTCTTATACCGGATTGTATAAAGAGATTTTTAGCATTGATTCTTTAAGCGGTGAAATTAGCGTTACTGCGGCATTAGATTATGAAACAAAAAGCTCTTACGATTTAAAAATAACCGTTGATGACAACAAATACCAAGCAACAGGGATTGTCCGTATTTTATTAAATAACCTTAATGACGAATTTCCTGTAGTAAACTCACAGACGGTTTCTGTTTCGGAAGCCAGTTTTTTAGGTGTAAAAGTCACTAATATAGTAGCAATTGATAGTGATCAGTTGGGAGGGTTGTTTTATCATATTGATTCCGGAAACGAAGAAGATCGCTTTGCTATAGATACCACAACCGGAATTATAACACTTAAAAATCTGCTGGATTACGAAACGGTAACCAACTACGATTTGGCTATTTCGGTATTTGATGGCTTACAAACATCCTTCGGAAATATTATTGTAAATGTGATCAACTCCAATGACGAGCCTCCAGTTGCAGAAGATTTAGAAATCACCATTCCTGAAAATTTAAGAGTAGGCTTTCAATTAGATACTTTTGTAGTAACGGATGCGGATGGCGGAAGTGGGGGATTGTATTTCAGTTTAGTAAATCCCAATAGCATCTTTAACTTCTCTATAGATGCCAATTATGGCTTTGTGCGTTTAACAGAGTCACTAGATTATGAAAAAGATACCATATACCAGTTTGAAGTAAAAGTTTCGGATGGAGCGCTGTATTCAACAGCTATGGTAACGGTGAATATTGTAGATGTTAATGATAATGCACCAAGTTTAGCCAGAGACTCTTCCTTTGTAGATGAAACCGTTGAAATTGGAAGTGTTGTACATACAGCTATTGCTGAAGATTTAGACCGAAATTCCGTTATTCGCTATTCCTATACAGGAACGTATAAAGATATTTTCAGCATTGATTCATTAAGCGGAGAAATTATTCTAGTTGCTGCATTAGATTACGAAACAAAGCGCTCCTACGAATTAAACGTTGTGGTAAGCGATACCCTTTTTCAGTCTAAAGGAAAAGTTCTTATTTACCTGAACGATATAAACGATGAGTTTCCTCAATTAAAAGATACCTCCATAACGGTTTCAGAATTTACGGAATCGGGTACGTTTTTATTAGAACTTAGTGCAACGGATAAAGATGAAAACAGTCTATTAAGCTATGCCTTGTTGTCCGAAAATGAGTTGTTTGACCTAAGTTCAGATGGTGTTTTGGATTTACTTGGGTCACTTGATTTTGAAACCGCAGAACAGCATCCTCTTTTAATAGAAGTTTTTGATGGAATAAATACCAGTACAGATACCATTACCATTTTAGTAGGTGATGAAAATGAAAAGTTAGTTGATTTCGACAACACCTTTTCACCCAATGGAGATGGTGTTAATGATTATTGGTATGTGAAAAACCCACAGAATTACAATACTTGTTCCTTTGTTATTTTTAATCAGTATGGGCATGAAGTCTATACTTCTACTGGTTATAACAACGATTGGGACGGTACCATGAATGGCAAACCACTACCCGTAGGTACCTATTATTATGTTATAGATTGTCCCGATTGTCCATGTACACATTCTGGATTCATCTCATTAATTAAGTAAAATGAGCAGCAGTAGTAAATTATATATTCTTATTGTTTGGGCTTTGTTGGTTGCCAATATAAGTCAAGCACAGCAACCTGTACGTAATAATTTTTATGTGCAGAACCCTTATTTAATTAATCCTGCATTAACGGGGTTTCATGGGGAACTGAGCGGCTATTTTAATTATAGAGACCAATGGCAAGGTATTCATGGGGCTCCTCAAATGTCTCAAATTGGTGGTCATGGGCCTATTTCTGAACACATGGGTGTTGGGCTTAAAGGTTCTTATCAATCGCAAGGGGTGTTTAGAGAAAGCGCTGTTGATTTAACCTGGGCTTATTGGATGAAGATTCAGGACGATGCTAGTTTGTCACTGGGTGCTTCTGTAGGCTTTGCTTTCAATCGTGTGAAGAACGAAGAAGTTAGAATACAAGATGCCAATGATCAAGCTTTGTATAATGGTAATGTAAACGAATCTTTTTTTAATACGGGTTTTGGTATTCATTACGAATACAGAGACTTTACCTTAAACGTAGCTTCACCAAGTTTATACAACAGAGTGGATAAAAAGTTTTTACCCTTAGTGAATGTAGAAACAGGCTATGATTTTTATGCAGCCAATAGTGTATGGAGAATTCATCCGGCAGTTTATTACCAGATAAGTGATCCAGGTTTACAACAATTGGATTTTAATCTATTGGCAGAATGGGACGATTTACTTTTTGGACAAGTGGGCTACCGTACAAATAAGAGTGTTTGGTTGGCCGTAGGGGCCACTTTTGTGGATTTAGGGATTATGTATGGTTATGAGATTAATAATTCAAAAATTAAAACCGTTTCTTCCGGTACCCATGAGATCATGCTCTACTTTGATATTGATAATAAAAACTCAAATTATCAGGAAAATACATATTACAAAAAACATCAACGTCACCGCAGGTTTAGAAAAAGAAAGGGGTAACTTTTAACGTTGGGTTATGATGGCATAATATTATTTCATAGATTTTGCATGCATAAGTTCAAGGTAGGTAAGAAAGTTCTAGAACATATAAGTTTCTAGTAAAGGGTTCTCATTTAAGGTGTAGTTTTTAGTCCTTAATTAGAATAAGTACCAGTCAATGTTATTGTACTTAATTCTTTATTGATATTTTGTTTTTAGCTTGTATTTTAGTGTAAAAACCAATTTTTTTTGTATGAATGTTTTAGTAAAAGAAGATGTGCTCTTTTCCGAGGTCAGAAATGAAGGGATTATGGCTCACAATCAAGGTATTCTGATTGATGCTGACAGCGTTTTTTTAAAATTGTTAGGTTATACTGAGCACGAAGTGATTGGCCAAAAAGTTATTGATTTTATTCATCCAGATTCCAAAGCATTATTGATTAAGAAAATAGAGAATGGAGCAGAAGATCCATACGATGTTTCGGTGTTGTGTAAAGATGGTTCTTACAAACGAATGGAGCTATTTCCCAAAAATATTATTCATAACGGCATTAGCTGTAGAATTGTTTTGGTAAGAGATGTTAATGAACGATATCTATCTGAATTACAGCAACAAGAGAAGAATAGAGAACTAAATACATTAATAGATAATTTACCGGGAATAAGTTTTCGTTGCCTTTTAGATAAAAGCTGGACTATGATATCTATGAGTAATCAACTTAAAGATATTACAGGATATAGCCCTACAGAAATGATTAATAATGCCTTAATAAGTATGGCAGAAATTATTCATCCAGATGATCGTGATTATGTAGAAAGACAAGTTTATGAAGCAGTTGAAGATGGTACTAAATACCAAATTGAGTACCGAATTATAACTAAATCAGGAGAGCAGAAATGGGTTTGGGAACAAGGGTGCGGTATTTATGAAAAGGATAAATGCATTGCTATAGAGGGTTTTATTTGTGACATAACGGAACAAAAAATTGCCAAATTAAAATTGCTTCAATACAACGAGGATTTAGAGGTAGAAATAGAAAAGAAAACCCAAGATGTTATAGAAGCAAATGAAGGGTTACGTCAACAAGCCGAAGAAATAGCTACAAATCTAACTTACATTGAAGAGGTTAATAAGAACCTAAATAATAAGAACGATTTAATAGAATTAGCTTTTAAAAAAGTTAAAGAGCTAAATAACTCGTTAAAGACCACTAATGATGCACTTAACGAAGCCGCTATTGTTTCTGTAGTAGATGTTAAAGGAAATATCTTAGAAGTAAATGATAAGTTTTGTGAAGTTTCTGAATTTAGCCGAGAAGAAATTATAGGGAAAAATCAAAATATTGTAAGTTCTAAATACCATTCCAAAGATTTTTGGAAGAATATGTGGAAGACTATTTCTAATGGTGAAGTATGGAGGGGCGAAATTAGAAACAAGAAAAAAGGAGGCGAAATTTATTGGGTAGATACAGTAATAGCTCCCTTCTTTAACAAAGATGGCAAGCCAGAAAAATACATCGCTATTCGTTTTTTAATTACTACTAAAAAAGAAAACGAAAAAATGCTTCAACAAAAAAATAGACATATTACTCAAAGCATTGAATATGCAAAGAGTATACAGGAAAAGATAATACCTTCTGAAAAAGAGTTGTTTATAAAATTTGAAGAGGTTTTTTTTGTTTATGAACCCAAGGATATTGTTAGTGGTGACTTTATCTGGTATAATTTTGATGCGAATACCAATACTAGTTTCATCGCAGTAGTAGACTGTACTGGTCACGGTGTACCGGGTGCATTTATGTCTGTTTTAGGATTTGAATTGTTAGAACATATAGTAATAAGTAGGGGGATCCACCGCCCAGATATTGTACTAGAAGAAATGGATAAATCCATTAGAAAACTTTTAAAGCAAGATGAAGATACTTTAATCCAAGATGGTATGGATATGTGCTTTGTGGCAATAGACCACAGAAATAATAAGATGGCATTTTCTGGTGCTTATAACGGAATGATTATAGTAAGAAATGGCGAATTGATAGAGTTAAAACCAAATAAGTTTTCTATAGGTTCTAATTTTCATCATGGAGAAAAAGAATTTACGAGACAGAAAGTTGATCTTTTTAAAAATGATCAACTTTATTTTTTTACCGACGGTTATCCAGACCAATTAGGTGGTGCTCATCAGAAGAAGTTCATGAAAAGGAATTTTAAAGAAAGTATATTAAGCAATTCTATTTATCCAATGCATATACAGAAGGATCGTTTTTTAAAAGATTTTGAGGCATGGAAAGGCGATTTTTTTCAAGTAGATGATGTAACAATGGTGGGGCTTAAAATTTAAGAAACACCCTGTTAAGTATTTTTGACCTGAAATATAATAATTGAAATTGCTAAAGGGTCAGTATTAGGCTATTCTAGAACCGTTTTTTACTTTTCTTTCTGGTTGAAGTAAAGTCACTTCCTTATTTTCTCCTAATGCTCCTAGTATTAAGCATTCACTCATGATGTTGGCAATTTGTTTTGGGGGAAAATTGACTACAGCTACTATTTGAGTTCCAATTAAGTTTTGGGGTTGGTATAGATCGGTGACCTGTGCAGAAGTCTTCTTTATCCCTAATTCCCCAAAGTCCACTTTTAGTTTGTAAGAAGGGTTACTAGCTTCAGTAAAAACTTCGGCTTCTATTACGGTTCCTATGCGCATTTCTACTTTAGCAAAATCGCTCCAGCTTAAAAGTGTTTTTTCTTCCATTCTTGAAAATTAAAAATCTAATGTTGTGGTTCAATATGTATAAGGATATGCCCGGCTTCAGGAAGCTCTTTTTTTAGAGTATCCTGTAAAATATGAGCTAGTTGATGCCCTTTTTTTACCGTTAAGTTACCTTCTACAATGGCATGTAAATCTATATGATACTCCATGCCAGATTTTCGGATGTAGCATTTTTCAGTATCTAAAATACCTTCTACGGTTAATGAAATTCTACGTACATTTTCAATAACATCTTCGTAGAGATTTTCGTCCATTATCTCACCCAAAGCAGGTCTAAAAATTAGATAGCTGTTGTATAGAATAAACCCAGAAGCAAATAACGCTGCCCAATCATCTGCAGACTCATAGCCTTTGCCTAATAACAAAGCTATTGATATTCCAATAAACGCAGCAACAGATGTAATGGCATCGCTTCGGTGGTGCCAAGCATCTGCCTTTAAAGAAGAACTATTGGTTTCCTCACTTTTTTTCATCACTAGTCGGTAAGAAATTTCTTTCCAAAGTATTATTCCTCCTAAAACGTAGAGTGTCCAAGCTTTAGGAAGCTCATGAGGTGTTTTTATATTAATAACACTTTCGTAAGCAATTATAGTAGCTGAAGTAATTAAAAAACCAACAACAATAAAGGTGATTAAGGGTTCTATTCTTCCGTGTCCGTAAGGGTGGTTTTCATCTGCGGGTTTGTTGGCGTATTTTAATCCTAGAAATACTAAAAATGAAGAAAATATGTCTGAAGTAGATTCTATTCCGTCTGCAATTAGCGCATAAGAATTACCAAAAAAGCCCGATAAACATTTAATGATAGCCAGTAAAATATTTCCTAGAATGCTGATTTTTATTGCCTGAAAAGCAGTTTTTTTATTACCCATCTTAAATTTCGGTATCAAAAATAAAGATAAGGACTTTGTTTCTGTTGGGCTAACCTTATTTGAATTGCTTTTTGTTTACAATTCATAAGGCGAAGCCCAATAGAAAACTAGATGAACTATAATAATCTAGATCATAAAAACTGTTATTTTACGATAATCCTTTTTAAGATTTTGTTGTTTTGGTCTAACGATTCTAGTAAATAAATACCAGATCCATAAGAACTTAGGTCAATGGTTTTAAGTGTGTTTAAATTACCTTGGATTTCGGTGATTTTTTGACCCATGGCATTATAAATGTTAATTTGGTGTAAAGGACTGCTAGATTCTAAAGTGAATTTTCCGTTGTTAGGGTTAGGGTATATTTTGTTGAAATTCTTTTTAGAAGAAGCTATAATAGAGGTGATTTCAGATTTAATAACTTGGGATTCGTCCAAATACTTAGCAGCACTTATGTATCTGTTGCTTGAGCTGTAGCCAACTGTATAAGATGCAATGTAAGTGGGTGTGCCCTCATTATACCATAAAGAAATAGTATCTATAATTGGTGTAGAATTTTGAGTGTAGTTATAAATAGCAGAAACTTTTAGTACATTTTCAATAGTACCATAAGGAAGTATTAGGCTACCATAACCATCAGCAATAATTTTCACTGTCCCTATTTTATGATAATTAGCTATATCAGATTCTAAATCTCCCTCTATTGTAAAACTATACTGGTCACCGTAAGTCATTGGGTAGTAAAATATTTCTTGAGCATCTGTGTAAATTAGCTCTGCATGCAATATTGGTATATTACCAAAATAGGTATCTACATAATTACCAGTTAAAGCAATGGTAGAATCAGTTTTTTCGTAGTAATTCTCACCATTATAAAGGATTTCTACCATATCGGCAGTAGGGTATAATTCACTTCCCTCTCCAGTTTCTGGCGTTGCGTAAACTTGAGTTTCAAAATCTGTTACCACAGAGCTAAAATCCCATATTTGATTTTCGCCCGACTGGCCAATGTTTAATGTTGATACTACGTCAGTACTGTAATTATAGGTATTACCAATACTAGGGAAATGGAAGTCAGTAATCGTGATTTGAGATTTAGCTGAAAAACATAAAAAGGTTGAAACCAAGAGTAAGTAAAAAGATGTTTTCATAGTTGTGAATATTTAGATGGTTAGGTAAAGAATGCTAATTTTCTACTATTTCTTCAGTTATACGTAAGATTTTAATTTTTAGAGTTTTGTGTGCTTTTAAAAGATTATTACTTTTTATAAAAGTATGATTTAGCCTAACTAAAAAAAGGAATAAATCTTAGCGTCAAATTTAGCTATTATCTTTTAATGGTGCAATATGTCTGGTTTAAACCAAGTTGTAAAGCAATTTAACTTGATTGTAAATAAAGAATACAAATACAGTATTGAACGACCAGTTGATGGTCGGCGCATAAAAAACGACATAGTCAACCAATCATTTTAAAAGAAATAATTCGTTTTTTTAAGCTTGAAAAAAACAACTAATGGTGTGAATTTTAGAATCCCTCTCTGCTTAATTATAAAGAAGAGAGGGATTCTTTTAATTGCTTACTTTAGGATTCTATAGCTCACAAAAGCAAATTCTTTGCCGTCTGGTGACCAGCAAGGGACATTAATAGTGCCTTGTCCGCCAAAAAGTTCAAACAAAGTTTCTGGTTCTCCACCTTCTAAAGGCATCATTCTTAAACGAACATCTTTGTTGGTAGGATGTCCTTCTACTTCAGGATTATAACTAACCATAATCACATGTTTTCCATCGGGTGAAGGATGTGGAAACCAATCGTTGTAATCGTCAAAAGTCATTTGTTCTTCTTCTGTACCGTCTGCTTTCATTCTCCAGATTTGCATAGTTCCAGTCCGTACCGAATTGAAATAGATATATTTCCCATCAAACGTATAATCGGGGCCATCATCCAATCCTTCTGCTTCGGTTAAACGGGATTCTTTTCCACCTTCAATAGAAATAGTGTAAATGTCGTAATTGCCATTTCTGGCAGCGCAATAGGCTAGCGTTTTACTGTCTGGTGACCATCCGTGCCAATAACTAGGTCCGGTTGGCGTAATTTGTTTAGGAGTCCCTCCTTCAATAGGTAAGGTGTAAATCAAAGAAGTGTTGCCAGAATCTATTTGATGGCTAATTACAAGTTCTGTTCCATCTGGTGAAATGCCATGATCGTTGTTGCAGTTGGTAGCAAAGTCGGTATTTATTTGTTCAGGTTTACCACCAGTTACCGGTATTTTGTATAATCTACCTTCTTCATTATAGATTAAAAACTTGCCATTCCTAGACCAATTAGGGGCTTCAAAGTGAGTGATTTCACTATAAACAATTCTTCGTTTTTTAGTCTCTAAATTATAAATCTCTAAAGTGCTTTCACGTATAATTTCTTCTTCAGGCGTATTTATTAAAGCATCTTTTTTTTCTACTACTGAAGTAGAATCTACAAGACCAACATCTTCAGTCTTGTTTTGTGAAGTACAGCTGAACGCTAAAAGCGCCAGTAGTACAATTGGGAATAAAATAGTTTTCATAATAAAATTGTGTTAAGTGATGTGCTTAGATTCAAAGAAATAATCTAGTTTTTTAAGGGCTTAAAATTATAGTTTAATTCATAAAAACTTACGTATTATATAGCAGACTTTATAAACGTTGAACAAGCTTTATCAACCTGCAAAATCATCAAAGGTTTTATCAGTAACTCTTATAATATGTTTTTTAATATATTCACCACCTTCAAAAGCGCCATCTTCAGGGTGTTTTAAACAACATTCCCATTCTAAAACTGCCCAGCCGGGGAAGTTGTATTGCGCCATTTTACTAAAAATTGATTTAAAATCAACTTGCCCATCTCCCAAAGAACGAAAACGTCCCGGACGGTCTACCCAATCTTGGTAACCGCCATATATGCCAGATTTCCCTGTAGGATTAAATTCGGCATCTTTTACATGAAACATCTTTATGCGTTCGTGATAGATGTCAATAAAGTCTAAATAATTTAATTGTTGCAATAAAAAATGGCTAGGGTCGTACAGAATATTTGCTCTTGGGTGTTGATTCACTTCTTTCAGAAAAAGCTCAAAAGTTACACCGTCATGCAGGTCTTCACCCGGATGGATTTCATAACATAAATCAATTCCGTTTTCTTCAAAAACATCTAAAATGGGTAACCAACGTTTGGCCAATTCTTTAAAACCATTTTGTACCATGTTTTGGCTTCGTTGTGGCCAAGGGTAAACGGTATGCCACAATAAAGCGCCAGAAAATGTTGCGCAAGCTTTTAGCCCTAAGTTTTTACTGGCTTTTGCTGCATATTTTAATTGCTGAATGGCCCATTCTGTTCTTTTAGGGTAATCTGCTTTGCAATCTTCGGGAGCAAAAGCGTCAAATAATTCATTATAGGCAGGATTTACGGCCACTAATTGTCCTTGTAAATGAGCCGATAATTCTGTGATTTCTAAGTTATATTTGTGAACCGTAGCTAATATTTCTTTAGCATAAGTAGGGTCTAATGCTGCTTTTTCAAGATCAATACAGCGTTTGTCCCAACTAGGGATTTGTATGCCTTTGTAGCCTAATTCGGCAGCCCATTTACAGATGTTATCTAAGCTGTTGAAAGGCACTTTGTCGTCCATGAATTGCGCCAAAAATATAGCAGGTCCTTTAATAGTTATCATAACATAATAAGGTTTGTACACTAATCATTAAATGGCTAGTATAATCAAAATTAAAGAGTAGTTTCTTAATGACTGTTCAAATAGACGCTAACTAAAGGTTTACCCAAGCCGCATTTTTTTGCCCAGATTCAATTACTTTTTCAATGAAGGTTATGCCTCTTACACCATCCGAAACAGTAGGGAAATCATACAATTCGGTGTCTTTTTCTCCACGAATTGCAAAGGAGAAATTTCGGTATAAATTAGCCATAGCTTCTAGGTAACCTTCGGGATGCCCACCCGGTAAACGCGTATGTTCGTCCGCTTTTTGGGATAACCAAGGGTAACCTTTTCCAGTACGGATGATTTGTTGCGGTCCCTCGCTTTTAAAGATTAAAGTGTTGGGATTAGATTGTAGCCATTCTAACCCACCTTTTTCGCCGTAAATTCTAATTTTTAATTCGTTTTCTTCGCCCGCCGCAATTTGGCTTACGGTAATGATTCCTTTAGCACCATTATCAAAACGGACTAAAATATTGGCGTCATCGTCTAATAAACGACCTTCCACAAAGGTGCTAACGTCTGCTGCTAGCTCTGTAATTTTTAATCCCGAAATATATTCCGTTAAGTTTTCAGCGTGTGAACCAATATCACCAACACAACAACTAATTCCAGCTCTAGTGGGGTCGGTACGCCAATCGGCTTGTTTGCTACCCGTATCTTCTACCTTGTTTGAAAGCCAACCTTGTGGATATTCAGCAATAACTTTTCTTATTTTGCCCAGTTTGCCGCTTTTGATAATTTCACGGGCTTCTTTCACCATTGGATACCCCGTGTAATTGTGCATTAGACCAAACTGAAGATCTTTATCTTTTACCAAGGCTTCTAGTTTTTGTGCTTCAACCGAAGTCATGGTCATGGGCTTTTCGCACAACACATGAAAACCTTTTTGTAAGGCTGAATAAGCCGTTTCAAAATGCAAGAAGTTAGGTGTAACTATAGAAACAAACTCCATGCGTTCGTTTTCAGGAAGTTGAGATTCTGCATCAAACATTTCCTGATACGTAGCGTAAAGTCGGTTTTTAGAAAGATTTAATGCAGAGCCAGTTGAACGTGTTTTATCGAAAGAGCTGCTAAAACAGCCACAAACCAATTCAATTTGTCCGTCTAGATTAGCGGCCTTACGGTGAACGGCTCCAATAAAAGCATCGCTAGCACCGCCAATCATTCCCATTCGGATTTTTCTCATGTTGTAGTTTTTTCTTTTACCTGATAATTCCGTTTGAAGAAATAAAGCAATCCAAATACAAGGATAAGGAAAGCTGGAAGCGAAGACACGTACCGCAAAGTAAGTGCGCCGCCATTAATGTCGTAAATTTTACCAATAAAGGGCAATACTAAAGCTACCGAAAGCATACCGGCACCTCCCATAATGGATAAGCCAATTGCTCCGGTTTGTGGTAAATATTCGGAAACAAAACCCAACATGGTAGGCCAGAAAAAACAAATTCCAACACCAAAAACGGTTGCTGCGCCAAATAAAGCATAACCACTTAATGTGCTTAATAAATAAAGACCAATGGTGGTGAAAAAAGCGGAGAACAATAGCATCCCTGGTGGCGATAATTTCTTTTCAATGGGTCCGGCAAAAGATCTACCTACGGCCATTAATCCATTAATGAACACCAAGAGTAAAATGGAAGAAATTCCTGTGTTGCCTAAAAGTTCGGCTATCCACTGATTGGTCCCTAGTTCTGTAGCAGAGGTCAACAACATACAAAAAACCATAATTAAGAATAGCGGTTTTAGACATGCTTTAAACATGTCTCCGTTGTTGGCTTTTATCTTCTTAATATACAATTCCGGGAATTTTTCTTTCGAAAATAAATAACCATAAATAAGTGTAGGCACTAAAATACTAGCGGTTTGAAGTTGCCAGTTGAAATGGAGTTTATCGAAAACAAAAGCAATTAAGCCACCAATTACAATACCACCAGGGAACCATACATGAAACTGATTAAGTCGTTTGGTTTTTTCGGAAGGAAATAAATTAGCCACTAAGGGATTACAAGCTGCTTCCACAAAACCATTGGCAATACCAATAAGTAGCGTAGATCCAAACAAGGTCCAGAAACCGGTAGAGAAAATGGTGAGTAAAATACCACTAATGTGCCCCAGAAAGGCCAATTGTAAAATTCTTTTCAGCCCTAAAGCCGAACACAAAGAACCGCCAATAAGTATAGAAAGTGTAAAGCCCCAAAATGCGGTGCCAAATACAATGCCCATCTTTTCGGAAGAAATAGTAAATTCTGTACCCAAGGTACCAATTAAATTAGCCCGAATGGCAAAAGTCATAGCGGTAGCAATTAAGGCTACTTTACTGGCTACGAATAATTTTTTAGCGTTAAATGATTCTTGCATAATGTAAGTCTATCGGAGTAAAAGTGAATGTTTTGTTGAATAAAATATTCTTAAGGATAGACGCCGTACCAATATTTTATTGGTAACAATTGTGGTAATAACGGGCATAATTTTCGGTTTAACGAAAGGTGAATTTTACTAAAATCCACTTTTCAAAAATTTATAATACTGAAAAATAAGATGAATTTTTTAGAAATAGTAGACTAGAAGGGGATTGTTGATAAAGCCTAGGTTTTTAATCACAACCTGTGTTTTATGAAGTTCGCCTTTAATGCTGAAAATCAATTATAAACATGACTTATGTCATGTGTGATAGTTTCAAAATAAAGGAACTTGTTTGTTGTCTTTATAGGTTCTAATAAAGACGGATAATATGTCGATTAAATATAAAAATTATGAAAGCACAAATTGCTGTATACACCACGCATGAAAATGCAATAAAAGCACTTAAGACGCTAAATAGTAATGATTTCCCAATGGATATTGTATCACTGGTTGGTAAAGCAGAAATACTAGATGACCATATTCACGTAAAATCTTTAGACAATGTTAAAAATACCCCGGCATATGTAGGTATGGGCGCAGGGACATTAATTGGGATACTTTCTGGAATAGGGATTTTTACCATTCCTGGCTTTGGATTTTTGTACGGAGCAGGTGCTTTGGTTGGTGCTATTGCGGGTTTGGATTTGGGAATTGTAACAGGTGGTCTAGCTACTGTTTTTACTAGAATGGGAGTAACTGAAGACCAGTCGGTTAAATGTGAAGAACATTTAAAACAAGGTAGTTTTATGCTGGTAATAAACGGAAACGAAGAAGAAGTAAACCAAGCTGAAAAAATACTTCACACAGAAAAAACGCATGTAGCGTTAATGAATTAGATCTATTTTTCTTTGTTCACGAAATTTTGCCCTGCATTGGTTTTAAGACTCTTGCGGGGCTTTTTTTTATACAACTAAAGGTTTGCTTAAACTTGCTTTGGACGTCCTTTTCGGTTTATTACAAAAATGGCCATTATAGCCAATAAACCTCCTATTACCGTATGGATTTGAATGGCTTCGCCCAGAAAAAAAGAAGCACCTAGCAAAGCACTAACGGGCACTATAAACATAAATGTACTGGTCTTTTTAGCACCCAATTGTGATGCGCCGTACATATAGCAAACCGTAGCAAGGGTAGAGTTTATTAAACCAATGTAAAGCAAATTACCCCAAAAGTGGGGGTGTTTAGAAAGCAATAAACTTTTTACTTCCGAAAAGTCAACCGCAAAGCTCATAAGAACAACCACGGTTACGTGAATCCATAGAATAAAACTGAAGGGATTACCGTAACGGTTACCGTAAGAGCTAATCACCGTCATTACCGCCCACGTAAAGGCAGCTATTAAAAAGATAAAATTCCCAGACATTAAAATGTTGTCTAAATTACCCCATACTTTTAATAAGATCATTCCGCCAGAAAAACCCATTAGTAGACCAATAACTTCAAATTTATTAGGGAGTTTACGGCTAATGATTGCCCCAATGATAAAGACAAAAACCGGATTAATAGTAGTGACTAAAACACCGCCAGCACCCGCAAAGCCTTTTTGTAAACCGGTAAAAAACAATAAACTATAAGAGCCTAAAAAGACACCCGCACCAATGGCGTATTTTATACCTTTTTTCTGAATTCTGAATTCCGTTTTAGTAAAATATAAAATGGGAGTTAAGGCCAATACAACAATCCAGAAACGGAGATAAGCAATGCTTAAGGCACTACCAAATTGAGAAAGGACTTTAGCAGAAGACCAGCTCATTCCCCAAATAATCATGCTTATGATCATGGCAAAAAGTAAGACTCTATTTTTATCGAAGTTCAAAGCGTTGTTATTGTATTAATTTCGGTCGAATATCTATTATTTAAATAACAGAAACAAAAACAAGCTTCAGAATAAAAAGCAAAAGCCAACATTTACGTTGGCTTTATAAAACCGTGTGTTCTCTTAGTTATTTATAAGGGGCAATTAACCATCCAGTTAATACCAAATTTATCGGTTAACATCCCAAAGTAAGCATTCCAGAAGGTTTTTTCTAGGGGCATGGTAATAGTACCGTCTGCGGCTAAACCAGTAAATACTTTTTTAGCTTCGGTTTCGTCTTCAGTATTTATAGAAATAGAAAAATTGTTTCCTATGGTGATTGGGCCGCCAAATTCAGCAGTGGCATCACTCCCCATTAAAATAGAATCTATGCCAATAGGTAAAGCTATATGCATAATCTTTTGTGCATCTTCTTCCGACATCGGAGGCATGTCTTCTTCTTGGGGTAAGCTCTCAAATCTTTCTATATCTGAAAATTTTCCACCAAAAATGGACTTGTAGAAATTGAAAGCTTCTTCACAATTTCCTTCAAAAGTTAAGTAGGTGTTTAGCTTTATCATAATAGTAAAAGTTGTGTTCTCTAAAGTAGATTAATAATCTGAAATTCAGTCTATTAATGAAGGGTAAATCTAAAACCTATATCCTAAGCAAATTCTGCCGTAGTGATGGTTATTAATGGTTTTAATTTCACCACGCATGTAACGTAATTCCAAAAAACTAAAAAAGTTGTGGTACATAGCATGCAAAGAAGGGGCTACAAAATAAGAAAAGTGGTTTACGGTAGAAAAGTCTAAAGGTTTTTCATTCTGAAATAAATCGCCTTGCAGTGTAGCGTCGTAAGCCATTAAACGGATTCCGGCGTTAAATTTAAAGAAGACCTCAACATCCTTTTTTCCGCCTAAAACAGAATTCTGAGTAGACATACTTTTAGTGGGATTGTTAATTATGCCTGTTAAAAAAGAAAACGATGGCTCAATAAACATATTAACATTACCTAATGAGGCTTTTGTATCGGTTAATAATTGCCAATAATTTTTAATTATAACGGCACGTTGATAACGACCAATAAAATTTACGCCAATAAAGTTTTGTATTTGATTGTTCCAACCCTCCACACGATCTAAGTCTCTGATTTTAGTATGGAACCAATTTTGTAAACCCGCAGCACCCGAAGCCGGACCAATTACACCTAACTCCATACCAAGGCTTACTGTATTCTGTTTAAATAAATAGCTTTGTTGGTACGTGAAATAACTCCAACCAGCAAACGGACGGGTGGTTTCTGCATTAGAATTCAGTTTTTCTTCGTCTGGGGTAAATGCTTTTAAATCGAAAGATAATTTATGAAACCACTGATCTGATTTGTTAAGTAAAAGTGGTTTTTGTCTAGCTCGCCAGTTAAAATGCGTGTGCAATCCATAAGTATAATAACGATCCGTTCGGTCAAAAGTCACAAAGTAGTCGTTATCGGTAGCTAAAACTACTTGGTAATTAACCTGTTCGGTAGTGTCTTGTGCGTTTAGCCAATAAGAGAAAAAGACGCATACAACAAATAAACATTGTTTCATATAAAAGGTTAACACCACATTTCTGAAAAATGTTTAATGGGTCGGATAAATAACTTAAGTTATATTTGAAGCCCGAAAAGCGATTCTAATGAATGAATATTTTAATCACTGTATAAAAGAAGCAAGTGGTGCCAGCCAAATTTTTCAGCAAGAAATAATACAAGAATTATGGAGTGGCTATGGGCAAATTATACGCTTTGCTTTACAAGATGCTGAACGCAAAACAGTGGTTGTGAAACACGTTCGTTTACCCGAAAATGAAAAACATCCGCGTGGGTGGAATACCAATATTTCGCACCAAAGGAAAATAAAATCCTACCAAGTAGAAACAGCGTGGTATACCCAATTCAGCCAAATAGAGTACTCATAAATGCCGAATGCCCCAATGTTTGGCAGTAGAAACCCAAGGCGATGAAGTACTAATGGTATTAGAAGATTTAAACGAAAGTGGATTTCCGGTTCGTAAAAACACAATCAATTGGCCCGAAATGGAAGCTTGTATAAAATGGCTGGCCAATTTCCATGCGGTATACATGCAGACTAAACCCATTGGGTTATGGGAAACGGGCACGTATTGGCATTTAGAAACCCGTTCCGAAGAATTAGAAGCACTGGATGATTTCGCCTTAAAAAATGCAGCAGAACGGTTAGATAGTAAGTTGAAATCGGCACGTTACCAAACCTTAGTACACGGGGATGCTAAGCTGGCTAACTTCTGTTTTTCTGAAAACGGAATGGAAGTAGCTGCGGTTGATTTTCAGTATGTGGGTGGTGGTTGCGGTATGAAAGACCTAGCCTATTTTGTAGGCAGTTGTTTGAATGAAAAAGATTGTGAACGCTTAGAGTCGGACATCTTAAAGGTCTATTTTTCGGAATTAAAAACAGCCTTAACAATAATGCATCCTGAAATAAATACTGAAGAAGTGGAGAAAGAAGGACGTAATTTATACCCTGTAGCATGGACTGATTTTCACCGCTTCCTTAAAGGGTGGAGTCCCGGGCATTGGAAAATAAACGACTACAGTGAACGTTTGGCGCAAAAAGTAATAACAGATCTTACCCTAGAACAACAGTAATTATGGAATTAAGTCCATTCAATTTAACAGAACTTTGTGATGTAGCCTTAGATGCCGCAAAGCAAGCCGGTGAATTAATAGCTACTTATGCCGAACAAGAAATTGTGGTTCATAAAAAAGAAGTGGGTACTAGTTTGGCTTCTCAAGTAGTAACTGAGGTAGACCAAAAAAGCCAAGACCTTATTTTAGAATTGCTCACGCCTACTTTAACAGAATATGATTTAGGCTTACTTACTGAAGAAAGTGAAGACAACGGATCGCGTTTTGAAAAAGACTATTTCTGGTGCATAGATCCTTTAGATGGTACTTTGCCGTTCACCGAAAAAAGAAAAGGTTATGCCGTTTCCATTGCTTTAGTAGCTAAAAATGGGGAATCTGTTATTGGAGTAATTTACGAGCCTTTAACAAAATTGTGTTGTTGGGCTATAAAAGAAGGAGGAGTTTTTAAAACGGAAAAGAAAATACTAGAAGTACAGCAAAACAATACCTTAACATTAATATGTGACCGTGCTTTCAATCAGCATTCAAATTATAAAAATACAGTAGCTTCATTAAAAGAAACGGCGTTAAGCTTGGGGTATACTGGGCTTAATCTTATGGAAGGTGGTGGTTCGGTAATGAATGCCATTTGGGTTTTGCAATACCAGCCGGCATGTTATTTTAAATTTCCGAAGAAAGAAAAAGGCGGCGGTAATCTGTGGGACTATGCAGCAACAGCCTGTATTTTTAATGAAATGGGAATGCCGGTTTTAGATGTGCACGGTAATGCTTTAAACTTGAATGCTAAAGGGTCTACTTTTTTTAATGAAATAGGGGTTTTGTTTGCTTCGGAAGAGCAGCTAGTGAAGCCTATTCTAAGCTTAAACGCAGGTATTTAACACCAATTAGTTATTTTAATGTATTTTGTAGAAGTTTTTTATAAAAGTTAAATACTATGAATTTAAGAGTAAGCTTCTTTTTGTCCTTTTTGTTAATAGGACTTTTTACTTCGGCACAAGAAATAAAAACATCGGAAGATTTTGATGTGCAATTAAGTAAGCCCTATAGAGTAATTGATGCGTATGAAAAAAGATACGAAAGCAGCGATGAATATGTGGTAGCCTTAAAAATCACCAAAACAGTGGTTAATGTTCAAAGTTTTGATATTGAAACCTTAACTCAAAAAGGATCAAACGAGTATAAAGATTTTAGCAGAGATACAGAGTTCGAATATTTTACAGAACTAAGCGGTAAGTTTTATTTAATCTATTCTTCTTATGATAGAAGGGCGGATAAGGAGCAGCTTTTCCGTAGAGAAATAGATCCTAAAACAGCAAAATTCAAAAACAGCGGGGAACTTCTAATAGAAGTAAATGGCAAAATAGCAGGTGACTTATACAGTGGCCCATGGTACAATTATAAAACTACCAATAAGTACCGAATTGAACGTTCCAGAGAAAAAGAAAAACTGTTGGTGTTGTATCGTTTATCACCCGAAAAGAGAGCCGACAATAAGAATTATGATAATATAGGGCTGCATGTATTTGATAGTAACCTAAGTCAGCAATGGGAGAAGGTGATTGAAATGCCACATACCGAAAAAAAGATGGACTATTTCGATCGTTCGGTTAATGCAGATGGGGATGTTTATATTCTAGCTAAAGTTTATAACGATGAAACTACCGATGATGTGAAGTCTAAAAGATCCGAAGATCCTAATTACCATATGGAGCTGTTTTTGGTAAAAGCTGGCGGCGCAGACATAAAGAAAGAGAAAATAATTATTGAAGGGAAGTTTATTAATTCGCTTATGTTGTATGAAGCCACTAAAGACTTTATGGTAATTGGTGGTTATTACCAAGACCCAGGTACTAAATACGGTGTAAGTGGAGTCTATCTTATTAAGGTGAAAAAAGACGGTGAATTATACGACCAGTATTATCACGAAATACCGCTTGAAATATTAAACCAAAATGTTAGAAAGGTAGAGGCTAGAAAAAATTCCAGAGATGAAGAAAAAGGGAAGTCATCTTTTAAAAACCTATTGTTAAAAAGAATTGTTACTGCCGAAGATGGCAGCGTGGTGTTAATTGGTGAACAGTACGAATTAGAAATTAGAACCTCAACCAGCGCAAATGGTTCGGTTTATACCTACATTACACATCACTACGATAATATTTTAATTACCAGAATTGGCGTTGACGGTAAATTAAACTGGATGCATAAAATACCCAAAGAACAAAAGGGTAAATCTAAGCCGGGCGGAATGTCTTTTCAGTATATGAACAACGGAGATAGCCATTACTTACTTTATTTAGATAACATTAAAAATTTAAATCTTGAAAAAGATGAAGACCCAGCATTGCATCTAAACGGTTCTGGTGGCTATTTAACCAGTGCTAAAATTGAGCACGGCAGTGGGATTTCATCTAAACATTCTTTGTTTGATGTTCGCGATGTAAAAGGAATTGAAGCGGACCAATTTGAAACCAATAGAATCGTACAACTTTCCGATAATGAAATAGCTGTAGAAGTTTATAAAAAGAAGAAAGAAGACATCTGGATAAGGGTGAAGCTGAAATAGAATTCAGAAACCATTTTTAAATTAAAGCCCTGCAGATGTAGGGCTTTTTTTATGCATATTGAACTTTATAGCCCGTTTTTGACTTTATAACCTGAACGTGCTAAATCCCCCAAACATTCTGAAGTCAATAGTTTTAAAGTCGATCGTGTTTAAGCTTATGACTTTCGTTTTTTTCGTTTTTTCAGTACCCAGTTATGGGCAAGAGGTAGTAGAAAAAGTAACTACCATTTTCGAACATGAAATAGGAAAACAAAAAGATACTAGCCATTACCATACTAAGTATGTGTTAGCACCTATAATTTCTTACGAGCCCTCAACAAGTTTAGGTGTTGGTATTGGATCAAAATTGTTATTTAAATTCCCAAAATCGTTTGAAGAAACCAGAACCTCAAACATCCCTATTGCAGCACGTTATACCTTAAAAAAGCAATTTATCCTTAGTACAGATTTTACTGTATTTACCAACCAAGAAAAATGGATGCTAAAGGGAAAAATTTCTTTATTAAAATTCCCGTTTCTCTATTACGGAATAGGCAGTAATTCTAAAGAAGAAGACCAAGTAGAATTAAGCTACAATCAGTTTTTATTTGAGCCATTGCTGCTTAAACAAGTAAAAAAATACTTGTTTTTAGGTGGTGGGTTACGTTATAATTCCATCTATAACACCTATGAATACGGTGAGTTAGGTGATGAAGGCGAGAAAATATCTCGTCAAGATTCTTTAGGGGTAAGCGCATTGGGGTTTGAGTTGGCCATTAGTTACGATAGCCGAGATAATATTTTAAACGCCAGTAAAGGCTATTTTATAGAATATACTTTAGGTACTTACGATGAATCCTGGGGGTCTTCACACTCTTTTAATTTATCTAAACTAAATGCCAGAACATATAGAAAAGTTTGGAAACACCGCCCAGATGTAATTGCGTTTGAATTTTATTCGCGCTTTTCTTGGGGAAATGTTCCATTATTAGAATACTCAACCCTAGGCGGGCATGAATTATTGCGTGGTGTATCTGAAGGAAGATACCGAGATAAACACGCTATTTATTTTCAGACGGAATACCGGTGGCAAACCTTTGAGAGGATAGGTTTTGTTTTTTTTGCAGGAACAGGAGATGTGTTTAATCAATTTGATCAAATAAAACCAGATTCATTTAAAGCGAATTTTGGAACAGGCCTGCGCTTAAAAATTGTTAAAGCCGAAAATTTAAATATCCGTTTCGATTATGGATTTGTAACCGGTAACGAATTTGACCACAACATCTATCTAAATATTGCGGAAGCTTTTTAATAAGCGATTTATAAAATTATAAATCAATTGATTTCCCTTGTAATTGGCTTTCTTCTAAAGGTAATATTTCGCAATTATCCCAAATTCCGTTTTTTAACGTATTGGCATACTCCTGTGGAAGACCGTTTTTAATCATTAATTCGAAAGCCTCAATAAAATTATATTCTAAAGTATAATGATTTATGGTTATTTCGCCGTTATTCTGTTCGTCTAAAACCATATACCAGACATTAGGTTCACCATTATTGGCTGGCATACCAATAACTCCTGAATTTAACCAGTAATGATTATCAGATTTATCTGTAAAAGGTAAACCAGAATGACCTGCCAATATAATATTGCTAAGTGAATCTTTAAAATTCTTTAACTTAATAGCCCAAGGGGAAGATTTAAAAATATATTCAGAAGTATCGTGAAAAGAGCCATGTACCACCAATCCGTTTAATTCCGAATAGGTGAAATGGATATAGTCGGGTAAACTTTTCATCCATTCAATAGATGCTTTACTCAGTTTTTTTTGGGAATACGGGTACCATTGTCTAGAAAAAGTATCACAACGCCCACCGCTAACAAAGTCACAGCCACAATCTTCTTTATTTTCACGCAATTGTATTTCCACATTACCGGCAATACTATTAATTCCCCATTGTTTAATGGTATTAATACACTCTTCGGGTTGTGCACAATAACCAACAATATCTCCGGTACAAATAATATTACTAGGTGAAATTTCAAGACTTTCGGCTATTTGCTGTAATCTTTTTAAAGCCTGAAAATTACTATATACTCCCCCGAATACAAGAATTTTTCCGTGAAGAGCACCAATGTTTTGAGTTGTCTTATTTCTTTCCATTTCTTTGTAAAATCGGTATGAAATATAGTACAAAACAAGCTAAAATACCCCAAACATTTGCCCACAATAATTCTGAATATCTACCCTTAGAAAATACTAGCCATGTTGGAAAATAATCTATGGCCAGTAAAAAACCAACTATAATACCAAAGCTTACAGGTAAGTGGAAAGATAATTTTGGAGCAGGTTTTTTCCATAATAAAAACACCGGAGCCAAACCCATAACCATGGTACCACTAATAGTAGTAGCAGATAAAATTTCAGGACTAAAAAACACAGGAAATGTTCCTGCAATAACTAGTAAAATCATTACCAAGCGCCCTTTTTTTACCGTTTTGGTATGGCTTTTACCTAAATCTATAACGATTAATTTAGAGAAAGAGGAGAAAGTAGAATCTAAAGTTGAAGCCGCAGAAGTAACCATTATAAGATTCATAACCAACATAGCTGTTACGCCTAATAGTTTACTTACTTCCACTGCGGCTTGTCCTTCTAATCCTTTAAAACTGGCATAAACGCCTATAAAGCTAAATGCCAGAATACAGATGAAGCCCAAAACTGCTGCTATCAAATAACTTTTTAAGGTAGTTTTAGGGTTTCCTATAAACCCTCTATCGGTAAGAACCGGGTCATGAAATGGATAACTGAAAATCTGAAGTAACGCTGCAAATAAAAGATTCAAACCGGAATTCATTTTCCAATCGCTGGAATACAAATAGGATTTTATGGGGATATTCTTATCTGGTAAAATCCATGCCAGCACAAAAGTTAATAGTAATGCAAACAAAACCATTTGAATTGCATCTGTTAGTAAAGAACTTCTTAACCCACCTTTAATGGTGTATGCCAGTGTTAGTCCGGTAAACACCAAAATTGAAGTGTAATAGGAAACCGTGTTCTGTTCACCAAAATAACTTCCTATAACCATAGTATTGGACCATACTTCATTAAATAGACGAATACCAATCAATAATGAAAATACAATGACGGCATTTCTACCAAACCGGTTTTCTAAAAAGTGATGAATGCTTATGAATCCGCCTTTACTACGGAGTTGATAAATTATAATACCACCAATAATAAAAGACAGGTAATATACGGAATAGGAAATGCCGCCAATTATGCCAAATTCCAAACCAAGATTAGCGGCATTGGTGATAGATTTGGCAAAAATCCATGAAATTATAAGGCTGCTTGTCAACAGAAATAGGCCTGGTTGTTTACTGTTTTCAGATTTTGCAGCAAAAAACTCTTCAACAGTTTTGGAATAGGGTGCAATGAAAAAGAAAATAATTCCAAAAAGCGCCAATATTCCCCATTGAATAAGTGTTGGGTTAATCATATTATATAAATAAGTAGTTTCTTAATTAATGTCCCACCAGACAGGTATATTAATGCTATTACCTGCAGATCCTGTGGTAATATTATAATTAAATTCATTAAGAGCAGATTCATCGGCTGGGTAGGGCATACGAACTGGTATGAGCTTATTGTTTAAACTTGCGGCTACAGTTTTCAGCTTAGGAAATCCTGTACGTCTGTATTCAATCCATCCTTCATAACCATTAATACAATTTGCTATCCATTTTTGGGTAATGATTTGTTCAATTTTATTAGCACCGAAATTTCCATAAGCAGCCGAATCTGAAGTTAAATAGGTAGAAGGGATTGAGGTTTTCCAATAATCAAAAGCTAATTGAACCCCATTTTCATAAAGTGTTTTACCATTAGCTGTTATCAATCCTTTTTCTGCTGCTTCTGCTAATAGAAAATGGGTTTCCCAAGCGGTCATAAAGTTGGCTTTCAGATCACCTGTGTTTTCTCTAAAGATAGTACCTGGTAATGAATAGTCATTGATTGAAATTGAGGTATTAGATGCGTCAGGCCCATTTAATAAGCCTTTATATGTAGTGCCGTTATTGTTGTTTCCGGTAGGTCTAAAAAAAGTTTGTATTCGGGGATCCTTCAATTTTTTTAAAATTTCTTCCATGGTTTCAGACAAAATATATTGATTAAAATCACCATCTCTTAGTTGTTGCATACGAAAACTATTGGGGCGGCCATCGCTAAAACTAAAGCTTGCATTTTCAGTATTATAAGTCATGAAGTTACCGGAAGTATAAATAGTCTGTATACCTGAAATATCTGCATTGGTACCCGAAATACGCATGAGATATTTTATTTTTAAAGAGTTAGCAAACTTAATCCATGCATCTAAATCCCCATTAAAAAGAATATCACCTTGTAGTTCTTGAATTCCAGTATATGAATTTATGGCGGCTATTCCCTGATCAAGATTATCCAAAATTCCATTTTCACCAGTATAAATGTATTCTTGTGAATCATAAGAAGGGCTTACTTCTCCTTCACTTCCTTTTAGGGCTTCAGAATAAGGTACATCTCCGTAGATGTCAGTTAAAGAGGCTGTAAGATAGGCTTTTAAGATGTATGCAGGTCCTTGATAAACCGCGTAAGTAGATTTTGAAATTGATTTTTGTATCAACAACTCATTATCCAATAGGTTAGTATATATAAAAGGCCAAGGGTTGCCACCAAGTTGCGGTGATGATAAATCATGGCGGTCAAACAAATTAAAATCTACCATAGTAAAGTGCTGGCCTAATAAATTACCCGCTACAAAACCTTCGTAAGACATTTCGTCTCCGTAGTTGTAAATCACTTGTCTTAATAACAAGCTAGGCTGAACCTCACTAGGTGCATTAGGGTTGGTGTTAATTTCCTTAAAATCTTTCTTACAGGAAATGGAAACCATAATTAAATAGGCTAAAATTATAGTGTTTATGTTTTTCATAATTTTAAGTTTTTTATAAGGAAGGGAATCCAGTTTTCAGACTTTTTTATTGCGTATGAAATCATTCTTTCCTGTTTTTAAAAGTTGTATTCAAACTTAATCCCGTAACTTCTTGAAGTTGGGTAAGACATGTCTTCAACACCATTTACAAACTGATTGCCTTGTACAGCTAATTGTTCAGGATCAAAATGTGGGATGGTGCTCCATGCCCATAAATTTCTTCCAATAATGGAAACGCGCAGTGAACGGTTGTTTTGAAAAAAGCCTTTTTCATCTTCCGATTTAAAAGTATAGCCTAAAGATAGTTGTCTTAGTTTTAAATATGTAGCACTGTATATATTGTTCTCTTCATGGTTTCGGTCATAATATTGGCGGTAATAGCTTTCTGCACTTATTGCGGTTGTGTTTTTTTCCCATATAGGATTTTCGGCAGTTCCAATATTTACTACACCATCTGCTACAATACCTTCTTCCGGGCGGTTTTCGGTTTCAGCTAATTGGCCACCTACTGCTCCAAGAGACAATGTTCTGGATACAATTTCGCCTCCCTGATGCCAATCGAACAAAAAGTTAAAATCCCAGTTTTTGTACTGAAAGTCATTGCTAATTCCTAAGATGAAATCTGGCGTATAATTCCTGATTTTCTTTAAAGTGTTATCTGCGATATAATTTCCGTTCTCATCAATAACAAAATCACCGTTTTCATTTTTCAAATACCCTGTTCCATACATGTCGCCAATTCTTCCTCCTTCTTCTACCTGAAACCAGACCGTTTGATTTTCATTATCGTATACTCTAGAATAAGCAAGTGTTATTTTTTTGGCTCCATCCGGTAAAGATTCAACAGTAGAAACATTACGGTTAAAATTGAAGAGTGTATTCCATTTAAAATTATTTTTTCTGATTGGTGTAATACTAGCCATAATCTCTACCCCTTGTGACCGTACTGAACCCCCATTGATCACTTGTTTTGTATAACCGGAAGATATTGGAACAGGCAACGATATAATTTGGTTTTTGGTAAGACTGTTATAATAAGTGAAATCAAATCTTATGCGGTCTTTAAAAAAACGTATATCCGTTCCTATTTCAACTGCTGTAGTTCTTTCGGGTACTAAACCTGAATTAGTTATAGTGTTTTGTGCTGTAAAAGTAGGTTGAGAATTATAAGGAACCCCAGATACGTATGCGCCGCTGGTTTGATACGGATCTGTGTCGTTACCCACTTGTGCCCAACTGGCTCTTAGTTTACTAAAAGATATCCATGATGGTAATTCAATTGTGTTGCTTAAAATATAGCTGGCAGAAACGGATGGATAGAAAAACGAAGTGTTTGAGGTAGAAGTTGGTGAAGCTAGTGTGCTTGCCCAGTCATTTCTTCCTGTGATGTCTAAATATAGAAAGTTTTTATATCCTAGTTTTGCTAATGCATATAAGCTGTTAATTTTTTTATGGGCATCGTATTGAGATACAAATAGAGGAGAAGCGGCGTTAGAAAAATTAAATATTCCCGGTTGGGCTAAAGATAAAGCTTCGGTTTGCCGGTTTTCTGCTACCTGATCCATACGGTTTCCACCAATAGAAAAATCAGTAGAAAAATTGCTTACTATTTTTCTGTAGTTCAATAAAAAACTGGTGTTTGTTTCTCTGAAGAAAACGTCTTGTTCTGCATACGCACCATTTTGGAATCGGTTACTGCTAAAGTTTCGTTTAAATTTTCTTAACTCATCAGAGTAATCCATACCCGATCTTACTGTTAAACTAAGGTGATCTGTAAATTCATAGGTAGCAGCCAGATTACCAAATAACCGATCTCTATTAAAAGAATTTCGGTTTTCTAATAAAATAAAATAGGGATTATCAAAATAAGTGTAATTGAATGAGAACTGTTCCGTTCCTTCTAAGCCGGGCTGCCAATAATCTTTTAAACTTTCAATATTCATAGACCTTGGGCCCCAGGCTACCAAAGAATAATTTATGTTTTCAGATCCGTACCCACCCGAAGGTCTGTTGTCACTTCTTGAATTAACGTAATTAAAAGAACTGATTACTTTTAAACGGGAAGTGGGTTCAAATACTAAATGGGCACCAAAAGTATTTCGTTTAAGGTTTACACCGGGTATAGGAGATTTGCTTCTTAAATCGGTAAATGAAACTCTGTAAGTCCCTTTTTCAAAACCGGAAGAAACAGAAATGTTATTAATAGTAGTTACCCCAGTTTCATAGAACTTCTTTAAGTTATTGGGGTGTGATACAAAAGGGGTAGGCGTAATAGGACTTCCGTCTTGAACGGCTACATCACCGCCTCTAACTACTGTTCCATCATCAAGGGTAACAGGGCCATCAAATTGCGCAATCATATCTCCTTGATCTAAAGCAGGTCCCCAACTATAGGAAATATTGTCATTAGTCCCTCCTCCTAAACCGTCAACAAATTCAAATTCACCAGAATTACCTTGTCCGTAACTATTCTGAAATTCTGGTAATTTAAAAGGTTTGTCTATAAAGGTTGAAGTATTGAACTGAACACTGGCTCCCTTATTTTTATTGCCTGTTTTTGTATTGACAATAATTACCCCATTAGAAGCTCTGGTTCCATATATTGCTGCTGCGCCGGGTCCCTTAAGCACTGTTACAGATTCTATATCATCCTGACTAAGTTCCATACCGCCATTTCCAAAGTCTACTTCTTGAAAACCTGATGCAGCGTCACCAGTAAAATTAATAATTGAATTGTTGTTTATTGGCGTTCCATCTACAACAAAAAGAGGGTTGTTGTTGGAAAAGGAAGATTCACCTCTAATTGTAATTTTAGAGGTAGACCCCACTCCTGTAGCTCCTTGAGTAATATTAACTCCAGCTACTTTCCCGGCAAGGTTGTCTACAAAATTAGGAGACTTTACTTCTGAAATTTCTTTAGAGTCTAATTTTTGTACAGAATACCCTAAATCTTTAGATTCTCTTTCTAGATTAAGTGCTGTAATTACTATTTCATTAAGTACTAATTCGTCTATAGGAAGGTTGATTTCTATAACAGATCTCCCGTTAACTTTTTCTTCAATAGTAGTATAACCTAATGACTTAAAAATCAAAATTGCAGAATCACCCGAAATAGTTAAAGTATATTCTCCATTAGAATTGGTAGTGGTTTTGTTAGAGGTACCTTTTTCAAAAATACTTACCCAAGGAATTGGGTCTAGCGTTTCTTTGTCTTTTACTGTCCCAGATATGGAGGTTTGCTGTGCGAAAGCATAGTAATAAAAAAGGGTTAAGCCTATGCTTAATATGTAATGTTTATTCATTATAAGGGTTTTTAAAATCAAACAATGTATTGTAAGTTGTTGTAAATGATATATGTAAGTTCCGGTGTCTACTTATTAATAGTTGTTTTACTTGGCTGGTGGTATGTGTAGTATGGAGCCAAATAAAAGCAATAGCTTGGTGATATAGCTTCAGAAATAAAAAGCATAAAGTTTGATATTGAGTATATAATGCTACCATACCAATTAAGTATATTGGTTTAGGTGCTCTAAAAAGTGATTTTGTTGTAATTGTTTTGTGAATCATTATAAAATACGCACTTCTCAATTATGCATTTGCATATAGGCTTTTTAAATCATAGAAATGCACTTACGAATAATTACGTATTTTAGATTTTACTAAAGATTAAATACGTAAACAATATATTTTAAATATTGACCACTATCGTTAAAAGGAGAGATTAATGTATGCTTAATAAGTAATTATGAATGATTTTCCGTAAAAAATTATGGTGTTTATTGTTTAGTAAAATTACTGACGGATTAAAAAAATATGCTTATCCCTTATCTCAACAGTACAGATTTTTCAGAGCGGTTTAATGCTACAATTCCTTCGTGGGGGAAAGCCTGTGCCGCACAAGATGCGATAAGTGGGGTTTGAAGAAAAGCTCGGAAGGGGGTTGGTTTAATTAGTAAATCATGTTTTACTAAATACTGGTAACATTGCGGATAATCATATAGAGAATAAAACGTTAACCTTTAAGCAAGTTCTCTTTAACTCGGAATTTTGTTATTCTTCTAATTAAGTCATAAGGGATCTCTTCCGCTAAAGAAAATTGAATAGAACTTTTTGCATATTTATAATTAGCTATTTCATCTTTAAAAGCTATAATAGCAGACGGACCAGGGTAGAATCCTACATGTCTTTTATAAGCAGCAAAATGCACTAAGTTTCCATAAAGTTTAAAAGTAGACATCTGAAAATTGACGCATTCTTCGGCTTTGGGAGCTACTTCTGCTATCGTTTTTCGTATGTTTTGTAACACGGTTTGTGTGCTTTCCGGAAAAGTAGTTATGTATTCTTCAATAGTCGTAAAAGTGCTCATATTTGCAAAAATAGCTTCATAGGTTTGTAAGTACACCAATGAAGCGATTATTTTTTAATCCACATAATAATTCAAGGATTTCTGAAAAATGTTATCTATAGTTTCTTGTTAGGGCTTTACTAAATCTGCTTTTAAGACATTTTTAATCACTTCATATAAATAAATCCGTCTTTTTTACTGTTTGTTAGACATTTAAATCTAAAGCCGGTGTTTTTAAGAACAGCCGGCTACAGGTTTTTGCTATTAGTAAGGCATGCTAGTAAAGGTGTTATTTAAGAATCTTTGTAAGGTTTTCTATTTCTTTACGCTCATCATGATTAATGGTGAGTAACCATAAAATTCCTCCAGAAGCTTCGGCTACATGGCGCGCTAATTCTAATATAATATTAATGAAGGTAGTTTTAAAGCCGTCTCCAAGTTTCTCCAGAATGGGACTTACTTTAGTTAATTCCTCTTTAATAATATCGTTTCTTTCCTTAGCAGTTTCAGGATAAATCTCCATTAGGTTGTTTATGTCCTGTACAAAACGATCAGAAACTAGGCTGTAAAAATCTTTAAGTTCCCCCTTAGAATTGTATGATTTTATTCGGGTAAGTTCAGTAGCAACCTTTTGTTCAATTTCATCAAAATTTTCATCTGCTCCACCAACTAAAACAGCTGCTTTAGCTGGGGTTAAGAACAAGATCTCTTGCTCTTCTATCGGTAGTTCGTTAAATCTTATAGACATGCGTAGTAGTAGGGGGTTTAATGGAAGAAACTATTAGCAAACTTAATCTGCTACAATTAAAATGCCAATAGAAAATACTACTGAATTCTGAAGAAATACTGAATGAGTGAATTTTAATGTGTTAGGGACATTGGATTGTGCTGGTAGAATTAAGCTGGAAGAATATTTTTACCCCATTAAATCACTAATAACATCACTTAATTTAGTGAAAGAAGCAATCTTAATTTTATAATTCTTGGTTTCTACTTTATTGTAACCAGAAATATAAATCATCTCAAAACCTAATTTTTCAGCTTCCGAAATACGGCTTTGTATTTGGTTAACGGCGCGTATTTCACCGCCCAAACCTACTTCGGCAGCAAAACAAATTTTGTCGGGTATTTCAATTTCTTCAAAAGAAGAAACAATGGCTGTGCATATGGCTAAATCAATAGCCGGGTCATCTACTTTAATACCGCCGGCAAGGTTCAAAAACACATCTTGGCTGCTTAATCTAAAACCAGTACGTTTTTCTAAAACAGCCAACAGCATATTTAAGCGTCGGTTATCAAAACCAGTAGCCGTACGTTGTGGATTTCCATAAGTTGCTGGGCTTACTAAAGCTTGTATTTCAATTAAAAGGGGTCGGTTTCCTTCTTGTGAAGCTGCAATAGTGACGCCGCTCAATCTCATATCACGTTGGTTGATTAAAAGCTCCGAAGGATTGCTTACTTGTCGCAAACCATCGGCTTTCATTTCGTAAATACCTAATTCACTAGTAGATCCGAAACGGTTTTTTATGGTCCGTACAATTCTATAAGTCATGTGTCGGTCACCTTCAAATTGAAGAACCGTGTCTACCATATGCTCTAATAACTTTGGCCCAGCAATAGCACCGTCTTTTGTAATGTGGCCCACTAAAAAAACAGGGGTATTGGTTTCTTTGGCAAATTTCATCAACTCTCCGGTACATTCGCGGACTTGCGAAATAGTGCCTGGGGTAGAATCTATTTTTGAGGAATGCAACGTTTGTATAGAGTCAATAATTAAGATTTCTGGCTGAATATCTTCGGCATGCTGAAAAATGTTTTCGGTATTGGTTTCGGCAAGAATGTAGCAATTGTCGGGCAAGATTTGCTTTATCCGTGAAGCTCGCATTTTAATTTGTTGTTCACTTTCTTCCCCAGAAACGTATAAAATTTTACCGGGCTGAAATAACGAAAACTGAAGCAATAAAGTAGATTTACCAATTCCAGGTTCACCACCCAAAAGGGTTAAGGAACCCGGTACAATGCCACCGCCTAAAACACGGTTTAGTTCATTGTCTAAGGTAATAATACGTTCTAGTTCGTTGTTTTTTATTTTAGAAATGGGTGTTGGTTTGCTTCTTCTTTTTTCCGAATTATTTGATTTCCAACCAAAAGGTTTTTGGTCTTCCTTAATAATTATCTCTTCATTAAAAGTGTTCCAGCTATTACAAGAAGGGCATTTTCCCTGCCATTTAGGGGATTCATAACCACATTCCGAACAAAAAAACGTACTCTTTACTTTTGCCATATTCAAATATAGTAGATGGTTTTGAGTAATGAGTTATTGAGAACTTTTTGTTGTTTTAGTAATTGATCTTTTAATAGAAATTAACATCAATAATTAATTAGTAGGTTAACTATTTTTAATCGCCACTTGGAAGGGTAATTTATGAGGTGGGTTGTTAAAACAAAGCATATAAAAGACAAATAAATTTATCAATCCTATCTTAGCCCGCTAAACTTCTTATTTTTGCAATAAAAAAAGCAAGCATGTCGGATTTTAAAGATCATTTCTACAACGACTTTAAATTAGGTGTTTTAGGTGGTGGCCAGTTGGGCCGAATGTTAATTCAGTCTTGTGTTAACTTTAATGTGTCAACAAGTGTGTTAGATCCAGATAGCCAAGCACCTTGCAGTGGGTTTTCTAACGAGTTTAAAAAAGGAACCTTACAAGATTTTGAAACCGTTTACCAATTTGGTAAAAGCGTAGATCTTTTAACTATAGAAATTGAAAACGTAAATGTAGAGGCCTTAAAAAAATTGCAAGAAGAAGGCGTTGCTGTTTATCCGCAAGCAGAAGTAATAGAGCTTATTCAGGATAAAAGAACCCAAAAGCAGTTTTACAAAGAAAAAGGCATACCCACTTCAGACTTCGTTTTAATAGACAATAAAGAAGAAATTAAAAACCATGTAGACTTTTTACCGGCCTTCCAGAAAATGGGTAAAGGCGGTTATGATGGTGGCGGAGTTCAGAAAATTTCTTCTCTAGCCGATTTAGATAAAGCATTCAACGCGCCAAGTTTGTTAGAAAAAGCCGTTGATTTTGAAAAAGAAATTGCCGTTATCGCTGCCCGTAATTCAAAAGGAGAAGTAAGCACCTTTCCGGCAGTAGAAATGGTTTTCCATCACGAATTTAATCTGGTAGATTATTTAATTGCTCCGGCAGCTATTTCACTAGAGATTGAAAAAGAAGCCCAAGCCTTGGCCAAAAAAGTAGCCGAAAGCTTTGGAATAGTAGGTGTTTTAGCGGTAGAACTTTTCTTAACCAAAGACGGAAAGTTATTGGTTAATGAAGTGGCACCTCGCCCCCATAACTCGGGTCACCAAACTATAAACGCTAATTTCACATCCCAATACGAACAGCATTTACGTTCAATTTTAGGCTTGCCATTGGGCTCAACGGCTATTAAAAAACCGTCTGCTATGGTAAATTTAATTGGTGAAGAAGGGTTTAATGGCCCAGCCAAATACCAAGGTTTAGATGATATTTTAAAAGTAGAGGGCCTAAGTCTTTTCTTATACGGAAAGAAAATAACCAAACCGCATCGTAAAATGGGGCATGTTACCATTGTAGATGACAACATAGAACGGTTGAAAGAAAAAGTAGAGTTTGTTAAAAAAACCATAAAAGTAATCTCATGAGCCAAGCTAAGGTTGGAATAATAATGGGTAGCAAGTCCGATTTACCCGTAATGTCTAAGGCCGCAGAAGCATTAGAAGAATTAGGAGTAGCGTTCGAATTAACAGTAGTTTCGGCACACAGAACACCAGACCGTTTGATGGATTATGCGAAAGGGGCTCATGAAAAAGGACTGAAAGTAATTATTGCCGGTGCTGGCGGCGCAGCTCATTTGCCGGGTATGGTAGCTTCTATGACAGCTATTCCCGTGATTGGTGTTCCTGTAAAATCCAGTAATTCTATTGATGGTTGGGACTCTATTTTATCTATTTTGCAAATGCCAGGCGGAGTTCCTGTGGCAACAGTGGCTCTAGATGGTGCAAAAAATGCAGGTTTATTAGCGGCTAAAATTTTAGCTTCTTCAGACGAAGCCTTGTACCAAAAATTAGTGGATTACAAAGAGGAGATGAAGAATACAGTCCTAAAATCTGTTGAAGAAATAGAAAAACACGGGTATAAGAATGTTTAAACATGCTTTAATTTTACGTATTTCTGCGTAATATTTTATTGTGGGGAACAATTTTATTCGTAATTTCGAGCATTATTTCAAGTAGTATATCCTTTATAAATCTCTCCTAAATTTTCTATGAGACAGTTAAAAATCAGCAAGCAGATTACCAACAGGGAATCTCAGTCAATAGACAAGTATCTTCATGAGATCTCCAAAGTAGACCTGATTACAGCTCAAGAAGAAGTTGAACTAGCCAGAAGAATCCGAGAAGGCGATCAGATGGCTCTTGAAAAATTGACCAAAGCCAACTTACGTTTCGTAGTATCGGTAGCAAAACAATACCAAGGGCAAGGACTACCTTTGAATGACCTAATTAATGAAGGTAATTTAGGACTAGTAAAAGCAGCACAAAAATTTGATGAAACCAGAGGGTTTAAATTTATCTCTTATGCCGTATGGTGGATTCGTCAATCAATATTACAAGCTATTGCAGAGCAATCTCGTGTAGTACGTGTTCCTTTAAACCGTACAGGTGAATTTAGAAAAACATTAAAAGTGTTTTCTGAATTAGAACAACGTTTTAACCGTGAACCAACTCCGGAAGAGATAGCCGAAGAGATGGAAGTTTCTGTAAAAGAAGTTCGTGACTCTTTAAATTTAGCAAAGAAGCACGTTTCTATGGATGCTCCAATGATTCAGGGGGAAGAAAACAGTCTTTTAGATGTGTTGGAAAACGGTAACGAAAGAGATCCAGATGAAGGATTATTCGATTCTGCTTTAAGAACAGATTTAAGAAGAGTTTTAGATCACTTACCAGAAAGAAATGCAGAAGTTATTCGTCTTTACTACGGTTTAGATGGACAAGAACCAATGACACTAGAAGATATTGGTGCGAAATACAACTTAACTCGTGAGCGTGTAAGACAGCTTAAAGAAAAAGGGTTAAGCAAACTTCGTAAAGAAACAATGAACAAATCGCTTAAAGCATATTTAGGATAGATTAACCAAAGCCTCCCAACAAGGAGGCTTTTTTATTTCTCATTTTTAATGAAAGACATCACTTCGTCCCAACTTTCATTGAGAAACGGACAAGATAAACCCGAAATTTGGATCGCTTTTAAAGGTATAGTTTATGATGTTACTACTTCCAAATACTGGAAAAATGGTAAACATTATGAACATTGGGCGGGCCAAGATCTAACAAAAGAGTTAAAAGACGCTCCACACACCCATTATGTGTTTGATAAATTAGATGTTATTGGTAAATTGATAGGCTATGATATTGATTGCTGAGAGTGGGGCTACTAAAACTGACTGGCGTTTAATAGAGGAGTCTGGAGCTGTTGAGACGGATTCAACTGTTGGGATTAATCCATTCCACCAGTCTAAAGACGAGATTATACAAATAGTTAGTACAGGTAAGTACAAAGAAAAAGCCGATTCTATTAAGAAGGTTTTTTATTATGGGGCGGGTTGTAATTACCCAGACCAAGTAATTAAGGTAGAAAATGCCATAAAACATTTTTACCCTAAGTCAGACGTGTATGTTACTCATGATCTTTTGGCGGCAGCAAGAGCTTCTTGCGGTACAGAAGAAGGCGTAGCATGTATTTTGGGTACAGGTTCTAATTCTTGTTTATACAATGGAAGGCAAATTATTGCTACCAGCCCATCTTTAGGATATATTTTAGGTGACGAAGGTAGTGGTGCTTACATGGGTAAGAAGCTAATCACAGATTTTGTGTTTAAGAAAGTACCGGAATCTCTTTGGAAAGCTTTAACAGAAGAATATAATTTAAGCATAGGTGAGGTTTTAGATAGAATCTATTCTAGAAATTCGCCAAATGTATATTTAGCTTCTTTTTCTCCTTTTATAAAAGCGAACATAGAACATCCTTATATGCACGGTTTGGTGTATGAGGCTTTGTATGAATTTGTAAACAGACATGTTTTAAGCTACAATAAAAAAGATGTTAAAATTAATTTTGTGGGGTCTGTTGCCTATGCATTCGAAGATATTTTGCAAACGGTAATAGAAGACAATGGATTAGTTTTTGGCAAAGTAGTAAAAAATCCTATTTCGGGCTTAGTGAAATTCCATCAACAGACACGTTAATTATGTCGGTAACAGAAAGCAGTTCGGGTTATGATGATCTAGAGAAAAAAACTACCAAAGAAATTCTAGAGAACATTAATTCCGAAGATAAAACTGTTCCTCTAGCGGTAGAGAAATCAATCCCCCAAATAGAAATTCTTGTTAATAATATTGTTGACCGTATGTTAGCAGGCGGCCGTCTTTTTTATATTGGTGCCGGTACAAGCGGACGGTTAGGGATTGTAGATGCTTCTGAATGCCCACCAACTTATGGCGTTCCACATGGTTTGGTTGTTGGTATTATTGCCGGTGGTGACAGCGCTATTCGTAAAGCAGTAGAATTTGCCGAAGACGATGAAAACCAAGCTTGGAAAGATCTTACTGAATACTCTATTAACGATAAAGATACCGTAATTGGTATTGCTGCATCTGGAAGAACACCATATGTAATAGGCGGTTTAAAAAGCTGTAATAACAATAATATTTTAACAGGATGCATTACCTGTAATCCTGAATCTGCTTTGGCGGCAAGCGCTCAAAACCCGATCACCGTAATAGTTGGCCCAGAATACGTGACTGGTTCTACCCGAATGAAAGCCGGTACCGCTCAAAAACTGGTACTGAATATGATTTCAACTTCGGTAATGATAAAACTGGGGAGGGTACGTGGTAACAAAATGGTAGACATGCAATTGAGTAATCTTAAGTTGGTAGACCGCGGCACTAAAATGGTAATGGAAGAAACAGGCTTAGATTACGATACCGCTAAAGAACTTTTACATAAACACGGTAGTGTAAGAGCCGCAGTTGATTCTTTAGGAGATTTTTAAAAATAATGCACAAAAAAACCATCACTTTATTAGCAATGGCTTTTAGTTGAATTGTTTAAGTTTTATTAGAATTAACTCTGATAGGTAGATCTAAAACTACCCGTATGGTTAGCCACCATTTGTTGCGAAACACTTCTTGGTTTTTGAGTTTTGCTGTAATTGTCTAAGAGTTGGGTGATTTCATAGTCGTTCATATGGGTAAAGGTTTCGTAAACTTGGCCAATCGCATAAAAATTATCCGGTTGTTGAAGTACAATGGTTTCGTCGGCAATTTCTGCAATCTTTTTCACGTATAAATAACCGCCAACAGGGGAGGCTACAATCACTTTTGCTGCTTTTCTTTTTCTACAAAGATTTACCGCCGTAACAAACGTAGTGTTAGAACAGATACCATCATCTATAAGTATAATGGTTCGGTTTTGCATCTTGGGTAAGGGTTTACCGTTCCTAAACCGCTGTACAGAATCTTGGATATCACAAGATTCGCTTTCTACTAAATTTTGTAATTCGGGTTCGTTAACAATAGAACCAGACGATGGGAAAAAAATTTGACCTTCTTCAGCAATGGCACCAGTAGTGAACTCTTTGTTGTAGCAGGTTCGTACTTTTTTGGCGATTAGGAAGGATAATTCGGCGTTAAGTTTTTTAGCCACTTCGTCGGCAACTTCTACGCCGCCGCAAGAAAGGCCTAGTACTAAAATGTTTTGATGTGTGAATTTCTCACTTAAAAGATGGGCTAGTTGTATGCCGGCATCTTTCCGGTTCATGAAGTTGGTCTTCGATTCTAACATACGCTTAGTGGTTAAGGGCTTACTTTTAATAAGTGTTGAATGTGTGATTCTTACCTTAGTTGTTATACCTGAAGTACACAGCGTGTACAGGTTCCGTAGCTTAAGCGCGCGTCAATTATGTGTTAATGCTAAGTTAAGAGCTTTGTTTACAAATCCTACTGAATTGGGTTTTTCTGTGTTGTTTCTTTAGAATAAAAAGGTTTAGATAGGAGGATTGTATTTATAGATGTAAAAATACTTCTCTTTTTACTTAGAGATTAGTGGTTGAAATCAATAAATAACAATTGGTTTGTCAGGCTTTTAAGCTAAACAAACCAATCGCCCCGACCTATTTTTAAAACCGAATACCGAATAATAAGATGTCATCCGTTTGCGGGTATTCACCTTGCCATTCAGTTAGTGAAGAATCTAACGCTTTATGAATAACGTCTAAAGGTTTTCCGGCCGTATCAACAACAATTTCTTTAATGTTTTTCGGCCCAAATTTACGGTTCTTTGGTCCACCAAATTGATCTGGGAAACCGTCAGAGAAGAAGAAGATGGTGTCACCTTCATTCATAGTTAATTCTGTGCAAGTAAAATTGGTTTTGTTCCTGAACGCAGAACCACCCCCAACCGGGAATTTATCGCCTTTGTATTCTTCTAATTCTCCATTGTTTCTAATTACATATACTGGGCGGTGCGCTCCGGCATATTGAAGTTTTTTGTTTTTTAAGTCAATGCGGCAAAGTCCCATGTCCATACCGTCTTTAATTTTAGAATCTTCAGAATTCTGACGGAAAGCTTCGGTTACCAGCATATCAAGTTCGTCCATAATTTCACCTGCTTGGGTAAGCTTAGAAGCTTTAATAGCATGGTTTAATAAGAAGTACCCCACAAATGAGATCATGGCACCTGGTACACCGTGTCCAGTACAGTCTACGCCCGCCAAGTAAATAATGTCGTCTTCTACATGCAACCAAGGGAAGTCACCACTTACCACGTCTTTCGGTTTAAAAATCATGAAAGAGTTTGGCAGGTGGTCTTGAATAATTTCGGCACTTGGAATAATGGTTCCTTGTATACTTTTAGCGTAGTTAATACTTTCTTCAATCTTTTTGTTCTTCAGCTGAATTTCTTGTTCAATACGTTTTCTATCGGTAATGTCATGGGCTACCACCAACACCGATTCAATTTCCATATCATCATTAAATTCAGGAATACCCGTAAACAAGAAGAAGAGTTGGTTGCCTTCGTAATCTAATATTTCGTGTTCGCTGTGCGCATTTCTTCGGCTTCTTAAAACGGCATCTAATATGTCTTTATATGCGGTTTTAATGGTGTCATCTAATTCACATTGGTCAACCGTTTTGTTAACAAAGTTGTAACTTTTAAGACCACTAAAACGGCTAATGGTGGGGTTAAGGTAAAAGAATACTTCATCTGTTGAAATACGTGTAATAATGTCTAACGAGTTCTCAGATAAGGCTTGCATCTGGCCACGTTTTTTCTCTTCTTCTTCTGCTTTTTTCCGAACGGTAATATCGGTTAAATTCAATACAATCCCTTTAATGGCAGGGTCTTCTAAAAAGTTACGTGCAGAAACTTCAACCCAAACAGGTGTTTTGTTTTCTTTCACAAAGCGCATCTGTACGGTAAGAATTTCAGTAGGTTTATTAAGTAAGTCAACAAATAGATTTTCAATCTTACCTTGGTCTTCTTCTAAAATGTATTCGGTAATTTCTTCGTCAATTAAGTCTTCTACGCCGTAGCCTAATATCTTTTGAATGTTTGGGCTTAAATAACTGAAATAACCCATAGTATCGGTTATGGCAATTACTTCGGAAGCATTTTCTAACAGTGCTTGTAATTTGTTTTGTGCATTAGAAACGTCTTCTAGTAAGTTTTCGGTTTTTTTGTTCAGCTGAACACTGTAAAGGGTTTGTGCAATAATTTCGGAGATTTCCTCAATGAAAGCCAATTCTCTTTTGCTAAATGTTTTGTCTGCATTGCATTCTAGAACCCCAATTAACATGTTGTTAGAGAGGAGAGGGTAAAACAAGGCCGATTGAGGTGGAGGTGTATCTTTTAAACCCGATTTAATGTAATCGTAATCTTTAGGGAATTCAGTAAAAAGACTTTCTTTTCTTTCGAAAGCAGTTTTACCTACTAAGCCTTGCCCAACTTTTAAATACTTCTCTTCAAACTTTTTCTTTCCGTAAGCATACGCCGAAAGGAGTTCTATTTGTGGTAGACGATTTTCGTAAAATAAATAAATGCTAGTTTGTCGGCCTTCTATTTTGTTGGTAATGTATTCTGTTAGGGCATCACCTAATTCGGATATATTATTTTCGGAACGTAAAATACTAGAAAGTTCTGCTACACCAGAAACCACCCAATTGTTTACTGCATCTTGGTTGTTAACGTCTTCAATACGGTTGTTAAGACCAATTAAAGCATGGGCCAACACGTCTTTTTCATCTAAGGCTTTAAGTTCTTCTGTTTTTTTATCTTGGTTACCAATATTTAAGGTATAATTGGCTAATTCCTTTATTCGGTTGGCCATGTTGTTTACATCCATTGATAGTTTTCCTATGGTGTCACCGCTACCAGTGTCTAATTTTTCAGGAACAATACCTAAAGAAAGACGTCTTACAGAGTCACGCACAGAATCAATGTACACACGGATAAGCTTAAAGAAAATGAAGCCCAAACTTAAAGCTATTAAAACACCACCAATCCATTTTATTACTAGTATTATGTAGAGGCTATTTAAGATTTTATAAGCTTCCTCTCTATCTAAGCTTACTATAATGCCAGCGTTTAGTACATCTACAGGCTCCCAGAAATACAAACATTCTTGGTTTTTTAAAGACCCCGACTTTGCAATTTTAAATCCAGTATTTCCTGTAGAAGCCAAGGTAAAAGGCCTTTCGGTAGAAAGAGTCTCTACTGTTGCGGTGCTGTCTTTATAGTCAGAATTATACAACACCTCAATTTTAGTGTTATTAATGCGCCTCACTATTTTTATCTTTCCGCTCTCTCCAAAGTTTATCATGTTATCTATAGACAACTGAAGAAGTTTTTTTACGTCTACTTTGGCAATTATAAAACCGACAACTTTCTTGTCTAAGAGTATAGGTTCCGAAACAAAAACAAAATGGCCTTTGTGTGATTTAATGATTTGAGTTACCACAGAACCATTACGCATAGCATAAAGCTGAGGCGCTACAAATTGTTTTAAACTTTCGGTGGTAGGGTGTATGCTTTTACCAATCGATAGATTTTCGTCGGTTAAGTAAATGTTTTCTATAGGAAGGTCTGTAATGTAATGCTCTAGCTCAAAATTTAATACGCTTGGGTCGCCAGAATATAACAATTGGCCAGAGGGAACAAGGGCTTTAAGCGCGGTTTGTATGTGGTCAAAAGAGGCGTTAATGTTATGGACTTCAACGTCTGAAACTAAATGAAGTTCTTCCTCATATTTACTGTTTACAATTTCGCTTTGTTTGGAATAGGTGAGCAGTATTTCTACAACTATATCGGCAAAGGTGATGAATAAAACCAGAGAGAATATTTTAGTTTTAAGGCTTAACCTTTTAATCATATTGAGCGTTCTTTTTTTAAAAATCGAAAATTATCTTTTCAAGCGGAAACAAAATGCATAAATTGTGATTAACGTTTTGTTATTTATACTTCCTATAAACCATTAATATGAATATAAAGTCCGATAAATTGAAGTATGTGTTTGCATTTATATTCTTTGCCACCACATTTACTTTTTATATTTTTTTCAGGCTTAATGCAGATAAGAAAGAAATTATCAAAGATGCAGTCTTAATGGTTAAGCAACAAAATGACTTAATTAAACTGGTTAACCAAAGCGTACATAACTATTCGTATACACCAAGCGATAAACTTTTTCTAAATATTAATGAGGATATTAATCGTTTAGATGAATTAATAAAATCGATGCGTTTTGGTGGGCTTTTAGACGAAAGAGATACCGAATTGTCTGTTGGCCAAATTCAGGAACCCAGTATTAATAATGTTTTAGATGCCATAATAGGAGAGTGGACTCCTTTAAAATCTTCTCAAAGAAAATACATTTCAGAAGTAGAATTAATTAGTCCTGTTCAAAAGGAAGCCCGCTTAGAAAAATTTGATTTTGAAGTAACTGAAATCCTTTCTTTAGATAAAAAATTAGCAGAGAATTTAGTAATAAAGTACAAAGATGTTTCTAATCTTAGGCAATTTTGGCTAATCATATTTTTAGTTTCCTTAACGGTATTTATAGCCTTATTGTACAAAATATTAGAATCCGATTATTGGTCTCCGTTAAAGCGTGTAATGCAAGTGATTCTAAAATTGTCTAAAGGGGTTTTAAGCGAAAAAGTATTCTTCTACCCCGCCAATAAAATGGGTGCTTTGGGTAAAGCTGTAGATGACATTGTAGACTACCAGTTGAATACAGCTAAAGTTCTAGAAAAAATTGGTAATACTGAATTTAATATCGTTCATGAAAAAAGTAGTTCGGACGATATGTTGGGTCAGAAAATTGAAGAAATGCGTAAAAAGCTTCTTGATTTCTATGACCAAGACAGGAAGAAATCATTCATAAGCAACTGGACCAGTCAAGGAGTAGCCAAATTTGCCGATATCCTAAGAAATAATTCGGATGATATTATTACCCTAACCGATAAAGTTTTGTCTGAATTGGTAGATTATATGGGGGCCAATCAAGGAGCTATATACCTGCTAGAAAATAACAAAGAAAACCAAAAGGTATTAAACTTGATTTCGGTTTACGCTTGGAAACGTAAAAAGTTTCTAGAAAAACAAATTGAAATTGGTGAAGGGCTTGTAGGGCAATCTGTCTTAGAAGAAGATACCATTTATATCACAGATATTCCAGATGAATACATTCATATAACATCTGGCTTAGGGGACGCAAATCCTAACGCCTTATTAATTGTTCCGTTAAAAGTGAATAAAGATATTTTTGGTGTAATTGAAATAGCATCTTTTAAAGAATTTGAAGAATACCAAATTGAATTGGTAGAGAAAATTTCTGAGACCTTAGCTTCTTCAATTTCTTCGGTACGTGCCAACGAGCATACTAGAAAATTACTGAAAGAATCACAACAACTTACCGAAGCACTTAAAAAGCAAGAAGAAGAATTACGTCATAATGCCGAAGAATTACAGTCTACACAAGAAAGCATTAATCAGAATATTGAAAAATTAGATACCGAAAAGAAAAAGAACATTGCCATTCTAGAAACTTGCGCAGATGGTGTTATGGTATTTGATTCTAAAGGTGAAGTTGAATTTTTTAACCGCGCTGCTGAAGAAATTTGGCAACAAGACCGCAGTAAGGTTTTGGGCAATTCTGTAACCGCATTAGCCAACCTGGAAATAGACCATAAAGACAAGAAAGTATTTCATATAAAAGAAGACGGAACCAAGATTCCTATTAACGTAAGAACAGAGATTTACGTTAAAAATGAGATAGATGATGAAATACCTGTTTTAATGACTATTTCGGTAAATAATACAGGAAACACCTATTTCTATGCCGCTTTTGTGCAAAGTATTGCTGTAGAGTTGTTCTAAATCTGCCAAGCTGACATATTTTTTATAATGGAATAACTATTGTTCTTAGAGGCACAGTTGTAACTAAATTTAAAATATCATGCAGGAAAAAGGTACCATTTCGATTCACTCGGAGAATATCTTTCCCATAATTAAAAAGTTCTTATACTCAGATAACGAGATATTCTTAAGAGAATTAGTCTCTAATGCAGTAGATGCAACTCAAAAAATTAAACACCTATCTTCTATTGGTGAATATACAGGAGAATTAGGTGATCTTAAAATTCAGATTAAACTAGACGAAGAAGCAAAAACCATAACCATTAGCGATAAAGGTCTTGGTATGACGGCAGATGATGTTAAAAAATACATCAACCAAATTGCTTTTTCTGGTGCAACTGAATTTGTAGAAAAATACAAAGAAGACGGAAAAGACCCACAACAAATTATTGGTCACTTTGGTTTAGGCTTTTATTCGGCCTACATGGTGGCAGATAAAGTTGAAATCTTTACTAAGTCACACAAAGAAGGTTCTGAAGCCGCTCGTTGGGAATGCGATGGTTCTACCAACTTCGAAATAGAAACTACTGAAAAGGAAGAAAGAGGAACAGACATTGTTCTTCATGTTTCTGAAGAAGGAGAAGAGTTCTTAAATAAAGCACGTATACAAGGTATTTTAGACAAATACTGTAAATTCTTGCCTATTGAAATTGAGTTCGATGGAAAGGTAATTAACAACCCGAACCCAATCTGGACTAAAAACCCAACTGATATCACAGACGAAGAGTACAAAAACTTTTACCAAGAGTTGTACCCAATGGCTGGTGAGCCTTTGTTCTGGATTCATTTGAATGTAGATTATCCATTCAACTTAACGGGTATCTTGTATTTCCCTAAGTTAACTAACGACTTAGAAGTTCAGAAAAATAAAATACACCTTTTCTCTAGACAGGTATTTATTACCGACGAAGTAAAAGATGTAGTTCCAGAATTTTTAATGTTGTTGCACGGTGTTATCGATTCACCGGATATTCCATTAAACGTATCTAGAAGTTTCTTACAAGCCGATTCTAACGTAAGAAAGATCAATAACCACATTACTAAAAAAGTTGCCGATAAATTGAAAGAACTTTTCAATAAAGACAGAGCTTCTTTTGAAGAAAAGTGGGATGATATTTCGGTATTTGTTAAGTACGGAATCTTAAGTGATGAAAAATTTGCTGAACGAGTAGCCAGTATTCTTTTATTAAAAGATACCGAAGGTAAATTCTTTACACTAGAAGAATTTAAAACGGCGGTTGAAGCAGAACAAAAAGATAAAGATGAAACCTTAGTATTGCTGTACACAAGTGATGCAGACGCTCAGGACTCATACATTCAATCGGCTATAGCCAAAAACTATAAAGTGTTGGTGTTAGATCACATGATTGATTCACACTTTGTTAGTTATCTAGAGCAGAAAAACGAAAAAACTACCCTTAAGCGTGTAGATTCTGAAGTTGCCGATAAACTAATTGATAAAGGTATTGAAAACGTTCATACCTTATCAGAAACGGAAAAGAAAACCGTTCAGGAAGTGTTTGAAAAAGCAGTAAACAATTCGGCTTATGTAGTTTCTTTAGAACCTATGTCTAGCGACGAAATGCCCGTTTCTGTAGTTCTACCAGAATTTATGCGTAGAATGAAAGAAATGCAAAAAAATGGCGGCATGTTTATGGGCGATTTCCCAACGCAATACAGTGTTGTAGTAAACGCTAATAATCCAATAATGCAAAAGATTATTGCTGCCGAACAAGAGGAACAAGATAAGCTTGCTAAACATGCTTATGACTTAGCATTATTGTCCCAGGGCCTATTAAAAGGCAGCGAATTGACTAAGTTTGTAAAAAGAAGTTTAGAATTAACTAAATAGGTGTGTTTACACACCTATTTTTTCTATTTTACTTTTTATTTTTAGACACATATAAAACTTATGCATTCTACTATTGATAAAGAGAATTTACAAACAGAGATAAATAACATTCTGGAGAATGCCTCTGAAGACGTGCTTCAGAAAACCCTTGACTTTCTAAGGGTTACCAAAGAGAATAGAGTTTTAATTCCCAAATTCTGGGAAACTTTTAACGCCTCTCCCGATATGATTTTTATTATGGGAGAAGAATGTGAGATTTTCAGGGTTAATGAAAACGCTTGCGCTAAGTTGCACCATTCTGTTTCGGAGCTGCAAGGGACAAAGATTAACGCCTACCTTTCCGAAGAATCCCGTGAAGCTTTATCAAGCTTTAAAAACCAAATTACAGCCACAGTTAAATCGGTAGAAAGTCTAGATTTTAAGTTTGTTAGCAAAGATGGTGCGTTAATTAATGCGGCAACTTCTATTATTCGGTTTCCTTTCGACGAAAGTAAATACCTCTTATTTGCTAAAGACATAACCGATTTAAAACGTACTGAAGAAAGACTATTAGCCAAAAACAGAGAACTAGATACGTTTGTTTACAAATCATCTCACGATTTAAAAGGGCCTTTGGTATCTATTATAGGTTTAACAGATATTGCAGACTTAGAAGTAAGCGATAAATCGGCATTAAACTATTTTTCAATGATTAGGGATTGCGCCCAACGTTTAGATAAAATTTTAAACGATTTGGCCGAACTAGCCCGACTTAGAAATACAGCCACCAGCATACAAGAAGTGCCTGTTTGTGAATTATTAGACGAAACCATTACTTCCTTTTTTGTAGACGGAATATTAAAAAACAAGTTTAAAGTAATTAAGAATTATGAACGCATATATGGTTTTCAAAGTAATGAAAAAATACTTAGAAGTATCTTCTATAATGTAATAGGAAATGCAATAAAGTACCGTAAAATGAGTTACAACAACGAATGCTTTATTCTGATAGAAGTCAAAAAACTATCCGGAGAAAGGATTTCTGTTCAAATAAAAGATAACGGTATTGGCGTTAATAAAGAAAAGTTACCCTTTATCTTTGATATGTTTCAAAGAGCCAGTATGTCATCTAGCGGCAGTGGCTTAGGCTTGTATATTGTAAAATCTGGTTTGGAAAAAATTGGGGGAAGTATAGAAGTAGAAAGTGAAGAAAACACAGGATCTACTTTTACCATTATTCTACCTTCTTTAATAGGCGAAACAAGTATTAAAATTTAATGAAGAACTTCTTCTTATTATTGATAACATTTATGCCATTTTTTGTACTAGGGCAAGATACTTCTGAAGAAGTAGACAGTACTAAGCATAACGATAAATACATCCATTTTTATAATGACAAAGACCCTTTAGCAGAATTTGCGCCGGAAGAAGAAGAAAAAGACTTTAAAGAAAAAAAGCCCAAAAGAAAAGTTTTTTATGGCCTGAAAACTAAAAAAGGCTTTACAAAATCGGGTTATGGTAGCCGAATGAAAATAAGCGTTTTTTATTATCTAAAAGACCAGACTATTGAGCCCGTACCTTATATAAAAGATATATACGTTTTCGATTTTGATAAATATGAAGTTGACCGCGTTAATGAGTTTAAACCCGAAGACAATGAGTTTCTTTTGCATGGTCCTTACAAGCTTGTAGTAGACGGTGAAACCATAGAAGAAGGTATTTATTACAAAGGAGTAAAACACGGCCGTTGGACAGAATATGCCAAACCCGATGAAAAAACGTTTAAAGACACCATAGATATTGAATATAAAATTCTAAAATCTAAAGAAAAGTACAACCGAGGTTGGCCTAAAGATACTGAACTAGAATATTGGGATGCTGCCAATACCAAGTTAAAAATAGCTATACCCATTGTACATGGTGAACGCGATGGGTATTACGTTTCCTATTACCAGTCTGGTAGAATGGAAGAGCAAGGCAACTATATTTTAGGTTATAAAGCGGGCTACTGGTTAGAATATTACGACAAAGGAAGGTTGACTTCTTACCGTAAACGGCAAATTAAATACGAACGAAATCCCATGAAAGACGGTACCAAAGGCCAGATTATAAAAGAATGGGATGACGAAGGTAGTGTGATTTACGATTATGAACGAGAGCAAAAACTCTCGAAAGAAGAACTTCCCATGCGTTTTGTAGAGGATGAAGAAGAAGCACAGCAACCATAGTCCTGCAAAAGGCTCACTTTTATTTGTATACGGAACACTTAAAAGTAATTTTTTTAATCCGTATGCTTTACTATTACGGCAAACCAGTACGCATTCTTTTAAAGCGTTGGCAAAAGGGGAGCTCTATGTGTTTAATTGGTATCCTGTAGCAGTTTTTAAGGCTACATCAACCAATACCATAATAGGGGAATGCTATTTTATACCTAGCCAAAAAGTACCCTTTCTATTATCTGTTTTAGACCGTTACGAAAGCATTGGTTATGTGTTTCCGGTAGATGAATACAAACGAATGGAAATTGAAGTAACAGCTGTAGGGAGCAATGCACCATTTTTAGCATTGGCTTACCAACATATCCCGGTAAGCAGCCGCAGGTATTTTAAGACAAAACATAAAAAAGTGAAGGTTTTTAAATAATGGATTTCTACTTATTAGAACCTTCAGTTCTAATTAATTCTAAATTCTCAATTCGCGATTCGCGAATTGAGAATTAATAACTATCTTTGTCTTAGTTCAATCGTTACTTTCTATGAAAAAGCACAGCGGTATGCGCCCACATGACATAGCAGTTCTTCTAAAAATAGTCGCTAAAGGTCAAAAGGCATGGTATATGAAAGATTTAGCCTATGAGCTGGGAATTAGTAATAGTGAAATAAGTGAAAGTCTAAATCGCTCTGTAATTGCAGGTCTAATCAGTAGTGATAAGAAAACACTTAGTAAATTATCCTTGCTCGACTTTTTGAAATCAGGTTTGCGCTATGTATATCCTCAGAAACCAGGATCAATGGTAAGAGGCATTGGTACAGCTCATTCTGCCCCTCCTTTAAATGAGGAAATAATGAGTAACGAACAGTTTGTATGGCCTTATGGAAAAGGTGATATTAGAGGACAGGCAATTGAACCTTTGCATGTAAATACTCCGGAGGCTTGCCTAAGGGACGTAAAATATTACGAATTAATGTCCTTAACGGATGCCATTAGAATTGGTAAAGTACGAGAACAGAATATGGCCTTAGAAATGATTAGGAAAAGAATTGAACATGCTTAAAAACCAAACCATCAATTTAAAAGTTGTTGAAAAAGTTGCCCTAAAATTAGGAGAACTCAATGAGCAAGTGATTTATGTTGGAGGCGCTGTAGTAAGTCTTTATGTTACCGATGAGGGAGCGGAGCAACCAAGGCCTACAAAGGATATTGATATATCGGTTCAGATAAGTACCTATTCGGAAATGGATAAATTAAGAGAGCTATTAGCTAGTAAGAAAATCTATCCGGCACCTACAGAAACAGTAATGTATCGCTATTCCTACGAAGATATATTAATTGATTTTATCCCTTATGAAGAAACGCCACTTGGTCCTACAAACAGTTGGCTAAAACCGGGCTTTAAAAAAGCGTACTCTATTCCAATTGGTGATGCTGAAATAAAAATTCTACCCGTTAGTTTGTTTTTAGCCACCAAATGGGAGGCGTTTAAAAACAGAGGTAGTGACCCAAGAATGAGTCATGATTTTGAAGACTTAATCTACATCATCGACAATAATTTGAATTTGGTTGAGGATGTATTGAAAGCCAATAAAGAAGTCCAAGATTTTTTGAAAGAAATGAGTTCAGAAATATTGAATCATTCTTCTAGAAACGAAATAATTGAATGCCACATTAATCCGTTTACAATGGAAGCACGCCGGCAACTAATTATTAATAAATTGGAAAAAATCCTTGAGTTAAAATAAAAGCTATCTTTTTATTTAAGCGAAGGCTTAGGTTATTGCTACGTTTACCTCTTGTGTATAATTAATAATTGTTGCAACACTGTTTTATTGTTTTTTTAACTTATTTAGGAACAGGGTTGTAGGTATATCACGACTTAATATAAATTGGATATGTTTAATTGTAGATATCTAGATGTTTTGGAAATTACTTTTAATTAAAATTTGTGGGTAGAAAAGAAAAATTAATAAAACAGAAAACAGGTTTTGAAAAATTTAAATCTGATGTGAGGAGAATCAACCCTGATGAGTCATTTATAAATTTTCCCTTCCATGAATTCAAACAAAAAAGTTCTTTAGAACCAAAACCAGAATACAGTGAATTAATAACCTACTTTAATGTAACTAAGGATTCTTTTGCAAAAGAGAATTTGAATTTCGAAAATAATGTATTTAAAATACCCCGAATATTCTCACTAATTGAATCTTATGAAGAAACAACTAGTTATTTACGAAAATTATTTAATGCGTTATTCAATGAGACTCATAAAGAAATTCTAATTGACTATGGTGAATGTGAGTTAATTGATGTTGGGGCGTCGATGTGTATGGATATTATTTTGTCTGAATTCTTTAAGTATTTTGATAAATCTGTAAAAGGGAGACACACTATAAAAATTAAGAATGTCACACCAATAAATTTTGAAAAAGAAGAAATTAAAAAAATATTATTTTCAATAGGTGCTTTTTCGAGCATAAAAGGAGTGAAAATTAAATTTGACAATATCCATCCATTTCCAATTATTGTAGGTAATAAAAAAAATAAATCCTTAGAGGAACAAAGAGAGCTTAATATTACTAGGACAGTCGAATATATAATTGAATGTTTATCAAAAATGAATAAAGCACTTAAAGATAAGGCTGAAACAAATCTTTATAAGGTCATTGGAGAAGTTTTACAAAATGCTGATGAACATTCGAATACTACCAATAGATATTCTGTTGGTTATTTTGAGAGTACTAAAAACGGTGAAGATCAATATGGTGTTTTTAGTCTAGCAATATTAAATTTTGGCAATACATTTTACGAAACATTTAAAAATCCAGAATGCCAAAATCAAAAAATAGTAGACCAAATGACAAATCTAAGTAAGGACTTTACTAATAAAGGATTTTTCAGATCTAGTGAATTCGAAGAAGAAACCTTATGGACTCTTTACGCACTACAGGACGGTGTTACTAGAATTCACGATTGGGATAGGGGAAATGGTGCAATTAGATTTATTGAAAGCTTTTTTAAATTAAAGGGGAATGATGTATGCGATAATGTTTCAAAAATGGTTTTAACATCAGGTAGGACTAGAATAATTTTTGATGGTTCTTATCAAATAGTTAAAAAAGTGAGAGGGTCAGAGAATAAAGAATATAAAATGATGACTTTTAATAATAGTGGAAACATTGAAGATAAACCTGATGATAAATTTGTTAAATGCGAAAATAATTATTTCCCTGGAACATTAATTTCTGCCAAGATAAGAATAGACTATGAAAACACTCAAAACATTTAATAGATGCAAACTACAACAATAGATTTAGAGAAATTTCGAACAAAAGGTTCAAAAGTATTTACTGGTAGAGCAAGAGGTATAAAAATCAGGAATGAATCAAGATTAGATAATCTTATTAACGAATTTGATATGGTTGAAATTCTAATACCAGTTGATGTTATGTCTATAAACCCATCATTTTTAGAGGAATTTCTTTTTAATACGGTGAAAAAACTAGGTAAGCCAGAATTTATGAAGAGGGTAAGTTTTTTGTCAGAAAGTAATAGGTATAATATTTCTGAAGACTTAGAAGAAGCAATTGACCGAATTCTTAGAAAAGAAAATGCACTCTCTAAAAAGATAAACTAAATTATGAGTTTTTTTTGTAATTGCTGTACAGCACTAACTTTAGATGATTTTGGTAATATTTCAAATTCATTAATGGCTTTTTTAACTTTAGTACTAGCATTTTATGTGTTTGTATACCAGAGAAATAAAGATATTGCATTACGTGAAGAATTGAGACAAAAAGAGCATAGTCAATCTTTACATGTTGAACTTGAAAGAAAAGCAAATATTAAAATGCAATGGTTTAAGGATGTGATAATTGAGCCGAAAATTGATGATTTATTTGATTACTTCGATAATTTATCTTCTTTAAAATCAAAAATTAAAACAACGGATTTACAAGAACAGGATAAAATAGATTTGATTTCATTTGTTAAAAAGGAACAGTCCAATCTTAGGAAAGTTTTTTTTGATATGCTGCAACATATAGAGCCTAAGCTTTATGCTGATTTAAATGATGCACTTGATGAGCTTACAGATAATTTGACGAATGTAATTTCAGAAGATGAATTTAAGCTGAATAATCCCAAAACATTTGAAAGAGAAATCCAAAACAAAGTTCAACACACATATAATTTCGTTATGTCGAAAATATTTAGCTATGATGGTAAAATGCCGTAAAACTATATTTGTTTTTCGTTTCCCCCCTTGTTGGAGTTCTCTCCAACAAGCACAAGGAAGCCGGATATATACTAAAGTCCGTATAAAACATGATCTAGTCCACCTCGGACGCGTTACACTAGTAAAACGCGTTCGGTGCAATTAATTACTTTTTTATTCGAAATAAACAAAACTAATTTTTCGAATTTTTCGTTTATTTGTCATAGGCAAATTAAACATATTGATTATGAACAGCATTGATGATATAAAAAGACCTTCAAAAGAAGAACAAAAAGCAGCTTTGGAGTCATATGATGCCCTTGCTGCTACTTTGGAGCAAATTCATTCGGATTATCCTGAAATTGAAATTGAAGAAACCAATGAAAAAATCAAGATTCCATTAACTGCTTTACGGCTATTGGCTAAAATTCTAAAAGAAACTAGTCAGGGAAAACCAATATCTATTGTACCTATTGCCACCGAAATTACTACCCAAGCTGCCGCAGAGCTTTTAGGATGTTCTAGACCACATTTGGTTAAACTCCTTGAAAAAGGGGAAATCAATTTTACTAAAATTGGTAAGCATAGAAGAATTAAATACCAAGATGTAATTGATTACAAGAAGAAAATGAAAGCTGAACAACGTAAGCTACTCATAGAAATAATGAAGGCCGACGAAGAAATAGGATTGTATGATACATAGTGTACGATTTACATGTGTTCTAGATACCAATGTTATTTATCCTATTGACATTAGGGATCTTCTTTTTTGGTTTGCCTCCTATGATCTTTTTACACCAAAGTGGAGCAAGCATATTTTTACTGAGTGGGAAGATGTGATGAAACGAAAAGGTGTTCCAGATAGTGAGGTAAAAAAGAGATTACTTAAAGCCCAACTGGCTTTTCCAGATGCATTGGTTGAAAACTATGAGTCATTGGTTAATTCGTTAGAATTACCAGATGAGAAAGATAGGCATGTATTGGCTGCGGCCATAAAAACGAATGCAAACATTATAGTAACCAATAACATTAAGGATTTTCCGGCAGGACTATTTATCTAGTTTTGGTTTAACGGCTAAAAGTGCAGATGACTTTATAACAGACACTATTGATCTTAATAATGACTTGGCGCTTGAAGCATTTAGAGCATTAGTTTTAAATAGAACAAATCCCAATTTAGATGAATTTGAGATTTTAGATCGCTTTCGTAAAAATGGTTTAAATGATTCTGCTAATTATTTACACGCTCTTATTTAAGTAAAAATAAACAATAACATGAAACACATCTATATTCTATTTTTGGCGCTCTTACATTTTTCATGTAGTAATGATCCTAAGATAAAATCACCCCTTAAAATTGAATCTAATACCGCTGTTGTTCAGGTGAAAGAAGTTAAGGCAAAACAAGAGCCTGTAAATGTAGTGGTGTCAGATTCTACTTCTTATACATTGGAAATCTTAGATGAAAAATCATACTGGGATACAACGCTATACGAGGGTAGTTTAAAGCTGAAAACACTCAAAAAATCTCCTTACAATCTAGTATTGTTTAATGTGGCAGTGTCAAATATGGTGGAATCTCTTATTGATCAACAATTAGATTACGGCTACAAAAAACTTCTGGAATGGTATGAAAATGAGGGTATGAGTAAAAGCTTAGAGAAGGATAGACAGTTTAGAAAAATTTACAGCGATGGTAATGGTCTATTCGTTATTTATGACAAATACAAAATTGATTATGAATATGCTGAAATTGCTGTGCTTACAATTTGGAGAGAAAATGAGTTCGTATTTACCTATTCGGAACAAACTAAGCTAGGTGTGAAAATAGAAATTTCAGGAATAAAAGAATCCCAAAATAGTTTAGATTTATATGGTAATTTAAAAGGAAATCCAGAGTTGATTTATGGTGGTGATTTTATAATTCAGTTTAGTAAAGGAAATAGAAAAGCAGCGTATTCTTATTTTGAAACCAATAATTAATATTCAGGCTAAAACGCCTTCGTTGTAACTAGATCGGGCGCGTTATAATAGTAAAACGCGTTCGATGCACAATCTAATTAACCAGAAATTTCATCTATAAAATGTAATATTTTAAACAGATAATCGGAATAATTCCGTTTATGTATTTTTGTTTTTACAATGTAATGTTGTCTTTAGTCGCATTAAGCTATTAAAAACGCGTTGTAACCAGAAACCCTAATCTAGCGCAAGTGTTTTTCACTTGTGCAGTTTGAGGTCTACTTCAACAACTGGTACGCAATAAGCGAAGAAAGATAGGCCACACCCGTCATCATAAAAAGTTGCAACAAGGGCCATTTAATACTTTTAGTCTCTTTGTAAACAATAGCCAGTGTACTCATGCACTGCATGGCAAACACATAAAACAGCAACAAAGAAATAGAACGCGCACGGTTAAAGAAAGGCCCACCGGTTACGGGATCTTTCACGTCACGTAGTTTTTGTTTAATGGTTTTGGTCTCTTCCCCATCGTCAATACTATAAATGGTGCTAATGGTGCCCACAAACACTTCACGGGCGGCAAAGGACGTAATTAAGGCAATCCCCAGTTTCCAATCGTAACCCAATGGTCTAATAGCAGGTTCAATAAATTTACCTATAATACCAGCGTAGGAAGCTTCCAATTGAAGCGCATGAATTTTGTTTTCTTTTTCCCCTTCCGGAATATCCATTAAAGCCACTTCTTGTTCAATGTTATCCATTTCGGAAGAAGGGCCGTAAGAAGCCAAAGCCCATAAAATAACAGAAATAGCCAAAATGATTTTACCTGCTTCAAAAACAAAGGTTTTAGACTTATCATACATAGTGATAAGCATGTTTTTTAAGGAAGGAAGTCGGTAAGGAGGCAGTTCCAACATAAAAAAACCCGTATGACTGGCCTTTACAAACTTTTTAAGAATATAGGCGGAAGCCAATGCCGCAAAGGCACCCAAGGCATACAAGCCCAATAAGATTACTCCTTGTAAATTCAGGAAGCCAACAACTGTAGTTTCGGGTACTAAAAGCGCAATAAGAATGGCATAAACCGGTAAACGAGCCGAACAACTAATGAACGGAGCGGTTAGAATAGTAATTAAGCGTTCTTTGTAATTGTTAATACCACGTGCCGACATCACCGCCGGAATAGCACAAGCTGCCGCCGAAACGTAGGGGATAATACTTTTTCCGTTCAGCCCTAATTTTTTAAACAGCGGGTCCATTAAAAAGACCACACGCGCCATGTAACCACTTTCCTCTAAAATACTCAACAGAAGAAACAAACTGGCAATTTGCGGAATGAAGATAACCACGCCACCAATACCGGGGATCACTCCTTCGGTAATCATGTCGTTTAATGGGCCTTGGGGTAATAAAGTGTGTAAATAGGCCGCTAACTCACTAACCGATTCATCGATTAGATCCATTGGGTAGCTAGATATATTAAAAATCACCTGAAAGATAAATGCCAGAATAAAGATAAAAATAGCATAACCCCAGAACGGGTGCGTTAACCATTTGTCTAAATATTCGCCTAAAGAAGGTTTTCTTTCGGTTTCACTTTCAATGGTCACTTGTTTTATAATGGTATCAATTACATCAAACTTGTTGCTTAATGTTTCGGGATGGTCCGAAAAGAAGATATTATGGGGAACAATGGCCGCTTTTGGGATTCCTTCTTCTAAAGCTGCCGCAATGGCTGCTTTTAAAGTACTAATGCCTTTTCCGTTTTTAGCGTTTACTCTAATAACCGGGCTTTCAATAGCTTTGGATAGTTTTTCATCTAATATCCGTAAGCCGTTATTGGTAGCTTCCTCGTGGAAATTAAGAACCAATATAGAAGGATAACCAAATTCCCGTACTTGATTAAAGAGGTAAAGGTTTCTTCTAAGATTATTAGAATCGGCAATAAAAACGATTAAGTCGGGCTTTTCGGTGTCTTTTCCGTTAAAGTAATCGTTAACTACTTGTTCATCTTCCGAAGAAGCGTTTAGAGAATACGTGCCGGGTAAATCAACCAGATTGGCTTTAACCTTTCCTAAGGAAAAAGAGCCTTGTTTTTTTTCAACCGTAACGCCCGCAAAATTTCCTGTTTTTTGTTTTAATCCGGTAAGCTGATTAAAAAGTGATGTCTTACCAACATTGGGGTTACCAACTAATGCTATGTGATGGGGTTTGTTAATCACCTTTTAACAATAACTGCCGAGGCATCTTCTTTACGCACAGCAAGCATGTTTCCTTTAATCTTTAAACATAAAGGTCCGTTAAAAGGAGCCCTATAACAAAGTTCAACAGTACAGCCCGGAAGACAGCCCATTTCACAAAATTTAACACCCATAGCACTACCAGATAAATCGGTGATTACAGCGGTTTCTCCTGGTTTAAGGTCGGCTAATGTGGTTTTTTTACTCAATTCTTATTTAGACTGATTTCAGATATAAAGATAGTCTTGATTCTTGAGAATAAAAAGTGATTTTACTCATAATAGAAAATGCGTTTTACACGGTTACTAATGCTGGTAAGTAATTCGTAAGGGATGGTGCCAATTTTTCTAGCTAAAGTGCTCACTTTGTTATCGTTCGAGTAAACAATCACCTCGTCGCCTTCACGGGCATCTAAATCGCCAATGTCAATCATGGTCATGTCCATACAGACATTGCCAATTACAGGGCAGGCTTTTCCGCGTATAATTACTTGGCCAACGCCGTTCCCAAATCGTCGGTCGTATCCGTCGGCATAACCAATGGCAATAGTAGCAATTTTACTGTCTTGTGTTGCTTTTCCTTTACCGGTGTAGCCCACTTCTTCGCCCATTTTAAGTTCTTTTATTTGCGAAATTCTGGTTTTAAGCGTTCCTACTGCTAATAGGTTTTCGTTAGCGTTATCGGTGATTCCGGGGCCGTATAGACCAATTCCTAAACGCACCATATCCAACTGAAAATGGGTAAAACGTTCTGTTCCAGCGGTGTTTAAAATGTGTTTAATACACGTGTAGTTCAGCTGTTTTTCTAGGTTTTCGGCTAAGTTTTTAAAATATGAAAGTTGCATTTCGGTGTCAAGGTCTCTTTCGGGCATGTCTGCATTGGGTAAATGCGAAAAGATAGACTGAACCCGAATGTTTGTATGTTCCTGAAGCTGCGAAACCACTTTTGTTAAATCCTTTTCCGTAAAACCAAGTCTACGCATGCCTGTGTCTAACTTTAGGTGTATGGCTACTTTTCTGCCGTTGGCTTCGGTAATTAAATTATTCAGTTGGGAAATAGAATACACTTCCGGTTCTAACTTTTCTTCTATCATGGCGTTAAAACCAGTGCGGGCATTCATCACCATAATAGGGGAGGTAATGCCTTCACTACGTAAGGCGAAACCCTCGTCGGGGTAAGCAACCGCCAAATAATCTACCTGATGATGGGCTAAGAAATGGGCGATTTCCGTTCCGCCACTTCCGTAGGAAAAAGCCTTCACCATGGTCATTATTTTGGTAGTGGGCTTTAATAGATTTCGGTAATAATTCAGGTTGTTTTCCAGTGCTTTTAAATTAATCTGGAAAATGGTTTCGTGGTGCTGGTCTTCTAATCGCTCTACTATTTTTTCGAACCCAAAAGCACGTGCTCCTTTAATTAAAATAAATTCATTCTGAAGCTGGTGCAAGGTAAGCGAAGACGTAAATTCTTCGGTAGTAGCAAAATAATGTGTTTCTATATTTTTAGGCTGAAAGTCTAACTTTTGAAGTACAGCGCCAATCCCAATAAAGCGTTTTATGGTATGGATTTCCAACAGTTCAGAAAGTTTGCTTTTTAATTCTTCGGCAGAAAGACTGGTTTCTAAAACGTCTGAAAGGATTAACGTACGGTTTAGGTTAATTTTTTGCTGACTTTGAAACTGGAGCGCTAGTTCTAAGCTGCTCATATCATTGCTGTAAGAATCGTCTAGAATCTGGTTGTTACGGATTCCTTTAATTAGCTCTAAACGCATGGTTAAAGGTTGTAGATGCAAGGCTTCTTTTTTTATTTCTGAAAAAGAAACACCTAAGTCCAAAGCAACGGTAACCGCGTGTAACGCATCTTCTAATAAGCTAAAGGCGGTAAACGGAAGTTTTAAAAGGCCTTTTTCTTCCTGTTTTATAACTGTTTTAAAACTGGTGTAGTCTTTTGTTTCTTCTGTTTTCTGAAAATAATAATCCGAATTTTTGTTTTCGGTAGACCAAGAAATTAAAAAACGATCCGGATATAAAGCATTTACTTTTTTTGAAATTTCGGTATGCTCTTCTCTAAAATAAATGCTGGTACAATCTTTAAATAGACGTAATTTTTCTTCAAGTTTTTCAGCTCTAGAACTAAACCCCGAATCGTGTGCGGGACCTATATTGGTTATTAAGCCTAATTCTGGTTGTATGATTTCTTGCAAACGCTCCATTTCTCCTTTTTGAGAAATACCAGCCTCAATAATTCCGTAAAAATGACTGGGTTCTAATTTCAGTAAAGAAAGGGCAACGCCAACTTGTGAATTATAGCTTTTAGGGCTTTTAAAGGTGTATTTATGGGCTTGTATCAACTGAAATAACCAGTCTTTTACAATGGTTTTTCCGTTACTACCGGTTATTCCAACCAACGTGGTTTGTGCTTTTATTCGGTTAGCGGCTGCTAATTGTTGTAAGGCGGTTAATGTATTTTTTACTGTGTATAAAATAGGTGTCTTCCCAAGTGGTGTCATATACTTCTTCGGTTATAAAAACCCGAATACCGGTTTGGTAGGCATCTTTGATAAAACGATGGCCATTGTGTTGTGGTCCTTTTAAGAGCCAAAAAAATAGTTTCTTTAGGCGGAAAAGGAAGTCTACTATCGGTAGATAGGTAGTTGATTTTTATATCCGGAATATCTGAATTACTTTCAGTATCTAGAATGTGGTAAATTTCACGTAGGTTAAAATCCAATTCGTGCTTAATTAATAATTCGTGATTGATATAAATGTATACGTCTAAAGGTAAAAATAAGAACTTATCTAAAGAACAACTACTGGCTAAGTTAATGAAATATTGTGCGTATCAGGAACGCTCAATAAAAGAGGTAGAACAAAAACTTTTGGATTTAGAATGTGCGGAAGAATTAACAGAACCCATTGTGGATTTTTTGATTGAAGAGCGTTTTGTGGATGAAGAACGTTTTGCCAAATATTACACCTTAGGCAAATTTAAGTACAACCATTGGGGGCGAATTAAAATTAAAATAGGCTTGCGCCAAAAAGGAATTTCGGAACAATTAATAGAAAAGTACTTGCCAGAAATTAAGCCAGAAGATTATTCTAAAACTATTCTAAAGCTGATAGAAAAGAAAAAAGGATCTACTAATGAAGAAGATCCTTATAAGCTAAAGGCTAAAATTTTAAATTATGTGGTGGGCAAAGGCTTCGAGTTTGACGAAGTAGCTTCTCTACTAGAATAGCTTTTTTACCATTTGTATTCGCTGGTTTCTGCTTCGTGTTTTTTAAATCCTAAAACAGCATAACCACAAAAGCTTTCTCCTTTTTCGAAATGGAAATTCATGTAATGAATTCCTAGCTCTTTCGGGTGAACGGTTATTTTATGCATAAACTCGTGGTCAGAGTTATGGTTGGTAGTTGCTGCTTTATGTTTAGGGTCTAAAAACTGAACTTCCATGGTATGGTGAGACCAATCGTCTCCCGTGAAGTAAAGCTCGTAATCCATTTTAGCACTTAGGGTAAACGAGTATTCTAACGATTCTCCGTTTTCAGAATGAAGTTCAAATTCTTTAACTATTATAAAATGATCTTCGTTAATGTGGTCTTCACAATCTTGCTTGTAGGCCTCTACATCACATGTTGTGGTAGAAGTGGCGCTTATAAAAAGCGCTGATAGAAGACTTAAAAGGAATAATTTCATGCTATGGGTTTTAATTACCTATTTTGAATATAGTTAAAATTCAGAAAAAGTGTAATTCCTTACACCGTTTTGCTTCAAAGCTTATTCAATTTTTTTACGCGTGCTGGCATTCATAAATAGAATGTCACCCATTTCTTCGTAACCCGTAAATACTTCTTCTGCTTGGTGTTTTACCAATTCGTAACGGAAACCTAAAATGGTTAAGTCGGCGTCTTGAGAGTATTTTTTAATAATATCTTTAGAATTCTGGTCTTCTAATTTAGGTACTAAACGAATATTACCCGGTGCAATTGGTATTCTACCCGAACGGGTTAATTCTAATAATTTGTTTTGCTGTTCCTGTAATTCTTCTTGCGGGTAAAGTGCAAAAATCTTTATAGAACCGTGTTTCCAGTCTTTGTGACCTAATATAATGTAGCCTAAAAGGATCATTAAATTAGCGTTTTCAAAATCGGAAGAGGCAATCCAAATGTGTAAGTTTCTTTTAAAACCATAACCTCTAATAGAAGAGCTTAACAAGGCAATGTCAAAATTGCTAGACTTCAGAATAGGGAAATTTTCTACAATCTCTTTCAGTTCTTCTTTGTTGTCTCTGTCGTATTCAAACAACATCATGTTGTTGTCTTTACCCGAAATACCGGGTAACTGAACCGCATGTGAAAGCGCAGAGGTAAAAGACGGGCTAATCATGGTGTCCAAATAAATATTGCTATTCATGGTATCGGCCATGGTAATTAAGCGAGACAATACGCCTTTTGCTTCCAAGTTACTTTCTTTAGAAACATAGTCTTCAATACGGTGAATGTAGGTACCAAAACCGTATTTGTGGGAAATCCAACGCAATAAATCAAAGGCTCCGTAGCGTTCAAAAGAACGTTTTGAAATACAAATTACAGACGGTCTCCAGCTTTCATTGGTTTGGTCTTTTTCTACTTTCTGAAGGAAGATTTGCAAACGTCTACTTAGCTGTGAAATTACTTCCTGAAAGATTTTGGTCATACCCTGCGTATTGGTGTTAAAATACGTAACACCATAATAAATCATGGTAAGGAACACAAAACCTATAATGGCATAAAGGGCATTCATTTTAAACATTAAAAAGAAACACCCAACAGCACCCAATAAGGATAAATACCATTTAGAACGGAAAGAAGGTCGGTAAGAGGGATCTGCCGAGAAATGCTCTAAAAACGAAATGGTACATAAAGCACCATAGGTTATCATAAAAAAGCTAGAAATTATTTGGGCTACTTTATCTACATCGTTAATTAGAACAAAACTAATAGTAATAGCGGCGGTAATAAACAAAGCATTTATGGGTTCGCTTGTTCCTTTTTTCTTTTTAGACACAAAAGCATTAAAGCGGGTAAGCGGGAAAATACTATCTACGCCCATGGCTTGTAAGGTTCTTGGTGCTACTAAAATAGACCCAATGGCAGAAGAAAGCGTAGCTGCAGCCAGGCCTATGGGTATAATAGGTCCCCATAGCGCAATATCAGACATTATCAATTGGTTGCCAGCCAAATCTTCTGGCGAAGCAGAAACGGCTAATTTGTAGATGATAGCTATGTAAACAACCATTCCCACAACAGTAGCTAAAATGGTTCCTACGGGTATGGATTTACTTGGATTTTTTAATTCCCCGGAAAGGCCAACACCTGCCGTCATACCCGTAAAACCAGGAAAACAAATGGCAAATACGGTAAAGAAATCGTGCGGTAGGGCAATGTGGTTGCTAATAGGGAATTTAACCAAACCTTCAGAATAAGGCGTAGAGCCTAAAAAAAACATGATTAAAGAAAGGAATAAGATGGCAACAACTATGTACAACATCTTCATGCCTAAATCCGCCCCTTTTTTAATAATGGCATAAATCAACAGCAGCGAAGCCGGAATAGTAATGGTTTGTGTGGGGTAGAAGAAATAGATCCCAAATTTTTCTAATAAGAAACCATACACCGGGTCAAAAGCCTGTGCAAAAGCAATAATATAAAAAGCCACACTGGTTGCCTGAGAAAGAAACAAAGCCACACCAATGGCACCACCAATATTTAAACCGAAGGAACGCGAAATGATGTAATATTCGCCACCACCTTCTACTTTTTGGTTGGTGGCAATTTCGGCAATGGCCATAGCTGTAGGAATAGTTATGGCATGACCAATAATGATTATCCATAAAGTATCCCAAAAGCCTAGATTACCTACTGCGTAACCAAAACGGAGAAACATAATAGCTCCCAGAATGGTGGAAATAGCGGTAAAGAATACGGCTGTTGTTCCCAGCCCCGTGTTTTTAACTAAAGATTTAGCCATAAATTAAGTAGCGTGCTTGTTTTATTTCCCGTCTAAAAAGAACAGCGTTTAATCTAGTGAGTACGAAACCGTACCGTCTTTTTCGTCTTTTATTTTTATGCCTGCCGAAGCTAAATTGTCTCTAATCTGGTCAGAAACAGCCCAGTTTTTAGTTTCACGGGCTTCTTTTCTCATTTCGAAAAGGATGGCCAATACATTATCTAATTTATTGCTGTTGCCTTCTTCTTCTGCATGAAGTCCTAAGATATCAATAATGAAGGATTTATAAAGCGATATGGCTTTTTCTAAAACGGGTTTAGAAACTTCGTTAACATCTAAATTTTTATTCTTGAAGGAATAAAACTTGCTGGACAAATCAAACAATACACCAATAGCTTTGGCGGTGTTAAAATCGTCCGACATGGTGGTGTACAATTCTTCGCAAGATTTTTCTATTTCCTTTTCAAGTGCACTTCCCGTTGGGCCTTTTGGTTTAGAAACCAATTCTTCGGTAATCTTTAAGGCGCTCATTAATTTCTGAAATCCTTTTTCTGCCGCTTGTAAAGCCGAATTAGAAAAATCGATGGTGCTGGTATAATGCGATTGCAGGAAGAAAAAACGAACCGTCATAGGGCTGTACGATTGCTCTAATAATTCGTGTTCGCCCGAAAACATTTCGTCTAGGTTAATAAAGTTCCCTTTAGATTTCGCCATTTTCTGTCCGTCTAAAGTCACCATATTGTTGTGCATCCAGTAGTTGACCGGTTCGTGACCAAAAGCGCTACAGCTTTGGGCAATTTCACCTTCGTGGTGCGGAAATTGTAAATCCAAACCACCACCGTGGATGTCAAATTTTTCCCCCAAATATTTGGTGCTCATGGCAGTACATTCCAAATGCCAACCCGGAAAACCTTTTCCCCAAGGTGAATCCCATTGCATAATGTGTTCTGGTTTCGCTTTTTTCCAAAGGGCAAAATCGGTTTGATTTTTCTTTTCACTTTGTCCGTCTAAGCTTCTAGAATTCCCTTTTAAGTCGTCTAGTATTTTACCCGACAGCTTTCCGTAGGGGAAATCTGCCGCGTATTTGTCTACATCTAAATAAACCGACCCGTTGGCTTCGTACGCATACCCGCGTTTTAATATCTTTTCAATCAGTTCTATTTGTTCCGGAATATGACCCGAAGCACAAGGCTCAATGCTAGGATCGGCCACGTTCAACTGCTTCATAGAATTCTGGTAACGTTTGGTATACATTTGAACCACTTCCATAGGTTCCAGTTCTTCCAAGCGGGCTTTTTTAGAAATCTTATCTTCGCCGGATTGTTCTACTTCGTTTTCTAAATGGCCTACATCGGTAATGTTTCTCACGTACCGAACTTTATAGCCCAAATGCTGAAAATAACGCACCACTACATCAAAAGTAATAGCCGAACGCGCATGGCCTAAATGTGGGTCTCCGTACACCGTAGGGCCACAAACGTAAAGGCCTACTTTGCCTTCCAGAATAGGCTTAAATTCTTCTTTGGCTCTGGTATATGTATTGTAAATAAAAACCGGTTGATTTTTAAAATCGCTCATTGTCTTGTTATTCCTCGGTAAAATCTAAATGGGATGAAGTGAAATTTAATGTTCTGTAAAAACAGCTTTTACGGTGTTTATGGTCTTTGTTGTAGGTATGACAGGCTCCCGAACCCTTCATTTCCACCTTGTAAATAATAGCATCCTGATCGCAGTCTACTAATACTTCTTTAATTTCCAGATAATCACCACTGGTTTCTCCCTTTGTCCATAATTGCTGACGAGAGGTACTCCAGAATGTAGCCAGTTTTTTATCCAGCGAAACGTTAAAAGCTTCCTGATTGCTATAGCCGAGCATCAAAATTTCTCCATTGCTGAAATTCTGAACAACCACGGGCAACAAGCCACCGCGCTTATCAAACTGAAGATTAATTGCTTTTCCTTCTTCCAGATTCATTTTCTTCTTCTCCTAAAATCAAAAATAGTTTTTTTATACGATTTTCCTTTATGTTACCAGTAGTCTATTGTGAGAGTTTAATTGAAACAAGTCCTTCCTGGGGGAAAGCCTGTGCCGCACTTGATGCGGTAGTGGGCTTTTCAAAGAAAAGTTCGGAAGGGGTTTTAAGCTAACTCGCCATTATATAAGTTTCTTTACTGGTAAAGTAAGCATGTTTTTTATGCTGAAAAGCAGACCGAAGCTTTTAAAAGTTGTTATCTTTGGTTTTTAATCCGTTTAATTAATAATAATGAAGAAGCTCTTTCTTTTTCTGAATCTCATAACCATTCTTTTAACAAGTCATTATGCTTTTGCCCAATGTAATGTTTCGGAACCCGTAATATTTGTAGATGGGGTTGAGACTCATGATGGTCAAATTATAGAGGTCTGTACAGATCAATGGATAAACTTAGAAGGATCAGGACCAAATGTAGACAATGGTGAAACAGCCGTGTGGAGCGGCAGTGTAGGATTGGTTTCTACCACGCCTTCAGAGGCGATCACATTCTATTTTCTTGGTGATTATGATGCTACATGGACATTCAAATCATCGACACCCGGCTGTAATCAAATCTCAAGGACTGTAACTTTTCGGGCAAAGGATGTGCCTCCTCCACCAGTTATTACCGGCCGAACGGAAGTTTGTGAAGATAGTGAAGAAAGTTATAGTTTGCATCCGGTAGCTAGAGCCGAAGAATATAGATGGACGGTTTCAGGCTCGAATTCTATAGTTTCCGGACAAGGTAGTAAAGATGTTACAGTAGCGTTCAGTACTGAATCATCATCTTCTGAAACAAGTACTCCAGTTCAAATAGAGGTAACCGCTAATAATCAATGTGGATCAAGTTTTCCTGCTACTTTAAATGTTGAGAAGTCCAACTGTAGTGTTGTAGGTTTTAACAGTGAACTGGCAGAAAACTCTTACAAACTTTACCCCAACCCCTTTACCACTTCTTTTACCTTAACAGGCATACAAGACTTCCAAAAAATAGAAGTGTACAATATATCCGGTCAGTTGGTAGAAAGTTATGCTTCTAAAAATAACTTAGGTTTAACATTACCTAAAGGGAATTATGTGTTAAAAATTCAGACAGCTTCTGAAATTGTTTATAAAAAGATTATGAAGCGGTAGTTGCTTTAATTTCAAAAATTAACCTGTGTGTTTGATGTGTAAATCCGAGAGTTTTTATTGTGTTTTTTAACAATAATTATACTTAAAGAATATTTTTTCGTTAGCACTGGAAAGGTTTTAAATTTTATTTCTCAATGCTTAGATTTTTGATTTTTACAGGACTAGTAAATTTTGCTTTTGTAGTTTTTAGTCAAAATAAGACTACTGCCACTATTACATCCTCCGATGAAGACGATGTTGTTTGTTCTTCGGAATTAATACTTAACCCCGTGGTTTTAACAGGAAGTGCTGTGCAATTTCCAGAAGCACCGTTCAATGAGTATGCCGATTGGATGGATCTAGACGGGGCACTTGGAACAGCAGGGGAGGTTTATAACACTCCAAGTCTAGTTATTGATAAAGCCTTACCAGCAGGTGAGTATGAGTTTGTTTACTCGGTGTTTAATGATCAACATCCAAATAATTCTGCTGCTTTATATACTTTAACAGTACATGATGTGCCAGATATGCCAATTATTGGGGGACTATCAGAAGCCTGTGAAAGTACTACTTCAAACTATTCTGTTCAATCAGTTGATAATAGTTTAAGTTATGCGTGGGAGGTAGTTGGTGGTGATGCGGTTATTTCAGATGGGCAAGATTCTTCAGTAGTCAACATCAAATTTGATAAAAATGTTGCTATTAGCGGCTCTATTGGAGAGTCCGTTACTATAGGGCTGAAGGCTAATAACCAATGTGGTTTCAGTCTTCAAGCCACTCAGGAAGTTCAAATAAACCTTAAACCCAGAAAAGCAGATTACGCAGGAACTGAGCTAGTCTACGAAAGTGGTATAAGCGCATTTTGTGAATCTGAAGTTTCGGGACAAATAATAAAGCTTAACACCACTGCAAATTTTCACAACCGATATTTCTGGCTTTTTAACTATACAGACTTTGACTCTACTGAAGTTAATTCCTATAGTTTAATGGGAGATGAAATAAAACCAGCCCAAGATGGTAATAATGAGTTTTCAGTTTTTGTAATTTTAGGTAATTCATGCGGTTATGGTGAGGCATATTTTATGAACGAAACTCCTTTTGTGGAAAAACAGAATTTCTCAGTAGCTGCTTCTATTTTAGAAAAAGAAATAATTACAGATGTTCCATATACTACTTACCCAGTATGCGGTATTGGAAGTTTGTTTGATTTAAAAGTGAAATCTGAAAATGAAAAAGCGTTGCAAAATGTGCCTGTAGAATTAGAAGTATATTATACGGAAGATACTGTCTCTTTTCCAAGTTTAAGCGAAGATGAACTTATGGTCTCAAGTGTAGCTTATACAGGAAGTGATCAATTAATTGTTAAAGCTTCTATTGATTCTTCCGCTTCTTGCTTTACTAATTTTACAGATTCGGATACTATACGTTTTATGAACTATGAATTTGAATATTTTTCAATATTGGCATCTCAGACTGAATTATGTGAAGGAAAAGGTCAAATAGAACTTTCGCTTAGTTCAGAACAATTGACGGATAACGGAAATAATAAAATCAAAAATATTGTATGGGAATTACCAAGTAGAAAAACCATAAAAGACAACAATAAAATTGCTTTAAATAAAAACGAACAAAGCGGTAATGTAAAAGTTAGTTTACAAAATCAATACAATTGTGACGCTAAAACAGATTCATTAGATGTTTTAATTCATGAACGTTTGGTTCCGGAATTATATTTATCTGGAGCAAGTGATATTTGTACGGAAGAAGAAACCCAATATCAATTTTCAGTACCCTATTATACCATTACTTATAAATGGAAATTAGATAAAGGTTCAATACTGGAAGGGGAAGATTCGAGTTCTGTTGTTGTTGAATTAGATCCTATAAATAATAATGAAAATTCAGAGTTGCTTTTAGAAACAGTAGATGATAATAATTGTATGTATGATTTTAGGTATATCTTAAATTCAAATTGTAATCCTTTTTTAAGTTTAAATGAGGAGACTTCTTATTCTCAATTAGAATTGTATCCCAATCCCTTCACCACCTCTTTTAACTTAACAGGCATACAAGATTTTGATAAAATAGAAGTTTTTAATTTGTCGGGTCAGTTGGTAGAAAGTTATTTTACTAAAAATGATCTTGGTGAACGGCTAGAACACGGAACGTATCTCATTAAAATTCATACTTCAAGCGGAATAGAAGTAAGAAAACTGATGAAACAGTAAATTGTTTTACACAATTCAAGCAAAAGGCCTTCTTTAATCGGAAGGCCTTTTTTGTTCCCCGAACACTTTCTATATATTTGCTTAACTTATGTTGATGACTACTAAATAACTTTTCATATGTGCGGAATTGTAGCCTATGTAGGCCAAAGAGAAGCTTACCCAATATTAATAAAAGGATTAAAGCGATTAGAATATAGAGGTTACGATAGTGCCGGTATTTCCATAGTAAACAATGGCGTTAAAGTATATAAGAAACTTGGTAAAGTAGCTGCATTAGAGGAGTTCTGCCAAGTAGAAGATTTACACAGTACTATTGGTATTGGTCATACCCGTTGGGCAACCCATGGTGAACCAAGTGATGCCAATGCTCACCCGCATACTTCGGGCAATAAAAAACTATCCTTAGTACATAATGGTATTATCGAAAATTATGCTCAGCTAAAAAATGAGCTCATCAAGAAAGGCCATGTGTTTGAATCGGAGACCGATACAGAGGTTTTAGTACATTTTATTGAAGATATTCAGATTAACAATAAATGCAATTTGGAAGAAGCAGTAAGAATTGCGCTAAAAAGAATTGTAGGGGCTTACGTAATTGTGATTATCAATGAAGACGAACCGGGAACCTTAATCGCGGCTCGTAAAGGAAGTCCATTGGTGATTGGTATTGGTAAAGGAGAACATTTCTTAGCTTCAGACGCTACGCCAATTATAGAATATACAGATCAGGTAGTGTATGTGAACGATTACCAGATTGCCATTATAAAGGAAGATGAACTTATTCTGAAAAACATTTCTAACGAAATTCAGACACCGTATGTTCAGAAATTAGATTTGGAATTAGCCGCTATAGAAAAAAGTGGTTTCGAACATTTCATGTTGAAGGAAATTTTTGAACAGCCTAAAACAATTTACGACTGTTTAAGAGGTCGTTTAGATGCCGAAAAAGGAATAGTAAAATTAGGCGGTATCAATAAATACAAAGAAAATTTATTGAATGCAGACCGTATTTTAATCAGTTCTTGCGGAACGTCTTGGCATGCCGGTTTAGTAGCCGAATACATAATTGAAGAACTTTGCCGTATTCCGGTTGAAGTAGATTACGCTTCAGAGTTCAGATACAGAAACCCAATTATTAGAGAAAACGATGTCTTGTTAGCCATTTCACAATCAGGTGAAACAGCCGACACGTTAGTAGCTATTGAAGCCGCTAAACAAAAAGGCGCAACCGTTTTTGGGGTTTGTAATGTAGTAGGTTCTTCTATTGCTCGTACTTCTCATGAAGGGGTGTATACCCATGCGGGACCTGAAATTGGGGTAGCCAGTACCAAAGCCTATACCGCTCAATTGGCCGTTTTAAGCTTAATTGCTTTAATGATAGCTCAAGAAAAAGGAACGGTAGATAAAGAGCGTTTACATCATTTAATGAGAGAATTGGCTGCTATTCCTCAGCGAGTAGAAGAAATTCTAGTTCAGAATGAAAAAATAAAAGAATTAGCCGCTAAGTACAAAGACGTTTCTTCTTGTCTTTTCTTAGGTAGAGGGTATAACTTCCCAACCGCTTTAGAAGGCGCGCTTAAGCTGAAAGAAATCTCTTACATTCATGCAGAAGGTTACCCGGCTGCCGAAATGAAACATGGTCCTATTGCTTTAATTGAAGAAGGACTTCCGGTTATTATTGTAGCTACTAAAGATGAACATTACGAAAAAATAGTTTCTAATATTCAGGAAGTAAAAGCTAGAAAAGGAACCGTGATTGCCATTATTTCTGAAGGCGATGAAGAACTGAAAGAAATGGTAGACGATTACATTGAAGTACCCAATACCGATGAATTATTAATGCCTTTAGTGGCCGTTATTCCTTTGCAATTATTGTCTTATCACATTGGTGTTTTAAGAGGTTGTGATGTAGATCAGCCAAGAAACTTGGCGAAGTCGGTTACTGTAGAATAATTTTTATGAGCAATATTACCAAACGCCCCTTACATAAGTTAGGGTACGATTTTATAGATGAACGCTTCATCCCTAAAGGTCAAGACGAGTACTACCTTAGGGATGAGTTTTTAGATAAAAACATACAATACAGAAGCTTAAAAGCGTATGAGATTGAAGTATTGGTTAAAAACGACAATGCTTCCGATAACTGGAATGCCATTAGCGTAACCGATAAGTTTGATCCCAATTTAGTAAAAGGCTGTAAGTTTTTTGGTAAAATTAGAATTGGGGCTTTAGAGCCTTTTCTTGTTAGAATACAGCGATATTCAGTTACAAGTTGGCTTGTACAACAGCACTATTGTTTCCTGTGATTTAGGAGATAATGTGGTAGTGAACAACGTAACGCATTTAGCACATTACATTATTGGTAACGAAAGCATTCTTCAAAATATTGATGAAATGACGGCTACCAATCGCGCTAAATTTGGGAACGGTATTCTTAAAGAAGAGGAAGACGAGTCTACCCGTATTTGGATAGAGCTTTGTAATGAAAACACAGGGCGTAAAGTCCTTCCTTTTGACGGAATGTTGGCTTCAGACGCATTCCTTTGGTCTAAATACCGAGATGATCTGGCCTTAATGGATAAGTTTACAGCGCTTACCGAAAAGATGTTCGATAAAAAAAGAGGACATTACGGTTATGTTGGTCAACGAAATATCATTAAAAATTGTAAAATCATTAAAGACGTAAAAGTTGGTGATGATGCTTACATAAAAGGAGCCAATAAGCTTAAAAATCTAACCATAAGAAGCTCAAAAGAAGCCAAAACTCAAATTGGTGAAGGGGTAGAAATGGTCAACGGAATTATAGGTTTTGGTTGCCGTGCCTTTTATGGCGTAAAAGCTGTTCGGTTTATTATGGGTGCTCATTCCGGGTTAAAATACGGTGCCCGATTAATTAATTCGTTTTTAGGAAATAACTCCACTATTTCATGTTGTGAGGTTTTAAATACTTTAATTTACCCCTCTCACGAACAACATCATAACAACTCGTTTTTATGTGCAGCCTTGGTTATGGGGCAAAGCAACATTGCTGCTGGGGCTACCATTGGTTCTAATCATAATTCTAGGGGCGCAGATGGTGAAATTATTGCCGGTAGAGGTTTTTGGCCAGGCTTGTGTACCAGTTTAAAGCACAATAGTAAATTTGCTTCTTTCACCTTAATTGCAAAAGGGGATTACCCTTCTGAAATTAACCTTCCGTTGCCGTTTTCTCTTTTAATGAATGACGAAACAGAAGGCAGGTTAAAAATTATGCCGGCCTATTGGTTTCAGTATAATATGTATGCCTTGGCAAGAAACTCTTGGAAATACAAACAAAGAGACAAACGCCATCTTAAAATCAATAAACTAGAGTTTGACTATTTAGCACCAGATACGGCTTGTGAAATTGTTGAAGCAATGGCTTTATTAGAAATATGGACGGCTAAATCATTTCTAAAAGCTGCCAATCCACAGAAATTAGATACGCTAAAAGAGCGAGGTTTAAAGCAGCTAGGAAAAGATCTTTTATTAAACCGAAGTGATGACCTAAAAGGTATTACAGTTTTTGCTGAAAAAATTGAAAATTCTAAGCGAGCAGTTGAAGTGCTAAAACCCGCCAATGCGTACAAATGGTATGGTGATTTAATTGGCTATTATGCGGCTAAAAATTTAGTACGGTTTATAGAATTACATACTCTTTCTTCTTTTTCGGAATTAAAAGAACGATTGAAATATAGAGAGCCCGAAAGTTGGATAAATGTTGGTGGTCAACTAATACGAGAAACGGACTTAGAACATCTAAAAAGCGAAGTTAAAGAAGGAATCATTGACAGCTGGAGAAAAGTACATACACTTTATGAAAGTTTAGGAAGTCATTACGAAGACGATAAACTTTTTGATGCCTATTCTTCTTATTTAAGATTTAAGGAACTTACACCTACTATGTTTTCGGAAAAACACTTAGAAGAATTGATTTACAGTTCGGTAGAAATGTCTAACCGTATGTCTGACTTGGTTTATGTTTCCCGTAGAAAAGATTACGAAAACGAATTTAGACTAATGACTTATGCCAATACAGAAGAGCGTGATGCGGTAGTAGGTAAGTTAGAAGATAATGACTTCATACAAGTAGAGGCAGAAAGAGCCAAAAGCTATGAGGCTTCGTGCAATCAGTTAATCAAAAATATTTTGTAGCTGGTGAACTATTTGTTAATAGTACAGGTTTAGGGTTTTGTAGATAGGGGGCGCTTCCTCTATTTTTTTATTTTGTGAATTGTAAAACTAAATTAACAAGCTATGAAAAAGTTATTCTTATTATTTGCGTTAACCGGTTCTTTGTTTTTTTTAAACTCTTGTGAAGAGAAAACTACAGGAGAAAAAGTAGAAGATGATATGGAAGAAGTAGGTGACGATATTGAAGACGGAGCCGAAGAAATGGGTGATGATATTAAAGATGCTACTAACTAATAGTTAGATAAATTAATAATGAAAAGAGGCAGTGATTTCACTGCCTCTTTTTTTATGCTTTTTTAAGGTTGCAAACCTTACGTGAAAATAGCTGAGCATTATACTCACTTGGGTTTAATCCATTTTAATAAAGTTCTGTAACCAATTTTTCCACTAAACTGAAGAATGCCTTTTCGGTATACTTTAGAGGCGGCATAAATAGCTGCAGCAATAAATATCCAAATACTCAGAATCGAAATAATTACATCGGGTAGAATTTCAGAAATATCTTTTGCTACACTTATACGGGCCATCATAGCCAGCGGAGAAGTTAAGGGAAAATATGAAAATGCTTTTGCCAAAGGCGAAAACGGAGCATCTATAATCTGACCTAAAAACACAAAGGTTAAAAGGAGTGGTGCGGTAATAGGGAAAATGAATTGCTGTGTTTCGGTGTCTTGGTCCGAAGCGGCGCCAACAATAGTGAAAAGCGAAGCATAGAGTAAATAGGCACTTACAAAATAGAACAGAAACAAACCAAAGATGAATACTAAGGGTAATTGCTGAAAACCATTAACTAAGTAACTGAATTCTAAAGCCGTACTTAGTTCGGGATTGTTGGCCATAGCAGAGTTTACATTCAGGTTTTTAAGTGCCTCAAAATCGAAAACACCTGCTACCGTATAATAAATAAGCAAATAGAAAATTATCCAAATAGAAAACTGAATAAGGCTTAAAGATCCTATTCCTAAGATTTTACCAATCATTAGTTTCCAAGGTTTTACAATGCATAATAAAACTTCATAAATCCGATTGGTTTTTTCTTCAATAACACCTTTCATTACTTGCATTCCGTATAAGAAAATAAAGAAATAGATAAAAATAGGCAGTAAAAGCGCTAAGGTTTGTCTTATTTCATCTGTTTTATCGGTTTTTTGGATTAATTGTGTATTAAACGTGACTTTTTTGTCTGTTAATTTGGTAAGAATGTGGTTTTCTACTTGCTTTTTAGTGTTTTCTATAACAGAAAAAGCAGGTTTTTTAGAAATAATTTCAAGATTATCCCGTGTATTCCAGTTATTGGGGATTAAAACCAGTTGTTCTTTTTCTGAAGATAAAAAGAGCGATTTGGCACTTTCTGCATCAATGTTCCAGACATCAAATTCAGACGTTTTATTGTTGAAGTAAATCTTGTTGGGATCGTTTATGACAACGGTTTTTTCGCTAGCCGTTCCAACTCCGTTTATCCAAAGCGGAACCACAGAAATAAACAGAAAAAACACCGGTCCTAAAAGGGTGCTTATAATAAAAGATTTCTTCCGAATTCGTGTTTTTAACTCGCGCACTATAATGCTTCCTAACTGTCTCACTTCGAATTCAGTTTTATAAATATTTCTTGTAAGGTACTTTGCTGTTCCTGAAAAGAAAGGATTTTTTCTCCTTCTTTTAGTTCTTGAATGTGCTGGTAAATGTCTTCTAATTGCCCATTAAACATCCAGTTGTAACGGTTGTTTTCTTTCTTTTTCAGACTGAAGTTTTTTACTTCTTCCATACTGAAATTGCTTTGCACAACATAACTTTTAATGCCGTGTTTGTCTTTTATAGCTTGTTTTAAACCAGCGTCTAATAATTTACCAGAGTTTACAAAAGCCACATGCGAACACAGTTCTTCTACCGATTCCATACGGTGCGAGGAAAATAAAATGGTTTTCCCTTCGGTATGAAAAGCCTTAATTTCTTTCTTTAGGATCTCTTCGTTAATAGGGTCGAACCCCGAAAATGGTTCATCTAAAATCAACAGTTCTGGGTTGTGTAAAACAGCCGCAATAAACTGTACTTTTTGCTGATTCCCTTTGCTTAGGTTTTGTATAAGCTCTTTTCTTTTTTCTTCTAACTGAAAAGAACTTAACCAACGTTCTATTTGGGTTTTAACTTCGTTTTTATTCAGTTGACGGATGCTGCCTATGTATTTCAAATATTCTTCTACGTACATTTTTTGGTATAAGCCGCGCTCTTCGGGCAAATAACCAATGCGGTTTAAATCTTCGGTAGAAAGTTTTTTTCCACCTAAAATAATTTCTCCCGTAGTGGTTTTATTGATAAGTGTAATTAGACGTAAAAGACTGGTTTTCCCCGCTCCGTTAGGGCCTAAGAGTCCAAAAACAGCATTTTTAGGGATTTCTAAACTGAAATCTTTCAGTACATGAAAGTCCCCGTACCATTTGTTTACTTCTTTAATGTGTAGAAAAGTATCTGACATAAGCCGTAAAGATAAGCGAAGCAAAATAAAAATGCGGAAAGCAGAAAAGGGATTCGTATTTTCGCAGTCGGTGGATGGCCTTATCGCTTCCCGATTAATCGGGAGGAGGAAAGTCCGGGCAACATAGAGCACCATACTTCCTAACGGGAAGGGTCCCGTCCCGATAACTATCGGGACGGGATACAGCTAGTGCCACAGAAAATAACCGCCTCCCCCGATAATTATCGGGGTGGGGTAAGGGTGAAAAGGTGAGGTAAGAGCTCACCAGTTCCTTTGGTGACAAGGGAAGCTGGGTAAACCTTATGGGTTGAAAGACTAAATAGGTCCTGTTACCTCTTCGGAGGCAGAGGTTGCTCGCTTCTGGTTTGACAGGATGGGTAAGTTGATAGAGGTGTCGGGTGACTGGCATCCTAGAGAAATGATAAGGACCCTACTTCGGTAGGGTACAGAACCCGGCTTACAAGTCCACCGATTTTTTTAAGTCTTTCTTAGGGAAAGCTTGTGCCGATCAATTGCGGTAGTGGGCTTTTCGAAGAAAAGTTCGGAAGGGGTAAAACCATAAATAATTTATTTATGAAAAGCTATCGCTAACTTTAAAAATCAATCAGCAAGTATGGCTCAACTCAAAAATATACACCGTTCCCAAAACTTAGATTTTTATGCGTTGTCTGCAGAAACTGAAGTGAGCATACCGTATTCAGGAGCCTTGATCAATGCCGGATTTCCTTCGCCAGCAGAGGATTTTATGGAAGGCGCTATTGATTTGAATAAATCTTTAATACAGAATCCGGAAACTACCTTTTGTGCCAGAGCACGTGGCGAGTCCATGAAAGACATTGGCATCTTTTCGGGTGATTTATTGATTATAGATAAAAGTTTAGAGCCAGCACATAATAAAATAGCGGTCTGTTTTATTGACGGCGAATTTACCGTAAAACGCATAAAGGTTTCGCAAGGTTTGGTTTGGTTAGTGGCCGAAAACCCGGCGTTTAAACCCATTAAAATCACCGAAGAAAACGATTTTATTGTGTGGGGAATTGTGGTTCATGTTATAAAAAGTTTCTGATGTTTGCGCTGGTCGATTGTAATAATTTCTACGCTTCTTGTGAACGGGTTTTTAGACCAGACCTGAACCATAAACCTATTGCCATACTTTCTAACAACGATGGTTGTGTGATTGCCCGCAGCAACGAAGCCAAAGCTTTAGGAATACCCATGGGCGCCCCAGCCTTCAAATACGAGCAAGAATTTAAAGCGAAAGGCATACACGTTTTCTCTTCTAATTATCCGCTTTACGGCGATATGAGCAGACGCGTGATGAACTTATTAAAAACCTACACACCCGATGTAGAAGTCTACAGCATAGACGAAGCTTTTCTAAAATTTGAAGGTTTTAAACAACAGTATGACTTACGGACTTACGGCGAAGAAATCCGTTACAAAGTAAGCAAAGGAACGGGTATCCCTGTTTCTATAGGGATTGCGCCCACCAAAGCTTTGGCCAAAGTAGCCAACCGGATTGCCAAAAAGTTTCCAAAAGAAACCAAAGGCTGTTACGTAATGGATACCGATGAATTACGCATAAAAGCTTTAAAATGGCTGTCTATTGAAGACGTTTGGGGTATTGGGAGGAAACAACGCGTAAAACTGGAAAAAGAAGGGGTAAAGAAAGCTTATGATTTTACTCAATTACCGGACGATTGGGTGAGTAGAAATCTTTCGGTAGTGGGCTTGCGCTTAAAACGAGAACTAGAAGGTGTTTCGGTTTTAAGTTTAGAAGAAATTGTACCCAAAAGGAACATTGCTACTACGCGTTCTTTCGATTATGATTATACCGATTACAAATACATCGAAGAACGCATTGCTACCTTTGCTTCCAGTTGTGGCGAAAAACTACGTCGGCAAAAGTCGGCTTGTAATGCCGTGCTGGTTTTTTTGCGTACAAACCGACATAAAGAAGAGTTTAAACAGTCTAGCGAAAGCATGGTGATTCAGTTGCCTTTTTCATCTAACTCTACCATAGATTTAGTGAAAGCGGCTACTAAAGCATTTTCATTGATTTATAAGAAGGATTACCATTACAAAAAAGCAGGCGTAATGGCGCTAGATGTAGTGCCCGAAAACCCACACCAAACCGTACTTTTTGGAGACCGGAATCCAAAACATACGCAATTGATGCACGTAATGGATCGGATTAATAATTCGGTGGGGGATTACAAAGTGAAATTCGCCATTCAGGATTTGCAAAAGACCTGGAAGATGCGCCAGGAAAGACTTTCACCACGGTATACAACCCGATTAAGTGAGGTGATAGAGGTGAGGTTGTGATTTTTAATGTGTTAAAAGTGCTTTTTTTATTAGTGATTGGGCTAAATATTATAGGTAAACATGGTTGTTTTTAGATCAAACTATTTGTTTTTATAAACTCATTATATAGTTTTATTTTTTTTCACTAAATGTTTAAACATGAAAAGTTTACTTAAAAGTATTGTTGTTGCATGTATATTAATTGTCCTTATTGTATCCTGTCAAAAAGATGATCCCAAGGGTGATAAAAATGTTACAGAAAATGATGATGAACAAATAGACCCAGATAAAGTTATTTCAGGGATTGAAGTTACATATGTTAAAAACAATACAACTCAGACAATTTTGATATCAGAAAATATTGGAAGTTGGACTTCTGTTGATGAAGTAGATGGAGTTACCGTTAAAAGATTAGGCGTGTCAACAGGATTGGAGGAAACTTATCCAAAGATATCTATGGATTTGCCATATAGTGAGGTTAAAGGGCTTTTTAGCACAACTTATGGAAATGAGGAAAGGTATCCAGATTATTTTAGTATAGACTTTTCTGAGGAAGATGTTTACTCCAATAATGTTGATGCCCAAGATAAAATTTTGGAAGAGTATATTGAACCGTGGTATGAAGTTTTATCAATTAGTGAAAGTGGAGAGGTTGTAATTGCGTTTGGAGGAACATTTATTAAATACCCAGAGTCTGGTGGGGAATATCAATCTATTTATATAGAAAAAGGGACATTTAAAGTTATGATTGAAGATGATTATTCTTCTGTACAGGATAATTCATTACCTATAGCCAATCCTCCAATCGGCTCTAGTAATTCTAATAATGGAGACGGATCAAATATTGTATTGGATTTTTCGATTAGAAAACCTCTGTCTTATACTACAAACGGAGAGATGCTTTATGATACGGTAACTTTAAAAATGGAGGTTACAAACTCAAATGCTGTACGTTATAAATGGGAATTAACACAGGGAGACTATTATTATTCAGATAATTATTTTTTACACGAGAGTCCAAGTAAAACGTTCTCTAAAAATGTGAAATTAAGAAACTTGTCAGATACTTGCGATTTTACCGTTAAACTAACAGGTTATGATAAAGATGGCAATAGTAAATCTATTTCTAAATCAGTAAGTGTACCCATGCTTAAAACAAGGGTTTTTTATGATGGGATTGAATTGAAGGTTTCAGGTCCTGTGTACTATAAAATAAATGATGAAACTACTGTGGTTAATGGTCAGTCATCTTCTAATAATTACATAGATATACGTGGATTAGAGTTTGCTTTATTATCATTAGATGATATCAGGTTCACGAATTTTAATAAATTTCCTGCCACCACTGCATTGGGTGATATTTGTCAAACTGATCAGTACTCGGTACCTGTAAGGAATGGTGAAAACACTTTTTTTATTGGAGGGTATAACACTAGATTGTCTGATCCAGACTGTAATTTTTCCAATTTATTAGTAGATAATTATACTATACAGCATGACAAAAACGCTTATTATAAGATTTTTGGCTTGTTACATTTTACCTTTAAGTTAAAGGGCGATAGTAAACTGCATGAACTAGAAATTTATCATTTAGCTTCGGGGAGTATGTTAGGTGTTCCAGGGGAGTAAGTAGAATTCCTTTCTTAAGGGATTGATAACGAATAACAGTTAAAGACCTGCCTACTTGTTAGGTAGGTCTTGTGCTTTATTCCAGATGCGTTAAACCAATATATATATATCCGTTGCGATTAAAGTAGCTCAATACTCTTCACCAGTATAAATCCACATAGATTCGGTGTTTCCAGCTTTTTCGAACCCACATTTTTTGTAAAAATCAGTTGCTCTTTTGTCGGCTAACACAATTTGTTGGTAAAAACCTTCATAAATATTGGTCATTTCAGCCATTATTTTCTGGCCAATTCCTTCGCCCTGAAAGTCGGGGTGTACCACTAAATGCGGATAGTATACCACTAAATAACCGTCGGAAATGGCGTTTCCCAAACCGATTAATTGCTCTTTGTGAAATGCTTGAATTAAAGTATGCGAATTTTTTAGTGCTAAAATTAATTCGGTAGGGATCTCTACTGAAGACACATTATTGGCTTCATACAAATCTAAAATTGCGTCTGTATTAATAGACGCATTGGTACGTAATTCTATTTCCATTTATTAAAAATGTGTAAAATACTTATGTAAGATATACCAAATACGATAAGATTACAAGGAAATGTTGTAAATCAGTGTTTGTTAATTTATTTATAAGTGGTTGTTCTTAAGTATGTTCTGGTAATTTGTTGATTTTAGGTTGCAACACCCATATACCAAAAGGGAAAAACCATATCATAAAGAATTCTCCCATACAACCTTCAAAAGTAACGTGCTTTTGTAGACGTACCGTTTTATACGTTCGGGCGGTAAAATACATGCAATAGAATAGACAGACCATAGAAACAATGTGAAAGGGAGTCATCACATTAAAAAAAGAAGGGTCAATGTAATTGTCTTTTAGACTGAAGACAAAGTAGACAGCAGCAAAAACAAAATATAATAAAGGTATAATAAGGGCTACTTTAAACCAGGTTGTTTTTAATTGGTGTTCTGGGGTAATTAATTTTTGTAAGCCCAAACCAACAGCCCAAAACCAACCCATATAAGTAATAACAACAATCACCAAGGAAGCAGAAAGAAACCCCATGTAGTTGTATATCATTGCTGGAAATGGATTCATTTCAGAAGAGGCAGTATCGGTCATTTTCATGCCTAAGAAAAATTGAAGTGCCATTGGCAATAAAAACGTAAGAGTAAAAAGGTGCCACGCTTTAGCTTTCAGAAACAGTTTCATAATTTGCTGTGTTTTTGGTGCTGCTTGTAATAACAAATTTCAGAAAATCGGGTTCAATCTAAGTTTATAAATTCCTTTTCAGTAAACCTTTTTAAAGTTGGTGCTGTTAAAAGCGCATGGATGTATGGTCAACGTTAAAAACTAATATAGAAGGTTACTGGGACATACTTATTTTAAGTATCCCAAAAATTGCGGTTTCACTATTAATTGTGGGGTTCTTTTTCTTAGTAGCACTTTCTATTAGTAAAATATTAAGGGCTAAAATTGGTAAAACTTCCGATTCTATTACGGTAAATTTTATTGTGAGGCTTATTAAGTCTGTAATGATGGTAACGGGCTTAATCTTGGGTTTACATGCCTTGGGTTTCGAAAGTTTAGCTGGTGGATTATTAGCCAGTGCTGGTGTTGGTGCTATTATTTTTGGTTTTGCTTTTAAAGAAATAGGAGAGAATTTCTTAGCGGGTATCATACTGGTTTTTGACCGTCCGTTTAATATTGGTGATACGGTTTCGGTAAATGGAAATATGGGTAATGTAGTTCAGTTAAAATTTAGAACTACGCAGATTAAATCTTTTGATGGAAAAGATATTTATGTGCCCAATGGCGCTGTGATACGGAACGATTTATACAATTATACCCGTGATGGTTTTCTAAGAATTGATTTTATGATTGGTGTAGATTACGACGATGATTTAAATAAAGCCATTAAATTGGTTACCGATAAAGTTAATTCCTATCCTGAAATACTCCGCTCGGAACAAACACAAGTGATTGTTAATGATTTTGGCACCAATACCGTAAATTTAAAAATCATGTTTTGGATAGATACCTACGATTATAAAGTGACGGTTTTAGACCTAAAAAGTAAAATTATGGTAGAAGTGAAAAACCTTCTTATGGAACAAGAATTTGGACTTCCGGCCAATATTCAGGAAATAAAAATGTACCGCCCAGACCCTATTCCAATTATTGTAAAGAAGGAAGCTTCTTAAAAGCTATACATTCAGAAACTTCCTATTAACTGTCTTCTAAATTTTTACCTCATTAGTGTTTTCAATTCCATGGCTGAAATCATAAATGTTTTTAAGTGTAGTAATAGCAATTTGCTGTAAAGCTTCTTCAGTAAAAAAGCCTTGGTGTGAGGTGATTAATACATTAGGGAAAGAAATCAACCGCATAATTAAATCGTCTTGAATAATGCTTTCAGAAAGATCCTCAAAGAACAATTGTTCTTCTTGTTCGTAAACATCTATTCCTAAATAACCCAGTTTTCCAGCTTTTAATGCTTCAATAGCATCTAAGGCTTCTATTAAAGCGCCCCGGCTGGTATTGATTAACATCACACCATCTTTCATATTAGCTAGTGTTTTTTTGTTAATGATATGCTTAGTAGCTTCCGTTAAGGGACAATGCAATGAAATAACATTAGATTGTGCCAGAAGATCATCTAGTTCAACATAATTAACGCCTGTCTTTTTTAATTCTTCCGAAGGGTATTTATCATAAGCTATTACATTACAACCAATTCCCAGCATAATTCGGGCGAAAATAGCGCCTATTTTACCGGTGCCAATAACACCTACGGTTTTGCCTTTTAAGTCAAATCCTTTTAATCGGTCTAATGAAAAGTTGCCCTCTCTAATCCTGTTGTAAGCCTTGTGTGTTTTTCGGTTTAAGGTCATTATTAATGCCAAGGCATGTTCTGCAACCGAATCTGGTGAGTAGGAAGGGACGCGGAATATTTTAACGCCGTTTTTTTCTGCTGCTTCTAGGTCTACATTATTAAACCCAGCACAACGTAGAACAATAAGTTTTATACCATTTTCTGCTAATTTCTCAATGACATCTGCACCCACTTTATCATTTACAAAAACACAAATACCATCATAACCTCCCGTTAATTTTACGGTGTCTATATTTAGTGGTACTTCAAAGTATTTTAACTGAATATTATAGGTATTGAATTTATCTAAATATTCTTCGTCATAAGGCTTGGTACTGAATACAGCTATTTTCATGGCGTAGTTAAAAATTGTAATGGTATTAAATAAAAAAGACCGATGATATACCGGTCTTTCAATTAAATGTAGGTTTTTTTATTTTTTAATGAAGGATAATTTTTCCTTGTTTAAGTAGTTGTTTCTTTTGGTTAAATACTTGAATAACATATAAACCAGAAATTATTCCGTTGGTTTGAATAAGGCCATTTTCACTAATAGCTTGTTCTAAGACCAATTCACCACGGCTATTAATGATTTTAACTGTAGAGACATCATTATTACCAATAATTTTAAATTGTTGAGAGGCAGGATTTGGAGACCAAGTTATTCCATTGTTGTTCTCAAAGTTAAAATTTGGTTTATTGGTAATAACTCTACCTTTAGCAAATACAGTAGAATCTAAGGAATACGTTTTTCCTAAATAATTGATTTTCCCTACCCTAGTAGTATCGGTGAATTCTGTAAATGTTATAGTGTATTCATCATTTTCTTCTGAATATCTTTCCTCATCCGTTCTTATAAGATTCCCGCTTTGATCATATGTGTATTTATATTTCGAATATAGTTTGAATGCCCCATTGTAAATACCGTGTATTTCTTTTCGGTATATTTTACCATTCGTAATTTCTGTTTCCGTTTTTATAGAATCATATCTAAGCATGTTAATACCGCCGCCAGTTATCTCAGGTTTATATCTATAAATCCATGTAGTATTGTTGCCATTATTATAGGTTTTCTCTTCAATTTCTGTTATTTCTAGTTGGATGGGGGGAGCGCTTTCTGGTATTTCATCTGTATACGATGTTTTTTTAGTAATTCTATTTTGTTGATCGTATTCGTAAGTAACCATAGAGCTGTATTGCTCAAGTGAAGCACTGTCAGCAGCAGAGTAAGAGACTGAGTTTTGAATTAAGCCATTGGCATCTAAAGTATCTATGTAAATGCCAAACCAATTATCGGATTTTTCTACTTGCCATTGAATGTTACCTTCTTTTTTAAAATAGCCATTTTGGTAAAGCTGCATTGTAGTTTCACTTTCAGAATCTCTTCCTTTATAATTGTACCATGCTCCTCTATTTGCATTTTTTTCTGCGTTTGGGTCTATGTAATACGTTCCTAAAAAATAATAATAAAGCGGTTCTTCTTCATAATCTACATCTCCACCGTAAGAGTATAGGGTGTCGTTTCTATAAATGTTTTTGTATTGAACTTCTTCGGAAATATCGGTAGTGCCAATTTCATATAAAACACTTCTTATCTCTGGGAAATAAGCCTGTTTAATTACGCCAATTTCAAGATCAGATAATTCAAAATAATCTGTGTTCATAAAATAAAGGTCAGCATTATCCGGTGATTTACGGTTTAAGCTATCTTTGAAATTAGGGTTTACATCCCTGTTTATCTCCATGAGTTTTACCCAAAAAGCATCACCTTCCGCATTAAAATTTAAATACCGTTCAATCACTTGTTCAAAACCAATTTGTTTTGGAGTTGGTATTTGTGCTATTATGTCTAAAGAGATAAAAACAAGGATAAATAAGTAAAAGTGTTTCATAACAATTTTCAATATTGTTTTTTGTGAAAATAGTATGGTCAAAAGTAATAATAAACAATAAATCTTTAAAGGATAGTGGGTTAAAAAATACTGAACTGATGCGTTTTATACCAATTTGGTAGTGCAATACGATTTAACATACTTAATGCCCAAGCCAATATTTATTTTGCTTGTAAATCGAGATTGTAGTTTTAAACTTTTAATTATAAAATCTGTTAAGTAAACATCATTCGTACATCCCATTAAAGAATTTATGCGATTATTCAGCCTTATAATGTTAAGCTTTTTGTTCTTGAGTTGCGCATCTAAAAAGCACAGAAACGTTAGCTATTTACCAGAATCTTCTAAAAAAGCTCCTTCGCTCAATATTTTTGTTCCGAAAAAGAAATCAACCGAACCATATCCAGTTTTATTGTTTGTGCATGGTGGTAATTGGGATGCAGGAAATAAAAACTTTTACAGTTTAATAGGTAGAAGATTTGCTAAAAAGGGAGTTGTATTTATTTCGGTAGGATATACCTTAAGTCCAGATGCAGATTACGATAAAATGACTACTCAAATTTCCGAAGCAATAAAGTGGACTCTTGAAAATATTTCTACCTACGGGGGAAATCCTAAAAAGCTATTTTTAACGGGGCATTCCGCCGGTGGGCATCTTGTTGCTTTGGCTTGTATGAAACCTAAATACGGCGTTGATCAAGAAAATATAGCTGGTATTATTTTAAATGACGCTGCCGGATTAGATATGCATCATTATTTACAAAGTCACCCACCAACAGAAAAAAACCATTATCTAACCACTTGGTCAGATGATCCTAAGGTTTGGGAAGCAGCTTCACCCATAAATTATATTTCTGCTGAAAACCCATCCTTTATGGTGTATTTAGGGACTAAAACTTATCCGTCTATTAAAACATCTAACGAACGATTTTTGAGGGCTTTAAAACCCTATCAAGATATTAGTCCAATAAAAATTGATAAAAAACATGTAGGAATGATTACCCAATATTTCAACGGTAAGAGTAAACGATACACAGAAGTTTTAGAATTTATAAACAAACAATAATTATTATATAAATCACCAATTGGTGATTTATATAATGGCATATGTATGCTTTTAAAACACCTACTGCACCGTAATTGATTTTTGAAAGCACTAATAATTATAAATAATTGCTTGAGTTGAAAATTTCTTTCAAAAAAAAATCTAAAAATAGTATTCAATTTTAGAATGAATATTACCATAGGGTTTACGCCCTTAAATCATTCTTTTTTATTGAGTATTGTTTAAATGTGGCCTATTTGTGTTAAAAAGCTGTTAATTTTTTGTAGTGTATATCAGTTGTTTTTAATCTGTCTTGTGTTTTTTGTTTCCGTTTTTGTATAAAATTAGTGGCATAAATTATGCTCTTTTTGATCCTGTAAGATTTGTGATTGCTACGGTTTTTTATACCTTGACTTCCGTCAAACTCACTTAAGGAGTTCTAAATGTTCTTTCAACCATCTAAACCAATTTTTGTATGCAGAAATTAAAAGATGCCATCGCTAATTCAAATTTCTATGCATTTGAAGAGCACCAGTCGGTGAATGATTCTAATGCTTTAGAAACACTGAAAAATTCTTTGAGAGGACATATTGGTCCGTATTCTATTGATGTAAGAAAAAGTAAAGGTTCTTATGCCTTTATGCCTTCTGAAGATCGTTTTCTATTAGATATGAACCAGTCGTTGTCGGCTAGGCCCTTAAGTTATAATCATCCCATTTTTAATGACGAAGAATATAAAGACTTAGTGGCGCTCTATGCCGCTAATAAAATAGCTTACAGTACCTATCACAATACCGATATAGCCAAAGCAACCAAGATTATTCAAGATCTTTTTGTAGAACCAGCAGGGTATGACCATATATTTTACATTGCAGGTGGTGCTAAAGCCGTAGAAGTTGCGGTGCATATCGCCATTATTAACAAAGTTGAAAAAAACCTTCAAGCTGGAAAAGGAGAGATAGGGAATACCATCATCAGTTTGTTTGGAGATTATCATGGGAGAGGTTTAGGTCTTAGATCTATCACTACTTCGGTACCCGATAAAAATGAGTTTTTACCAACGTTTGCGGCTTGGAAAACCTTAGATCCACCACTTTCAGTAAGTGAAGTGCCTGCTGCTTTAGATAAATTAGAACAATTAATTTTAGAGGTAGGGCCAGATAATTTGGCAGGCTTTTTAACGGAAGATATGATTCAGTGCGGTTGGGGAGACCGTTATATTCCAGCAGAATTCTTTCACGGTGTTCGTGAATTAGCAGATAAATATGATTTCTATTTTATAGCAGATGCCGTACAAACGGGAATGTACGCTTCAGGTAGCCCATTTGCTCATCAAGCGCTGGGTTCAGTACAGCCAGACATTATTGCTGGTTGCAAAAAATCATATACAGGTTATGTATTAGTAACCAATAAAATTCTTGAAGTTAAAGGAAATGCCATCGATTCTACTATTTCGATAAACTCTACTTTTGGGGGGCATTTACCAGATATCCTTTCTTGGGCTTACGTTTTACAAGCCATTAAGCAAGAAGGATTAATTGAAAACATAAAAGAACGTGGTGCTCAATTTGTAGCGGGACTTTCAAAAATAGCCGCTAAATACGAAGAAGTAACCAATCCTAGAGGTATTGGCTTAATGGGGATAGCCTTAAGTGCACCAAACGGTGAATTTCTTCAGAAAGTAACTAAGCAATGTCATAAAAACGGCTTAATTATCTTCCCAGGTACAACACCTGCACCAGATGGTTATGCCATTCGTTTTAGACCCGTTTTAGATGTTACAGAAGAAGAAGTCGAAGAAACACTTCGTATTTTAGATTTATCATTGGAAGAAGTTACAAAAGGTTAAAAGGAGGTTCTATATGCTACAAGTAAAAGAAGGATATACATCTATATCTCCGGCCGACGGAGAACAAAAAGCATTTTTCCCATTTATGGAAGATGCTGAAATTGAGTTCAAATTAAAAGAAGCTGAACAAGGTTTTGAATTTCTTAAGTCAACTACTTTTGAGTTCAGAAAGAAGCTTTTATACGATATAGCAGCAAAGATTGAAGAAAAAGCTGAAGAATTGGCGTTGTTGGTTACGCAAGAAATGGGGAAACCTATTTCACAAGCCAAAGCTGAAATTGGTAAATGCGCAGAAATGGCACGTTACCATGCTGATTATGGCGAAAAGTGGTTAGCCACTGAAACTACTGATGCCGGTTCAGTTTTGTATGAGTTTAGACAAGAAGCTCTAGGGCCAGTTCTATTTATTTCTACATGGAATAATCCATTTCTTCAAGCAACTTTAGCCTTAGTGCCGCAGTTAATCATTGGTAATTCTGCCATTATTAAACCCGCACCCAATGCCGCTAGATGTGCGTTGGAAATGGAGAAAATACTGGACGAGTTAAAATTGCCTGCCAAAGTTTATGTAACTGTTTTGGCTTCCATTCCGCAAACAGAAGAATTAATTCTAAACAAAAGAGTGAAGGGCGTCACTTTTATTGGTAGCACAAAAGCAGGTAAAAGAGTAGGTTCTTTAGCTGGAAAAGCATTTAAACCGGCTGTTATTGATGCAGGTGGTTCAGACCCAATGGTAATTCTAGAAGATGCCGATATTGAAGAAGCGGCTACCGTTGCTGCCGCAGCTCGTTTCGGAAATACCGGACAAAGTTGTGTTGCCGCTAAGCGAATTATTGTAATGGAATCCATTAAAGACAAGTTTTTAGAAGCGTTTATAAAAGCGACTAAAGCAATGACTTTGGGTGATCCATTTGATCCAGCAACTCAGATTGGGCCATTAGCTACCCATGCAGCCAGAGATTTAGTAAAAGACCAGATAGAACAAAGCTTAGAACAAGGAGCCGAACTTATTTATGGTGGCAAAATACCAGATAATGCCGGTGCTTTTATAGAGCCTACCATTTTGGCTAACGTTTCTTGTGATATGTTGCCTTCCAAAGAAGAGGTTTTTGGACCTGTAGCGGCAATTTATGTTGTCAAAACGCTTAATGAAGCTATTGAATATGCTAATGATACACCCTATGGTTTGGGGGCAAGCGTTTTTTCTAAAACTCCGGAACATGTGATACCTTATTTGGTAACCGGTAATGTGGCGGTCAATTCCAAAGTAGCTACCAATTTCCCGGTGCCATTTGGCGGGATTAAAGATTCTGGTTATGGGGTTTATTTCGGAAAAGAAGGCTTAACCACTTTTACAAATACCAAGGTGGTAAGTTTTCCTAAATAGTTCGCTTTTAAAGGTTTCAAATATAATTGCATGAGTAATTCTTCTCTGAAAGCTTATGTGGACCGTCTTTATCATCATGCCGAGCATATTTTTAAGCTCGGTTTTGATGAAAAGGGAGAGTGTTCTGCATTAACATATTCTAAAAGATTGTACGACCGAACGGAATACGTTCGGCAACAAATGCTGTCCTTAGGCATGGAGGTTCGGTACGATGCAGTAGGTAATTTATATGGTTTACTAAAAGGAAAATCCGATCATAAAATACTTGTTACTTCTCATGTTGATTCTGTTTTTAACGCAGGTAGGTACGACGGTGTTTTAGGGATCATTCTTCCTATAGAATTGGTTCGTTTCCTTAAAGAGAATTCTATAGAATTAAAGCATTCTTTAGAAATTTTAGTATGTATGGGCGAAGAGTCACCGGGTGTTACGGCTACGTTTGGCTCAAAATTAATTACAGGCCATTATAGTTTTGAACAGCTAGAAACGATGCCTTTAGCTTACGATCAATCAAAAACTGTAACGGAAGCCATTAATACCTATTTCCGTGATTACGACCAACAAACTGATTTTAAATTTACAGAACAGAATCTTGCTAAACTTCAATTAAATCCAGAAGCTTATAAAGTAGCTTTAGAAATTCATATTGAACAATTTCTGTTGTTGCAAAATTTAGCTAAAAAAGACAATAACCAACCTTATGTGGGTGTTATGCGCGGCGTTGGTGGGCATATTCGTCAGAATGTTTATATAGAAGATACCAGTTTTGCTAAAGGAAATTTTAAGTCTATAGTAATCCCGGTAAAATTGATTTTTTCTGGTAAACCTAGCCACAGTGGCGCTACGCCAATGGGAGAAGATTATAGAAACGATGCTTTGGTTAAAGCTTCGGATTTTATACTTCAATTGTTTAAGTCGGACTTAGTAAAAAACGGTGCGTTAAGTTTTTCTAATTTCGAAATTCTACACCCTGCATTAACCAGTGTACCGTATGAGACAGTAGTGGAGCTATCTTTTCAGCCGGAAAAATTAAATGCTTTTAAGGCATTACTCAACCAAGTTAAAGAAGTTGTAGATGTGGTTTGGCATTCCGAAAAGAAAGAACGCATTTCTTCTAAATTGGTCTATGCTATGGCTTTAATAGGGAATAGTGTTCATCAATCGGCTACTAATGCTTTAGAGCAAGATGAAGTTAGAGGAACTGTAACTCGTTTATTCTTCGATAGCCCAAATACAGCACAATGTTTTTGTGATGTAAGAGGAGCCACTGTTTTGGGAATGGAAAAAGTAGTAGATGAAATTCCTGCTTTAGAAATTACCGATTGGTTGAAATTGAAAGTAGATGTGATTTCCAAAAAAAAGCCAGCCATATTTTCGGAACAGATAACCCAACAAGTAGAAGCGGTTTTAAGCGAAAAATTTAACAATAGAATTATGAAAGGGAGTATATCGGTTCCCGGACAAGATATTGGTGTTTTATCATCACATGGAATACCTTCTTCTTTGCTATTTATTGAAAGTGGAACAGGACACCACCCTAATGAATACGTTCGAGAGGAGGCCATGTATCAGGCATTTGAATCTATAAAGACCTTGGTTATGTATTGGGATAAAAATCTTTAACTACTAACATCTATGAACATAAGATATACTAAAGTTGGCGATCTAAACGATCAGAATTTAAAAATAGAAGGAGTAGGTTATAGCCGTCAAGATATAATCTTCCCAATGTCGGAATTTCAGGAACGTTTAGAGAAAGTACGTTCTAAAATCCGCGATAAAAATCTGGATGCCGTTATGCTCACCACACCGGAAAATATTTTTTATATGTCCGGTTACCAAACTTTGGGATATTGGTATTTTCAGGCATTAATAATTCCTTTAGTAGAAGAACCTTTTATGGTTTTAAGGGGATTAGAACAACCAAATATTGATGCCAGAACCTATCTGTCTCACAGTTATGTTTATTTGGATAATGAAGAGCCAATGGACGTTCTGGAAGAGAGTTTTAAACTACAGGGTTTAGTTGGTAAAAAGATAGGGGTAGAGTTGCACAGTTATTTTTTACGAAACACAGAATTTACCCAGATTAAAGAAAAGATAAAAGATACCACATGGGTAGATGTTTCTGGATTGGTAGAAGATTTTAGAATGGTGAAGTCTACTTTAGAAATACAAAAACTTCAGAAAGCAGGTATTTTTACGAATATGGGTATGCAGGAAGGTTTAAAACAAGCTTCCATTGGTAAAACGGAAAATGATATTGCTGCAGCGTTTTATAAAGGTGCGCTTTTAGCAGGTGGTCATTACATGGCCATGCCACCGTTTGTAGCTTCCGGACCTAGAAGTTATTTGCCCCACGCTACGTTTATGAACCGAACACTTCAGCCCAATGAATTTATTTTGTTTGAAGGTGCTGGATGTTTTGAACGTTACCATGCCCCAACGATGCGTACTATTTTCTTAGGTAGGCCAGAGCCTTGGTACAAAGAAATTGAAGCCATTCTAGCAGAGGCTTTAACTGCTACTATTAAATCTATGAAACCAGGTATTACTGCCGGAGAAGTAGATGAAGTAAATCAGTCGGTGATTAGAAAAAACAAGTTTGGCGGTAAACAGACTTCACGTTCCGGGTATTCTGTGGGTACTGCTTTTGCGCCAGACTGGGGAGAAGGTCACATAATTTCTTTGATTACAGGTAATAATACGGTGCTTCAAGAAAATATGGTTTTCCATGTATTGTCCTATATTGAAATTCCGGAATCTAAATACGCTAAAGAAAGCCGATTTGGTATTTCGGATACGGTATTTGTAACCAAAGAAGGAGGGAAGTCCTTGGTACATCTTCCGTATGAAATTAAGTTTTTAGACGGGGAGTTTTTATAATATAAAAAGGTCGGCAAGGTTTAAAACTTGTCGGCCTTTAATAATATCAGCTATCCACCTTCCTCATATTTTTAAAAATAGGCCAAACCCGCCATTTCAGAATGGTAATAGCGCCCAACATACCCGATAACATAGCGCCGGCAACACCAACTATAGTAATGTCTTGTCCCACTAATCGAAGTCCTTTAATCCGGGTTTCTGGTCTTAAAATAGGTAAGTTGAACCGTTCCGGGGTATGCGCCAAACCATAAATTTCTCCGTTTTTATAATTCGAAAAATGAGCCGTGGTTAGCGGAGAAGAAACTTCCGTAGAAATAATATGTCCTTTAATTTGTGGGAATAAACCATAAAGGTGCTCTAACATAGAATTCTTAAAATCTTCTTTTAGTTGCGAGTATTCTTCACCACGTTTCATCCAAGGAGTCTCTTCGTACTTTTTAAACCAGTCGTATTTGCTTACCGAAATAGCTTGTATAGTGGCCTTGTTTGGGTGTGTAGTTGCCCATTCTGGATCTTTAGCCGAAGGAAATGAAATATAAGCAAACTGTTTAGGCGCATTTTCTAAGGTGATTTCATCAAAAATTGCGTCGTAGTTTTCACTTTTGTAAGACCAAGTGTTGTATTTAGGCAGGTTTAAAGCCTCGTCCGATTGGTCTAAACCAATATACAAGCAAAGATGCCCACTAGAAGGCGCCACTTCTTTTAAACTGAAATCACAACGTTTTCTATCTTTTTCGCTTAATAAATAATTGAAGGTGTTGTTCACGCCCACATTGCTTAAAACACTTTTGCAAGGGATAAATTTTTCACCAATGCGTATTCCTTTTACTTTATTTTTTTTCGTTACAATTTCATTAACCGAAGCATTTACATAAACAGTTCCGCCTAAAGAATTTAAATGTTCTATTATGGAATTGCCAATTTCTGGTGCACCTCCAACAGGGAAATATCCACCTTCCATAAAATGAGCGATGACTAAAGCATGAGCACCAAAGCTGCTGTATTTAGGAGATAGTCCGTAATTACCACATTGGCCGCATAAAACGGCTATTAAGCGTTTATTATCGGTTAACGATTTTAATATTTCTAAAGTAGTACGCTGCGAATATTTTGCGTAAGGATTTCTGAAAAAATAACCCAAAGTTTCATTTAGAACTCTAGGAAAGGCTTTTTCGACAAAAAAAAGTTGAGCGACTTTATTGGCTTTTTTGATCAGTCGTAAATATTTGTTAATAGCGGCTTCCTCCTCTGGAAAATACCTTATCATTTGTTGACGGTAAGCCTCTTCACCAGCTTTAATTTGGTACTCATCTCCATCAATGTTTACAACATCATACACATCACCCATAGATTTCCAGTCTAATTTATTTTTAGAAAGAAAATCGAATAAGGTCCGAAGTCCGTTGCCTTCTTCTACATTACCTACATAATGTACGCCAACATCCCATTGAAATCCGTGTTTACGTTTAAAGCTGTGCGTGAATCCACCGGGTACGTAATGTTGTTCGAAAACGGCTATTTTTTTACCGGCTTTAGCCAACCAAGTAGCGGCGGTTAATCCACCTAAACCCGAGCCGATGATGATATGATCTAAATCAGAAAAATCTTGTTGAGGAGAGAAGGTTTTGTAAAGTTTTTCGCGCATTTGTGTACTTCTATTCAATAAAAGTAAACTTATTTTAGCTACTTCGTAAAAAATTATTGAAATCCTAAATTATTATTATTCAGCATAAGAGGTCTTTTTTTTAGCTGAAAAATTAAATTGATACCCTTTAAAATGAAGTTACTAGTCTTGTATATTAAAGGCTTAATTGTTTGATTTTTTTCAGAGGAAATTTTTTGCTGTATAGGTTAGCGTTTTTTCAAATTGGAAAAAAGTATAATTCTTTTTAATTAAATAGTATGACCTAGTTCAATAGCAATATTATTAGTGATTTTTACAGCCGTATTAAGATTGAACTAGGTTCGGTTTTATTTACTAATACTCAATCACTATTTTTCCAATAGTTTTTCCGCTTTCCAGCATAGCGTGTGCTTTTTTAAAGTTTTCGGCATTTAAACCTTTAAGTGTATGGTTTAAAGTAGATTGTAATATTCCTTGGTCTAATAGATGAGCTATTTTATTTAGAATTTGGTGCTGATCTATCATGTCTTCTGTTTGAAACATAGAGCGCGTAAACATTAATTCCCAAGAAAAACTGACGCTTTTACTTTTAATTTTATTAAGTGCTAAAGGTTCTGATGAACCTGTGATTGATGCAATATGACCTTGTGGTTTTATCAATTCGGCCATAATATCCCAATAACTGTTGGTGTCAACAAAGTCCAAAATAAAGTTCACTTGCTTAAAGCCGGCTTTATGTACTTCGTTTACTAAATCACCATGGTTAACTACATAGTCTGCTCCCCATTTTTTACACCAATCGCTGGATTCAGGCCTAGAAGCTGTAGCTAATACAGTAAGTCCTGCATATTTAGCTAATTGAATAGCAATAGAACCAACGCCGCCAGCACCACCGATAATTAGAATACTTTTTCCTTTATCTTTTTCTGGCTGAATGCGAATACGGTCGAATAAAACTTCCCATGCAGTAAGTGCTGTTAAAGGCATAGCTGCGGCTTCAGTACTAGAAATAGCCGAAGGAGCATGTCCCACAATGCGTTCGTCTATCAATTGAAATTCGGCATAAGAACCCGCTTTAGTTAAGTCCCCAGCATAAAATACTTTGTCACCTGTTTTAAAAAGTGTAACCTGTTCACCAATAGATTGCACAATACCAACGGCGTCCCAACCAATGATTTTTAGACTTTCAAGTTTTGTGTCTTTAGCACTATTTTGTCTTATCTTATAATCGACAGGGTTAACCGAAACGGCTTCAATTTTAACTAATAAATTATGCCCGGTAGCTTGTGGTATTTCTGTTTCAAAATCAATAAAACTATTGCTTTCTTTTATAGGTAAAGAGCTAGTGAATCCTACTGCTTTCATATCTTTGTATTCGTTTTATTTTCAATTCAAATCTAACTTAGAAATAATCTTTAAAAGAGCCTTTAGATTATGAATAAATAAACACACTTTTAAGCTATTTTTACACATAAAAAATAATTCATACCATGAAAAACAAAGTATTATTTATTCTATGCCTATTGTTTGGTTTAATGATGATCAATGCAGGTCTTAATAAGTTCTTTAATTACTTGCCAATGCCAGAATTAACCGAAGAGCAAATGGCTTTGTTTGGTGCTTTTGCAACTATTAAATGGATTTTCCCTTTGGTAGCTTTTATTGAAGTAATAGGAGGGGTAATGTTTATTATCCCCAAAACTAGAGCTTTAGCTGCTCTGGTGATTTTGCCTGTTATGGTGGGTATTGTTGCACATCATGCGGCCCATGATCCTGCAGGTTTGGCTATACCTTTAATTATGATGGCTATTAACGTACTTGTTATTGTAGATAATAAAGACAAGTATATGCCCATGCTTGGGTAATTCTATTTACTTTTTTTAATAAGCCTCTTCAGAATTGTTGAGGCTTTTTTATGTAATTTTATTATTGTACTAATTGGTACAATAATAAAATTTTCTATATTTGTGTTATGGCAGGGCGACCAAGAAAATTTGATGAAGAAGAAGTATTACAAAAAGCCATTGATGTTTTTTGGGAGAAAGGATATGAATCGGCCTCTTCCGAAGATTTATTGAAGGCCATGAATATGGGTAAAGGAAGTTTTTACCTTCAGTTTAAAAGAGGGAAAGAAGAACTTTTTGAACGATGTATGGAATTCAGAGCTAAGCAGTCTTTATCTAACCTTCAGAATAAATTAAATAAAGCCGAAGATAAAATTTCAGTAATAAAAAATTTGTTTTTAGAACGTTTGCATACACAAGAATACTTTAAAAATTACGGTTGTTTATTGGGTAACACCGTAGTAGAAATGGCCAACTTAAATGAAGCACTTAAGGATAAAGCAGCTCTTTATTTAAAACAGTTAGAAGATGTATTTAAAGAGGTTGTTTCCGAAGCAATTAAGACTGGGAAATTACACACAGCTAAATCACCAGAGTTTATAGCCAAGTATTTAATAAATATTTGGAACGGCATGAATATTACCAAACGTATGCATTCTGGTAATGATTTATTAATTGAAGTTGTGAGTCAGAATCTTAAAATATTGGATTAAAAAAATTTACGTAATTATGTACTAAGTGGTACAATATGTTTAACTATAAAACCTAAAACAATGATAAAAATTGGAATTAACGGATTTGGAAGAATTGGGCGACTTGTTTTTAGAGTAGCACAGGAAAGAAACAATGTAGAGGTAGTTGCCATCAACGATCTAATGGATGTTGAATATATTGCCTATATGCTGAAATACGATTCTACACATGGTCAATTTAAAGGAGAAGTTGCGGTAATAGATGGGGAATTAGTGGTAAACGGTAAACCTATTAGAGTTACAGCAGAAAAAGATCCTGCAAAAATTAACTGGGCTGCGGTTAGTGCAGACTACATTGCCGAAGCCACAGGAGTATTTTTGACCAAAGAAACTACAGAAGCGCATTTAAAAGCCGGTGCAAAAAAAGTAGTAATGACAGGTCCGTCTAAAGATGATACCCCCATGTTTGTAATGGGTGTAAATCAGGAAAAATACACACCGGATTTAGAAATTGTTTCTAACGCATCTTGTACCACTAATTGTTTAGCTCCGCTGGCGAAAGTACTAATGGACAATTGGGGAATAGAAGAAGGTTTAATGACTACGGTACATGCGGTAACAGCCGCTCAAAAAACGGTAGATGGTAATTCTGCTCGTTCTTGGAGAGGAGGAAGAGGCGCTTACCAAAACATTATTCCTTTTTCTACCGGTGCAGCTCAAGCGGTAGGTAAAGTAATTCCCGCTTTGAATGGTAAAGTAACCGGAACTTCGTTTAGAGTACCCGTGCCTAATGTTTCAGTAGTAGATTTTACGGTACGTTTAACTAAACCAACTACGTACGAAGAGGTGAAACAGGTATTCAAAAGAAGTGCTGAAAATGAAATGAAAGGAATTTTAGGATATACTGAAGACGCCGTAGTTTCCAATGATTTTCTGGGTGATTCTAGAACATCAATTTTTGATGCCGATGCGGGTATTATGCTTTCTCCAACATTCTTGAAAGTGATCTCGTGGTACGATAATGAGTGGGGGTATTCTAATAAAGTGGTTGATTTAATAGAATTTATTTCGGCTAAATAATACATGCAAAAGCAAAATAAAAATTAATAAAAGGGCGGTCTCAAAAGCTCGTCATAATGATCAAAAGTTAAGAACCAGATTAGTTAATACATTCTTTTCCAACAGAAATAGATATCTCTCCTAACTACTTGGGATTAGACTGACGACATTCATTGACTTTTGAGACAACCTTTTTTATAAATCTATGATAGATGTAATGTTTATCGTTAGGATGGACGTGTCTTTTTGCGTTCATGAATTTATTCTGAATATAAAGAATGATTTATTAAAGGGTTTTTAAACTGTGTTTATATCCTTTCTATAATAAAATTAAAGGCTATTTTGATAGTGATTCTATTACTTTTGATTGCAGGGTATTTAAATGACTAGTATTAATTATAATTTTTTGTATTTTTGAAGTTACCTATTTCATCATAAGGGTATATAAGTATATAATTAGGAAGCACAACTTTTACAATTGAATATATAAAACTGTCAAAATGAAAATTTTACGTTTATCATTAATATTATTCTTACTGAATTCTTTGAACCATGTTTATGGTCAAGAATTTACAGTGTCTGGTGGTGGTCGTTTTTCGCTTTCAGTAAGTGCAACGGGTGAATTGTATTCCTGGGGAGACAATTCAGACGGTCAACTAGGTGACCCAAGTTTCGGAGCTCAAACTAACACTCCTCAAGTAATAACAACATTTCCTTCAGGTACCTTAATTCTTCAAGCAGATGGTGGTTCTGGTTCTCATTCATTAGCATTAGATTGCGATGGTTATGTATGGGCTTGGGGCGGTAACTGTGATGGTCAAGTTGGTAACGGACAAGGAGGGCGAACTTTAGCTCAAGTTAAAAGTGGTTCGTGTTCTGCGGCTGATGTTACTTCTCCAGCTCAGGTATTGAAGGGTGAGCAAACCGTAGCAGATGGGCAAGACGGTTCTAATTTTCTATCAGACGTTAAATATATTACTGGTGGTAATGTGGCGTCCTATGCTATTGTAGGTCCAGATAGAGCATTAATGTCATGGGGGTCAAATGTAGGTACGTTTTACACACAGAGTGGTCAAACAAGTGAAATAGCTGGTTTATTAGGTAATGATAATACTACAATGGCTTTTTCTAATACTCCTGTATATGTTAGGGATAAAAATGGGAATATATTAAGAAATGTATTACAGGTTGATGCTTCGGATGCAGCAGCAGTAGCTTTAACGGATGATGGGAATGTTTACTCTTTTGGTTATAATGGTAATAATAGTACTTTAGGTCAAGGCACCGCAGCTCAGGTGGGGTCTTTTACCGCTAATAGAGTTGAGAGTGGCACATCTAATGGTAATTACACTGCTACAGGTTTTTTAAGTGATATTGTTCAGATTACAGCAGGTGACCAACATGCTCTTGCCATAGATGCTAGTGGTAATGTATGGTCATGGGGAGCTGGTTATGCCGGTCAAGCAGGACATGGTCAAACAAATGGAAGTACGTTTCCAGGGGCTACACTTGTGACTTCGGGACCTTCTGGTAAGTACCGTTCCTTTAGCTAATGCTACTTTTGTTTCTGCTTCCCAGATAGGTTCTGCTGTGGTAGTTACAGAAAACGGAAACGGATCATTATATACTTTTGGTGGGCCGGGTACTTATCCTTTAGGGGGAGAAACTTTTGCAAACAATACGCATGGAGGTCAGTTGGGTTTAAACCAGACAGGTGCAACTGCTGCTGATAAACCAGAAACTTTTGAACCAACTCAAGTTACTCAGTTTAGAGACGGTACTACTTTAATTAATGCGAATGACGTTAATGTTGTAGCAGTTTCAGATGGTGATGGAGTATTCTATGTGATTACACAAGATAAAACAACCTTACAACGCGAGATATGGGTTATGGGGGCTAACAATAAAGGGCAGTTAGGGTTGGGTAATACCTCATCAAGATTTATTCCAACTAAACTAAGTGGTATATCCAACATAGCAGAACCATGTCCTGAAGCTGATCTTGGAGCTGATTTTGAGGTTTGTTATGGTTTTACTGAAGAATTATATGCTGGTTCAGAGGCCAGTACTTATGAATACAAGTGGACTTGGATAGATGAAGATGGAGTTGAGACAGATGTTACTCCAACAACTGATGCAGCAAGGCTAGAAGTAATTGAAGCAGGTACCTATATTGTAGAAATAACTCGTAATTCTGCTGGTGGATGCTCCTCATGTCCTGAAGCTATAGATGAAGTAGTAATTTCTTATAGTGCACCGGATTATTCAGAGCCTACAGATAGTTTGTTTTATTGCGGTACCAATACGGTTAAGTCTTATGTAGAAACAACAAATCCTACCGCTGTTTATGGCTGGTTTAATACTGAAAGTTCTACAGATACCTTGCAAAAACTATAGGAGATGCCAAAGAAAGTTTAGATATCTCTACCGCTACAGTTAATTCAGATAATTGTATTAGGTTATGGGTTGGTGATGTTACTGTGTATAAGGGAGAGGTTTTTAAACAAAATGAGTCTTGTGATCCTACATTCTCAGGAAATGGTGGTAGTCTGAATAACAACCAGGCTCAAGGCCCTAATAATCAAACAAGGTTTGAAGCATTTTCATCTTTGAATCTAACTTCTGTTGATATAGCGGTTATTTATGACGTATATAATGCTGGACAGTCTGTTTCAGGTGATTTGAATTTCGCTGTTTATGGAGGAGAAGCTGGATAATAACAATAATTATATAGCGGATCAAACTAAATTAATATCAAATTTCACGTTTCCGTTAGTCATACACGTACAGGTGGACAAACAGTGGTTCAAACTTATACAGTTCCTTTAGATATTGATATTGATGGAGATCCTAACGGAAACCCTTTCTTTATTTCCTTAGCGAATGTGGCTCTTACAAATAAAGCTGGTACAGGTGATATTAAGATTGGTTTAGCTGCTTGTCAACAAAATCATGTCAATATAGTGGATGATCTAACGGGTGATATTTTACATATGACTGGTATGACTCAAAATTTTCAAAACAATCAAACGGGAGGAAATTTAAAAGGGGGACATTTCTTTAATCTTAATTTTGAAAAAGGTTCAGATTATGTTTGTGGTCGTATTCCGGTAGATCTATTTATAAGAAATGCCCACCATGTACCCAACCAGACGGTTTAACAGTAGCGTATAATACTACTACTGTTGCAGATGGCGGAAAAGTAGAGACATGTGAAGGCACAGCAGTAGATTTAGAGTTAACAGCTACTTGGCCAACACCTGATCCTTTATCCGTAGATAAAGACTTTGAGTTTTATGTTTTAAACTCTTCAGGTGTTGAGATATATACAAGTACGGCTATAGATGGAGGCACAGCGCCAAATTTAACGGGATCATCAGATACTTATTCGATTCCAGCTGGAACAGTAGATCCAACTATTAATGGAATTTACACGGTTGGGATAAGAAATACTACAGGCTGTGTATTGGAACAGACAATTGAGATAGAAGTATTGATGCCTTACCAGTCCTTCAGTAACCACTACAGGAACTGATTTAGAATACTGTGAAGGTTTAACAGGCGTAGATTTAACAGGAACGGATGGTATTAGTGATGTTTCTACAGTAGAATGGTACGAGTGGGATGGAACTGCAATAACAGGAGCAAGTTTAGGGGCAACGTACACAATTAATAGATATAACCGGAACAAAGGACTATGTTATAGTAGCTACGAATGGAGAATGTGAGGAAACATCCTTAGCGGTAACGGTAACAGAGAACCCGACCCCAACGGATCCTGTAGTAACGACCCCAGTAGAGATCTGTGCAGGAGCGCAGTTGGATTTAGTATCTACTAGTAGTACCACGGGCACAGGTACTATTGAATACGCATGGACAGGACCAAACAGTTATACAAGTACGGTACAAAACCCTACGGTAGCAACGGCAGCGGCCACAACGGATGCAGGCACCTATAGTGTTACAGCGGAAATAGACGGTTGTTTCAGCGATGCCGTAGATGTAGTAGTAACGGTTAATCCTGTACCGGTATTAGACTTAACAGCAGATGATGTCACGTTATGTGAAGGTTCAAGTACAGTGATTACAGACAATAACTTTGCCACAGGTCATTCTTATAGCACGGCAACAATAACACCAACAGGAACAGGCGCAAGTGTTGTAGATAATGGAGATGGAACGTTTGACTTTACAGCAGGCGATGCAGATGTAACGGTAAGCATGATCCCAACGGATGCCAATACATGTGTGGGAGTATCTGGAGATATAGCTATAGCAGTAGACGAAGCAATCCCAACGGCAGTAGTAGGATCGGATGCAGACATTTGTATAGCGGACGCAGTTACCTTAAGCGGAAACGATCCAAGCCCAGGAATAGGTACGTGGACGGATAACGTAAAGACAGGCGGAGATGGAAATGTAAGTTATACAGCGAATCAATTTAATTCTAGTTTAACAGGCTTAGAAGCTGGTGAAGCAGCTAGCGATGACTTGGACGATTAGTAGTACCAATGGTTACTGTGCAGATGAGTCAGAGAGTTATACAATAACAGGAAAAGGGATAGCGGATCCAACGGTATCGATAACGAATGCAGATCCAACGACTTTGTGTGTTGGAGATGTAGTAACGATCACAGCCACGGGAAACAATGGAGGAACCTTGGATGAATACGAATTCACAGACGCTAATGGGGGAAGCCAAGGCCCTACAACAGGAGCGAACACGTATGATTTTACGGTAGTAGCCGGAACGACGACCATAACGGTAGAATATACTTCTAACTCAAGTTGCCTAAGTGCTCCAACAGCTAATAAAGCTACAGCTACAATAGATGTAATAGGAGTAGAAGCCCCAACGGCCACAATTTTAACCCCAACGACAGACCCTGCTTATGTAGGGAATGCAAATCCATATCCAATTACAGCGTACAGCAGCAGGTACAGGTTATACAGGCGTATGGACAAGTGAAAGTGGAGAAGGAGCTATTACAGGAACAGGAGAGGATGTAGATGTAACAGGTAATGACAACAACTGCAGCCATCCGAATAACGAAACCGTAGTAAGATGGACGGTAAGTGATAATGCAGGAGAGTATGTCCGGCAGCCTTTGAAGAGAAGACTTTAGTACGAGTAAATAACACGATCCCTAATTTAGGAGCAGACCAAGAAGTATGCGTAGGGATGCGTTTAACCTTAGTCGGCCACTTCGGAAATTATTTAGCGAGTGAAACGGCGGTATGGGAAGATGGCGGAACAGGAGTATTAACGCATGTAGGAACAGGAGAGACAGCGACTTTAGACACAAGTACACCGGTAGGAGTGTATACGATAAAAGTAACAGTAGACAACGCAGATTTAGACACGTCAAATCCCTCAACGAGATAGTAGTAACAGTAACGGCTGCTCCAGTGGCTACGTTAATTACCCCAGAAAGCGGAATGACTGTTCAGACAGGCGGCGCTACGCAGGATGTAGAAGTAACGGATTTAGGATTGGGTTATGAAATAACATGGGCTATCACAGGTTCAGGCAGCCCAAGTATATCAGGAAACACAGCTACAGAAACAGCGTCAGGTTTAGTATTGAATGAGACGTATACGGTAGATGTAGTGGTAAGTGATACAGGAGGTGTATGTCCAAGTGATGATGACCAAGGTTTTATAGAAAGAGTAGATAGAAGTGTTGCGAAGATCACCTCAAGTGATGCAGATGCTGAAGCCTGTTCGGATACTTTAATCACAAGTACAGGAGAGGTATTATTAACAGGAAGCACCGTAGGATTCCCTAGTGCACCATTTAATGAAAAGGCAGAGTGGGTAGATATAGACGGGGCTTTAGGAACGCCAAATGGAACGTATACAACGCCAACATTAACCATTGATACGGAATTAGCAGCAGGGACGTATAATTTCACATATACAATAACCAATGATAATTTTCCAACAAGCCCATCGGTAGCTACCTATGTGTTAACGGTAATAGACGTACCTGGACAGCCAAGTATAACGGGTCCTGCAAGTATATGTGAAGACAGTATAGGCACTTATAGTGTAGGATTAGTACCTACAGCTACAGACTATATGTGGAGGTTATCTAATAGCCAAGCGATCATCAATACAGGTCAAGGAAGTGATGAAGTTAAGGTAAACTTTATTCAACAAGCCGCAACAACAGGAGCGACAGGAACAGGTGTAACGGTAGAAGTATCGGCAAAGAACGAATGTGGTTTGAGTATCCCCGCTACGGAAACGGTAACGGTGAACTTAAAGCCAAGATCGGCGGATTACTTAAACTCTATTGTAGAAATACAAGGAGGAGGCAACAGTATCTGTGAGACCACTACAGGGGAAGTACTAGAAACTACACCAACAGGAACAAACCATACAGAATACAGATGGAGTTTTGGAGGATTAGATTTAGGAACGACCACAAGTGCTACTCTAAATGTATCGAAATCAGAAATGCCAGCCTTTACGGATGCTGCCTCAACTATAATAGTAGAATACGGCAACGCCTGTGGATATTACGGAGCAGAAGCAGATACTACAATAGAGTTATTATCAGAAAAGCCATTTGAGGTAGCTTTAAGCTTAGACAATGAATCGCCCTTAGATTCGGTACTCACAAGAGACTTGTATGCGATCTGTGGATTAGAAAGCGCGTATGATATAAAAGTAGAAGGCGGATCGGGAGTAAACTTAACGGGAGTAGATGTAGAATATGATTTTACAATTGTTGGAAACCCAACAGGAGGAATACCATCCAATCAGTCAGATGGAAGTTTACTTCTACCAGGCATCGAAAACTTAACAGACGGAGACATTATAGTAAATGCTAGTTTAACAGATCCAAGTCAAGGCTGTTTTACTACAAGTACAGCCAGTGATCAAATTAGTTTACGAGATTATACGTTTGAAGCATTTACTATTGTAGGAGATAACTTGATTTGTGAGAGTGACAATGACCTATCTCTATCGGTAAGCTCGGGTCAAGCGACGGCAGACGATAAACACTATAAGATAGAAGAGGCAATATGGACCTTGGGAGACGGTAGTGTTTTAACAGGTACAACGATCACGCTGGGGAGTCCAAGTCAACAAGGAGATATAAGTGTAGAATTAACGAACATCAAGGGTTGTCAAGAGTTCTACAGCAAAGCAGAGAATGGACCGTTTGAGGTAACTATAGATGAGAAACCGGTAATCATACTAGAAGGGAAACCAGTAATTACAGTACCTGTAGATGTAAACAACGACTTACCGGAATACCAGTTGAATGGTTATGTGACGAACTTACAACCTACAGATTATGTAGCAAGCTGGAACGCTGAAAGCTTAACGTCAAAACTAACGGAATCGGAGATATTAGCATGGTTGAATGACCAAAGCATAGTAAATCCAATAATAGATCCATTAGATGAAGAAGTAGCTAGATTGGTAGTAACAGTAGTAAACGGAGCGTGTGAGAGCAAAGACAGCATAGATATAAGAGCAACGAAACCGTTTTTACCACCAACGGCATTTACCCCTAACGGAGACGGTTTAAATGACAGCTGGGTAGTAGAAGGCTTAACGGCCTATAACAAAGCGGTGATGAAGGTATACAACAGATGGGGTCAATTAGTGTTTGAGAAGTACGGCGGATATTACGATCAGTTTGATGGGAAGAACCTACCGATGGCCACGTATTATTGGACGGTAGAATTTAACGAACCCGACAAAGCCCCGGAATCAGGGACGGTAACGATCTTGAAGTAGAGGGTAAAACAAACAAGAAACAAGAAACAAGAGTAAAAAAGAAAAACAAGAATAACTATAAAACCAAAGCCCATCAGAATCAACTTCTGATGGGCTTTTTTATTGGTTAAGATTTAGTAACCCCGTTTTCAATTATAGACCCACTTTTGGGGACCGTACTCTTTAGATAGTGTTTCAGTGATTAGGGCAGTATTTTTTTAATTTCTAGTAGTTTAAAAACCTCGTGTTGCACTCTTAGTTTTCTTCGGTCAATTCGCATTTCATTAAAAAAGATGTGATCCATTCTACTTTGTTTGGCTCCTTTAATATCTGTTTCTAAATTGTCACCAATCATAATGCATTCTTTTCTATTCGATTTTATGCGGTCTAAAGCAAAGCTAAAAATCCCCGTATGTGGTTTTTGATAACCAGAGTTTTCTGAGGTAATTAATTCTGAAATGTAAGGTTCTAAACCCGCGTATTTAATTTTAGTTTCTTGTGTTTCCTGAAAACCATTAGTAATCACATGTATGATGTGGTCATTACTCAAATGTTCAACCACTTCTAAAGCACCTTCTATCAGTTTACCTTTTTTGGGACAAGTATTAATGTATTCGTTATCAATTGTTCTGGCTAATTCTGCGTTGTTGTATTTAAATTTTTTAAAGAGAAGTTTAAAACGCGTATCTCTTAATTCTTGCTTAGATACCTTATTCTGATTGTAAAGCATCCACATCTTCTGATTGATTTTTAAGTATACTTCTATAAATTTTTCAGAATGGGTGTTTAACTTTTCCGCCAGTTGGTAAGTAATAAAAAGTTCTTCTAATGTTTCGCTAGAGTTTTTATCAAAATCCCAAAGAGTATGGTCTAAATCAAAGAAAACATGTTTGTACTTTTTCATTATAATTCGGGTAGAATATATTTTTTTTGAATATTGTGTAGCCTTCTAAGTGCCAATGTATTGTTGGCGTACATGGTCTTAAAAGTCTTAAGGTCTTGTTGTAATTGTTGGTCTTTTTGCACGGGTCTCAGAAAACGTTCTGTGGTTTCTAAAAATTCATCTTTAATTCTATAATAGGTCCACTGGTCGTGTTTTTCGGTAGTTAAAAGGCCATTGTTTTTTAAATAAATTACATGCCTAGACGTTTTAGCCTGTGTATAGTCTAAAATCTGTTCTAAGTCCGAAACACACATCATTTCAAAACTCTTAATCAGGTTTAAAATCCGTATTCTAGATTCATCCGAAAAGCACTTGAAAATCTGTGTAGCAGTAGTAAGATTTATAGCTTTAAGCCGCATAATAAAGATTCTAGAAATTAGACCAATGAAAGAACTCTAAAAAGCTCTTTTAAACTGAAAACTGAGAAATCAGTAATTATTGATATTTCCTATTCTATTTAATTAAGTTATTATAAACCTGAAATTACTATTTTTGATTTAGATATAAATGAAACTAAGCTTGAGAACGTATATAATCATGCTCTTACTGTCCTTTTCCTTTATAGCTGCACAAGCTCAAGGAAAAGACAAACAGGGACTTATTCAATTTTCTGGAATTATTGTTGAAGGAGACAGTATGCTTGGTGTACCAGGTGTACATGTTTTTAGTGGTAAAAATGGTAGAGGAACCAGTACAAATTTACTAGGATACTTCTCTTTACCAGCAAAACCTGGAGATTCTTTAATAATTGCCGCCATTGGTTTTCGTAAAGAAATTTATACGGTACCTAATGATTCTTTAGCCAATTACTCGGTAATTATTCGTTTATCGGAAGATACTACAATGCTCCCTGTGATTGAAATCCGTCCTTTTCCATCTGAAAGGGTTTTTAAGCAAGCTTTTCTTGCCATGCATATTCCTATAGAAAAGGAACAAAGCAATATGAATAAAAACCTTAATGATCAGATTTTGGAGCGTATGTTATATACCCTAGAGGATGATGGTAGTATGAATCATGCGTATTATATGAATAAACAGATTCAATATATGGAACAGCGTTATATGTACCAAAGCGGTTATGTTTCTATTTTTGATCCCTTCGCTTGGAAACGTTTCTTTGACGATGTAGAAAGTGAGAAAGAAAAGAAACTACTTAAAGAAAAAGAAGAGAATAATACGGAGGGGTATTAAGGTGTTTTGCGTTATAAGTTCTTGGTTTTGTGAATTTATTCGTTTTTAATGCAGCAAGATTGAACAGAAAATAAAGATGGTTATTCAATTTCTAGTATATAGATTGTCTTAAAAATTCTAAATAGGTCTTAGCTTGATTTTCATTTTTGAAGTGAAGTATTTTACAACCAGAATTAATGTTAATCGACCAATGTGATAAGCCATGCTCAGGACTTTCAACAGAAAATTTTGCATTACAATAAGCTTTAGGTAGCTGATTTAAAAAAGGGATTTTAGTATTGAATATGCCAAAGTTTATAAAGATCATTTTTTGAGATTTATTAAACTTGACCTCCCTAAATGAAAATGTAAACATTATTAAAAATAAGTAGTAAGAAATTAAAAAAGTGACAGATAATAGAATGTTAGTTTCAATAGATTTTAAATAGAAATAACTACAGATTAAACTGATAGCCCAGAAAGCCACGATTTTTACTTTTGTGGTTCTTGCTTTAATTATTATTGAAGATTCAGTAATAGTTGTTTGATTGTAGTCATCTTTAAGAATATATTCCATTGTAAAAAAATAATTTAGTCAGAGTTAATGTATCAAAATCATATTCACTATTGGCATAAAATGACTTCCAGTTAAGTGTTTAAAACAACACTTTAACAATATAATAAGGTTTTGTCACCTCATCTCTAGTAGCCGGATTCAAGAATTTTCCATTTAGAATAAGCACATGGTAATTGGGTAATTCGTCAATTACTAGGCTGTGTTTTAAGCGCATTAATTCGTTTTTTCCTTCTTCGTTAGTATAGAAGTAATAATCTCCTTTAAAGTCTTTTGTTGCTTCTAAGTTGTAAATAATAGGTGCGATTTGGTGGCTGTAAACATCAAAAGAATGGTGCTGCACTTTATATCCGTAAATATGATCTTTAGGGATTTTCATTTTCTCCCGAAGTATGGTTCCGGCAACTGCACCAGTATGGTATTGGTTTAAAGAAGGGTAGAAGTTTAGGTTCATTCCCAAATTAAAAGCGATAATGGCCAAAGCAGAAGGGACAATGAATTTCACTTTTTTATCCTTACTGAAAGCGAAATAAATGGCCGTTCCAAATAAAACAACAGCAAAAAACAACCAATACCAAGGCATTGGAAAGAACCAAAGATTGATGACGGCAAACAAGGCCATCAATAAGAAAACGATAATGGTTTGAATGATGTAAAAGGGTTTAAACCACGTTTCTTTTTCGGTAAAGATTTCATAAATCTGGTGGGCGGTAAGAATGGCGGCATGCGGGAAAATCACCATAATGTAGTGCGGCAATTTGTAATGCGATTTCGACAAAGCAATCATAGCTAATAGAAAACCAGCCAGTGTAATAACTTCGGGTAACGTGTCTTTGTTGAATTTCGTTTTCACCAAAAGAAACAACTTTCTAATCACACTGAAATAAGCCAGCATCATCCAAGGCATGAATTCCCAAAGAAAAGTATGCCAGAAGAAATCAAATCCAGAATCATTAGACCATACGTTTTCACCGGTTAAACGACCAAAACTCTGTGTCCAGAAATAGAATTTAACACCCGATTCACCGGTAACTCCATTAACTGTTTTTTCAGGCTGAAGATCAAATTGCGTGTACAAGCCATAAACCATTGGCGCCAACCAAAAGGCGATGATCACTAAACCGATTAACCACTCGGGCTTTATAAAGTTCTTAAACTGTCTTTTATAAAGGAAATGAGCACCTAAGGACAAAACAGGAACCATTAGCCCAATGGGGCCTTTTGCCAACATAGCCAAAGCAAAACCAGAGAATCCTAAAAACAACTGAATGAATTTTTTGTCTTGTAGGTAAGCATACGTTTGCCATATCCCGAAGATTACAAAGTTGGTTAATAAGGTATCGGTTCGAACATCATGATTGTGCAAAAAATAAACATGTGTTGTTGCCAAGATTAACGCAGAAAGCTGACCTACATGTTGGTTGTATAAACGTTTAGCTAAACCATAGGTAGCGTAAATTCCTAAAATGGAAGCGAAGAAAGAAGGCAAACGGTATGCCCAATGGCTAATGCCAAAAATGTCGTAACTAATAGCGCCCAACCAAAACACTAAAGGCGGCTTGTCCAAGTAATCGTTGCCACGGTGAAAGACTTCTAAATAGCTTCCGCTTTGCATCATTTCCATGGCTATGGAAGCGTATTGAGCTGCATCTATATCGAAAATGTGTATTAAGGTTAAACCAAGTATGTAGACCAAAGCGGCCAATGAAAATAGAAGGATGTATAGTTTTTTCGAAAGCATAATTTCCAATTATTCAGCAAAAATAGCCTTATTCAATGAAGTTTTCTAAAAGAGACGTAACGGCTTCCCAATCCGATTTCTTTACGCGGGTTTTGATGTAGCAGGTCATTTCAAATTCTTGTTTCAGAATAGGAAGATCATAATCCTTAATCACCTTCATAATGGTGTTCATTTCTTCATAAGTGAATTTTAGTTCTACCGAAAAAGAAACGTGTTCGGTTATGATTTCAGCATTGTTTAAGGCATCTTCTGCGGAAGTTTTGTAGGCCTCAATTAATCCGGGAACACCCAATTTTGTGCCGCCAAAGTACCGAACGACAACTACACAAATATTGCTTAATTCTTTGCTCCGGATTTGACCTAAAATAGGGGCGCCAGCCGAATTAGACGGTTCTCCATCGTCACCTGCTCTATACGATTCTCCGTTTTCGCCAATCACAAATGCATAACAATGATGACGGGCATCGTGATAGTCTTTTTTATATTGTTTTACCAGTTCTTTTACTTCTTCTTCCGCATACACTTTATGCGCATACGCATGAAATTTACTGCCCTTATTTTTATAAAAACCTTCCGAAGTAGCCGCTATGGTTAAATACGCTCCTTCCTCCATCTTACAGTGTGATTAATAAAATTGAAATGAAAGCGAGGAAAACCCCTACAAAATTCATGGCACTTAGTTTTTCTTTAAACAGTAAAATACTGAAGAAAACTGAACCAATTATGGTTGCCACGCTCAATACAGGGAAGATAAAAGCACCATCGTAATCAAAGGCTTCCAAAGCTCTAATGACTACTACCAGAGAAAAGAAATTAGGAACGCCTAACGCAATGCCGCCAATAATTTCACCTTTGGTATAAGAAAGCTTTTTAGTTTTGATAAGCGTTGTAGTTAGCCCCACAATAGCAGCAACGCCAAAGGCAAAAAGAGGCACCAATGTGTCGGCTGCTTTAAAGGTGAAAATAGTAGAAATATGATTCACCAACATATCAACTATACCTGCCCCAAGAAAAACCAGCATTACCCAGAACGCTGTTTTGGTGGGCGGTAAATCCTCTAAATGATCTTTTGGTTTTATAGAAGTAAGAATAATAGCGGCAAAAGCGATCAGTACACCTAAAACATTCCAGATTCCATAACTTCCTTTTTGAGAAATAAACAAGCTGTAGGCAATAGGCAAAACCATACTAATTTTACTAGCAATAGTAGAAACCGAAACCCCAATATCAATGGCAGTTTTGGCCATGATAAAGAAAACAGAAATAAAGAAACAACCTAGGATTACGGCCCAGATCCAGAAATTAGACGGTATTTCTATGCTTTCAATGTTGTGATTCAGACTGAAAAAAATACTGCCTGTTAGAAAACAAGCTACATAATTAATAGTGATGGCTTTAAAGGTATCTAATCCAAATTTCCCGAAAAGCTTAAAAGTAATGAAGAAATAAACGTTGATAAATACTGCTATAATCAGCCAGATCACTTAGAAAGTTGTTTTATGGTATTATAATATTCTTCTTCAATAATAAAACCGCCTTTGTTTAAAACGTCAAACAGTACGTCTTCTCGGTTTTGTGTATGCTGAATTTTAGAAATAAGAATATTTTCAGGATGTGCTTTTAAATAATCTTCCCAAGTTTCGGATTTCTTTTTAGAACCTGTTCCCGAAATGATTTCTAAGTCTTTTTTTCCGAAGTGAAAAAATAGAACAGAGCCGGCTTGGTTCTGCTCTACAAATTCTATTTTTTGTAAACTTCCTTGTAAAATAAAGTCGCTAAATTCTTCAATTAGCTCATCTACTCTGGCCGATTTCTCTTCCTTCATTTTAACCCAATCCTCTGCGGGAATAGAGTGTGAAGCCAAGAAATAAACAAATTCTTTTTCTAGAGGTTTAAGCTCTTCTAGGGTAAGTCTTCTAAATCTCATCAATAACTCTTCGTGTTCCTTTATACATTTCGTATTTATTGAAACGGCATTCTAACGAACCGTTGTACATAGGGATTTTACGAGATGTTTTAAGCCCAATTTTTTTTAAAGCAGGGATGTTAGAACTAATAATCCAAGCATCACAATCGGTGAAATTAGTCTTAAGACAATCACCAATGTTTTTGTATAGGTCTATAATTTCTTCCCCAATTCTTTCCCCATAAGGCGGGTTCATAATTAAGGTAGCGTTGCCAGGGTAAGGGTTTTCTAACTTTTCGAAAGAACAAAGTCTTACTTCTATAAATCGATCAAATCCAGAATTTTTTAAGTTGAGTTTGGCGATTTCTATCGATTCGGCAGAGGTGTCACTTCCAAAAATTGGTGGGCAATCTCCAGTAACTAATGCCGCAGCTTCTCGTTTTACTTCTTCCCAAAGTTCAGGTTTAAAGCTTTTCCAGCCCATAAAACAGAAATACTCACGGAAATATTGTGCCGGAATATTGGTAGCCGCCATAGTGGCTTCTATTAAAATAGTACCCGAACCACACATAGGATCAATTAAAGGCGATTTTTTGTCCCAACCAGAAAGCTGAACTAGCCCAGCAGCTAAAATTTCATTTAAGGGCGCGGTATTGGTTTTTAATCGGTAACCACGTTGGAATAAAGCCGTACCCGAAGAATCAACTGATATAGTGCAAAGGTTATCTTTAATATGAACGTTAAAACGTAAGTCCGCATTTTTAGGGTCTACATTTGGGCGTTCACCTAATTTATTTCGGAAGGAATCCGCAATGGCATCTTTTAATTTTAATGCTACATATTTAGAATGGTTAAACTGTTCCGAAAATGTAGTAGCATCAACGGCAAACGTTTGGTCTACATCAAAAAAAGAAGTCCAATCGATTTTTAGTGCTTCTTTATAAAGTTCTTCCTCATTAGCAACTGTAAATTCTTTAATAGGAAGAAGTACCTTTAAGGCCAGCCTACTTTGGTAATTTACTTTATACAATGTTTTCATGTCTCCTCTAAAGGAAACAGCGCGGTTTAACTTTATAATATCATTTGCGCCAAGTTCTTTAAGCTCTGCTGCTAAAATGTCTTCTAAACCGAATTGAGTTTTGACTATATAAGTTTCGATAATCGTTGTCGTTACAAATTGGAATACAAATATACACTACGTAATGTAAAAATGGCAGACTATTCTTTATGGATTACTTTTTGATAGTTAAATGAAGCAGGAGTTTGAATAAATTGTAAATTGTATCAAAAAAATAAAGTAGATAAAAAATGTTCACTAGTGGAGCTTTCATCATTGGTATAATCTTCATGATTATAAGCCTTGTGGTTCAACAAAGGTTGAAAAACAAGTTTAAGAAATACAGCAAAATTGGTACACGTTCTGGCTTATCTGGTAAGGAAGTAGCCGAAGCGATGTTGCATAACAATGGAATTAATGATGTACGTGTAATGTCTGTTCCGGGTAAATTAACCGATCATTACAACCCAGCGAATAAAACCGTAAACCTTTCACCGGATGTATATGAAGGAAGAAGTATCTCTGCAGCGGCTGTTGCCGCACACGAATGCGGCCATGCTTTACAACATGCCTTTGGTTATGCACCGTTAAAGTTTAGATCGGCCATGGTTCCCGTACAAAATGCAGCCGGTACAATTATGAACATTGTTGTAATGGCCAGTATCTTTGGTGGTTCGTTTTTGTATCAAACGTTCCCATTCGAATCGGTTTTGTATTTAGTAATTGGTGTTTACGGAGTAATGACTCTATTTAGTTTTGTGACACTTCCAGTAGAATTTGATGCTAGTAATAGAGCATTGGCCTGGATTGAAAGAGCGGGCATTGTTTCTGCTGAAGAACATGACGGTGCTCAAGATGCATTAAAATGGGCAGCCATGACCTATGTAGTGGCAGCTATAGCTTCATTAGCCACTTTATTGTATTACATTACCTTGCTAATGGGTAGGAACGATTAAAAAATAAATTTGTTTAAAATTCTGAAAGCTCCTGAAAAGGAGCTTTTTTTATGCCTTAATTTAAATGAACATGGAAGCACTTTTGTCGGTAGAAGGTATTATAGCCTTATTAACACTTACCCTTTTAGAAATAGTTTTAGGGGTAGATAACATTATCTTTATTTCTATTGTTACCAATAAATTACCAGAGGAACAGCAGCCAAAAGCGCGATTGGTGGGCTTAAGTTTAGCCTTAATTATACGTATAATGCTTCTTTTTGGTATTACTTGGATTGTAGGATTTACCAAACCAATGTTTACGCTGTTTGGTTTTGAGGCAAGTGGAAGAGACCTTATTCTATTTGTTGGTGGCTTATTTTTATTGGCTAAAAGTACTTCTGAAATACACCACAAAGTAGAAGGAGTTACAGAGGAACATGAAGTTTCTGTGAAGAAAAAAGCGTTTAGTGGTATTATTATACAAATAGTTCTGTTAGATATTGTTTTCTCATTCGATAGTATATTAACAGCCATTGGTTTAACAGATGAAATTCTGTTAATGATCATTGCGGTCACTATTTCGTTAATTGTTATGATGATTTTCTCTGGGGCTATTAGCAAGTTTATTAATGATCACCCAACCTTGCAGATATTAGCACTGTCCTTCTTAATCCTTATAGGGTTTATGTTGGTGATAGAAGCTTTTCATTTTCATGTACCGAAAGGATACATCTACTTTTCAGTAGCTTTTTCTTTATTGGTAGAAGTTATAAATATGAAAATGAGGAAGAAGAAAAAAGTGATTAAAACCGAAGTTTAGCTATGCTTTCAGGAATAAAAAATATACTATTTGATTTAGGTGGTGTTGTTATTGATATCGATTTCAAATATACAATTGAAGCTTTGGCACAATTGTCTGGTAAAACAGTTGAAGAAGTTCATCAGCTTTCTTTGCAAGATGCATATTACGATAAATACGAACGTGGCCATTTAACCAATGCCCAGTTTTTGGATTTAATCAGGAAGAGTTTAGCGTTTGAAGCTGAAGATGAAGAGGTGATTGCGGCATGGAATGCATTGCTATTAGCCATTCCAAAAGAACGTATAGATTTAGTTAAAAAACTATCCGAAAACTATAAAGTGCTAGTGTTGAGTAATACCAGCAATTATCATGTGTTGGGTTTTAATGAAATTCTGAAAAACTCAACCGGTCATGCTTCATTAAACGAAGTATACCACCATGTTTATTTCTCTTATGATTTAGGGTGCAGAAAACCAGAAGCGCGTATTTACGAGAAGGTTTTAGAAAATGCAGGGATAAAGGCCGAGGAAACATTGTTTTTAGACGATAATTATGACAATATTCAGGCTGCCGAAAAATTAGGCTTTAAAACCATTCACGTTACAGATAAAGATATCCTAGAAATATTCTCGAATGAAATTCAATAAAACCGTAGTTCTACAACTTTTCTTATTCATTGTTACTTTAATCACTTGTACTTTATCTGGAGCCGAACACCTAAATTTCCATGGGGCCAAATACATTCATGAGGCCGAACCAGATAAATGGTTGTTTTATCTTTCAGGTTTATGGTATGCTATTCCATTTTTAAGCATTCTAACAGTACATGAATTTGGCCATTATTTCACTGCAAAATATTATGGACTAAAAACCTCTTTACCCTATTTTATACCAATGTGGTTGCCTATTAATATGGGAGCACCATTTATAGGGACAATGGGAGCTGTTATAAAATTAAAAACGCCTTCACAAACTACTAAACAATATTTTGATGTAGGTATTGCAGGTCCGTTAGCTGGTTTTGTGTTAGCTATGGCATTCATTACCTATGGCTTTTTAAATCTACCGGCTAAAGAAGCTATTTATGACATTCATCCAGAATATTATGAACAATTTGATAGTAAAGGACAGTCTTTTGAAGAACATGCTTATACTTCGGAAGGAGTAAAAAAGGTTTTAGGGGAACAACTTAAAGATGGCCAAAATGCTGAAATACCTATGTTTTATGTGGGGACCAACCTCATCTTTCAGTTTTTTGAGAAATTTGTGGTAGATGACCCCAGTAAAATTCCTAATAAATACGAAATGATTCATCATCCGTTTCTATTCGCCGGATTTGTAGCCTTGTTCTTTACGGCTTTAAATCTATTGCCCATTGGTCAGTTAGATGGGGGACATGTTATTTTTGGTTTATTCGGAAAGAAAAAACATTTATTGATTTCCAGAATATTCTTTACTGGATTTATATTTTATGCGGGCTTAGGTTTCGATGAGATATCTTTAGTGAAGAACCGGTTTGATGATTTGCTGCTTCCAGTAGTACTTTATGCTGGGTTTTTATACTTGGTTTTTGTACGTGTTTACTCTACAAAACTAAATGCAGCTACGGTAGCAGCTGCTGTTTTCTTTGTTCAGTTTGCCTTAGGTTTTTGGATGCCAGAATTAGAAGGCTATTCAGGTTGGTTGTTTTTCGGATTAATACTTTCTAGAGTATTAGGAGTAGCGCACCCAGAGGTATTAATAGAACAAAAATTAGATACTAAAAGACAAGTATTAGGTTGGGTTTCCTTATTGATATTTGTGCTCTGTGTAAGTCCAAAACCCTTCAATATTGAAATATTAAGCATTTTCTAATGCTTAATAACTTTTTTGATTAGCGTTTGGTTGCCTTTTTTGATTTGAAAAACAAAAATGCCAGGGGATAAATTACTTAAGTCTACTATTGGTTGGTCTCCATTCAAATTTATAGTAGCATTTTGTGGATTTCCAATAACATCGGTAACAAGAATGTGATCTACTCTATCCGATAAATATACTATGCCTGTTGTAGGATTGGGGTAGAGGCTAATATCCCATTCATTTTTTACTTCTTTAGTGAAAATGGCCTGTATTAAATCGTTTTTGTAGCCGAATTTAGGACGAATCATTAGACTACCGTAGAAATTCCCTCTTGTTAAGAAACCCTGATCCCAACCACTAAAGTTTAAGTCTTGGTAAATTTTATTTTTAGTGTCGTTAGAAACATCTGTGGCTACATAAAACTCTTTGGCTAATGAAATATCAAAACCAATGTAGAATTTTCCTTTATTCAATACTAAAAGATCGGAAAGCTCAAACTTATGAAAACCATAAAGTAAGGTATCAACATAGGTAATGGCCGATGGTATGGTGTATAATAATTCATCTTCGGTAGCTCCGTCAATTCCTTTAAGGGCCTTCCAGACTTTTAGGGTTATGTTTGAAGTAGAGTAATCATAAGTGTATTTCAGGAAATGAAAATAGATGGCCGAAAGTGTATCGGTTTTTAACAAGTCAAATTCATAGGCCAGTTGAAAAAAGCCATTTTCTGAACCAAATTGAGCAGCATATTCAGAAGTTCCATCATCATAAGCATAATATTGGTCAATAATAGACGTGCCTACAATAGAATCGTTTTCGGTACTTTGTTGTGTTGCCGTTCTTTTAAATTTGAATTTATTTTTTATAACAAAGCTTTCTTGATCTAAAGCTGAAAGTTTTGAAGCAACTGCACTTTTATCAATATTGAAATTCAATTGTAATTCACCATTTGGTACAAGAATACCGTTACCATAATCGGCATTGCTAGATTTAAGTTCTTGCAAAACTGTACCAGATATTGTTTCTGTTAATCTAATGGTATCGGGGTCTATAAAAAGAGAGTCCTTATAAGATAAATTGCGAATAAGTGAACTCACCTGATCTTTAATATGGCTTTCAGGATCTTCTAAAAAATGACTCATGGGTAAGGTTTGGTACCCTTTAAATATAGATTCAGGACTTGTGCTGAAGGCTAAATCTACTATATTGCTATCAGTTCGGTTAGAATCTAAATACACATAATCTAAGCCCCACATGTCTATGTTGGAGGTTAATCTTCCTGCATTCTGAAATCTAATCTGAAAATTATCATGGAAAAAACGATCGTCTTTTATGGGGATAAAAACTGGTCTAAAATCATCTCCCGTTTGTAAACTCTCTAACTCACTAGAATCTGCTGGCGCTGGCCATGTTAAACGCCAAACGTTTGTGCTGTCTAACATGTAAAGTTGCAATAAGAATCCTTGTGCTATCCCAGGAAATAAAATACTATCTATACCACCGGCTTGGTAAAAAAAACTTAAGGCTACATTATCTGTGGAATCTAAATTAGAAAGGTCAATAGGTCTAGATAAGAGGTTATCTGCTAAACCTGTTTTATTTAAAGAAGCGTTGTTTAATTGAGCATTATCCCATCTATAAGCATTAGCCATAGAATCCAATCCATCAAAAGTAGCTACACCTAAGTCGGTAGGTTTGTAGGGTAAGTGGTTGTTTACATAAACACCACTTCCAGGCTGCCATAATGAACTGTCTGGATTGTATGAAACGCGGTAATAATCAAAGTTATCGAAGAAGGGGAGGCTTAATGATTGTCCTAAAACCTTTACAGATGTAAGGCCAAAAGACAAATATAAAAATAAGATAAGGCTCTTCTTCAGCATAAAGCTATTCTTTTATGTTCGGGTTTTCTTCATTTTCCTCATCAGAAGCTCCTTTTCCATTACCAACAATTAAAGTTAATGTAGAGCCCTTTTCAATTTTCTGACCTACTTCAAGATCTTTGTCTTTAAATTTTGCTTGAAACACATAGTCTTTCCAAGCGTGGTTGGTATATCGTATATCGGGCTTAAAACCTAAGTAGTTTAATTGCTCGGTAGCACCGTTAATATCACTTTTAACTAATTTGCCAATAATGTCTTTTGTAATAGTTACTTTAGGAACATTACCAGAGTTTAAGGTGATATAAACTCTACGGTTTCTTTTTACTTCAAAATTAGGTTTAGGGTTTTGAGTAATTACAGTTCCCGGATCGTGTTTTTCACTGTAAACCGTGTCTTTAATTTCTAAACGTAATTCTTTTTCTTCAAGAACTCTTTTGGCTTCAGAAATAGGTAAGTGTTCTAAATTAGGTACCGAAATAACCATTCCATGTTCAGTAGTCTCTGGTAAGTGTACTTCAAAGAAATAATAAACTATAGAATAACTAAGAATAATTGCTAAGACAAGGTGTATTGCTACACCCTTCCAAGTTTTAAAAAGAAGATGAAACATATATTATGCTTGTGGTGTTAAATTAAGCGCCTGTACTTTTGTGATTTCGGGCACAGATTTTTTGATGGATTCTTCCACTCCGGCCTTCATTGTCATAGGAGACATAGGGCAAGATTCGCAGGCACCAAGTAACTCAATAGTAACTACATTGTTTTCATCAATATCAACCACTCTAACATCACCACCATCTGCGGCTAAGTAAGGGCGAATAGTATCAATTGCTTTGTTTACGCGTTCTAATAAATCGCTCATATTAAATTGTAATTTCTACTTTCTTTGTTTTGTCTGAGCTAGCATTTCTGATAGCTATCTGTCTTGCCAATTCTTGAGCTATGCTCTTAAAACAATCGGCTGTAATATCATCTGAAAGAACGGCCGGCTTTCCGGAGTCTCCACCTTCTCTAATACTTTGTACAATAGGAATTTCTCCTAAAAACGGAACGTTATTTTTCTTCGCTAATTGTTTTGCGCCGTCTTGTCCGAAAATATAGTATTTATTTTCCGGTAATTCTTCAGGTGTGAAGTACGCCATGTTTTCTACAATACCCAAAACAGGAACATTTATTTGGGGTTGTTTAAACATAGATAAACCTTTTTGTGCATCTGCTAAGGCTACTTTTTGAGGGGTAGAAACAATTACCGCACCAGTAACAGGTACAGATTGTACTAAAGTTAAATGAATATCACTAGTACCTGGTGGTAAATCCACTAATAAATAATCCAGTTCTGGCCATTTAACGTCTCCAATAAATTGTCTTATGGCTGAACTTGCCATAGGACCTCTCCAAACAATAGCATCTTCAGCCTTGGTAAGAAAACCTATTGATATAATTTCTACTCCATATTGACGAATGGGAATAACCCAACTTTTTCCATCTTCTTCTACAATGCCTGGTGCTGCGCCTTCTAAATCAAACATTACTGGCATGGAAGGCCCGTAAATATCGGCATCTATTAACCCAACTTTAGCACCTGTTTTAGCTAATGCAATGGCTAAATTAGTAGCTACGGTAGATTTACCAACACCACCTTTACCCGAAGCAATAGCAATTATATTCTTAACCTTAGGCATCTGCGGATTTAATTGAGCAGTTGTAACATTTGAAGTAAAGTTTACTGTCACATTAATTTCTTCCGAAATGTGTTTGTGTATCGCTTTTACACAATCGTTTTTGATTAAATCCTTCAGCGGACAAGCCGGAGTAGTTAAAACAACTGTAAAGGATATTTTCTCAGGCTCTATCTCAATGTCTTTTATCATATTCAGCGTAACCAAATCTTTTTTTAAATCGGGCTCCTGAACGGTTGAAAGTGCTTTTAAAATATCTTCTTTAGTAATCGCCATGAATATTTTGAAATTTGGTGCAATATAAGTCTTTTTGTGTAAAGGCTAAAAAGCTAAATGAGTACTTGTACACTTTAAAATAACCTTACTATGAAGATAAAAGAAGCATCGTTTTTAATTACCGGCGGTAGTTCCGGCATTGGGAAAGCAACAGCAGAATTACTTATCCAAAAAGGAGGTAAAGTAGCTATTACAGGCAGAGACAAAGAAAAACTAGAAAAAGTAGCCCAAGAAATAGGCGCATTTGCCATTCATGCAGATGTTGCTAAGGAAGATGATATAGAGAAAACGTATGAGTTGTTTCTGAAACAATTTGGAAAATTAGACGGCTTAATTAATAATGCAGGTATTGGCGGTTGGGCTGAAGTAGATGCGTTAACCCGTGAAAATATAATGGATGTTTATAATGTAAATGTTATAGGTGCTGCCTTAATGGCGCAGAAAGCAGCCGTTTTATTTAAAAAACAAAAATCTGGGAATATTGTAAATATAGGTTCAACAGCGTCTTTAAAAGGATTTAAAAACGGATCTATTTACGCTTCTTCTAAATTTGCTCTTAGGGGAATGACGGAATGCTGGCAAGCCGAATTAAGACCATTTAATGTTCGGGTGATGTTGGTAAATCCTTCAACGGTGACTACCGCTTTTGGTAGTGAAGAAAGAAGCGAACGCCAAGAAGAAGCCAAACTAATGCGAAGCGAAGAAATAGCACACGCCATTGTTGCCGGTTTAGAAATGGACGATAGAGCATTTATACCAATAATGAGTTTGTTTGCAACTAATCCGTTCTAACTTTAAGGGAAGATTTATTATTTCAGAATGAAAAAAAATGTTGCAGTAATTGGTGGCGGTTATTCTAGTGAAGCCGAGGTTTCTTTTAAAAGTGTAGCTACGGTTTTTAAAAATTTTGACCAAGAGAAGTTTAATGCTTTTAAGGTAATTCTATTACCAGAAGAATGGTACGTAGAACTCAGCGAAACCGAAAAAGCACCTATTGATAAAAACGATTTCTCTTTTCAGCTGAAAGGAGAAAAAATAAAATTTGAATATGCTTTTATAGTTATTCACGGTACACCGGGTGAAGATGGTAAGCTGCAAGGTTATTTTGATATGCTAAAGATACCTTACAATACTTGTGGGCAATTGGCATCTACCATTACCTTTGATAAATACGTAACCATTTCTATGCTTAAACAAAAAGGGTATCCCGTAGCGGATTCTTTATTTGTTCGTTCTTCTAAAGAATATTCTGAAGATGAAATTGTTAAAAAGCTAGGCTTACCGGTTTTTGTAAAACCCAATGATGGTGGCTCTAGTTATGGCGTAACGCGTGTTTCTGAAAAAGGAAACATAGTTTCGGCTATTAATACGGCATTAGAACACGGTAATTCGGTTTTAATAGAAGCTGAAATGAAAGGCACCGAGGTTACCTGTGGTATTTATACGTCTAAAAACGGATTAAAGATTTTAGGAATTACAGAAGTAGTATCTGAAAATGAGTTTTTCGATTATGCGGCTAAGTACCAAGGAAAAGCAGAAGAGATTACACCAGCGCGTATAAGTCCACAAATTCAGACTAAAGTAGAAGATAGTACCAAATCAATTTACAGCTATTTGGGGCTGAAAGGAATGTCCCGAATAGATTATATCATAAAAGAAGGTGTGCCTCATGTTTTGGAAGTAAATACTACACCGGGTATGACAGACGCCAGTTTTATTCCACAACAAGTGCGTTATTCGGGTATGGAATTAAAAGATTTCTTTAATGAAATCGTGGAACGTAGCATTTAGTGTTAATGATTTATTAAATTTGCCCCCGTTTTAGTGGGAAATTATGTTCGATAGTTTAAGTCTTAAAATAGAAAAGGCCTTTCAAAACCTTAAAGGTCAAGGTCAGATTACAGAAATAAACGTTGCGCAAACGGTTAAAGAGATTAGAAGAGCTTTAATTGATGCCGATGTTAGTTATAAAGTAGCCAAAGAAGTTACCGATACCATTCGTACCAAAGCATTGGGTGCAGATGTGTTGATTTCGGTTTCTCCTGGTCAATTAATGACCAAAATTGTTAGTGATGAACTAACAGCTTTAATGGGGGGGACAAGCGCAGAAATTCAACTAAGTGGTAGTCCAGCAGTTGTTTTAATTGCAGGTCTTCAGGGTTCTGGTAAAACTACTTTTACGGGTAAATTAGCTAGACGTTTAAGAAGCCAAGGTAAACAAGTCTTGTTGGTTGCTTGTGATGTGTATCGTCCAGCAGCAATTGAGCAACTAAAAACTTTAGGTGCTCAAGTAGAGGTAGAAGTTTATTCGGAAGAAGAAAATAAAAATCCGGTTCAGATTGCGCAAAACGGTATAGATTACGCCAAGAAGAACGGAAAAAGCGTTGTAATTGTAGATACAGCGGGTCGTTTGGCCATCGATGAACAAATGATGAATGAGATTGCGGATGTTAAAAGTGCAATCAAACCTTCAGAAACGTTGTTTGTTGTGGATTCCATGACGGGTCAGGATGCTGTAAATACGGCAAAAACGTTTAACGACCGATTAGATTTTGACGGTGTTGTATTAACCAAATTAGATGGTGATACACGTGGTGGTGCGGCATTAACCATTCGCCAAGTTGTTGAAAAACCAATCAAATTTATTTCCCATGGCGAGAAGATGGAGGCTTTGGATGTTTTCCATCCAGACCGTATGTCTCAGCGTATTTTGGGAATGGGTGACGTTGTTTCTTTGGTGGAAAGAGCACAAGATGCTTTTGACGAAGAAGAAGCCAAACGTTTAAATAAGAAGATTAGAAAAAACCAATTCGATTTTGATGACTTCCTTTCACAATTGGAACAAATTAAAAAGATGGGTAGCATTAAAGATTTAGTAGGAATGCTTCCTGGTGTTGGTAAAATGATGAAAGATGTAGAAGTAGATGATGATGCCTTCAAGCCTATTGAAGCTATTATTAAATCTATGACACCAAAAGAAAGAGCTAATCCGGATATTATTGACGGAGGAAGAAGAAAAAGACTTAGTAGAGGTTCTGGTACTTCCATTCAGCAGGTGAATAATCTAATGAAACAATTTAGTGAAATGCGTAAAATGATGAAGAAGATGAATAAAATGTCTGGTAAAGGCAAAGGTCTTCCGAATCTTTTTGGATAAATTCTTGAAAAAAGGGAGAATAAGTTTAACTTTGCAATCCCTTAAATGGTCCCGTGGCCGAGAGGCTAGGCATCGGTCTGCAAAACCGCTTACACCAGTTCGAATCTGGTCGGGACCTCACAAAAGCTCTGAAAAAATTCAGGGCTTTTTTTGTTTACAAGAGCTTTTTAAAAGGCAGTGATTTTTATCTTGAATCAATCCCAAAATAATCTGAACTCTTCATTATTTCTATTGTTAAAATAGGTAGACATCAAATCAATAAAAATATTTATGAAAACATTAACATTTAAGAACGGTGATAAAATACCTGTTTTAGGATTAGGTACTTGGAAATCAGAACCGGGAGAGGTTAAGAAAGCAGTTTTAGCTGCTATTAAAGCGGGCTACAGACATATTGATTGTGCCCCAGTTTATGGTAACGAATCTGAAGTTGGAGAAGCTTTAACAGAAGCCTTTGATACTGGGTTAGTGAAACGAGAAGAAATGTGGATTACGTCTAAGCTTTGGAACAGCAATCACAAAGAAGAACAAGTGATTCCAGCGCTTAAAAAAACCTTAGCGGATCTAAAGCTAGATTATTTAGATCTGTATTTAATTCATTGGCCGGTAGCCTTTAAAGCAGGTGTTTCTTTCCCAGAAGGGTCAGAAGATTTTTATACACTAAAAGAAGTCCCTTTAACAGAAACTTGGAAAGGAATGGAGGCAACAGTAAAGGCTGGTTTAGCCAAACATATAGGTGTTTCTAATTTTAATAAGGAGAGAGTTCATTTTCTATTAGAAAACTCTAAAATAGCCCCAGAAATGAATCAGGTTGAAATGCATCCGTTTTTACCACAACAAGAATTGGTAGATTTCTGTCAGTTAAATAAAATTCATTTAACAGCGTATAGTCCATTAGGCTCAGGGGACCGATCCGAACAAATGAAAAAAGACAATGAACCTATTTTATTTGATCACCCAGTAATAAAAGAAATTGCGGAAAAACATAAAGCATCTACTGCACAGGTATTAATCAGCTGGCAAATACACAGAGATATTGTAGTAATTCCTAAGTCAACAAACGAAGGAAGGATTCAGCAGAATTTTGAGTCCAAAGATTTAACACTTGGCGAAGAAGATATGTCTAAAATTGAAGGCATTGATTATGAATACCGCTTTGTTGATGGTTCTTTTTGGGCTGCTGGCGGTAGTGATTATACACAAAAAGCACTTTGGGGTTAATATTCCTGAAAACCGCTGCTAACTAAGAGCAGCGGTTTTCTTATTTTTACTCAATGATTACAGAGCAGCTTTCTCTTTCCTATTTTTCTGTTGAAGAAATTTTTTCTAAGCTGAACCAATTCCCCAACAAACAATACGATTATCAGAAACATAGAATTCTGCTTCAAGATGAAAATAATGAAGTAATCGCTTATTTACGTTTACCGCTTTCTATTGCTGTAAATCCAAATTTCAGTATAGAAATAGAACAAACGTATTTCTATTTATCTATTGAAGCGGGTAATGCTGCTGTGGCGCTTTTTAGAGGCGAAGAATTGTTAGATCATACTACTTTTAGTGCCTATATGGTTCGTAAAAAGCAAGGCGTAAGTCAAATAAAACATTTAAAAACGAAAGGGAAATCTAGAGCGGGTTCTAGAATACGTTTGTCCGAAACGGAGGAGTTTTTTGAAAATATAAACGCTAAAATCAATGAATTTAATGAAGACTATTTACTGGATAGAATAGCTTTAAGTTGTTCTAAAACCTTGCTGCCGTATTTTTATAGATCGGATGTTAAGCCTTTTTTTCAGAAAGAAGATAAACGGATTTATTCCATTCCCATACATCTTCCGCAGTCTAATTTTAGCAATCTAATGGCTATGCATGAAAAATTGAAGCCTATTAATCTGTTTTACCAACCCGATTTTGACGTGGTGAAATCAATCTTCATGAATCCCTAGTAATTGGTTTTTTCTTAAACTATTCTCTGTTTATTCCTGTTAAAAGTGTGAAAAAGGAATACTATGGATTTTAATATTGAAAATAAAGTAGCCGTAATTACAGGTAGTGATTCGGGAATAGGATTAGCTACTGCCAAGAGTTTTATTAAAGAAAAAGCTAAAGTTGTTTTAACCGATTTAGATGCTGGTGAGCTTGAAAAAGCAGCCGAAGAACTGTATGCTTTAGGTGCCCTAAAAGAAAATGTTCTAACTGTTGAAGCCGATTTAACAAAAACTTCGGAAGTAGAATTATTGGCTAATCAAGTAAAGAAAGTTTTTGGCGGAGCAGATATTTTAGTGAATTGCGCAGGAATAAGAGGGGCGGCCGGTGACTTTTTAACGCTTTCCGAAGAAGACTGGATGAAAACCGTTCAAGTAGACTTAATGATTCCGGTTCGGGTTTGTAAAGCCTTTATCCCACAAATGTTAGAAAAAGGGTGGGGTAGAATTGTATTAACGGCTTCAGAAAATGCCCTTCAGCCTTATGAAGAAGAAAGTCCCTATAATGCCTGTAAAGCAGGTGTTATTAACTTGGGTAAATGTCTTTCGCGCGCATATTCGCCTAAAGGAATTTTAATAAACTGTGTTTCTCCGGCCTATATAGAAAGCCCAATGACGGATGCCATGATGGAAAAATTAGCCAAAGAAAAAGGAACGGATAAACAAGGCGCTATTAATTGGTTCTTGAAAAATAAACGTCCGTTTATAGCTACAGACCGACGAGGTAAGCCCGAAGAAGTGGCTAATGTGATAGCCTTTTTATGTTCAGAAGCAGCAAGCTATGTAAACGGAAGCAATTACCGCGTAGATGGTGGTTCCGTAGAGACAGCATTTGGGTAAAAGCCTTTTAGTTTAAAACCGCCAAGATATTGCCATACCTTAATAATGGTTTTATCTTGTGTAAAATTTTTTACAATGAAGGTTTTAGGTTATTTGTTTATCACCTTGGGGTTGATTTTAGGCTGTGGTTCAGGATTAATGCTTGCGTTTTGCCTTTTAGGGGCTTTTTTTGGCGAATTGGACAACGATTATAGTTTTAGGTATTTATTAATGCCTTCCCTTGTGTTTATGGCAAGTGGGTTTATTTTTTCGTTTGGTTATGGATTAGTGTACGGTGAGAACCCGCTTATTTCAGAATTAAACTATTTGGGCTTAGATAAATTAGATGTGTCCTATATTAAAAAAGAAGATTTAGAACTTGATCTTGGGCACGGTCTACATATTGCTTTTAAAATTGTGCCGTTATTTATAGCATTAGGTTTTTTGATTTCTTTTATGAAAACTAGTAATGCTTGGGATGTTTTATTCTCTTCGTGGTTTTTGCTTTTCAGTTTTCTGCTTTTTAATGTAAGAAGAAAATGCTTTTTCTGTAAGTATGAAAACGTTTGGACTTTTGCTTATTGTTTAGGTAAAAAAGTTGTTGTGAAAATCTCTTTTGACCAACCCTACATTAATAAAATATATGTAGACCATACGGACTATAGAGATTCTTCTTCGGTAGGTTATAAAGAAAATCGTGTGTATGAATTAGAAGTACATTCTTCTAAAGGGTATTTGGTTTTATTTGAGTCTGCTAATAAAAAAGAAGTGGAAGAACGGTTTAAGTTATTAGATCATTATTACACCACTTAAATCTTTAAAACCCTAAACTCTACTCTACGGTTAATTTTCTGGCTTTCTTCGTCTTTTCCATAGGTAATTGGGCGGGTGTTTCCGTAACCTTCTGCTTTTACACGATGTACATCTATACCTTTACGAATTAAATAATAACGTACCTCAACTACCCTTTTTTGTGAAAGGCGCATGCTGCTTTCGTAAGAGGCAGTAGATTCGGTATGGCCTTCCAGTTTAATTACCATTTTAGGGTTGGCTTTCATTAAAGAGATAAGCTTTTCTAACTGAAGAAGCGATTCTCTATTCAACTGGTAGTCGTTAGAAGCAAAATTAAGGTTGTCTAAGCGTACCAAATCCCCTTTTTGTAATGGACGCATTTCATAAGTACGGATTACTTCGCCATTTAAAATCTCTTCTTCGGTAACATCTATGGTCTCACTCATGGTAAAATAACCCATGCTGTTGATGTTAATTTCAAATTTAGACGTAGGTTTTACCTGAATCTCAAAATCGCCAGTTTTAGCAGTTATACCAGCTCCTTTGTGTCTTTTTCCGGTTTCTCTATCAATGGCGGCCATATAAACCATAGACTGAATAGGTACACCAGTTGTTGTATCAATCACACGGATTTTAAATGTTATTTCTTTGTATTGTTTCTCTTCGGTCACTTCAATATCTGAAGCCGTAAAAAAGTCTTTTGTGAGGGGTTTTACCTCAAAATCCATAGAATCATCATGGTGTTCCCAAGTGCCGTAAAATGCACTGTCGGGCATTTGCAGTACATAGAAATCGGATACACTAATAACCGAATCGCTTGGGATAGAATCCGTTGAAACTAAAGAAGAATCTTCCAAAATTTCCGTAGAATCTGTTTTAGCCCAGTAATCGGGTTTAAGGATAAATTGTTGTGCTTGCAAGGTTGAAAACAACGACAAGCCGAATAATAATGATAGAATGAATTTTCCTACAAAATGCATACATCAAAAATAAACATTTATTAACTATAGTATAAAAAACGAGCGTATTTAGTAATTTTCATTTTCCTAGAAAATATAGATTCATGAAAGGTATTTGTTTGTTGGGCATTATTCCGCTTAGAAAAGAAAAGTTAGATCCGTCTGAAATGGTAAGTCAATTGCTTTTTGGAGACATCTATGAAGTGATAGAATTTTCGGAAGATAAAAAATGGCTGAAAATTGAGGTTTTGACCGATGGTTATCAAGGTTGGATAGACCCAAAACAACATAACGAACTTTCTGAACAAGATTATGCACTTTGGGAAGAGTGTTTACCACAGTATGTTTCCAATACCGTGGCTAGAGTAGCTATTAAAGGGCAAGACTTTATTATTCCTGAAGGAAGTTCTATTCGTTTAAATCATGGAGCGGAATTTATAGGAGACAATCTAACTTTTACTTTTTACGGAAGTTTACGACGGTATTCCATGGCTGAAGTAGTCAAAGTAACCAAACGTTATTTGGGAGCACCGTATTTATGGGGTGGAAAAACACATTTTGGTATTGATTGTTCTGGGCTTGTACAACTTGTTTTTAGACAATGTGGCGTTGAATTACCCAGAGATGCATACCAACAAGAAGAAGTTGGGGAGTTCGTACAATTGTCGGATATTAAGAAAGGAGATCTAGCTTATTTTTCCAACGATAAAGGACGTGTGACGCATGTAGGTATATGTTTAGGAAATGGCCAAATTATTCATGCTCACGGACAAGTTAGAGTAGATGAGCTAGATGAAAAAGGTATTTACAATCCTATGAAGAAATACCATTCTCACCTATTGTATTCTATAAAAAGAATACGTGCTTAAACGTCTAATTTGTTATTTAAGATTACACCTAGAATGCCAGAAACAGACCATGCTTGGTTTATACAGCCTTTTCCTTTGGTAGGCGTAAGTCCGTCAAACACTTCTGAAATTCCGTTTATGCACTCGTTGTTGTAGAAATGGTACTTTAATTCTTGCATTTGAGTAACCACTTTTTCTTTTGCTTTTCCCGAGTAGTTATGAGCTTTTAAGTAAGCGCTAAAATAACTGCCTAATAAGAATGGCCAAACCGTTCCTTGGTGATAAGCGGTATCTCTGTTCCATTGATCACCTTGGTAGTTAGCTCGGAATTTAGGGTTTTCAGGTGATAAAGTTCTTAGGCCAAATGGTGTTAATAAGTACTTTTCAACCGTTTTTAAAACTTGCTTTGATTCGGTGTTGGATAATAAATGAAAAGGCAAGGTTAATATAAAAACCTGATTGGGCCGTATAGCGTTGTCTACTGATTTTTCAGGGATAATCACATCGTTTAAATAACCCGCTTCGTTCCAGAAATTTGCCTTAAAATTCTTTTCTATAAGCTGAATAGTATTGGTGTAATTGTTTGGAATAAATTTTTTATTTTCTTTTAAAAATTCGGAAGTTATTTTTAATGCATTGTACCATAAACCTTGTATTTCAACGGGACAACCGTTTCTTGGTGTTTCTACATGGTTGCCTATTTTTGCATCCATCCAAGTTAATTGAGTCTTTGGATTTCCCGCTTCAATAAAACCAAGTTGATTTACATGAATATCAAAATGTGTCCCTTTAAAATGCCATTCAATAATGTTTTGTAATTGAGGTAATACTTCTTTTACAAAAGCTAAATCCTTTGTTTTAAGGTAATATTCATGCAAAACAGTGAAAGACCATAAAGTGGCATCTACGGTGTTGTATTCCGGTTTTGCATTTTCGTCGGGGAAGCGGTTGGGTAAAATGCCCTTATCAACGTATTTATAGAACGTTCTAAAAATGGATTTAAATTCTTTGTAATCGTTTAGAGCCAACGTAGCACCATGCAATACAATCATGCTGTCTCTTCCCCAATCGGTAAACCAAGGGTAACCCGCAATAATAGAGTCAGAATTAGTTGATTTTCTAAAAACTCTAAATTGGTCGTAAGCACGGATTAAGTCTTTGGTGAACTCATTTTCTATGCCTTTAGGAATTAATTTTTTATGGTACTTCTTTTCAGACTTAAAGAGGTCTTTTGGGTTGAGTTGAGTTTCTTTTTCTTCGGTAGAAAAAATTAGATAACATTCTTCTTTTTGAGCTAAAGGAATTTCTAAATAGCCCAAAGTAGACGTGCTTTCACTGTGCGTTTGGCCACGTTCTATTTCTTTAGTGTATTGTACATCAAAATAGTCAATGGGATCGTTTATGAATTTTCCTTCGGAATAAGAAAAATAAAGCCTAGTTTCTGAAAAACGATTATTTATTACCACAGAATTATTCTTGTTTTCTATCCAAAAACAATCCTTTATTTCCTCCTGTAAATGATGGTGGTCACGGTTAAGGAAATGCGGTCTTACTTTCAGAATAAAGTCTTTTTTACCACAGTTGGTGTATTTTACAATGGTGGTATTGTGCCCTTGGTGCATGCATATTTTCTTTTCTAACTGTTGTTCTGCATGCTGAAAAACAATTTTAGGAAAAGGATTGACACTAAAAGATTTTAACTTTTTAAACCCCGTAGGATGTATGGAATTTGGGTATTGATTGGTATTAAAAGGAACTTGAATTTGATCTACTTCAATAACTTCTTCCAATTTAGAAAGCAAAACAAAACGTTCGGATGGTGGGTTTACGGCTGCAATTAATAATCCGTGGTATTTACGGGTGTTTAATCCTGAAATGGTAGAAGAAGCATAACCACCAATACCGTTGGTAAGCAACCATTCTTTGTCAATGATTTCTTCTAATAAAGGTTCTTTTTTAAACGAGAAAGAAGTGGAGGCCATATCCTGTTTTTATATCTTTAACTATGAATTGATCTTTTAAAGATAAAATTCCATTTTGAGTAAAACGATTAATTTTTGTTTTCAATAATCTGCTATGCCTAAAAACAGAGAATCCTACATCCGCTACCGTGTTATTAATGAATGTTTGCTGAACAAACGAAAGCAATACCCCACGAAAGAGGAGCTGATAGAGGCTTGTGTAGAGGTTTTAGGTGTGAATGATCTTTCTACCCGAACTATTGAAGGGGATTTGTATGACATGCGCAGCAATGAGTCTCTGGGCTTTTTTGCACCCATAAAATACAATGCAAAACACAAAGGCTACTATTACGAAGACGAGAATTATTCCATTGATAAAATTCCGTTGACTAGCGATGATATGGAAGCCATCCATTTTGCTTCCCAAATTCTGAAACAATACCAGAACATTAGTATTTTAAAACAGTTTTCGGGTACGGTAGATAAGATTACAGAAGCTGTTGAATTGACCGGAAGCGGTGGGCAAGAAGTTTTATTTATGGAGTTTGATAACCCCGGTTATATTAAAGGAGGGGAGCATTTGAATGATTTGGTGTTTGCAATTCGGGAAAAACGAAGCATTGAATTACAATACCTCAAATTTGGCGTTAAAGAACCGAAAAGTTACCTCTTCCATCCGTATCATTTGAAAGAATTTAACAGTTTGTGGTATGTGATTGGTTGGGTTGAAAAGTACCAAGCGCTTCGGACTTTTGCTTTAGACCGAATTGCAGAAATGAAAGTTTTGGACGAACGTTATGAAGAAGTGAATGGCTTTGATCAAAACGTATTTCAGAAGTCGGTGTATGGGGTGAGCCAAGTAGAAAACAAACCCGAAAAGGTGGTCCTAAAAGTAAAAAACTCACAAGCCGATTATTTTAAAGTATTGCCCATTCATCCATCACAACAATTAGAAAAAGAAGAAAGTGACACCACTATTTTTAGCCTAAACGTAGTGCCTAATTTAGAACTGAAAATGAAATTATTAAGCTACGGTAGTTCTGTAGAAGTACAAGAACCCCAAAGTTTACGAGGAGAGTTAAAAGGGATTATTGAAAGTATGTTGGGGCTTTATAGGGGTTAAACTGAAAATGCAATAATCTTATTAATTAGTAGAAGTGAAATACAGTCTATTATCAAAAAAGCTATTAGATACATCTCTTATGTCTAAGATAAGTTTCCATTCATCACTTTGGAACTCCTCACTTTTGTAATGCAAAGAATAGTTAAATGTAACGGCAGTTTCCTCTGTTATATAACCGATAGCTACTTTCCCAAGAGTATTCTCTATTTCGTTTTTTAGTAGTGTGTTTTCTATCCATTTGTAATGATTGCCCAAATCAAATTTTAATGAAGTTTCAATATCATGTTCTTGATATAAGTAACCTTTATGAATCCTCTTATCTCTTAAACGAAATGGTGTATAAAAATCGATTTTAATAAACCAATTAGGGCTTAAGCTATATATACCTAATTGATCATTGGAGTTATTGCTGAATATATAAGTATAACTGATGCTAAAAGTGTTTTCATTCTTTTCATAATTTACATCGAAAATTGTGTCGGGTTTAATTTTAGATGGAATTTGACGCTCTATATAATTAGTGAAATGAATTTCAGAAGAGCTAGAGTCTTGTAACAGATTCATTAAATAAGGCTTCAGTTCTAAAAATGCATCTCCTTCAAATATTATGTTTCCTTTTACCTCATATACAGCAGTGTCGGTAGATTTTTCTAGCAGTTTTAAATTTATGTTTTTTACTATTTTATCCTCTATAGAAAGTGTTGGTATTTTTTCAAATGAATGAGTCTTATCACCTTTTTCATTTTGCTTTATAACAAAGACCATTGTACCCTGGTAGTCTTTTTTTATGTCATCAATTTCTGTGTAAGGCTCAATAAGTGTTAGGAAATGCTTTTCGCCAAATTTATCTTTGAACGATATAAACACTTTATCAAACTGATATATAGAAATATAATCCGTTTTTAAAATGCCATTGTTTTTGTTTACTGCAAAATAAAATTCAACGGGTATTTCCAGTTTTTCCATCAATTTAGATAAGATTTTAGCAAAACTCCACGCAACATCAATGTCTTCGTTATACCGTTCATATAAGTAAAAGTTTCTTTCAAGAAGGTTGTTTAGCTTTTTACTTAAGAGTTCAAATTTCTTTATAGTATTGGGTTCATTTTCAAACTCTTCTGTTATATCAGAAATAGGGTCACCTCTAAAAATCCCATTTTCTCTTAAGGTTTTGTTTCTGGTAGATAGATCTTCTGCAATTTCTTGCCAAGTAGTTTCTTCTTCTACAATTTCTTTTTTAGTGATGGTATACTTTATATAAGGGTCAATGAAATTTGACTTAATATATAAATGGTCTGATTTAGTTGATATATTATTTAATATGCTTATCCGCAATGTTGCCAGTATGGATAGGAAACAGCAATTAAGAGCCTTTTGAAAAGGTTTTCTCCAAAATATCTTCTGTTTAGCTTATAGCAAAATTCATTTATGTAATTCTGAAGGTTTTTACCGCTGATCTTGTGGTAAACACCTAAGAAGTTCCTCTTTGCATTAGAAATAGCGATGTGTACCCACTTTAAAGTATCATTAGTAGTTTCTTTGTCTGATTTCACGCTGTAGTGTCCTTCTACAAAATCAGCTATATCTACATAACTTTTACTTTTATCTGAAAATACGATAGCCAATTCACTCAAATTTTCCTTAATGACTTTATTTATACTTTCTGATTTTTGAGTATCCAAAACTTTCATTTTATAGTACCTGCAATGTTTGGTTTTAACACCTGTTTCAGGGTTTTCCAACGGGGTAGATTCAACCATGGTAGCTATATTTTTTTGCTTCTGGCTTCCTTTTCCTCGTTTAAGTTTCTTTCCCTTTTTATGAGCTACTTCAAAATATCCTTCATCAAACTCAATCATTCCATGCAATTGATATAGGTCATCTCTTTTACCCATGGCTTCTCGAATTTTATGCATCATATTCCAGATACTTTCATAGCGGGAGTGGTTGAGTTGTCGTTGAAGTTCACAGGCAGATATTCCTTTCTTAGAAAAACTCATAAACATCATAGCCAGAAACCATTTTCTAAAAGGAAGGTTACTGCTTTCCAGTATTGTACCGCTTTTAAGAGTTGTTCTAAATCCACATTGGGCACATTGCCACTGATATTTAGCTTTTAACCAATAATGCTTGTGGCTATTACATTTTTTGCAAACCACTCCTTGGGTTTCTCTAACTTGTTTAAAATGTAGTTTACAACTGATCTCATCTGGAAATATATCAACAAATTCTAATATGTTCATAGCATTGATTTTTATGACCAAGTTAGGTCTAAGCTACGCAACCAATCTGCGGACTGGTATAATTACGGATGAGCATATTATTTAATGTGATTTTAAAGCCGTCTTTGTAGGTGAAATTTGTATTTTTTGAAATACCGTTATGGAAGTTAAAAGGCCATATTTTAACATTAAAACCGGGGGGTTGAAAATAGATGGATTTTTCTAGACAATAGTTGCCGCTACTAAATGGTACAAAATCGTGCTTATAAAAATAGTTGGCAGAGTAATTATAAATATGTTGAATCTTATACACGTATTCAATCTGGTCTCCTATCTTAATATTACTTAACGCTAACATTTTAACTTTTCCTTCTTTCTTGTAGAAAAAAGGAGCGTTTGCAGGCAACGTTGTAGATACAAAATTAGACGTGTCTTGTTGAATTACTTTACCATCCTTTTTAAGTACTTTAGCTTTGCAACTAATGTATTTTAGATTGTGATCTAGATCATTAAAGGTGGGTATGTATAATTTGTTAAACTTTTCAAGACCGTGAAGAGAATTGATTTTAATCTTTCTATGGATTACTTTATTTTGAATTACCTGTTCCCCAATAGCTTTTGTTTCATAGTAGGTACGGTCGTATAAAATAATTACGTCCATATTCTCTACATTCTCTATATTTTCAAATTTTGAACTGGCATAATTATTAAAAGGCTCGTTGATAATTTGAGCGTAAACAATAGGGCAATACAACAGGGATAAAAATAACAGGACTCTAGTGATAATCACCATAATGTATTGGGTAATGTGTTAAAGACTCAGTTTCCTTTACAAAATTGTTCCAAGATTCTCTTTCAGAGACATAAGGAAAAAGCGTATTTATAATTAATTTTTGATGAGTTTGTAGTTTATTTTCTTTTAAATGCCAAGAATATTCTGCTTTAAAATCCTCCATTCCAATGGTTTTGTTCATCTCGGGCATACGTATTCTTTTATTCGGGTTTTCAATTGAAAGGTCTACACTTATGCAATGTGGAAAGTCTATGTAGCTAGGAACTTCATGATCTTTTAATTCTGGATAGTCAAGTAACTTTAAGAAAGGGAAAAAATCTATAGATGAGTTTTTAGCAATATTATAATTAGTTGCAGACACAGAAAATGTTACCTTATTTTTTGATATTTTGTAAGGAGATACTTTTTCAATAGAAATGCCATTCAAATACTTTGAGATGAAATAATAAGGGATATTATCCCTTATTTCTAAGGATATGTATTGATTTATGCTTTCAAATTCTTGAACAAAAAAGCCACTTAACTCTATATTTAAGTCCATTTTAGGATATCCTTCTGTAAAAATTATGTTTCCAGATATTTTAAGTTCACTTTCTTTGTAAGAAGGAGTAGGAATCTTAATAACCACATAAGAATCACCCTGTCTAACCAAAGCTTCTTTACCCATAATATGTGGTGGGACTTTATTCCATTTAGCTGATTTAGAGGTGGCGTCTAAAAAGTAACGTTTATCATTTAAGTTGAGCGCACAGATCATATGGTTATCAACTACTAATGATGGTATAGAGTAATTATAATTATTGCTCCTAGTGCCTATCCATGTGTGACTAGCTTCAAACCCAGCTTCGTTTAACAACGAAACAAGCAAATTAGCCATTCCTTTACAATCACCGTATTTTAGCTTTGCTACATTGTCTGCTTCTTCAGGTTTAAAACCAGCTATACCATTTTCAAAAGCTATGTATTGAATGTTCTCTTGAACCCATTTAAAAATGCTCTCAATTTTTTCAATATCGGTTGTTTTACCAGCTATTATTGAATTTGTTAAGGTTTTGATATAAGGTTGATTGGGAGAGAGTTGTTTGATCAAACTATTGTACCATGCGTATAGGTTAGCGGTAGATGAAAGTATGTTTTCTGTATTCTTATTTGATTTTACAGTTTTAACAGAAAGTATTAAGTGGGGTAAATAATAACTTCTTCCTACAGGATTTAAAACGGTTTGGTATCGTTTCAGTTTTTTTGCTGAATAGCTTATAAATTCCTCTGTTTCTGTTTTAGAAATGTTACCTAAATTTCTTTCAAAAATGGATAATTCTACATTCTCATTCTTTTTTATTTTAATTTCAACATCATCAACCGCTTCATTACCATTTTGAAAATAGATTGAAGAGAGAAATTTTAAATCCTTTATTGTAACATCATAAGAGTAGTCTATCAAATAATTATCTGGTAAATCTACTTCGCTCTTAAACTGTTTAACTTTTAAATCGGAATAAAATATATTATTGATGTAATAGTCTTTCACATCTATATATCTTACTTTAACGTTTTCTACTAAAATTTTTTCACCAATTGTATCTAGCTTAAAAAACCTAGCTTTTAAAAGTTTAATGTCTTCAAATTCGCTGAAAGGCAGCTGTATAAAGCCATCTACATTATCAGTTCCCAGAAATAGTTTTGTGTATCTATGGGTTATTTTTGCATAATGTTTTTCTTTCTCTTCATTATAAAAAAAAGAAACGGTTATGTTTTTTTTAAGAGAAATTTCCCCTTCGTCATAATTTCTTTTTAGCCCATCTACATCAATTTGTCCTAACAACCAATTAGATGTTAGGACAAAAAGTAGTATTAGTGATAGTTTACTATTTATCACTTTGATAGCTGTTGCTTATACTTTTCTGACTTGTTAACTATTTTTTTCTGAATACTCTCTACAGTACTTGGCTTTAATCTTTTCTTACCTAAAAAACCAAATAATATATCATCACCATCAGTAGATAAAATGTAATTATAATGATAGGTTATTAACACATTGTTTGTGTAGATAGGGAAGTCTCTCCAGTAAAAGCTATCAGAATCACCTTCAACTCTCTTCTTCTCAATTTCTTCGGTTGTGGTCAATTTATATTTACTTAAACTCCAAGACGTAAGAGATTCTTTTAAATCATCGGTTCTCTGAGCTGCTTTTTTTTCGTTTTTATGTTCGCTTTTAGGCACTAAAAATGTCTTAGAACCAATATTGTCATAAAATTCAACCAATCCTTCTTTGTATTTGTTACGTATACTCTTCATACTTTTATCACCTTCTTCTTCTAATTCGGCTGCTGTATTCAGAGATTCATTTAACATATTAATCATTAAACGAATATCATTTTTATCGCTTAAGTCAAGACCAGTAATAATTGTGCGGGCTATGATTTGTTTTTTGGGTGCAGTTACCATTAGCATAGCACTCCAATTACCGTAATCATCCACATAATAATAAAGAAGAATAGCTTCCTTATTTTGTTCTTTTATAAGTTTTCTCCTATCAAATCCTCTAATTTCATAATCTGTTGCATCGTAAGAAGATTCTGCCATTGCTTCTTTCCATATATTATTATGGAGCTCTGCTTTTGCTTTAGCATCAGCAATTTTATCAAACTTTCCTTTTTTTCCCATTTTTTTTATGTAGGATTCAGATGCCTCATAAGTTGGGATGTAAAGCTTTTTGTTTTCTAACAGAGAATAATTGAATTTTTTAATGGGGTTAAACTGTGCATTAACATTGAGGCTGCCTAATAAGCAAAAAATTATTGTAATAGAATGTATACAATACTTGATCATGACTTTAGATTTTTATAATTGAGATGGAATTACGTTTTTGATGTATGTTGTTAAAAGTGTTTAATCTTCTACGATTAAAACGCTTCTTAATTACTACTTTTCTAGTTGGGTGGCACGAATATAAGCATGTTTAATAATTGAGACAAGGTTGTTGGCCACCTGCATATTAAAAAACTAATAACTTATAATTAATCTTAAGTGACTAATTGGTAAAGAAATTAAGCAAATTTTGAAACGTTACTTTGCCCGCTTAAACAGGCGTACCTTTCAAGTACTTTTAAGCATAATAAATCTTCTAAATCTTGATCTTGAAATTGTTTAACATACGTTTTAGCATTTTCAATAATCTTTAAAGCTTCTTCCTGGTTTTGGAGGTAATAATTGATTTTTTCTTCTAAATCATTATAAGGAGGATTTACTTCTACATAATGAATACCAGGTTTTAATAAACCTTCCATAAACCAAGTTTCATTTTGAGGTTTTGGCATAAAACACAATGAATTTGAAGACATAATCCATTTAAGATTTGTGGCTACATCATTACCTTCCAAAGAAAAAATAAACTTGTATTGCAACTGTTCTTTAACAGAAAGAAACTCTTTCTGCCAAGCTACGTCTTCTTTTGGAGTGTTGGTTTGCCCTATGTTACATAAAGGATGATCCCATAATTTTTCTACAAATTCCCTTCTTAATGGGTGGTAAGCGGCACCTCTAAAAACGGCCATGTCTTTCTTTTGTGAATACGGAATAGGATCATCTACCCAGTTAAAATGACGTTTTTTATTCAGTTTAAATAAAATAGAGTTTTGATTATCACCTTCAATAGGTCTTGCCTTTACCAATGTAGGAGATAGGGGTACTAAAGTTTCGTCCCCGAAACGGTATGCAAAGCTGGTTTCTGGAGTAAAATAGTGTAAAAATTCTTTTAGGTCTAAATAATAACCAGTGCCTTTCGTTTTTCTATAATTTTTAATTTTTACGGCTTCATTGGGTACGCCGAAGCTGGCCTCTTTTTTACAGTAGTAATTTAATCTTTTATTCAGCTCTTCAGTATTGTATTCTTTTTCATACGTTTTAAGCTTTTTATATTTCCGCCGGAAGAAAAATAAAGGAAGTCGATTATAAGTGAATTTACTTATGTAGTAGATAAAATTCATGAGGCTTTAGTCTACGGCATAAGAGCGATAAACTACTTTAGGGGGCTGTTTGGATTAAAAACCTATATTTTAATTGAGCATTAAAGTTAGTTCTTGGTAATGCTAGTTACAAGTCTCATGCTTTGAATATTTTAGATAAAAAGTGAAAAACACCCATTTACAGGGCTTAAAAAAACCAAAAACCTTTCCGGTCGGGATCGTTTTCTTTTAACCATTTTTTGGCACGTTCATGAACGCCGTTGTTTTTATCGGCCATTTCATCTATTTCACGGTAATAAGCTAAAGCTTTTTCTTTGTCGCCTTCAGCTACGGCATATTCTGCTAAATATTCTAAAGCATACCAATAGTAGCCTTTTTCTAAAGCATTGGCTTTTTTAGCGAAGTCTAAGGTGTATTCAAAATGCTTTTTAGCGATTACGGTATCTTGCTTTAAGCGGTAAATACTGCCTAAGAAAAAACTGGCTTTGCGGGCATTTTCTACAGTATAACCGGTTTCTTGTTTGTGGTATTTATAAAGGATGGAAGTAGCAGTTTGTACGGCTAAATTATATTTTCCCATGTGGTAACACAATTCAGAAAATTCGGTAGCAAAATAAGAATTGTCTGGGTATTGGTTTACTAAATACTCTAGAATAGGATAGGCTTTAGTACGGTTGTTTTCATAGTCTCCATAGATACGGGCTAAGAAAGTCATGGCTTCAATTCGGGCGTAAAAAGCTTGTTCCGAAACCGTTTGTAGTTGTTCTAAGCCCAATTCTTTGTCTCCTTTTCGGAAGAACAACATTACGGGTTTTAAGAATTTTTTATTTTCTGGAATCCATTCTCTAAAATAATTGTACAAACCCGTTCCAAAAAGTAATTCAGGTGTCAAAATGGTTTCCATTTGCTCAGAATCATTCAGGGCATTTAAAGATTTTTTGGCTACAAAAGCCGCTTTGGTATAATCTCCTTTATCGGAATAAATACGGCCTAAAAAACCATTGGCCGCTGCCAAAAAGAAATACGCTTCCGGATTATCTTTGTCCTTGTCTTGTATGTCTTCCGCATACCGAATAGTCGTATCCATGTAAGCGATAAACGTATCATCGTATTGTCTTTGGTCGTCCCACGGCATAATCTTCCACCACGTGCTCAAACCCATTAAAAAATAGGGTAGTGGGTGTGTAGGGTATTGTTGTTTTAACCAAATGAATTGTTTTTCTGCCGCTTCAAAATTGAAGTTGTACATAGAATCAACCGCTTCGGTACATTCTAATTGTATACGCTGATTAGAAAGCAGAATTTCGGGCTTGCTCTGGTCTTGAGCTTTAGCCATAATACTGCAAAGGGCTATAAATACTGTTGTTAATACTGAAGTTGTAATCCGCATTACGTACAAAGTAAAGATTTATAGAATGTAATAAAAGGTACCCTTTCGGATACCTTTACTAAAAACGGATTATTTTTCGGGATAGTATAACGTGTCCGATAAGCTCATCATTGGAGGAACCATTGGGAATACGTTTTCTTCTCTAGGTACTACGGCATGTATTAAAAAAGGGCCATCGTGGTTTTGCGCTGTTTTTATAGCATCCTGAAGTCCTTCAATGGTATCTACTCTTACTGAGTTTACATGAAAAGCTTCGCTTAAGAGGGCAAAGTCAGGGTTCATTAATTCAACACCGCTGTAGTTTCTTTCGTAAAATTGCTCTTGCCATTGGCGTACCATTCCTAAATAAGAGTTGTCTAGGATTATTACTTTTATTGGCCATTTTTCCTGTGCAATAGTTACCAATTCCTGTAAATTCATTTGGAAAGAACCATCACCGGAAATACACCAAACTTCATTGTTAGGTAATGCTGCTTGTGCACCCATTGCCGCTGGTAAACCAAAGCCCATAGTCCCTAAACCACAAGAAGAAACAAAGTGGTTTGGTTTAAGGTTTCTAATGTATTGTGCTGCCCACATTTGATGTTGGCCTACATCTGTTGTAATTACTGCATCTTCGGGAATAGATTCCGCTAAAATTTCTAGTGCCGTAACTTCTGTAAATACATTACGGTCTGCTCTTCGTAACGGATAAGCTACACGTAGTGTATCTAAGTGTTTTAACCATTCTTCACGAAGCGTTTTGTTTTCAGCGTTTCTAGTATCTGGACATTCTGCTAATAAACGTTTTAAATCGGCATGTAAAAACACATCTGTTTTAACGTTTTTACTGTTTTCAGAAATATCTATATCGGCATGTATGATTTTAGCGTTAGGGGCAAATTCTTCTAATTTACCTGTAATACGGTCGTCAAAACGGATACCCAATGCAATAATAAGATCGCATTCTTGTACGGCATCGTTGGCGTATTTCATGCCGTGCATACCCAACCAAGAGAAATACAATGGATCATCGTATTCCATAGCGCCAATCCCTAAAATGGTAGAGATTACCGGTATGTTTTCTCTGTGAACAAAGGCTCTTAATTCTTCCCAAGCCTCTGCCATTAGCACGCCATGACCGGCAATGATTAATGGTTTTTTAGAAGCAGCCGTTAAATCACGTGCCGCAAATAATTCTTCTCTTTTTACGAAATAAGGCTGGTTCTTTTTTGGTGGTTTAACACGTTCTTCCCAACCATCTGCAATTTCTATAACTTGGTTTTGAACATCTTTAGGAATGTCAATTAAAACAGGCCCAGGTCTATCATGAATAGAAACTCTATAGGCATCTAAAAAAATGTCAATAGCGTCGTGAAGGTCTTTTAATAGATACGTTTTTTTAGTAATAGGAATACAAATACCGGTAATATCAGTTTCCTGAAAAGCATCCGAACCAATTAAATCGCTAGCTACCTGACCGGAAATAGCAATCATAGGAACAGAATCGGCATAAGCATCTGCAATACCAGTAACAAGGTTTGTTGCACCTGGTCCAGATGTAGCCAAGCAAAAGCCCGGCTTATTTCTTACCCTACCGAAAGCATTAGCCGCTAATGCCGCTGCTTGTTCGTGTCTTACCAAAATATTATTCAGTGACGTGAAAGCCAAAGCGTCGTATATTGGTAAAATAGCACCGCCTGGATAAGCAAATAATGTTTCCGCTTCTAACAATTCTAGAATACGAACGATAAATTCTGCACCTCTTATTTTCATATAATATCTGGTTTAATCAGCCCTAAAAAATAGAACTTAATTAAAATCAATTTCATCTGTTACACAACCTTCACTAGCCGTTTTAACGGTAGCAATGTATTTTCTGTGTACCCCACTCTCTAGTCTGTAAGGAGGTTTAACCCAAGCTGCTTTTCTTTTTGCCATTTCTTCATCTGAAATTAGCAAGTCAATTTTGTTGGTTACCGCATCAATACGGATAATGTCTCCGTTTTCCACTAAACCAATTGGTCCACCTTCTTGTGCTTCTGGTGTAATATGTCCCACTACAAATCCGTGAGAACCACCAGAAAATCTACCGTCTGTGATTAAAGCAACCGATTTACCTAAACCAGCACCCATTACCGCACCAGTTGGTTTTAGCATTTCCGGCATACCTGGCCCACCTTTTGGTCCAGAATAACGGATTACAATTACTTCACCCGGCTGAACTTCTTTACTAATGCCATCAATGGCAGCGTATTCATCTTCGTAAACACGAGCAGGGCCTTCAAAGATTTCACCTTCTTTACCTGTAATTTTAGCTACAGATCCTGCAGGTGCTAAAGAACCATACAGTATTTGAATGTGTCCTTCTTTTTTGATTGGTTGCTCTAAAGGTTTAATAATATCTTGGCCTTCTTTTAATCCAGGCACATCTGCTAAGTTTTCAGCAATGGTTTTACCCGTTACTGTTAAGCAGTCACCATGTAATAAACCTTTTTCTAGTAAATATTTCATTACTGCAGGAACACCACCAATTTCGTGTAAATCATTCATTAAGTATTTTCCAGAAGGTTTTAAGTCTGCTAGGAAAGGTGTTTTGTCTGCAAATGTTTGGAAATCATCTAACGTAAGTTTAACACCAGCCGCGCGAGCCATAGCAATTAAGTGCATGGTTGCGTTGGTAGATCCACCTAAGATCATGGTTATTGTTAAGGCATTCTCAAATGCTTTTCTAGTCATGATGTTTCTTGGAAGGATGTTTTTTTCCATCAAATTACGGATGGCATCCCCAACTTGCATCATTTCTACTTTCTTATCGTCACTAACAGCAGGGTTAGAAGAGGAATATGGTAAACACATACCCAAAGCTTCAATAGCAGAAGACATGGTATTGGCCGTGTACATACCACCACAGGCACCAGCACCCGGTATACTGTTTTTAATAATCCCTTTAAAATCTTCTTCCGAAATTTGGCCCCTCATTTTAGCTCCGTAAGCTTCAAACGTAGAAACAATATTTAAGTCTTCCCCTTTCCATTTTCCTGGTTTAATGGTACCACCATAAACCATTAATCCGGGACGGTTTAAACGTGCTAATGCAATCATAGCACCGGGCATGTTTTTATCACAACCTACAATAGGAACAACTGCATCATAAAGTTGCGCATGAACTACGGTTTCAATAGAGTCGGCAATGATGTCTCTAGAAACTAGAGAATATTTCATGCCGTCTGTACCGTTAGAAATACCATCACTTACACCAATGGTATGGAAAATAAGTCCCACAAGACCAGAATCAATAACGCTAGTTTTTACATGGCTGGCTAAATCGTTTAAGTGCATGTTGCAAGGGTTTCCTTCAAAACCTGTACTAACAATACCAACTTGCGCTTTTGCCATATCTTCTTCCTGAAGACCAATAGCATAAAGCATAGCCTGTGATGCCGGCTGAGATTCGTCTTGTGTAATTACTTTACTGAACTTGTTTATTTCGCTCATTACTCTGGTGTTTATGCTTGGAGTATTTACTCCGGAAATATAAATATCTTAACTAAATTCGGTTTTAAAAGTCATAATAGACTTTGCCTATTATGCTTTGTTCACTGCTTCTAAATATGCTTTTGCTGAAGCAAAGATAACATCTGTATCGGAACCAAACCCATAATGGAAAATCCCGTTCTTAGAAATTTGAATGTGTACTTTACCGTAATCGTCTGAACCACCCGTTACCGCTTGTACCAAATATTCTTCTAGACGTACTGTTTTACCAATTACTTTATCAATGGCATTTTTAGTAGCATCCAAAGGCCCGTTTCCATCACCTTCCGATTCGTGAACCGTTCCGTCAATGTCTATTTTAATAGAGCAGTGTGATTTTTGTTCATTACTAGAGTTAACATGGAAATCAACAATTTCTAAATGTTTAGAAGTGATCTCTTTACCCAATAACTTCAATAAATCATCGTCAGAAATATCTTTTGTGTTATCGGCCATTTCTAAGAATCTTGGATAAACTTCATCCAATTCATCTTTAGAAATCATGATACCCAATTGCTCAATCTTATGTTTTAACGCCGCTCTACCAGAACGCGCTGTTAAAATGATAGAAGATTCTGGGAAACCTACATCAACCGGATTAATGATCTCATAATTTTCTCTGTTCTTCAAAACACCGTCTTGGTGAATACCCGAAGAGTGAGAAAAGGCATTTCTACCTACAATAGCTTTATTCGGCTGAACCGGCATACGCATTAAACGTGTAATTAATCTACTTACGTTGTAAATTTTGCTGGTGTCAATGCCTGTTTTTACGTTTAAGCTGTCGTGGCTTTTAATGATCATGGCCGTTTCTTCCAAAGAAGTATTACCGGCACGTTCACCAATTCCGTTTACGGTAACCTCAATCTGACGTGCTCCGTTGGCAATACCAGAAATAGTGTTGGCCGTTGCCATACCTAAATCATTGTGACAATGGCAAGAGATAATGGCTCTATCAATATTAGGAACGTTATCGTATAAATACTTGATTTTAGCACCGTATTGGTCGGGTAAACAATATCCCGTTGTATCTGGGATATTCACCACTGTTGCACCGCTTGCAATTACCGTTTCTACCAATTTGGCTAAGAAAGGTAATTCTGCTCTACCTGCGTCTTCACAAAAGAACTCTACATCGTCTACATAGTTTCTAGCGTATTTGGTTGCCCAAGCTGCTTTTTCTAAAATGATTTCGTGTGTAGTTCTTAATTTATGTTTTATATGTATTTCCGAAGAACCAATTCCTGTATGTATTCTACCTCTTTTGGCGTATTTAAGTGATTCGCCAGCAGCATCAATATCTTTAGCAACGGCACGCGTTAAGGCACAAATAGTAGGGTAAGTAATAACTTTAGAAATTTCAACTATAGATTTAAAATCACCCGGACTAGATATTGGAAATCCTGCTTCAAGTACATCAACACCTAATTCTTCCAGCGCCAGAGCCACCTCAATTTTTTCAATGGTGTTCAATTGGCATCCGGGAACTTGTTCCCCATCCCTTAATGTGGTGTCGAAAATGTAAACCTTGTCTTTTTCCATCTTTACTTAAGCTTAAATAGAGTCTGTTTGACTTTTTTTAGGTACAAACTATTGCTTTATACCTTCAATAAATGGGCATCTGTATAAACAAAAAAACGGCCACTCGTTAAATAATGAGGTGGCCGTTTTCGGATTATTTTTACAATACACCTCTCCCTGTTTATTTCACTAATAAATTCAGCAGAAGGAGGATGATATTGGTAGATGCGTTCGTCATTGCAACACGAATATAAAAAGTTTAAACTATTTATTAAAAGGATAAATTCTAATTTTGATAGATGAAGCAATTTTTAAGGCTAGCGGTACTCTTAGTTTCGTTATTTCTGAACGAAGCTTATGCACAAATAGAAGCACCGTTTTTACACTTAGTAGACACCTTGTCTTCTTCCGTGTTTATAGGAAGGGGGGCAAGTGGTGGTGGAGATATAAAGGCCGCTCAATTTTTAGAAAGCCAGTTTTTGGAACAAAACGATTCGGTTTATAGACAATCTTTTACGTATGATATTAATGTTTTTGAAGGTGAAATGACCTTCGTTTTAAACGGAGAAAATGTAAAACTAGGGCAAGATTATTTTCCGTTTCCGTCTACACCTTCGGTAGAAAATAAATTCTCTGTAATAGATTTTAGAGAAAAAGATGTTTTGGCCGAAAAGATGAAGTCAAACAAAGCTTATTTGATTACGCAAGAGCAATTAAAAGAAGTTTATAAGCTGAAAAGAAGCCCAGGATGTCTGTTGGTTCAGAAGAAAGGCGGTTTGTATCATTCATTAGCGCAAGGTCAATTTCCGTATCCGGCAGTTTGGGTAAGTGAGAACGTTTCTTTTTCAGCCCCAAAAAATAAAATAGAGTTACAGATAGATGCTACGCTTAAAACGGTGACGTCCGAAAACGTGATTTCTTATATAAACGGAAAACATTCCGATTCTTTATTGGTGGTTTGTGCCCATTACGACCATTTGGGTTTGGTAGGGAAAGATGAATTTATCCCGGGAGCCAACGATAATGCTTCAGGAACTTCTTTTTTACTCTTGTTGCACCAGTATTTCAGCATAAATAAACCCAATAAAGACATGGTGTTTATTGCTTTTGCTGCCGAAGAAGTGGGCTTGTTGGGGTCTGAATATTATGTTTCGCAATTAGACAGTGTACAGCAATCTAAAATAGCCCAAGTAGTAAACTTTGATTTAATGGGAGCGGGCAGCGAAGGTGTAACCGTAACCAACGGAAAAAGTCAGCTTGGTTTTGTGCAGCAATTAGAAGGTATAAATGATTCGCTTCAGTTAGAAATACCTATTAAGGTAAGGGCGACAATCTAAAAACTCTGATCATTATCCGTTTTCCGAAGAAAATATACCCGCTGTATTTATTTACAGCAACGGAACAGTGGGTGGTTATCATAATTTTGACGACCGCTGTAGAGGATTTAGAGCGGGGAGAAGTTGATGCACTTTATGAGCTGTTTAAAACCTTTTTAAAAGAAAGATAAGGTACTTTTCCACATTGCTTTGAAGCTGTCTTCCTTTTTTCCATTTTAAATCTATGAATGTACGCCTTAAAGTTCTTGGTGGCGGTAAGTCAGTTACCGGTTCCAAATATTTACTCGAGATAGGAGATTTTAAACTCTTAGTGGATTGTGGACTTTTTCAGGGCGTTAAAGAATTGAGACGTCGTAACTGGGATAATTTTCCTGTAGATCCTAAAGATATTAATGCCGTAGTGTTAACACACGCGCACTTGGACCATACGGGCTATTTGCCCCGTCTTTTTAAAGAGGGGTATAATGGTCCGGTTTATTGTACCGAAGCCACGGCAGATTTAGCGGAATTACTTTTATTAGATTCGGCTAAGTTGATGGAGGAAGAAGCCAATTTTGCTAGAAAGAAAGGCTATTCTAGACACGAGAATCCGGAACCTTTGTACACCCAAGATGATGTTAAGAAGGTAATTCCTAAACTGAAGAGTTATTTCTTTCACAAGGAATTTAAAATCAATCATAACATTACCGTGAAATTCAGTTATGCAGGGCATATACTGGGCGCGGCTATTGTAGAGATTGTAATACAAGGCGATACACAAACTAAGAAGATTGTGTTTTCGGGTGATTTGGGTAGAGAGCAAGATCCGATTTTGGAAGAACCGGAGTTAATCCGTTCGGCAGATGTGGTTTTTGTAGAGTCTACTTACGGTTCTAGAAAAATTAGAAACGAATCGCCTATTGAAGAAATTGCCGATATTATTAATACCACGTTCGATTCGGGCGGTTGTGTGGTGATTCCTGCTTTTGCGGTGGGTAGAACCCAAAATTTATTGTATGTACTGAAGGAATTGTTGGACAAGAAAATGATCCCCGATGTGCCTATTTTTATGGACAGTCCTATGGCTATTAGAGCTACGGTGCTGTACCGAAAATACCAACATTACCACAAACTAAGCGAGGATTTTGTAGAGAGTGATAACTCCTTTTTAAGCTTAAGCCGAAACTTAAACATTATACAATCACACCAAGGTTCGGTAGAATTGAATACCATACGGGAAGGCGCTATTATTATTTCTGCCAGTGGTATGATGACGGGTGGACGTATTTTGCACCATTTGTACCATCGTTTGCCTAGAGAAAACGATACGCTTATGATTGTAGGTTACCAAGCCGAAGGTACGCGGGGTAGACGTTTGTACGACGGCGAATTATTTATTAGAATCTTTGGACAATTTGTGCCGGTAAATGCCCGTGTAGAACACATTGACCGTTTATCTGCCCATGCCGACCAAGATGGACTAATGCATTGGTTGCGTGGTTTCCAGCAAAAACCGAAAATGAGTTTTGTAATCCATGGGGAAGAAGGCGGCGCCAATGTTCTGGCTGACCTTATGCGTGAGGAATTTGGTTGGAACGTAAACGTACCGGGTTATTTAAGTACTTATATTTTGTTTGATGGGATATAGGATGCGGTGTAATTGGAAATTACTAGAAATAGAAACGGCGTCGTAAGCACGCGTTTAGCTGAAGCAACGCGCGCCAGAGGAATTGATTTTACTTTATTTAAAGCTTCAGGTAGTGCGGGGAAATTAGAGCAAGGAACATCAGAGATGTATATGTTTATATTAAATTCATCTTTAAACAAAAATAATACTTAATAAAATTATGATAATTATAGGAATGTTTATTCTTCTAACTTTAAGCTTGGCATTTTTTTTCAAAAGTTATGATGTTTGGAAACATCAAAAAAAATATTATGATTTTGAAGATATGGGAGAAAAAGATGTGGAAATAATGAAATCAAGAATCATCTCTAGATTGTTATTGTCTGTTTTTAGTAGTATTTTAATGTTTGTTCTAACTATTAAAATTACTTAATGGAGATATCTAAATGGTAGCTTCTCTCTCTTTGTTTTTCCCCGCTAGCGCGAGCTTGTAGCTCGTGCAGTAGATAAACAAGAAGCAAGAAATTATATTTAAAAGCTGCTGAGTAATTAGTAGCTTTATTTTTATAATAATTTTTTATGAGTAGGAAGAATAAATTTTAAATAAAGGAGGGCTGTATTTTGTAAGTTTTGCCACGGTCTATTGGTTAGATGTATTTGTCCGTGATATTTATTTTCATGAAGTGCTAGAAAGCCTAAAATATTGTCAAAAAGAAAAAGAGATGGAGGTTTATGCCTATTGTATAATGAGCAGCCATATCCATTTAATATTCAGAGCTAAAGAAAATAATCCAAGTGAGCTACTGCAATCATTTAAGCAATTTACATCTAAGAAACTTCAGGATTTAATAGTTAATAATAATCAGGAAAGTAGAAAAGAATGGTTGTTATGGATGATGAAGAGAGCAGGAAGTAAAAATTCTAATGTTAAAAAAAGGCAGTTTTGGCAACAGCATAATAAACCTATAGAACTATGGAGTGCAAAAGTGATTGATCAAAAATTAGATTATATTCATAATAATCCGGTAGAAGCTGGTTTTGTTAGAGAGCCGGAAGACTTAACTCGGGCGCGTTACGCAGTAAAACGCGTTCGGAGTAGATTGAATTCTGGAAAATAGCTGTTTAACTTCTTCGTTTTTTGAGAGATCCCCCGATCAAGTCGGAGGATGACGTTCCATAGTTTACTTTTCAGTTAAACTAACTGTTTGTGATTTTCCTCGACCTCGTTTAGGGAACCGCAACGAGGTTGAACGAGAATAGCGATTGTATCGCTTTTTTGAAATAACAAACTAGTAATTAAAGAAGTAAGGGGCAGGTTTTGTGAGCATTGTTAAATTTCTGTAACTTTATGGTATGACCATTGAACAAAGGAAAATAGAGCTTATCAATTGGATTACAAGTTTGCAGGAAGAGTCCTTGATTAGTCAAATGGAAAACTTCAAAAAGCATACTTCCCAAGGTATGTTTCAAGAATCAGAGGTCAGCAAAGACATTTTTAAAACTTTTAGTCAAGAAGAAATGCTTGAAAGCGTGGAGAAAACCGAGTTGGATATTGAAGCTGGCAGAACCATAAACATGGTTGACTTCAAGCAGGAATTAGAATCGTGGAAAACAGAAAAGAATACCAAGTAATTCTTACCCTTCAAGGAAAAGCTAATTTTAAACTTATATGGGAGTCATTATACGAAACCCATTCTATATCAAGTGCCGAAAAGAAGATTGATGAGTTATATACATTAACTTTAAGTCTTTCTAGAATGCCTAAGAGGGGTAATGTAGAAAAACTTTTAAATTATAGTGATAAAGAATACCGTTATCTGATCTATTCGATTACTAAAAGAAAATTAGTTAAGATTTTGTATAGAATTGAAGGTGACAAAGTTTTTATAATAGATTTTTTTCCTTGTCAAATGGATGCGTTGAAATTAATAAGAAGAAATAAAGGGAAGTGAATACTTCAACTCATTGGTTCGATAATCAACGCTTAACAAGGTCTACCGACGGTTATCAATGTAACTAAGTATTCGGCTAGTTATGCTGCTTTAAAGAAGTGTTCTTCTAAAGTTCTACGCCAAGTACCAGTACATCATCTATTTGAAAATGATTGCCTTTCCATTGGTTAAAAGTTGATTTGAATAGTTCTTTCTGATTATCAAAAGGAAGCATTGAATTACTTTCTATAAGATTTTTAAATCTAAAAATCTTATACTTTTCTTCTTTTGGTCCCCCAAATTGATCTTTATACCCATCTGTATAGATGTAAAATCGATCACCTTCTGAATAATTAATGGTATGATCGTTAAATTTTTTTTCAGAATAGAAAATATGATCACCAATGGGCAAACGATCACCTTTTATTGTAGTAACGTTATTTTCACCTTTTTTTAAATATAATAAAGCACCAAAGGCAGCTGAAAAAGTTAATGTTTTGGCCTTGTTATTGACTAAAATAATAGAAACATCCATTCCGTCTTGAAGAAGGGTAGATTCTGTGCCTCTAAGTTGGTTTTTAAAATTAGTGTCAAGTGTTTTAAGTATAACAGAAGGCGTAAAGTCTTTATTGGTATTGCAGTATTCTCTTAAAAGTTGTAAACCAAATATTGAAAGTATGGCTCCAGGAACTCCATGTCCTGTACAATCAGCAGCAACCAATAAAGTATATTCATGGTAAGAATATGAAAAGTAGAAATCGCCCCCAACTATGTCTTTGGGTTGGAAAAAAATAAAAGAATTTTGAAATGATTTTTTGATGGAATTTTCATTTTGTAATAAAGCTCTCTGGATTAAAGCAGCATATTTTATACTAGAGTTTATGGTTATGTTTTTTTGATTGATGTCTAGATTAGCGGCTTTTAGATCTTCATTTTGCTGAATTAGTTTCTGAGATAGAAGAATTGATTGAGTTTTGGAAAGTACTAATTCACAAATAAGTTTAAGGAATTTAATATCGGATAAGCTATAAGCCTTGGCTTCTTTAGAAGTAACATAAGCAAGAAAACCAATATTATCCAATTGTTTATTAACACGAACAATGGATTGGTTTTTTTCTTCTTTAAAAAGGTAATGAATTAATTGGTCAACAGAATTATCTCTGTTAGTTCTTTCTATTATTAATGGGGTTGATGAATTTTTGTTGAATATAAGTTCGCCTAAATTACATTCAGGTTTAAAGTCTACTTTTTGATTAAGCCGAACACATTTTTTTTCAGTATAAATAAGAAATATAAATTGGTAGGAGCTAAGAATGTATTTTACATTATATCTAAGTACTTCTTCTAGATTTTCTATTGTAATACATTTACTTACTTCTGTGGCAAAATTAGAAAAAGACTCATACCTGAACCTATTAGATACGCTATCAATGAAATCATTATTGCCCATTGTATTTACATTTGTGCTTCCATTAATTCATTGTCTAATTTTATACCTGAAATATCTGCCAGTGTATTAAGCATGTTAACTAAATCTGCGTGCGAAAAAAGTTCTTGTAACTCCAATTCTGAAAAGCCTTCATCTCTTAGTTCTTCAAAATCTTCTGGCGAGAGTTCTTGAGGTGTTAACGCAGCTTTTGTAACAATGTTAATGGCTTTTTTATAACTAGTGGGTAGGTAAGCAGAATTCATGTTTTCGGTAATTCTAAATCCGGGTTCATCAGATAGAGTGCTACTCATGCTATCTGCCATAATTCCATGCGCCTTTTCGCAATATAAACAACCCTTCTTTTTAGAGATATTATATATTATTAGTTGTTTAAGAATCATTGGTACTTTACCGTATATTAATACTGATTTCAGTTTTTCCCAATTGCCTTTTAATAAAGCCGCATTATTGCCTTGGCATTTAAACCAATTTAAGACAAAAGGAATATTTAATTCCTTCATTGTTTCGTCATAAATGGCTTTTACTTCTTCAGTTGCATTTTCGTATTCTATTACTTGAAATTTCATATTGTAATTATTCTCTATGATTAATCAGTCTGGGTAATATAAGTTTTTGATGTTAAATTTATTGCTTTAAGTGTGTGCAAACACATCTTTTTTAACTGATTTGCTTCCTTTTTACTTATATGTTTTATATTAATCTGGTCAAGAAATTAATACAGTAGTTAGGTCTTGAAATAAACCAACTTTTCAAAATTAACAGAAATCCCTTTATTAATAATAGCATTTTCGCTTAAGTATATTTAAAACTCTATCAATACAGATTATCCCATAATTAATTTTATTTAAAAGGAAATAAGTACTGATGTATTGTCATTCTGAAGAAGTTAAAGATTATTTCGTTTTTAGTATTGCTGTGTAAGTCCTTTAAAATAGAATATAAAATTACTAAGGTGGGAACTTAATTGAAACATAAAAATTGGCATTAAATAATTCTATTCATGATCAAGAAATAGGAAAAAATTTTTGTGTGATTAAAAATACAAAGCTATTATCTAACATGAATTACCTGCCAAATAATCTGTCTAAATATATGTTTTCTCTGTTCTGTAAATTTAGCCTTTAACCAGAGACTAAATTTATGATTAGAACTAAAAGTGTACAGTATAAATTTAACACCGCTTAATAGTTCAAGTTTTTACTTTAAACTACAGCAAGATTAGTGTTAGTTGCATGCTTTTCTATTTTTTTGGTCCTCAATTTCATTAACTCTATAGCTTCTTCTTCCGAAGAAAAGGTATTGTTAATATTTACCAGATGCTTAGCTAATACATCATAACGTTTATTCATTACATACCAGAAAATGGGTAAAAAACCAATGCCTTCAAAAACCAATGCTTTATTTTCGGAATATTCATTTAAATGATTCCTGAAAAATTCTGGATGTTTTGTCCAATGCATAGAAGGTCTAATGTGGTGGCTGGTGTGATAACCATCGTTCCAACATTCGTGGTTATATGGTGCATTAATACAGGTGATGCTGTTTTTATAGTGGTTATCTGGTTCTGCTGCGCATACAAAAGCATGTTGAGTAAAATTACCCAACATCATAATAAGCCTAGAAATGAAGAAAGGAACAATAAAAACCACTACAGTTGCTTTTAAGCTTATAAAAGATAAAAGCACTACCATAAATACAAAAGATAACTCGCCCAAAAGTGCCCTGTTACGTAATTTTTTGATATTGCGTGCGTCAAAATAAAGCAATAAGGTATATAAGCCTTTAAAAAAGAAGTGGGTGAAATAAATCATAAAATCCTTAAAGCTATCTCGTTGGTACTTCATGGTGCTGCTAAGGTCTTCTTCTTGATTGTTTTCTACATGGTGCATACCCAAATGATGACTTAAAAATGTTTCGGGTGTTTGTCCGAAGAAGGGTCCTATTACCCACGGGAGGTAATTGTTTAACCAATTGTATTTGCTTTTAAATAAAGGTTTATGACTAGTACAATGTAACATTAACCCAAAGGGGCCTTTAAATACTTTGTTATTGATGTAAAAATGAATCACTACAGAACTCCACCACACCCATGTAGGTATATTAAAATAAAGTAAAATGCTTAAAGGAATAAGAGTAAGAGTAATTTTTAAGGTAAGGTGTACAAAAGGTAGGTCTCTTTGGTCACGAATATATTTAAGCCAAAATTTATTGAAAGAGCTGTACTCTTTTGGTGGGTTAAATTCTGGATCTGTAGTGTGTGTGAATGGTCTCAAAACTATTTTGGGTTATGTATAACAATTAGTATTTAAAAATTTTAAAATACCTTAATGGATTTAGTGTAATGAAACATTTAGTTATTATATAAGTGGATTTTGTTTCTTTAGGTTCAAATCCTATTAAAAACGAATAGATATACCCTCAAATTTATATATATATGCTGTATATAGTTTATTAGTCCAGTAAAAATGAGTACTAGATTAAGTAAGTGTTTTAGATGATGCTTTTTCTTTTCTTGATCTAGTGTTCTACATTAATAGCAGTCTTTTCAGAAATCCCAATATAAAGTTTGGCGATTAGTTCCTGTGGTCTGAATTTGCTGGTAAAACTATTCAATCGGGAGGTATTATGACTTTCTAAGCTGATTTTAGGTTTGGAAGAGTAGCCAATATAATACTTGTTGTGAAATTCAGAAAAAAAGGATGTAAACGTAAAAACGCATAGACAATAAAAAAGCCTCTCATATTGCTATGAAAGGCTTATGTTTTAGTGCTCCCCCGGTAGGGGTGGAATACAAATACTCATACATACTAATAATGCCTTAAAAATACTATAAATAGTGTTTTATAGCTGTTTTTAAAATTTTAAAAACTTTTAATTACTACTAATAACTTGACCTATAACTTGACCTTTTATATATTTGATAAATTAATTTTTAAAAATGGCAACGGTAAAAGCGATAGTTCGGAAGTCAAAAGTTAATATGAAAGGACAAGTAATTGTATATATCAGATATGGTCATAAACAAAAATCAGTTGATTTAAGTACTGGTGTTAAAGTAGACCTAAAAGCCTGGAACGATGTAAAGGAGAATGTAAACTCTGCTCGTTTAGTCAATAAAACAAAAGCGAATGAGGATCTCATCAAAAGCTTAGTAAAAACAGACCTAGCAATAAATGCTAAAATTGAAAGCCATAAGTCAGAACTCATTGAAATAGCAAGGAAAATTCAATTACAGAACACAGAACCTGATATTGATTTAGTAAAATCTAGATTTATAGCCCGTCATGAAGTTTTTAAGCCTAATAAATTAGAAGAAGAATATGCTGTCGAGCTTTTTAAAAAAGTGATTGAAGATAGTAGCAAAAGTGATTCTACTAAAGAGAATTATTACAATGCCATTTATCACTTGGAGTGTTTTCAAAAATACGAAAACAGAAAACTAAAGGTTAAAGACTTTACATTGTATTGGTATGATAGTTTTATAAATTTTTTGCATCATAAAATTGAAAAGCCAGATGGAACTAAAGGATTGGCGGATAATACGGTTGGGACATGTATTAAAAACATTAAAGTCTTTTTATCCCATTTAGAAAAAAGAGGTTACCCGATCCCTGTTAAGTTATCGGATTTAAAGGTTGTACGGCTGGACACACCAATTTATTTCCTCACTGAAGAAGAACTAAATACGCTAGAGGACTTCAATTTTAATGATTCACGTTTAGAAAAAGTAAGAGATACATTTGTATTCAACTGTTATACCGGATTGAGATATTCAGATTTGGAGCGTCTTTCTTCTAACCATATTGTAGATGGTGTAATTGAAATGAGAGCTTATAAAAACCAAAAAGACATTTATGTTCCTCTTACGCCGAAATCAGAAAGGATTTTAAAAAAGTATAATTATGAGCTCCCCTTAATTTCGGAACAGAAATACAACCAGTATATCAAAGAAGCATGTAAACTAAGTGGGATTACTAAACATGTGGAAGTCATTAAAACCAAGAGTGGTAATAAAACCTATACTAGTGTTCCAAAATGGCAGGTAATTACATCTCATATAGCCATAAAGACATTTATATCACTATGTGGGGTTAAAGGGATTTCTCCTAAAATTGTATCTGAAATTACAGGTAAAAGCGTAGAGGTGATTTTGAAACACTACTATGGTATAGACAAAGAAACTATTAAATCCCAAATGCGTAGAAGTTTTCCTTAAACTTTATTAGCATTTACAGTTAATTTGAAAATTAATTAATGAAGATTAGATCTTTTCGTACTTTTGAATCTCAAGTGTTGTTTTATGAAAATTTTATTGTTTTGTGTGGCAGTAGCCTGTTTTTGTTCTTGCAGCGATATCCTTGAGGAGGATATCAGAAATAGAGAAATTGTCCTTCTAGCTCCTGGAGACTCTTCTAGAAATGAGTTAAAAACTCAAGGCTTTTGGTGGGAAGATGATGAAGAAATTGAAAATTATCGAATTCAGATTGTAGAAGGATCATTTGCCCGTCCTAATAGAATAGTTAAAGACACTTTAATAAAAACCAATAAATTCAATTCAGATTTATTACCCAATAAGTACCAGTGGCGAGTTAGGGGTGAGAATTTCGCTTATGAAACCGCATACTCCAAAGAGTATATGTTATATGTAGATTCAACATATGATTTAAGTTCAACTATCATAAGTTTAATAAGTCCGGCTAATGCATCAACAGTTGTGGATGGAAATGTTCGCTTTGAATGGGAAAGAGTAAATGGTGCTACAGGTTATTTTATTAAGATCGATTCATATGATGGAAAAACTCAGATAAATAAAAATGTTTCGGGGACTTTTATCAGAGAAACTTTGCCTGAGAAAGAAACCAAATACGATTGGACAGTTAAAGCTATATACGACAGCGATGGGAAATATAGTGAAAGTCCTTTTGCTTTAAGTTATGAGTTTACAGTAGATACTTCAGCTACTAATCAATAAATGAAGAATAAAAAACTGACACCATATCTCTTAGTTGTTGTTTTAATTGTTTGGGGTGCCATAATGTACCGAGTTTATAAAACAGTTAATTCAAATAATACAACTCCCAATTTTAAGGTGGCTACTTCTAATGTAGAATTACATTCAATAGATCCCGTTGAAAGTAACTATACTTTAATACTGTCCTACAGTGACCCTTTTCTTAAAAATGTGGAAAAAAAGAAAGTTGTAAAAAGAAGAAGCACAGTTCCAAAACCGACTGTTAGACCCAAAAAAAATCCTGTAATCAAAGAAAAAAAAGAAGAGAAAAATCCAATTCGTTGGGATGAAATTAAATATTCAGGTAGTTTTTTAAATAAAAAATCCGGTGATAATGTGGCTTTAATATCTTTTTTTAATATTCCTTTAACAATTAAGGAGGGTGAAGAGAAAAATGGACTTTTAGTAAAGAAAATTTACGGAGATTCATTAAGAGTAAGATTTAGTGGGGAGGACAAAACCATTATTAGATGAAAAAAATAGTATTTATAATAGCGTTATTATCGCCGTTTGTTAGTTTTTCACAAAATAAAATTTTTGACGATAAAGACTTGTTCGATATGTTTCATCACGAAATTAATATCGTTCAGGATAGTTTTTTGATAACGACTCACGTTTATAAAGGTGAAGAAAAAATTAAAACAAAACTAGATAGAATTTACTATTGGTATTCATCTAACAGAATCAAAAAAACTCAAGGCGGTATTGGAGGTAGAGCTCTAAGTGGAGGGTACGAGGAGCATTATATAAAAAACAAAGCCCTTAAAACTAAAGGGAGTTTTGATAAAGGTTGCAAATCGGGTAAATGGATAGAATGGTACCCAAATGGAAACCTTAAATCAGTTAAAAAATTTAAACATGGTATAAAAAAAAGCCAGTATGTAGAATATCATTCAAATGGTATGATTAAAGAAACTGGTAAGTACAAAAACGATAAAAAAAATGGTCGTTTTAGAGTATATACAACCAAAGGTACCTTTGATAGAGAAGGTAAGTATAAAAACGGTAAACTTCATGGCAAAGTAATTGAATATTCTGAGGACGGTGAAAAGACTAAAAAGAAATATAAAAATGGGGAAATTATAATAAAAGAGAAGAAAGAGAAGAAAGAGAAGAAAGAGAAGAAAGAGAAGAAAGAGAAGAAAGAGAAGAAAGAGAAGAAAGAGAAGAAAGAGAAGAAAGAGAAGAAAGAGAAGAAAGGATTTTTTAAAAACCTCTTCAATAAAAAAGAAGGAAAAGAAAAGAAAGCTAAAAAATGAAACTAAGAGCACATGCTTTATTGCTCTCTTTAGTTATCGCAGTTATAGTGGCTGTAATAAGTTCAAGTTTAATTCTTTTGGCTTATTATTCTAGAGTTTTTCAGAAAGTACATGCTTCCAAAGGTAATTTGGTTGATGATTTAGAATCTGGGATTAACTTGTTTTTAACGTCCTCAGATATCGATTCAGAAATTCAGCTTTATAAGGACTCGGATAAAAAAGTCTATCTCAATGAAATACAATGGGGCTTTTATAAAATTGTTGAGGTTTCAGCCAGTAATACTAAAGATACCTTAAACAAGTTTTTTTATATAGGCTATCCATTCAATGAAGAAAAACAAGCACTTTACTTAAAAGACGCCAATAGACCTTTGGGTATTTGCGGTAATACAAGGTTAGTAGGAAATGTGAAAGTTCCTAAGGCAGGCTTAAAAAGAACCTATATCGAAGGTGCTAATTATACAGGTTCAAAACTTGTTTATGGGGGCACACAATACTCGAGTAATAAACTACCTGATCCGGATTTTGTATACGATTTCTTTGAAGGAATATTTGAAAAAACGGTGCAAGCATTGGATTCAATGTCTGTTTATAACTCATTTTCTACAGAAACTAAGTATTTGCAATATTCTTCTTCTATTTCAAGCGCTAAAGGAAACTTAGTATTTGTAGATTCTAGAAGAATAGATCTGTATAAAGACCAAGCTTTTGAAGATGTGATTCTTTGCGCTCCTAAAGTTTATATACACAAAGGTTTTAAAGGAAATATTCAAATATGTGCAAGCGATACTATAGTGCTGGATGAAGACGTGTTTTTAGACTACCCTTCAGGAATCTGTTTGATAAAAAGAGTATCTGAAGAACCTTTTCAATCTTATGTAAAAATTGGTAATAGAAGTCGTTTAGCAGGTATAGTATTTCATGTTTATGATAATTATGACCGTTATGAAACCCTCACGTCTTTGGCTTCAAATTCATTAGTGGAAGGTAGTATTTATAACAAAGGTTATACGGAATTAAAAGGCGCTGTGCATGGAAAAGTAATAACGGAAAAGTTTTACTTAAAAACGGCCTCTTCTATTTATGAAAATAATCTACTAAATGCTACAATTGATGCTACTGAGTGTTCAAAATATATTGCCATGCCTTATTTTTCTTCAGGAAGCACCAATAAAGAAATTATAAAATGGTTATACTAAAAAAACACCAGCTGAAGGGATCGACTTTAGTGGAAGTTTTGATTTCTATGGTGATTATTTCGGCTACTTTTATTACTTCAGGTATGATTTTTATGAATGTTTTATCAGGCTCAGGTAGTTTGCATGAAGTAAAAGTAAATGCAGAATTAGAACGGATTAAAATAGAAACAATTACCGAGTCTAAATATTATAATGATAAGATTGTAACACCCTATGGAGTGATTGAGAAAAAAATAACTTCTAAAAATGAAGATTTATTTGAGCTGACTTTAAATGCAGTAGATACATTAAATGGGATATCTATTCAAAGAAAATTTTTAATTCTGAATGAAGAAAATTAAAGCCTTTAGTTTGGTGGAAATTGTGGTAGTTATGCTTTTAAGCGCTATAACTATGGCTTTTGCATATTACATTTTTGAAAATGTAAATAAGTACCTCATTTCCTACAGTAAAATGTCTTCCCGAAATGATGAGTTAACGGAATGGTTCAATTATATTAAATTACAAAACCTGCAAAGCGATGAAATTCATTTGAATAATAGATCTATTGTTTTTGAAAAAGCTAATGGGGATAAAATAAAAGTGCTTTTAACAGCTTCTGGAATATCTAGGGTATCTGAAAAACCTTTTTATAGCGATACATTAAGTGTTCAAAATCCGAGCATAAATATTAGGGATAATGAATATGGAGACCTTTATAATATTCAGTTTTACCTTAATGATGAAAGTATTGAATGGGGTTTTATGAAACGGAAAGATCTATCTAAATTGTACGCTAGTGGCAGAGATTAACATTAAAGATCTTAAGAAAAGCAAGTCTAAATCAAATAGTAGCGATACTGGATCTTGGTTTGATGTATTAAATAAAGATATAAAATTTGGCGGAAATGGTTTAGGAGACCAGCAAAGGCAAGCCTTATACGATGAATTATCCGTACTTCTTAATTCCGGTTTAGATTTAGTGAAAGCGTTGCAGATCTTATGCGAAGACCGGGTTAAAGAAAAGCAAGTCGATTTACTGACCTCTATTATCAATAATGTGGTAAACGGAATGTCTTTTTCTGAATCATTGAAGAAAACAGGCTACTTTTCAGATTATGAATTGTTTTCTATTCAGATTGGAGAAGAAACAGGAAGGCTGACTAAAATTCTGAATGATTTGTCAATGTATTATTCTGAAAAGATAAAGCAAAGGCGTCAAATTATAGGAGCTCTTTCTTATCCTATTGTGGTTTTGGGGGTGGCGTTTGGTGCTATAGCATTTATGCTTCAGTTTATCGTCCCCATGTTTTCGGATGTATTTAAACGTTTTGGGGGAGATTTGCCAGCTATTACTCAGTGGGTAATTAATTTGTCAAACAGTTTTTCAGACCACTTTGTTTTAATTTTATTTGTGCTTATAACACTTGTTGTTCTTTTCTATATTTCTAAATCCAAAATGTGGTTTAGAAAATATTCCAGTCAGTTAGTCTTAAAAATTCCGGTAATTGGACCTTTAATATTAAAAATACATTTAGCCAGGTTCTGTAGTATGATGAGCTTAATGATTAGCTCAAAAATACACTTAATGAAAGCTGTTGAACTTATTGAAAAAGTGATACAGTTTTATCCTATCCACGTAGCCTTACAAGATATCAATACAGAATTAACAAAAGGGAATCACCTATACGATGGCATGGTTAAGCATTCCATTTTTAAAGGTAAAATGGTTTCATTAGTAAAGGTCGGAGAAGAAGTTAATAAGCTTGATGAGTTTTTTAATAAACTAAATGTTCAATATTCAGAAGAAGTAGACCATCAAACAAAAATACTTGGGAATTTATTAGAACCGTTTTTATTAATATTTTTGGGTATCATTGTCGGTTTTGTTTTAATATCAATGTACCTACCATTGTTTCAATTAAGTACTAATTTTGGGTAAAATCCCAGCGTAAAGAATATGAAAAAGATTTGTGAGAAGATTTTAAAGCCTTTTTTTGAAGTAAAAGTTAAAGCCTTAACATTAACCGAGTTACTTATTGTAATGGTAATTGTTGGTATTTTGGTGTTGTTGGCATTGCCAAATCTAATGCCTTTAGTTACCAAAGCTAAAAGTACGGAAGCAAAGCTTCAACTAGAACATTTGCATAAATTACAGAAAACCTACTTTATGGAGCACTCCAGATATTCAGATGATTTGGCTAAAATAGGTTTTGTACAAGAACCTTTAGTTACAGAAGGAGAAAATGGTAGGGCTAATTACTCTATTACTTTAGAGAATGCTTCGGCAACTTCGTATACTGCTAAAGCAACAGCAGTGGTTGATTTTGATGGTGACGGAGTGTATAATGTTTGGACTGTAGATCAAGATAATAATCTTAATGAAGTTACTCCAGATTAAGTGCTGTCATTATATTACGCCTTCTATATAGCAGCCTCTATTATTGTTTTTTTTCAGGACCTGAAATCCAGGATGGTTTCTTTGTGGGTCTTGATAATAGCAATGATATCTTCTTGTTTAATTTCTTCAATAGAAGTTAAGTATGTTTTAATAAATGTAGGATTTCTTTTAATTCAACTATTAGCGGTTTACTTATATTCTAAATTGACCAAAAGATTAATTCTTTCAGAAAGTTTAGGTCTGGGAGATGTTGTTTTTTTTATTGTTCCGGCGCTTCTGCTATATACACCCGAGTTTGTAGTTTATTTTATTGTTTCTCTAATTGTAAGTTGTTTGCTAACTTTGCTTTTAAATTGGAAAACAATTCCCTTAGCCGGTATACAGTCAGTTTGTTTATTGTTATGGCTTTTATGTAGAAATTTCAACAAACTGAACGCTTATTTTATTTCATGGTTTTGAAAACGATATCAAAAGAAGTATTAGGATTGTTAACTCCTTCCCAAGCGAATGAGTATAAGCTTATACCCTTTTCAAATACGGATAACCAGATTCGTTTTTACTCTAACCACAACGATATTCAGGTAAAAGAAGAGCTTGAAATACTATTAGGTAAAGAAATACTATTTGAAGAGTTAGAGAAAGAAGAGTTTAAAAAATTAATAAACACGTATTACCGAAGTTCTAAAAACAGAGAAGTAAAAAGTGCTTCTAATACATCATCTTCAGGATTTTTAAAAGAGCTGATAGGAGAAGCCAAATCTTTGGGCAGTTCCGATATTCATATTGAATCTTATGAAAACAGATGCAGAGTACGTTTAAGAATAGATGGAAAGCTATTAGAAAGATATACACTAGAAAGAGACGAATACCCGGCCTTTATTAACAAAGTAAAAGTTAGCGCCAATCTGGATATAGCTGAAAAGCGTCTACCTCAGGACGGGAGAATCTTTTTTAAAGAAGGAGATTTGAAGTTTGATATTAGGGTTTCTGTATTACCTACACTTTTCGGTGAAAAAATTGTTTTACGTCTTTTAAATAACGATGCTGCAAATGTTGATTTGTACTCGCTAGGTTTTTTAAAAAATCAATTGGAAGATTATCTAGATGGAATAAGAAGACCAAATGGTATTATACTTATTTCAGGGCCAACCGGTAGTGGTAAAACTACTACGTTGTATGCTACGCTTAAATTATTAAATGAAGAGTCTAGGAATATAACCACGATAGAAGATCCAATTGAATATACCTTAGAAGGTGTCAATCAAGTTCAGTTAAAAGAAAATATAGGGTTGGATTTTGCGGCAGCATTAAGAACTTTTTTGCGTCAGGATCCTGATGTGATCATGTTAGGGGAGATCAGAGATCCGGAAACAGCATCTATGGCAGTTAGAGCATCTTTAACCGGACACTTAGTATTATCAACAATTCATACCAATTCGGCATTAGATACTATTTCTAGATTGGTGGATATGGGCGTACCTTCCTATTTAATTTCATCAACACTGGTTTTATCGGTAGCTCAAAGATTGGTTAGAAGACTTTGTACTAATTGCAAAGAGAGAAAAGAATTTGATAAAAGCTTGTTCCCAAGGAATTTCAAAACAAAGGAAGTAATTTCGCAGCACTTCATACCTGTGGGGTGTGATGAATGTTTTCATACGGGGTATTCTGGTCGATTGGCTATTTATGAAGTAATACCTATAGATTATGAAATAGCAGAAGCAATTAAAAGAAATGAAATGGTAGTTGATGAAAACATGAAGGAGAAAATTTCTTTTTTGAAAGATAGAGCTTTAACTCTTTTTATGGAAGGTGAAACTTCTATTGATGAAATTTACCCTTATTTATTAGGATAGAATATATGAAGGGTAAGATTACAATACTATTATTCTTTTTAGTGTCAATTACAGGGTTTGCGCAAGAGCCCTCAGGAGATCGTATAGACAAAATCAGGGCTAGATTGATTGAGATATCGGCTAATTCACCGGGACTAAATGAGGTAGTCGATTTCTCTGTTACAGGTGTTTCTATTCAGGAGTTTTTAAGAGGTTTAGCAGAAACCAATAACCTGAACATTAGTGTAGACCCTAGTTTAGACATAAAGGTTTATAACAATTTCACAAATGAAAAGGTCTCAAATATTATTGTTTTTATTTGCGAAGAATATGGCTTAGATATTCATTTCATTGGTTCCATTATGTCGTTTTATAAGTATAAAGCGCCGGAAGCACCCAAGGTAGCTCTACCTCCAAGAGAGATTAAAATTTCTTATAATAAGCCGGACTCTTTAATTACGATGGAATTAAGGAGAGATACGTTACTACAAATTATTAAAAAAATAACATCATTAACAGGTGCCAATATTATTCTTTCACCAAAGATTGATAAAAACACACCGGTATCCTTATACATTAAAGACGCTAAATTAGAGCCCGCTTTGGAAAAATTGGCTTACGCCAGTAGCTTAAATATGAGAGTTTCTGACGATGGGTTCTTTATTTTTGAACCAGTGCTGGAAGGGGAAGAGGATAATAATAACAGTAGGTACAATAACAGAAGATCAAGAGGTAACTCAGGCTCAAAACTTTCCGAAGAGTTTTTCTATGAAATAGTGAATGTAAATGGCGAAAAGAAAATAATTCTGGAAGCTACAGATGTGCCCATCAAAGATGTTATTATTACTATTTCTAGAGAAATCCAGCAAGATTATTTTCTATTTTCAGATCCTAAAGGAAATACCAGTTCTTATTTAAGTAAAGTATCCTACGAAGATTTTTTGGCTCATGTATTAAGAGGTACAGAACATACTTTTAAGGTGGATAAAAATATTTATTTAATAGGAGAAGAAAAACTAGAAGGGCTAAGAGCAACAAGGGTTATTAACTTAGAATATAGATCGTATACAGATGTTATTCGTATAATTCCTGCGGAATTAAAAAAAGGAGTAGAAATACAAGAATTTGAAGAACTTAACAGTATTGTTTTAAGTGGTTCTGAACCTCAAATAATTGAAATTGAAAAATTCATTCATCGAATTGATCAGCTAGTTCCTTTAATAATGATAGAAGTTATTTTGGTTGACATTAAAAAGGGGAGTATGATAAAAACAGGAGTTAATGCCGGTTTGGCAGATTCTTCTGTATCTACAGGGGGGACTTTGTTACCGGGGTTAGATTTTGTGCTTTCTTCAAGTAGCATTAATAAAACAATTGCGCCGTTTAATTTAGGGCAAGTAAACCAGAATTTTTATTTGAGCTTGCAGGCTTTAGAACAATCGAATAATGCAAAGATTAAATCCATGCCCAAGTTGTCAACTTTAAATGGCCATGAAGCAACGCTGAGTATTGGGCAAACAAGGTACTATTCTATTCAAACCCAAAATACAGTAGGTTCATTAAACCCGAATACTATAACAACACAACAGTATAATTCTGTAAATGCAGACTTAAGTATTCGTATAAAACCGGTGGTTTCAGGCAGTGATTTCGTTACTTTAGAAATAGATGTTTCCAATTCTGACTTTATTGGTGCTCCACCGGATAATCAGCCCCCACCAACGTCAACTAGTCAATTCACCAGTTTAATAAGGGTTAGAGATAATGATATGGTTATACTTGGAGGACTTGAAAGAAGCGAAGAAAGTGAATCCAGATCTGGTATTCCTTTATTAAGTAAGATTCCAATCCTGAAGTGGTTTTTTAGTTCAAAATCAACTTCTAAAGGCAAATCAATTTCTGTAGTTTTTATAAAACCAACAATTATTCACTAAGTGAAAGGAGTTTTAACTCAACTTGAAAGTCAATTTTTAACCTACAAAAGACTAACGCTTCTTCAGGTAGAGTTAACAGCTCACGCTGAGTCAGGTTTTGTAATTACTAATCAAAAAGGAAAACTAAAAATAGAATACTATTTCAGTTCTTTAAATGAATTAAAAGAAATAGATTATTCACCAGTGGTAATGTTATTTAAAGGAAAAGGCATTTTACACAAAAAAGTGTCATCTACCCAAGTTCAGGAGGATGATTTTCTGGGTCGGGAATTTCCTAATATTCAACCCGAAGATTTTTTTATAGAATTTCAAGAAGCAGAAAAATCTGCTATGGTTTCTTTATGTAGGAAAAATATAGTTTTAACTAAAGTTTCAGAATTAACTAAGTTTGGGCTAGAGGTAGTAGATGTATTTATAAATCCCCTTCATTTTTCTCCAGTTGCTCTACTGATTCAAAAAAAACAATTTCATTCAGAAGGAAACTCTATCATAGTCAATGATAATTCATTTATTGATTTTTTTTCTGAACCGGAAACTGTAAACGAAGAACAAGTTTTAGGAAATGTGCCTAATGAGTTTCTTGCGCTTTATGGAGTGGCCTTGTCTAAAATACTTCATCTTACAAATTTTATTAAAATAGGCTTTTCCGATTTTAGTAAAAAAGAAGAAGATATTCTTTACAAGAAAATAGTAAGCGTAAGCTATAAAGTTGTTGCAGGTGCTCTTTTGTTGATTTTGATTATAAATCTGTTGGTGTTTCAATCTCTGTTTTCAACAAAAAATGAATTAGATAATAGCATCGGCTATTACAGAAATATATCAGGGGAAAATATACAGCTAATAGAAGAAATTAATAAGAAAACCAATTTTTTAGCAATAAGTGGATGGGATCAAAAGTCGGAGGTTTCTAAAGTGTTAGACCAAGTTGCATCTACTGTTCCTGAAGAAATTCATTTAACCCAATTAAACTATTATCCTTTAGACGAAAAAGAATACAATGATAAAGAAGTTTTTGTATTTGATAATAGTCGTATACTAATGAAAGGAGCAACTGGCAAAGTGAAATACTTAAACAATTGGGTTTCATTATTAAAAGAAGAGGAGTGGTTTAATGAAATTGAAATTTTAGATTACTCCTTCAATAAAGAAGAAAATATAGGCGAGTTTATACTGGAAGTAAGATTTGAATAAGTTAAAATCATATTATTTAGGCTTGAGTAACAAAAAGAAGTTTTTGTTTATCTTGGCTATGGGTTTTTTGTTACTTGTCTTATCTTATTTTTTGACAATCTCCAGAACGGTAGAGCTTTATCAATTGGTTCATCAGATGGAGCTAGAAGAAGCTCAGGGCAAAAGAGCGGTGCAATCGATTGAACAAAATCGAGCAAAGCTGAAAAGCACCAATCGACTTTTCTCTTTTTACCTTATGGGAGAAGAAAATGACCATGAGATGATTCTAGTCCAAGTAACGGAATTGTGCGAAGAGTTAGGAGTTACCATAAATTCCTACCCGGAGATACATGAAAACCAAGAAAGCAGTTTTAAGATATACACAACTTATTTAGAGTTACAGGGAGATTTTAAATCTATATTAAAATTGATTCACAGCTTAGAGACAGACGTTAAAGCCGGTAGAGTTAGTTCTGTTAATTTTCAGTTAAAAGAGAATAAGAAGAATAAGCAGGAGTATTTAGTGGCGGAGGTATACTTACAAAATGCATTGCTTTAAATAATTTTATGAGCTTATATGTAATGTTGTTAGTTGAGAATGTGAAGTGACTACTAAAAGTTTTTATAAAGGTAGTGTAAATCAAACTCTGTCTGCTTTGTTTATTGATTAGGTTTATGGTCTAAATCTAAAGGTAATCTATCTCCAAATTTAATAGCTAATTGTTGTACAGTCAAGCCCCAGTTTTGCAATGGTGATGTCCACTTCTTTTCAATGTTTCTAGTAGCAAGATAGACCAACTTTTGGAGTGCCATATCGGAGGTAAAAGCTCCTTTGGTTTTAGTTACTTTTCTGATCTGACGATGATATCCTTCTACCGCATTGGTGGTGTAAATCAACTTCCTGATCGGAGCTGTATATTGAAAATAAGTAGTGAGCTTGTCCCAGTTCCTCTCCCAAGATTGGATGACAATGGGGTATTTTCCCAGCCATTTATTCGACAGGTTTGATAGCTCCAATTCTGCGATATCTTTGGTATCAGCACGATAGACTTCTTTAAGATCCGCATAAACTCCTTCTGGTCTTTGCTGGCTACATACTTGAGTGAATTGCGGATTTGATGGATAATGCAACTCTGTACCTCGGCCTTTGTGTAAATGCTCTGTATCGCTTCACTAAAGCCTTTCAGATTGTCTGTTCAGGCGATTAATATGTCCTTTAATCCACGGTTATGAAGGTCTGAGAGTACTTGTAACCAGAAGTTAGCTCCTTCACTTTCCGACACATACATGCCTAAAACTTCTTTTATACCAGCAGCATTAATACCAAGAATGTTGTACAAAGCCTTGTGTTCAACTCTCCCTTCACTGCGTACTTTGTAATGCATGGCATCCAGCCACACAATGCAATACACGGGCTCTAAAGGACGACTTTGCCAAGCCTTAACTTCTGGAATGATGCGGTCTGTGATTTGGCTAAAACAGTATGAGAAATATCCGTATCGTAAATCTCTTTGATATGACTACTGATATCTCGCAGGCTCATCCCTAAACCATAAAGGCCTATTATTTTGTCCTCAAGGTTACCTGCTAGAATTGTCTCTCGCTTCTTAATGATCTGGGGCTCGAAGTTGCTTTGGCGATCTTGGGGCGTCTCGATCTCAAAAGTACCCGTTGAACTTTTGATCGTTTTTTTACCCTTCCCATTGCGCTTATTACCTCCAGAACGCTCTTGCTCATCGAGATGTTCTTCCATCTCTGACTCAAGGGCTGCTTCTAAAAATTGCTTGAGCATCGGCGCAAAAGCCCCGTCCTTACCAAATAGTGATTTTCCTGTTTTGAACTGCGATAAGGCTTTGCTTTGCAGTTCTGCTAATTCTTCTTGAGTCATACTATATCTAAGTTAATTGTTAAAAATTTACTTAGACAGAGTTTAATTTACAGTCTCATTAAAGAAAATAATACAGGAACCAAAACCTTTTTATTGTTATTGTTTTTTTGGTTTTTGCGAGTATCATCAATGCTTTTTATGTTTAATTCTATCTCTTTTAACACAGAATGGGTTATCAATTCACCTTCAAGCGTTTTTCTTCTATGATTTTTATATTCTCGATCGTTAAGATCTATTTTTTTGCTTAGGTCATCAATTGATTTTACTATAGTGTCCAGTACTATTTGTATTTTATCTGTTCTCATAGACTTAGTGATTTTGATTTAGAAAGCCCCCTTTTGTATTGAGTTAGCTTTAATAAATTGTTGTAAGAATAAATTCTCCTTATGGAGCTTGATTTAAAAACAATGCCTTTGCTTCGGTCTTTAAAGCTTAAACCTCTGATTGTTCCTTTGGTTGTTTTATTAAAATCGATAGTGTAACCCAAGTTTTCAATTCTTCTAAAAATAGATTCCATGGGTTCCTTATTAAGCAATGCAATTTCTATTTCTTTAGCGATTGCTTCTTTTCGTTTATTCCCTTGATCAATTGCTCTAGTGAGGTTATACTTCTTTTCTAGCTTTTGCATAAGATTTTTGGTTCTGTAACCACATTGGAAGTCGTTAACTACTTTACCGGAAAATGATATTCTATTCACTATTAAATGAAGGTGTTCATGATCAGTGTCTTGATGTTTAACTACCATATATTGGTTGTTTTGTAAATCCAGTCCAGCTAAATAGTCATTAACTACCTTCATCATCAGATTATCTGTAACAGCATCATCATTAGCGAATGAAATAGCTCCATGCCATACTTTTTTTGTTACATTTTCTTTTAGGTTAGCAATTGCTTGAAATTGTTTTGTAAGTTTTTCAACTTCTTTACCAAACACACCTTCTTGTTTCATAATAATTGGAGACTTCAACGGGTTTAAGCAGTACTTAATGCATGCACTAAAGCTGTTACCGATTATTGCTTTTCCTATCATGATATTTTATTGATTAATTGGTATAAATATTTCAATGTCATAAGCATGTCAGAATCTAGTTTACCACCTTGGTTTAGTCGTTTAGCAATCTGATTCATATTGTTAGCCATGCCAGTGAGTTTCTGGTAGATTACTATTTCATCATCATTCAACTTCGGTTCAATCTTTATATCTAAGCCAGATCTTCTTAAAAAGTCACTCATAGAAAGTTTGGCTTTATGCGAAGCATTTTTTAAAAGTATGTACTCCACATTAGTACAGTGAACTGTAATAGTTTTTTCCCGAGTTATATGTTTTTTAGGCCGTCCCAATTTTTGCGAATTGAATGAGCAAAACCAGATTGTTTTCCGACACGTTATTTTTTAATAAAACGAGTCGGAAAACCCATCTGGCTACGTGCAAATTATCGTGATAATCCTTTTTTCTTTAGGCGTAGTTTTTTAGTGATTAAATACTCATTTAAGTCTTTGAATTTTATATATCTATCAGATCGGTTTTCAATGTTTTTAAACTGACTTGTTAAAACATTTGTGTTAAGTTTTCCTGCCTGATCATTATCTAGATAGAGAAAGATTTTTTGATTAGGATCGCTAAATTCTATTTCGATTTTTTGTGCAGCTTTACTGGTGTTGACCACAGAGTTTAAGACAATTATTGATTGATCTGTATAATGACCTAATTCTATATATGAAAGGAAATCGAAGAAGCCTTCAAAGATTAATAGAGTGGAGGTAGTTCTATTAAAAGTGGTGATGTCTTTTGTTCCAATACAAATTCCATTTTTCATTGCAGGGTTTCGAAGCTCGTAACCACCGGAATCGTTTTTAAAAGCAAGGTTATAAAATGTCTTTTGAGATTTCTGAAGAACAATTTCTTTTAAATAAGGCTCCCATGTTTCTCTAGAAAGGCCTCTTTTTTTCAAATATTCAGTTAATACAAGTGTTTTAACTTTTTCAATTGAAATAACTTTTATGGGGTGAGGATTTGCCGATTTGACCTTTTTTTCTTTTAGCTTGCTAAAAGAAAAGCTAGCTGATCCGTACTCTTTATTAAAACGTGAAAGCATTTCTGAAATGGAATTTACCTGGTATAGAAGAACTAATAAATCAACCATCTTTCCGGATTGTCCAGTTGCAAAATCTAACCAAACCCCTTTGTCTAGATTATAAGAAAGTGAAGGGGTATTGTCTGTTCTGTATGGTGCGCAAAAAAGAGCTTCGTTACCGTTTATTAAATATGGTTTTACACCCACTTTCTCTAAGACTTCTATAGGATTAAGGTTGTTAATTTCTTTACAATTCATTTTTTTGATGTTTTGATGAAAAATATATTTAATCAACTGTTTATGAATATGTTGCAATGGTTTCAAATAGGTTACAACCAATCATCATTTATACTTTATAATTATTGATTGTTTACTTGCCTCTATTTTGATGATCTTTTGATGACTGATTGATGATCTTTTGATGACATGATAAATATCTGTATATCAGTATTTTGAATGATTTAGTCATCATTGTTCATCAAATCATCAATTAATTCACGTTTTATAATGTAAAAGCGCCCTTTTGCTTTGGTGTTTATGTAAGCTGTACCGTTATGCCCAAGACAATACTTTTTATATGAACTTGTGTTTTGAATTGGCTTTAGTCCCCATCGGTCTTTGAAGATTTCTCTTACATTATTTCTGTTACAATACTTAAAACCGGAGTCTTGAATAAAGGGTAAAGGATCTGCATTACACATTTCTATAGAATTGACTTCAAACTCATCCATTAAATCCTGAATAATAGTTAGTAATTCTATTTCTAATCTATTTCTGTGCTTTAGAATAACTTTTTTCAATGCGTTTGTTCTAAGTAATTTAGGTTCAAACCACATTCTAGAGGTGTTTGGTGTAATGATTTCTCTATTTTTTAAGTAGTATAAAAAAGCAGGTATTTCCCCTTTCATTGCTATTAGAAGATTTACAATTTCTTTATCAAATGGTTTTACCTTTATAACCCAATACCGAGTTTCTCCGGGATCGATTTGAATGAAACTATCCTCGTTGTTACTACATAAAATAAACTTCCCAAAAAACTCAATTTCGGAACGGTCTACCCCCTTGGCTTCAGCTTTAAAAGTTATAGAGGTAGATAGATTTTTAATTCGTTCACTATCTTCTTTTTTGTCCAGTAAAACTTCATCTACTGCTATCAATAGTTTTCCTGCCCAATCTGAATTGAATTGATTTCTAAAATCCTCGTTTTTATTGTAGGTCATGTTTTGACCGTATATGGCCTTTAGAAAATTTAGGAAAGTTGTCTTTCCAGTATTTCTTTCCTGACTTACGAGACATAAAATAGGAAGAGGTTGAATCGGCTTTCTATACAAAAGAGACAGGTAATCTAGTGCTAGTTCATATTGATCACTAAAAACATGCTTAAGGAAATATTCAATTGAAGAAAATTCCCCAGGTGATGGTTCATAAACTAGTGGATCGTATCTGTTCAAGAAAGTTCCTACTTCCTGTTGGAAGTCTATATGACTTGGGATATTACAAAAACCATCATATTTAGGTACCTTTTTTAATACACCAGAATCAAAATCATCAACAAGACTTTTTCTATCCCACTTAATAAGTGTTTCTAAATAGTCTTTAGATAGTAAAGGCCGGTTAACAATCTTGAAATATGAAGTGCCTACTCTTATGTAAGGGAGGTTTTTATTGTACTTCATCTTTAAAAGAATTTTTGGTCGCTCTAAAAAACACTTGGGCTATTTCATCTGTATTGAAATAGGGTTTTCCGGATGGTTGACCTTTCTTATTCTTTTCTAAATAGTAGGGATGAAGTACATCGTTCTTAATTAGTTTATAGAGATAGAACTTAGAACAATCTAATATCTCTAGTGCTTTCCTAAGTGATACAAATGGGAAGTTCGGGCTTAAGCTTAGTAGCTTGGTTGAATTGATTTTCCATACTTATAGACGTTTAATAATGATTAACTGTGATTGAATCACGCTGTCTAAAGTATTAATGTGTTTATATTTTAGAGATCACTTTTCTCCCTTTGAGTTTTGGGAGACGAAAAATGATCTTTTAAAAGCATTTCATATTTTTTAATTCTATCGAGATAGGGCTTCGGTTGAAATTTTCTAAATGTTTCGATTTTAAAATCACCTTCATAAGGTTTATCTAAAAAGTCATAAAATAACTTACCTAATTGAAGTAGTCTATTTTGTTTTTGTCTGGGTAAATTAACCTGATAACTTAAAAAGTCAACTTCAATCAAAGCATGAAGCATAATAACACATGAGATGTCGGTGAAATTATCTTCTGTTGAAAGGGTTTTACAAGCAAAGGTTTTAAAATCGTTCGGGTTAATCATTAAATAATCCTCGAAACGCTCCTTTTTTAGATAAGATATTTTGTTATCAATTCTGTATAAGAAGTCATTAATCACTGAGATATTCTTTTCTAATGAAAGCTTCCATTCATAACTTTTAACTTCTATTAGTTTTAATTGATAACATTCTAAATCAGCTTCAAGTTTTACTTTAGCTTTTAGTAAAGCATATAGGTCTTTAGAATTATTTACAGTTTGAATAATTTTCCATGTGTCCCGAGGATTAATTAAAAACAAGCCTTGGTATTGTTCTTCAAGAACATATTTCCAATTGTTATCATTGTCTAAATAAGCTAAACAGAAACACTTGTATGAAAGGTCGTTTAATTGTTTTAAAGAGAATTTAAAACAAAAAGATACTTCTTTGGCTTCTTCCTTTACTCTGTTTATTGCTGAATAGGATATACTAAGAAAATTGTTCTTAAAAGCTGAAAAATTCATAAGTGCTATCAATTAAGGATTGTTTTTAAATTACTTACAAATAAAGACTTTTAAAAACGCCAAAACATCATAGCGCACTTGACCTATAACTTGATCCAAAAATAAAAAAGCCGCTTAATTTGAAATTAAGCGGCTTTTTGTGTGTTTTAAGCTCCCCCGGTAGGATTTGAACCTACGACCAATAGATTAACAGTCTACTGCTCTACCACTGAGCTACAGGGGAATCTCTTATTTTCCGTCCATCGTCTCCGAATGGGAATGCAATATTAGATGTATTTTTTTAAAAGCGCAAACAACCGAATCAATATTTTTAATATTTAAGAAACAAAAAGAACATAGAGAATCCCACTAGGAAAACTAAACCCAAGACAGACAATAACTTTAGTCCAAATCCGGGTTTATGAGTTTCTGGAAAATCTTTCTGAGTAACGATTAAAAAATTCAATAAAGCAGAAAGTGGAGCGATTAAAAAAGAAATGGTAGTAGCCCAGTCAATTAAAATCTTAAAGTTCATAATAGGCTTGCCGGCAGCAGTTTTAATAGTAGTGCCAAAGAGTACCAATAGAAAACTTCCTAGTAAAATAATGCTTACCCAAAATATGTAATGTGTTTTAGAATTGCTTTCAGTTTCTTTTTCGTTTTTAAGAAGTCTAATAATTCTATTGATAGAACGGGTGTAGCCATCGGTTAAGGTTAAAGAAGTCCCGAACATAGTAGAAAAGGCCGCTAATGCTATAACCCAATAGCTCCACGCTCCTAAATTATTACTGAATAACTGAACCAATTGATCGGAAAAAACCACAGCGCTGTCCGAAAGTTCTACACCAGTGCCGTACATAACGTATGCGCCAAGTGTTAAGAAACCAATAGCTAATACAACGGTAATTCCATAGCCTATGTTAAAATCAAGTAGGGACTCTTTTAGAGTAGGGTAGTAACCGGTCGATTTAATGCGTTCTTGAGTCCAGATACTGTGCCATGCACTCATGTCTACGCCCATAGGCATCCATCCCATTAATGCTATAATAAATAGGTAGCCAGAGTCAGAGAAAACTTCCTTAGGTATAAACCCAACAATGGGAGTAGGTCTACCATCTATAAGTACGGTGCATACGGCTACTACAATTGATATTACCAATACCACGCCTATAAATTTTAATAAGTGGTCAAGAACAGAGAATTTACCGTAAGCTAAAATGGATAATACTACAACCGACAAGCCTAAATAAGCCCAAATCAAATTGGAAGACTCAACCCCCATTAAATTCATCATTAAGCCCGTGCAGACAAAAAAGATAGCGGCGGTAATGACAAACATAGAAAAGAAGGTGATTACGGCATTTATCCAAAGGGCCCATTTTCCTATTTTTCCATAACCTTCGTATACACTTTCTCCGGTGGCGTTGGTGTAACGCGTAGCAAATTCGAAAAATGGATATTTCAGGAAGTTAGAAAGCAGGATTACCAATAGAAGTGAAAATCCGTAATCGGCCCCTGCTCTAGTGGATTGCACTAAGTGGGAGCCTCCAATGCATGTTCCGGCAAACATAATTCCCGGACCTAAAGTTTGTAAAAAGCGTTTTAGCTTATCGTTAGCCACAATTGATGTTGTTTAATCTGCAAACTTATACATTTTGTGTGAATTTTATTTTAAAGACAAAATGTCATTAAAATATTCGTTTTCAACCCGTATAACTGACGTTTGGTCATGTTTTTGTTCGTTTTTTAAGCTTGGTACATTTTTTCTTACTACGGAAAGAAAGAACATAAACGTAAAACATCATGGAAAAGCTAATAAAGGATTTAATAAACCCAACTAAAAACTTTGATGACGATGTTCAGAAACTGAGATCGTTTTCAGCAAAAACAGATATTTCTGAAAGTGAAATAGCCTTCTTCTTAGAACTGTCTGTTCCAGGATTCGAAAAGCAAGATATTTCAATTTCGGTTGAACAAAATATTTTAAATATAAAAGGAACAAGAAATTTAAAAGAAGGACAAGAGGCTTTCGATAATAAATTCAGCTTGCCTAAAAACATAGCGGTAGACCAAATTCTAGCTAAAGCTGAAAATGGGATTTTAAGATTAGAATTGCCAAAATCAAAAGAGCAAAAACTGAAAATTGAAATTCAATCCCACTAATAGGTTTTGAGTAAATGTTGAACCATAAACTATTATAACTATGCTTTTAACTAGAAATAACAGAAACAGAGTAGATGTTTTCCCATTTGAAAACATGTTTAACGATTTCTTTAACGAGGTGAATGGGGTGCATGTAAATGCTTCACCTAAAGCGGAAATCATTGAGAATGAAGAGAATTACCAAATTAACTTGGCCTTGGCAGGATTTAAGAAAGAAGACTTGACCATTGAGGTTAACAAGAACATCTTAGAGATTAAAGGAGAAAGAACATTCGAAAAGAAAGAAAACCACAAATACCATAAAGTAGAAACCTATTATGGTAAAGTAAGCAGAAACTTTACCCTTCCCGAAAACGCCAACGTAGAGCAGTTAAATGCTGCCTTTAATAACGGTGTTTTAGAAATCGTTCTACCAAAACAAGAAGTGAAGAGAGAAGTGAAGAAGATAGAAATTAGATAGTTAATAAAGCCGGAACTTATTCCGGCTTTATTAGTTTTATAGCGTCAACAATATTTTAAATTTTTCTTGCGTTTAAAGTCTAAGATTAAATAAGCTTTCAGAATGAATAAAAAACAGTTTTTCATAGGAATTATACTAGCGTCTATCTTTGCTAGTGGTATAACAATATTTGCTGTTAACTATTTGGGGCTTAACTCCAATAAAGTTTACCAAACGGTAGAGGAAAAGCCAAATTATCAGTTTTCTAGTATACAGTCGGGTAATCAAGTAGACTTTAGAGAAGCCGCCGCTAAAAGTACACCGGCCGTAGTTCATATTATGACTTTCCAAGAGGTGACTTTTCAAAACAGAAACCAACATAATCCCTTTAACGATATGTTAAAAGAGTTTTTTGGGGAACGTTATTACAACGAACCACAACCCCATACCGATACTGAAAATAACGACCCTAAAAAGCAACCTATTGGTGCGGGTTCGGGCGTTATTATTAGTGAAGACGGATACATTGTTACCAACAACCATGTTGTTAAAGGGGCAGATGAAATTCATGTTACTTTAAACGATAAAAGGAAATATATAGCCAAACTTATTGGGACAGACCCTACAACAGATTTAGCCTTGCTAAAAGTGGAAGAAGGCAGTTTGCCGTATTTAGAATTTACAGATTCAGATGAAATACAAGTAGGAGAATGGGTTTTAGCCGTGGGGAACCCTTTTAATCTTACTTCAACGGTAACCGCTGGTATTGTAAGTGCTAAAGCCAGAAATATTAACATACTAAAGGATAAAGATAATTTAGCAATAGAATCGTTTATACAGACGGATGCGGCGGTTAATCCCGGTAACAGTGGTGGTGCTTTAGTTAATACAAGAGGGGAGTTGGTAGGGATTAATTCGGCTATTGCTTCACCTACTGGCGCATTTGCTGGTTATTCGTTTGCTATTCCCGCAAACTTAGTAAATAAGGTAATTGAAGATATTAGAGATTTTGGGGAAGTACAACGTGCTTTATTAGGCGTTTCTATTCAAGATGTAAATGCAGACTTAGCCAAGGATAAAAACATGGATAAAATCCGTGGTGTATATGTGGCCGCAGTAAGTGCAGATGGCGCAGGTAAAGAAGCCGGGTTAAAAGAAGGAGATGTTATTCTTTCTATTAACGGGGTTAAAATAAATACTACTTCCAGATTACAAGAAGAAATTGCCGAACACAGACCAGGGGATAAAATTGAAATTATCTATTTGAGGGACGGAAAAGAAAAAAGTTCTTCAGCCATTTTGAAAAACAAATTGGGTACTACCGAAATTGTTAAGAAAGACGAAGAAGCCATAGTAAGCATCTTGGGTTCAAAATTTCAGAAAGTAACAGACGCCAAATTAAAAGCGCTGAACTTAAGAAATGGTGTGCAGCTAATAGAATTAGGAGAAGGTAAAATTAAAGAAGCCGGAATAGAAAAAAACTTTATTGTGGTTGCCGTAGATAAACAACCGGTAAGATCACCTGCGGAAATTGCCAACGTTATGGCCATGCGAAAAGAAAACAGCGGTGTTCTTGTAGAAGGAATTTACCCTTCTGGGCAAAGAGCGTATTATGGCATTGGTTGGTAGCCAGCCTTAGATAAAACAGAAAACAAACTTACTATCAAAGGCGGGCCAATTTGTCCGCCTTTATATTTTAAAAGCATTTCAACGCTTTCCAATTTTTTAGCTAGTTTTGAGCTTCGTTAATTCTTAAAAACAAAGCATATGCTAAATATTGTATTGTTCGGCCCTCCGGGAGCTGGTAAAGGAACTCAATCCGAATACATTATTAAAAAATACAACCTGGTACACCTTTCAACGGGTGATATTTTCAGAGCCAACATTAAAGGCGGTACTGAATTAGGTAATTTGGCCAAAAGCTACATTGACAAAGGTCAGTTAGTGCCAGACGAAGTAACCATTCAATTATTAGAGTCTGAAGTAAACAAACAACAAGAGCCAAAAGGGTTCATTTTTGACGGTTTTCCAAGAACAAAAGCACAAGCCGAGGCCTTAGATCTATTCTTAGCGTCTAAAGAAACCAATATTTCGGGCATGATTGCTTTAGATGTAGAAGAAGAAGAATTAAAAACACGACTTTTAGAAAGAGCTAAAACCAGTGGTAGATCAGACGATGCAGATCCTGAAATTATTCAGAACAGAATCAATGTTTACCAAAAAGAAACTGCTCCTGTAATCGATTATTACAACAATCAGAAGAAATATTATCCGATCAATGGAATAGGTACAATCGACGAAATCTTTGGTCGTATTTGCGATATTATTGATAAACTTTAAGCGAAGTTCACACTTCGCTTTTTTTTTGCCCTTAGTCGGCGTACTTTTGCAGCTTATAATTCCCCCTTATGAGTTCTGCAAACTTTATAGATTACGTAAAAATATGTGGTTACTCCGGAAACGGAGGCGCTGGTTCTTCTCATTTCAGAAGAGAGAAATTTATACCGAAAGGCGGGCCTGATGGCGGTGATGGCGGACGAGGTGGTCATATTATCCTTGTGGGTAATAAACAAATGTGGACGCTACTCCATCTAAAATATCGTAAACATATTAAAGCAGATCATGGAGCTCCTGGAGAAGGCGGTTGCCGTTCCGGTAAAGAGGGACAAGATATTATTTTAGAAGTTCCTTTAGGTACCATTGCCCGCGATGCCGAAACCGGTGAAAAGATTTTGGAAGTTACCGATGATGGTGAAACCGTGATTTTAATCCCTGGTGGAAAAGGCGGTTTAGGAAACTACAACTTCAAAACCTCTACCAACCAAACGCCACGTTATGCCCAACCAGGTATCTCTGGACAAGAAAAATGGGTGATTTTAGAATTGAAAGTATTGGCAGACGTTGGTTTAGTAGGTTTTCCAAATGCGGGTAAATCCACTTTATTATCGGTTGTTTCTGCGGCAAAGCCAGAAATTGCTAATTATGCCTTTACTACGCTGGTACCAAACTTAGGAGTGGTTTCTTACCGTGATGATCGTTCTTTTATTATGGCCGATATTCCAGGTATTATAGAAGGCGCAGCAGAAGGAAAAGGTTTAGGAATTCGATTTTTAAGACACATAGAAAGAAACTCTATGCTGTTGTTTATGATTCCGGCAGATAGTGAAAATATTCAAAATGAATTCGATATTCTTTTGAACGAACTTAGAAAATACAACCCCGAATTACTAGATAAAAAGCGTGTTTTGGCCATCACAAAATCGGACATGCTAGACGATGGATTGATTGAAGAAATGAAAGCAGAATTGCCTAAAGACGTTGACAGTTTGTTTATCTCTTCAATCACGCAAAAAGGCATAGACGGGTTAAAAGATAAAATCTGGCAGGAATTAAATAAGTAATTGCCCCGCTTTTGTGCCACTATGACAGAAAATAGCTATTGGCAGATTATTTGAGTTCCCAAACAAAGAAAATTAGTTGATCATGACTGAAGAGAATATAAAAGAAGAACAAGAGCAAGAAGAAGTTCAGGCAGAACTTAACGAGAACGAAGAAGTGAGCCAAGAAGAAGCGCTAGCCGAAGAAGCTAACGAAGTAGAATTAACTGAAGAAGAAAAGCTAAAAGCCGAAGTTCAGGACTTCAAGAACAAATATCTTCGTTTGTATTCTGAATTCGAAAACTTCAGAAAAAGAACTTCTAAAGAAAAAAGCGAATTTCTATTAACAGCAAATAAGGATCTAATTATAGACTTATTGCCTGTTTTAGACGATTTTGAAAGAGCCATAAAAGTAAACAACGAAACCGAAGAACTGGATGCGGAAAAGCTGAAAGAAGGGTTTGAATTGATTTACGATAAGTTCGATAAAATAATTAAGAAGAAAGGTGTTGAAGAAATTGACGCCCACGGAAAAGAATTTGACACAGAACACCACGAAGCAATTACTCAAATCCCTGCTCCTTCAGAAAAATTGAAAGGGAAAATTGTAGACGTAATCGAAAAAGGTTACAAAATGGGCGAAAAAGTAATTCGCTATGCTAAGGTGATCATTGGAGCATAAAAAGAAATTATGGCTAAGAGAGATTATTACGAGGTTTTAGGCGTGGATAAAGGTGCTTCGGAAGCAGAAATTAAAAAAGCGTACCGTAAAGCAGCTATTAAATTCCACCCAGATAAAAACCCTGACGATAAAGAAGCGGAAGAGAAATTTAAGGAGGCGGCAGAGGCCTACGAAATTCTTAGCAACAAAGAGAAAAAACAACGCTACGATCAATACGGCCACAACATGGGCGGTGGTGCTGGCTTTGGCGGTGCTAGCGGCGGTATGGATATGGACGATATCTTTAGCCGTTTTGGTGATGTATTTGGTGGCGGAGGCGGTGGCTTCGAAAGTTTCTTCGGAGGTGGTGGCCGCGGCGGAAGACGGGTACGCAAAGGTTCTAACTTAAGAATTAAGCTGAAGTTAACGCTAGAAGAGATTGCCGGCGGTGTAGAAAAGAAAATTAAGGTTAAGCGTCTTGTTGCAGCAGACGGTGTTACTTTTAAAACTTGCCAAACTTGTAATGGTGCGGGGCAAGTACAAAAAGTAGTAAACACTATGTTGGGGCAAATGGTAAGCAGTTCTACTTGTCCTACCTGCAATGGTTCTGGTCAAATAATAGATAAAAAGCCAGCGGGTGTAGATAGTTCTGGTTTAGTTGCTAAAGAAGAAGTAATCAATATTCAATTACCTGCCGGTGTAGAAGAAGGCATGCAGCTTTCAATGAGCGGAAAAGGTAATGAGGCTCCAGGCGGTGGCGTACCCGGTGATTTATTAATCATTATTGAAGAAGCCGAAAGCGATACCCTAAAAAGAGAAGGTAACAATGTTGTTTTCGATTTATACATCAATTTTATAGATGCGGTTTTAGGGGCTCAAATAGAAGTACCTACTATTACAGGTAAAGTTAGAATTAAGATAGATCCAGGAACCCAAAGTGGTAAAATTCTTCGTTTAAAAGGAAAAGGGATTAAAGATATTAACGGTTATGGTGTTGGTGATCAATTAATACACGTTAATGTTTGGACACCTAAGAAATTAACTACCGAAGAGAAAACATTAATAGATAAATTAAAAGACTCTCCTAACTTCGTTCCCGATCCAGGAAAAAACGAAAAAGGATTCTTTGAAAAAGTAAAAGAGTACTTTCATTAAAATAAAAAAGGCTGAATTTTAAAATTCAGCCTTTTTTTATGCTTTGTTTTTTAGCGTAACATTTAGTTAACTTCTTCCTGAATTTCTTTGTCTAAAGATTCATAAATAGAGTTGTTACTCTTAAATTCTGGTATAAGCATTTTTAATACTTTTACCAATTCCATATTATTCATACCAGCGTATTTGGTATTTAGATCACAATATAAATCAGAAATTTCTTGCCATTCGTATGACTTCACTTGGCCTTTCATCACTTTAGGGTGGTAGGTTGGCATTGTGTTTTCATCGTTATTCAGAAGTTCCTCATAAAGCTTCTCACCAGGTCTTAAGCCCGTGATTTTAATCTCAATGTCTTTATCTACCTGAAAACCAGAAAGACGAATCATCTTTTTAGCAACTTCTATAATTCGTACAGATTTACCCATGTCAAACACAAAAATCTCACCGCCTTCTCCCATAGCCCCAGCCTCTAAAACTAGCTGACAAGCTTCTGGAATAGTCATGAAATACCTTGTGATATCTGGGTGAGTAACCGTGATTGGACCACCGTTTCTAATTTGTTTTCTAAATAACGGAATTACCGAACCATTAGAGCCTAATACATTCCCAAAACGGGTAGTAACAAAACGGGTTTTATTGTTGTGGTAATTTAAAGACTGGGTGTAAATTTCTGCAGCACGTTTAGACGCCCCCATAACATTAGTAGGATTTACAGCTTTATCGGTAGAAATCATTACAAACTTTTCTATGCCATATTTAACGGCATAATCTGCCAATTGTTTAGTTCCTAAAACATTTACCTTAATTCCTATATAAGGATCATTTTCAACTAAAGGAACATGTTTATATGCCGCAGCGTGGTAAATTAAATCTATTTCATTGTTTTGGAAAACTCTATCTAAATTATGGCTGTCGCAAATGTCTCCAACTATAGTTTCAAATACTACAGATGAAGAATGGGTTTTTAAATCGAATTCTACTTCATACAACCCAGATTCATCTTTATCTAGTATAATAAGTTTTGTAATAGGGTAAAAGGTAAGTTGGCGTACAATTTCCCTACCAATTGAACCTGCTGCTCCTGTAACTAAAATCGTTTTCCCTTCAACTTCTCTTCTAATATTGTCTTTTGATAGAGAAATGGGTTCACGTTCTAATAAATCTTCAATTTTAACTTCTCTAATTTGGCTGGCTTTTAATTCACCACTAATCCATTTAGAAGCATCGGGCACGTTTTTAACGTGTAAGTTTAGCTCTAGGCAACGGTCTACAATATCTCTTTTTAAAGAAGGCTGAATGTTTTGCATAGCAATAACAACTTCTCTAATACCGTGATCCTGTACAAATTCTTCCGTTAAAGCTTTTGCAGAAGGATAAATTTTAATTCCGTCTAAAAGTTTACCAACCTTAGAAGGGTTATCGTCTACAAACCCCTCAATTTTTATAGGGTATCTTTGTGCCGAAAGCATTGTGTCTTTAGTTATAATTCCTTGTTCACCTGCCCCATAAATTAAAATAGGGATTCTACGAAAACTACCTTTTACAATACGGTAATAACTCACCTTAATTGATCCACGCAAGGCAATCTGAAAAAACAGAGTTATAAAAAACGTGATTATAATTACAGAGAAGGGAATTCGTTGAATTTCACCATTAAAAACAATGCTTTGTAAAACGGAAAATAATATGGCAGAACCACCCACCAAAACATTTACATTTAGCAGCTTAATAATATCTTTCCCAGAAGTATGCCTTATAATACCGGCGTGCGACTGAAAAACCAGAGAAGCAAAAACAAACAAACTAATTACAAATAGCAGTTCATAATTAACGTATTCCCATGGAACATCATTAAAATCAAAATTGAATCGTAGAACATAGGCCATTATGAACGAAAAGGCCAACAAGCATGTATCAAGTAATAAAATAAGCCACTTAGATACAAACTGGTCTGAATATTCTAAAAGTCTTTTTCTTAGGACAAAAGTAATCTTACGGAGAAGCACGAGTGAATTGTTTTTCTTTGGGGCTAAATTAAGTCTTAGAAATCATTTTATATTTGTTTCTTAAATCTTTTTAGCGTGAAACGAGTTTTAATTGTCTTATTAATAATAACACCCTTTGTTTTTGGGGGTATTTGGTTCTACAACAAGCATTTTACTAAGCCACTTTCTGTGTGGCAGTTTTTGCCACCGGCGCCCTTAATTGCTATTAGTATAGAAAACTATAAGGATGAAGATCTAGAAGAAACCTTCGATTCTTTTATAATACAACAAGAAGACAAAAAAAATAAACCTTCTTCTTTGCAATTACTTAATCTTTTGCACGATAATGAAAAGAGTTCTGCTTTATTAAACGGAAACGATATTGTCTTGGCTTTTTATAACAGTGATTCGCTTGAAATGGATCTTTTGATGTCAATGACTTTAAAACAAGACATTAAAGAATTGCAAAGTTTGTTCGCTAAAACCTTAGATAATAAAATAAGGACAGATATACATACCATAAACGGCAAAAAACTTTTTGAATTAACCGATAATGACGGAAATAATTTATTGTTCTATCAGGAAGAAAATATAGCGTTAATTTCTAACAACAGAACCTTAATGATTGAGGCCATTACATCTAAAAAAGAACTGGATAAAAACACGTTAATTGAACAAAAAAAGCTAAGAGAAAACGAAATCCATTTAGAAAATACATCTATCTATTTTAACTATAAAGAGCTATCTATTGCGTTGAATGATGTTTTTGAAGGTCGTATTCAGCAACCTTTGTTAGGCCACTTTGCCGATTTTTCTTTTATGGAAATTGATAGCCAAAAAGATGAAGTTTTCTTTCACGGCTTTTCTTATACGGCAGATTCTACCATTTCATTCTCACAAAATTTTAACGGACAGAAAGACCATAGTTTTAAGGATTTAGACATTATACCCAATAGTACAGCGGTATTACATTATTACGCTTTTGAAAACATTCATGAGTTAAGCAGAAATCTTGATGCTTTTTCGCGTTTTCACGAAATGGAAACTACTAGGAAAAGAAACAACGATATTATTCAATCGCTTAAAAACCACATTAACGGAGATATCTATTTTTCTTGGTCTGCCAATGATATTGGTAACTTAGACAAACACATAATCCTTAACGTTAAATCCGGTAATTTACAACAACGAATTGTAGAAATTGCCCAACCAATTTATACCGAAACCGATACTTCTATAGCAGTAGTGTCCGAAGGGATTTCTATTTTTAAGGCAGATTTAACTAATCTACCTTCAGAATTAATGAGCCCAGTTTACCCAGATTTTAACGAGACTTATTTTTGCTTCTATAAGAATTATTTAGTCTGTTCCGAAAGTTTGCCCGGTGCTCGTTTGTTCATTAATTCATTAAAAGCCAACTTAACTTGGGATCAACAAGCTAATCCAGATTTTAAGCCCGAAGAACTGTTTTTAAGTGGGAATATAGGTTGGTTTATTAACATTCCAGAAGCCTTAAAAGCTGTTGAATTAGACAAAACCGATAACTACTTTTTTAATTTCTTATCTAAATTCCGATATGCCAATTTCGAATATCTAGTAGAAAGCGAAAACAAAGTATACTCTAGTGCTAAACTGATTAAAAATACGGATTTAATAACCTATAAAAAGACGGTTAAACCTTCGGAAGAAGAAATAATAGAGCCAGAAAGCAGTATAAAAACTACGGGTTTCACCACGCAAATAGAGTTAAATCTTGGTAAAAGAATAATAACCAAACCCTTTTTGGTAAAAGACTACCGCAGCGGTAGACGCAACATTATGCTGCAAGACAGCACTAATTTGGTTTATTATATAGATGGTAGCGGAAAAATTTTATGGACTAAACAAGTTGATGGGCCAATTACTTCAGATGTACAGCATGTAGATTTTTATAAAAACCGAAAGCTGCAATACATCTTTTCTACTAAAAAAGCTGTGTATTGTGTAGATCGTTTGGGTAATGTGTTAGAAGGATTTCCTTTTTTGTTTGAAGAGGAAATTATTGGGTTTAATGTAATTGATTACGACCACAGTAAAAATTATCGTTTCTGTGTAAGCACAAAAGCCTCTAAAATTTACGTGTTAGATAAAACGGGTGCCGATTTAAAAGGATGGGACCCCAAACAAGTAGAAGGTGATTTGGCTTTTCCTTGCAACCACTTCCGAATTAAAAACAGCGATTTTTATGTAGCCGTACAAAAAGATGGTAAAGTTTGGTTGTGGAACCGAAGAGGTGAAACGGAAAAAGGGTTTCCGGTAGATTTAGGTACGGCTATAAAGTCTGATTATTACATTCAGAAATCAGATTTAAAAAGCACAAAAATTGTGTTAAGTTCTTCTAATTCTGAAAGTATTAAGGTGGACTTAAAGGGAGATTATGAAAAATCCTTGGCACCGGCAGAAGCTATAGCTGGAATGAAAATTATTAACGACCCAGCCGACTCTAAACATTATTTTGTTAGCGGTAATAAGCTTTTTAATAGCGATTTAGACTTGCTTTGGGAATATACTAATTACCCAGAAGGTAACATTACGCAAGTTTATAACCTGAATGAATTTAATTTAATTGTTTTAGATGACTCAGGTCACCAAATTCATTTTTACAAAAAGGAAGGGGATGAAATAATTCTAGACCCATTAAAAGCCAGTGAAGAAATTGCATTGTTATATTCTACCAGCCGTAAAGAATTTGAGGTGTATATTGTATACAAAGATCAACTGAAGAAGATTAAGTTTCACGAATAGTTATGCATCAAACTAGTTAAGCATTCTTATTGTGTTTTACCAGCAGCAGGCAAGCCTAAAAAATGTTATGATATAAGGCAAACGGCCTAACTAGCGCAAGTCTTTCTAACTTGCGCATAAAACCACCATAGGTTCTTTAAAATAATAAATTATGTTTGTTTGTTATATTTGGGCTTTCAATATTTCTATTAAGAAGCCTGCGGTACAATTTCATCCAACGAACGTAAGTCAACAGGTACCAATTTAGAAACTCCTGTTTCGCGCATAGTAACGCCATACATAATGTCGGTGGTAGACATGGTACGTTTGTTATGAGTCACCAAAATAAACTGAGATTCTTTAGAGAACTCACGGATAATGTTATTGAACTTATCAATGTTGGCATCATCTAAAGGAGCATCCACTTCGTCAAAAATACAGAACGGAGCAGGCTTTAGTAAATAGATGGAAAACAACAAAGCAACAGCCGTTAAGGTTTTTTCACCACCAGAAAGCTGGTTAATGCTTAAGGGGCGTTTTCCTTTTGGTTGTGCTAAAATATCAATAGAAGATTCTAAGGGATTACTTTCGTCTGCCAGTTTTAAATCGCATCTGTCTTCTTCGGTAAAAAGAGACCTAAATACTTTTATAAAGTTGGCTTTAATAGACTCAAAAGAACTTAGAAAATTCTCTCTGGCAACGGCATCAATTTCTTTAATGGTTTTATTAAGTGACTCTCGGGAAGTTTCTAAATCGCCTTTTTGAGTGGTTATAAACTCGTAACGTTCTTTAATTTCTTCGTAAGCCTCTACTGCCATAGGGTTAATTGGTCCCATTTTATGCAAACGGTCTTTGTGCTTTTCAATTTGGTCTTTTAGGTCTTCTGCAGTCCAGTTATTTTCTTCGGTGTCTTCTTCAAACAACAACTGATTTAAGTCTACGTTAAACTCTGCCCGCAAACGTTCTTTGGTAGAAGTAAGGGCTAATTTTAACTCATTAATACTATTCTGAATGTCTAAAATTAACTGAGAGCTTAATTCAACATTTCTTCTAATGTCTTTAGAGTCCGTTTCTTTTTGGTCTATGTTGCCGCGGTGTGCAAAAAAATCTTTTTCAGCTTCTTGAACCCCTTTTTCAATGGCTTCTTTCTCTTCGTAAAGCGAAATTAATTCGTCGTCATTTTCGTCAGAATCGTGTAAAAGCTTTTGAATTTCACCATCGGTTTTTTGTAAATCAGAAGTGTTACGTTCCAAAGCAATTTTCAATTTGCTAATGTTCTCGTCTCTAAAATCCAGCTCTTGGTCTAGCTGGCTAATTTTGTTTTGAGTTTGGTGAAGCTGAATGTTTTTCTGATTGTAGGCTGTCGATTTCTCGTTATACGCATCATTTTGACGGTTCAGTTCTTCATTCAGTTGAGTAATGTTTTCTTCCACCCCCGAAAGAGTAGCTTCTTTTAAATCTAATTGCGGCTGGTTTTTAGCAATAGCTTCTTCCAGAATTCTAACATTTTGCTGAATATCTTCTCTTTTAGAAGAATTACTTTCAATCAAATCGCGTAATTGTTCTTCTTTCAGCTTAATGCTTAAATGCTCTTGATTAACTAGGTTGAGTTCTTTCTGTTTTTCCGTAATCTTATTTTGTGTGTCTTTTCCTTTTACGTTGGCTAGATTTTGTTGAATTTTTTCTAAATCGAACTTTACTTTTTCTTTCTCTTTGTTCAGTTTTTTAATCTGTTCCTGAAGTTTTTCTAAGTTCTTTAGACGTCCAATTCTTTTCCCTTCAAACAAACCTACAGAACCCCCAGTAACGCTTAAGGCTTTTTTAATTAGCTTACCGTTATCTGTAATAAAAGTAAAGTCTGGCTGGTTTAGCTGGTCTAAATTTTCTTCCGAAGTAATGTAAACATCCTTCAGTAAATAGCTTAAAAGCTTTTCATGTTTACTGTCGAATTCTAAAATAGAAAGTGCACTCACACACTGATTAATGTCAACAGGATTGTTGGCTGTGTTTTTCTCAAAAGCTTCTAAAACAAAGAAATTTGCCCGGCCTTTAGAACTTTTAGTTAACATATTAACTGCCTGAAATGCATGCTGAAAATCTTCCACCACATAATAATTCATGTAGGGTTCTAAGAAGTTTTCAATGGCTACACGGTATTTTTCGTCACAGGTTACTATGTCAGATAGGAGTAGAGCATCGTCACTCCAGGTGGTATTCTTTTTTAGGAATTTTATGGCTTCCGGAAAACCTTCTAAATTATCTACTAGCGATTTAGTAAGGTTGTATTCGTTCTGTTTAGAATCAATAGAACGGTTTATTTTCAATAATTGATCTTTGGTAGATTCTATATGGCCTTCAATTTCGGCAATCTTATTTTTGTCTTTTTTGTCTTCTTCTTCTAAAAGAAGTAGGGCTTTAGATTCTGTGTTTATACGCTCTGCACTATCTTTTAATTTGTTTTCTAGCATCAACAAACTTTCACGTTGGGTGTTGCTGTCTACGTGCGATTTATCAAATTCTTCTTTTAAAGTCTCTAAACGGGAAAGGTTTACTTCAAGTGATTTTTTTAGATTATAAAGCTCTTCACGTTGTTCTTGGTAATTTCTATTTTCAACCTGAATACGCTCCTTTAGAACTATAGCACTTTCTTTTTCGGCTTCGTAAGCTTTTTTCAGTTGGTCTAATTCTTTCTGAAGATCTTCCAGATTTTGCTCGGTTTGGTAATGGGATTCTTTTATTCGTTTTACTTCAACATAACTGGTTTCTAGCAATTCTTTATCGCTTTCAATCTGGGTGCTTAAGCTTTCTGTTTTATCTTTTAAAAACCGTTGACGTTCGTTCTTGATTTTCTTTTCGCTTTCGTATTGACGAATTTTATTAATCTGCTCGTTAAACGTTTTTTGTCTAGAGGATACCAGTTTTTCTTTGTGTAGAAGTTCGGCTTTTAATTTTTCCGTTTCAGCATCAAAGTTTTTGAATTTTGCATTCAGTTCTTCTTTGCGGGCTTGTTCTTTTTGAAGATTGTTGTTCAAGTTTTCCAAAGCCAGCTTATCGTCTGTTAAGCTTAGTTTAGACAATTGAATACTGGCTTTTTTATACAGTTCTTTGGTTTCGGTATATTTTTCAGCCTGTTTAGCTTGGCGTTCTAATGACTTTAAATTCTTTTCTATTTCGAAAAGAATATCTTCAACCCGTTCTAAATCCTTATCGGTGTCTTGTAACTTTTTAAGGGTTTGTTTTTTTCTAAGTTTGAATTTTGAAATACCAGCCGCTTCTTCAAACAAGGTTCTTCTAGAATTATCTTTGTCATTAAGAATATCGTCTACCATTTTAAGTTCTATAATGGCATAACTGTCTGGCCCAATTCCGGTGTCTAAGAAAAGGTCATTAATATCTTTTAAACGGCAAGAAACATTGTTAAGGAGGTATTCGCTTTCACCAGAACGGTAATAGCGGCGGGTAATGGTTACTTCGGTATATTCTACGGGCAGTAATTTTCTGGAATTAATAAAAGTCATGGAGACTTCTGCCATTTGTAATGCTTTACGGTTTTTGGTACCGTTAAAGATTACGTTTTCCATTTTTTCGGAACGAAGAGCACGTGTTTTTTGCTCACCCAATACCCAACGTATGGCATCTACAATATTGGATTTTCCACAACCGTTTGGCCCAACAATTCCGGTAATACCATTGTCAAAATGTACAGTAACCTTATCACCGAAGCTTTTAAAGCCTTTTATTTCTAACTTACTTAACTGCATTCTACAGTAACTATAATACTTTTATTAATTTAGATGTAATGAAAAGAATAATTATTCTTCTGTGTATCTCATTACTTTTAAACTCTTGTTATATGTGGAGATCTCTACATGGTGAAAACCAATGTAATCCTGGTAAACAATTTAAAGGAAATGATAAAGGATCAACCGATAAAAGAAACCACTCTTAACAATCTACCTTAGGGCAATCGTTAGGATCTTTTTTCTTTTTCTTCTCTAACTTATGTATTCGCTTATCTACAGCTGTCTTGTTAGAGTTACAAGCCGTTGCTCCTAAAATTCCAAGTACTGAAAATACTATTATTATTTTTCTCATTGTATAAAAATAAAAAAGCCCTTGAGGTTACTCAAAGGCTTTAGCGTTATTATTATAAGTTTCTTATTTTACGTGAACTCCTTTACTTGCTAAGTAATGCTTGTAAGTAATTTCAAAGTCCGTTACTTCTGGCTGTAATTCAATTGCTTTTTCAAATTTCTCTAATGAGTAAATTGGTAATTCTTTTTCTTCGAAGAAAGAAGCAAACACTAAATTGCCCATGGCAGATTTGCTATCTAATTCTTTTTGAATTTTAGCATATTCGTTTAAAACCTCTGTTTCGGTAGATTTATCTAAAATCTTTAACATATGCATTTTAGACTCTTCTCCATTGCTTTTAGCTACTACTTTAACAATATAGTCTGTACCAATTTGTAAGCTACTTACCTCAGAAAGGTCTAAAGTAATTTTGTCGCCTTCTACTGTTTTTTTGTATAATACTTGGTTGAAGAAATTCTGAATTCGTATTTCATAACCCTCTTCACTTTTACCCATCCAAGAAATTTCAACTGGTACTGATTTCATAATCACAATGTCTTTTGGCGCAAGAAGTTGAACTTCATCACCAGCACCGCGGTCTACAGACCCCGTAACTTCATAATTATATTTTGAATCACCTTCACCAGACATTTGGTTAATTACAAAGTCAGAATACTTGGCTACAAAATTATTGTCACCACCAGATAATTGTTTGTTAAGATCTGTAGTAGAATACTCGCCAGATTTTTTTAATTCTAAAACTTTTCCTGTTGAAGAGATAAGTCCTACATATCCTCCAGAAACAACTTTAATTTTGTTTCCTTCAGTTATTTTAGTTCCACTAGTTAAAGCGGCCCACGAAGATTCTTTGTTAATTTGATTACTTCCCTTAGAAGCAAGTACTTTAAAAACATAATCTTGGGCAGACACTGACAGTGCTGTCAAAAAAACGGTAATGATTACTAAAAACTTTTTCATGATTTTGACTGTTTTCTTCGTCTCAAATGTAATTATTTATCTATTATTTTCCTGAATAAATTCTTTATTAAACCGTAATAAACTTCAAGAAAATCGCCAGAAAGTATGATGCATGCAAAATATATAGCACCAAACTTAATAATATACTCATAATACCAAAAGAAGTAACCCTGTATTCCTATAATTATTATACTAATAATGAGGGCTAAAACCTTGGTAACTCCGTCATACCATATTTTATAATCGTTATAGATGGGTCTAAAACTGGCGAAAGTCAAAAAAACAGCTAAAACACCAATAATGTGCATAAACCAGTTAGCTGTAGTTGTTATATATTTACCACTTAAAATAGTGCTTATGATATTGGCGTGAACAACAACACCATACATGTCTTTATTAGCTTTTCCAACGTATTTTTCGTTTAAAGGCGTGAAGAATTTATCCGTTCCTTCATCTTTGTCTAGTCGTTCGCCCATGAAGCCAAGAATCACAATTTTGTCTTTAAAAACTATAGGATCAAATTCTTTATGAAAAACTTGAGTGTGTTCAAATGCTCTATAAAATGGTTTGGGTAAATTATTGATTTCATAAAAATCGGGCAGCCAGACAGGGGCTACTGCAATGTTTCCAAAATAGTTGATTAACTCTTCGTGATTTTTTCTTTTTTTAAGTTTTTCTAATGATTCAGGTAGATATAACTCACATAATTTTACAGCAAAAGTAGGTAAAATAGTATCTAATTCAGTTATTTCACCATAAGGCATAAATCGTCTACAAACTTTTAAATCGCGTTCGCCACTGGCATTTTCTAACACCATATTGGCCAAACCATTATCCGCAAACTGATTAAAATAATTAATAGAAGTAGTGTAAGATTTAAAGGCTTCTTTTTCTATTTCGTAATCATTCCCTTCAGAAACCAAAACTAAATTTTTTGTAGTGGCAAATGACATAGCCAACAAGGTGTCTTGTATAGGATTTTTATTGCTTCTAAAAAAAACATCTAGCCCAACTACTTTGGGTTCGCCCGAATTAATGATTTGCATCATTTCTGCAATACCCGGGTCTCTGCCATAACCAGAACGTGGTAAAAATCCAACATTTACTAAAACCACATTAGTGTCAAGAATGGTGTTTCCAGAATTGTTTAACCGGTAGTTTTCATTTTTTCCCATTTGTGAATAAAAAATATCAGAGAGTTCAACATCTGCTAATGCATCACCAAGAGGGTCTAATACAGAGATTTGAATTTTACCAATAGACCATAAAAAAAGAAAAATAAGAAGTGTTGATGCTACATTATCTAAATGAAACAGGTTAGAGGGATTGAATATTTTTTTAAATAGATCTAAGAGTGCTTTTACAAAGTCTAGAGGCAGGTTTAAAATTTTCTTTATAAAAGACATTTTTATGAATTCTTTAGGTAAAAATCTGGTTAATTTTACCAGTCTAGGAAGTAAATATAATATGATTTCTGAAAAAAGTAAGGTCAAAGTAGGTTTCACTCAATTCAGTTGTGTAGCTGATAAAGAGGCGAATATCAAAAAGACTAAAAAAGTAGTTGAAGATTTGGCACAAAAAGGGGCACAAATCATTTGTATGCAAGAGCTTTTTCAAACACTGTATTTCTGTGATGAAGAAGTAGAAAGCAACTTTGAGTTGGCAGATGTGCTTAGTGAGTCGGCAGATTTGTATGGCTCAATTGCTAAGGAATTTAACGTAGTTATTATAGCTTCGTTGTTCGAAAAAAGAGCAGCCGGGGTTTACCACAATACCGCTATTGTTTTAGATGCAGATGGTAGTTACTTGGGCTTTTACCGCAAAAAACACATTCCTGATGATCCTGGTTTTTACGAGAAATATTATTTCACACCTGGTGATGACGATTATAAAGTCTTTAAAACCAAGTATGCAAATATAGGTGTATTGGTTTGTTGGGATCAATGGTTTCCAGAAGCAGCACGTATTACCGCTTTAAAAGGAGCAGATATATTATTTTACCCAACAGCTATTGGTTGGGAATTGGATTCTTCGGAAGCATTAAAAGAAGAAGAATACAACGCTTGGAAGATCATGCACCAATCGCATGCTATTGCTAACGGATTGCATGTAGTTTCCGTAAACAGAGTTGGCCAAGAAGCCGGTACTAAATTTTGGGGCGGTTCCTTGGTATTAAATCCATTTGGTACACCCTTAGTACAAACGGGTTTAGAAGAAGAAGAGGTGGTTTGTGAAATAGATCTTTCTGCTACAGAAAGGTACCGCAGACGTTGGCCGTATTTAAGAGATAGAAGAACAGATACCTATTCGGGTTTACAAAAAAGATGGTTGGGAGATGAATAAGTTTCAGGCAGAGAAGGAAGGGTTTTTACACCCTGTTGAGTGGGCTAAGCAAGAATCTACATGGTTAAGCTGGCCGCAGAATAAAGAAACGTGGGAGGAAGAAGAGCTAGAAAATGCGCAACATGAATTTGCGGATTTTATAGCGGCTATAACCCAAGACCAAAAAGTAAACCTTTTGGTGCATCACGAAGAAATGAAGCAAGAAGCTTTAGAGAAATTAGCCAAAACTAATTTTAATCCTGAAAAACTAAATTTTCATTTTATTAAAACCAACGATTCTTGGTTAAGGGATTGCGGACCCGATTTCCTCATTAATAAAGAAAAAAAACAAAAGCTTATTCTGAATTGGGAATACAATGCTTGGGGAGAAAAATATCCTCCGTTTGATGACGATAATGCTATTCCGTTACAGTTGGCAAAATCTTTAGGTTTAGATTCTATAACAACCGATTTTGTTTTGGAAGGCGGTTCGGTAGAATTTAACGAGTTTGGCGATTTGTTAACCACAAAATCATGTTTGTTGAATGTCAATAGAAATCCATTTTACGACCAAGATATTATTGAAGAAGTATTAAAAAAGTACTTCGGAGTGCAACGAGTGATCTGGCTAGAAGCAGGGATTGAAGGCGACGATACGGATGGACATATTGATGATTTTGCCCGTTTTGTTCCGGGTAAAAAAATCTTGTTGGCGCAATCGAACGATGTAAATTCAGAAGATTATAAAATCCTTTCGGCAGCTAGAAAAATTTTAGAAGCGTATAATGAATTCGAAATTATAGATTTACCTATGCCCGATAAGGTGTTTATGGGTGAATTACAGATTCCGGCTAGTTATGCCAATTATTGTATAACCAACAATCAGGTTCTTGTTCCTGTGTTTGGTAAGGATCAAGATGAAATGGCTTTACAAATTATTCAATCTTGTTTTCCAAATAAAAAAGTAGTTGGGCTAGCTTCTAATTGGTTAACTATTGGTTTGGGCAGTTTCCATTGTTTGTCTAAACAAGAACCTGCATTATAATTTATAGCGTCGTTTTATTTTCCAAATAAAGTAAAACGACTTTATTCCATCTAAATAAGTGACTTTAGAACCGGCTACTTCATGCCAATTATTGAGGGCTACTTCTAGTGCTTGGTTTTGAGTTTCTTCTCTTCCTAAAAGATTAATCATTCTAGCAAAAATCTCAACATCAAATAACCATTTAGACGTAAAAGGTTCTTTGAATAATTGATGGCAAATAGTTGATTTGAATAATTTTGCTCCGCATTGTGTATCATACGTAGGCAGACCTAATGCTAAACTAATTGCCGTGGCTATAATTCGGCCTAAATAATGTCTTTGTTGGGAGCGCTGAATAGAGCCGCCTAATCTAGACCATCTAGAACCAAAGACTATTTTTTTGTTATCGGAAAAATGATTTCTTAAGATAAAATACTTCTTCTAATGGTGTGGCTAAATCGGCGTCAAAAAAACCAATATATTCGGGAGAAAAAAAATCCTTCGATTTTAAAATCCCCGTTCTTACCGCTTCAGCTTTTCCTTGATTAATTTCAAGATTATTAATTAAAACTTGTTCAGGAAAGGAATCTTTTATTTTGTTTAATACGGCTAATGTATTGTCTTTACTTCCGTCATTTGAAAAACAAATAGATATGTTTTGGTACGTGCTTAAAAAGTCTTCAAAATCACGTACAGGTAATCGGTTTTCTTCATTATAGCATGGAATGACGATTGTGATTTCTGTCATGATTAAAATTGTAGGTCAAGTTCAATTTTTGAAGATGGTAAAAAATGAAGACTTTTTAATCTTTATTGAAGACAAAACCTCTTTCGGTAGCGTCTTCAATAAAGTCTAAGGTGTTACCCAAAAGATGCATGAAATCTTTTTTATCGAAAAGTACCGTGATGTCATTTATGGAATATTCAACGTCAGACGTTTTTTTAGTATCGAACCCTAAATAAAGCTCTACGCCGGCACAACCGCCACCACGTGACCCAATACGTAAAAAATAATCGTCTGGGATCTTTTTCTGGCTGATTATGCCTTGTATTTCTTCTAAAGCTTTATCGGATATGGTTACTGGAATCATACTTCTTTCAACAAAAACAATACGAAGATACCGAGTGGTTCAACAAATAAAAAAAGCAATAACAGAATATTATTTAATAGTTTTTAACTTTGCCCAATAATAGAAATCCATTTATGACAGATTTAGTACATATCTTAAGTATAATTCTTCCTGCCGGTATTGTTTTGTTCGGGATGTATTTGGTGGTTAAAACATTTACACAGAAGGAATTAGAAAAAAGAGTAGTAGAAATAAAATTGAAGAATGCAGAAGTAATTGTACCTATTCGTCTTCAGGCTTATGAAAGACTTTGTTTATTGCTAGAAAGACTATCTCCGGGTAATTTAGTAGTTCGTGTAAACGAGAGTAATTTTAACTCGGCATATTTACACCACAGACTGTTAACCGAAATAAGAGAAGAGTTTAATCACAATCTAGCACAACAAGTATATGTGTCTCATTCTAACTGGATGATGATTAAGAATACTGTAGATGAGCTTATTGGTACTATAAACTTAGCCTACAAAACGGTAGATTCCGAAAGTAAGTCGGTTGAATTAGCCAAAGCTATTTTTGAACAATGGCAAGCCAAAGAGCAAGATCCTATTAATCTTACTTTAGGACATCTTAAGGCTGAAATTCAAAAAATATTTTAATGAAAATTGCCATTCAGGGAGGATTAGCATCCTTTCACGACATTGCTGCGCACGATTATTTTTCTGGTGAAGTAGAAACTGTAAAATGTAGAACATTTAAGGATGTTTGCCATGAAGTTATCTCTGGAAATGTAGCGTATGGTTTAATGGCTATTGAGAATTCAATTGCGGGTTCCATCTTGCCCAATTATTCATTAATCCGAAATAATGAATTGTTCATAGTTGGTGAATACAAAATGCAAATTCACCAAAACTTAATGGCCTTACCGGGTCAGAAGTTAGAAGACTTGAACAAAGTAATGTCTCATTATATGGCATTAGAGCAATGTAGAGAGTTTTTAGAAAAGTATCCAAATATGGAACTGGAAGAAAACTACGATACTGCCGACAGTGCCAAAGAGATAAAAGAAGATAATCTAGTAGGTGTAGGGGCAATAGCCGGTAAAATGGCGGCCGAAACCTATGGGTTAGAATTATTAGCGGAAGACATAGAAACTATTCAAGAAAACTATACGCGCTTTCTTGTTTTGGTAAAAGATAAGCCCGCTTTGGGTGAAACCAATAAGGCAACCATATGTTTTGAAGTTCCGAATGAAGTAGGAGCGTTAGCTAACGTATTGCATATTGTGGTAGACCACGAAATTAATTTAACCAAAATACAATCTGTTCCCATTGTAGGTAGACCCGATCAGTATACCTTTTATGCCGATTGTATGTGGGAAAATTCAGACGCTATGCGTCGTTGTTTTGTTCGATTAAATGATATTTTGCCATCTTTAATCGTATTAGGAGAATATAAAAACTGGGAAATTATTTTATGATTGTTGAATTAGCTGACCGACTAAAAGACGTAAAGCCGTACTACTTTGTAAAGAAGCTAGACGAAATCCGTCAGATGTTGAAAGAGGGGAAAGATGTCATCAGTTTTGGTATTGGTTCACCGGATTTACCCCCGGCAGAAGCAGCCATTAATAAATTGAATGAAGTATCGTACCGTTCAACTTCACACGGTTACCAGCCTTATGCGGGAGTTCCTGAATTAAGAGAAGGAATTGCTGATTTTTACCATAAAACTTATGGGGTAGATTTAGATCCAACTTCTCAGATTTTGCCTTTAATGGGATCTAAAGAAGGTATTTTACATGCTACTTTAGCATTTGTAAATCCAGGAGATAAAGTATTAGTGCCTAACCCAGGTTATCCAACGTATACGTCTTTAAACAAACTTTTAGGCGCTAACGTAGAATATTACGATTTAAAAGAAGAGCACGGTTGGTACCCAGATTTTGACGAATTGTACCACAGAGACTTTACAGGTGTTAAAATGCTATGGATTAATTATCCGCATATGCCTACAGGTACTCCTGCCAAAAGAGAAGTTTTTGAAAAACTGGTCAAACTGGCACATGAGAAGAAATTTATCATCTGTCACGATAATCCGTATAGTTTAGTTTTAAACAAACAAAAACCCTTATCCATTTTAGATATTGAAGGTGCTAAAGATGTAGCTATTGAATTTAATTCGTTCAGTAAGTCGCATAATATGGCGGGCTGGAGAGTTGGGATGATTGTAGGTAGACAAGATTATATTAGTTCTATACTTACCGTTAAAAGCAATATAGATTCCGGAATGTTTTTAGGAATCCAACAAGCTGCTATTGAGGCTTTAAAAGTGGGAGAAGAATGGCATGCCGAAAGAAATGAAATTTATGCTAAACGAAGAGCGGTAGTTTGGCAGATATTAGACAAACTGGGCTTTTCTTACAGTAAAGAACAAGAAGGGATGTTTGTTTGGGCTAAACCAAAAGATCCTAAGCTTAACATTGAACAATTTATTGATGACATGTTAGCCAAACATTACATATTCTTTACACCGGGATTTATCTTCGGTTCAAATGGTAAAGGTTATATTCGTTTGTCTTTATGTGTGCATGAAGAGCGAATGAAGGAGGCTTTAACTCGATTTAACAAGCAAGTTTAATTCTTCTAATGAAAGATTTTATTCTTAAAAATAAATTTTTAGTAATAGTATTATTACTGTTTTCAGTAGAATGTACTTATACTTTTTATCAATATACTTTTGACTATATATATGGAGACTTACCTAAAATCATCACTCCGTCTGAAAGTTATAGTCATGTTTTAAAAGACCCTTTAGGTATAAATGCTATAATAGATGATGTGCAATATCCGGGACCTAATAGGTTCACATATCATGCATTTAGTTATGTCTATTTTAGAATTTTACCAAGTGTTCTTAGGGTGTTTATGTCTCCAATAGATAGCGTGTATTGGAGCATGCATTTATTGAAATTTATCACCTATTTATTAATGGTAGGGATATTATTTTTATACGTCAGGCTTTTTTCTAAAAGAGACCAAGTATTTGATTATTCAGCTGTTTTAGTGAGCATATTTCCATTCTTTTTTACTACGTACAACTATTATTACGCACCTATTTTAGATTTTACTATAGCTTACACAATAGCCTATGCCTTTTTTATGGCTCTCTTCTTATTGTTTTTATATCCAATTATTAAGAGTTGTTATCTTAAAAAAGACTATCTAGTATCAAATTTTAACTATGTAGTATGGTTCTTTTTTGCTTTTTGTTTAGCGTTTAGTGGACCTTTAGTAGCTCCATGTATGTTAATTGCTGTTTCTGCCTATTTTGGAATTCAGTTTTTTTTGTATCTATTAAAAGGAGAAAAAAGTTTAAGTGATATAAAATCATTGTTTATATGTAGGCATGGTTTTTTAATGTTGTTTGCCTTATTAACTTCTTTATATTCTTTTTATTTAGGCACATATAACTCAGAAGGGAGTTCAGATTTAGGTTTATTGCATAGGTATAGTAAAGCAATAGAAGGATACAGCGACTATTTTTTTAGCCCCTATGGGATCTATTTGATATTAACGGTAGTTGTTTTCAATCTATTATTAGTGATATTATTTTCTAAAGGAAAGTTTTTTAATATAAACCTTATAGTTTGTATATCAGTTCTTTTAGTAATTGGCTATTTGTTTTTTTTACCTCTTGGCGGGTACAGAAATTATAGACCAGTAGTGATCAGAAGAGATACTGCTATGCCTATAATGTTAATACTGATTTTTATATTCAGTTATTCCTCTACTTTTTTGTTTAAGAAGATTTCAAGTCCTTTCAAAAAGTTGTATAAAGGTTTTTTGCTTTTTATTGCAGTGTATTTTATGTGGGTAGACAAATTGCCCCCCCATGATAATTTATGTCAAAAAAGCGCATTAAAAATTATTTCTGAGTCAACAATAAATTGTGTTAGTCTTGAAGAAGATTGTCTCATGTTTAGTTGGTTGAAAATAAAATCTTGTGAAGAATCAACATTGCAAGCTAAATTGTTTTCTGTTTGGTCAATAACAGATGGAGAAGTTCTTTTTTATCAAAAAAAGCAAAATGAATGAACATAGTTTATTTTGAAACAAAATAGTACTCTTTAAAAAGTCAAAAAGCAATGTAGATTTATATTTCTTTATATTGGTGATATTTTGGTTCAAACAGAAACGCGCTTATATACGTTTGTCATTATGAGCGCATAAAGAGCTAATGAAAGACGTTTTGGTTTTAAATTGAATAGTGTTGGGTCTTATCATGCTTTAGCAAAATTATGCAATAGCGGTATTTATTTAGCGCAAGTGATTTTTTCTAAAGGAACATTTAATAATAAGATTGTAATAGAGTAAATAATATTTACTTTGTCTTTAAACAAAACAGGCTACATTTGTAGCCTGTTTTTTATTGATAGTTAAAGTGTTTATAAAAGTGATGAGTTTATTGAAAAAGTTTGTTTCTAATTACGGATTCAGTTTACTTGTGCTATTGTTATTTATTGCAGATGGGATTTATTCGTATAATCAATATTCTCATGATTATATTGATGGTGATCTTCCCAAAATAATAGTTCCTTCAGAAAGTTATAGAACGGTTTTGAAAGACCCGTTAGGATTGAGAATAATTTTTGAACAAGAAAGGTATCCTGCAACTAATAGATTTACCAACCATTTTTTTGCTTATTCATATTTTAGAATAGTTCCTGGCTTTTTTAGGGATTTTACTTCTCCTGTTAAAAGTGTATTTCTGTCTTTACATGCTTTAAAACTGTTTACTCATTTATTATTAGTAACTATTATAGTACTGTATGTAAGATTATTTAGTAAAAAGTTCAAATTAGATCATGGATTTGTGGCTTTATTAGGTGTTTTTCCTTTCTTATTTACAACATATAATTTTGAGTATATAGCGTTGCTGGATTATAGTATTTCTTATACTATGGCATATGCTTTTTTTTTTAGTATAATGCTTATTTATATTTATCCATTTGTAAGCTACTTTATAAATAAAAAAAGCTGGTTTAATTCTGTTAACTTTTTTATTTGGGTGATCTTCTCATTGATGCTAGCTCTTTCAGGTCCTTTAATTGCTCCTTTTTTAATTATGTTGATATTAGTATATTTTCTGTTGGTAGTAAGTATTGATGGTAAAGAATTTTTTACACCGAAATCATTAAACAGAAAAGAGTTAATTCTCATATTGATAACATTTGTTTTTTGTTGCTATTCTATATTTCTTGGCATGTACAATTCTGAGAATAATGTTGTTGAACTTTCAATTTTAGATAGATATTTGAAAGGATTAGAAGGTCTGTATATGTATTTTTTTAGTGATGAAGGTATAAGACTAATTCTTGTCTTATTTGCGATAAACATAATTTTTCTACAAATTTATTCTAAAAATCTTCCTATAGTTTTCAAAAGAATCTTGATTCGTTTGCTCTTTAATAACATTGTTTTATTTGCTTTTACTTCCATTGGGAGGGTATAGGTTCTATAGACCTTTAATAATTCGAAGAGATACAGTTTTACCCATAACATGTATGGTTATAATGTTATATAGCTATTCATCTATTCTTGTGTATTCTGTTTTAAAAGGCTATAATAAATCCATATTCAAAGTATATATACTAATGTCTGCATTAGTGTTTCTTATAGAAGACCCTATGCCTGATCACAATAAAGTTTATCAAGTAAATGCATTAGAACAAATACATTCTTCAAATGAGCAATGTGTTGAAATAAAAGGGAATGGTAAAATATTAAGCTGGAAACCTATTGATGATTGTGCTGATTCTAAATTGCAATCAGAAGTGTTAGAAATATGGAAGGTTTCTAGTTCAGAAAAACTTTTCTATCAAAAATATTAATATCAAAATACTAATGACCAAAAGAGAATTTGATGTTCGCTATTTTATCTTTTTAGTTATACCCTTTTTTTTCTATGGTATATTTACAATTTGGGGTACTGGATCTATAGCAGATGAGTTTTTCCACACGGAACAAGTAAAAAAAATCTTAAACTATGATTTTACACAACATCCTGGTTTAACTACTATAGCAGGCTATCATTTTATTATTGCATTTACATCCAAGGTTTTTAGTGTTAGTGGCTTGAATAGCTTTCGATTAATTAGCGCTATTTTTAATGTTGGTATTTTATTATGTGTTTATACATTTTCTATAAAAAACAATAATGATTACCAAACTGTTATATTTAAGACATTTAGTGTTTTGTTTTTACCAATATTATGGCCTATGTTATTTGTGGTTTACACTGATGCAATGGCTTTATTGTTTGTCTTATTATATTTCTTATTTCTTTTAGATAAAAAATATTATATCGCGGCAATAATTGGTTTTTTAAGTTTCTTGATTAGACAAACGAATATTGTATGGGTAGCTTATGGAGCATTATTTGTTTTTATAGAGCATTTTAATGCCAGTTTTGTATTTGAAAATATTAAGAATTATTTAAAAAAAATATGGAGCATTATTGTTGTAGGTGTTTTATTTATAGTTTTTGTAAAAGTGAATGGTGGTGTTGCTATGGGCGACATAACTATGCATCCTCCTTTTTCATTAAGTTTAGGTAATATTGAATTTTTTCTCTTTCTTTTCTTCTTCTTGTTTTTGCCTATTAATATATATAATGCTAAGAGAATATATCATTTAATGAAAAAACATCCTTGGTTACTCATTGTAACTATCAGTCTGTTTTTGATTTTTTATCTTAATATGAATTTTGATCATCCCTATAATAATAACCTTAATTGGTGGTTGAGAAATAAAATATTAACATTTACTAAAGTTAATATAATATTTAAAGTGTTTTTCGTGTTCTGCTGTTGCTATTCTTTCCTTTCGATTTTAACATTAAGAAGCAGAAACTGCAAATCTTTTATAATACTATTTATAATAACAGCAGTATTAATTTCTTCCTCGTGGCTAGTTGAGCAAAGGTACTATTTAGTTACTTTGGTCTTATTTATTGTATTGAACAAAGACGAAAAAAGACTTATGCCATATACCATTGGCTATCAAGTAATATTCAGTTTTATAATATGGAAGGGTATTGTTAATCTAGACTTTTTTCTTTAATAGAAAATGTTTTCTTGAATAATAAAGATACAAATATTCCTGTAGACACGAATAAAATAAATCTCAATATAGATTTGTAATAAAAGTCATAGTCAATTGATTTAGTTAAAATTTCAATTTTTGTATGGTCGTAATATGAGTTTAGACCTTTATCAACTATAAGTTGAAATGTTTTACCTTGTTTACTTTCAATTTCAAATAGATTGTTTTTACCACCTTCAAAAATTTCATGATTTACCAAAGTGTCATTGCCTTGAACTATTGTCAAAAATACGGTTTGAGTACGGTCTCTTTTTTCAGGTAGTTCAGGTAGGTTTAATAAATTGATTTTAACGAAAAGTTTTTTATCTTTCTTAGGTGTGATATTAAGTATAGCACCTTTTTCTTCACCGGGATGTAGATGAAAGAAATTACCTGCGTCATTATATTCTAATAAAGACCATCTGTTTTCGGGAGTTATATTTTGAAAAGAACTCTCATAAAAATCTTTAGGTACTAATTCTAAATTCGTATTTGGTTTATCTGATTTATAAAGAAAAATGATGAAAGCTATACAACCGAGTATAGCTCCTATAATATTTGTTTTCATGGTTATAAAAATTTAATGATAGTTAATTTTTTATCTCCCCTCAACCCACTTCCTAGCATTCACAAAAGCTTCTAGCCAAAGCGTGCAATCATCTTGTTTGCGGTCTTCTGGGTAGTTAGCACATTGCCATGGGAATATCGCTCTTTCTAAATGGGGCATCATAGCTAAATGACGACCGTTTTCAGAAACAATACCTGCCGTTTGGAAAGCCGAACCGTTTGGAGCAGCAGGGTAGCTGTCGTAACTGTATTTTAAAGCGATGTTGTAATTACTTTCGTCTAATGGGAATTCAAATTTACCTTCACCGTGTGCAATCCAGATACCTAATTCAGAACCAGAAAGTGATTTAAACATGACCGAATCATTTTCAGGAATAGTAACCGTTAAGAAGCTCGATTCAAACTTGTGAGAATCGTTGTGCAACATCTTTGGTCGTTTGTTGGCTTCCGGGTAAACTAATCCTAATTCAACCATTAATTGGCAACCGTTACACACCCCTAAGCTTAACGTATCTGGTCTAGCGTAGAACTTGTCCAAGGCTTGTTTTGCTTTTTCGTTGTATAAGAAAGCACCTGCCCAACCTTTGGCAGAACCCAAAACGTCTGAGTTAGAAAATCCACCAACAAACACAATGAAGTTTACATCTTCTAGCGTTTCTCTACCGGCGATTAAATCCGTCATGTGAACGTCTTTAACATCAAAGCCGGCTAAGTGCATAGAGTAAGCCATTTCACGGTCTCCGTTTACGCCTTTCTCACGGATGATAGCGGCTTTAATGCCCGATTTCCCTTTTCTAGAAGCTTCTAAACCATAAGCGGAAAATTGACCCGTAAAAGAAGAAGGTAAATTGTATTTGATAGGCTGTTTTTTATAGTTATCAAAACGCTCTTTCGCTAAAACAGCGGTTGATTGTTGTTGATCTAATAAATAAGAAGTCTTGTACCAAGTGTCACGTAAGGCATCAACATCAAAATCACGTTTTTTGCTGTTGTGGAAAATACTGAATGAACGATCATCCAAAACATTAGCAATGATGCTGCATTTAACACCTGTTTTTTCTAATTCAGCCTGAATTTCTGCGGCATCTTGAACTTGAAGTACTACCGCTGGATTTTCAGAAAAAAGTACTTTGATTAAGTCTTTTTCAGCCAAAGAGCTGGTGTCTACAAATAGACCTGCTTTTTTGGAAGGGAAACACATTTCTAACAAACAAGTGATTAAACCACCCGCAGAAACATCGTGTCCAGCTAATACTAATCCTTTTTTAATAAGGTCTTGAACGGCTTCAAAAGCGGCTAAGAATCCTTTAGAGTTTACTACATCTGGTGTGTCTTTTCCTAAAGCATTTACTACTTGTGAGAAAGAAGAACCACCCAATGAGAATGGACTTTCAGAGAAATCAATGTATAATAATTCTGAACCTACTTTTGGTTGAATGTTCGGAGAAACTACTTTTCTAACATCTGAAACTTCACCACCACCAGAGATAATAACTGTTCCAGGCGATTGTACTTTGCTTCCGTCTTTGTATTTCTGAACCATGGAAAGAGAATCCTTTCCGGTTGGAATATTAATACCTAAATCAATAGCAAATTCAGATACAGCTTTAACAGCGTTGTAAATCCTAGCGTCTTCACCTTCGTTATTACAAGGCCACATCCAGTTGGCACTTAAAGACACACTTTTGATTCCTTTTTCTAACGGAGCAAAAACAATATTGGTTAAGGCTTCGGCAATGGCTAAACGTGAACCTGCTTTTTCGTCAATTAAAGAAGGAATTGGTGCGTGACCAATAGAAGTAGCAATACCAGATTTCCCTTGGTAATCCAAAGCCATAACACCAACGTTATTTAAGGGCAATTGAATTTCACCACAGGTTTGTTGTTTGGCTACTTTTCCGGTTACCGAACGGTCTACTTTGTTGGTTAACCAATCTTTACACCCTACAGATTCTAACTGAAGAACATTGTTTAAGTATTCGTCTAGTTTAGAAAGGTCGTACGTAATATCGTTATAATCGGCTATTACCGTTTTGTCTTCCATGATGGTTTTCGGAGGGTTTCCGAACATGTCACCTAAAGAAAGATCAATTGGGCTGGCACCGGTTTTAGAATCTTTAAACGCGAAACGCATATCTCCGGTAGTTTCACCCACTACATACATTGGAGCACGCTCACGATCCGATATTTTTTTCAGCAAATCAATATCCTTTTCCTTCATTACCAATCCCATTCTTTCTTGGGATTCGTTACCAACAATTTCTTTGGCGGAAAGGGTAGGGTCACCTACGGGTAATTTATCTAAGTGGATTAATCCACCCGTTTCTTCTACTAATTCTGAAAGGCAGTTTAAGTGGCCACCTGCGCCATGGTCGTGCATAGAAACTACTGGTGTATTTCCAGATTCGGAAAGGGCACGAATAGCGTTGTAAACCCTTTTTTGCATTTCTGGATTAGAACGCTGAATGGCATTTAATTCAATCGAATTGCTGTATTTACCGGTTTCAACCGAAGAAACAGCGCCACCGCCCATACCAATACGGTAGTTGTCACCACCCATTACTATCACTTTGTCTCCTACTTCTGGTTTTGCTTTAAGGGCATCTTCATGAATGCCGTAACCGATACCACCAGCCAACATAATTACTTTATCGTAACCTAGTTTTTTGGTTTTTTCGAAGTGCTCAAAAGTAAGTACAGAACCCGTAATTAAAGGCTGTCCAAATTTATTACCGAAATCGGAAGCTCCGTTTGATGCTTTAATTAAGATATCCATTGGTGTTTGGTACAACCAAGGACGTTCTTCCGTAGCTTGTTCCCAAGTGCGTTCTCTTTCTAAACGAGAGTAAGGTGTCATGTAAACCGCTGTTCCAGCTAGAGGCATACTTCCTTTACCACCAGCAATACGGTCTCTAATTTCACCACCAGCACCTGTTGCAGCGCCATTAAAAGGCTCAACAGTAGTAGGGAAATTATGTGTTTCAGCTTTTACCGAAATCACAGAGTTAAATTCTTTTATTTCAAATTCGGAAGGTTCATCCTGACGAGCTGGAGCAAATTGTTCTGCTTTTGGCCCTTTTACAAAGGCTACATTGTCTTTGTAGGCAGAAACCACATCGTTAGGATGGGTTTCGGTAGTTTTTTTGATCCACTTAAAAAGTGAAAGTTCTTGCTCAACACCGTCAATTATAAATCTTCCGTTAAAGATTTTATGTCGGCAATGTTCCGAGTTTACTTGTGAGAAGCCAAAAACTTCACTGTCGGTTAATTTACGGTTCAGTTTAGTAGTTAAGCTTTCTAGGTATTCAACTTCATCTTTGCTTAACGCTAAGCCTTCTTGCTCACTGTATTCGGCAATGTTATCAATAAACTTTATAGGCTCCGGATTGTGTACGATGGAGTATAGATCTTGGTCTAAACCAACATAAACTCTTTCCAACATTTTATCGTGCTCAGCTGTTTCCGACTTCGCTTTAGAGAATTCTTCTACTCTAATGAGTTTAGAAATACCCATGTTTTGTGCAATTTCTACAGCATTGGTACTCCAAGGAGTAATCATTTCTTTACGTGGTCCTATGTAGAAACCATCTAGTTTTTCGGCAGAAATAAAATTACCGTTCAATAACCATTCTAATCTGGAAATTTCTTCGGCACTTAATGTTTCTGAAGTTTGAAGGGCAAAATAACGATCGGAGCTTTGAGCAAATACTATCATGAAGTTTTTTGAAATCAATGAAGATGCTGCAAAATTAAAAAACTATTTCTGAAACCAGTTGTTTTATGGATTAAGCAATAGACTTTTTATGCACAAAAGTTAAAAAGGGGTATTTATAAGCATTCCGATTGACTATTTTAAAGTTTTTAAAACATAAAAACAGGTTTTTTATTCAGGAATGGTATTCTTCAATATAATAGGGAATGGTTCTTGATATCTATTCAAATTATGAGAAAACAGCATATAATATTGTTTGCTTTGGCGTTTACTTTTTTTTCATTTCAGCAAAACAATTGCTGTATGGACACTCATTTAGAGTATTATAAAAAATACATGCTTGATGAAAACTTTTTAAAAATGAAAAGCTTTCAGTTAAATAATGAAAAAGGGGATTTAATAGAGCAATCGTTTACTTTGTCAAGCAGAAGGGAGTACGAAATTTATTTTACTAGTGAAAATTGGGATACTAAAAATGCTTCTGTTCATGTATTAGGGAAAGATAGAAATGAGGTAAGTTTTGTACATACAATTGAAACTGAATATTTACATAAAATTGTATTGCAACCATCTGGTGATGGTATACATTATTTAACTTTTGAAGCACCAAAAGGAGCGGGTATTTGCGGATATGGGGTAATTGGTTTACGTATTCAAAAATAAAAAAAGCCTAAGGAAAACCTTAGGCTAATGATGTGACATTATTTTTTTAGCAATAGTTATAGCTAAATCTAAATCTTTTTTACCAAGTCCAAATTTTTTGGTTAATGATAAACATAGATTGTACTCTTTTTCATGTACATCGCCATCAATAACAGCTAGACAAACTAAATCGGCTAATTGATCTTCTTTTTCGGCTACAGTTTTAGGAGTAGTAAAAGTTATATCACTAGCGTTTTCAATTACATCTTCTGCCTTCTCAAAGGGAATACCAAACTCAAGCGCCTTTTCTATTAAGTAGCTTCGTTCATCATCATCAAAATACCCATCTGCATAAGCAATAGCCACAAGATTTTTGTAATGCTCTAACTTAAGTTGTTTGTTTTCCTTAATCATAATTTCGCGTTAACAACTTGAATATACCAATTTTACAGATTTTTAAAGTATCTGTTAAGTCTATTTTTATATAAATGTTAATTAGTTTTTAGCAAGAAATGAAAAGGATTTCAGTCTGAAATTCTTTTTAATACTAACTTTAGATTTAAAAGTATACTATTGGAATATAGTTTAACCAACCTTACTTTATGCCTGAATCAACACCGGAACAAGTATTAAATGATTTAAAAAAAGGAACCTATTCTCCGGTTTATTTTTTGCAAGGGGAAGAGAACTTTTACATTGATAAAATAAGTGATTTTATTGAAGAGAATGCTTTAGATGAAATGTCTAAAGGTTTTAATCAGATTATTTTATACGGTAAAGATATAGATGTAAGTGCAGTTATTACTAATGCACGTAGGTTTCCTATGATGTCAGAGAGGCAGGTGTTAATTATTAAGGAAGCCCAAGAAATTAAAGATTTAAATAACGATGAGCCAAGTAAAATGCTGGCTGAATATTTACAAAATCCGGTTCCTTCTACCATTCTGGTTTTTGCGCATAAAAATAAATTAATAGATGGGCGCAAAGCTTTAGGGAAAGCACTAAAAAAGAACGCTGTTTTTATTCAAACTAAAGCCCTTTACGAGAATCAGGTACCGCAATGGATGAGTGCTTATGTATCTGATATTGGTTATAAAATTAAGCCTAAAGCACAGTTAATGCTCATTGAAGCGGTAGGCACTAGCCTTTCTAAGTTGTCAAATGAAATTGATAAAATCATTATCAATTTTAAAGAAAAAGGTGTTGAAATCACCGAAGAACATGTTCAGAAATTTGTTGGGGTAAGTAAGGATTATAATATTTTTGAACTGCAAGGTGCTTTTGCCCGAAAAGATGTTTTAAAGGCAAACAAGATTATTACTTATTTCGAAAAGAATTCTAAGGACAATCCCTTACAAATGTTAGTGCCTAGTCTCTATACGTATTTTAGTAAAATTTTACTGTTGTATAGCTTAAAAGAGAAGTCAGAAAAAGCGGCCGCTTCTTTGTTAGGAATTCATCCTTTTATTGTGAAAGAATACTTATTGGCCCAAAAGAATTATCCATTGGCTAAGTTGTATCATATAATTTCAGATTTACGCCATGCAGATATGCAAGTGAAGGGGATTCAGTACACAGGTGCTTCAGACGGACAAATTCTAAAGGAATTAACGTTTAAGATTTTGCACTAGGGAACATTCTTTGTAATGCTACCCATAACGCACGTTTTTTGTCGGTGTTTTTTATGATCATTCCAGCCGCATCGGTGTGTAAAATCAATTTGTTTTCGTATTCACTCACCTCATATAGGTTAAATTTTTTATTCTGAATACCATTTTCAAAGGGTGATGTTCCCATAAAAATTACCTTTTTTGATTTTTCAAGTGCTGAAAATGGAGCGGCATCAACAACCGAAACATCATTAAAAGTTAAGTTAACAGCTGCAAAAACTTTTTCTAGAAAGTCTTTATTAGTATGAAAATCATTTCCAGAGGCAATTAAAACTATTGATTTTAATTCTGGCGCATACCCTGTAGAACCTTCTTTAACTTCTGTTTTAGATGAATTAGATGTTTTTATTTCTTCTTCATCAATAAGAAAGATTTCGTCTGTAAAAAGTTCGAAAATGAAACCGTCTAATTCTTCTTTGTTCATTTTTTTGCGGTTTTAAGTCTTAAATCTCTTCTTATTAAAGCAGAATCATACAAAGCTTTTTCTTCCTCTGTTTCGGGTTGTAATTCAGGAACAATAACAGGAAGTCCATTCTCATCAACCGCTACAAAAGTTAAAAAAGCATCATTCGAATCGTATTTTTGGTTGTTAGGTATATTTTCTCCAAAAACAGTCACTTTTACTTCCATTGAAGTTTTAAAAGCTCTAGTCACTTGCGCATTAAGCGTTACCACATCCCCCAAAGGAATAGATCTTTTAAAAGAAACATTATCTACCGAAGCTGTAACCACAATATTATTGCAGTGTCTTTGTGCCGAAATAGCGGCCACAATATCCATGAAATGCATTAATCTGCCACCCAATAAGTTGTGTAGGTTATTGGTATCGTTAGGCATTACCATTTCTATCATGGTTGAATACGACTCACGTGCTTTTTTTATTCTTCTACCATCCATCATCACCAATTAACGGTACAAAAGAGAAATCACCAAAAGATTCCTTTTCTATTTGTCTTTCTGAAAGCTTTCTTAAGCGAATCATTTGTTGTTTTTTTTCATCCCCCACAGGAATCACCAACTTGCCACCAATTTTAAGTTGGGTAAGTAATTCTTTGGGAATAATAGGAGCACCAGCAGTAACAATAATTCCATCAAAAGGAGCAAAAGCCGGTAAACCCTTCGTTCCGTCTCCATAATGAAGAGAAGCTCTTATTTTTAAAGAAGGCATTAGTTTGTAAAACTTGTCGAAAAGTTCTTTTTGGCGTTCAATGGAAAAGACTTTAGCGCCCATCTTTGCTAAAACACTGCACTGGTAACCAGAACCCGTACCAATTTCAAGAATTTTATCGCCAGGTGAAATTTCTAATAATTCACTTTGGAAAGCTACCGTATAGGGTTGGCTTATGGTTTGGCCAGAAGCAATAGGGAACGCTTTGTCTTGATAAGCGTGATTTATAAAAGCAGGATCGAAAAAAATATGTCTTGGGACTTCGTTGATAGCCTTTAATACATTTTCATCCTTAATTCCTTTTTCTTTTAACAGCTGAATTAAGCTTCTGCGTAAACCTTTATGTCTATAAGAATCTTCAATCACATTCATGAAATTAATGATTAATTATGCATGAGGATTAAAAAATGAATAAATTATATTTGTAATATAAATCTGTCGAATTGAAGAAGAAGATATTTGCCTTAGTTCTATTTTTAGTTGATTTCATTGCTGCTCAGTTAGTTTGGGCTGTTTTTTATGAATTGTATGGTTTAAAACCCGAAAATTACCAGCTTTTACCCGGTGAAGTAGTTCCGTGGTTAATTTGGTTAATGCCAATTACATGGAGTTTAATATATGCTTTAGGCGGTTTGTATGATGATGCCAGAAGAAAAACTCGTATATATGAGGTCTCTAATGTTATTAAATTATCGGTAGCGGGTGCTGGCTTTGTTATTTTAGCCATTGTATTGGCGCACAAAGAAGGGATTTTATATGCCCAGTCTTCCTTAATAGTTCGGTATTTTATAACTCATATTTTAGTAATCTCGTTAGGTAAAATACTAGTTCTTTCTGTATATAAATCTTTTTTATCCAAAGGGATTATATCTTATAAAGTTGTGATAATTGGTTCTTCAGAAAGGGCCAATAATTTGTATGAAGAGTTAAAACACATCAACTTTTCGTTAGGTTACCAGTTCTTGGGCTATGTTCGTTCTACTTCTGAAGAGGCAGATCTTATGAAGGGCCAATTACCTTTGTTGGGTAATGTAAATGAATTTTATAATTATGTGTCTAACAACGATGTAGACCAAGTTTTTATGGCTATAAACCCTAAAGACCATGAGTCTGTTAGTTATATTATTTCTGCCTTAACGGATTTTCCTAATATACATATTTCATTAATGCCAGACATACATCAAGTACTTCTTGGTTCTAGTTCTATTAATCACGTACAAGGGATTCCGTTAATTGAGGTAAAAGAAAAAATGATGCCCTTATGGCAAATTGTTTTTAAAAGACTGTTTGATATTGTTGTTTCGGCAGTGGTGTTGTTTATTGGCTTTCCGTTTTATTTTGCATTGGCATTAATAACCAAGTTCACTTCTAAAGGCCCTGTTTTTTTTAAACAAGTACGTATTGGTAAGCGTAAAAAGCCCTTTGTAATCTTTAAGTACCGTAGTATGTATACAGATTCCGAAAAAGATGGGCCGGCATTGTCTAGTGAGCATGATCCTAGGATTACTAAATGGGGTAAATTTATGAGGAAAACTAGAATTGATGAATTACCTCAGTTTTTTAATGTGTTAATTGGTGATATGTCAATTGTTGGGCCAAGGCCCGAACGAAAATATTTTATAGATCAAATTCAAAAAAGAGCACCTTATTATAATTTGTTGTTTAGAGCTAAACCAGGTATTACTTCTTTAGGTCAAGTAAAGTATGGTTATGCAGAAAATGTAGATCAAATGATTCGAAGACTTCAATTCGATTTAAATTATATTGAAAACTGTTCATTAGCCCTAGATTTTAGGATTATGGTAATGACAGCTTTAATTATTGTTCAAGGGAGGGGTAAATAATGTTTACAGGAATTATAGAAACAGTAGGAGAGGTAGTTTTAGCTATTTCTGAAAACACAAATCTTCATTTAGAAGTTAAATCTGATATTAGCAATGAGCTAAAGGTTGACCAAAGTATAGCCCATAATGGAGTTTGTTTAACGGTTGTAGAAATCAAAAATGGTTGCCATGTGGTTACCGCTGTTCAGGAAACACTTACTAAATCTAGCATTGGACAACTGAGCGCAGGAAGCTTAGTTAATCTAGAACGCTGCATGAAAATGGATGGACGATTAGATGGTCACATGGTTTATGGGCATGTAGATACAACTGCAGAATGTGTTTCCATTACAGATCAAAACGGAAGTTGGGTATTTACCTTTAAATTGGAACCTAAAAATGATAAGTACCTTGTAGAGAAAGGTTCTATAGCCATAAACGGAACAAGTTTAACTGTTTTTGCAGTTCAGAATGGCGTGTTTTCAATTGCGGTAATACCCTATACCTATGAACATACCAGTTTTAAAACCCTAAATATTGGTGATCTAGTTAATGTTGAGTTCGATATACTAGGTAAGTATGTTGAGAAAATGATTGGGTTGAAATAACTAATTTTTATATAATTTAAGCTGGTTTAGCACTATATTTAATTCTTATAGGTATTTTCTATTCTTTTAAACAATGATTTTATTATGAAGTGTCTAGTTGTTGATGATGACGAAATGTCAAGAGTAACCCTGGATCATTATATTACGCAAACCGATTCATTGGATTTAGTGGGGGTCTGTTCTAATGCTATAGATGCCTTAAATTTTCTTCAGAAAGAGAAAGTTGATTTACTTTTTTTAGATGTTGAAATGCCCAATATGAGCGGCTTAGACATGCTAGAATCTATGGAAGAAAGACCTAATGTGGTTTTAATCACTTCCAAAAAAGAATATGCAGTACAAGCGTTTGAATACGATGTTTTAGACTATTTGCTGAAGCCTATCAAATACGTTCGCTTCTTAAAAGCCGTCAATAAAGTAATGAAAATTGCTGAAGACAAAGACGTTGAAGTAGGGCAAGGAGATATCTTCATAAAATCGGATTTAAAATACGTTAAAGTTAATTTTAAAGATGTTTATTATGTAGAAGCCATGGCAGACTATGTAATTATTCATTTAGAAAATAGACGGCATATTATTCATTCTACCATGAAGGCGATTGAAAATAAGCTTTCAGGTGATACTTTTGTACGTATTCACCGATCTTACATTGTTAACATACATAAAGTAGATGCCGTTGATAATGCCGTTGTTAACATTTTAGATAAAAAATTGCCTATTGGGGCATCCTATAAAAAAGACTTTATGTCTAAAATTAAAGTTCTATAAGTAATAATTATAAACCTTTTTTAACGTCAATTTGGTAAGGCTGTAACATAATAATGCAGCCAATATACCACAAATTGCTCCGCATATAATATCTAATGGGTAATGCACACCCAAATAAATTCGGCTATAACTAACCACAATAGCCCAGGGGAAGATTAAATATTTTACCCATTTATAAGCACTAGCAAACAATAGAAACATAAATACCGCATAACCAAAACTGTTGGCCGAGTGTGAACTGAAAAAACCGTATTGTCCACCACAGTGATCATCTACAATGTAAACTTGTTCTTTAATAAGTTCTTCGTGGCAAGGTCTAAACCGTTTTACAGTGGGCTTAAAAAAGCCAGATGCTACTTGATCCGAAATAGTAATCGTTAAAACAATACCAATAATTATGGCCCAACTTTTTATTTGGTACTTTCTTATTATTAGAACTAATGAGATTAAATAAAGTGGTATCCATGTAAATTTCCAACTGAAAACAGTCATTAAAGAATCTAACCAACCTTGGTGAAGACCATTTAAGAAAAGGAATAATTCAATGTCTTTCTGAACAAGAAAATCAATCATAGAGTAATCCAATTAATTTCTTTTGCAAAATAACGGATGCTTTTTTCTTCATCACTCCCGGGTTCTGGTTTGTAATTGTAATGCCATTCGGCATAAGGGGGCATACTCATTAAAATAGATTCAATTCTGCCGTCTGTATCTAGCCCAAACTTTGTTCCTTTGTCGTAAACCAAATTAAATTCTACATAACGGCTACGTCTTACGCTTTGCCACTCTTTGTTCTTTTTGGTATAAGAAGTGTTTTTATTAGCCTCTACTATTTTGGTGTAAACTTCTGGGAAAAGGTTTCCTAGGTTTAACACAAACTGTTCAATTTCTTCTTTGCTCTTATTGGTACTTTGTGTGTGTAAGTGGTCAAAGAAAATCCCGCCAATTCCTCGGGTTTCCTTTCTGTGTTTAATGTAAAAATACTCATCTGCATTATTTTTATAAGTTTCATAAACTTCTGGTATAAAAATATCACAGACGTCTTTTAACGATCTATGGAAATCACGTCCTTCTTCTGGGTTTACATAAGCAGGGGTAAGATCTATACCGCCCCCAAACCACCAAATTCCGTTAGTCATTTCAAAATAACGAACGTTCATATGAATAATGGGTACAAAAGGATTTTTAGGATGAATAACTATGGAAACACCGGTAGCATAAAAATCTGCTTCTTTAATATCTAAGGCATTAAGTATTTTTGTTGGTGTGGGTCCATGAACCGCTGAAAAATTAACACCACCTTTTTCAAATACATTTCCGTTGGTGATTATTCTAGACCGTCCGCCACCACCTTCGGCTCTGTCCCAAAGATCTTCTTTAAAGGATATGTTTATCTCAAGTTTCTCAAGTTCAGAACAAATGTGGTCTTGTAACGATTTAAATTTTTCAGCTATAATTTCTTTGTAATTCATGCGCTTAGAATGGGTAACCTATACCGAAGTTATATACAAATTTAGTTTTGTCATTGAAAGGAACAATAATCTTTCTGGCGGGATCCCATAATTTTATTCCCATATCAAAACGGATAATTAGGAATGAAAAATTGAAACGTAGACCAGCACCCGTACCTACAGCTATCTGTCTGTAAAATTTACTAAAGTAAAATTCTGCTCCGGGGCGGGCATTATCTGGTTTAAGTGTCCAAACATTACCAGCATCTAGGAACAATGCACCATGTAAAAAACCAATTAGTTTAGCTCTTAACTCTAAATTGGCTTCCAACAAAATATTACCAGGTTGCTCAAAACTATAATTTACACTACCGTCTGGGTTGTAGTTTACAAATTCACCGGGTCCTAAACGTTTTAACGGCCAAGCTCTAATATTATTTAAACCACCTGTAAAAAAGTATTTTTCATAAGGTAATACAGTTGAATAACCGAATGGCGCGGCAATACCTGTATTTAAACGAGCTACTAAATTACTGGTTTTGGTAATTGGAAAATAACGACGGTGGTCAAAATTGAATTTCGCGAATTGATAGTAAGGAAGTCCTAAGATTTTTCCAGTAGCCTGTTCTTCTACTAAACTTTTAGAGTCTTCAAATGCACCGTAAAATAGCCCTCCAATTTCAAAAAACAAACGGAAATATTTTGCTTTAATGTTTTTAGTTACATCGTTATCGTTATAAACGTAAGATGTATTCATTGAAGAAATAATAGAAGATTTAAAACTGGTTTTAAGGTTGTTACCTTGTAATTGAAGATCGTTGAGGTAATTTTCAAAAGTAGGAGCTATTCGTTTTAAGTTAACAACATTTAAACCGAAAGGGGATACGGAATAAAATTGAAAACGATTTGGGTTCCAGCGGTAGTTTAAGGATAACTCTGTATTGGTTCTGGTGTATTCAAAACGTTCTGTATAGCGGTAACCGGTAGAAATAATTGTTTTAGGGGTAAAGTCATTAAACTTAAACCTAAACTTAGTAGGCAATAATATTAAAGGGAAAATTAGATTTAGGTTTCCACCGGCTTCAATGGCGCGTAAACTTTGTTGGTTCTCCTGAATTTTTGGTTGTTGTTCATAAGAATACCTTAAGTTGGCTTCTAATATTTCGAAACCACTAAAAAGACGTCTTCTTTTAAAAGAAACATTAAAAAAGGGACCGGGTAAACCTTGCCCTTGTGATACGTTTACATTGGCACCAACTTCCGTTGTTAATTGATATCTATTTAAGGTATTAGCATTTAGGAAAACATTCAGTTTTGCAGAATCTACTTCTTGATAACTAACGTTTATGAATTTAAAAATATCCTTACTGCCCAAAAGGTTTTGTGTTAATTGAGTTTTAGATAAACTGTAATAATCGCCTTCTCTAAATTTAATGTCACGGCCTAATATTTTTTTAGAGTATTTAGTCTGCCCATGAACGTAAGTGATTCCATCTTTATAAATAGTGTCCTTCACTTCAGCTTTAGAAGCATCTATAGTAAAAGCTAGGCTGTCTAATTGGTACCTTTCGTGAATGCCTTCATTGGGGTTTGCTATTTCAATTTCAATAGCAGCAACATAATCTTTATTAAGCGTGTCTACATAAAAAACAATGAATTGTCTCTGAAAGCGGAAATAACCGTTGTTTTTTAATATTCGGTTAATTTGTTCTCTTTCTAAGGTAAGGGCATTTGCTTGGTATCTTTCTCCTTTTTGTATTGGACTTTCTTTTTTAATGTATTTAGTTAAAATACTATCTATTGTAGGGTCGGGAATAGTATACTTAACTTTTTCAATAAGGTGTGGCCTATTTTCTTTAAGGTGGTAAGTTATCTTTGTTTTAAAGCTTTTGGTTACGGGTACGGCCTTCACTTCGGCATTAAAGAACCCAGCACTATACAGGTAACTTCTTAGGTTGTCTGCACTTTTTAACATGGTGGTAGAGTCGTAAAAAACAGGTTTTTCACCAACGGCTGTCATTAACCAGTTACCATTAGTTATTTTTTTGTTGAGTTTCAGTTTCTTTTTGTCCCGTTTGTAAGTAAGCTGTTCTTGCTTTTCGGGGTCACCTTCATACTTTTCTATTTTTTTATTAAAACGTTGTTCTACTTTTTCTATTCTTTGTAGATAACGCTCTTTGTTGTAGGGTTTAAAAAACAAAAACTTTTCCCTTTTCCCCAGTAAGTACGCTTTTAGAGCAAATTTATAGTCCGTAAAAATGAAACCTTTATTGGCTTGTTGTTTATAATATTCAGAAAGAACATATTTAGGGTCGTTTGTTTTCCCTTTTATTTTCTGTTTATATAAGACTGTCTTATTTTCGTATTCTGGATAGCGTTCTAATTCTTTTTTTACGTTTACACAGGCGTTCAATAAAACGGATACCGCTATTACGGAAACTAATTTTAAAATGAAATTCTGTGCGTGATATGCTTTCAAAGAAGGTAACTAAATACGTAAGTTCCCTGCAAATTAAAAAGTATCGTAAACTCCACCAATCATTTTTGACACAAGGCGAAAAAAGTGTGGAAGAATTATTGCTTTCAGATTACAAAATAGAGCTTTTTTGCTGTACAGAGGCCTATTTTGAGTCAAAAAAAGATTCTCTAGAAAATTCAGGAGCAAAGATAATAATTTGCAAACAAGAAGAATTAGAGCGGATTGGTACCCTAAAATCTAATGATTCGGTTTTAGCGGTTGCTAAACAGAAGGATTTAAAACTGAACGATCTTGATTTTTCAAACTGGGTAATTGCCTTAGATCGTATAAATGACCCGGGTAATTTAGGTACGATTATTCGATTGGCCGATTGGTACGGAATTAAACAAATAATTGCTGGGGAAGGAACTGCCGATTTTTACAATCCCAAAACGGTGTTGGCAACTATGGGTTCTTTTACCCGTGTAAATGTTTTTGCCTGCGATTTGCCTGCCGTGCTCAAAATAGCTTCTAAGCCGGTTTATGGTGCTTATTTAAAAGGTCAAAATGTACATGAAATAAATGAAAAACTGTCTTCTGGAATTTTGTTAATGGGTAACGAAGCACAAGGAATAGCCCCCGAACTAGAATCTTTTGTAACCGAAAAATTAACCATTCCTAAATTCGGGAATGCCGAGTCTTTGAATGTTGGGATTGCAACGGCAATTTTGTTGGATAATATTAAGCGATTGGGTTAAAAGCTAACTTCAAATCCTTCAAAAGCCAATTCAGTATTTGGGAAAATAGTTTTTGCTTCTCGGTGCAGTTCTTCTAAGTTTTTGTAACGGGCAGAAAAATGACCAATAATTAAGTGTTGTATTTCTGAATGTAGAGCCAATTCAGCCGCTTGTTCAGCAGTACTATGAAAGGTGTTTTTTGCTTTTTCAGTATGAAAATTTGTGAACGAAGCTTCGTGGTACAAGTAGGTTGATCCTTTAATGTATTCTTTTAATTTCAAAAAAGGAGCAGTATCTGAACAATAACTGTAAGAAGCACATGGTTCTGGTGGAAAAGTCATTTCCGAAGCTTTGTACAGTATTTCACCATCTTCAATCACATCTTTACCTTCTTTTAGGGTATGAATATCCGCAATGCTGATGGCTTTTGGTAGTTTGTCTTTTTTGATTTTATAGGGTTTCGGTTTTTCTAGAAACTGAAATCCATAACAATCAATTCTATGATTTAACGGAAAAGCAAAAACTTCAAAATCAGTAGCGCTGTGTATTTTCTCTTTTTGCTGAAGGTTTAATTCCTTGTAAACAATAGGGAAGAGTAAGGGGCTTTTAGAGAGTGATTGCGTTAGCACTACAAACTCTTTTAATCCTTTAGGTCCAAATAGATGCAGCGGCTCTGTTCTGCCTAATAAACTCATGGTAGACAGTAATCCGGGTAAACCAAAAAAGTGATCGCCGTGTAAGTGGCTTATAAAAACAAAATCCAGCTTAACGATTTTCTTTTTAAACCGTGTAAGCTGGACTTGTGTATTTTCACCGCAATCGATTAAAATACGGGTATTGTTAATTTTAAGGTATTGAGCTGTGTGCGATCTTTCCGGTAATGGAATAGCCGAACCACAACCCAATATGGTTAATCTAAAACTCAAAGAGCGGCTAATACGTTTTTCTCAATACGTGCAATGGGATCTTCTTTTTCAGAAGGGATTTCTAAAGTTTCCCCTGTAAACTTCTCGTAAAGCTCTTGGTAACGTTGGCTTATCATAGAAACAACTTCCGGAGTCATTTCAGGTACTTCTTGCCCTGTTTTACCTTGGAAACCGTTTGCCATTAACCATTCGCGTACAAATTCTTTAGAAAGCTGTCTTTGTCTTTCTCCTTTTTGCTGTAGCTCTTGGTACGTATCGGCGTAGAAATATCTAGATGAATCTGGCGTATGGATTTCGTCAATCAAATAGATTTTTCCTTTGTTTTCACCAAATTCATATTTGGTGTCTACTAAGATTAAATCCCTTTCGGCTGCTATTTCAGAGCCTCTATTAAATAAAGCACGGGTATAGGCCTCCAATAATTCGTATTTTTCTTTCGAAACAATTCCTTGAGCTAAGATCTCTTCTCTAGAAATATCTTCGTCGTGCCCTTCGTAAGCCTTAGTAGTTGGTGTAATTATAGGTTCTGGAAGCTTATCGTTCTCTTTTAATCCTTCGGGTAGCGAAACACCACAAAGCCTTCTAATACCTGCTTTGTACGTACGCCAAGCATGACCCGCTAAATAACCACGAATCACCATTTCCACTGGAAAGGTTTCGCATTTAAGGCCAATAGTTACATTAGGATCCGGCACACTTAACACCCAGTTAGGTACTACATCTTTGGTAGCTTCTAAGGATTTTTGTGCAATCTGGTTTAACACTTGTCCTTTGTAAGGAATTGCTTCTGGCAGAATAACATCAAATGCTGAAATTCTATCAGAAACCACCATGGCTACTTTATTATCAAAAGAATAGACGTCACGTACTTTTCCTTTGTAAACGCCGGTTTGTCCCGGGAAATTGAAATCGGTTTTTTTAATAGCTTTCATAGTTATTTCGCTAATTCTTCGGCTCTGTTTTTGGCAGCGGTTAAGCCAGAATCAATGGCTTTGTCTAATCCTTTTTCTACAAAAGTTTTAAGCGCTGCTTCAGTAGTTCCTCCTTTAGAAGTTACTGCTTTAATTAAAGTTTCTAAATCGTCTTCAGAAGAAACCGATAGGTGATAGGCGCCACGCATAGTTTCAGTTACCAAGGTAAAAGCATTTTCCGCACTTAAACCCAGTTTCTCTGCCGTAGCAATCATTTCTTTCAGAATAAAAAAGAAATACGCAGGACCGCTGCCGCTTATGGCTGTAACGCTGTTGATTAAGCCTTCTTCTTTAACTTCTATAATTTTGCCAGTGCTGCTTAAAATGTTAAGCAACTGTTGGTTTTCTTTTTCTGAAATAGGAAAATTGACAAAGTAGCCAGTAATACCATAGCCAATTTGGCAAGGTGTGTTGGGCATAGCTCGTACAATTTTTTTATGATTTAGTCCGGTAGAAATCGTTTCAATAGTAGTACCCGCCATAATACTAACAACTACTTGTTCAGGTTTTATGTATTTGGCTAATTCTTTGGCTAAATCTGGGAAGGTTTGTGGTTTAACAGCTAAAATCACCAAGTCACACTCCGATAGTGTTGGTGTGATTTCTGCATAAACTTGACCAATGTTAAGTTCACAAAGAAATTGTGCGCGTTCTTGGTGTTTTTCAAATATGTGTAAATCCTTAGCGGCTACTAATTCTGCTTTAACGATTGATTTAGCATAAGCCAAACCCATGTTGCCACAACCTATTATTCCTAATTTCATAGAGAACTTAGTGCTTTATAATTTGCTTCAATGGTTTGTTCAATGTGCTGGTTAGTAAGCGCATCGGAAATGAAAAGGGTTTCGAACTGAGAAGGGGCTAAGTAAATGCCGTTTTCTAGCATGTTTCTGAAATACTTTCCAAATTTTTGCGTGTCGGAAGTTTTAGCAGAATCAAAGTCGGTGACTTGTTCTTTAGTAAAGAAAAGGGAGACCATAGAACCAATATGGTTTATGGTATAATCTAAACCTAGTTTTTTAAGATTGGCTTCAAAACCGGCTTTAAGCTGAAGTGTTTTAGCTTCTAATCGTTTGTAAACTTCAGGATCTTCTTTCAGCATAGAAAGCATTTCTATACCCGCTGTCATAGCAATTGGATTACCTGAAAGTGTACCGGCTTGGTAAACGGGGCCTTGTGGAGAAACGTAATCCATAATAGCGGCTTTACCACCATATGCACCAACTGGAAGTCCGCCACCAATAATTTTACCAAACGTGGTAAGGTCTGGTTGAACACCCAATAATTCTTGCGCGCCACCTAAAGAAAGACGGAAACCCGTCATTACTTCGTCGAAGATTAAAATAGCGTTGTTTTCGGTGCAAAGTTTTCTTAATCCTTCTAAAAAGCCTTTTTCTGGCAAAACACAGCCCATATTACCTGCAACAGGTTCTACAATTATGGCCGCTATTTCGTCTTTGTTTTCAGCGAAAAGCTGTTCAACTTCTTGTAAGTTGTTGTATTTGGCGGTTAAGGTATCTTTTGCTGTACCTGGAGTTACACCCGGGCTATCGGGAATACCCATAGTAGCAGCGCCACTTCCGGCAGCAATTAAGAAAGAATCGCCATGACCGTGGTAACAACCTTCAAATTTTATGAATTTATTCTTTTGGGTATATCCTCTAGCTAAACGAATGGCCGACATGGTGGCTTCGGTACCACTGTTTACCATTCTAACCTTTTCAATAGATGGAACTATAGAAGTGATTAGCTCGGCTATTTCTACTTCTTTTTTCCCGGGTGCACCAAAAGAAAGGGAATCGGAAATGGCTTTGATTAACGCTTGCTCTATTCTTGGATGCGCATGACCTAAGATCATTGGCCCCCATGAGTTAATGTAGTCTAAGAAGGTGTTTCCATCTTCGTCGTACATAAAAGGGCCTTTGGCATTTTTAATAAATAGTGGATTTCCGCCTACAGATTTGAAGGCTCTAACAGGTGAATTAACGCCACCAGGAATAAGGTGGGTTGCTTTTTCGAATAGAGATTTACTCTTATCTATTATCATTTAGTCTTTTTTGGTTGGTTTACCCAATTCAGATTAAAATCTTCATCAAACAGAAGAATGGGAACTAATGTGTTTCTGTTTTCGGCATTGTATTGAACACCTAGCATAGATACTCCTTTGGTGTAGCCAATGTCTTCTAGCTGAGGCAAGAAATTATTTCCGTACTTAGAAAGTGCTTTCCCGAAGAAAAACATAGCGTCATACCCAATGTATGGGTAGGAGTAATCGTACGGTGTATTTTTTAACTTCTTGTGAAGGTTCTTTTTAAATTCGGGTGTCTTTTGAACATAGTCTGGGTAAACTATATAAATAGTTCTTCTATAGAATTGTTCGTAAGAAAGTATGCTGTTGTCTAACCAATCTGAACTTACAAAAACCGGAATGGTAAGGCTGTTGTGTTCTACAGCACTCATAATGGTAGAAGAAAGTAGTTTTTTACTACCAATAGCCATAATGTGACCTAAATGGGCAACACTATCGGGCTTAATGTATTTGTTGATTTTTTTGTTCGTTTCTTCGTCCATTTTTTTACAGGCATAAACCATTAATGAACTGTCTAAACAAAGCTGCTTGTATTGCATGGCCAATAAAGAATCGGCTGTGTTATTGTCATAGAAAATTGAAACCGTATCTGATTTTTTTACAGAGTAAGCAAACTTGAAGGTCTCTTTAATAGTAGATTTCTGAGTAGGCACAAAAGGCAAACTATAATGAAATCCTCTATACAAATCATCTGTTCGATTTAAAGGATTAATAAAGATGATTTCTTTTCTTTCAGCATATTCCGACATTATTAAACTTTGATCGTCTAACAATGGTCCAATGATAAGGTCCATGGTAGATAATTCTCCACTTTTAATTAATGATCTAGTTCTAATGGTATCTGTGCCGCTGTCATACGTGAATAGACGGATAGTAATATTCTGTCTTTTTAAAGAATCTACAGCTAGTTTAATACCTGTGTATAATTCTTGAAAACGACTGAATTTACTAGGTAGGGTAGAAGAACTTAAACCGAAAGGAAGTAAAACCGCTACTTTGTATTCTGCCTTTTTAACCGATGCTCGGTATTTTTTAATATTGTATTTCTTGGGGTCTAGTTTATATTCTTGTACCAAAAACAGCAGTTGATCTCTGCTAAAATCATTTTCAGGAAAGGTAATAAACCAGTCGGCTAAAAGTTGAACAAGGAATTGGTCTTCAGGATTTTCTTGCTGAAGAATTACTAATTCTTCTATGTTAGATTGATCTTTATAACTGTAATATTTAAAGGTGTTTTGAGCGTTTTTAAAAATGCTCTTGTCCTTTATTTTATTCAGGTTATTGTATGCTTTGTGAACATTACCTTGTTCTAAACCAATGTTCATGGTAAGGTACCATACTTCGTCTATGTCTGACCAAGTAGAATCCTTTTTAGAAAGGTTGTATAGAACGTAGTTAGCGTCTAAAAGTTTATTGTTTTTGAAAGCAGATAAACCTGCGTAATAATAAGAGTATGAAACAAACGCATTATTTGAATCTTCGTTTTTAGCAATCTTTAAAAATAAGTCATAAGACGCGGCGTAATCTCCGTTTTCAAAACGGTTTTTAGCTTCCAAATACATTTTTTGAAAGGTCTTAAAACTTTGTGCTTGTACCGAAAGGCACAAGCAACAAAACATAAAACTATATAGAACTCTTTTTATATTATTCATTATTCCCATTCAATTGTAGCAGGTGGTTTTGAGCTTACATCGTAAACTACACGGTTAACACCTTTCACACGGTTTATTATTTTGTTAGACACATCGGCTAAGAAATCGTAAGGAAGTCTAGACCAATCGGCTGTCATGCCGTCCATAGAAGTAACGGCTCTTAAACTTACAACATTTTCGTAAGTTCTCTCGTCTCCCATAACACCAACTGATTGTACCGGAAGAAGAATAGCGCCCGCTTGCCAAACTTCGTCATAAAGACCATTGTCTTTTAAACCCTGAATAAAGATGTGATCTACTTCTTGTAAAACTTTTACTTTTTCGGCAGTAACATCACCTAAAATACGAATTCCTAAACCAGGACCAGGGAAAGGATGGCGGTTTAATATGGTTGGTTCTAAACCAAGTGCAGCACCTACTTTTCTAACTTCATCTTTAAATAAAGTATTAAGTGGTTCTACAACTTTAAGTTTCATAAAATCTGGTAAACCACCAACATTGTGATGAGATTTGATAGTAGCTGAAGGTCCTTTTACAGAAACCGATTCTATAATGTCTGGATAAATTGTTCCTTGTGCTAACCACTTAACGTCTTTGATGGCGTGTGATTCTTCGTCAAAAACATCTATGAAAACACCACCAATGGCTTTTCTTTTGGCTTCGGGATCTGATAAACCTTCTAGGGCTTTGTAAAAAGCATCTTTAGAGTTAACGCCTTTAACATTTAAGCCCATGTGTTTGTATGATTCTAAAACATCTTCAAACTCATTTTTTCTTAACAAACCATTGTCTACAAAAATACAATAAAGGTTTTTGCCAATGGCTTGGTGTATTAATAAAGCAGCAACAGAAGAGTCTACTCCACCAGAAAGTCCTAAAACAACTTTGTCGTCACCTAGTTTTTCTTTTAATTCTGCAACAGTAGCATCAACAAAATGATCGGCTGTCCAATCTTGTGTACAACCACAAATATCAACCACAAAGTTTTTTACAATTTCTTTTCCGTCTACAGAATGTGTTACTTCTGGGTGGAACTGAAGACCGTAAATTTCTTTCCCTTTTACTTTATAAGCAGCAACATCAATTGAATCTGAACCGGCAATTAATTCAAACTTGTCTGAAACAGCTTTAATGGTATCACCATGTGACATCCAAACCTGTGAATTGTCTGGTACGTTTTTTAGTAAGGGTGAATTATGATTTACACGGCTTAAGAACGCTCTACCGTATTCTCTTTTTTCGGAAGGAATAACTTCGCAACCCGATTTGTGAGCAATTAATTGAGCCCCAAAACATACGCCTAGAATAGGAAACTTATCTTGAAATTGTTCGAAATCTACATCTGGTGCCTCTTCATCTCTTACAGAGCAAGGACTACCCGAAAGTATTAAACCTTTAATGCTGGAATCGATTTCAGGAACTTTATTGTAAGGGTGAATTTCACAATAAACATTCTGTTCTCTAATTCTTCTTGCAATCAGCTGAGTATACTGAGAACCAAAATCAAGAATAAGTATTTTTTCAGTCATGCTGCAAAAGTAACACGAGAATGCTTTATTTTCTAATAAAAGTAATCCACTTACTCGATTGGTTTCACGTAACCATCGATTAATTGGTATTTTTCATTGGTTTCGGGGCAAATAGCTACTTTGTTTTCCCCAAAAATTAATCGTTGACCGTTTTTACTTACCCATCCTTTATGTGAAGCTGGGTTCCCGAAAACTAGTTCATAATCTCTAACTTCTCTGGTCACAACACTACCTGCCCCTATTAATGCATAGGCACCAATAGTGTTCCCGCAAATTAGCGTTGCATTAGCGCCAATAGAACATCCTTTTTTTAATAGTGTTTTTTTAAATTCCTCTTTTCTTTCAATAAAGCTTCTGGGGTTTATTACATTAGTGAAAACTACGGAAGGCCCTATAAATACATTGTCTTCGCAAGTAACACCGGTATATACAGAGACATTGTTTTGTATCTTCACTAGATTGCCTAATGTCACATGATTTCCTATAAATACATTTTGCCCCAAGTTACAATTATCACCTATGATAACATTGTTCATAACGTGTGAAAAATGCCATATTTTTGTATTACTACCAATTGTACAGTTTTGGTCAACTAAGCTAGTGGGGTGTATGTAGTAATCAAGCATTTTAATCTTTTTTCTGAATTAATGCCAAGTTCATAAAAAAATATAAAAAATGCCCTTAAATTTATAATTGGTCAAAATCAAGAAATTGAAATTGCATAGAATCATTACCATTTTCGCCTTCCTTTTACTATCAGTATATTCATTCAGTTTGCCTGTTAATGAATTGGCTGAATTAGATGAAAGAACTCTTTTAACGGTAAGTTATAAAGTTGTTAATAACGCAGAAGGTTTAGTAACTCCTTTCAAACAATCAGATTTTGATAGCTTTCATGATTCTGAAAACGGCGCATTAAATGTGGGCAGGTTAGAAAGTGGGCAATCCTTATTAATTCTTATTACTGTAGTTAATAATACAGATCAAAATTCTTACATGCTTGACTTTGGGAATAACCAAGTTGAAAATATTGAATTATGGGACATTGGTTCTGAGCGTAAATTATTAGAAAAATCTAGTTTTATACACTCTGTTGAGGTAGATGGTGAAGAGAATAAACAATTCTTTTTAAGGATATCAGATTCTAAGAATAATATAATTTTGGTTCCATCTGTAATTGGTGTAAAAGCCCATAATGAGATTGGGTTTACTAAAAGCGTGTTAGACGGTTTGTTTTTTGGAGGGCTAGTTTTTATAATTCTATACAATTTTATTTTATTTCTGAATTTTACTAAAAACAAATACCTGCTATATTACACTCTATATGTGTTGTTTTTTGGCTCTTTTCTTTTTGCATTTGATGGTTATTTAATGAAAATATTTACTGACTATAGTCAGGATTTTCATACTTATATGATCAATACAGGTGTTTATTGTGCTTACGCATTTAATATATTGTTTGTTTCCAATTTTCTAGAGACTAAAATTCACTTCAAGAAATTCTATAAATACTTGAATGTTCTAGCAATAATTTTATTGTCGTTTACGGTAGTTTCAATGTTTAATGTACCAAGAGACTTTCTGCTAAGAGCGATCGATTATTTTGCTCCTATATGTATGCTATCAGTTATTTTGCTAGCTGTTTTGTCTTGGAAAAACAATGTTAAGTATGCCTCTTTAATAGTTTATTCCTATATCTGGATCATTATTTCTGGGTTGATTATGATATTAGTTTATAATGGTGTTTTACCGGGTTATGAATACAAAGAGTATATACTGAAGGTGGGTTTATATGGAGAGTTGGTGATACTATCATTTGCTGCTAGTTTTTCAATTTTCAAACAACAAGTATATTTACGTCAATTAGTAAGTGACGAGTTAGAAAATTCTAAAAACATAAACAAACAATTACAAGACGCCAAAAAGGAAGTAGAGCGAGTTTCTGGTATAAAAGATAGATTTATGGTGAATATTAGCCATGAATTAAGGACCCCTATGAATGCCGTCTTAGGGTTTACTAATCTTTTAGAAAGTGATCCAGAGGGGGATGATTCTATAGATATAATTAAAAACCTTAAGGTTTCAGCTTATGGGTTAATGAATGCGGTAGAAGATATATTAGACTTTAAACAGTTAACCAACGAAGAATTAACGGCAAATAATGTTACTTTCAACTTGTACAAATCTTTAGAGTATTCTTTTTCTTCTTATAGTTATGAAGCAAGGTCTAAAGGCGTTGATATAGAGTTTAATGTTACGCAGGAAGCAAATAATTTTTTCTTTTTTGATAAACAGAAAGTTAATAAACTGGTAGCGATTCTACTTCAGAATGCTTTAAAGTTTACCAAAAAAGGCTCTGTAGAGCTGGCTGTGGATGTTATAAAACAAGATGAAGCTGGAGTTTGTTTTCAGTTTGTGATAAAGGATACCGGTATAGGCATTCCACAAAAAGAATTAGATAATGTATTTAATTCCTTTACCCAAGTAAACGATACCTATACTAGAGATTACGGTGGTACAGGAATGGGATTGGCTCTTTTTAAATTGATTATTCAGTTTTTAAAAGGAAAATATAATGTAGAAAGTGGAGTAGAGCAGGGTACTAAATTTATGTTTGAATTGTATATGCCCTTTTCTTCTGTAAACGCTACAAATAGAATTAATGTTACAACAACTTCTAGAGAAGATCAAACTTTGGTAGCTAACATACTTTTGGTTGAAGATGATTATGTTAACATTACAATTGCAACTAAATATTTAGCATTAATAAGTGACAAAATAAATTTAACCGTTGCTGAAAATGGGGAAGAAGCTATTGAACAGCTGTCTAAAAATGAATTTGATATTGTTCTAATGGACATTCAAATGCCAACAATGGACGGGTACCAAGCAACAAAGATTATAAGAAATGAATTAGGCAAACAGATACCTATTGTAGCCGTTACGGCCCATGCCTTAGAAGAAGAAAGAGAAAAGTGTTTTGAAGTTGGTATGACAGATTTTTTAGCCAAACCTTATTCAAAAGAACAATTAGAAAACGTAATATTGCGAAATATTAACGATGATGACCAAGCTTACACTCGTCAGTTAGAGAATTTATATTAGGGGTTATGGAAGATAGAAATAAGGAAGAGGATGTTGATTTAATTGATCTATTACGATTAATAAAGAAAAATATAGGGTCTTTATTTTCTGCAATAGTTGATGTTTTGGTTGGGTGTTTCTTTTTATTAAAGAAAAACCTTATCCTAGTTTATTATTAGTCATCTCTTATGTCGGGAGCATTGGGTTGGCTAAGTTATTTTATTGTTTCTAAACCAATTGTATCAAAAGTGGTGATTGATTGTAATAGTAAATATGTTGATGTTCTTTACCGTAAAGTAGAATATGTGAATGAATTACTTGAATCTGGAAATGCTTTTTCTGTTTTAAAAGAAACTGGATTAAAAAAAGAAGATTTAGAGACATGTAACTGAGTTTACAGTTAAACCTGTAGATAATAAATTTGAAGTTTATAAATTATACGAGTCACAGATTAAAAATGCACGAGATTCTTTAAGCTCACAGGTGATTTAAGAAGAGTTCTCAGAAAGGATTACAGCTTATTCTTTTCCAAAACATGAAGTTAGCATTTTAACTTGTAAGTCCAGTAAAGGGTTATCGTGAAGTAGTAAATCGATTTTTAATTGAAACTTTACGGAGTAAAACTATAGTTCAAGATTTAGCTCAAATTCAGAATGAAAAAAAGAATCAGCTTGACGATAATGAGAAAATAATAAATGCTGTTAAAAAAAGTTAGAATGAATAGAAGACTACCTTGAAAATTCACCCTCTACCTTGCAACAACAAGATATTTACAAAGAAAATTCAAAGTTACTGTTAGAATATTCATCACTTAATCAGTTAAAGTTAAGTTGAAAAAAGAGTATTTTGAATATAAATACATTTATAAAATCATAGATGATTACACTTCTGTTGGTTATCAATATTCTCAGGGAAGAGGTTGGAAAGCTATAATTATTGGAGATCTATTATTATTAACAGTATTGTTAATTTTGAATTTAGATAGATCCTTTTCAAAGGCGGGAAAAAAATAATTCAGAGAAATCAATGAAAACTGGTTCAATAAACTTCTAGAGGAAGTAACTACGAATAGATGTTTTTCTAGGTAGGGATGTAAGCTTTTTGAACCCGTACTCTTACAAAATTTTACGAAAATATCCCAACGTGTTGGAATAGATTGGATTATGTGCTAATTGATGGTATTGCTCTGGTATGATGCATTGAGATTATTTACTCAATTTTAAACCCAATACGTTACAGTTTTGATATGACGTCTTTGGCTAAAAAAACATTTGAATATTGTATAATTAATAATAGCACTATTTATTTTATTGGTGCCACGCAATCCCAAATAGAAAAAACTATAGGAACAATTAATATAAGTTATCCTAAGTTGAACATTATGGGTTATCAAAATGGTTATTTTTGCTGATAATGCAGAACGAGATAAAAGCATAAATAATATTATAGAATTAAATCCAGATTTTTTAGTAGTAGGTATGGGCGCACCATTGCAGGAGCAGTTTTTAATTGACGTACGCAAGCAAGGCTATAAAGGAACGGGCTTTACTTGTGGGGGTTTTCTTCATCAAACACAAGGTTCAATTAATTATTACCCTAAATTGATCGATTCTATGGGGTTAAGATGGGCTTATAGAATTTATGATGAGCCAAAACTGTTTACAAGGTACTTTGTGGATTATCCCGTTTCAATAATATTGTTTTTAAAAGACGTTCTCTGAGAAGTTTTTAAGAAAAAAATGAGGAATAGAGTAAAAAAAACAACACCTTTTTGTCTGTCTAGTATATTCTCGGTGATCATAGCAAGCAGGCAGATTACTAAAAATATTAATCCAATATAGCATTTAGACTTATAAAACTTGTAGAAGCTAAATATTATTGGAATCATAAACAGGATTAAACCAATTATACCAGTCTTTACCAGAATTCCTAAATATTGATTGTGTGAATTTACCTGAGCAGTATAGTTCCACGAATTAGGATCTCGATAATTTAAAAGTTCTTTTTTGCTATCTCCTATACCTACCCCAAGCAGTATGTTGTCTTTTATTAATTCTAAACAAGAATTCCAATTTTCTACTCTAATGTAATCTCCTTGGCTAAGGGTTTTAGCTATCCTATTGGTAATATGTTGTTTGTTATAACCGTCGCCAATCTCATACAAAAAATTTGAAATACTATCATTAAAGATAACAAGAAAGAATAATGTGCTAAGTAGAGGTATAGTTAAAACGATAACCTTAATTTGTTCTCGTTTGATAAAAGTTAGAGCTTTTGAACCCAAGAAATAATACAGTAAACTTAGGCTTATAAATGTAGTCATCTGTGAGCTACAAAGGTAAATATTCATGAACAGATATAGAATAAGAAATAATCGGTATTTATTCAAGAAAAGTTCTTTCCATTGAAATAAAGTTAAAGCCAGACAAAAGTTTAAATAAATTCCCCAATAAGGGGGGTGTATGCTAAACAAAGCCTGCTTCATTAGATTAAACCTAATGTATTTGAATAAAAAATTTGTAATAGGTTCTGAATTGCTGGCTATATGATAGAGGATAGATAAGTTTATCTGTAAACAAAAGATTATACAACTCACAAAAAATATTTGCAATACTTTTTTATAAGTTTTAGGCTTTATTTCAATTGAGGAAAAAATTATTGGATATAATATAAAACTACCGTGCAGTATCAAATAATTAACAGCACTGGCATTATTTGTAGAGTAAAAGATAGACAATCCTTCTAAAGTTAAAAGCGGAACCAGTACAAAAAGGGCTTGGTTATTTTTGCATCCAGAGCATTTTTCTTTAGCCAATAACAAGACTGCAAGTGTAGATAGACTTACACTATGCAATTGTATATTAAAAGGTATACTTGCTATATTTATAAACAGTATGCCTAAGATGATTTTGTTAAAGTTCTTTATTGAGTAATCTATTAGTGACATTTTTTTTTCTAATAAAAAAACCTTCTTCTATACCTAGCAATATGAAAGCCAAACCTAAAGCATATGGAGAAAAAGCTTCTTCCTGAAATATACCTAGGAATAACACAATTAAGCATATGGTTTTGATGTTTGGATTTCTATAATGGATGTAAATTTCAGAATTATTTATAATCTTAATAAGACAAAATATAAAAATCAATGCAGTAATACCTAAGCTACTGAAGAGTACTCCAAAGGCACTTTCACTACCATTTTGTAACCTAGTATAAAAGCCAATATCCGGTAGCTCGGATCCAAATACAGAAACCAATTGTATAGAAGATAAATTACCGGAAAAACCTAACCCGTTACCAAGGCCAGTTAAATACTTTAAACCACTTAAAAAACCAAAAATATGTTCGTTTCTAGATTTGTAACCCAGGTAGATTATAAATATCCAGACTGTTGTTGTAACAAAGATTATTAAACTGTTCTTACATTTTAAACTTTTTAGAACAAATACGAAACATACAGTGAGTAATAATATTATGGCTCCTTTAGAATTAACGGCTATTATTATAATAAAACAACAAAGAATTAGAGTAATGAGACTTATTTTCTTTTTTAAGAAGAGATATATGGCGGATATTAGGATAAAATATGAGGCGGAAATTACAGTCTTTAATATGCCACCTGTCCGCAAAGCTTTTGGAAACCAATTAATATTGAAATAATTATTTTTATGATAATATGCATCAATTGGATAATCTGGTCCAATTTTATGATAAAGATAACTTTGATCGTTAAAAAAATATATAGAGAATTTAAAAAAGACAACATACATTAAACAAGATGCCGCTGTTATAAATAAGAACAGTTTTAATATAAAGAAAATATTATCTGAGGATAGTTTTTCCCCAAAGTACTGTCCTACTAAATAAAGAAATATTGGTAATGAAAAAAGCCTTAAATATATTAAGGATGGACGAAGACCATAATTAAGTACACCCAGAAAAAAATAAAGAAAAAGAATAACTAATGATAATATAATATAAGGAGAGCTGATTGTATTGAAGATGTTTCTAAAAAAATCTCCATCTAATAGTAAAGAAGTAAATAAAGCTAATAAAATCACTAAGTGTGTGCCGTGAAGAATCTTAAATGTAGAGTGTGTTATAAATGGAGATAAATAAGCAATGTGTATATTCTGAAAAAAGAATAATAGTAAAAAAAATATAAAGCTTAATTTATATGATTTGGTAGCAGAAAACGCAACTAAAGTTGAAATACTAATTAAAAAAAATAAATATATATTCAATAAGGATACAGCAAAAATCAATAATGTTAAAGGGATACATAAAAGTACTTTTGTTTTAAAATCTGATATTAAGTAGATCAATTTTTGTTCTTATATTGTTCAATTAAAAATAAGAAAGAATTAGAAATTCTTTTAACTTCTTTTGCGTCCTCTGCTGATTTAAAACTTATAACACCCGGATAACTCTTTGCTCTTAAATTATTAAAATATTGGCTTTTTTCTATTGAATTTAAAGGTGTATATTTTTCTTTAAGTTTATTAACTGCTTTTTGAATATCATTTAAGTCTTCTAAATATAAAGAGGCTTTAGTATCATTAAAAAATTCTTTCTTCAATATTATTAGTGGTTTGTTAGAAAGGATACTTTCTATAGCTACAGTGCCGGTTACTGTAAGAATAATTTCCGAAATATTGAAGATTTCCCCCATAGTAATATTATGACTAAGTGGTATTACGTTATCTCTTTCTTTGACCAATTTTACAAGGTCTGCATTTAATTCAAAATTGGATTTAGGGTTTGGTTTAATAACTATTAAGTGAGAGCTTAAATACTTACTTGCTTTATCTATGAGTTCAGTCTGGTTTCTGTATTTTTTTCCGTATACATCTATGTTACCTTCTGGTTGCATTTGAAGAGGATATAATAAGATAGGTTTATTCAAAAACTGTACATCTTTCAATGAATGGTAAGCTACTTTCTCCCATTCTTTTTTATTTATATTTAATTCTTTTTGTAGTTGATAATAGATAAATGGACTTGGTGTATTAGGATCACCTTTGTAATAATTAATACTTTTTTTGAAGTATTTAAAAAGTTTGTTTTGTTTTGGTTCCTTTTTTATAGGTCTCATATAGTCAGGTAGCGCTTTCCTGTGTATTATTCCATCTATTTCATGTATAGTTTGTTCTTTTGGTAAAAAATCTCCTGAACCTAAATATGGAGTGAGTGTATCGTATAAATAAAAAGAAAATCTTTCTGTAGGGAATCTACACGTTAAAGGGTTTAAGTAGAGTATACCTTTAGATTTACAGAAATGTAAACATAGTAAATCTTGAATTGAAGCTACTTCACCAAAAACCATATCAGGTTTTATTTGTGAAATTATGCCTTCAATCTGCTCTTTGTAATATTGGTAATGATTGGTATTATTACGCTTAAAAATACTTTGTTGCCTGTCGGATACTATTAATTCTTTAAGATATTCGGGATCTTGAAAGTGTTGGATTTCATCCTTATTAGGGTACGGAATGTGGTGTATAATTCCAGATTTTGGAGTATAGTCTTTGTTAAAAATTAAAAAATGAACCTCTACACCATGCCTGGTTAAATATTCTCCTATTTTTTCAAATAAATATACAATTTCTCTACTCTCAATAAACGCTACTCTCATAATCACTAGACTCTTCTTTTAGAGTATATGCCAATTTTATTCCAAAAATAAACAAATAGGAAAGAATTGTAGATATAGCAGCACCATTTATTCCTAAAGCAGGTATAAGGATTAAATTTAGAATCACATTTAGACACATGGCAATAAGTGCTACTATTATTAACAATTTATCTTTTCCAAGAGCATACAATTTGTAATGGTACGAATAGGAATTTACAGAGATAAAGATACCCGCCAGAATTAAAAAGAAAGTAATGCTATTATTAGAGAAGTCAGAATTACCTGTCCATTTTATTACATACGGAAAGATTATAATTAATAGAATGGCTAATAAGATTGAAGATATTAAAATACTTTTCCCAAGTTTTTTTGAATATATGTATAATTGTTTAGGCTCTTTTTTGCTCTCTATTAGTTTAGGTAGTATCATTATAATTATTGATGAATAGATAATTATATCCATGCCATTTATAATTGTGTAAAAAAAAGAATAAATACCAGTTTGTTTTATGTTAAGGTAATGTTCAATTAACAATCTATCCGAGACATCTATAATTTTATTGGCAATACTAGCTATTAAAAATATTATACCCCCACTAATGATTTTTTTAATTACCGAAAAGTCAGGTTTGTGAATATTTGTAATTTTTATATCTGATTGTACTAAATATAAGTTTATAAAAACAGCCAGAATTGAATTTATAAGCCATGCATAACCTATTAGATCGATTGTTATAATATCTGGATTGAAGTATAAAAAAGCAATGATGATGTAAGTCCAAAGGTTTTTAAAAGTTTGAATTAAATTAGCTTGTGTTTGACGAGATTTTAGAATTAATATTCTAAAACACTCTGTATTTAGATGTTCAGGAATAAAAAGCAGAATGCAAAATTTTATTATAATAGGATACTCTATACCGGAATAGAATAGAATAAGAAAAAGTGAGAAGATTGAAATAATATACATACAAAGGTGTATGTATATTTGATTGTTTATTAATAAAACTTCTGAGTTTTTGTTTTGAATGATGGCTCTATTTGTGAAAGTGTGTAGCTCTAATCCTACAAAATAAACGATAAACATGAGGTATGTAACAATTAAGCTGTACACACCTATTTCTTCAGTAGATATATACTTTCCTAAAAAAAAGATAAGAAGGAACTTACCAGCAATGGAAGTCCCTTTGATTGATAAATTTAATAAACCTTTAGAACTCACTTTAGAGTAAATCTTCAGTAATCCTATCTCCCTTTTCTACGGCTTTCTTAACTTTCTTGCCTAAAATTTCTTCATAGTATTTAGGGTGAAGTCCAAATCCGGGTCTAACAGATTTAATGTTTTCTTTAGTAATTATCCCACCTTCAGGTATGTCTTCAGTAAAATACAATGAGCGGGAAAATTCTCTGCTTTTTTTCTTTTTATCGTTTAAAGAGTAATCTATTATTCCAATAGATTTTTCGGCATCTCTAACCGCAATAACCATTTCTTTAAACTCATTCTCATCTAAAGAAAAAGCTGCATCTGGTCCTCCAATTTCTTTATTCAGAATAAAATGTTTTTCTATTACTTTAGCTCCCATAGCAATAGAAATAGTAGGGGCCACAATGCCTAAAGTATGATCCGATAAACCAGAGATTACATTATATCTTTCGGCTAAATCTTTTATCATGCAAAGATTAGCATCTTCAATTTTTGCAGGGTAAGCAGAGGTGCATTTTAGCAGAATTACATCATTGTTACCCACAGAACGGCATGCCTCAAGTGCCAATTTAATATCTTCTTCTGTGGCAATTCCTGTTGATATAATAATTGGTTTTCCTTTACTAGCAGCATATTTAATTAAAGGAATATCTGTTATTTCAAAAGAAGCAATTTTATAAGCAGGTACTTCTAATTCTTCCAGAAAATCTACTGCTGTGTAATCGAAAGGAGAGGAGAAGCATATTAATCCTTCTTCTTTAGCTATTCTTAATAGTTCTTCGTGCCATTCCCAGGGGGTGTAAGCTTCCTTGTATAAATCGTGCAGGTATTTACCATCCCACAAAGTTCCTTGTTTAATCAGAAAGTCATCTTTGTCTGCTCTTAGAGTAATGGTATCTGCTGTATATGTTTGTAATTTAATAGCATCTGCACCAGCTCGTTTAGCAGCCTTAATTGTTTTTATGGCAGTATCTAAGCTTCCGTTATGATTAGCAGAAAGTTCTGCAATTATAAAACACTTAGAGTCGCTGTTGATTTCGAAATCCGCTATTTTTAAACTCATTATATTCGGGTAAGTAAGCTTTCAATTTTTGTTTTATTTTCTTTCCATACATCAGCAAATAATGCCAGTACATATACATTAAGAAATTCTCCGTTTTTAAAGATGTGCTGCCCCAATATGCCTTCTTCTATAAAGCCAAATTTCTTATGTAGTTTGAGCACAGGCTTATTAAAGTCGAAAACTTCGCAGCAAAGTTTATTTAACTTCAACTCGTTAAAAACATATTCTATCACCTTGTATTCCACAATGCTTCCAATTCCGCCTCCTTTTAAATTGGTTTCGCCAAGATAAAAAGCCCAGGAACATTTCTTGTTTTTTAAATCGATGTTGTTTATAGAAGCCAGGCCAATTTTTTGACCATTATTTTCAATAATCCAGTATTTACAAGATTCGTTATTTTTTACACTGTTTTTGTACCATTTCTCTTGCTGTTCTGGTGTTATAACATCGTCAGTATACATGTATTTAGAAACTTCTTCAGAGTTTCTCCACCCTCTTACTAACTCTAAATCATTTTCTGTTAATGGAGTAAGAATTATTTCTTTAGACATGGTATTAATTTTTAATGAAAAAGTTTTCCAGCTTGTTGAAATTAAACTTTTTAAAATATTTTTTTTGATCTGAAGTAGTTTGTCTTTTGCCTTCCAATATTTCTTCGATTAAAACCGGAAGTTGTTTTTTGTTTGTTTGGTAGTTTCCTAAGCTTACAGATAAATTTTTATTGGCTAAAAAACCATCTAGCAGTTTTTGATTTTCAGCAATATGAAAGGTTATTAAGTTTATTCCTATGCAACAACATTCCAAAGATAGACTACTAGCCGTTGTTATAGCTAATTTACAGGATTTAACTAAATCTACCAGATTATATGCGTTTAAACCATAGTGCCATTTTACTTTAGTGTGATTTAAATAAGATTTCACAGGCTCTTTACGTAGCACGTGTACTGTTTCTACCAGATTATTATTTAAGATATTATCCAGTAATTCTTCTGTTAAGTTGAATACATCTGTACCTCCTACAGCAAGAAATATAGTGTTCAAATTTGAAGAATGGTCTTGGTCAATACAATTTATAATCGGATTTCTGACCATAAGGTAATCAAACCCTAAATGTAGCTTTGTGTTTTTATTTAAAGATTCAGAATAATCAGTTTTTGTGATTAATTGATTGTGATTGATTAAATGATCTATTCCTTCATAATTAACAATTAAATCATCTATGTAAATGGTTTCGAACCCTAAATTTTTTAAGCTTATGAAATAGGAGCTATCAACAGAGTAGCTGTCTATCACAATTCTTTTAAATGTTTTTATTAGATCGGTTAGTTGGTAAGACTCATCGGTTATTGGAATAACTTCGAATACTTTGTCACTGTTTGAGTTTATTATAGCATAAAGTTCAGAAGCATTTTTTGTAAAAAAAACCGGTTTTATTATAGGGGATATTCGTTCAGCAATTGCTAAACATCTATAAAAGTGTCCGTAACCAGATTTTTTGCTGCCATCTACCCTAAATAAAACGCTGTTCATAACAATAACAGTATATGCGGAAATTATATTGTACTATAAATCTTTTTCTTTCATAAAAAACTTAGCCATTTCCAGATCGTCATAATCATCTATGTCTATAGCTTTCTTCCAGGGTATAGGGAAAAAAGAATAGTTATTTCCGTAGAAAGACTGTGACTTAATAAGTGATGGAACTTTAGCAATCCATATGGCACCAGTAGGGCAATATAAATCGGGTTGGTCTTGAGATCTTTTCACTCTTTCTTCTTCATTAAAAATTGGTGAAGCAATTCCTTTACTGTCAACTTTGTGAGCCCACCATGGATTCATCCAACCATATTTAAATGAACTTATTTGATAATCTAACTTATGAAGGATGAAATTTTCAATAGCTTTATCAATATCTTCACTGCCCCTGTTAGGGCAATTGGCCATTAATTGGACTACAACTTCTGGAATTATATTTTCTATTTCATTAAGTTGTTCCAAGGTTCTGATAGTCGCTAAACTTATTGGAGAATGATCATCAGCATTTTTATCTCTTAAGAAGGGTACTTCGGCACCGTATTTAATAGCCACAGAAGCAATTTCTTCATCATCAGTGCTTACAATAACTTTAGATAAATATTTGGATTTTAATGCTGCTTCTATGGTCCAGGCTATCATAGGTTTACCAGCTAAGTTAATAATGTTTTTTTTTGGTATGCGCTTAGAACCACCCCTTGCCGGTATTACTGCTATAATCTCTTTATTTACCATATTGTCCAACCGCCGTCTACTTTTATATTTTGGCCAGTCATGTTTTTAGACTCTTCAGAAACCAAAAAGTCAACAGGGCCTATTACATCTTCTTTAGCAAGCATTTTTCCCTGTGGATTTAATTTACTATATCTTTTTTCAAAATCATGATTTACCCTTCCTTTTATGCCGCCAAAACTTACGCAATTAACACGGGTGTCTGGTGAAAGTCTTACTGCCAATTCCTTTGTTAGGTGAATTTGGGCTGCTTTAGAAACTCCATAATGTATGGGTGAAGAAGCATGAATATTATCGTATAGCGATGGTGTAGGAGCTACAACTCCATACATAGATGAAATAAAAATAATATTTTTTAAATTTTCATGCTTTGTTTTAAGTGCCATTGTTAGTTTATATGGAAAAACTACATTAACAAAAAACTCTCCTTGGAAATTTTTATCTGAGATAGAATAATCATTTTCAATTTTTAAAAAATCTAAAGATCTGGCATTATGAATTATGGTTTGAACAGAAACTTCTTTTTTCGTTAATTCGGTTAATATAGTTTCTACAGCATTATCTTGGATAAAATCTACTTCGATTATTTGTAAAAATTGCTTGTAACTATTGTGTAGAAGGTGTTCTTTATTTTCTAAAAATTGAAGTATGTTTCTTGAAGTTGTAATCACATAGTACCCTTTCTTTAAAAAGTGGTTTACTAGTTGGAAGCCTACAGTTCCGCTACCGCCTGTAATAAAAACATTTTTCATATTCTCCCTTCTTCTATTATTTTTACTATTTCAAGAGTATCTGCTCTATCTATATTTTTTTCTTTATTATTTATAGTTAAGATGAATCTTTCAAGTGATTTTTTAAAACAACTATATGAATCCTCAAATAGCTTTTCAATTTCTCCATGTTCGCCCATGTATTTTATTTTAAAAGAACAAGGGGTTTTACCTGTTACCTTTAAAAATGCAGAAGTATTTTCCCATTCAATAAAGGTCATATTTATTCCATTTTTCAAAAAAGGTGATACTTTTTTTAACCGGCCTCTCTGTGGGCAAAACGTTATGATAGGTTCAATTAAATGTACTGCATAAGTATCCCAGTATTTAGGCACAGATCCTTCTAAATGATATATTTTACCAATTTTTTTCTTTTCGAGTTCAGTAAGCTTTAATTCCTTTGCAAACCTTAAAGCCGAACAAGTAAATATTTGATCTTTGTATTGTTGAGCATTTAAGAGTTTTTCAGCTTCTTTAACTGTAAGGGCTAAAGGTTTATCTATAAAAATAGGTATACCTGCCCTTAGAAAAGGTAAAGCCATTTCATAATGGTTTTCAGCATCATCTCTAGCCAGTAAGATAGCATCTACAGATTCAATCATATCTGTCATTTCTGTAACAACTGTCTCAATATTAGATGCTTTAGCAATGTGTGCAGAAACTTTTTCGTCCTGAGTCCATATATGAGAAACAACACCTAAATGATTTAGACCTGATTCAGGAAATTTTTGTTTACTTAAATACTCTGGAATTGCAGGGAAAGGACAATCTTTCATTATTTCTGGTCGATATCCATTGAAAATAGCACTCCACGAATAGGGGTGGCCATTTCCTTCACTAATCCCTATAATCCCTAATTTTAGTTTGTTGGCCATTTGGAAGGAGTTAGTATTTTAGAAGAAATTTCTTGTTTTAATTCCGGTAGTGTTGATGTATTAGAAATTGAATGTAGGTTATGTAATAATTGACTTTTGTTTTCTACACCAATTATTATTTTATCTATAAAAGGTTTAGTATAAACGAAAGTCAAAAGTTTTCCTGCAAGAGTATCTTTATTCTTTTGAAGTTCAATTATAATTGGTTTAACTTCTTCAAAAAAAGAATCAGTTTTATTCGTGTTTATAAAAAAAAGACCTTGTAAAAAGGTGGATCTAGAATGGACTTCACATCCTTGTTCTTTTAAATAAATGAAATGATCTTCAAACCGTCTGTCAAAATAGTTGTAAGGTGCTTGAATTAAATCAGGAATAAACCCTTTTTGGAGTAATTTTTCAAGTTCATCTGGCTCATTCAAAGAGAATCCTATTTTTTTAACTTTACCCTCTTTTTTTAGTTCTTGGAGCTCTGTCCAATTTTCTATATGTTCTACCAAATTAAGTGGTCTGTGAGCTAAATATCCATACAAAGACGTTTGATGCATGTTTATTAAGCTTTTTTCCAGCTGAACACGAATCTCATTCCCTAGAGTAGGAGGCATAAATTTTGAAACAATCTTGAAGCTTTTTAAGTTGTTGTTTCCTATTACTTTTTCAGCACTTCCATAACCAGAAGCAGAATCTAATACTTCAATTCCATTTAATTTAGCGTGATCAATAATTTTTTTAACCTCGCTTACCGGGGTTTGCCCTTGTTGATTGGAAATGCCATAATGCATTCCAAATTGTACTGTTCCTAGACCAATTTTCTTTTTATCTGTCATTGAAAGAACATATTTTTTCAATGACATACCGTTGTTCTTCTTCCGTTAGAGTAGGATACATGGGCAGGCTTAAGCACTTTTCGTAATACGCCTCTGCATTTGGTAAATCACCTTTTTTCCAACCCAATTCTTTGTAATAAGGCATTAAATGAACGGGTATATAATGTACTTGTGCAAATATGTTGTTTTCTTTAAGGTAATCGTAAAGCCCTTTTCTGTTAGAACTTAAGATAACGTACAGGTGGTAGGCGTTAAATGATTTAGCATTGTTCCTTAGGTGTTTTATGCCATACTTTTCAAACGAGTCATCATATTTTTTGGCTATATTATTCCGTAGGATTATGTTATCCTCTGCTCTTTTAAGCTGAGAATTTCCCAGAGCAGCTTGTATATCTGTAATTCTATAATTATAGCCTAAATCAAGCATTTCGTAATACCAGCCACCATGATTCTCTTTTAATAAATCTGGCGATTTTGTAATACCATGTGTTCTTAAACGAAGCAGAGATTCATAAATATCTTTGCTGTTTGTGGTTATCATTCCACCTTCACCAGAAGCAATATGTTTTACAGGATGAAAAGAAAAAACGCTTACATCTGAATAAAAACAATTTCCGCTTTTTTGGATTACACCTTTAGAATCTGTGAAGTAAGCGCCCGGCGCATGGCAGGCATCTTCCATAATCCAGAAGTTGTATTTATTAGCTAAAGATCTTAATTCTTCAGTATTTACAGGGTTCCCTGCAAAATCCACCGGTATAACGCCACTAATTTTCTCTGTTTTAAGCTTTTCTTCCAGCTTATTTAAATCTATTAGAGCGGTAGAAGGATCTATATCTACAAAATCTACTTCTGCACCACAGTAAAGGGCAGCGTTAGAAGAAGCGGCAAACGTTATTGGAGTGGTAACTATTTTCTGTCCTTTACCCAATCCTAAAGCCAAAGCGCCCAAATGAAGTGCAGCGGTACCGTTAGACACTGCTACGGCATATTTAGCATCTACATACGCTGCAAATTCTTTCTCAAATTTAGCAATTCTGGGTTCCTGAGTAAGAAAATCGTCTTTTAAGGCTAGAACAACTTCAGAAATATCTTCTTCTGTAATACTTTGTCTTCCGTAAGGTATTGGCTTCATAACAAGTTTAGAAATTAGGATCTACATGTTCTCTTATTAAAGAACGAAGTTCATCTTTGTCTACCCATTCTTCATTTGTGCCCGAATTATAACAAAAACCTTCTTCTACCTTTTTAGCATTATGTTTTTCTATAAATTCTTCCAGATTCCAGTTAGGGATCTGTGGTAGAATTACGTAATACCGGCCTAAATCATAAGTAGAAAATGAGTCTGAAGTAGTAATCATTTCTTCGTGTAGTTTTTCACCCGGTCTAATACCTACTATCTCTTTTTTACATTCCGGACCTATCGCTTCAGCAACGGTAGTAATTTTATAAGAAGGTATTTTTGGTACAAAAATTTCACCACCCCAGGCTTTATCTAAGGCATGTAAAACCATATCTACGCCTTCTTGCAAAGAGATGTTAAATCTTGTCATTCTTTCGTCTGTAATAGGTAAAACACCTTCTTTCTTTTTATCTAAAAAGAAAGGTATTACAGAGCCGTTAGAGCCCATTACATTTCCATAACGAACAACAGAAAAACGTATGGGATTCCAACCTCGAATGTTGTTGGCGGCTATAAATAATTTATCCGAAGCCAATTTAGTGGCGCCGTATAAGTTAATTGGGGCAGCAGCTTTATCCGTAGATAAGGCAACTACACGCTCAACTTCTGTCTCCAGGCAGGCGTTAATTACATTTTCACCACCAATAATATTGGTTTTTACACATTCCATAGGGTTGTATTCGGCTATTGGAACGTGTTTCATGGCAGCGGCATGTATAACGTAATCTACATCTTTTAATGCTCTTTTGGTTCTATCGAAATCTCTGATATCACCAATGAAAAAACGAAGTTGAGGGAATTTTTCTCTGGGGAAATCCTGAGCCATTTTGTACTGCTTCTGTTCATCTCTGGAAAAGATAACTAAGCGTTTTATGTCTGGCCATCTGGATAATAACGTTTTTGTTAAAGCGTAACCCAATGATCCTGTTCCACCGGTAATAAGAATTTTTTTTCCAGATAAGTCCATTCGAAATTGTATATGAAAATTAAGTACAAACCCTTTAGAATAGGTGTTTGTGGTATTGAATAACCCTGCAAATTAACAAAAAAAAACACATTAACATGTATAACACCCCCTACTTTAGAATGTCTTTAAGTATAGGAAGTGACATTCTTTTCTCTCTTTAACTTCAACTCTCTAAATAATTGTGAATTTCTGTTATTGTCTATAAAAATGCGCCAATTATTTCAAGGGGCTTATATAGGGGTATTTAAACTAGAAGTCTTACTTTTTAAAACTAAATATACTTGCTAAAAAGTGGTTTAATGTTTTTGGTCACAACATTATTAAGATATCAATTAGCAATTGCAATATTTTTTCTAGCTTGCAAACTTGATGAAAACGTTCTTTTTAAAATGAATTACGCACCAGAAGTTGTAATAGTGGGGTTAGGTTATATAGGTCTGCCTACTGCGGCATTAATTGCATCAAATAAAATAAAGTCTTTAGGGATAGATATTAATCCCAATATTGTTGAAACCGTTAACGCCGGTAAAATTCATATAGTAGAGCCCGAATTAGATCTTTTGGTTAAAGAAGCAGTATCTACAGGTTATCTAAAGGCATCTACAACCGCGCAGAGTTCAAATGTTTATTTAATAGTAGTTCCTACTCCTTTCAAAGGAAGAAATGAACCCGATATTTCTTTTGTAGAATCGGCTACAAAATCTATAATTCCTTTGCTTAAAGAAGGTGATCTTTATATTATAGAGTCAACTTCCCCAATTGGAACAACCAATAAAATGGCAGAATTAATTTTTAGCCTAAGACCCGAGTTAAAAGATAAAATAAACATAGCCTATTGCCCCGAAAGAGTATTACCAGGTAATGTTGTACATGAATTAGTGTATAACGACCGCGTTATTGGTGGTTTAGATAACGCTTCTACAGAAAAAGCAACAGCATTTTATAGAAGGTTTGTAAAAGGTGAACTTCACGCCACTAATGCGAAGACAGCAGAAATGTGCAAACTAGTAGAAAACTCTTCTAGAGATGTGCAAATAGCTTTTGCTAACGAATTATCACTAATATGTGATAGAGCGGGTATAGATGTTTGGGAATTAATTGCGTTAGCTAACAAGCACCCAAGAGTAAATATATTACAACCAGGCTCTGGTGTTGGTGGCCATTGTATTGCGGTTGATCCTTATTTTATAGTTTCAGATTATCCTGCAGAATCACAGTTGATTGGTAAAGCTAGAGAGGTGAATAATTATAAATCGTTTTGGTGTGCCGAAAAAATTCAAAACGAAAAGTTGCAATTTGAGTTAAAAAACGGAAGAGCACCAATTGTTGCCTTAATGGGCTTAGCATTTAAACCTAATATTGACGATTTAAGAGAATCTCCAGCTAAATACATTGTTCAGAAAGTATTACAAAACGATAACGACGGGGAGTTTTTAATTGTAGAACCCAATATTGAACAACACAAAGTTTTTAAGTTGACAAATTATCAGGATGCTTTTGATAAAGCAGATATAGTGGTGTTTTTAGTTGCTCATAATGAATTTAAGACATTACTAGCTAACGAAACTGATAAAGTGATTTTAAATTTTTGTGGCGTAAAAGCTTAAAGGTAAGGCTTTAATTTTCCCGGTTTTATAAAAGGACTATGCAAAAAAAGAAAGTGTTATTGGTGTTTGGAACTAGGCCGGAAGCAATTAAAATGGCTCCTTTGGCTTTAGCTTTTCAGAACGCTGAAGATTTTGATACCAAAATATGTGTTACGGCTCAACACAGAGAGATGTTAGATCAGGTTATGTCTTTTTTCAATTTGAAAGCAGATTATGATCTTAACATAATGAAGCCGAACCAAAATTTGTACGGTATAACTTCAGAAATTCTAACACAGATGAAAGTCGTTTTTGATGACTTTAAGCCGGATTATGTTTTTGTTCATGGCGATACTACTACCGCTATGACTACAAGCTTAGCTGCTTTTTATGCCCAAGCTAAGGTTTGTCATATAGAAGCAGGTCTTAGAACAAACAACAAATGGTCTCCTTTTCCGGAAGAGATGAACAGACAGGTAATTGGACGAATTGCAGATTACCACTTTGCACCAACAGATAGTTCGAAAGAAAACTTGTTAAAGGAAAATATTAGCGCAGATACTATTCTAGTAACGGGTAATACAGTTATTGACGCCTTGTTAAAAAGTGTGGGTATTGTTAAGGAATCACCAAGTTCAACTAGTAAAAAGCTAGAAGAGAAATTAGGTAAGGATCAAAAAGTAATATTAGTTACAGGCCACAGAAGGGAAAACCACGGACAAGGTTTTATAAACATCTGTAGTGCTTTAAAAACCATTGCTACCAATAGACCCGATGTAACTATTGTATACCCAGTACATTTGAATCCTAATGTTCTAAAACCTGTAAACGAAATTTTAGGGGATGTTGAAAACATACTTTTAATTGAGCCTTTAGGATACCCAGATTTTATATGGTTAATGAATAGATCTTACATCATAATTACCGACAGTGGTGGCGTGCAGGAAGAGGCGCCTAGTTTAGGTAAACCAGTTTTGGTTATGAGAGAAACTACAGAAAGACCAGAAGCTGTAGATGTTGGTACGGTGATTTTAGTTGGTACAGATGCCGATTTAATAGTTAGTGAAACTAATAGACTGTTAAACGATGTTGAAAGCTATAATCAAATGAGTACGTTGCACAACCCTTATGGAGATGGCCAAGCTTCTGATCGAATTGTGAATTTTATACGGAAATTAGATTAGTGAAGCATCATTACTAATATTTCCTTACTTCAAAAAAGTAATATTGCTTTTTAATCCCTCAAATTTGGTTCTCTTTATGGGAGAATGCTTAAAAATTTCATCAAAAATCTCTTCCGTTATTTCGGTTAAATCGGGTAGGTTTTGCATTTCAGAAGTAGGAAGAAATGCTACTTCTTGGTGGGGTTTAGCAAACCTATTCCAGGGGCACACATCCTGACAAATATCACAACCAAAAACCCAGTCTTCCATTTTGTTTTTGAATTCAGAAGGAATATTGTCTTTCAGTTCTATGGTAAGGTAGGAAATGCACTTTGACGCATCAATTTTATAAGGCTCATAAAGTGCATCGGTAGGGCAGGCGTCTAAACAACGGGTGCATTTACCACAATGGTCGGTTACAGGTCCGTCATACTCTAATTCTAAATCTGAAATCAATTCGGCTAAAAAGAAAAAACTACCGGTTTGTTTTGTAAGCAAATTGGTGTTTTTGCTTACCCAACCCAGTCCACTTTTTTCAGCCCAAGCTTTTTCCATAACAGGGGCAGAGTCTACAAAAATTCTTCCGTTAATATCACCCACTTCTTCGGTAAGCATACTCACTAATTCCTTCAGTTTCTTTTTTAGGACTTTGTGGTAATCTTTTCCGTAAGCGTATTTAGATATTTTTAGGGTTGAGTTAATTTCTTCTTCGGGGAAATAGTTAAATGTAAAAGAAACTACCGATTTTGCGCCGTCTACTAATTTTCTAGGGTCAATGCGTTTTTCAAAATGGTTTTCCATCCATTGCATTTGCCCGTTGTGGTTTTTGGATAACCACTTTTCTAAACTACGCGCTTCTTCAGTAAGCTCTTCGGCTTTAGAAATTCCGCAAGACTGAAATCCTAAATCGTAAGCTTTTTGTTTTATAAGGTGTGTGATCTTTTTAGGATCGTACATATAGACTGATTAGTCGAAAAGCGTATTCATGGAACTTGGAGGAACAACATTTAAATGCTTGTAGGCCATTTTGGTGGCTTGTCTACCTCTAGATGTTCTTTTAATGTATCCTTCCTGGATTAAGAAAGGCTCGTAAACCTCTTCAATGGTTTCTTTTTCCTCACTTACCGCTGTAGCAATGGTAGATAAACCCACAGGGCCGCCATTAAATTTGCCAATAATGGTTTCCAAGATCTTATTGTCCATCTGGTCTAAACCATGCTGATCAACATCTAACGCCAATAAGGCCATTTTAGCAATGTCTAGTGTAATGGTTCCGTCGCCTTTAATTTGTGCAAAGTCACGGGTTCTGCGCATTAGGTTGTTGGCAATTCTTGGCGTACCACGGCTTCTTCTGGCTATTTCGTAAGCAGCTTCTTTGTTAACCGGCACTTTTAAAATATTGCAAGAACGGGTAACAATGGTGCTTAATAAACCAGCATCATAATACTGAAGTCTGGAATTAATCCCGAAACGTGCCCGTAAAGGGGACGTTAATAAACCCGAACGAGTGGTTGCTCCAATTAAAGTAAATGGATTTAAAGCTATTTGTATGGTTCTGGCGTTGGGGCCAGAATCTAACATGATGTCTATTTTAAAATCTTCCATAGCAGAATACAAGTATTCTTCTACAATAGGATTTAAGACGATGTATTTCGTCAATGAATAAAACGTCGTTGGCTTCTAAGTTGGTTAGAATACCGGCTAAATCACTTGGTTTATCCATTACTGGTCCCGAAGTGATTTTGATGCCAACACCTAATTCGTTAGCAATAATATGCGAAAGTGTTGTTTTACCTAATCCTGGAGGTCCATGTAAAAGAACATGGTCCAAAGGTTCTTCTCTTTGGGCAGCGGCTTTTACAAAGATTTCTAAGTTTTCTATGATTTTATCTTGTCCCGAAAAATCCGAAAAACTGAGCGGTCTAAGCGCTCTATCGAACTCTTTTTCTTCCGAAGAAAAATCTTGACTTTCGCCGGTTAGGTATTCTTCACGCATGCTGTAAATATACGAATTACAAATTCAATTTCTTCCCAAAAGAAAATAGGATAACTTTGCGCTATGCCGTGGAAATTAATGTTCGAAAGGAAGCGAATAATTCCTTTATTGTTGTTTTTGACTATTCTAGCCATAATTTGGATAAGAAGACATAACAATGAAAAAAAATCCGAAAGTAATAATGCTGCGGAAATCCTAAAACTGTAATTACGGGCGAGGCTTTAGGGACTTATTATCAGGTAGTTTACACGGATTCTGTTTTAGTAACAAAAGAGGAAGTAGATTCTGTGCTTCAGTTTTATAACCACATTTTCTCTAATTACGATCCTACTTCAGAGGTTTCTCTATTAAACGGAAAAGATACTTCTGCGCAGCTTTCGGCATACAACTTAGAAGTGATTAATGCTTCCAGAGCAGTTTTTGAAATTACAGGTGGTGCGTTTGATCCAACCGTTTCGCCATTAATTAGCGCTTGGGGTTTTGGCCCAGAGAAACCAGATTCTATTCCGCCTAAAAAAGCCGTAGATTCTTTGTTACAAGTTTGTGGGGTACAATAAGATTCAAGTTTTAGATTCAGTATTAATAAAACCAATTACCACAAGTTTAAATTTTAGTGCCATAGCTAAAGGTTATATTGTAGACCAATTGGCTGCTTTTGTTCGGTCTAAAGGAATAAATTCTTTTATGGTTGAAATTGGTGGTGAAGTTGTTTGTGGAAATCCTAAGTCTAAAGATAACCCTTGGAAGATTGGGATTAATGATCCTAACTCTATTGATAATAAGGTTTTTAAGGCTGTTAAATTAGATAATATTGCTTTGGCAACCTCGGGGAATTATAGGAACTATTACATGAAAGACGGAGTTAAATATGCGCATACCATAGATCCTAAAACGGGCTACCATGTACAGCATTCTTTATTAAGCGCTTCGGTTTTAGCCCCAGATTGCATGACGGCAGATGCTTTTGCTACCGCTTTTATGGTACTTGGCGTTGAAGCATCTAAAAAAGTATTACAAACTAGAAAAGAGTTAGACGTATACTTTATTTACCATGAAAACGGAGTAGACAAAACATTTGCTACGGAAGGTTTTCAGAACAGGCTGATTGATACAAGCAATGAATGATATAAAAGATAACTGGGTGAAAAATTGGTTTAATTCCCCTTACTACCATATTCTCTACAAGGATAGAGACTATACCGAAGCAGAAGCTTTTATTACGCGTCTGTTATTGGAAAAAAATTACCCCAAAACGACAAAGATTTTAGATTTAGCCTGTGGTAAGGGTAGACACTCCATTTATTTAAGTAAAATGGGCTACCAAGTTTGGGGCATGGATATTTCGGAAGAAAGTATTAAAGCGGCCAAAAAACAGGAGTCGGCTAATTTACACTTTGCGGTGCAGGATATGCGTGATGACATTCCGCAGGGTCCTTTTAATTTAGTACTTAATCTATTTACCAGTTTTGGGTATTTTGATGAAGTAGGGGATCATTTAGTAGCACTAAAAAGGGTTAAAGAAGTTTTAAGCCCACAAGGGGAATTGGTATTAGATTTTTTCAATACACAAAAAACCATTAGAGATTTAATTGAAACTGAAATTAAAACTATTGAAGGAATAGCTTTCCATATTACCAGACACGTAATAGACGGTTGGATTATTAAAGATATTCAGTTTAAAGACGGAAATAAAAAGTATAACTTTCAAGAAAGAGTAAGGGCTTTAAAGAAAGAAGATTTCTTGACTTTCTTTGCCGAAGCAGGATTTACGGTAAATCAAGTTTATGGTGATTATAACTTATCCGAATACGATGAACGCCTTTCGGATAGAATGATATTTAACGTTACAGCTTCTTAAATTTTACGTTCTTGGACTTAATATATTCGGTATTACTAATTTTATCGGTTGTTGTTGGTGCCGTGTTAGGTTTATTGTTTAATAAACCAGAAGCAGCAACGTTTAAGATTATCCTTTCCTTTTCCGGTGCATATTTGTTTTCGGTAACAGTTTTGCATTTATTGCCCGAAATCTTTGAAAGCGCTCACCATTCTCACGAAGAGTTTAGTGGCTTTTTTATTGGTATTTGTATGTTGGGTGGTTTCTTTCTTCAGAAATTACTAGAATTCTTTTCTTCCGGGATTGAACACGGGCACATGCACGCTCATACGCATTTATCACCCTTTGTAATCTTATTGTCCTTAGCGGTACATGCTTTTTTTGAAGGAACTATACTTTCTCCTAATCATGCCGAATTAGTGGAACACAGCCACGGAGGCTCCTTGTTGGTAGGGATTTTAATCCATAAAGCGCCGGCCGCATTGGTTTTGTTTCTTTTGTTAAGAGCGAAAGGTTTATCGAACCTGAAATTGGTGGTCTTAATGACTTTCTTTGCTTTAAGTAGCCCTATGGGTTATTTCTTTGCCGAATACGGATTGGCAAAAATCACGACCGATTTTGAGCTGTGGTTTATTGTATTGCAAGCCGTAGTAGCGGGTGGTTTTTTCCATATTTCTACCACACTAGTATTTGAATCGAATCCGGAACACAGCCTTAATTGGAAAAAATTAGCGTCTATTGTTGCCGGTGTGGGATTGGCAATTGTGGTGGAGCTGATGTAAAAAGTAGAGGCTTTATTGAAAAGTTTATCTTCGTCACTCTGAGTGTTAGCGAAGAGTCCGCTAACTATGAAACTATTAGTTTGCATCAAACAGGTCTTTCGCTGTCTCTTAGGATGACGGTATAAATAACTTTTTTAAAGCCTCTACTAGAAAATTCTATATTCTAAAAGTTAATACAGGCAATTTAAAGTGATTCACAACTTCTTCTGCTTTGCTACTGCCTAAGATAAAATGCATAAAACCAGATTTTCCGTGTGTTCCCATGCAAATTAAATCGGTCTCAATTTCCTCGTGTGTATAATAATACAGACCCAAGTTAAAATCTTCGTGATCGTATTGAGTAATAGTATAATTGCTTAAACCAGTTTTATGTGCAAAGCTAGTCATGGCTTGTTTGGCATAACGGGTAGATTCAAAAGAACCAATGGTATTTAAACGTACCAAATGAATGGTGGCATCAAATGTTTCGGCAACAAGTTTTACTACCTGAAATTGGTCAGAGAAATCATCACTAAAATCAGAGGCGTATACTAAGTTCTTTGGCGCAAATTCTTTGGTGTATTCATGCACACTAATTACTGGACAATGCGCTTTACGAACAATTTTTTCTGTAACCGAACCAACAACTTCTTCTAAAGCATTGTTGGTGCCTTTAGTGCCCATTACAATCAAATCAATGCCTTGTTCGTCTTGTAAATCTTTTATCACATCTACCGGATTACCAGTCTCTTCTAGCGTAACTAAGTTTATACCTTGATAATGGCTGTTGGTTTTAATAGCATCAAAACCTTCTTGTGCACGAGTCTTTAAAGTTTCATAAAGTACTTCAAACTCTTTTGGGTTTACCAAGGTAGTATCCATGGTTTGCATGTATTCAGAAAAATTAAAAACATGTAAAACATGCAGTGTAGCCCCTGTTTTTTTACAAATGTCGGCAGCTGTTTTTAAAGCATTTTCAGCGCATTCCGAAAAGTCGGTAGGTACAAGAATAGATTTTATAGTACTCATAGTTAATTCTGGTTTGTTATATCAAAAATAAAATTTGTTAAAAGGTTCCTTATGGTAATAATCACTTCAAATTATGATAATCATCAGGTTATTACAAAGGTATAATTTAGAATTTTATAGAAACGCTTTACTAATGATTGCAGCTACAAATTCACTAAAAGAATTTTATAAAGACTCTTTTGTACCTAATCTCTTGAGTCAGTATGAAATTAAAGACGAAGATTTAGAAAAACAGATTGATTTACTTTGTGCCGAAAAAGGTATTGACTCCGATTTTTTTGTAGAAATTCTCAAAATCTATTACGATACCGAATATTTTCCCAAGCGACAGCTTATGTCTTTTCCGGTATCTGTAATTCTAGACTATTTACATAAAACACATGCCTATTACATAGGTAAAAGGTTATTAGACATTGAACAGGCTATTTCAGTTTCTTACCCAGACGAAGTAATTTCTAGCTACCTGCAAAAATTCTTTGTTGATTTTAAAGAAAAATTAGTTGCTCATATTTCCGATGAAGAGAATATTTTGTTTCCTTTTATTAGAACTATGGAGAAGTTTCTAACCCATCAAATTAAAGAAGAAGATTTAGTAACGGCTATGAAGAATTTTTCTATTGAACATTTTGAAAAGAAGCATAACCACGATGTTGAAAATAGCCTGAAAGAAATAAGAAGGCATATTATTGAATTCTGCAAAGACGTAAGCGACTTATTTCCGTATAGAATTTTACTACGGAAAATAGATTCCTTTGAGTTTGAACTTAGAGTACACGCTAGGGTAGAAGATGAAGTTTTAATACCGGTAGTATTACTACTAGAAAAAGGGATTAGAGCCCATTATGATATTAATGAATTGTAATTAAATAGGTGAAAAGTAGTGTGGTTGATGTTGTAAGAAAGCCCTTTTTGAGAAATCTTAAGGGTTTTTTGTTTATACAGTGCTACTAAAAATTTTCTTGTCTTGGCTAATATCTTGTACCGAAGGATCAAAAGCCATGCAAATGTTTCTTACAAAAGGCTTTCCTTTTGGGGTAACGTTTAAATGACCGTCACTAAAGGTGATTAAACCATCTGATAATGGGTTTTTAAGTTGATTTAACGTTTCTGAAGAAAAAAGTTCTTGGTGAATGGGCGTTTTAAAACGACACATAATATTAAGAATTAAAGCTTTTGTTTCTTTTTCTTCCGAAGTAAGAACATGTCCTTTGGTAATGGCTAAATGGTTCTCGTTTACAGTTTTTGTATATATTTTCCAGTTCTTTTCATTTTGTAAATAAGCAATACCCGCATCGCTAATAGAAGAGCAACCTAAACCAATTAATAATGGGGTAGTATTGGTGGTGTAGCCCATAAAATTTCGGTGTAATGTATTGTTTTTAAAGGCTAGGTAAAGTGCATCATTCTCTTTTGCAAAATGGTCCATGCCAACTTCATGATAAGATTCTTGTTCTAATATTAATCTTCCGGTTTCGTATAATTTTCTTTTTGCTTCACCAAGGGGTAAATCTTCTTCAGAGAAAAGTCGTTGTGCTGTTTTCATCCACGGTACATGGGCATAACTGTAAAAAGCAATTCGGTCTGGCGAAAGTTTGTTTACTTCTTCAAAGGTGTAACTAATACTTTTTTCAGTCTGAAAAGGAAGTCCATAAATAAGATCAAAATTAACGGAATGGAAACCGTGTTTACGAGCAGCTTTTGTGATTGTAGTAACTTGTTGTACGGTTTGTACTCTAGAAATAGCTTCTTGTACTTTTAAGTCGAAATCTTGTATGCCTAAACTAATTCGGTTAAAACCTAGTTGGGCAAGGTGGGCTATTTGGTCTTCAGTAGTAAAATTAGGATGTGCTTCAATACTTAATTCTATGTTTTCTGAAAAACGGGCTTTCTCTTTTATCCGTTAATTAGAAGAGCCATGTTTTCATTACTTAAATAAGTGGGTGTGCCGCCACCTAAATGCAATTCTTTAATTAGGGGTTTTTCTTGAAAAGTATTCGTTAAATAGATATCCCATTCTTTTAATAAGGCTTCAACATAAGGTTTTTCTACCGAATGGTTTTTAGAGATGAATTTATGACAACCACAATACGTACATAATTCTTCACAAAACGGAATATGAATGTACATGCTAATGCCATTGTTTGGGTTTTGGCTGTATTGTTCTTTCACAATAGAAAACCATTGTTCTTGGGTAGGGGTGGTTTTCCAAAACGGAACAGTTGGGTAGCTGGTGTACCGTGGTCCAGGAACGTTGTATTTATTAAAAAGCGTAAAATCCATTTTTCGGTTTTAGAATAAAAATACCTCTGTTAGAAAGATTAATTAATGACAGATATTTTCTACTTTACTGATAATTATCATTTTTAAAGTTTTTTCTAGCTAAGTAATTTGTAGAATGTCCGAAAAGAATATTAAGACGGTTAATTGTTACCATTGCGGTACTCAATGTGAGGAAGAAGTTATTCACTTTGACGACCATGAATTCTGTTGTACGGGCTGCCAAACGGTTTACGATATTCTAAAAACCAATGATCTTTGTACCTATTACGAAATTGAAAAAAAGCCGGGTATTTCATTCAAGAGTAAAAAAAATAGCCGGTACGATTATTTAGACGATCCTTCAATAGTTGAGAAGCTATTGGATTTTAAAAACGAGAACATAAGCAACGTTCATTTTTATTTACCGCAAATACATTGTTATTCTTGTGTTTGGCTGCTAGAAAAATTATTCATTCTGAACGAAGGTATTGGTGAAAGCCGTGTGGATTATATGCGAAAGGAATTGTCTATTTCTTTCAATACGGAAAAAACTAGCCTAAGAGAAGTTGTAGAGTTATTGGTTAAAATTGGTTACGAACCTAAAATACAATTAGCAGATGCCAATCAAAAGAAAGAAAAGTCAGTCAATCATTACTTTATATCTAAAAATAGGGATTGCTGGATTTTGTTTTGGTAACATTATGTTGCTTACGTTTCCGGAATACATATCTAATTCATTTCAAGACTCTGGTTATGCAGGTTTTTTTAGTTTAGTAACCTTGCTGTTGGGTTTACCTGTTTTGTTTTATTCGGGATCTGATTATTTAAAATCGGCTTTTTATGCCCTTAAAAGCAGAAGAATAAATATGGATGTTCCAATATCAATGGGTATTCTTTCTATTTATTTGGCCAGTTTAGTAATGGTTTTTGTACAGAAGGAAGCAGGGTATATGGATTCGCTTTCGGGTTTGGTCTTTTTTCTTTTGCTGGGTAAACTCTTTCAGTTGAAAACCTTTCATCACCTTTCGTTCGAACGGGATTATAAATCCTATTTCCCCATTGCAGTAACTCAATTAATAAATGGGGAAGAGAAAACCATTCCTTTCGAAAAAATAGAACCGGGGCAACGGCTTATTATCAGAAACGAAGAAATTATACCGGCAGATTCTTTTCTGTTAAGTTCAGATGCACAAATTGATTTCAGTTTTGTGACGGGTGAAGAAGCAACCTGTGCGAAAAGTTGCCGGAGAAATTATACATGCCGGGGGAGATTAAAAGGAGCTTCTGTTGAAGTAGAAGTTAAAAAAACACCTTCTCAGAGTTATTTAACCCGTTTGTGGAATAACCGAACCGATCAAAAATTTTCACAAGAAGACAATTTTGAAAACATTACCGACCGTGTAAGTAAATACTTTACCTATGCGATTATTGGTATAGCCATTAGTGCGGCTATTTTTTGGCTTCCTGTAAATCCCAACCGTGCTTTATGGGCATTGGTTTCGGTGCTAATTGTAGCTTGTCCGTGTGCTTTAGCGTTGGCAGCACCTGTTTCTTTAGGTAATGCTGTTCGTTTATTGGCTAAACAAAAGTTGTATTTAAAGAATACCAATGTACTAGAAAAACTATCGGCTATCCAACTGATTATTTTTGATAAAACAGGTACACTTACCCAAGTAGAAAAAGCAGAAGTTAAGCTTTGTAGGTGCGGCATTAACTTCGGAACAAAAAAGTAGAGTTAAAAGTGTTTTAGCAAATTCTTCTCATCCGTTAAGCCGTAAACTATACCATCATTTTGAAGGCGTTAAAAAAAGAAAAATCACCGATTTTAAAGAAAATCCGGGTAAAGGGATTTTAGGAGAAGTTGATGGTATAAGTATAAAAATTGGTTCTGCTGGCTTTGTTGGTGCAGAAAAACAAACGGATAAAACTTCGGTTTATATAAAAGAAGGAAAGGAGGTTTTGGGCTATTTTCTAATTAGTAATTTTTATAGAGAAGGAATTAGAGAAGCAACCCTTGAATTAGCAAAACGAATATCGGCTTGCGGTTCTATCGGGTGATTCTGAAGAAGAAAGAAAAAACTTGATTAAAATTTTTGGTACTGAAGCGGAATTGAATTTCCGTCAGTCACCTTTTGATAAACAAGAATATGTACGTCTTAAAAATCAAGTAGCAACTACGTTAATGATTGGTGATGGTTTAAATGATTCTGGAGCCTTAAAAGAAGCACAAGTTGGGATTGCCGTCACGGATGATATTAGTCAGTTTACACCAGCATCGGGTGCTATTTTAGAAGGAGATATGTTGTATTTGTTGCCACAGTTTTTGAAGTATGCTCAAAATATTAGGAAAGTGGTTTATGGTGCCTTTCTAATTTCATTTTTATACAATAGTGTAGGTTTGTTTTTTTCGGTACAAGGTTTGTTATCTCCGTTGTTAGCAGCGGTCTTAATGCCATTCAGTTCTATTAGTGTGGTTTTGTTTGCTTATACCGCTACCAATTACTTTAGTAAGAAGATTAAATGATAACTTTTGGTTTGCTTATTAATTAAGGTTTTAAATTGTTTTGGGCTATTGTTTATATCCGTTAAAACCGATTATTTGGTCTGGAAATAAATTAGTTATCAGGTTTCATGATTTTTTGTTGAAGTAGAATAACTGATATAGATCATGTTTTTTATTGATTGGCAACAGTATGACGTACCGTTGTTGGTTATAATTTTGACATCAAACAAAGCATAATGCTATGGAAGTAATTTATTTACTTATTGGAGTAAGTGTATTGGTTGCACTTATTTTTCTAGGCGCATTTATTTGGGCCATAAAAACAGGTCAGTTTTCGGATACGGAAACACCGTCTATCCGAATGCTTTTCGACGATAATACAAATTCTGCATCAACTAAAAACCATAAATAAAATGTCTTTGGAAACTTTCTACTACGACAATAACATCGTTAGGAAATTCAGTATAGCTACCGTTATATGGGGTGTCATTGGTATGCTGGTAGGTGTTATTAGTAGCTTTTCAGTTATTTATACCCGAACTAAACTTAGGCTATACCTTATACTACTTTTGGTAGAATTAGACCCTTACACACCAATGCAGTGATTTTTGCTTTTGTGGGTAACGGTATTTTTACCGGGGTATATTATTCCTTGCAAAGGCTTTGTAAAGCTCGTATGTTTTCAGACGGATTAAGTCAATTGCATTTTTGGGGTTGGCAACTCATTATTATTTCGGCAGTAATAACACTTCCAATGGGGTTTACTTCCTCTAAAGAATATGCTGAATTAGAATGGCCAATTGATATTGCCATTACTTTAATATGGGTGGTTTTCGGTATAAATATGTTCGGTACCATTCTAAAAAGAAGGGAACGAAGCATGTATGTAGCCATTTGGTTTTACATTGCCACATTTATTACAGTTGCTGTTTTACACGTTCTTAATTCGTTTGAATTACCAGTAACCTTCATGAAAAGTTATTCATGGTACGCAGGTGTGCAAGATGCTTTAGTACAGTGGTGGTACGGTCATAACGCAGTAGCATTCTTTTTAACAACGCCATATTTAGGTTTGATGTACTATTTTGTACCGAAAGCAGCTAATCGACCGGTTTACTCGTATAGACTTTCTATTATTCATTTTTGGGCATTAATCTTCTTATACATTTGGGCGGGGCCTCATCACTTATTGTATACCTCTTTACCGGATTGGGCTCAATCTTTAGGCGTAGTATTTTCAATTATGTTAATAGCACCTTCATGGGGTGGTATGATTAATGGCTTGTTGACCTTAAGAGGAGCTTGGGATAAAGTACAAACAGAACCTGTATTAAAGTTTTTTGTGGTAGCTATTACCGCCTATGGTATGGCAACGTTTGAAGGGCCGTTACTTTCATTTAAAAATGTAAATGCTATAGCCCATTTTACGGATTGGATTGTAGCTCACGTACACGTTGGTGCTTTAGGTTGGAATGGTTTCTTAACCTTTGGTATGCTGTATTGGTTAATCCCTAAAATGTTCCAGACAAAATTGTATTCAACCAAATTGGCTAATGTGCATTTCTGGTTAGGTACTTTGGGTATTCTTTTTTACGCTATTCCTATGTATTGGGCCGGTTTTACACAAGGCTTAATGTGGCAACAATTTACAGAAACGGGTCAGTTAGAATACATGAACTTTCTGGAAACTGTAACTAAGATTGTTCCTATGTATGCAATGCGTGGTTTAGGTGGTTTAATCTATCTTTCTGGTGCTATTATAATGGCGCTACAATCTTGTTAAAACTATGAAGCAAGGTTCTTTATTAAAAACGAAGAAGCACAAGCACCAGCTCTAGAAAAGGTTAAAAATTATAAAGGAAGACACTGGCACAGTTGGATTGAAATACGTCCAATCTATATGTTGATATTTTCTTTAATTGCCATTTTAATTGGTACAGTAATAGAATTGGTTCCTACATTTTTAATTAAATCTAATGTACCAACTATAGCGTCGGTTAAGCCTTATACTCCGTTAGAATTACAGGGTAGAGATTTATACATTAAAGAGGGATGTTCCAACTGTCACACTCAAATGGTACGACCTTTCCGTTCGGAAACCGTAAGATACGGAGAGTATTCTAAAGCAGGAGAGTTTGTTTACGATCATCCATTTTTATGGGGTTCTAAAAGAACGGGACCGGATTTACATAGAATAGGCGGTAAATACCCAGACTCATGGCATTATCATCATATGTACGACCCTGAAACCATGTCGCCAGGTTCTATTATGCCTTCGTATGCTTGGTTATTAGAAAATGAATTAGATAATAGTTCTTTAGAAGGGAAAATTTCAGCCATGCGTTCATTAGGTGTTCCTTATCCTGAAGGATATGAGCAACAAGCATTATCCGATTTAGAAAAACAAGCGAAAGAGATCTCTTTAAGCTTAGAAGGAGATAAAATTAAGTCAGCTCCTAATAAAGAAATTATAGCACTAATAGCTTATTTACAACGCTTAGGTACAGACATTAAAGCAAAACCATCTAACTAAAATAGCTATGTATAAAGAGGTTTTAAGATCTATAGATGGAGTTGGGATGTATCCGGTTATATCCTTTGTAATATTTGGGATATTCTTTGTAACGCTTCTCATTTATACGTTCAGTATAAAAAAAGAAGAAATAAAGGATTTAAGTGAATTACCATTAAAAGAAGATAATAACGACTTAGAATATTAGTGTTATGAGACAGCGTTTTACTATACTTTCATTATGTTTTTTGTTATTCGGAACGGTAAATGCTCAATCTACAGCATCTAGTTCTGGTAAGTTGATGACGGAAATTATGTCTGATCCTAACTTAATATTGTTGTTTTTTGTAAGTGCAGCATTAGTAGTATGTGTTATACTTTTAATAGGAATAACCGTACAGCTGGGTACGTACTATTATAAAAAACTAAAAGATGCAGGAAGTTCTATTCCTTGGCCAATAGGTCTTTTTGGAATTTTTATGGGAGATACATCTACCCTAAGTGGAATTCCGGAAGATGAGGTAATTGAAGGACACGATTACGATGGTATTGTTGAATACGATAATGATTTACCACCATGGTGGAAATACATGTTCTATTTAACTATCGTATTTTCATTTGCATACATGTTTGCGTACCATGTTTTTAAGTGGGCTCCACTTCCGTTAGAAGAATATACTGCAGAAGTAGAAAACGCTGCCATTTTATATGCTAATGTAGATTTAGAATACGATAAACCTTCTGAAGACCAAGCTTTGTTAGAGGAATCGAAACACTTCTTTTGTGCAAAATTGTGCAGCTTGTCATGGTCAGTTAGGTGAAGGTGGTGTTGGTCCAAATTTAACAGATAACTATTGGCTGCATGGCGGAGATATTAATGCCGTTTACCATACCATTAAATATGGTGTAGAAGAAAAAGGAATGAAGTCCTGGAAAGCAGAATTCAGTAATGAGCAAATTTACGGAATCTCCTCATACATTGCTTCTTTAAAAGGATCAAATCCACCAAATGCTAAAGAGCCTCAGGGAGAACCAGAGGAAGAATAAACATGGAAGAAACTTTCAGAAACAAAATATCAACGGTAGATGATGAAGGGAAAAAGAGTTTGGGTTTATCCTCAGAAACCCAAAGGGAAATTTCATAATTACCGTTCTGTAGTTGCTGTTGGTTTATTATCATTTTTATTTGCGGCACCATTTATTAAGATAAATGGTGCCCCAATGTTTTTGTTTAATGTATTAGAAAGAAAATTCATTCTTTTTGGTATTACATTTTGGCCGCAAGATTTCTATTTAATTGTATTGGGTTTTATTGCAGCGGTTATTTTTATAGTCTTATTTACAGTGGTGTATGGTAGACTTTTCTGTGGATGGGTTTGCCCGCAAACTATTTTTATGGAAATGGTATTCCGTAAAATTGAATACCTAATAGAAGGTGATTATACCAAACAAAAAAAACTAGCTAAGCAAGAATGGAATGCTGAAAAAATTACCAAAAAAGGCCTAAAGCATACGGTATTTTTTATCATTGCCTTTTTGATTGGTAACCTAGTATGTAGCCTACATGATTGGTGTAGAAGAACTTTATAAAATAGTTACCGAACCTCTTTCTGAACACCTTTTGTTATTTGCAACTATAGTGATGTTTAGCCTGGTCTTTTACTGGATTTTTGCTTGGTTTAGAGAGCAGGTATGTATTATCGCTTGTCCTTATGGTAGATTACAAGGAGCCATGCTAGATAAAAATAGTATGGTAGTGGTTTACGATTTCTTGAGAGGCGAACCTAGAGGAAAACTTAGAAAAAATAAAGAAACTAGAACAGAAGGGGATTGTATTGACTGCCATCAGTGTGTTCAGGTTTGCCCAACAGGAATAGATATTAGAAACGGTACGCAATTAGAGTGTGTGAACTGTACAGCTTGTATGGATGCCTGTGATGATATTATGGACCGTATTGAGAAACCAAGAGGTTTAATCCGTTACGATTCTGAACAAGGTATTGAAAAGGGAGAAGGTTTTAAATTTAACGCTAGAGTTTGGAGTTATACCATTTTATTAGCGGTATTAATTGGTGCTTTTGTAATTTTGTTAACTACAAGAGATGATATTCAAGCTTCGGTATTACGTTCACAAGGCCAATTGTACCAAGAAACTAAAGAGGGTAATTATTCTAATATCTACAACATAGATATTATTAATAAAACCATGGAAGAATTACCGGTTACACTAAAATTAGATGGAAAAGCAGGTGAAGCTTCAGTTGATTGGTCAAGATCTTGTTGTGCCGCCACAAGGGGCTGTAAAAGGGGTTTTTATGATTGAATTAAAAACGGAAGATCTTGAAGGAATGTCTACCCCAATAACTATTGGCGTTTACAATGCAAAAGGTGAATTGTTAACCGAAGAAGAAACTAAGTTCCTAGGACCAGGAATGTAAAATTTATACAATTATGAATTGGTGGCCATATTCTATTATAGCAGTTTTTGTTTTGTTTGCAGTTTTTATTGGGCAGTTTGTCTACAAAGGTATCCAACGTGATGTTAATTTGGTAAGTGAAAATTATTACGAAAGAGAAGTAGCTTATCAAGACCAGATTGACCTAGAGCAAAAGACACTACCGTTTAATGATAAGTTTATTCTGAATGTAAGTAAAGGGACTATTCATATTCAGTGCCCAAATGAACTTCCTGTTGAAAGTGGTAAGGTGATTTTATTACGTCCGGCTTCTGCAAAAGAAGACCAAATAATTACCATTTCTAAAAACGAAACCAATTCGTACAAGGTGAAAACTTCAGCATTAAGCAAAGGGTTGTGGATTGTTGAAATCCATTTTAATTCTGGTGGGCAAGATTATTTTTACGAAGAAAGTGTAATGATTATATGATTTGGAGCGCCTTTATATTAGGGCTTTCCGGTAGTTTACATTGCGTGGGCATGTGTGGTCCTTTTGCTTTTTTATTGAATTCGGGTAAGAAAGAACATCCAATAATTAATAGTGTTTTATATAATGTAGGTAGGGTAAGTACCTATGTGGTATTTGGTTTATTTTTTGGTTTGTTGGGCTTGTTGTTTAACCTCAGCGGAATACAAGAATATGTGTCTATATTTTCGGGAGTAGTTTTTTTGCTTCTTGGTGCTGTGCAAATATATTCAGGGAAAAACCTAACTGAAAATGCTTATTTGTACCGTTTTTCTAGTTCCTTAAAAGCAAAGTTAGGTACACAATTGAAAAGTGATTCTTTCTTTTCGGGTTATTTTCTAGGCGTATTAAATGGACTTTTGCCCTGCGGAATGGTGTATATGGCTTTAATAGGTTCTTTGGGAATGGCTTCGTTTGCTGGTTCGGGTTTGTATATGCTTTTTTTTGGATTGGGTACAATTCCTTTAATGTTTTTGGCTGCTTATGGTACTCATTTTTTTAGCCCGAAATGGAAACAGATTTATTCAGAAGTCGGGTCCTTATGTAATATTGATTTTAGGGGTGTTGTTTCTGTTAAGAGGATTGGGTTATGTTCCGTTAAATTCACTTTTTCAACTAGCTATTCAGCAAAAAGATATTCCTATTTGTGAATAGAAATCATAGGAATGAATTCAATAACTATTTCTAATTAAAAAAAAGTGTTAACTTCTCTTTCATCTTTGGTAGATCAAGACTATAGTGTTTTGTTGACTTACTAAAGTCGTGTTAACGTTTAGAAACGGTATGAAGTTTAAAAAAATTGACGATAAGTCTTTTATAAACGCCATTTTCAATGCTTCTGCGGAAGCTATTTTGGTAGTTTCTGTAGATGGGAAAATTCTAGATAACAATAAAAAAGCCGATGAGCTTTTTGCCTATAACCCAGAGGAAATGAAAGGGTTGCCTCTAGAGGAACTGATTCCTAAATAGGTATCGGAAAATACATTCTGGACATATGAATGGGTATCAGGGAAATCCCAAACAACGTTCTATGGCAGAAGGCTCTCAGTTGTTTGCTTTGCGTAAAAACGGAACCGAATTTCAGATTAAAGTAAGTTTAAGCCCTATTAAAGATGACGAAGAACTTACTCTTTATTGTGGCTCTAGTGTTGGATATTACGGAACAAGAACAAGCTAAAGAGGAATTAAAAAGGGCTAATGAAGCGATTGGAATCTAATGTTCAGGCCCGAACAAAAGAATTAAGAGACTTAGTACTTCAGTTAGAAGAAAAAAATATTGAACTGAATAAAACACAAGAAGAAGTCACCAATTCTTTAAACAAAGAAAAGCAGTTGAATGAACTGAAATCTAGGTTTGTTTCTACCGCATCACATGAGTTTAGAACTCCATTAAGTACTGTTTTGTCATCGGTTTCTTTGTTAGAACGTTATAATGAGGCTGAACAAAAAGATAAACGCTTAAAGCATATAGAAAAGATTAAAAACAGTGTCTTAAACCTAAACAGCATTTTAGACGAATTTCTTTCCTTAGATAGAATTGAAGAAGGTAAAATTAACTTAAATCTTACCGCACTTGATATAAAGGAACTTTCAGAAGAAATTTTAGATCAGTTTTCGGAATTGCTAAAAAAGGGACAACATATACAATTATAAACACGAAGGAGATCGAATAATTATTTCAGATGTAAATGCGTTACGACATATCATAATTAATGTGTTGTCTAATGCTTTAAAGTATTCTAAAGAAAATTCGGAAGTAATCTTTACTACTACATTAACCCCTAATAATTTAGTGATTAAGATTAACAGATTCTGGAATTGGTATACCTATAGATGAACAAGAACATATGTTTGAAAAATTTTTTAGAGCTAAAAATGTAACTAATATTCAGGGTACAGGTTTAGGACTACACATTGTAAAACGCTTTGTGGATTTATTAGAAGGAGAAATAGGTCTCAGAAAGTGAATACGAAAAAGGAACTACTGTAACTGTGAAACTGCCATTGCAATGAGTAAAAAAATATTAATAATAGAGGATAATACAGACATAAGAGAAAATATAGAAGAGATTTTAGAACTGGCAGATTATACGGTTTTTACTGCCGAAAATGGGAAATCAGGTGTTCGTTTAGCCAAAGAACAATTACCGGATATTATTGTTTGCGATATCATGATGCCAGAATTAGACGGATACGGTGTGCTGCACATTTTATCTAGAGATGAAAAAACCAATTCTATTCCTTTTATATTTTTAACGGCTAAAGTAGAAAAAGAGGATTTTAGAAAAGGAATGAATCTTGGAGCAGATGATTACATAACCAAACCCTTTAGTGAAAATGATTTGCTAGATGCTATTGAAAGTAGACTAAAACGTAATGAAGATTTAAGCCATAAATACAAACAAGTTGAAGAACAAGTAAATGCCACTTCGGTTAAATCTTTAGGTGAATTAGTGAGTCAGTTCTAAACTTAAAAAAGTAGTTAAAAAAGAATTTTTATACAGAGAAGGGGATTACCCCAACCACATTTATTATGTAGAAAAAGGGAAAGTGAAAATCTATCTTATAAATGATGATGGAAAAGAGTTTGTAGTAAGTATACACGGTCCTGGGTGAATATTTTGGCTTTTCTACTTTACCGGAAAATCACAACCATAAAGAAATGGCAACGGCTTTAGAAGAGTCTGAAATACGTTTCATTAACCGGTTCGATTTTCTGCAATTAATCAATTCTAATACAGATGCTTCTGCATTGGTTCTAGGGCTTATTTCTACAGATCTTTTACAAAAAGAGCAACAGTTAATCAATTTAGCCTACAACACGGTTAGAAAACGTGTGGCGGACGCCTTATTAACCCTCTCAGAAAAATTTAAAGAGGAAGAAGAAGTTGAGGTAGAAATTAGTATTTCTAGACAAGATTTGGCGGGGATTGTGGGTACCGCTACTGAATCTGTGATTCGTATAATTTCTGAATTTAGAGAAGACGGTATTTTAGACGTAAAAGGCAGTAAAATAAAGATCATAAATCCATTAGCGTTAAATAACGTGATGTTCTGAACGTATAAAGTGCCTGTATTTTTATAATTTCAGGAATCAATCGTTCAAGTCTATGCATCTTTCTTACTGGGATATATCCATAATCGTATTTTCGTTATTTGTTTTTTTTCTAATTGGCTTCCTTTCTCGTCAAAAAGAAGAATCTCTACAATCGTATTTTTTAGGTGGAAGAAAACTCCCATGGTGGTTAGCGGGTACATCTATGGTAGCCACAACCTTTGCTGCAGACACACCATTAGCGGTTAATGAATTGGTAGTAAAATACGGTATTAGCGGTAACTGGCTATGGTGGAATATGTTGGCAGGCGGCATGTTAACCACATTCTTTTTTGCAAGACTGTGGCGTAGAGCCAATATAACTACAGATGTAGAGTTAATAAGTATTCGTTATTCTGGTAAACCAGCAAGATTTTTAAGAGCCTTTAAATCTATTTACTTAGGTGCTTTTATGAACATTATGGTAATAGGTTGGGTAAACCTTGCCATGATGAGTTTGTTTGAAGTATTCTTTGAAGTAGAAAGCAAGGAAATGCAATTACTGTTGGTATTAGGATGTATGATTGTGATCTTCTTGTATTCCGGAATGTCTGGTTTTTTATCCGTTGTATATACCGATTTCCTTCAATTTACCATGGCCATGGCGGGTAGTATTGTATTGGCTTATTTGGTAATTACTTCCGAAGATATTGGTGGTTTAGATGGATTAGTGGCTAAACTGCCTAAATCAACGCTAAGCTTTTTTCCTTCTTTTGGAGATAAAGAAATCACTAACGGACTAATACTAGGTGTAGGTAGTTTTCTAACTTTTATGTTAATGCCGTGGTGGAGCAGCTGGTACCCCGGTGCCGAACCAGGTGGTGGTGGTTATATAGCCCAACGACTTATGAGTGCAAAAGATGAAAAGAATGCGGTTTACTCTTCCATGTTTTTTCAAGTAGTACATTATTGCGTACGTCCATGGCCATGGGTTTTAGTGGCATTGTCAACCATAATAATCTACGGTACTCAAATGGAAGGCCAAGAGCGTATGGGCTATGTTTGGGCTATGAAAGACTATTTGCCCAACGGACTTAAAGGGCTAATGTTAGCGTCTTTTATTGCCGCTTATATGAGTACCATTTCAACACAATTGAACTGGGGAGCTAGTTATATCATTAATGATTTGTACATGCCCTTCATTTCCAAGAACAAAGAATATCATTCTTGGATTTCTAGAGTGGTGGTTATTGGCTTAATTCTATGCGCTACAATTGCCACATATTATATTAATTCTATTTCTGAAGTGTGGAGTTTAATAATGAAGTGTGGTGCAGGTATGGGCTTGGTGTTAATATTGCGCTGGTATTGGTGGCGTATTAACGCTTGGAGTGAAATTACAGCTACAATAGCGCCGTTTGTGGGGTATGCTATCTGTTATTTTGTTCTAACACCTATATTGGGACCAGAATGGAATATGGACATGTTAGAAGATCCTAGGAGCTTCTTGTTTATTGTTGGTTTTACAACGGTTTCCTGGCTTGTAGTTACCTTCGTAACACCACCAACCGAAACATCGGTTTTAGATTCGTTTTATAAAACCACATCACCCGGAGGATTCTGGCCGCAATCACAATCTACTAGTAAGATGATGTGGTCTAGTGCCTTTTTATGGGTTTCATCTGTTATTGTGGCTTATGGGCTTCTGTTTTCTATTGGTAGCCTTTTATTAGGAACTTATCAATTTATGTTGTGGTTATTCCCTATATGTTTAGTGCTGTTTTTATTATTACTTAGAAAGACTAAGTTTTAAGGTTCGAATAACTGGCTAAACATTTAAAAAATTCATAAATTACACTAAATGTTTAATCCTTTGGTATGAAGATATTTATAATAGGTTTTTCGCTTCTTTTCTCATTTACGGTGTTCTCTCAAGAAGATGATTTTGAACACCACGTTGATTCCATTCAACATGTAGTAGATGAAGAACAAGCTATAAAAGATTCTTTGTTTAGGAATACACATGCAAATGCTGCTCTAAAAAAATACGCTGCAAGAGAAGTACCAGAAGTGCCTGTTCCAGATCATTTAAAAGTAAAAAATATAAAATATCATGTAAGTGTAGTTGATAAGAATACTAAAAAAGCCTTAAAAGCCTCGGTAGATTTATCTTCAATTGCAAAAGACGGTAGTGTTTTAAAAGGTAAAGGAAGATGTTCTTCAACAGGTGAATTTACATTGAATTTAGCGGCCAATTCAGAATTACAGATATATGTAGTACATCCTATGTATTTGCCTAAATCACACAAAGTGAATTTAGAAGAATATAACGAAGCTATTGATATAGATGAGGTGTCTCATACATTTGAAATGGAGCCAATTCCGGTAGATGAATATGTTCAGTTAGAGAACATAAACTTTGAACAAGGTAAATATACTTTGTTGCAAGAGTCCTTTAAAGAACTGGATCAACTCGTTTTTATGATGAAAACTAATCCTGAAATGGAAATTGAATTGGCAGGGCATACAGATAATACTGGTAGTAAGGCAGCAAGTGTTAAACTTTCTGAAAAAAGGGTAGAGTCTGTTAAAAAGTATTTAGTTAGTAAAGGTATCTCATCTAAGCGGATTCAAGAGGTTGGTTACGGAAGTGAACGTCCTTTAGTAAGCGGTAATACAGCGGAAGAAAAGAGATTGAATAGAAGAGTTGAGTTTAAGATTATAAAAATGTAATCTAAATCTAAAAGATAATAGACATATTAAACATAAAAAAAGCCTCTTTAAGAGGCTTTTTTTATATGTGATCAATTATACAACGTTGATCTATTTTGTATAAGTAACTGCTTTTAAAGCTGCTACTGTTCTTTCTACACTTGGTAAAATTTCATCAATCAAAGTAGGTGCATATGGTAAAGGCACATCAAGATTGTTTATTTTGTGTATAGGAGCATCTAAATAATCAAAAGCATATTTTTGAACATGGTAAGCAATTTCTGTAGATACAGAGCTTAGCGGCCATGCTTCTTCTAAACATACTAAACGGTTTGTTTTCTTAACAGAGTTAACAACTGTTTCGTAATCAAGAGGACGGATAGTTCTTAAGTCAATTACTTCAACAGAAACACCTAATTTTTCCATTTCAGCAGCTGCTTGGTTAGCAATTTTCATGAATTTACCATAGCATACTAAAGTAGCATCGGTACCTTCTTTAACTACATCTGCAACTCCAATTGGAATAAGGTACTCACCTTCAGGTACAGGACCTTTTTCACCGTACATTACCTCAGACTCCATAAAGATAACAGGGTCATTGTCTCTAATTGCAGACTTTAATAAACCTTTTGCATCAGCAGGATTAGAAGGAACAATTACTTTTAAACCGGGAGTGTTAGCATACCAGCTGTCAAAGTTCTGAGAATGCTGAGAACTTAATTGACCAGCATTACCTGTAGCACCACGGAATACGATAGGGCAGCTGTATTGTCCACCAGACATAGACATCATTTTTGCTGCACTATTAATGATTTGGTCAATAGCAACCAATGAAAAGTTGAATGTCATAAATTCAACAATTGGTCGTAGGCCGTTCATACTAGCACCAATACTAATACCGGTGAAACCTAATTCGGCAATAGGAGTATCAATTACTCTTTTAGGACCGAATTCATCTAACATACCTAAACTTACTTTATAAGCACCATTGTATTCTGCTACTTCCTCACCCATGAGATAGACATTTTCGTCTCTTCTCATTTCCTCATTCATAGCTTCTCTAAGCGCTTCTCTAAATTGTATCTCTCTCATTATAGTTCTTCTTAAACTCTATTAACGAATACCGAAAATAAAAAAACCTGTCCGAAGACAGGTTCAAATTTAATCAAAATTTAGTTTTTTTCTATTTAAGAGCACTTGTAAATGCTTCTTGTTCTCTATAGTTCAAGAATTCAAGGTCTTCAACAGCTCTGGCTTTTAATTCTGAATCTAATGAAGCAGCTTTTTTCAATGCTGTAGACATTTCTTCAGGAGTATTGTTTCTAGCATGAGCAACTGCTAATACATAATAAGCTCTAGCGTATTGGTCATCTTTAGCAACAACTTCGTCTAAAGTTTTAATTGCTCCAGAGTAGTTTTTCTGAAGAAGTTGAGCTAACCCAACATTAAATTTAGCTTTCAGAATTGTGTCGGCAGCTGCACTAGAGTTAGTGATTGCTCCGTCATAATCTGCATATCTAACTTGAACAGCACCTAAACCAGCTTTAACAAACTTTTCAGTTTCTGCACTTGTAGCGTTAGCTTCTGTTGCTTTCTTGAAAGTAGAAAGTGCTTTTTTGTTTTCACTATCTAACATGTAAGTGATAGCAACGTTATTTAAGTTTTCAGCTTTTTCTTCTTTGTTAATAGAGATTTCAAACTGAGCAGCAGCTTTCTTAACTAAAGCAGCTTTTTGCGTTTCGTTATTGATTTTTTGAGCTTTCAATAAATAAACAACACCTAAGTTGTTGTGAGTAGACCATGTTGCATCTTTTTTAGTAGCAGCAAGGTAGATACCTTCTTTTTCGTCTAATAAAGGCGTTAAAGTAGCTGCGTACATTAATTCTTCCATTGATAATGTATCAGCATTTAAGCTATCTTCTACAATACCTTTGGCTAATAAAGAGATTTCAGCAGCTGTTTTCTTAGGCTTAACCTTTAAGATTTCAGTTGTTGATGTTCTTAGTTTAGGGTAGAAATCTTTTAATAATTGCTTGTAGTAAGATAACTCAGCAATTTTGTCTTGCTTTTCTGTAAATGAACCAGAGCCATTAACTATAGATAATAATTCTTGTTTTTGCTCAGGAGTTACACCTTCGTAAGAAGAAAGATATTTTTTAAATGGAGCCCAGTCTTGGAAAACTGTCTTAGTTGCAAACTTGATAGAGTCAGCTTGGTTTTTGTAATCGTACTGCTTCATTTTCTTGAAATAGAAGTCTTTGATTACTTTAGCTCTGTCTTCAGATAATTTTTCGTTAATAGCTTCTTTACCTTCTGGTGAGTGAGTACCTGTAATAGTTACCGTTTTAGTATTGAATTTAGCAGAGATAAATGCATCTAATTCTTTACCAGATTCCCCTCTAACTTCAGAACTTTTCAAATAAGCGCTTCCTTGGTCAAAATGAAAAACAACGTTAACAGGAACTAATTCCTCTTTGTTGTTATAACCGTGGTCAGCATAAGTAGGTACATATGCTTTTTCGTATAACCTAGATGTGGTGATTATACCTTTAGCAATTTCCATTTCGTCCGTTTCTTTAAACTTAGTTTTGTCTAAGTTAGAAGCTACACCTTGAATGTATAAAGCACCTTGTTTCATTTCTTCTTCATAAAAGAAACTAAAATCTACCGATTTAGATGGTTGTTCTACTTCTTGGTTAGGGAATTCTGTATCTGAGAATCCTGCTGTTTCTAATTCGCCCCCAGGTTGTCCGTATTTGTAAAATGTTTTAATGGTATATAGCTTATTTTTCTTAAGCATATTTTCAGGCAAAGTTGCACTAACAGTGAATTTAACAGAATCACCGTGAAGTTCTAATGGAGAAGGATTGACTTCAAGCTCTTGCTCTTCGGCCATTTTAACCATTTTGTTTAAGCTACAACTGCCTAAAAGTAAGATGGATGCAAACGCGATTGACGCTCTTTTTAATATAAACATATTTTTACTAAACATACCTGTATTCAATTCAGAGTTAATAGATGGTACTAAACTATTGGGATAAATTAATTATTGCAATCTTATTATGTGTTTTTTGGTAACATTAGAAATAATTTATCCAGTTTGTTATATTTGGCATATGGTTATCAAAACACTAATTGAAAGAATAAGGTTCTTTTGGGAACTGCAATATTTTGGAGTCTGTGAAAAAATGAGTGATAAAATAGGCGTATCTACTTCTAGTGTACGTATGTTTTTTATCTACTCTTCTTTTATTGCACTAGGCTCACCAGTAATTATTTACATTACTTTATTCTTTATCATGAATATTAGAAAACACTTAAGAATGCGTAGAAGTTTTTATTATGACATTTAAGTCACTAAATTTTTTCTTTCCATTTAAGAAGTAAGTTTTAACTATAGAATCCTTAAAAAAGCTATTGTAAACATTTTTAGTACTGTAGCTTCTTTTTTCTTTTAAGAGTTTTCTTTTGTTTTTAAATTCTTTATGGGCTTTTATTATGGCCATAAAATTCTTAAACTCTAATTTTATTAAAAACTGTACCCCGGCAAGACCATCCAAAATCATTCTTTTCATAATGATCTTTTTAAGTTTTTCTTCTGGTAAGTTTTTGTACAATAAATAAAGACCGTTTCTAAAGTTTAGAAAGGTTTTAAAAGGATTAACCTTTTGTAAGGTACCACCACCTAAATGAAAAACAGTACTTTCTGGGGTGTATTTTATTTTATAACCTTGGTTACCTAACCTCCAACATAAGTCAATTTCTTCCATGTGGGCAAAAAAATTTTCATCAAAACCACCTAATTGATGGTATAATTCTTTTTTAATGGTAAAACAGGCTCCAGAAGCCCAATGAATATCACTTTCTTGTTGGTATTGACCTTGGTCAATTTCAATCGAATGAAACAATCTTCCTCTACAAAATGGATAACCTAAATAATCTAAAAAACCACCTGCGGCTCCAGCATATTCAAAATAGTCTTTATTGCTGTAACTTTTAATTTTAGGTTGAACTACAGCTACATTGTTATTTCTTTTAAAGACTTCTAGAATAGGGGGAATCCAATTTGGAGTAACTTCTACATCTGAATTTAATAAGACGTAATATTCTTCTTCTACAGTTTGTAATCCTTTGTTGTACCCCCCACAGAAACCATGGTTTTTACTTAAAGGTATACGATTAATATTGGGGTAGTTTTTCTGTAAAAAATCAATAGAATCGTCCGTAGAGGCGTTGTCTATTACGTATAGGTTTGCTTCTGGCGAGTTTTTATAGACGGAAGGTAAAAAGGTTTCAAGGTGCTTTTTACCATTCCAATTTAATATTACTACAGCTACTTGATTAGTCATTACATCATGCTTCCTAAATCGAAACCGGGGATGTTAGGTAAAATTCCGTCTGTAGATTTAGCCATTTCTTCTTTTATTTTTTCTTCAATTGCTTCCATAGCTTTATTGGTAGCAGCAACTATTAAATCTTGTAAAATGTGTTTTTCTTCCACACTAATTAAAGAATCGTCTACTTCAATTGACTGTACTTGTCTATTCCCGTTCACGGTAACTTTTACCATTCCTGCACCAGATTCACCCGAAGTGGTAACGGAACCTAAATTTTCTTTAGCTTGTTTTAACTTAGCTTGTGCTTCTTGTACTTTCTGAAATATTCCGCTTATATCCATATTTTCCTTATTTAAAACTTGAATTTAACTAATTACTGATTCTTGAACCCAATGTGGGGCTTAATAAATCGTAAGAACAATTTATTTCTTTCTAAAATGCATTTATTTGCAGCGTATCTCTATTATCAAAATAATTTATGGTGTTTTCAATAGGTTTTGTAGTCTTGTTTTTAGGAGCAGCTGTCTCTTTCTTTTGGATAAGAAACAAGAGAAGCGAAAAATATGAAAAGGCTATTTTGGATAATAATATAGGCTTGAATAAAAATAATTTTTGTTCGCTTAGAGTAGACGGTTTAAGTAAAGAAGATTTAGCCATAGTGTATAATATTTTTGCTAAACGATTTGATACAGACGATTTTCTTTTAGATGTTAATTTTAATCTGAAAAAAGACTTAATGCTTTCAAGAGAGGATGTAAAAGATATTATTACCGACTTCTTTCTGAAAACCCATGCGCAATACGTACCCGGAACAACTGAAATTAAAGCGTTTGAAAGCGGAAATGAGAGAATTGAAACTGTAAAAGGAATTTTAGATGCGGTAGTTTTTCTAAAAGAGAATTAACGAATTAAAGTTATTGTTCCACTTCTGTTGTATTTACTTCCTTTTTCGTCTGTGATAATACTTTTAAAGATATAAACACCACCAACAGCTGGTTCGGCATTAAAAAAACCATCCCACGCTTTATTTTCAGCATTAAAAACTAATTGCCCCCATTGATTCCTGATTTGTAGCGTGTAATCTTTTACAAAGGCTCCTACTGGGTAAAAGGTATCGTTTAATCCGTCGCCATTAGGTGTAAATCCAGTAGGGAAAAAGATATATGTTTTTAAATCGATTAAAGCTTTATTACTGTAACTAACAAGGTTTGTGTTTTTATCTAAAACCTCAATTTGAACGTTAATTTGAGCAGCAGAATAATTTCTTACATCAATCTCTTTTTGGAATGAAAAGTTAGCTTCGGATAATATGGAAGCACCATTCTGGTCGGTAAGCTGTAAGGTGTATAAGGAAGAATTAAAGCCTGTGAACTTTGTCCAAGAAATAAGGTAGGTATATGCGCCTGTTTTTTCAATGTTTACTAGAGTTGGGCAAGTTTTAGGATTGTTTACAGAAAGATTAGCACATTTATCCAATACCTGTATGTTGTAGCAATTAGGGGAATCAAAGACTAATTCATCCGTATAAGAATAATTTTTTGTATCGGGTGATAAGGTGTCTTTTTCGCCGGTATTAGAATTTGTAAGAATAAAATTTTGAACGCTTTCTAAATTGCTGTAATCCCATGTTAAGTCAGTGGTTTCTGTTTCTGAAATGCTGCTGTAAAATAAAGAAATACCCTTGGGTAGTTGGCTGGAAAAACCAATTTCACAAACTGTGTTAGAAGAAATGTCTACGGTACTACCATCTATATTCTCTGTTTTAGAAATAAGCTGGTAACAGTATTCTGTTCCGCATAAAATATTTTTGTCTAAATAACTGGCTTCTGTTGTTGTAATAAATTCTTCCGCATTATTTCTTAATAAGCTGAAACCGTTAAAGTTTGTAGAATTGTCGTTTTGCCAATTCAGTGTAATTTCTTCACTTTGGTTTTGGGCATCTAAAACTTGAGCACTAAAAACTGCCGATTCTTTGCTGTTTCCGCAATAATCAAAATTTGAGACCTTTATTTGATACGGTGCGTTAGAAGTAGTTAGATTATTAAACGTATAAGTGTAATTACCACTTTGGTTTTCAATAGTATCTATAATTTGAAAACTACCCGATTGACTTTTTGTAGAAATAAAATAACTGAAATTAGCCGTAGCTAAAAAGCTTAGCTCTATAGAAAAGTTAGTTCCGTTTAGGCCAGTTGTTTTTATGGAATTAATTTTTGGATTCTCTAAATCTGGGATTAACTGAATGCTTTTGGTTTGCGTATTCTCACAGTCTACTTGCTCGTAAATACCCCGTACAGTAATAGCTTCGGTAGTAGAAGAAGGGAATGCAGTTGTTAGGCTAGAAAGGCCGTCAATAGTGTCGTTTTCAAATCCATTTTGGTATTCAATCACATAATGGTCGTAAACATCTTCATCAATCTGTATTTTTAAATTGTTATCCTTACAAGCATGAAGCGTAAATTGAGGTTCGGATTGAGCAACTACTCTAATGTAGTTTGTTTTTGTACCCACAACAGGATTGTTACTACCTATCTGGTAATATTGCGTAATAGAATATAAACCCGGGCTTTGATAGGTGTAAGTGGTATCAAAAACAATTCCTTCACCAAAATTATAACGGAATTGGGCAGTAGGGTCTGCTACACATTCCTGAAGATGAACCGTAAATGGAGGACAACCCACCGAGTCTATGGCATTAAAACAGATGTCTTGGGCTTTTAAGGAATTAAAATTCATTAAAAGCACCAAAAATAAGCTTAGCTGAAAAAGCTGTTTAGGAAATACGTTGTATAATGTCTTCAATAGATAGTTTTTCCTGTTCACCGGTAATCATGTTTTTTAACGAGTATAAACCCAATTCTATTTCTTCGCTGCCAATTACTACTACAAACGGTATATTTTTTTGATTCGCATAATTCATTTGCTTTTTCATCTTGGCATCGTCTGGATAGATTTCACTATGTATCCCCGCAGCACGCAATTTGGTAAGCAAACCAATACCATGTTTTTGCGCAGCTTCATCAAAATGAAGGATTATAGCTTTGCTAGAATTTAGGGTTTCTTCCGGGAAAAGTTCTAGCATTTCCAATACATCGTATAAACGATCTACACCAAAAGAGAAACCAACACCAGAAACACCATCTAATCCAAAAACTCCGGTAAGATTGTCGTAACGGCCGCCGCCGGAAACGCTACCCATTTGTACATTGTTTACTTTTACTTCGAAAATAGATCCTGTATAGTAGCTTAATCCTCTTGCCAGAGTAACGTCAAAGTCTAGGTTAGCATTTTCTAAACCGTATAATTTCAAGTATTCCAGAATTTCATTTAATTCCGAAAGACCTTTTTGTCCTTCTTCAGAATTAGAAAGCAAAGATTTTACTTTGTTGAATTTTTCTTGAAAAGAACCTTCAATAGAAAGAATTTCAGCTAAAGTGGAAAGCGCCGTTTCTTCAAAACCTTTTTCCCTTAATTCTTCTAAAACCTTTTCTAAACCAATTTTGTCTAATTTATCAATGGCAACAAATAAATCGGTTTCGCTGTGTTGCTTGCCCAATATTTTACTAATGCCAGATAATATTTTCCGGTTATTTATTTTTATGCTGAAATCATTAATTCCCAAATTACCAAAAACTTCATTAATCATTAAAACGATTTCCGCTTCGCAAATTAAAGAATCGGTTCCCACCACATCGGCATCGCACTGGTAAAACTCTCGGTAACGCCCTTTTTGAGGTCTATCTGCACGCCATACCGGTTGAATCTGGAATCGCTTAAACGGAAAAGCAATCGTCCCGCGGTTCATCACAACGTAACGCGCAAAAGGTACTGTTAAATCGTAACGTAGTCCTTTTTCACTAATTTTAGGCAACAAATGTTTTGCGCCTTTTTCAAAATCTTCAGGACTAGATTTACTTAAGAAATCACCCGAATTCACAATTTTGAATAACAATTGATCGCCCTCATCACCATACTTTCCGGTTAAAACGGCAAGGTTTTCCATGGAAGGAGTTTCCAATTGCAAAAAGCCGAACTTTTTAAACGTGGCTTTAATGGTATCAAGAATATATGTTCGCTTGGCCATTACGTCTGGGCCAAAATCGCGCGTACCTTTAGGGACAGATGGTTTTTGTATGCTCATTTTAAATCTATAAAGTCAATTTAGACTTTTTTAACGGAGGGCAAAGTTAATAAATACCTTCAGGAAATTCTGTTTGGGGTTGTTTTTCTATTGACAAGCACCATAAGAAATATATGTTATCCAGTAAAAGTAACAGCATTATAAAACTACAGTTCGTAAATTATAAGTGAAGTCTTAACTTCGGGTTATGAAATACCTGTTTATAAGTCTTTTTGTGGCGATGGTATCTTGTCAGGGTTCACAGATAAGCACAAAAGACCAATCCATTGATTCTACCAACGCCAAAATGGGGTATGCAGAAATCAAAGACGCCTACAATTTTTTTGTAATAGGGGATTGGGGCAGAAATGGTTCAGCAGGCCAAGTAGCTGTAGCGAATCAGATGGCGAGAACTGCTTCTGCTATAGAACCAGAATTTATTATTTCGGTTGGCGATAATTTTTATCCTAGTGGAGTTGAAAGCATTACTGATCCACAGTGGAAGTATTCTTTTGAAAACATTTACAAAGACGAAGCCTTGCAATGCGATTGGTTTACATGCATTGGTAATCATGATATCCGTGGTTCTGTACAAGCCCAAATTGATTATTCTAAAGTAAGTACCCGTTGGCATTTACCCAATTGGTATTACAGTTATGAAAAAACGTTGGAAGACGACTCTACCAAAGCCTTGTTTGTATTTATTGATACCAACCCCTTTCAATACAGTGGGTTCAGTTCTAAGTTTTATTCTAAAGTGCAAGACCAAGATACTACAGCACAAAAAGCATGGTTAACTAAAGTTTTGTCGGAATCGAACGCAAAATGGAAAATTGTAATTGGACATCACCCTATGTATTCCGGTGGAAAAAGAGTGAAAGGTACCGATCCCATTGTTTCTTCTTTCAGAAATTTATTTGAAGAAAATGGTGTAGATGTTTATTTCAGCGGTCATGAGCATGATTTGCAATTGCTGAAAGAAGACAAACCGAAAAACAACCTATGTAGTTAGTGGCGCAGGTTCTGCCATAAGAAAAACTGGTAACATGAAATTCTCTAAATTTTCCGCAGCAGAGAATGGTTTTTTTACTGCTTCCATGACCCGAGACTCTATTTATTTGCAAGCTATCGGAACTTTAGACAACGTTTTGTATTCTTATACCGTAAAATAAGTAAAGGGACTACATTTTTAAATAAATAACAAAAACAGAAAGCACGTCGTTTTATAAATGGCGTGCTTTTTTACTTTAAAACTGAATGGAGGCCAGAAAGTTTTCTTAACTGTCTGTTTTAACCTTCCATCGGGTTTCTTTCCATTCTTTTTGTTCTTCTTTCGAAAGGAACGTCCACGCAACAATGCGGGTAGATTTATTTCCGGTTCCCATGGGTATTGTTTTAACCTCTACAGCATTAGCATTTTCTAGGGATTTATAAATACCTTTCAGGTTAGATTGTTTAGAAACCAAGGTAGAAAACCAATAACAGTTTTTAGAGAATTTTTCACTTTCTCTAATCATGTTCTGAATGAATTTTGATTCCCCACCTGGGCAAACCAATTCATTACTAACGCCTGCAAAATTAAGCGGAGCGGTTTCCGTTTTTTTACCGGAAAGGTTCTTTACTTTTCGTTTTGTTCCTTTTTGAGCTTCTTCGGTAGAAGAATGAAAAGGGGGATTGCAAACAGAAATATCAACTTTGTCTTCTCTTCTTAAAATGCCATAAAACACATCTTTAGACATTTCTTGTAATCGGCATTCAATTTTACCGCTAAGGCTTGGATTTGCCTCTACAATAGCCTTTGCAAACTCAATGGATTTGGGATCAATGTCCGAACCAATAAAATTCCATTGGTATTCGGTAACACCGATGATGGGATAAATGCAATTGGCCCCAACACCTATATCTAAACACGTTATTCTGTCACCAGTAGGAACATTTCCGAAATTATGTTCGCGTAATACATCGGCCATGTAATGGATGTAATCGGCTCTTCCTGGTATTGGCGGACATAGATTTTCATCAGGGAAGTCCCAGTTTTTAATGCCGTAATAATAATCTAGTAATGCTTTGTTTAGCAATTTCACCGCCGTTGGATTTGAAAAATCAACGGATTCTACACCATATTTGTTTAGGGTTATGTAGTTGTTTAGTTCCGGAGTATTGCTTTTTAAAGCATCCAAATCATAGCGTTCTCGGTTTTTGTTTCTAGAATGTAATCTTGTTTTTTCTGGCGAATTTTTTTCTGAAGACATGATTTGCTGCGGTTTCGATATGGCCACTTTTGAACTTCCATTTCTTAAAAGATGGATTAATTCAGTTTTTAAAAATACATAAAATAAAAGGGTTTATGAGTTTGTGACAATCATAAAGAAAACCATAAACAATACTTAGGCTACTGTTTCCATCTTCTAATGAGTAAAATATATTTCATCAACTACACTCTAACCCTGTCTTATTAAAGAAGTTTTAGTCTTTTGAGATAAAGAATGAATTTAACGAAGTTACATACTTCTGTACACCTAGATTATTTAGAGGGGCTGGTGTTTACAAACTTATGAAGCGCTAACTATAAAAGTTGTGGTATTTGAACTCAAATTTCTTTTCAGCTTTTATTGAGAAAAATGAGTTGAAGTAATCCTATAGGAACTGAATTATTATTCAATTCCCCAAGCTTTTATGATATCATCGTCTGTAATTAGTCTTCCTTCAGTAGAAAAGCCTTCTAATAGCAAACGGTATTGTTTTAAAAGCTGGCCATTATATATCCATTTTCCGGGCAAATAAACTAAGTTTTGTTCTTCACAATATGCTTTTAAATGATTTGTTTTACCATCTTTTTCTGGGCATGTTGTGGCAAAATATCATACTACAACCTTTAAGTAAATCCTTAAAATTGGGGGCTTGTAAAAAATCTGGGTTTGAAGAAATAGGCGTGGCATCTATTACCAAATCGTATGAAACCTCAAAATGTTTGGGATCTTCTATTCCAAATTCTTTCTTTGTGTTACACGCTCTGGGCTTCTGCCTACCATAGTGGTTTTAATTTCAGTTCCTTGTAAACCTTTTTCCAAAGCATATTGTAAGCCAATAGCGTTAGAGTTATAAGCATATAGCTTCCCGTTGCGTATTCATTGCTAATGTTTTTTTTGCTAAGGATGTCTTGTGGGAAAGTAAAAAAGACCAAATTAAGCCCAAGTTCTTTTAAAGTATTATTGTGTTTTTCTATAGAAGAAGCACTTCCAGAGGTAGAATACAGAAATAGGGTTTCGGGTGAAACATCTACACTAAACATAAACTGGTTTTTGTATACAGGAAAGAACTAAAATAGAATAATAAGTATTTCTGATGTATGAGGAAGGGTATAGCTTATTCAAAAAGCAATTTTAACACTTTCATTTTAAAGGAAGAATATGGAGCGTATTTAATACTTGGTTCAAACCAAAAAGGTTTGTCTAAAATGCTTTTGTAATGTGTGAAAGTATCGAATCCCGATTTTCCATGATAACTGCCCATGCCACTAAAGCCAACACCCCCAAATGGAAGATTGCTATTCGTAATGTGCATTAAGCTGTCGTTTACTGCCCCGCCACCAAAAGAGATTTCGGTCAACAGTTTTTCTATTGTTTTTCGGTTTTTAGAATAGATGTAGAAAGAAAGTGGTTTAGGCCGTTCTTTTACTTTATGTATAGCTTGGTTAAGATCTGTGAAGGAAATTATAGGCAGCAAAGGGCCAAATATTTCATTTTTCATTATTTCATCCTGAAAAGAAATATTGTTCAAAATAGTAGGGCTAATAAGGCGTTTTTCTGCATGTATTTGTCCGCCAAAGTATATTTTTTGGGGATCTATTAATTCACTAAGTCGCTCAAAGTTTTTACGGTTTATGATTTGCACATAGTTTTCTTCTAAATGTGCATTTTGTGTATACTGTTTCTGGATTTCTTCTTTAAGAGCTATTAGAAGTTTTTCCTCTACCGATTTTTCCACCATAATATAATCGGGTGCAATACAAGTTTGCCCAGCATTTAAGAATTTAGCCCAAACAATACGTTTAGCGGCAACTTTCATATTAGCATCGGATAAGACAAACGTGGGGCTTTTCCCACCTAGTTCTAAGGTAACAGGGCTTAGGTTTTTAGCCGCAGCTTGGTAAACAATTTTACCAACAGGTATGCTTCCGGTAAAGAAAATTTTATCAAACGGAAGATCTAGAAGTTCTGTTGTAAGTTCAACGCCACCCTCAGCAACATGAAAATACTTACTATGAAAGTTATTATTTATAATTTTTGCCATTATAGCAGAGGTGTTGCTAGGCAATTCACTGGGTTTTAAAATTACTGTATTGCCAGCAGCAATTGCGCTAAGGGCGGGCATTAAGGCAAGCTGATAGGGGTAATTCCAAGCGCCAATTACTAAACACACACCCAAAGGTTCTGGAATAATGTAACTTTTAGCTGGGAAGTTGACTAAGCCAGTAGATACTTTTTTAGGCTTGCTAAACTTTTTGATGTGCTTAATAAAATGTTTGATCTCTTGGTACAGAAGCGATAATTCTGTTATGTAGGTTTCAAATTCGGATTTACCAAAATCTAGGTATATGGCTTTATATAAATCGGCTTCATTTTCTTTAATAACTTTAAGCAATAGTTTTAATTGCTCTATTCTGAAATCAACTAGCTTAGTTTTGTTCGAATTAAAAAAGTCTTTTTGGTCTTGGTGAATTTCCTGAATACCCATATAAAATCTCCTTTTGTTAATAATGCTTAAAAGTTAGTATAGGTTCAGATTTTAAATGATTACAATGAAAACCTATCGTTTCCATTATAAATAACAATTTAAGACTAGTAAATTATTAGTTTTATTCCGGATTATAAGGCAGGTGCGGATCTCAGCATAGAATGCAAAAAAAAGTTGTTTATAACGCACTTTTTATAAAATGTAAAGCCATTTTTTCAGTCCAATAAAATCTTTTCGGTAGCAATGATTCTGTGAAACCAACATGGCCACCGTTTTCAGGAGTACATAAAAAGAAGTTTTTGGAAGTTTTTGCTAATTCTGTAGGGTAGCATTTTTCGGAAAGAAAAGAATCATTTTTTGCGTTAATCAACAAGGCCGGAATCTGGATTTTATCCAAGGTTTTTAAGGCGCTGCAAGCTGCGTAATATTCTTGAGCGGTTTTATAACCGTGTGCTGGGGCGGTGTATAAATCGTCAAATTCTTCAAAAGAACGGGAAGCGAAGATCTTTTCTTCGTCCATTTCCATGTCAAAAGCTTTTACTCTTTCGGAGAGTTTTTTGTTCATCTTTTTTAAAAACCGACGGATGTACAATTGGTTCTCTGGCTTTTTAAATTCTTCTGCGGAAGAAGCCAAATCTATGGGCGCAGAAATCGCCACAGCTTTTTTGAGTGGGTGCGCTAATTCGGTACCTATATAGCGTAGTAAAACATTACCGCCCAAACTAAATCCAACGGCATTTATTTCAGTATAATGATCTTTTTGTTGCTGAAGGAAGAAATCCAAATCATTGTAAAAACCGCTGTGGTAAGATTGATAAACCAAATTGTCTTCACCGGAACAACCCCGGAAGTTAATCACCGCTACTTCATAACCATGCTCAAAGAAAATGCGGGCCATGCCTTTTACATAAGCTTTTTTAGAAGACGATTCTAAACCGTGTAAAATAACCACCAGTTTAGAGCTTTGCTGTTTTAACCAGTCTACGTCAAAGAAATCGTTGTCGGGTGTTTTGTAGCGTTCTCTGGTATAATTCAGGTTTACACTTCGGAATAAAAAAGGAAAAAGCGTTTGTGCTTTACCGCTTTTAAGCAGGTAGGGAGGTTGGTAGGTGTCTTGTAGTAAGGGCATTTTGTGTGTTTAACGTCAACAAGGTTCAAAATCGTGTTGACGTTTTAAGACGTTTTCAAGAAAGTTTATTAAAATACTTTCCAAAAAAGTAACTTTGCATCGGCTTTTCAAAATAATATTTCAAGATGAAACGTGTTGTCGTAGGCTTATCGGGTGGGGTTGACTCTAGTGTTGCAGCGTATTTGTTGAAAGAACAAGGCTACGACGTGATTGGTTTGTTTATGAAAAACTGGCACGACGATTCTGTAACCATCAGTGATGAATGTCCTTGGCTGGAAGATAGTCATGACGCTATGATAGTAGCCGACAAGTTGGGAATTCCTTTCCAAACGGTGGATCTAAGTGAACAATACAAAGAACGTATTGTGGATTATATGTTTTCGGAATACGAAAAAGGAAGAACACCGAATCCGGATGTGTTGTGCAACCGTGAAATTAAGTACGATATCTTTTTAAAAATGGCCTTAAAACTAAAAGCCGATTATGTGGCTACCGGTCATTATTGCCGAAAAGAAACCATTACCAACGAAAAAGGCGAGGAAATACACCGACTTTTAGCCGGAAAAGACCCCAACAAAGACCAAAGTTATTTCTTGTGTCAGCTGAACCAAGAACAGTTAAAATATGCCTTGTTCCCTGTGGGCGAAATGTTAAAACCACAAGTAAGAGAAGTAGCTAAAGAACAAGATTTAATTACGGCCGAAAAGAAAGATTCACAAGGATTGTGTTTCATTGGTAAAGTGCGTTTGCCTGATTTCCTTCAGCAACAATTAAAACCTAAAACCGGTAACGTAATTGAAATTGACCAAGCCGCAGATGTTTTTAAAAAATGGCCAGACGGCCTTGAAGAAGACTATTCTAAGTCCGATTTAGAATACTTTACAGAACCGTATAATTACCAACAAGTTTCGGGTAGAAAAGCCGGTGAACATCAAGGTGCACATTATTTTACCATTGGTCAGCGTAAAGGCTTGGGTATTGGCGGAACGCCGCTTCCCTTGTTTATTATAGATACCAATACCGATAGCAATGTAGTTTACACGGGGCAAGGGGAAGATCATCCCGGTTTGTTCCGAAAAGGGCTTTTTGTGCCCTCTATAGATGTGCATTGGGTTCGTGAAGATTTAAAACTTTCGGTTGGTGAAACGGCCGATTATAAGGTGAGAATCCGTTACCGACAAACCTTAGAAAGTGCGCGTTTATTTATGCGTGAAGAAGGTTTGTACATTATTTTTAATATTCCACAACGTAGCATGGCCCCCGGTCAGTTTGCCGTTTGGTATGCGGAAGATGAATTGGTTGGTAGTGGGGTAATAGGGTAAACATACATATTTGATCTAAGAATTGCTCGATTCTAAAATTATTATCTTTGTAATAAATAAAGACAATATGACTGATTTAGATATACCAATTAAAGGATTAATGAATCTAATAGATTTAACTAATCTTAGTTCTCAGTTAAAATAGTTGAAGAGATCAATTCAAAAGGAAGAATCTTCTGTAATACTCATAAAGATTCATGCAATGTGAAAGTTGAAGGTGAATACCTCAAATTTGACAAAAATTGCGATGAAGTGTATAAACAGGAATACGGTAAAGAATTTCAGGAGATTTTTCAAAGAAAAATCTTTTGACGGATTCAAATAAACTATAACTCGTGTAATTTTTTGTTAGTGGAGTAATTGAGCGAATATCATTCTACAAAATTAAAAGTAGTATCTGCTTCTTGAGTCTCCGTATCAATTTCCCATTGGTACGGTTTTTCTTTTTTTACGGAATAATATTCCACATAAGTACTTAACCGATTGAGGTTAGTTTTAATTTTTTTTCCCTTTAGTTCAGGAGTATTAATTATAGTAAAGGCTGTTTTTTTTAACCATTTGTGGTGTTGGTAACGAAGGAAAACCCGTTCGCTAATAAAAAAATTAAGCACCAATGCCACCAAAGTTAAGCTTAAAAGAATTTTGTTTTTAATCAATTTCCCTATAACAAAGCTGATTAAAATGGGCAAAGTTAAAAGCATTCTGTAATGAACTATTTTTAAGCTAAATGCATAAAAGCCAATTATTGCCATACCGCTAAATACAATTAAATAAAGCGTTAATCTTTCCTTTTTATAAATCCCAAAACCAATAACAAATAGCAATATAAATGCTGAAAACCATTGTGAAATACGTTGATTACTTATACCATTCAATAAAAAACTATGTAGGTTTTCTGTTAGTATACGCAATGAAAATGTTTCTAGATTAAGTTTGTGTGGAATGCTATTTATGAGGTACAGGCTAGTATAAAATGCGATTCCACAAAATAGAATTAGTAAGTTTTGTTTATTAACCGCTGTCTTCTTGTAATGTACTAAAAGGGGCAACCAACCAAAAACTAAAAAAGCAGGATGTACCAAAACGCCAATCCAATACAACAAACTACTAAACTTTGGTGAAATAAGTTGCATAAACAATATACAAGAAAGCAGGGCATAACCTTTGGCATGTACACCAGTATTAATGACCATTGGCAGACAAGCATAAACAAGAATAATAGCAAGAGCTTGTTGAGGGTCTTTTTTTCTTAAAAAATGGTAATACAGAACTATACTTAAACTTAAGAAAAACACACTTACCAAACGCCAAGTGTAAATAGAATTCCAGATTAGGGTAAAAAATACAGCTATGTTAGAATATAAAATATGATTGCTGGGTAAAGCATAAAAAACAAAAGGACTTAATACTGGTTTTTTGTAGAAATAGGAAAACAGCCAAATTTCATCTACACTAAAAGAATATAAAAAAGCAATGGCAGAATAAAGACTAAAAACTAATAGATACAGGCCCTTATACTTTTTTGAAAATGAATAGGCCGTAGTTATTAAATGCGTAAAATCATTTTTATAGAAAGCTTTTTTAAACTGAAAAAATACAGGAATGAAAAGCAAATAACTTAATGCGTTTAATAGCACGCTTTGTATATACTGTTCCAATAAAATAAGATAATTATAATAGTAAGCCGAAGTTACATCTAACTTCGGCTTACTAAAATATTAATTCTTAAGTATTTTAATACGGGCTCTCTTGTTTTCCGTAGAAGTGATTTCTAATAAATAATAACCAGTAGGTTCAGTGATTTCAATAGTTGCCTGATTTCCAGAAAGCTGTTTTTTAACCTGAAGTTCTTGTCCGGTAAGATCGTAAAGTTTTGCTTCTTTTATAGTTGATCCATTGCTTAGCTGTGCTGTAATATTCCCGTTAGAGGGGTTGGGGTAAACAGAAAGTGCATTTCCGAATTCATTTTCAATTAGACCAAGACCAATAACAGACGCACAATCTGAAGTATCTTTACAATTTTTGTAGGTAATCTCAACGGCATAATCACCGCTGCCTGAAGTACTATAACTAGATTCAGTTTCAGTATCTATAATAGCATTGTTATCATTACAATTTATCCATTTGTATTCAGCTTCTTCCATGGTAGCACTCAATATAACTCCAGAAACAGAAACAGAATTATCGATTTCAGTCACTTTAATAGTTGTAACAACAGTACTGTCGCATCCCATTTTTGTTATAAGTTCAGAAGTATGCAGCGTTTTTGTTATAATATTATTTTCTGTAGTACCGTCAGGGTATGTATAGCTTTCACCATAACATACTGAGTCTGTTATAGTAAGATTGTAGGTAGGATTTACTTTTATGGTAGTTGTAATAATGCTGTCACAACCATTTTTAGTACTAAGGCTTGAAACGTGAACAACTTGTTTTTTAATGTTGTTTTGTTTTGTTCCGTCAGGGAAAGTGTAGTTATCACCAGAACAAATGGTAGCCGATTTATCAATCTCAAATGCTGGGTTAATGCTTATTAAATCATCTTTAGTAAGGGTTCTAGAGCAACCATCAAGATCATTAACGGTAAGGCTAACTGATTTTTTACCAGAAGCGGTATAGTTATGTGAAGGGCTCTGTGAAGAAGAATTTAACCCGTCACCAAAATTCCATTTCCAGCTAATTATTGGTGAACCATATGTTGTAGCATCTGTAAAATTAAAAGAGGATGCTTCACAACCTTCGGTCTTGTTAACACTGAAATCTACATCGGGTCCAAATACTTGTACAAAGTTTTTAGAGGTTTTGGTTGAGGTACAACCATTTTTTGAGGTAACGGTAAGAGAAACATCATAAACGCCAGATTTTTCATAAATATGTGACGGTTTTTCTTCTTCAGATGTAGTGCCATCACCAAAGTTCCATAGCCATGATTCATCTTGTGAAGAGTTGTTAGTGAAATTAACACTTAACGGAGCACAACCAAATTTTGGTGTAGCATCAAAATTTGCTACCGGCGCATATATGATGATTTTTTTTGTAATAGTGGAACTACAGCCCGTCATGGTATCAAGCACAAATAATATAACTGTAAATTCTCCAGCCGATGTATAACTATGAATAGGGTTTTTAGACTTTGATGTAGATCCATCACCAAAATTCCAACTCCATGTATCTGGTATTGTAGATTTATCTGTAAAAAACACAGCATATGGAACACCGCAACCATCTGTAGAACTAATCTCAAAATCAGCTTTTATAAGGCATTGGCTGTAACCACTTACACTTATGAAACATAATACGAAGAGAAAAAGGAGGTTTTTCATTAGTTTTTTTTGTTGTTTAAAAAACTAAACATAGTTAGCATATGCTTAAAAGACAAGCAATAACCTTATTACATGGAGATGCCCTTGTTTTTGGTGATTAATTAGGCACTTTTACCACTAAAAAAATACCTGAAAGTCACTACTAAATTTCTGGCAGGTTCTGGGATGTTGGCCAAACGGTAGCGGCTTAGGTTATTGAAATAATATTGGTTGCTTAAGTTCTGAACGGTAAACTTCAATTGAGCTTTTTCTTGTTGTTTTCCGAAAGAAAGAACCGATACAAATTTTAATAGTTGGTACCCTGGTGTTGTACGTTCATTGATTTCTACACGGTTTTGTGCCGAAGTAAAGGTGTACGTCAATCGATTGGTCCATTTTCTAACCGTTTTGTTTTTCAGCTGAAAACTGTGTTCCGCAAATAAAGAAGTAGAAAAAGGAGGGATGAAAGGCAAAGGTCTGTTTTTGTCTAGATTGGTAGCAATTACCAATTCTCCGGTTGTTCCTAAGGTAATTTGTTTAGAAAGATGATAATGCAACAAATATTCCCCTCTGTAATGTAGCGCACGTGATTCTACGTATTGGTACAATTGTCCGCCGCTGGGGTAAGGGTAAAAGTTGTCGTTAATGGTTTCTCCTGCAAATCTAGATTCCGGACGTAAATAAATGTAGTTGCTAAAATAATTAAAGAACCCATTCAATTCGGTATGGAAACGTTGATTCTCTTGATTTAAAGCAAGGTCAAACTGATAACCTTCTTCGGGATTTAAATTAGGATTTCCTTTTTCAAACCGAAAAGCAGCCGTGTGTGAACCGTTGGAAGCCAGTTCTGCAATGTTAGGTGTTCGGAAAGATTTTCCAGCGTTCAGTTTTAGATTCCATTCGTCTGTAATTAGATAAGAATAACCTAATCCGGCAGCGTAATTAACAAACGTTCGGTTGATTTCCGGCGAACGTTCTACAATGCCAATAATTTGCTGGTCTTGATAAAAAGAACGTTCTGTTTTTGGACTGTTTAGACTAGCTCCTTGCAAACGTAAACCAAAATTTACAATAGATTTTTCGCTAATGCTTCGGCTAAATAAACTGTACGCACCAAACTGGCTGGCCGTGTACGCAGGGATAATAAACTCATAACCACCAATCTGGTTTACTTGGGTTTGCGTTTGTAAACCATAAATAACATCCCATTTGCTTTCTGCTTTATTGTGTAAACGGAAATTTAAACTGGCCGTTTGCAATTTTAAATCGGTAGATAGGGTTTGCGAAGGATCTATGAAAATACCGTGGTTGTGGGGTTTGCTGTTTTCTTGTCGGTGGTTGTACTGGTAGCCGGCATCTAATTCCGCCCAACGATTAAAAAGCGTAAAGCTATTGTTGCTAATAATTTTGGTGTGTGCTGTTTCCTGATTCGGTAGGTCAATATTCCAGTGATTGCCGTCGTCATTTAAAGAATAACTTTGCGGAATTCCTGTACCACCTGGGAAAATCCCTACTTTCTGTTGAAAATGGGAAATAGTAACCGTACTGAAACCCCAATCTCTACTAATGCCGGCTGTTAATGAAAGGGAAGCGTCTTCACCCGCCGTGTTTTTTAGAATCCCATTTTCAATAGGGAAAACAAAACCTTTATAAGTGTATTGGCTGGCCGGAACTTTGTAATCCTGGTATTTTTGCCCCGAAAGAGAAACCCGCAGTAGGTTATTATTTCGGTTGATTTTTACTTTACCAAAAGCACCCGCCGTGTTGTTCACCGAACGGTAAATTAAACCCGCGTCTCCTTCATACTGGTTTTCGGTAGCAAAAGAAGGACGTTTAATATTTATAACACCGCCCAAACCATCTGAGCCGTACATCAAAGCTCCAGGGCCCTTTATGATTTCAACTTGTTCAGGGTCGTAGGGACTAATTTCCAAGCCATGGTCCGCGCCCCATTGTTGCCCTTCTTGTTTAATACCGTTATCGTTTACAATTATTCGGTTCCCGGAAAAACCGCGGATAACAGGTTTAGAAATTCCAACCCCTGTATTTATAGACCGAACACCTTGTACGCCCTCAATACCTTCTGTAAAGGTTGCGGCACCACTTTCTAATCGTTCTTCTTCCGTAACAACGGTGTGGTTTAAAGAAGCTTCTTTTTCCCCTTTTTTAAACGAACTAGTTTCAATGGTTACTTCATGCAGTTCGTTTATGTGTTCTTCTAACGTTATTCCAACAGAAGTATCGCTTAAGGCATTTACAGTAAAGTCATACGCATGAAAACCTACAGAAGAAACATGTACATGGTATTCTCCTTTTTTAAGCGGAAAAGTAAATTGGCCATTTATGTCGGATATTTTCTTAGCACCCGTTTCATGAATTTCAATGATGGCTCCTGGTATAGGAACTTTTTGTTGGTCAATTATTTGACCACTTAATTGTACTTGGGCCCAAGTAATTGTGCTAAACAAAAGGCATAAAACAAGTAAAACAGGCTTATTATAGCCTGTTTTATAAGGTAAAAAGATGTTTTTTAATTTTTTCAAACCGAAGAAGTCAAAGTTAACTCAATTTGTGCTTAAGTTTAGTGTTCTTCGCCTTCATGTTCTTCATGAATATCAAAAGCATAGATCACTTCTGTACTTCCACTTTCTTCATCTAAAATCATGATTTCTAAATGATATTCACCTTCAGCCGTATTTTCAGAAATAGCTTGGTTGTAAACCGTTACTTCTCCTTCCGTATTTCCTAATTCAATTACGTTCGTGTAGGCCAAGGTATCTTTTTTTACTTCTGCTAAAAGCTTCGCATGTTCATGTTGGTGTCCATCAAAATTATTGTGTATTTCTACTTTTAGCTGTGTAGTTTTTATTTTTGATAAATAAGAGAGGTCTACTTTAAGGTATTCTCCCGTATGGATAACGGCTTCTTCACCGCTTTCTGTAATGGTCTCTCCATTTATAACTAATTTTGTTACCGTGATTTCAGATTGTAGACTATCTTCTTTCTTTGAACAAGACAATAGAATAGGCAACAATAGACTTAATAAGAAAATGTTTTTCATTGTTAAATAATTTTCTTCAAATTTATACAAATGCAACTGTGTTGCAAATAAAAGAATGGAAAATTTTAAAGAAATTTTAAAAGCGAAGAAAATGAAAGCAACGCCCATTAGAATGGAGCTGTTGCGTGTATTTCATGAAAACGATTTTGCACTTTCACATACTGAACTAGAGGAGCTGATGCAAGAGGAGGGAGATCGTGTAACTATTTACCGGTCTATTAACGCCTTTGAAGAAAAAGGAATTATTCACAAAGCAGCTTCAGAGAATGGTGCAGCAAAGTATGCTTTATGTGCATCTTCGTGTACAGAAAACCATCATCACGACGATCATGTACATTTTACTTGTAAGATATGCCAAAAAACATTTTGTTGGTACGATGCTAAAATCCCAAATATTTCTGTTCCTGCGGGTTACCAAATGGATAGCTTAAAGGTATTACTTAGTGGAATATGTAAAGATTGTAATAAATGAACTACGTATCTACGTATTTTATACTAGAAAAAAGCTTGTTTAAACTTTCATATTCCGTTGATTTTAACTTCTTTGCAATCAAATTTATTACCAACTAACAATCATGAAAAACAAATTACTATTTCTAACTACTTTATTTACGGTAGTCTTTGCTATAGCTTTTACAAGCTGTAAGAAAAAAAATGATGATGACATAACAAATCCAGATGGTGGTGTTATAGACACTACCGTGGTAGATACTTCTTCTGATTTCACCTCTTTATATGATGTTATTATACAGGCAGATACTTTTGACTTATTGGTTGAAGCGGTACAAAAAGCGGGTTTAGTAGAGACGTTAAAACAACAGACAGGCGCGTATACTATATTTTTGCCTACAGATGCTGCCATTACGGCCTATTTAAATAGTAATGAAGTTACTTCAATCCCAGATGCGGTATTATTGTATCATGTATTAGGGAATAAAATTTTAAAATCTGCTGATTTTGGGGCATATCAAACTACTATGTCTGATTGCAACGGAATGTTAAGTTTATACATTAGTACGCAAGACAGTTTAAATGGCGAAGCTGCGATTGTTAAAAAAGATGTGGAAGCAGACAATGGTGTAATCCATGTAATTGATGCGGTTTTAGAGTTACCAAGTGTAATGACTTTTATTAAAATAGACCCTGAGGTGAAATTGTATTATGAAGGGATTAAATATTTTGACGAAGTTAAAGCTGATGGGTATTCACTTTCTGATGAATTAATGGACGAGGAAATGAAGTATACTGTTTTTGCCCCTGTTAATGAAGGAGTAACAACATTTCTTAATAACTATTATTACAATGATACTCCTGCAGAAAGTTGGGAAGAGTATCAAGGAACAATGAGGGTATTAGATTTTCATATATCTGATACAATTATTGTGAAAGCACAATTTCAGAAAGGAACTGAGTTGTATAGATCAGGTAGTTATTTTAATGATACATATCTTGATATAGTAGAGGTTACTCCAAATACTATAATTACTGGCGAATTTGATAATGGCGAAGGCTGGTCAAATTTAACAACTACTAATTATCTATCTGGTGATATTAGAGCTTGTAATGGTGTTTTACATAGAGTTGATGCTGTTTTATATGAAGATTACTCACAAGTAAATTTCTAAAATAAGGAAGCTGATATTTTTTAAATAAAAAGATGTTTGAATCAAAACCGTTAACATTAATTAATGTTAACGGTTTTTTTATCTGTAACATTTTTAGAAAATGGTTTTAGCTGAAGTCTATTACGCTTATTATAATTTGAGCAGAATACCTAAAACCCTTTTCTTTTTATAGATTACTAGCTTAGTATAAGTGACTTGTTTGTGAATGAAAAATAAAAAAAGCCCGTGAAAGGACATCTTTCACGGGCTTTAACTTTTTATATGCAAGTAATAGAATTAAGACAATTTCTCTACATCTAGAATATCGGTAATACGCATTAAGTTTTTATAAATTCTGGAAGCATCTGCTTCGTCAATTTCAAACTCAAGTACGCAATTGCCAAATTCGCCGTCACGTTCGTAAGTTAATTTGTCAATGCAAAGACCTCTTTTTCGGATGGGCATGATAATTCTATCAATTACCTCCGGAGTGTGATTACATCTTATTTTCCAAAAATTTTGAGTTTTCATTGTTCGAGTTTTCTTCTGTTGAAATTTCTTCTGGTTTAAAATCAGGATAATAAATGGTATCACTTAAGCTTGTCCCTGGTGCTACCATTGGGTAAACGTTGTCTTCTTTCATCACTTGTGCATGAAGTAAGAACGGTCCCTCTGATTTTATAGCTTGCTTCATAGCGGCTTTAAAATCGTCTGTGTTGTCTACCGATACACATTCTATTCCGTAAGCTTTGGCTAGTTTTATATAATCTGGGTTTAATAAATTTACACCCGAGTAGTTCTTCTCGTAAAACTGTTCTTGCCACTGGCGAACCATGCCTAAATAGTTGTTATCCAACAAAAGGATTTTTACAGGCCAGTTTTCTTGTCGTAACGTAATTAGCTCCTGAATATTCATTTGGAAAGAACCATCACCACTAACACACCAAACTTGTTTGTGCGGTTGTGCAGCTTGCGCCCCCATAGCAGCCGGTAATCCAAAGCCCATAGAACCTAAACCACCCGAAGTTATAAAACAATTCGGTTTCAGTTTGGTTAAATATTGCCCCGCCCACATTTGGTGCTGGCCAACATCTGTGGCAACAATAATGTTATCACCGTTTTCTTTGTTCAGAATATCTAAAGCTGTAGTCATAGTAAAGTTACTAGGATCTGCAGGTTTTAAAGGATATTCCATTCTTCGGTTTTCTAACCATTTAATCCAAGCTTCTCTTTTTACTTTATTGGCTTTCGTTACCGTGTTGGGTAAACCTCTTAATAAAGTCTTAAGGTCAGCATGAATAAATACGTTTGTAGGTATATTTTTAGACCCTTCGCTTTCGTCAATATCTACATGAATGATTTTAGCGTTAGGGGCAAATTCGGCTAGTTTACCCGTAATACGGTCATCAAAACGAATACCTAAGGCAATAATTAAGTCGGTTTCTTGAACCGCATCATTAGCGTATTTCATGCCGTGCATTCCTAACCAAGAGAAATAAAGCGGATTATCGTGCTCTAAAGCTCCTTTTCCTAAAATGGTAGAAATTGCCGGTATACGCTCCGTTTTAAGAAATGCTCTTAGTTCATTTTGTGCATTAGAAAGCAAAATACCATGTCCCGCAATAACTAAAGGCTTCTCTGCCTTAGTCATAATGTTAATGGCTTTGTCGATCGCCGGTTGATGTGCGTTGTAAAAACGTTCGTATTCTGGTTTTTTAAAACTTGCTTCCCAATTATAAGCTACTTCAATTTCAGCGTTTTGAACGTCTTTAGGGATATCAATTAAAACTGGCCCGGGTCTTCCGTTAATCGCAATTTCATAAGCCTCACGGAAAATATCTTCTACTTTAGATAAATCTTTTAATAAGTACGTCTTCTTCGTAATAGGAAGACAAATTCCTGTCATGTCGGTTTCTTGGAAAGCATCACTTCCTAATAAGTTGATAGCAACTTGCCCGGTAATAGCAATCATAGGAATAGAATCACCGTAAGCATCGGCAATACCCGTTACTAAGTTGGTAGCACCTGGCCCCGAGGTTGCTAAACAAAATCCTGGTCGGTTTGGGAACGTGCGGGCGTAGCCTTGCGCAGCAAAAGCGGCTGCTTGTTCATGACGGACGAGGACACATTTTAATTTTGTGTTGGCCAATGCATCATAAATAGGTAGGACTTGACCACCTGGGTAAGCGAACAAATGATCTGCTTCCAGAAGTTCTAAAATCCTTACAATGTACTCTGCTCCACGGATTTTCACGACAGATAAATGTTTAGTTGAAAATAGATTTTATAAGCAGGAGAGGCGTGCTGTTTTAAGTCAGTATTTTTCCCCATGCTTGTAACCAACAAATTTAAGAAAATTTCAGTGGCTACAAACCAAAATAACTTAGTTTTGCAGCGCTTATAGATAAAGTATAGGCTAATTTAGATATAGAAAAGCTATTCATGTTTAGTTTAGAGAAGTTACTCAGAAATAATATTCGTTCCATAAAACCCTATTCTTCTGCCAGAGATGAATACTCGGGTAAGACAGGCGTTTTTTTAGATGCTAATGAAAACCCTTTAGGATCAGTAGGTTTAAGTGGATACAATCGTTATCCAGACCCTTATCAATCCGAATTAAAATCGGTAATTTCAGTATTAAAAAATATTGCTGCCGAACATATATTTCTAGGAAACGGGAGTGATGAACCCATTGATTTATTATTTAGAGCTTTTTGCGAACCTAGAATAGATAATGTAATTGTAACGCCACCAACTTACGGAATGTACCGAGTGTGTGCGGATATCAATGACATAGAAGTTAAAGAAGTTAACCTTACGGAAGAGTTTGAACTTCAGACTGAAAAAGTATTGTCGGCGGTAAACGAAAACACCAAACTAATTTGGTTGTGTTCGCCCAATAACCCAAGCGGAAATTTAATGCAACGCGCTTCCGTAGAAAAGATTTTGAAAGAATTTAACGGAATTGTAGTGGTAGATGAGGCTTATATCGATTTTTCGGAAGAGCCAAGTTTTATCACTGAATTGAAGAATTACCCTAATTTAGTAGTGCTTCAGACTTTTTCTAAAGCATGGGGATTAGCAGCTTTACGTTTAGGGATGGCTTTTGCTTCTGCTGAAATTGTGCAGGTATTAAGTAAAATTAAATACCCGTACAACATCAATTTGTCTACTCAAAAACTGGCCTTAGATGCTTTAAGAAAAGCAGAAGAGAAAGACCAGTTTGTAGAAGAGATCTTAAAAGAACGCGATAATTTAAAGGCTGAACTGTCAAAATTCTCGGCAGTAACTAAAATTTTTCCTTCAGAAGCCAATTTCTTACTGATTAGAATTGATAATGCCCGCAAAATTTTTGACCAATTAATTGCTCAATTAGTCATTGTACGGGATAGATCTTCTGTGGTGCTTTGCAAAGATTGTTTGCGTATTACGGTAGGAACAAAAGATGAAAACAATACTTTGCTAAAAGAGTTGGGTAAAATTCTGTAAAAGGTGTTTTTTACAGAATTTTATTAAAGTGTTGTCGGGTAAATTACATCTTTGGAAAAATAATCGTTTGAGGAATTAATTTATTTCGAAAAATAATTCTGTTCAGATGAATTGTTGTAAATTTGTAGCTCGAACAACTGAAAGGAGGGCAAGATGGATTTTGAAGGCATAAAAAATCAAATACATAAGTACCAGGACGAAGGAAAGAAGTTGTTTACATCCTCTTCATTCCAGACACACAGTATTGTTCTGTTGCACATCCTAAGCCGAATTGATAAAAGCATTCCTATCTATTTTATGAACACGGGTTACCACTTTGCGGAAACCGTTCAGTTTAGAGATGATATTGCCGAACGATTTGGACTAAACGTGATTGATGTTTTTCCGGAAACACCAAAGTCACTTCAAAAAGATATACATGGGCGTTTGTTATTCACGTCTGATCCCGATTATTGCTGCCATTTAAACAAAGTTCTTCCAATGGATTCTCTTTTAAGAGAGTATGATGTATGGATTAACGGCGTTCGTGGTGACCAAAGCGCTGTGCGTAAAGCCATGAAGGTAGAACAAGAAGCACCGCATGGCACGGTACGTTTCCACCCTATGTTGGATTGGAACAGCAAAATGATTTACCAATACCGAAAAGAGCACGATCTGCCAGAGCACAAATTAGATGTGCAAGGGTATATGAGTATCGGTTGTGAACCATGTACACGTAAATTTGATCTTGAAATGCAAGAGAGAGAAGCGCGTTGGTTTGGTATGAATAAGACAGAATGTGGGTTACATACACAGTTAATAGATAAGAAATAGGTATGAAGATATTAGTTACAGGTGGTGCAGGATATATTGGTTCGGAGTTGGTGTACAAACTGGCTAGCAGACCCGATGTTGAGAAGGTTTATGTGTACGATAATATTGCGCGTGAAAACCATAACTTATTTATTAGTACCAGTAATAAAATACAAACCAGCAAAGTAGAGTTTGTTTTTGGTGACATTCTAGATTCTAGAAAACTGAAAACCTACATTGCTAAAGTAGATACGGTATATCATTTAGCAGCCGTAACGGCTGTTCCTTTCCAAGGGATAGAGTCGCATATTTACGAGCAAATTAATCACTGGGGAACGGCAGAAGTGGTGTACGCATGTGAAGAAGCGGAAAACGTTAAAAACGTATTTTATTTAAGTACCATTGGTGTTTACGGTTTCTCTGGAAAAGAAGAAAAGTTAAACGAAGACTCTAGATTAAACCCACGTGGTTTCTACGATATTTCTAAAATGCGTGCCGAAGAGCATGTGAAACGCTTAATTGGTAAGAAAGATAAAGTGGTTATTTTCCGTGCGGCTAACGTTTACGGATATACCCCGGCTATTCATTTCAAAACGGTAATTAACCGATTCTTATTCGATTCTAATTTCAATAACCGAATTTCTATTAACGGTAGCGGTAAACAAAGCCGTTCTTTTGTACACGTATACAAATTGGTAGATGTATTGATTGAATCGTTGGTAAAAGAAATACCAAGTGATATCTACAACGTAGCGGATAAGAACTACACTATTCTAGATTTAGTAGACATCTTCAAAGAAATTTATCCAGACTTAGAATTCATCTTTATTAACCAACACTTAGATTTAAGAGAGTTAGTGGTGAGTTTAGAAGACCAAAAATTGGATAAATACATTAAAATGCCAGAATCGGACTTAAAAGAAGAACTTCTTTGGATTAAAGAGACTAGATTCGCTTTTTAATTGATAGCCTTAGTATTTTCCATAGCGTTAATTGGTGCCTTTGTAGTGTTTGGTGTTTGGGCAGAAAGAAAACTAGCTGGTTTTTTTCAGGATCGTTATGGCCCAATGGAAGTGGGATTCAGAGGGATTCTACAAACTATTGCAGACGGTATAAAATTGCTTCAGAAAGAAGAAATAATACCTACCGCTGCCGATAAATGGATGTTTTTAGCCGCACCAGTAATCATATTTGTGGCCACCTTTGCTGGGTTTTCTGTAATTCCTTACGCACCCGATTTAACAGGTTCGGCTTCAGATGTGGGAGCGTTTATTGTTTTCAGTATAATAGCCTTAGATGTTATTGGTTTTTTAATGGCGGGCTGGAGTTCCAACAACAAATATTCTCTTTACGGTTCTATGCGTGCGGTTTCTCAAATCATTTCGTACGAAGTGCCTTTGAGTTTAACGGTTTTAGCAGTAGTTATGATTTCCCAATCTTTAGATCTGAATGAAATTACAGCGCAACAGGGCATATTGTCTACCAAAGAAAATTACCTTTTCGGTTTAAAAAGTTTAAATATTGATGTAAGTCAAGTAGGCGGTTTTTTAACCTGGAATATTGTTAGAGCCCCGTTTATGGTTTTTGGTTTACTCATCTTCTTTATAGCTTCGTTAGCACAAGCTAACCGTGCACCTTTTGATATACCAGAAGCAGAATCTGAGATTGTTGCTGGTTTTCAGACCGAATATGCGGGATTTCGTTGGTCGGTGTTGATGTTGAGCGAATACGCAATGATGTTGCTAACAGGTTTGTTAGGAGCTGTTCTCTTTCTGGGAGGCTGGAATACACCATTTCCTAACATTGGAAGTGTAGAATTAGCCACTTGGACAACCGGAACTTCGGAATTTGGAATGTATGCTTGGGGCATATTTTGGATTTTAATGAAAGCCTTTGTATGGGTTTTTGTACAAATTTGGGTACGCTGGACGTATCCGCGCTTGCGGGTAGACCAGTTAATGTATTTGTGTTGGAAAATTTTGACGCCTGCCGCTTTTGTATTGGTTTTCTTAGCGGGAATCTGGCGCATGTTAATGATATAATTTGCAAGGAGCGAATAACACATATTGGGGTAATATAAGGGAGTCTTTTTCGTCACTGAAATTGGGCTTAGTAATTTCTTGGAGGCATTTAATATTGGCTTTACAAGGAAAGAAACGCAAGCCATTAGCAGTGGAAGATGAGAATTACTTCGATCAGCAAGACGGATTGTTTACCATACAATATCCGTCGGAGGCTATGCCTGTGCCCGATAACGGACGCTACCGTCTTCATAATGAAATGGAAGACTGTATTGTTTGTGATAAATGTGCTAAAATTTGTCCGGTTAACTGTATAGACATTGAACCCATCCGTAGTGGGGAAGAAATAAGAAAAGCATCTGACGGTACGTCGGTACGTTTGTACGCCGCCAAGTTTGATATAGATATGGCCAAGTGCTGTTTCTGCGGTTTGTGTACCACGGTTTGTCCTACCGAATGTTTAACCATGACAAAGTCGTACGACTTTAGTGAATTTGACGTAAGCAATTTAACCTATAACTTTACCGATTTAACACCGAAAGAAGCCGAACAGAAAAAAGAGGAGTTTGACATCTTTCAGGCGGCTAAAAAACAAAAGCAAGCGGAAAAAGAAACTACAGGAGAAAAACCAGCGGCAGCACGACCAAAAGGTATTGCACCAAAAATGAAAATCCCCGTTCCGGCTAAAAAAACAGAGGGAACAAGTGCACCAAAACCGGTGATAAAGCCAAAATCAACGGAAGATTCTAGCACTGAACATACAGCGTATAAACCTAAGCCGATTATTAAACCGGTTCAGAAAAAAGAAGGAGAAGAAACAGCAGCACAACCGAAACCAGTTATAAAACCCAAAATTCCTTTGGTTAAGAAACCAGAAGAAAATACCGGGGAAGAAGCTAAAAAGCCAAGTTTAAAACCTGTAATTAAAAAAACAGGTGGTATACCGAAACCTAAAATTCCTTCAACTCCAAAAGCAGAAGGGAGTGAAGATGCAGCAAAGCAAGCGCCTTTGAAACCTAAAATACCGGGCGTAAAAAAACCTGAAGGCGAGTCGGAAGTTCAATCTGAAGATAAATCGGAAAACAAACCGGAAACTTCTGCTTCGGGTGTAAAAAAACCAGCTTTAAAGCCTGTAATTAAAAAGCCGGAAGGCAAACCAGCAGGAGCGTTGAAACCTAAAATTCCCTCCACCAAAAAAGAAGAAGGAAGTGATGAAGCACCTAAGAAACCAGCACTAAAACCTAAGATTCTAAGTACAAAGAAACCTGAAGATAAACCAGGTATAGAAAATAAAGAAGAAGGTTCTGCTTCGGAAGAAAAGAAACCGACTTTAAAGCCTAAAATACCAAGTGCAAATAAACAAAGCGCGTTAAAACCAAAGATTAAACCTAAAACCGACGACAAGGACAATAACGAATGAGTTTTGAATACATCATATTGATTTTCATGATTCTTTTAACTGTTGGTGGGGCATTGGGAACGCTGTTTATTTCCAATATTCTGCATGCGGCTATGAGCTTTTTGGTAGCGCTTTTTGGCATTGCCGGGCTTTTTGTTTTTGCAGGTGGGGGTTTTGTAGGCATCGCACAAATCATGATTTACATTGGTGGCGTAGTGGTTTTGATGGTTTTCGGGATTATGTACACTAATCGGATTGACCCTGTTCGTTCTTTCCACAATAAATCGGGAAGTATGTTGGCGGCTGTTGGTATTGTGGCTTCATTATTTACATTATTGTATTACGCCTTAGATTTAAATATTTCAGCGTTTATAACCGTTCCTCAAGGTTTAGCAGAACGTCCTATTTTAGCTACCGAAAATTTGGGAATTGCTTTCCTTTCAGAATACATTTTAGCCTTTGAACTAATTGCTGTGTTATTGCTGGTAGCATTGGTTGGTGCCATTTATGTGGCCGATAAACGTAACCGAATTTCTAAGAAAAAAGATGCCTGATATTTACTTAACCATAAGCGCTCTTTTATTTACAATCGGGTTTACGATTATCGTTATCCGTCGTAACATTATTATTGTATTAATGGGGGTAGAATTAATGCTTAATGCCGCTAATCTTAACTTTATAGCCTATGAAGGCACTATTTCTAATCAGGTAGATGGAAATATAATGGCTTTGTTTATTATGGTTTTAGCCGTAACCGAAGCAGCCGTTGCCTTGGCACTGGTGATTAAAATTGTGTCGGCCTTCCGTACTTCGGAAGTAGACGAAATTAACGAAATGAAGGGGTGATTATTGAGGGCGGAAACATAGCGATTTATTTAGCATATGCTGTAGCAGGCATTCCTATGTTCATTTTCTTCTTCCTAATTTTTCTGGGAAGAACTATTAATCGTTTCCGTGGAGTGATAGCTACAACAGCCATGTTTATTAGTACGCTAATGGCGGTTTTGGTTTTACTGAATACGTTAAAATTTGGTCCGTTTTATTTCAGTTTCCCTTGGATAGAATTTGGTAAAGCATCTATAGACGCAGCTATTCGTATTGATTTTATTTCAGCCTTTTTAACCTTAATTGTCTGCTTTGTATCGCTTTTGGTGCATTTATTCTCAATTGAATATTTAAGAGGAGAAAGGCATTTTGAAAAATATTTCGCCTATTTGGCTTTATTTACCTCCACCATGATTTTTATGATTTGGTCGGCCAATTTAATGGGTATGTTCATTTTTTGGGAATTAATGGGCTTTTCTTCCTATTTATTAATCGGTTTTTGGTACACCAAAGAGTCGGCAATTTTCGCCAACAAAAAAGCATTTCTGGTCAACAGAGTAGGCGATCTAGGTTTCTTAATCGGTATTTTTGGTACTTGGTCCATTTACGGAACATTAGATTTAGCTGAAATTCTAGCCAGTGATCTTAGTTCTACACCGTTATTGATTTTAACAGGTTTTGGTTTTATGACGGCCGCATTGTCTAAATCGGCACAATTCCCATTACATGTTTGGTTGCCTAACGCTATGGAAGGTCCAACGCCGGTTTCGGCTTTAATCCACGCCGCCACAATGGTAGCCGCTGGTATTTATTTGTTGTTTAGAGTATTTCCTCTATTAGATGTGGTAGTGCTAAATACCATGATTACTTTGGGCGCAACCACCATTTTATTAGGTGCATTAGCCGCAACCGCACAAACCGATATTAAACAAGTTTTAGCCTATTCTACGATCTCGCAATTGGGATATATGTTATTGGCTATGGGTATGGGGGCTTACCATGCTGCTATGTTCCATTTGGTAACACATGCTTTTTTTAAAGCTTGTTTGTTCTTGGGGGCTGGTGCCATTATCCATAGTATGTATACGGTTAAACACGGCTTAAATAAACAAGGAGGAAAAAAAGTAGCCTTTGATGCCCAAAACATGGAATTTATGGGTGGTTTGCGTAAAGCGCACCCGGTTACCTTCTTTTCGTATACTATTGCTACAGCCGCTATCATTGGTTTGCCGTTGTTTTCAGGATTTCTTTCTAAAGAAGCTATTCTAGGTGCTAGTTTGGCTTGGGCAGAAGAAGGAGGAAATTACCTGATACCCGCTATTGCCTTTTCTGGAGTATTATTGACGGCATTTTATATGGGGCGACAATATTTTATGGTTTTTTATGGTGATTTTAGATTGAAAAGAAAAGGAGAAGCCTATGCGTATGCCGAAAAATACCTGCAAAATACGCCATGGCCAATGCGAATACCAAACGTGATTTTAGCCTTACTTTCATTGGGTTTTGTGTTTTCGCTTAATCCTTTTCATTACCAAGATTCTTGGCTTTTTGAAGTGCTTTCTACCGAAGCATTGGCTCAACGTTATATTCCTAAAGTGGCTTGGCTTGTTCCTACATTATCTGTTTTATTAGCTTTTACAGGCCTTTCGGTAGCTTATTTTGCTTTCTGTACCGAAAAATTAAATGGAGTAATTGCCCAACGTTTTGGCCATCATAAACCTTTTGTTTTGTTTCTGAAAAACGGATTTAGAATCAACAATCTTTACCATGTGTTGTTTGTACGTTCTACTTTATTGTTGGCGGCAATTTCTAATATTATAGACAAATTTTTACTAGACGGAATGGTAAGTCTAGTTTACAAAATTCAGCTTCAGCTTTCTAAATTGCTTGTTTTTATAGACAACAAAGTGTTGGATCGTTCGGTGGTTCAATTCGTTCGATTTAATGTTATCTTTGCCCACCTTTTAGCATGGAAGGATAGGGTAATAGTAGATGGTATTGCTTTAGGTGCGGCACACACGGTCTCTTTTGTAGGTAGTGTGGGGCGTTCTATGCAGAATGGTAAAATACAGTCGTACGTATGGACGGCCGTATTTGGTGTGTTTTTATTGATAATAGGATTAATACTTATATAAAAGGATGAACAGTCATATTTTAAGCTGGACTATATTTCTTCCGCTTTTGGTTAGTGTGTTGGTGTTGTTGCTCCCAAATGCAAAAACTCAATTAATTAAAGGTGTAACAGTTGCCGGTATCGGTGCTCAATTTCTACTAAGTCTGTTGGCTTATTTCTCATTCAATGGCGCTACTTCTGAAGTTCAGTTGGTAGAAAAAGCTTCTTGGATAGAATTTACAGCCGGTAGTTTTGGTACGTTTAAAGCCGAGTATTTTCTAGGTGTAGACGGACTAAATATTCTCTTAGTCTTGCTTTCTACCTTTGTGATGTTGGTAGCTTCGGTTTCTGCATGGAGCATTAACAAAAACGTTAAAGGATATTCTGCTTTGTTATTGGTTTTAAGTACAGCGGTGGTAGGGTGTTTTGCATCCCTAGATATGTTGTTGTTCTTTGTGTTTTTCGAATTTATGTTGTTACCCATGTATTTTTTAATCGGTATTTGGGGTGGCCCGAAGAGAGAATACGCGGCGATCAAATTCTTCATTTATACCTTAGTAGGATCTATAGCCATTTTAATGGCTTTAATTGGTTTGTACAATTCTGTAATGGATCCCATACAAACGGCTTTAAATATTGGGCTGATTAACGATATTTCGCAAGCCAGCTCTTCGGTAGTTATTAGCGTTCAGGAATTAATGAAAGCCGGTCAATTAAAACCAGAAGTTATTGCGCATAGCTTTAACATGCTGTACATGGCCGATTTAAACAACCTGATTTCAGGCTCAGTTTTCGACATCAACAGCACGCAACAATTAATCGGTGTTTCGGGTAGAACCATAGGTTTCTGGTTGTTATTTATTGGCTTTATTATTAAACTTCCGGCTGTTCCATTACATACTTGGTTGCCCGATGCCCATGTACAAGCGCCTACGTCAATCTCTGTGATTTTAGCAGGTATTATGCTTAAAATTGGTGGGTATGGCTTGTTAAGAATTGCTTATCCGGTTTTCCCTGAAATTGGTGCTGAATACGCTTATGTGGTTACCATAATTGCCGTAGTTACCATTGTGTACGCTGCTTATGTTTCCCTTGGGCAAAAAGAACTGAAAAAATTAGTTGCCTATTCTTCGGTGTCGCATATGGGTTTTGTGATATTGGGTATTGCTTCGTATACTTCAGAAGGGGTAAACGGTGCTATGTACCAAATGATTAGTCATGGTATTATTTCACCCATGTTGTTTTTGGTTGCGGGTGTAATTTACGACCGAACGGGTAATTTGTTGATTTCAGAATACAAAGGGTTGGTGAATAAAATGCCTGTATTTACCGCGTTTACAACGGTGGCGTTTTTTGCTTCTTTGGGTTTGCCGGGTTTCTCTGGTTTTATTGCCGAAATCTTTATTTTCATTGGTGCCTTTGCTTCGGGAAGTACTACTGGACTTGTACCTCATTGGGCGGTATTCCTTTCTTTATTCGGTTTGGTAATTACCGCGGGTTATTATCTATGGACACTGCAACGAATCTATTTTGGTAAATTCTGGGTTTCAGAAGCCGAATGGACAGCTAATTTAAAAGACTTAACACTTAGAGAGTACATTCTTTTAATTCCGTTAGCGGCGCTTACGTTGTTGCTAGGGGTAATGCCTTTCTTAGTATTAGACGAAATTTCTACCACGGTGAACCAAATGGTAGAACACCTTTCTAAATTTGTTTAGCAAGTGGATATAGTTCAGTTAAACGATAATCTTGTACAGATAAAAGAGCAGTTGCAGTTTTTACTGCCTGAAATTTTACTCTGCCTTGGGATTATTTTCAACATTACCTTCGATTTAATTTCACCGAAATTCAAAAAATGGAGTCCGTATTGGGCATTGTTAGTGGTTTTGGGAATTCTGGTTTTAGAAGCGGGTTTTGAACCGGCTGAAACAGTTTTGTTTCAGGGGCATTGGAAAAGTGCGTATTTCACTTCTTCCAACAAAATGCTGGTTTTGGTAGCTACAGCACTATTTCTATTGCTTTTCAATACCAAAGAATTTGCTCATTCCGCTTTAGAAAAAAGTGCCGAATACATTACGCTTGTTTTATCGGTTGCTTTGGGTGCAATGGTGATTATTTCTGCTACGCATTATTTGTTGGTGATTCTTGCTTTCGAATTAATTTCTATTTGTAGTTATCTGTTAACGGTTTTTAAACAGAACAAAAAATCACGTGAAGCGGCTTTAAAATACCTAATATTCGGATTGGTATCTGCCGGTATTTTGTTCTATGGCGTTTCCTTAATCTTCTTCCATTCGGGTTCTTTACTATTGCTGAATGCCGAAGCCTTACCCGCTACAACAGGGGTGTTAAGTTTAGGGGTGATCTTGGTGTTTATGGCTATTGCATTTAAGCTTTCGGCAGCACCCATGCATTTCTGGGCACCCGATGTATATAATGGCATCAGTTATCCGCTAATTGCTTTATTTTCAACCTTACCCAAAATTGGCGTTTTTGTCTTGTTGTACCATTTCTGTATTTCATACGAAAATATAGAGTTGTTTCATCGGTTTTCTTTGAAAGACTTCATTGCTTTAGTAGCCTTACTTTCTATTGTAATTGGTAATACGGTAGCCTTATTTCAGACCAATGTTAAACGTTTAATTGCGTATTCTTCCATTGCGCATACTGGGTTTCTTTTAATAGGCTTTGCTACAGGTACATTCAATGGTATTTTAAGTGCGTCATTTTACTTGTGGGTATATGTTTTTATGCAGATTGCCTTTGTATTGGGATTGTTAATGATAAAAAAAGTTTCGGGCAGTGATCAATTAAAATCATTTTCAGGTATAGGAAGAAAATACCCAGAGCTTGGGGTCTTAATGTTTATTATAGTGATTGCTTTGGTAGGATTACCACCCACGGTTGGGTTTACGGCTAAGTTGTTGGTTTTCGCTTCTTTGTGGGAAGTTTTAGCCGAACAAAAAGTGCTTTATACGGTCCTTTTTGCAGTAGGTCTAATTAATACAGCGGTTGGTCTATTTTATTATATTAAGATACCATTTTTTATGTTTTTGCGAGATAACATAGCGTTAACACAGGTAAAATTTAGTTTGCAAAGCAGAGTTTTATTATGGTTCTTGTGTATGTTATTAATTGTTCTGTTCTTTGCATCTGAATTGGTGCTAACCAAACTAGAATCACATCTTACCTTAGAAGGAGTATTTAAATGAGCGAAGCAATAAAACACGAATGCGGTATCGCATTAGTTCGTTTACGAAAACCTCTAGAATATTACATAGAAAAATACGGTTCGCCGCTCTATGCGATTAATAGAATGTATCTCTTAATGGAGAAACAACACAATCGCGGACAAGACGGGGTAGGTCTGGCTACGATTAAAGTTGATGTGCCCGAAGGTGCTCAATATATAGATCGTTACCGTTCTGTAGACGAAAAACCAATTTCGGATGTTTTTAGGAAAGTGAACAAAAAGTTCGCGAAAGTACTTAAAAACAACCCAGACAAATACCACGATGCAGACTGGCTTCAGATGAATGTTCCTTTTACAGGAGAGGTTCTTTTAGGTCACTTACGTTATGGTACGCATGGTGAAAACGGTATTGTAAGTTGTCATCCTTTCTTAAGAGAGAACAACTGGAGAAGCCGAACATTAGCCGTTGCAGGTAACTTTAACATGACCAACGTTGACGAGTTGTTTGGTAAACTGGTTGAATTAGGCCAACACCCCAAAGAAAGAAAAGATACCATTACGGTTCTTGAAAAAATTGGGCATTTCTTAGACGAAGAAAACCAAGTTCTTTTCAAAAAATTTAAAGACGAAAATTACACCAACCGAGAGATATCTAAGCTTATAGAAAATGAGCTGGATTTACAACGTGTTCTTACACGCGCTTGTAAAGATTTTGATGGCGGTTATGTAATGTGTGGTTTAACAGGTTACGGTGCTTCTTTTGTAGCACGTGATCCGGCAGGTATTCGTCCGGCGTATTATTATGCCGATGATGAAGTTATTGTTGTAGCTTCTGAAAAACCAGCCATTAAAACAGCATTTAATGTAAAGTACGATGCCATTAAGGAAGTGAAACCGGGGCATGCGTTAATTATAGATAAAAAAGGTGATTTCGGACAATATAAATTCCGTGAGCCTTTACCACAAAAGTCGTGTTCTTTTGAAAGAATTTACTTCTCTAGAGGTTCCGACCCAGAGATTTACAACGAAAGAAAAGATTTAGGGAAACTGTTGATCCCTCAGATCTTAAAAGCTATTGATAACGATATTGAAAATACAGTTTTCTCTTACATTCCAAATACAGCTGAAACATCCTTTTTAGGAATGATGAAAGGCTTGGAAGATTATTTGAGTAAATACCGTATTAAAGAGATATTAGAGAATAAGGATACACTTACGGAAGAAGAAATTGATAAGATTTTATCCCTTCGCCCAAGAGTAGAAAAGCTGGTGATTAAAGACGCCAAGCTTAGAACCTTTATTACGCAAGATACCGCCCGTGACGATTTGGTTTCACACGTTTACGATACTACTTATGAAGTGGTTCGTAAGAAAGTAGATACCATTGTAGTAATAGATGATTCTATTGTGCGTGGTACTACCTTGGAAAAAAGTATTATTCGTATGCTAAACCGTTTGGAGCCGAAGAAAATTGTTATTGTTTCTTCTGCACCGCAAATTCGTTACCCGGATTGCTACGGTATAGACATGTCTAAAATGAAGGAGTTTGTAGCTTTTAGAGCGTTATTAGAGCTCTTAAAAGAACGTGACTTATCCTTTAAGCTAGAAGAATGTTACGACGACTGTAACCGATCTCTGATAACGGGAGAGGAATCGCCTAACTACGTTCAGAAATTGTACGATATGTTTACGTATGAAGAAGTAAGCAACAAAATATCTGAAATTGTACGTCCGCAAGATATAGAAACCGAAATTGAAGTGATTTACCAAACCGTAGAAAACCTACACAAAGCATGTCCTAAACATACAGGGGATTGGTATTTTACAGGTAATTACCCAACTTCCGGAGGAAACAAAGTAGTGAACAAAGCCTTTGTAAACTTTATGGAAGGGAAAACGGTAAGAGCGTATTAATTAAAAATTTCAGAATTAAGAATTAAGAATGGCCAGTCATTGAAAAGTGACTGGTTTTTTTGTGTTATTCCTTGCTTGGGGAAAGCCTGTGCCGCTCTCCATGCGGTAGTGTGTTTTTCAAAGAAAAATTTGGAAGGGGTAGTTTTAGCATAGTAAGCATATGATTTAACATGCTTATAAGTGTGTTTTAAAAAATAATAATTTACAGCATTGTAAGTTTACTATCTTTTTTAAGCCCGTGGTCCCATCTCAATAACTTGTAAATTGTGAATTTTACCTTCGTTGCACTCAAAACGCATTAGTGTTTTAACCCTATGAAAACCATGATTACCGGCAGCACCGGGATTTAAATGAAGCATATTATCCAGTTTGGGGTCTCGCATCACTTTTACAATGTGCGAATGTCCGGTAATGAATAAATCGGGCTTTTCTAGTTTAATTTTGTTTTTAATATCTGTGTGGTACCTGCCTGGGTAGCCACCTATATGGGTCATCCAAACCCGTACGCCTTCGCAAACAAATTGCTGATGAAGGGGATGTTCCAAACGAATTTGGTGATCATCAATGTTGCCATAAACACCAATTAAGGGCTTAAAAGCTTTTAATTTATCCGAAAGTTCAATATTGCCAAAGTCGCCCGCATGCCAGATTTGATCACAATCTTTAAAGTATTCAAAAACTTTATCGTCTAAATAACTGTGGGTATCCGAAATAAGGCCAATTTTTTTCACGAGATAAATAAAACTTTATGGTTTACGTTTTCCTGTTTAACTTGTATACAATACAATTAACTTCGAAAATACTATGAAAAATATTTTAACGGTCATTTTAACGTTTCTTTCCTTGTCTCTTTTTGCACAACAAATAGAAGAAGGACATGCTGAATTTAGAATTTGGATTACAGATTTTGAAAATATTCCGGAATCGGAAGCTAAAATCACCGTTTTTGATGACGAAGGTTTTAAAGAAGAAGGAATAACGGATATTGACGGTAAAGTAAATATTACAGTTCCGCAAGGAAAATCGTATAAAGTGAATGTAGGTAAGTTTGATACTACTTTTTATTTCCATGACGGAATTATGGTACCTACCGAGCCAGTAGGTTACCCGTTTTCTTTGCAGCTAAAAATTAAATTAATTAACCAGTATATTAAGATTAGTAATCTGGCTATACATTTTGCTAGTAACGTTTCGGCTATAGATAAGAAATATAATAATGCCTTAGACGATTTGTATAAGCAATTAAAAGCAAATCCAAATATGCGAATAGAATTAGCGGCCCATACAGACAATGTTGGTAGCGACGAAGCCAATATGCGACTTTCACAGCGCCGTGCCGATTCAGTAAAAGATTACCTGATTAATAAAGGAATTTCCAAAAACCGCATTGTTTCTAAAGGTTACGGAGAATCTGACCCGCTTGCCGATAATGCTACCGAAGAAGGCAAAGCAAGAAATAGAAGAACGGAAGTTAGGGTGATTAGTGAATGATTATTATCCCTTCGGGTGGACAATGCCTGGCAAGTCAATCAGTCCAGCCGATTACAGGTATGGATTTAATGGTGCTGAAAAGGAGCCCGAGTTCACGAATAATTATGGTGATATTTATGATTTAGGAGAGAGGCATTACGATACTCGAATTGCCAGAATGTTTAAGGTAGATCCTAGAACGGTTGAGTACTCATGGCAATCTCCTTATGTTTATCATAGGAATACTCCAATTAGATTAACGGATTTTTTAGGCGAAGGAGATTATTATTCAAGTGAGGGAAAATATGTTGGTAATGATGGTGAAAAAGATGAAAAAGTATATCTTATCAATGATGCATTCTATGACGAAAATAAGGAATATAGTGCAGAGGATCTATTGAATTTAAAAACTCCACTTTTGAAAGGTGGGCCTTCCAGAGCACCTATCTCTGTAGATAAAGTAGTTAAATTAGATATAAAAAAGACTGAATTTTCATATATAGCAGGAGTTGTTAGTAAAGAAGATGCTTCAAGCTTTCAAGGTGCCGCAGCTACAACACAAGCAACATTCAATGCAGTTAAACTAGTAAAAGGTAAGAATACATCAATGAGTGATCAATCTAGTTATGCAAAAAGTTTATTAGGCACAGATTATTCTTCTGTACCTGACAAGAAATCTTTAGAAGATTCTGATGCTTCTGATATTGCCAATAATGCTAGAGCAGGCTTAATCCATGTACTTATGGGAGGAAAAGATTATTCTAATGGTGCTGTAGCTTGGGATGGAATAGACTTTGCAATAAAAGGTTCTACTCATCCTAAAGGTAGAGATGGTGGGTTTAGTGTTTCCGAAACATTATGGAATGAATTTACAGCAACATATAATTGGACAATGAACAAAGGAAAAGGTATAAAATATAAAGGTGTTTATTATTCTTCTGCGGCAGCCATGGCTTTTACAAATGGAAAATATGATAAGAAAGGCACAAGTAAATGGACTAAAGGAAGGCTAGCTTATAAAGCTTCTGTTGTATATGGTCAGCATTTATTTTGGGCGCCAAATTATGGGGCAGGAGAAAATAAAGGGTATAATATGAAGGGCCTCGTTAATTTTGATTTCTAAATTATGATGAGAATATTATTTTCAATCTTTCTGTTATATGCTTGTGACTTATGTAAAAAAGAGAAGTTTTATGAACTTGAGTCAGTTGAATTAGATGAAAACTGTAGATATGTAAGTTTTACAGACTCTAATTTAGTTTTTAGCTCAGTTATTTGCGGAAAAGACACTTTTGTTTTAGAAGAAAACCAATTCATATTAGGGCCAAAATATTTCCCTAAAATTGAATGTTATTCTAAGCATTACATTGTGTTAAGTACTCTTAATGGCAGGTATAATAATATATATATAAGAAATAATTATAGAGATGTTTTTTCCTTTGAAAATATTAAGTATTGTGATTCAGTTGGTAATGTGATTTATTATAGTCATCAGGAAGATTTTATTCTAGTTAAAAATTTTGAATCTCATAGATATATATATTATTCTTTACCTAAAGATATCAATCATTGTGCAAATGTAGATTGTTTTGATGTTATTTGGTTTGATTCAACAAAAATGAAAATAAGCTATAATGATACTAATTATAATTCTAAAGAAATTATTTTATCCCCTGCAGTAAGATAGATAAATGAAATTTCGGGTAATGGAAATACCTATGATTTCGGGGCAAGGATGTCCAGGGGGTAATGCTATCAAATTGTTGTTTTGTAATAAAAAGTTTGAATAGTTAAAAATAGATAGGGTTTATAGGGGAGTAAATATTAAAAGTAGTAGATATATAGGTTCAAAATAAAGGTAGAAAGTAGCTTAGAAAGGCTAAAAAGAGCTAAAGTTTTACCTAGTGCTACCAACTCGGGCGCGTTACGGAGTAAAACGCGTTCGTATGTAGGCAGATAAAGAAGAAGTTAGAAATATATAAAAGAAGCTGCTTAACAGGCCAAACGGAGCAGTGTTTGTAGAAGAAAGCCATGCAGAAATGTGTGGCTTTTGTTGTTAAATGTACTGTATTAGCGGTTTCCCTCCTTGTTGGAGTTCTCTCCAACAAGCCCAAAGAAGCTAGATGTATATCGAAACAACCTTTCAAACATAGTCATTGGTCAAAAGACCAACAACGGGGGAAATATCCCCCACTCGAGCGCGTTACGTAGTAAAACGCGTTCGTATGTAGGCAGGTAAAGAAGAAGTTAGAGTATATTAAAGAACTGCTTAACAGGCCAAACAAGAGCAGTATTTGTAGAAGAAGCCCTACAGAGATGTGGGGCTTTTATTGATTTTAGGTGATTAATAGTTAGTATTACTTCTTTTTCTTTTTGTCTTTGTTAGCAAACTTATCGCCTTTAGTTTGGGGTTTTTTGTACTTTTCGGCAATAATTCTTTTGTAAGAACCGCCTAAGTTTACCTTCTTGTTTTTGTCTTTCTTTTCGTGAAAACCAGGAGGAAGCGCGTTTTTGTCTACGTTTTTGGTTCGGCTGGCATTTATTTCTTTTGTTCTTTCTTTTTCTTCCGGTATAAGTTGCGGTACTTCTTCAACATCTTCCGGAAATTCAATTTCAGGAATTTCGTAATCCATTAATTTTTCAATGGCATCCTTAAATTCAATTTCTTTTTCGGTATAGAATAAAATAGAATGCCCTTCTTGTTCGGCTCTACCGGTACGGCCAATGCGGTGCATGTAGTTTTCTGGGAAGTTGGGCGTATCGAAATTAATAACATGGCTAATGTCTTTAATATCTAAACCACGGCTCATTAAGTCGGTAGCAATTAAGATTCGGTTTTTGCCTTCGTTAAAATCTTCTACCGATTGTATTCTATGGTTTTGTGATTTGTTAGAGTGAATTACCCGCATTTCATTGCCCCGTAATTCCAACAATTCATCGTAGAGTATGTCGGCTAGTTTTTTGTTCGAAATAAAAATTAAAACCTTTTTAAAGGTTTCTTGGTCGCTTAATAAATCATTTAACAGATTAACTTTTGTTAAAAAGTTTCTAACTGGGTAGCAGGTCTGTTGAATGTTATTTAAACGCGTACCACTAACCGCAATAGATATTTTTTCAGGCTGAAGAAAAAAGTCTTCAATCAGTTCGCTAACCTCATCCGTCATGGTAGCCGAAAACATGATATTTTGTCTTTTTTCGGGTAGAAGCTCAAAAATATTGGTCAACTGAAAACGAAAACCAAGATCCAGCATTTCGTCCACTTCGTCAATCACTAATTTAGAAACTGCTTTTAAAGAAAGGTATTGGCTAATGGTTAAGTCGTATAATCTACCTGGTGTTGCCACTAAGACGTCCATTCCTACTAACAAGGATTGGGCTTGTGTTTTCATGTTAACGCCCCCGTAAACCCCTTTAATTCTAAGGTTAATGTAGGTAGTTAGTTTTTCAAGTTCTTCCACCACTTGCAATACTAATTCTCTGGTAGGCACCATTATAAGAACGCGGGGTGTTACTTGTTTAGAAAACTTTAAATCATTAAGTATAGGTAAAAGGTAAGCCAAAGTTTTACCGGTACCGGTTTGTGCAATACCAACAACATCTTTTCCAGACCGAATTACTGAAAATGCTTCTTGCTGAATAGGAGTAGGTTTGCTAAAACCTAAATCAACAATGGCATTATTAAGGGGGTTAGATAAGTTGAATTCTTTGAAGCTTTCCATAGTACCTGAAATTTGTACAAAAGTACGGTTATAATTTTAATCGCTAATGGATGCCAGGAAAAGTATTCTGTTTTGAAGATTTTATATCCTCCAAGGCGGGTCTTTTCGGTTTTCGCCAGCGTGGTATATAATTAATAAGTTACCATCTGGGTCTTTAAGTCTAGCCTCTCTCCAAAGCCAAGGTTTGTCTTCGGGCATTTTGTCAATAATAATTCCTTCCCGCAAAAAGTGCTCAATGGTTTGGTCTACATTTTCTACTTCAAAATATATCCAAGTTCCGTTGTCTTCGGGTATTTCTTCCAACAAATGAATGGAAAAAGTACTCTCTCCATTTGGGCATTGAAAACGGGCATAGTTAGGCAGTGATTTTACAATCAATTCTAAACCGATAAGCTGGTAAAATTCAATGGCTTCGGTAACATCTAAAGACGGTATGGTAACTTGGTTTAAGTTCATGGTATAGTCTAAAGGGTGTATTGGGCTTAATGTAGTGCTGTTTTTGTTTGGATACAATTCTACAATCATAAAAAATAAGGGGTTAGAATAATTTATGGGATTGAAATTCAAAAGAAGCTATTTGTTATCTGTCAATCCAAATATTATGTTTTGGAGTATAGGAGTGTTATAGCCATACATAATGAATATGAGTTCAAGCGTTAGAATAATTAACCAACCCTTATTTATTGTTAATAGATGTTAATTTTAATTATTTTTAAAATTAACTGTAATTCAAAAGTTGTTGGTTTTTGCTAAACTAATCTTAGTGTATAAAATACTACTCATACTCTTAGCATGTCCTTTAGGTCTTTGGGCTCAAGGCAATTGGGACACTTCTTTTGGTGATTCCGGTAAATTGATTTTGGGAGAATACGATTACAGAGAGGTTCGTTCAATTGAAAAAAATACAATTGACAGCGGTTTTTTTGTTTTACAAAACAGCAATAAAGTTACTTCAGAAGGATATGACAGTGATTTTGCGTTAACTAAATTTTACGAAGACGGTTCCTTGGATAAATCTTTTGGAAGAGACGGAACCTTAAAGTCGGATTTTATAGGTTATGATTTTACAAGCGCCAGAGATTTTGTGGTAGCTGAAGATGGGGGTATTTTTTTATACGGATATGCATATAAGTTTGCGGAAAGCAGCAAAAGGCCTTCTTTATTAATGAAACTGAACCCAGATGGAGAAATAGACGCTTCCTTTGGTAATTCCGGATTAATTCAATTAAAATTCTTAGGAAACTACGATCAGCCAGAAACCATTTATATTGACCATGATAATCGTTTGTTGCTGGCAGGAGCAAGTGAGGACTCTACCGAAGGACATGGTACTATTCCAGTATTGGCAAGGTATTTCCAAGACGGAACACCCGATTTTACTTTTGGAAAAAGCGGAAAGGTGAAATTCAATTATACTGAAAATGTGGTTTCTATAACCAATGCTAAACGCTTACATGCCGTTGGTGGTGTTTTTTATGACGTAGTAGAAATGGAAAATCATAAAATTTATGCCGTTGGATCTAGTTTAAACCCATACAACAATGCCTTTATTGTTAGGTTGAACAAAGACGGTTCTGCCGATTCTACTTTCAATACCAGTGGAAGTATGGAGTGGTCTTCCAGTTCTGGGCATGAATCGTGGATGAGGAGTGCCACTGTTTTGTCTACCGGGGAATTAGCCGTTGCCATTAAAACCGATGATGCAGATAATGATTTTACCATGGGAATTTTAAAAGTTAAAGTTTTTAAAACTTTAACTTTTGATGTAAACGGCAATCAGGATTTTCTAGAAAAAATAGTGGAAGAACACAATGGTGATCTGATCCTTTTAGGTAGAACCATACCAAATGAATCTATGAACACAGCTGCTTATGCGTATCAGTTTTCGGCATTAAAAATTAATAAAAAGGGCCAGTTGCAAGTTGATTTTTCTGAAGATGGAAAATTTGAATTGGAAATAGTTGAAGGTGGGCAAGAAGGCTGCAATGTTGGAGTTTTAACGGACGATAATTCACTTCTTTTAGCGGGAAAAGTATATGCTAAGGATTTGTCGGCAATTCATACAGGAGTAATTAAGATAAGTATTGATAAACGAGTAATCTATGATAATGGCGGTCTTTCTGTTGAACGCTTCACTGGCATTTTTCCTAATCCAACAAATGGAGTAGTTAATCTACTTTGGAAAAAAGACCATTTGCCTACAGAAGTTGTATTGATGGATGATTTAGGCAAGTTAATAATTACCTTTTTCCCCGAACAAACAGAACAAGTTTTAGAAATGGATTCTTTTTCGCCGGGGGTGTATTTTTTAGTAGTGAAGGGTGAAGGGTTTAAACAAGTTTATAAGTTGGTGAAAATCTAAATTTTTATTTTTTCGTCTTTAGTAAAAAAACAAAAAACAAATGACCGTTATTTTATCAATAAAAAACTACTCTTTCAAAACCATATCAATGCACATTACGGCGGCTAGAATCATGGTTCTTATTTTATCGTCTTTGGGTACTTTTTCGTTGATTTCAAGCATGTAATTATCTGCTGTAGAAAACAGTTCTTTACCAATACCGGCCCATTTTTTGGTTACGTGGGCAAATTCAATTTTATCTTTTTCGAAACGGAAATCCCAGCTGGTCCATTTTCCTTTTAGGTTGCACAAAATACGATCGTTTGGATCTACTACGCTAAATTTTCCGCCTAAAGAAAAAAACTTTTGTTTGAATTTACCTACCAATTCATCTTGTTCGTTCAAAACTTCAACAGTAGAAAGAAAAATAGAAATACCACGTTTTACAGAAAGCACTTTTTCACCCGTAACCGTTTTGATTTCAATATGAAAAGGAGTCATTCTTTTGTAATCCGTAAACCGTAGCATTTTAGTAAAGAAGCCAAGTTTTTCTTCTCTACATGTCATAATCATTTCGGTGGAATTAGGATTGTAGATGTCGTAATTATTGGCTGCTTTAAACATGCCAACATGTTCTTTAATAAAAAAGAGGTTTTGATTTAGAATTGGGTTCATGGTTTATTGGTTGGTTTAAAAGTAAGGTTAGTAATTATATCTTAGTGCACTTAAATATAAGCTCTCTACGACCATCTCCAAGTTGGAATTTTTTTTGGTCTTCGTGAGTGAAATGCATTCGGTAATCAATTTCTTTTACTAGAAAACCTCCTTTTTCTAGTCTTTTTTGAAAGTCTTTTCCGTGTAGTCTGCATAAATCGGGTTCACTGTAATTTTTAAGTCGTTCTTGTTCAGTAATAATACTAACATCTTCAAAAGTCTTTAAAGCACGTTGGTCAATATTTGACATGATTATACAACTTCCAGTACTTTTAAGTACACGTACTAATTCTAAAATTGCATCCTCTTCATTAGGGACATGGGCCAAAACATGGGAGCATATAATAAAATCAAAGTAATTATCAGTGAATGGGATTTTTGTAATATCAATCACATAATTAGCAAAGTATGGGGTTATATCCCCATCAATATATTCTATATCTAATTGCTTTAAGTCATTGTATAAACATTGTTCTGGAGCAAAATGAAGTACTTTTAATCCTTTTTTTGTATACAAATTTGTTTCATCATGTAAATAAAAGTCTAAAACTCTTGTTCGCTCTAATGAGCCACAGTTAGGGCATTCTGCATTTTTTCTTGGATGAACTCGGCCTTTTGTTCTAAACCTTCTAAAGCTTTTTTTGCAGCAATTACAAGTGAATTTTTTGCCATAATAAAGAGGCACAAAAGCCTTTTTAATAAAGTTTCTAACTTCTTTTCTTTTCTTTTCAGAGATAAGTTTTTTGTAAATCTGTTTAATCATCTCCGACGGATTCGGTTTTTGTTGAGCAGTTTTTTAACTAGGAAATATAAGTATTCTGAATTGATTATTTGCGCAGGTCGTAAAACGTTTCCTTCCATAGGTAAACGTTGCAAATGGTTTTTATGAACGTCATTTTTTATACCAGCTGTACCGAAGGATAGTTTCATATCTGGTAATTGATGCAACCAGTTGATGAACTTCTTAGATACGCCATCATCGCTAAATGGGAAAGAAAAATAGTTGCCTTCAATATTCAGTTTTTCTTTTAAAAAGGCAAAGCACTTTATTATTTCTTCTTTTTGTTCCGAATACGTTAATTGACTGAATAAGGGATGATTGGTGCTGTGTGAGCCAAAAGTGAAACCTTGTTTTTCTAATTCTTTAATTTCTGAACTAGTTAAATAAGGTTTTTCAGTTGTTAAATAGTGATTGAAGTCAATCTGTAAAAGCGTTCCTAATTGATTGATTAAGGCTGTTTGGTGAAATTGTAATTTTAAAATTTCGGATATACAAATGTTTAGATCAGTAGATGTATTTATGGTTTTGGCTACATTTCCCAAGTCTTCTGTAGAACTATTGGTTTTCAGTTTTTCAATAATTAAACTGATTTTATACCGGTAGAACAAGTCTTTGTTGTCGATAAAGTCTGTGTTTAAAAACACAGTTGCCGGTATTCCTTTTTCTTTTAAAATGGGTGCTATTACTGATTTTATTTCTTGTAAACCGTCATCAAATGTAAGATGGAAAATAGGTTTATCTACCGGTTTTTTATGAGTGATAAATTGGTGTAATTCGTCAATTGAAACAGGTTGGTAATACCGTAAAAGATAATCTAAGTCGGCTTTAAATTGCTCTACATTTCTACTAGAATATAAATTAGAAATGTGCGCTAATTTGTTGTTAGAGACAGCATGGTAAAAAGGCAGTACAATTTTTTGACCCGAAAACTTGATTAAACTCTTGGTTGAGAATAGGGGACTAATGGGATCAAATAAAGCTCTAATCTTTCTTTTCATGATCAATTGACTGTTGAAATTAACCAATTGTTTTCTAATTCTGCTTTTCCTTCTTCACAGAGTTGGCGGCAGTATTCTTTTAATACCTCTTGTTCTCTATTATTGTAGTTATCCAGTTTTTCAGAAAGATTGATTTTCTTTTCAGAAATTAAGAGTTCCTGGAATTGAAGTTTTATGGCCTCATTTTTATTGTCCAGTTTTTTCTTTTCAGCCAAACAGATATCGCAGTAACCACATTTTTCAGCTTGTTCTTCTCCAAAATATTCCGAAAATAGAATTTGTCGACATTGATTAGTATTGTTTATGTACTCTAAAACAGCGTTCCATTTTTGGGAATCGTTGTTTTTCATGTTCCCAATAAAAGCCGTATCTAATTTCAGTTTATCCACGGAAACCCTTGGTGTTAGAAATGTAATTTGTGGTTTGTCTTTGCTGCGTTGGTAATCAATTACTTTTAAGCGGTTCAGGTCAAAAAGTAGTTTGTTAATGTTCCCCGGTGCTTCCCCCAATTGACGGGCAATTTCAACTTCTTCAATACGGGTGTAATTGCTGTGTAAGGTGCCTCCGTAGATTCTAAGCAAGGTTTTTATTACTTTATCGAAATGGGCATATTTCACCTGAAGCTTGTAAACTTCTTGGGGACTAATAATAAATTTTATTCGGGAAGGCTGATAGAAACTGTCGCTCATTTTAACCCAACCACATTTTTCTAAAAGCTTTAAAGCATTAAAACACTCTAATGCATGCAGCTTTTGTTTTTCAGAAAACTCCCTGATGTTAAAGTCTAAGCTGTATTCTACAATGCTTCCAATAGCCATCTGAAAATGGTTGGCCAAGGCTTGGTAAACATTCTTAATGTAAACGGGTTCGGGGTATTTTCTTACAAGTTGGTCTTCATAAATCTTAATGTCTTTGTCGTCAAATAATAAGACAGTATACGAACGATGCCCATCTCTACCCGCTCTACCCGCTTCTTGGTAGTAGGCCTCTGGAGAAGCAGGCGGATTGTTATGAATCACCACACGTACATCCGGTTTGTCAATTCCCATCCCAAAAGCATTGGTGGCAATGATAATGCGTTGTTTGCCCCTAATCCAGCTGTCTTGTATTTGGCTTCTTTTAGAGCCGCTTAAACCACCGTGGTATACGGAAGATGAAAAACCAAATCGAGCTAATTCGTTGCTTAAAAGGGTTGTTTCTTTTCGGGTGTTGGTGTAAATAATAGCCGTTCCTTGTACTTTATTCAGGATTTCGGTCATCCTTTTTATTTTGAAGGAAGTCTTTTCTACCGTATAGGTAATATTGGTTCGTTTTACTGAAAGACTGTGTAGCTCGGGCGATTTAAGCTCAAGTTTATCAATAATATCTTCCCGTACTTTTTGCGTTGCCGAAGCTGTTAGCGCAATAATAGGTACACGCGGTATAAACTTAAAAAGATGCGCAATTAATAAATAAGCGGGCCTGAAATCATAACCCCACTGAGAAATACAATGCGCTTCGTCTACAACAAAAGCACTAACGTTAATGTAATTTAAGTGTTCTCTAAAATGCTCCGACTGTAGTTTTTCAGGAGAAACATAAAGCAGTTTTAGTTGGTTGTTTTTTGCCTGATTAAGAACGTCTGTAGTTTCTCTTTTTTTTAAACCCGAATGAAGCGCCGCAGCTTTAATGTTTTTTTCTTTAAGACCATGTACTTGGTCTTCCATTAAAGAAACTAAGGGAGAGATAACCAGCGTTAAACCGTTCCTTTTTAAAGCAGGTAACTGAAAACATATAGATTTACCGGCGCCGGTTGGTAAAACAGCCAGCACATCTTTTCCTTTCAGAAAATCTTCTATAATTTCTTTTTGCGGTGTCCGAAAGCTAGGATAGCCCCAAACTTCTTGTAAGATGTCTTCTAGCGTGTAAGACAAGGTTCATTCTTAGAATTTGTTTTTCCACATCATAGACTCAACAGGTTTGTTGGTTCTAGTGTTGTATTTGGCATCTTTTTTAGTGTTGTAGCTTCTTTCTACATCACCGTCTACCTTAAAATAGATCAATTGACCAATAGGCATGCCGTGGTATATTCTAACGGGTTGTGTTACCGAAATTTCTAAGGTCCAAGTATTGCAAAAACCCACATCACCTTTTCCGGCTGTGGCGTGTATATCTATTCCTAAACGACCAGTACTAGATTTTCCTTCTAAAAAAGGTACGTGTGCATGAGATTCTGTGTATTCTAAGGTAACACCTAAATACAAAGTGTTTGGCTGAAGAATAAAACCGTCATCAGGAATTTCAAATAACTCAATTTTGTTGTGTTTTTTGGCGTCTAACTCTCTGTCAATATAAGTAGCTAAGTGTTTTCCTAGATGTACATCGTAGGAATTACTTCCTAAATATTCACGATTGTAAGGTTCAATTAAAATTGTGCCTTTTTCTACCTCTTCAAGAATCTCTTTATCTGTTAGAATCATATTTGAATACTGCCTTAGTCTGCGAAATTATCATTTTTTTTAGTAACTAAGTATTTTAAAAAATGATATAGTAATTATCTATAATGGAAGAAGTGAAAAAAACGTTGGTAGAAGTGTTGCAATTTCAATTGCTAGACCTTCAGAATTTTAATATTAAGGTCTATCAACTGGTGATGTTGGCTTTGTTTTTAGTGGGGTATAAAATCTTCTTAATTTTTTATAAAAAGTTTCTTAGAAGCTATTTAGATAAAGGGAATTCGGATGTAGGCAGAAGCCAAGCAGTTTATCAGCTTACTAAATATTTTTTAACAGTTATTGTTATTGTTTCATATTTAGAAACCATAGGGGTCAATTTATCTATTTTTTTAGCGGGTTCAGCTGCTTTATTTGTAGGTATTGGATTCGGTGTTAAAGAAGTATTCTTTGATTTTATTTCGGGAGTTATTTTACTTTTTGAAGGAACCGTTAGGGTAGGCGATATAATAGAAATAGACGGTTTAGTAGGAAAGGTTAGAAAAGTAGATTTTAGAACCTCTAAATTAGAAACCAGAGACAATCAGGTAATTATTGTTCCAAATTCAAAATTGGTAGAAGATAATGTGATTAACTGGTCTCATAACCGTACTCAGACAAGGTTTGTGATTAAAGTTGGGGTAGCCTATGGTTCAGATTTAAGATTGGTACAAGGTTTACTGGTAGAAGCAGCTAAAAATCAGAATAGTGTATCTAAACTACACGAACCTATGGCTAGAATTATTGATTTTGGTGAATCATCCATTGATTTTGAATTGCTTTTTTGGTGTACAGATATGTTTGGGATTGAATTTGTTAAAAGTGATATTCGTTTTGAAATAGATCGCCTATTCAAAGAAAATAAAGTTACTATTCCTTTTCCACAGAGGGATTTATATGTGAAACAATTGCTTAAATAATGATTTTTTATTGGCATTAATACATCTTATTGTTTATAACTTAGCAATTGCATAAATTCAATTATTAGAATTGGCATTTTTTTTGAATAGATGTCTCAAAATGAGAAAATTCTAAAATTGGTACATTGTTGAAATTAATTGAGAGGAGATTTTTAATATGAAGCCGTTTAAAATTTTTGTAGCGGAAGACGATCAGTGGTATTCTAGTTTTTTAGTTCACCATCTGGAGAAAAATCCGGATTATTCAGTAGAAAAAATAACTACAGGGAAGGGCTTACTAGAAAAACTTCACGAGAACCCAGATGTAATTACCTTGGATTATTCTTTCCCGGATACTACAGGGGCCGAATTACTGAAACGAATCAAACAAGAATGTCCCAGTACACAAGTAATTGTGGTTTCTGGTCAAGAGGATGTAGGTACCGCAATAGATTTGTTAAAAGAAGGTGCTTACGATTATATTGTTAAAGATGATGATACACCAAGCCGCATATGGAGGGCATTAGCCAACATTAAAGAAAATACAGAACTTAAGAAGGAAGTAGAAGTTCTTAGAGAAGAAGTAGGTAAAAAGTATGACTTTTCAACTTCTATAATAGGCACAAGTGTTGGTATGAAAAAGGTTTTTTCTTTGATGGAAAAGGCTATAAAAAGTAATATAACTGTATCTATTTCCGGTGAAACAGGTACAGGTAAAGAGGTTGTGGCTAAAGCTATTCATTACAATTCTGATAGAAAAAAACAGCCCTTTGTAGCTATAAATGTTTCGGCTATTCCTAGAGATTTAATAGAAAGTGAACTCTTTGGTCATGAAAAAGGAGCTTTTACTGGTGCACAAGCAAGAAGAATAGGGAAGTTTGAAGAAGCAGGAGATGGAACCATTTTTTTAGATGAAATGGGAGAGATGGACCTTAATATGCAAACTAAATTGTTAAGGGTTCTTCAAGAAAAAGAATTGGTAAGAGTAGGGGGCAACAACAAGGTTAAGTTACACTGCCGTATAATTGCCGCAACTCATAAAAACCTTTTGGAAGAAGTTAAAAGCGGAAATTTTAGACAAGATTTGTATTACCGTTTGTTAGGTTTACCCGTAGAGTTACCTGCCTTAAGAGAAAGAAAAGAAGATATTATACTCCTTTCTAAACATTTTATAAAGCAGTTTGCTAATGAGAATAAATTTAGCGAAAAAACGCTTTCTGAGGAGTCTGTTAAAAAGCTATTAAGATATTCTTTTCCTGGAAATGTAAGAGAATTAAAAGCTGTAATGGATTTGGCTATGGTTCTATCTGAGGAAAATATTATTGATGAAAATAGTATTAGTTTCCCAACGGAAGATCCACTCAACGATATTACTTTTGTTGAAACAAGCCTAAGAGACTATACCCACAAAATTGTACGTCACTTTTTAGAAAAGTACGATAATAATGTGATGAAAGTGGCTGATATTTTAGATATTGGTAAATCAACAATTTATAGGTTACTTAAAGAAATGGAACAGTAATCAGGTTCTATTTTTAAATTATTTTTATGAATGTAGAACATGAAACAGCAAAGCTACAAATACAACTTGAACAAGAAATTCAAGCTAGAGTTAAGGTAGAGAATGAACTACGTGCTAAAGAGAATGAACTTAAGCAAGCTCATATAAATTTTGCCAAGCTATATAGTGTTATTGAAAAAGATTTGGATGAACAAACCTCTTTAATTGTAAAGAGTGAATTTCAACTAAGAAATGTTTTTGACAAACACCCACTTCCTTTATTAATATGCGATTTAGATAGCGAGAAAATTCTTAAAGCTAATTTGTCTTCCTTTGATTTTTTGGGATATAGTATTGAAGAGCTTGAGCAAATGGAAATTAGCAACTTATCAGTTTCGGATAAGCGCTTGTTAAGCCATCTTAAATGCAAAGAAAAAGAAATAAGTAGAGATATTGAATGGCAATTCAGATCTAAAAAAGGAGCCGTAAAAGACTTTTGTGTTTCTTCATCACCCATTCAATATTACGGAGAGAATTCTTATTTACTCTTATTACAAGACATTACAGAGAAAAAAATAAGTGAACGAGTTCTTAAAGAAAAAGAAAAAAAGTACAGAGAACTGGTAGAGACAGTAAGTGATATTATTTACCGTTGTAATTATAAAGGAGAATTTATTTATGTGAATCCTAAAGCCGTACATATGTGTGGTTTTATTGAGGAAGAACTTCTAGGCAAACATTTTTCAGATTTAGTTAAAAAAGACCATGTTCAACGTGTAGTAAACTTTTATAAAATTCAATTTGAAAATCAACAAAGGTCTACATACTTAGAGTTCCCTATACTTACCAAAGAGGGTAAAGAAGTTTGGGTAGGCCAAACTGTTGATATTTATAAACTAGAAAATGGCGGTCTAGAATTTATAGCTTTAACTAGAGATATTTCCGAAAGAAAAAAAATGGAGTTAGAATTGATTTCAGCTAAAGAATTAGCCGAAAACTCTTCTAGGTCAAAAGAACTTTTTATGGCTAATATGAGTCATGAAATACGAACACCAATGAATGCTATTATTGGTATGAGCGATTTATTAATGTCGTCTTCTATTTCAGAAAGACAAGAAAATTATGTTAATGCCATTCAGAATTCTGCCGAAAACCTATTAGTTATTATAAATGATATTTTAGATTTCTACAAGATAGAATCGGGTAAATTAATAGTTGAAAAAATTGACTGCAACCTTGAAAACATCATAGAAAATTCTATTAAACTTTTAGAACTGAAAGCGGAAGAAAAAGGCTTAGTGTTAAAGGCTGAAAAGTTGTCTGGAAGCATTCAAAAAAATATAATTACAGACCCCACCAGACTTGGCCAAATTTTGATAAACTTATTAAGCAATGCTGTAAAGTTTACCAATACAGGTGAAGTATGCTTTACTTGTAAATTGTTAGAAGATAACCCTACAGATCAAAGAATATTATTTTCTGTAGCAGATACAGGTATAGGTATAAAACCAGAAAATTTAAAACATATTTTCGATAGCTTTTCCCAAGCAGATGAAACTACCTCTAGAAAATATGGTGGTACAGGGCTTGGTTTATCAATCTCTAAAAGATTGGTAGAAAAACTAGGTGGGAAACTACAAGTGAAGTCAACAGTAGGGCAAGGATCAGAATTTTCTTTTGAAATTAAATTTCAAAAAGGAAAAGCAAATACCATTTTGCCTGAAGAGCAAATTTTAACGGAAAATTCATTTTTACAAGACCTTAGAGTACTTTTAGTGGAAGATCATGATATAAATCGCTACATCACACAAACTATTTTAGAAAGCTGGAAATGTAAGGTGGATTGGGCAGAAAATGGTTTGATAGCTGTAGAAAAGGTTAAGAATAATTATTACGATATTATTCTAATGGATATGAGAATGCCAGAACTAGATGGTATTGGAGCTACAGAAATAATTAGAGAAGAGTTACACTCTAAAGTCCCAATAATAGCGCTTACAGCTAATGCTATAAAAGGTGATAGTGAAAAATGTATAAAAGCGGGTATGAATGACTATCTAAGTAAGCCTTTCAAGAAAAATGATTTATATGAAAAACTAACTGCCTTAATGGGAGATACAAATGCTTTTTCAGATCAAAATAATTTGGTCACAGAATATAAAGAGAAAATAGAGGAATCACCAAAAGATATTAAGAGTATGAATACAGAGAATTATGTTGATTTATCTGGCCTTGAGAAAATAACTTATGGGGATGAGGTTTTTAAAAATAAAATGATCTCAATGTTTGTTGATGATACACCGCTTCAAATTAATGAAATGGAAAATGCCTTAGCCAAAAAAGATCTTGCAACAATTAAAAAAACCGCCCACAAGCTTAAGCCCTCTGTTAAGTATTTAGCTGTAATTTCATTACATGAATTAATTAGAGTAGTAGAGCTTACAGATAATTTAGATATTGAGTTTCAAACAAAAGCGAAACAACTTATAACTCAATTAAAAGCGCTTGTATATCAGTTAAAGGGAAAACTCTAAGTCCTAAAACGGGAATTTTTTCTCGTATTTGTAATTTCTTAATTATATAAAGGCTTTTTAAGGCATATATAACCCTTTTTTTATTTGGTACGGTTTACGTATAAGTAGTATTAGATTTTTAACTCTTTAACCTATAATGCTATGTTTCAGAATAAAGATATTAAGATATTTATTGTTGAAGACGATAAATTTTATGCCAACCTAGTTCGAGAAAAATTGAAGTTATCTAATTTTCAAAATGTTATAATTTTTGAAACAGGAGAGTCTTTTATAGATAACTTATTTAGAAACCCAGATGTTGTAATTCTAGATTACAGTCTGGGAAACACTAACGGATTAGATTTACTTAAAAAAATAAAAAGTGTAAATCCAGATATTCAAGTAATATTTCTTTCTGGTCAAGAGGAAATGAACGTTGCGATTAATTCATTAAAGTACGGTGCATTTGATTATTTAGAGAAAGACGAAGAGTCACTAGAAAGATTGGTTTTTATCTTAATGAGAATTGTACAACACAATCAGTTTGCTTCTGAAAGTAAACGCTTTAAGTTTTTCAAAAAAGCAGTCTATTTTGGGTTAGCATGTATTGTTGGTGTAATATTTTATTTAAGCGGCCATCTAGATTGGCATAACTAAACCACAAAAAATTGAAAAAATTAATTTTTATAATATTTGTGCTAAGCGGTTTTTTGCTTTTTTCTTGTAAGACGCAGAATTTATTTCAGACAAAAAACCATGGAGATTTAACAGATCTTTTTAATGTAGATGAAGACTATGAATATATAATTAAAACAGATGATAAGATTAGCTTAAGTATCTGGGATCATACAGATATGAGTATTGGTTCTGTATTTAGCATTTACAATTCTAATGAAGCCTTTGGAAAATGGGTATTGGTCAGAAAAGACAGTACCGTAATTTTACCTAAAGTAGGAAAAGTAAAGATTGGGGGCTTAACAAGACAGGAAGCCGCAGAACTCATAATACCACTCTATGCTAAATCTATAGTAGACCCTATTATTGTTGTTAAAGTTCTAAATAGAGAAGTTACTGTTTTAGGTGAAGTTAGAACAGCTGGAAAATACATTTTAGATAAAGAGCGCAATACCCTAACTGAAATTTTAGGTGTATCCCAGGGGCTTCAAACCTATGCTAATATGAGAAAAATACAGCTAATTAGAGGTGGCGTTAATTATGAGATAGACTTAACCAAACTTGATGATAGAGCGCTGTACAGTATAGTTGTAGAATCTGGGGATGTAATAAATGTGCCTTCTAGAAATGGTAAAATGTTAGATCAAAAGGCCCCAACAATAATTCCTTTAGCAAGTGCCTTAACAGCTGTTGCTTTAATCCTAACTGTAATTCAGAAATAAAAGATTATGAACGGCTTCCAAACCATGAAAAAACAATTGTTGCCTTTAGTGAAAGGATCTCCTTTTATTGCATTGGTATTTTTCCTTTCGTGGTATACTGCTAGAAAAATTATTAGCTATTCAGATACTATGTATCAAAGTATTGGTAGAATAAAGTTAGATGATCAAAAGTATGGGTTTAGTAACAATGCTCTATATAAAGATTTTGATGTATTTACAGTTGAACATAAAGTAGAAGCTGAAGTAGAGGTGTTTAAATCCCCTCTAATAGTTTCTCAGGCTTTAGATAGCTTAGATTTTAATGTTAGTCTATACAGAAAAGGAAAAATGAAGAACACCATGTTGTATCACGATGGTCCTTTTTCTGTGGAACAAAAAATTCTTAATCCTGAATTGTATGACAGAGTTTTTAATGTGATTGTACATAACAAGGAAGACTTTAGCATTTTTTATGATTATCAAAAAGAAACACATATAATAAAAGGCAAGTTTAACCAGCCCATTATAATAGAAGGAGGGCAAATAACACTTAATAAAGAAGAAGAAAGAATAGAAAATAATGGTTTGGATTTAATTGGAGAATATGAATTTAAAATTTACTCTAGAGAATCATTAATCACTTATGTTTCCGATAAGTTAGATGTAAGCGCTTACGATAAAGAAGTTCCTGTACTTAGAATCGTATATAAAGATCAGCATCCCAAGAAAGTTTCTAAACTAATTAATGCAATCTCAAAAGCATATATATATGATTACATAGCTAATAAAGCACAAGCAGCAGCACAAACCCAAGTTTTTTTAGATGTTAAATTGCAAGAAGTTGCCAAGCAATTAGATGCTGCAGAAAGAGAATTAGAGGCTTATAAGCAAAAGAATGACGTTGTAAATACCCTTCAAGAAACAGAAACGGGCTTGAGAGAAATCTCTAAATTAAAAGTTCAGCTTATAAATTTAGAAGTAAATGAAAGCGCTGTTTTACAACTGGAAGAATACATTAGGGATGGGGATTATTTTGAAGCGACAGCTATTAATTTTGGTTTTGGAGATTTATTAATGACGGAATTAGTAAAGAAACTTAAATTATGGAATGACGAAAGATTAGATTTATTAGTAAGATATACACCAGAAAATGAGAAAGTACTTGCTGTAGATAAAAAGATTGCCGAAATAAAATCATATATCAAAGAAGCTATTAAGCAGAATAAAAATGAGATCATTACTAAAAGAAAAGAAGTAAAAGCAGCGTATGACTTAGCTTCTAAACAATTTGAAACGCTTCCTAGGAAGGAAAGAGATTTAGAGATTTTAATGCGAGAATTTCGCTTGCAGGAATCGGTTTACAATTTTTTGTCTCAGAAAAAAGTAGAAGCATCAATTGCGTCAACTGCAAATATTGCTTTTCACAGAATAATTCAAAAAGCGGTAACCCCAAAAGAACCAATTTCTCCTAACAAAGTTTTAATAACTTTTGTAACCTGCTTATTTGGATTGATAACAGCTATTACATTAGTCTATTTATGGCATTTTGTAAAAGCTAGAATTGTATCTAGAGATGATATAGAAAAGAATTCAATGCTTCCTATTGCTGGAATAATTAGGAAAGGGGATCAAGAAGAAGATTTTTTAATGTTGGCCAGAAGTCTACAGTTAAAAGGCCTTTTAGCTAGTAATAGTATGCTTTCGGTATGTTCTACGCTTAGGGGCGAAGGGAAGAGCTATGTGTCTATATTTTTTTCTAAAGCACTGGTTAGCTTAGGGTATTCAGTAGTTTGCTTAGATGCGGGACTTGTTTCTACAAATCAAGCACTAGAATATACACCAATTAGTGAGCTTAAAATTAAGGCAAATCAAAAATATAAATATGTTCATCTAGATGTTTCTTGGGAAGTATTTATAAATCAATATTTAGAGAATTTAAAAAAGGAGTTTGATTTTGTAGTAGTAGATAGTCCCGCATGTGCCTTAGATATTTTAGGAATACAGATTATGGCTAATTCAGACCTTACTTTGTATTTGTTTCGAGCCAATCATACAACTGTAAATTACGCTTCTCACCCAGATGTTATTAAAGAGGAATACCAGCTTAAGAATATGTTTTTATTGCTGAATTATGCTCACAAAGCATCAAATTTTAGTGGTGATTATTTAGGTAAAAGGTTTAGGTACAATGTTAACCCGAAAGGTTTTATAAACAAGTTTAAGTATTACCTAAATACCTATATTCTATGAAAAAGCTAATGATTACTATTAAATCGAACCAAGAGAAATTATTGGTTTTAACAGATCAAGCTTTAGTGAGTGGGGTTAATTTTGTTATAGGAATTATTTTAGCTCGTTATCTAGGTCTAGCCAATTATGGATTGTTTGCACTGGCATGGATGGCTGTTTTATTTGCCAGTAGTTTGCACCAAGCCTTTATAATTTCGCCTTTATACTCTATTTACCCTAAACAAGAAGATAAGAAACAATATTTGGCTTCTTTAATGGGGGTTCAAGTATTGTTTTCAATGCTAACATATGTATTTACCTATTGTATCTTATCAATAACTGTTCATTTTTATCCAGAATGGGGAAATGGGGTTAATTTTCATGTACTATCGGGTTTGGTAAGTGCCTTTGTATTTAATGACTATTTAAGAAGACTTTTTTTTACGTTGCATAAACCCATTTCTGTATTATTAATGGATGTAATTGGTTATGGATTACAGCCCATATTAGTATTTATACTTTATTTAAATGGTTTTTTAACGCTAGAGAGCACGTTTGCGGTTTTGTTAATCCTATTGTCTGGTTCAATACTATTTTCATTATTGTTTACCTATAGAGAAGGGTTAGTTATAAAACATTTGGCTAAGGTTTTAAAAATAAATTGGAATTACTCTAAGTTTCTTCTTGGTACAGCTTTATTACAATGGTTTTCTGGCAATTTTTTTATTGTTGTTTCCGCCGGAATTATTGGTCCATTAGCCGTAGGTGCTATAAGAATGGCTCAGAATGTGGTAGGCATTCTTCATATTTTATTTTTAGCTATGGAAAACATGGTTCCCATTAGAGCATCCGAGATATTGATTTCTTCGGGATCAAAAAAAATGATGCAATATATGTTTAAGATTACTAAACAGGCGGCACTACCAACATTAGGTTTATTAGGCCTAATTGCAATTTTCCGAAATCAAATTTTAGAGCTGTTTTATGGCATAGAGTCAATAGAGTATCACTATGTTTTATTGGCTTTTTGTGTTTTGTATGTGTTTGTGTTTGTAGGAACCATGCTTCGTTTTGTTATTAGAACGGTAGAACACAATGGGGTAATTTTCATAAGCTATATAGTAAGTGCCGGGTTTAGTTTTTTAGCTGCTAAACCAATAGTAGAATTCATGGGGTTAGCGGGCGTTTTGTTAGGCTTGTTTGCTGTTCAATTGCTTACACTAGGGATCTATTTCTATTCACTTAAATCCGAATTAAAATGGGGCTTCAAATAATACATGTGGTTTTAGGTAAAGCTAATCCCAATAGAATGAATGGTGTTAATAAAGTAGTGAACAGTTTAGCTACCTACCAAACTAAACTAGGTTATTCTGTTTCTGTATGGGGAATTACAATGGACCCTATTCATAATTACCCTGAAAGAAACTACAATACGGTTCTTTTTCAGGATTATAGTATAAAGTTCAGGCTGTCGGAAGATATAGAAAACGAGATTAAGAAAATTAGAAAGGATACAGTCTTTCATTTACATGGCGGGTTTATTCCTCAATTTTATAAACTAGCCAAACTATTTAAAAAACATAAATTCAATTATTTCTTTACTCCACACGGTGCATACAATACGGTAGCGTTAAAAAGAAGCAATTGGAAAAAAAAGATTTACATCAATCTATTTGAATCTTATTTAGTTAAAAACGCAAAGAAAGTTCATTTTATTGGTAAAAGCGAAGTTGATGGTAGTAACGAAGTATTCGGCACGGTTCCTTATTGTATTATACCTAATGGACAGAATTTAGAAGAATTACATCATGAAAAACCCTTAATACCACTTCCAGATAAATTGGTTTTCGGGTTTGTGGGTAGATTAGATATTGTAACTAAAGGATTAGATATTTTATTTCAAGCATTTGCTCTTTTTCATAAGAATACTCGTTTAATACCAGAGTTATGGATGATTGGTGGTGGTAATGAATTAGAAGCCTTAAAGAAAATGGCAGAAGAGCTGGGCATAATTGATTACATAAAATTTTTAGGCCCAAAATACGGAGAAGATAAATTGTCTTTAATGACAGCAATGGATTATATGTGTCTTAATTCTAGAAATGAAGGATTACCCGGTGTAGTTCTAGAAGCTTCTGGTTTAGGTGTGCCTTGTATAGTTAGTAAAGAGACCAATATGGGTGAATTTATAGTAATAGCAGAAAGTGGCTTTTGTTTGAAAGAAAATACCCCAGAGCAATTATCTGTAAACATGGCAAAGGCAGAGATGGCTAAATTAAATGGTGAGATAGAGACACTGTCTAATAATGCAAAAAAGATGGTTGTAGAACATTTTAATTGGGAACATATTTCAAGACAGTTAATTAAAGAATATGCAGCCTAAAGCCCCGTATCTGGTTAGGAATATCACGTTTGTTTTAACCATAATATTTATGATTAAAGTTGCGGGGTATTTTTCTATTGTGGAAGAAAGGGCCGTCAATCAAATTTTTAAAACTATTTCTCGCTTAGGGATGACGGGGTCTATATTGTTTGTTCAGTATAAACTAAAGAAGTTAGGCTGTCCTACCTCCTTTAAATACGAAAATATATTAGCGCCAATATTATACCTTGTTTATTTAGCCATTGGTTTTGCTTCTTTCGGTTGGTCAACAGACCCAGGTTATTCTGCATTACAATGGTTTATGACTTTTGAAAGTTTTGTGTTTGTGTTTTTTTATATGAGGGTCGTGGCTATGGTAAACCACTATTTCCCAGAAAGAAGAATTGATTTAGTAAAAGTGTTTACATGGGCTTTTTTTCCCATCATGATAATATTTATTATTGGTGCATTTGTAGAACCAGATACCTTTTATCGTTCCATGCGTGGCGGAGAAGAAACTCGTTTGGGAGGGTGGATTATGAATCCCAATGAATTAGGAATGCTTTCAAGCATGGCAGCAGCTTTGGCTTATTTATACATCACTAAGTCTGAAAAGAAATCTAAAGTATGGGGTACATTAATGATTATTGTAGCTATTGTAGTGTTGGCCATGACTTCTTCCCGTTCTTCAGCCATAGGTTTTTTGCTAATTATGGGGGTGTTAGTTTTAATTTCAGATAATGTGAAATTAAAAATTGCCATGGTAGCAGCAGGGCTTATTGCCTTGCCGCTTTTAGTAAAATTTGTGATTTTTAAAGATGATGGGGGAGTAGAAGAAGTAATGAGTATGACTGGACGTCTACCGTTTTGGAAAGCTTTATTGGGAGAGGGGATCGTTAGAGAACCCTTTTTTGGTTATGGTTTTATGAGAATTAATTATACCGATTATTTTCAGGGACTAAATACCTACCCAGCTAAAATGACACACAATACTTTTATGCAAGTATTGATGAACCTAGGTTTTGTAGGCTTCTTTGTTACATTTTGGCAATTAGTGGTAACAACTAGGGTTGCTTTATTAAAGAAAACGGGTATTTATAGAGATTTCTTTATTGCGGTTTATATACCTATAATAATTAATTCGTTTACAGAATTTGGGATTTTTGGTGAAGCCAATTACGGTATAATTTTTTACCATTATTTAATACTGCTTTATGTAGTAGAAATAAAGACAAGGCTTACTGCCAGAGAAAATGTTCAACTTAAAATGTTTCAATTATGGAGGCAAAGAATAAGATCTTAGTTACCGGCGGTGCTGGTTATATTGGTTCACATACGGTTATTGAATTAATTAATGCAGGTTATGATCCCATTGTTGTAGATAATTTTTCCAATTCAAGTGGTTGGATTCTTCAGAATGTAGAAAAAATAACAGGACAAAAAATTAAGTTCTACCATATAGACTGCCGAGACTATAAAAAATTAAAAGAAGTATTAAAGATTGAAAAAAACATTGAAGGAGTTATACATTTTGCAGCTTTTAAGTCGGTAAGTGAGTCGGTTTCTTCCCCCTTAAAGTATTATGAGAACAATATAGGGTCTTTAACTTCAGTGCTAAAACTGGTCAAAACCTTTGGTATACCACGTTTTGTGTTTTCATCATCTTGTACCGTTTATGGCCAAGCAGATGAATTACCGGTTTCAGAGACAACACCTATTAAACAAGCAGAATCTCCTTATGGGTATACCAAGCAGGTTGGTGAGCAAATGATTACAGATACTCTTGAAAATAACGCCATATTACTAAGGTATTTTAATCCAGTAGGGGCACACCCAAGTGGATTAATTGGTGAATTACCCAATGGTAAACCCGAAAATTTACTTCCCTTTATTACACAGACGGCAGCTGGTATTCGTGATAAACTAATGGTGTTTGGTACAGATTACAACACTCCAGATGGTTCTTGTGTTCGGGATTTTATACATGTGGTAGACTTAGCTAAAGCACACGTAGCGGCTCTTGATTTTCTAAAAGAAGTAAAGTTAACTACCGCTTTTAATATAGGTACAGGTAAAGGGAATACAGTACTAGAAGCTATTCGCTTATTTGAAGAAGTTAATAACTTAATGTTAAATTATGAAATAACAGAACGACGCCTTGGTGATATTGAGAAAATATATGCAGATACCACTAAGGCTTCTGAAGTATTAGGATGGTCTGCGGAGCTGGATTTGAAAGATGCACTACGGGATTCATGGAATTGGGAATGCTATTTAAGAAAGATGAATGAAGTGGCGTAGTTCCAAACTGGGAAATTCTGTTCCGATATGGCACCTAAAGGGGTAGTGTAAGTCATTGTAAATCAATAAAAACTTTGTTTTTTATCAGTAAAGAGTGTTTATGTTTACTGGCATGTTTTTTACATCTAGTTGGTCAAATACTTTTACTATGAATGATCAAATTCAATTTTCGGAAGTTAAGCTACTAACTAAAATATTTGTAGCAGATTTATGTGATATTACTTTATTTGATCCCCACAATAAGGTGGTAGGTAACAATAGTTATGGTAAATCTTTAGATAGAAAAGCACCGTCTGTGTTTTTTAATTTCGACCATTTAAGTACGGATAAATTATTATTAAACCTATCTGATTACGACTATATTTTTGATTTTACCAAATGTTTTAAAAAGCCTGGTTATAAGAATATCAAACTAGATTTTATTACAAACACAGATGGTACTATCCGTTGGCTTTATTCACCTGGTAAGACGTCACAAGTGTTGTGTTTTTATAATGCGTCTAATTGGAGATCAAAAATTATTGAAAATGTTTTAAAAAAATCGGAACAATTAGGATTAGGGTCATGGGTTAAGTCAGGCTCTATAAGTATTTTTTATAAAGAGAACTTACGTATTGATGAAGTATTAGAAAACCGTGGCTTAGATAATTTTAGTGTATTTACTGGTACGCCAGGTCAAAATAGAACGGCTCTAATGGCATGCATGAATAATAGTGAGGTGAAATTCTTTTCAAAATTACCATTAAACTCTACAAGTGAATTTCATGTAGAGCAAGAGGCTAAAGCCGCCTATAAATTGAGCCAATATAATTTAAAATTAATTGAAACACCTTTGGTAGATAGTTCTTCAGAAAACGGATTTTACACTTTTTCTAACGTAAAGAAAAAGAATTCTGTAAGAGAAAAAGAATTTACGCCGGTTCACGCCAATGCATTAAATGAAATTTTTTACTCAACTTTCAAAACTACATATCTATTAAAAAGTTCTTTCTGGAAGGGACTTAGTGCTAACCTTCAGGAGCTTTCTTTAACCAGAGCTATACACAGTACTAGTAAGCTGGTTCGCTTGTTAGAGCTTTTAAAAAAGACCATGAATGTGCATGAAGAAGAAACAGTCTCTACCTGCTTAACCCATTCTGACTTTACACCTTGGAATATGTTTGTGAACAGAGAAAAATTAGAGGTTTACGATTGGGAAATGATGCAAGATAACGCACCAGCATTGTTTGACTTGTTTCACTTTCATTTTCAAAGAGGAATTTTAATAGAACAAAAATCTATACATAGAATTATAGAAGATATACACAAAGCCCTAAAGTTAGATAGCATAGATTCTGTAATTAAAGTGCACAACATAGATGTAGAAAGGCATTTAAAACTATACTTATTACAGACCATCAGTTTTAACCTTCTTTTATTTAGAAAACAAAAAGAGCTTTCTCTTCAACATGAATGGTTAATAAACGCATGGGAAGAAATTTTATTAAAATATGTAAATGTATCTGAAGTGGAAAATCAAAGAACAAAATTTATTAAGGTATTAAATCGAGAATTAGGGAATTACCCACATGCATTCTTGAAATTTAATGCCAATTCTTTAGAGAAATTAGATTACTCTTCAGATTTAGATATTGCTATTAAAAAAGAGGATATAAATAAAATCTCTTCATTTTCTAAAGCACATATTTTGGTAAACAAATCTAAAGTGATTAGTAAATCATTTATGACTACCATAGAACTTTTCTTTAAAGATGGATCATTCTTAAGTATAGACTTGATTAATCAGTTGAAAAGAAAAAATATCGAAATGATGGATATTCGTCCTTTATTGGCATCGGCCAGTTATAATGAAAATGATGTAATAGTTCCCGAGGTTCGTTTTGATATAGAATACTGTTTGCTTTTTTACACGCTAAACAATTCAAGCATACCATTAAAATATGCAACACATTTTAATATGGCACCTGTTAGATATAAAAATTCTGCAGTTAAATACATAAATGAAAAGTACGGATTAGATTTTATTACTTTTGAAGAGCTATTTGTATCCAAAAAAGGACTTAAAGACAAATTATTAAACTCGCTTAAAACCTTTCCTTCGTATTCACCGCTATTAAATGCTAAAAATGGAATAAATTATTTAAAAGATACATTAACTTCTGTTTTCAAAGCTTCAGGATTTGTGATCACATTTACAGGTGTAGACGGTGTTGGTAAATCTACAGTAATCAACTTAGTTAAAGACCAAATAGAACACACTTTCAGAAAAGAAGTTGTTTTAAAAAGACACAGGCCAGGTATTTTGCCAATACTTAGTGCCATTAAACACGGCAAAGTAAAAGCCGAAGATATAGCGTCTAAAACTATTCCAAGAAAAGGAAAAAACAAGAATGTTTTATCTTCAATTTTAAGGTTTACCTATTACTATACAGATTACCTTTTAGGTCAAGTTTATGTGCATTTCAAGTATACGTTAAGAGGTAAAATTGTTTTGTACGATAGGTATTATTTCGACTTTATTAACGATTCTAAAAGGTCTAATATCCACTTAAATAAAAATGTAGTAAAATGGCTATACAGTTTTATTTTTAAACCAAGATTAAATATTTTTTTATATGCAGACCCACAAGTAGTTTATAAGAGAAAACAAGAATTAGATCCTTTTACTATTGAAGAGTTGACGATGGGGTACAAAGATTTGTTTACTGAGATGGGACAAAAGCATAAAGGTAAATACACGGCTTTGGAAAATAAGGAATTAGATAAAACTATTGCTTCTATTCTTAAAGAGTTCACCTCTATTATTTAATTAATTTAATAGATTTTTTTATGAAAACTATACTTATAACAGCATACGCTATTAATCCATATAAAGGCTCTGAGGACGGAACTGGTTGGAACATGTCTAGGGAAATAGCTAAAAACTATAAAGTAATTGTAATTACTAGAGAAAATAATATTCCACATGTAGAAAAATATAAGAGCGAAGTAAAGGATCCGGTATTAGATAATATGGAGTTTTTTGGCTTTGACTTACCAAAATGGGCCATGTGGTGGAAAAAGAAAATAGGGGAAAGAGGATATGTGCTTTATTATTACTTGTGGCAAATTTTCATTGTTCAATTTATAAAAAGGAAAGGCTTTCAGTTTGACGCTGCTCATACCTTAAATTTCCATAGTGATAATACACCAACGTTTTTATGGAGATTGGGTAAGCCAACATTTTGGGGCCCTGTTGGCCATCACCCAAAAGTAGAAAAGCAATTTATAAGACCTATTTATAGTTTTAAAACACTTTTAACAGATCGCTTTTATTTCATTTTAAAATGGAGTTTAAGAAACTTAGACCCTTTTTTTAGACTAGCCATACAGAAAACACAAAAGATCTTTGTTATTAATAGTAGTATACCCAACGTAATGCGAGTAAATGTGTCTAAAACCAGTTTATTACCTGCAGTGGCAAGTGAGGAGGTAGAGATCGCTAATACAGAACAGGATGTGTTTAGAGTTTTAAGCGTTGGTAGGTTTGTTTACATGAAAGGATTTGATTTAGCTATTGAGGCTTTTGCAAAATTTTCTGCTGAAACAACTCTAAATAAAGAAGTTCAATTGGTATTGGTAGGCAAAGGAGAAGAAAAAGAAGCTTTACAATCATTAGCCGAAAAATTACAAATTAATCACCTTATAAAATGGATAGAGTGGGTAGATAGAAAAGAAATGGCAGAAATTTACCGCACTTCATCTGCTTTTTTGTTCCCTTCTCATGAAGGTGCGGGTATGGTAGTGCCAGAAGCAATGAGTTATGGATTACCTGTAATTACGCTTAATAATTATGGCCCAGGCGAATTAGCGGGAGATGCTGGGATTCAGGTAAATTATATAGATAGAAAAAACTGTATCGGAAATTTATCTTCAGCATTAAAAACGATTTATGAAAACATTGATTATGCTAAAGAATTAAGTCAACGTTCCTACGCTCGTTTTAATATGTTTTTTAAATGGCCATATAAAGCACAAGTAATTAGTCGGGCATATGAAGAAGCTTTTGAGGAAAAAGAACAAAATGCAATTGCAATATTTCATCCGTCTTCTGAACTATACGGTGCCGATAGAATTTTAGTAAATGCCATTAATGCTTATCCTGAAAAAGTAAAAAAAGTGGTTTATCTTAAATTTGAAGGGCCCTTAAAAGATTTTATAGAAGAAAACACAATTAATACAGAAGTTGAAATTACCCCAGGGCTACCGGTGATTTACCGTAAAATATTTACCCCAATTGGTATTCTAAAATTTATAAAAGAAAACTTTTCTTTTCTATTCTATATTAGAAGGGAAAACAAAAAACATCAATTTAAATCGGCTTATGTAAATACACTTTCTTGTTCGTTTATGTTACCTATTTTACGTTTTTTTAGAATACCACGTTATATTCATGTACATGAAATTATAGAATCGCCTAAAGTAATTGGCTATGTTACGTCCTACTTGTGTGCTGCATTTGCTAATAAAGTGATTTGTGTATCTAATGCGGTTTCTGAGGGGATGAAAAAATACGCTTCTTTAGATAAAAAAATCACTGTATTACACAACGGTATAACAGCGGTACCAGTTAAAACTAAAATGCTAAACGGAGAAGTTAAATTTTATCTTTTCGGAAGAATAATGCCTAAAAAAGGGCAATGGTATTTAATTGAAGCATTGTCTAAAATTCCTGTTGAAGAGCTAAAAGGAACTCGTTTTGTTTTAATGGGAGGGGCATTACGTGGTCATGAACATCTTTTAGAAGAATTAAAAACAATGATTGCCAGTTATAATCTAGATCCATTTGTAGAGATAAAAGATTTTGCGCCAAACATATCGGAAGCTATGGCAGAAGCAGATGTTTGTTTGGTACCATCATTAATGAAAGATCCTTTTCCCACAACCGTTTTAGAAGCAATGTCTGCCGGAAGACCAGTAATTGCAACTAATCATGGTGGGGCAAAAGAAGCAATTATAAATAACCAAACAGGTTATTTGGTGGGGCCAAATCAACCAGAAAAATTAGCGGCTACTATTCGTAAATTTATAACAGATAAAAATTCAATATCTGTCTTTGGGAATGAAGCAAAAAATCGATACAAAAATGGGTTTACACTTAGCCATTTTAATGCTAAATGGAGGGACTTTTTAAAGGAATTCAGTTTGTATAAACATAAATAAGGCGGATTAAAAATGTCGCCTTTTTTTATTTTTTTGCGGGTAAGTGTTGATTTATATGATTTTGTATCTTTTTTATGGGTTTCAAAATGGGAAATAAATTCCATTTTGCAAATGAAAAAAAGTTAGTATACTCATTTTAAGAGATAAAGGCTTATTTAAGTCTAGGCATACTTTTTCTTTACTATGGATAATAAAATTAAAGAACTATGAAAAAATATTTTTACTATCAATAATGTTTTGTAGTATTCGTAGAACATTGGTTTTTGCTACCGGTGAACCCTCTACCTATTTTAATATTTTTGTGCCGTCAAATAATGATGCTGTGAAAAGAGATGTTTCTTTAATTGTTACTGCAATTTACGACAGCACTTATTTTGAAATTATAGATGACGATTTTGACGGAGATGCAGATGATAGTAAAAGTGGATATCTAATGGCAGGTCAATCGTATGTTTTATACATTAAAGACAACGGAATTAATGACGATGCCAGATATGCTTCAGGTGGGGTTTTAAAAAGAGATGGAGATTATTTTACTATTCGTTCCGATAAACTAGTATATGCTTCTCAATCAACTAAAAGTGATTGGCAGCACGATTGGGTTCCTTCCATTGATAAATCTTCGGTAGGGGAGAAGTTTATTCTCTATGTTCCACCAGGTTCTTATTCCAATAGAGATTTAAATGTTTTTGCTTTTGAAGATGGTGAAACAAATGTTTCAATACGAAAAATATCTATTACACCTACCATCATTACTAGTTTTACTAATGTTAATGATTCAATTCAGGATGTGGTAGCCAACTTTACAGTTAGTCCTGGTATAGATGCCATTCATGCCACTACACCAGGTAGAAACTTATTAGAGTCTGGTGCTACGTATATTAGTAGAATCAAATAAAAAAGTATCTGTTGCAATATGGAGCATTATGGGAAAATGAACGAGATGGAGGCGGTTATGTACCGTCTTCAAACGGTAGTTCTTCTGGTGAGTTATTTTATTTTGCAGTTCCTTATCAGGCTAAGTTTAGAACAAGAAGTTAGAATTGTTAGCTGGGATGACGATAATGAAGTTGAGCTAACGTATTACAATGGTTCTTCATGGATTGAATTAGATAACTGGAATTTAGATGAATTACAAACAGGCGACTGGGTAGGTAGACATGTAGGAGCAATCACATCAAAATGTTTTTAGGGTTGAATGTACTCCGGGGAAAAAAGTGTCTGTTTTTGAAGCCAATTGGCTGGAAACAGGTTCTCCGGGAACTTCCGATATTGCTACAATGGTTTCTTCTGAAGCAGGAACGACGGCAGGTGATCGTTTTTTGGTATACATGGCACCTCCGGGTTACGAGTACAATGTGGTAGACCCTTTTACAGGAGAGTTTTTTCAATACCCTATGACACACGCTTATATATTTGCCGGTGAATGATACCGTAAATGTTACGGTTAAAGATGCTTATTCTGAAGGAGCAGAGATTAATAGAACGTATCAAATTCTTACCGGGCAGATATGTGGATTGCGCTTTAAATTTAGATGAATGGAGATCGATATATAATGGGGACGGAAATCCTAATTCAGGACCAGAAAGACCTTATTTATTAATAGAATCCGATAAATCTGTTTCTGTAATGAACACCAATTTTAATGATAATTGGATGATGTATTTTGGTTCTTCATTAAGACCAAGGCTTTTGGGCAGGAACTCTATTGATTCGGAAAGTATGGTTTCGCCTGGAGAGAATATTAAATGTATCTACGGATTTAATACTTAATGACTTCAAATGTATGAGACATGTAACGGCAGAGTGTATTGTAGGTTCAGGTTTAGAAATTGTAAGTAGTCAATTTGTGAATAATGCAGATGGCTTAACGTTACGACGGAGAAATCATCAAACTTCAGGTTCCGAATCAAAAGCAGTCTTTGATTCTTTACCGGATTTAGACCCGGCTAAAAGTTATTCTATTAATTCTGATATTACGGTTCGGTTAATTACAACAACAGTGAACCCGTAGAAGACGGAACTGTTGTAGTGGTAGAATCTACTCTAACAGGTACGATTGATGGTCAAATAGAGCAGTCTGTAATTACACAAGGTTTAGAAATGGATACCGACAACACGACCTATATGTTATTTTCTAAAATGGAAAATGAAACCACTACTTCTACCATAGATAGTTGGAATTCAAGTTGGGTAGATGTAAACAATGACGGATGGGATGATCTTTATGTGACTACTTACGATAAAAATCGAAATCAAATAACTTGTATATCAATAACGGTAATGGAACGTTTACTTCTGTTTCAGCAGGAGATGTTACTGCTGCAAAAGGAGGAGTTATTGCTTCTTCATGGGCGGATATTGACAATGATGGCGATTTGGATGTATACAATGCACATAATATTGATTCTAAAGATGGTTTATACAGTAATGAAGGTAATTTGATTTCAGTAGTGCAAGCCGTTTCTTTTTAAGCACAACAAACGGTTATCACCATGGTGTGCTTGGGCAGATTACGATAATGATGGTTATGTAGATGTATTTATTAGTGACTTTATGCCTACTCGTTTTAATGTTTTATTAAAGAATAATGGTAACGGAACATTTTCAGAAGTTAAAACAGAACCAATGACACAAGAAACAGGTCGTTCCATTGGAACAACTTGGGCAGATTATAACAATGACGGTTTTCAGGATTTGTTTGTTCCTAATGGTAATAAAGAAAATAACGCATTGTACAAAAATTTAGGCAACGGTCATTTCGAAAAAGTAGAAGGAGATGTTGTGGTGCAAGATGCCTCTAATGCTGTGGGTAGTTGTTGGGGAGATTTTGACAACGACAAAGACTTAGATCTTTTTGTAACCACCGCTTCAGGCGGAAAGAATTTATTTTATGCCAACAATGGCGATGGTACGTTTACTAAAATTGATGAGGGTAATCCATCTAACGATAAAGGAAATTCACACGGCTGTAGTTTTGTAGATGTTGATAATAACGGTTGGTTAGATCTTTATGTCATAAATGACCAAGATCAAGCAAAGTTTTTATACTTAAATAAAGGAGATGGTACTTTTACTAAAAATCATTCAGAAGTAGTAACATCTGCATTGGGTAATACGTACAGTGATTCGTGGTCTGATTTTGATAGAGATGGTGATTTAGATTTATACGTTTCTACTCATTCAAATGAAGAAAACCTATTCTTTATAAACAATGGTACAGACAACAATTGGGCAGAATTCAAATTGATAGGTAATCTTTCTAATAAATCGGCAATTGGTACCCGTGTAGAATTAAAAGCAAATGGTGTTTGGCAAAGTAAAGAAGTCAATTCCCAATCTGGTTTTGGTGGTCAGAACTCTATTTTAGTACATTTTGGTTTAGGGAATGCGGAAAACATAGACAGTTTAAAAATTTTATGGCCATCTGGAGTAGTACAAGTTTTAACAAACCAAGCCATAAATACTATTTCTACCATTGAAGAAAATGAAGGTGCTTTGGTAAAAGGAAATGTGTATTTAGATGCTAATAGCAACTGTATTTATGATGAAGGTGAACAATTGTTAAGTGGTGTTGCTTTAAAAATAGATACTGAAGAAAACCGGTTTTATACTGGAAAGGCGGGTGTTTTCATGAGAGCACTTACTACAGGAAACCATACTCTTGAAATTTTACCCGTTTCGGATTGGTCTTCTTGTATCAACTCTTTTCCAATTACAATTAATTCGGTTAATGATTCTGTTGTGGATCTTAATTTCGGTTTAACAGCCATCTCTTTGTTTAATGATTTGTCGGTAACGGCAGGTGCTACTGCTTTCAGAAGAGGATTTAAAAACTCAATGGTTTTAACAGTTAAAAATGAAGGTACCATTAATTCTGAAAACGATACATTAACTCTTACACTTCCTGCAGATATTCATATGCTGGGAACGTCTAATTCTTATCTTCAGAATGGTAATGAATACAAATGGGTAATTGAAGATTTAAAAATAGGAGAAGAGTTTATCTTACAAATTACAGACAGTGTAGGTTTAGCTACTACAGTTGGTGATTCTATTGATTTCCTAATTTCAGTATCTGAAAATAATAACGAAGTGAATACCAATAACAATTCTTTATTAATGGAAGATCAAGTGGTTGGTGCTGTAGACCCTAATGATATTATTGTGTGGCCTAAAGGCGAAGGTTCTGCAGGTTATATAGCCAAAGATCAAGTTGTTTCTTATAGAGTTCGTTTTCAGAATACAGGAAGCTACTATGCGCAACATGTAACCATATATAATGAATTACCGCAGATAGTAGATCCCGCAAGCATTAGTAATATTGTTTCTAGCCACGATTACGAACTAACAGTAAACGGAGATCAATTGATATGGACGTTTAAAAACATTCTTTTGCCAGATTCTTCTAAGTCTGACTTAGAGAGCCAAGGTTTTGTTCAGTACAGTATAAAAACTAATGAGCAAGTATTTGGTGGGGAATTACTAACCAACAGTGCGGATATTGTTTTCGACTACGAGGCACCAGTAAACACAAAACAAGTAAGCAACACCATTAAATATTATAATTCAGGTGAAGCTAACGAATTAATGATCTGGCCTAATCCATCAGCTAATAAGATAAATATGATATTACAGCATAAAGATTTTGCTTACGAAACATTTACTGAAATAAGCTATTGCCAAATTACAGATATAACAGGGAAAGTAATTTATGAAAGTTCTGTTAATAATGCTGAATTTGGCATATCGTTAGATAATCTCAACATAGCTGCGGGTACATATATTGTTAAAGTAACCGATGGCGATGGATATGCATATACCTCAACTTTAATCAAAAACTAATGAGGCTAGGATAAATAAATTAATAGCGGAGGATTTGCCTTCGCTATTTTTGTTTTTTTAATTTCAAATTTAGATAGTTTTTCATATTGGGAATGAGCTAGTTATGTGAATCGTTGAATTTGGGCTGTATAAGGTTGTTTTTAAATTCGGCATGATATTGCTTAGCAATTACGTAAATAATAAAAGCATGAAAAAAGTAGCAATCATAGGAACAGTTGGTGTACCGGCCCGTTATGGAGGCTTTGAAACATTGGCACACCATTTAGTTGATAAGCTTTCAAAGCAGTTTAAACTTTTTGTATACTGTAGTTCTAAGGCTTACACTAAAGAAGAACAGGTAAAAGAATATAATGGAGCCCGTTTATTTTATCTCCCTTTTAATGCCAACGGTATTCAAAGTATTGTATATGATATAGTATCTATTATACACGCATTATTTATAGCAGATACTCTTATTGTATTGGGTGTATCTGGAGGTATTATAATCCCATTTGTTAGACTTTTTACCAATAAAAAAATAATTGTTAATATAGATGGCTTAGAATGGAGGAGAGATAAATGGAACCGTGCGGCTAAAGATTTTTTGCATTTTTCTGAAAAGATAGCTGTAAAATGGTCACATGCAGATATTACAGATAATGAAGCTATAAAAAGGTATACATCTATAAATTATAAAACCTTAAGTTGTTTAATTGAATACGGCGCAGATCATGTAATGGAAGTTTTACCCGAACCCTCAGACTTAGAGAAATACCCTTTCTTAAAACAACCATATGCTTTTAAAGTTGCCAGGATAGAGCCAGAAAATAATATTCATATTGTTCTAGAAGCTTTTGCTAGTTCTGGCAAAGCACTAGTAATAGTAGGTAATTGGGAAAAGAGTTTTTACGGTAAAAACCTTAAAGAGACGTTTAGTAAATATTCTAACCTCCATATTATGGATCCCATTTATGATCAAAGAGGATTAGATCTACTTCGTTCTAATTGCCGTATTTATGTTCATGGCCATAGTGCCGGTGGAACAAATCCCTCTTTAGTAGAAGCCATGTATTTAGGCTTGCCAATTTTATCTTTTGATGTCTCTTACAATAGATCAACTACTGAAAACAAAGCATTTTTTTTTAAAAATACTACAGAGTTACAAAAGCAGCTTTTTTCTCTTACTGTTACAGATCTTTTAAAGAATAGAAGATCCATGAAAGAAATAGCTAATAGAAGATATACTTGGGGAATTATAGCTAAACGTTACGCTAATCTCGTAAATGCATTTGATTACAAGTATAAGAAATCAAGTGTGGATTCTAAGTTAAGTAAGTTGAGTCCTAAATTTTTAAGAAAAAATGGCATGTCCCATTTAAGAAATCCAACTAAATATTTCGAATAGTTATGATAACATCACTACAATTAATGAAAGCAATAATAGGTTTTTTAGCAAGCTTTGGCTTAGCAGTAATCGTTATTCCCATGGTAATTAAGTGGGTAAAGAAAAACCATTTAATGGATAACCCTAATGAACGCGCTTCTCACTTTACCCCAACACCTACCTTAGGGGGTATTGGATTTATGCCAGGAATAATATTGGGTATATTATTGTTGCCCTTTAATTGGGAAATAGGAGCTATTCTTCTTTCAGCCATTACATTATTTGTTACTGGTTTGTTAGACGATACAAGAGATTTAAAAGCATCTAAAAAACTGCTCATTCAATTGTCTGTAGGGGCAATATTATTTGCTTCTGGGTTACAGTTCAACTCGTTTCATGGCATTTTGGGCATTACAGATTTTCATTGGCTCATTAGTATGGCTATTACAATATTCTTTTTTGCTGGTATAATTAATTCATTCAATTTAATAGATGGGATAGATGGTTTAGCAGCAGGGATAGGTTTTATTAACTCTATGGTCTTTGGTATAACCTTCTTCTTTTTAGGAGATATTTACTATGCTATTTTAGCATTAGCTTTTGGCGGAGCATTACTGGGGTTTTTAATGTTTAATTTTAATCCAGCTAAAATTTTTATGGGGGATACAGGTTCTTTACTCTTAGGCCTTTTTATGTCGGTATTCTTTCTGAAAGCTTTTTCTTATGGCAACAATACGGCTACTATGGTGGCTTTTGCAACCATCTTATTTCCTGCTATAGATATGTGTAGATTGTTTATAACTAGAATGATAAACAAAACTTCTCCATTTAAAGCAGATAAAAATCATTATCACCATTTATTAATTAAAGCGGGGGATAATCATAGAAAAGCAGCCTTAATATGTTATGGCCTTAAAATCGCATATATTATTACAGCAGTAGGTTTTTCTTTTATTATGGGATTAACTATGGCGGTAGTTGTTTTTCATGTTTTAAGTATTTTGTTATATGTGCTTATTGATGTGCGTTTTTATTATTTAGCTAAAAAGCAAAAAAAGGACTTACAGAATAGTTTTAATAAAGTAGTAGATAAAAATAATTTGTTAAAAACCTTGATATCATGATGGATTATTTGAAGGTCTTAATTGTGGAAGACAACCCATTAGTACGTGGCGCAATAGATCATACTTTAAAAACAAAATACGATTGCAAGGTTTTTATGGCTAGTAATGTAGACGACGGTTTGGCTTTTATGTTAGATGAAAAACCAGATATAATTATTTTGGACTACGATTTAGAAGATAGTGTTGGTATTAATAAAAATGGATTAGCTTTTTTAGAAGGTATGCGGTCGTTAAAAGTGAAAATACCTACCGTAATAGTTTCTGGACAACCTAATAAAAGTTTAGCAGTAGCCTTAATTAAAAATGGTGCTGTAGATTATGTCTATAAAGATGATGATGATTTTTTAGATAAGATGTTAGAGGCTGTAGAAAGTATTCTTTCTATAAAATCGATTAATGAGAACCTAAAAATCAACAATGTTTATCTGAAAAAAAGGACTAAGCAGATAATACTTCTTTTTTCAATTGTAATAATTGCAATTTTAGTAAGCGTATTTATTTGGGGCTAGTTTAAGACGCTAGTCTTTTAATTTACCTTTTTGGTAAACTTCAGTTTTAATTACTTCTTGATCATTGTTATAGGTTTTCCATTCACCATCTTTTAAACCTAGTTTATAAATGCCTGTTTGTGTTTTGTTTCCTTCTTCTGAATAAAAAATAAAAGAGCCAGTTCTAAGGTCATTTTTATACTGACCGGTATATTCTAATTTACCGTTTTGAAAATAGGCTTTTTCTTCGCCTTGTTTTTTACCTAAACGGTATTGGGTAATTAATTGGGGGTTGCCATTGTTGAAGTAATAAGTGATTTCTCCATGTAATTTACCACTTCTATAATTTTCTTCAGCCTTTGTTTTTTTGTTTTCGAAAAAAGAAGTCCATTCCCCTTCTTTTTTATCGTTAATTAAAACACCTTTTTCTTTCAAGTTTCCGTCCTCGAAATAGCTTTTTATTTTCACTTCAACGGTTTCAATTACGCTTTTGTCTAGTAGCTTTTGTTCGCCGTATTTGTATTTGCTTTCGCGTTTAGTAGTACCGTTTGTATAATATTCTTTTTCGTATTTCTTATGTTTTAGATCCTTGTAAATAATTTCTTTTTCTAAATCCCCGCTAGGGAAGTAGTAAAAGTTCTTACCGTAAAGTTCCCCTTCGTTATAATTTAAAACAGAATGTATGGCTCGTGGACTTTCGTACCACGTTTTAACTTTTCCGTGTAGCAAATCATTTTTGTATAGGGATAAACTGGTTGTATCTCCATTTTTATAAAAAGTAAGAGCAGGCCCATTAAGAGTACCTTTAATATAATGAATGGATTTTTTTACTGTGCCGCTTTCATAATACTCTAGATAATTTTTGTCTAAAACACCTTTGTAGTAAATAGCTTTAAGTTCTGTATTACCATTTTTAAAATAAGTGGTGGTAGGCCCATTTAATGTGTCGTTCGTGTAAGATACTGTTTCAAAAATTTCGCCGCTTGGGTAATACTTTTTAAAGGTACCGTTCAATAAACCTTTTTTGAAGAAAGCAATTTCCTTTAGTTGACCATTGTCATAGTAAAACTTAATAGTATCGTTCAGTAAGTTTTTCTGGTATGCCCCAATTTGAACGGTGTCTTCGTTGTTTTTAAGAACCACAAAATCACCATCTTTTACACCGTCTGTAAAGTTGAAAATGCTTTGTATGTTTCCGTTTTCGAAGAAGGTAGCTACTTCTCCGTGTGGTTTTCCATTCAGTAGATTAAATTCTGCTTTCTTTTCACCGCTTGGGTAAAATTTAGAATAGGAAATAAGGCTATCGTTAACAGGAGCATATACACCAGTATACAAGGTGTCTCCGTAATTACTGAAAGTAGTTTCCCCACCAATTAATTGGCCTTTTTTGTAATAACGAATCCATTTGGTTTTTTCGTTAGGGTAGTAGTCAACAAACTTGCCTTCTCGGTAATTGTTTTCATAGTTTCCTTCCGAAATAAGTTTTCCGGAAATCTGATCATAATGCTCCCAGAACCCATTTTTTAAGGTGTCGGAGTCACTTATTTTTCCAAAGAACTTGGTATCAACTTCCTTTTGAGCAGCAGAATAATACGTGATAATGGTGTCTTGTTGTGCGTTGCTTTGTATGCTGAAAGCCAGCACTATAAAAACAGTAAGAAATCTACCAATCGGGTTTGCCATCTTCAGAATTATTCTGGTTGGGTTGTTTACGTATTTGCTGAATGTATTTTTTGTTCTGCTCGTTTAAAGAACGCAGTAATTGATCCATCTGTTCCTTAGATAAACCTTGCTCTTGTAAACGTTCATTAATCAATTTTTGTTGTTCGGCTTTTTGTTGCTCTTGCTGGTCTTTTAATGAGCTTGGTTTGCCTTCTTTTTCTTGTTGTTCTTTCTGGTCTTTTTTATCGCCACCACTTTGTTTCTCTTTATCTTTCTGGTCGCCTTTTTTGTCCTGTTCTTTCTTTTCGCCGTCTTTCCCAGATTGATCTTTGTTTTTATCTTTCTGGTCTTTTCCGTCTTTCCCTTTTTGGTCCTGCTTGTTGTCTCCCTTTTTATCTTGGTCTTTTTGATCGTCGCCGTCTTGCTTTTGATCCTTGTTTTTATCTTGCTTATCCTTGTCGCCGCCTTTCTGATCCTTTTTGTCTTGGTCTTTGTTTTGATCTTTTTGGTCTTTGTTGTCTTTATCCTTCTGATCTTTGTTTTGGTCTTTCTGGTTGTTGTTGAAATCTTCAATCAAATACAACAATTCTAAATTATGTCTAGCTTCCATATTGGCGTAATCTGCCCTTAAAGCATTTTCGGTATGGTTAATGGCCGATTTTAAAACCGTTTTATCCAACTGTAAGCTATTTAATTGTTCGGCAGTTGTGTTTTTTAATTTCAGTTTTTCAACCTCTAAAAGTCCTAATTGTTGGTGTATTTTACTTTTTAAAGAGTCGCTGGTAAACGTACTGTCGCTTACTAAAGCCAAATACAATTGTTTTACGGTAGTATCTTTTAAATGGTAACGGTTGCTCAATTCATTAAAGCGTAAAAATTCACCTTTAAGTTTTAAAGAATCTAAAGCTATTTTATACTGAACGGAAGCAGAATCGTATAAAGAATCCTGTGAAAGTTCGTAAGAAGTTTCGCGTATAATGTTGGCTTCGTGAATTTCACCACAAGAGCATAAAAATACTACAAATGCTATGTATAGAAGGTTTTTCATAATTTGAAAACTCTTACCGCTATAGCCGCGTCTAGAATTAAAAGAAATAAACCGGCCAGAATAAAGTATTGGTATTTAAGATTAGCGTTAATTTTATCAGAGGATTTTACGTCAGAAACTTGGCCTTCTAATTGGCTAATGTCGTTGATTAATTTTTTAAGATCGCTGCGGGCATCATTAATAACATAATATTTTCCATTGGTCATATTGGCCAATTGTTTTAAGGCTTTTTCATTAAGTTTAGTTACAACGCGGTTGCCACTATTGTCCAGTTTTGGTCGTCCTTTTACGTTCAATTGGGTGCCTTCTTGGGTACCAATTCCTAAAGTGAAAACTTTAATGTTTTGGTCTTTTATTTCCGAAGCTAGTTCTTCCATTTCTTCGCCAAAATCTTCCCCATCTGAAATAAGAATAATGATTTTTGCAGTGTTTTTAGTGGCTTCGTTTTGTTCGTGTTTTTGTAAGGCTAGTTTTAAGGGAGACGCTAAGTCGGTACCCGATTTGGGCACAATATCCGGATTAGATATTTCCATGTACAGCTTCATGGCACGGTGATCTGTAGTTAGCGGGCACTGCATAAAAGCGCTAGAAGAAAAGATAATTAAGCCCGTTTTATCGGTGCTAAATGCGTCTATAATTTCATTGGAAGCATATTTAGCTCTGGCTAATCTACTGGGAACTACATCGTCTGCATACATACTAGACGAAAGATCTAAGGCCAAGTAGATCTCTTTAAAAACTGCTTTTTGAGTCCCGCTACTTTTTCCTTTGTCTAAATAAGGACCTAAAAGCGCAAAAATAAATAAACCAATATAGCAGCCTCTTAAAAGCAGCTTGTAGAGTAATGAGAATAAATTCGGACGTATGGATTTACTAATTACATAAACCCTAAAAAAATACAATACAATAAAAAACAGGCATAAGCCTATAAGTGTTAACTCAACTTTACCTAATTCGTAAACAAATTTCATATTAGAGCCCCAACTACAAACTTTCTATTTCTCACAAACAAAATTAATAAAATGAACGTAAGCGGAAAATATTTAGCATCAGTATAGAAAACTTTAATCTAAAATTTCTATGTTAAGATCAAAAGCGCCACTGTTTTTTGCATATTCTCCCTTTTTATCGTTAATGCATACGTATACATTTTTGATGTCGTCTAATTCAATAAATTCTGCTTCAAGACTGGTAGAGGCTTTAATAGGAAATGCAATGCCATCTACTTGGTAAACCACTACACAGAAAGGAGGTAATTCTGGGTACCGAAAATCTTCACTAGCCTTAATGTCTAAACCTTTAGGAGATTTAATGGTAGTATCTGGTTGGCAAGAGAAATTCCAGAATACATCCGAGGCCCAAACTCTAATTTTTTTAACCCGAAGTGTTTTTTCTTCCACTAATAAACGACTGCCGCCTTCGTGGTTAACATTTAGGTTATTGTACCAAAGAATGTTTTTATTCTTATTCTGAAAATCACGCACGGCTTTACATGGGTGATCAAAAAAATTAAAGGAGTTATTGATGTAAGTCTGGTAGACTAACTTCTCTCTAAAATCCATTGTACAAAAATTTAGTAATGTTTAATAGTGTGCTAATTAGTTATTTTACAGCTTAATGGAAAGCCTTTTTAACTAAGTTTGAACGAAGAAGAATAATTATCTAATTTGCGACCGCAAAATTTTGACTTTCATGGAAGAAAATACATTTGATATTGGTGTTGTAGGCGGCGGAATTGTTGGTGCAGCTTCGGCGTATAAAATCCAAAAAAAATACCCAGACTTAAGAGTGGTTTTGTTCGAAAAAGAAGGCGCTTTGTCCGAACATCAAACAGGACATAATTCAGGTGTAATTCATTCTGGCTTGTATTATAAACCAGGTTCTTACAAAGCTAAAAATTGTGTAGAGGGAAGAAGAGAATTGGTTAAATTTGCCCAAGAACATAATATTAAACACGATGTTTGTGGAAAAGTAGTGGTAGCCACTAACGAAAGTGAATTGCCTTTTCTAGAAAAAATATACAACAACGGTGTGGCTAACGGAGTTGAAGACACCGAGAAAATTACAGGAGATCAGGTTAGGGAAATAGAACCTTATTGTGCCGGTATAGCCGGTATTTTTGTAGGCTGTACGGGTATTATAGATTTTGTAGGCACAACCATTAAAATGGGGGAATTAGTTACCGCCATTAATCCCAACAGTAAAATAGCCTTAAATACGGAAGTACTGTCTTACGGAAGAGAAGGGGCGTTTACTCACGTAAAAACCAGTAAAGGAGACTATAAAGTAAAAAACATGGTTTTCTGTGGCGGTTTACAATCCGACCGTTTGGCTGAAAAAGACGGTGTAGAAACCGATATGAAAATTGTAGGTTTCCGTGGTGATTATTACGAATTGGAAGACCACGCCAAAGACAAAGTAAAGAACTTAATCTATCCGGTTCCCAATCCGGAATTCCCTTTTTTAGGCGTTCATTTTACCAGAATGGTAAACGGCGATATTGAATGTGGCCCAAATGCGGTTTTCACTTTCAAAAGAGAAGGATACGGTAAAACAGATTTTAATTTTAGAGATACTGCCGAAGCTTTGGCTTATTCTGGAACATGGAAATTATTCCGCAAACATTGGCGTTTTGGTTTGGACGAATACAAGAGAGCCTTCTCTAAAAAGTTATTCCTAAACCGACTACAGAAATTAATTCCGTCTTTAGAATTAGACGATCTTCGCCCAGGTAGAGCTGGGGTAAGAGCCATGGCTTTAGGAGAAGACGGCACTATGATTGAAGATTTCAAAATTGAATACAAAAACAATTCTATACATGTGTTAAATGCACCTTCACCGGCTGCAACTTCTTGTTTGGCCATTGGTGAAGCCGTTTCCGAAATGGCAGAAAAGCATTTCAGTTTGAAATAAGATCGGGTCCGTTATACCCCGTCATCCTGATCCCGAGTATTCGGGATCAGGATCTGTTTCGGAATAACTAGAAATCCCATAACCATGTTAACGGTCCCACAACCTTGTCAACGGTGAAGGTTTACTACGAAACTATACCATAGCCTTAGTTTCTCCCTAAGATTTTTTTGTTTTTGCTAGAATAACCTAAGTGATATTCCAGAAAAGTAGCTACTATAAATATGCTCCTCTTTTCAAGGGGAGCTGTCCGAAGTACTGAGGGGTAATTTTCTACCATAACAAACAATTTCCATAACCTTATCAACGGTCGGTAGACCTTGACAACGGTGAATGAAATGAAACTATAGTTAAGCCTTAGGGAGACCCCAAGACTTTTTTGTTTTTTTGTAGGATAGAAACTGAGACCGGTTGTGGTAGATTGTGATATTTAAATTTTGTGAGCTTATTTAACCATTAAGCGGAAAACAAGAAGTCTCTTAGCGGTTTAAGAACCCTGTTTTTAAACTACTAGATGTTTTTAAAGCCACAGATGTTGGATTAGAAGCAGGTTGTAAAACCCATATATCTCCATGTTGAGTGATTTTCAGTTTTGTAGAAGTTAATTCAGTAATTTCTATGTGCTCTTCTTCTTCCCAATTAGGCTCTTCATCCCAAGAATAAAGAACTTTTGTTTCTTCATCGTTATACCATTTCCACTGAGCCAAACCACCTTTTTCTTCTTTATCTAGATGCTCAAATAAAACAAAGTAAGTTCCAGCTTTAGAGTACATAATTGTTAATTCCATATCTGTACTTGCTACATTTTCACCATTCTCTGTTACCATTTCCCATGTTTTGCAAAGCATATTAGTACTAGTTGAGCTTCCTATCTCTTTGTGTTTGTTTGCAGTAATAATAATTTTAGATTCAGGGTTATTAGTAAGTGTAATAGAAAAAATTATAGAATTGTTGTTTATCTCAGATGTGGTTATCGTTCCAAAATCAGAAAGATAAATACTTGCTTCATTAATGACTTCATAGGTTCCAAAAAGGATAGTTTCGTAGCCAGTAGATTTAGAGGCTTTATCGGTTGAGTTTTTTACAATAATATAATTCCCACTTTCATTAAATTCAAAAGACTCAAATTCTGCAGCGTTTTCTACAACCCATTTCGCACTAATTGCCGACCTTTCTAAGGCCTCAGTCGAATCTGGGGTGTTATCCTCTTTAGAACAGGATACTAAAAATATAAAGAATAAAAATGCCGTTAGAATTTGTGTTAAATTTTTCATCCCATAAAGTTAGTGTTTACTTTTTAAGATGACTTGCGGTTAACTTTTCTTTTAATCTCTGAATCGAGAAAAAATCAATCCTTAAGTCGGTTCATTCTCAAGTATTCCCACAACCTTGACAACGGTGAATATGAATACAATAAAATATACCAAAGTCTTAGGAGTTTCCAAGACTTTTTTGCTGGTATTAGAAGAGCTCATCGTTCCCGCCATGTTTTACGTGGTGGTTTGTGTCGTTTTGTATTGAAGAAAAACACATGCTTGATCACTCTGTTGAATCCAGCGAGGTTTCAGAGCCGCATTATTATTTGTATAGTTCTGCTATTGATTATGCCGGTGAAAAAGGGGGGCTTGATATAAATTTAATAGTGTGAATGTGATTGACTACCACCATGCGGAACAGGGCGGGAACAGGGTGTTAACTCGGGGTTAAGCTGGGTGTAAGCCGTGTCTTATGTTTTCAAAACAGGGCCAAAAATTGTCTGCTGTTCAAGTTTGCTAAAAACTATTTTCAAGAAATTCACCCATGTCAAAAGCCTGTAAAGCTACATTTAGCTGCTTTAGGGTTGTAATAAGGTCAATAAAACCAATGCTTTTTAGTTCTCTAATGGTAAGCGCTTTTTACCCACCCATTTTTTTAACAGAAAGCTTATAAAACAACCGCAAAAAAGCTTCCATAGCTGTGTTTAAATTCAGATAAGTACAAAACCACCACTTTGTTTATAGCAACATGTTACCTTACAAAAAGTAACTTTCTGTTTTAATAGAATATTAACAAAGTCACTACAAATATACTTAGGAAGAAAAATGGCCAGAAAACAAGTTTTAAGAACTTATTATTTTCCCTTGTAAGAAAGTTTTTCTTAGCTAAATCAAACAGAACAATATTTATTGAAAATACTGCTATTATAAAATAAATAACAAAATAAAAGGATTCTAAATAGGTAATGCTTGGGGAGAAAATAGTTTTCCTAAAATCTATATGCGACAAAACCAAAATGAATAATAAACCGGCAATAGCTTCAATGCCTACCGTTTTACGTTCCGTTCCATTATGTTCTCTTAAATTAAACAGCAATAAATAAATCATTAAGCTTACCAATGTAATGGGGATCATTTGCTTAATAAAGGCATTTAAAAAGGGCCTCCGGGTTTTTATTTCAAACTGTAGCATAGGTATGTTACCCATTTCTGCTAATGCTTTAGAGTCAAAATCACCAGAAAGCTCGTGATGTGTAAAACTGAATTTTGTAGAAATATAGCGTAAAGAAGAAGTTCTAGAATCTTTTGAAATACCGGGTAATTCTGAGGTATTTAATGATTTATAGCTTTTAATATCGGGGGTTAAAATAATGTTTTTGTCAAAATCTGGGTATCCTATTTTTAGTTTTACGGTTTTGGTATTAAATGGGTACTTCAAATAGTCAAAATTGAAAATGAAAGTAGATCTAAAATACCATTTCACTAGTATGTGATCACTTTTTTCAATTTCATCTATCTTCTGTAAATAATTTGCTTCGGCAAAAGGGGATAACTGAGGAAAATAGAGGGCCGGTTCTATAGCGTTATTTAAAGGATATTTTTGCCATATCCACCCGCTCATGCCAACATTATAGGAGTCTTGGTATTCTATTTTCTCAAGAAATATTCCTGTAGGTATTTCATGTAAAGGTTTTATACTAAACTGTTTTCTTTTTGTGTTTTGCAGGGAAATGAAATTATCTGCAGCTGTTTTATCGGTTATAATTATATCTGTATTTTGCTCTGTATTATAGCGGTCATTTAAATTTAGGTACCATACAAAAACAATATTGGTAATAAGAATTGCTGTAACCGAAAAACTAAATGTCCAAGCTTCGGTACGGGTTATTCCTTCTTGGTAAATAATTAAGAGTAAGATTAACGCAATAAATATTGATGCCGAAATGAATAAATTGATAAGCTTATCTTTTAAAGCTTGGTTATTTTCAAATAAATCAATGTCTGAGAAAACGGTTATTAATTTCCAGTCGTGGTTGCAAAGTTCTTCATAACATAAAGAAATTGTACGGTCTTGTGTATCGTATTGTTGTAAAAAGCCGTGTGGTTTTGAAACCACACTGTCTGTTATAGCTTGATTTCTAAATACACTGCTTACATTTTTTTTCAAAACTAAGTCTGAATTGGGGTGGGTGATTACAGTACCTGTTTTATTAATTAAAAAACCGAAACCACCTTTCCCTAAACTTATGTCATGCATAATATCTATTAAATCGTTAATAGATAAAGTATAGGTGACAACTCCAATTATCCGTCCCTCCTTAATAATGGGCGAAGAATAATCGGTTACCAAATTTTTAGTGCTACCGGCATAATAAGGCGTATCCCATCCTGCTAATTTGTTTTTCACAACCTCTGTATACCATTTTGCCGCTATTAAAGTGCTATCAGTATAGTTGTAAATGGTGTCTAAGCGAACAGAAATGCCCCTGTGTTTATCATAAAACACAGAAAATAAACGATCTTCCTTAGAAAATTCATAAGGTTCAAAAGAAATTGAGACACCTGATATTTGAGGAATAGAACGGGCCTTGGATTCGCAAAAAAGAGCGATCTCTTCTTTCGTAAAACGCTCTTTTTTAGAGAACTCTTGTATGGTAGATTCAGTTTCTGTTTCTACGGTTTTTAGAAGAAGATTAATCTCTTTTTCAATTTCTTTGGTACTGGTTATCGCAAAATCTTTTCCGTTGTCAAAAGTGTTTTTTTCAAGCGTTTTATATAAATAATATTGGTAAACAAGGTTGCAACCCGCAAACAATACAAATGCGAGTACAATTAACTTTTTGCTTTTTAAAGATAGCTGCTTGATTTTGCGTATGATTTTCACGATGTAACTAATTGTCTTTTTACCACTAAGAAAACTACCTTAAAACTCTTTACAAAGAACAATATTAGATTTAACCTCTTATCAATACATAATATAGATAAGCTATGTAAACTAAAACAAGAACAATACCGTTCATACGGTTCAATTCAGACTTTCGGTTAACCACAATGGCTAAGATAATTAACGCACAAGAACCAATCATTACCAAAATATCTGGGTTACTAATGTGGCTAAATGGTATTGGCTGAATGGTAGAGCTTAGACCAAGAATCCACAACAAATTAAAAATGTTAGAGCCTATAACATTACCAATAGCTAAATCTGTTTTGTTTTTATAAGCTGCCATACAAGAGGTCACTAATTCGGGTAAAGAGGTTCCTACGGCAATTACGGTCAAGCCAATAAAGGATTGAGATAAACCCATTAATTCGGCAATTTTAACGGCTCCGTCCACTACCCATTTTCCACCTAAAAAAAGCATAACCACACCTGCTACAATCAATAGCAAAGATTTTTTAGTACTGAAAAGTTTAACTTCCTCACCCTGTTCTTCTTCTTTTTCTTGTTTAGAAATAACAATAATGTAACCTATAAACATAAAGAAGAACACCAACATAAGTGCCCCATCAAAACGGCTTAAGTATAAGTTTTTACTTTGTGACCATAGGTTTGCGTTGGCCAAAAAGCCCACCATAAAAGTAGCTGCCATGGCCATAGGGATTTCGGTAGTTAAAATACTCCTTTTTAAAGGCAGTTTTCGGATGGTAGCTGCCACGCCCAAAATCAATAGAACATTGCAAATGTTGCTACCAAAGATGTTACCAATAGCTATTTCAGAATTTCCGTTAACGCTGGCAAAAAGGTTAACAATTAGTTCGGGCAAACTGGTACCGAAAGAGACAATAGTTAAACCGATAACCCATTCAGAAATGTTTCTTTTTTTGGCAATGGAAGAAGCCCCATCTACTAAAAAACCGGCTCCTTTAATTAACAATACAAAACCAATAATTAATAATAAATACGTCATTTTTCAGTGATTAAACTGCGTTAAATTGGGCGCAAGTGTAGGTGTTTTTTCTAATATAAAAATGAAGTAGCCGTGTTTTATTTTAAGATTGGTCTTAACCCTTTTCCAAGACCTTAGGGTCAAAAGCATCTCGCAAAGCATTACCAAAAATATTAAAGGCAAATACCAACAAAGAAATGCATAAACCGGGGAATAAAACCAAATGCCAACTGTTGTCGCTGGTCATTAATTTATAGCCTTCGTGTACCATTAAACCCCAAGAAGGAGTAGGGGGCTGAACACCCAAACCCAAGAAACTAAGCCCCGCTTCAATTAAAATAGCTGAAGAGAAATTAGACGTAGCCACTACAATTAAAGGGCCCATAATATTGGGTAAAATATGCCTGAAAATGATTCTTAATTCCGAAAGGCCCAACGCTTTGGCTGCTTCAATGTACGGTTGTTCACGGGTTTCAATCACTTGGCCACGTACCACACGGGCGGTTTCTACCCAAGTGGTTAAACCAACCGCCAAAAAGGCTACCCAAATCCCTTTACTTTGAATGGCCATACTAATGGCAATCACCAACATAATCCCAGGGATTGACCAAACTACTGTGGTAAACCAAAGAATTACATCGTCTACCCAACCTCTAAAATAACCGGCAAGTGCCCCTAATACCAAGCCAATACTCATAGAGATAAGCACCGAAAGAAAACCAATGGAAATTGACACTCTTGTACCAAAAAGCAAACGGCTAAGCATATCTCTACCGCTGTTGTCTGTTCCTAAAACATAAGTTTTTTGGGTAAGGCTTTCTTTATTCCATAACGTTAAAAGCTCCGTTTTAGATTTTGTTATTTGTTCACCATCAGTTAAACGGAAGGTAACGTTTCCACCATTTATTGAAATGGATTGGTTTTTATCAATAGGGTAAAGGCAGTCTACAATATTCGTTATGTCGGTTAAGGCTTTTTGAGAACCGTATAAAGAATAAGTAACATCCAAATTACTACTATCAATTTGGTACCAGTCAATTCCGCGGATAAAATAAGGAGATTCTTGCCCGTTAATCATTTTAGACAAAAACCATTGGTCTTCAATTTGCCAGTTCTTTCTAATTTTTAAAACGGAACACGTAAAACCAGGCGCTTGTTTGCGCAATTCAATAGCACCGTTGTTGGCATCGGGCGTATGGTCGGGCATTAACAAATATCCCGAAAGTGCTATAAAAAGGAAAATACTGAGAATCACCCCACCAATAATGGCAGACGGATTAGACTTCAGTTTATTGAAAATTATTTTACCGGGACTCTTAGAACTATTAGACATGTATCTTTCTTCCTTTCCAAATATAGCTTCTTCTGCTTAGAGTAAGAACTCCAACAGCAATGGCATAAAAACTATAAGTGAAATTGGCGATTATAAAACTTAAAATAGATAGTTTAAAATTGAAAAACGAAGCCGTTCTATAAAATAAGTAAGCATGCGAGAGGGTGACTAAAATAACGCCAATAGGAACCCATTCTTTCTGAAAAGAAAAGTACAAAGCAATTAGAAAAAGTACATGAAACAAGAAAAGCAGTGGCGCTGCAATTAAATCAAGACCTTTGTTGGCTTTCCATTTGCCTGCCCAACGTACTTTTTGGTGCAGCATTTCACTAAAGGTTTCTTGTGCTTCGGTACGTACAATACAATCTTGGTGGTGAGCAAAGCAGATTTGTTTGGGGTATTTCTTTTTTATTTTCTGAAGCAAAAACTGATCGTCACCGCTAGGGATGTTCTCATTTCCTTGGTAACCGTTCACCTCGTAAAAGACTTCTTTTTTAAACAATAAATTAGCACCATTAGCCATTGATGCATTTTTCCGTTCAAACTGAAGTTGTGTTATAGCCATTAACGCTAGCCATTCCATAGCCTGAAACTGTGTAAGGAAACCTTTTGTTTCTTTCAGGAAAACAGGACCGGTTTGTAAAACAGCATCTTCGGCAATTATATTTTTTACGGAAGTGGAAAGCCATTTCGCTCCAACAGAACAATCGGCATCAATGGTGAAAATGTATTCTCCGTTGGCCTCATCTATTCCGGTATTTAAAGCCTGTTTTTTACCTTCCGAAGGATTAATTAGAATATTGATTTTATCCTGAAACGGTTTTAGCTGTTCTAAACTATTGTCTGTAGAATGGTCGTTAATTACTATAATTTCAAATAATGCCTTATCGTAATCTTGCTGTAACAACTCTTTAATAAGTTTAGGCAAAGTCTCTTCTTCATTTCTGAAGGGAATAATAACGGAAACTTTTGGTAGCAATAGAGTAGGCGCTACAATCAATTCTTTTTCCTCTTTCCATTGTTTGGCTACATAGAAAACAGCTACTGCATAAAAGCTTAAAAGAAGAGCTAGCGTAAATAACATTAGGCTTTTTGTGTTTTTCGGGTGGCAATAAAGAAGGTTCCTACTAAGGATGGAAAAACAATATTAACCAACCAAATGTATAAAGTAGCGCAAAGGATTATAATTTCAGTTTCACCAATAAAACCAAAAATTAGAAGTGCACCAAGTTGACGAACACCTAAATCGGCAAAAATGTTAAAGGATATTATAGTAGAACGTAAGAATAAAACCAAAGCACTGGCGGCTAAAATAGTGGGTATACTGCTTATTGCACCAAAACCTACAAAAGCCAAATAGAACTGAAGTAGAAATACTAAATAACGGGTTCCTGCTAAATAGGATATTTTTAAGATTTCGGGATAAGAATACAAACGCAATACAATTAAGTATTTCTTAAAAAGACTTTTTCCCCAATTGGTTTTTAAAATGAATAAAATAAAAGCCAACAGAAATAAACCTATTAAGACACTAACTACCGTGTTTTCTTGTATTTCATTCAGAAAAGGAAAAGGAGAGGAGGAGTTTTTAACCAAGTACATCAACCCTAATATTCCGGCTGAAAAAGCAAAGGCCATTTGTGTGATTCTACTTAATAAAATGGCACCCACTAAACGCTCTTTTTTTATGTAATCTGAAAACAATAATCTCCCAAAAATATCACCTACACTTTTAGGCGCTAACATACCACTGCCTAGCCCCGCTAAAGTGGCTTTTAATGCCGAAGAGAAATTAATTTTTTGTAATGGTTTAGAAAGTACTTGCCATTTAAACGTTTCTAAAGCCCAGTTTACTAAACTTAGTGCTAGGCAAAAACTTAACAATAGAAAGTGGCTAGAACTTAAATTAGGGACTTCAGTTAATAACTTTTGTAAATCTTCTCCTTTAGTATACAGAACAAATAAAAGCCCCGCTAAAATGCCTAAAGTGATAAGAATATTAAATAAGGGGTGCTTTAAAACGCGCTGAATCAATTTGTGAAAGGGCTTAATTTCTAAGAAATTCGAATGGAACAAATATATACATATTCAAAAGTAGTTAATGTAGCAATACTATATGAGTTAGTTAATTCATTTTATAATACCTTTACAGGGCATGAGTTCAGAATTAGAAAAAAAGAAAATAACTCCTTCAAAAATTATTTTAGGAATTGACCCGGGTACTTCTGTAATGGGCTATGGATTAATTGAGGTTACCGGTAGCCAAATAAAATTGATTCAGTACGGGGTTATACATCTTAAGAAGTACGACAATCATGCACTAAAACTGAAGAAGATTTTTGACAGAGTTTCTTCTATTATTCAGGATTATCACCCAGACGAAGTGGCTTTGGAAGCTCCATTTTTTGGAAACAACGTTCAATCTATGTTAAAATTAGGTAGAGCTCAAGGGGTGGCTATGGCTGCTGCTTTGTTTCATGAAGTTCCAATTTCAGAATATGCACCTTTAAAAGTAAAACAAGCTGTAACGGGTAGGGGACGCGCTTCTAAAGAACAAGTAGCCGCCATGATTATGCAATTGTTAGGCATAAAAGAAGCACCTAAATTGCTAGATGCAACAGATGCTTTGGGGGTGGCTATTTGCCATCATTTTAATGGAAACAATCCGGTTAAAAAATCTGGTAATTCTTGGAAAGGATTTTTGTCCGATAATCCAGATAGAATTATCGGACAGTAATCTTTTTAATCTACACAACTAGAAAGAATTCTTCTTATTTGTTGTACCGAACGCACATTGTATTTTGCTTCGGAAGCACCTAAGCCTACTTTAATACTAAAGGCATTTTCAGGCATAACTTTAAAGGTATCTTCATCTGTCCAGTCATCACCGGCAGCAAAAATGAAGTCCCAATTGTCTTTAGCCAACCATTTAACGGCCGCCCTACCTTTATTTACACCAGAGTTTTTCACCTCAATAACTTTGTTGCCTTCCAAAATAGATACATCCATATTAGAGGTTAAGTACTGCAGGTTAGAAACTAATTCACGTGCTCTTAACTCACCAAATTCAACATCTGCTTTTCTATAATGCCAAACCAAAGAGAAATCTTTATGTTCTATCATAGAACCCGGTGTTCTGGCAACGTATAGCTCTAAAATAGGTAAAACATCTTCTTTCCATGACTGATCCAAATCGTCAATCATAACCCAATCACTGTCTCTTTCTTTTACCCACACACCATGTTCGGCTACAAATTCAAAGTTTTTGTATTTAGAAAATGTTTTCTGAATAAACTGTCGGTCTCTTCCCGAAATAATAATGACACGGTTTTGTTCGTCGTCATTTAATTTATTAAGAATATGTTCTAATTCAGGGTCTGGAACGGCAGCATTTGGTGAAGAATGAAACGGAACCAAGGTTCCGTCATAATCTAAGAAGATCAAGCGTTTATTAGACTTTTTATAATCTTCGCAGAATAAGTTTTCAGAAGCTACTGTTATTTGCTTAGCCATAAGAGATTTTTGAGCCTCTTTGGTTTTATTTAATTGATCCATGAAAACCTTTACCCAGTTATGAATGTCATAACGTTTAAGCTTGGCTTGCATCTCGGTATTTCTTCTAATTTGTTCGTCTTCGGGCATATTTAAGGCCACATATAAAGACTCAACAATTTTATTGATATCGTTCGGGTTAATAATAATGGCTTCAGAAAGCTCTTTAACAGAACCGGCCATTTCAGAAAGAATTAAAACCCCGGTTTTATCCAATTTACTGGCAATGTATTCTTTGCAAACTAGGTTCATACCATCTCTTAATGGTGTAACCAACGCTACATCAGACATTACGTATAATGCAGAAAGTTTATGGAAGGGTAATGAACGGTAAAAATAATGAATTGGGGTCCAGTCTAGTTTACTAAATTTACCGTTTATTCTACCTACAAGAAGTTCTATTTCTTCTTTTAGGTGCATGTAAGACTCTACTTTGTCTCTTGAGGGAACCACCAGAAGAATAAGAGAGACCTTGCCTTGAAATTCAGCATATTTTTCTAAGAAACGATCAAAAGCATATAGCCTTTGCGGAATACCTTTGGAATAATCTAAGCGGTCTATAGAAAGAATAAGTTGCTGAGAACTTAAGGAACCATAAAAGCTTTTGATTTCTTTGTGCGTGTCTTTTGATAAAGCTGTTTGCGCAAATTTTTCGTAATCTATACCAATTGGTATAGCATCTACATTTACCAAACGGTCATTGTATTTTAAATGACCCATTTCATGATCGTGGCCTAATAAACGGCTTACCGCACTTAAAAAGTGGCGCATATCGTCGTATGTATGTACACCAATTAAATCGGCACCCAATAAACCCCTTAACAACCTCTTTCTCCAAGGTAAGGCTCTAAAGATTTCATAAGAAGGAAAAGGAATATGGTGAAAATAACCAATAGAAGCATTGGGTAACTCTTCTCTAATCATTTCGGGTAGCAGCATTAATTGGTAATCGTGCACCCAAATAACATCACCATCTTCGGCATATTTTAAGATTTCGTTACAAAATTTACGGTTTACTTTCACATAAGCATCGTAAGTAACATCATCGTATTCAGTATATTGTGTGTGGTAATGAAAAAGAGGCCATATAGTAGAATTACTAAAGCCTTCATAATAGAGTTTAATATCTTCTTGTGTTAAGAAAACCGGACGCATGTTTTCTTTAGTAAGATCAGATAGTACTTGTTCTTTTTCTTCGTCAGAATCAACATCAATTCCAGGCCATCCTAACCAAATATTATTTCCTTTTTTATAAACTGAACCTAGACCTGTAGCTAAACCTCCGGAGCTAGGAGTGTAGCTAATTCCTTCATCTGAGCGAACAATACTAATGGGTAATCTATTGGAAACTATAATGGTTTTTGACATTGGAAATCTATTTCTGAAAGGTGTTAATTAATCTTCAAACTAATTCTTATTATGCATTAAATCAATTTTAAGAAATTTTAGTTTCTTTAGCTGTATTTTAAGGAAGAAAAGTAGCTCTTTTTTCAGCTAGATTTATAAATTTGACTATGGAGCAGGTTATCGATATAGAAGCCGAAAATAAAGAAATCACGCGTAGGTACAGAAATCTCTTAAGATATGCTAAACCTATACTTAAGGAAGGAGACACAAAAGTCATCCGGAAAGCTTTTGAAACAGCAGTAGAGGCACATAAAGACCAAAGACGTAAGTCTGGTGAACCTTATATATACCACCCTATTTCTGTAGCCGAAATTGCAGTTAAAGAAATTGGTTTAGGAACAACCTCTATTGTTGCAGCTCTATTGCACGATGTTGTAGAGGATACAGACACAACCTTAGCCGATATTGAAAAAAGCTTTGGGAAGAAGGTAGCACGAATTATTGACGGCTTAACCAAGATATCTGGGGTAATAGATAAAAATATTTCTTCTCAGGCTGAAAACTTCAGAAAGATGGTGCTCTCACTTTCTGATGATGTACGTGTGATTTTGGTGAAACTTGCCGACCGTTTGCACAACATGCGAACATTAGAAAGCATGCCGCGCCATAAGCAGCTAAAAATTGCTTCCGAAACCATTTACATGTATGCACCTTTAGCCCACCGCTTAGGTTTGTATGCTATTAAAACGGAATTAGAAGATTTATACTTAAAGTATACCCAACCCGATACCTATTATGAAATTGCTAGAAAGATTAACGAGACCAAAAAGGCACGTAATCTTTTCATTAGAGATTTTATTAAGCCCATTCAAAAAGAGCTTAGAAATAACTATTTAGAATTTGTAATTAAAGGAAGACCAAAATCACTTTATTCCATCTGGAATAAAATGAAAAAGCAAAACATACCTTTTGAAGAAGTGTATGATTTGTTTGCCATTAGAATTATTTTGAGCGGTTCTCCTAAAGAAGAAAAAGAACTTTGCTGGAAAGCGTATTCTATAGTAACCGATCATTACAAACCCAATCCAGATAGACTTCGCGATTGGATAAGTACACCAAAAGCCAATGGGTACGAATCATTACACACAACAGTAATGAGTCACCAAGGTAAATGGGTAGAAGTACAAATCCGTACAGAACGTATGGATGAGATTGCTGAAAAAGGCTATGCTGCTCACTGGAAGTATAAAGATAAAAGTGCACCGCCAAACGCACAAAAGAATAACTTCTTAGACGAATGGATTCATAAAGTGCGTGAAATGATGGAGCAAGAAGGTGGTTCTGCTCTCGATTTCATAGACAGTTTTAGAAATAACTTATATAATGAGGAAATCTTTGTTTTTACACCGAAAGGAGATCTTAAAATTCTGCCTAGAGGTGCTTCGGCATTAGATTTCTCTTTTGAAGTACATACCGAAATCGGTTTCCGTTGTATGGGAGCAAGGGTTAATGGTAAATTGGTACCTTTAAGTCACAAACTACACAACGGTGATCAGGTAGAAGTAATCACTTCAGCAAAACAAAAACCTTCTGAAGATTGGTTACGAATTGTTGTTACTTCAAAAGCACGTAAAAGAATTAAAGACCACCTTAATGAAGGTAAAAAGAAATTAATTCAAGCAGGAAAAGAAGAATTGATTAAAAAGTTAGAGAAATTAAAGATTCCCGTTAATTCATCTAATTTAAGCAGAATACAAAGTCATTTTAAAGAGAAAGATATTAATGAACTTTACCACAAAATTGGAAAAGGGCATTTAGATATTTCAAACATTAACAGTATTAGAGACGCGGTTAATATTCTTGCTAAAAGAGTTAACACATCTTTAAGTGTAAAAGACACCATTGCCCATGTAAAGAAAATCAATTCAGATGCCTTAATTATAGGTAAAGACTTAAGTGGAATTGATTATACCTTATCCAAATGTTGCAACCCAATTCCCGGTGATGATGTTTTTGGTTTTGTAACGGTACACGAAGGTGTTAAGATTCATAGAACAAACTGCCCTAATGCTACCGAATTAATGTCCCGTTACGGTTACCGGGTAGTTAAAGCTAGGTGGGAACAAGATGATAAAGAGAGTTTCTTGGCGGGTGTAATGATTACCGGTACAGATAGAGTAGGTTTGATTAATGATATAACTAATATTATAGCTACACACGAATCGGTTAATATAAAATCAATAAAAGCAGATACCAACGAAGGAATTGTTGAAGATATATTAATGCTCTACGTTCATAGTAGGCAACATTTAGACCATGTAATGAGTAAATTAAGAGATGTTGAAGGCGTTCTTACAATAGAACGGTTTGAGCCAGAAAATAATAATTTGTAACTTAGTGCGCTTAATTCATTAGAATGTCATTAAACGAGAAACTATTCTCCGAAGTAAAAAAGATATTTACAGCCTATCTGGAAAACAAATCGTTAAGAAAAACACCAGAGCGGTATGCAATTCTAGAAGAGATCTATACAAAGACCGGCCACTTTGATGTGGAAGAGCTTTACATCTCTATGAAGAATAAAAACTACAGGGTAAGTAGAGCAACGGTTTACAACACCTTAGACTTACTGGTAGATTGTGATTTAGTAACTAAACATCAGTTTGGTAAAAACTTAGCACAATACGAAAAAGCTTACGGATATAAACAACACGACCATCTAATTTGTACAGATTGTAATAAAGTGATTGAATTTTGCGATCCCCGAATTCAAAATGTAAGAAATTTAGTGGAAGAACTGTTCGATTTTAAAATCCTGCATCATTCATTAATGCTATACGGGATTTGTAAAAGTTGTGATGTGAAAAATAAAACTTTAAAAGAAACCAAAGAATAAGATGGCGGTAGACGTATTATTAGGTCTTCAGTGGGGAGATGAAGGTAAAGGTAAAATAGTAGACTATTTATCTAGAAAATACGATGTGGTAGCACGTTTTCAAGGAGGTCCAAATGCTGGGCATACTTTAGAATTCGATGGCATTAAACATGTATTGCACCAAGTACCTTCTGGTGTATTTCATCCGCACATTATTAATGTAATAGGTAACGGGGTGATATTAGATCCTGTTATATTTAAAAATAAAGAAGCCGAAGGCTTACTTAAATACAACATAGATATTACCAAGAATTTACTAATTAGTAAAAAAGCACAGGTAATACTTCCTTCACATAGATTATTAGATAGAGCTTTTGAAAAATTTAAAGGCGTTAATAAAATCGGATC
>CAVTPD010000001.1:1240000-2404054 GCA_963736575.1 uncultured Cytophagales bacterium
ACTTCCAAGAAAAACCTCTAAGCGTTAATTTTAAAGCTACCCGTACCGCAAACCGACACAGGTAGTCAAGGAGAGAATCCTAAGGTGCTCGAGTGAATCATGGCTAAGGAACTAGGCAAAATAGCCCTGTAACTTCGGGAGAAGGGGCGCTTCCTTCCCGATTCGTCGGGAAGAAGCCGCAGTGAAGAGGCCCAGGCGACTGTTTATCAAAAACACAAGGCTTTGCGAAGTCGAAAGACGAAGTATAAGGCCTGACACCTGCCCGGTGCTGGAAGGTTAAGGGGGGGCGTTATCTTCGGAGAAGCGCTGAACTGAAGCCCCAGTAAACGGCGGCCGTAACTATAACGGTCCTAAGGTAGCGAAATTCCTTGTCGGGTAAGTTCCGACCTGCACGAATGGTGTAACGATCTGGGCACTGTCTCGGCCATGAGCTCGGTGAAATTGTAGTAACGGTGAAGATGCCGTTTACCCGCAACGGGACGGAAAGACCCCGTGAACCTTTACTATAGCTTCGCATTGACTTTGGGTAAGTGATGTGTAGGATAGGTGGGAGACTTTGATCTGGCGTCGCTAGGCGTTAGTTAGTCGTTGGTGAAATACCACCCTTTGCTTATCTGGAGTCTAACCACATAGTGGGACATTGCGTGGTGGGTAGTTTGACTGGGGTGGTCGCCTCCAAAAGAGTAACGGAGGCTTCCAAAGGTTCCCTCCGCATGTTTGGTAATCATGCATAGAGCGCAATAGCATAAGGGAGCTTGACTGTGAGACCTACAAGTCGATCAGGTACGAAAGTAGGGTATAGTGATCCGGTGGTTCCGCATGGAAGGGCCATCGCTCAAAGGATAAAAGGTACTCCGGGGATAACAGGCTGATCACTCCCAAGAGCTCATATCGACGGAGTGGTTTGGCACCTCGATGTCGGCTCGTCACATCCTGGGGCTGAAGAAGGTCCCAAGGGTTGGGCTGTTCGCCCATTAAAGTGGCACGCGAGCTGGGTTCAGAACGTCGTGAGACAGTTCGGTCCCTATCTGTTGTGGGCGTAGGAAGCTTGAGAGGATCTGACTTTAGTACGAGAGGACCGAGTTGGACATACCTCTGGTGTACCAGTTGTGCCGCCAGGTGCATTGCTGGGTAGCTATGTATGGATCAGATAAGCGCTGAAAGCATCTAAGCGCGAAACTGACCTCAAGATGAGGCTTCCCTAGAGGGTCGTTAAAGACTATAACGTTGATAGGCTACAGGTGTAAAGGCAGAGATGTCATAGCTGAGTAGTACTAATTGCCCGATAGTCTTCTTTGACATTGGTGATCTTACAGAACTTGAAACATGTCATAAAACTTAAATATAAAATATTGAAAAGCGACTTATGAGAGGTCACGAGTAGGAATGGTACTCAATACTAATAACACAAAACTCATAACAAGTGAAAAAGCAATGGTGGTAATTGCACGGGTGTTCACCTCTTCCCATTCCGAACAGAGAAGTTAAGCCCCGTAGCGCCGATGGTACTGCAGTCGAATGTGGGAGAGTAGGTCACCGCCAACCTTATTAATACAAACAACTAACCCTTTAGAAATACATTCTCTAAAGGGTTTTTTTATGTGTAAATTTAAAACTAAGTAATATCACGTACTATTTTGCCTAATATAGTTGTGGATAAAAATTACTTCCTTTATTTTCACTTAGTTATTAAACGCTGCTGCTTTTATGCCTCTCATTAAAAAAATATTCCTATTATTTCTTCTTTCGGTTTCATTATCAACACTTTCTAATGCTCAACTAAAAAGGAAGGATGCTGCTGAAATGCTACACAAGGCAGATAGCTACATTCTACAAAAACAATATGGTGATGCTCTAGAACTTATTGATAAGCTAACAGCAGAGTTCCCTAACAATGAACTCTATAAGTTTAGACAAGCTATATGTTATATAAATATTGATGATAAAGAAAAAGAGGGCTTGGAATCCATTTTATCTTTAAAAAAGATAGAGGATTATCCCGATTATAATTTCTATTTAGGACAAGCTTATTATGAAAATTATCAGTTCGATAAAGCCAAAGAAAAATATAGAGCTTATTTAATCCAAGTTCCTAAAGAAGACCTTCAGCTTAAAAGTTATATACAGTTATTAATAAGTTATTCTAATAATGCTGCAGAATTACTTCAGGATACCATGCGTGCTAAAATTATTAATTTAGAAAAACCAATTAATACAATAGATTACGAGTATACACCTGCCGTTACACCAGATGAAAAAATAATGGTTTTCACTTATAGAGGTGAAAATAGCATGGGGGGAAAATTAAATTCTCGTCTTAAGCCCGATGAAAAATATGGTAGATATTACGAAGACGTATTAATTTCATTCCGTGATTTTGATGGCAGTTGGACTGAACCACAATCTATAGATTCTATAAATACTTTTTCTAACGAAGCTTGTGTTGGTATTTCACACACTGGTGATAAGATGGTGGTTTACAAAAGTAGCCGCTCTAATTATGGCGACTTGCATATTAGTTATTTTGCTGATAGTACATGGACTGCTCCTAAAAAGATGGAAGGAGATGTTAACTCGCCAGAATGGGAAGGAAGTGCAACCTTTACTACAGATGGTAAATTGGTCTATTTTTCTAGCGAACGTTTAGGCGGTTATGGCGGAAAAGATTTATATGTAGCCGAAATGATGCCTGATGGAAAATGGGGCAATACAAGAAATTTAGGTCCTGTTATTAATAGTGAAAATGACGAAGACGCTCCGTTTATTCACCCTGATGGCAGAACGCTTTACTACAGTTCCAATGGTTCTAGAAGTATGGGTGGTTATGATGTATTCTATACTGAAAAAGATAAAAAAGACGATCAATGGAAATCGGTCCATAATGCTGGCTATCCTATTAATTCATTAGGTGATGACCGTTATTATGTGTTGTCAGCAGATGGGCAAACAGGTTATTTTTCTAGAGAGAGTAATAGAGGTAATAAAGACCATGACATTTTTATAATAACACCAGGTAAAATTGGTGCACCTCCTGTATTGGCATTAATTACAGGTAGTTTATTTGTTGATGGCGATGTTTCGGATGCTAAAATTATAATTAGAGATGCCGAAACAGGTGAAATTGTTGGGGAATTTAATTCAAACCCTTATTCCAGCACATTTACTATGATTCTAACACCAGACAGAAATTATGATATTTCAGTTTTGCAGAATGGAGAGGAAGTTTACAAAGATAAATTAGACGCTAAAGAACTAACAGAGTTCATGCGTTTAGAACACGATTATCATGTGTATTCAGATGACTATAAAGGGGAACAAATTGTAATGCACATTGAGCTTCAAAATAAGTTTGATAAAAGAGTACAAGAAAAAAGAAACGCTAACTCTATTTCTGATTCTTCTATTTTCAGTATGCAAACTTTTATAACGGATAAGGATACTTTTAATCTAGTTGATCTAGATAAAATTGTAAAAGAGAGTAAAAAAGAGTTTTATGCTACCAATAAAGCGGCTGCCGAAAGAGACAATGTTGATGGTAATACTTTTGATAAAGATCCTCGCTTAGCCTCCAATTATAACCCAGACTTAGCAAAACCGTCTGTTTATAACCCGATTTATACGGCTAGAGATACCGTTTATAGAATACAAGTTGCCGCCTTTCGGAAACCCGAGAATTTTAAATGGCATGGTACTCAACAATATGGAGATGTAAAAGAAGTCACCTATGCAGATGGTATTACTAGATTCACGATAGGGGGCACCAAATATATAGATGAAGCCAAAATACTGTTTAAGAAACTAAAAGATTTTGGTGTTACCGATGCTTTTATTGTTGGTTTTAAAGGGGATTACCGAATCCCTTATTATGAACTGGTCACCGCCAGAAACAAAACTAAAGAATGATTCTAAGCCCCTTAATGGGGCTTTTTTGTTATAAGTTGAGAGAATAAAATGAGACTTTTATTATATAAGCTGGGCGGTGTAACTTTTTAGTATACAATAACTTTGTTATATTTTAGGCTTAAATACGCTGACTTATGATTAAAAGTATACTTCTTTTTTTTATTACTCTTTTTTCTCTGCATGCAATTAGTTGGGCTCAGGTTTATAAACCCAATGATTATTGCCTAACATGGTCAGATGAATTTGATGTTGATGGTGCTCCTAATACAACTAATTGGCGTTACGAAACAGGCTATTCCATTCGTAATAACGAAGCCCAGAATTATACAAACAACCGAAGAGAAAATGCACGGATAGAGAACGGCTTTTTAATTTTAGAAGCACGAAGAGATAATTATCAAGGGTATGAATATAGCAGTGCTAGTTTGGTTTCTTGGAGTAAGGTGGTACATCAATATGGTAGGTTCGAAATCCGGGCTAAAATAGATACACGTTTGGGTTCTTGGCCTGCTTTTTGGACCTTGGGAGAATCTGGAGAATGGCCCAGTAATGGTGAAATAGACATTATGGAATATTACCAGAGTAAAATTTTAGGTAATGCAGCTTGGGGAACAGAAACCCGCTGGACTGCAGAATGGAATTCCAAAAGTATTCCGTTTTCTTCTTTTTCAGACGGGTGGCAAAATGAATTTCATATTTTTATGATGGAATGGGATTATGATTATATACGTCTGTATGTAGATAACATATTAATTAACGAAATAAATCTAAATAATACTTTTAACGGAAGCCTTGGCGATTATAAAAACCCCTTTCGTCAGCCTCATTATTTATTACTGAACCAGTCTATAAGGGGCGTAAACGGAGGAGATCCTTCCGGAACTCAATTTCCTATACAATACATTATTGATTACGTTCGCATCTATCAAAAAGGGAATTGCAATAACCTAGATTGCAATTGGGATGTAAACGGAACGGCTTACCAAGATGATTGCCTAAGTTGCGTAGGCGGCAATACGGGTAGACAGCCATGTACGTTAGAGTGCAATGGAAATCTTATACAAAATGACAATCTTGAAACGGGTGATTTAAGTAGCTGGACGGGTTGGGGAACCCGACAGGTTTCTACACAAGATGCTTTTACAGGAATTTATTCTGTAGCTGTTGGTAATGGTTCTGCTGAACAGTTAATAGATGTACAAGCCAATACCACTTATGTTTTAAAAACCAAGGCCCGAAAAAGTGGAGGAGGCTGGTTACGCTTGGGTGTAAAAGACCATGGAAAACCAGAAAGTTATTCAGCTTCGGATAGAAATGTTTGGGTAGATCTGGAACATGAATTTGCCACCGGAAACAGTACCACGGCACTTATTTATTTTTACAATCCGGATGGTGGTACCGCTTATGGGGATGATTTTGAGTTATTGCAAAAGGGATGTGATGTGGTTTTGTCTACTACAAATATTACTAAAAATAATTTTAGGCTTTATCCTAATCCAGCGGATGAGTCTTCTTGGTTAGAAGTCGAAAAACCAGCCCACATAGAAGTATATACTAAAGAGGGGATCTTGAAAAAGCAGTTTCAGTTAAATGCTAAAACCAGTTTTGGTGCCGGTTTAGAGTCGGGTTATTATATACTGAAAATAACAACTTCTGATGGTATGTATTCCTTGCCTTGGGTGAAGCAGTAGTTTAGTCTTGAGATTTAGTTTCTGCCAACGTTAGTGTCTTCACTAACGTTAGGCTGTTTCTAGTCTTTATGGTCTCCCTAAGACTTTTATGATGTTGGTAGAATGTACGAGTCTTAGCGAGAAGCTAAGGAACTCAACATATGACTGAAATATTCAAATCACAAATCCGACTCCAAATACCTCATCTCTAAGTTTTCAAAAGCATCTTCATCCCATTTTTTAAGGATGCCAACATAATAATTATAAGGTTTATGCTGAAAAAACTTAGGCTCTTGTTTGTACCAGTTTCCGTCTGCGTCTTGCGGAAGATCTTTGAGTGCTTCTTCGGTTAGGTCACTAACATCCAATTCAATTTTTGGGTATTCAAAAGGAGCAATATCTTTCCGATTTCCTGTAGGGAAGTAATTAATGTCACTAACAAATTCTGGCATTTCTATTTTCCCAAATTTCAATCCAAGAATCTTATTTAACAGCGTATTGCTATTCTTTACATAACTCTTAAAACTTTTTTCAAATAATCTAATAAACGTATCTTTTCCTAAGTCCATTGGATTAAACTCATTGTCACCAAATAGCCAGTCTTCAACTTTATCTTTTGTAATCAGTGTCTCTTCTTCATAATTAAAAGGCATATGAGGAACAGGATCTTGCGGATTAATAATAGCGTAACTTGTTCCTTTATCGCTAAATCGTTCATTATACTCTATAGCGAATTCTTTGTTTCCAGACATAGGCTGCGCATAAGAATATGTTTTAAACTTATTTTTTGAAGACAATTCCCCTTTTGGCATATTATCTAGATAAGCGCGGGTCATCGTCGCCAAAGCACCGCCTTGACTATGACCTGTGATAATAATATCATAAATGCCTTTTGAGTTTAACGCTTTTATTTGGGCCTTTAAAACATCGGAAAGTATAACGATGGTCAAACCATATCCGGCATGAACTGCCGCTTCTTTATCCTTTGCAAACGCATATTCGGCAGCATTACCATCAATAAAAATTGTTCCGTTAGCAGGTATCATGGCCGAATAGCAATTTTCTACCCAACTAATGACGTTGTTCGTAGAACCTCTAAAATTGATGACACCAATCTTACCATTTTCATAAACCTGAAATTTGTTATCCATACTCATAACATCTGAGGTATAGCTCAAATTATAGCCGTTAGGAATAATGGTTTGATCGGAATCGAATTGTTTTATAAAATTATAGCTATTGCAAAGCGCAATAGTATGTTTAGCTTCTTCAATGCTAAAACCAGATTTTAACTGCCCAATTGAAATTATTGAATACAGTAAAAACTGAATGGTTACCAATCTTCTCATATTAAAAATAACTTTAATAGCAACTGAATTATTGTTCTTAAACGATTCCGAAATAAATTTAGGTCTAATAAACGCAAAAGATCAAAACAAATGGTAAGATTAAAACCTTATCCTCTTTTCTTTTTGCGCTTTCGAAGGGAAAATATACTGCATTAAGAAGCCAGCCTTTTTTGAAAAAAACGAAATAAACTACCGATAATCAAATTTTTACTGAGTAGCTCTAAAAAAGCAAAAACCGCCTTTAAACGTCTCTATGGGTACATCGGAAGTGGGTACCCCCACTTCGGAAGTACCCCCCACCACTTCAAAGTATCAACGTTGATACTAAAAGATTCAACGTTGGTACTAAAAGATGCACGCGAGATATAAAAAGACTCAACGGAGATACTTTTTTGTTCAAACGAGGAGTAAAAAGAGTCAACGTTGGAGCAAAAAGAGTCTCGCTTGATACTTTTTGGTTCAAGCTTGATGCAAAAAGATGCAAAGTTGGTGTAAAAAGATGCAAAGCCGGAGTAAAAAGACGCAAACGTGCATGTTTGATGTGGGGTAGCCCACCTATTTACCTCAATAAAGTACCTTTTCCTAGTCTTAGGGTCTCCCAAAGACTTTTGTTAATTCGTTCCATGGTGATAATTGGTCTAAGCGAGAAGCTAAGACCAGTAGAATGTAAGAGTCTTGATAGAAGCTAAACCAGAGAAAATTTGCTGCCGTTGTAGTTACTAGAAGCACGAGTTTGGAAACTCGCGCTAACTGTGCTATTTGTTTATATTTTTCGGATTAAAAATCCTATGATAATGGTTCGAGATTGCAAATCTCGAACAGCGAGGAGATAATTTAAAAAGGCTGTGTGGATCTAGAGTACTCCAAGTACCACTTGAGTTATAAAAAAGCATTCATACTTTTGCAAAATCGGATAATTAAATAGTTCCTCAAATTATTTGGGAGTATCTATGTCAACGAAAATATGAAAATTAATACGGCTTATGTTTGATGATAATAAAGATTGTTCATTTTTCCCATTTGCACTAAAAATGTCAACAACTGATATTTTACCTCCAATGCCTGAAGTTTTTTCTTGATTCGTTGAAACCGCAACATCAAAGTTTACTTTAATTGGATTAACAGTATTTATGCCTTTGCCAAAATTTTCAGTTTGTATAAAGCTATGGCCTTCTTGAATACCATTTGTTATATCTATAATAGTTTGTTTTATAAATTCTTTTAGCTCCATTTTGTTGTGTTAAGAGGTTGATCATCAAAATTAAACCTTATCTAGAAAGCTAACAAAGATAGTTTTAAACAGGAGGCTTGTGGGTTCAGTCCCGAGGGTACTAAAAGTACCCTCGGGACTATAAAAAAGCCATTCCTACTTTTTGTAGAAATGGCTTTAATCTTTAATAGCGCCAGCGTCCGCTGGTGTTTTGTTGATACAAGTCCAAGCGGGAAACTCGCGCTAGCTGTGCGATTGCAAATCTCGAACAGGTATGTTTTTAATAACATTCAGCATTCGCAGTAAAATAAAAAGTTGGTTTCATTTCTTTTACCCCCAAATACCATCTTTTTTTAGTTGAATTATCTAATCCACTGTATAATTGGTTATATGTTTGCGATCGAGAAAGACGATTAAATTGAATTTGAGTTCCATTTAACTCTTCAATTTTATAGCAAGCCCTTTCGAAATAATAAAGTGTTTTTTGACTATATAAAGCTAAATGAACAGAAATAGACGGCACAAATACTTTTTCTTTAGAACCAACAATTGAGTACCAAACCTCAAAAGATATATCATAAATTTTTCCATATCCTGGAAAACCTTGATCATAACCTAATTCAATCCATTTCTCGGAGTGATTTCTAACCAATTCCCAACCTTTTGGGATTTTTAATTCTTCTTTTTCGATTTCAGTATTCTCTTTCTCAATTGCTCTGTCAGTTTCTATCCAAGTTGGGGAGAAATTTGTTAAGGCAAAATACCATCTTTTCCTGTTTTGATTGTCCAAGCCAGAGTATAAAGACTCATATCCTTTTGTGTTATATAATCTATTCAAATAAACCCCTTCTCCTGTTATTTTGTGACTGTTTTTAGGGTCATAATGCAAGGGGAACCTGTCTCGGATTATTCTTTCGTCCTTAATGTCTTTAGAGCCAATTTCGCAGTACCATACTTTAAACTCTCTGTCATATAACCTTCCATAACCAGGAAAATTATCACCATCTCCAAATCCAAGATCAGTCCACCTTTTTGTTTTTCTATGGACAATTTCCCATTTAGAATCATCCTTGTGTTTAGTTTCAGTATGAAAACTTGTTTGAACTTTGAACGAAACAGGTTTATATATTTTGCTTTTTTGTTGATGTTTTCCAATTTGATAGAGAATTATAAGAACTATAGCTATTGCGATTATATATGACATATAGTTTCTTTAATATGAGTACAGTCTTAGAATATATAGATTCAAATTAAACCAAAACCTTTCTTATTCAGAAGACTAACAAAAGATAGTTTTAAACAGGAAGTAGAGAGTTAGGATCGAGGATCTTTAAAAGATCCTTGATCTTGAATACAATCCTAACTGGTAAATACTTTTTACTGCTTTTTTTGAAAAAAATAAGTTTTGGTTTCTCTTTCCAGGGTAGTATTGTCTTCAAAAAAGAGTTTTACGGTAAATTGATGTCTTAAACTATCTTGTGGTTTAGTATCCATTTTTATATAAGCATCTGTATCGTAATCAGGTTTGTTTATATAATCTATATAAGCTTCAAAATCACCCATTATCTCTTTATCATCAACTTTTAAAAATTGAGTAGAGAAAAAGTTTTGAAGATTAATTCCTGGCTGAACTCCATTATAATAGTTATTTGAAGTAATATTTATAGAGTCAATTTTAGGTTTTAATTCAGCTGGGTTATTATCCACACACTTAAAAGCCAGAGCTTTGTTAGTGAAAGTGTAGTTTAAAGAACTATTGTTAGCTGCTGCTACATAATCAAACTCAGAAAAGGTAATTCTAAATTTGAATTCTGAATTAGGGGCAATGGTATTTGATGTCATTGTATCTGTTTCATTAACAAAAACGTCTAACTCAAATTGCTTTAACTGTATATAGTCGTTTTCTAAGTTATCGGGGCAGAAGCAACCAAAAGGTAGTAATCCCAAGCATAAATAGATAAAGAAGGTCCTTTTCATTATTCGAAATTTAGCAAAAAAGTAAAAACCAGTAATGCGATTACTTGGAGTAATCGCATTACTAGAAAGTAGCGGTTAATTAAACCACCACGTTTACAATCTTCTTCGGTACTACAATAATTTTCTTTAGGTGCTTTACCTTCTAACCACTTGGCTACTTTAGGATCTTCTAAAACTGCTTTTTCAATAGCCGCTTTGTCGGTATCCATTGGGAAAGAAAGCTTGTTACGCATTTTTCCGTTGATCATAATCGGGTATTCAAACGAATCTTCCACTAAGAAACTACCGTCAAATTTGGGGAATTCAGCATAAGAAATACCTTCTGTATGTCCCTAAAACAGACCATAACTCTTCCGAGAAGTGTGGAGCATACGGCGCCATTAAAATCAACAGCTTTTCAAGAATCTCTTTCTTGTGACACTTTAACGAAGTCAGTTCGTTTACGCAAATCATGAAGTTAGAAACGGAAGTATTTAAGGACAACTTCTCAATATCGTCTTCAATTTTCTTTATGGTGGTATGTATAACTTTTTGCTCTTCCTTGCTAGGCGCATCTTCCGTAACTACATACTTACCAGCGTTGTCGTAAAATAAACGCCAAGCCTTTTTAAGGAACTTGTGTACACCGTCTATACCGTTGGTGTTCCAAGGTTTAAATTGCTCTAAGGGCCCTAAGAACATTTCGTACAGGCGAAGGGTGTCTGCACCAAAATTACTTACAACATCGTCTGGGTTCACCACGTTGTATTTCGATTTAGACATTTTTTCTACCTCTGCACCGCAAATGTATTTTCCGTCTTCTAAAATAAATTCAGCGTCTTTGTATTCGGGTAACCAATTTTTAAAAGCCTCTAAATTCAGTTCGTCGTTGTTAACAATATTTACGTCAACATGCAGCGCCGTAGTATCATAGTCCTTTTTCAGCCCTTTAGAAACAAACTTTTTAGAACCTTTTACACGGTACACAAAGTTAGATCTACCCTGTATCATGCCTTGGTTTACCAACTTATTAAATACTTCGTCTTGGGTTACATAACCCTTGTCGTACAAGAATTTTGTCCAGAAACGGGCGTACAATAAGTGTCCGGTAGCGTGTTCGGCACCGCCCAAATAAAGATCAATATCTTTAAAATAGGCTTGCGCTTCTTTAGAAACGAATTCTTTTTCGTTTTCAGGATCCATATACCGGAAGAAATACCAGCTAGAACCCGCCCAACCCGGCATGGTGTTCAGCTCTAAAGGATAACCGTCTTTGGTTGTCCAGTTTTCGGCTCTACCTAAAGGTGGCTCACCGTTTTCAGTAGGTTTAAAATTGTCTAATTCAGGCAGAATTAACGGCAGTTCACTTTCTTCTAACGGGTATGGAATATCGTTTTTGAAATAAACCGGAATAGGCTCTCCCCAATAACGCTGACGGCTGAAAATAGCGTCACGCATACGGAAGTTGATTTTCGCCTTACCAATATTTTTTTCCTCTACAAATTTTACGGCTGCCGGAATGGCTTCTGCAACGGTCATTCCGTCTAAGAAACCGGAGTTAACCATGGTTCCGGCCTTAGGGTCAAAATCATCTTTAGTGATGTCGGTTTTTGCACCTTCCTGAACCGCAATAATGGGCAATTCGTAATGCGTAGCAAATTTATAATCACGTTCGTCGGAAGAAGGAACGGCCATAACCACACCTGTTCCGTAACCGCTTAACACATAGTCGGCAATCCAAATAGGGATTTGTTTGCCCGTAAACGGGTTAGTAGCATAAGCACCCGTAAACACACCCGAAACGGTTTTTACATCGCTCAAACGATCTCTTTCCGAACGGTTTTTGGCTTTGTACACGTATTCTTCCACCGCTGCTTTTTGTCCTTCCGAAGTTAATTCCGGGATCAATTCATGTTCCGGCGCAATACTTAAATACGTTACCCCAAACGTAGTATCTACACGGGTAGTGAAAACCGTAAGCACGCGTTCAGAATTTTCAACCTGAAAATTAAGGCTGCAACCTAGGGATTTACCAATCCAGTTGCGTTGCATCTCTTTTAAGGCTTCTGTCCATTCCAGTTTTTCCATGCCTTCCAACAGACGGTTGGCATAGGCAGTGATTCGTAAGGACCACTGACGCATTTTTTTGCGTTCCACCGGATGACCACCACGTTCAGAAAAACCATCTTTCACTTCGTCGTTGGCTAGTACGGTTCCCAAAACAGGGCACCAGTTAACTTCCATATCCGAAAGGAAAGCCAAACGGTATTGCAACAGTATTTTTTGTTGTTCTTCTTCCGAAAAGTTTTTCCATTGTTCCGAAGTAAAGACTTCAGCATCGTCATCACAAGCAGCGTTTACGTCTTGTGTTCCGTTGGCTTCAAACTTTGCGATTAAGGTTTCAATTCCTTCGGCTTTGTTTGCAGCGTTGTTGTACCACGATTTAAACAGCTGAAGAAAAATCCATTGTGTCCACTTATAATAAGAAGGATCACTGGTACGTACTTCTCTAGACCAATCGAAAGAAAAACCAATATTGCTTAATTGCTCTTTGTATCTTGTAATGTTTACTTCGGTGGTTTTAGCCGGATGTTGACCGGTTTGTACGGCATATTGTTCGGCAGGAAGACCAAAGGAGTCGAAACCCATTGGGTGCAAAACATTAAATCCCTGAAGTCTTTTGTAACGCGCAACAATATCGGTTGCAATATAACCCAATGGATGGCCCACATGTAGCCCAGCACCGGAAGGATACGGGAACATATCTAAGGCATAAAATTTAGGTTTGTCACTAATATTAGTAGTTTGGAAAGTTTTGTTTTCTTTCCAGTATTTTTGCCACTTCTTTTCAATTTCAATGAAATTGTATTCAGCCATAATCAATAAAATTTGCGCCAAAGATAAAAAATATAAGCTAAAATGCGGACAGAAAAGGGAAGGACATGGGGGAGTGGGGAAAAGAAATCGATATGGTTGCTTTCCTCAACAGTTATTTTACCCTTAGCCGGAAGTAGTATTACCACTTGGTTGGTGTATAATTCTGTTTTTGATTGGGCGAACTTTGGTTTTGTAGACGCAGCCGTTTTTATATTGCTGTTCTCTTTTTCTATGGGTTTTGCGTTAACGCCCACCACCTTTGTAGCCGTTCTGGTTGGGTTTTATTTAAATTGGAAAGGATTATTAGTAGTGGTTCCCGCCAATATTTTAGCCGCCGTTTTGGGTTATTCTATTGGTAAATTGGTAGATGCCGAAAAACTGTTGGAACGCTTGTACACCTCTCAATCAAAGATTAAAACCATAATAGACAACTTTAAATCTTCCGAAATTGGCTTTATGTTTTTCGTACGTATTTCGCCTGTGTTGCCTTTTGCTTTTATGAATATTATTTGCTCTTATATGAAAATAAGCATGAAGAATTTTCTAGTAGGCGGAACAATAGGCATGCTGCCCAGAATTATTTTAAGTGTTTATGCCGGTTCTCAGTTAAGAAGCATTTATGACTATTGGGACACCGATAAAGGCTTTGATTTCTCACAGTTAGCGGTTTTGTTTTTTGTATTAATTTCTGTGATTGGGATTTATTTTATAGCTACTAGAAAGAAATTTACGAACAATTAGACCTATTTAAGTACTCGTTTCGGCGGAAAAAATATATTTCTAAGCTTAAAATACTTATTTTTGTGATTCGTTATAGAATTAATACATGGAAAATCAAGACAGAAACACCAATAAATTTTCCCCTAAAAGTGAGTTTGGGTTCATTATTATGCACTTATTGCCTTTGGGAGCATTGTTTACCGGTGTAACAGCATTCGACTGGATATTGTGCGTTTTACTTTATTTCGTTCGTATGTTCTTTGTTACCGGCGCATACCACAGATACTTCTCACACCGAACCTATAAAACATCTAGAGCATTTCAGTTTTTCTTAGCCTTTATGGCGCAAACTTCGGTACAGAAAGGTGCCTTATGGTGGGCGGCTCACCACAGAGTTCACCACAGAACTAGTGACTCTTTAGAAGATCCGCATTCAATGAAACATTATGGTTTCTGGTATTCACACATAGGGTGGATTATGACACCAGACTTTAAAGTTACAGAAATGAATACCATTCAAGATTTCTCTAAATACCCAGAGTTAAGATGGTTAAATAAATTTCATATTGTACCAGGGCTTGTCATGATGGTAGCGTGTCTATTCTTGGGCGCATACATTAATTCTCCGGAAGGTGGTTTCTTGGTAGGTAATGGTTTATCAACGGTATTTATTGGCTTCTTCTTAAGCACGGTTTTATTATACCACGGTACGTTTTCTATCAACTCTATTATGCACAAGTTTGGTAAGAAAAGATACGATACGGGTGACGAATCTAAGAACAGCCTATGGTTGGCTTTAGTAACCTTAGGTGAAGGATGGCACAACAACCACCATTATTACCAATCGTCTACTAGACAAGGTTTCTTTTGGTACGAAATAGATATTACCTATTACATACTAAAAACATTCTCTTGGTTTGGCTTAGTTTGGGATTTAAATGAAGTTCCTGACGAAGTGAAATATTCTAAGAACATGAATGAAGCTATGGCAAAGTTAAAAGCTAAAAATAAGGCTGCTGCTTAAGGTTCAGGATTAAAAAAGCTTGTTAAAATAAAAACCCGCAATTTGCGGGTTTTTTTATGCATTTAACTCCCCTCCTTGGAGGGGTTAGGGGTGGGTTTTAAACCCTAGAAACTCGATTTACTTCACCATGTCTAAAGACTGGTGTTCTTTTCTTAATAAGTCTTTAACCGTTTTAACTGGGTTGAAGGTAATTAATGGCACTTCAATAAAAATAGTTAACCATTTAGCCATAGCACCATTCCATAAACCAGGTAATTCTAAGGCTTTAAGCTCTTTACCCTCTTTAGATTTAGAACTAATAAAACCTGTTTCGTAATCTACAAATTCGGTTAAATCAAATTGTTTGCCTTTGTAGTCTTTAAGGCCACAAACAATATCAACCGGATTAAAGTGTGTAGCGTTTTTAAAGATTTCAAGTTGTTCCGCATCTTTAGGGTTTACTTGAGCACTTTCTACAATTTGTAAGGAAAGGTTTCCTTTTTTATCTCTTACCCAGAAAGGCCCACCACCCGGTTCACCTTCGTTTTTAACCATTCCACAAACACGAATTGGTCTATTTAAGAAAGCGAATAGAGGCTCTTTTTCTTCAGGGCCGTTAAATCCAAAATGTTCTTTACTGAATAAGAAAACTTCTTCAACTACATCTGGACAAGGATCTTCTTCTAGTTTTTTTAGATAAGCGTGAATTTTCATTTGCATTCTGAACAAATAACCGGCTAAGGCTTTTTTGTAAAGAACAGTTTCACTCTTAATAGAATCGGGTACAATATTGTCAATATTCTTAAGAACGGCCATATCCCCCGAAATTGAATTCAGGTTTTCGATTAAAGCACCGTGCCCACCCGGTCTAAATAAAATACTACCGTCAGCATTACGGAAAGGCTCATTGTTAAGATCAACGGCTAAGGTATTAGATGATTTACTTTGGGTAGAAAAATCTACTTCGTACTTCACGTAATACTTCTCTTCGTATTTAGGCAATTTCTTTTTTACTAATTCTTTTACAAAATCTAAGTGCTCATCAGATACCGTGAAATGAATTCTTACAATACCTTTACAATCTCTAGAGTAAGAAGCACCTTCTACCAAATGTTCTTCAAAAGCAGTACGGGTAGTGTATTCGTATTTATGAAATTGAATAACCCCTTTAGGCATATTTCCATAATCTAGCCCACCAACATCAAGAATAAACTTGGCAATTTTTATTTTGTTGATTAATGAAAGTGCATTGCTAGGGTCAATTTCATTTTTTATTAAATACTTATCAATATCACCAGCAAAAGCGAAATCTCTGTAACGAGCAATAACATCTGCCATGGGATGGTCAGGGTCTTTGGTCTTTACAAAGTTAAAAAGCTCTTTAAACATTCGGCTGGCAGCACCAGAAGCGGGAACAAATTTAGTTACTTTTTTATCAGAAGAAAAGGCTTCGAAAAAAAGCTTATAGTCATAAATTTTTTCTCGTTTAAAGCGAATGATACCATCATTAACAGTAGCTGCTCTCTCTAACTGAACAAAAGGAAATCCTTTTTTAAAGTTTTCAATTTGTTTCTCCACCTTTTCAGGTTCTATTCCCATTGCAGAAAACTGCTCTTGATCTTTCTCTGAAAAACGCATTCTATTTATCAATTTTATGTATAAGATTCTAAAAACGGAATCAGAAAATAGTCATTATTATCCATATAAAAAATGAACAATCCATTCTGATATGGAGCTTTTCTTCACTTTTTAGATAAAACTCGCCCGAAGATAATTAAGTTTATACATTGTTTTAGAAATAACTAGCTATAAACCTGCATAATGGAAAAGAATAACCCCAAAGTTTTGAATGCTTGGTGTATGTACGACTGGGCCAACTCAGTTTATTCACTTACCATCACCACAGCCGTTTTTCCTTCGTATTATCTTGCTGTCACCAAAAACACCCTTCCAGGTGGAATAGTTTCTAATATGGTAGACTTTTTTGGTTGGCAGGTAAAAAACTCAGTTTTATATTCTTACGCACTTTCATTTGCTTTTTTATTAGTGGCTTTAATTGGCCCGTTTTTAAGCGGTGTAGCCGATTATACCGGCGGAAGAAAACGATTTATGCAGTTCTTCAGTACCATGGGCGCTTTGGCATGTGCCGGCTTATTTTTCTTTGATGGATCTACCATAGAGTTGGGTATAATTTTGTTCGTGATTGCTGGTGTTGGGTGGGCAGGTAGTTTGGTGTATTACAACGCCTATTTACCAGATATTGCTACGGAAGATAAATTTGATAAAGTAAGTGCTAAAGGGTACGCATTGGGTTACATAGGAAGTGTATTGCTGTTAATCGTTAACTTGGCCATGATCTTACAGCCTCAGTTTTTTGGTATTCCAGAAGGTATGGATTTATTGCCGGCTAAAATTTCGTTTTTAATGGTGGGGGTCTGGTGGATTGGCTTTGCCTCTTACACCTTTATTTATTTACCTAAAGTAAGCCGTAAAGGAGAGGGCAATGTTTCCAAAGCGGTATTGTTAAATGGTTTTAAAGAATTGATTAAAGTAAAAAACCAGGCTACCAAGTTGCCTTTTTTACTAAGGTTCTTAACAGGATTCTTTTTGTACAGTATGGGGGTACAAACGGTTATGTATTTGGCTACTATTTTTGGGGAAAGTGTTATTGGTTTAACTATGGATAAACTAATAATGATTGTCCTTTTACTTCAGATTTTAGCCATTGCGGGTGCTTTTGGCTTTTCGTTTTTGTCTTCTAAAATTGGTAATATAAAAACCATTATCACTTCTTTATGTTTGTGGATATGTGTTTGTATTACCGCTTACTTCTTGGGTGAAGGGGATGAAGTTCCCTTTTATATTTTAGCGGGTTTTGTTGGGATTGTTATGGGTGGCGTACAGTCTATATCTAGAAGTACCTATTCTAAGTTTATACCACAGGATACGCAGGATAAAACATCGTATTTCAGCTTTTATGAATTTATAGAAAAAATGGCCATTGTTTTGGGAACACTTGTATACGGCGCCATTGAACAGTTAACGGGTTCTATGAATAACTCTTCATTGGTGTTAACTTTATTCTTTTTCTTGGGAATAGTTATTCTTTGGAAAATACCATCTAAAAACACATATAATGCGCATGTTTAAGTATTTAGCCTTATTTATTTCTGTAATTGTTTTATTGAGTTCTTGCTCTAATGAAAACAATACTTTAGTATTTGAATTAGGAGAAAAATCAAAGATAATTGAGTTGGAAAAAAAAGAAGGAAGCCAATTGGCTTATGATTCTTTAATAGCTTCTAACCTTAATGTACCTGATTTATACCGAGGAGTGGTAGATCAAGAGATGAAGCTTTTCAGAAACAAGAAAGCTACATTACCCTTAAAGATACGTTATTTCTATACTTCGGAAGATAAAGATGTGAAAGTACTGTTCTACCAATGGGATAGAATTTTACCAGAACATAAAGCCTCAGAAATTGATAGTCTTATGAATTTAGACGTCAATAATATGGCACTTTACGATGCTAAATTTAATGAAGTAGGCGAGCAAATAATCGAAAAATTTGGCTTACCTAATAAAGGACATGGTTCGCTTAAACAAGAGAAGTTTAAAATGTTGGACATGTGGAAACGCCAACTTATTTGGGATTTAGACAACGATTATGTAGAACTGAATATGTATTGGGTACCTAAAATGGGCTACCGTATTTATAAAGTTTTTGTAATCTATTATCAAAAGTAAAAAATCATGCGGGTTGTTTTACAAAGAGTAAAAAGTGCTTCGGTTACCATTGATGAAAAATTGCATTCTAACATAGAACAAGGTCTTTTATTGCTTTTGGGTGTAGAAGAAGCCGATACAGAAGAAGATGTAACTTGGTTAAGTAATAAGATTGTCAATCAACGTATTTTTTCTGATCCGGAAGGGAAGATGAATCTTTCGGTAAAAGACATTGACGGACAAGTTTTAGTGGTAAGTCAGTTTACTTTGTTTGCTTCTACCAAAAAGGGTAATAGACCTTCTTTTACAGCAGCAGCTGCTCCACAGAAAGCCAATGAATTATACGAGCTTTTTTGTACTCAAACGTCAACCCATTTAGGAAAACAAGTACAAAAAGGAGTTTTTGCAGCAGACATGAAAGTGGAATTGATCAATGATGGGCCAGTAACGATCTTATTAGATTCTAAACGAAAAGAATAATATGACTATTGAAGAAGCGCAGCAACTGGTTGATGAATGGATTAAAAAAGTAGGGGTACGGTATTTTAACGAACTTACTAATATGGCTATGCTTACCGAAGAAGTAGGGGAAGTGGCGCGTATAATAGCCCGTAAATACGGCGAACAAAGCTTTAAAGAGTCGGATAAAGAAGTGGACTTGGCGGATGAAATGGCAGATGTATTGTTTGTTTTAATTTGCTTAGCGAATCAAACGGGAATAGATTTAACGGAGGCATTAAACAAAAACTTATCTAAGAAATACGGTAGAGATAATGACCGACATAAAAACAATCCGAAACTTCAGTAATAGAATAATTTGTTTAAGCAGTAATCATCAGATTACAACCTCTTATGTCGCTGTTATCTAAACGGCCAATAACTTCAAAAGAACCGTTTTTGTGTATTTTACCTAAATCATCGGTAGCAATAAAAGCACAAGAATCTACATTAGCTAAATCTATAACATTTATAGCACCATAAGATTTTGTAGGAGACAAACTTAAAGGGTCAGAAATTTCTCTTAGCACCACTTTCATCCACGGAGGGGTAGTAAATGTTTCAGAATTAATAGAATACGCTTGGCTAAATAATTCGGTCATTCCGTATTCCGAACAAATAGTAGGATTGCCGAATTTTGCATTTAAAATAGCGTGTAAATCCGAACGCAATAACTCTTCTTTACGGCCTTTCATTCCGCCGGTTTCAATTAAGATCAGTTCTGGAAAATCAATCTTGTATTGTTCGCAAAAATCCAACAAACCAAACGTAACACCAATCAGTACAGTTGGTTGTTTTTCTTTTTTAAGCTGAATAAGCTTGTTGTATAAATCTTCGTGATTGTATAAATAATAACCAGAGTCTAAACTATAAGACTGATTAATGAAAAAATCGGTCATGGCAATTAATGATGAGTTTTTCCTTTCTAAATAAGAGGGAAGAAGCGCCAGAAAAGTATAATTAGATAAGGGTTTAAAAAACTGCTGAAATATGGCTTTGCAGTTTTCTAAATAGAATTTGTAATCGCTTACCCAATGTTTACTTGGATTAGAACCCGTAGTTCCACTGCTTTCGAATAAATTCTGAATTTCATTTTGGTTAGATAAAACGTCACGCGTTTTAAAAAACTGAATAGGCAAAAAAGGAATATCGTTAATGCAAGTAACCGAATTGGCCTTCACGCCTAAATTATTGAGGTATTCTAGGTATACCGGATTGTGTTTAGCTTGATGCTTAAAAAGTAATGTAGCCTTTTCTTCGAAGTTTTTTTCGGAAGTACTGAAAAGCCTTTTTTTGAATTCTGAAGCGAAACTCATAACTTGAATAAAGTTATAAACTTTAAAGGAATGCGTTTCCTGTATTTAATCTTTCTTTTCTTATTAATCTTATTTTCTTGCAAAAAGCCACCCGATTATTCGGATGCGCCAGAAATAGAGTTTAGTTCAATTTCAAATAATGGCCAATTTGAATACCAAGATTCTATAACTATAGTGTTTAAGTTTAAAGACGGTGATGGTGATTTGGGTATTACCGAAGCCCAGTCGGAGTCATCTAAATACGATGCTTACAGAGATACTATTATTGACGTACAAATAGATGGTGATACAAGAGATACGGTAGAAGCTTACGTTTATAGAAACTTTAATATTAAGTTATTACGAAAAAATGTATTTGGTGAATTTGAAGAAGTTGATTTACCAGCCCCATTAAGTGCAAGGTTTGGCCCTTTATTTGATCAAGATTATAAAAGCCCAATTGATGGTGAACTGAGACATACTTTTATACAAAGTAGCTATTTTGACCCTCAAACTGGGCAACGTAATTTACAGAAACTAGACGAAGTAAAATACGAGGTTTTTGTTTATGACCGGGAAAACAACAAAAGTAATGTTATTCAGACAGATCCAATCCTTCTTTTTTCGGATGGTCTTTAATTTTGAAAAAATAACACAAACCAAAGCAAGTTACATTATTAGACCTTATTGGTATTTAAAAACAAGGTTTATACCCATTTAACTGCTTTTAGATTACTACTAAAACCATAGGCAGCATCCTTTAAAAAAAATCAAACTCTTGGTTGTCCCTTATAAAATAGGGGTGATAAAAAAAGCGCTAATTCTCAAACAAATATTTTGAGAATTAGCGCTAAAACTATAATACTGATTAGTAAGAATAAATGAGTTTCTTAATCTATAATGTTAAATAAACGATCGTAACGAACACCACCGTGTGGGTCTTTAGACATCCAAATAAGTGCAGCCTTACCCACAACATGGTTAGCAGGTACAAAACCCCAGTATCTAGAATCTTCTGAATTACCACGGTTATCACCCATCATAAAGTAATAATCTTGTTTAAAAGTATATTCAGAAATAATTTTCCCTTTCATTTTTACCTTATAATCGTCTGTGATAACTACATCTTCATGGCCTTCAAAATATTCTATTTGTTTAGAGTAAAGTATTACATTTTCTCTAGTTAAAGGGATTTTAGCACCTTTTTCGGGTATCCATAGCGTACCGAAATTATTAGGCGTCCATAATCGATGTTCAGGATTGTTAGGGTAAACAGGTCTTGTAAGTCCTAAGCGGGCATCATTAGTGTTCACTACACGTGTAATATCTGTAAAGCCTTTAATCGCTTTTATTTGCTCAAAAGTAGCATCTATTAAATAACCATTGTAATAATCAATAATATAATCGGTATTAATACCAAGCTTTCTAAACCTGTCGGGTCTTATAGGCGCTTTTGCTTCTACATAGTATTTGAATTCCACTTGTTCTGGGAATTTAGAAAATTCAGAATTAATAAAAACCGAATCGTTTGAAATACGAATAGAATCACCCGCTACAGCAACACAACGTTTAATGTAATTGGTTTTTAAGTCTACAGGGTGCCCAAATTCATCGGGGAAGTTAAAGACTACTACATCGTTTCTTTTAACGTGTGAAAACCCAGGTAAACGGAAGGTAGGCAAGTCAATCCAAGTTAAGTAAGAATCTAAACCACCGTCTACAAAGTTTTCGGTAAACCATATTTTTTGGTGGGTTAGCGGTACTTGTAAAGGTGTTTTTGGTGTTCTTGGGCCGTAATGCAGTTTACTTACAAACAAATAATCACCAACCAATAAACTGTTTTCCATGGAAGGGGTAGGGATGGTGAAGGCTTCAAAAGTAGACCAACGGATTAAGGTGGCTGCAAATACTGCAAAAGCAATAGCATCTGCCCATTCTCTTACTTGTGATTTTTTAAGTTTGCCTACTTGAAGTACAGTTCCTTTGTATTCTAAATCGGGTTCAGAAGCCATTTTAGGAATGTAATAGAACGGAATTAGCAAGATTGCTGCTTGTTGTCTAAACCTTATTTTCCCGTAACACTTACCTAAGTCACTTAATAGATAAACCAATACAAACAAATTGGCAATAGGGATAAAGCTTATAGGAAACCACCATAGTGGTCTTCCCACTAATTTTATCCATTCGAAAATGTTAAGAAAGGGAACCCATGCTTTCCATGGTTCAATTCCGGCTCTTTTAAAGATCTTTGAAAGACCGAAAAGCATACCAACGAAGTATACCAAAAAATAACCGAATACTAATAATGCACCAAAATTCATAGTTGTTGTTTATAGTTTCAGCATGTCATCCATGCCTAGGCTTCCTTTTTTATCTTTAATCCACTCGGCTGCAATCACTGCACCGGTTGCAAAACCTTTACGGCTGTGGGCTAAATGTTTTATTTCAATTAAATCAATCTCCGATTCGTAACTTACTGTATGAGTGCCTGGAACTTCGTCTTCTCTCACTGCTGTAATTACTAAATCTTTTTCAGCACCTTTATCTAAAGTCCATTGGGCTTTTGAAGTGTTGTTTTCTAAAACACCTTCTGCTAAAGTTATGGCCGTACCGCTTGGCGCATCTTTTTTATGTATGTGGTGAATTTCTTCCATAGAGATGTTGTACTCTGCTTGAGTATTCATCATAGAAGCCAATAACTTATTCAGTTTGAAAAAGATATTTACACCTACCGAAAAATTAGAAGCATAGAAAAAAGCACCATTTTTTTCTTTAACTAAAGCATCAATTTCGTTTCTGTTTTCTAACCAACCTGTAGTGCCCGATACTACTGGAATACCGTTTTCAATACAGGTTTTTATATTGTTGAAAGCAGATTCTGGTTGTGTGAATTCTATAGCAGCGTCTACGTGTTCAGAAGTGATGTTTTTTAACTCCTCAATATTATTTTGATCTATAATAACAGGAACAGTATTTCCTCTTTCTTCTGCAATTTTTTTGATGGCTTGGCCCATTTTGCCAAAACCTATTAACATAATTCTCATTTTACCCATGTTAGTGTTAAACCAATGCCTACTGCGGAATTTCTTTTTATACCTGTGGGGTTGTAATCTGTCCAGGGCGCAAACGTCATAATAGCGTCTTCAGAAACCCTAAAATCCATTAAGTGGGCATCTACCACCGCGTCTATAATGTTTATAAAATATACCGCAAATAAAATTATAGAGTTTAAATCTCTATAGCGTTGGTAATCGTCTCTTTCAAAAGTTACTTGTTCATCTGTAAGCCGTCTGTATTGGGGATTTAAGAGAATAGCGCCAGCGCTATCTGTGCTATTAGGGAATTCCTTATCTATAAACTGACGGGTATAAGCTTCCTTTTTATACGATTGATAGTTCTTATTAAAGGTTATTATATTATAAATAAGAAAACCACTGGCACCCCAAATGATGGGTGCTTTCCAATATTTTTTATTATAAAGCTGTCCGGCACCTGGTAAAGCAGCCGATAAAATACCTGCTTTTGTAGCTCTACTTATTGTTTTTTTCTTTTCTGGATCTTTAACTACTACAGATTCTTCACTTTCAATATGTGAAGTGCTGTCTTCTGGTTCAATTTCTACTTGGTCCTCGTTAGTACGTATTATTTGCGCCGAACTAAAGAAAGAGACAGAAAAGAAAATCAATGAAAAAGCTAAAGGGTATACAATACGGGTTCTCACAGTTGCAAAATTTCCAAAATTCTATTTAAATCTTCTACTGAAACGTAAGGTATCTTTATTTCGCCTTTATTTTTCCCATTATTTTTCACATGTACTTTTGTACCGAAGTGAGAGGATAAAGATTGTTGAAGTTGTTTGTATTCGCTAGGAAGTTCTTTAGAGACTTCTTCTTTGGGTTCTTTCTTTTTAGAAAGGTCTTGGTTACGAACCAATTCTTCTACCTTTCTAACGGAAAGTCCTTCTTCCAGAATTTTTTTATAAATGGCTAATTGAAGGTCAATGTCTTCAATGTTTATAATGGCACGGGCGTGACCCATGCTAATTTTATCTTCTTTTAGACCTAATTGAATATCTGGCGGAAGTTTAAGAAGTCGCAAATAATTGTTTACGGTGGTTCTTTTCTTACCTACACGGTCGCCTAGTTCTTCTTGCTTTAATTGACATTCAGAAAGTAATCTTTGGTAGCTTAATGCAATTTCAATAGAGTTCAGGTTTTCACGCTGAATGTTTTCTATTAAGGCCATTTCCAACATTTGTTGGTCATTAGCCATTCTTACATAAGCAGGTATTTTGTCTAACCCGGCAAGTTTAGACGCTTGGTAACGTCTTTCACCAGATATTAACTGAAAACTTTTATCGGTTAGTTTTCTAACGGTTATTGGTTGAATAATACCGTGAAGCAGAATAGAATCGGATAATTCCTGAAGTGCTTCTTCATCAAAATAATCTCTTGGCTGGTAAGGGTTCGTTTCAATAGAGTCTAACGAAATTTCGTGTAGGCTATTGGTACGTATTACTTCATCACGTTGCCTTAGTGATCTATCTTCACTTTCCATATTGTCGTTGTCCTCTAAAAGAGCACTAAGACCTCTACCTAAAGCATTTCTTCTTTTCGCCATTCTGCAAATATAATTATTTTGCCATGTTGTTTTTAGTAATAATTTCGTCCGCAAGGTTCATGTAGCTTACTGCACCTTTACTTTCGGAGTCGTGGGCAATTGCCGGTATACCAAAACTTGGCGACTCACTTAAACGAATATTTCTTGGTATTATAGTATCGAAAACCAATTGTTTAAAATGTTGTCTTACTTCTTCTACCACTTGGTTAGAAAGACGTAGACGCAAATCATACATGGTTAATAAAATACCTTCAATTTCTAATTCTGGGTTCAGTCTAGATTGAATAATTTTTATGGTATTCAATAGTTTTCCCAAACCCTCAAGGGCAAAATATTCACATTGTACGGGTACAATTACAGAATCGGAAGCCGTAAGGGAATTTACTGTAATTAAACCTAGGGAAGGAGAGCAGTCAATAATTATGAAATCATAATCGTCTTTTGCAGTCGCTAACGCTTTTTTCATCTGAATTTCGCGTTCTTCCAAATCAATCATCTCAATTTCTGCACCAACTAAATCTATGTGGGCAGGTAATAAATCTAAATAATTGATTTCTGTATGTAAAACTTTGTCTCTTACATCTAAACCTTCAATCATGCATTCGTAAATGCTTACTTCAATTTCTTTAGGGTCATAACCTAATCCTGAAGTGGAGTTGGCTTGTGGATCCGCATCTATTATTAACGTTTTAAATTCTAATGCAGCAAACGAGGCTGCTAAGTTAATGGCCGAAGTAGTTTTTCCAACACCGCCTTTCTGGTTAGCAATCGAAATTATTTTACCCATAAACTATAATATAATACTTTTTCCAATTTTAAGTAGCAGTAGTTCCTTTTGGCTGCCTTCGGCTAATAACATAGCTTCCTCTTTATTGATCTCAATATTAGAGAAGGTGTCGTAATGTAAGCCTATAATTTTATCTGTTTGCACGTAATCGGAAGCAATAATAGCTTCGGTAAAACCCATAGTAAAATTATCACCAATGGGTAGTAATGCAAAGTCTATGTTAAAGAAGTCACCAATTAAACGCATGTTTAAGTTTAAAGAGGTATCGCCTGAATAATAAAAACACTTATCCCCTGTATCTATAACAAATCCTGCCGCAGTACCTCCATAAGTACCATCTGTGAAAGAGCTAGAATGAACGGCTTCTACCATTTTAACCAAACCAAAATCAAAGTTAAATTTCCCCCCAATATTCATGGCGTGGGTTTCTTCAATTCCTTTCTTCTTATAATATTCAATAATTTCCCAATTAGAAATTAAAGTAGCACCGGTATTTCTTAAAATCATTTCAGCATCTGCTGTATGATCTTCGTGTGCATGACTAATAAAAACATAGTCGGCTTCAATGTCTATAATGTCAATATCTTTGGCCAATTGATTAGGCGTAATATACGGATCAAAAAGTAAAATTTTGCCGTTAATTTCAATGCTAAAACAAGAGTGTCCGTAATAAGTTAGTTTCATTCCCTGGTATTGTTTTATTTAGTGGTGTAGGGGCTAATACAAATATAGTTGATAATTAAGATTTAGCTAATGAAGGTAAAGATCGGTATGTGGGTAATTATGTTGATAACTGTAATGTTATGGGCATGTGGTTCAAAAAAGCAGAATAAAGCCGAAAAACAGGCCTTTTATTACAACCAGTCTGGTGGTATAGGTTCTTTAGATCCCGCTTTTGCAGGAAATCAAGCTAATATTTGGGCGGTCAATCAGTTGTTTAATGGATTAGTAAGTCTAGATAAGCAACTAAATGTGGTTCCAGAACTTGCAAAGTCATGGAATGTGGATAGTGCTGGTAAGATATACACATTTTATCTACATAGTAATGTGGAATTCCATACTAACAAATTGTTTGAAAATGAGCAAGATAGAAAGATGTCTGCTTATGATGTGGAATACTCACTCCGTAGAGTGATTGACAGTACCAGTCTTTTCAACAAAGGAATGTGGATTTTTAAGGACAAGGTGTTGAAAAACTCTTCAGGCACTTTATCCGATACTTGTTTCTTAGCCGTCAATGATACTACCTTCCGTATTTATCTTAATGAACCCTTTCCTTTCTTTCTAGAAATTTTAACCATGCCTTATGCGTATGTAGTACCCAAAAAAATAGCAGAGCATTATGGTTTAGATTTTCGGTCTCATCCGGTTGGTACAGGTCCATTTCGTTTTCAATCTTGGGATGAAGGCAATTCATTAATACTTCGTAAAAACCCTAATTATTGGAAAAAAGACGCAGAAGGACATATTTTGCCGTATTTAGATGCTATTAAGGTTTCTTTTATAAGTGATAAAACACAGGCTTACCGTATGTTTTTAATGAAACAACTGGATTTCTTTTCAGGAATAGAAGAAGGGGTGGTAGATGAAGTGCTTTACGCTAACGGAACCGTAAAAGAAAGTATGAGAGAAAAGTGCCAAGTAGATCGCTCTCCGTATTTAAATACCGAATATTTGTGTTTTCAGTTAGATCCAAATGCACCATGTTATAAAAACAGCGTAAACCATCCTTTTTTAAACAAGGACTTTAGAAAAGCATTAAGTTTTTCTATTGATAGAAATAGAATGGTCTTTTTTCTGAAAAATGGATTAGGTCAAGCGGCTATACATGGTATGGTTCCTACGGCTATTTCAGCCTATGACAACAGTAGAATAATAGGGTATTCTAAAAATCCCGATTCGGCTTTGTTCTATTTAAACCGTGCAAAGGTTCAGCTTAAAGAATTTAAAAACTTATCGTTAACAGTTAGTAAAGAACATAAAGCGCTTTCAGAATTTCTTGTGAAAGAATGGAGAGACAACCTTAAAGTTGATTTCAACATAGACTTAGTAGATTCTAAAGTATATAGAAGCATGGCTGAAAAGGGAGAGGTACCTTTCTTTAGAGCATCTTGGTTGGGTGATTATCCAGATCCCGAGAACTATTTAGCCTTGTTCTATTCTGGGAATTTTACACCAAATGGTCCTAATAAGTCGCATTACAAGAATGCCACTTTTGATAAATTGTATGAAACGTCTAAAACTATTTTAAACCGAAAGGAAAGGTACCAACTGTATTATGAAATGGACCAGCTTTTAATGAACGATGCACCGGTTATTCCTTTGTATTATGATGAAATATTACGTTTAAATCAGTTTTCTATTACAGGCTTAGAAATGAATGCCATGAATAGTTTAAAGCTAGAGCAAGTGCATAAATGAATTTATTTGATTAGCTTTCGTTTAGATTTGTAATTGGGCAATGGAACTCTTTTAAAAGCATAACGCTTTAGTAAGTTCTTATCTTTAATCTCTTTAATGGTCTTAAAAATTAGTTATACAGAATTAGAACTTATTCAAGCACTCCGCAAAAGAAACGGAATGGCTTTGAATTACCTGTATGACCATTATTCTGCCGCTCTTAATGGTGTTATTATTCGTATTGTTGGGGATGAAACTATTGCCCAAGAAGTACTACAAGATACTTTAGTTAAAGTCTGGGATAGAATAGAACAGTACGATAGCAAGAAAGGAAAACTTTTTACTTGGATGCTAAATATTGCCCGTAATCAAGCTATTGATAAAACCCGGGGAAGAGAATTTAAACAAAAGCAGAAATCCGATTCTATTGACTCTAACGTATATGAAAATAGGACCGATACAAGTAACTTTAACAGCAGCGATTTTATTGGAGTTCCAGAGGTAATAAAACAATTACCCGAAGAGCAGCAGTATGTCTTAAATGAAGTTTATTTTAAAGGATATTCCCATGCCGAATTAGCAGAAGAATCGGGGATTCCATTAGGTACAATAAAAACAAGAATTAGAAACGCATTAAAAAAACTAAGATTTGTATTAGCAGAACGTGAGTAAGGAAGAAATCATATCGTCAGGAATTCTAGAGCAATACGCTTTGGGTGGTTTAGCAGAATCTGAAAGAAATCAGATTGAAAAGCTAATTGCCACTGATGCGGACGTGCGTAAAGAACTTGATCTTATTGAATTTACTTTAGAAAAACTTGCCTTTGAAGGTGCTATATCACCTAAAGATGAAGTACGAGTTAATCTCTTAAATAAGCTTACCCATAATAACCGCTTACAAGAAAAAAATACAAATGTAAATTCTTCGGGAGCTAAATCTAAAACCTCAATAGTTTTATGGCAATGGCTTTCTGCAGCTTGTTTTGCTGGTTTTATAATTACAGGCTTTTTAGCCTATAATTTAAAAGAAAAGCTAGATGAGACTGAAATTCGTTTAGATATTGCCATGCAAGATAAACGAGTATTAGCCGATAACTTACAACAAGTAGAATATAGACTAGAGCAAAGTAATATTGGAGGCTTTAACAAAATAGAATTACAAGGAACCGATAATGCACCAGATGCTTCAGCCAGTATTCTTTGGAATAAACAATTAGAAGAGGTTTATTTTACTTTTCAAAACTTGCCCGAATTAGATAAAGAATCTCAATACCAACTTTGGGTGATTAAAGATGGTAAACCGGTTGATATGGGAGTTTTTGATTACGCTAGTGCTGAAAAAAGCCTAGTTAAAATGAAAAACACAAACGCTGCCGAAGCTTTTGCTATTACTATTGAACCTAAAGGAGGCAGTGTTAATCCTACTTTAGAGAAAATGGTAGTATTAGGAGCGGTAGAAAACACATCTAAAGGCTAAATAAAATACTTTAGGTAATTTATTTAGTATTTTTTCAGTTTTAAGAAATCCACCTAAGTAAGTCACTTCGTAAGTCTCAGTAATTTTCAACTAAACTTTGAGACTATGAAATTTCAATCAAACACAATTCAATTTTTAAGATCCAGCTGGCACATTATGCTTTTAGCCACGGCTATTCTTTTTGTATCGTGTAAGAAAGACGATGATACAAATGATGATCCTATGGAAGAGGATATGACTACAGGTGATAAAATGGTATACGATTTTAATTCTGTTGATACAGATGGCGTTACTGGTACTGTAGAATTTGCTAAACTGAATGATGGATCTACCCAAGTAACTATGATGCTAATGGGATTACCTTCTTCAGATTCTGAACATCCTGCTCACATTCATTTAAACTCAGCAGCCGAAGGCGGTGATATAGCTATTACCTTAACTTCTGTAGATAATGCTACTGGTAAAAGTGTAACAGTAATTTCAGAGATGGATAATGGTACAGCAATCAGTTTTGAAGAATTGATTGATTTTGATGGATACATTAATGTGCACTTAAGCGCTACACAGCTAGATATGTTAGTCGCTCAGTCAGATATTGGTGCCAACGCATTAACGGGAGAAAAAATGGCTTATCCACTTTCTGAAAAAGATATAGATGGAATTATGGGTGAAGCAATATTCCACGAAAGAAAGGATGGATCTTCACTAATAGAAGTGATGTTAGAAGGTGATGCTGTTACAGGTGAACACCCAATGCACATTCATGAAAACTCAGCAGTAGAAAGTGGTGATATCTATATTACCTTAACCAGTGTAGATGCAGAAGGAATGAGCTGGACTCATGTAGATGCAGGAATGATTACTTACGATGATTTAATTATGTACGACGGTTATATTAATGTACACAGTTCTGCTGATGACTTAGGTACTTTAGTTGCCCAAGGTGATATTGGTGGAAACGTTTTAACCGGTACCGAAAAAGTATATAACCTTATGGAAAAAGATGTAGCCGGTGTAATGGGTACAGCTACTTTCAAAGAAAGAAAAAATGGTAATACGCTTCTAGAGGTTGCTTTAACTGGAACAACTGATGGTGTAATGTCACCAGCGCATATTCATGTTAATGATGCCGCTACTACAGGCGATATAGCCATTACCATCTCTCCAATTGATGGCACAACGGGCATGAGCTCTACAAACATTGAAAAGCAAGATGATTCATCACTTATTTCTTACAGCCAATTATTAAGTTTTGATGGGTATATTAACGTGCATAAATCTACTACAGATTTGGTAACATTAATAGCTCAAGGAAACATTGGTAGCAACGTAAACTAAAACATCATTTTATACTAACTCTAAAAGCCCAAGGCATCTGCTTTGGGCTTTTGTTTTTTATACGCGTAGCTTTCTTTAATTTGATGTCTGAAAAAAGAACTATAAAATGTCCGATGAACTTTTAGACGAAAATTTAGGCGAACACGCTAAAAATAGAAAAGTGTTTAACCCACGTCCGGCCATTGTATGGGGGATTATTTTCTTATTAGGGTATTTGTTTAAAATACAACATTATCCAGGGGCAACAGTATTCTTTGTTTCAGGTTCTGGCGGGTTATGTGGTTATGCCTTTAGTTCAATAGTTAAGTTTAAAGGAAAGAATATACAGAGTAATATTTTAGGAATATTTTGTTTGGCTTGGATGGCTAGATTGATTTATGGAATTTTAAAAGAAGGTGGACAACCCATAAATTTAACAGGCTTTATGTTTTTTTTAGCCGTGCTAATGCTTTCTTCTGTATTTCATTTAATACTGAAAAATAGAAGAGCATAGTCTAGGATACAAATTTATAGAAAAGGATACTGGAAAGGTCGTTTTTCAGAAGAGAAAGTGGTATAGTGGAAGTTATATCTACATAACTTTTGCTTAATTTTTACTTTGTTGGCAATAGTTCTTATGTCAGTTTATTATCAAAATGTTTTAATAAATCTTTTATTGATGATATTCCAATTGCTGCCATTTCTGTATCATTAAAATAACTTGATTCACCATAAGATTCTGTATCGTTAATTTCCATAAGTTCCTTTTCGAACAATTGTAGTTTTTTTAATCTTTTTTCAGCGATTTTTTTCAATTCGATGAATAGTAATTTAGAATGGAACAAATGGGAATGAAAAAGAAAGATTTAGCTGAAATAATTGGCTATAAAAGCTGGGTTACAGAAATATTAAGTCGTAAGCGTAAACTCACCCTTAAAATGGTTCAGGAATTTGCATGAGAAAATGAAAATCCCATACGAATCATTACTTAAAGAATATCAATTTTAATATTTCCTTGTTGGAGTTTTCCTCCAACAAGAACAGAGAATGAAAATAGTTTAACCTACTCCCCATAAAGCGGAGGAAACCTTTCAGGATCCACTTCATTCATGATTTCATAGACATAATCAAAAACATCTTCCGCATTCGGTTTAGAGAAATAATCCCCATCCGAAGCATACGCTGGTCGGTGGGCCCAAGAGTGAATAGACTTTGGTTTGCTGTCCAAATAATAATAGGCTTCTTGTTTTTCAATTACTTGTTCCATCATGTAGGCGGTAGAGCCACCCGGCACATCTTCGTCGGCAAAAAGCACGCGATTGGTCTTTTTAATGGATTCGGCTATAAGTCCGTATTTATCAAACGGAACTAAGGTTTGTATGTCTAAAACTTCAATAGAAATACCAATTTTAGCCAGCTCTTCGGCAGCGTCTAGTACAATGCGGCACATTGCCCCATACGTCACTACGGTAACGTCGGTTCCTTCTCTTAGAATTTCAGTTTTACCCAATTCTACCCGAAATTCACCCACGTTTTCCGGCATCTTTTCTTTAAGACGGTAGGCGTTAAGACATTCAATCACCAAACTAGGATCACCCGATTCTAACAAAGTATTGTACATTCCGGCCGCTTGGGTCATGTTTCTAGGTACGCAAATGTACATCCCACGCAAGCAGTTAATAATAATCCCTAATGGGGAACCTGCATGCCAAACACCTTCTAAACGGTGCCCACGGGTACGCACAATTACAGGCGCTTTTTGTTGTCCGTAAGAGCGGTATTGCAGCGTAGCCAAATCGTCCGACATAATTTGGATGGCGTACAAAATATAATCTAAATACTGTATTTCGGCTAAAGGTTTTAAACCCCGTAAAGCCGCACCAATGGCTTGGCCAATAATTGTGCATTCACGAATACCGGTATCGGTTACGCGTAAATCACCATATTTATCTTGTAGACCTGCAAAAGCCTGATTCACATCACCTATTTGACCAACATCTTCACCAATGGCAAAAAAGCGAGGGTCTTTCTTTAATAAAGCGTCAAAGTTGGCCTGAAGAATTTCTCTCCCGTCTACCATTTGGGTATCGTCGCTGTAAATAGGAGCCACTTCGGCTACATGGATTACAGAATCCGATTTTTCATTCCAAAGTAAAGAACTGTAGCGCTCTAAGTTCTTTTCCTTCATATCCATACGCCATTTTAACAAGGCTTGTCGGGTAGGAAGGTGGGCTAATTTTCTGCTTTCTCTAAGGGCTAATTTAGCGGCTCTAACGCCGTGGCTTCTAATAGGGTAGGTAGGCGCTTTCATTTCTTCAATGATAGCGGCCATTTTTTCAGACAGTTCTTTTTCTTCCTGTAAATCCGAAATCAATTTTTCAACCTCGTCTCGTTCGCCCAGAAATTCGTCCATCATGTCTTGGTACGCTTCTTTGCGTATTTTTCGGACAGATTTCTTTACCTCACCTTCAATGGTAATTAATTCGTCCTCAACGGCAATCTCAGACTCCAGAAGCCACTCCCGCATTTTTTTAAGGCAATCATGCTCGGCTTCCCATTCTAGTCGCTCGTTGGATTTATAACGTTTATGCGAACCCGAAGAAGAATGTCCGTTGGGTTGGGTTAACTCATACACGTGCATTAAAACGGGAACGTGCTCGTTTCTACAGATTTCCGTAGAAGCTCTGTAGGCTTTCACTAAAGCAGGGTAGTCCCAGCCTTTAACTTTATAGATTTCGTAACCGTTTTCTCCATTTTCACGCTGAAAACCGGCCAGTACTTTAGAAATATCACCTTTTGTAGTTTGCAAAGTATTGGGTACCGAAATCCCATAACCATCGTCCCAAACCGAAATATGCATAGGTACTTGTAAAACACCCCCCGCATTTATGGTTTCGAAAAACATGCCTTCCGAAGTAGAAGCATCACCAATAGTACCAAAGGCAATTTCATTTCCGCTTACAGAGAATTTTTTAAGGTCGTCTAACTGACGGTTTTGTCGGTATAGTTTAGAAGCATAAGCCAAGCCCAATAAACGGGGCATTTGTGATGCAGTTGGTGAAACATCGGCCACCGTGTTTTTTTGCTGGGTAAGGTCTAGCCATTCGCCATCGGTGTCTAGTAACTTACAACCGAAATGCCCGGTCATTAAACGGCCGCCCGAAACCGGTTCGGCTTCAATATTAGCGTGGGCGTACAACTGAGAGAATATGTTTTTTGTAGTTGTAATGCCTAAAGCCAGCATTAAGGTTTGGTCTCTGTAATAGCCAGATCTAAAATCTCCGTTCTGAAAAAAGCGAGCTAATGCCAATTGAGGGATTTCTTTTCCGTCCCCAAAAAGCCCAAATTTTGCCCTACCGGAATAAACTTCCTTTAATCCTGAATTACTGATTTCGCGACTTTCACAAGCCAGCTTGTAATCTTGTAATACATCCTCTTTCGATAATCCCAGTTCTTCTAGTGCGGTGTTTTTCTTCAAAGCTAAACGTTTATGAATTCTCTTAAGAAAGCTTAATTTTATATATTGAATCTTAAAAGTTAATTCAAATTTAAGGGAAAACTAAAATTATATAGAAATGTTGAAGAGAATTTTACTTCCAGTTGTAGCTTGTTTTTTTAGCGTAGCTGTTTTTGCACAAGGATCATTTAAGTTTAAGTCTGAAAGTCATGACTTTGGAAAAGTAATAGAAGGCGATGTGCCTACTTATACCTTTACCTTTAAAAACACAGGTTCGGCTCCAATAATTTTACACAATGTAAAACCTTCATGCGGTTGTACATCACCAGAATGGACTAAAGACCCTGTAATGCCGGGTGATGAAGGGAAAATTATAGTAAAATACAACAGCCGTGGTAGAATAGGGGTTTTTAATAAATCCATTACCATTACCTCTAATGCCAGCGAAGGGACAAAAGTGATCCGTATTAAAGGTGTGGTGGAAAAACCGGATGAGACGGTAAACTATTCGGAAGAAGAATTAGCTAAATCGCCTATATTAAACGTGGAGCAAGAAGAATACATGTTTGGTAAGATTGAAAAGAATTCTAAAGTTGAGCACAGCTTTAGAATCACCAACAGCGGTAAATCTAATTTGGTGGTAGAGAAAGTAGTTTCGGCATGTAACTGTGTTTCTTTTAATGTAGACAAGGCAGAAGTTAAACCTGGTGAAAGTGCCATTTTAACCTTAACCTTTACACCTAGAATGAATGGACAAACTATGGAAATAGTTTATGTGAAAACCAACGACATTAAAAACGGGGATAAAATCTTAAAACTGAAAGCCGATGTTGTTGAGTCTTTAACACAAAAAAACATGTTAAAGAATAACAGCGGGACTGGGTTTTAAATGAAAAGTATCTTTTTAATTCTATTCTTGGGCGTTTGTGGTTTTGCAAACGCTCAATCTTTAACAGGTAATACAGAAAAGGTTGTTGATTTCCCTGCTGATACTATTCTTGACTTAACGGCTATTGATGTGATTCCAGAATATCCTGGAGGTCAAGATGAACTTTATAAATTCATTTCTGAAAATTTTATATTAGACAAAAGTGACTATGATAAAGAACTTTTAAAAAGAGGTACGGCTAGGATCTTTGTTCAGTTTATTATAGACGAATTCGGCTATGTTGATGATGTAAAAGTAATCAGAGGATTTAATGAGTCTTTGGATGCAAAAGCAATAATGGTAGTTAAAGCTATGCCCAAGTGGACTCCAGGTTATGCTAATGGTAAACCGGTAAAGGTTAAATATATGATACCTATTGTAGTTAAAGTATAAACTACCTCTTCTTTCCACTCCTTTTAGGGTTAGTAGAATTAGGTTTTTTGCCACCGCCTTTAGTGTTTTTAACAACGGTTTTTTTAGGAGCTGTAAAACGGTGTTTCTTTTCATGAAAAGCACCACTAAAAGTAGGGTCTTTCCATTTTTTGTAAGTGTCAATCATCCGTTCAATCTCAATGATTTCCTCTTTAGGTGTTTCATCGGGTTCAAAACCTTCTGGCAGATTGGCTACAGGTATCTTTTGTTTAATTACTTTTTCAATTTCGGTCACGTAATAACGTTCGCCTTTGTTGGCAAATGAAATGGCTTGCCCCGCTTTAAAAGCTCTACCGGTTCTACCAACACGGTGTACATACTCTTCAAACTTGGTTGGGATTTCAAAAATAATTACATGGCTTACATCGGGTATATCAATGCCACGGGCAGCCACATCGGTGGTAATTAAAATTCTAGCGACACCGTCTTTAAAATCTTGTATGGCATTAATACGGCTGTTTTGTCCTTTGTTAGAATGGATCACACGTACATCGTCCGAAACCTTCCTTCCTACAAATTTAAACACATTGTCGGCGGTAGCTTTGGTATTGGTAAAGACAATGGCTTTATGAAACACCTCTTCGTCGGCCAATAATTCACCCAACAACCTAATTTTAGTTTTGAAATTGGCGGTGTGGTAAACTTTTTGGGTAATGGTATCTGCCGTAGAAGATTGCGGTGCTATTTCTATTTTTTCAGGGAAATCTAAAAACTCATCCGAAAGACGGGCAACTTTATCTGGGAAGGTTGCCGAGAACAATAAGTTTTGTCTTTTAGGCGGAAGCACTTCTAAAATATTACGGATTTGTCGGGTAAAGCCCATGTCCATTAATTTATCGGCTTCATCCAACACCATGGTTTTAATCATCTTACTTTGGAAAGCACCCCGTTTGTACAATTCCAAAAAGTGAGCAGGAGTAGAGGTAATAATGTCACAGCCTTTAGCAAGCTCTTCAATTTGTGTTTTGGGTCCAATTCCACCATAAATACAAACGGCTCTTAAGTCGGTATAAGAGGCATATTGTACAATGTTTTCGTGAATTTGCATCACCAACTCTTTAGAGGGCGAAATAATAACCGCTCTAGGGGCCATGCCCTGTGCATATTTTAATTTCTGAAGAATAGGTACTACAAAGGCAGCCGTTTTTCCGGTCCCAGTTGGCGCAATGCCCAAAATGTCATGTCCGGCATTAATTAAGGGGATCGCTTTTTGCTGAATTAAAGTAGCTTTTTCATACCCCTTGTCTTCCAACGCGTTAATGAATTGTCGGGTTAAGCCTAATGATGCAAATTGATCTTTCTCTTCGGACATGAGCAGAATTTTTCTATTTTTAAGGTTGGAAACTCACAATGTACATGCAAAGCTACCTAATTAAGAACGCAAATATAGTAAACGAAGGAAAGGTATTTCAGTCGGACGTATTGATAGTTGATGGAAAGATTGAAAAAATTGAATCTGAAATCACTTACGCAGACGCTATTGAGATTAATGCGGAAGACCAGTATTTGCTACCTGGGGTAATAGACGACCAAGTACATTTTAGAGAACCCGGATTAACACACAAAGCCGATATCTTTACAGAATCTAGAGCCGCAGTTGCCGGTGGTATCACTTCCTTTATGGAAATGCCAAATACCAATCCGCAGACTTTAACGCAAGGCTTATTGGCGAACAAATACGACGTAGCTTCAAAAGCCTCTTTGGCCAACTATTCGTTTTTTATGGGTGCTTCTAACGATAATATTGAAGAAGTTTTAAAAACCGATAAAAGTAATGTTTGTGGTGTAAAAGTATTTATGGGGTCTTCTACCGGAAATATGTTGGTAGACAACGAAAAGACTTTAGAAAACATTTTCAGTAAAATAGATATGCTCATCGCCACGCATTGTGAAGATGAAGCAACTATTCGGAAAAATTCAGAGATCTTTAAAGAAAAGTATGGTGAGAATGTTCCTATTTCGGCCCATCCTTTAATTAGAAGTGCCGAAGCGTGTTATATTTCTTCTTCCATGGCCGTAGAATTGGCTAAGAAATACGATACACGTTTGCATATTTTGCATATTTCTTCCGAAAAAGAAACGCATTTATTTAGAAACGATATTCCTTTAGAAAAGAAGAGAATTACCGCGGAAGCTTGTGTGCATCATTTATGGTTTAATGATTCTTTTTACGATAAAAAAGGTACATTAATAAAGTGGAACCCAGCGGTTAAGACAAAAGAAGACCAAGATGGTATTTGGAAAGCTTTATTGGACGATAGAATTGATATTCTAGCTACCGACCATGCACCACATACTTGGGAAGAAAAACAAAACACGTATTGGAATGCGCCTTCAGGTGGCCCGTTAGTACAACATATGTTACCCGCTATTTTAGAATGTGTAGACCAAGGGAAACTTTCTATTGAAAAAGCCGTTGAGAAGATGAGTCATTCACCGGCAATTTGTTTTCAGGTGAAAGAAAGAGGGTTTATTAGAGAAGGCTACTGGGCAGATCTAGTATTGGTGAAAAAATCTCAGTGGGAAGTTAATAAATCTAATATTTTGTATAAATGTGGTTGGTCTCCATTTGAAGAGCAACTTTTCAATAATAAAGTAACTCATACCTTTGTGTCGGGTAATTTAGCCTATAAAAATGGAGAGATTATAGAGTATGGTGCAGGGGAAAGACTATTGTTTAACCGATAACTAAAAAGCTTATGAGAATTGTAAACTACTTTTTTAATTCCGTTGCAATTCTTTTGCTGTTAAGCGCAATAAATAACCCTATACAGGGTACATATTCGGGAAGTCATGAAAATGGCTCTTCATACATACTTGTTTTAGATGAAAAAGCGGAATACAGTCTAAGTATTACAGAAGAGCATCTAGAGTCGCATTTTACGGGTATGTATAAAATTGAGGCTACTAAACTTATTCTTGAAAATAAAGAAGTAACCGTAGTAGATAAAAGAGTTAAAAAACCCACTATTAGTAAAAATTCAGATGTGATCATTTTCACCATTAAAGGGGAAAACCTTTGGGATGAAAAAGAGAGAATTTGTTTAAAAAAGCAGCATTAACCCTTTTTTCCTTTCCAATTGGTCTTTTTGTTTCTGAATTCTTTTTTGGGAGTAGGGTTGTTGTAATAAGAGTCGGGTGGTGTTTTTAAGTCACAATTTTTATAAATCCATTCTCTAGAAACTTCTAAAACCTCGCCAGATTGCATACCACTAATAGTAATATTTTGAATGCTAAAACGAATTAAGCGAAGGGTAGGGAAACCAATAGCGGCTGTCATTTTACGAACCTGTCTGTTTTTTCCTTCTTTTAACTGAAGTTTCAGCCATGTTCTAGGTTTGTAATCCCTTACAGGTGGGTTTCGTTTTGGTAAAGTGTCTTCAACAGTAGCCGATAATAATTCTGCTTTTGCCGGAAGCGTTTTATATATCTGTCCTTTTAAGTTAATACTAACACCTTTTTCTAGTTCTTTGGCTTTCTCAGAATCTAATTCGCCTTCAACCTGTACAAAGTATTTTTTAGAATGCTCAAATTTTGGCTCCATTAATCTAGATTTCAAAAAACCATCATTGGTAAAGATTAGCAAACCCTCACTATCGGTATCTAAACGCCCAACCGAATAAACATCTTTGGGGAAATTGTACAAGTCTTTAAGTGTTTGGTGATTACCCTCTGGGGTAAACTGTGAAATCATACCAAACGGTTTGTAAACAATAAAATAGTGAAATTCAGCCAAAGGAATAAATAGATTAGAAGTGTGAAATATTTACACAAATTAAATTATTTGTTTTGAGAAATTCACAATAAATCTTATGTTTGCACTTCCAAAAACGGTGGCCATAGTTCAGTTGGTTAGAATGTTGGTTTGTGGTTCCAAAGGTCGTGGGTTCGAATCCCATTGGCCACCCTTGGTAAAACCTCTTCAGAAATGAAGAGGTTTTTTTGTTTTTAGTCGAAGATTATTCGCTACTCAATCGATCTTACGGTAATGTTTTTTAGGTTTGGTTGAAAAATACCTACTTAAATACTTATTTTTAATCCTATCGAAAATCATCTTGATATTATGAGAATTCAATTATCATTAATTTTGTTAATTATAAGTTTTTCAATTTTTGCCCAAAAAACCTATCAGCGTTCTTTTGGTGAAGCTTCAGATGACAATGCGTATGATTTAGTGCTAGAAGAAACTGGTAATATTGTTATTGCTGGTGTAAGCAACAGTTTTACCACCACAAAGTCGGGGTATTTAAATAAAGTTGACACCGTAGGTAAACTAGTTTGGTCTAAGGTTTTTAGTGCCGAACAAAATGTAATCTTCAGGGTAGTTAAACAAGCCAGAACAGGCGGGTTTATAATTGCTGGTAACACCAATGCTTTTGGTGCAGGCAGAAAAGACGCTTTGTTAGTAAAAACAGATGTAGACGGCAATTTAGAGTGGTCCAAAACATACGGTGGTGAATTTCATGACTATGGTTTTGATGTTGAAAGTACTTTAGATGGAGGTTATATTTTGGTAGGTGAAACCAATAGTTTTGGCGTTTCTGGTTCAGATGTGTTATTAGTTAAAGTAGACCCTAATGGTGATGTAGAATGGTCTAAAGCTTATGGGGGTGCTAATGTAGAGTTTTCATCCGGTATTATAGAGCTGTTAGACGGTTACGTGTTTTCAAGTGAAACCAACACTCATGGGGCAGGTTCTTGGGATGTAGCGTTAACTAAAATAGATAAAAACGGGGATGTTTTGTGGTATTCTGTTTTTGGTGGTGCTAAAGATGATTTTTGCTACTCTATAGATGTAGATACTAGAAATTTAGATGTTTACATGACGGGCTCTAGCTCTAGCTTCGGAATGGGAGGTAGAGATATGTATGTCTTTCAGGTAAATAAAAAAGGGGATTTAGTAAATGCTAAATCTATTGGTGAAGGTTACGATGAACAAGGCCATATTATTAAAGTAATGGCAGATGGAGGCGTTGCTATAGCCGGTTTTACAAATAGTTTTAATGGGCATTTAAATTCCGAAGATCTTTTCTTAGTTCGGTTTTCACATGGTTTACACTTAAAATGGTCTAAAATAATGGGCGGTGTTTTTGGAGATTATGCATTAGGTATGCAAGTAGATTCTTTAGGTAATTTTTACATAGCCGGTGAAACCTATAGTTACAATGGAAGGAGCGATAAAGATGCTTATTTAGTTAAAATGGAAGATGATCCTAGAGCTTCTAGTTGTGAACAAATTAGAGTGCAAGCAACCCCTCTTCGTATTACAGAAGAAGTTGAAGTAAATAAATACCAACCGGGCGTGCGTGATATAGAGCCTATAGTTTCTAAAGCCGATTTAGTGGTAGAGCAAGTACTTACCTTAGAAACCATTATTTGTACCGACAACAACACCTTAATAGATAGCGATAGACGGAAATAATATTACCTAGGATCTACGTCTATTATCACTTGAGTTGGATTATTTAATTTGTCTAATTTTAAGGCTTGTACAGATCGTTTTATAATCGATTTGTTTCTAGATAAATTTGTGTGAGGAATTTTTATAAAAATCTCATTTAGATACAAGTTCTTAATACGGTTAATTAAACCCTCTTGTGGTCCTATAATTTCGGAAGAAAATAAATTAGTTAATAAAATGTTCTTTAGTTTTTCTGCCGAACGAGCACTTTTATACTTGTCTTTGTCTTTAATAATTATTTTAACCAAGCGAAGAAAAGGAGGGTACTTATACTCTTCTCGGTCTTGTAGTATTTCTTGGTATAAACCATCTAAATTATTGTTTTTTAAAAATGAAAATAATGGATGTTCTGGGTGATTGGTTTCAATAATAACCTTTCCTTTTTTATTTTTTCTACCGGCTCTTCCAGAAACTTGTGTTAATAATTGAAACATATATTCATAAGACCTAAAGTCGGGGTAATGCAATTGACGGTCAATGTCCTTTACAACTACTAAAGAAACATTATCAAAATCTAGTCCTTTAGTAACCATTTGGGTACCTACCAATATAGAAGTCTCTTTTCTAGAAAAACGGTTAATAATATGCTCGTGACCAAATTTATTCCTAGTGGTATCATAGTCCATTCGGTCTATGTTTACATTGGGGAATAATATTTTAAGTTCTTCTTCTATTTTTTCTGTTCCCGAACCAACTGTTTTTAAGTCTTTAGAAGAGCATTCGGTACACTCGGTCTTTAATTTTTCGGTATGGCCACAATAATGACATTTTAAATAGTCCTTATAAAAATGGTAGGTAAGACTAACATTACACTGTGGGCAATAAGGAATATGTCCGCAGGTATGGCATTCAATAAAAGGAGAAAAACCTCTGCGGTTCTGAAAGACAATAACTTGTTCCTTATTATCTAATGCGGTTTGTATAGAAGTAGGCATCATTTCAGAAAAAGGTTCTTCTGTATGTTTAAACCGGGAACCTCTTAACAGTATTTCTGGTAATTCTAAGCCTGAAAAACGTTCGTTTAACTGAATATAACCCCATTTACCTGTTATTGCGTTTTGGTAACTTTCTATAGAAGGTGTAGCGGTACCTAATAAACATACAGCATCGTGTGTGTGCGCAAGATATACTGCTGCATCACGGGCGCTATACCTGGGGTTAGGCTCAAATTGTTTGTAAGAACTATCGTGCTCTTCGTCTACAACAATAAGTCCTAAGTTTTCAAATGGTAAGAAAATTGAAGATCTAGTACCAACTACAAATTTAAGCTCTTGGTTGGATAGGTGTTTCCATACTTCAACCCGTTCATTGTCTGAATACTTGCTGTGGTAAACCGAAAACGTATTTCCAAAAATCTTTCTTAAACGGTCTACTATTTGTCCAGAAAGTGCAATTTCCGGTAATAAGTAAAGCACCTGTTTGCCTTGTTCTATTGTTTCTTTTATTAGCTGAAAATAGAGTTCAGATTTTCCGCTGCCTGTTACACCTTTCAGTAAAATAGTCTTCTTACCTTGTTGAATGTTGTTTTTTATTTCGGAAAAAGCAATATTCTGTTTAACAGAAAGTGGGGCAGGATTTATCTTTTCGCTGGAGTATTTACTTAAAGGATTTCTCACTTCTAGCGATTCAAAAATTTCTAATATGCCATTTTTTGCTAGTGTATTAATAGAAGAAACTGAAAATCCTTTATCCAATAAATTAGATTTTTCTAAGCCTAATTTATTTTGTTCGAAACCATTAAATAAATTTAGATTTTGTAGCAAATAGAGGAGTACTTCTTGCTGTTTTTGCTTTTTATCTAAGCCATTTATTACTTCTTCTAAAGACTTTATACTGTTGTAAGTGTCAGAGAAACGTACTTTAGAAACCTTTTTTGGCACAAAACGCTCTTTCATATCTTGTATAAAAAGCACAATGTCTTTTTGTGCAAGCGAAGAAACGTGTTTTATAACCGATTTAGAAAACTGTTTTTCTACTTCTTCAAGGCTTAAAACATCTTTATGCTGAAGGAAAACAAGAACATCAATTTCAATTTCTGTTAAGTCTTCTGTTTCACCATTAAAGTAGGGGTTAAGCTGAAGGTAGGTTGTAGAGTCTATTCTAAAGCCAGCGGGTAATGCCGCTTTAATTATTTCACCTTCGGTACATAAGTAATAGTTGGCCAACCACTGGTAAAAGGTTAAGTTTTTATCTAGTAGTATTGGCCTATTGTCTGGTATGTCTAATAGAGGTTTTATTTTATCATAATCTAAATCCGTAGTTTCAGAAATAGAGGTAATAATTCCTGTATGTATTTTGTTTTTACCGAAGGGGACTACAGCACGTTTGCCTATTTTACATTTTTCTACAAGGTTTTGTGGTATAGAATACGTGAATTTCCCATCTAAAGAAATAGGTAAAATTACTTGGGCAAATAATAAGTTCTGCTGAAATAATACTTCGGACATATACTACGAAGATACTACGTAGAACGGGTAAGAAAAATGGAAGCGGTAAAAATAAAAAAGCCCTTCACAAAGAAGGGCTTTTCATTAGTATTATGAGAAATTGTTTATTCTTAGAAAGAGTAAACAGCAGCTAAAGCTACAGACATTAATGTGTTAGTACCTTCTGTTCCACCATTTTTAGTCCAGTATCCAGAACCGTCTGGAGCACCGTCTACCTCAGCAGCCATGTCCATTCTAATTTCTGGTATTAAAGTAAGGTCTCCTAAGAAGATATTACCAGATAATGTAAGGTCAACAATGCTACCATTACCATCAGCATCTAGGTTTGTTACACCTAAGTAACCGTTTGTAACAGAAAGATATTCACCTCTAAATCCAAGAGAAGCCATATCAGACATTGCATACTGTAAGTATAATGCAGCTCCAGAGAAACTACCATTGTCAGAAGCATCAGCATCTGGGTTGAACATTTTAGTAGTTGCGTTTACACCTAAGTAAAATGCATCAGATAAATCCCATCCAGTAGTTAAATCTAATTGTAATACGGTACCTGGCTCAGCTTCAGCTGTTGTTCCTTGGTTGTGACCATAAATCACATTTAACCATGCACCACCCGCTTCAGGTGTAAATCCTATTTGACCACCTAAATAAACATCAGTTTGGATGTTTTGCTCGTAAACATCAGTCGGGTTCATTACTGCTAACATAAGTGACCATTCGTCAGAAACTGCATAGTCTGCTTTTAAACCGGTATGTGAGAATGGTCCGTAAGAGAACATATAAGAGGTAGAATAGTTAAAGTTACCTGCTGGTGAAATTACTTCGTATCCTAAGAATGTGTTAAAGTTACCTAGTGTTAACGTTAACTTATCTGATACATTCCAGTAAGCATACAACTGGTTTACTACATCACCTGTGGAGTTATTTCCTGCAGGTGTGATTACACCATTAGATCCAAAAACGGCATCCGCACCTCTAGGTCCAAATACTAAGTCTGCTACGAAACCTGTCTTTTCACCAGATTTTTCTAAAATAACGTTGGCCATACCAATTGAGAATCCTTCTCCATCTGCGAAAGATGTTCCTGGTGCTTGTTGTTGGTCACCTACAAGTACTGTTCTGTAATATGTGTCAATGGAACCCGAAATTGAAAGTTCCCCTGAAGACGTTTCTTCTTCTACTACTGTTTCTTCAACAACAGCTACTTCTTCTGCTTCCTGAGCAAAAACGTTCATGCTGCAAAATGCCATTCCGGCAACAAGAGTAAGAAATCTTTTTTTCATAAAATTAGGTTTTGGTTTTTACTAGTTTAACTACGTTGTAACCCGTATGTTTTGGTTTGATTACTGAGGCAAGTTACGTACGAAAATCATTATTCCAAACTTTTTTGTAAAAATAATACGTAAAATTACTTAAAAACATGCCTAAGTAGTTGTCCGTAAGGATTTAGTACTACGTATATGTAATAGGTTACCTTTTTCTTGGAAAGGATATTTAATAATACATAACTTTACCCATGCTTTCTGACAATTAATATTTACCATGAAAAGCGCCTTATTATTTATAGGAGTTCTTTTTTTCTCTTTTCAACTGCAAGCAGGTGTTATAACACTTACCGGAAAATGTAAAGGAGTGCCTGTTTTTATTCAAAATCCTTATGATGCTTCTAGCAATGAATTTTGTATAGTAAGTGTCTATGTTAATAAGGAACAAAAAGTCCATAACCCTAACACGTCTGCTGTAGAGGTTTCTTTAGAAGATTATATGATAGGTGATGTAGTAGAGTTAAAGATTGTTTATAGGAGAAACTGTAAACCAACTTTAGTAAATCCGCATGCTTTACAGAAAAACAAAATTTTTGATTTCCATAACATACTTATACGTAAAGATTATATAAGATGGGTAACTAGAGGAGAACGTTATGGAGGTAAAATGGAAGTTGAGATTTTTGAAGGGGAACGTTGGATTACTATTTTCCAAGAAAAAAACCATGGTGGTTTATCCGATAATATTTATGAAATACCTTCTTACCACCACAGTGGTGAAAATATTTATAGAATATGCTATACAGCGCCAGACGGAGAAAAGATATACTCTCACGAGTATTATTACCGCTCATCTCAAGCACCAGCTTCATTTTACCCAAGTAAAGTAGAAGACGTGGTTTATTTTCATGCTGAAAAACCAGTGTTTTTTCAGGTTTATGATAAAGAAAAAAACTTGGTTTTAGAAGGAAGGGGCAAAACAGCCGATTGCAAAATACTTGATAAAGGGAAATATAAATTGTATTTCGATAATCAAGAAGAGAAGTTTAAAAAGAAGTAATCTAACTTATTTACTAGATTACTTCAGCTAAAGCGGTAGAGTCTTCTGTTACTTCAGTAAGCTTTAGTTCTATTAGTTTATTTACTTTTTGTTCATCAAAAGGAACAGAGATTTTAATATAGTTCTCTGTAAAGCCATTAATAAAGCCATTCTCTTCTTTAGATTCAAATAATACCGTAAAAGGTTTGTCTATGTTTTGAGTGTAAAAGAAGTGTCGTTTCTTTTCACTTAAAATTCTAAGCATCTTAGAACGTTCGTGGCGTTTGTTGAAAGGAACTGGATTTGCATAATCCTTAGCTGGTGTATTGTCTCTTTCTGAATACGTAAATACGTGTAAATAAGAAATGTCAAGATCGGTTAAGAATTGATACGTTTCTTTAAATAGGTCATCGGTTTCGCCAGGGAAACCAATAATTACATCTACACCAATGCAGCAGTTTGGCATTAATGTTTTAATCTTATTTACGCGGTCTACATATAACTGAGTATCGTAGCGACGTCTCATTGATTTTAAAAGTTCATCAGAGCCAGATTGTAAAGGAATATGGAAATGAGGCACAAACTTTTTAGAGGCAGCTACAAACTCAATTATGTCATCTGTAAGTAAGTTGGGTTCTATAGAAGATATTCTAAACCGATCAATCCCGTCTATTTTATCTAACTCTATTAATAAATCTAAAAAACGTTCTTGTCGTTTACCGTCAACTATACCAAAATCGCCAATATTTACCCCAGTTAAGACAACTTCTTTAACTTCGGTGGCAGCTATTTCTTTGGCATTTTTAACAATATCTTCAATAGTAGCGCTTCTGCTTTTTCCTCTGGCTAAAGGAATGGTACAAAATGTACAATTGTAATTACAACCGTCTTGTACTTTTAAAAAAGTACGTGTTCGGTCGTTTAAAGAGTAGGAAGCAGCAAATTCATTGACTTCTTTAATGTCGGTAGCGTAAATTTTAGCTTCCGATTCTTTTTTGAATTCTCCTAAGATTTCTAAAAGCTTAAATTTTTCAGAAGCACCTAGTACAGCATCAACTCCTGGTATTTCTACAATTTCGGTGGGTTTAAGCTGTGCATAGCATCCTATAATAACTACATAAGAGTCGGGAGATACTTTTTTGGCATCCCTAACTAACTTTCTACACTTTTTATCTGCATTTTCGGTAACCGAACATGTATTAATGACAAATATGTCTGGATTGTCGTTAAAATCAACTTTCTTAAACCCCTTATCTTCAAAGTCTCTAGAGATAGAAGATGTTTCGGAGAAGTTTAATTTACAGCCAAGGGTGTAGAATGCTACTTTTTTCATAGGATTTACAAAAATATGGCTTTAAAAGCACTTAATAAAAAAATTAATGTCTAAGAATTTTTTATTTGATCTTAAATTTAAAAGAACTAAGAAAACTAGCTAGTGAATTACGTAGTTATACGTAATTAAAAATCACTTTTTCTTACTATATATTCGTTTTTTTGGGGAGATACTATTTTAGTAAATGAGAAAGGTAATTGTATTATTCTAATAGTATAGGCATGATAATACTAGTTTTATTGTAAAAAAGACGTAATAAAATTGTTTTCCAAATTTGAATAAATGAGAATTCCGCGTAACTTCGAGTCACTTAGAACATTTAATTTTACTAAGTAATAAAACTTGTTAAATCATAATCAATCTAATATCATGGCTAAGGCAAAACTAGAGTACATTTGGCTAGACGGTAGTGCTCCTACTCAAGGAATGAGAAGTAAAACTAAATTAGTTAACGATTTCAGTGGTAAATTAGAAGACTGTGAAATGTGGTCTTTTGACGGTTCTTCTACTGGTCAAGCTGAAGGTGGTTCTTCTGACTGTTTATTGAAGCCAGTTGCTATATTTAATGATCCAGACAGAACTAATGCTTATTTAGTTATGACTGAAGTTTTAAATGCTGACGGTACTCCACACACTACAAACGGTAGAGCAACTATTGATGACCAAGATGACGATTTCTGGTTTGGTTTTGAGCAAGAATATTTCTTTTACGATTTAGAAACTAATCTTCCTTTAGGTTTCCCTGCTGCTGGTTACCCTGCTCCACAAGGACCTTACTACTGTGGTGTTGGTGCTGGTAAAATGTTTGGTAGAGAAATAGTAGAAGAGCATTTAGACATCTTAATTGATGCAGGTATCAATGTAGAAGGTATTAATGCTGAAGTTGCCATGGGACAATGGGAATTCCAATGTTTCTCTAAAGGTGCAGCTGCTGCAGGTGATGAAATTTGGGTATCTCGTTACCTATTAGAAAGAACAGCAGAGAAATATGGCGTTGGTGTTAACTGGCATTGTAAGCCGTTAGGTGATACAGACTGGAATGGTTCTGGTATGCACGCTAACTTCTCTAACACTACTTTAAGAACGTGTGGTGATAAAGCTACTTACGAGAAAATTTGTAATGCGTTTGCTCCTGCAGATGTAATTAAAGAATGTATCTCTGTATACGGTGCAGACAACCACTTAAGATTAACTGGTAAGCACGAAACTCAATCTATCCATAAATTCTCTTGGGGTATTTCTGATAGAGGAGCTTCAATCCGTGTTCCTATTGTAGTAGTTGAAAAAGGCTGGAAAGGCTGGTTAGAGGATAGAAGACCTAACTCTGCTGCTGATCCTTACAAAGTTGCTGCTGTTATTATTAAGACAGTTAAAACAGTTGACAAATAATTGTTAATGGTTTATTTATAGATTCTGAAAAGCCTCCAATTTTGGAGGCTTTTTTATTTTATTTTGAATTTTTTACTCCACATTCCCTTTTCAGTTTTTAAACTAATAATGTAAACACCTTTTTCTAAACCATTAATGTTTATCTGGGGATTATTAAACTCAGTAATAGTTTCTCCTTCAGTATTAAAGATTACACCTTCAATTTTCCCTTTTGTGTTTATCAATTCTAATGTGTCTTTTTGTATTCTGTAATCAATTTTATTAGACCCTTTTTCAGTTTTAATGCTTAAGACATTATCTAAATTCATGTTAGAAATTATTTGATCTACCCATAATTTATACTGTTTTCCGGAAGGGTGAAGGTTATCGCCCGCAACTAAATCGGGTTCTGCTAATCCTTTTCTTGAAATAGGCGTTATGTTATGAAATTTAACTTGATAGATTTTAGAAATTGAATCGGCTATAAAATTATACCTATTAGTATTATCGGTAATGCTTTGGGCACCATGACCAAATTTTGTGTAAGCATAATCGGGAATAGATACCACAAATACATAATCTTTATTACCACCAACCAAGGCAATAGAAGCCTGAAGTAAAAATTCAAACTCTCTAATATATTGTTGTTCTTCTCTTCCTTGGTAAAAATTATTAACACCAATTAGTAGGGATACTAAATTGTAAGAAGAATCTGGCTCTTGTGTCTGAATAGCATTAATTAGATTATCGGTACGCCAGCCAGTTTGGGCAATTATATCAACCTTATCAAATTGGATTTTATGTTCCTTTTCTAATTGTACGGCTAATTGATTCGGCCATCTGTCTTCAGTAGCCACACTTTGCCCAATGGTATATGAATCACCAAGGGCTAAATAACTAATGTTGTTCTTGGTAACAGTTTGGGAATGACTCTTAAAGCTGAAAAGTATAAAGAATAAACAAAGTAATAAATAGTTTCTCATAACCTATAAACGTTACAAGATTAAGAATTAGTTCATTTATAGCTCTGCTACTAAGCCGCCTATAAGTTTAACTAATTCTGTTTCAGATTGAATAAGCTGAAAAGTATTGGTATACAATTGCAGTGCTACATTACGTGTATTAAGCTGAATGTTGCGGTAGTCAATAGAATTTATAGTACCATTTTTTTGTCTTTCACTGGCAAGGTCTAATTGTAAAAGAGCAGTTTTTAAGTTACTTCTATTAATCTCTATAAGGTGTTTGTTTAAGTTGTATTGATCTAGAGCGCTACGCAGTTCTTTTTTTAATTCAAGCTGAAGTTCTTTCTGTTCTAGTTGAGCTATATCAATATCAATATCTGCGTTTTCAATTCGTCTGCGTATTTTTCTTCCGTTTGAAAGAGTCCAACTTAAGGTAAAGTTGGCATAAACATCCCAAGAATTACCCGTAGTAGTCTGGTCGCCTAAATAGATTTGAGAGATGTTATAATCGCCCCCTAAATTTAAACGCAATTTTGGGTATAGTTCAGAACGAGATAAATCTGCTTGAACTTTAGATAAACGTAAATTGATTACCTGATTGATAACGTTTTGGTTGTTGCTTAACATTTTAGCTTGTAGATCATCGTATTCGTAATTTTTTAAATCTGAAATCAAAGAATCTTCAGCCAGTTGGTATTGTGTTTCAGAATCTATACCCATTAATAGATTAAGGTTTCTGTAAGCATTTTTAACGTTTAGTTTTTGGGTTTCCAAAGTGCTAGAGTCTGTAAGCATATTGGTTTGGGTTTGTAATAAATCGAAAGTAGTACTTACACCCAATTTTTTCTTTTCGTTTTCATACCTGTATTTGTCTCTAGATAGGTGGTAAGTTTCCCTAAGAACATTTAGATTAATTTCTTCTAATAGAATTTCATAATAACCCATTATTACAGACTGAAGGGTGTTTTGGATAATCAGGTCGGCATTTCCTTCACTTTGCTCCTGAAGAGTAGCTAATTGCTCTTTGGTAATGTTTACTTTAAAGCCTTCAAAAATTGTCCAAGAGGCATCAATATTTGGCGCTATTGAATGCGTTCTAAGTGATAAGCCATTAATAAATGAAGTGGGGTTGTTTTGTTGCTGAATTTGGTTGTTTTGCCCCGTGTTAAAACTAACTGTAGGGTATCTTCCTGCTTCGCCCCATTGATTATTATTTTCGGCTTTTTCTACTTGTTTTCCAGAAATTAAAATCTGGAAGTTGTTGTATAAAGCGCTTTCCAAAGCTTTAGAAAGATCTAGTTTTTCTTGCTGCGCGAAACTTAAAAAAGGGAATAGGAGGATAGAAATTAGTAATTTAAATTTCATGTTTATCAATTTCGGCAAGGCGTTTAATTTCTTTATAAGCAGGTTCAACTTGTTCTCTGGTTGGTTTTTTTCCGTTCCAAAACCAATAGACTAAGAATCTAAAGTCGTTTAGGGTTAATAATAAAGCGGGTAAAAACCCTAGAATAATTAATGTCCCGAAAAGCACACCGTAAGCAACGGTTACCGCCATTGGTATTAAGAATTGCGCTTGTAAACTTTGTTCAAAAATTAACGGATATAAACCGGCTACAGTAGTAATAGAGGTTAAAATAATGGCTCTAAAACGTGATGTTCCGGCACTATGGGCAGCTCCGTATACTGTCATTCCTTCACGTATGTTGCTGTTAAATTTATCTATAAAAACTACGGCATCATTAATAATTACACCACCAAGTGCAACGCTTCCTAAATGACTCATAATTACAATATTTATTCCTTCAATTGAATGCCCTAAGAAAGAACCGCATATCCCTGGGATAATTAAAAACAGTACCACAATGGTTTGTAAGAATGAACGGAAGGTTAAGGCAATTAAAAGAAAAACAATTAATAACACAATTGGGACTACTTTAATAATAGAGCCAAACAACTTTTCGTTGTCTCTGGCTTGTCCGCTGAAGGCTGTTTTAACGTCTGGGTATTTACGCAGTAATTCCGGTAAAATCTCATTGTTTATTTCTTCCGTAATTGGTCCCAATGCTTCGTTAGGATCGGTTTGTTCGGCTTCAATTAATGCTTCTCTAAATCCGTTGTAGTGGTTAATTTTTACAATGCCCCGTTCAATAGAAAAGTCGGCCAATTCTCTAAGTGGAATTAAATTATTGTCTAAGGTTCTAATGGTAAGGTCTTCTAGCTGATTGATGTTTACACGGTCTTCTTTGGGGTAGCGCACCCAAACCCGAACTTCATCACTGCCCACTTGTAAGCGTTGTGCTTCTTGTCCATAAATGTTTTGACGAATTTGAGAAGTGACATCATTGTTGTTCAATCCTAATAAATAGGCTTTTTCTTTCAGTTTGATCTCTATTTCACGTTTGCCAACCTCATCGTTATCGGTAATGTCTTTTAATGCAGGAAATTCAGAAAGGGAAGCTTTAAACTCTTCTTTAATTGCAGAAAGTTGTTCTACATTATTACTTAAAAAGCGGATTGAAACCGGTTTACCAAAACTTCTTCTACCGCCAATAACAAAGGTTTCGGCTTCGGGTATTTCGCCAATCTTTTGCTTAATAATGTTGGCTATCTTAAAGGATTCCATATTCCGTATTTCGCCTTCAAGAAGTCTTATTTTAATGTTACCAGCATGCCCTCCAGAAGCTAAATCGTTGCTGCCCACATTCATTTCGGTAGCAATAATTACATCTTTTTTGTCTTTTCTATCTTCCGAAATTTCTTTGTTGGCTTCCCAAACTTTTTTGTCAATCCTTCGAAGTATGTTTTCGGTTAAATTTTCATTAGTCCCCGGTTTTAATACAATCTGTGCTTCAATATCATTAGAGTCTATAAAAGGGAAGAAGGCTGTTTTTATATAACCACCACTTAATAAACCAAACATAGTAAATATAAAAAGAAGTAGAATAGAGCAGAAAATCCATCTCCATTTTAGCGTAAAATCTATGTAATTACCATAATACTGATAACGAACTTTGTCTAAGCCTTTTTCAAACTTTTTTCTAAATTTATTGGGTTCTGAATTAATGTTTGGGCTGTTTAAATGGGAGGGAAGTACAAAAGCTGCTTCTAACAGAGAAAAGCCTAAGCAGGCAATTACTACAATACCCATTTCTATTACAAATTCGCCCAGCATTCCTTCTAAAAAAAAGAAAGTACAGAACACAACTATGGTTGTCATTACCGAAGTGAATACTGCCGGAAAAACCTCTAACGTACCATCTACAGTAGCTCTAAATGTAGATTTACCACGTTGCATGTGGTCAAAAATATTTTCGGAAATTACAATACCATCATCTACTAGAATACCAATTACCAAGATCATCCCAAAAAGTGACATTTGATTAATGGTTATGTCTACTACGTTACCCAGTGTTAGCATTCCTAAAAAGGAAATGGGGATACCAATAGCTACCCAAAATGAAAGTCTAAAGTTTAGGAAAATACCCAAAACGATAACCACTAAAACCAATCCCATGGCACCGTTAGATGTTAATAAGCCTAGGCGCTCTTTTAACATGGTAGAGGTATCAAAGGTAATATCTAATTGTATTTGAGAGTTTGCGGCATTAAAATCGTCTATGTATTGGTAAACAAAATCCGTGATTTCAAGAATGTCTTCTTCTGGTAATTTCATTATTCGGACACCTACCGAATTTTCTCCGTTGTAGAAGGTTTGATTTGGGGTTTCGGCAAAGCGTTCTTTTACGCTTGCTACATCACCAATAGTTAAAAAACTACCGTTAGGATTGGTTCTAAGAACAATTTTTTCAACACTTTCGGCTTGGTTGGCTTTGTATCTAGAACGTATTAATAATTCTTCTTCCGAAGTTTTAATAGAACCACCGGAAACGTCTCGATTATTAAGCCGTATTATAGTAGCTATTTCATTAATGGTAAGTCCGTATTGTCGTAAAGTGTTTTCAGAGATTTCAACCGAAATTTCTAAAGAGGGGATACCATTTACCGTAACCTGAGACATAAAGCCGGTAGCCATAAAATCGTCTTCAATTCGGTCTGCAAATTTTTTCATTTGCAGTAAAGAAAGGTTTCCGTGTAAAGAAAGACCAATTACAGGGTCTAAGGGTTTTTGTTTGTAAACTTTTGGCTTTTCGGCATTTTCCGGAAAGCTGTTTATTTGGTCAACAGCATTTTTAACATCGGTTAATAATTCGTCAATGTTATAGCCATTTAGCATAAGTACTTTTATGCTGGCGTTGTTTTCACTAGAAGTAGATGTGATTTCATCTATTCCGGGTATACCTTTTAAAGCATCTTCTACCTTAAGGGTTATGCCTTCTTCCATTTCTTCTGGTGAAGTTCCTGGATTAACTAGGGTAATGTAAATTTCCTTTGCTGCTCTTTCAGGAAAAAACGATTTCTTAATAGATGTATAAGAAACAATACCTAAAGAAACCGTTAATAAGATTAACCCATTGGCCCAAATGGGGTATTTAACAAAAAACTCAATTAATTTTTTCATTCGGAAAGCGGAATGTATTTAGTTATTTTTCCGGTAGGAATAAGTGGTTCTGTAATTATAACATCATTTTCTTTTGGCCCATTAATTAAGGCTGTTTTATCGGTTTTGTACAAAACGTTTACTTCGGTTAATTGAGCAAGACTATCTTTTAATACATAAACCTGATTTTTGTCTACCAAAGAGTTTCTAGGTATTTCAAAAGAAGCTTGTTTTTGTGCCCCTTTTATAAAACAGGTTACATAACTTCCGTCGTATAATTTGGGGTTGTTGTTCTTAAAACTAGCATAAACCAACACTGTTTGGGTGGAAGAAGATATGAAATCTGTGATTCTTGTTATATTTCCTTCTCTAACACTAGCGTCCCGTTGGCTTACAATTTTTACAGCAGATTGTTTATTAATAAATTTTAACTCGTCTACACTTATAGGTATTTCTATTTCTAAATTATCAGAATCTATTATTGTAGCTAGATTGGTGTTTACGTTTACTACCGTGCCTAGGTCTACATTAATTTCAGAAATAGATCCGCTAAAAGGAGCATAGATATAGTATTTTTTTAATCGTTCTTCTTCTGCTTTAATATTAAAATATTGTTTGTAAATGTCTTTATTGGCAATAAATGTCTTTATCTGTGTAGAAGCGGTGTTGGGTAAATCAGGTAAGTCTTTATTAATATCAATGTTGTTAAAAAAGGAATTCCAAAGCTCAAATTCATTTGGGTAATCAATACGTAAATCGGGCAGCATGGTAGCCACGGCTTTCATGAAATCACTTTTTAAAGAACGTATAGAGTTTTTAGCTACCGAATTATCTAGTTTAAAAAGAAGTGTTCCTTTTTTAAATTCGCTACCAATTTTTAAGGTAATAGCACTGTAAGTAATAGCGCCTTGTACTTCTGCATTAATTTGTAATTTCTTTAAAGACCTAACAATGCCGTAACTTTCTATTTTTGGTTCAGAATCTAAATAATTAACCGTATCTACTTTTACATATTTAACAGAGTTTTTATGATTTAATAGTGCTGGTTTTACATCTTGCTTAGATAGCTTTTTGTTCACAACAATTGCGGTAATTAAAATAATAAAAGCGAAGCCGGCAGAAACAATTAGATATTGTCTTTTTTTCATGAATTTTTTATAAACTTACACTAGAACGGTGAACTTAAAATAAAGTTATTCTGTTTTCAAATTTACTAAAAGAAAATTGAAGTATTGTTTTAATTACCTGTTTAAACATTTATATTTGATTTTCTAAAACCAACCAAACTAAATAATATGAATTTTAAAGTAATTACTCTAGGTGCCCTTGTTTCATTTGGGTTATTTTCATGTGGTAGTGGATCAGAATCTACAACAGACACTACAACTGCGGATTCAACAGTAACTGAAGAAGTGGTTGAAACAATTACCTATTCTGTAGTTCCAGAAGAATCTGAAGCTACTTGGAAAGGCGGTATTGTAGGTGGGGTTTATGGTCACAATGGGGTTCTTTCAATTTCTGAAGGTACATTAGAAATAGAAGGAGATAAGTTAGTAGGTGGTGAGATTGTTATAGACATGACAACTGTTACACCAACAGATAGTAATTACTCTGAAGATAAAACTCCAGAAATGTTAGTAGGTCACTTATCTAACGAAGATTTTTTCTTAGTAGATTCTTTCCCTACAGCAAAATTTGTAATTAAAGAATACAAAGACGGTAAAGTAATTGGTGACTTAACAATACGTGGTAACACAAATGAAGAAACTATTGAAGTTACTTCATGGACAGTTTCTGAAGATGGTACTGCAACAGGTAGTGCTTCATTCAAATTTAACCGTCAGGATTACGAAGTAGCTTACAAAAGCACTATGAAAGATGTTGTTATTAAAGATGATATTGAAGTTACAGTATCATTAACAGCTAAAAAATAGCTAAATAACTAATTTTATAGTTCAACACAGCAATAAAGCACACCCAAACCGGTGTGCTTTATTTTTTTAGGAGGAATAGATTTTTAACTTCGTCCTTATTTATAAGTATGAAAACTCCATTAGTTGCCTTTCTGTTATTATTATCCCTTATCTCTTATTCACAACAAACACAAAAGCCAACCAAAGTCTCCCTTTGTTTAGAAGAGCTTCAAAATGTTGAAAAAGAATGGGCAGAAGACCGTGTAGTACTTGTTCATCAGGGAATTGAGATTCTAAAACTGAAAAAAGAATTAGCAGACTCTAGGTTTGAAATACAGAACCTGCAAGAAGAGGTAAAAAAAGAAAGGATAGTTCGGGAAGAACTTTTTATGAAAGCTCTAAAATTTGATGATGAAGGACAAACCGCAACTGCAAAGGAAATGTTCCTGTTAATTATTAAATTGTTTCCGAAAAGTTTTGAAGCCGCAAACAGTAGAGTTCGGTTACAAGAAATATTCAACAACGAGAAAAAAGATAAAAAGAAATAAAATGGAAAAGTTGGACGCGCTAAATCAAGTAGCAGAATTTCATAAAACCTTTAAACATCCAATTTTAGACAATCCTAAAATACCCTCTAAAGAAAGAAGTGCTTTACGTGTTTCTTTATTAGCAGAAGAGTTAAAGGAATTAGAAGAAGCTATTGCTAACAACGATTTGGTAGAAGTAGCCGATGCTCTTTGTGACCTTCAATACGTGCTTTCGGGTGCTGTTTTAGAATTTGGTTTGGGCGAAAAGTTTAAAGCCTTATTTGATGAAGTTCAACGTTCTAACATGAGCAAAGCTTGTAAAACCGAAGAAGAAGCAAAAAAAACAGTAGAGCATTACACCAACCAAAGAAATACAGAGTGCTACTACCAAGAAATAGACGGTCTGTTTTTAGTATATAGAAAAGGCGATAATAAAACCCTTAAATCTATAGCGTACTCACCAGCAGATTTAAAATCTTTGTTATAATCTATGGCAAGACTGAAAAGAGGAACTGTACTTTCTAATTTGGAAGTAGAGGACATGGCAGCTGAAGGCAAAAGCATTGCCCGTTATAATGATAAAGTAGTATTTATACCCTATGCAGCCCCCGGAGACGTGGTAGATGTACAGGTAATAAAAGATAAAAAGCAACTTATAGAGGCCAATGTGTCTCAATTTATTAAAAAATCTGAAAATAGAGCCGAACCAAAATGCGAACATTTTGGTATGTGTGGTGGCTGTAAATGGCAACATATTCCCTATGAGCAACAGTTGGCTTATAAAGAAAGACAGGTTAAAGATAATTTTGAGCGTCTAGGTCATTTGCCAACAGATACTTTAGAGCCTATTATTGGTTCAAAAGAGATATGGTTTTACAGAAACAAGTTAGAGTTCACTGCAACAAACTGGCGGTGGTTGCAGAAAGAAGAAATAGAATCTGGCGAAGAGTTAGATAGAAATACACTTGGTTTTCATATGCCGGGCGCTTTTGATAAAATTCTAGACATTAAAAAGTGTTGGTTACAAGTAGATATTTCTAATGATATACGGATTTTTATCAAAGATAAAGCCATAGAACTGGGTATAGAGTTTTATCAAATACGCCAAAACCTAGGTAATCTTAGAAATGTAATTATCCGCACATCGTCTTCTGGCGAATTAATGGTAATTATTCAATTCGGAAAACAAGAAGAGTTAAATCAGGTATTATTAGAAGCCGTTCGTCAGAAATTCTCCGAAATTACTTCGTTATTGTTTGTTATTAATTCTAAAATGAATGAGACTTTTCATGATTTAGAAGTGCAAACCTATGCTGGTAACGATTGTATGTACGAACATATGCCCATCAACGAAGAAGGCGGTGAAGAACTTCGTTTTAAGATAGGTCCAAAATCGTTTTACCAAACTAATTCCGAACAAGCTTACCAACTGTATAAAGTAGCGCGAGACTTGGCAGACATTCAGCCTAATGAAATAGTTTATGATCTTTATACAGGAACAGGTACTATTGCTAACTTTATAGCCCATCAAGCAGAAAAAGTAGTGGGTGTTGAATACGTTCAGGAAGCTATAAAAGACGCTATTGAAAACTCTAAACTAAATGGAGTAACGAATACAGCTTTTTTTGCCGGCGATATGAAAGATGTTCTAAATGAAAAATTTATTTATAAACACGGCAAACCAACAACTATGATTGTAGACCCCCCAAGGGCGGGTATGCATCAAGATGTGGTAAATGCTATTATAGCTGCAGCACCCCCAAAAATTGTTTATATAAGTTGTAATCCAGCTACACAAGCAAGAGATTTAGACCTTATGAGAGCACATTATGATATTGCTGCCATTAAGCCCCTAGATATGTTCCCCCATACAGCACATGTGGAAAATGTAGTGAAGCTGGTAAGGAAAAAGTAATTGGATTTTAAAATTTATGTGGATAAGAAGTCTGGTGTGTACCAGACTTTTTTGTTTACAAACTTTTAATAACCATTTAAAATATCTAATTTTTAAGATTGAAATTAAACTGTTAACATAAAATAATCATGAAAAGATTTACTCTGATTTTTACTTTACTGGTTGCTTTCACTTTGAGTTATGCTCAAGAAACAACAACTACTGAAACTACTGTAGCTCCAGCAACAAACTTAAAAGAGGATGTTAATTTTGTGAGTCCAAAATCTACTATTTCAAAATACCATAATGAAGTAGAGTTAGAGAAATTGGGTAAAATTGAATTAACCAATTTGTATTTAGAACGCGTAAGAGTTGTAACTGAAATTATCCCTTACATTGCTTTAAACAGAAAACCTGCAGGTGCTAAACTTCAAGATTTAGGTATTCCGCAAACAAAAAATAATGTAAGCCTTTTAGAGAAAGAGGTTTCTAATGAAGAAAAATACATGGAAACTTTATTAGAAACATTAAAAGATATTATTCCTTATGCAGATAAAGGAAACATTATTTGGAGTATTCTATTTATGGAATCTATTATCCATGATATAGAGAAGTCTCAAGCGTACTAGTAAAATAATTGTCTCATCATTAAAAGAGATTAGATTTCTTTTGATTTAAAAAATTAAGTTATGAGAATTATAACAATTATTTTATTCTTATTCATGGCATTGTCTGGGTATTCTCAGCAACAAGATAGGCCCTTAGGAGAGTCTTTAGTTGGTAAAGAAGCAGAGGTGAATATGTTTCATAACTTTGCCGATTTAGAAAAACTGAATAAAGACGTACTTGTTAGAATTTATATTAAAAGAGTAATGGCTTTAATGGAACTGGTTCCATTTTCAGCTTTAAATTCTGCAAAAGGTAGAACATTAGAGGTTTTAGGCATTCCGTCCTCCAAAGACAATATTAAGCTTTTAAGTAAATATGTTAAAAGAAAAAATAAGTTTGAGGAACACTTGCAAGAAACCATGTCTAAGACCATTGTTTATGCCGAAAAAGAAGACCTTATTGATATGATACTCTTAATAGAACGGTTTTTAGGAGATATTAAAAAACATGTTCATTAAAGCTTTTTAGACCCGGTTAAAGCCGGGTTTTATTTTTAGATGTATTTTTTCGTTACTGTTTTACTTTTTGAATGTATACATGTAAAGCCCCTTGTCATGAAAATAGTACAAACTTTCTTTTTTTTAATTTTAGTATTTCAATTATCAAATATTCACGCACAAGATTTTGCGAAAGGAGCAGATGTAGGTTGGCTTTCCGAAATGGAAGCATCTGGCAGAATATGGAGGGATAGTTTAGGTATACAAAAAGACCTATTAGATATTTTACCTGATTATTGTATTAATTCAATTCGATTAAGAGTTTGGGTAAACCCCACTAATGGCTGGAGTGGAAAACAGGATGTAATTAACCTAGCTAAACGAGCGGTAGATAAAGGGTACCGCTTAATGGTAGATTTTCATTATAGTGATTCTTGGGCAGATCCCGGTCAACAAACCAAACCTACCGCATGGGAGAATTATTCTATACAAGAATTAGAAAAAGCAATTTATGACCATACCGCTGATGTTTTAACAGCACTAAAAACAGAAGGCATAACACCAGAATGGGTACAGGTAGGTAACGAAACCAATAACGGCATGCTTTGGCCCGAAGGTAGAGCTTCTACTAATATGGCTAATTATGCAGGTTTTGTAGATAGCGGTTACGAAGCCGTTAAGACTATCTTTCCTACGGCAAAAGTAATCGTTCATGTTGCGAACGGCTATGACAATGAACTTTTTAAATGGAATATTGGCGGACTCGTTAATAATGGGGCGCGGTTTGATGTAATAGCCATGTCAATGTATCCAGATGACACAAAACCGTGGCAGCAATACACTCAGGAAGCATTGGCTAATATGCAAGATTTAATTCAGCGTTATAATAAACCCATTATGGTGTCAGAAATTGGCTTAGCAACCAATCAAGCCGCAGGTGCTAAAAGTTTAATTGAACAAGTGATTAGTGATTTAGAGGCTTTGCCCAATAATCAAGGATTAGGTGTGTTTTATTGGGAACCGCAAGCCTACAATTGGCGTGGATATGGGAAAGTAGCTTGGTCGGGTAATTCGGGTTCAAATCCGTATCAAGCAACCGAAGCCATGAAAGGTTTTAAAGTGGGTTGTGAACCAGTAAATAATTCAGCTGTTAAAGTCACTTTTAAGGTGGATATGACATTGGCTAATACAGATAATGGAGTGTTTGTTACTGGAACAATGACCAATAATGAAGGCAATTGGCAAATTATTCCTTTAAATTCTGTAGAAAGCAATAACTATGAATATTCCTTTTTGCTGTTACCGGGTGAAAGCGGCGCTTTTTATTTTCTGAATAATAATGATTGGGCCGCCAGAGAAACTGTTCCTTCAGAATGCGTAGAATTTTACACTTCGGATAGAGGGTACATAGTTCCTCAAAACGACACCATTATTCATGTTGCATGGTCCTCTTGTGAAAGCGGGGTTGTTACTACTATTTCAGATGGTATAGTAAACCGCACTGAAATTTACCCCAATCCATTTAAAGAATATCTAATTATTCATTCTTCCGAAAAGAAACATTTTAAGCTGTTAGATATTTATGGGGTTTCTGTAGAAGAAGGAGAGGTGTTTTCGGGACAAAGAATAGGACAAGAAGTAAATTCTGGCACCTATATTTTACAGCTTTCTTCCTTAGTGGAAACCGAAATTATTAAAGTAATAAAGCAGTAATTAAGTAACCAATGGTTTTCGGTATGTTACAAACACAAAAAAGACAGCGCCTAAAAAGAACATCAGCACATCCCAATAATCCCGAGTAAAATTTTTAGACAAGTAGGGGAATAGTCCTTCAGAAAGAAAAATAACAAATAAGGTTAAGAGTATTACGGTTGCTAATGGAGTCCTGTAACCTGTTTTTTTTCATAAAAAACGTTTTTCTAAAACATTCAATTGTAAAAGTAACGGCATTGCCAGCAAAGGGTCTAAGTAGTTGTCAATTAATGAAATATTTACAAACCCAGTTTTCTGCAGAAATTGATGTGCAGTAAATATAATTACACAAACCAGAAACCAATTAGGGAAGTTTGTTTTAGTAAAAAGTGACATTATAATGCAGCTACGAAGGCTAAAAACAAAGCCAGTAACAATAAGGGAGATAAGGCTATTATGCCTAAAACCCCAAAAAACTTCAAAGAATACTTCTTTATTTTTTCACGAAAAGACAAGTTTGGGTCTACGTAGAGCCAGCTAACAAAAGCATCTTTCTCTCGTTTTAAAAAGTTTAAAATCTCTTTACTAAAACTTTTGGGTTTAGGGTTTTGAGGATCGCTCAATTTTGTATTTTTGTTTTTACAAATATGGCCAGATTATTTGGCGCCATAAAATTTTTTTAGACCGTTAATCTTTGCGGCATGTATGGTTAAACATCATTTAATCTTAAAATAACCTAAATATTTTTTGTAGTGTTAAAATGATAGTTACATTTGTAATAGTAACAATTGTAACTAAAATCTGTGGGTGACCAAAAAATATACTGTTGGGATATGGCGCTACTGTCTGAAACATATCTAAGTATTATGTCTGAAAAGATGAAGCCTTATGGTATGGAGCGGTATTTTGTACCTTTTATGCATTTGTATAAACACAGTGGTGCAATAACTCAAAAAGATTTGTGTTGTGTATTAAAACGAGATAAGGTGTCTATAATGAGAATTGTAGATTACTTAAGTGATATAGGATTATTAAAAAGAAAACAAGACCCCAATGATAGAAGGTGTCAGATTTTAGAAATTACACCAAAAGCTCATGCAATGGTTCCTAGAATAGAGCAGGCCGCTGAAGAAACTAATGACCTCCTTTTTAAAGATTTTACTTCGGAAGAAAGAGCCGATTTTAAACGAGGAATGGAAAAACTAATGAAGCAAATAGACCAACTACCAGATTCAGATTTTATAATTCATGCAACTAAAAGAACAAAAAAATAGTCCTATGAAAACTTGGGCCGCCATTATTATATTTATTTCCATTACAGGATTAATGAGTTCTTGTAAAAACGCTGCCGAAGGAGATACGGTTTCTGCACCACGTTCTGTAATGCAGGTAAACGGTTTTAAAGTAGTTGCAAAACCCTTTGAAAACGATATTAAGGTTACCGCCAATTTATTAGCAAAAGAGCAAGTAGAATTAATGGCACCAATTGCCGGAATGGTTCTGGGGATCAATTTTAACGAAGGCCAGTATGTTAAAAAAGGAGCGTTGTTGGTGCATTTAGATGATAGAGCTTGGAAAGCACAGTTAGTAGGCCTAAAAGCACAACTAACTAATGCAGAAAAAGACTTAAAACGTAAAAAAGCCTTGTTAGAAATTGAGGGGAGCAGTCAAGAAGAAATTGATTTAGCAAACACAAATGTTTCTAGTTTGCAAGCTCAAATTCAACAACTAGAAGTAAATATTCAATTGGCCAATGTACGTGCACCATTTACAGGACAAATTGGTATGCGTGACTTCAGTTTAGGTGCCTATTTAAAAGCAGGGGATGTATTAACCAATTTAACAGACGTTGAAAACCTGAAAGTAGACTTTAACCTACCGGAAGAGTACAGACAAAGTATTAAAATTGGTGACCAAGTACATTTGTTGATTAATGGCGATACCATAGCCTCTAAAGTATATGCCGTAAATTCGGTTATTAGCACGCAATCTAGAACTGTAAATGTAAGGTCTAGATTACAGCAGCCAAAAAAACAACAGATTATGCCGGGCGCTTTTGCAGAAGTATTAATAGCTACCAACTATATAAAAGACGCTTTATTGGTGCCATCGCAATCTATAGTTCCAGAAATAGATAAAGAGACCGTTTACGTTTACAAAAGCGGTAAAGTAACTAGAAATACTATAAAATTGGGTGCTAGAACCGATGAGAGCGCACACGTTTTAGAAGGAATTAGTGTAGGAGATACCATTATAACAACGGGCTTACTACAAATTAGAGAAGGCATGGACGTAAAGTTACAATCAATAAAATAAGCAAGACATAGGTTTATGACTTTATCAGAGATAAGTATTAAAAGACCAGTTTTGGCAACAGTGTTTGCCATTATTGTAGTCTTGTTGGGTGTTGTTGGTTATAGAGCGTTGGGTGTACGGGAATACCCAAGTGTTGACCCACCCATTGTAACAGTACAGACCAACTATACCGGCGCCAATGCCGATATTATAGAATCACAAATTACGGAACCTTTAGAGGAACAAGTAAATAGTGTAGACGGTATTAAAACGCTAAGTTCTATTAGTACGGATGGTAGAAGCACCATTACCGTAGAGTTTTTGCCAGAAATGGACTTGAACGATGCTGCTAACGATGTTAGGGACAAAGTTTCGCAAGCGCAAAAGAATTTACCACCAGATGCAGACCCACCGATTGTAAATAAAGCAGATGCAAATGCAGAAACCATACTTTCTATTACTGTACAAAGTAATAAAAGAGGGCTTTTGGAATTAACTCAAATAGGGGATAAGATCTTTAAAGAAAGGCTGCAAACTATTCCAGGTGTAAGTAGTATTCGTATTTGGGGAGAAAAGAAATTTGCCATGCGTTTGGAGTTAGATCCCATCAAAATGCAAGCATTAAACGTTACTCCTTTAGACCTTAGAAATGCTTTAGAATTACAAAATATTGAACTCCCTTCGGGTAGAATTGAAGGTAAAGAGACAGAGTTTACCGTAAGAACTATTGGCCGTTTATATACCGAGGAAGAATTTGACAACCTCATTATTTCGGAAAAGGATGGTGGTTTGGTTCGTTTAAAAGACTTTGGACATGCTCGTTTAGGGGCTGAGGTAGAAAGAACTGTTCTTAGGGGAAATGGCGTAAAACCAATGATTGGTATTGCCTTGCAACCGCAGCCAGGTGCCAATTATATAGATATTGTAGACGAAGCTTTCCGTAGAGTAAAAATTATACAAAGAGACTTAGCACCCGATATTGAGCTGGATGTGGCCATGGATAAAACCATTACCATCCGTAAAGCCATTAGCGAAGTTCAGTCTACCATTTTATTAGCATTTGGTTTAGTATTATTGGTTATTTTCTTCTTTCTAAGAAACTGGAGAACAACTCTAATCCCAATCATATTAATACCTATTGCGCTTATTGGTAGTTTCTCGGTATTGTATTTAGTAGGGTATTCCATTAATATATTGTCTTTACTGGGTTTGGTTTTAGCCACTGGTTTGGTGGTAGATGATGCCATTGTGGTAATGGAAAATATCTACACCAAAATTGAAGACGGAATGCACCCTGTTAAAGCCGCGTTTGAAGGATCTAGGGAAGTATACTTTGCCGTTATTGCTACTTCGGTAACCTTGGTTTGTGTGTTCTTGCCAATTTTCTTTATGCAAGGATTAACGGGGCAACTTTTTAGAGAATTTGCCATGGTGGTAGTAGCAACCATTGTTATTTCAACCTTTATAACCTTGTCGTTAACACCAATGATGAGTTCTAGAATGCTAAAGAAAAGCACTAAGGAAAATGCCTTAATGCGTTTTTTCGGTAGAATAGTAAATAGCAGTATAGAAGGGTATACCCACTCGTTAAAATCATTTATGAACAGTAGATGGTTAGCCTTTCCTTTGTATTTAATTATTGTAGCAGTTGGTATTTTAGCTGGTTTGGAACTGCATTCTGAATTAGCTCCAATGGAAGATAAAAGTCAGTTAAGGGTGATTTCAACAGCACCCGAAGGCACTTCCTATGAAGCTATGGATGCGTACCAACTGAAAGTATTGCATATGTTGGATACACTTCCCGAAAAAGGATTCTTGTTAGGGGTTACGGCGCCAACTTTCCGTGCTTCAACGGCAGTAAATTCAGCTTTTGTATTTATGCCATTAAAGCAACCTGGTGAAAGAGAGAAAACCCAAGATGAATTAGCTAATGAAATTAATCAAATGTTACGGCAGTTTTCTTTTGCCCGCTCATTTGTTGTTCAGGAACCAACTATTAAAGGTAGTGCAGGTAGTAGCAGTAATTTACCCATACAGTTTGTAATACAAGCACCAGATATTGAGCGCTTAAAGTCTATTCTCCCTCAGTTTATGGATCGTGTGCAAACCAGCAAAGTATTTGGAGCCTCTAACGTAGATCTTGTTTTTAATAAGCCTGAAATTACCGTAGAAATTAACCGTAATAAAGCCTTGTTAATGGGGGCAAGTGTTGCAGATATTGCACAAACGCTTCAGACTTTCTTAAGTGAGCAACGTTTGGGTTATTTTATTAAGGACGGAAAACAATATTATGTAATGGCAGAAGCCATTAAAAGTAAAAAAGATGAGCCTTTGGATTTAACCAATATTACTGTTCGTAACACCAATAACGAAATGGTAAGCCTAGATAACTTGGTTAAAATTGGGTACCAAAGTAGACCTCCTTCTTTGTTACGTTACAATAGATATACATCCGCAACAGTACAGGCATCTGCTGCTCCGGGTTATACTATGGGTGATGGTATAGAAGAAATGAGAACCATAGCTTCTGATTTATTAGATGATTCTTTCAGTACAGAATTGGCGGGTAGTGCCTCCGATTTTGCAGAGAGTTCTAATAGTACCAGTGTTATATTCTTCTTTGCGTTGTTGTTGGTGTATTTAACATTAGCGGCTCAGTTCGAAAGTTTTAGAGACCCTCTTGTAATTATGTTAACGGTGCCTTTGGCATTGGCTGGTGCAGTGATTACACTTTGGATGTTTGATCAAACCTTAAACATTTTCAGCCAAATTGGTATGGTAGTGTTAATTGGTATTGTAACCAAAAACGGTATTCTAATTGTAGAATTTGCTAACCAGAAAAGAGATGCAGGTATGTCTTTACAACAAGCGGCTTTCGAAGCAGCATCCGATCGTTTTAGACCAATTCTAATGACCAGTTTATCTACGGTTTTAGGAGCACTTCCTATTGCATTGGCTTTGGGCGACTCTTCTACCAGTAGAATACCAATGGGGCTAGCCATTATTGGTGGTCTAATCCTTGCCTTAATACTAACATTATATTTAATCCCAGCTTTATATTCTTATATGGCTGAAAAAGAGAACAAACTAGTTGATGAAGAAGATTATCAATAATATACTAATTGCACTATTTATATTGGCCGGAAACACAGTTTTTGGCCAATCCTTGCAAGAAATTATTAACCGAACCTTAGAAGAAAATTACAACATTTTAATTGAAAGGAATGATGCAGAAATAGCCGCAAACAATAATACGCTGGGTAATGCAGGGCTGTTGCCAACAATTGATTTAAATGGTAATGCTTCTAGATCATATAATAACACACTTCAGAAATTTGCAGACGGAACAATACGTGAAGGTACTAATGCCAAGGTTACTAATTATGGAGCTTCTGCTTTAGCTAACTGGACTGTTTTTGATGGTTTTAGAGTTCACGCCCGTTTTGATGAACTAGAAAGTTTACAAAGATTAGGCGAGGTAGATGCTAAGTTTTATATAGAACAAACGGTGGCAGACATTGCCGTAGCGTACTATCAGTTACTTCGTGAGCATAAATTACTTAACAATTACAGCAAGTCATTAGAGATTTCGGAATACCGTTTACAAATTGAGGCCAAAAGGAGAGAGGTAGGTTCTGGTAAAGGAATAGATTATCACCAAGCAGTGGTAGATTTTCAAACGGATAGTATACGGGTAATTGGCCAGTTAAATGCTATTAAGTCTTTAGAAATAGAAATTAACCGAATAATGAATGGCGATTTAGAAACGGAAATAAATCAAGCCGATTCTACTTTTACTGTACTGTCTTTACCTACTAAAGATTCACTATTTAATTTATCGGCAAAGAATAACAAACAGCTTCAACAACAACGTTTACAAGAATTAATTGCCGAAGCAGCCGTTCGTATTGAAAAGTCTGACCGTTATCCTCAATTAGATGTTTTTGCGGGTTACCAATATAATAGATCCCTTCAAGAAGTTGGTTTTGTGAATTCAACCCGAAATTTTGGTCCTACAATTGGAGTGACAGTTAATTTTAATTTGTACAATGGCGGCAATACTAACAGGGAAGTTAGAAATGCACTTATTAATTCGGAAAGCACTACCTACCAACGTAAACAAGTAGAGCTAAATGTAAATGCAGATTTACTAGACTACTATTACCAATACCTTTCTGTACGCCAACGGGTAACGTTAGCAGAAGGTAATTTAGAGTCTGCTACAAAAGTGTACCGTATTGCAGACGAACAATTAAAACGTGGTGCTATTAATGGGTATGACTTTCGTTTAACACAGCTAACACTAATAAATGCAGCCAATACATTATTAGAATTAGAGTTTTCTTTAAAAGTTTTAGAAATAAATATGCACCGTATGTCGGGTACTATATTAGAGGCTTATTTATAAAATAGGGAACAGGGGTTTTTTGTAAAATCCCTGTTCCCTTATTCATTTTTTAACGTGATTCAGTAAAAATCTATTTGTTTTTAAAAGCAGAAACTTCTTTTGTAGTAATTGCATCAGCTTCATTTTCAAAGCTATTTCTAATGTAAGAAGATACCGCAGCTATTTCTTCATCGCTTAAGAAATCATGTGCTGGCATAGCGTTAGAATATGTTTTACCATTAACTTCTAAGCCTTTGTTTGAACCGTTGATAATAATATCAAGTAAACGGTTTTTATCACCCAACACATAGTCCGTATTTCTTAAAGGGGGATTCATTCCCGGTACACCGCCGCCGTTAGCTTGATGACAGGCTAGGCAATTTTTTCTGTATACAATTTGTCCTTTCATCATGTATTCAGGCGGATTAGAAGATGTTGGTCCCTGAGCTTTTTCTTGATTTTCAGAACAGGAAGAAAAGAAACTTAAGTAAAGACCTAGCAAGCAAACTTTTAAAATTATTTTCAGTTTCATAAACAAGAATCTATTGTTGGTATGTTATTTTAAATAGCGCCCCGCCAGCATCGTCAGATACGTAAAGTGCTCCGTCTGGGCCTTGTGCAAGACCACACGGGCGGTGTTTGGCTTCATCTGGTGAAATTACTTTTTCTACTCCAGCAAAGCCATCAGCAAAAACTTCCCATTCCCCACTAGGTTTTCCTTCTTTAAACGGAACAAAAGCAACTAAGAAACCTTCTTGTTCTTCAGGGGAACGGTTCCATGAACCATGAAAAGCAATAAAAGCACCGTTTTTATATTTTTCAGGAAATAGATTCCCAGTATAGAATAATAAGGCGTTTGGTGCTAGGTGCCCAGGGAAAGCAATAAGGGGATCTAAAGCAGATTCTCCTCCGGTTTTTTTACCATCACCACCGTATTCTGGTGCTACTATTTTTTTATGCTGAAGTTGGTCATAATAGACATAGGGCCAACCGGCATCATCACCTTCTTCTAACCTATACATTGTTTCTGCAGGAAGAGCAGCAGATTCTTCAGCTGTATATAAATCCGGATACAGCATGTGTAATTGATCACGGCCGTGTTGCATTACAAAAAGCGCATTATTTTTTTCATTCCAGTCTAGTCCTACAACATTTCTTAAACCAGTAGCGTAACGTTTTCCTTCTGCATAAGATTGGTGCATTTTTTCAGTACTGAATTGCCATATTCCTCCAGCTGAATCCAGAATAGGACAGGGCATCATACCAGAAGATCCTTGCGTACGGTCTTGTTCTTGGCACGCATTTGAATAAGCGCCAATGTTAACATAAATGTGTCCTTGTTGGTCTAAAGTAAAAGATTTAGTGCCGTGTTGTCTGCGGTCTATTAGATTTTCTACAAGCGTATCAGGATTTTCAGGATTTAACACTTTTTGGTTTTCGTCTAAAGCATATCTAAAAATACTTTGGTCAGACGACGCGTATAAGTATTCATCGCTTACATAAATTCCTGTACCAATATAATCACCAAAACTTTCCTGTAAATCAAAGATTCCGTCTTCATTAGTATCTTTTAAATAGATAATTCCTTTCCCCTCTTTTAACGAACGGAGTTTTATATAAATACCGCCATTAGAGGTCACTGCAATATGCCTAGCTTCACCTAGTGAATCGCCTATTTTTACCGCAGAAAAACCTTCTGGTAAACTTAGACCTGCGTTAGTATCGGTTGGGTTGATGTTTGTTTCAGTAGATTCAGAAGTTCCTTTGTTATCAACATTCTTTTCAGAATGGCAAGAAGCAAAAGCAATTGAAATAATACCTCCCCACAACAATGATTTAATAGAGGATTTAATAGTTTTTTTGTTCATGAATAAGGTGTTTGTAATAAATAAGATATTCAAATATGTAATGATGGGGTTTCTGTACATAAACCTACCAATAGCATTTATTTTATGGAAAGAAATTTTAATAAAATGATGAAACTATATTCTGAAGCAGAATGGAGGTATTTCTGTTTTTATTGATTTGATTAAAGAATAGGTGTTTTTTAATGTATCGTCTTTTATTTCAATGAGTTCTGTTTGTGTGGCATGGTATTAGATAATGATTGTATAGTAATAGCTTTTAAGAGTTATTACAATACGGAAATTATTTATACCTTTAAGGTAAACAGTTAGTTAAAAGACCATATTTTCTTTTTTAACTCTATAAAGTGTATTTAATAAGACCGCTATTTGTATAGGTTAATTTAATTTTTTTATAACTATTTAAAAATCTAAAGTATGGAGGAAATTATTTTATGTAAAGATCCCATTGCATCGTCGTTGTTAAAACATTTTTATTCTACTTTAAAAGAAAGAGAATCATTAGATGCATTGCTGCCTCATGAAATTGATTTTAAGAACAAAATTGAAGAGGCATACCTTAATCATGAACAATTTAATCAGTTACAAGTTGAGGGGCTTTTAGGAGAAGTATATTCAATTTTAGACAATAAGGAACGCTGGAATGAAACGAACAATAAATTCTACAGTGCGTTAGAAAAAATTGTTTTCACCCAAAAAGATAATAAGCTTTTAACGGAGCACTTTGATAAAATAGAAGAAGTGATTTCTTCTGTTATGAACTTAGATTATAGCAATAAGGCTCCTATTACTAATGTAACTGAAGACCAAAGAAATATACTTAACTATGTTTCAATAGCCTTAAATATGCTTATTGAAAAGTTTCAGTCATCTGTAGTGTCTAATAAAGTTATAAATGCTTTAATAGCTACTATGCCCGATACTGGCTTTTTTGTTACCGACAAAGAAGGGAAGATTAGGTTCTCTAATCGCATTTTAGAAAATATATTGTCCATTGAAAACGAGTTGGTATTAGACGAGAATATAGCAGATTTTGTATTGGAATACGATGAAGTTAAAAAAGACTTTATTCTAGATAATTGCATCAATAATAAGTCGGTTACCTTGGTGAATGAACAAGGTAAAAGAGTACCTATGTTTTTAACCATACCAAAAATGGCTACCAGTAGAGATGAAATAGACGAAATGCTTTTCATTTTCACAAAAGACGAAACCAGTAACGAGGAAAGGGTATTTGATATTACCATGGACTCCCACGATAGAATTGCTCCGGTTAATCAAATTATTGGGGCGGCTAACTATTTAAAAGAGACTTTAGAAGATAAGGACGCTCGTTTCTTTGCTGAATTAATTTATAACAATGCTCAGTTAGTTAAAGAACAGGCGCAAGGCACCTTAATTTCATTATCGCAAGGCTATTCAGAAGGTTTTGAGTCCATTGATTTTAACACTCAAATTGAGTCGGTAACTAAACTATTTAAAACCGGAAGAGTAAATTTTAAGGTAGATGTTTCTACTGCACAAGAATTCTTTTCAGTAAGAAGATTAATCAACTCTCTTATTCTTAATTTAGTAAGTAACAGTATTAAATACGGAAAACTAGGGGAGCAAAATGAAGTTTCTATAGTAGTAAAAGATTGGGACGATAAAGGTATTGAACTTACCATATCAGATACGGGTATAGGTATATCACCAGAAGCCCAAAAATTAGTGTTTAACAAAGATTATAGAGCCTCAAAACAAGCAGAGGGAAATGGAAAAGGCTTGTTCTTAGTAAAGGGAATTGTTGAAAAATTACAAGGAAATATAACTTTAATAAGTAGTCTAGGTATAGGCAGTAGTTTTACCATACAATTACCACATTTTTCTATGGAAGAGAAAAAGCAATAAGCCCCTTAAGGCTTATTGCTTTTATTTTTTTAAGCTATTATTTTATTGCTTTTCTGATTGGCCATTAACCCTACAAAAGTATCCTTGTAGGTATCTTTATTTTGTACATAGATTACATTTTTTAGCACTTCAGTACCAAATTTTCGTTTGGGTTGAGAGGCTGTAATTCCCATGTTTAAATCTAATTTTAAATGCTTAGCACGTTTTACCATTTGCCATAAAATTTGTGGGTATACATTGTTTTCTATTAAGAATTCATAATCTATACCCGTTGCCAAAAAGCTGTACCAGTTTTTAGAAATATAACTTATGGCCATACCAACGGGTTTTCTGTTTTTACGTTGATCAAATTCGGGTTTAAGCCATAATTCAATGACTTCCCAATTGGGGTCTTCAATAATGTTTTTAAAGAATTTTTCATGTAAAGTAAAACCAACAATTTCATAATTTTTGTTACTTACATTTAAATAGAGGTTTCGGAGTTCTTCTATTTTTTCAAAAGTAGCATTTGTTACTTTTTTCACTTCAAACCTATCCTCCATTTCCATTGCTCTTTTCTTTACATAGCTTTTTCTTTCTTGTGTACTTTTACTATTACTTCCTTTAAGTTGAGTTAGAAAATCCTCGTTAGTCTCCCAATCTTTATGTTTTAAAATATGGCCATCGGGTATGTTGACTCTTTTCATGCCTAAGTCCATGAAAAATTCTTTTAATTCAACATCATTTGCATCAAAATCTCTTAAGCTTAAAACAGGAATTTTATTGACTTCTCTATATTCTTGAACAACTTCAAATAAGAGTGTTAGTGCATTTCGCCAATCTTTGCGCTCTTTATTAATATAGATATGGCTACCAACAGAAAGCAAACAACCCATGGTTAAGGATTTTGAAGTTAAGTAATAGGGGTTGTTGTTTTCTGCTCTTTCTTGTTCAAGGTGTTTAGAGATTTCAGCGGGGGCAAACATATCGTCTTTAGTTAGTGCTTCGGTAAAAAAGGTAGATAGAATTACCTCTCCTTTTTTATCTCTAACAATGTAATAATGAAACTTCCAGTTATTTTCTTCTTCAAAATTATTGCTAAAGCTTTCTTCAAAAAAAGCCAATTGCTCCCAATTATTAGCGCCTATATTTCCTAATCGTATTGTCCCATACTTTTTTTGAAATATTGTTGAATAGTGGTCTCATGTTGAATATCAAAAGCATCTGATTTTATAATTTCTTTAGGAACCCCTTCAATGATCTTATCAAATTCTCTTACTTTTCTAAATCCACGTATAATATCTTGTTGACTTCTGCCTAACTCCTGAAAAGTTCTAGGGTAGTGGTAAGCAATCCGTTCTACCAATCGGTCAATGTCTTCTTTTTTGTGATGAAGGGTTATTGTAAAACGTAAACCCGCACTTTGATCTGGTACAGCAGGGAACATGCCTAGATTAAGGTATAAACCATCTTTGTGTAAGCGTTTAACCATTTCTATAGTCGTATTAACTAAGCCTACTCCCACGTAATTTATAGGGGATTCCGGTACCGAAAGTATAGGAAGATTAAGTTCTTCCATTAAGTTGTGGCAGTAAAGAAGTTTTTGTTTTAGTTCATCCTGAAGTTGATAAATCTCATTAGATAAATGGATTTTAGCGGCCGCTATACCTGTACCAATGACCGCCATTTGATGCCCACCAGAGAAAATATAAGCCCCACTACAATTTTTCACCTTTTCGGCCATTTCTTCGGTAGGAAAAACAAAAACACCACCACCCGAAGCAAATGCTTTATTTAATGAAGTAGCCAAAATTAATTTAGGATGCAACGGACCTTTTCCATAAACAACCCCAGCGCCATTTTTTCCGGCAATGCTCATTCCGTGGGCATCATCTGCATAAATCCAAAGTTTAGGGTATTTATTCATTAATTGAATCAATTCACTTACAGGTGCAAAATCACCATACATAGAATAGACTCCATCTATCATATACCATATTTTATCATACGTATTGTAGATTTTCTTAATTCTATCTTCTAGTAAGTCTATTCTGTTGTGCCGAATAGGTTCTACATGAACACCATTTAGCATAACTTTTCTACAAGGATCTTGTACACTGGCATGTACTTGCTGATCCATAATTATAGCATCGCCAGGCTCTACAATTACAGGTATTACAGCATGGTGGCCCAAAGATGTACTGGTATAGGTAACAACGGGCGCTTTGAAAATATTCTGTAAAAGTTCTTCGTACTCTAAATAAGGAGTACTGCTTAAATAACCCCTAGAAGAAGAAAATTGAACACCGTATTTATCTATGTAGTTTTTAGCCGATTCTTTTAGACGGTTATCCAGTTCTAAGCCCAGATAGGAACAGTTTCCGAAATGAACAAATTGTTGACCTTGAATAGTAACATGGCGGCCATTATATTCCGTATCTTGGGTAGTAAGATGGAGCACGTTTTTATTTCTGCCTAATGAAATAAAATCATTAATGGTTTCAATAGGGTTGGCAACTTTGGTTTTCTTTATCATATAGCTGGCTTTAATTGAGAATAATTAAAAAAATATTACATTCGTTACTTACGTTGAATTATGAATATTTGTATTCATAAACTTATTACAAGCAAAAAATGGGCTACTTAGAGAATCAGTACGTTAAAATTTGGATTGAGGAAGGTATTTTATATGAGGTTTTTAAGCCTGGTGCTACTCTGGATCTAAGCGCAGCTAAACTGGTTCTGGAAGATCGCTTAAAGGTATCTAATGAAGTGAGTATGCCTATTTTTGTAGATATGACGGAATTAGTAATTGCCGATAACAAAGCAAGAGCCTTTATGGGAAGCAAGGAAGGCACTGCATTTCTTACTTGTGGAGCCTTTTTAATTAATAATGAATTAAATAAATTACTAATTAATATTTTTATAAAATTTAGTCACCCATCTATACCAACCCGGTTTTTTACCAACAAAGAAAAGGCTATACAATGGTTAGAAGAGACTAAAAAGCTTACCGAACTGGCTAATAATAATTTGAATTAGATACGTAATATTACATTGGATTAAGGGAAGCGTTTGAAATGAATTTTAATTGCTTGTCAAATAATATTGTTATTGAGAGAATTGGCTAAAGGCAAGCAGAAATTTTAGGTCTTTCTCTTCACTTCCTTTAACTTTGCAGCTCGTAAAAATTTAAATGCTTTATGGAAAACGATCCGGAATTAAACGGTAAATATTTAGGTACCATCTCCAAAGATTTTCTTAATGTATCGGATACACTTAAAGAAGCCGCCTACCAAGTAAAGGCCAGAAAAATATCCGATTATCCTATCTTCCCAATAAGCAAGTTACAGATACCAATTGGCCAATTATTAATTGGTAAAGGGGAGCTAGATACCGACTGGAATTACAATTTCTCTTTCTTAGATGAGTTTTTACAACGCAAATTGATAGACCAAGAGAAAGTGGCAGAATTTATAGCCAACTACAGAGACCCAGATGAGTTTTGTTGTTTGTTTGTAGTGGACGAAGAGTTTACAAACTTTATATATATCCCTTATCCGCAAGATTAAGGAAGCTGTTTTAAGGCTTCCTCAACACTTGTAACTGGTTGTTTACAGCTGTAATTGTAACAGATAAATATTTCAGAAGCTCCGTTAGGGGCTTTTTTGTTTTCTGCCCACGTTACAATTTTTCCGTCTTTTTCATGAGCAAACAAACTATTGGGTATAAAATTACTTTGCAGACGTAAAGCGTTCTCTAAAGCTTTTTCTCCCGAAACAACAACCTCTGTAGTTGTACTAGTCATTAAGTAATACAAACTACCCCAATTAGACATAAACCCAGGTTCTTTTTCAGCTAAAGAAGCTAACGTAGAAAGCATATTTTTTGCCAGTTCTGCGTATTCAGTTTGGGGAAAATAATGGCCTAATATATATAAGTTGTTTGCTAAAACTGAATTAGAAGCAGGAATCACGTTATCAAATAATTCCTTTTTACGGGCAATTAAAGCTTCGGCTTCTGTTTCTGTAAAATAGAAAAAACCTTCTTCTTGGTCGTAAAAGTTGTTTATGCATTCGTCCATAATAGACTTCGCTTTTAACAACCATTGGTTGTCTAAGGTGGCTTGGTAAAGTTTCAGGTAACTTTCAATGAGTAAAGCCAAATCATCTAAATAAGCTTTATGTACCGAAGGACCTTCTAGATAATTGTGGTAATAGCTTTTTAAGACCGAAAGTTTATCTTCAATAAAATGAGCCGCTTTTAAAGCTAAATTTAAATGGTCTTGCTTACCCAAAGCGGTGTAAGCATCAGTTAACCCAGAAATTAAAAGAGCGTTCCATCCCAATATAATTTTGTTGTCTAATCCTGGCCGTATACGTTTGTCTCTGGCCTTGTTTAAAATTGCTAACCAATTAGATTTTAAATGCTGTAGTTTTTCTTTACCTAATTTTTCAATCCAATAATCCAAATCGATAGGAGAGGTGAGGATGTTATAATCTTTTTCCCAATTGCCTTCTTCACTAGTGAAAAAATATTCTTCAAATAATTCAAACTCCGGTAAGTTTAATGTTTTTAACTCCGAATAGGTCCAAATATAAAACTTCCCTTCTTCGCCTTCGCTATCGGCATCTAGGGCAGAATAGAATCCGCCTTCCGTTGAGGTCATTTCTTCTTGCAACCAATTTATGGTTTGGTCAATTACTTCTTTGTAACGTTCTTTTTTGGTGATTTTATAGGCTTTGGCATAAAGGCTTAAAAGCTGCCCATTGTCATAAGCCATTTTCTCGAAATGAGGGGCAAACCAGCGTTCGTCAACACTATAGCGGGAAAAACCACCTTTAATTTGGTCGTAAATACCGCCAGAAGCCATTTGGTCTAAGGTAAATGTAAGCGCATTTAACGCTTCTTCCGATTTAGAATAAGCATAAAAATTACCTATGAAATTCCACAAACAAGGCATAGGGAATTTAGGTGCACCCGCTGTTCCTCCCCATTGCTTATCTAATTTTGAACGTAATTTTCCATACATATAATCCAAAGCTTCGGGTTTTAAGTCACTTTGTTTTAAACCAAACTTGGCTAAGTCTGACTGATTAAGGTGTTTGGTTAAATCTGTTGCCGAAGCATTAACCTTATCAAACTGTTGATTATAGGCCAAACTAACCTGTTTTAATAGATTTATCCATTTGTCTTTGGGGAAATATGTGCCTCCATAAAAAGGTTTCCCTTCGGAAGTTAAAAAAACATTTAAAGGCCAACCACCCTGTGTACCCATAGCTTGAATGGCGTCCATATAAATTTGATCTATATCTGGTCGTTCTTCTCGGTCTACTTTTATATTAATAAATAGGTCATTCATTACATCAGAAACCTCGGTTTTATTAAAACTTTCGTGTTCCATTACGTGGCACCAATGGCAAGATGAATAGCCTATACTTACTAAAATCGGCTTTTTTTCAGATTTAGCTTTTTCTAAAGCTTCCTTTCCCCACGGAAACCATTCTACAGGATTGTAAGCATGCTGAAGTAAATAAGGGCTTTTCTCTTGAATTAAATGGTTTGGTGTATTTGAATACATATCTGATAATGTGATAATTAACTTTGATTTTGCTATTTTAGAACCGAAATTTACAATTCAAAGTATGTAATTGAACTTTTATTTCAAAAAAAATGTAAATTGTTAGTGCATACCTTGCTTTACATTATAACATTAAACTAAACTCATTTGCCTTATGGGAAGAAGGCCCGCTACAACTAGTAATGAGGAAGTTTCTTTTGATGAAGATTTTTTAGAGAAATTTAACGCCTTAAAAAGGTTCAAAGTGAAATACGGACATACTTGTGTGCCCGAACACGTTGATGCTGATTTAGGACGTTGGGTTCAACAAATCATTACAAAAGAAATTCCTCTGTCTCTTAAAGAAAAAGAGAAACTGAAAAAGATTGATTTCGTTTTCAACATCAATTATTATAATATGATTGTTGCAGAGTACGATAACATTAATCCAATTCATATTGAATACCTTTTGGCTGGTAATAGCTACCACAAATGGTTAAGGAAATTGTTTGAATTAAGGGAATACACAAGAAAACATGGTCATTCATCCCCTTCTATTAAAGAAGAAAGAAATTTGGCTCAATGGTGTACTTACCAAAGAAGAAAGTATAAAGACGGAGTTCTACCTGATTTTCAGTTGAAAGAATTTACGGATTTAGATTTCTTTTGGAACCCTAATGATGACAAACATACGTTCAAAGACAGAGAGAAATTTCAAAGTCAATGGGATAAGATGTATGGTCTTATGCTTATGTATAAGGAAGAAAGCGGAACCATTGTTGTTCCTCAAGTAATAGAAGGAAAGTACAAAAAATTAGGCCGTTGGGTAAATACACAACGTACTAAAAAAGCGAATGGCTCTTTGCTTCCTGAAAGACAAAAGAAACTAGAAGACATTGGTTTTGTTTGGAATAAACCCGATAAAGAGTTTAAAGACAGGCTTAAGCTTATTAAAGAAATACAGAAGAAAGTTGGCGGCGATTTAAATAATGCTCGTGTTTCTCGTTCTGCGCCAGCAGATGAGCGACGAGTAGCCAATTACATCTACCGTTTAAGAAAAAGAGGTACACTTGAAGATAAGTATAGAAAAGTTATTAGAGAAGAAGTATTGAATTTGATTGGACACCGCGTGATGTGCCAAGAGGTAGAAGAAAGAAAAATTTTACAGGATTTAAGAAAAAAGATTCTGGTTCTAAATAATCTCTAGAACCAGACCTTTTAAATAACTTCCTTCAGGGTGGTATATACTTACCGGGTGATCTGCCGGTTGAGAAAGTCTGTAGAGTACTTTAACGTCTCTACCGCTTTCTATAGCTGCTGCCACAATAGTGTTGTAAAACAATTGGTTATCTACCACTTGTGAGCAACTAAAGGTAAATAATATACCACCTTGTTTTATTTGTTGCATAGCCAAGGCGTTTAGTCTTTTGTAGCCTTGTACCGCATTATGACGCGCACTTTTATGTTTGGCAAAAGCAGGTGGGTCTAATACAATAATATCATAATCCTCTTCATTCTTATTTAAGAAATCAAACGTATCAATAGCTATACATGGGTTTTCTTCTTCCGAAAAACCATTCAGGAGCAAATTTTCTTTGGTTTGTTCTATGGCCGATTTAGATACATCTACCGAACATACTTTGGTAGCACCAGCTTTTAATGCCGAAAGCGAAAAACCACCGTTGTAGCAAAATGTGTTTAATACCGACTTACCTTTTGATAATTCACCTAATAATTTTCGGCTGTCTCTTTGATCTACAAAGAATCCTGTTTTTTGTCCTTTTTCTAGGTCAATTTTAAACTTGATGTCGTTTTCTAGGGCTATAAATTCTTTTGGTAAAGCACCTTTAAGAATTTCATACTTACCTGCATTTTTAGATTGTGCTGGGTTTCTTAAAATAATATTGGCTAAAGAATCTCCAAAAGCGGTTTCTAAGGCTAGGGTTAATTCTTTCTGAATAGACTCAAAACCGCTGTAATGAGGCTGAATAACTGCATTGTTGCCATAAACGTCTATAATAATACCGGAAAGACCATCGCCTTCGCCGTGTACTAATCTAAAGATAGACGTGTTTTCAGAAGGTAAATGCAATTTTTCACGCGCATTTTTAGCCAACTGAATTTTAGCATTCCAGAAATCTTGGTTTATTTCTTCGTCTTTAAACGTAAGTACACGTATAGCAATACTGCCCGATTGGTAAATTCCTTTACAGAGAATTTTTCCTTTTTCGCTGCTTACCGCAACAATTTCACCATCTGTTAATTCATCTTCCGTAGGGAGTAATGCACCGCTGAAAATCCATGGGTGTTTACGGTTAATGGCTTCTAGTTTATTTTTTTTAAGCTTTAGAACGTTCATGCAATTGGGCTTCAATTTCTTTTTCCTCTTGGCTGAAATTTATTTCAGGCGACAAAGATTGTATTTTTTTTAGTAGCGAAGTTAAAAACTTCTTATGTGCTTCCGAATTCGGATTAAAAGAACGGTGTTGTATTCCTTTGGTAATGTTTTCTACTTCTTCGCTAAGGTCAATGATTTCAGTATCAAAAAAGGTGTTTTTAAATTTATCAAAGGTGTATTCAATTCCTTGTGTATTGGGATGAATTAAGTCTGCCTCGTAAAAACGGTAATCGCGCAAATCATCCATAAATATCTCGTATGCAGGAAAATAAACGGCTCTTTTATCTAGTTTTTCAATTTCCGAACACGCTACTCTAAGAATGGATTTACTCAATTGGTTTTCTGTAATACCGTCTTTAGTATGTCTTACAGGGCTTACCGTTAGAATAATTTTTTTGAATGAAGCTAAGTAGGGTATTATGGATTTAAAGCCATCTACTATTTCGGAACTGCTTAAAAGAAGCTTTTTAAATTCCTTCTGAGGGATTTTGTGACAATTGGCTACTGTTTCGCTATTGTGTATATTTTGGTAAACGTGGGCAGTGCCAAACGTTAATATAAGAACCGTACTGTTTTTATATGAGGAAGATAAACGTTCTAAAGCCGTATTGATTTGTTGGATTAAGTCCGTTTTGTCTAAACTTCTGAAGGAAGAATGAAAATTGGGGTGGAGGTAAATATCATCAGGCGATTGAATGATTTGGTCTGGATCCAGTTCTTTTCCGTTTAAATAGTTAATCGCTTTAAAAATTGAAACGGGATTAAACAATGTTCCCAAGGGATTTACTTCGGTAGCAAATTTTAAATCGTGCAGCCGTTGTACAATATGTTCTGAAAAGCAAGAGCCGATCGAAAAGAACCGATCGGCATAAGTAAACGTATTTTCCTGTTTAGGAATTTCTATTTCAGTCCTAAAATTCATGTTTAAAGAACTTCTTCCACTTTTTCAGCAGGGCGGGCTACAACAGCTTTATTTCCGTTAACAACAATTGGTCGTTCAATAAGAATAGGGTGTTCTATCATAGCTTCAATCCATTGACTATCGTTTAAGTCAGTGTTTTTGTATTTCTCTTTAAAAATACCTTCTTGTTTTCTTACTAAATCTTCTGGTGAAATACCTATTTTTTCAACCAGTTCTTCTAAAGTAGCTTTCGTAAGTGGGTATTTTAAATATTCAATAGTTTCAAAATCAAGTCCTTTTTCTTCTAGAATAGATTTTGCTTCTCTGCTTTTTCCGCATCTGGGGTTGTGATAAATCTGAATCATATTTATAATCTTTAGTTTCTCTTACTACAGAACTTCGATTATAAAGTTATGGTTCGTATAAATACAGATGTCTGCTGCAATGCTTAATCCTTCACGTACCATTTCTTCTGCCGAAAGGTGTGGGGCATGTTTTTTAAGCGCCATAGCCGCAGATTGTGCATAATTACTACCCGAACCAATAGATGCAATGCCATTTTCGGGCTCTAGAACATCACCCGTTCCCGAAATAATTAAGATTTCATCTTTGTTAGCGGTGATCATCATTGCTTCCAGTTTTCTTAAATAGCGGTCTGTTCTCCAGTCTTTGGCTAATTCAATGGCCGCACGTTTCATGTTGCCTTTGTAAGCGTTCAGTTTTTCCTGAAAACGTTCTATAAGTGTAAAGGCATCGGCCGTAGAGCCTGCAAAACCGGTAACAACGGTTCCGTCTAAAAGTTTTCTTATTTTTTTAACGTGATTTTTAGCTACGGTATGCCCCATAGTAGCTTGTCCGTCTGCACCAATTGCTATTTGTCCGTTATGACTAACCGCTAATACGGTAGTAGATCTTACTTTTTCCATTGTAGAAATAATACGTGTTTTATATAGTTTCTAAAAAGTTTAAATACTTTTCTGCTAACCACGTAACGTTAAAGTTTAAACTTTAATATACAAAAAAGCCTCCCATAGAGGAGGCTTTATATATTCAGAATTTAAAGAATGCTTAGATTAAGATTCTAACTGGGTCTTCCATTAAACCTTTTAAGGTTTGTAAGAAAGCAGCACCAATAGCACCGTCAACAGATCTGTGGTCACAAGTTAAGGTTACTTTCATAACATTACCCGCTACAACTTGCCCGTCTTTTACAACTGGTACTTGTTTAATACCGCCAACTGCTAAAATACAAGAAGCAGGAGGGTTAATAATAGAAGTAAATTCTTCTATACCAAACATACCTAAGTTAGAGATGGTAAAGGTAGAGCCCGACATTTCATCACCAGAAAGCTTTTTGTTTTTCGCTTTTCCTACCATGTCTTTAACACTTGCAGAAATTTGTGAAAGTGACATAGCGTCTGTGTGTTTAATTACAGGAACTACTAAGCCTTCGTTGATAGCAACAGCCACACCAATATGTACATGGTCTGCTTGTTTAATTACATCATTATTTACTTGTGAGTTCACCATTGGATGTTTTTTCAATGCTGAAGCACAAGCTTTAACTACCATGTCGTTGAAAGAAATCTTCACTTCAGAAATTTCGTTCATAGATTTTCTGGCTGCCATAGCTTTTTCCATGTCAATATCCATGGTTAAGTAGAAATGAGGCGCGCCAAATTGACTGCTGTTAAGGTTTTTAGCAATGGCTTTACGCATTCCGTTCATAGGAATTTCTGTAAAGTTTTCTACACCAACAGCAACAACACCTGCACTTGCCGCCGGAGCAGCAGAAGGAGTGAAGCTTTCTACATCTTCTTTTATTACTCTGCCATTTGGCCCAGAACCTGAGATGTTGGCTAAGTTGTATCCTTTTTCTTCGGCTAATTTTTTAGCTAATGGCGAAGCTTTCACTTTAGCACCAGTTGAAGCTGCGGAAGTGTTTTTAGCAGCAGGCGCAGCAGGAGTGGCCGCTTTCGGTGCTTCTTGTTTTGCAGCAGGCGCTGGCGCAGCAGCTTCTGCTTTTGGTTCTTCTTTAGCAGAAGAATCATTTGCTTGTTCCGCTTTTAATAATGTTTCCCAGTCGGCACCTTTAGCACCAACAATAGCTAAAACACCATCAATTACTACAGAACCACCTTCTTCGGCACCTAAATATAATATAGTACCCGAATTGAATGATTCATATTCCATAGTGGCTTTATCGGTTTCGATTTCAGCCATTAATTCATTTTCTGTAACATCATCACCTACTTTCTTATGCCAAGCCGCAATAACACCTTCAGTCATGGTATCACTCATTTTTGGCATACGAACGATTTCGGCATCAATACCGCTGGTATCAATTTTTTCAGTAGGGGCAGAAGCAGCTTCCTCTTTTTTAGGAGCTTCTTCTTTAGTTTCGGCAGCAGGGATAGATGCACCAGCGCCGCTAATTAGCGCAGAAATATCTTCACCTTCTTCACCTACAATGGCTAAAAGACCATCTACAGGAACACTTTCGCCTTCGCCAGCGCCAAGGTAAAGTACCGTACCGTCGTTGTACGATTCATATTCCATAGTAGCTTTGTCGGTTTCTATTTCAGCCATAAGCTCACCCGACTCCACTTTATCTCCAACTTTTTTATGCCATGCCGCGATTGTACCTTCTGTCATGGTATCGCTCATTTTAGGCATGCTAACAATCTCAGCCATATATTAAAGAATTTTATATCCGTTAAAACCGTTCAAAAATAGTTACTATAACTCATTTAACAAATTCGTAAATTGTAAATAGAGGGTAAAACTATTGTAATTATTCAAGAACTATTTTTTTAGTTTGTTTAATTCGTCTTCTAATCGCTTAATTATCTCTTGCGATTGGTCACCTTCTTTTTTTAGTTCATCAATTTTAGACTGTAAGTCTTTTTGTTGATCTTTTAGTTCAACTTCTTTCTTTCTTAGGGTTTCTGTAATGTTTCTGGATTCTTGAAGCAACATTATAGTATGTTCTGAAGTTTTTGCTGATAGAACAGCTGAAGCAATACCTTCTGTTACTTTTTCTATAAAGTCTAGTTTGTATTCTTCTAATTCATCAAATGCAGCCAGCTCAAGTACACCGTAAATTTCTTGATTTACAAGTAAAGGAGCAAATATTATATGTAGGGCCGAGGCTTCTCCTAATCCAGATTTAATTTTAATGCTGTCTATTGGGTGGTCTTTAATATAGATAAGCTCTTTTTCTAAAGCACATTGACCTACCAAGCCTTGCCCTAGTTTAAAGGTTGTAACAGCCCCGCCTTCTTCCGAAAGATCAAAACCATAGGTAGCCATTAAATCAAATTCGGTTTCGTAACTGCCTAAATCCAATCCTTTTTCCCGTATTCGTTTAATTACATAAAGCCCGCCGTGTTGTATTCCTAAGTATTTAACCAAGCTAGAAATAAAGGCTTGGCAAGTAGCTTTTAAGTTTTCGTTGTTTTTACGAATGATTTCTGCGTGCAGGGCTAAACCTTCCGTTACCCATTTACGTTTTTCGTTTTCCTTTTCTATGCTCACCAAACTGTCTCGCATAGAAACTAAGGAACGGCTTAATACATCTTCGCCTTTATCGTAATCAAAGGGGGCATTTAAATCACCTTGACCAATACGCTGTGAGAATTCTGTAGAGTGTTTTAAACGCGTTACCAAGTTGTTCATGGCTTGCGTAGTTTCTTTAATCTCATCTACGTTTTCATAATATACTTCTTCTGGAAAATTACCTTTAGAAAGGTTAATCATGTTGTCCCGAATATCTATAATTGGACGTAAGAATTTTTTAACAAAAATAGATACAAATATTATAGAGAAGAATATGATAGAGAAACATAAAAATGTTACCAATATTCTTAAATACAGAATAGATTTAAAGGAGTCTTCGTGATTAATTTTTGTTACAATTCCCCAATTTATGCCAGGTATGTAACTCCATGCTGCATCTACTAGTGTTTTGTCATAATCCAAAATTTCGGTAGCAAAACCCGTTTCTTTTTTAGAACTCTTTTGGGCGGGTTCAGAATACGGTTCTCCTAGTTTTACAGAGAAATCTAAAACGTTTTGTTTTTTGTATTTAAGCGGACTTAAATAGTTAATCTTATTTTGGACTTTTTGTGTTATGTAGGACTCTCCGGTGGCTCCAAGCCCTGTAGAATCGGTTAAAATATCAAAAAGAGGTAACACACTAATTTCACACGCTAAAATACCAACGGCTTTGTTGTTGGCATTTCTGATAGGTGCCATAGCGGTCATATAATATTCATCGTTATGGAATTGTGGGCGGAAAATGTCTGTAAAAACTATTCCGGTACGTGCTTCAATAAAGAATGAATTGTCTAAGCTAAATAACTCTTGATCTTGGTTTTTTAAATAACTTACAGAGTTGGTTTCGTAGATTTTTTCCCCTTTAAGGGTAACCACCATTATACGGTTGAATTTGTAACTTTCCTTTAACGTTTTAAGGTTTTCGTGTAAAAGGTTAAAATAAATAGGATCTAATGTTACTAACGAATCTTGGTGAGTGCTTTGGTGGGTACGTATATAGTCTTCTAAAATAAATTTTAGATCTTTTGATTTGTCAATGAAATCAAAACTGCTCTGAATTTTATCAAAATAGTCTTCTATTTTATCCTTTTTAAGATCGTTGATTAAGTGCAGTTTTTCAGAAATTCTTTTTAATAGCTCAGACTTACTGGCATTGAAAGAGATATACCCCATCAGTGTCATAGTACTGACCAGCAAAAAAGTAATATAGATAATTAGTTTTACTCCTAATTTTAACTTTCCGAACAAGACCTATTAATTTGATTTTAGAGCAAATCCTAAGTTAATCGATTAAATCAATTTCTCTAAACTTCTGCAACAGCAATTTAGAATTATACATTTCTAGAGCACAATTTTTTGTATGCACTAAAAAGTTATTGGCTGCCATTTCTATGTCTTGGTTGGGGTAAAAATTATCTCTGCTAAAGTGTACAAACTTCATGGCCATAAAGGCATTAAACCATCTAAAAAAACGGTTTCTAAAAGTGTTTAATTGATTAACGTGTCTGTTGATTTCGGGTATTACTCTTTCAAAATTATGTTCGGTTAGAAAAGAAGCAATGCTTTGTGGCAATTCTTGTAACATAATGCCAAGGTCTTTATTTTCTATTCTGAAAAAAGAATCGGTTTGTTCTAGAAATAACTTTAGGTCTTTAAAAGTCTGAAGGTGATAGGTTGATGGAATTTTATGATCTATTAGGTGGTCACTCACTGCTTTACCCGTACCAAAAGGAACACGGTTAGAGATTCTAGGTGACGGAATTACTTTGGTGGTCTTAATTTCACCAAAGGTATCTTTGTCTATGTATTTCTGAAGAAAATAGAAATCCTCGCCGGCTTTGCGTTTGTTCATTCCCCCTTCTTTTTGGTAAGCGGAACTTCTAACCGCCATGCTGGAACCAATAGTTTGATAAGCAGAAGGCAAACCAGACCATTTTAAGGCATTTATATAATAACGTAAATGCAATTCGTACAAGGTAATGGAATTGTATATTTCTTCTGCAAAGTAGTCTCCTTCTAAAGGGTGCTCAAAATGGAGTCCAAAAGCTTCTTTCTCAGGCTGAAGAGAAAACTGTTTTTCTATTTCTAAAAAGTAATTTTCTTCACAAAGGCTGTCAGAGTCGAAACAGACAATAATTCCATCTTGTTTTTTGGAATCAATAAAACGTCTAACAGCTTCGTCCATCCCAATTTTACGTGCCAAACCAACGCCAGCGTGTTTTTTGGGTAAATCGTTAAAAAATAAAGGGTAGAATTTTAGTTCATCGGAACTGTTAGCTTCTGCCCAAGTTTGTAATGCTTCATACGTTGTTTGGTTGTTTTTTCTGATTTCCTCGGGTGCATTTTCGGCATTATTCACCACAATAATTACTTCTACCGCAACTTTCGGAAGTTGGGCATGTAGTAAACTTAGTAAAGAGGACAGAACATTGGGTTCATTAAAGCACGGAATTACTAGCACCATACCCAAATTATGGTTTGGTGTAGTGTCTATGTTTTTCCGTGTAAAAGAATAACGTTCTAAATAAAAATTTTTAATGTCTATCATGGAGCCAACCGAACAATAACCCAATTACCGTCTATTAATTCATACTGAATACGGTCATGGATACGAAATTCGCCGCCTTGCCAGAATTCGATTTTAAAAGCAGAAAGAATATAACCTCCCCAATGTTTGGGTCTTTTAATGTTTTCGGGTTGTTTTTTAAGCAGGTTAAATTTTTCTACCAAAACCTCTCTGTTTTCAACTGCACTACTTTGGTCCGAAATAATGGCGCCCATTTGGCTGCCCTCTGGTCTAGAATTAAAATAAGCTTCGGATGCTTCTTCGCTTACTTTAGTAACGCTACCTAAAATACGTACTTGTCGTTCTAATTCTGGCCAAAAGAAAGAAAGCGCTGCTTTAGGATTGCTGTCCAATTCTTTTCCTTTATGGCTGTTGTAGTTGGTAAAAAAGGTAAACCCATCGTAGTTTACGTCTTTAAGTAAAACAATTCGGGCATCGGGTTGTCCGTCTTTATCGGCCGTAGAAAGCGTCATGGCAGTAGGTTCTGTACTGCAATGGCTAAGGGCATCTTTTAACCAGTTATTAAATTGATCTATAGGGTTTGCGAAAACGCTGCTTTTATTCAGCTTCCCTTTTTTATATTCGTTTCTAATATCTTGTAGATTCATAGAATAATTCTGTAGAAGGTTAAATCAATTTTAAACTTTCCAAAAGCTTATTTTATAACACCAATTAAAACCGTTTTACTAAACTTAATGGGTTGAAACTTTTGGGAAGTTAACGACAATAATCTTAATGAGGATAAAAATAAGCTCTATTTAAGAGTTGAAAAAACTTAAATCTTATCTAAAAACATGATAAATTTCACTTTCTATGTATATCCACCACTTCGATAGAAAGTTTCAACTATTTTATCCTTCGCTTACATGGCGAATAAAGGACCAGAAGAGTATTTACTTAACTTTTGACGACGGTCCAATTCCAGAAGTAACCCATTGGGTTTTAAATACCTTATCCGAATTTAATGCAAAAGCTACTTTTTTTTGTGTGGGCGAAAACATTAAAAAACATCCAGAAGTATTTAAAAGCGTATTAGCAGAAGGCCATTCGGTAGGGAATCATACTCAAAACCATTACAACGGAAGAAGGTATTCTTTTCGGGAATATATAGAAAACATAAACGCGTGTGATGTGCAGTTAGGAACTCACAATCCGCTTAAGTTGTTTAGACCACCTTACGGAAGAATGACTTACCAGCAATTGCAATACGTGAAAAAAAACTATAAAACCATTATGTGGGAAGTATTAACAGCCGATTTTGACCCAGCTCTTCCGGCAGAAACATGCCTTCAAAAAAGTATTAAATACACCAAAGCAGGCAGTATTGTGCTTTTTCATGACAGTATAAAATCTATTGAAAAACTGAAAATTGTACTGCCCAAGTATTTAAAACACTTTTCAGATTTAGGCTTTCAGTTTAAAGCAATTGTATGATAGGCTGGGGAATATTATCACTCACATTCTTTCTATTTACTTTTTATGGACTTTCTAAAAAACGAAGTCTATCCGTTTCGGAAGATAAAAAATGGCCCTTTGTTTCTGTTTTAATCGCTGTACGAAACGAAGAAGAGAACCTTCCTTACCTCTTTAAAAGTTTAGAACAACTTGATTACCCCAGTGATAAGCTAGAAATTCTATTTGGCAACGATGCTTCGGAAGACGAAACTTTACTATTGCTAGAAAATTACCAATCTAAATTTCAGGTTCAACTAATTTCGGTAGAAGAAAAGGAAGAAAGCTGCGGACCTAAAGGTGGTGTTTTGCAAGTTTTAAGCCAACAAGCGCAAGGCGAATACTTATATTTTACGGATGCGGATGTCATGATTAATCCAAGCGTAATTAAAGCGTTGGTTTCCCGAAAAAAAGATTTGATAGGTGCGGTTACAGTACCAGAAAAGGGTTTTTGGGGAAGTTATGAAAAGATAGATTGGTTGTATAATTTCTTCTTGGTAGGTGTTTTAGCGCCGTATAAAAAAACGGTAGCCATAATGGGAAACAACCTTATGGTTAATGCAGAAACTTTTAGAATAATAAGCGGATTTAAGAACAGTAAGATTCCTTTGGTAGAAGATTATTCTTTACTTGAAAAAAATGCAACGACTTAAAAAAAACGTTGAGTTTTATTATTCCGAAGAAAGTACCAATCAAGTAAAAGCCGCGTCTTCTTTTAAAGAAATTGAACACCAAAGAATCCGCTGGGCAGTTGCCTTACGCGCAATACCCATACAATACAGTTTATTATATGTGTTTCTTATTATACTAGACTACAGCGTTATTTTAAACAGTTTAGTGCTTTCTATTGCTTTAGACTGGCGATTGATTTCTGGCTTGGGTTTTTGGTTGGTGCAATACCTATGTTTTTATGGTTTTAGTAAAAGGCTTAGTTTTGGCGTTGGAATATTAGAATTTCTAAAGTACAAACTATGTAACTTAGTTTTACTGCCGGTTTTTCTGGTATTATTAATTGTAAAAAGAAGCGTTACCTGGAAAGGAAGAAAATATGCCTATTGAAATTATAGAAACCCACGCTCACATTTATTCCGCACAATTTGATGAAGACCGCAATGCGGCCATTGAAAGAGCTAAAAGTGAAGGCGTAAGTAAAATTTTAATGCCTAATGTAGATGTAGAGTCTATAGAGGTGTTGCATAAATCCGAAGAAAACTATCCGGGTTATTGCGTGGCTATGATGGGCTTGCACCCGTGTTCAGTAAAAGAAGATTATAAAGAACAGTTAGCTACCATTGAAGGCCATTTGAATAAGCGAAAATACATAGCCGTTGGTGAAATTGGATTAGACTACTATTGGGATTTAAACTATAAAGAAGCACAAATAGATGCTTTTAAAACCCAAATAGAGTGGGGGATTGAACAAGATTTACCCATAGCTATACATTCTAGAGAAGCCAATGCAGATGTCATTAAAATTCTGAAAGAATATAAAGGAAGCGGTTTAAGAGGTGTTTTACATTGTTTTAGTGGCAATGCCGAAGAAGCCAAAGAATTGGTAGAATTGGGGTTCTATTTAGGAATTGGCGGCGTATTAACTTTTAAGAATTCGGGATTAAAAGACGCCATTAGAGAGGTTGCACCTGAACATTTGCTATTAGAAACCGATTGCCCGTATTTGGCACCAATGCCCAACCGTGGGAAAAGAAACGAACCGAGCTTTATAAAATTTGTTTTACAGCATTTAAGTGAGCTTTATATGATGCATGAAAAGGAATTGGCTAAGATTACTACGCAGAATGCCAATGACTTATTTAAACTGTAAGCGGAAAACGAATATTTGTAATAATTTTAAATAAGCTTAGGCTTGTAATAAAGAAACATAAAACGTTATTTCGTGTGGTGTATAGAGAGGTGGCCGAGTGGCTGAAGGCGCACGCCTGGAAAGCGTGTAGACGAGTGATCGTCTCGAGGGTTCGAATCCCTTCCTCTCTGCTTTTGTATAAAACTGTTATAAAACTATGAATACGATCAAAAGCATAATTTTTTCTCTACTAGTTATTTTAGGGACAAGTGTTTATGCAGACTCAACAGATGTAGCTAATACATCAGATTCAATTGCTCAAAAAGAAGTTGTTGAAGCTAAAGAAGAAAAATCTAAGCCCGTTATTGAAGCGGTAGAAGAAGTTGCACCTGTAGAACAAGAATCTATTCACCAGATTATTAAAGATAAGTTTATTGAAGGTGGTGTGCTTTTTATGGGGATTGTACTTACTTGTTTAATCCTTGGTTTAGCCATTGCTATTGAACGTGTAATCACCATTAACTTGGCTACCATCAATACTAAGAAATTCATTTCGGATGTAGATCAAGCCTTAAATACAGGTGGTGTAGAAAAAGCAAGAGACTTAAGCGCAAGAACACCAGGTCCTGTAGCTTCCATCTATTCGCAAGGGTTTTCTAGAATTAAAGACGGCTTAGATGCGGTCGAAAAATCTATTGTAGCTTATGGTAGTGTAGAAATGGGTAAACTAGAGAAAGGACTTACTTGGGTTTCTTTGTTTATCTCACTAGCACCCATGTTAGGTTTTATGGGTACCGTAATTGGTATGATTGAAGCGTTTGATACGATTGAACAAGCAGAAGATATTAAGATTGACGAAGTAGCCAGCGGTATTAAAGTAGCCTTGTTAACTACAGTTGCAGGTCTAATTGTAGCGGTTATCCTACAAGTTTTCTATAACTACTTAGTAAGTAAAATAGATTCTTTAGTGAATCAAATGGAAGAAGCATCGGTTCTTTTAATAGACATGATTTCAGACAAAGGACTTACTAAATAAAATTATGTTAGAGAAATTCCAGAAATACGGACTATTAGTTTCTGTAGGAATTGCAGTAGCATGCATTCTTATTGCAGGACTAACGTACAACGCTTCGGGATCGGTAACGGCGTTTATCAATTCAGCCTACGTGTTTTTTGCAGTAGCGCTTGTTTTGGCTATTGCTTTACCCATCTATCAGTCTAAAGACAACCCTAAAGCCTTGCTAAAATCGGCTATTGGTGTTGCCGCTATTGTGTTATTATTTGGTGTTTCTTGGGGCATAGCTTCAGAGTATACAGCTAGTAATTTATCTAAAAATGTATCTCCTGAAAGTATAAAATTATCGGGTGCTATCATTACAACTACGTGGTTGTTTTTAGCCTTAGCAGTATTGGCTGTTTTATATACTGAAATCAAAACTTTAATTAAGAAATAAGCGTGTTTTTTATAAAACGAAAAAGACAACAGACCGAAATCAATGCCAGTTCTATGGCAGATATCGCCTTTTTGTTGCTTATTTTCTTTTTGGTAACTACCACTATTGTTAGTGATAAAGGTATTCCCTTTGTGTTACCCCCAAAGGTAGACGAAAACGTACCGGTAGATGTTGCCGATAAAAATGTGTTTAAGGTTATTGTGAACTCCAATAACGATTTACTGGTAGAAGATGAACCGATGGAGCTTTCTAACCTTAGAAAAGAAGCGGTTATCTTTTTAAGCAATAACGGTAAAGACCCTAAATTGTCGGACAGTCCACAAGACGCAATTGTTTCTTTCCGTGCCGATAGAGGTACTAATTACGAAGCTTTTATTGTGGTTTTAGATGAACTGAAAGCTGCGTACCACGAACTACGTGCCAAAGAATTAGGGATTAGTGTAGATGAATATTTAACGCTAGATCCTAAGAACGAAAACCATAGTCAAGCTATTGAAGCTGCTAGAAAGATTTATCCTATGCAGTTGTCCATTGCTGAACCAACAAAATTCGGAGAATAGAAATGGGTAATTTTAAAAAGAAATCCGTTACCTCTCAGGAAATTCCAACTTCGGCATTACCCGATATTATTTTTATTCTATTGTTCTTTTTTATGGTGACTACCACCATTAGACCTTCTGACATCCGTTTAAGTGCCCGTTTACCCAAAGTAACACAGGTTGAAAAACTAGAACAGAAAAACTTAATCACCTACATCTATATTGGTAAACCTTTGGATAAATCTAAATTTGGTACCGAAGATAAAATACAGGTGAATGATGCTTTTGTGAACCCGGAAGACATCCCTCAGTTTATTGAAGAAGAACGCGTTAAATTAGGTCCGGATAGAGACCGTTTGACGGTATCTTTAAAAATTGACAAGGAATCTAAAATGGGTATCATTACCGATGTACAGCAAGCCCTTAGAGATGCCGATGCCCGTAAAATTGTTTACGCGGGTGTGAAGACAGGGTCTAATTTTTAGGTAAAAACTAAATCTAAAACACGCTGTGTGTGAGTGCGATTAAGTTTTAATAAATTTGTATTTAATGGGTTAATCGTAGTTGAAAGGTCTCGCTGAGACTTCTTAATGCTACCAAAGAAGTTAGCAAAATATAAAAGAAGCCACACATCTCTGTATGGCTTTTTTTGTTTGTAGAAGTAGATAAGACTATGTGAGTTTTCACTGATATTTTCTGAATTTTTTGCAACTGCTTCTGTAGAATATCATCAACAGATAGTGTTTTTAGGTCTACATTATAGTTTTTGCAAACAATGTTAAGTTATTGTAAATCATAGGTTTTTGTTTTCGGTGCTGTTTTTTCATTAAAAGGGGAAAGGAAATTAAAAACTATGACTATGAAAAAGCTAACAAAAACAAACGCATTACTAATGGCCGCTATTTTTATTGGCGCAGTATTATTTCAGGCATGTAAAAAAGAAAATGAAGTAACCGTAAGAGCTCAAATAGAAGGTACATGGTACGCAGAATCGGTAACTACTACTTATACAGATGAAGATGGAGATGGTGTTTCCGGTACAGACTCTGACCAAAATTGGTCTATTAAGTTTGATGACGGTAATTATGTGATTGACGGAGAAAACGACTTTTTAGATTCTAATGGTACGTATTCAATTAATGGGGACGATATGACTTTATACCCTCAAAATGGAGATCCAAAAACATGGAAAATTGAAAACGTTAACAACAGTGATTTAAAAGCTAAATACACAGATTCTGATGATGACGGAGAATTTACCGTTGTAATTGACTTTAATAAATAAAATGTTATTGACTTACTTGCTTATTAGAAAGCAAGCCTAAGGAGTATTAAGGTAGTTAGCGATCAGTTAGATCCTGACTACCTTTTTTGTGTTTTTAAAGTTGTTATGCTTTTTTAAACCTTCATAAAAGTTATTTTTAATATTATCATCGGAAACGAAGTGTCCTTTTTAAAATTTAGAGCGCTTCATTACACGCTCTTTTGATTTTTCTACCGAATCCAGAAAAATATAAATTAAATGAATATCATAACCCACTTTATCAAATAAGGCTATAGGTTCAATTTGAGCACCAGTACTTAAATTAGATTCGCAACAAAAATCTTCTCCGTTTATAATAGCTTTTTCTGCTGCTTCTAAGAATATTCGGTTGACTTGTTTTCATTTTTGTTCCTCAATTCGTGAAAAATCAAAACTCAATGCTGTTTCATCCAGTTCTTTTTTAATCTGATCAATATTTAAAGAATCAGTAGATATTAAACCTTTGGATTTTAGGAAAGGGGAGTGACGGGTTTTACCTGCTCTGCTCCATTTGGGCCAGCTATTACCGTTAAAACAGGCATTATTTTGCCTTGTTAAGGTTTTTTATAGTTTGGCTAAGTTGAGGATTGTTTTTGAAATACTCTTTCGACAATAAGTCATACGTAGGAAAATCTTTCACGTTTTTTAAAAATACGCGCGGGCATCTTTTAAAATGCCTTTATTTTGAATGACGTATTCTAATGCCTCATCCATAGTAAAAAGATAAAAAAGCATTTACAAATTGTAAATAATTGTTTTTTGTTAGTAGTGTAACTAAACGTAGTCAACGGTCGGTAGACCTTGACTACCGTTGGTGCAGGCTTAAAGGTTTGCAACCGTTGTCAACGTTGGCTAATCCATTCCCTTGGGTACTTGGGTTGCCAAGAGAGTTTGAAGGCGCTTTAGATGGGGTTGCTAAAAAGGATCGAGGATCTTTAAAAGATCCTTGATTCTGAGAATAAGCTCTGTTTTTTGTACGCACAGGTGGAATATACTTGCATTAGGGGAGAAGCAAGGTTCTACTGTGGATAACACACCTTTTATCATAAGAGTAATGTTACTATTATTATAGCATGGATGGTAAAGAGTTTAAAACAAAGGACTTTATAAAAAGCTTTTTAATTGAAAGAGATTTAAAAGTTGTTCTAGTAGGTTTAATACTTTTTATCTTTCTTTTCGAATTTGTAACATCTATTGTTAAGCAGATTTCAGAACAACTTTTCTTTGATTTTGAGAGTGGTTTTTTTAAAGACATCACCTTTATATTTCTGACAGGATATATAATATTTTTGTTTATTAAACACTTCAAAAAGCCGCCTAGACTTTCTTTTTCACTGTTAATTGTTCTCTTGACCGTTTCAGTTTATTATTTAATTCTAAGATTTTCTGGAGAAGTTCTTTTTTATGGAAGATGGATATTTGCATACACTGACCTTCTATTGATAGGAAGCTTTTTTTATACTGTTCTCTATATCAAAAGTCTTATAAGCGCATATCTTTTAGCTAAAGGGAGTTATGAAAAAGAAAAACAAAAAGAACTTTCAGAATATGATGGTTTTCTTCTTGGTGAGCCCCTTTCAGAAAATGGAGAGGATAGTTTTGGAAGGACTTTAACAGCTCAAGAAGTTATAGACAGAATTTTCAAGACTAAACACCAAAAAAGTTCTCTTGCTATTGGAATAACGGGTGAATGGGGTTCTGGAAAAACATCCTTTTTAAGATTAATTAAAGGAGAACTTGAAAATGTAGGATTTCTGAATAAGCATAACGTAAAAGAAACAGATTTTGAAGTTATTGATTTTAATGTTTGGCTTAGCTCAACACCTAAACAGATCATCAAAAATTTTTTCGATCTTCTAAAAAATCGCTTAAAGAAATATGATCCAGGATTATCAGGAATAATAAATACTTATGTAAGGACAATTTTATCAAACTCAAAGTATACAATTTGGAGTGCTTTATACGATAAGGTTTTCCATACTGAAGATTTTCAGACAGAATACGATCAATTAAATAAACGAATCAAAAATATTGATAAGAAAATTATTGTATTTATAGATGACTTTGACCGCTTAGACGGGCAAGAAATATTAGAAGTATTAAGGCTTATCAGAAATACAGCTAATTTTTCTAATACCGTTTTTGTTTGTGCTTATGATCATGAATATGTTGCTAAAACATTAGGAAAAGAAGTCGAAAAGCCAGAAGCTTATATTGAGAAAAATTTTTCAATGCATAATACCTTTACCTAAGATAGAATCAAATGTATTTGAAAATTTAATTAAAGAAGAACTAAAAAAAGTATTGATTGATGATGATTACAGGATTTTTGAAGACAGGTTAGTAGATACATCAAAAGTTGTTTTTTCTTCATTCTCTCACTCAAGAGATTTAACAAGGTTTATAAATACTTTTGTTATTTCATATTCAAACCTTAAAAATCAGGTTCTTGTATACGATTTATTGTTTTTAGAATTATTGAAGTTTAAATACCCTGAAATTTATGATCGTTTATATGAAGAAAGAGAAGGAGACAAAAGAGTTTTAACCATAATACCCAATTCTTACCATCAATCATTTTATATACTTAACTATAAATTAGATTCTACTCAGAAAAATGAGGGGTATGACAAATTTAAACCTCAAGATTTCCTTCTGCTCAGAGATAGTCAATATCATAATCCAGATTTTTTAATGTCTCTTTTACGTTTGCTTTTCCCTCATTTTGAACATGATTTACAACCAAAGAATATCAATAGCATTCAACATGTATTAGGGTTCGAAAAATATTTTCTTAATCGAATTGGATCAAAAAATATACCTAATGATAGTTATATGAATCTATTTGGAGAAAATTTTGAGACAATCAAAGTTCAGCTTGACGCTTGGTTTAATGATGATCGAAATGAAGAATTATGTTTGAGGTTCGAAACTTCAATCAATATCCAAAATGAAAAGGAATTTGAAAATTATGTTAAAGCAGCGATTTATTATGGGGAAAAAATACTGTTAGCTGAAAAAGCTCGATTTTTAAATCCATTTACAGTCATGTTCAAAAATATTAAAATACCTGAAATTAAAGAGTTTGATGACAATAATTTAAAAGTTGTAATGTTTGAGCTCCTAAAAAGCTCGATTTCGGGCATAAATATATTATAGTTTATCTTTTTAATACAAAGCAAAACAGCAAAATAACAGATTTTAATTTTGATAGTATTGATGTAAAAGAGATTCGCATAAAGCACTTTAACTTATTATGTGGAAAAAATTCTTCTTTAAATTTAAGTTTAATGAATGCATTTAGCGATTGTGGTCAAATCGTAAATAAAAGATTGGAAATTGATGTTGAAGCTATTCAATACTTTAAAAAATTTGTTATCGAAAAAGATCTAATTGGTTATCTAAAATATAGCATAGCACCAATAAGTGAATATAGATTAGATCCTCCTTTTAAATATAGTTTTGTATATCATGTAGAATTATTATTTGATTCAAAAGAAAATTTTGTGAATGTGGTTTTACAAAAAATTGATTCAAATTCAGAGTGGGTAATTGAATTTAAAATCTTTCTAGAAAAGTATAAAGATAATATGTATCAACCAGTGAGTTATACATTTGAAAATTTTGAACTCAAAAATAATTTTTTTATTTCCGCTCAAAATTGAAATTGTTTTTATGAGTAGCATCACTCCCAATCCGGAATATAAAAGTCAAAAACCATCTTATTCATACAATCGAAATGACCTTTAGGGCATTTGTTGTAGCCAATTTTTGAGCAAGGACGGCAATCCAGTTTGTTGTTTTCAAACACCGTAAACTTGGTTTTGTAGGGGTACATGCCAAAAAACGGAGTAGTATTTCCCCAGATAGAAAAAACTTCCTTTTTAAAGGCCGCTGCAATGTGCATTAAACCCGTATCGTGCGTAAATACCGCTTTCGATTGTTCTATTAAAGAAGCACTTTGGTTTAAGTTAAATTTGCCTACGCCGTTAAATATTACTGCTTTCTTTTTTAAGCGAATTACGGATAATATCTTCGTCTTTTTTATTCTCTAACGGGTGGAAGAAAGTCTTCAATGGTTTGTGCATCTTCCTTGTCTTCTTTTCCGCCTAACAAAACAATAGGTTTGTTAATTTTATCGCAGAGTTCAATCATCCGTTTTACCGGAAGTCGTTTGGTAGCATGTTGCCCACCAATAACAAAAGCAATGTAACCGTTGCGGTGTGTTTCGGGCAGCCAGTTCGGTTCTACAAAGTCTTTTTCCGGTATAAAATAGTCCAAGCCCTCATCGTCGTTGGTAACGCCTAAAGGGGCAACGGTTTCCATGTAACGGTCAACAATGTGCACATTAGGCATCTTGTTAATCTTAAAGTTTACATAGATGTATTTTTCTACATTCAGCTTATTGAAACGCGTACGATTTAACCCCTAAAAGTGTTTTAATGATCTTTGTTTTCAGGTTTTTGTGTAAATCTATTACTACATCAAAATTTTCCTTTTTTAGCTTGTTGACCAGTTCTTTAACGCTTCCGTCTAAGGTATGTACTTTATCTATGTACGGGTTTTCGTTCAGAATAAAAGCAAATTGAGGCTTGGTAGCGTAATGGATTTCAACACCCTCCAGTTGTTTTTTTAAGGTTACGGACTACAGGCGTAGTGAGCACAATATCTCCAATGGAAGAAAAACGAAGAATAAGAACTTTTAGATTGGCCATAGACGAAAGTAACTACAAGGTGTGATATTTGAAATACGTGGAGATATTTAACGTCATACCTGAAAATAAAGTCCTACAATTGAGAAGGTCTTTATTTGTCCGGAATCTAAGAAGAAATTCCGGAATAACGGTTGGTGCTTAAGCTACTTGCCACGATTTTTAAAATAGCTGTCAATTTCTTCCAGACTATATGTGTTCAGTATAAATTCTTTAGGCACACCGGCTTTTTGCGCCATGTAAACACCGTACTTCATGTGGTGATAACCTTGCTGCTCGTGCGCGTCGGGGTTAATGCTTAACATCACCTCCTTTTCCAAACAGTAGGGGATTAAGGTCCAATCTATGTCTAAGCGCCACGGATTAGAATTGATTTCAATCACTACTTTGTTGGCGGCACAGGCATCAATCACCTTTTTATAATCTAGCGGATAACCGTTTCGGCGGAGCAATAATCGTCCTGTCCAGTGGCCTAAAATGGTGGTGTAAGGATTTTCAATGGCCGTTATAATCCGTTTAGTAGCCGTTTCTTTGTCCATTTCTAAATTAGAATGAATGGAAGAAACAATAAAATCGAAGCTTTTTAACACCTCTTCGCGGTAATCCAAACTACCGTTGTTAAGGATATCGCTTTCAATGCCTTTAAAGATTTTAAAACCGTTGTAGTTCGCGTTTAGTTTTTCTATTTCTTTATGCTGAAGCAATATGCGTTCTTCGTTTAAACCGTTGGCATAAAAAGAAGTCACCGAATGGTCAGAAATCCCCAAATATTCATAACCTAATTCTTTACAGTAATCGGCCATTTCTTTTAAAGAATGTTTACCGTCGCTGTAGCTAGAATGGTTGTGCAAGCTTCCTTTTAAATCGGTTTGTTGCACCAACTTTTCAAAATCAAATCCTTCTTTGAATTCGGCTACGGCTTCCCGGGCAATAGCGGGTATTACTTTTTGCTGAATAGAATTGTAAACTTTTTCTTCGGAAAACGGAACGCTGAAATCGGCGTTGTTTTCTCGTAAATGTTTAATGTGCGCCGGAGCAGAATTTAAAAGAAATTGCTTTTCGGCTAATTCTTCCGTCTTTATAAAATGGAATTCAACAGGAACTTCTAATTCTAATAATTTAGAACGCAATAAAACGGGACTGCTGTTTTTTATGTCTAATTCGAAATTGGGGTTTTGAGCCAGTAATTTTTTAACCGGCATAAAACCAGTATTAGTAATTAAGATTTGCAGCGACTGTAGAATAGGTGTCTTACGTTCGTATTCACCGGCGGCAACAATTTCAGCTTCTGGGAATGCTTCTTTCAAAACGGAAATTAAATCTTCCACAAAAACATCTAAGGTTCCTACGTGTACTTTTCCGCGTTGTTCGTCTTCAAATTCTAAAGACTGTAGAATTTTTTCGGCCGTTTTAGCACCAAAGCCTTTCATTTTGCTTAGTTCACCGTTTTGGCAAACTTCCCTCAACTTTTCTTTAGAATCTATGCCGTATTCTTGCCACAGCGTACGAATCTTCTTAGTTCCTAAACCACGTACAGAAAGCATTTTAACAACACTTTCGGGGATTTGTTGGCGTAGTTCTTCTAATTCTTCTAAGGTTCGGGTCTCTTGTAGGGTGCGTATTTTATCGGTAAAGGATTTAGAAATCCCTAAATCTTTCCATTCGCTCTCCGGAAATTCAATAATGGGTGATTGTAACTTTTCTATATTAAATGCGGCATTGCTGTACCCTTTTACCTTAAACGGATTGGCATCAATAAGCTCTAGCAAAGAAGCAATGGTTTTAAATATCTGTATCAGATCCTTATTGGTCATTTACTCTTTTTTCTTGAAATTAAGGTTATTTACGCACTTTATAAAAGAGGATTTAAATTGGTAAAGTTTTCAACGTTAATTTTTCCTAATTTTAGAATGAATTATATTCATGTTGATTAATAATTATACAAAAAGACCTTCGGATTACTGGAATAATCCAACTTAAAAAAAGGCTTATCTGTAGACGTCAAAATATACTCTATTTAAATTTGTAGGGATGCAAGAAAAGGAAATTCTAGACGAGCAACTGTTAGCGATAACCATAGACCGTTTATGTCATCAGGTGATAGAAAACCACGATGACTTTTCGAAATCTGTAATTATTGGCCTTCAGCCACGCGGAAAACATTTATCAAAACGTATTCAGAAAAGACTGAAAGCCATTACCGGTATTGATGTTCCTGTGGGTACGCTGGACATTACCTTTTACAGAGATGATTTCAGAAGGAGAGAAGCACCCTTAAAAGCCAGTGAAACCACGTTACCTTTCTTAATTGAAAAGAAGAAAGTATTGATAGTAGACGATGTTTTGTTTACCGGAAGATCTATACGCGCGGCGTTTGATGCCTTAAGCGCTTATGGTAGACCCGAAACCGTAGAGCTTATTGGTGTTGATAGACAGAAAATATACGCGTGAATTACCCATTCACCCCGACTATGTGGGTAAAACTATTAACAGTCAGTTGTCCCAGAAAGTGAAAGTATTTCTTTCGGAATCTGAAGACGTGCAAAAAGACAGTGTGATTTTAATTAGCGATTTATGAGCCAAGGAAGCTTAAGTACCCGAAATCTGTTAGGCATAAAAGATCTTACGGCGGCAGATATAAACCTGATTTTCGAAACGGCAGATGAATTTAAAGAAGTCATCAATCGCCCGATTAAGAAAGTACCTTCCTTGAGAGACATTACTATAGCCAATGTTTTCTTCGAAAATTCTACCCGTACCCGTATTTCTTTTGAATTGGCTGAAAAGCGACTTTCTGCCGATGTAGTGAATTTCTCTTCATCTTCCAGTTCGGTAAAAAAAGGAGAAACGTTATTAGATACGGTAAATAATATTTTAGCCATGAAAGTAGACATGGTGGTGATGAGACACAGCAGTGTTGGTGCGCCACATTTCCTTTCTAGGCACATAAAAGCCAATGTGATTAATGCCGGTGACGGAACGCATGAGCATCCTACGCAAGCTTTATTAGACACCTTTTCCATCCGTGAGAAATTAGGAGCGGTTGGCGGAAAGAAAGTTTGCATTTTTGGAGATATTCTTCATTCTAGAGTGGCTTTGTCTAATATTTTCGCTTTACAAAAATTAGGTGCCGAAGTAATGGTTTGCGGGCCAAATACCTTAATTCCGAAGTATATTCATGAATTAGGCGTTAAAGTTGAGTTAGACGTTAAACGTGCCCTTCAGTGGTGTGATGTGGCCAACGTACTTAGAATTCAGTTGGAAAGACAAGGCGATGAAATTGCTTTTTTTCCTTCTTTAAGAGAATATGCTCAATACTTCGGAATAGATAAAAAACTGGTAGACAGTTTAGATAAAGAAATTGTGATTATGCACCCAGGGCCAATTAACCGTGGTGTAGAATTAAGCAGTGATCTGGCCGATTCTGATAATGCCATTATTTTAGACCAAGTAGAAAATGGGGTAGCCGTAAGAATGGCGGTGCTTTATTTACTGGCTCAAAATGCCAATTAGTCGAAACGCTTATAATACAATACCCGAAAATCCGTTGCAATTGTTAACTTTGCAACCTCAAAGGAAGGTAATTATACAGACATTGATTATTTATAAAAAAATAGATTTTCAAATGACTGATGTTATCAAAAAGGAGAAGTGTTTCTCCGTAAATTTAAAAATAGGTTCTATTTAATGAATACGATAGAAGAAGCGTTAGAAGAGATCAAGAAAGGTAACATGGTAATCGTTGTTGATGACGAAGATCGTGAAAACGAAGGGGACTTGATTTGTGCAGCAGAAACCGTAACTCCTGAGATCATCAACTTTATGGCCACCCATGCCAGAGGTTTAATCTGTGCTTCGTTAACCGAAGAAAGATGCAAGGAGCTGGAACTTGACCTAATGGTGGGTAAAAATACAGCCACGCACGAAACCTCATTTACCGTTTCGGTAGATTTAATTGGTAATGGCTGTACCACAGGTATTTCTGCTTCGGATAGATCAAAAACTGTAAAAGCTTTAGTAGACCCCAATACAAAACCAGAAGATTTAGGTAGACCGGGACATATATTTCCTTTAAAAGCGAAAAAAGGCGGGGTTCTTAGAAGAACAGGCCATACCGAAGCTACTATAGATTTAGCCCGTTTAGCAGGCTTACAACCGGCGGGTGTTTTGGTAGAAATCATGAACGAAGATGGGTCAATGGCTCGTCTACCGGATTTAAAGATTTTTGCTGAAAAACATAATCTTAAGTTGATTTCAATTGAAGACCTTATTGCTTACCGAATGGAGCATGAAAGTCTAATTGAAAAAAGAACAAAGGTTAATATGCCTACGGACTGGGGTAATTTTAAACTTCAGGCTTACGAACAAAAAAACACAGGCGAAGTACATTTGGCTTTAATTAAAGGCGAATGGGAGGAAGGTGAAGCGGTAATGGTACGTGTGCATTCTTCTTGTGTAACCGGTGATATTTTTGGTTCTTGCCGTTGTGATTGTGGACCGCAATTGCACAAAGCCATGGAAATTGTAGAGAAAGAAGGAAAAGGCGTTGTTCTTTACATGAACCAAGAAGGGCGTGGTATTGGTTTGTTAAACAAACTGAAAGCGTACAAACTTCAGGAAGAAGGTTTAGACACTTTAGAAGCCAATATTAAATTAGGTTTTGAAGGAGATCAAAGAGATTACGGAGTAGGTGCTCAAATTCTTAGAGATTTAGGAATAAAAAAGATTAGATTGATTAGCAATAACCCTAAAAAACGTATTGGTTTAATGGGCTACGGTTTAGAAATTGTAGATAATGTTTCTTTAGAAATTGAACCCAACGAACATAACGAATACTATCTACGTACGAAACGAGATAAATTCGGGCACGATATTTTAAAAAACTAAACGTATACGGTACTCAATCATTATAGCATCAATTTTAGTGGGGATTTCTTGTTTAGCGCAAGAAATCCCTTCTGATTTTTGGCACAAAGGAAAAGTGTTCCAATGTGAAGGCGATACTATTTTCGGATTAATAAATTACGATCTCAATAGAGAATTAATTCAGTTTAAAAACGATTCTTTTTCTAGAATTTATACGGTTAAAAATATTGATGGCTTTTCTATTGAAGATACCGTATACCATGACCACAGAGAATTTTTAGTATACGAAAGAGAAATTAGAGAAGACGTAATGGTTCGTAATTTTTTTCAGTACGAAACTATCTACAAAGAGTACGAATTGCTTTCCCGTGAAATCTTGGTTTATACTGCAAAAGGCTCAATAATTAATACCGGTTTTAGTTCAGACCACAGAGATGTGAGCTATGCTTTTTTTCTATTTAAGGAAAAAACACTATATCCCATAGATGTAAACAAAAGAACCTTATTAGAGCTTTTTGAAGGTAAAGAAGAGGAAATATTAGAATACATGAAAGTTAACAAAGTAAGATTGTCAAGTAGGCAAGATGTAGTTAACTTGTTTAATTATTATAACACATTACCATGAAGCGTCCATTAATATTAGTTACGAACGACGATGGTGTTACCGCCAAAGGAATTAAGAAATTAGTTGAAATAGCTAAAGAATTTGGCGAAGTAACGGTTGTTGCTCCTGATTCCCCTCAATCTGGAAAAGGACACGCCATTACTATTGGTGAAACCTTACGGGTAGATCCAGTAGAAGTTTTTGAAGGAGTAGAAACGTATGCTTGCTCTGGTACACCTGCCGATTGTGTTAAAATGGCCAAGCATTTAATTATGCAGCACAGAAGACCGGATTTAGTGCTTTCGGGTGTTAATCACGGTAGCAATGCATCAATATCTGTATTGTATTCAGGAACGATGTCGGCAGCTATAGAAGCTGCTTTAGAAGGTATTCCGGCAATAGGTTTTAGTTTGTGCGATTACGACCATAATGCAGACATGACACATATTGAAGAACACGCTAGAAAAATAATTTCGGAAGCCTTAAAGAATGGTATGCCCGAACATACAGCGCTTAATGTTAATTTTCCTGCCAAAAAAGAAGGGGAACCTATAAAGGGTATTCGTTTAGCTAGACAGGCCAGCGCGCGTTGGCAAGAAGCTTTTGATGAAAGATACGATCCCAACAATAGAAGATACTACTGGTTAACAGGCGAGTTTTTAAATTTTGATAAAGCCAGTGATGCCGATATCAATTATTTAGAGGAAAATTATACTACAGTAGTGCCTTGTCAGTTCGATTTAACAAATTATAATGCGTTAAGAAGTCTTGCAGAAAAGTGGGATTTATAAAAGAAGTTGTCTTCTGTGATAAGATTCTGTTGATTAAAAAGTGAGTTGATATTTCTATTGACTCACTTTTTTGTGTTTATAAAGCTGTTTAATTTGTAAGAGAATATATTTTTTATAAAAATAGTTTGTCCTTAAATATCTTATATTCAACGTTTTTTTAATATTCTTTACTAAGATTGTAGAATAAAATCAACACTTTTTCAAAATTAGGAACAAGCTTTGCAATCCGATATATTAATTGTTTTTATACTATAACATTTTAGCAGATGATTAAGTTTTTTAACCGACAAAAAGTAAGCGTTCGAGTAATTTTAGCGTTTTTCTGGATATTCGTTTTGTACTTGATAAACTCCATTTTTGGTGTAGTTAGTATAAACAGTTCTAAAAAGAATATTGATAGTATATATGAAAACCGATTAAAAGGGATCTCTCTTTTGTTAGAAGCCGATAGAGATAGTTATCAATCTAAAATAGCCATTAGTGAATGTATAACTGTATTGTTTATTCAAAATGGGGATGGTATAGCAGAAGAGAAATTTAACGAAGTGAATGAAAATCTGGTTCAAGTAAAAACGAGATTTGATAAATTCCGTGCTATTCATTTTTCTATAAACGGAAGAAATGTAAAGCAATTTCAGGTTTTTGATGAACATTATAAAAAATGGAGCCATCTAACAGATCAATTAGTTGATTTAATTAAATCACGTCATTTTGAAGAAGCTATGATGCTTTATGATGGTGACTATAATGTGAGTTTTAAACATGTTCGTAACTCTATGGATGAGTTAACAGCAATTACGTATGATTACGCAGAGCTAGAATATAGAGCTTCATTAGCGTCTATTGAACAATCAAAATTGGCTGTATGGATCATCTCCATTGTGATTATTACATATATTATTTTAGCTACAGTTGTTCTAAGGAAAAGTATTATTGATCAGTTAGGGTGTGAGCCTACTGAGATTAAAGCAATTGCAGATGCATTATCTAAAGGCGATTTAACCATTCAGTTTAATAAAACAGAAAGTAAAGGTGTTTACGGGAGCATAAAAACTATGGTAGGGCGTTTACAAGGTATTGTTCGTGAAATTATTAATGCCTCCAGTGAGCTAACGGTTACGGCTAATGAGTTGTCCAGTGGTTCTCAACAAATGTCAGACGGAGCTAGTGAACAAGCGGCTTCTGTAGAAGAAATTAGTTCATCTGTTGAGCAAATGTCGGCCAATATTCAGCAGAATACAGATAATGCTAAGGTTACGGAAAAAACCGCTTTAATTGCTGCAGATGAAGTAGCGAAAGGTAATTCTACTGTTCAGCAAACTAAAGAATCTATGTTTATAGTAGCTGAAAAGATTAAAATCATTAGTGAAATAGCAAGGCAAACTAATATTTTGGCATTAAATGCTGCCGTAGAAGCCGCTAGAGCAGGAGCACAGGGTAGAGGGTTTGCTGTAGTTGCTGCTGAAGTAAGAAAACTTTCAGAAAGAAGTAATGCCGCAGCGGATGAGATTGTTGAATTAACGGAAAATAGTACTCAGAAAGCCAATTTATCTGGGCAGATTTTAGAAATGATTGTTCCTCAGATCAAACAAACGGCACAATTAGTACAAGAGATTGCGGTAAGCTCTGGTGAACAAAGTAGTGGGGCTATGCAGATAAATGCAGCCATTCAGAATTTAAATCAAGTAGTTCAATACAACGCGTCAACTGCTGAAGAAATAGCAGCAGCAGCGGAAGAGTTGTCTTCTAAAGCATTAGACCTAAGAAATCAGGCTAATTTCTTTAAGGTATAAAACAAGTAGTAATTTGTTGAAAAAGTGGAAAGTCCGGTGTGAGCCGGACTTTTTTATTTATGCTGGTATAGGCAAAGGGTCATTATCGTTATCTGGTGGAGTATAATTCCCTTCTAATTTTTCGTAATAAACTTTATTTAAAACGTATTCAATAGCATTCATAACCGCTTCTTTAATCGGGAATAATTCAGAAGAAATAGAGGGTTCTATCTGATTTAAGCTATTGTAAAATGTATACGTAACGGGTAAATCATTTTCTTTGTAAAAAGCTTCAGCTGAAGCTACTTTTTCAGGCTGTTCGGCTTTAATTTCTTTGCAAGTAATTAGTTTTTTTTCACCGCTTTTCACTCGCATGGCACCAGAACCAAATAATCTACAAATAAGTCCTCTGTTGGTATAGTTACTACATGATCCTAATAAACTAGGTTTATAGACGGGACATAAATCAGAGGTGGAATTAGTTAATTCTTCTAAAAAATCCTCTGCAATACCATCTTCGTTTAATTGCCAAGCTAAAGGCAGAAACTCAATGGTATACGCCTCTATTTTAGGATTATGGCAACAACGGCCACAACCTGCTAAGCAAGAAACCCCAGAATGTTGTTGAACTTCTTTAATAAGGTCATCAGCCTCGCTGAAAACCTTTTGTACTTCAATTACTTTATCTCTTAAATTCATCGGCGAAACAGCCTATCTAACTTCGCTATCTCGTATCAAATCTACGTGAAAAAACGATCTTAAAACTATTTAATTTTTTCATGCTAAAAAATAGCATTTAGTTAGAATTTTATGGTTTATAAATAATAGACGAGTTATTTGAAAAACCAGTAGTGTTTTCAGTTTTGTAATAATTGATAGCACAAGCTAGATAAAAATAAAAATAGCATGTAACCTTTTTAAAGGCTACATGCTTTGCTTATAACATTATGGCAATTTGGAAACTTGTAAAGTTTCCGTATTACTATTTGATGTTAATTGAATAATATAATTACCTGCCGGTAAATGGTTTAGATTATCAATTGATGAATTGTGATTTTGAATGTTGTCTTCTTTTACTAATTGACCAATATCATTGAATATTCTTACTTTAATTTGACCATTATGTTGGTCGGAAAAATCAATAAATAACTCATCTTCAAATGGGTTGGGGTAAAGTGAAATGTTACCACCTATTTTTTCTTCAAAAGAAGAAATGCCTACTTCAATCTTTTTTTCTTCTGTGTAAAGGTTTTCTTGAGGAATAATTTCTTTATCTATATTTTTTGATTGCCAATAAAAATACACTTGAGATCCCCACTGTTCTTCAAAATATTCTAGACGTACTTTATGAAATGTGTTCTCTTCCAGATAAATTTCATGTGAAAACTCTGTTGCACCATGTGGAGTCCAGTCTTCTATTACTTTTTCATCATCTATCCATAAATTAATTCCATCATCAGAAACAACACTTAAGGTATAATTTCCGGAAGAATATGGTTTTATATATCCCGTCCATCTAACGTAATAATAATCCAAAGGAAAGTTTTCAAAAGGAGGCACTTCAGACCAATCAAAATCTATTGTTTCATCAATCCTTTCAATTGCATATTGATTTTCGTTAAAATCATTTTCATTAAGGTAATAATTGCCTAATAGACCGTCCCCTTTAAGTCGATATGTTTTATCAAAATTTATTTTAATTGTAGTTTCTTCCGCAGGAGTTTCTTTATATAGTAGTTTTTCTTCTTCTCCACTACTCCATGATTCAAACACAAAAGAAGAATCGGTATACTTTATGATATTAGGGACTTCTAATGACCTAATCAATCCAGGAATTGAATAATAGGTATAAGGCAAGAATTCTTTTTTTCCGTCATGCCAAATGTACGCATTCTCTAAATCATCAGTAATAATTTGTATTTCTACTATTTCTGGATGAATGTCTTTAAAAACAGTTTGAGATAAACCTTCTTCATCCTCTACTGTCAAATAAAGTCTATACCATACATTAGTATCTGTTTCACCAATTTTAGGAATTTCAAATGTTCCTGTTTTTATCCCTGAAACGGGATCCATAGCAGGGTGTATATGCAAATCGTGATGAAAGTCGATGTGCCATGTGAAATTTTCAGCTGGAATATCACCATCTTCATTATCCGTGGCAGATCCTGAAAAAGTGAGTAATGATCCGCATGTATATAAATAATCTGTAGAAGGCGTTAGTATTTCTGGAATTGGTCTTGTATTATCTGTGACATTTAAAATTGCGTATTAGAAGTGGCTACTCCCTCATTATTAGATACCTTACAGTAAATAAGGGCTTGATCTAAATCTAAAGAGGGTTGAGGTATTGCTAGAGCTACTTTTATTGTTGTTTTCTACCAAGTCGTCATTAATGAACCATTCATAGGTCAAGGATCATCACCTGAGGAAATCACATTAAAGTATGCCGTTTCCTCCAAAGTTACCGATTGATCTTTTGGGTCTAAAGCAATGTAAGGTGCCCCGGTCCCGTGTATTGTATTTTCCACAAAGTACCATTCTTGGTGCCTGTGTTGTCACCAACAGATCCACTTCCCACTTCTCTTTGCATATAATATAAATCACCGGAAGAATTATAGGTGGTATATATAGCCTGTTAAGATCAGTAGCTATAGTATCCGTAACAACACGCGTATTTGGGTCAAAAATGTTTAATGTACCCTCACAATAGTCTGCAAATAGTATTTGTTATGGTATTCATCAGGGAAGAGGTATAAATCTGGTGTATAAAAAGAAGCCCCAACTATGGCACAACCTTTTGAATGATCATAAGCGTATACGGGGTCCTGGTAGTTTGTCGGGACATTTGACATTTCCTGCAAAACCCTCTACAATTGGCCAACCATAGTTTTTACCTGCTTTAACTTCATTAATTTCTTCAAAATTATACCGCCAACATCATTGATGTATAAAAGATCCTCATAGCAGTTATGGCAATTGTATAAGGATTTCTTAAACCATAACAATAGATGGCTTTGTTTTTATCTTGTAAAATTTCAAAGAACGGATTATTATCAGGTATGCTACCGTCTTTATTTATTCGTATGATTTTTCCGAGTGTGTTGATAAGTCTTGTGAGTTATTTGCATTTCCTCCATCACCGGTACCTATGTAAAGATAACCGTTGTTGTCGAAGAGTCATACCACCACCATTGTGTACGCCAGAGCCTGAAACTTGATCCATTTCAAAAAGAATTTTTTCACTGTTGGGTAGTGCAGTGTTACCGTTGGCGGTGAAACGGCCAACACGATTTCTTCTTTCTTCTTTTAGGGTGTAATAACATAAATGTATCCATTTTGATCAAAATCCGGATCTAATATTATTCCGTTAACACCTCTCTCATTGTAATCGTCAACCTCCATTTCCAAAAAAGGTGTTTCCAAAAGAATGTCTTGTTCAACTATTAAAATTTTACCGTTTTTTCAGCTATGAACACTCTACCGTCCGGCGCAATATCCATTGCAGTTGGATTTAGATTTTTCAGCTATTAAATTTTCAACAAAACCAGGTTTTAGATCTTGCAGAGTTGCCCAAAACTAAGGTTAATAGTAGCGGTAGAATCTTGTGTTTGAAGTTCATTGTTTATGTTTTTTCAACCATCAAAAGTAGGTAAATGAAGAATATTTAAAAATGACAATTAATTGAAGTTGTTATATGTGGTGTTGTTTTAATCCTCAATCTCAAACAGAGCGGTTTCTAATTCAGCTTTAGCATGTTTATCTCCTTGTTCTTGTGCTAACTCAATGCCTTTTTTGTAGATGGCAATGGCCTCCTCAAAATTGTTGAATTCTTCTTTTAATTTCCCCGCATGATAGTAGGTAGGTAGGTACTTAGGGAATTCAGTAAAAGTTTTTTAAAATAGTTTTTAGCCTCTTTTTTGTCCAAATTGTTGTATTCCAGAGCAATGCCGTATAATTAAGAAAGGATCATCTAGGAGTTTCCCTTAAAAATTCTTGTAGTTTTTCTAATCTGTTGTTCATTTGGAATATTTTTTGAAGCTATTGATTTAGTATGCAATAAATACTATATTATAGTAACTTTTAAGCTAAAACAAGGAGGAAACATGAAAATATTAGTTTGTATTACACACGTTCCGGATACCACTGCAAAGATATCCTTTACTGACGGAGATAAACAATTTAATAAAGCGGGAGTTCAGTTTATAATTGGTCCTTATGACGATTATGCATTGGCCCGTTCTGTAGAATTAAGAGATGCTAAAGGGGAGGGTGAAATTACGGTGCTTCATGTAGGAACAAACGAAGCAGAACCTACTATACGAAAAGCTTTAGCCATTGGTGCAGATAAAGCTGTAAGAATAAATGCAGAGGCTACAGATTCTTATTTTGTGGCGGAACAAATAGCGTCTTTCGCTAAAGAGAATTCTTTTGATCTAATAATGATGGGTAGAGAATCCATTGATTATAATGGTGGTTTAGTTCACAATATGGTAGGGGAAATGTTAGGAATGACATCTGTTACACCTGTCATGAAATTAGACATTGATGGGACAAAAGCCACAATGGAAAAAGAGATAGAAGGTGGTAAACAAAAAGTAGAAGCTCAACTACCATTAGTTTTAGGTTGTCAGGAGCCAATAGCAGAGTGGAAGATATCCGAACATGCGAGGTATTATGTCTGCCAGAACAAAACCTTTAGAGGTAAAAGAACCTTACGCTAATGATAAGCTTACTGAAGTCGAAAACTTTGAATTGCCAGCTCCAAAAGGGGATTGTAAAATGATTCCGGCTGATGATGTAGCGCAATTAGTTGATTTGTTGAGAAACGAAGCTAAAGTACTTTAAACCTTAAAATTGAAATTATTATGGGAACGATATTAATATATATAGAAAATGATGGAAGTGACGTTAAAAAGTCATCTTTAGACGCGCGTTGCTGCTGCGCAAAACCTCTCTGGTGACATTGTTGCGCTTGCGTTATCTCAAGTTTCAGACGATGCTTTAAGTGCATTAGGTAATTATGGTGTAAATAAAGTCTTAAAACTATCGGATACATCTATCACAGAAGAAAGTGTAGATACTTTAGCAGATGAATTTTCTAAATTGGCTGGGGAAACGGGTGCAGAATATATTTTAATGGGAAGCTCACTTTCTACGGAAAAGCTATCTGCTAAACTTTCCGTTAAACTAAAAGCGGGAGTTTTGTCTAACGTAATTGGTTTAGACGCCGGAAGCAAAACTTTTAGAAGGTCAGTTTTTACCAGTAAAGCTTTTTCTGAAGTGAAAATCTCTACCGAAAAGGTTATTCTTACGGTCAAAAAAGGTGCTTTCAGTTTAGAAGAAAAGGGTGGAAGCGCCAGTATTGAAACAAGAAGTGCTTCTTTACACGAAATGGATACTATATTGAACGTTCTTGAAACGAAGAAAGTTGAAGGAGATATATTATTGCCAGAAGCAGATTTAGTTGTTTCGGCAGGTAGAGGACTTAAAGGCCCAGAGAACTGGGGTATGATTGAAGAGTTGGCCGCTAAACTTGGTGCAGCAACAGCTTGTTCAAAACCCGTATCGGATATGGGTTGGAGACCCCATCACGAGCATGTAGGTCAGACAGGTATTAAAGTAAGTCCGAACTTATACATAGCTATTGGTATATCAGGAGCAATTCAGCATTTAGCCGGTGTAAACTCTTCAAAAGTTATTGTTGTAATCAATACAGATGAAGAAGCACCGTTCTTTAAAGCTGCCGATTATGGTATTGTTGGCGACGCTTTTGAAGTTGTTCCTAAACTAATACAGGCATTAAGTTAATCTTTCAAAAAAAAAGTCTTTTTTTTGTTCTGTGAGTGAGAAGAGAGTAGAATTAGAGGTGCTGGGATTGTCTTCGGGGCAATCCCATTCCGGATCGTTTGCATTGGTTCTGGGTGAAAAACACGGAAAAAAACGTTTGCCTATCATTATAGGTATGTCCGAAGCTCAATCAATAGCTATTGAAATTGAGCAAATAAAGCCCAATAGACCATTTACGCACGATTTATTTAAAAGCTTTTGTGAAGAGTTTGATCTTCTGGTTATAGAAATTGTGATCACAAATTTAAAAGAGGGTATTTTTTATGCTAGTATGTTGTGTTCGAACGGAGAGAAAACTATTGAGTTAGATTCTAGACCTTCAGATGCAATTGCTTTAGGCCTTCGCTTTAAAGCTCCAATTTATGTGTATCAGAAAGTATTAGATGAAGCTGGGATTATTTTAACAGAGGAAGAAGAAAGTCTTGAAAAACAAGATATCGAATTCACTGCTGAAGAAGAGGAAGAAGCAAACGTAGAAATAGAACAAGTAATGAATTCAGAAGAATTTCCATTAAAAGAATTTTCGGATGAGCAATTAAAATTAATGTTAGATGATGCTTTAAGTTCTGAGGACTACGAAAAAGCGGCTTCAATAAGAGACGAATTAAAGAAGAGAGGCATTGATTAATGAATATAGCTGTAATAGGTGGCGGAATAGCGGGTTCTGCAGCAGCATTATTTCTTAAAAGACAAAACCACGAAATAACTGTATTCGAAAGAGAAACAGAGCCCAAACCATTGGGAGCAGGTATTATGCTTCAGTGGACAGGTAAAGCTGTGCTTGAGAATCTTGGTTACCATAATTTTTTAGAAACCTACGCACATCCCATTCCGCGGTTTAAGGGGCAAACTACCGATGGTGATGTGAAATATTTTCTTGATTTTGAAGAATACAATCCAGAAAAGATAGGCTGGGGCTTGCAAAGAGGAGCACTTTTTACCATGCTTTTCGAAAGCCTTGAAAAAGAAAGTATTCGTGTTGTGAAAGGCTGCGATATTTCTAAGGTCATATTTCAGAATAAAAAAACATTACTTTACGATCAAAACAATAATGAATACAATGGTTTTGATTTAATTATAGTAGCTAATGGAGCTAGGTCAAAAATTAGAGATCAATTTGGTATCTGTCAAAGAAGTAGACAACAATCGTATTCTGCTATATGGGCAAAGATTCCATTAACCAATCAAAAATTATCTGAAGGAATCCTTCAAATCTATCATAAAAGAGATTTACTAGGCTTTATGCCAATTGGTAAAGATCCTCATGAAGAAAACCCTATAGAGATGTTAAATTTCTTTTGGGGGATTGCTGGAAAAACTACAGAATTACTAGAGCCTAGTAACTTTAAAAGTTGGAAAGAAAAACTATTGAAAATTGCTCCCGAATTTAAGGATCAATTAGAGGAAATAAAATCACCAGATCAATTAACTTTTGCGCCTTATGCGGACTCTAAAATAGCTCCGTTGTATCATAAAAATGTTGTGTTTATAGGTGACGTGGCTCATGCCATGAGTCCACAGCTTAGCTCTGGTACTAATATGGCTTTGCTAGATGCTTTTTTATTGTCGGAGTCTTTGGTAAAATATAAAAATTTAAAAATAGCTTTAAAGAGTTTTTCAAAGAAAAGGATGAAACAGCATGATTGCTATCAAGCTATTTCTAGAGGTATCACACCTTTTTTTCAGTCGCCGTTACCATTAAATTTATTTAGAGATAAAATATTGCCTGCTTTTTATAAAGTAGGTTTTGTAAAAAAACTAATTTTAGAAACGCTAACAGGAACCAAAAAAAGTTGGTTTCAGCGGTTTACAATAAAAGAATTTCAAAAATGAGAGAGTTAGGGATTGTAGGGTTCGGGAGTTTTGGACAGTTTATTGTTCCTTTTTTAAAGCCATTTTTTTCAATTAGTGTATACAATAGAAGTGATCGTGCGGATGATGCTAAACGCTTAGGGGTTAACTATGAAAGTTTAAAGACAGTAGCAGAAAAACCTATTGTGATCATGTGTGTTCCTGTTCAGTTTATGGCAGAAAGTCTAAATGCCGTTAAAGGATTTATTCAACCACATGCTTTGGTAGTAGATGTTTCTTCTGTGAAAATTAAGCCATTAGCATTAATGCAAGCAGCACTTCCAGAACATTGTAACATTGTACTAACACATCCTTTATTTGGCCCACAAAGTGGTAAAAATGGTATAGAAGGACTTAATATGGTATTGTGTCCAACTACTAATAACATGTTAACCCGTACCATATATAGGTTTTTAAGAGATAACTTAAAACTGAATGTTTTAGAGCGTACACCAGAATTGCATGATCAACAAATGGCTTATGTACAGGCCTTAACGCATTTTGTTGGGCGTGCTGTTAACGAAATGGACATCCCTGATGTAGAACAAAAAACGCAAGCCTATCAGTATCTTTTAAACATTAAAAGAAATTTGGGACAAGACTCAATGGACCTTTTCTTAACCATTGAGAATGAGAATCCTTACGCTAAAGGAGTTCGTAAATCTTTTATAGAAGAACTGAATAAGCTAAATCAACGATTAGAAGAGTAGTTTGTGGAAAACTAACGCTATTAAAAAGGGTCTAAAGGTTCTATTTACGGGCCTTTTTGTTTATTTTTAAGGGATGTTATCCACATAATTCTTTACCAAGTATATGGCTATAGAAGGTAATATAATACCGATTAATATTGAAGATGAAATGAAGGGTGCATACATCGATTATTCGATGTCTGTAATTATATCTAGGGCCCTTCCCGATGTAAGAGACGGTTTAAAACCAGTTCATAGAAGAATTCTTTACGGAATGGAAGAATTGGGCGTTAATTACAATAAATCATATAAAAAGTCTGCTAGAATTGTTGGTGAGGTTTTGGGTAAGTACCATCCTCATGGTGATTCTGCTGTGTACGATACTATGGTTCGTATGGCTCAAACCTGGTCTTTGCGTTATCCATTGGTAGATGGTCAAGGTAACTACGGTTCCATTGACGGTGATTCACCGGCTGCCATGCGTTATACAGAGGCAAGACTTAAAAGGATTTCTGAAGAACTTTTAGGAGATATTAAAAAGAATACGGTTGATTTTCAGCCTAACTTTGATGATTCATTAAAAGAACCGGTTGTTCTTCCAGCTAAAGTCCCTAATCTACTGTTAAATGGTGCCTCTGGTATTGCTGTAGGTATGGCTACCAATATGGCTCCGCATAATTTATCGGAAGTAATAGATGGTACCTGTGCTTATATTGATAATAACGATATATCTATTGAAGAGTTGATGCAACACGTTAAAGGACCTGATTTCCCTACTGGGGCTACAATCTATGGTTACCAAGGTGTTAAATCTGCTTTTGAAACAGGTAGAGGTAGAATTGTAATGCGTGCCAATGCCGAAATTGAAGAAACCAAAGAAGGCAGAGAACGAATTATAATTTCGGAAATTCCATACATGGTTAATAAAGCGTCTATGATTGAAAAGACGGCTGCCATGGTGAATGAAAAAAGACTAGAAGGTATATCAGACATCCGTGATGAATCGGATAGAAGTGGTTTGCGAATAGTTTATGAAATAAAGCGTGATGCTAATGCAAGTGTTGTATTAAACATGCTTTACAAACACACGCAGCTGCAATCTTCTTTCAGTGTAAATAATATTGCATTGGTAAAAGGAAGACCAGAACTTTTAAACCTGAAAGACTTAATTAGCAACTTTGTTGAACACAGACACGAAGTTGTAATAAGAAGAACTAGATACGAACTTCAGGAAGCAGAGAAAAGAGCGCATATTCTTGAAGGTTATATAATTGCTTTAGATAATCTTGATGCTGTTATAAACCTTATTCGTAAGTCAAAAGATCCAGATGAAGCAAAAGCTGGATTAATAGAGAATTTTGAACTTTCCGAAATTCAGGCTAAGGCCATTCTTGAAATGCGTTTACAGCGTTTAACAGGTCTGGAAAGAGAGAAAATAGAGAAAGAATACAAAGAGTTAATGGATTTAATTGATCACTTAAACGAAATTCTTGCTAGTGAAGAATTACGTATGCAGATCATTAAAGACGAATTAGCAGAAATGAAAGATCGCTACAGCGATGAGCGTAGAACTGAGATCATTCATTCTTCTGAAGATATTGGTATAGAGGATTTAATTGCAGACGATGAGGTAGTAATTACTATTTCTCATGAGGGTTATGTAAAAAGAACTTTCCTTTCAGAATACAAATCACAAAATAGAGGTGGTGTAGGTTCTCGTGGAGCAGCGTCTAAAGTGACTGACTTTACCGAGCATCTTTTTGTAGCCACTATGCATAATACACTTCTTATCTTCACAGATAGAGGTAAAGTATACTGGCAGAAAGTATACCAACTACCAGAAGGTTCTAAAATATCTAAAGGTAGACCGGTTCAAAACATAATTAACATTGAACAAGGCGAAAAAATCACTTCTGTAATTAGTGTTAAAGACCTTAAAGACGAAGATTACATCAACAATAACTTCTTAGTAATGGTAACCAATAAAGGTATTATTAAGAAGACAACTTTAGAAGCTTATTCTAGACCAAGAACAAATGGTATTAATGCTATTACTTTTAAAGAAGGTGATGGTTTATTAGCGGTTAAATTAACCAATGGTAACAATAACATTATAATTGGTAAAAGCTCTGGTAAAGCTATTCGTTTCCACGAAAGCAATGTTAGACCAATGGGTAGAACAGCTGCAGGTGTACGTGGTGTTACGTTAGAAAGTGCTAAAGATTATGTGGTTGGTATTGCTTGTGTAGAAGGCGAAGAGTCTAATATTTTAGTAGTTTCTGAAAAAGGATACGGTAAACGTTCCGACTTAGAAGGTTACAGAATCACTAACCGTGGTGGTAAAGGTGTTAAAACAATTAACGTTACCGAAAAAACGGGTGGTTTAGTTGCTCTTATGGATGTAGACGATAGCAATGACCTTATGATTATTAACCGTTCGGGTATTGTAATTAGAACGGCTATTGATAATTTAAGAGTAATGGGTAGAGCTACTCAAGGTGTTCGTTTAATTAAATTGAGTGGCGAAGACTCTATTTCATCAGTTGCTAAAGTAACTAAATTAGAAGAAGAAGTTAATGAGGCAGAAACGGAAGAAGGCGAAGAAAATACAGATGCAATAGAAAGTGCAGATGACTCACCTTCAGATGATGAAGCTTAATCTATGACGCTTAATTTTAAAATACAGAGGCCAGTTCTAATTATACTGGCCTTTTTTTGTTCAATTTTTTGTAATGCAGGCGATGTAGATCTTTTAAAAGACGCACAAAAAGCATTAAAGAAAAAAGATTTAAAAGAAGCGAATGCTTATATTCTTTCTGCTGAAAAGGAGACAGAATATACATCGAATCCAGAATTTTGGTATATAAAAGGTGTTTTAGCTATACAAGTCGCTCAGTCTACCGTTTATGCGTATGAGCAATTATTTGAAAACCCTTTAATAGTAGCGTATCTGTCAATAAAGAAGGCTTTAGAGTTAACCAATGCAGAATCTGGACTTTTAGAAGACTACAAACCCCAAATAGAATTATTAAAGAAGTTGCTTTTTAACGAAGCTGGGAAAAATTACAACAAACAACACTTTTCGGAAGCTATTCGTTATTTTACACCTTTAATTGATTTAAACCCAAGATCTGAGTATTACGTAAATAGGGGCGTGTGTTATTTAAGAAATGAATTTTATATAGCTGCTCAGAAAGACTTTAAAGAAGCCATTGATTTAGAGGATAATTCAAAATTAATAAATCAATATTATTTAGAGGCCCTTATCAGGGATACAATTTCAGATTTTAGTTTGGTGAATAATCAGGTTACATTAATTTTAGAACGTTTTCCAGATGAAGTAACTTTTAAGAAAAAGAAAATTCTATTTTATGAACAACAGGAATCCTCTCTTAATGCAGAGCAAAAACAAGAGCTAAATAAACTTTATAAAGAAGTCTTAAAAGAAGAACCCACTAACACAAATGTGGCGTATAATTATTCAGTAAATCTGTTTAATAAAGCCGTTGAATTGCAGAAAAAGGGAAATAAAACCGAAAGTAAAACATATGCAGAGGAAACAATTAAGGTAATAGATACCTACCTTAATTATTCTGAAGCGAATAAAGATATGTTCGAGAGTATAAAAAGGAAATCCAAACTAATACTCTTGAATTAATTTTAATAAATTATAAATCAACTAAACTTTTCAATAATGAGCGATCAAGATGAAACTAGGTTTGTAAAATTGCAACAATCTATTGGTAAGCTACTAAGTGATCAAGGTGCTGAAGTAGCATTGGGTTTGATCAAACTAGGTAATATTAACCATGAAAAAGCTAAAAACATAGGCGCTTTACTTCAAGAAATAGGGCATATGCTTTCTAACAAACATAACGATCATGAGTTTGAATTGAAAGAAGAATACCTTCAGAAAGAATTTTTAGATAATCCTTTACATAGAGCTATGTTAGGTTTTCATTCTTACCAATTAGTAGATACCGTTAAGTATTTAATGGAAGGGTTAGAGCCTAAAGAAGCTATAGAAACCGTTCGTTTTAAATACAAAATGCCAATAAGAATTGAGGAATAACAATCTAACAAAGTTTATATCTGAAAAGGAACGCATTAGCGTTCCTTTTTTTTGTCTTATTTTTTTAAATTCTCTTTGAATAATACATTTACGTATTTTTATTTAAGTATAAATACTTAGTTTTTGCTTTTTGTTTATCGAATTAATAGACCTTATTGTTTATTAATAAAGCCAGTTGGTCCAACTTAATCGTTTTTTATGTATAAAAAGTTTAAATAACATACGTAAATAGATTTTTATGAGCTTATACCATAAAATAAAAAATGTAATTCAGGATTTAGAATATGTAGTTCGGGAGAATACTACTTTGGCTTTGAAAACAAAATCGAGGTTAGAAAGTGGCCTTTTCTCTAATTCAGAATTAAAATTCTTAGACGAATTGTCAACTGAAATGGCAGATGTTACCAATAAAACTATACAGGAAATAGGTGTATTAGAAGAAGTATTAAACGATATAAAAGCCCTATCTAGAATTATTAATGTGTCGGGTAGTTTAAGAATGTTAACCCAAAGGCATATTAAGTTGGTTATTTTGTTTAAAACAACCCATGAAAAAGAATTTCAACACGATTTTTTAGAAACGGGCATTCTTTTCTTAAACCGAATTGATGAATTGATGTATACGCAGTTTAATGATTCTGCTATCGATAATCTGGTGATATCTATTAAAGAAGATTGGCATGGCTATATAAATTCTGTTCAGGAGCAGATGATTGATATTGAAAAAATGGTTAATACCAATGATTTAATTTTAAATAAGGTTCAGTATTTAGTTGGCAGGTACCAAAATATAGCAGGATAAGAATTATGGCACTTTACGAAAAAATAAATTCAGTAATAGACCGAATGGATTCTGTTGCTAGAGAAAATTCAATGATAGCTTTGAACGCTAGCATTTCATCTAATAAAATGAGAACACAAGAAGCACAGGTTTTTAAAGTATTGTCGGGTGAGATGAGAAAATTATCGGATGCTACATTACTAGAAATTAAACAATTGGAAGAGATATTAAATGATGTAAAAACACTTTCAAAAATTATAAATCTTTCGGGTAGTTTAAGAATGCTCAACCAACGTTTTATGAAGCTAGTTGTGCTTTATGAAATGACAAAAGACGATTTATTTCTTAATGAAGCAAATGAAGTTAGCGCTACATTTTCTAAACGTTTATTAGAATTATCTGAATCGGATTTTAATACATCAAAAATTAAATTTCTTTCAGAGTCTATTACAAAAGACTGGGAAGTTTTCACTTCTGGTGTAAGCTTTTTATCTATTGATGAGTTAGTGAAAAAGAATGAAGACCTGTTACTAAAAATTCAGGAATTAGTGATGGAATACGAAGCAATAGGGGGTTAAAAAAAGAGGCCTTAAAAAAGGCCTCTTAAATTTTTGCTTAGATAATTCCTAACGCTTTATTTTTTGCAGTACTAACATAAGTTTGAATTTCGTCTTCTTTAGACAAAATATAATCTATATCATCATAACCATTGATCATACAAGTTTTCTTGTATACACCAATTTCAAATGATTCAGATTCGCCAGTGCTCACTATTATGAATTTTTGAGCAACTAGATCAACTTTAAATTCAGCTTCGTTGTTCTTTTCAATTTCTTCGAAAATCTTTTCTAAGAACTCATCAGAAACTTGTACTGGTAAAAGACCGTTGTTTAAGGCATTTCCTTTAAAAATATCTGCAAAGAAAGAAGAAACAACTACTTTAAAAGGATAGTCATAGATGGCCCAAGCAGCATGTTCTCTAGAAGAACCTGTACCAAAGTTTCTACCACCCACTAATATTTCCCCAGAGTAATTAGGGTTGTTTAACGGAAAGTCTGCCTTAGGCGAACCGTCTGCATTGTATCTCCAGTCTCTAAATAAGTTATCTCCAAAACCATCACGCGTAGTCGCTTTCAAGAAACGAGCGGGTATGATTTGATCTGTATCTATATCTTCAATTTGTACCGGAACGGCTCTCGATACTAATGTTTTAAATTTATCCATTGTAAATGTTATTCTTGGTGGATTAAATTAATTCTCTTACATCAACTATTTTACCAGCAATTGCACAAGCAGCTACTGTTAAAGGAGATGCTAATATTGTTCTAGAACCCGGGCCTTGACGACCTTCAAAGTTTCTGTTAGAAGTAGCAACTGCATATTCCCCTTTAGGAATTTTGTCTTCGTTCATAGCCAAACAAGCCGAACAACCCGGTTCTCTTAAAGTGAAACCAGCTGCTTCTAAAATCTTGTCAATGCCTTCTGCAATAGCTTGTTGTTCTACAGCTTTAGAACCAGGTACAATTAATGGGTTAACATGAGCTGCTTTTTGCTTTCCTTTAACGTATTCAGCAAAAATTCTAAAATCCTCAATTCTACCATTGGTACATGATCCTAAGAATACCCAATCAATTTTTTTACCAATCATTTCATCACCAGGCTGGAACCCCATATACTCTAAAGATTTTTTAAAAGTGATTTTGTTGTTTTCACCTTTAATGTCTTCTAATGTTGGGATTCTACCATTTACGCCAACGCCCATTCCTGGGTTAGTTCCGTAAGTAACCATAGGAGCAATGTCTTCTGCTTTAAATTCTAACTCTTTGTCAAATTTAGCATCAGCATCGGTTGGTAATGTTTTCCAATACGCTACAGCTTCCTCCCACTGTTCACCTTTTGGAGCAAACTCTTTGCCTTTTACATATTCAAATGTTTTCTCATCTGGGGCAATCATACCACCACGAGCACCCATTTCAATAGACATATTACAAATGGTCATTCTGGCTTCCATTGATAAAGATTCTATAGCAGAACCACAGAACTCAACAAAATAACCAGCACCGCCACCTGTACCTAATTTTGAAATAATATATAAAACAAGGTCTTTAGAGTGAACACCTTTAGCAAGTATACCGTCTACTTTAATTTTCATTGTTTTTGGCTTAGCCAACAATAAACATTGTGTAGATAATACACTTTCTACTTGGCTTGTACCAATACCAAAAGCAATGGAACCAAAAGCACCGTGCGTAGAAGTATGTGAATCACCACAAACCATTGTCATACCTGGTTTTGTTAAACCAAGTTGTGGTCCAATGATGTGAACAACACCGTGGTAGTCGTGACCTAGTCCATAATAGGCTACATTATGATTTTCGCAATTTTTTTGAAGAGTAGCTACTTGAATACGAGAAAGCTCTTCTTTAATTGGAGATAATTGATCTCTTGTAGGCACATTGTGATCTGGAGTAGCGGTAGTTAAATCGGGTCTTGCAACCTCTATACCTCTTTTTTCAACTCCAGTAAATGCTTGGGGGGATGTTACTTCGTGAACTAAATGTCTATCGATGTAAATAATATCCGTAGTTTCATCTATACTGTGAACTACGTGAGCATCCCAAACTTTTTCAAATAACGTTTTTCCCATGAAATTCCGCTTATAAATACAATTTTCGGTCTGCAAAATTAATCATTATTCTGCAAATAAGGAAAGGAAAAGAGAATAACTGGCTTATAAATCGGTAGGATGCGTAAATAAGCTTTTTAACTTTAGCTCAATTACTCCAAAAAATGCTTCTTTAAAAATCTTGGTACTCATTTTAGAAACACCTTTAGTTCGGTCTGTGAAAACAATAGGTACTTCTTGCACACTAAAGCCTTTCAACCAACTTTTAAATTTCATTTCAATCTGAAAAGCATAACCTATAAATTTTATTTTGTCTAACTGAAGATTCTGTAATAAGGTTCTTTTATAGCAAACAAAACCCGCAGTAGAGTCATTAATTGGCATTCCAGTAATAAGGCTAACGTATTTACTGGCAAAATAAGACATTAAAACCCGGTTCATAGGCCAATTAACTACGTTAACACCATTTTTGTATCTAGAACCAATAGCTAAGTCGGCGTGTTGGTCTTTACATAAGTGATAAAGTTTGTTTAAGTCAGCCGGATTGTGAGAAAAATCGGCATCCATTTCAAAAATATATTCGTAATGTCTGTCTAAAGCAAAATGGAAGCCGGCAATATAAGCCGTACCCAAGCCTTGTTTCCCTTTTCTTTTAAGAATGAAAAGGCGGTCGGGTTTTTCTAATTGCAGTTCTTCAACTTTTTGAGCTGTTCCGTCGGGAGAGTTATCGTCTACTACTAAAATATGTACCTTGTTATATAGAGAAAACACTTTCCGAATAATTAATTCGATATTTTCTATTTCGTTATAAGTAGGTATAATTACTAGGCTATTCTCCAACGGGTAAGATTTTAACCCTGAAATAAGGCATTTTTATCTTCACGAACAACCCGAAATGAAATTTGTGTTTTTAAATATTTAGAAGTTTTTTTAACTTAAATACTTGTGAGAAGTTTTTAGACGTCTAATATTTCTATATTTGCCACATCTAAGCGTGCATGCAAAAATTCGTAAAAACCATATTATTCATAACTTTAGGGCTACTTTTTTCGTGTACTCTTTTTAAACCGAAGTGTCCAATTCCTAATTGTAAAATTAGACAAGAACACCGCCATGCGTTGGTTTTCTCTGAAGAAGTAAAAAAAGGCAAGTGGTCTTTAAAGAATCAAGGGGATAAATGGGCTCAAGAAAATGATACCACCCTACAAAATTCTTTGCAAGATGAAAAAGCGAATAAGTCAGATTCTACAGGAACACCCCACGAAGATAAGCTATCTAGAAAAGAAAAAAAGCGTCTTAAAAAATTAGAGAAAGAATTAGCTAAAGCTGAAGAAGAGGAACGTAAAAGAAAAGAGGCGGAACAAATAGCTGCGGATAATGCACTTTTAGATAATCCACATGATCTGGAAGAGGAAGAGCCCAATAAAGAGAAAAATAAAAAAGACAAGAAATCAAAGAAAAATAAAGGCTTAAGTGATGAAGAAAAGTTGGCTATGGAGGAGGAATTATACGGCGATGATAGCGAATATCATTCTTCCGATACAGATGCCTTAACCGATGAAGAACTAGCTGATCAAGAAAAAGTTTCTGACCAAGAAGCTAAAGCTGCTGAAAAAGCAGGTAAAGAAGAGGGAGAAGATATTCTTAGTTATTGGAGAAGCCGTATAACAGAATGGTTTAGAAAAAACCAAAAGCCTAAAATTGGCGAATACTGGAAAAAACCTAAACAGAACTAGTGTTGGATTTTAAAGCAATTATACACAGCCACCCCTTAGTTTTTGTAGATTTTTACGCAGAATGGTGTGGGCCATGTAAAATGATGGCACCAACTTTTGAGAATTTAAAAAAGAAATTGGGTGATAAGATTAGGATTGTTAAAATTGACGTTGACAAAAATCCTAAACTAGCGGCTAAATTTAATATTAGAAGCTTGCCAACCATGCATATTTACCGCGATGCTGCCAACGTAAGAACAATAGTTGGTGCATTAAACCAAAGGGATTTAGAGCATATTCTTTCTTTTTACCTGAAATAAATGCAACCTCCAGTAGAGGAATATTTCCAACAACTTCCCTCAATTCAAAAAAACATAGCCTATAAAACTAGACAAGTTTTATTGTCACTGGACGATCATGTTAAAGAAATAATTAGATATAATATTCCATTTTATTGTTACAAGAGCAAAAATATTTTTTACTTAAGTTATCATAACAAAAAGGAGCTTGTTTTAGGGATTGTCTACGGTGCTTTTTTGCAAAGTGAATCATGTATTTTACATGGCGAACAAAAATTAGTAAGGCATATTCAGTTAGAAAAGATAGATATACAAAGTGAAGAATTTTTCAGTATTCTTCACGAAGCTATTTTATATGTTGAACAAAAAATCTTCAGTTAGTGAAAATCAGTTATAAGAAAAAAGTTTTACAATTCAGTTTTACAGTAGGCACTTCTAGAGGTATTCTGAAAGATAGAGCCATATGGATTTTTAAGCTGAAAGACGAAGAGACAGGTAAAACTTTAGGTAGAGGTGAAGCGGCCCCTTTACAAAATTTAAGCTTGGACGATAGAGAAGATTTTGAAGAGTATTTAGACATTAAGCTGAAAGACTTTAAAGACATAGATTTACCAGAAACCGAAGAAGAAATCTTTGATCTAGTAAACCGTGAAATTTCCAATGAATTTCCATCGGTGAAATTTGCTTTCGAAACCTTATTTTTAGATGCGCTTCATAAAGGCAAAGGTAAAATTTTAGAAAATCCATTTTGCGACAAAAACCAACCTATTACTATTAACGGTTTGGTTTGGATGGGTGAAGAAGCATTCATGCGTCAGCAAATTGACGAGAAGCTAGAAAAAGGGTTCAGTTGTGTGAAAATGAAGATTGGCGCTATTGATTGGGAAACCGAACATAAACTGTTGCAATACATCCGTTCTCATTATTCTGAAAAAGACCTGACTTTACGCGTTGATGCCAACGGCGCTTTCAATAAGAAAAATGTTTTTGGTGTATTAGATCAATTAGCTCAATTAGATATTCATTCTATAGAGCAACCGGTAAAAGCCAAAAAGTACGATTTAATGGCGAAGGTTTGCAGTAAGTCACCTTTACCTATTGCCTTAGATGAAGACCTAATTGGGATTTTTGATGGAGATAAAGAATATTTATTAAGTCGTTTAAATCCACATTATGTAATCTTTAAACCTACACTTTTAGGTGGAATTGCAGAAACTTTAGAATGGATAGAAATCTGCGAACGTTATCAAATTGGTTGGTGGGTGACTTCGGCATTAGAATCTAATATTGCTTTAAATGCCATTGCGCAATTCACTTCTAAATACGCCGATTTATCTATGCCACAAGGTTTAGGCACCGGACAAATATTTGTAGAAAATACTCAGCCGGAGATGCGTGTAGTGGGAGACCAGTTGTATTATAAGTAATCTGGAATTTACTCTGGTATTCTTTCTATTTTCCGATCAATTTGTAACTTCATGCTATGCAAAAAAACTGGCCCGAATATGTAGTGTTTTTCGATGGTGTTTGTAACCTCTGTAATGGGCTGGTTAAATTTTTAATACCGCGTGATAAACAAGCTAAACTACATTTTGCGCCCTTACAATCGGAACAAGCACAACAACTTTTAAAAGAAAACAACATTTCTACCAAAGTATTAAGCACGGTAGTTCTGTACAAAAAAGGAATAATGCATACTAAATCTGCTGCGGGTATCCGTATTTTAGCTGCTTTAGGTGGATTTTGGAAATTAATGTATGTTTTCCTTATTGTCCCTTCACCTTTGCGTGATTTGATTTATAACTTCATTGCTAATAACCGCTACAAATGGTTTGGGCAGTCGGAAGCGTGTATGATTCCTACACCAGAGATTAAAGAACGGTTTTTAGGATGAAAAATATTGCGCAGCTAGAAAAAGCTATTTTTGGATTAGTAGTAACTTTTATTGTCGCATTAATCATCTCGCAGGCTAATAGATGGAGTAGTACAGGTTACTTGATGATGGCCATGTACCTTACTCATATAATTCTTCCTGTGATTTACTTATTTAGAACTAAATTCTCTCATCTTTTTGTATGCTTCATATGTTTCGCTTTATATTATTTAGGGACATTATTTAGAATGTGTCATTGGCCTTTAGGTGGAATAATGCTTATAATAGGCGAATTTGCTTACTTCAGCTCTGGTATACTTTTATTAAGCACAAATAGAAATATATATAATGAAGTTGAAAAAGCAATAATTACGATTGTATCAATATTATCAATATTCTACTTTGTAGACTTAGTGTTTAAAATTTCACCTGTACTTTTCCTAAGACTTATACATTTTATTATTATGTTCTTATCACTCATTTTTTTGTATAAATCTAAGGTGGAAGAACAAGGCGTGAAGCAAATTTTTAAAATCTATTTATTGTATAGTGTTTTGCCTGTTACTTTGTTAATTATAAGTTTGATTTAAAAGGATTAAGGATCTTATAAAGATCCTTGATCCTGAAGATTTTTCCTAAGTGCATAACTCCAAAACATAACTTTCGGTGGTTTAATTGAAGAATCTTATTTTAGCTTTTAATGAATTCTGCCGATATAGACTCCATAAAGAGTTACCAAAAATATTTTAAGCGTTTAGTTGAAATTGAACGGGAAGAAGAAATGTCTGCCCAGCTCAACGAAATCTTATTGTTTTCAGGAAAAAAGAGAGAACAAAAAGGACGCGCAATTTTAGACTTAAACGGTTTTGATGCCGGTACCGGAATAGGCGGTTCGTATTTGGTGCGCTTAAAAGGGAAAGGCAATCTGCCCAAAACGGAAATTTCTATTGGTGATTTGGTGATTTGTTCATCTACCAATCCGCCGAACGGTAAAGAACCACAAGCGGTGGTGGTAGAAAAAAGCAAACGGTTTATAAAAATAGCCTATTCATCTCATCCACCAAGTGATGTTTTTAAGACCAATGTCCGTTTAGATTTATTTGCCAACGATGTTACGTTTCAGCGGATGAAAGAGGCATTGTCGCACTTAAAAGACCGACAAATTATATCGGATTTGTTATTGGGGAAAAGACAGCCTCGTTTATTGGAAGCAGACGAAATACCCGAACTTCAGTTTGAAAATAAAGCCTTAAACGATTATCAAAAAGAAGCCGTACAAAAGTCTATTGAAGCCGAAGATTTATTTGTGCTGCATGGCCCACCGGGAACAGGGAAAACCACTACTTTAATCGAAAGCATTATTCAGCATGTGAAGATTGGGAAATACGTTTTGGCAACCGCTGATTCTAATATTGCTGTTGACAATATGTTAGAACGTTTAATGAAGCACAAAATCCCTGTGGTGCGTATTGGTAATCCGGTTCGGATCCAGGAAGAATTACAAGCTACTTCACTGGAATACCAACTTCAGAACAACGATAAATTTCAGACTTCCGCATCGCACTGGAGCAGCATTCAGGATTTAAGACAAGAGCAAACCCGATTCATTGTAGCCAACGGACAAAATAGAAGAGGTTTATCCGACGGAGAAATTATTGCCGCTGCTAAAAGAGATACCGCTGCCCGTGGAATTCCTAAAGATAGAATTCGGAAAATGGCACAATGGCTAAACCTTCAAAAAAAAATCAATGTGTTGATGGAAGAAGCGCAATCCTTGGAAGGCAAAGCCATTCAGGAAGTATTGTCGAATGCGAAAGTAATTTGCGCTACTAATTCTACAGCCGGCTCTGATTTATTGAAAGATTTCCGGTTTTCCGTAGCCGTAATTGACGAAGCTTCACAGTCTATGGAACCCAGTTGTTTGATTCCCATGGTTCGGACTAAAAAATGGATTTTAGCAGGCGATCACAAACAATTGCCACCGACCATTTTAAGCAAAGAGGCCAGGGCTTTAAATCTAACTTTGTTTGAACGTTGGGTGAATCTATACCCCGAACATTCCTACGTTATCCGTCAGCAGTACCGCATGAACGAACAAATCATGAAATTCTCTAACGAGCATTTTTACAACGGTGAATTAGTGGCCGATGATTCGGTGAAAAAACAAAAACTAAGCGATTATACCGGTTTTAGTTTTCAGCATGCGAATAATTATTCGGGGTTATTGTATTCGGATGAACCGGTGAACTGTATAGCCATAAACGAAAGCGGAGAAACCAAACGGCAAGGCGGGTATTCGTACATGAATAAAGCAGAGGCCAAAGCTGTTTCTGAAATTATTACCGCGCTAACGGCTTGTAGAATTTTTCCGCAGGATATTGGTGTAATTTCTCCTTATGATGCTCAAGTTCAGTATATCAAGGACGTTATGGGCGATTCTGGGGTAGAAGTAAAAAGTGTAGACGGTTTTCAGGGTAGAGAAAAAGAAGTGATGATTATTTCTTTTGTACGAAGCAATGAAAATGGCGACATTGGTTTCTTAAGTGATTACCGACGTTTAAATGTTGCCTTAACCCGTGCTAAAAAGAAGATGTTTTTAGTAGGAGATCCCGAAACACTTTGCCAACATTCGGTTTATAAAGAAATGTGGAAAGGGTATTTAAAGGTAAATTCTTAACGTTATCTACATTTAATTAGAGCAGGTAATTTCTATAATTCCTTCCTAGGGGAAAGCCTGTACCGCACTTGATGCGGTAGTGTGCTTTTCGCAAGAAAAGTTCGGAAGGGGTGTTTATTAAGAATTAGATTGAATAATTTATTCCCACCAATTATAAAATTCAGTGTATTAATTTTAAAAACGAATAGATACTCTGTACCTTAAAAACTGTAATTTCACAGTATGAAAGCTAAATACACCAATAGCCTTACCGCCTACAAGAGAAGAGAGACCATTGAAGTGAAGATCGGAAGTGTTCCGATGGGTGGCAATAACCCTATTCGTATTCAGTCGATGACTACCGTTGATACCATGGATACCGAGGGTTCTATTGAAGAATGCATTAGAATTATAGAGTCTGGTTGCGACTACGTGCGTATTACAGCGCCAAGCATAAAAGAAGCCCAAAACTTACAAAATATAAAAGACGGATTACGAAAAAGAGGCTACAAAACACCTCTTATTGCGGACATCCATTTTACGCCAAACGCAGCCGAGTTAGCCGCGAAAATCGTAGAGAAAGTTCGGGTTAATCCGGGGAACTACGCCGATAAAAAACGTTTTGATGTTATTGAATACGATAATTTAAGCTATCAAGCAGAATTAGAGCGTATTCGGGAGCGCTTTGTTCCTTTAGTGAAAATCTGTAAAGAATACGGTACCGCCATGCGTATTGGCACCAATCACGGTTCGCTTTCAGACCGAATTATGAGCCGTTACGGCGATACGCCACTGGGTATGGTAGAATCTGCCTTAGAGTTTTTACGTATTTGCGAAAACGAAGAATATTACAACATTGTGATTTCCATGAAGTCTTCCAACACGCAAGTGATGGTAGAAGCGTACCGTATGTTGGTGGCTAAACTGAAGGAAGAAGAAATGAAACCTTATCCGGTACATTTGGGCGTTACCGAAGCCGGAGAAGGAGAGGATGGTAGAATTAAGTCTGCCGTTGGGATTGGTACGTTATTAGAAGACGGTATTGGTGACACGGTTCGGGTTTCTTTAACCGAAGCAGCCGAGTTTGAAGCACCGGTAGCCAAAGCCTTAATAGACCGTTATAAAAAACGGAGCTCACACGATAAAATTGAGCCGATTACCAATATTGAGTACTCTCCGTACGAATACAAACGAAGAGAAACCAATGAAATAATGAATTTCGGTAGCACCAATGTTCCGCGTGTAATTGCCGATTTATCACACATTAAAGAAATTAAATTCAACGATCTTAAGGAAATTGGCCATTTCTATCTGTCGGCAACCGATAAGTGGAGCATGAACGATCAAGGCGTAGATTACATCTATACCGGCAAAAATAAAATCGGGTTTATGTTGCCCAATGGTGTTCGTGAGGTAATGGATTATGTGGCTTGGGGAATCCACTCAAGGCCTAAGTACGTTATTCCGTTATTAAATGTAGAAGAGTTTTTACAGAATGAATGTAAGGGCGAAAAGATAGTCCGCATAAAGCTTTCGGATATTAATGGTAAGCTCATTAGTGCTTTAATGAAATCCCCGCACGTGCTTTTAATGCTTTCAACTAAAAATCTTCACGCCATGGCCGAATTAAGACGCGCCATGATTAAGTTGGAAGATAACGGCATAAAAGCTCCCGTGATTTTCGAAAGAAGTTATGAAAACCTAAGCGACGATCAGTTTCAGTTGTATGCCGCTACCGATTTAGGTGGTTTATTAATAGATGGTTTTGGGGATGGTATTATGCTGAAATCGAATAATAACGGCATAAAAGCTTGTAATTCCATTGCTTTCGGGATTTTACAAGCGGCCCGTACCCGAATGTCTAAAACCGAATACATTTCTTGCCCATCTTGCGGAAGAACCTTATTTGATTTACAGGAAACCACGGCAATGATCCGTAAACGTACCGATCACCTAAAAGGCCTAAAAATTGGAATTATGGGTTGTATTGTAAACGGACCTGGTGAAATGGCCGATGCCGATTATGGTTATGTAGGTTCGGGACCTGGTAAAATCACTTTGTACCGCGGAAAAGAAGTGGTGAAGAAAAATATTCCGTTCAAAGACGCTTTAGACGAATTAATAGAATTAATTAAATCGGAAGGCGACTGGATAGAACCGGAACATGTGGGACAAGAAGAATTAAATGCATAGATGAAGGATTTTTTCAATTTCAAAGAGGTTTTTACGTATCTGTTTAAACCTCACAAGTCGAAGAATTTTAATACCGCCGCCATGCATTGGATCAATCGTTTTGCGATTGTAGTGTTTTTGGGAGGTGTTTTGTACATTATCTTTACCTTTTATGTATGAGAATTCATTATTTCCAACACGTACCGTTTGAAGGTTTGGGCAGTATAGAAAATTGGGTTGCTGAAAATCAATACCCATTAAGTGTAACACAGTTTTTTAAAACCGACTGGCAATTACCCAACATCAATGACGTAGATTTTTTAATTGTAATGGGCGGCCCTATGGGTGTGTACGATTATGTGGAATTCCCTTTTCTAACGGAAGAAAAAGCCTTTATAAAAGAGCTTATCCGCGCTGGAAAACGAGTATTGGGTGTATGCTTGGGCGCACAACTCATTGCTGCCGCTTTGGGTAAAGAAGTATATCCCAATAAAGGCATTAAAGAAATTGGTTGGATGCCTGTAAATAAAGTAGGGGACAACTCAGTTTTTAAAGACTTTCCGGAAAGTGTAAACGTATTGCATTGGCACGGCGACACCTTTGATTTACCCGTTGGAGCCGAATTGATTTTTGCTACCGACACCTGCAGAAACCAAGCTTTTGTCATCGATAACAGGGTAGTAGGCTTGCAATTCCATTTTGAAGCCAACCAAGAAAGTTTAAGCGCTTTTACCAAAAATTGCAAAGCTGAAATTGAAGCCAATATAGAACAGAAAACCGTTCATTCAGTAGAAGAGATTTTTGCCAACGAAAACACAGCAGAAGTAAATCGCTTAATGAAAAAGCTGTTGAATGCAATGGTGAAGAAGGAGTAGTTCAAGCGTCCTTTACTTCAAGCTCTGTAGATACAAGCACCAGCCAGTGTGCTTTAACCTACTTAAAGGAAAAATAAATTGTCAATTTTTTATAAGAATAATTAGTCTGTTTTACAAAAAAATACTTGCCAATCTATTACTACATTAAGCTTAAAAGTGTTTAACTTAGAACACTTTTAGTATACAAACTGTAAGTCGTACATTAACAACTTAAAAGTATCGAAACTAGTGATTCTTAAACTTACTGTCCAAAATATTGTAATCATTGCAAACAATTTTAATCCTTCAATATTAAGAGAGCAATGGTTAGTAGAACATGGAATATTGAAATCAGGTGAAATGATTGGTAATTTTGCTTTTTCAAATCAGGCTGTAAATTTTTTTACAAAAGATTTTGGTTTAACAGCGTTGTCAACGCAAATTCAACTACAATTATTAGGCAACAATCCCACAGAGATCATTAATGAAACTTTAGGAGGTATTTTAAGAGAACTTCCTCATGTTCCATATCAAGGAATTGGAATTAATTTTAATTGGGAATTACATTCATCTAATCAAGAATCGTATCAAGAATTAAGCAAGAAATTATTTTATAGTAGTTCTTCGCCAGTTTTTTCTACTCTTGATTCTGATGATAGTTTTTATGGTGCATATGTAAGTAAAAACTTTCATTTGGGAAGAATGAAGCTTGATATGAAGCCGAGTAAAAGACAAGTGTTGCCTAATGGAAAAAGTGAAGAATTTATTAATTTTTCTTTTAACTATCATCATGAGGTTACTTCAAATCCCAGTTCAGAAAATATAATTGAAATCATTAATGATTGGATTTTGTATTTAGAAGACTCTAAAAATGTAATGAATAAGATTGTCAATGGAAGCAATTAAAGAAATTTCAACAACTGGTATTGATAACGCAGGAGTGTTTGGATATGCACCTGAAGTGATAAATGGTGAAATGAATTCGCGTTCTATCTCACATCAACTTTTGGAGTATAAAAACAAATTTGTAGATTGTGTTGTTTTTGATCTAAAGCCTAATAGCTCTATATTTAGCATTGATGGAACTTTATCTACTAGGTCGATAAAAGTACGGCAGAGTGTTAACCTTCGGTTTGGTCTTTCGGAAATTGAAAATAAAACTCTTGATGTTTTGACTTATGTTGTAAAGTCACTTGAACAGCCAGATGTTACTTTTGCTGCGAATAAATTTATTCAGGAATTAGAATCAGATCTAGTAAATTATACACCTGAATTAAATGTACGGTATACTACTAAAATTTTTAACAAATTTTATACTGAAATTAAAAACTCAAATTTAAATTTAATTGAAGCGGTATTAGATCAAATTAATGTAGATAGATTTCCTTTGCAATGTTTAGTGAATATTTTAAGTGTTACTTATACTAATAAAAAAGAATTAGGGGTGTCAAGAACTAATTTTTGGCATAAAGTTAACCAAACTGCAGTTGATCAAATTGGTGAAAATAGAGCCGAGTTAATAATCGCTGGATTTAAGTAGTTTTTAATGGATTTATTGAATAAAATTGATGATTTCAATTTATCAGAAGATTCAATAGCGTTATGTATTGGTCTAGAGGTCAATGAAGGAATAGGGAGTCATATCGGGATTCTTTATCCTAATGAGGATGGAAAGCATCACTTTTTGCATTTAGCTTTTCATTGTATTTTAAGAGATGATTTTGTTAAATCTATTAACCAGCAATATAAATGGGTTAAACTAGAAGTTGATGAATTGTTGATTCAACCAATAATTGGCTGGTGTCATATAATTTTTGAAAATCATAAAACTGAAGGAATTCCTTATGGTTTAAAAAATACTGAAGCTTACTTCAACGATATGGGTAAGTTGAATCTTGGGGATAATGAGCATGGACTAAGTTGTTCTACATTTGTATTAAAACTTTTAGAGAGAAGTAATGTGCATTTGTTGTCTTTAAGAAATTGGCCTTCTGCAAATTATGAAGATGTGATGGCTCAGGAAAGGTTAATTAAGCTATTGAAGAAGTACGCTTTTCAATTATCGATTAAAAAAGAGCATATCGCTAAAATTTCATCTGAATCTGGATGCATAAGAATAAGACCAGAGCATGTTGTTGCTGGAGGAATGTCTAAAGTTTATCCAATAGATTATGATGAGGCTTTTTTATTGGGTGAAAAAATAATAGAGAATCTAGATTTACCTTAGTAATTATTTTTTATAGATATAAAGTTAGTTTTCTACTATTATTTTTCAAATCAAATTACCCCCAATAAAACCCAAAAGCCAACAAATTATTAAAGAAGTGTAGGGTTTGTAGGAGAGGAAGTTTGTGTTTTTATGTTATTTCAAAAATAAGTCAACAGTTTATCTTAAAGGGGATGCCCAATCAAGTTGAGCATGACCTAGTAGTAAGAATTGTTGAGTATATTGATGGAACAAATAGTGGATGCTTAGCGAAGTCTTTGCTTTTAGATGTTAAATGTTACCCAAGGTTGGCGACGTTTGGTTGATTCTTCCAGAGTAAAAATAATGAGCGTTTGAATTGTTTAGGCTTAACGTCGTTGACCTTTTAATAACTCCAAATAGTGTTCATACAATGATATTAATCTTTCAGATTCACTTTTTAGGTACTTTTCTGAGTTTGGCGCTCCACAATCCTGATTGTTAATTTGCCGGATTAAATTTTGATTTTTAAAGTAGCTTCTGTCTTCAATGATTTCAGATTTTTCGATATCAAAAACTTCGTTGTCATTGTTGGTTAACATGGCAGTAGAATCCCATGTTATTGGTCTATTGTAGACAGTTTCTTTAAACAAAGAAAAGGAGAGTTGTCCATTTAGTATATAAAACTCATGAGTCGTTTTCCTTGTTTCTCCGAATTTTAGAACTTCAATTTTAAGAAGCGTATCCTCTTTAAAACAATAATTTATCTCTCCGCCTTCTGTAGTTTCGAAGAGTTGTTTTGTAATTACATCGGTCCAGTTATCTATTTTATTAATCCGTTCTATCTTGTTTTTTATTTCATTTAAACCATTTTCGGAATAGAAGTCTTGCAATGGATTAATGGAATAAGCTGAAAGGCTAATTATCATAGTTGCTAAGAGTGTTTTAATATTGAGACTCATTAATTAGAAAGAATTTAACTAAAAAATCTAAAAGGCTCATACCCTAAGTATTTAACTTTTTTCTTCAATTTTTTTTTCATTTCGAGATAATTTGAATGATAAAATGAGGATATCTTTTTCGTTTTAACTCCTTTTTTCTTTAAATATATTACTTCATGACTTCCACCGTTCCCACTTTGAATCTGATCTATAAATCCGTCAAGTTCCTTATAAAATATTTCTGAAGTATTTTGAAATATTATGTTCTTGAAAACAATTTTATCATGCTCAAAAGTTATTCTATTTAAATTTCTATTGGTCTCATACAAAGTGAATATAAGTGCTATGAAAATTGAGAATGCATAGAAATATTCCGAGGGTTTTAATCCTTTAAATATAATTGTATAGATGAATGTTAATGGAATGAAAAAGAGTAAGAAAAATATTAATCCTGTACCTCCAATAATCTTAAATTTTGATTTCATACAATTAAAAATATTGGTTTGAAGCTTGTTTATTAATCAACAAAAGTTTCTTTTAGTATACTTTTAACTTCTTTTATTTCAGGCTTAGATAACCTTCCTAAAGATTTAAGGATTCTTTGCTTATCGATTGTTCTTATCTGATCCAGCACTACCCAGCCTATTTTGCTGTCGTGTTTTATTTCCACACGTGTAGGGTAACTTTTTGAACTTGTAGTCATTGGAGCAATCACAATTGTTTTCAGGTATTTGTTCATCTCATTGGGAGAAATCACAACGCATGGCCTAGTTTTTTGAATTTCGCTTCCTATGGTAGGGTTCAAGTTCACCAAAACGATTTCATACTGATTGATTACCATTCGTTTAGATTTTCATCTTCAAATACATCATTGAATAATAAATCATCGTCATTATTCTCAGACATTTCTTTAAAAGCGTTTTCCCATCCTTTTCGGGGTTTTGATAACGGCTTTATTATAATCTGTCCTTTTTCTAAAATCAGATCTACCTTATCTTTAATATTGTATTTCTCCAATATGGTTTTGCTAAACCGTATTCCTTTAGAATTACCTATTTTTACAACTGAAACTTCCATAATCTTACTGTTTATGTAATTACAAAGTTACTACTTTATTCGGAGAGTATGAATTTTTCTTCAAGTTATTTTATCTCGTTAATATTTTGATTATCTAAGGGTTATGTCGTTAATTTTGATTCTAAATAACAAAATACTCACTATGAAGCCCAAAACCCAACAAATTGTTAAAGAAGTGTGCGTTTTGTAGAAGAGGAGGTTGGTGGTTTTTATCAAGTAAATTTTGTGTTTTTATGTTATTTCAAAAATAAGTCAACAGTTTATCTTAAAGAGGGATGCCCAATCAAGTTGAGCATGACGTAGTAGCTAGAATTGTTGAGTATATTGATGGAACAAATAGTGGATGCTTAGCGAAGTCTTCGCTTTATACCCCCCCAAAACTGTTTCCTTCCAGACAATCTGGATAAATTTTTGAACATAAAATATAATTCCCTATATAGACAGATGGCAGCAATTTATTGTTTGCTTGGTGTTAAGTTCCAAATAATATTCTGTTGTTTAGCTGAAAAAGCCAATAAACAGAATTTTTTATTCTGCTAAAGTCTAATTTTAAAGTAGAATAAATTGTGAAGAGTTTATTCTTCGGAACTTAATTTTTTTATCTTTGTACTATAAGAAAGGAGCTAGACATGAGCAAAATTAACATATCTGAAAACGTTTCGGCAATCGCCAAAGAAGACATCTTAGAACTACACAACAAAATTGAGAGTTTCAACTCCGGTGAAGTTGATGAAGAAAAGTTCAGATCCTTCCGTTTGGCCAGAGGGGTTTACGGTCAGCGTCAAGAAGGCGTTCAAATGATTCGTATTAAACTTCCTTACGGTAAAATGTCCGCCGACCAATTAGTTCGTATTGCAGACGTAGCCGATAAATACGCTACGGAGAAAATGCATACAACCACTCGTCAGGATATTCAGATCCATTATGTAAAATTAGCAGAATCTCCCAAATTATGGGCAGAACTAGAAGATGCTGGTATTACCTTAAAAGAAGCTTGCGGTAACACCGTTAGAAATGTTACGGCAACGGCAAAAGCTGGGGTAGATGCAGATGAACTGTTTGATGTTTCTCCGTACGCACATGCTTTTTACGCGTACTTCCTTAGAAATCCTATTTGTCAGGAAATGGGTAGAAAGTTCAAAGTATCGTTCTCCTCTTCCGACAAAGATTCTGCCTTCAGTTTAATACATGATTTAGGATTTATACCAAGAATAAAAGACGGTAAAAAAGGATTTAAAATCCGTGTTGGTGGTGGTTTAGGTTCGCAGCCTTTCTTAGCCCACGAAGCATTTGAATTCCTTTCCGTAGACGAATATATTCCTTTCGCCGAAGCTGTAATCCGTGTGTTTGATAGACACGGTGAACGTTCTTCACGTGGTAAAGCACGTATGAAGTTCTTATTAAAGAAAATAGGAGCAGAAGAATTTATGCGTTTGGTAGAAGAAGAGAAAACAGCGGTGATCAATAAAACGTATGTTATTGATGAAAACGAATACCCTTTCACGAAGCCGGCTTCAAGAACAGATTTCGAAGCTGAAAAACCAGCCGATTCCGAAGCATTCGATAAATGGTTAAAGACAAATACCTTCGTTCAGAAACAAGAAGGATACAGAGGCGTTTATGTTAAATTGCTTTTAGGAAACATCTTTAACGAAACGGCTAGAAAACTAGCGGCCATCGTTAAAGAAGGTTTTGCAGCAGACGATATTCGTGTTACGGCCAACCAAGGTTTCTTATTGCGTTTTGTGCCCGAAGCTGCTTTAGTTGGTTTATTCAATAAATTGTATGCTTTAGATTTAGCAGAACCGGGTTTCAATAGTACACAAGATATTACGTCTTGCCCAGGTACAGATACCTGTAATTTGGGTATTGCCAGCAGTTATGGTATGGCTACCGAATTAGAGCGTGTAATGAAACAGGAATTCCCTGATCTTATTTACAACAACGACATCAAGATTAAGATTAGTGGTTGTATGAACGCTTGTGGACAGCACAACATGGCCAATATTGGTTTCCAAGGGATGTCTATTAAAAAAGGCGCTTATGTAATGCCGGCCATGCAGATTCTTTTAGGCGGTGGTTTTGATAAAGAGGGAAACATGACTATTTCAGATAAAGTAGTTAAAATGCCTTCTAAAACAGCTCCTGATGGTTTCCGTGCGGTATTGAACGACTATGAAAACAATGCCGAAGACGGTGAATATTTCAACAACTATTACCAAAGAAAATTAGAAGAAGATAAGATGTATTTCTTTACGCTTCTGAAACCTTATACTGTACTTCCAGACGAAATTACAGCAGACTTAATGATTGACTGGGGTAACGAAGACAAGTACGAAAAAGCCATTGGTGTAGGTGAGTGTGCCGGCGTTATTTTGGACTTAGTTGGAACGCTTATTTTAGAGTCTGAAGAGAAGTTTGAAAAAGCAAAAAGAACGATTACAAACGGTAACTGGCAAGATTCTATTTACCATTCTTACAACTCGTTTATTACGGCTGCTAAAGCGTTATTAACGGGTGAAGGTGTAAAATGTAATACGTCTTTTGATATTCTTGCAGATTTCGACAAAACGTTTGTAGAAAGCGGTTTGTTTGATTTAGGCGGAAGAACCTTTATGGATGTTGCCTTACAACACCGTGTTAACGAACCTTCGTTAGAGTTTGCTCAGAAATTCTTTGAAGATGCCGAAGCATTTATGGCTGCGGTTCCTAGAATAAGAGAAGAGCAAATAGAAAGACATTCTGAAGCAGAAAAAGTATAATTTAAATTTCACGAGTATGATGTATACTCCATCCACATTATATTTAATAGGTGCAGGTCCGGGTAATCCGGACCTGATTACGTTAAAGGCAGTAAAGATTTTGCAGCAGGCTAGTGTTGTGCTTTACGACGCTTTAATTGACGAAGAGGTTTTGTCTCATGTTTCCGAAAATGCTATTAAAGTGTTTGTGGGGAAGAGAGCAGGAGTGTGTCAAACTCCGCAAGAAAAGATTAATGAGCTTATTGTAGAATACGGTAAAAAGCATCCTACTGTAGTGCGTTTAAAAGGCGGTGATCCTTTTATCTTCGGAAGAGGATATGAAGAGATGGATACAGCTAAAAAACACGGTATGAAGGTAGAAGTTGTGCCTGGTGTTTCTAGCTTTTATTCTGTACCTGCTTTGCAACATGTTCCCATTACTAGAAGAGGCGTAAACGAAAGCTTTTGGGTGGTTACCGGCACTACCATGGATCATGGTTTGTCAAACGATATTCGCTTAGCCGCACAATCAAATGCAACCGTAGTAATTTTGATGGGCATGCGTAAATTACCAGAGATTGTAAGTATTTATCAATCGTTAGGTAAAGGGGAGTTGCCAGTAGGTATTATTCAAAATGGATCTCTTAAAAACGAAAAAGTAGCGTTGGGCACAATTAATTCTATAAAAGACGAAGTGATTAGAAACGGAATGGGTTCACCCGCCATAATTATTGTTGGGGAAGTAGTTCGTTTACACCCTAATTTTCAGGATGTTATTGCTGAATTGATAAAAAATCACAAAATTGATGATAAAAAAGCGTCAAATACTTTTGAAAAATTAAACTAAGTCTTAATTTTGTATTCCCATCCAATAAGGGTGGTTAGGATGTCCGATGGTGTAACTGGCAACACGTCTGTTTTTGGTACAGAAGAGTCTAGGTTCGAGCCCTAGTCGGACAACAAAAACCCGCTTAATGCGGGTTTTTTTATAATCGAGAAACCCTCTCGGTTGCTGTCATTATTTTTTAAGGAAGACCTATATAATTGCTAGTATTTGGTTTGATATATTAAAAAAGAGATTCCTAATTAGGGTCTCTTTTTTGCTTTAAGCCATTTGTTAATTTCATGCGTTAATAAGGTACTTCCAACACCTATAAGTGCTCCCACAAAAACATCGGAAGGGTAATGGACCCCTAAATGCATTCTAGAGTAGGCAACTGTACTAGCATAAAGGAAAGAAGGAGCTATTACATACCATTTAGGATAGGCTATACTAAGCGAAGTAGCTAAAGCAAACGAAGTGGAGGTGTGCCCAGAAGGAAAGGAAGGAGAGCTTTCCGTAGTTGCATTCTGAATAAAGGAATACCGTTCATACGGTCGTTCTCTATTAAAAGAGTATTTAAACGCGGTTGTTATTAGGAGGTTTGCTACCAAAGCTTCGCCAATATAAATGCCGTTACTTTTTAAAGAACTGTCTTTTTTAATTAGGCCTATAGAATAGAAAATAACAGGCGTTGCTATGCTTAATGGTTTTGCAGTATTGGTTATGAAGTTGAAACCAGCATCTAAATTGGTGTTCCGGTTAACGTTAATTTCTTTTAGAAGGTTTACGTCTAAATTTTGAGCGAACCCATTAAACGTAAAAAGAAAGAAAAGGATACTAAAGGATAGGTTCTTCATCTATTATGCTAAAGCTGAATGTTGTTTTATAAGCAATAGCATAAAGATATCATCAATAGTTATAAATCAATATTCCCCAAACCATAACTTTCACTTGGGTAAAGAATTCCTTTTTTAAGCTGAAATAAATTAGTGAACGGATCTTTTAATAAATCTAAATGACCATCTAAGTCGGCATAGCCAACATTGGCGCTGCTTAAGGCAAAATGTAAGCCCGCCGAAATTCCTAATGCACACTCGTCTATACAACCCACCATAGTTTCCATTCCGGCAGACTTCGCTACCGAGTTTATATGTTGGGAAACACGAATACCGCCTACTTTCATGATTTTAATGTTTACCATATCAATCAATTCGTTACTGGCTAAACGGAAAGCATCTTTTAAGGTTTTAAGGCTTTCGTCGGCCATTACGGGTACATCAATTTGTTGTAGCACTTCCCCTAAACGTTCTTCCTTTTTTCGGCTGGTGGGTTGTTCAAAAATTTCAATGTTAGCGCTAATGGTTCGGTTGATAAATTCAATAGATTCTGCCGAAGTATAACCCTGATTAGCATCGTAACGAAGCAAAAAGTCATTACCGCATTGTTCCCGCATCTTCAACACCTTTTCAACATCTCCCTCCATATTTAATCCACCTTTCAGTTTAATAATGGTAAAACCCTGTTTTAAGAATTGTTTTGACTGTTCTACGGTCTGTTCTAAGGATTCAATACCAATAGTAATACTGGTAGGGATATGGTGTCTATAACCACCCAATAACTGATAAAGTGGAAGCTCTGCTTTTCGGGCTAATAAATCATGCAAAGCAATATCTACCATAGCGCGGCTAGAGGCTGCACCGGGCAATAGCTTTTTTAATTCATCGGTTAAGCGGGCAATTTGAAAAGGATTTTCATCTTTCAGAAAACTAGAAATAGTATTTTCTATATGCTGAATAACTTCTTCGGGCGTTTCTCCGGTCACTTCTTTGTCGGGCGCGGCACAACCCCAACCCACCAAACCAGAATCGGTAATCACCTTTAAAATAATGTTGGTGGTACTGCTTATGGTTTCGTAAGCAATGGTGTAGGGGATAGACAAGGGCATATCCAACCTAAAGTATTCAACTTCGGTGATTTTCATTTTAAATAATAGTATTTAGAGGTTGTAAACCCCTTCCGAACTTTTCTTAGAAAAGTCCACTACCGCAATTGGTGCGGCACAGGCATTCCCAAGGAAGGAATTGTAGTATTAAACCGTATGTTATCTTTTCAGATGTGTAAGTAATTCAATATTTATTTCTTATACGTCATTAATAACTTCACTAAAGCATCGGCACCGTATTCTAAAACATCAAAGGCAGGTAAGCCTGTTTCTTCGGTAATTTTCATACAAGCCGGAAGAATTTCTTCTTTCTTCATGTCTTCGTGGTTTACCGTAATGGCAATTACTTTTTTACCCGAAATGGTTTCTATAGCGTTGATTTGTTCTTTTAAAGAATGCAATCTATAGCCCGGGAAACCATCGTATTCTACTCGTTTTGGTGCATGCTGAAGAATAACATAATCGGGTCTACCAGCAGCAAGAATTTCAAATCCACCCGGGTAAGCAGGATTCATTAAACTTCCTTGGCCTTCAATAACAATCAAATCGGGATGCTCATTTTTCCAAGCTTCATGTACAGCGTGTTCAATTTCACCGGAAACGAAGTCGTTAATGCAACTGTCCATCACCATAGAATATTTTGCACCTTGCATCCAAGCCGTTTGTCCTGTACCCACCATTTGAGCTTTTAAACCCGCATTACGGAAACCGTGTACAATAATCCAACTGGTAGTTCTTTTACCAATAGCGGAATCTGTACCCAAAATGGCCAGTTTAAGGCAATTTACTTCTTCAATTTTTCCGCTGAAGAAATGCAAAGTATCGCGGTCTGGTGTTTTTCTAATGTCTCTAACTCTGCTACCAGATCTATCCGCTACAGCCATCAATTCTTCGTCTTTAAAAAGGAAATCGTGCAAACCGCTGTCTACATTCATGCCGTTTTCTAAAGCCTTTTTAAGTACCGCTTTTGCTTCAGTAGGAAGTCTGCCACCATCTGGGGCTAACCCTATCACAAAGTTTTTTGGTTTTTCTGGAAGTTGAGCCAGCGCTTCGTCAAAACTTTTAAAAACGGGAATGCCGTAGTTTTTTTGGTCCAACACCATTCCGGCATCTTGTCCGGCATAAGTATGGTCAATAACACCCACAACTTCGTAGCGTTCTGTAAAACGAACTAAACCGTGTGCTGTTTTCCCGTTAGGTGTATTAAAAGCGCCATCTGCGTATACCAATGCTTTACCGTCAATTGTTTCTTTCATCTCTTATTTAATGTTTTTAAGGGCTCTTATTTCGTGTGTTTTTTTATGCTGAAATCGAAGCTGTTTTGGGTTTTAATATTTTCCTGTTAGAACCGCTACATAGCGATCGTTAATTAGGGCATTTTTTTCGTGCATTTCTAATAGAGCTATTAAGCCCGAAGTAGAAGCGGGTAGAATTCTATAGCCTTCTTTTTTCAGAAGGAAAGAACTCATGTCTTTCATTTTTTTATCACTGATGTGGTGCGCTTCTCCGCCAGATTCCCGAACGGCGTATAGGGCTTCGTTACCATCGAAACTGTGCCAGTTGATGAGCGGTTCGTTGATTTCGGTCTCTTTTATCTTTTTAGGGTCTATGTCTTTGCAATAGTCTAAATCTGCTTTAAACGAGGCAATAATTGGGTTTTTGTGGGCAGCAGAACCGGCTATAAATTTTGGTATTCTAGAGGTTCTGCCTCGTTTGTACAAGGTTACAAAACCACGGTAAATACCGGCTAATAAGGTCCCGTTAGAAACTGGGACAGCAATGTATTTAGGTGCATCTCGTAATTGGTCGTAGATTTCGTAGGCAATTTCTGCATAAGCTGAAATTTGCAAAGGCGTATTGGCGCCTCCGGGATTGGCATCGTACCAATTATTTTCTACGGCCAAACGGCTAGACTCAACTACAGAATCTTCATACGAACCCGGTAAACGGACAATTTCAACATCAAATTGTTCCATTTCTTTAATTCGCTCTGTATGATAGGCGTCAGGAATAAAGATTTTACACTCCATACCCGCCAGATAAGCCGCGTAAGCTACGGCAACACCAAAGTTACCGCATGTGGCTAATGAAATGGTTTTGAAATCACGGCGTAAGGCATCATGAACTTGAGCAAAAGCAATGCGGTCTTTTTGAGTTCCAGAAGGGTTTTCACCTTCGTATTTTATATAAAGCTGACGGATATCAAATTCTCTTTCTAGGTTACGAGCGCGGTCTAGTGATGTGTCACCAATTTCTATGCTCATAATGTCTTCGTAAGATTCTATTCTGTCTACTAGTGATAGAGTAGGGTTTTTTACTATTTCACTAAGGGTTTTTACCTCTTTTGTGATTTTTATTTCAACCGATTTTATGCCGTCTAATATGTTCATTTTATGTTTTAGAGTCTAATTTCTAAACCGTGTACTTACAAACTAACACAATGTAAGTAGATAAGTTTCAGGCGTATGAAATTGCGTGCATATTTAGCGAAAGGGAATGAATAAATGATTCATTTCAGTATAAAAAAAATAGAAAAAAACGTAAGTTAAAAGGGCTACTTTTTTTAGGCTTTCTTTGAAAATAACGACACGTATCCTCCGAACATAATCATACGTTCAAAATACCATAAATGTTGATCTGCTCTAGCACCAGGCTTAATGGTAGTCAAAATATCGGGCATGTTAATGTAACCGCCTTCTAATTGTCCTTGGATGAAGAAGTGCGTGAATATATCTACTCTTATTGCTATATGTGCAGACATACCATAACCGGCAATGTGCCATTTATCTTGACGTTCACTAAATAGTCTAACGTTACTTTTTGGGTACATGATTCCGGCACCGACCCCTTCAATTATATTAGCGTTAAATTTTTTGTTTTTTGAAACCCAAAAAGCATCTATTCGGTCAAAGTTGAAGCTTAAGTAATTTAAACCATCTGTGTGTTCAAATTGAAGAAAATCGGCATCTAATACTATGTCGTCGTTTTTATAATCCCCATTGTATTTCCCCGCTTCTGGTGTGCCAATATGGCCACTTATCTTAGAAGTTAAACCGTTTCTCATCACATATTTCATATGATTCCAGCCGGCAGAAATATTGTAATGGTCGTTAATATAATACCCAACTCTGTATTGGTATTGTGGAATAGTAATGGTGGCAGGGTTAATATAAACCCAGTCTAGCGCTTCTTGTCTATCGTATGCTTTTACATCATACAACGTAAAATCGTACCCACCACCTTTAAAATGAATATCAGAATTGGTGTATTGGGCTCTATTCCAGCCCCAATAAAGGTAAATTTTTCCTTTTCGGTCTATATGCTTAAATAAACCAGTTTTAAGCTTAGTGTTTTCGGGATTAGTCTGTGCTAATAAAGTTGATACAGATAGAAGTAGAATCCCTATTATTAAATTTCTCACGTTATTTTCTCAATGGCAGTGCAAGTTTAGTACTTTATGAGAGCATAGTGTAGAAAAAAATCCCCTTTTTTACAAAAAGGCTGTTTAAACAGGTATAGACTAAAAAATCACAAACCACTTGTAGTGAATGGTATTCTTAAAACTATATAAATTGTTATATTTTAGGATTAATAGTAGGCATTGCTTTTAAACCCCGGTTAAAACAAAACCTTTCGTTTATTTTTGATGGAACTCCTGTATTAATTCAATCATATCTGCATTACCTTGGATTGCAGCAAGGTCTATCGCTCGCTGTCCTCTAATGTCTCGTAGTTCAGTTTCAGCATTATTCTCCAATAAAATTTTGACAATTTCCTGATGCCCAAACATAGCTGCAAACATTATTGCTGTAGCATTATTAAGATTTTTTATGTTTAAATCGGCCCCTTTTTTAATAAGGAGTTGGGCTATTGATGTATACCCTTTAAAGCAAACGCCCATTAAAGCGGTATTTCCAGAGCTATCTTGGGCGTTAATATCTGCGCCATTGTCTATTAAAAGTTCGGTGATTTCATTAAAACCATGATAGGTAGATAAAATGAGTGGTGTGTGTCCTTTACCATCAGCCTCATTTAATGATATACCTTCATTAATAAGTGATTTTATTAAACCGATATTATTTTCTCTTATAGCATTTAATAGAGTAATCGATGCGTTGTTGTCCATCATTTAGTTATTAATATTTATATCATTACTATAAAACTTGAACAAAGTTATTGTCTGATCTGTTCGGTATGTATTAAAAAATATTACTGGCATTTTTAAATAGTTATGAGAAATGGACAAAAAAAGTAAACAACTGGACCAGCATACCCGTGAAAACGGTAAGCACTTAAAAACTAATCAGGGTACATCAATAAACGATAATCAGAACACCTTAAAGGCTGGTGAACGTGGCCCGTCCCTATTAGAAGATTTTATTATGCGTGAAAAGATCACCCATTTTGATCATGAGCGTATACCGGAAAGAGTAGTTCACGCCAGAGGTTCTGGTGCCCATGGATATTTTGAGTCTTATGATGTACATTCAGACTTAACTAAAGCGGGTTTTTTAAATGGGAAAGGTAAGAAAACTCCGGTATTTGTTCGTTTTTCAACAGTAGCAGGTTTTAGAGGCTCTGCAGATACCGCCAGAGATGTAAGGGGGTTTGCCATAAAATTTTATACTGAAGAAGGGGTTTTTGATATGGTAGGAAATAATATTCCTGTATTCTTTATACAAGACGCCATAAAATTCCCGGATTTAATACATTCGGTAAAACCGGAACCGCACAATGAAATTCCGCAAGCAGCATCTGCTCACGATAATTTTTATGACTTTATTTCGCTAACACCGGAAGCCATGCATATGATGATGTGGGTTATGTCTGACAGAGCCATACCAAGAAGTTTTGCAATGATGGAAGGGTTTGGGATTCATACCTTCCGTTTTATAAACGCCAAAGGAGAATCACACTTCGTGAAATTTCACCTTAAACCCAAATTAGGAGTACACGGCTTGGTTTGGGATGAAGCTCAAAAAATTATGGGTAATGATCCTGATTTTCATAGAAGAGATTTATATGACGGCATAGATTCGGGTATTTATCCTGAATGGGAATTTGGAGTTCAGCTTATAAAAGAAGGTGAAGAAGATAAACTTGAATTTGATATTCTTGACGCTACAAAATTATGGCCAGAAGAAGATATACCTGTTCATATCTTAGGTAAAATGGTGCTAGACAGAAATCCGGATAATTTCTTTGCAGAAACCGAACAAGTGGCTTTTCATCCAGGCCATTTAGTACCCGGTATTGATTTTACCAATGATCCGCTTTTACAGGGTAGATTATTTTCTTATACAGATACACAATTAACCCGTTTGGGTGGGCCTAATTTTGCGGAAATCCCTATAAACAGACCTGTAAATAATTCTCATAACAATCAACGAGATGGTTTTATGCGTCAGACTATAGACCGTAGTAAAACCAATTACGAACCTAATTCTTTAAATAATAATGAACCTGCTGAAGTGCCAGAAGAAGAGGGTGGTTATGTAAGTTATCCGGAAAAAATAGATGCTGAAAAAATAAGAAAAAGAGCCGAAAGTTTTAAAGACCATTATACACAAGCCAGGCTGTTTTTTAACAGCATGACCAAACCCGAAAAACAGCATATTATTAATGCCTTAAGTTTTGAATTAGGGAAAGTAGAAACTAAATCAATTAGAGAAAAAATGGTTGTTCATTTTAATAGAATTGACCATGCTATGGCTTGCGAAATTGCAGATAATATTGGCGTTTCAGCTCCAGCTAAAAGCGAAGCTAAGGACAGCTATACTAAAACTTCCCCTGCATTAAGTATGGAGAATACAACTACTAATAACATCATGGGAAGGAAAATTGGGGTTTTAGCTGCAGAGGGCTTTGATTATGATCAACTTTCAGAATTGAAAGAATTTTTAGAAAATGAAGGCGCTATGATGCATGTTATTAGTAAAAAGCTTGGAATGCTTACTGCATCTAACGGTAAAACCATAGAGGTAGACAAAAACTACGTAACAACCGATCCTGTTTTATACGATGGCTTATTTATAATTGGTGGTGAAAAAAGTATTGCGGCCATGATGAAGCATGTTAAAGTAGTACATTTTATAAGCGAAACTATTGTTCATTGTAAAGCAATAGCTGCAGTAGGTAAGGGGGTAAGTCTTTTGTTAAAAGGAAATCCAATTCCAAATGTAAAAATGACAGATGATAATTCTGTGGTTGAAGATATGGGGATTATCACTGGGCCAGCATTATCAAAAGACGTGTTAGAGAAGTTTAAAACGGCTCTTGGCAAACGTCATTGGGTACGTGAGGGAAAAGAAATGCTTCCTGCATAAAAATAGAATATATTTTAAAAAAGTTAGTCAATTAAAGCGCTCTTAAGGGCGCTTTAATTGTTTAATCACAAGATCACTTTTTTTACGCGACCTACCTCACCGGTTTCTAGCATAACTTTAATGCCATGTGTATGTTTAGGCGATTTAGTTAATAGTTTTTTTACAATTCCATTGGTAAGCTCTCCCGATTTTTGATGGTGTTTCTGAACAACCTCTACTTCATAACCCACTTCTATATTATCTCTTATTCTTCCGTCTTCTAATTCCATGTTTTTTTAAGTAAAAATAGATAGCCACTATATTTATTCCTAACGGGTTAATTTTATTCAGTTGAAATTAGAGCAATTGAATTTAAAATATGCATTAAATAGAACCAAAAAGTAAGTTTTTTCTGTTGTTCTCATTTAATATACAGCTTCTAGAAATTAGCTGTATAAACGAAAGCTTAAACATCATCTTCCACAGCCATAAAGAAGATTTTTGTTGTACTAAATTCATAAAGCAGAAAACTAAACACTTCCATATTGGAGTCATTCATACTATCAATCTCAATTATAGGAATAGCTGGTTTAGCCATGAGCTGGCTGCCCCATCTTGCCAAAAAAATATACATATCATATTCAATACTTTTTTTAGCTATAGGGCTAGTGTTGTATTTAGTGATAGATAATTTGCCATGGCCCAATCCTTTTTATTTAGAAGAAGAAACAGTTCATCTAACTGAACTTATCATTATAATATCTTTAATGAATACGGGGCTTAAAATTGATCATAAATTTTCATTTAGAAATTGGAATGCTCCTTTCAGACTTGTGTCAATAACCATGTTATTGTGTATGGCAGGCTTAATGGTAGCTAGTGTATTAATCTTAAATTTCGATATAGCATCCGCTGTTTTATTAGCGGCTGTAATGGCACCAACAGATCCTGTTTTGGCTTCAGATATACAAGTAGGGCCTCCCAATAGCGGTAAAAATGACGTAGTAAGATTTTCGCTAACTACCGAAGCAGGCATGAATGATGGTATGGCATTTCCTTTTACTTGGTTGGCAATTGCTTTAGCTCATTATGCTTTAAATGGAGAATCGTGGTTTTTTGACTGGGTCTGGATAGACTTGGTTTACCGTATTTTTATGGGCGTTCTTTTAGGATATCTTGCTGGGGTGGTTATACGGTTTTTGTTTTTTTACTTACCCGAAAGATACAAAGTACTACATATTAGAGATGGTTTAGTAGCATTGTCGGGGACTTTAGCTGTTTATGGACTTACAGAATTATTACATGGGTATGGTTTTGTTGCTGTCTTTGTAACGGCAGTAACTATAAGAAACTATGAAATGGAACATGCTTATCATGAAAAGTTACATGCTTTTACAGATCAGATAGAACGTTTATTGTTGGCCATACTTCTTATACTATTTGGTGGGGCATTACTAACAGGCATATTAGATCATTTAAGCTGGCCTTTGGCTTTTCTGGGTATTGCTTTTGTATTAATAATAAGGCCAATATCTGGGGTGATAGGATTATTGGGGCTAAAGATTTCCAAAAAGAAAAAATTGATTATAAGCTTTTTTGGGATTAAAGGTATAGGATCGTTTTTCTATCTTTCTTTTGCTTTAAGAGAAGCTAGTTTTACTTATGAAAAAGAGATTTGGTCTTTAACTGCTTTTGTGGTCTTAATCTCAATTTTACTTCATGGTTTAACTGCATCTAAAGCTTTTAGTAAACTAGAGAATTTAGAATAAAAATAGCCTTCGTTGTAGGCGAAGGCTCTTAAAATTCCAATTTTTAGTTGGCTTATTTTTTCAGAAAGTCTATAAGGATTTTATTTAATTCTGTCTTATGAGTAGCATTTAAACCATGGGGGCCACCTTTAATTACATGATATTCATTATCAGCAATTCCTTTAGCCGCTTGCTCACCGGCAGTTTTAATGGGTACAATTTGATCTGCATCACCATGCACAATTAATGTAGGAACTTTAACATTAATCATTTCAATTCTGAAATCGGTTTTAGCCCAAGCCTCGGCAGATTTTATTGTGGCTCTTGGAGAGGCATAGGCAGCAATTGACCAGTCATAATGTAAAGCCGATTCGCTAATCTTATCTTTGTTGTCCTCATAATTATAAAACATTTGATGAAATTGTTTTAGGAAACCAACACGGTCTTCCTTTAGTGCCCCCATAATATCCTTAAGATCATTTTCAGGCACCCCATCTGGGTTATTTTCCTTTTGTTTTACAATTGGTATAATAGAACTAATTAAGGCAGCTTTAGCAATTCTGTCATTACCATAATCTGTAAAGTATCTTACTACTTCACCACCCCCCATAGAAAAACCAACAATAATACATTCTTTAAGGTCTAATTGAAGGATTAATTCACGAAGGTCACTTGTTAATGCAGAATAATCATAAGACTCCCAAGGGGCGGAAGAAATTCCAAATCCACGACGGTCATATGAAATGCATCGGTAACCTGCGTCTACAATTTCAGATACTTGGTGTTCCCAAGCTCTGTGACTTAATGGCCAGCCATGAATTAATATTACCGGTTGACCTGCTCCATAATCTTCATAGTATATATTTACATTTTCTTTTGCTTTCTCGTTAATTATAAATGGCATACATTTTAAATTTAAGATTTTACATAGCTTTTATTTAAAACTGAAGTTGCTACACAATTGTTCAAATTATAGATGTGGTAATTATTTTTTATAAATCAATTTTCAATACAAGAATATTTTTTACGTATTAATACTTATTTAAAAGGGAGTGAATATGCATTAATACGTAAATTTTGTCCTATGTAATTCCTGTTTACATGGTCTATATTGCTTCTATAAACAAACAGCCAATTTAATAAAGGCTGAAAAATGTTGACAGATATGACAAACAACCGAAAATCCATTCTTTTATCCATTGGGTTATTTGCACTCTTCTATATAGTAGGAGAAGTGTTAACCGGTTCTGGGAAAAGAAGTAAGGAAAACATGACCGAATACGAACGTCTAATGGGAGCCAATGAAAATCAAGCCCATGTACCCGGCCCAACTGAAGTTTTTATTAGAGCATGGGAAGAATTAAGTGATCCTTTTTATGATAATGGTCCTAATGATAAAGGAATTGGTATTCAGTTATTGTATAGCATTGGCCGTGTAATGATTGGCTATTTTCTGGCGTTGTTGGTAGCCATACCTGTTGGTTTTTTAATTGGTATGTCACCCATATTGTATAACGCGCTTCAGCCTTATATACAAATTTTAAAACCGATTTCACCCTTGGCATGGATGCCTTTGGCGCTCTTTGTTATTAAGGATTCTATTATGTCTTCGGTGTTTGTGATTTTCATTTGCTCGCTGTGGCCCATACTTATTAATACGGCTTTTGGGGTAATGGAAGTGAAAAAAGACTGGATTAATGTAGCACAAACATTAGAAATGTCCCCTTTTAAAACAGCCATTCGGGTAATTCTTCCGGCTGCTTTACCAACCATATTTACAGGTATGCGGATTTCTATTGGGATTTCTTGGTTGGTGATTGTTGCTGCCGAAATGCTGGTAGGAGGTACCGGTATAGGCTATTATGTCTGGAACGAGTGGAATAACCTAGATCTAGCCAGTGTAGCATTTTCCATCTTAATGATTGGAGTTGTAGGTATGGCTTTGGATTATCTGATTGCAGCCATTGCTTCTAGGTTTGAATATGTCGATTAAAAAAGAGGAACATGGAAGATTTCATTAAAGTAAAAAATTTAGCCAAAAGGTATCCTCTAAAAAAAGAAAAGGGTGAGATCACCATTTTCGAGCATGTGAATTTTAAGATGAAAAAAGGGGAGTTTGTTTGTGTAATTGGTCATTCGGGTTGTGGTAAATCTACCATTCTGAATATTATGGCCGGTTTAGACGCTGCATCTGGAGGGGAAATGGTAATGGATGGTAAAATTATTACCGGTCCAAGTTTAGAGCGAGGAGTGATTTTTCAGAATCACAGTTTACTACCGTGGTTAACAACGCAGAAAAATGTTACAATAGCTATTTCTTGTAAGTTTCCTAAAATGCCCGAAAAAGAGGTAAATGAACGGGCCAACTATTTCTTAAAGGCGGTAGGTTTAGAACATGCTCTAGATAAAAAACCTTCGGAATTATCTGGTGGTATGCGCCAGAGGGTAGGTATTGCCAGAGCGTTTGCCATTGAGCCCGATTTATTATTGATGGATGAACCTTTTGGCGCTTTAGATGCCCTTACCAGAGGTAAAATTCAGGATAAATTAATAGACATCTGTACACAGACCCAGCAAACTACTTTCATGATTACCCATGATGTAGATGAGGCTATTCTTCTTTCAGACCGAATTTTATTAATGTCGGATGGGCCTGAAGCCAGAATTGTAGAATCGGTAGAAGTAAATATACCCAAACCGCGTGGTAGAGAATCTATAATCCACGACCCCGCTTATTATGCGGTACGGAATCACTTAATAGAATTCTTGGTGAAACGATCGGCCATTTTAGGCGATCAGATTAGAGGAAAAGAATTGGACGATAGTTCTTTCCCATTAACAGTTACACCCGAAACGATACCTAAATAATACGTTTTTTAAATCCTTTGTTTTACCTAAATACAAATTGCTATGACTAAGAAAGAAATGGAAGAAATCATCTTAGCTACTAAAAAAGAAAAAGGACTTACCTGGGAAGAAATTTCAGAAAAAATTGGATTAGCTCCTGTTTGTGTAGCAGCAGCCTGTATGGGAAGCGCAAGTTTATTACCCGCTGAAGCTAAAGTATTAGCAGAGATTTTAGGCTTAAGCCCAGAAGTAGAAGATGCTTTAACCGAATACCCTACTAAAGGAATGGGACAAGTAATACCAAGTGATCCATTAATTTATCGGTTTTTTGAAATTGCCTATGTCTATGGCCCAAGTGCTAAATCGGTGATTCATGAAATGTTTGGTGATGGTATTATGAGTGCTATTGATTTTTCAATGGATATAGAAAAAGAAGAGCACCCTAAAGGTGATCGTGTAAAAGTTATTTTGAATGGTAAATTTTTACCGTACAAAAAATGGTAATGTCTACAGAGGCATAATACGATAATTCTAATTTCAATTTAAAGGATACCTAATGTCAGTTAAAAGTTTAGATAATCCGTACGACGAAAATTCCGATTTAAGTCATGGTGCCGGGTGTTCATGTTCTTCATGCAACACCAGCTCAAATGTGTCTAACGAAAGCCTGCCTTCTACGGAAGAAGATATGGTTAACCGCTTTGTGGAAAATACTATTGTAAAGTCGCTTTTTGGTGGTAACGATGTAAACCGAAGACGATTTATTCAACTAGTAGGTCAAAATACCTTTAAAGCGGCCTTGGCTTCCGTTATACCCATGGGGCTTATTCAGTCTTGTGTAAACGATACCAAGAAAGCCGTTGAGAATGGTGGTGAAACGTCCATGGGTGCTTCTAAATTAGAAAAAACGAAGTTGAGTGTTGGTTTTGTGCCCATTACTTGCGCTACGCCTATTATTATGTCTAAACCTATGGGTTTTTATGAAAAATACGGCTTAGATGTAGATGTAATTAAAACAGCGGGTTGGGCCGTTGCACGTGATAAAAGTTTAAATAAAGAATACGATGCTTCACACATGTTAACGCCAATGCCATTGGCAATGACTATGGGAGCCGGTTCCGTGGCGTCTAACTATGTAATGCCTGCGGTTGAAAATATTAACGGACAAGCTATTTGTTTGCACAACAAACACAAAGACAAACGTGATCCTTCGCAATGGAAAGGCTTTAAGTTTGGTGTTCCGTTTGAATATTCTATGCACAACTTTTTGTTGCGTTATTATGTGGCAGAATTTGGTTTAGACCCAGACAAAGACATACAAATTAGAGTGGTGCCGCCACCAGAAATGGTAGCCAATTTAAGAGCAGGTAATTTGGACGGTTATCTTTCTCCGGATCCGTTTAACCAAAGAGCTGTGTACGAGAACGTAGGATTCTTGCATATGCTTACAAAAGACATTTGGGACGGACATCCTTGTTGTGCTTTTGCTTGTAGCGAAGAGTTTACAAAAACGAATCCGAACACTTATGCAGCACTATTTAGCGCTATTGTAGATGCAACGGCTTACTCTTCTAAACTTGAAAATAGAAAAGAAATCTCTGCGGCTATTTCGCCTAAGAATTATTTAAATCAGCCTGTTACGGTGGTTGAACAAGTACTAACGGGAACTTATGCCGATGGTCTAGGTAATGTTAAGAAAGTACCGGATAGAATTGATTTTGATCCGTTCCCGTGGCACAGTATGGGGGTTTGGATATTAACCCAAATGAAACGTTGGGGTTATGTAGACGGCGCTATTGATTACAAAAAAATAGCCGAACAAGTTTATTTGGCTACCGATTGTGCTACTAAAATGAAAGAACAAGGTTATGAAGCACCTTCTACAACGTATAAAAAACACGTGATTATGGGTAAAGAATTTGATCCTATGAAACCGGAGGAATATATTAATAGTTTTGCGATTAAGGCATCAAGTTAAACCAGTAGTATGTATTGGAAATCGTTATGAAAATCAAAAGAATAAAAAATCAGGTGTTTTCATTCTGAAAGCATAGCAGGGCTACGGTTAAAGAATGAAAATTTGCAAAGCGAATGATTTGAATTTATTTTGATTTGGAATAGATCTTCTAATGCATATTTCTGGTTCAATCATATCTGTGATTTGGTTGGTTTTTGGTTCGATTGGAAGGCCCTCATAGTGAGGGCCTTTTTTTATGCTTTTTTGTTTATTAAAACATCCAGTGCGGGATCATGTTTCATAGTTGATTGATGAAAAACTTTATGATTGATTCAGTTTAAAAAAGTGACTTGGATAACTCAGTTTGCTATAAGAAAAAAGGCTTCCGGGATTGGAAGCCTCTTTTAAAATGCGAGGGTAAAGAAAGAAAAATGTAAAAGCAATTATATAAATCGTTAACGGGTTTAAACTTTAGAGGTGCTTTCTTTAGAATCCTCTTTTTCGTCTCCCTTCATTCCTTTTTTAAATTCACCCATGCCTTTACCAATTCCTCTTGCCAATTCTGGTATTTTACGGGCGCCAAACAAAAAGAAGATCAATAGAAAGACTAGGATTAACTCGTTGAATCCAATTCCGCCTAGAAATAATAATGTCATATTAATGGTTGTGTTTAAATGGAAAACTCTTTTTTCTTCCTTCCGAAATATATTCTATCCGAAATTTATCTGGGGTTGTACCGCATACTTTTTTAAATAAGCGGATAAAGTAAGAACTGTCGGTAAAATTAAGTACTTCCGCAATAGCAGAAATAGATAATTCAGAATGTACTAATAATCGTTTAGATTCTAGCATTATTCTTTCTTGTATTAGTTCCGAAGGTGTTTTATTGATGGTTTTTTTGCAAATATAATTCAATTGCTTCATCGATAAACTCATATTGTCTGCATATTCGGTAATAGGCAGGTGGTTTTTAAAGTTCTGATCGATTAATTTTTCAAACCGGTTCAATTGTATCACTTCGTATTTGTATTCAAACTGAATTTGTTCTTCGGCTTTGTATAAACGCGCCAATTCTATAAACATAATGTTTAAATAAAGGCGAATCATGTCGTGGTACTGAATCTGTCTTTTTCCGTATTCCGAATTAATTTGTTTGTACAAATCGGTTATTTTTTCGGTGTCGGTATCTTTCAATTTTACATAAGGCTTGCTGAAGGTTGACTTAAAGAAGGGTAGACGGTCTAAGCGGTCGTTGTTAAAATCCAGTAAGAAGTACTCTTTCTTAAAGAACAGAATGTGTCCGTTAATATTATCCGATAAATCCCAAACATGCATCTGCCCAGGTGAAAGCACAAACATAGAACCCGGTTCAACGGGGTATTCGTGAAAGTCTATTTTGTGAATACCACTTCCTTCGGTGATGAGTAGTACCAAATAAAAATCATGACTGTGTGAAACGTCAAGAAATTTATTATCTCTAATATGTTCGTTAAAGACTCTTACATAGAAATTAGCTTCAAATTCCATGCAGCAATTGTAGTCCTCAAAATTAGAGATGTTTAAAACAGGGAGGTTTTTAAGGGTACTCATTAACGTGTGGGTTTAAGATGAGAGAACCTATTTTGTGGACTTAGTAAATGTACGTAAGTAAAATTTCATTTCATAATACAAAAAGTACATACCGTAGCATAAAAATTACAAAGGTAGAACACATGTTTTTTTTGTTATTATCATTTTGCAATTGGTAATAGATAAAGTATATCTTTAAAATGAAATCTAAACCTTACGTAGTTATGGAGCAAAAACCACCATTTCCGCCGTTTACTGAAGAAACTGCTAAACAAAAAATACAAGCTGCCGAAAACGGTTGGAACAGCAAAGATCCCGAGAAAGTAAGTATGGCGTACACCGTAGATACCGAATGGAGAAACCGAAGCGAGTTTGTGAATGGGAGAGAAGAAGTGAAAAAATTCCTAAGTAATAAATGGAAAACCGAATTAGATTACAAACTTAAAAAGACCTATTGGGCGCATTCAGGAAATAGAATTGCTGTTCGTTTTGAATACGAATACAGAAATACCAATAACGAATGGTTTAGAGCTTACGGTAACGAAAATTGGGAATTTGATGAAAATGGATTAATGGCCAAGCGTTACGCTAGTATTAATGATTTGCCTATAAAAGAAGAGGACAGAAGATTGTAAATCTGTTAAAAAAGGTGGTGAGGTTTAGTTAACTCCGTACACGCAATACCTCACTACTTTCATTAAGTTTCCGGTTTTTTCCATGTCGCAGATTAACTCTTTGCGCTCGTGTTTTTCAGGCTGAAAAATGCCTCCGTTTTGATTTTGCAGTTCTTCTAATTGATCTAAACAAACACTAATGCGGTGTATGCCTAAATTTAAAAACTGAATAAACCGTTCTATTCGGTAGGTGTCGTAATCTGTAGCATAGATTTCTGTATAAACTTCTTGCAACAGCTGAAAAAAGTAGCGTTTCAGTTCTTTAATGTCGTTGCATTCGGTTACTAAAGTTCTTACACCACTTTGTAGGTCTTTATAAACGTCAAAAATATCATTCCCTAATTGCATTAAACCACCTAATTTATACAAAGCAGCTTCTTCCAGCGGATTCATGTGTTGCTGGTAGGCTACTCTGTAAAACACTACGGAAATTCCGCCTTTAAACAGCGTAGTAGCTTTTATTTCATCTAAACTGGTTTCTGTTTTGGTCTGATTTAGGCTACAAACTTGAGCGTTTAAAACTTGATTAAAATATTGTTTTACTAAGGCCGGATTATCAACATGCTTTAAACATTGTTTGTATAAATAAAGGAACAATGCCTCGTTCGATTTGGTGGTTTCTATACTCTCTGGAACTTCAATCATTTTACGCAGGTAAACTTCTGGTAAATCGAAATCATCAAAAAAATCGTCAAATAAACCCGTTAACGCTCCTTGGTAAGTACTGGCTAAACGTTCGGTATGAGTAATTGGGTGTCCGTTAAGAATACTAAAAGCCTTTCCTAAAATGCCAGGAACGCCCAAAGCGTAATACTTTTTAATTTTCTTGAAATCCTTTGAAGAAAGCGTTTCATCTTTTCCACGTTCAAAAAGTTGAAGTACTTCATTCAGTTCGTTTTTAATAAATTGCTTTTGCGTAAATATGCTAGAAAGCAATTCGTAAGAACTTATAGGAATGTGTAAAAGGTTCTTAATTTTTCTTAAAGGCATAGAATAAATTACTACTTTTTTAGCGAAAATGAAAGTGCTGGACTAAACTCTTTATCTTATTGATTTCTAACGTGGTACATAATTCCGAAATCAAACGGAGTCCATAAAGAAGTGGTGAAATCACTTTGTTTTAATGCAACATTTACCCATGTGTTACACGTTTTAAAACAAGAATAACTGCCAACAGCTTTGTAGAAATTATCGGTGTTATTGTAATGAGCATCAGGTATTTTATAGAAGTTATTTAGGCTGTCTTTGGCAAAGCTGTTTTCAATGTATTTAGTTAATTGCTCAAAACCTTTTTCTGATACTTTTATAGAATCCCAAGAAGTGTTTGGGGAACTAAATCGGTCAATGTGCATTAAGGTTTCGCTGGTACAAAATAAAGCATTAAAGGCCGTTTTAAAACTCAAATCTTTCCATTCGGGTGTGTTTAAATAAAAGTCTTTGTCGCCCCAACCAAAAGATGTAAATCCATGTTCTGTAGCCTTTATTTGTTCTTTAAGTGTTATAGGTAACTGCAACTGCCGATTAGGTAGGATAAGATCTAAATGCACACCGTTTGAATGTATAAAAATAGTATGGGTTTTAATTCCCGAAGTAGTGCCTAAACGATTGGGAACATAACTGAACAACAAAGCCAATACTAAATAACTTAATGGTAGTAGGAGAAGTCCAATTAGTATATATTTAATTATTCTGAAGATCATTTTAATTCCAGTACGGATAATTAGTGTGTTATTCCGATTTCTTAAAGCTGTTTTTTTCCCTTAATTTCAATTTATGATTTCCAAGAAAACAAAATATGCACTTATAGCTTTGTTGAATTTAACCCGCAACAAGGATAAAGGGCCTTTATTGATTGGAAACATAGCGCAGGAAGAAAACATACCTAAGAAATTTTTAGAAAGCATTTTGTTGGATTTAAAACGTGCCGGAATCCTAAACAGCAAAACGGGTAAGGGAGGTGGATATTATCTTCGGAAAGATCCAAATGAGGTAAACATGGCAGATGTTATGCGTGTTTTTGATGGTGCAATTGCCTTAATACCTTGTGCTACATACCGTTTTTATGAACGTTGTGACGAATGTCCCGACGAAGATTTGTGTTCTATTCGTTTGGCTTTTCAGGAAGTAAGACATGCCTCTGTTCGGATTTTTAAAAGTTATACGTTAACGCATTTACTAGACAAAGAAGCCTACCTAAAAGAGATTCTGTAGAAAATTATTTTCTTCTTCCGAAGAAAGAAAACCTTGCTGAGTTAAGTAGGCTGTGATTTTATATTCAGGTTAAAGAAAAATCAAGCTTATTTTAGCTGTTTTCCCAAGTTTTCAACCTTTTTTAGCCACTTATTTCTTTGTTCCGAAGTAGAGCCTTTTATAATTCCTACATACGTTAGCTTTACAGGTTTAACCCCACAGAATTCAAGCGTACTTTTTCGTAATTGGTTAACACTTGGTCTACCAAACATAAATCTATACGTCCAACCGGGTTGATCTAAAGTAGTGATAATGTGTGCAGTTTTTCCCTTTAAAAGTTTGTCCCACCAAATAGAATTTTCTCTGTATTGAAAGGCAAAACCAGGCAAAAAAAGTCGGTCTATGAAACCCTTAAGTATGGCTGGTAAACCGCCCCACCAAACCGGGTGAACCCAAACAAGGTGATCGGCTCGTTTAATCTTTTCCCAAGCCTTTAGAAGGTCGGGTTCAAGTTCTGTTCTTTTTTGGTAACCAAACTGAAGGTTAGGATTGAAGTCTAATTCTGAAACTATAATTTCTTCTAGTTGAACCTCTTTAGTAAGCGCCCCCGTTTTATAGGCTTTGGCTAAAGCAAAATTAAAGCTGTTGGCGTTAGGATGTCCGTTAATGATAAGTATGTTTTTCATGGCTTTCTTGTTTACTCATGCTAAACTAGAAAGCTGAAATTTCTTTCAATAGGACAAATGTCTATTGCGTTAAATTTAGGAGATTTCGCTGCGTATTCTACTTAAATGTCTTGGGGTAATGTTTAGATAAGAAGCCAAAAATTGTAAAGGAATTTGCTCAACGTATTCCGGGTAATTGGTGATGAGTTGTTGGTAGCGTTCTTTGGCTTTTTCTTTTTGGTAGGAAAAAATTCGGCGTTCCAATTCAATATACATTTGTTCGGCAAAATACTTCTGAACGCGGATCCAATTTGGGCTTTCGTTCATTCTTCTTTCCATTTCATCTTTAGAGATAATGTAAAGCTCGGTATCTGTAATTGCTTGTATATTTTCTTGCGCTGGTTCCCCTGTAATTAGCGAAGTATAAGCAGTCATAAAACTGTCTTTGAAAGTAATGCAATAGGTAACTTCTTCTCCATTTTCTTTTATAAAATAAGAGCGAAGAACGCCACTTTTTATGAACGCTACATTTTTGCAAGTTCTGCCTTCACGAACAAAATATTCTCCTTTTTTAAGGGTTACGGTTTTATTTTCGAAGTGAGCATTTTCTAGTTCCGCTTGCGTAAGAATATTAAGCGAAGCAAAGAAGGCTAGCATTTTTTCCATATGTTTTACTATTAGATTCTTAAAGATTGATTTTCTTTTGTTCTCTAACAACACATTAGGGCTTTTCTGTTGTTGTTATTACATCTGTGCGTGTCATTTAGTTACTTTTTTGGCGAATTATTTCAATGGCCTTGTTTTTTCAGCGACCATTAAAACGCCATTATGCAGGAACAAACTTTTGTGCGGTGTAGTTAATGCATGGTATAAAGAACACTATTATGAAAAAACTTATTATACTTTTTATAAGCATAAGCTGTTTTACAATAAGCAATGCCCAACTTATAGGCGATTTTGAAACGGGGGCTACTTTTTCAGGTTATAATAAAATAAGAGTTCCGGGAGATGGTGGAACCGAGTTTAATGCCAACGAGGCCTTAGAAAGCCAGGGTAAGTTATATGGTAGAATAAGAGGAGGAGCAAGGTTTAAAAACAGACATAATATTTTTGTTCTATATGCCCCGCTAAAACTTTTTTATGAAGGACAGTTTTCAGGTCCAATTGATTTTAATGGAACCACTTTTTCTTCTAATACTAAAACAGACTTAAGTTATCAGTTTAACTCTTACCGAATCACATACCGATATGATTTTTTAAGGAATGAAAAATTACGCTTAGGTGTAGGACTTACTGCTAAAATTAGAGATGCTTTTATAATGATTGAACAAGAGGATTTAAGTTCTAAAAAATCGAATCTTGGTTTTGTGCCCCTCATTAACTTGTACGCACATTGGCATTTTTCAAAATATGTAGGTTTATTATTTGAAGGGGATGGTTTAGCCTCTAAACAGGGTAGAGCATTTGATTTTCAGTTAAGTTTACCCATTTACATTACCGAAAAAGCTTATGCCCGAATAGGGTATAGAATATTAGAAGGTGGTGCCGATAACGATGAAGTGTACAATTTTACGTTGGTGAATTACCTTAATTTTGGTGTGGGTTATAATTTCTAAAAATGAATAGTAAGAAGCAGGCTTTAAGTCTGCTTCTTTTGTAAAAGTCTTAAGCGGCAAGCTGTCTGCAAGCTTCTGCACATTCAGAGCAAGATTTAGCACACTTTTGGCAATGCTCATGATCGTGTTCGCCACATTCTTTGGCGCACCACTCACAAATTTCGGTACAGAGTTCACAATACTTTTTAGCGTAATTACTATTGGCCGATAAAAATTTTATGCAGGCCAAACATGCGTCTATACATTCAATACAACAAATAGGACAGTCGTTTTTTGATTCTTTTTTGGCCATATGTACCAAACAGTCTTGGCAATCAACTAAGCATTTTTGGCACAATTCAATACAAGTTAAATACGTGTTATTCATAGCAGAGTAGTTTAATTGTTTTTCAGTTTAAAACTCAAATACTATTCTTTTCAATTTTGTGTTTTGAAAAATTTGTAAAAACGAGCAGTAGAATCAATAAAGAAGGTTTTTCTGATTTTTTAATGTTTTATAAAATTTTTAAAATGTAGTACTGAATAACCAAGCTGGGTATTAGTATCTACATTAGTTGTTCAGATATAATGGAAATCTGTTGTAAAAAAATCATTACCTTTGCATCGCTTTTAGGTTTCAGGAATACAACTGTATTCTTGGATTAAAAGGGAATCCGGTTTAAATCCGGAGCTATCCCCGTAGCTGTAAGCTCAGTCACAATTTTGTGCAACCCTGCCACTGTTCATTCCCGATAAACATCGGTATGGATGGGAAGGCGCACAAAACGAGTAAGCCAGAAGACCTGCCTAGTTAAAGTAAACATTTTCAGCTTTCGGTGGAAAAGCAGGAATGTAGACGGCTTATCTACGGTATTACTATACTGTAATTTCCAACTGCATTATCCTACATCCAAATCGAAGGCTCATTGTAAAATAAAATAACGATGAGCAATTCAACGATTTTGGGAGTATGGTTCGCTAAAGTAGCAACTGTATTCCGGTGGTCCTTTAAAGACCTACCTCAAATACTTAATTTCCTCACAAAACGATTTATCTCAAACTCAACACTAAGTATGAAAACACTTTACATTTCTTTGTGCGCTTTATTATTTACGTTCACACTTACGGCTCAAAACATAACTGGTTTTGCGAACACAACCGTTCAGGTGAATATTTCCGAATTAATAGGTCTTCCTGCTGGTATAGCTTCGTATTCGATAGATGCTAATTCAAATGCATCTGTGGCAACTGCAACCATAAACGGAGATGTAGCAACACTTAACTTTCTAACATTAGGACAAACTAAATTATACGTTGCCTATTCCGCTCCAATTGCCTCGGGTAGCAAAGTGATTTATGTTGCCGTTTGGCCGCAAGTAGATGTTTCTAGTAAATCTATTGTAGATTTTGAAACGCCGGTTTTAGCTGAAGAATCGTACTGGAACGGATCTGATGGTAGTGGAGGATTTACCAATAATGAAGTTTTCTTCCCAAATACTTTTACCGATCATGGAACCTACACCACTTGGAGTGGCTGGGGTTACAGCAATGTAACAAACAATACTACCGCTGGTTTTGGTAATCAGTTTGGGAATATTACAGCCTCCAGTATGGATACTCTATTACAAAGTAACGAAGACCAATTTGCTATTGCTTTTACCGGTTCAGACAAATCTAGGCTACACTTACCTAAAACTGCTACCGAAGCATCATCCGTAAAAGGTGTTTATGTGACTAATTCTACCTATGCGGCTTTGTCTATGGAACAAGGCGACCAGTTTGCTAAAAAATTTGGTGGTGATTCGGGTGACGATGAAGATTTCTTTTTGTTAACGGCAACAGGTTATAAAGATGGTATCCCAACTTCCCCAGTTGAGTTTTATTTAGCAGACTTTAGATTTGTAGATAATACCCAAGATTACATTGTTAAAACATGGCAATGGTTTGATCTTTCAGGTTTAGGTATTGTGGATAGTATAGATTTTTCAGTAACCTCTTCTGATGTTGGTCAGTTTGGAATGAACACACCGGCTACCTTTGCTATGGACAATTTAGTATACCAAAAAGAAGTCATTAGTAGTTTATTTAGTCCTGTAGAAAACCAACAATCGGCTGTATACCCTAATCCGTCAACAGGTGTTTTTAATTTTAATGCTGAAAATGTAAAAAGCGTAGAAGTACTAAACATTCATGGGCAATCGGTTTACCAAAATCAAAACATGAAGGGACTTTCACAAGTGAATTTAGATTATTTACCTATGGGTAATTATGTGTTTAAAGTAGAAACTACTGAAGGCATTATTACCTCAAAAGTAATGAAGCAGTAAGAGATAAGTCAGGGAGGAAACTGACTTTAGTGATTAAAGAATTACTAAAGCCAACTACAACGTCATCCTAGGGCTTGACCCGGGGATCTCTATTCCTGCTTTCGCAGGAATGTGTTGCAAACAGATCCTTATAAATATGGTCTTGGCATCTTGCTAAGGCCAGTTAATAAATATGTTAAAGACCAAAACTAGTCTAAGTATCTCGCTTAGACTCCAAAAATTCAACAATGAAAAATATACTTACAATTTTGTTAGTGGCTTTCAGTTTTATACTGAAAGCCCAATACATTTCCGAAGTGTTGGAATATGTTCCTGCACCCGGGCAGTTTATTAATACCGAAGTTACGGGTAGTCCTGCCGGTGCTAATAAAATTATTGGCGGAACTACTGGAACCATATCATTAGGTGCTTACGGTGGTTATATTGTTTTTCGTTTCGAAAATGCCGTTGAAAACGATACTGAAAATCCCTTTGGTGTCGATTTTACCATTTTTGGTAATGCTTATGCCAACTGGTCCGAACCAGGAGCCGTGTATGTAATGAAAGACGAAAATGAAAATGGTTTAGCGGATGATACATGGTATTTATTGGCGGGTAGTGATTATTACTTTTCTTCTACCGAAAAGAATTATGAACTACGCTATGAAAATCCAAAAGCGATACAGGTTGATATTCCATGGACAGATAATTTAGGTGAAAGTGGAGTGGTGTCAACCAATACATTTCACAAACAAGAATGGTATCCTACGGAATCGTATTTTCCTTCCATTAATAGAGATAACTATACCTTAGGAGGTCTTTTGTTGAAGGATGTTTTGGATAAAACCAACCCAAGTTTTATTACCTTAAAACAGCGTGCTTTTGGTTATGCAGATAATCTTGCAAAAGGATCTGCACCGGATACTCGTCCAGATAATCCATATACAGCAGCTAAAGAAAACTCTGGTGGAGATGCGTTTGATATTTCTTGGGCAATAGATGAAAATGGAAATTACGTTGACTTAGAATCTATTCATTTTGTAAAAGTACAAACTGCTGTAAACGGTAACGGCGGCTGGGCTGGCGAGGTTTCCACTGAAATTAGAGGTGCGGTAGACGTAGCGGCAGATGCCAGCATTTCGGGAGAAACAAAATTAGTGGTCATGAAGGATATGCCCGCAACCTTAACGGCTACCGAAAATGATACGCTGCATTTAGAAGCGTATGCTTTTGAAAATGGTCGTTTAAGCAATAGCAGTTTAAAATGGTATTCAGACAACATAAACTTTCCTGTTGAAGAGAATGCTTATGTAATATTAAAAGAGACTGGAGAAGTTACTTTTTCGGTTGAATTAGAAGAGAATACTACGTTAAAGCAATCGGCTAAAACTACCATTACTGTTGAAGAAGTAACGGCAGCAATTGGTGATGTTTCTAAATCAAGTTTCAGTTTACATCCTAATCCCGCAAGTGATAAGACAATCCTTAGCGGAGCAGAAGGAGCAACGATGGAAGTCTTTTCAGCTTCCGGAAACCTTGTTTATAGCGTAAATAATTGTACTTCGGAAGAAGCAGTACTACTAAACGATTGGAATTCGGGTATGTACATTCTGAAAGTAACTACTGTTGGTGGTAAAATAACGCAGCAAAAACTATTGGTAAAATAGGTGTTTCTAAAACGGATACATATTATCCTGTTTTACCTTTTTATTATCCATAATACATTGGCTCAAGGTGACTCTGCGCTGTTTTTAAACAGCGTAGAGATCATTCGCCAACGACCTTTGCCCGAACGCGGTTTAACCAAAACCGAGATCGATTCTACTGCTTTGGAAGATGAAATCAATGCTTCGGTTTCCGAACTTTTAGCGCAACACAGTCCGGTGTTTATTAAAACGTATGGTCAAGGTGGGTTGGCTTCAGCTTCTTTTAGAGGAACAGCGGCATCGCACACACAAGTACTTTGGAACGGAATAACCCTAAATAATCCCATGGTAGGGCAAGTTGATTTTTCTTTGATTCCGGTTTATTTCTTAGACGAAGTAGAATTACTACACGGTGGAAGTTCTTTAGAACAAGGTAGTGGCGCTTTAGGGGGAAGTGTTTTAATGAATTCTAAAGCGGAATTTAAAAAGCGAACTCAAGTAACAGCCATTCAAGGCATAGGAAGTTTTTCAACCTATAATACTTTTTTAGGGCTGAAAACAGGGACAGAAAAATGGCAAGCCAATGTCCGTTATTTTCATCAAGAAAGTGAAAATGATTTTGAATTTACAAATACGGCTAGTTTCGAACAAAACACTCAAAAACAGAAAGATGCCGATTATAACAAAGACGGGGTTTTGGGGGAAGTATATTTTGATGCGGGTAAAGAAAACATTGTAAGTGCACATGTTTGGTACCAACAAGCTAACCGAAATATTCCGCCGATTATGTCATATTCAGGTGCTAAACACGAAGAGTACCAAAATGATTATACCACCAGAACTGTAGTTAAATGGAAGAAATACTGGGAAAATTCTACTTCTGAATTTATTACAGGTTACGCTCATAGTGATTTAGATTACTACAGCGCTCAACTTACAATGCCAGCAGACACGGTTCTACATTTTAATTCTGAAAACCAAACCGATAGTTGGTTAAACAGGCATGAATACAATTTGAAACTGAGGCCTAAATTACGTTTAAGGACATTAACCACTATCAATTATCATAAAGTTTATACGCATGATTTAAAGAGAAATATTGGTTATTCTGCCGAACGCATAGAAAGCGGATTAAGCATTAGTTTACATTATGCCTTTTCGGACCGTGTATCTGCTTTTGTTTTTCTTCGTGAAGAATTTATTGCCGATCAACTAACTCCTTTAATGCCTTCTTTGGGTTTGGAAATACTACCTTTCGATAAGAAAAATACTGCTATTCTGTGGAATGTATCTAGAAATTACCACCAACCTACTTTAAACGATTTGTATTGGGTGCCCGGTGGAAATCCGGATCTAAAACCTGAACAAGGTTATACAGGAGATTTAGGTGTTCGGCATAAAAAAAGTTGGTCCCAAAATTTCAATTCCGAAGTAAAAGTAACAGGGTTTGCCTCTTACATTAACAATTGGATTATTTGGCGTCCCGGTGATTTTAGGTATTGGACTGCCGAAAATTTGAAAACTGTTTTTTCAAGAGGAGTTGAAGTTTATTTAAGTTCAGCCTATCAAAAAAAGGATTTTAAAATTGGCGGAAATCTAAATTACGCCTATACCAAAACCACCAATCAGGAAGCAGAAAGCGATTTAGATAGGTCACAAGGAAAACAACTTATCTATATTCCTGTACACAATTGTAATATTTTTTTAACAGCAGAAAAGAAAGGGTTTTACCTCATGTATACCTATAATTTCAATAGTAGACGCTACACGACATCAAGCAATGATGATACCCGACGTAATTTACCAGGTTATGTACTGAATCATGTTTCGGCAGGTAAAAAGTTTAGAGTAGGGAAGGCCTTTAATGGAGATGTTCGTTTTAAAATTGACAACTTATTCGATATACAATACCAAGCGGTTCTTTGGCGTGCTATGCCGGGAAGAAATTATTCCGTATTGTTAAAAATCACAATCTAGCATGAAAAGAATTTTATTCCTTTTACTAAATATCTTAGCATTTTGCTCCTGTAAAAAACATCAGGAACTAGAACCAGTTAAAAAATACAACCAGCAAACCAGTGGAGTATTCATCTGCAACGAAGGGAATTTCACCTATGGAAATGCCTCGCTTTCTTATTTCGATTTAGAAAAGAACCAAGTGCACAATCAGGTGTTTTATAATGCCAATAATGTTCCATTAGGGGATGTGTTCCAATCCATGGCTATAAAAGATAGTTTGGGCTTTTTGGTGATCAATAACTCTGGGAAAATTTTTGTGATGAATACACGTACGTTTAAGTATGTAGCCACCATAGATGGATTAGTTTCTCCGCGATATATAGAGTTTATAGACGATAATAAAGCGTATTTGTCCGATATATACGATCCTAATATCACTATTTTTAATCCGAATACCTTTGCTGTTACCGGCAAAGTGACCGTTGGTAGACCTGTAGAAAAAATGCTTTTGCACAAAGGAATAGTTTATGCCAGCAGTTGGTCTTATAGTAACAAAGTGTATAAAATTGATGCCATAAACAATAAAGTAATAGACTCACTAGAAGTTACTTTTCAGCCCAACGGAATTGTAATGGATAATAACGAAAAACTATGGGTATTGTCTAATGGGGGTTTCAGTGGTTCAGAAGGACAGCAAAAAGCCGCCTTAACCAAGATTAATCCCAAAGATTTCAGCATAGAAAAAGTATTTACATTTCCTGCTTTAGAAGATTCACCTAGTGGGCTAATTTTAAGTTCAGACGGGGAGACCTTGTATTATTTAAATCATGGCGTTTGTTCCATGTCCGTAAATGCTAATGAATTGCCAAATACGGTACTTATTCCTGAAAATGATCACTTGTTTTATGGTTTAGGAATAGATCCAATCACAGGAACGTTTTACATCAGTGATGCCATAGATTACATTCAGAAGGGAGTAGTGTTTCGTTATTCTACTACTGGTGCGGCCATTGACTCTTTTCGGGTAGACATTATTCCTTCCGAATTCACCTTTAAAACCCAGCTTGATAAGTGAAAGTATGTTCGTTTCTTCCCGCAGCTACGCAAATGATTTACGATTTGGGGCTACAAGATATGTTGTACGGCATCACGTTTGAGTGTCCCGAACAAGCATTAAAAGAAAAAGAAGTGTTGATTGAATGTCGGTTGGATATTCAGGGTATGGATAGCCTAACGATTGACCAACAATTTGCCGAAGCAAAGAAAAGTGAATTGCCACTTTACACGGTTGATAAAGAACGCCTAGAAGCCATTGCGCCGGATGTTATTTTTACGCAGGAATTGTGTGATGTCTGTTTAATTGATAGCGATGAAGTGGCTGCTGCTGTAGCTCATTTGTCCAAAAAACCAAAGTTAGTACAGCTTTCTCCAGCCAGTTTGGAAGATGTTTTTGAGAATTTCAGAACTATAGCAGAAGAAATGAATGCTGTTGAAAAAGGGGCGGAGTTAGAGAAAGAATACCGCCAGCGTTTAGCAAAACTGCCGGTTATTGAAATGAAGAAAGAAGTTTTGTTCTTGGAATGGATAGAGCCTTTTTACAATTGCGGTCATTGGATACCCTGCCAAATTGATTTAGCAGGCGGTGTAGATCTATTAAGTAATCCCCATGGTGATAGCTTTAGAATTCCATTAGATATGATTCGTAATTACGATCCTGAAATTATTGTATTGGGCTGCTGTGGGTATTCCGTAGAACGTACCCAACAAGATTTACAAAAGCTATCCAATAACCCTGAATGGCAACAGTTAAAAGCGGTACAAAATCAGAACCTCTTTGTAATGGATTACAAGTACTTTACCCAATCCAGTATTTCTACTTTGGTGGAAGGGGTGGAGATGTTGAGTGAGGTTTTTGGGAGGTGATATGTAGTTATGGATAATTTATCAATGCTTCCATATGTTTTTTAGATCCAAATTTTAGAAAAGCGATTAGTGTATACGATTTTGTCATTTTAAAGAAAATTGTATGAACTTATTCCTTTTCCACCCACTTCTTACTCACCCAACCTTTAATTTCAGTAGAAACATAAAGCCAATCTCCTTTATGCTCTAAGATCTTTATATCCGTTCCTTTAAGAAGGGGAGAAGCCACTTTATCGGCTTTGGTACTTGGTTCTTTTCTGATGTTAAGTCTATTGGCAGTAACTGTTCCTTTTGTGAAAACTTCTTCGTCTTCTTTTCGGCCAAAAAGTATTTTCTGTCTTAGTTTTTCTAGAGGAAAAGCAGGGCCGGGGTCTTGTTTTCGTTTGGGTGCAATATCGTCATGACCTACAATCTCAGTGATGTTGTATTTCTCTTTTAAGAGTAGACAAATTTCTTCCACCAGTTCCAGTTGCTTTTCATTATAAGCTTCCCAAGCTTGTTCCGTGATTGAATTTTTATGAGTGGCCAAAACTACCTGCGAATCGTCAATGCGTTTTCCGAAATAAGTATAATAACCTTCGGCTCTTTTTTCTAAAACACCAGCATTATCAATTTCAATTCCTATACTGTATTTATTTAGACCGCTTCTACCATTCCAATTGCTAACACCAGCGTGCCAAGCAATTTTGTTAAAAGGAACGAGTTGAATTATATCTCCAGACTTTCCTATGATAAGATGCGCAGAGGCAGAAGCCTGTGGATTTTTAAGCCATTTTGCAGAAGATTCTAAAGAACTACCTGCCGTGTAATGAATTACAATGGTATCGGGTAATTCACTGGCAAATTTTCCGGAGTGATTTGGGCTTTCATCAAAGGTAATGTTGTAACCAGAAGATGATTGAAGTTTATGAGTGCTGATTTTCATGACATAAAAATTAAGCGATTATTTCTTCGGGTATATTTCCAATTAACAGTTCTATGAATTTGTCTAAAGTATGTTCGGTAGGTTTTACTTTTTGCGCAGCTTTAATGGCTTCTTTACCAGCTAGCTTTAAATTCTCTATATTTTCAGAAGAGGCATTTGCCATGTCAGAATCGTACATCCCTCTTTTATCAAACGGAACATCAATTCGTTTATAATTAAGCTGATTTTCTTGGTGTAGCGTTTCAAAAATCTTTTTGATTTGGTAATCAACCGTGTCAACGCTGGCATCCATCATAATGTCGGGCATCGATTTCGCCCATTTTAACACACCCCAAGTATCACTTTCATTTTCGTTGGGTAAGTTAAATTGTCCTGCACCAGTGCCAATAGATAAAATAAGCATGTCTTTAGCAGAAGGATAATTTGTTCGGTCTTCAAAAACAGAATTTCTAGCTTCGGAATAAGCACACATAGATGGGTTGTTGGCAAAAACACCACCGTCAATATTAATCATCTCTTTATTGGTGATTAAATTTTTGATTTTTGCTGGTGAAAAATAAGTTGGAGCCGCTGAGGTTGATCTGGTAACATCTTTTACATAAAAGGATCTTTTGTTTTCTGGCTTTTCTCTACTACTGAAAAAGAAAGATCTTTTGTTTTTGATGTCATAGGTAGTTATTAAACAAGGTTTAAGTAGCTGATTCATCTTTAGCTCACCGAATTCGGTTTCAAAAATGGCTTCAATTTTTTGAGGTTTATACTGTGTAGCATTAAAGATTTGTCTTAAACCACCAAAACTTTTTCTCTTAGATTGATTAAATATATCATAGCCCTTTTTTGAATAAAATTCTAACGCTTTCTCTGCGGTATATTTTGAAGAAATAACTTCTTCAGTTGGGTTAGGGGCCAGGTACATACAACTTAAAATCCCACCCGTACTTGTGCCTACTATTAAATCGAAAAAGTCTGCTATTCTTGCATTAGGATTTCCTGTGTTTTTAATAAGCTTTTCTTCTATGTACTGAACAACAACTGCTGGAATTACGCCTCTAATGCCACCTCCATCTAACGATAAAATCCTTACTTTTTTCATTTTTTCTATTGTTTAGTGATAAGTAAATGAAATTTAGAAAGTTATAAAAAACTTATAGAGCACTATTTAAGTGCTTTATACAGAAAAGCAAAGAAAATTAAACAAAAAAAGCAGCGCATATAGTGGATATTGTTTAATACTAAATTTGATTTAAGTGGTTTTTATTACCCTAACACAGAAACTGAAATTACTCAAATACGCATCGGGAAAAGGAATAAGCGGTTTATATAAAAATCCTTAAAAGGGGGCATAAAAATTGTTATATTATAATGAATCCTTTAAACAGGTTTTTTAGAAATCTAATAGGCTTTTTTAAATGTGGTTTTGAGCTAGCCTCAAATAAATTATAAAATGCATAGATTCTAAGTAAGTAAGAAAAACCTTTTTATAAGTTTTAAATAAGCTATGGTTACTAATTTTCGATTGCACATTGTATTTTTCTTCACCCTTGGCATTATATTAACATCATATAGTACGTATGCTCAATTGAGCGCAAAATTTATTTACACTACACCGGGTGATTCGTGTGAGAGCCGTTCTGTAAATTTTGATGCATCAACATCTACAGGCAATATACAAGAGTATAACTGGGTTTTTAGAAACTCAAATGGTGATAATATTGGTTCTGGTTCTGGTAAACAAGTGTTTAGAAATTTTTTGACTCCCGATGAATATTCGGTAGAACTAACTGTAAAAGGTAACGGAGGCCAAGCCGAAACAGCAGTCGCAAAAGTAAATGTATATAAAAACCCAGAAGTTAACTTTGAAGTTAGTTCGGTAAGTGGTTGTTCGCCTTTAGAAGTCATTTTTACAGATCTTAGTGAAAACGAAGCGGGTAAAATTATACGTTGGAAATGGAATTATGATGACGGAGTAAGTGAGGTTTTTAATACAGAACAAAAACCAACACATACCTACACTAAAGGGGGAGATTATGACCCTTCATTAATAGTAACGAATAATGTAGGGTGTACAGGCTCTGTTGTTAAAGAAAATTTAATTGATGTATACGAAAGTGTTGTACCAGACTTTAATATTTCAGAAAGAATTAGTTGCTCAATACCTCATGAAATCAAAATTCAAAATACATCCGAAAAGAGAAATAGATTTAATTTTGAATGGGATTTAGGAGATGGTACTGTTTTTCAGAATAATGAAGCTTCTTTTCAGTATAACTACACTGAAAAAGGAGATTTTAAAATTAAATTAAAAGCAACAAATTTAACTGGAGATTGCAGTTACGAGTCAGAATTAAATGAAGCAACAACTGTAATAATAGGAAGTCCGGAAGTAGATTTTAACATTCCAGCAAGTATTTGTGTAGGTGATACATTACCGTTGTATGCTTCCACCAATAATACTAGAAATAAAGTTTTTTGGTTTTTTGAAGATAACAATACAGAAGTTTCTGGTATTAATGTAATTCATAATTACGACACTTCAGGAATATGGGATATACGTTTAGTAGCCCGTGACACTGTAATCGGGTGCATTAGTGATACGCTAATTAAATCAATTCTTGTACGTCCTTATCCAAAAGCAGATTTTGATATTGATAGTGTTTTAGCCTGTTCTCCTCCACATTTAGTCACCTTGGAAAATAAAAGCACAAATGCGCAACGGTTTGAAATTGATTTTGGTGATGGAACCCCAGTTGTACAAACCAGTAATTTTGATTCAATTCAGCATACTTATAGGGTATATGGTCGGTTCACAATCACATTAAATGCCTATAATGACGAAGGGTGTGTTTCCGAAAAAGAATTTAAATATATAAGAATAGAAGAACCTTATATTGATTTTAAAATATTTCCACCAAAAGTTTGCCAGAATACATCATTCTCAGTTATATCAACGGCATTAAAAAGTTACACTATTGAAAGTTATAATTATGCGTTCAGTGATGGTACAGAAATAAGTACAACTGCCGAAGAAATAAGCCATTCTTTTAGTGATTTAGGAAATCAGAGCGTACAAGTAACGGCACTAACGGACAAAGGATGTTATGTTTCTTCAGATTTGTTGGAAGTAGAAGTAATGGAAGTGTGTTATTCTACAGGTAACGATGATTATAACCAAAATGAGAGTTTGTCTTTTATTCGACAAGCTAGTTGTGATGATAAATACACATACAATTTTACGGCATTATCTATGAGAGAAGCCATTGCTGTATGGACAATGAATGGAGATACTATTGAAACAAAAGATTCTACTCTTCAATATACCTTTCCCAAAAATGATCAGAAAAAGGAATATATAGTAAACCTAACACTACTAAAAGCAACAACAAGAGATACGCTTAGCTCTAAAAGTATTGGTGTAGTTATAGTAGATGAAGCTGCCAATTTTGAAATAAAAGATATAGAAACTTGTCGTAATACTCCGGTTATGTTCACACCAATTGGTATAAATACAGAAGTTATAAGTCGCTTTGTTTGGGATTTTGGAGACAGTTCGGATGTGAAAATTATTAAAAATCCTAATGGCAATAAAAATGGCAAAACTAATTATACCTATACCAAAAATGGGTTTTATGATCCATCATTAATTATTGAGGATGTATTTGGATGTAAGGACTCCCTAACAATAACAAACTTAAAAGTAAGAGGGCCACATGCTACGTTTCTATTAGACAGTAACCATTACTGTTCAGATACATTTAATAGTACGTTTAAGGACCTTTCTTACGCTTCTGAAGCCAGTATAATTACGGAGCGAATCTGGGACTTTGATGATAAAAAAAGTGAGTTTATTACTTTGGATACGTTGTTTGATTATCAATTTGAACATCAAGAATCGAGTAGGGCGTTTAATTTAAAGCTTACCGTTAAGGATAATAATGGTTGTAGTGACTCCTACAGGGATACCATAATGTCTTTTTCACCCAAAGCTCAGCTTCCGGTTGGAGGTATATTTAAATGTGGTGATTTAAATATTACTATAGATAATAAAACCGAAGCACTTATAACCAAAAATAATCAATACACTTGGTATTATGGAGACGGTACATTTAGCAATGGAAAAAAAGGGAAACATACGTATCCTGATACAGGATCTTATGATATAGCTTTAAAAGTAATTGATGATGGAGGGTGTATAGATTCTGTCTATGAAACTGCTTATGTGCAATTAGTAAAACCAAAAGCCAATTTCATAATTGGAGGAGATACTGTAAAGTGTGTTGGTACTTATGCATTAAACTTTGAAAGTAAATCGGAATATGCAACTAATTATAAGTGGGATTTTGGAGATGGTACAATATCAGAAACAAATAATTCTGATGTAAGCCATTTTTATGAACTAGGAGGTAAATACCAAATTTCTTTAACAACGTATGGTGATGGTAAAAAATGTACCGATTCAATTTCTAAAACGGTAAGTATAAGAGGCCCTTATGGAACATTAAATATAGGCGATAATTATTTATGTGCTTCAGATACAATGAATGCTTTTTTTGAAGGAGCGAATGTATCTAAATTCTTTTGGGATTTTGGTGATTTAACAAACACAGAAGCTTTAGTTAATCAGGATTCGGTTACCCATTTTTATAATAGGTCTGGGAAATATGTACCAAGTTTAATTTTAATAAGTCCAGATAATTGCCAAGCTACTTTAGAGTACAAAGATACGGTTTATGTAGACCGCATTAATGCGGGCACAGATGCCATAATTAAATGTGGAGGAAAAAATGTAGCCTTAACAGGAAATAGCGCATTAAATATTGAAGGTAATTATTATTGGAAAGGACCAAATGGCGCATCTTTTTCTCCATCAACTAAAGTAATAAATCCTTTAGTTGATTCGGCAGGATATTATTTTTTTTCTTATAAGGACAGTTTATGCACTGATTATGATTCTGTTATGGTCACTTCTCTGGGGCCTATCCCTAATGTTGAAGCTGGGCCTAGTAAAAAATTAGACTGTATAACTGGTGATATTCAATTAGAAGGAAGTTCTACTAGCTCACCAGTAAGTTTTTCATGGACAGGATCTGGATTTACTTCTTCTGAAAGCTCAGTATTTAGTAAACCAATGGTTAATAAGGTAGGGTATTATTATTTACAAGTTAAACGAGGTGAATGTTTTAACGTCGATTCTGTTAGGGTTTTGCCATGTTCTTTAAATCCCCAAGACACGTCAATTTCGATTTGTGCTAACCAAGAAGGTTTGCCGTTACTTAAGACAGAGTTCGATTTAACAGCTCTTAAAAATGCTGTAGCAGGGGATGAAATATCTTCAGTAGAATGGTATTTAGATTCAGCTTTTACATCAAAAATAAATCGTCCAGATTCTGTTACCGTTAAAAACGGTGAGTTGTTTTATGCCAAAATCACCAGTACTGATAATTCAGAAATAGCTAGAGGAAGTCTTCATGTTACAGTATATAAAAGCTCTATTGCAGAAATAAAATTTTCTTCGGATACTATTTGTGAGTCTGATGGACCAATCTATATTGAAGCAGAAGAAGTACGCCATAATTTTAATTATACATGGTATTTTAATGGGGAAAAAATTACACCAAATAGCCAAAGTCAAAATCTAATTTTAGAATCCCCGGAAGCTAGCGGTACATATGTTTTACAAGTAGGAAATGCTTTTTGTGAAGCTAGATTAGATACTTTACCTATTAGGATATACGAACAACCTGAAGTTTTTTTTAGTGAAAATATTTTAAATGTTATTTACAATAAAGAAGCACTTATTGAATTACCCCTTATAATTAATTTAGAATATGATGATTCTATAACATTTTTCAAATGGACCAATACAGAATATCTTCGTGGTTTGGAAAAAGATTCAATTGATAACATGAATTATTATCAATTAGTTAAACCAGTTTATTACAATGTACAGGATGAAGAGGTATCAAACACTTATAAAGTTGACGTTTTAACAGGGAAAGGTAACAAGGTTTGTGAAGCAAAAGCTACTATAACTATTAATAATTTTGTTCCCGTTAAAGTACCTAATGTTTTTACACCTAATAATGATGGCGTTAATGATACTTGGGAAATATTTGGGTTGGCTCGTTACCCAGATTCACATGTACAAGTATTTAGTCGTTGGGGGAAAATGTTATTTGAGAGTTATGGATATTCAGAACCGTGGGATGGGTATTACCACGGTAGTAAAGTGCCTTTTGGCACCTATTATTATGTTATAGATTTTAAAGGAGATACAAATTATTCAGAATATAATGCAACTGGGTGGTTATTAATTTCAGAATAAAGAATGAAGAGCATCTTTCACATTTTATTAGCGTTTTTGAGTATTCCAATTGTTGTTAATAGTCAACATAATTTTCATTATACTCAGTATATGATTACACCATATATGTTTAATCCGGCAGCAGGGGGCACTTCAGCTGATTTTGAAGTAAACTTAGGTGCACGCCGTCAATGGATTAATTTCCCAGGAGCTCCTACTTCTAATTATTTAACATTGCATACTCCTTTAAGAGAAGTTAAAAAACCTCACCCAGACAATGATAACCACCCGTTTCATTCTATAGGAGCAATAGCTTATCAAGACAAAGCTGGTCCAATTTCAAGAAATTCCTTACAAGGGTCTTATGCTTACAGTATACCATTACACCCCCGTTTACGTTTGGTGACAGCACTTTCCTTGGGCTTTGTGAGTTATAATATTGATGAAGATGCTTTAGTATTTGGTAAAGATGTAGAGGAGTTGAATTATATAGAAAAAATTCTACCGGATCTAAATTTAGGTACATGGTTACATAATGATTATTTTTTTTTAGGAGTCTCGTACAACCATATTTTAAATAATAATGTAAACTTCTTTAATGATCGAGTATCCGGTGCTGTTAGCTCATCTCGTATTCCTTATAATTTGTATATTATAAATGGTTATGATATACCCTTAAGCCATGATAAACCTAAAAATTTTGATAGCCATAGTTATTTTTTGGTGCCTGCCATAATGTTTAAATATGCTGGCCCAGGTACATCTTCTTCTTTTGATCTTAATCTTCAACTTCACCGAAAGAATGTTTTTCGCTTAGGAACATCTTATAGGCATAAAGAAGCTGTTTCATTTTTAGCGGGTGTAACTGTTTTAAGAAACCATTATCATAATATTCAAATTAATTATTCCTATGATCTTCCAACAAACGATATACGAAAGGGGAGTTCTGGCAGTCATGAATTTGTATTAATCTATAAATTTGAAAGAAAGCTTGATATAATGTGCCCTGAGAATTTTTGGTAAGAATGCTTTATATGGGGTAGTAGACTTTTTCAATAAAAGCTCTTAACGGGAGGATTTTGTGGTTTTCAGTTATAAGCAACATTTCGGATAAACATAAAATAAATTATTAAAATTTAACTCTAAAGTTTTAGTTAAGTTCATGGAATTATTTAATGGTATTTGTCAATAAATCTCACCGCTTAAATAGTTCTGGTTTTAAAAGGTGTATATGTGTGTCTTTTATAAAATGTGTGTTAGCGGTAAAATGTGATTTAATACATTTTAAAGTAGTTTTTTAACGTCTTTTAACTATGTTTTTTGTGCGTATTCCACAGGGGTATTTATTGTTTTAAGCAGCATTTTTAAGGAGTTTCTATCTTATAATTATCATCGCTTTTTATCTTTAAAATACTCAACTAAAAATGTTTGGTATTGAACACGCTAAGCACATTAAATAAATTTCTAAACTTAATTCAATCAATTTTTTATGAATACGTTTGAGATAACAAAACAAAATATGCAACGTAAAATCGTTGTAATAGACAAACAAGAATGTGTCTTCTTAAAAGTAGATGATATTGTTTGTGCAGAAGCAAATGGAGCTTACACTAACATCTTTCTTGTTGGTGGAAAGAGTTATATAGTATGTAAAAACTTAAAGACTTTTTCTGAAAAATTACCAGAGGAAGAGTTTTATAGAGTGCACAAATCCTATGTGATTAATGTAAATTATATAGCTAAATACGTTAAAAGTGATGGCGGATACTTAATCTTAGATAATGGGATGAATATTCCGGTTTCAGTAAGGAAAAGAGAAGGGTTCACAAAAAAGATTGAGGCTATAATACTTTAAACGTTTACTGGGCTTTTGCGGCTGAAGTAATTAATAAATCCCAGTGTATAATCTGATACCCGAATTCTTTCTTTAAAGTTAGGATTCGGGTTTTTATTTTCTTTTTAAAACCTTGGCATGTACCGGTTTGTATATCTAGAATTTTAGACAACTCTGCAGATGTGGGTTCTACACGGCTATTGGCAATTATATACAGAATGTAAAAAGCTTTTTGTAATGGTATTTTGGTTCTATGGAAAATGGTATTGGCTGTAAGGGATTCGTTGTAATTACAGCTAGAACAGCGTACATCAAACTTATCTTTTCCTTTAATGGTTTTTATGTTTCCACATTTAATACAACAAAACCCTTTTCTTTCTTTTAATTCTTTAAGGTGTTGTACGCAAGCAAATTCTGTTGGGAAAGCTTTTGAGAAATCTTCGAAACTTAAATGGTTTGTCATCACAGAAGTTACCATAAAAGACTGAATACTTTTTTTAAGCTTGTTATTTACTAAGTCTAAAGCAATATTCATTTGCTGGTTTTCTTCTACTTGGTTTTTAAGTTCTTCGTTTAAGAAATTAAGCTCTGTGGTTCTTTCTTCTACTTTTTCTTCTAACTCTAAAGTGACCTTTTCTTTCAGAATTTCATTTCGTTTAAATTGTTCAATTAGTTCAGCCTGAGTTTTGTTTTTCTCTTTGTAGGCATCTTTAACTGTTTCTGCAATACCTATTGAAAGGAACATAAATTGAAGAACCACTCCCATATTTATAGCATAAACTGTTAAAATACTAGAAGGTAAAAGGGTGCTTTGTTCTAATAATGAAATGAAAAAGGCTGTGTTTAGAATAGATAGAGATATAATAAGCCATTTAGCAGAGCTTAATCTATTTCTAAGTCTTATAGCGTGTACAAGTACTAATTGAATAAACAGGAAATCTATTATGCTGTAAATGAACAGATGCGGTAGATTAATTTCTAAAATGAAAAAGGCAAACCGTACTAATAATGCTGCCATTAGCACCTTGTGGCTAGGCTTAGAGACTTTTTTCAATTCTAAAAAATTATCCGAAAATAAGACCAAAGAAAAGGTGCTAATGAAAAGTCCTATTGGTCCTATTACGTCATTTACCTGTGGGTAATTTCCCCATAAATATTGAAAGCCAGTACCATTTTTTCCCATTAAGAACAGCAAGGTTCCCGTACCGTATAATACATAGTAGAAGTAATAGGGAGTTCTTAAAAAGAGGAAATACAATAAGTTGTAGAAGATCATTAATAGCAATAGCCCATAGAATATTCCAAATAGAAGGTATTCGTTAAGCCAATAGCTTACAGCAAAATCTGTAGATCTTACCATAGGTTCCAAAACATTGTGCTTACTAGAATAGAAGCGCATATAAAAAGTTTTGGATGTGTTTTCTAAAGGTACTTTGTAACTTATGTTTTTATGTAAAGCCTCTCTGTACCGGAAAGGAAAATTGAACCCAGCTTTTTTTGCTTCGTATTTTTGGTTGTCATCTGGGGTATATAAGGTGACTTCATCTATGTCAAAATCAAAAAGCTCTATTCTGAAAGGGGTTCCTTTTAGGGTATTGTCTACCAGTATAAATTTAAGCCAATAGGCAGAAGTCTTGTTTTTATTAATAAGGTCTTGTGCGGTACTGGGTTTAAAAATAGATTCTTTATTCTGAAGCGTTAAAACCTCATCTAAAGTCATAGAATGGCTACTATCTTCAAATACCATTACATATTCTCTAGATAAACAAATTTCTTTTAAATCATCTGTGATCACTACAGGGTTTAAGGCCAATGTGATCTTACAAAATGCTAAAAACCAAAAAACAACTACAAATTGTTTATTAAATAACTTCAACTAGTACTGGGTTAAGAATAAAAACAAATTTAAAGGTAGAAAAATGTATGCAAAAGGGTTTAAAAAGCTTCCGCAAAATTTATATAGAAACCATGCATTCCATTGCTGCCATATCCCCAGTCAAAACGTAGATTGGTATTGTTTTCAGAATCAACTTTAATTCTTAAGCCTAATCCATAAGATAAATGAAACTTATCTAAATCCATTTTTCCATAATTTTCGGCTACTCTACCAGTACCTAACCAACCCGCTATACCAAAAATATTCCATACGGGCATTCTGTATTCAATTTGTGTATCTAAAAGTGTACGGTCTCTAAAAGAACCAAAATAATACCCTCTCATTTTAGCATCTCCGCCCATCATAGCTAAGTCATAAAAAGGTACATTTCCTTCTCTAAATTCGGTAGTAGCTTGCAAAGCAATTACATGTTTAAACCAAGGGTTATAATATTTTCTAAAATCGAATAGAAATTTAGTATACAGGTATTGGTTACCTAATAAACTAGGGTAAAAGGTGTATTTTATTTGAAAATAAGAACCCTTTAATGGATTATATCTATTATTTCTTGTATCGAAAAAACTAGAGAGAACAATTCCAAAGTTTGTATTAGGTTTAGTATCCTTAATAGTTTTGGTATTTAAGTCACTTGTTGAGTCAAATTCAATTTTTGTGTAGTCTGCAATATCGAAACCCAATCCTAAATAGAAGTATTTTTTAACTCTTTGGTAGATTTGATTTTGAAAAGTGAAGTTGGTATAAGTGATGTTTTCATACTTGTTTTTAGATATATCATTTCCAATACCATAGAATAGTTCCGGTTGTTTCTTAAAAATAATATTGCCTAAATCCATGTACTTATTTTCTCCCCATATAAAATCGGTAGAGACAGCTACTTTTACCCGGCCTTTTGTAGAAATTGTTACCAGTTCAGATAATTTAGACGGCTGTGAGATGGTATCTTTTTCTGTTAACCGTATTAAATTATATTTGGCTAAGCCAATAATGTGGCCAGCTTCTGTGGAATAGGAATATAAAGGAACGGGTAAAACTTTAAAAAGAGCTTCGGCCTTTTGATTAAAATATTCAAATTTGGTAAGAGAGTCTAATTTAAGATCAATAGTGTCATTTTGTGCTTTTACCAAAAAAGAAGTAACGTAAAAGAAAAATGCAATTAGCAGTCCTTTTTTCATGGTTATAAGCGTGTAAGCTTAACTTTAAATTAAACCGCTAAACTAGATATAGGAACTTCAAAACCCTATATCTGTAATGTATCTTTTTAAAAACATTAAAATTAAACTGTTTTTTATTTTAATGTTGTTTGCAATAGTCTAGTTTAGAGTTAATTAGTTTTTGTTTAGTTAAATAGTTTAAAAATGCGTCTGGTAATCTATTTTTTATTTACCATGTGTTTTAATTTTTTATCCTTGGGTCAATTGGGTTATGTCTCTTGTTCTCATCATGAATTAGAAATAATGGAGAATTTTGAGAAAATTCCCACTCAAAAATTTCGAATAGCACTTCCTCAAACTCCTACAGATACCGCCTTCCTATTAAGAATACCTGTAGTATTTAATGTAGTACATATGGGAGAACCCATTGGTATTGGTTCAAATGTTTCGGATGAACAATTAAAAAATGCTATTGAACATCTTAATAATTATTACCAAAAACAATACAATCCATACAGTTACCAAAGCACGTTTAAAAATGAAGGTACAAAAGGGATTAACACAAAAGTGGAGTTCTATTTAGCTTCTGTAGATACAAACTGTTCTTATTTTTCAGGGATAAGAAGAATAAATGGCACACAGTTCCCCAATTATATTAAGGAAGGCATTAAATACGGAAATGACTTAGAAGTAAAAGCAAAAACGGGCATTGATGTAAACCGGTATTTAAATGTATGGATTGTGAATAAAATCAATAGTAATGGAGAAGGGGTTATTGGTTATGCTTATTACCCCACTGCCTACAATAGAGTTGAGGGCTTTGGTTGTGTAATAAGTTACAATAACATTAATGGTATTCTTCCCCATGAAATAGGTCATTTTTTAGGTTTAACTCATTCTGATATGGCAATTGGAAAGTTTACTAACAAACATTCTTACAACATTATACGGGAATCGGTTAATTTTTACAAAGACGAAACGCTTACACAAGACTTCTCATGCTTGCCAGAAGCAATAAATGAAGCGGCCGTGATATCTATTAATAATATTTCTGGGGTTGTTTGCGAAGGTGTACAATACCCCAAAATTGTATTGGCAAATTATGGTTCTGATACACTTAAAGAATGCCTTTTTAAAGTGAAGAAAAATGGTGTGTTTCTTTATTATTATACATGGGAAGGCAGTTTGTCAACTTTTGATACGCTATCAATTACTCTCCCTGAAATTGATTTACTGAAAGGGAATTATGAACTCTCTTTCGAGGTAGTTAAAGTGAATGGCAATTCAGATTTAATTTTCGGAAACAATAAAAAGACTACAAACGTTGCGGTTGCTGGGTTTATAAAAAAAACACCTTTTGAAGAAGATTTTGAAGTAGAACATAAAAGTCCATTAATTCAGTTTAAAAAGAAAAGAAGTAATGCCACTATACAGTATTTACAAGATCTAACTAACTCATCTGTTTTATTGTTAGAAGGTATTGATAGTGAGGATAATGAACTAGTAGAAGAAGTGCCTTATGATGCAATTATGCCATGGAGTAGGGTAAATGAAAGCTATTTCGCCTCTTCAAGTTTTTGCTTTAATGCGGAAAAAGAAACGCATTTTCTATTGTCTTTCGATCGTTATCAAGACTCTTGGGGCAGTTCTCATTTTAGGGTTTTAGCCAATGGAAAACAAGTTAAGCCAGCAAGCTCAAAAAAGAACCTAAATTGGGAGCGGGATAGTGTTGTGATTTCTGTAAAAGAAGACCAACAAGTTATAGTGACCTTGCAGTCTTCTTGTGATTATGCTTATGAAACTCGTTTTAAATATGGCAATGGATCTTATGTAGCGCTTGATAATTTATTGCTAAAGCAAACAGAATTATCACCGTTTCATTTAGATTATGACTTTTTGGGTAACGTAAGGGGATGTGCTCCTTTAGATAAATTTCCTGTAAATAACTCTTTTGGTGTTCCTATGCCTGTAGAATACCAGTATTTGATAGAGCAAGGAGAAGGGAAATACGATACAATTATTCAGTTAGATACACCAGAACATTTTAAATTTACGGAAGAAGGTGTTTTTGGAGTTCATGTAATTGCCGTTTTTGAGGACGGTAGTCAGGATTCTTTATATTTCCCTAAAATAGCTAATACTACTAAAGAAGAAGTGCATGTAAAGTCAGAAGAACATGCCTACGGTTCTAATGCTTGGGTAGGTCTTACTAATGAAAATAACTCTGTTTTTTGGACCACATCAGCTAAAAACTCTGCAGAAACCAATATTCCATCACATCTATTGAATTTGGTAGACCAAGATAAAGTCTTTTCAGAATCGGTAATGTCAATGCAATCGATACCCTATGATTTTTCATATTTAGACAATGTTGTTTTTCATTTCAACTATGCCTATGCTGCCCCAACTTTGGCTATTGCAAAAGAAGAATATTTGTCTGTAAAAGTATCGTTAGATTGTGGCGCCACTTGGGTAGAAGTATATCGTAAATACGGAGATCAACTTTTGACTACTTCCTTTGATTACTCATTATACAATATACTTTACCAACCTAAACACGGTGATTGGAAAGAAGATATTATTCATTTAGATACGTTATCTCACCATAATGATGTACTCATGCAGTTTGATTTCCATCCTAGTTTTGGCAACGCGTTATATATAGATAGAATAATAGTAGAAGATGCTGGGCCAGTAACTTCTTTATTTCAGAATTCAACAAATATAGGGCTGAATGTTTACCCTAATCCTGTGCTTACCTATTTAATTATTGAAGGAACAGATGTAATAAGTAAAACAGTGATTAAAAACACGATTACTGGTTTTAGTACGGTTTATGAAAAAAGCAAAAAGTTAGATGTAAGTGATCTAAAAAAAGGGTTTTATGTTGCTGAAATACATCACGATAATAAAGTAGATGTAGTTAAGTTTTTAAAAGAATAAAATTAATATAAACTAGATAGTAGTTTATGGATATCTAAGTTTAACAATAATTAGCCCTGTTGATTTCGTTTTGAGGATCTTTTCCTGTAGAAGCATAAGTTTCTTGCATTTGCTTAGCAGTCATGGTACTACCATCATGACTCCAACCGGGAGGATAAAAGATGTATTTTAATTTGTTTTTTAAACTTTTAGTCTTTTTCATATCCTTCCAAATTTCTTCGAATTCAAAAGTATTTGCTTTTATGGGGTTATAACTATTTGGATCGTGTATAACTCCATATTTAGGCTTTAAGTTGGGTATGCTATCCTGAAATGTTCCAAATAGTCGGTCCCAAAATATAAAAATACCAGCATGGTTTTTATCTAGGTATTCGGTATTGCTAGAATGATGTACTTGGTGTAACCAAGGTGTGTTAAAGATGTATTCTAATGGCCCTAACGAAGGAACTAACTGAGAATGTAAAAAGAATTGATAAGCAGAGTTTATTAATAAACAAGTAGCAATCATAACCGGTTCGAAGCCCACAATAGGTAACCACAACCAATATAAAAACTTGAAGAAAGTAATAAACCAACCGTTTCGGATAGATACTGTAAGGTTAAATTTTTTTCCGTTATGATGTGGAGAATGAGCCGCCCACAATAAGCGTATACTGTGGCTAAATCTATGGTGCCAATAGAAATTAAAATCATCTAAAAGCAAGCATATTACCCAAGTATACCATGCCCAGCCTAGAGACTCATAACCCAAAAGTTCTAATCGTATTGGCTTAAAGAATTCAAAGAGAAATAGGAAGGAGGCCAGTGCCAAAAACTTTTTGTTAAATACAGCTACTATTGTAGCAATTGAAGCTATCCCAAATCCCTGAACTGATTCTTTCCAATCATAAAGATGTTTGGCCCTTATGTATTCTAATACAATAAGTAGGAATAAAATGGGGAATAGAATCTTCAGAGAGAAGTCTACGTTGTTTGCAAAATCCATTCTTAAACTATTATCGAATTATAAAGTTAAAAATTCGATGTTGTTTTTTTATGAAAAAAGTTTTAAAAATGCGTTTTGGACATTACGGATAGGTATTATCCCAAATGTTTCCAAATTAAGTTTAAGGCAAACTGCGCACTTAACTTAATGTTTAATTCCCTGTTTCTATTAAAGTTATAGAGTTTGGTAGTACAACCCTTTTCTGTAGCACAGGCTATCCAAACGGTTCCAACGGGTTTTTCTTTGGTACCTCCATCTGGACCAGCAATACCACTTGTAGCAATCCCAATATCGGTTTTAAATTTCAGCCTAATGTTTTCCGCCATTTGAATTACGGTCTCTTCACTAACAGCACCGTTCTTTTTTAAACTTTCTTCAGAAACATTTAACTCTTGTGTTTTAATGGCATTACTATAAGCTAAAACACTTCCTTTGTAATAAACGGAGCTGCCTGGGGTACGGGTTAATAAATGAGCAAGGTAACCGCCTGTGCAACTTTCGGCAGTTGAAATACTTAATTTTCTTTCCGTTAAAAGTGAAGCAATGTAAGTTTCAAATTCAACATCTCCTTCGGCATAAATAAATTCACCAATTATAGAATAAAGATCTTTTACAATCTTTTCTAATCGTTCTTTAATAGTGTGTTCGTCTTTTACGGTTACTGAAATTCTGAGTTTTACAGAACTCATAGAGGGAAGGTACGCTAAGCCAAAATTTTCGGGTAAGTTATTTTCCCACTCTTCAATTTTTATGGCCAAATCGGATTCTCCAATGCCAATAGTTCGTATAATTCTATGAATGATTTTAGGAGTAACAAAAAAGGATGTTATTTTATCTTTTGCCGAATTTTCAAAAATATGTTTCATTTCATAGGGAACTCCAGGCATAGAAATGAATACCTTTTTATTTCTTTCGAACCACATTCCATTGGCTGTTCCAACTGCATTATGCAATGCGGTGCAAACATTTGGTTGTAAAGCTTGTGTTTGATTAAGCTCATTAAATGGTTTTCCTCTTTTAGTAAAAAAGTCGGATAGTTCAGCCAACCGTTCTTGATTTACCACTAGTTTCCCGTTAAAATATTGGTTTAAAGTATGTTTAGTTATATCATCTTTTGTAGGGCCTAATCCACCCGTAATAATTACTAGATCAGACCTATTTTCAGCGGTTTTAAAAGCGTTTAAAAGCGCTTCTTTTTTATCGTGAATTACTGTAATATAATGTAAACTAATACCAAGGAGCGCTAATTCTTTGCTTAAGTATTGTGAATTAGTATCTAATGTTTGACCAATTAGTATTTCATCACCAATAGCAATTATTTCCCCTTTAATTTCCATAATTAACGCACGTATATTTTTTTAACAACCGGAAGGTTGGTGTTTTCTGTTGTAATAGAAAGCAAATATATACGGTTCTTGGTTAACTGCGATTTATCCACTCTTGTTTCGGTAGATTTATTAGAAAGTTCTTTATTTAAAATAGTGAAACCCATTAAATCGGTTAATTGATAATGCGTTATGTTTTCATTTTCAGAATTTATTAGAATAAAGGATTCTAAATCTGAAACATAAATATTTTGTAGGTTCTCATTGGTAGCAATAAAATTGGAGGTAACAATTTCTTCAGCCTTAAGCTGTAAATTTTTATAATCGTATTGCTGCTTGCCTTCGTAATCAAAATTAAATAGTAAAGTTAACTCTGTAGTTTCTATAATATCTTGTTGTAAGATTATATCAACTCTAAATGGTAAACTAATATCATTATAGTCCATAGCAGGTAAAATAGAACTAGAAGTGTTTTCAGAGACTACCAAGTTTGGGTTAGTACTATTAATAGCACATGTTGTATTCTCTGTACTTTCCCAAAGCATGTTTTTTACTCTTATATAGACCTTTAATGTATCACTAGCATACAATGCATGGTTAGTGGAGTCTATTAAAACTTTAAAAGTAGGGTTTTGGGTATTTGTTAAAGCATTATATGGGTTTAGGTAGGTACCTATTTTGTTTTTCAAATTAGAATTTATATCCAGTGTGTCTATGATATCGCCGGTTCTTTTTAATTGTTCAATAACTTCTAGCGCAGACATTTCAGGAAAATGTGAACGAACTAATGCTGCTGCACCAGCCACAGCGGGTGCGGCAATTGAAGTTCCTAATTGCAATTTATAAGAAGAGTTGTCGGCATCGTGTGCAGTTGTGATTACATTCCAACCAACTGCCGAAATATCTATGCTATAACCGTAACATGATCTATTTAATTTTCTTTTACCAGGAGTTGTCGCTGTGATAGAACATACATTGTCTAATGCTGCAGGGAAATAATCTTTTTCAGCGTTTTCATTCCCAGCAGCTGCAATAATTACAGCATCGTGTACAAAAACAGCATAGTTAATGATACTTTGGTATATCTCTCTTGTATCATCTTCATAAATAGATGCAGGTGAACCCCAAGAACAATTAATTACTTTACAACCTTGTTCTGCAGCCATAATTATACCTTCGTATCCATATAAGATGTAATTTCCATCACTATCTGGCGAAACTTTATAAGGTACAAACTTGCTATTAAGTGCTGTTCCTACTATACCTTTTCCATTATCGGCTGTTGCAGCCGCAACCCCTGCTATTAAAGTCCCGTGTTCTCCGGTGCCTTGTGGTTGGGTAGGATCGTTATCCCATTCAGCTAAATCCCAACCAGAGAAATTATCTGTTAATGGTAATGAGCTATTATTGTTGTAATAATCGTTGTCGTCATTTAATCCATTTATAGGATCTGCAAAATTGTGCTTAATAGCATCTTTTAAATCTTCATGATTTAAATTAAAACCAGCGTCAACAATACCTATATATACATTGGTATCTCCTCTTTCTATGTCCCAAGCATCAAAAAAGTTATGTCCTTTTAATACGTTTGAAGCACCGTAGTTATGGGATAAGCTCGTGTCTGTAGAAGGATCGTTAGGTATATATAAAGTAGAAGAGCCATTTAATGGCGTTACTAATTCCACTAAAGCATGCTCTTTAATTCTATTTAATTGATCTAAAAAGTTTCTGTTTTCAGAAATTTTTACCCGCCACAACAAATAAGCTTGCTGGCAATGTTTAGATTCTGTTGTTTCTGTAAATAGGTGTGCTCTAGTAATAGGATTAGCCTTATCTATTTCTTTTAACTCTTCTAACTCTTCTTTTATTTCGTTAATAGTAAGATTTAGACATATAGTTCCATTAAGCTTTATATAGGCTTCATTAGGCGAAAAAGTATTTTTTTTGTCAAAAGTTTGTGCATTGGCTATAAAAACCATGTTTATAAGTAATAGGTATAAAAATAATCTTTTCGAATAGAGTGTGCCACAGTTCTGTGTTGTTACCTTTTTCATGTAATTCACTATTTATCAAGTCCTTGAAAAAAAAGTTTTCTCAGACTAATATGAAGCAAAAATCAAACCATTATTTAAGTATAGTGGTTACTTCCTATTAACAGCTAATTTTAACAGTTTTGCTAAAGTATTATTTGGTACTATATTTAAGCAGAATACTAAAATACGAATATGGAGCAAAGACATACGTATGATATGGGAGTGGTAGGGAATTGTGCTTTCCTATCCTATATAGACAAAGACGCAGATATTAAATGGATGTGCTGGCCACGTTTTGACAGTTCTTTTATTTTTGGAGGATTGTTGGACGATGAAAAAGGAGGGAACTTCTCGGTTAAGCCTTTTTCGGACCAATATGAGTCAACTCAGTCCTATATTGAGAATACCAACGTTTTAAGGACCGAATTTGAAACGGAGTATTCTAAATTTAGGGTAACAGATTTTGCTCCTCGTTTTAAACAGCATGGCAGAAATTATAAGCCATTAATGCTTATAAGAAAAATTGAACCTTTAGTAGGTACACCAAGAATTAAAGTTTCTTGTAATCCCAAAGGTGATTACGGTAAACTAAATCCTGAAGTATATCAAGGCAGTAGCCATATTAGGTATATGGGAATGGGTAAACAAGTTAGATTGTCTACTAATATTCCATTAAATTATATAATGCAAGAGGATACCTTTGTATTAAACGAGACAAAATATCTAATCTTAACGTATGGCGTACCATTAGAAGGCGCTATAAAAGAGACTGCTGAAGATTTCCTAAGGAAGACCATTGAATATTGGAGAGATTGGGTGAAAAGTACCAGTATTGGACCTTTCTATCAAAATCAGATTATTCGTTCGGCTTTATTGCTGAAAATAAAACAATACGAGGATACTGGGGCTATTATAGCAGCAGGTACAACCAGTTTACCCGAACACCCCGGTAGTGGTAGAAACTGGGATTACAGGTATTGTTGGATGCGTGATGCGTATTACACCTTAACGGCATTCAATAACATTGGTCACTTTGAAGAATTAGAGCGTTATTTCCATTACATCGAAAATACGATGATCAATGAGGAAGGCCGTTTCCAACCGTTATATACCATTGATGGTAAGAAGGACATCATTGAAATAGAAACAGACCTTAAGGGTTATGCTAAAGGGGGCGATAACCGACCAGTACGTATTGGTAACGATGCTTACACGCATATTCAAAATGATGTTTACGGACAAGTAATTGTTTCGTTAATGCCGTTGTATGTGGATTATCGTTTTATTGCTTCTGAAAAAATACAGTCTAGTAGATTAATCATGCATTGCTTGAAAATGATCGAATTGACTATGAATGAACCCGATGCTGGTCTTTGGGAATTCAGAAACCTTGCGCAAGAACATTGTTATACGTTCCTTCTTCACTGGGCCGGTAGTAACGCAGCAATGCGGATTGCCAAAGCGCTTAAAGATGAAGACATGTATAAACTAGCGGAAAGGCTTATGAAAGCTTCTGCTCAAAAAATAGAGCAATGTTGGATTAAGACAGGCTATTATGCCCAAGCAGTTGGTACAGATCGTTTTGATGCCAGTTGTTTACAGCTTATTACAATGAACTACATAGATCCGAATAGTGAAAAAGCTAGAGTCCATCTTCAACATATGGAAGCGGCGCTTAAAACTAAAGAAGGATTATTCTACAGATATGTACATGCAGATGATTTTGGTGAAGTAAAATCTACGTTCTTAATCTGTGCATATTGGTATGTAGAAGCGTTAGCTGCTGTTGGTAGAGTAGAAGAGTCGGTAGAGATCTTTGAACGCCTTAACGGTTATGCCAACCATGTTGGTTTATTAAGTGAAGATGTAGATGCACCAACTAAGAGCCAGTGGGGTAATTTCCCGCAAGCATATTCTCATGTTGGGCAAATTAACGCGGCTTATAGAATTGCGAAACGTCAAGATCAGCCAGTTTATTTAAGTTATTAAATATATGGATCAACGTCCTATTGGGATTTTTGATAGTGGAATTGGTGGGCTAACCTTAGCCCACGAAATCCAGAAAATATTACCTAATGAACGTATCATTTATTTTGGTGATACGGCTCATTTACCTTATGGAGATAAATCTCCAACTTCCATACAAGCCTATTCTATTAAAATTTGTAACGTGTTGTTGCAGCAAAATTGCAAGCATATTGTAATAGCATGCAATTCGGCTTCTTCGGCAGCATATGATTTAGTAAAAACCTATGTGGGCAGTAAAGCAGAAGTTACAAGTGTAATTGATCCTATTGTTGATTATGTAGGCGAAAAGTACGCAGGTAAAACGGTAGGGGTTTTGGGTACAAAGCAGACTATTTTTTCAAATATCTATAAGTCGAAAATTGATGCACTTTCCCAAAAAATAGATGTTCGTTCGTTGGCTACTCCTTTATTGGCACCCATGATAGAAGAGGGGTTTTTCGGAAATACCATTTCTAAAAGTATTATTAACGAATACCTTAAAGATTCTGTTTTAGATGGAATTGATGCTTTGATTTTAGGTTGTACGCATTATCCATTGATTAAAAAGGAAATTGATGCTTTTTTCGGTGGTAAAGTAGAGATTATTGATTATTCCGTTAAAGTAGCAGCGCATATAAAAGCGTCATTAATGGATCAAAATATACTTTCGGACCAATTAACCGATAAATATCATTTTTATGTTTCCGATTTCACAGAAAGCTTTCAGAAGTCTACTTCTATATTTTTTGGCAAAGAACTGAATCTAGAGCAATACAAAATTTGGGATTAAACAACTAAAAGTTGTTTTTGCGCTCATTGTTACAGGAAGAATTTTGTTATTAAGAAAATTAAAAATAGTTTAGTATTGTTTTTAATTATTTGTTAAATGCGTTGTTTATTAATTTTACTCTTTGTTTTTAAGCTCTCTGTCAGTTTCTCTCAATACGATAAGTTATCGGCACCCATTAAGCTCAAAAGCTTTCCAAACCTATATTTTATTGGTCAGGAAGGAAATGATTTTTACAGCTATTCCGTCAATTTAAAAGAAACGGAAAACAATTATTGGGTAAATGGCGGAAACCGCTACGTTATTAAATCCCCAAAAGGAGCGAAGACTTCAATCAGTAAAAAGATTGTTTTACCTAAAATTGGTAGTATAAAACCGCGTTATATAGATAAGATAGCTCAGAATGGGCGTTTATTTATTTTGGCAGAATATTTTTTTAACCCTAATAATGTTGAAGTCATTCTTTATGAAATTGATAATAATGCATCTGTAAGTAAAACGCATAAAGTTTTTACTTTAGAAAGGGCTTTTATGGCTAATGATTTTGATCTGAAATCTAATAAAAATGGTGTTTTAGTATGTTACAGAGTGAATAAACAAATTACCTATAAAATTTTAGACTTAAACAAGGATCAGCTATTAGAAGAGATGAGTGTATTTATACCCCATTTAAATGGCAAAATGATGTTGGCTTTTATGGAGAACTTTTCGCTCTTTGTAGCCACATTTATTACAGATGCTTTAGAAGTTGTAACCGTTAATAATGGATGGGTTATAAAAAACGAAAAAGTAGGAAACAATAAATTTGAACCTTATAAATATTCATGGGAGCGTTCCGGGGATAATTTGTTTTTGGTTAGTTTTTATGAACATATAGACTTGGAAGGTCCTGTAGGTATTTCTATTCAGAAATTTTATTTGAATAAACCCTATAAAACAAAAAGATATTATTTTTCAAAAGAGGATTACAAACAGTTTCAGGTGAAGCGGGATGAAAATGATTATTTTTCATTAGATCGTGGTTTTAACCTAGAAGTTGTGGCATCAGATAATCATATTTATAGCACTGCTGCTGTGATAGGTGATAGCAGGTATCAACAAATATTGCTTTTCGCATTTGATAAAGATTCTCTTGAAATGACAAATCAAGACGTGATTTTAAGAAATAAAGTATATGGTAAAGAGTATACTAATTTTTGTATATACCCTAATAAAGACCAGTTAGGGGGATTCTATTTCGATAGTGATAAATCTTTAACTGCTAAAAAGATGTCGGATTTAATTTTTCCTATTAAAAAAGATAAATCGGGTGTATTGATTGGCTTAGAACATAATGGTAAAAAATTAGACAAAAAGAATTACGGAAAAAAGAAGCTAATAAGACAGACTGATCATTGTTTCGATCAAGGAGATTACATAGCCGTTTTAAACAAAAAGGGTAATTCAAAAGGGTATTGGGAAATAATAAAGAAATAATGAATTTAAGGCTTTTTATCACTTTATGTAACCTTATTTTATTTGTAGGTGCAGGTTACAGTCAAGGAAATTTAACTCTAAAGTCTATTGATTGGGCATTAGAGCACGAAGATAACTTTAAGCCTTTGTTAAGGTATTATTGCTATCAATTTCCAGATCAACCAGTATTTATAGCTAAAAAAATAATTAACTATACGTTTAAAGTTGACCAAGAAAACAAAAAACTTACTGCTGAAAGAGAAGAAGAAACCCATTACATGACCTATGTAGGTGACAGATATATAGTTAATGATGTGACTAAGGATCAGAATTCAGAGGTAAATTATGTGATTCTTGACAGAAAACATGGACCCAATAGACCAGACCTTGTTTTTAAGGACGTTGAAATTGGTTCTATCTTTTATCATGATCTTAAAAAAGCTGAATACAAATTTCGTCTAGGTAAATATTATTATGGTGGTTATTATTATGGCGATAATACTAAAATAGTTTTCACTTCAAAATCGTATAATGATTGCCGTTATCTTACCAACGAAACCTTAGTAGAGTATTTCCCAACCTTGTATCAAGAGATAAATTTTGATATACCTGAAGGCGTTGATATTGATTTAACAACATTTAATTTACCAGAAGAAAACTTTATTAAAACCGAAGTACCATCAAAAGAAGGTAAAACAATAACCTATAAGGTTTATATTCAAGATGGTGTAGAACAAAAGAAAAATAATCCAGGAGGAAGGTTTATATATCCACATATATTAATTACACCTCATTCTTTCATGACCAATGGCCAAAAAGTAAACGTCTTTGAATCTGTGGGAGATTTATATTCTTGGTATCATTCTTTAGTGCAAGGAATGAAACAGAACACAAGTGTTTTTCAGCAAACTTTAACAGATGTTCTTAAAGGGAAGAAAACAGAGGAGGAAAAGATTAAAGCAATTTACTATTGGGTTCAGGATAATGTAAGATATGTAGCGTATGAGGACGGAATAGCTGGTTACCAACCTAAACCTGCAGAAGATGTTTTTCTTAAACGATATGGTGATTGTAAAGGGATGGCAAATTTGCTTAAAATGATGCTCATCTCTCAGGGCTATGATGCTCGTCTAACATGGTTAGGTACCAATATAGTTCCCTATAATTATGATGTCCATTCACTAGCAAGTGATAATCATATGATCTGCACACTGTTTTTTAAGGGGAAAAAATATTTTCTAGACCCAACCGAAAAATATGCCGCTTTAGGAGAAAATGCACAGCGTATACAAGGACGCCAGGTAATGATTGAAGATGGGGAGAATTACATTATAGAAACCATTCCTGAAACAGGTATATCCGATGATAAAATATCAAGAAAATATTATCTTAAATTGACTGACAATAAACTTACGGGTAAGGTACGCTTAGATTATTCTGGTGAGGGTAAAAGAATTTATTTAAATGCCATGAATAATTTACGCGTGGATTTTAAAGACAGAGCATTAGAAAATTTGATTAGCAAAAAAGACGATGATGTTTTTCCTACAGATGTAACATCTTCTGATTTAGAAAATAGAGAATCTGATATTGAAATTGATGCCAACGTAGAAATATACAACAAAATTATAGACGCAAATACACAGAAGTATGTACTTCTAAATATTATAAAAGACGACTTTTTTAGCTTTAAGATCGATACTACCAGAAAACACGGTTATGATTTTAAATTAAAAGGTCAGTTTGATGTATATCTAGACTTAGAAGTTCCCTATAAAACCAAAATATCTAACCTTCCAGAGAGTTTCACTGTTGAAAACGAATTGTTTACCTATTTGTTAACAACAGAAGTAAAAAGGAATAAAATAAGTGTACATAAAAAAGTGCTCATTCATAAACCGGTATTAGAAGCCAAAGAAATTAAAAATTGGAATGAAGCTATCTTAAAACTGAATAAAGAGTTAAATAAAGCCATCGTATTAAATTAATTATGAAATATCTGTTTTTACTTCTTTTTGCCTTGTATGCGTCTTTATCTATGGCAATAGACGGCGATCTTAAGGATATACAAAAGACATATTGGTCTCAGGGTTCTTATAGTGATGTCATACCTGAACAATGGAAAAATGAATCAGCCGTAATTATATATCAATCTTTTTACAACGAGTATACTAAAATAGCATTATCTGGTAAACTAGAGCACAGAAGTATTGTACGAAGAAGAATCAAATTACAGGATCAAGCAGCGGTTAACCAGTTTTCTTTTTTTGAATACGACCCATTTGAAAAAAGACGACAAGAAATCAATTATTTGATGTCTGTTAAAGTTATTAAACCAGATGGTTTGGAAACTGTAATCGATACCTCTTATGCTGAAAATGTATACGAAGATGATGAAATAGTAAAAAAGAAATTGGCTGTTCCTGATCTTGCGCCTGGTGATATTATAGATTATTTTGAAGTAGAAAAAAATGTAATTAAAAGAGTGGGAACATATTTTGAATTCCCTATAAAGTACCTCACATTAACTTGGGATCATCCTGTAATAAAACAAGAAATTGAATTTAAAGCATTAAGGAAATGCCATATTAATTTTAAATCCCTAAATGGTGCCCCCGAGTTTAAACCTAATATTAATGATGACGAATATGTTTCTTACTTATTAGTAGATGAGATGAGAGACAAAAATGAGGAGTCAATTTGGGTCAATAAAATAGCTTCTTTACCGTCAATAAAATTTAAAATACTTTACTCTTCTTCAGATTATAAATTGGGGAATTATAACTTTTATGATGCAGGCAGTCAAGTAAAAACATCTGTTTCAAAACAAGATGTGCTTGATTTTTTAAATCATCAGATGCCAGAATCATTACCATTGTGGTTAAATAAAGGCGTTGATGGACCTGTGAGTGATAAAATAGAAAAAATAAAAAGTCTTAAAACGGAAAAGGAAAAGCTATTAGCGTATTATCAATTAGGAACATATTATAGAAAGACCAACAGAGACTACATTAGAACTACACGTTATAACAGGTTGTTAGATGATAATTCTAATATGAATAATTTGTTGACTTATTTTTATCCAGTAGTTAACTATTGTAGAGACAATAACATCAATCATGAGCTGGTTGTAGCCCCAAGTAAACATTTGTCTAAAATAGAAGATATTATTTCCTCGGAAGAGTTGTTTCCTATGCTAAAAGTAAATCTTAACAATGAAGAAATATATTTCTACCCTAATTGTTATATAGCTCCTGCAGGTGAAATTCCTTATTTTCTACAAGGTGTTAAAGGATACACGGTTAAATTAGAGAAAAGAACTTCCCACAGAACGATTAAAGAAATAACTATACCTTTTAGTGATACACATGTTGATATAAATGAAATTGAAGTGCATTTAAAACCTGAAAAAGACCTTGTTCAAATTAATAATAACATTACTAAATCAGGCTTTTTTAAATACGATAAAATAACGGAATTAAAAATGGATTTAGAGGAGATGTATTATCCCTTTTTAACCGAAAAAAATCATCGGGTTGACCCTCCGAAATACGACTATTATGGAGTTCCGCAATATTATAGGGCAGCCAGAGGCTATGGAATTAATTTTAAAGACTACGATTATGATGTTACCCAATTAGGGATTTCTTTCGATCATCCCTCGCTTTCTTTTCATGAGGTTTTTAGTTATGAAGACAAAATATATACAATAGGAAATGAAAATTATCTAATCTCTCTTAATAGGTGTGTTCCTAAACAAATGAAAATCCCTAAAGCTGACAGAGAGAACAGAACATTGGATGTGTATATGACGGTACCTAGAAGTTATCAGTTTAATTTAAAAATTGCTGCTCCCGAAGGTTATGAATTGGATAACTGGGAACGCTTAAATACCGACTTTGATAATGAAATAGGGAGTTTTAAATCAGAAGTAAAGTATTTGAATGGTATTTTGTACATCACTACCGTTAAAACCTATAAGAACGATTATTTTAAAAGCGATAAATGGAACAAAGTGATTGATTTCACTGATTTTGTATATGACTTTTTCTCGCATGGTGTTGTTCTAAAAAAGGCAAATATATAAAGTCTATTATTAAGCAATATGATTACTCCGTTAAAGTAGCAGCATATATAAAAGCGTCATTAACGGATCAAAATATACTTTCGGACCAATTAACCGATAAATATCATTTTTATGTTTCCGATTTCACAGAAAGCTTTCAGAAGTCTACTTCTATATTTTTTGGCAAAGAACTGAATCTAGAGCAATACAAAATTTGGGATTAAAATGGCATAATTACGTTTATGTCACGCTGAGCGTAAGCAAAGAATCCGTTACATTTAGTAAAACGGATCCTTCACTTCCCGTTCAGGATGACAAAATAAACTATTTCACACTTATTTTTTGATACGTGGTTTTGCTTCCCTCTTGTATTTCTAGAATATAAATCCCGCTGTTTACGTGAGATAACTCTAACTCAATATCTTGTTCAGAATAAGAACCAAAATTTAAGACTTCGGTATTACCCAAACTTAACAATCTTGCTGTTAATACTTCCGAACTAGAACGCGTAACTGTTACGTGGTCTGTTGCAGGATTCGGGTAAACATTTAAACCATTATTGATTTCAGCAGTAAAAGTATTGGTTACAATGTTGGCATTTGCTAGCGTAAGGATAGAGTCTTCACTTAATGCATAATTGTAAATTCTGGTTTCTCCAATTTTGCCGTTAAAATGTTGTGTATTGGTTCCGTTTTTAGCGATAAAAGCCGTTTGATTGGTTTTTATAGTTCCAGTTAAAGCGTGTTCGTCAGCTAATTGTCCGTTAATGTAAACTTTAGCATGTGTCCCATCATAAACACCAGCTACAAAAAACCAAGTACCTGTAGAGAGTACACTTGCTGGAATTCCAGGTCTTTCGGCTCCAGCTGTGGTAGATACTTTAAAACGTAATTCGTTATTGCTTTTGTCACCGTAGATTACATAAATATCCTCATCCGCATCAAAAATAGGATCCCATGAATCTGAAATTTCTGAAGGCAATTCATTCATCATTATCCAAGAAGTCATGGTAATAGTCCCGCCAACACTGTCTAATAATGGGCTAGAAGGTACTTTTAAATAATTCTGTGTGCCATCAAACGTGAAACCCGAACTGCTTACCACAGGTTTGGGGTCACCAATTACAGTTAAATGGTGGTTGTATCCTGAATAATCCCAAACAGTGTCTTCATCAACAATTTCATCCATTTTCCATAAAGCAATTAAACCGCTAGGGCGCGCTTCATTTTTTAATTCTGAAGCAGACATGGCGTAGTTGTAGATTTTAATTTCCCCAATGCTACCGCTGAAATACTGTGAATTAGTACCGTTTCGTCCAATAAACGCTTTTTGTCCAGTATTAACTGTTCCAGTAAGATTATGCTCGTCCATTAAAACACCGTTTAAATAAACTTGCGCTTTTTGGCCTGTGTAAACACCCGCAATGTGATACCAAACATTTTTATCTAACAGGTTCCCAGGTATTCCGGGTCTTTCTGCACCACCAGATGTAGCCGCTTTAAAACGAAATTCATTTGTTCCTTTGTCGCTGTATAGTACAAATTGGTCACCATCTGAATCATAAACTGGATCCCAAGAGTCTGTGATTTCTGAAGGAAGATCATTAAATTTCACCCAAGCCGTAAGGGTTAGTTGAGCGTGTGGAGCATCTAATACTGGCGAAGCATTTACTTCTAAATAATCACTTGTTCCGTTGAAAGACAAAGCATCGTATCCGCCTCTTTTAACAGGTGTTGGATTTCCGAAAATACTTAACTTGTTATCGTAACCACTAAAGTCAACAGCGCTGTCGTTTTCTAGGCTTACTAAATCCCAGTGTGCTATTAACGATTGTTCTACAAAGGAAGCTTTAATCATACCTTCAGTAAAAGCATAATTATAAATTTTCAATTCTGAAATTGCGCCATTAAACAATTGTGTGTTTGTTCCGTTTTTACCAATGAACGCTTGTTGAACGTCTACAATTCTACCCGTTAAAGGAGCTTCTGCTACAAGAGCATCATTTAAATAGACTTTTACACTTGTGCCGTTATACACCCCGAAAATTGTTATCCAATCCGTTTTGTTTAATTCACTTTGTGGAATACCTGGTTTTTGAGCGCCATTTTCGGTAGTGATTTTAAAGCGCAATTCTTGGCTGGCTTTGTCTTCGTACATTACAAAAATATCGTTGTTAGAGTCATAAATAGGAGACCAGCTATCTGTTATTTCAGAAGGTAATTCGTTCAACTTAATCTTTGTCATTATAGTGATTTCATTGAAAGTAGCTTCTAAAGAGTTTGATACAGGTACTTGTAAATAGTCTTCCGTACCGTCAAATGCTAAGCCATTAATACTATTGATTTCTATGTTTTCCGGAGTACCAAATACTTGAACATGGTTTGAAAACCCAGAAAGGTCATTAATACTGCCGCCCACAATTTCAGATTGAAAATCCCAGTTGGCTATTAACGAATTTTCGGGAATATAAACACCATTTTTAAGCGCTATAGCTCTTTCTGGAAAGTCGGTAGCAATACCGTCTAAACCAGCATTTATTGCATTTTGTATGTCTGTTGATGAATTTAACGTGTAAGCAATAATCTGAATGTTATTGTCGTGCGCTAATTGTACTAATGCAGGGGAGGAAACACCGCTTGGCCCTATAAACTCACCACCAATAGCTAATAGCAAATCGATTTCAGTTTGACCCCAATTGCTACCAATAAGGTATTTAACAGGGATACTGGCGTCCAATTCTTTGATTCGTTTTATTTCATTGTAGTTGAAAGAAATAACCGAAACTTCGTCTTCCATTTCTAAATCTTCAACTATGGCTACAACAGCATCCGCTAGTCCAGATTCTTTGATTTCGATTTCAACTTTTATCTTTCCTTTGGCCAAAAGAAGCGATTCTCTTAATGTAGGAATTTTTTCACCTGTAAATTGATTCCCAAACTTACTTGCGTAACCGGCATCTAATAACTGTGTTTCAGCATAGGTCATTACCGACAGATTTCCTGCCCCGTTTGTGGTTCTGTCTACTGTTCCGTCATGTAGAACCACAATAGAATCATCTACTGTTTTTCTAATGTCTAATTCAAAGTAATTGGCACCGGCATCAATAGCAAATTGAAAGGCACTTAAGGTATTTTCTGGTCCTTTGTTAGAGTAACCTCTATGTGCACTAACAATAAAACCGGGGCTTGTAGCGCCCCAGCATGTAAGCAATGTAATAAAAGAGAGGAGAGTGAGTACTTGTTTTTTCATAACAGCAACGTTAATTTGTGATCTTACAAACCTAGTTGTTGAATATGACCGTAAAGTTAAACAAGCATTATCCTATAGCTAAAAGTGTTCTTGAATCTTAGCTGTTTTTTAATTAAGAAACCTTTTTTATTCAATTTCAGGTAAATAACAAAAGTATGCTTTGAATAGCATAAATATACCATAAGAAAATAAACCCAGTGAAATTATAGCCAAAACAAGTGGGCCAAAATTACTGTTAACCAATTCAAAACTTTTTTGCATGCCTTGCGCTTCAGAAGGGTCTCTTTGTAAAACGGCTTTAATAAACATGTAAGACACCAACAAGATTACAATTCCGCGAGAAGTATACCCAAATATACCCGTGTATTCCATCACTTTTTGTGATTTAGAATCCAACTGAGATTCTTGTATTCGTTTACTGAATTTACCCGTCCAAGCCAAGTAGAATTGAAAACAAGCCCTTCCTATTAAAATACTTGCTGCAGCAAATAAGATAACTTGCCCAGTTGTAGAACCCAATAATTCTTGAATTATGGATTCTTTGCTACCGCCTCCACCACTTCCAGAGGAAGAATTAAATGCCATTTTTATAGCCGTAAACGCTACGGAAGCGTAAATGAGACCACTTCCTATATAAGCAATCTTTTTGCCCCAATTAAACCAAAATGGCTTGTTGGGTTTATTAAACTTAAAAGCTATAATTAATTTAAAAACAGTATAGCCAACTAGTCCAATTCCCATCATACATAGCAAAACTTTGCCAAAGGGTTGCGAATAGACGAAAGACAAAGACTCATTTTTACCCGAAGAACCTTGTCCTCCCATACCTAAAGCCGCTGCGCAAGTGATTCCACCAGCTAATAAATAAACTACGCCTTTAGAGGCAATTCCAACTTGGGAATATTTTTTAAGGGATTTGCTTACAGAACTGTTCATTACCTTAACAATACAATTAATGCATGAATGATACCTGGTATATAACCAAAAACGGTAAGCAATAAATTAATCCAAAAGGTACCTGATAAACCATATCTCATGAATACGCCAACAGGGGGTAAGAGTATAGCAAGAATAATTTCTAATAATTTCATAGAGCGTGTTTTTAGCATTTCATGTAGAATAAATCATACCAATTGAATAAAAAGTATTTAGCTTAACTAATGAAGCTTTTGGTAAACGCCAACTGCTTTTTTTTACCTCACTTTTCTACTTAACTGTAGAAAATTAACCCCGCTTAAATTTAGACTATTAAGTCTTAATATCTAGATACCTAGATTTATCACTTAGGCAGTATTATTGATTATTTAATGTTAAAATTAACCAGTATGACTATTCTTGGTAACATTATTAAATCGGCCATTGAAATAACAGATAAAGTTATTCCAGAAAAATCTCATTCCGAAAATCAGAAAGAAGTTCTTCATCACTTACTTAAAAAAGCTTCAAAAACAGCTTTTGGAATTCATTACAGATTTGATGCTATTTTAAAATCTAATGACCCTTCTAAAACTTTTTCCAAAAGCATACCTTATTTTGATTACCAAAGAATTTACGAGCAATGGTGGAAAAGACAATTGGAAGGAGAGGTAGATGTTACTTGGCCCGGTAAAGCAAATTATTACGCATTAAGCTCTGGTACAACAGGTAAAACCAGTAAACGAATACCTATTACCGACGAAATGTTAGAGTGCATTAGAAAAGCCGGTGTTAAGCAGGTTTTGGCATTGTCTCATTTTAATATGGAACCCGAATTTTTTGAAAAAGAAGTCATGATGTTAGGAAGCTCCACGGCACTTCATGAGGAAGACGGTCATTTAGAAGGGGAAATTAGTGGAATTAGTGCTTCTAGATTGCCTTTTTGGTTTAAAGGATTTTATAAACCCGGGGAGGAAATTTCATCTATTGTAGATTGGGATGAAAAAGTAGATAAAATAGCGAAACATGCAAAAGACTGGGATATTGGCGCCATTTGCGGTATTCCTTCTTGGAATGAATTAATGATTAAAAAAGTAATGGAATACCATGGTGCTTCCACCATTCACGAAGTATGGCCTAATCTTCAGGTGTTTGCATCGGGTGGGGTTGCATTTGAACCGTACCGAAAAAGCTTTAACGCCTTAATGGGTAAACCAATGACTATTATTGATACCTATTTAGCATCGGAAGGTTTTATAGCTTGCCAAACCAGAGAGAACAAAGAAATGGCCATGTCGTTAATTACAGACAATGGTATCTATTTTGAATTTGTTCCTTTTATAGAAGAAAACATAGATGAAAATGGCGGTATTTTACCAGAGGCACCGTCTTTAACTATAGATGAAGTAGAACCACAAACAGATTACGCCATGATTATATCTACCGTTTCTGGTGCTTGGCGTTATTTAATTGGTGATACCATTCGTTTTACTAATGTTGAAAACGCTGAAATGATTATTTCCGGCAGAACAAAACATTTTTTAAATGTTGTGGGTTCTCAACTTTCGGTTTTAAAAATGAATAAAGCCATTCAGCAACTAGAAGTAGATTATAATGTTGCCATTCCGGAGTTTACAGTAGCCGCAGTTCGCCCTTATGAAGAATACATTCACCATTGGTATTTAGGTGTAGATGGTGATTTTTCTATGCTGAATGAGGAAGAAGTAGCGGCAAAGTTAGACGCGTATTTGCAAGAAGCGAACAAGAATTATGCTGTGGCAAGATCTAAAGCCTTGCACGGGGTTAAAGTTTCTTTAGTACCCTTAGACGTTTTTTACAAATGGAACGAAAGGGCAAAATCCAAAGGGGGACAAGTAAAAATGCCTAAGGTAATGAAGGAAGAAGCGTTCTTAGAGTTTAAGAAGTTTACAAAGGAGATAATGGTTTAGTTATCCTCTAAATCATCTTCCTTTTTAACATCTGCTTTTTGAATGATTTCCATCACTTGTTCGGGAGACATGTAATACTTTTGAATATGTTCTTTATAAGCAATAGGTATATGCGCATGGTCCATAATAAACTGCTTTGTAGCATAAATGTTTTGTCCTAAAAAATGTCCAATAGCATTCATGTCGGCACGTCTTTCTGCGGCCGTTTTATACTTTCCTGAAAAAACATAACCAAACCCAAAACGCATCATTCCAATACCGCTACGTTCTTTATAATCTAAAATATGTCCTAATTCATGACCAATCCAACCAACTAAAACATCAAAAGGTAAATCTTCTACCGGTATATTTTCGTTCTGTAATTTAAGTGCTGGTGTGATTTTAATAATATAACCACGTTTCTTTTTACTTCGGAACAAGCCACCAAATTTAGGCTGAGCCTGCATAAAAGAGGTTGTGATGTTGTCTGTGAATTTGAATTCTATGGGTGTATCTAATAATTCAGGGTAATGTTTTAAGGCAAAAATGGTGGCTTCTTTAAGCTTTTCGGGGATGATTTTATTTTTAGAAGCATTTAAAGAATCGGGGATCAAATCAACTTGCGCATGAGCAACCAGAGAGCTAAACAAAAAACAAAAAGACAGAATAGAAGGTTTTAAAGGTTGAATACTTGCCATATAAACCCAACAATGAAAAGTAAAGATTAGTTTGTGCCCTATTAATATTTTGACGTTTAAACCATTAATTTCATGGTAAAAACAAGTTGGAAAGTTCGGTTCTACTTACATATGGTTTACTACTATTCAGCATTATAGCGCTCTGGTTTAAGGTAAAGCTATTTTCTAAAATACCACTTTGGTTGTGTTTTGGAGTAGCTAGTGTTATAGCTGGATTTCTGTTTGGTTTTTTAGAAATACAAGCGGTGATATATCTAGGTTTATTAGGGTGTGCCGTTTTTCAGTATTATAAAAAAGATAAACCAGTACTGTATTTTGTGGCGATTCTAATTTTAACCGTTCCTTTATTACTCCATCTGCCTATTTTGGGATTTCATAATTATAAGTATTTAGACCGTGTTCAGGTTTCAGAAAATGCATTTCCTTTCAGTATGTATTTTAATTTAGACAAAACCTTTCTTGGCGTATATATATTGGGGTTCAGTGCTAAAGAATCAGCGGCCTCTTTACCAGAAATAATTCAGAAAGTGCTCCTCTATCTACTGGTAATGGCGATTCTGTTTTTTGGTATCACTATGAGTTTGGCTTATGTTAAATGGGATTTAAAGGGTCCAAGTTATACCTTAATTTGGATGCTGAATAATCTGTTTTTTGTTTGTGTTGCCGAAGAAGCTGTTTTCAGAAAGCTAATTCAGGATAAAATTATAAAATGGGTAAGCAAACCTAGTTTGTATTGGTTTTCTATATTAATCACTTCTTTTTTGTTTGGAATAGTTCACCTACAAGGTGGTATTGTTTATGTTATTTTGGCTAGTATTGCAGGGTTGTTTTATGGGCATCTATACTACGTAACTAAAAGAATAGAAAGTGCTGTTTTACTTCATTTTTTATTTAATCTAGTGCACTTTTTATTATTTACTTACCCAGCATTACGTGTATAATTTTTATAACTAAATGATCCTTTTATAAGAAACTCTTGTTTAGTTTAGAACGCTGAACACATATGAATCCCCTCAGTTGATGGGATTGAACCACAGTTATATACAAATAGAGTATAAATGACGACCGCTATTATAATTACATTTTGTTCTCTTTTACTTATTGCCTATGTCTTTAATTTAACGGCTACTAAAACCAAAATACCTTCTGTTTTATTACTATTGCTTTTGGGATGGGTAATTAAGGAACTAACAGTTTTTTTAGCCATTCCCGTACCCATGTTAACACCTATTTTACCAGTTCTGGCTACAATTGGGTTAATTTTAATGGTTTTAGAAGGGGCGTTGGAGCTTGAATTAAATGCATCTAAAGTAACACTTATAACAAAATCTTTTTTAGGAGCTTTATTGCCTATGATAGCCTTATCGCTCATAATATGTTATGCGTTTCAATATTTGGGGCATTATTCTTTTAAAGACTCCTTAATAAATGCTATTCCATTTTGCATAATAAGTAGCGCTATTGCAATACCTAGTATTAGGGGGCTTAATTCATTAAATAGAGAGTTTGTAATTTATGAAAGCAGTTTTTCGGACATCATTGGAATTGTGTTTTTTAATTTTATAATGCGAAATGAAGTTATTGACGCCACCGCTTTTGGCTTTTTTGGCTTACAATTAGTAATTATAATTTTTGTCTCTTTTGTAGCTACTGTAGGACTTTCCTTTCTATTAAGTAAAATAGACCATCATGTTAAGTTTTTACCCATCATTTTATTGGTGATTTTAATCTATACTGTACTGAAAGAATACCATTTACCGGCTTTAATATTTATTTTACTTTTTGGCTTGGCTTTAAGTAATTTGGAAGAACTAAAACGATTTAAATGGATACAAATTTTTGGTCCCGAAGGTTTAAAAAAAGAAATAGTAAAGTTTAGAGACCTTACTATGGAGGGTGCTTTTCTAATTAGGGCGTTGTTTTTTATTCTGTTTGGTTATTTGTTAGAGACTTCAGAAGTATTAAATAGCGATACTTTAATACTATCTGTTAGTATTGTAATTCTTATTATTTTAATACGAATTATTCAGTTAAAAATATCTGGATTACCTATTTTTCCATTGCTTTTTGTGGCACCCAGAGGTTTAATAACCATTTTATTGTTCATCTCCATTGGTGCAGACCATTTGATCCCATTTGTAAATCAGTCGGTAATTATACAAGTAATAATTCTTACTACCATTATTATGTCTTTGGGTTTAATTGCTACACCTAAAAGTCAGAAGGCTGAAAAAAAGCCGATTAAAGAAACATAAGGTTTAATGAAAAAATGAAAATAATATCTGACTTAGATAATTTAAGATCCGAAACCTTACAGTTTTACAATTGTAATGAAGAAGAGTTAAATAGAACGTATGCACTTGGTAAATGGAATATTAAGCAGTTGTTGGTACATTTATCCGACGCAGAGCAAATGCTTTTAGGCCGTTTAAAACGTGTGATTTCCGAACCTAAACAAGTAGTATGGGCATTTGACCAGGATTTGTGGTCGGCAGAATTAGACTATAAAAATTATCCCTTGTATCTTTCAAAAGCTTCTTTTTTATCTGGTAGGGAAGAAGTAATCTACCTTACCGAAAAATATTATGCAACACATGCTAATAATCAATTCATACACAGTGAAACAGGCTTAAGAACCCTTAAAGATGAATTTGATAAAATAGCCTGGCATAACCAACATCACTTAAAACAAATGAAAACAGCGTTGTCAGGCTATTAATTTACTTTAGTGTTTTTTGAAAACCATTTTATTTTCTTCGTTTTGTAGAATTAAGTCGTTATCTGTAACGGTATAATTATAAGACTTATCCGATAAAGCTTTGATTACCGTAGTTTCTAACTCCATATTTGGGCAGGACATTCGCGTACTAACTAGCGGACTAAAATTAATGGTTTTATACCCAAAATCGAAAGCGCCATGTATGGTGTTACAACCGGCATAACCCGCTAAAGACCCTTCTTTTAAACTGAACGTAATAAAAGGCGTTTTAGGCATTTCGGCAGTTTGCGGAATACTGTCCCCGTTAATGGTGATAAAATCCCATTCCCCCGTCATATGAAAGTCTCCCAAGTATTGCCCACAGCCAGTAAAATTTTTAAAATCCTTCATGCCTTTTTCTTTTATAGAAACTTCTACAGAATAAGAGAATTCATCACCAGACAATTGGTTTACACATGCAGTGTCTTTTACTAAAATTTTCGTACTTCTTTTTTTAGTAGTACTTCCGTAAAACACATCTCTATCTTTTTGAATTATTGGTTCAATAAAAGGAAGAGTTAAAGAATCAATTTCGCTTAAAGAAGTAAAAGTGATGGAAGAATCTAACTCGATTTCCAAAGACCAAAAAGGCTCTGTTCCTGTGGCAATAAAATCGATACCCAATTTCATTTCCTTTCTATAAGGCATGGGTTCTTTTTTCTCTCTTTTTTGAGAAGTATCATCTGTAGACACCGTATTTGTGTCGCCAATTTCAATTTCCTCAACTAAGCCCTCTTCAAACTGTACATCTGGGGCTTCCGTGTTTTCGCTTTCGTATATGGCTTGTTTGGTAGTTTTACACGAAAGAAGTATAAAAACTGAAAAAACAATAAGTCCTATTTTGGTCATCTTCTTATAATTATAAATTAAATAGAATGGTGTATTAAATTAACACAAGATCTATTTTTTTAGTGCATGAATTAAGTATGAATTTATTCATATAAAAGGGAAAAAAGTATAACTCTCCTTATATACTTTGTCATTAATAATCATTAACTCTTGATCATTAAGCATTAAGCAGCTAATTATTATTTTTTTTCCATTGCTTAGAGTGAAGATATAATAATAAAGATCAAACCAGGGTAGGCGCCCTAGTAAAAAAGAACTCCTTTTTTCAATGGAAATAACTTCATAATCCATAAAGTATATTTCACCTTCATCGTCTTTCCAATAACAAGCTGTTTTATCACCATACCGGTCCATCATAAATACAGAATTATGGTTATTCCAATAATAATTAGAAACTAAAACGGCTATCATTATTAAGGATAGAGTATAAATTCCTAAATAAATGGCCAAATGTCTTTCTATGTTAATCAGTTCGGTTAGGTGTAAGACATAGATTAGAATAGGTGCAATAAAAATGAAAAGAATTGAATTGGATATTCTTTTCAAGTTCACTCTAAACTGATCTTTCTCGGTTTTTATGCTGCTGTGATTCATAACCCTTAAAAATAATGTTGAATTACTTAGTGTTAATCTACGTAAAATATTTTTATTAAGTAAAAATACTGAATAAAAATATTTAATTCATTGATTTTTAAGGTGTTGGTTTTTAAGAGGAGGTGTTTTTTAAAAAATAATAGTCTTATAAATATAATATCCTGTCTCAATATAGAATTGAAACAGGATTAATTATGATAAATTCTACCTGCCTCTAGCAACATGCATTACTAAGCCTATAACTAGTAAAACAAGGAAGATGTAGAATATGATTTTTGCGATTCCAGCGGCTCCAGCGGCAATACCACCAAACCCGAAAAGTGCTGCCACTAAAGCAACAATTAAGAAAATAACTACCCAACGTAACATAGCAAGTCAATTTAAAGTGTAACAAAAGTTTAATTGTCTACTCTATTTAGAAATACCTTGCCAATAGTGTTTTTAACCGCATTGAGCCATAAACAATAGATACGTGTGTAGAATTATGTCCCCATAATTTATGATATAAGGAAGTATTTACCCCAAACTACTTCCTTTAAAAACTACAAAGCTGCCGTTAAATTTTGCTTTTGGGATACCGTTTTCTAAAATATAAGAGTTTAAAGCAATCCTAGACTTCCCAAATTTTTTATAAGACTGAACGAAAAGCTCAATATTAGGAGTTTGTGGTGCATTACAAACACCAACTAAATTCCCATTAACGGGCTGTAAATATTCTATACTGCTTTTCTGGATAACAATATGGGCATTGGGGTCAATGGGTTTTATGATTTTAAACGCCATTGACCAGCAGCAGGCCGTTAATATAGCATTAATACTACCACCAAAAGCGGTTTGTTTGTGGTTAATATTCAGTTTTAGAGGGGCGTGTACTTCAATTTTTTCTTCCGAAAATGTTTTTATTTCAAACCCTAAAGCAAGCGTAGCCGGAATGTTTTCATGTAAAAAATGCTCAAAAGTAGCTTCGTTGAAATTCATGACTTATAAATTAAAACCTCTTAAAAATTCTTCAATACCCATGCGTTTTTTTCCTTCTAACTGAAGTTCTTTTACCGAAAGACTTCCTGTACCACATTTAAAATGCAGGTACGTTTTATTGTCGGACTCTACAGCATCTGTACACGATTTCTCTAAAATTTCAGTAGCGTAAATCTTACAGTTTTTATCTTTTAGTGTGGTTCTGGCAGCTGGGTAAGGCGATAAACCTCTTACCAAATTATGAATTTCTTCCGCCGACTTAGACCAATCAATGGTACACGTTTCGGTAAAGATTTTAGGCGCTTCTTTTTCGTTTCCGGTTAAGGTTTGTGGTTTTAATTCGTACTTGTCTGCCGCTATTTTTTTAACCGTTTCAATGACTAATTGAGCACCGTTGTTCATCAAACGTTCGTAAAGTGTTCCAACGTTGTCTTCGGGGTGAATGGGTTCTTTAATTCTATCAATTACGTCGCCTGTATCAATTTGGTGTTTAAGGAAGAAGGTAGTAGCGCCCGTTTCTGTTTCGCCATTGATAACCGCCCAATTAATAGGTGCAGCGCCTCTGTAGTTGGGCAAAAGGGAAGCATGTAAATTAAACGTACCAATTGGGGGCATATTCCAAACGGCTTCGGGTAACATTCTAAAAGCTACTACAATTTGTAGATCGGCTTTTAAGGCCTTTAGTTCTTCTAAAAACTCAGGGGCTTTTAATTTTTCAGGCTGAAGAATGTTTAGGTTCTGGCTAAGGGCGTATTCTTTTACGGCGGAATGCGTTATTTTCCGTCCTCTACCAGCTTGTTTGTCGGGTGCGGTAATTACACCTACAACATTCATGTTGTTTTCTACCAATGCTTTTAAGGAAGCTACGGCAAATTCCGGCGTTCCCATAAACACAATTCTCAAATCTTCGGCTTTCATGCTATCTCTTTTGTGTTTTGTTTTTTATTCGAAATCAGGATACAACAAGTATTTCTGTCTAATTTCTAAAAAGTCTTTTAATTCTTGTTTCCACTGTTTTTCTAGTGACTTGTAGCTTTTACCTTCCAGTAATGCTTTTTGAATGGCGTCTGTTCCCGCTAGTTTGTTAAAGAAACTTTTAGAAGTTATAAATTCATCACTTGGGTGATCTTCGTAAAACTTCCACAAATAGGCTAGGTTAAAACTGTTTTCTTCTTTCTCTAACTGAAAACCGTAACATTTTTGGTTTTCGTGTTTGGGATGTTTGGCTTTTCCCTCTATAGATTCGGGTATAAAAGCATATTCTTTTTCAGTATAAAAAGGACTGCCAATTTGCTGAAAAGGCAGGGTTGTACCGCGGCCTACACTAACTTCGGTAGCTTCAAACAAACAAAGAGAAGGGTATAAATTAATAGAAACATCGTTGGGTAAATTAGGGGAAGGAGCAACGGGTAAACTGTAACGCATGGTATGGTCGTAATTTTCACACGGAATTACTTTTAGCATACATTCTCCGTTAATCCATTTTTCGTTATTAATCATTAAGGCGTATTCTCCAATGGTCATCCCATAAACTACGGGTACAGGATGCATTCCTACAAAAGACCTATAGTTTGTGTCTAACACAGGCCCGTCTACATACCAACCGTTGGGATTAGGTCGGTCTAAAACAATCAGATCTACACCGTTTTCGGCACAGCTTTCCATCACATAATGCAGGGTACTTATATAGGTATAGAATCTAGCACCTACGTCTTGTATATCAAAAATTACCAGATCAATGTCTTTAAGCTGCTCGGGTTTTGGTTTTTTGTTATTTCCGTAAAGCGAAACAATGGGCAATCCGGTTTTTTTGTCTTTGTTGGATTCTACGTGCTCACCGGCATCGTGATCTCCACGGAAACCGTGTTCGGGAGCAAAAATAGTTTGTATAGTATAGCCGGCGGCTAAAAGGCTGTCTGCCAAATGTGTGTGTTTAATTAATGAAGTTTGATTAACTACTAAGCCTAGTTTTTTACCTTCTAAATCGGGGAAATATGCACGGGTGTTTTCTGCACCGGGGATAATGTTTTGGGCTGTCCCAAAAAAAGAAATCGAAATAAATAGAAATAATAAGATGTTTCTCATGCGTTACGGCTTCAGATTTTATAATTTCAGAAATTCAAAAATACAGGAATATTTGAATACGGCAGACTTTATATACCAGAGAATCCAGAATTCGGAACCAAGCTCCTTTGTTAAGATTGCCTATCGATTGGCTTTAATTAGCATAGCGGTGGCTATTGCGTCTTTAATAGTTTCTGTATTTGTGCTGTTGGGGTTTAAAAACCAGATTAAAGAAAAGATTTTTGGTTTCGAATCTCATATTCAGGTTTCACAGTTCAGTTTAAATAGTAACGTGTTTGACCATTATCCCTTATCTACCAACACCGATTTATTTAAAAACGGGGCTAAAGAACCAGACATTAAAGACATAGAAGCCATTGGTTATCTAAAAGGAATTATGCATGCTGGCGAACAGGTGTATGGATTAGCCTTAAAAGGAGTAGAGCCGGGTTACAAGGAGAATGGTTTTAAAGAATACATGACCGAAGGAAAGTTTATACAAGAAGATTCTACTGGTTTTTCTAAAGGCGTTGTATTGAGCAATTATATTGCCAATAAAATGAATATTAAGGTGGGCGATGAGGTGAGTTTCTATTTCTTTGAAAACAACAAACTGCGCCCACGTAAACTTTATGTAGAAGGGTTTTACCAAACGTATTTAGAGGAATTTGACCGTAAAATCATCCTTTGTGATCTCGGTTTAATTCGTCAGTTGAAAGGTTGGGGAGACACACTTTCTGGTGGCTATGAAGTGTTTTTAAACGATTACAGAACCTTAGACCAAAGCGAACAAAAGGTTTTTGACCAGATGGAAATGCACATGCAAACCCAAAAAATAACAGATAAATATGCTTATCTGTTTGATTGGTTGGTATTACTGGATCAAAATGTGGTGTTGTTTATTCTTCATTTTAATGATTATTGCTTTCTTCAATATTACCTCGGTAATGTATATTATTTCTTTAGAACGAACCAATATGATTGGTGTTCTAAAATCTTTAGGAGCCAAAAAATCATTGTTGAAATTGGTCTTTCTACGGGTGGGTTTAGGTATTCTTGTACGCGGGCTTTTCTGGGGTAATTTAATAGGGATTGGGGTGTGTTTATTGCAATCTTATTTGCACATAATACCTTTAGATCCTGTGAATTATTATTTAGAGTACGTGCCTGTTTCTTGGGACTGGGCGTTTTGGTTCTTCCTAAATATAGGAGCAATTGTTTTTGTATTATTCTCTATTTATGTTCCCGTAAGTATAGCCGCTTCGTTTAAACCCATTAAGTCTATTCGGTTTAATTAAAGCCATCAATTATTGAACTTTTAAAGTTAAGTAATAGTTAAACCCCTAATTGTCAAATCAAGTTTGATTAGCAGACTACATAATTATTTATGGTTATAGCAACTCATAATTTTAATCTGTTAATAATGCTTGTTTACATAATTCTATCACTATAAATTGCCACAAAAAACACGTTATGAGAAAAATTAATTTTTACCTTTTATTAGTTTCTTTATTCTTAGGAACAAGTGCTTATGCACAAGATTATGCTACTACCAAAGGCGATATGCTGGTTGATTTTGGTGTAGGTATCGGCCGTGCTTACGGTTATTATGATAGTTATAATGATGGTTATAACAATAATAATGGCTACAGATGGAATGGTAACAACCACATTATTATCCCAACTATTTCTATGGTGATTCAAAAAGCTTTCTGGGATGATATTACCATTGGTGGTTTTGCAGCATTTAATCTTTATGGGGATAATTATAGCCAATCAGGGCCCAATTATTACCAAGAATGGAAAACCAGAGAAACTAGCTTTATGATAGGTGCTAGAGGTGAATACCATTTTAACCGTCTTATTGATTTAGATTCTAGATTTGATTTATATGCTGGTGCCATGGCTGGTGTTAGAATTTGGGGAGCAAAATGGGAACGTCACGATTCTAATGGTGATTATTCATCTAATGCAAATGGTGCAGATCCTCTTGCTGGTATTTTTGGTGGTTTTAGATACTACTTCAGCAATAACTTATCGGTTTACGGTGAAGCAGGTTGGGCAGTAAATAACTTACGTGCTGGTCTTTGCTGGAGACTATAATTTTAATCATACGATCTTATATATTAACCGATGGAGTTTTCTCCATCGGTTTTTTTGTGCCTTTTTCTGAAATAAACTCTACAATTACCTTCTCTTTTATGAAAGCCTTTAAATTTGTAAACACTATGAGTATACAGCAAAAACTTATTATTGAAGATCTACAAGCAGCTATTTTTGATATGGACGGCGTTTTGGTAGACAACATGCACATTCATGAAGAAGTGTTTTACCAGTTTGGTTTAAAATACGGTAAAAATATAAATCACGAGTTTTTTGTAACTAAAGTAACGGGTAGCGTTAATGAAAAGATCATGCCTAGAATCTTTTCGGATAGAATATTAACCGACCAAGAAATACAAGATTTTGCTGCCGAAAAAGAAGCCTTATATCGTGAAATCTACGGTCCTCAAATGGAACCTGTATCGGGCTTAATAGAATTTTTAGAATTGCTAAAAGCAAACGGAGTTAAAATGGCGGTAGCCAGTAATGCACCAGAAGTAAATGTTAAGTTTGTTGCAGAACAATTGGGTTTGGATAAATACTTTCAGGTATATCTAAACGGAAACAGTGTGCCCAATCCAAAACCAGCACCGGATATGTTTCTAAAATGTGCTGAAGAACTAGGAGCAGACCCTACAAAATCGGTAGTATTTGAAGATGCCCCGGGTGGGATTAAAGCCGCTAAAGCCGCCAATATGTTGGCCGTTGCTTTAACCACTACACATACCCAAGAGGAATTGCCTGAAGCAGATATTTATGTAAAGGATTTTATGGGGTTTATAAATGACTAAACGAAGCAGGATAAGTAAAAGTAAATACACTTTATTATTTGTGTTTTTTATACTGATTTTACCCGTCGATATTTTATTCTTATTGTTAGCAAAATCATCTTTTATGAAAGGTGCTTTATGTTTTATTTATCTTTTACAGATTGGTTTTTTCTTTTTTATTACAGTTTATGTAGACGATTAAAAAAAATATTTCAAACGGTTATTAAGAAAAGAACATTGCTATTATATAGCAGATGTTAAATCAATAGAAACATGGTTTTTCAGCTATGTGTTTATAACATTTAATAATGGTAAACGTTATTTTTTTGTTAGAAAATATTGGGACTCATTAATCGATTTAATGAGTTATGGAATGGATAAAGAGGGAGATAAAATCAATGAAATTTTAAAAAAATAAGCTTTAATTAAGATCTTCATAGCGCCCGCATCCGCTGGTGGAGTTACTGTCAAATGGAGCAATATCTATTTTCCACTAAAGGATTCATCCATAAGATTTTTTTATTAGCGTTCTAAACAACCTATGATTTACCTTTTACCATACTCCGTTTTTATTTTTTTCTACTGTACAATTTCATCCGAAATTTTGTAGATTATGTGTGTAAACATTTAGTTAGAAAAATATAAAAATTATGAATAAAATAGCATTAGTTACAGGCGGTAGCAGGGGTTTGGGTAAAGACATGGTTTTGGCTTTAGCCCAAAAAGGGAATGATATTATCTTAACCTATAATTCTAAGAAAGAAGAAGCAGAAAAAGTAGCTTCGGAAATAGAAAAATCTGGACAGAAGGCCGCTGTTTTACAATTAGATGTAACAAAATCTGGGGGCTTTGATGCTTTTTATAAAGAAGTAAAAAATCTGCTGGAGAGTAAGTTCAATGATAGAAAAATAGATTTTTTGGTGAATAATGCAGGAATTGGTGTTAATGCTCCATTTGCAGAAACAACGGAAGAGCAATTTGATACCATGATTAATATTCATTTAAAAAGTACTTTCTTTCTTTCTCAAAAAGCCTTGCCTTTTTTAAACAATGGTGGTGGAATTGTAAATATTTCTACAGGCTTGGCTCGCTTTTGCTTACCGGGTTATTCAGCCTATTCTTCTGCAAAAGGAGCTGTTGAAACCTTGTCAAGATACATGGCTAAAGAATTGGGTGAACGTGGAATTCGTGTAAATGTAGTAGCCCCAGGTGCTATAGAAACCGATTTTGGCGGTGGTGCAGTTAGAGATAATGAAGATGTTAATCAATTTATTGCATCCCAAACGGCTTTGGGTAGAGCTGGCCGCCCTAATGATATTGGAAGTGTAGTTGCCTTTTTATGCAGTGAAGACGCTAAATGGGTAAATGCGCAACGTATTGAAGCTTCTGGTGGTATGTTCTTGTAATAGAGCTTAAGTTAAAAACCTTTAATTAAAGTAGTTTATGATAGAGAGGTTAGCGCCAGTGAGAGCTGGCGTATTTTTTAAAATTTCTTAATCCTTTTACTTTCTCTCTGATTGTTAGCCAAGAACTTGTAGGGTATAAAACGAGCGTAAAAAGTTTATAGATGTTTAGCAGACTTTATAAACTTTATTTAATCGAACCAAGTATCTTCTTAGCCCTACTTTTAAACCCGGCAGAACCAAACTCCAATTGATCTTCTAACAGAATTTTTAATTCATTTTGTAGTTCTGGATAGACTTGGCAAAGTCGCTCGATAACTGTCATAGAATGCGCTTTAATGGCTACTTTTTCTTTTTGGTTTTCGAGATATTCAAAGGCTTTTTCTAACAATTGATCGTGTATTGATTCTGGATAAGTACCTTTATAATCGGCAAAAATAGCCATTACGTTGCGTTTAATAGCATCGTGAATAGGTGTTTCGTACAACTTGTTTAAAAGTGATGGAAAGTAAGATTTTAACAAACTTTGCTGATCACTAAAACATTCTCGTAGAATCCATGCTGCGCGTTGTGCGTTGCGGTATTCGCCTTTCAGGAAGATTTGCATTAATTCCTGAAAAGTAGAAGGGTTTTCCTTAATATATTGAGCTATAACTAAGGTTTGACTTTTACTGTGTTCGCGTTCAATCTCAGCCAGTATGTGCATTAGTTTTCAGAGAAAGCGTAAATCACTAAGTTAGCGCCCATTTCTAAGGCTTTTTCACGGATATCAGCCGGATCGTTGTGAACTTCAGGGTCTTCCCAACCGTCGCCCAAGTCGCTTTCATAAGAATAAAAACAAACCAAACGACCTTTGTAAATCAATCCTAAACCTTGTGGTTCTTTGTTGTCGTGCTCGTGTATTTTAGGAATCCCATTATTGAATTGGTATTTCTGGTGGTAAATAGGATGATCAAAAGGCAATTCTACAAATTCCAGTTCAGGAAAAACCTTTTTCATTTCCGGACGAATGTATTTATCCATCCCGTAATTGTCATCAATATGCAGAAACCCACCTGAAATCAGGTACAAACGTAAATTCTCAGCTTCTTGTTGATTAAAAACCACATTTCCGTGCCCTGTCATATGAATGAAAGGATAATTAAAAATGGCAGGATCTCCGGTTTCAATAACAGCTTCTCTAGGGTCAATATCGGTTCCTAAATTGGTGTTACAGAATTTAATCAAATTAGGTAAGGATGTTTTGTTGCTGTACCAATCTCCTCCGCCATTGTACTTCAGTTTGGCAATTTTAACTGTGCTTTTTTGTTTAAAGCTGAACAATGAAAAAGTAAGCAGTAAAAGGAATAGGCAATATCTCATGCTTTAATAATTTAATAAATTAAGCGTATGGCAAGCCGCTAATGCAGCCGTCTCTGTGCGTAAACGGTAAGGCCCCAATGATACAGGAACGAATCCCTTCTGAAAAGCTTGTTCAATTTCGGCTTCTGTAAAATCACCTTCTGGGCCAATTAATACCGCTACAGACTTACCCGCTTTTAATTCGTTTTTTAGCTCTTTACGATTATCGTCCACTAAATGAGCTATAAACTTTTGCGTGTCTTTACATTGTTCTAAAAATGCAGCATAATTTTCTAATTCGGTAATTTCTGGCAAAACATATTTGCCCGATTGTTTCATGGCAGAAACGGCAATTTTCTTTACCCGTTCGGTTTTTAAAACTTTCCGTTCCGAATTTTTAGTGGTAAAAAAACTGATTTTCTCAATGCCCATTTCAACGGCTTTTTCTACAAAGAATTCGGTTCTATCCAGATTTTTGGTAGGAGCCAAGGCAATGTGTACAGAATAGGGGCGTGTAGGTATTTCTTCGGTTTCAGTAATTTCAATTTCGCACTTACGGAAATTGTCCGATTTAAGAATACACGTAAAAACTTGTCCTTTACCGTTGGTGATACGAATGGCATCACCAACAGAAAGACGCAATACTTTTAAGGCATGACGAGCTTCTTCTTCGTTCAGTACAGAACTTTCTGCAATATGCTCATCATAAAAAAGGCGCATTAACGGTTATTTAAATCCCTTAATTTGATTTCAGTGATCAGTTTTTTGGTGAAAATAGGGAAGTCACCCTTCATCATCCAATCGTAATAACTTGGCTCTCTACGGAAAGCTTCAGCTACGGGTGTGTTTTTGTATTTACCAAAGTTGAAACATTCTACACCTTCCGAATTAAAAACAATTCTACCGGCCATGTCTGCAATTCTAGAAGCACCTACTTCATGCAGTTTAGCCATATCGTTTACAATAGGCTCAAATTCTTCGTCCTTGTCGTTCTTAATGGTAACGCCTTGGTATTTGTCCAATTGGCCTTTTACTACCTCATAGGTGGCATAAGTATCGGCTTCAGCAGAGTGTGCATCGGTCAATTCTTTTCCGCAGTAATAGCGTAAAGCACCCGCTAAAGTTCTAGGTTCCATTAAATAGAACAACTTTTGGGCATCTACTATGTTTATGCCTTTAATAGAAAAATCTTTACCTACACGGTAAATTTCTTCTGCTAAAACAGGAATGTCAAACTGAATTAGGTTATAACCACCTAAATCACATCCTTTTAAGAAATCTAGATACTCGGTTACTTTGTCTGCAAATGTAGGGCAGTCTTTAACGTCTTTATCGTAAATTCCGTGTATTAAGCTAGATTCGTAAGGAATAGCAATGGTCGGATTTATACGATCGGTCACTACAATTTCTTCGCCATCTGGCATTACTTTTAACATAGAAATTTCTATAATTCTATCGTGCGAAACATTAACACCTGTTGTTTCAAGGTCAAAAAATACGATGGGTCTCTTTAGATTTAATTTCATGTTAGTTGAGTTTTTCTAGAAGGGGAGTAAAGTTTAAGTTGTCAAAATTACCAGACGACATTAATAATAAGTTGTTGTTTTCCCAGTTTTTAGTAGAAAGGTGTTGTTCTAGTTTTTCTACCGAATCAAATACCAAAAGGTCTTTTCGTTTAAAGAATTTTTTAATTTCTTCTGCGGAAAGCGGTTCTAGTTTTTTGTGTTCAATAACTTTAGGGTTAAAGTAAACAATGGCTTCATCTGCGTCGTTAAATTTTGCTTCGTATTCTGGCAAAAAAGCTTTGTTTAAACTACTGAATGTGTGTAATTCTAAACAAGCTGTTAATTTTCGGTTTTTGAATTGTTCTTTTACCGCTTTTACGGTAGCCTCTAATTTAGACGGAGAATGGGCAAAATCTCTGTATACTATTGAAGTAGCAGATTCAGCCATTTTTTCTAAACGTTTTCCCGCACCGGTGAATGATTTTATGGCTTCAGCAAATTCGTCTTCAGAAACACAAAGTCTAGAACAAAGTGTTTGTGCAGCCACCATATTGCTCATGTTGTGTTTACCAAAAACTTCAACTTGTATTTTTTCTTTCCCTATTGAAACACTTGTTTTTCCGTCTTTAATAGAATATTTAGGCGTTTTGTAAGGAAACTTCAGAATGTCAGTTTCGTTAGCTTCAATAATCTTTTTAAGGGGTTTGTCTTCCTCGTTATAGATAATTGTACCGGCTTTTGGCGTAGCCTCACTTAACAAACGGAATTGGTTTATGTATTCGTTTTTGTCTGGGAATACATTTGCATGATCCCAAGCTATACCACTAAACAAGGCAATGTGATGGTGGTATTTTAAGAACTTAGGCGTTAAATCTAAAGGTGAAGTTAAGTATTCATCGCCTTCAATGATTATATAAGCAGATTCGTTGGACAGGCTTACCATGGTTTCAAAACCTTCTATAGGGGCACCAACTGCGTAATCGAATGTTCGGTTGTAGTAATTCAAAACATGCATTACCATAGAGGTAATGGTTGTTTTTCCGTGACTACCCGCAATTACTATACGCTGTTTGTCTTTAGAGTGCTCGTAAATATATTCTGGAAAAGAATATACTTTCAGACCTAAGCTTTGTGCTTTTAACAATTCTGGATTGTCTTTTTTGGCGTGCATGCCAACAATTATGGCATCTAGATCGCTATTTATTTTTTCAGCATCCCACCCAGCATTTTCTGGTAGTAGGCCGTATTTCTCTAATTTAGATTTTGAAGGATCAAAAAACTCATCGTCCGATCCTGTAATAATATGCCCTTGGTTCTTTAAATTAATTGCCAAGTTGTGCATGATACTGCCGCCTATGGCAATGAAGTGTATTCTAGAAACTTTTTCCGTCATTCTATCAAAATTTCGATTTCAAAAATAGCCAAAAAAATAGGTTTTGCCTAGCTATGCGGAAGCCCTTGTTGTGATAAAAATTCCGACGTAGGTAATTAATGCTCCAAAAATGTGATAATGGTGTAAGGTTTCTCCTAAAAATAGGTAGGCAAAAATGGCATTAAAAAGAGGTGCAATGTATATGGTTAATCCTGCTAAGGTTGGGCCAATTAATTGTATTGTTTTTAAATAAAGCCTGAAAGCTAAAAAAGAGGGTATAACAATAAGCGCAATTAAATAAGGAATAAGGTTAATGTCTAAAGCGCTACCAAAATCATTTTCATAGACTGCGGGAAATGTAAGAAAAAAAGCACCACAAAAAGTAAGTATTGCAAATTGGGAAAGGTCATTTTCGGCCTTAACTTTATATTTCATAACAAGTGAATAAATGGCCCATGCGGTTGCCGCGCACAACATAAGCAAGTCTCCTGTGTTAAATTTAAGGCTTAGTAATAATTCTAAATCGGCCTTAAAGAGTATAACGCAAACACCTAAAAAGCCTATAAGAAGACCAATTAGTTGTGTTCTTTTTATTTCTTGTTTGAAAAATAGCCTGCCTAATAAAAGGATTAAAAGGGGAGAGGTGCCATAAACAATAGCCATGTTATTTGTATTGGTAAATTGGGCAGCATAATAAACTACACCACCACTTATCACCATGGCACAAAAGCCTGCAATAGCTATGTAGGGAAAGTTTTTCTTTAAGTCTTTTAAAAGATAGATTTTAGGAAAAAAAAGAATTGAATGAATTACAAAAACACTTCCCCAACGGTAAAACGCCAAGGTAAATGGCGGAATGTTAGTCACTAAAATTTTACCTATTATAATGTTAGATGAAAAAAATAAAGCTGTAAAAAACAAGTAAATAATTCCTCTTCTGTAGTCGTTTTTCATAATGATTTACCAGCCAGAATCGTCTTCTGAAAATCCATCGTTGGACTGAAAGTCATCATCGGAAAATTGTTTGCCTTCTCGTTCAGATTTATGACGAATCTCAAACTCTACCCGTCGGTTAATTCTGGCATCAGCTTCAGTGACTTCTGGGCTACGTATGGGTTTTTCACTACCATAGCCAATTGCTGTAATTCTGTCTGAAGTTATATATCCGTTTTCTTCAATGTATTTTTTTATGGCATCTGCACGGTCCTGAGATAGTTTTTTGTTGGCAGCTTTATCACCTCTTAAATCGGTATGGCCACCAATAACTAAGTCAAAATCTGGGTGGTCTACTAAGAAGTTAATTACATCCCACAAGTCTTTCTCCATATTGTCTCTGATTTCGGATTTACCGTTTTCAAACACTACAGAGGAGAATTGTAATTTTTTGTTTTTAACGGAAGTTCCTTTAGACTCAATAGTGGTATCGCCTTTCATTTTAAAAAGCTCTTCAATACGGAAAAAATCATCCCCCTGTATAACCAATAAATAGTTGTTGTTCGGGATTAGATCAAACTCATAAGAGCCATCTGGGCGTGTGTTTTTTGGAGCTACTTCAATACCGTTGTCTAAATCTATTACCGAAACAATAGCATCGTACGGTTTTCCATTATCTCTGTCACTAAGTTTACCTTTTAAAGTAGAGGTGGCATCTGGTCTAGCCTCCATAGGTACCGGAAACGAGAATAAATCGGTTTGTAATTGATCTTGAGCACCTTCTTCTGTTTTGGCGTAGTATAGAAATTCGGCTTTAGAATCAATAGAAAAATAGAATTCATTATCTAAGCCATTAACCAAAGGCCCAACGTTTTTAGGCTCTTCTTGATACCCTGAATGAAGCTTAGTTTTATAAATATCTAAGCGTTCTCACCTTTTTCATGTGCTTAACATCATAAAAGTTAAACAATTGGCCATTAGAACTGAAGTAGAAAACGCCATGTACCCAGTTTACAAAAGGGCTGTATTCGTTATTTCTGGTATTAATAACGGGGCCAATGTTTTGTGCTTTTGTCCACTTATCTTTTTTGTTTTTTACCGTAAAATAAATGTCGGATAAACCAAAGCCCCCAGGGCGATCACTGGCAAAAAACAAAGTGTCTTCCGTAGCCGATAGTGAAGGATGAGAGTCCCAAGCAATACTGTTTACTTCTGGGCCTAAATTTTCTGGTTTTGTCCATTTACCATCATCTCTTAAGTAAGAAACATAAATATCACATTTACCCATGCAATCGCTACAATCTAGGGCATAATCTTGAACAAAACATCTTGAGAAAAATAACGTTTTACCATCTCTTGAAAGGCAAGCGGAGCCTTCGTTGCATCTGGAGTTAATGGGTTCTGGGAATTTTTCGGCTTCCATCCAAAAACCATCGTTATTTTTACTGTGGTAGAGGTCTTCGTTAAAATGCTTACTTCTAGAAATTATATGTTGATCAATTTCTTTCCGTGTAAAAATCATAAAATCATCTTTTCTATTAATAGATGGGCCATAATCTGCAATGCCAGATGCATTTACCAAATCCCCCATATTTAATAAAATACTTTTAGGTGGAGAGATTGTATCTATTTGTTTTCTGTATTCTACTAATTCGTAATAATATTCTAAGGGTACGTAGTAGTTTTTTTCGTTCACTATTAAAGAGTCAAAATGTGAACGAATACTGAAGTAAGATTTAATTTCTTTAAAAACATCGGTCTTATGGTGTTTTAAAACCAGTAAGTAGGCAGCTTTAGCTTTTTCAATTTCACCATACTTTTCATACACTTGGGCTAATTTCCATAGTAAGTCCGTGTTTTCAGAAAAGTTTTTAATACCAAAATTGTAAACGTATTTTTCTAAAGCTTTTAACAGCTCTACATCTTTATCTCCTAATTCTAAAAGTTCATTTATTTTGTCTAATTCAGCACGATTATAATAGAAAAAGTGTTTGCTTAATTGGGGGAAGGTAAAATGGAAAGAACCACTACTATCTTCTAGAGATAATTTATCATTAGTTATATCACTAATAATATATCCTTGGGATTCGGCCTTAAGCTGATCCTTAGTTTCTTTTTTTGTCTGAGAATATGCAAATATGACAGACTCTAAAAAAAGTAATAAAATGAAGTAGTATCGAAGATTTACCATAAAAAGCCTCATATTAACCGCTTGGGCTTTGTCTTAGTTAGCTAATGCACAAATCTATCAAAATGTTTTATTATTGGCACAACTATTGAACATTTATGCGCCCACAATGATTTAGAAATTAAATAAGCGTATATAAAGACTTATACGACATATTGTCATATGCTGAACGATCTTGCACTACTAGAAATGTTAAACGTAGACCAATTAGATAGAGGTACCGAAGAATTTATACCACTTCTTTCACAAGAAGAAGAGGAAAAAATTGAAAACGAAGACTGTCCTGAAGTAGTTTCTCTTCTACCGGTTAGGAATACCGTTCTTTTCCCAGGGGTTGTAATGCCTGTAACAGTAGGAAGAAAAAAATCTGTTGCTTTAGTTAAAGAAGCCTATAATAATGATAAAGTAATAGGAGTAATTGCTCAGAAGAATCCAAGTGTTGACGAGCCTTCTTCTTCGGATATATATAACAAAGGTACTGTTGCTAAAATTTTAAAAATGTTAGTGCTGCCAGACGGTAACATTACCATTATTATTCAGGGTAAAAAACGTTTTGTTGTTAAAGAGTTCTTGTCTGAAGAACCATATATGACGGCCTCTATTGATGCTTTAAAGGAAGACTTTAATAAAATAGAAGGTTCTGAAAAAGAAGGTCTTTACCAAACCTTAAAAGACAGTGCTAAAAAGATAATTGCGTTAAACCCAGAGCTTCCACCAGAATCTCAAATAGCTATAGACAATATAGAAACCTTGAGCTTTCTAACTCATTTCTTGTCTTCTAACTTAAATGTAGGTATTTCGGTTAAACAAGAATTGTTAGAAACGGAAGATGGAATAACCAGATCTAGCAACTTATTAAAGTCACTGCACAAGGAAATTCACATGCTTGAAATAAAGCGTGAAATACAGAATAAAGCCCACAGTGATATAGATCAACAACAGCGTGATTTCTATCTACGTCAGCAAATAAAAGTATTACAGGACGAATTAGGTGACGATAGCTCTGAAAAAGACATTGAACGTTTATTGGTTAAGGCCGATAAATTGGATATGCCAGAAGATATTCGCGAACATTTTGATAAAGAATTGCACCGCTTTTCTAGAATGAACCCAATGGCGGCCGATTACCCGGTGACATTAAACTATTTAGAATACTTTGTGGAATTACCATGGGGTGTTTATTCTGAAGATAGTTTTGACCTTAAAAAAGCCAAGAAAATATTAGATAGAGACCACTATGGTTTAGAAAAGGTAAAAGAACGTATTCTAGAGTATTTAGCAGTTATTAAGTTGAAAAACTTAAAACAAGATCCTGAAGATAAATCTATAAAAGGACCTATTCTTTGCTTATACGGACCTCCTGGGGTGGGTAAAACGTCTTTAGGTAAGTCTATAGCTAAAGCCTTGGGCAGAGAATACATACGTATGGCTTTAGGCGGTTTGCACGACGAAGCGGAAATACGTGGACATAGAAAAACGTACATTGGCGCCATGTCTGGTAAAGTTCTGCAAAATATAAAAAAAGCAGGTACCTCAAACCCTGTTTTTGTTTTGGATGAAATTGATAAAATTGGTGCGGATTTTAGAGGAGATCCCTCTTCTGCTTTATTAGAAGTTCTAGATCCTGAACAAAACAAAGAATTTGTAGATAATTATTTAGAAGTAGAATACGATTTATCAAGAATCTTATTTGTAGCTACCTCTAATGAATTAGGAACTATTCAGCCGCCGCTTAGAGACCGGATGGAAATCATTGAAGTTTCTGGTTATACCTTAGAAGAGAAAGTTCAGATTGCAAAAAGACATTTGTTAACTAAACAATTAGAAGAACACGGTCTTGAAAAAGAAGACATTGACATAACCGATAAAGCATTAGCTGCCCTAGTTGACAAATACACACGGGAATCTGGTGTTCGTAATTTAGAACGAAAAGTAGGCGCTGTTGTACGTTATGCTGCTAAATCGATTGCCATGGAGCAAGAGTATCCGAAATTGGTTCAGCCAGATGATTTAAAAGATATTTTAGGGGCAGAAATATTTGATAAAGACGAATATGAAAACAACGAAATTGCTGGCGTTGTAACAGGCTTAGCTTGGACCTCGGTAGGAGGTGAGATTTTGAATATAGAATCTGTTTTAACACCAGGTAAAGGTAAATTAACAATCTCCGGTCAGTTAGGTGATGTAATGAAAGAATCTGCCTTGGCGGGTTTAACCAACGTTAAAAAACTAGCTAATAGATTAAATATAGATATTTCAATATTTAACGACTTTGATCTTCATATCCATGTTCCAGCAGGTGCTGTTCCAAAAGACGGGCCTTCTGCAGGTATTACCATGTTAACTTCCTTAGCTTCGGTTTATACACAAAGAAAGGTAAAGAGCAAGTTAGCTATGACGGGAGAAATCACCATTTCTGGTAAAGTACTTCCGGTTGGTGGGGTTAAAGAAAAAATTCTAGCTGCTAAACGTGCTGGGATAAAGGAAATAATTATGTGTTCTAAAAATGAACGTGATATTAAAGAAATTAAAGAAAGTTACATCCGCGGGTTAAAAATTCATTATGTGAATACTGCAGAGGAAGTTCTGGAATTAGCTTTATTATCACAGAAAGTTAAAGAGCCGATTAAATTTGAAGAGTTCAGCCAAAAAGAAAATAAATAAGTATCTTACTCGTTTGAACGGAGTAATATAAACAGGTTCATGCGTAGGAATATATTCTTTATTTTAATAGTATTGACAGTAGGGAAAGCGTTTTCGCAAGTAGACGGAAACGCTTCTTTTAATTTTTTAAGGTTAAGCGATAATGCACGTGTTGCTGCATTAGGTGGCGAGGTAGTTAGTATTTACGATTACGATGTTAATGCTAGTAACTACAATCCTGCGTCATTAAATAGTGAAAATCAAAATAAATTAGCCCTTAATAATATGCCCTTTTATGCCGGCATAAATAAGTCTACAGCATTATATGGTTTTAAAGGCAAAAGTAGAGCAGGTACATGGGCGGCCGGTGCATCTTATATTAACTACGGTAAAATTGACCAAACCGATAATTTAGGAAATGTAATAGGTACGGTTTCCTCTAATGAATACGCCATGTTTCTAACCCGTAGTGATAAAATAGGACCGTATTCTTTAGGAATAACAGCAAAACTTGCAGGATCAAATTTGGCGTCTTATTCCGCATTTGCAGCCTTGTTTGATGTTGGAGCCATGTTTATTCATCCAAGAAAAGATTTAAGAATTGGTTTGGCCGTTAAAAATGTAGGCTTTGTTTTTAAAGACTATACTCAAAATTCAAATTCTACTGCGCCGCTAGATATTCAGCTAGGCATGAGTTACAAACCAGAACATATGCCTCTACGTTTGTACATAACAACACATCATTTACAGGTATGGGATATTCAATATGTTAATGAAGGCATAACCACTCCAAATTTAGAACCGGAAAAGAGCAAGTTTTCTGAACAGCTTTTTAGGCATTTTGTTTTTGGTGGTGAGTTTGTGTTTTCAGACAATTTTCATTTAAGAGCCGGTTATAATCACATGCGAAGAAAAGAATTAGCCATTGACGAAAGAGGAGCTTTAGCTGGTTTTTCTTTTGGTGGTATGATTAGATTAAAAGCCATTGAAATTAATTACACAAGAGCCATTTATCACATTGCTGGTGGTGCCAATGTAATTAGTTTAACATTAGACACATCAACTTTTGGTTCTAAAAAGAGAACCATTGAAACCGAATTATAAAATTTAAAACAAAGAAATGGATAAGTCTTACCTAACACCAAGACAAATTGTAAAAGAATTAGACGCATACATTATTGGTCAAAACGAAGCAAAGAAAAACGTTGCTATTGCATTAAGAAACCGTTGGAGAAGAATGAATGCTCCGTTGGATATGCAAAAAGAAATAATGCCCAATAATATTCTAATGATTGGTGCTACAGGTGTTGGTAAAACGGAAATAGCTAGACGATTGGCTACCCTTGCAGAAGCTCCTTTTACAAAGGTAGAAGCGTCTAAATTTACCGAAGTGGGTTATGTAGGTAGAGATGTAGAAAGCATGGTTAGAGATTTAGTTGAACAATCTGTGGGCATGGTAACAAAGACCAAGAAAAAAGAAGTAGAAGAAATAGCACTTTTTAATGCCGAAGAGCTAATACTGAACACGCTTATTCCAGCCATGAAGAATTCTGTAAATTCTGAAGATGTGGAGCTGAATGAAAAGACAAGAGAATCTTTTAGAAAGAAGATTAAAAACCACGAAATAGAAGACCGAAAAATAGAAATAAACGTAAATCAGACGGCTAATCCTGGTGTAGGCGTTATGGGTCCGGGTATGGATGAAGCTTCTATGCTTAATATACAAGACATGATTAGCAATATGATGCCTAAGAAGTCTAAAAAACGTAAAGTTACTATTTCCGAAGCAAGAAAAATATTAGTAGAAGAAGAGGCCTCAAAATTGATTGATATGGATGAGGTTAAAGAAATAGCACTTTTTAAAGCCGAAAATGCCGGAATCATCTTTATAGATGAAATTGATAAAATCTGTTCTAAAAGTGAAGCAGGTGGCGGTAACTCTAATGTTAGTAGAGAAGGAGTACAGCGCGATTTGTTACCCATTGTAGAGGGTAGTTCCGTAAACACAAAATATGGTATGGTTAAGACCGACCATGTGTTGTTTGTTGCAGCTGGCGCATTTCATTTTGCTAAACCTTCCGATTTAATTCCTGAGTTACAAGGGCGTTTTCCAATCCGTGTAGAGTTAGAAGATTTAACAAAAGATGATTTTTTTCAGATCCTAAAAAACCCAAAAAATGCTTTAACTAAACAGTATGAAGCATTATTGAGAGCAGAGGAAATAGAATTGTCTTTTGAAGAAGATGCATTAGAACGCATTGCTGAATTGGCTTTTCAAGTTAATGCAGAAATAGAAAATATTGGAGCAAGAAGGTTGCATACTCTTATGAGTAAGTTACTTAACGATTTCTTGTTTGACATACCAGACATAATTGGAGCGAATGCTAAAATTGTTGTTAACAAAGAGTTGGTTGAAGAAAAACTTGGAAATGTTGTTCAAAACAAAGATTTAAGTGAGTATATTCTGTAGTTATTATTATTTTCAACTACTTTAACAAATAGTAAAAACAGAAATAATCGCTTATATGCGTATCAAGTTTTTTAAAAGTATTAATAGTTACATTGCCATTGTTCTTGCCATTATAGTGGTAACCACATTGGTGTTCGGCGGTATTTTTGTTTATGGGCTATCCAGTAGCCTTAAAGGGAATAGTGATCAAAATGCTCAAATTGAAAAAGCAAATACCTCTTTAATCTATACCATTAACTTAAAAATTAAGTTTTCTCAAGTGGTTAAAGACGTTAATCTAGCGTCTTTAAACTTGTATACTTATGTGGTTTCTAATGAATTCAGGTACGAGTCTGAAATTATGAAGATGTGGGATAAATCCATTATCCCAAATTTAAATAAGGTAGAATCTGAAATTGAGAATTTAGATAACGATGAATTAAAGGTTCGGTTTAACATTTTGTATGATCAGATTATTTACATGAAAAACCTTCATGAAGATATTCTAAAAGCTCCAATGGGTGCCGATGTTTCGGATCGTTTAAATTTATTAAATGAGTCGATTTTAAAAATAAGCACTAATTACGACTCGTTTATTTCGGTAGTAGATAAAGTGAGCCTAGATAAATACAATGATATAGATTTGTTACAGGGTTATAACCGATCAATTCTTATAATTTGCGTTTTTATTCTATTGGCTTCTTCGGTTTTAGCTTATTTTCTTCTGAAAAGCACTATAAAAACCAATGTTAAATCTTTAGAAGATCATGTGGTAGAACTAAAGAAAGGTAATGTTCCAGATGATTTATATATGGACTTTATTGAACTTAAGAAATTAGTAAGAGCCATTAACTTTTTAACCAGAAAGATTTCATTAATAAGAGACTTTGCTATTCAGGTTGGGGAAGGGAATTTTAGGGCTGAAAGTATAGATTTTCAGAATGAAGGAGAATTAGGGAATGCGCTTAATGTTATGAAAGAGCGTATTATTAAAGTAGATGAAGAAGACGATAAACGTAACCGAATTAATGAAGGGTTGGCTAAATTTTCCGAGATATTAGGTAATTACTCTAATAACCTTCAAAAATTTGGTGATGAAGTAATTGTAAACTTGGTTAAATTTTTGAATTCAAATCAAGGTTGTTTATTTGTTGTTAATGATGAAAACATGGACGATGAACACCTTCAACTTGTTTCTACCTATGCCAATAACAAAAAGAAATTTCAGTCTTCAAGAATTATTAAAGGACAAGGTTTAGTTGGGCAAGCTTGGATAGAGGGCAAAACTATTTACATGACTAAAGTCCCCAAAAACTACATTAATATTACTTCAGGCTTAGGGTATTCAACACCAAGATCTGTACTAATCATACCGCTTAAGTTTAACGAGGAAATACATGGTGTTATAGAGCTCGCTTCTTTTAATACATTAGAAGAGTACGAATTAGACTTTGTGTCTAAAGTATCCGAAAATATAGCATCCGCATTAGCTTCTGTAAAAATTAATAGCAGAACACAAGACTTATTAATTCAGTACGAAGATTTAGCAGAAAAACTTAAAGATCAGGAAGAAGAGATGCAAAGCAAAGTGAGTGAGCTTAAGCAAGTTCAGAAAGAAGCTAAGCATTTAGAAGAGTCTCATATTTCAGAAATTAAACGTCTTAAAAAACGTTTAGAAATTTATGAAAAACACTTCTAATAAAAAAAGTGCTGTCGTCCGATTTTAATTTCCTACTTTTGTGCCTTTCATAATATACCTTAGATGTCAGAAATTAGAAATGTTGCTATTATAGCACACGTAGACCACGGTAAAACAACCTTGGTAGATAAAATTATCCATGCTTGTAACACCATGGATTCTCGTAAAGAAACCGGAGAGTTAATTCTGGATAACAACGACTTAGAAAGAGAAAGAGGTATTACAATTGTTTCTAAGAACGTATCTGTTGATTACAAAGGAGTTAAAATCAACCTTATTGACACTCCTGGTCACGCCGACTTTGGTGGTGAAGTAGAGCGTGTACTTAAAATGGCAGACGGTGTTCTTTTGCTATGTGATGCTTTTGAAGGTCCTATGCCTCAAACAAGATTTGTTCTTACTAAAGCAATAGAATTAGGTCTTAAGCCTATTGTTGTAGTAAACAAAGTAGATAAAGAAAACTGTCGTCCAGAAGAAGCGATGGAAGCTGTATTTGACTTAATGTTCAATGTTGACGCTTCTGAAGATCAATTAGATTTTGTAACAATATACGGTTCTGCTAAAAACGGTTGGATGGCAACTGATTGGCAAACGCCTACCGATAATATAACTCCTTTGTTAGATGCTATTTTGGAAAGTATTCCTAAAGCACCTTACCACGAAGGTTCACCGCAAATGCAAATTACATCTCTTGATTATTCAAGTTTTGTAGGTAAAATTTGTATTGGTCGTGTTTTTAGAGGCGATTTAGAAGTTGGTAAAGATTACATGTTGTGTAAAGAAAGATTCTAAGAAAAAAGTTAGAATTAAAGAATTACACGTATTTGTAGGGCTAGGAAGACTAAAAGTTGAAAAAGTTAGAAGTGGTGATATTTGTGCCATTGTTGGTATTGAAGGATTTGATATTGGTGATACCATTGCCGATTTAGAAAACCCAGAAGAATTACCAAGAATTACGGTTGATGAGCCCACTATGAGCATGCTCTTCACTATTAACAACTCTCCTTTCTTTGGTAAAGAAGGTAAATTTGTTACTTCAAGACATCTTCGTGAACGTTTAATGAAAGAAGAGGAAATTAACCTTGCTCTTAGAGTTAATGAAACAGATACCGAAGATAAATTTGTTGTGTTTGGTAGAGGTATTCTTCACCTTTCTGTTCTTATTGAAACTATGAGAAGAGAAGGTTATGAACTTCAGGTTGGTAAACCTCAGGTGATTATGAAAGAAGTTGATGGCAAGAAACATGAACCTATTGAATCTTTAGTAATTGATGTGCCTGAAGAAGTTGCTGGTAAAGCAATTGAGTTGGTTACACAAAGAAAAGGTAACTTAACTATTATGGAGCCTAAAGGTGATCTTCAACATTTAGAGTTTGAAATTCCTTCCAGAGGTCTTATTGGTTTAAGAAACAACGTTCTTACAGCTACAGCTGGTCAAGCAATTATGACACACCGTTTCAAAGAATACGGTCCTTATAAAGGCGAGATTGCAGAACGTACCAAAGGTTCTATTATTTCTATGGAAACGGGTACTACTACAGAATACTCTCTAAATAAATTACAAGATAGAGGTCGTTTCTTTGTAGATCCAGGAGAAAGTATTTACCAAGGACAAGTAATTGGTGAATATTCTAGAGAAGCGGATCTTGAAGTAAATACAATTAAAGGAAAGCAATTAACCAATATGCGTACTTCTGGTACAGATCAGGCTTCTAATATTGCCCCTAAGATTAAGTTCTCTTTAGAAGAATGTATGGAATACATTAAGGATGATGAATATGTTGAAATCACTCCAGAATCTATTCGTCTTAGAAAAATCTATTTGACAGATAACGCCAGAAAATTGGCTAAAAAATAATTCGATCTTGAAGGGAAAACGTCCTTTACGTAAACGAATAAAATATGAACTCTTGTATCAACTCCTGCGATTCCTTTTTTGGATCGCAGGTTTGATTCCAAGAAAAACACTGATTAAATTTTTTGGAAGAGTTGGCGGTTTAGCAGCTCAGTTTTTAACGAAAGAAAGAGCCATTGCCAAAGCTAACCTAAAGCTAGTTTATGGTAAGTCTAAATCAGAGCAAGAGATTAACAAAATCTCAAAAAACATTTTCAAATATTTAGGAATGAACTGGACGGATGCCATCCGTTACCGCAGAATGAATACGGTAGAACAGTTTAGAGAAATTATTGATGTTGAAGGCTGGGAACATTTTCATGCTGCTTTTGCTAAAGGGAAAGGAGTAATCCTATTAGCCAATCATATTGGTTCTTTTGATATTGGCGGTATGTATTTGTATTGGGAAGGGTATGATTCCTTGGTTATGGGAGCACCAATGCACAACAAAAAATTAAACAAACTTTTAATAGGCAATAGAGAAATTCAAGGAGGTCGATTTTTAACACGAGGTGAAGACCGCACCAACACCATCAAAATGATGAAGGAATTAAAAGCGAACGGTTCTGTATTGCTTTTAATAGATCAGGATACCAATAAAGCGAAAAGCATATTTGTAGACTTTTTAGGGTTTCCCGCAGCTACTCCAGTAGGGGTAACTATAATGGCCCGGAAAACAGGAGCTGTAGTTTTACCTATGCGCATTAAAATGAAGGAAGATTACAAACATGTATTGACTTTCCAACCAGGAATAGAGGTTGCTAATACCGGTGAAGAAGAAAAAGATTTAATAGAAGGAACACAATTATTGTCTGACGCTACAGGTAGGTTTGTTCTAGATGCTCCTGAACAATGGGTTTGGTTTCATGAACGCTGGAAAAGAAAACCTGCTGATTACAAAGATTTTATTTTTTAAAAGCGAAACAATTTTTTAGATTAAGGCTCAGTTTTTGAGACGCTTTTAATCATACTTTTAAATTTTACAGCTATGCAGTTTTTTAAATTATTTGCGCTATTTGCGCTAATCGTAATTTTCATTGTTTTAAATCTTATACGCAAATTTGTTTTAAAACGAATGGAGGTATATACACGCAGAAGTTTTAAAGAAGAAATAGTAATTCAATTAAATTCTATATAAGGTAAAACAAGTGTTTAAAAAGTTTTTTTATATGGTTTATGTTATTAATTTCAAGGAGTTAAAATTTATTAAACCTTTTTAAATTCTATTTATGAAAACTTTAAAAACTCTTTCAGTACTATTTTTAGTATCATTATTAACATTAGCATCATGTAAGAAGGATGATGACAAAGGAAGCAATTCCGGACCTGCTTCTGCTGTTGTAGATGGTGAAAAACTTGAATCATGTGGTGACGAATGCATTTCTGTATTTTCTATAGGTGGTAGCACGTCATTTACTTTTTACAATTCTAGTGCTAATACAATCACTATTAATATGCCAACTGATACTGAAGCTGGAACTTATGACTTATCTTCTGATGTAGATGAAGATTTTTATGCTTCGTATTCAGTATCTAATACTGTATACTCTACAGATACAGAAAATGGAGAAGGTGAATTAGTGATCAAATCTATAACTTTTGATGGTACTTTAATTTCGGCAATGGAAGCTACTTTTACTTTTACAGCTGAAGATGAAACTAATGGAAATACAATTTCTGTTACAGAAGGTGTAATTAATTATGCAGAATAATTTTACAATCAAATATTGATATAATTAAAAGCGAAGGAGTTCTCCTTCGCTTTTTTTGTTTTATAAATCTTCATTTCAGTTTTTGCCTACAAAAACGGAGGTTTTCACTATTTTTGTTCTCCCAAATCGAAATAGAAAATGTCCGAGATTTCAAAAACGTACGATCCGAAGCTTGTAGAAGAAAAATGGTATGCAACATGGCTAGAAAAAGGTTGTTTCCATTCCGAACCTTCTAAAGACAAGGAACCCTTTGTTGTTGTAATTCCTCCGCCAAATGTTACCGGTGTGTTACACATGGGGCATATGCTAAACAATACTATTCAAGATGTATTGGTCAGAAGAGCAAGAATGCAGGGCAAAGAAGCGTGCTGGGTTCCAGGTACAGATCATGCCTCTATTGCTACCGAAACTAAGGTAGTTAATCTGTTAGCAGAAAAAGGAATTAGTAAGTACGATCTTTCAAGAGATGAATTTTTAGAACATGCCTGGAAATGGAAAGAAAAATACGGTGGTATTATTCTAGAACAATTAAAAAAGCTGGGTGCTTCGTGTGATTGGGACAGAACTAAATTTACCATGGACAAAGATTTGTCTGAATCGGTAATTAAGGTTTTCTGTGATCTTTATGAAAAAGGAATCATTTACCGCGGTGTTAGAATGGTAAACTGGGACCCTAAAGGACTTACCGCTCTTTCCGACGAAGAAGTAATCTACAAAGAAGTTAATTCTAAATTATACCACATTAAATATCAAGTAGCGGGTTCAGACGAATTTGTTACTATTGCTACCACTCGTCCGGAAACTATTTTGGGTGACACGGCTATTTGTATTCATCCTGAAGACGAACGTTACACGCGTTTACACGGTAAAAAAGCAATTGTTCCTATTGTAAATAGAGAAATACCTATTATTCTAGACGAATACGTAGACAAAGAATTTGGTACAGGGTGTTTAAAGGTAACACCTGCGCACGATATTAATGACTACGAATTAGGTGTTAAACATAAATTAGATAGCATAGATATCTTTAATGATAATGGTACCATTAGGGAATCAATTGGTTTTTATGCGAACGAAGACCGTTTCAGAGTTAGAAAACAAATTATTAAAGATTTAACTGAAATCGGGCCTTTGATGGCGATAAAGACATTAAAAACAACGTTGGTTATTCCGAAAGAACGGATGTCGTTATAGAGCCTAAACTTTCTACGCAGTGGTTTTGCAAAATGGAAGATATGGCCAAACCTGCTTTGGAAAATGTGATGAATGATGAAATAAAAATTCATCCTCCGAAGTTCAAAAACATGTACCGTTCTTGGATGGAAAATATCCGTGATTGGTGTATTTCCAGACAATTATGGTGGGGACACCGAATTCCGGCGTATTATTTACCAAATGGTGAGTTTGTGGTTGCTGCTACAGACGAAGAAGCGTTAGAAAAAGCAAAAGCCATAAATCCATCTATAACAGCAGAACAACTAAAACAAGACGACGATGTTTTAGATACATGGTTTTCTAGTTGGTTATGGCCAATATCGGTTTTTAACGGTATTAACGATCCTGAAAACGAAGAGTTTAAATACTATTACCCAACCAATGATTTGGTAACCGGATTCGATATTATTTTCTTCTGGGTAGCCCGAATGATTATGGCGGGTTATGAATTTGGTGAAAAACTTCCGTTTAAAAACGTGTACATCACCGGTATGGTACGTGATGGAAAAGGACGTAAAATGTCTAAGAGTTTAGGGAATTCACCAGATCCAATTGATTTAATAAATATCTATTCTGCCGATGGTGTAAGAACGGGTATGTTATTTTCTGCTCCGGCAGGTAATGATTTATTGTTTGACGAAAAGTTGTGCGAACAAGGTAGAAATTTCACCAATAAAGTATGGAATTCTTTTCGTCTAGTAAAAGGTTGGGAAGTAATTGATGCTGATGTTCCGGCTGAAAATCAAGTGGCTTTAAACTGGATCCAGAACAGAATTAAGGAATCGTTAGCAGAAATCAATCAGTCGTTTGAGCAGTACAGAGTTTCTGAAGCGTTAATGACGGTTTATAAATTGGTTTGGGACGATTTCTGTTCATGGTATTTAGAGTTGGTTAAACCTGAATTTGGTAAACCAATCGACAAAACTTCATACGAAGCCACTATTTCGGTATTTGAAGAATTATTGAAGTTGGTACATCCGTTTATGCCGTTTATTTCTGAAGAAATCTGGAGTCAGATTAAAGAAAGAAACGAAAATGACTTGTTGATTAAAGCAGCTTATCCAACAGACACCACATTTGAAAAATCAATTTCTGAAAACTTTACCAAATTACAAGAAATTGTAACTATGGTAAGAAATACCCGAAATGAAAAAGGTCTTTCTCCTAAAGAAAAACTGAAACTGATTGTTAAAACATCGGATAAAGGATTTTATAACAGCTTTGAAAAAGTAATTCAGAAACTGGCCAACACAGAAGATTTAGAATTTACCGATTCTAAAATTGATAATGCGGTGAGTCAGGTAGTGAAATCGGATGAGTTGTTTATTCCACTAGAAGGAAAAATTGACTTAGAAGAAGAGAAAGATAGAATTCAGAAAGAATTAGAATATACCAAAGGCTTTTTGAAATCGGTTGAGAAAAAGCTTTCTAACGAACGTTTTGTAAGCGGCGCACCCGAAGCCGTTGTAAATAACGAAAAGAAGAAGAAAGAAGACGCAGAAGCTCAGATTAAAGCCTTGGAAACTTCTTTAGCTGCTATGTAGGCTATCGGTTTTTAATTTTATAACTCGGTTACTGAAGTGCTGTTCCTCAATTGGGTTCAGTACTTCGGAAAAGAGTTGAATCAAATGATCGGAATGTTCCATACTTTGTTTAGTGGTCAAATTATAATGGATCATAGTAGACCAGAGCACTGCTTTTAACCGCTTTCGTTTGCTGTCAAACATGCGCATTTCAATCATTACTTTTTTCTTGCTGAAATCGAATACCTGAGATTCCATAATAACTTCTTCCATAACGAAAGCAGGGTCTAAGTACGAAATCTGATGTTGTCCTACTACCCAAACTCTCTCTTCGGTTTGTGCTAAGTCGTAAATGTCTAAACCTAAATGCTCTTTTATTTGGTCTTCACGCGCATTTATAAAATAATCTAAGTATTTGGTGTTATTCAAGTGCTGGTAAGGGTCACAATCCTGAAATCGAATTCTTGCCGTACTGCTTAATACTTTCTTCATAGCTATACAAAGTCTGTTACATCTAGAATATATTGATTTTTATTCAGTTTAACTGACTCGTCAACAGTACTTTTAAATAGAATAGCTGAATTTTTCGATAAAGAAGTTTCGTAATAGCTTCTTCCTTTTTGTAATGCAACTACATTTTTATAAGCATAAATTGGGATTTCAGCTTCAGTTTTTACTTCCGTTGCGTTGATGAAAACATTAATATAAACGTCTTTATTTTTAAGAACTATTAAATCTTGCTCACCAGAAAGCTTATTGTTTTTGATGGTTTCGGTAAATCTATAATGTTGTATTTTTTCTTCCGAAGGTTGAAACAAATCAAACATGCCGTGTAGACTTTGATGATTCACGGTTATTTCAGCAATTATATTTTTGGAATGCGTTAATAAATAATCCAAAAAAGAGGGAAGTAGCAGGCCTCCTAAAAGCCACTTTCCAGAATTTTTTATAAATTTTCTTCTTTCCATATTAATTGAATTCTTCTACTAAAAAGCCCATTTTACCACTTTGATAATCGCGAATGGCTTCCATGATTTCTGTTTCCGTATTCATAACAAACGGTCCGTAAGAGTTAACGGGTTCATTAATCGGTTCACCGGCTAGTAAAATAGCCCTGAAATCTTCCGTTGCTTTTATAGAAATGTTTTCACCTTCGTTCCCAAAGACAGCAATGTGTTTTTCTTTTAACTCTTTGCCATTTACGATTGCTGCCCCATCTAATAAATAAATGAAGCCATTAAAGTTTTCCGGATAACTTACTTCCTTTTCAGCACCAGCCTTAAACTCAAACCGTAAAGCCAAAACAGCGGTTTCTGGTTTTACAGGGCCTGTTTTTCCATCTAAAGAACCACTAACAATACCAATTTTGTAACCTTCTCCAGAAAGGGTAGGTGTTTCTTCTTCGGTTAAAGGAATATAATAGGGGTAAACCATTTTTCTTGTTTTAGGCACATTTACCCAAAACTGAATCAGTTCCCAAGTTTCTCCGTTTTCTGCAATTTCTTTGGCAGGACGTTCACTGTGTACAACGCCTTTACCAGAATGCATCCATTGAGTACCGCCAGCATAAATAACACTGCTGTTGTTCATGGAGTCTCTATGGTGAACACCACCTTTAAATACAAAAGACACAGGTGTAAAACCTCTATGCGGATGAGGACCTACTCCAGCATTCTTATAATCTGTATTGGGATCAAACTTGTCTTCTAAGTGGTGAACCAATAAAAAAGGATCCACCATGTCTAAACCCTGTAATGGAAGGGCTTGGTCTAGAAATACACCGCCCATATTGATTTTTTGGGCTCTTTTTATGCGGGTTATGTTTTTTGCTTTCATTGTATTGCCTCCTATCTAAGAAGCAATGTAATAAAAATATGTTTAAACATCTATTTTTGATGTTCTTCTAAATCTTGTGCAAAACCTAATGCTGCGGCACCAATAATACCAGCCTCGTTGGCTAATTCTGCCAATTCAATTTTCATGTTTCGGGTATAATATGCGGGTAAGTGTTTATCAATTACATCGTACATAGAAGGTTTAATAAACTTTAACGTATCTGCTACACCACCACCTAAAATAATATGGTGTACATCTAATACTCTAACGGAAGAAACAATGCATCTTCCTAATACTTTACCAAACTTCTTAAATACCTTTTTGGCTATTTTATCACCGTTTTTAGCGGCTTTCACAACATCTTTTGCAGTAAGGTCAACAAAGTCGTTTAACTCAGATTTAGAGTCTTTTTTCTTTTCTAAATACTTTTTAGTAGAAGCAACAATCCCTTTTTTACCAATTAAATCTTCTACCGTTTCTTTTGAGGTAGAGAACATATGGCCAATTTCCATACCGTTACCCAAACCACCCTTAAAGATTTTTTTATCCATAATGGCAGCACCGCCAATACCAGTGCCTAAGGTTATGAAGATAAAATTTTCAGGAAGTGATTTTCCAGCAAAATAATATTCCCCTAAAGCCGCTGCATTAGCGTCGTTTTCTAACAGAAATACTTTCTCTGGAAATTCTTGTTGAAGTATGCTTATAAAGTTGGTGTGGCTTAAACTAGGGATATTAGGAAGATCAATAGTTGATTTTCTGTCCTTAGTTATGGTACCAGGAACACCAATTCCAACATACTTTTCTAAATCGGTATGTAGATCTAGAAATTCTTTTAATACCTTTTTAAAAGCAGTAGTGTAGTCACCGTCTTCTCTTAACTCGTGGGTAGAATATTTAACTTTGTCTAGTAATTCTCCGCTTTCAGATACAATACCGAATTTAGTGTTTGTACCACCAATATCAATTCCTAAGTATTTTTTCATTATTAATGAAGTGTGAATTTTACGTTAAGAAATTAAACTTTTCCAGAAGAAACAAGTTTTATTTTCTAGATTTTTAGTGCATGTAAGAGCATCATAAGCCAACCTAACAACAAGAAAAGACCACCAATAGGGGTAATCATACCAAGTTTAGGAATGTTGAATGAGGCAAGTAAATATAGTGATCCTGAGAATATTAATGTTCCAACAATGAAACTAAATCCAGAATAAACCAACCATTTGTCTGGGCCAGACTTTTGAAGAAGCATTCCAACCACTAAAAGTGCTATGGTATGAAACATTTGATACTTAACGGCAGTCTCAAAAACGTCTACCTTTTGGTATTCCTCTAAAATCTTTTTTAAAGCGTGAGCCCCAAAAGCACCAAGAGCTACGGTAAAGAAGCCAGAGATGGCTGCTGAAATAATGAATAATTTATGCATTAGTATAGTTTCGGGCACCAAAGATTGTACTTCCTAATCTAACCATATTACTGCCTTCTTCCAAAGCAATTTTGTAATCTCCACTCATTCCCATAGATAAGTATTTCAAATTCAAGGAGTCTTTAAAAGTATCGTAGATTCCTTTTAATTGTTTAAATTCTGAACGGACGATTGTTTCGTCTTCGGTATTGGTGGCCATTCCCATAAAACCGCAAACCGTAACATTTGGATATTTTTGTAATGTATTTTCTGTAAGTAGCTGTTTTATTTCCTCTTCCGAAAATCCAAATTTGGTTTCTTCTTCCGCTATATGCAGTTGCAATAAACAAGAGATGTTTCGATTGGCTTTTTCAGCTTGTTTATTAATTTCTTTTAGCAACTTTTCACTGTCTACAGAATGTATTAAATGAACAAAAGGTGCCATATATTTCACCTTATTGGTTTGCACGTGACCAATCATATGCCATTCTATGTCTTTAGGTAAAGCTTCGTATTTACCAGCCATTTCTTGTATTTTGTTTTCACCAAATACACGCTGTCCGGCTTGGTAAGCTTCTTCTAAATCTACTAAAGGTTTAGTTTTAGAAACAGCAACAAGTGTACAATCTTTACTAGATAAGGCTTCTTGAAACTGTTTTATATTTTCAGAAATAGACATAATGTAGTTTTAATCTTCTAGAGCATTCGTAAGAAACGTACTCTTAGTTAAGAACCAAACGGATAGAAATACAATTCCCCAGAATAAATAAACGTAATAATATTCTTTGGTAGACTTATAACGTTCTTCATGGATTTCGGTCTTTTCGAACAAATCGATTTTTTTGAAAATAGATTGAAGTGCTTTGTTGTTCGTTGCTCTAAAATATTGTCCGTCCGCAATTTTAGATATCGACTTCATTTCTGCTTCATTTAAAGTGTTTTCTTGGTAGAAGGTACGTTTAGATTTATTTCCGAAGATATCTTGTACTTCTTGTTCGTAAGGTACTTTCCCTTCTTTACCTACACCAATACAATAGATTTTCATGTTGTAAGTATAAGCCAATTTAGCGGCGTCCATGGGGTTAATGTTTCCTTGGTTGCTTTCGCCGTCACTTAATAGAATAATTACTTTCGATTTAGCAGGTGATTCTTTTAGTCGGTCTACGGCTACACCCAAAGCACTACCAATGGCGGTACCGTCTGCTTGTATTTCGTTAAAAGAGATGGATTTAACCATATCCTTCAGTAAATCATAATCACCCGTTAAAGGTGCTTTAGAATACGCTTCACCAGCAAAAACCACTAAACCAATTCTATCCTGAAAACGACCATCTATAAAATCAACGGCTACATTTTTGGCTGCTTCTAGACGATTTGGTTTAAAATCCATTCCTTCCATAGAGCGGCTAATGTCTAAGGCCAGCATAATGTCAATTCCTTCACTCCATTTTTCAACTTTATCGTTAGAAAGCTGTGGGCGAGCTAATGCCACAATCATGCATGCTATGGCTAAGGATAAAATAATAGGTGGTATAAAACGAAATAAACTAGCCCATTGAAATTTGATGTCTTTCTCTAATAAGGCTACTTCTAGCTTTTTAGAAATAATAGGAATGAAAACTTTAATTAAAAAGAAAGCCGGGATAAACCACAACAGCCAAAAGTATTCTTCAGAAGCAAATTCGAAGGTTTTGAAAGTAGCCGGTTTAAACCATTTCAGGTCTAGTAAATTTTGCAAGGAAAACGTCTCCATTACTTAGATTTACCTTTTAATTGTTCAATAATTGTGTTTAGTCTTTGTTCCGAAAACTGAAGTAAATATTCAATTTCAGATTTAGGAATTTCTTTTTCTCTACCATAAATAGAAGCATCTACTTCTTTAAGAATTCCGTTTAAGTGTTGGTCATGGTAAAATGAGTTCAGCTCTTTGGTGGTTAATGCACTTAGGGCTTTGTTTTCAATTTTACCTTGGGCGGTTTTCCATTTAAGCACTAGTGTTTCTAATTCTTTTTTAGACTGAATTGTAGCAGGCAATTTCTGCATGTACAATTGTAAATCTATGAATGCTTTTTTCAAAGCTCTGGTTTTCCACCATACTTTTATTCGGGAAGAAAAAACTAAAAGTAATACAATACCAAAACATAAGATTATGCCACCAAAAATCCCCCAACTTATATAATCGAACGGGTAATGTGGTTGGTAAAAGTTGGCGGCACTGGCAAACTGAATGTTTTCGGGTAATTGGTTAATGTCTTTCTTTATATAAATCTGTAAACTATCGCTTTGGTTAAGTTTTAGGGTATCGTTTTTAGTAATAACAGACACAGGTATCTGAAATTTAACAAAGGGTTGGTTGGCAAAAACTCTAAGGGTATAAATTCCAGAATCGACCACAAAACTATCTGAGAATAATTGAGTAGGGAAGGGGAGAAAATTGATTTTCTCTACGCCATTAGTAAACTTCTCTTGAACAGTGATGTCTGTAGTTGCAAGGTGTTTAACTGAAAGTGATACTTTAAATGGTTCGCCTAACTGTACGGTATCTTGTAATATATGGGTTTGTGTTATGGGTACATCTGCCCATAGTTTTAATGAAAGTATAAGTAATAGTAATAGCTGTAAGTACTTCATAATTAACCCTTTTTCCATCTTAGGTTTCTTATTTTAAACAGTTCTATCAATTTTGGTACATAGTCTTCTTCGGTGTCTATCTCAATATGATCTACTTGGTACTTTTTACCTAAAGTTTTGAGTGAAGACAAATTTCGGTTTAAAAGATGTTGTGTTTTTTCTTTAAAAGCCGAAGAGGAAGTATTTACCCATAAACGTTTTCCGCTTTCTTTATCCTTTAATGGTACAATGCCAAGTTTAGGGAATTTGCTTTCAATATGATCGTAAATATGAATGTTTATAAAATCGTGTCGGTTAGCCATCGATTTGTAATGTTTTTCATATCCTTCGTCAATAAAATCAGAGATAAGAATAATAATACTCTTCCTTTTAATTAGCCCTAAGGTATATTTTAAGGCATTATTAAGATTAGTTTTTTTAGATACTGGCTTCAGTTTAAAAACCTGATTAATGATTTCGTAAGCGTGTTTTATGCCTTTGCCCGGTTGTATGTAGGCCTCACGTTGGTCACTAAAACAGATAGCACCCACTTGGCTACCTTGTTTTACAGCCGCCAGCGTAAGAACCCCCATAATTTCTTTAGCGCGGTTTAGTTTGGTATCGAACTTAGAACCTAATTCTTGCGAAGCACTAACATCAATTACAAAGAAAATACTTTGGTCTTTTTCTTCTTTAAAGGTTTTAATAAACACGCCATGTCCTTTGGCGCTGGTATTCCAGTCAATACGCCTAACGTCGTCACCGTATTGATAACCACGAACGTCATCAAATTCAAGTCCGGTACCTTTAAAAATAGATTTGTACTCACCATGCATATGGTGATTAATGACCTTTCTTATACGTATCTCGTAATTGTGCAGCTTTTTATATAAGCTATTCATATAAGACTAAAAGCTTGGTGTCAAGGATTTTTAAAATTAGAAGATATATATGTAAATTTAGGTGTGAAAAAGCTAATTTTTATTATTTCTGTATTGATTGTTGCTGCATGCGGAAATGATACCAGTGTTCCTAAGGGAATTCTTTCAATGAATAAGATGACTTCTGTTTTAATAGATTACCATATAGCAGAGCAGGAGGTGGGTAAAACTATTCTTTCGTATGATTCGGCTAAATACCTGTTTCATTCTAAATATTACCCAGATGTGTTAAGTAAACATAAAGTGAGTAAAGAAGAATTTGAAAAATCTTTTCAATACTACACATCTAACTTAGAACAGTTTCAAGTGGTATATTTAGCGGTAGAAGACTCGTTAAAAATTAAGTTTGAAATGCTTGAAAACAAGGACAAAAAGGAATAGTGGATAACTCTGTTAAATTATTGTTGCGGTAATATTTATTCTATCTTACTACTCCTTTTTACCAAAAAAGAAAATTATTTTTTTCATTTAAATCTACACTGTTCCGCTTGTGCTATAAGTGTCTATATTATAGGTGTTTAATGTGTTTTTTCGAGTGTCTTCCTTTAGATTATTTGTGGATAATTTAACCTTTGAATTGGTGAGTCTATTCGGCATATTTGTACTTACGCGACTAAGACAAGAACCAGCTATACTTCTTTTCTTAATTTCTTAGATTCTGAACAATTCAGAAGCAAACCGTTGTTACAACATAAAAAAACAATTATGTCAGCTCAAATAGAAGAACCTCTACTAAAAGAGAACACCGGAAGGTTTGTAATATTTCCTATTCAATACCATGATATATGGGAATTTTACAAGAAAGCTGAAGCCAGTTTCTGGACAGCAGAGGAAATTGATCTAGGCGCTGATCTACATGATTGGGAAAAGTTAAACGACGGAGAGCGCCATTTCATTTCACATGTATTGGCCTTTTTTGCTGCCAGCGATGGTATTGTAAATGAAAATTTAGCAGAAAATTTTGTTTCTGAAGTACAATACGCAGAAGCTAAATTCTTCTATGGTTTTCAGATTATGATGGAAAATATTCACTCAGAGACTTACTCTTTGTTAATTGATACCTACATAAAAGACAATAAAGAAAAAGATAAATTATTTAATGCGATTGATACCATTGATTGCGTTAAAAAGAAAGCGGACTGGGCGTTAAAATGGATTGATTCAGATTCATTTGTAGAGCGTTTATTAGCGTTTGCTGCTGTAGAAGGTATCTTCTTTTCTGGTAGTTTCTGCTCTATTTTCTGGTTGAAGAAAAGAGGGTTGATGCCAGGTTTAACCTTTTCTAACGAATTAATCTCTAGAGACGAAGGTTTACACTGTGATTTCGCGTGTTTGCTTTACAACAACTATATTAAAAATAAGTTACCTCAAGAAAAGGTATACGATATCATTACAGATGCTGTTGCCATTGAGCAAGAATTTGTAGTAGATGCTTTACCAGTAGGACTTATAGGCATGAACTCTAAATTAATGTCACAGTACATAGAGTTTGTAGCCGACAGATTATTAATTGCATTAGGATGTGAGAAATACTATAATTCTACGAATCCGTTCGATTTTATGGAAATGATTTCCTTACAAGGAAAGACTAACTTCTTTGAGAAACGAGTAGGAGAATACCAAAAATCGGGTGTAATGAATGAAAACAGTAATTCGTTTTCAATGGACGAAGATTTTTAACAATACACAGAGACATTATATACCACCATGCTAGTATTAAAAAGAGACGGGAGACGAGAAACTGTGCGGTTTGATAAAATTACCGCCAGAATCGAGAAACTTTGTAATGGATTAGACAACCGCTACATTGATCCTATTAACGTGTCTAAAAAAGTAATTGACGGTCTATATGACGGCGTTACAACAGTAGAACTAGATCGTTTAGCCGCTGAAACAGCAGCGTCTATGACTACTTCTCACCCAGATTATGCAATCTTGGCGGCAAGAATTTCTATATCTAATCTTCATAAAGAAACTATGAAGTCTTTCAGCAATACAATGAAAAGACTTTATACTTATGTAGATGCTAAAACAGGGCAGAACGCGCCACTTATTTCTACCGAAACTTGGAAAGTAGTAAAACAAAATGCGGCTAAGTTAGACGCAGCTGTTAACTACGATAGAGATTTTGGTTACGATTTCTTTGGTTTTAAAACCTTAGAGCGTTCTTACCTAATGAAATTAGACGGTAGAATTGTAGAGCGTCCGCAACATATGTTAATGCGCGTTGCCGTTGGTATACACGGTACAGACATTGAAAGTGCGATTAACACGTACAACTTAATGTCTGAAAAATGGTTTACACACGCAACACCTACTCTTTTTAATGCGGGTACGCCTAAACCACAATTGTCTTCTTGTTTCTTGTTAACCATGAAAGACGATAGTATTGACGGTATTTATGATACGTTAAAAAATTGTGCTAAAATTTCTCAATCTGCTGGTGGTATTGGGTTAAGCATTCACAATGTACGCGCAAAAGGTTCTTACATTAAAGGTACAAACGGTGTCTCTAACGGTTTGGTGCCTATGTTAAGAAACTTTGACATGACGGCCCGTTATGTAGATCAAGGTGGGGGTAAAAGAAAAGGTAGTTTTGCTATTTACCTAGAACCATGGCATGCCGATGTTATGGACTTCTTAGAATTGAAGAAGAACCATGGTAAAGAAGAATTAAGAGCACGTGATTTGTTCTACGCAATGTGGATTTCCGATTTGTTCATGAAACGCGTAGAAGCAAATGAGAACTGGTCTTTATTTTGCCCAAATGAAGCACCGGGTTTAGCCGATACTTACGGTGAAGAATTTGAAAAACTATATACCAAATACGAAAAAGAAGGCAAAGCTAGAAAACAAATTAAGGCACAAGAACTTTGGTTTGCTATTCTAGAGTCTCAAACAGAGACAGGAACGCCTTATATGCTTTATAAAGACCACGCTAACCGCAAGTCTAACCAAAAGAATTTAGGTACTATTAAGTCTAGTAACTTATGTACGGAAATTATGGAGTATACAGCTCCAGACGAAGTAGCGGTTTGTAACTTGGCATCTATTGCGCTTCCTAAATTTGTGATTGATGGTAAATTTGACCACCAAAAACTTTACGAAGTAACCTATACAGCTACTAAAAACCTTAACCGAATTATAGATGTAAACTATTACCCAGTAGAGGAAGCTAGAAAATCTAACTTCAGACATAGACCAATTGGTTTAGGGGTACAAGGTTTAGCCGATACATTTATTAAACTACGTCACCCGTTTACTTCAGATGAAGCTAAACAACTGAATAAGGAAATCTTTGAAACGATCTACTTTGCATCCATGACTTGTTCTATGGATTTAGCTAAAGTAGAAGGTCCGTACGAGACATTTGCTGGTTCACCCGTTTCTAAAGGAATCTTCCAATTTGATATGTGGGGTGTAACGCCAGATACTAATCGTTGGGATTGGAGTTCTTTAAAGAACGATGTAAAGAAATTTGGTGTGAGAAACTCTTTGTTAGTTGCTCCAATGCCAACAGCATCTACTTCTCAGATTTTGGGTAATAACGAATGTTTTGAACCGTATACATCTAACGTTTATACAAGAAGAGTTCTTTCGGGTGAGTTTATTGTAGTGAATAAACATTTACTAAAAGACTTAATTGAGAGAGGTCTTTGGAATGACAACGTTAAAAACCAATTGATTAATGCCAATGGTTCGGTACAAGAAATTGCGTCTATTCCAAAAGACTTAAAAGAGCTTTATAGAACAGTTTGGGAAATCAAACAAAAAGATTTGATTGATATGTCTGCCGACCGTGGTGCATATATTGACCAAAGCCAAAGCTTTAACGTACACATGCAAAACCCTAATTTTGGTAAATTAACTTCTATGCATTTCTACGCATGGAAAAAAGGACTGAAAACAGGTATGTATTATTTAAGAACGAAAGCTGCAGCAGATGCTATTAAGTTTACAGTTGATCAATCTCAATTGAATAAACCCAAAACAGCAGAGCAATTGAAAGAAGAAAATGCTTCAGCAATGGCTTGTTCTATAGACAATCCAGATTCATGCGAAGCTTGCGGAAGCTAAGCCTAGTTTTTATAGATCTAATTAAATAAAAAGAGAGCCTTGCTGAAAAGTGAGGCTCTTCTTTTTTATCCTTTTTCTTCTTTTTAAGCGATATAAATACCAACTTTCGGAGTTTTTACGACAGATATATACAATTCAAATATTTATTAAAGATTTCCTTAATTATGGACATTAGCAAGATTAAAGAACTTTGGAAGCTGGCAGGTTTACGTTACAAATCTCACCCTTGGCATGGAATTACTCCCGGTGAAAATGCACCTGAAAGAGTAAATGCATTTATAGAGATTATACCTACAGATACTGTAAAATACGAAGTAGACAAAGAAAGCGGTTATTTAATGATTGACCGTCCTCAAAAGTTCTCTAACATTGTTCCTGCGCTTTACGGTTTTGTTCCCCAGTCTTACTGCGACAAAAAAGTAGCGGCTTACTGTGCTGAAAAAACAGGAAGAGAAGGAATTGTGGGAGATTGTGATCCATTAGATATTTTAGTACTTACGGAAAGAGAAGTAACACACGGTGATCTTATTGTTGAAGCTGTTCCAATTGGTGGTTTCAGAATGATTGATGGTGGTGAAGCCGATGATAAGATTGTAGCGGTATTAAAGAACGATAGTATTTACGGACAGTTTGCAGACATCAAAGATGTTCCTGAGCCGGTTGTACACCGTTTATTACACTACTTCTTAACCTATAAAGAAAAGCCAGGAAGTACAGATAAAAAAGAAATTGAGATAACACATACCTACGGTAAAGAAGAAGCTCAAGAAGTAATTAGAAGAAGTTTAGAAGACTACAACGATAATTACGGTGATCAAGATGCTCAAATGGCAACCTTGTTAGGCGAAATTATAGAATCTGCCGTTAAATAGGCAAAACTATATATTTGATAAATAAAACCCTTGTTCTTAATAAAAGAGCAAGGGTTTTGTATTTATTTGGTTGTATGAATTCGTGATTCTACTTTTTTTAGATACTTCTTTACTTGTTTTCGGTTAACGGGGCCACCATGTCCAAGATAAAAGATATCGGATTTTTCTTTTAAGACGGAATCAAAACTTTGTTTAAGTGCGTTAAAATTGTCATGAAAAGCAGGGTGTTTTACTCTAGAATTTAAAAGTATTCCGCCCAAGAAAATACCGGTGGAAAGCATATCCATAATTATGGCTTCTCCATTTTCTAAAATAACAGACAGTGATCCGGGGGTGTGACCCGGCGTGTGAATGATTTTTCCGTCTATCCCGAAATCATTTAACCGGTATTCTTCATTTCCTTTTAAGACTATTTCTGGCTGAAAGGGTTTTGTTTTTTGATTTTTAACAGCCATTCGGAATAGGTTCCAAAATGGATTGGTTGGTTTTAAAGTATTTACATCTGCAATTCCAGAAGTATAAGCCGCTAGATCAAACTCGTGAGCAATTACAGGGATGTTTAACATATCTTTTAGCTTTCCAACACTTCCGAAATGGTCTATGTGAGCGTGTGTTACAACGATAGCACCAATGTCATTTGGATTAAGTCCATGGCTTGTAATTTGGTTAATTATAGTATCAGCAGATCCAGGTACACCCGTGTCTACCAATATATGCTGTTTACTTCCTTTAATTAGAAAGCAGTTAATGGCGCCGCGTTGCCAGATTGAAATTGGAATAACTTGTCTCATAAATCTAAATTTTACTAAAACTAGATAGAGGAGAGGTGAACAAAAATCACATTTGTTACTAAAAATCTTTCCTGATTCTACTAAGAGACTGGGGCTGAATCCCCAAATAAGAAGCTAAATATTTAACCGGTATGTTTAAAGCTAATTCCGGTTGTTGTTCAACTATAGCTTGATAGCGCTCTTTAGCAACCATACTCTGCAACATGTTTTTTCTTTTGGCATCTCTAATTAATTTACTCTCGTAAATGCTTCGGCAAAAGATATCCCAACTAGATATTACAGAAAAAAGTTTTTCGTATTCCTTTTTAGAAATTTTTAAAATTAAACAAGGAGTAAGGCATTGAACCGATTCCGACGAAGGAATTAGTTGAGAAAAGCTTTCGAAGGCCGTAATAAGATTACCAGAAGCAACAAGTTCGGTAGTGATTTCATTTCCCAATTCATCTTGTATAAAACAACGAATATAGCCACTTACTAGAAAGAATAAACTGCGGGCGGTACTTCCTGAACGCACTAAAAAATCATTCTTTTTTACTTCTTCCTCTAGAAAAACAAGTTTTAGACTTTCTTTATCCGTTTCTGTTAAAGATATTTTCTTTTCAATTTGTTGGAAGAGAAGTTGGTGGCTGTTCATTATTATAATGTTTTGATTAAATAATTATAGCTTAAACCGATTGCTATGGCTAACCCAAAACTTAACAATGTGCCAATAAGGATGTATTCTGTTAATTTCCTGTCTTTAGCTCTAGATAAATCCGAAAACCTAAAAACGGATTTAGCAGCAATTAAAAAACCAATTGCTTGCCACTGCTCTGTTATTATAAATCCGAAAACAAGTAACCGCTCTAAAATACCTATGTATTTACCCGCGTTCTCTAGTGAGTCATTATTATAATCTTCTTGTAGACTCCATTTACTCATTGTGATTTTTAGCAGGATAGAGGAGACGCTAGTAATTAGTAATAGAGCAATTATTAATAGTATAATTTGTGGATTGTTATAAAGTGATAGTTCTATTGAAAAAGGAAAGTACATATATACTATTATTCCAAGTACGGTAATGTGTGCTATTTGATCGGCAATGAATAAACTTCTAGCGTTTATTTTATCATTCAGTATTGTTTTAATTAGGTCTATAGTTAAATGAGATAGACCAATAATTAGTATTCCCAGCCAATATTTACTGTTAAAGCCCAGTAATGAAGCTGTAATTATTACATGTAATACTATGTGGAGGTATAAGTATGGTGATTTATAAGATTTACTTTCTTTATTTTTTACCCATTTATCGGTTTGAAAAACAAAATCACCAAGTATATGTGCTAGAAAAAGTTTTAATATAAATAAGATCATAAAAGTTGTTTTAGAAGAATTCTATACCGTTTTTCCATATTGATTATTTCTTCAAAACCACCTCTTTTTAAAGCTTCACTAATGTTACTTTGAGATTTTTTAAGTTTTTCGGATAGAGCTTTCTGATTTAAATCGGGGTTTTCTAACGTTACTTTTATAGTCTGTGCTGTAACAGAGCTCCAATTATCCATTATTAATAACGCTAGTTCTAAAAATTGATTTATTTCGGCATCAAATTTTTCCCATGGCGTCCTAATGGCTAGATTTTGTTTTTTTAATTGGTCAAAGCACTCTCCAGAATTTATAAAAGCAGTTCCATTAGATTCCGTTATCTTCTCTGCTGCATAATCTTTTTCTCCAACACCAATACTCAGCCTAACGTCTAATGCTTTCTTTTGTTTAATTGTAGCCTTTATATATAAAGCGGCTCTTAATGCGTCTTCAGGATTAACTTCTAATTGAAAGCTATCGCCTCTAAATATTTCCCAGTTTTTGGGTTCAGACCCAAACTTATTTAACGCTTCTTTAATTAGACTAATCCAATTTGTAGCATTAGTATCTCTAGAATTAATTATGTCCCCTGTGAGTACGGCGGTTTTCATACAGTACAATATATGTGTTATTTAACAGATATACAATAATATCTGTTAAAAAGCAAATAATGTATTAAATCTGATAAATAGCAGATAATTTTATTTTAAAAATATAATTTAAAAAAATGTTTAAGAGGTAAAAAGGCTCCAATTAAGGAGCCTTATCAATTAAAATTATTTAAAAGCAATTTGCTGACTATCTGCATTAATCATTTTTTCATAAAAGTCTTTCACTTTACTAAATTGATCTGGTGTAACTACATCCTCTTTATAGTCTAGTTTACGGGTAACGTATAGTTTATTACCGCTCTTTTTGAAAACCATAGAATACTTGGCTGCAGGAGAATCTAAATAAACTGATTTAGGAACTTCAACTAAGGTTTTATTGGAAGGTATAGTAATAATTAATTGCTCTTCTTTGGTATCTGCATTATCATATTTCCAAAGTGCTACTGGGTATTTTCTGTCTATGTTATTAAAGAAGTCTACCGGCTCTTGGTAATTGGCCCAAGGCAGTTTTAACAAACTCATAGAACCAATTTTAGAAAAGGCATTATTTACGGTATACGAATAATCGTAAGTAACGGTATCCGAAGTGTTTTTAATGTTATCGTAAAATTTAAGATCATTTAACTCAATACTTGGGTATTGGTCGCTAATGGCTTCTAACATGGATTTTTCACGTTCTTTATTACCAATATCACGGTAAGTAGACCGCATAGCGGCAGCCATTGAGCCTGTTTTAAGGTTCGTTTTTTCAATGGACATATTATTACCGCTGAAAGAAATTGTAGTAGTTCTTTGAATAACGTTTTTCAGTCTAGAACTTGGGTCTAGCAATTGTGGCTCTAAATCCTCTTTTGATGGATCAATATCTAAGGTAAACGCATTTTTCAGTTGGTAACCAAAAGATGAAAATCCGTTTAAATCCGAAGTAAGCTCTACATAATATTCTTTCCCTAAATCAACTTTAGCAATGCAGTGGTTAAAATCTATTGAAGGAAGCTTAATATCATCCGAACCGTTGTCTCTAGTGTCTACAAGAACCAATTCGGCTTTAATGCCAGCTTCTTTACACATAGATACAAATAGGGTAGAAACATCTTTACAATCACCAATTTTGGTATTAAGTACTTTAGATGCTTTTTGAGGCACTAAGCCAGATTGTCTAAATGAAATAGAACTGTAGCGGATATTGTTTACAATGTAATCGTATATTATTTTTACTTTTTCTTTATCGCTTAGGTTTTCTTTACCAGCAAAAAGTTCTTCAGTGGTTTCTTTTACTTCATCTTCCACCTTGGCTTTGTTTTTGGCTAAGTCGGTATACCAATCGGCAATGAAGTTCCAATCGGGGATAGAGGAAACATGCAAAACTTCACCTACATCGGTTAATTCAGGCATGTAGCTTTCTTGCTTAACTGCGGCAACGGTATCTTTTTCCCAAGAATACAATTGAAATCCTTCTTTCTCTTCTATGTTTGGTTTTAAGTCTGAATTAGTAACTAAATAATCGAATTCCATACCTTTGGGTACCATTATGCTGTACTTAGATTTTAAGTAAGGAAACCAGATAGAGAAGTAGTGTTTGTCCCAGAAATGTTTTGCTAATTTACCAAATTGGTAGTTTTTAATTCGGTACACAATAATAATGGCATCACCTTCTTCAAGTTTGGTGAAAACAACGTGTCCGCCACTGGATTCAGCTTTTAATGTGCTTCCATTGGCTTTTAAAACTTCTGCTTTTTCAATTACCAGGTTCTGAGAACTGTAATGTGGTATGTGGTATTCTTTCCAAATATCTATACCCGAAGCATTAAATACCTTCGCCATAAAAATATGCTTTTCTTCTGCGCCACCATCACCGTAAAACACTTTTTGTGTTTCATCTAAAAGAATTACACTGTTGTCTTCTGGATAATCCTTTGCAACAGGGGAGTTGGCAAATAGTTCTTCATAATTAGGATCTTCTCCAAAGTAGGTCCAGATGTCTTCTTCGTCTTCTAATTCACGTAGCTTTTCTCTTCGTGTATAATCGGTTGGGTTGTATAGAATAGCCTTTTCGTAATTTTTAATGGCTAAATCTTTTTTATCTAATTCGTTTTGGCAATCGGCAATGTTACCGTAATAACTACCAATGTAGGGGGCCATTTTAGTACATTTTTCAAACCTTGAAATAGCGTCTGAATAGCGTCTTAATTGGTAATAAATATTACCAATTTTGTACTGATAGCCTACAGAGTTGGGATTAAGTTCTAGTAGTTTTTTATACTCTTCAATTCCGGCAGAAACATCACCTTCCTTAAAGTAGTTGTTGGCAATTAATTGAATGGCTTCTGGGCTGTAATTATACTTTAAGTATTTTTTAATAAGTTTTATATTGCCCGAATTGTTGGGGGAGGTTTCTTCTTCAACTAAATATTTTAGGTAAACAAATTGGTAGTTGTAGGGGTATTTTTCATAAGCTTCATCTACTAACTTATACAATTCTTCTACTTTACTTTCGCTAGAAGCTAATCCAATTTTAAAACCTAGCACCTTAGCATTATTTCCTAAATCTTTTTCTAGTAGGTCTAAATACTTTTGGGCTTCCTCCCAGTTTTCTTTTTCTATTTCTTCGGAATAAAGAATTTCTACTGTAGATGGTTCGTTAGGGGCAAGTTTCTTTAAAATCTCAACCGTTTCACTAGTGCCTGTTCTGTCTCCTTTACGGGCATACATATCTATGCTTTGCCATAAAAGATAGGAGCAGTCTGGCGCTAATTCTTTCGCTTTTTTAAGCACTCTTCTAGCCGGGTAGTACTTATCGTTATGTAAGTAGGTTTTAGTTAGAAGAATGTAATTGATTAAGTTTTTAGGATCTTTTTCAATTTGTTCTTCAAAATAGGCTTCTGCAAAATGGGGTAAAACCGCACTTTTAAAATCAGTTTCTTTCTTATAGGGTTTGTTTTCGGTTGAAACGTATTTAAGACCTGGTATTGGTGTACCATTTTTGTCTGTAATACGCAACATAAAGTTTGATCTTCCGGCATCACTTTCACCAATTTGGGTAAGAATACGGTTATAACCTTTTTTTAATTTGGCTGTTGCAATGTAAGTATCTAAGTCGTTGTTCCATTCTTCTTCTTCCGAAATAACTTCGTTATCATTTAACCAAAGTTTTAGAGAACCGCTTGTACCTATTCTAAACTGAACTTCTTGGTCTTTATCACTGTAACAGAATGTTTGTGCGTAGATAATAGAGTTATTAAAGTAGAAGTGATACGCAAAATTGATCCATTCGCCAGACTTGTATTTGTCTACAGAAAACCAGTTTACCGGAGCCCCATCTTTATCGGTGAATTCATGGTTGGTTTCCGGGTGAAAAATGGGGGCGTATTCTTTGTTAAATCCGCTAGCAGATACATTGTCAAATGTTCCTACTAACATCCAATCCTTAACGGAACCTACTTTTTCGCCATAAGAATATGATTTCTTAAGGTCGTTAACTTCTTTGTAATATGATTTTAAATCGGCATTTACCATGGCTTTCATGGTGCCGTTTAGCGTTTCTTTTTCGGCTAATTCTTCTAAAAAATCTAAAATTTTATCGTCTTGTTTTGGGTTTCCTTGTAAAAGTGAAATTTCAGTCCAAAGAGCAAAAAGATAAGGGTCTATATTTTTAGCCTCTTCTTGGTTTAGGGCTATTACTTTTTCGTAAGGGCTAAAATCTTTTCCTACAGAAGAAGGAAGAATACTTAAGGCTACCTTGGCTTCAAAAGCGGTATTTGGATCTGTTAAAGCTTTTTCGAATTCAGCCTTAGCACCTTTGTAGTCGTTGTTTTTAAATTTTTCCCAACCAGAATCTAGTGAGGCGAATGATGTTGTTCCTAGAGAATAAAAAAGAACAAAAATTGCGATTAATTTTTTAAAGCAACTCATTAAACTATTTACTTTTTAATTGAATATGAAGCAAGATATATAAAGCCCCAGCATTAACAAAATATTCGTTTAAATGCTAAGAAGGAATATATCAACACTGCATAGTTAACGTATAATCTAAAAAATGTTGCAACAAGAAAGGGGGGATTTCTCCCCCTAAAAATTACTTTTTCATTAACACCACAAATGAACGGGCATCTAGGGTGTAATTACCACCACTTATTTTTTCTTCGGTATCTTCTAAAAAGTCGTTGGGAGAATCTTTAGAGGTATCAATTATTCGGTACCATTCACCTTCTTCCATAATAGTGAATTTTTTAGGTTCCCAATGCGTGTTGATCATAATGTACAAGTCTTTATCATCAATCTTAAGGTTCTGGTTTTGACCTTTTAAGTAGTAGGCCAATTGACGGGTTTTGGCTGAAAAATTCACATCACCTTCGGGACCGTACCAACGCACGTCGCTTTTCCAGAATCTACTTCTGAAAATGCTGCTGTGTTTTTTTCTGAAGGCAATTATCATTTTAAAGAAACGAAATACATCGGCATGTTTCTCTTTTCTGGACCAATCTACCCAAACGGTTTCGTCATAAATGTTGTAGGGATTAAATTGTGCCGAAACACCATCTGGTTTTGTTTGCGTGTGCAAAAACTCATCACCAGACCGGAACATTGGGATTCCGTTAGAAAACATAAGTAAAGAAATCATGTTCTTTACTTGGCGTTTTCTTAAGCGCATTACATCTTTAGGAACGTCTTTTTCGCCTTCCCAACCACTGTTCCAAGATTTATTGCTCCATTTATGGTCTTCGTCTGTATTGTCATCACTGTAAGCAACACAATCGTACAGAGTAAAACCATCGTGCGAAGCCAAATAATTAAGTGTCTGAAACGGGCGGTAAGAGTGAACAATATCATCTGGAAAAAGATCATCACAACTACCATAAATACGGTTCATGGCTTTGGTTACCATTCCTTCATCTCCCTTCAGAAAGCCCTTCATCTCATCTCGGTAATTACCGTTCCATTGTGACCATTTTAGGCCAGGGAAGCTTTTACCCAATAAACTAGAACCCAAATCCCAAGGTTCTGCCAAAATAATAATATTGCTTAGTACAGGATCCGAATTAATTTCATGAAAAATAGGAGGGCTATCTAGGTTAATTGATCCATCTGCATTTCTAGCAAATACAGAAGCCAAATCAAATCGGAAACCGTCAATATGCATTTCTGTAACCCAATAGCGTAAACTATCTAAAACTAAACTGCGCACAGCATTTTTACTGCAGTTCATGGTATTACCACAGCCCGAATAGTTAGAGAAGATTAAATCATCTTTTTGATTTTTCTCCGACATATAATAGGTGTCGCAATCAATCCCTTTAAAACTATAGTTTGGCCCAGTGTCACCCTCTTCGGTTGTATGGTTGTAAACCACATCCATAATCACCAAAATTTTAGCCTCGTGTAAGGCTTTTACCATCTTTTTAAATTCTTCCGTTGGCCCATGTAAGGTCTTGTCTGAAGAATAACCGTCGTGCGGGGCAAAGAAGTTTAAAGTCATGTATCCCCAATGACTTCCTTCTTGTGGATCCCATTGGTGAACAGGCATTAATTCTACACAAGTAACCCCAAGATCTTTTAAATGTTCTATTTTATCAATTATACCTTGGAATGTGCCTCTGTGTTTTTCAGGAACCCCAGAATTCTTGTTTTCAGTAAACTGACCAACATGCATCTCATAAATAATAAGATCGTTGGTGTGGTTTAATCCAATTTGTTCCGTTTCTCCCCAATCAAAATAAGTATGTAGTGGGTGGATTACACCTAGTGGTGCAAAGCCGTCATTTGCCCCAATTTCAATGGCTTTTTGTCGGTTATGTTTTTCGGGGAAGTGTACTACTTTGGCGTAGGGATCCAATAAAATTTTATGGGGATCAAATCGATGAAAATGAGTGTTTCTATCAGAATTAGGGCCCCATATTCGGTAAGCATAATAAACGGAACCGTTAACTTCTTCGGCTGAAATACGGTAATGCCAAATGTTGTGGGTTTTATTATGCTCTGGATTAAACGTAATGATTAATTCAGGAGTAGTTGTGTCTTCTTTTGAATATAATAATAACTGAACTTTAGAGGCATATTTAGAGAACAAGGCAAAGTTATAAGCCTTTTCGTTTTCAATATAATTTACGCCTAAAGGGAAGGGGCTGCCTTCTATTTGAAACCAATTAATCATATTGGCAGGTAATTAAGTTTTTGTTAAGCTTCAAAGTAAAGTGAATGAAGCGTAAACTTTTAAAGATTGTTAATTTATTCGATGGATTTATTTATCTGACACCATGTTCATAAATTAGCTTTTCCATTTAATGTTACAACCTAAACTAGGTTTTTGTTCATCAAAAACGGCTTTTCCGTCTAATACTTGGTTTAAGGCTAAACGTAAATCCTTACCGGTAACCGGTATATTACTTTGTGGTCTAGAATCATCAAATTGCCCGCGGTAAACACATTTCATTTCGCTATCAAATACATAGAAATCGGGCGTACAAGCAGCATGGTAGGCTTTAGCAACTTCTTGTGATTCATCGTATAAATAGGGAATATTCCAATTTAATGCAGAAAAAAGGGTCTTCATTTTTTCTGGATTATCTTGAGGGTAGTTTTCTACATCATTAGAACTAACAGCAATAATAGAAACTCCTTTTGGCAAATAATCTTGAATAAATTCCGTTAGGCCTTCATGTAAATGAATAACAAAAGGGCAGTGGTTGCAGATAAACATAACAACGGTAGCCGTATTTGATTTTATTTCTGAAAGAGAAACATCCGTTCCGGTAGTAGTGTCGTATATGTCAACAAAATCAGGAGCTAGCGTACCAAGCGGTAACATATTTGAAGGGGTTCTTGACATAGTTCAGTATTTATATAATAATTTATGATTTAACGTAAGCTTCCAGACATAACTTTTAATAAATCAGCTATAGTTTAGAAGCAAACAATTTTTAACAAACCAAAATTCACATTATGGAAAACAAAAACCAAATCGCAAAAATTGCCGCTGTAGCAGCAGGCGCTCTTGCAGCAACAACTTTTACTACTGCTAATGCAGCATCTTTATTTCAATCGGCTGATTTAGGTTCGGGTTCAGAACTAAGATCCGAATTATTATTTGGTAGCAACGGGTTTACTGCAGAATCTTCTTCTAATTCTATTGAGCTTAAGTGCGGAGAGAAAGAAAAAGAAGGTAAATGTGGCGAAAAAGAAGCGGAACACAAATGTGGCGAGAAAGACGCTGAAGGAAAATGTGGTGAAGGTAAGTGTGGAGAGAAAGACGCCGATAAAGACGGTAAGAAGAAAGAAAAAAAGAAATAATTAGTTGAACCTAATAATTAGCCCTTGTCTTTTTAGGTAAGGGTTATTTTTCTATGTATAAAGAAATTAAAGGAAAAGTAGGTTTAGGTTTACGAAGAGAGTTTGCTAAAGAACTTCTAGAATTAGAAGAAGGTAAACCCGCTTTTGTAGAATTTGCCCCTGAAAACTGGATGGGCTTTGGTGGTTACTGGAGAACTATTTTAGATAAGGTGCACCAACAATTCCCTATAACTACGCATGGACTTTCGCTTTCTATTGGTAGTCCAGATGATTTAGAAATCGATTTTATAAAACGTTTAAAAGCATTTTTAGATGAGTTTGATATCGATTTATATTCCGAACACCTAAGTTACAGCAAATGTGCAAATGCCCATCTTTATGATCTTTTGCCCATACCGTTTCGTAAAGATGCCGTAGACCATATTGTAGAACGGATATCTATTGTACAAGATCTACTTAAACGGCCCATTACTTTAGAAAACGTGTCCTATTACACACCTTTAGGTGCGGAGATGACTGAAGTTGAGTTTGTTTCGGACATTGTAAAAAAATCGGGTTGTAAGTTGTTGTTAGACATCAATAATGTTTATGTAAATGCGTTTAATCATAATTACGACGCTAAAGAATTTATACAGAACTTACCATTAAGTGAAGTGGGCTACATTCACATGGCCGGTCACGAACAAGTTTCGGAAGATTTAATTATTGACACGCACGGGCAAGCTATTATTGATCCCGTATTTGAGCTTTTTGAATGGGCATTGCCTAAAATAGAACCCGTTCCTATTTTATTAGAACGCGATTTTAATATTCCTGAAATGGACATATTGAAAAAAGAATTGTATCAATTACAAACCATTGCCAATAAAGCCTGGATAAAAGATGAGCAACGCATTAAAGCCTGAAACCGAAGAGATACAGAATGCCTTGGCTACGTATTGTAGAACAGGTGTGATTCCAGAAGTAATTCCGGCTAGAAAAGAACGCTTACACCATTACCGAAGGCTGGTTTATAATGTTATTTGGGATACATTAAAAACAGCATATCCATTAACCTTTAAAGCATTAGAAAGGCAAGAATGGGATGTTTTAATCAACGATTTTTTTATAAACCACCCAGCTTCAGATCCGCAAGTTTGGAAAATGCCCAAAGAACTTTGGGAATATGTAGCGCAAGCTAATTATTCAGCAAAATTAGAAAAACCATATTTGGCTGAACTCTTAGAGTTTGAATGGTTGGAAATTGAATTGTATTCTAAGGAAAATACGGCTATAAAACCCTATTCTACAATAGGAGATACCTTGCATTCAATCCCTGTTTTAAATCCATATTTAGTTACTAGAGAATATCATTTTCCGGTGTATAAATTTATAGGGGAGGAGTTATTAGATAAAAAAGGGCCGTTTCATATCCTTATTTTCAGAAGTGAAAAAGATTATAAAGTCCATTTTATAGAACTGAATCCGTTTACTTATTTATTGATTTTAGTGATTCAGGAAAATGAAGGATTAAGCTTAGAAGCTCATTTAGCCGAAGCTTGTAAACTAATGAATATTGATTTTAATCAAGCAATAGTAGAACAAAGTGTGACATTTTTCAATATGCTTTTGTCAAAGAATGTTATTCTCGGTTTTACTGAATAGATTATCGTTTTTAAGGATATAATGTTTGTAATACGAAAAAATGACCGTGGTAAGCGGTAAAGCAATTAGCATTCCCAAAATTCCTAATAAAGCACCCCATATAGAAAGCGATAATAAAATTACTACGGGGTTTAATCCAGTTTTTCTCCCCATTATTTTAGGTATTAGAATTGTTTCTTGTATTCCCTGAACAACAATAAAAACACCTAATAACTGTAAGAATATAATTCCAAAACTTTCTCCGGTAGCAAGACTTTGTACATATCCTAAAAATAACGCTGGCGGAAATGCTGCAATCTGTAAGTAAGGAACCAAGTTTAGTATTCCGAATAATATGCCTAATAGAATAGCCGATGGTAAATCTATTATTATAAAACCTAAGCTAAATAAGACACCTACAATAGCAGCAATAATAGCTTGTGCTCTAAAATAGCTGTTCATACCTACGTTCAGATCCGAAATAATCCGAACAATTAAACTTTGATATTTGGTGGGGATTAATTTTGGCCAGCCCTCCATTATTTTTTCATAATAAATAAGCATAAAAAAGACGTATATAAAAACTACAAAAAAGCTTAATACACTTAAAATAAAACCAAGCCCACTAGTGAATAGACTCCATATTTTAGGAATAAGTTTTTCTAGTATTTTTTCAATATTTTCAGGATTTAATAAGTTGTGAAGGTCCGAATTATTAAAATACTCGATAATTATTTTTTCATGTTTTTCAGGTAAAAAGTAGATCACTTCAACATTTGAAAAATGGATTCTTAAGATGCTTATCGTCTTTTGGATTTCGGTAGAAATAAGCGGAGCAGTAAATAAAATTAGCAGATAAAAAAAGCCGCTTATAGAAAACAAGCCCAAAATAGTTGAGCCCACTCTACCTAAAAAGGGTATTATTCGCTCTATAAAAGAAATAAATGGATGAATGGTATAAGCTATAATTAAAGCAATGGCAAAAGGTACCAATACACCTTTAATTAGCCCTAAAAAATAAACGATCGCAATAAAAATTGCGATCGTTATAGCGGATCGTACAATCCGGTCAAGTGTATATGGTTTTCTCTCAGAGAAAGGTTCCATTATTTTTTCTTCTCATTTTTTCTAGCTTCTTGCTGTGCTTTCATGGCATCTTGCAAACGCTGCTGAAACTTAGATTGCTTCTTTTTACCTGCTTTGGCGGCTAATTTATTTTCCTCCATAGTTTTTCTAATCTTATCCTTATCAATAAAACGCGTAGCAATTTGCTGCTGACTTATGGTGATAATGTTAGAAATAAAGTAGTAGTACGTTAAACCAGAAGAGAAATTATTCAACACAAAGAAGAATATTACGGGCATTAAGTACCCCATGTATTTGTAAGGACCTTGTGTTGCTGCCGTATTAATTTGGTTGTTGTAATACGTATACGCTATTGTAGAAAGCGTCATCAACAAGGTAAACAAACTAATGTGATCTCCTAAGAACGGAATTTCGAAATTGAACGTAATAGGAGCATCATAGGTAGATAAATCATGCGCCCATAAGAACGATTGCTGTCTTAACTCAATAGAGTTGGGGAAGAAGTTAAACAACGCTAATAAAATTGGCATTTGTAAAACCATTGGTATACAACCACTAAGCGGATTAACACCTACTTGGTTGTACAACTTCATTTGCTCTTGTTGTACTTCTTGTGCATTGTCACCTACACGTTCTTTAATGGCATCAATTTCAGGTTTTAACTCCTTCATTTTGGCCATAGAAAGGTAAGACTTGTACGCAATTGGGAACAACAACATCTTAATGATTACTACCAATAAGAAGATGATTAAACCATAATTAGAGATAAACCCTTCTAAGAACTTAAAGATAGGAACTACTATAAATTTGTTAATGTAGCTGAAAACGAACCAGCCCATATAAACGTTTTTATCGTATCCGTCTGTTACTTTCTTAAGTATTTTGTAATCGTTAGGACCAAAATAGAAATCGGCATTTACTTGTTGATCTACAAAAGCAATAGAACCTTTAGATTCAAATTGTTTTATAAATGTAGTATCGTCCTCTAATGTTTGTGTCGATACGTTAAAATTCTGAATAGAATTATTTTCGGTAATTAAACCCGAATTAAAGAAACGTTGTTTGTGAGAGAACCATCTTATTGGGTAGGCAATGTTTTCATTGTCAGATCCACTTCCTGTTCCAACATCATCAAAATCACCGTCTACATTGTAGTAATTAATGGCTGAACGGTTAATGCTTTCTTCCTCACCTTTTTCTAAGCGGTAAAGTTTTTGTTTCCAATCGAAGGTTAAGTTACCTACACTACCGTTACTTTTAATAACACTAAAACCAATCTTATATCCTTCTTCAGGAATAGAATACTTTATGGTGTAGTTTTCTGTAGCAAAAGAAACAATTGTAGCGTTGTTTTCGCCTGTAGTTACAGAGCTAGGAGCAGAGAAGCCTAATTTACGGCTGTCTGTATTTTCGTCTAACTGAAAATAAAACTCAGAACTTTTTGGTGTTAACAACTGTAATTGAGCGCCGTGGTAATCTTTAAAACCTTTTAAAGTTACTTGTCTTACTTGTGCACCGTAATTACTGAATTCAATAATTATATCTTTAGTCTCGTGCTTGTAGATTGTTTTTTCTTCTCCAAGCGCTTCAAGATTATCTTTTACTTCAACTTTAGGTGTTGTATTATCGGAAGCAATAGCACCGTTACCGGTACTATTACTTACTTCTTCTGTTTTTAGGGTCTGTACTTCTGCGGGTTCTTGGGTCTTCTGGAAAAAGATATACCCAATCATCATTGCGGTTATCAGAACTATACCAATTATCTGATTTCTATCCATTACGTCGTCTGTCTATTATTTCTTTTTAGGTTCTTTTGAATATTCTATAGCTGCATTCACAAAAGCAGTAAATATAGGCTGAGGCTTAGCAACAGTACTTTTTAGTTCTGGATGGAATTGAGTACCAATAAAGAACCTGTGTTTAGGAATCTCTACAATCTCTACCAATTTGCTTTCTGGGTTAATACCAGAGGCAACCATACCCGCGGCTTCTATTTGCTCTAAATAAGCATTGTTGAACTCATAACGGTGTCTGTGGCGTTCATTAATTAATGTAGTACCATAGATTTTGTGAGCCAACGTGCCTTCTTTAATCTCACAAGGATACGAACCTAAACGCATAGTTCCGCCCATTTCTGTAACACTTTTTTGATCTTCCATTAAGTCAATCAAAGCATTTTTAGAATGTTCATCGATTTCTGAAGAAGTAGCTTCCGGTATTTTTAATACATTTCTGGCAAATTCTATAACAGAACATTGCATACCTAAACAAATACCAAAGAAAGGAACGTTGTTCTCTCTAGCGTATTTAACAGCTAATAATTTCCCATCAATACCACGTGAACCAAAACCTGGGGCAACCAAAATACCCGAAAGATTTTTAAAATCTTTTTGAATAGATGCTTCCGTTAAATGATCGGACTGGATCCATTCGATGTCTACTTTACAATCGTTCATAGCACCTGCGTGAATGAAAGATTCTGCAATAGATTTATAAGCGTCTTTTAACTCAACGTATTTACCTACCAAGCCAATAGTGACTTTTTTCTTGGGGTTGGTTAATTTGTCCACAAACGTTTTCCAGTGTTTCAGGTTGGTGTCCTGATCTTTAGGAAGGTTCATGAAATCCAATACCAACTCGTCTAACTGTTGCTCCTTCATCATTAAAGGCACTTTGTAAATAGTATCGGCATCCACCGCACTAATTACAGCTTTCTCTTCAACGTTACAGAAACGAGCAATTTTAGGTTTTAAATCGGCCGGGAATTCTTTTTCAGACCTACAAACTAAAATGTTAGGCTGAACTCCCGCTTCGGAAAGTTGTTTAACAGAATGTTGTGTTGGTTTGGTTTTGAACTCACCCGCAGAACTTAGGTAAGGAATTAATGTTAAGTGAATAACAATAGTTTGGTCTCTATCCATTTCCCAACGAAACTGACGTAAACCCTCAATAAAAGGAAGGGCTTCAATGTCACCTACACAACCACCAATTTCAGTGATAATGATATCAACATCTTGCGTTTTCCCAATTAATTGGAAGTGTCTTTTGATTTCGTTGGTAATGTGTGGAACAACTTGAACTGTTTTTCCTAAATAATCACCGCGTCTTTCTTTTGAGATAACCGAATAATAAATTTTTCCAGTTGTAACATTGTTCGACTGTGAGGTTGGAACGTTCAAGAATCGTTCGTAGTGACCAAGGTCTAGGTCGGTTTCGGCGCCATCATCAGTAACGTAACATTCTCCGTGTTCATAGGGGTTTAATGTACCTGGATCAACATTGATGTATGGATCAAATTTTTGAATAGCTACCTTAAATCCGCGTGATTGAAGAAGTTTACCTAAAGATGCAGAGATGATTCCCTTACCTAAAGATGATGTTACCCCACCGGTAACGAAAATGTATTTTGGTTTTCCCATAAGAAGTGTACTTATGGGGGACAAAGTTAGTCCGTTTTATGGAAATCAGGTAGAAAAAAATAAAAATGTTCCTAAGCTCGCGAACTAATTGTAAGTTTGGATTTAGAATAAAAATAATTACGCCTCGTTAACCCATTAATGAATTTTATCACTAGGAAATTCTTTGTACTAATCCTTGTTTTTTGTGTGAATTACTTCTCCACAGCGCAAGATCCGCAACTAAGTTTATCGTTAGAGAATCCTACGTATAACAATGTTGCTTTAGGCGGAACAGGAGGGACCACACTTGGGGCATCCTTTAGAAACCAATGGTCTAAAGTACCGGGGTCATTTAGAACCAACTCTGCTTTTTTTGATTATTTGACCTATAAAGAAGATTGGTCATTTTCTGGATCGTTTGTGAATTCTAAAGCCGGTGGCGCGTTAAGCCGCAACGATTTTATGATTTCTGCCGCATACCATCAACGATATACTAAAGATTTCCATTTTCATTACGGAATAGGGTTGGGTTTTATACAGCAACAAGTAAATGCTACGGCTTTGGTTTTTATGGATCAGATTTCGGAAGACGGTAATGTTTCGGCTACTTCTGGTGATAATATTAGCAACGCTTCACAGTTACAACCCGATTTAGCTATAGGTGGTGGTTTTGAATATAAAACGTTAGCTATAGCTATTTCAGCTAAACATTTAACCCAGCCCAATATTACTTTTTTGGATGAAGGAATTCAGAAAGAACTGCCCATATTATGGCGTATACAAGCAGGGCAGTTGTTTAAAATTAAATCTCAATGGAGGCAAGAACTCAAAACTTTCATAACCTATACCCAACAAGGACAAGCTAGCTTAGCTGAACTAGACTTCTTTTATAGATACGAGTTCTTTACAGCGGCTTTAGGGTTTAAAGTGAGCCCAAGTTCTAGCCAAGGAGAAGCGATGCATACAGACGCTTTAAAAATAGGCGTGGGCTACCGTCAAGATTATTTATCGGTACGGTATTATTACAACCATTCGTTAGGACAACAATCTTTCTTAGGCCCATCTCATGAAATATCTTGTAATTTCTTGCTGTACAGACCGCGTAAGTTTTCTAGTATTTTTAGTTTAAATTAAATATTTCTTTAATACCAGATAGAGTTATTTGATAGTGATGGCTAAAACGTCATTCCTTTCATAAAGCTTTTAGAACGATCAAGAATCTCCCAATGAATAAGGGTAACAGAGATGAATTCTTCGGATTATAGTTCCTATGAGAATAGTTCGATATTTTTAATCTTGAACAGCTGAAATGGGTTATTTTTCAGTTTGCTTACGCAAGTAGGGGAGCTTAGTATAAAATTTTGTTAAAGAAATGAATGTGTTAACATGTAAATAGTTAACTGTTTTTTATAATTAATGAAATTGAAAAAGCATTTTATGAAGGAAATACGTTTGATAGCTCATTTTTTTAAAGCATATTTAATATAGTGAACTAACTAATTTAAGATGACTAAGTACCTATTTACTCTATTCTTTACCCTATCTATTCTTTGTTTGAAGGCGCAAGACATTAACGGAGAAACTGCAAAATTGAACGAACAAATAGCTTCTTTAAAAACAAACAATGCTGAATTGTATGAACAAAAGCAGCAATTAGAAGCCGATTTGAAAATTCAAAAGATGGAAATTGATAATGCAAGAAAAGAATTAGAAGCAGCTAAAGCAGAAGCACTAGCAGACAGTGAAAAACATAAAAGTGATGCCGCTAGAGCTAAATTAACGGATAAAAAGAGTTTGAAAAAAGCAGAAAAATCTGCTGAAGAGGCTACAAAAAGTGCCGAACAACTGGATAAAAGACGTTCTGATTTAGAAAAAGAAGAAGGTAAAGCGGAGAAATTGAAAGATAAAATGGAAAAGCTTGCCGATAAAATGGATAAAAACAGCAAGAAAATACAATCTCTAGAAATTAAGCTAGCTAAACTAAAATAACAGCTTTAAGGTTTGAAATGAGGCTTGGGCATTAATGATGTTCAAGCCTTTTTTTTGGCCGTTACTTTTCTATACCAAAATTTATTTTGGTGGCCAGATAAAGTATATTACAAGCTTTCTATAAAAAGAATGAGCCAAAATGATTTCAATTGTCACAACCGATTTACAATCAGAAAAACATCAATCTGATTTTTTAACTTTATTAAATGCCTACGCTACAGATATTATGGGTGGGGGAAAGGCAATTGATACAAGCTTACATAAACCCTTAATTGAAGGCTTAAAGAATACGCCACATAAACTAATTTTACTGGCTTACGAAGGCGATGAACCGGTGGCTATTGCCAACTGTTTTTTCGGTTTTTCTACGTTTAAAGCAAAACCCTTGTTAAACATTCATGATTTTGCCGTAGTGCCTGAGCAGAGAGGTAAAGGCATAGCCAAATTGTTATTAGAACACATAGAAACCGAAGCCAAAAAAAGCGGCTGTTGCAAGATTACTTTAGAAGTTTTGGAAGGCAATTCTAGAGCACAAAAAGTCTACAAACACTTTGGTTTTGATAATTACGAACTAGACCCCAAAGAAGGAAAGGCTATGTTTTTTGAGAAGGAACTTAAGTAGCTAGATGGTTTATAGCTTATCTAGCGCGGAACTTAGTTCCGTGATTCAATTAAATCGGCACGGATGTAACATTCACGTTAGAACAAGCTAAAATTTGATCCAACCTAGACAACGGTCAATAGACCTTGTTTACGGTGAATAGAAACGGTTGACAAGGTTTACAACCGTTGTCAACGTTATTAAACCCGCTCCAAAATCTCAAACTCAAAATCAAAAGGATTCTTTTCGTCCTTCTCATAAGATTCCGAATGGACTTTCTTCCAGTTTTTGGGATTGATTTCAGGGTAAAAAACATCTGCCGGTTGGGTTGTTTTCACCCTTGAAATATAAAGTCGGTCTACTGTATCTAGAGTTTCTGCATAAATCTGTCCGCCACCAATAATAAATAATTCTTCTTCACCGCTTTCTTTAGCAAAATCTATGGCCGCTTGTAAAGAAGTAAAGGTATGGCAACCTTCCACTTGGTAATCGGGATTGCGACTTACAATTAAAGAAGTCCTTTTGGGCAATGGTCGCCCAATGGAATCGAAGTTTTTACGGCCCATCAAAATATGATGGTTCAGCGTACGCTCTTTAAATAATTTAAGGTCTTTGGGTAAACGCCATAAAAGGTCGTTGTCTTTTCCTATTCCGTTGTCTTCAGCAAGGGCAACAATGTGCGATAGTATCATGCTTAATTTCTAGTAATTATTAAAAACCGTTAAAATGGACTTTTTAGTCTATAAAACGACTCTTCCAGATCATTTCCGTAGGGTGAATTTTAAAGGCAAACATGCTAAACACAGTTATGCAGCCATACCCAATAAAGAACGCAAAGGTACAGAAAACCACGAAAAGCACACTTACATAACTAGGATCTTGCGTGAACACATACATAGAATAGAAAACTGAAGTTAGAAAAGCCGCCAGAAACACCGTTCCTAATACGTTTTCTAAATTCCGTAGTGGGATAGAGGTAATCCTTCTGAACCAATTAAATTCACCGCCCCATTGGTGTATAAAAACATATTGTCCGTTACCGGCATCTGCTAATAAAATAGGATCGTTTTCACGATCTTCCAGATTAAACATCTTGTCGGGTGCAATAATTTTAAAGCCGCTTAAGGAAATGCTGTACTTTTCTTCCAGCAGACGGATTTTGTAAATGGCTTCTTGCGGTAATTCGGTTTTAAAATATTTAGCGTCTAGAAAACGTAAACGGTAACGCAAGCAAATCTTTTTTATGGCGGAAACCGAAAACAGTTTTTCGTTTTCTATTAATTCGGAAGGAAGAATTATATCGTTGGTAGGAGCAGACGTAGAAAGGCGCGTTCGTATTTTGGCATCTTTAACTTCTAAAGAATGTAAAATACCTTGGGTAGAGGCCAATAAATCGTTTTGGATCTTATTTTCCTGTACTTCCAATTCGTGTAAAATGTTGACAGTTGAAAACATAGATAAGGGCTTTCATTCAAGTTAATAAATCTATTATTCAATATGAAAAGAAAGAACTTACCTTTTAAAAGCCATTTGTGTGAAATTCCCTTCGAAATAATTAGTGGACTAGCCCCGAAATCCCTAATTTCAGCTTTTGATGAATTTCTTGTACCCCGCCTTTCTATTTGGACTTTTTTTAATCAGTATTCCGATCCTGATTCATCTATTCAATTTCAGGAAAGCCACCCGAAAATACTTCTCTAATGTTGCCTTCTTAAAAGAAGTACAACTACAAACCCAGAAAAGAAGCCGTTTAAAACATTATTTAATTCTATTGTGCCGTGTATTGGCTATTTCGGCTATTGTTTTTGCTTTTGCACAACCATTTTTACCCGTTGCAAACACCATTCAGTCTTCCGGTAAAACCATTCTTTATTTAGATAATACCTTTAGCATGAATCTGGAAGAAGGGGAGAACAGTTACTTCAATAATTCCAAAGATTTTATTACAGAACTTACGGACTTCCTTCCCGAAGCATCGGATTACCTGCTCTGGACAAGCAACAACACCTCTTCCGTTCCTAAATTAAAAAGTGCCGTACAAGGGCAATTGTTACAAACCAATTGGGATTATTCGGTTACTACTGCCGAAGAAGTCATTCAGAAGATTAGCCAACAATACAAAAGTTTAGACGATTTAGAAGTGTTTGTCTTTTCCGATTTTCAGCATTCTAATCCTGAAAAACTAGCCGAAGCAATGTCGGATTCCAGTATACAATGGAATATTATGCCTTTTACTTCTGAAGAAAATGGAAACTTGTTTATCGATTCTGTTTGGATGGATAATCCCTTGATTTTGGTAAACGAATCTTCAACCCTTCATTTCAGAATAAAAAACAGCGGCAATCAATTTAAAAAACTGAAAGCTACACTTACTGTAGATGGACAAGCTTTGGGTAAAATACAAGAAGAAATTGAAGGCGGTGATTTTGTAGACATCAGCTACAACGTAATTTTTGAAGAAGGCGGCAATCACAAAGGAAAACTGGAAATTGAAGATTTTCCGCTGTTTATGGACAACGAGTTCTTTTTTACTATTTCCATTCCTGAACAATATTCGGTAAGCATTATTACGGCCGATCAAAATTCACTGATTGAAAAAGTATACGCTTCCGAAGAGAATTTTAAAGTGCGCAGTTTTCTACCGGGGAATTACGATTACAACGCTATAGAACAATCCGATTTATTAATTTTAGATCTTTCTTCGGCTATTTCGGGCAGTTTTATAGAATACGCCTTTTCCAAATACAAAGGAGATGTTGTGGTCATTCCAGGGATTAGTTCCTCTCAAAGTTCGTATTTACAGCCTATTAAAGCCTTTCAGGATTCTAATGCCGTGGCTATTGACCTTCCAGAAAAAGAAAACAGTTTCTTAAGAGGAATTTTTTCTACTTATCGAAGTGATATTTCGTTGCCTTCCGTACAAGTGAATTACCGTTTAAGTGGTTTAGAAACCTTAATTCCTTTAGAAAACGGTTTGCCTTTCTTAGCAGTTAATCAAAATTTAGAAAGCGGCAGAAGCATCTATTATTTCGCTTCAAGTTTACCTACCTTAAAACAAAGCTTTTTACGCAATGCCTTTAGTATTCCGGTATTTTACAAATGTTTGTTGTTGAGCAAAAACATAGAAAACCCAGCGTATTATACTTTGGGGAATTCAACCGTTACGGTAGAAGTTAACGACAGTTTATCGGCCAATAACCAATTAGAAATTCAATTGAAAGACAGTGTGCGTTCTGCGCCATTTCAATCGGTGCAGGGCAGAAGCGTATTGTTATCTTTATCGTCTGTTCAAGAACCGGGGACGTATAATTTGTTGTCTTCCGAAACCGAAATTACTGTGCAAAGCATTGCGATAAATGTCCCTAAAAAAGAATCTTTAATGAAGTTTGCCAATATAGAACAGTTAAAAGAATTGGTAGCCGCTCAACCAAACGTTACGTTTTTCTCCTTAGAAGGCATGAGTTCTGCGGAATTCTTTCAGGCACAAAACAGTGGTACGCCACTTTGGAAATACTTTATTGTTATAGCTATTATCTTTCTTTTGGCTGAAATGGCCATCATAAAATGGTACAAAGAATGATTTACTTTAAAAATCTGGAAGTAATATTTCCTGGGAATGCTTTCCACGGGAAAAAGATAAACCTGTTGGTTAAAGACGGAAAACTTTACCCTAATGCAGAAAACACGCACCAAGCGGAAGAAGTTGATGCTACAGGTATGATGGTTTCTCCAGGATGGTTAGACATGCGTTCTCAGTTCTGTGATCCAGGTTTAGAACACAAAGAAGATTTGCTTTCCGGTGCAGAATCGGCACTTGCAGGTGGTTTTAGTGGCGTTGGGCTTTTACCCAATACCGAACCAGTAATTGATGGTAAAAACGGGATTATCTACATCTTAAACCGAACGGCTTCTCTTGCGTTAGATGTTTATCCGTACGGTGCCGTAACCACAGGAACGAAAGGCAAGCAGCTTTCAGAAATGTACGATATGTCTAACGCGGGCGCTATTGCATTTACCGATGGTGATGAACCTATTTGGCATTCGGGTATTTTGTTAAAATCGCTGCAATACGTTCAGCCAATTAATAAGCTTATCATCAATAAAGCGTACGATCCTTATTTAGCCAAAGAAGGTGTAGTACACGAAGGAAAAAACAGTACCTCTGCTGGTTTAAAAGGAATTCCTGCCATTTCGGAATCGATTTCTATTCAGAAAAATTTAGAGATTTTACGTTATGCGGGCGGTAAAATGCACTTTAGTTTAGTATCTACCAAAGACGGGGTAGAACTGATTAAAAAAGCCAAAAAAGAAGGACTGAATGTTACTTGTGACGTTGCTGTACATAATTTGGTACTGAACGACGAAACCATTGAGTTGTTTGATACCAATTATAAAGTATTCCCTCCCTTGCGTTCGGAAGAACATAGAAAAGCCCTAATAAAAGGCCTTAAAGACGGAACGATTGACTGCGTGGTAACCGATCATCATCCGCAAGATATAGAGTCAAAACGCTTAGAATTCGATTTGGCTGAATTTGGTATTATAGGGCACCAAACCTGTTATGCTTTATTGGATTCAGTTTTAGAAGACAGCGAAATTGTAGAAAAACTAGCTGTTAATCCTAGAAAGATTTTAGGGCTTGAATTGCCTAAATTTGAAGAAGGGGCAATTGCTAATTTAACAATTTACAGCAAAGAAAGATGGACCTATACCGAAAAGAACAACCAATCTAAATCCTTGAATTCCCCATATTTGAATCAGGAAATGAACGGAAAAGCGCATTACGTAATCAACAAAAACCAAATTAAAAAACTAGGCTAGAAGAATGAAAGAAAATGTATTGAATCTGCCTATAGTTAAGGTTTCTACGGTTGCTGGCTTATTAGCGTTCACCTTTACAGTTTTGTACAATATTTTCTTATTTGTACTGAATGTAGGCGTATTTGATGGTTTGTACAATGTAAGCTTCTTTGTAAACCTAATATTTACGGGTTTGGCTATCTATCATTTCAGAACCAACATGAATTACGGGGAGTTACGTTTCTGGCAAGGAATGATAATAACCTTTATAATCGTATTAATATCTAGTTTATTGGTAGCGTTGTTTATGCTGTTGTATTTAGGGATTATTAGTCCCGAATTTTTAGCCTTTAGCAAACAAGTAAAAATTGACGAGTTAATAGCCAATAAAGAAATGTACTTAAGTGACATAACCGAACAAGGCTTTAACAGCATAATAGAAATCTTTAAAGAAACAGCTGCTTCACAAGTAGCGTTTAGCAAAATCCTTTTAAATCTTTTCGTATCCTTAATCTACGGGACTATATTGTCCATAATTTTCAGAACATAAAATGGATATTTCGGTCATAATTCCTTTACTAAATGAAGAAGAATCTTTACCAGAACTGGCTAGTTGGATAGACCGGGTGATGGTAGAAAACCAATTCAGTTATGAAATTCTGATGATTGACGACGGAAGTTCCGACACTTCGTGGGAAGTTATTCAAACACTTTCTGAAAAAAATGCTTCGGTAAAAGGAATTAAATTTCAGCGTAATTATGGTAAAGCAGCCGCTTTGCATACGGGTTTTCAGGAATGTAATGGTGACGTGGTAATCACCATGGATGCCGATTTACAAGACAACCCCGAAGAGATTCCAGAACTTTATCAGATGATAAAAAGCGGTTACGATTTGGTTTCCGGCTGGAAAAAGAAACGATACGATCCCTTAAGTAAAACAATACCTACCAAATTATACAATGGCGTTACCAGTTTAATGAGTGGTATTAAATTGCACGACTTTAATTGTGGCTTAAAAGCGTACCGCAGAAATGTAGTAAAAACCATTGAGGTATACGGTGAAATGCACCGTTATATTCCGGTAATTGCAAAATGGTCTGGTTTCAAAAAAATAGGTGAGAAGGTAGTACAACACCAAGCCCGTAAATTTGGCGAAACTAAATACGGCGGTATTAAACGCTTTATTTTTGGTCCGTTAGATTTACTGTCTATTATGTTTGTGTCTAACTTCCGAAGAAGGCCTATGCACTTGTTTGGTTTTTTGGGTGCCGTAGTATTTATCATAGGGTTTGCCATTACTGTAGGTTTAATAGGCGAAAAGATATATTGTCTTACTAATAACATTCCTATTTATAGAGAAATAACCGCCCAACCCTTATTTTATTTAGCTCTGGTTTGCATTATACTAGGTACACAGTTGTTTTTAGCTGGTTTTATAGGTGAAATGGTAGCCAGAAACGCACCGGACAAAAACCAATACATTGTAGATAAACGCATTAATCTCCACTAAACTATGTCCATTTCCCAACGTGCCAAAATGCCGGGGGGAATCCCCTACATCATAGGCAACGAAGCTGCAGAACGCTTTAGTTATTACGGAATGAAAGCCATTTTGGTGGTTTTTATGACCGATTACCTAAGAATGTCGGACGTACATGCTACAGAGTGGTTGCATACATTTGGTTCGGCAGTTTACGCCTTTCCGATTATAGGAGCTATAGTCGCTGATGTTTTCTGGGGAAAGTACAAAACCATTCTAACGCTTTCCGTAGTGTATTGTCTAGGGCATTTTGTCTTGGCCATTCGGGAAGACCAATTTGGCTTGGCTTTGGGTTTAACATTAATAGCCATTGGTTCCGGTGGAATAAAACCCTGTGTAAGTGCACATGTTGGGGATCAATTTGGCGAATCGAACAAAACTTTAATCAGTAAAATCTTTAGCTTTTTCTATTTGGCGATTAATTTGGGGGCTTTTGTGTCCACGTTGTTAACGCCTATTTTATTACAAACAATTGGACCCGCTTGGGCGTTTGGTGTACCCGGTATATTGATGTTTATGGCCACCATTGTTTTTTGGTTGGGTAGACATGAATTTGTTCATATCCCACCTGTTGGTAAAGGATTCCTAAAAATGCTCACCAGTAAGGAAGGGCTTACTGCTATTGGTCGTCTGGCTATTATTTATGTCTTTATTTCGGTTTTCTGGTCGCTTTTTGACCAAACTGCCTCTACTTGGGTTATTCAGGCTAAAAGTAAGTTTTTAGATAAGAATATAGATTTCTTAGGGTTTAATTTTGAATTGCTGCCTTCTCAAATACAAGCCGCTAACCCCATTTTTGTATTGATGTTGGTTCCTGTATTTACCTTTCTGGTGTATCCTTTATTGAACAAAGTGATTCCCATGAAACCTCTAAATAGAATCTTGGTGGGAATGTTTATTGCAGCCTCTTCCTTTTTAGTTGTAGGCTGGGTAGAAGGATTTATTTTTGCGGGCGAATACAAAAGCATTGGTTGGCAGGTTTTGGCTTATTTTCTATTAACAGCTGCTGAAGTAATGATTTCTATTACAGCATTAGAGTTTTCTTATACACAAGCACCTAACGAGATGAAATCTTTTATTATGGGTTTGTATTTACTGTCGGTGTCTCTAGGTAATTTTATAACGGTAGGCGTGAACAGTTGGATGAACGAAGACCGAATGGTACAATCGTTTGAGCTAGGTCAAACTACAAAAGTACAATTAGCATCCGTTAATGGACTTGAGGTCGGGCATAAGATTGGGATTGAAGAAATGAAATCCATTCAGGTACTTCATAAAAAAGATACCACCCATTTAGGCGGTACGTATTTGGTGGGTGGTATTACAGGCAATACTATTTCGCTTTGGGATATTAATAGAGAACCTGTTGTAACCTTGCCTAGTAAAATAGAGCAAGAAATTCAGTTGTCTTCTTATAAATTAAACGGTGCAGTGTATTTCTACTTTTTTGCCGGATTAATGGCTATAACAGGATTGCTGTTCATTTTTGTAACCTTCAATTACAAAGAGAAAGAATACATTCAGAAACAAATTTAAAGGATAATGCAACTGTATGCATGATTATAATCCTTTATAAATCTTAATCTAAAGGAATTATTAACATGGGTATTTTAGATTGATGCATTAATGTGGACGATGTGTCACCATAAAATAATTGGTGAAAAAAGCCGTGTTGGTGACTCCCAGAGATGATTAAATCAATATTTAATTCCTTCGATTTTTCAATAATACTTTCAATAGTTGCTCCTTGTATTAATAAAGGTTCTGTATCAAGGCCAGCTTTTTTATAACCTTCTGCAAATTCTTCCAAAAGAGCATGTTCTTCTTTTAATGTCTTAGCTCTAAAATCTCTTTCCGATTGTGGTCCCGCTTCATAACCAACAAAATCTGGATCGGGTGCAGCAACGTGTAAAAGGTATATTTTAGCCTTAAATTCTTTGGCATAATCCAGCGCCTTCTCAATTAATAAATCGGTTTGTTTATGGAAGTCTATGCAAATTAAAAGTTGTTTCATGATCACTTTAGTTTATAGTAAGTTAACGATTGTATGGATGTTTTTTGTTCAGTTTAAATAGAAAAAGTATCATAAAGGGTGCTTTTTCATGTAACAAACCAAAAATAGCGTAAGCCGATAGCGTTGTAATCAAAAAAGTATCTATTGTTTTTTTGTGCTATACAATTCTAGTTAATTTTAGAATTAATCATACTTGGTAGTGCTTTAATGATAAGCATGGGGTAAGATTATGAATAACGCCTATTTAATGAAAAATCTTCGCCTATTAGATATAAGCGAAGTTTTTTTTTGTCTTCTTTCTTCTAAATCTTCTTTTTTACCAACCAGAAACGGTTCTCATTTTATGATAGATTTCTGTGTTTTCATAAACTCCACCAAAAGTTTGGGCACCTGGTCCAAAGGCAAAAACAGGAATTAAAGTGGCTGTGTGGGCGGCTTCTTTGTCTTCTTTTTTAGAACCCTCATAAAAGGAACCTTCAATTTCTGCATAATTCCAATGGTCTTCTTCCCAAGGAGGTGAGAGTGAAAAACCACCTGTTTCATGATCTGCAGTGACAATCACCAAAGTTTCTCCGTTTTTTTCAGCAAAGTCTAGAACTGTATTAATTACATTATCAAAGTCATTCATTTCAGCAATAAGGCCTTCTTTGTTGGCGGCATGTCCTTCCCAGTCAATTTGTGAACCTTCAATCATTAAGAAAAAAGGCTTTTCTTTTGCCGAAAAATAGGAGAGTGCCCATTCAGTAGCTTCATTCAAAAAATCGTCTCTTCCGTTCAGTTTAGAAGGCAACCCTTTTTCTGCTAATAAATAACCGTATTTTCTGTTTGGTTTTAATTCTGCTTTAGAAAGTTGATTGGTATCTATTTCAAAACCATTTTGTTCTAATTCTGAAAGGATATTTTTGTTGTCTTTTCTCTTATTAAAGAATTTCAATCCGCCAGCAGCAAAAAAATCTATATTAGAAGTAGGTAATTGTTGGGCAATTAATTCTTCTTCTTTTCTGTAATTAGCATGGGCGTAAAAACAAGCTGGTGTGGCGTGTGTAATGCTAGAAGTAGCAATTAATCCGCAGGGTATTTTAAGTGTTTTTAGCTGTTCCACTAACGTTTCCGCCTTGTTCTGTAAGGTATCTTTACCAATAGCACCGTTGTACGTTTTTATTCCTGAAGCAAAAGCCGTAGCTCCCGCAGCAGAATCGGTTATTTTTTCTTTAGCCGAAGAGGTTTTGTGCAAACCAATTACTGGAAAACGAGAAAAGCTGGGTTCTTTATTTGTTCCGAAATAATAGGTGCTAGAAACTTGGCTTAAGCCCATTCCGTCGCCAATTAGTAGAATTATGTTTTTGGGTTTAACGGGTTTTTCTGCTTCTGTATTTGGGTGTTTTTCACTTGTAGTAGTCTGGCAGGCAGTAAATAAGATTACAGAGAGGAAAAGAAATGTTAGGGTTTTCATATGCTTGTATTTAAACAAAGAAAGCCATTTCTATACTGAATTGTATAGAAATGGCTTTACGATATTGTTAACAAAATAGCTTTTTACTTATTCAGCATATTTAGAGATTAAACGAACCAATAATTCGTTTAGTTTTTCGGTTTGGTAATCCCCAACACTAGCTTGTAAATGGCTGTCGCCTACACCACTGTCATCGGTAATGAAAACATAGGTCCCGTTGGTAGCCATGGCCATAAAACGCATTAAAAACTCCGTTTCAATATCTGTTCCGCTGGCCGTGATAGGAATTATTTTTATCCCCAATTTAGCGGCATTATTTACCGAGTTGTGTATTTGATTTCTGATGTCGTATGTATAATGGGGCGGAGCGTCTAATAAAAGAAATGCAATTCTTGTTTTAGCTGCTTTTGACCATTGCAATTCATTTATAGCGGTACTTAATGCAATTTCAACTGCTTCGGGTGTATCACCACCACCACTAGCCGATTGTTCGTTTATAAAAGTTAATGTAGCGTTTATATCAGCTGTAAGATCTGATTTTTTGGTAAGGTATTCCTCGTTATGATCTCTGTAAAATACAGCTGAAGTAAGAATACTAAGTCCAGAATTACTGTTTTCTACGTTATTAATAACGTCTTTTAAGTCTTCCTTTAAGAATTCTAATTCATCACCCATTGAACCGGTGGCATCTACAATAAAGGATAATTCTATGGTGTTATTATTTTCACTGGTTTGTTCTACTACTACTTCATTTACACCTTCGCCAATTAATGTAAGGTCTTGTTGAATTTCTTTGCCATTAATTTTTAGCTCAAGATCACTTAGATCAGTATAATTATACGAGTCGTTTAACTCTAACCAAAGTTCGGCTTTACCAGAATTATCGCTAATAGCTGTCCAATACACATTGTTGTAATTTTTTTCTACTAATTCTACCGTAGCATTTATTATAGGTGAATTATTTAGGTCTTTAACTACAACAGAAATTCTAGAGTTTGGGTAAAATTCCCAGTATTCTTTGGTTTGAGAATATTCAGTGCCCAACATCATTCCATTCCAGAAGTCCCAATGTTCTAAATCATTCCATTCACCGGCTGTAATTACACCCGATTCGGCCTGTTGGTTATTACTTCTACCCGAAGTATTGGTTGCTGGGGTAGGGTATGTACTTGCTGGTACATCTGTATCCTTTTCACAAGAAAATAGGATAATGCTTAAAAAAATAATTACAAGGTATTTCATCTCGGTACTTTAAAAGTTTGTTAAGCACTAAGTTAGAATGGTTCTAAATAAATAACTACTGTTTAATGTGAAATAATTATTAAGATAGGGTAAAGTTTTACTAGGTAATGTTAATCACCTCTTTTATACTTCCGAATAATAATACCCAAAGGGCGGTCATAGTTAATGTAATTATTAGCCCAGCCAATAAAGGTGACCAGTTTGTTTCTGAAACCTACCAAAGACAATAAATGAATGAACATCCATAAAAACCAGGCTAGTCTTCCGTGGAAATGCAATTGAGGTAAATCAACAACCGCTTTGTTTTTACCAATGGTAGCCATAGTTCCTTTATTATGGTATTCAAAGGGTAACATAGCTTGTCCTTTTAACATTAGTTTAAGGTTTTTTGCTAAATGTTCCCCTTGTTGTATGGCAACTTGTGCTAACATAGGATGCCCTTTTGGGTTTTTCTCATCAACCTTTGCGGCAATATCACCAATTGCAAAAATATTTTCTGCGTTTATTACTTGGTTAAAATCATTTACAGAAACACGGTTTCCTTTTACAATACTATTTTCTTCTAGACCATCAATTACAGCTCCTTTAACCCCTGCAGTCCAAATAACGGTTTCGGTGTGGAATTCTTCTTTATCTTTTACATAAAGGGCATGACCATCAAACTTTTCTACTAAAGCGTTTAATTTAACATTCACCCCCAGCTTTTCTAAATAATGTAAACTGGCTTTAGATGATTTTTCAGACATGGCAGCTAATAACTTATCGGCTGCTTCAAAAAGATTAATCTCCATTTGGTTGAAGTCAAATTCTGGGAAGTCTTTTGGGAATACATTCTTCTTCATTTCCGCTAAAGCACCTGCCAGTTCAATACCTGCTGGGCCACCACCAATAATAGCTATGTTTACTACTTCTTTTTTATCTTCTAGATCATTTAATGTAATTACCTTTTCTAAATTCTGCATTAAAAAACTGCGTATGTCTAAAGCATTTGTGATGGACTTTAAGGGTAGTAGTTTATCTTTAATAGGTTCGAAATTGAAAAAGTTATTGGTGCTACCACAGGCAATCACTAAATAATCGTAGTCTATATCACCTATGTTTGTGGTTATGGTAGATTCCTTGGGATTAATCCGTTGAGTTTCCGCCATCCTGAAACGTACCTTAGTACCTCTTAAAATTCTTCTAATAGGATAAACCACATTGTCGGGTTCTAAACCACCGGTAGCTACTTGGTATAATAAAGGTTGAAAAGTATGGTAGTTATTGATGTCTACTAAAAGTACATCTAAATCGGGATTGTTTTTTAGTTTTTTGGCTAAGGAAATTCCCGCAAAACCAGCCCCAATAATTACTAACTTTTTCTTTTCCATGGTTACAAGTATTTGGAAGAAGTTAACGATTTAAAACTGGGTTTTGTTCATCTATTATTTAGGATATCATTTTTAATAACTTTTACTCATGTCCTCATCCACAACAATAATAAAATTGGCCAGTTTATGATTTTCTTTTTCTAATTCTGAAAGGTCAGCTTGTTCAACCGTAGAAATAGTAAGGTATTTTAAGCTCGGTTCTTGTTGTTGTAAATACCATAAAATGCCTTCGTAGTTGTTAGAGTGATACGCACCATTAAAGTGAAGGAAAATAGAATCTTCTTTTCTGTTTTTAAGTATAAAATAAGCCATAGTAGCGTCTTTTATGGCTTGTGCTTGGGCTAAAAAGGTGGTGCCGTGTCCGCCCATCATCGCCGACATGTTTTTATAACCGGGTAATTCTGGGTCATAAGAAATTGGTAGGGGAGCTATCCAAATTTTAACACTTTCTGGTAGCGTGTCTAAAACTACAAAATCATTTTTGTACACCATTTTGGCGTAACTACGTGGGATGTTGGTGGCTATAAAAGGAAGTTTATTTTCTTTAGCGAAATCAACTAGAGGCAAATAATCGGTTTTAAAATTAGTCCATAAACGGGCGTTGGTGTCTAAGCCTTTTACATCTAAACTATCTAATAAATAAAAATCTAAAGCGGTCTGATTATCGCTTTCAATCATTTCGGCACCAAGAATTAATAGTTTATTGGCGTAAAGATCTTTGCTTAATTCTAGTTGTAACCAATGGTCTATTGGGTTGTTGTGAAATTCACCAAATAGAATCACATCGGCCTCTAGCGCCGCTTTCATTAGTTTTTTGTAATTGCTTTTCTTTCCTTCCGAAGAAAATAAAGCATAAGGCGACTTGTTTTGTGCGTATGCACTTGTAATTAGAAGACTAAAAAAGAGAAGTGATAATGTGTTTTTTATCATGTTAAAAGGGATGAAATCCTGTTTAATATTGAAATAGAGTGGTTTTTGTTTGTCTGAAAAAGATTATTAACTACATTGACCAAAACAATCTTCTAGGCGCTATGGCAACTCGCATTACAATATCGAAAGAAGAGGTGAAAAATACCACCAATAGTGTTTTTTACACGGGCTTACAAAACTTCCTAATCGTTATTTTTTCGTTTACCTGTGGGTATTATGTTACTTCAACGGTAGATCATTCTTCACCAGCAATTGATGGTTTGTGGGCGGTGATTTCTGCTATTTTGGTTTTTCAGAATACGTATTCCGAAACCCTTAAATCGGCACAGGTACGAATAATTGGGGCGCTTATTGGTTCGGTGATTGCCAGTTTGTATTTAAGCTTTTTCGAGTTTTCAGTATTTGGAATGGGGTTTTGTATCTTTATGGGGGTTCTGGTGTGTTATGTGGCACATATTCCAGATAAAGTAAGAATTACATCTGTATCGGTTTCTGTGGTGCTGTTGGTTTCTTCCGTTAATCCAGAAATCAATCCGTTCTTAAATGGTTCTTTACGCTTTGTAGAATCTATTATAGGTTCTGCGGTAGCTATTGGCGTTTCGCTTATCCCAATTCCTAGGGAGATTGTTAAAAAGTAGTTGGTTTGGCTGCTATTTCTGTTTCATAATCTATTTCTTTTGACTTAACTTCATCTTACTAAAAACAAAAAAGGTGTCGTTTAAACATAAGGTAAAAATCAATTGGTCAACCATTTTTGGAGCATTATCCTTTGGTGCTATGGTGCCTACTTTTTTCTTGCCTATAGAACTTTGGACTCACGAACATGCTATCTCTATTGTGGTTGCTACCTTAACCGCGTTTGTTATTTGGGAAGGCAGTAAGTTGATTCAAAGTGTGGTGTTGTATTATTTCCCTTGGGAAAAAAGTATTGGTAAACACTTGGGGATGGAAGTGCTGTTGATTTTCTTGTTCAGTTCGTTAATTCTTATTGCCGGGGTTTTGATTTACGGCCAAATGGCTTCTTCCATAGAAATTACGTTTAGAATTCTAATACGGAACAATATTGTAGCCTTTATTCTGGCGCTTTTATTTATTGGGTTTAACGAAAGTGCTTTTCTGTTTAATAAATGGAAGGATTCTTTATTGGAACAAGAGCGCTTAAAAGAAGAAAGTTTAAAAGCCCGTTTGGAAGGATTAATGCAGCAAATGGATCCTCATTTTCTATTCAATAGTTTAAGTGTTTTGAGTGGGGTAGTGTATAAAGATCCTGTATTAGCCGATGATTATATTACGCGTTTATCACGCGTTTACCGCTATTCTTTGGAACACAAAGAGGAAACAACTATTCCTTTAGAAAAGGAATTAAATTTTGCCGAAACCTATTTTTTCTTGATGAAAGTACGCTTTGGCGAAGCGATTAAAATGGATTTAAAACGTCCGAAAGATGAAACACAGTTGTTTGTGCCTACTTTTTCTATTCAACTGTTGATTGAAAATGCTATTAAACACAATCAAATCACCTTAGAACATCCTTTGAATATTTCGGTAGCGGTAGAAAATAATTATTTGGTGGTGAAGAACAATTTAACACCACGAAAAGCTTCGGAAGGAACAAAAGTGGGGTTACATAACTTAAAAACGCGTTTTCAGTATTTGACTGATAAAGAAGTATTGATTGAAAAAACGGACGATACTTTTAAAGTAAGTTTACCGCTGATTCATACACGATGAAAGTATTAATTGTAGAAGACGAATTATTTTCAGCTGAAAAGTTACAGGCGTTACTCAAAAACTTGCGCCCGAATATTGAAGTTCTGGCCGTTCTTTCTACCGTGCAGCATGCGATAGAATGGTTTAAAAACAACGAAGAACCCGATCTAGCTTTTCTGGATATTCATTTGGGAGATAGCTCTGTTTTTGATTTGTTTGAAGAAATTGAATTGAACATCCCCGTGATTTTTACCACAGCTTTTGACCAATACGCTATACAAGCTTTTAAGGTAAATAGCGTCTATTATTTGCTAAAACCTATTGACCGAGAAGAGTTAGAATTAGCACTTCAGAAATTTGAAAACAATAAGGGGGCCATACAATTAAATCCGCAAGTGATTGAAGAAATGGTGCAATCTGTTCAGAAAGAAAAAAAACGCTTTTTGGTGAAAACAGGCAATCATTTTATTTCGGTACCTACAGATGATGTTTTTTATTTCGAAAGTGAAAACAAGCTAACGTATTTAGTCACCGAGAAAAAACGTTATGCATTGGATCAGTCGTTAGAACAACTAGAAGGGATGTTGAACCCAACTCAATTTTTTAGAATCAACCGAAATATGTTGGTTTCACACCAAGCTATTGAACAAATTCACAACCATTTTAACGGCCGATTAAAACTGGCACTTTTCCCACCAAGGGAAGAAGAAATACTAGTAAGTCGTGAACGGGTATTGAATTTTAAGAATTGGCTGGATTCGTAAGCTACGGTTCGGTAGAGAAGTATTACAATTCAGTAAGGTAGAACTACAGCTCGTCGTAAAAAGCTGTTTTTTTAGTTGATAATAGGGGATATTCGATAAAAAACTAAATCAGATATGACCGCAATTATCATTTTCTTTCTTATCCATTGGTATGGGTCTTTATTCTTTCAGACCTTCTTTTTGCACCGTTATGCGGCACACAAAGCTTTTACAATGTCGCCTTTCTGGGAAAAAGTGTTCTACGTTCTTACTTGGGTATTTCAGGGTTCAAATTATTTAAGTCCGTACGGATATGGCGTAATGCACCGTATGCACCATGCCTTTGCCGATACCGAAGAAGATCCGCATTCACCAAAATACAGTACTAGTATTTTTGATATGATGTGGAAGACTAAAACCATCTATTCGCAAATCAATAAAAAGAAAGTTGCGGTAGATCCTAAGTTTACTAAAGACGTACCCGACTGGAGATCGTTTGACAATTTCGCTTCTAGTTATGTAAGCCGAATTGCTTGGGGAACGTTTTACGTATTGTTCTACTTCTATTTTGCACCGTCACCATGGTTCTATTTATTGCTGCCGGTTCATTTCTTAATGTCGCCAATACACGGGGCAATTATTAACTGGTTTGCACACAAAGTGGGGTACATTAGTTTTAAAGTAAAAGATACGTCTAAAAACTTAATGCCTTGGGACATCTTTATGATGGGTGAAGGCTACCACAATAACCACCACACACACGGAACAAGAGCCAACTTTGCTATAAAATGGTACGAGTTTGACCCAAGTTATGTGTTAATCAAATTGTTTGATGTGTTGGGAATTATTAAACTTTCGGCAGAAAACAAAAAATCAAAGTCTATAAAACTGGATGAAGTAAAAGCGAAAGCAGCCTAAAAAACGCTTTTACCGACAGCCTTTGTTAAGCCAACCTAAAGTAATTTGGGTTGGCTTTTTTTTGGTAACTATAATTTGTTTGAATGCAGGTTTAAGTAGAAAAATCTATGGGGATATTTAATATAAAGATAGCCGGCTTTTAAATGAAAGCCGGCTATCTGTTTTTAATACGTCAATTCAATTAATTCGAACGTTATTTTTTCAAGATTCTCTTCATCTTGTAAGCCTATAAGATACATTTTGTCATTTTCAGGGATGTAGATATAAGAGTTGTGGCTATAAAGATTTACAAATTTTTCATCCGAAGGTTTATAAGACGAGATCTGGTTTTCAGTAAATGAAATGCTTACAACATTAGGTTTTGTTATATAATATCCACCATCTTCAGCATTTTGTTGATTATCAAAGAAATTAAATTTCTTGTAATCTACGGGAGTTGATTTTTTTCTAATTTCTTCATTAAAAACAAGAATAATTTTATCGGTGTCTTTAATTAAGGTATAATATACTGTTGGTGTTTTCTGATTTACTTGTCTTGTTAAACCATAAATACAATCTACTTTTGCTTCAGAAGTGTTGATTTCAAGTGCATAAAGCCCAGCGTAACTGTAAATAGCTTGTTGAGTAATTAATCCCGATTGAGGGTTTTTTACGGCGTCCTGAACTTTGTTTTTATACTCATATACATAAAGTAAGTTTCCGTTGTCTAACAAAGTTTGTTCTAACAATGTTGTGTTGTCAAAATTCCTGAAAAAGCTTTTAGCAAAATCAGAATTACCTGAAAAATGAATATCAGAGAGATTTTGGTTTGTCACATTTACTGTTTCTTCATTAACGTTGATAATGTTTATGCCCTTCCCGTGATCAAAATCAATTAAATAACTAGTTCCATTATTTTGAAAAGACAATTTAGGAAGCAATTCTCTTTTGTTTTCCCCAAACTTAAATTCATGCTTATACTTCATTGTTCCTTTCTCATCCAAAACAGCCACTGTATACTTTGAAGGATCTGGGTCATTGTATTTTTTTTGATAAGCAGTTTGTCCAAATAAACAAACTACATTTCCCGATTTATTAGCGAAGTCATTTACATATCCTAAATAAGCTTCGTCCTTAACAAAATTGAATTTAATAGTTGTGTTGCCAACAATTTTTCCGGTATTGCTGTAAGTAACAAATGCAAACTCTTTATATTCATTCCACTTAAATTCTTTTCCTTTTCTTCTAGCACTTTCTAGACGTGTTATTGTGTTTTTATGTGGATTGTAAGCTCCTTTTTCATGGTTGTACCATAATTTGTAGTCACCAGAGAAATTAAAAGCCTCTTGTTCTACACGTTTGAATTCATACTGATATACCGAAAAGTTATTTTCTTCATTATAGATATTCTGAAAATATTTTTCAGTTAAATCACCTAGATGATTAAATTCAAGCCCCAAATAATCTTCACTTGATTTAGAACCTTTAAATTCGGCAATGCTAGCAGGATAGTTTTTAGTAACCTCTTGAAGTCTCATGTCTGTTTCATTGTTTCCAAGAGTTCCATAACCAGTTTCCTCGGTAGTACCTTCAATGGTGTAGTTGGTGTATTCTTTTTCTGAAAAATCCAACAAGTTAAGATTAAAGGTTTCTGTTTTAGCTGTGTTATCACTTAGGTTAAAAGAACTCACTCCTAAAACAGGGTACCATTTAAAACCACTAGTGAGATTTATTTTCTTATCTGTTTTAGCAACTATTGCATGTTTATAAAATCGGGAATAGATATTAAGGTTTCCGTTAATTATTTCGTAACCCTTAATATAAAATCGAAAATCTGGATTTTTACCATCCGAAAATTCAAAATCAGAGGGGGCTAAATTTGGAAGCCCAAGTGTAGTTTCAAGTATTTTTTCTGTTTGTGCTTGTACGTTTTCTTTCGTTAAAAAAAGAACTAAAACAAAGGCATAAAAAAAGATTCTGAAATTCATTGTAGTAGATTAAAATTAATTTAAACGTTAAATATAAGTCTTAAATCCATATGTCTTGTGTTAATGTTGTTGTAAGTTTTTAATAAAACCTATAAAATAAGCTTGTTAATATTGCATAAATAGCTGATTAACTTATTTGTAAACTAAACCAGATGCTTAATTTCAGTCCATAGTTTTTGGTACGCCAAGGCGGGTTTAGACCGTGCCGAAAAAGCCATAACTGGGCTTTGGTGAATCCCCATTTTTTCTACGAAACTAGAATTAGGGATGATAGAATTTAAGGCATTGTACTTGTTTTTAGAAAACTCTTCAAGAGTTTCTTTGTGCAAGTTTCTTCTTAAATCTACCATGTTAAAGAAAGGTATAATCTTCTTCGGTTTGTACTTGTTGGCTTTAAAGAAGTCTTTCACTTGGTGGTAGGTTCTTTCTGAAAGGGTAGAAGGAATCATAGGGAAAAGTACTACATCTGCTGTGTTAAAAATATTCTCTGATAATAAAGTTAACATAGGCGGACAATCGATAAACACATAATCAAATTCTTTTTTTATTTCGGAAAGCACCTTTTTAAGCCGGTTATCCGATTTCTTCAATTCGTCTAAAACCAAATCCACATCTCTGCTATTAATATCCGCCGGAATAATAAATAGATTCTCGTAATCCGTCTTTTTAATCACATCTTCCAAAGAGGATTCTTGTTTAAAAATACGTTCTAGTCCCCCTTTTAATTTTGATTTTTTAGCCAAATAAAAGGTAGTACTGCTTTGTGGATCTAAGTCCCATATTAAGGTTTTTTTGCCTTCTTTAGCAGCTAAAAAAGCTAAGTTCACACAAGAGGAAGTTTTTCCGACTCCTCCCTTAAGGTTGTAGAGCGCAAAGGTTTTCATGCAACAGATCGTAATTCGTTAAGTGCTGAAAATCATTAATATTTAGTCTTTAAACAATCTTTCTGTTGCCTAGATTGTTTTATGAACTAAGATTTAAACTGGGCTTAATATTTAAGTAAGAAAAGAAAGGTCTCCATAAGAACTAGTCAAAATAGAATAGCCCGTAAATCATTGTAAAACTTTTTTGGTTTATTACTGTTTAGGAATTGAATACCCCAATTGAATTAAAATCTTATGAAACCAACTATAGAATACTGGCACGTATACACCGATGAAAATGGCATTAGTAAACAAGTGAAATCACAATTAACCCAATTTGATAAACAAAGTATGGGCGGTAAGTCTGCCGAACAATGGAACAACCATATTATGCAATCTGCAGCTAATATTTTAATGGTAGAACTGCCTGCTAATTGGGTAGGAGAATGGCATGAGAATCCCAAACCACAGTGGATCATTCCTATTAAAGGACGTTGGTTTGTTGAAACTATGGACGGCCAAACAGTAGAAATGGGCCCTGGTGATTTATCTTTTGGTGCCGACCAAAATACACAAGACCAAAAAGGACATCGATCGGGTTCTTTAGACGGAAAAGCATGCCAATTAATGGTAGTACAATTAGATGAAAAGTGGGTGGCGGCTATGCCTGGTGAACTTGAAATATAAAAAGGGCTACTTAAAGCCCTTTATAATATTTTTTGCGATTTTGAAGGTTAAGCAAACTATAAAATCTTCCGTTTATAGTTGTTCAATTAATTTGTCTAAAAACACTTTAACATCATCAACAGTGTCTAAATGATAATCTGAATAGGTTTCTTCGTCGTGTTCGCCTACCATAATTCCGCTGCCTTCGGTTAAAACACTAAAGGCATCTTCGTCGGTAATGTCGTCGCCAATGTAATAGGCAATGGCCGGATTTTCACCACTTTTTAATTTTTCACACAATACATTTACTGCTTTTCCTTTGTGCCAGTCAATGTTCGGTTTAATTTCTAGAATCATTTTACCCTTACCAATTTTTACCGTTTGGTAGGTCTCGGTAATAAGTTCAACTGTTCGTTTAACAAAATCAACTTGGTCTTCTGCAACATGGCGGTAATGTATAGCAATAGCGTATTTTTTTCGTTCTACATCCGAACCTTTAATTTCCGCTAGCTTACTTCTTAACAGGTTTTCTATTTCGTCTAAAACAGGCAATAGAGCTACACCTTCTTCAACTTCGTAAGCGTAATCATTAGGGCCTTCAATTTCAAACCCATGACTTCCGGCATAATATACTTCGTCTAAACCTACATTCTTCTTAATGAAAGAAAGATCTCTTCCGCTTACCACGGCTACGGGTATTTTAGTGGCCAACAATTTTAGTGTTGCTCTCATTTCTTCGGGTAAAAAAGCCTTTTCGTAATCTTCAACAATAGGGGTTAAGGTTCCATCGTAATCAAAACAGAAAATAGTATCGCTGGCTTTTACTTTCGAAATAATGTCGTCTATATGGTCAAAAACGGAAGGGAGGTTGGCTAAAGGTTTTTGTATTTTTTTTAAGGTCGTTAGGTCGTTGCTCGGTTTTGTCATTCTGGTACAATTAGTTGTAAATGTGTTTTTACAGTCTTTTAATTTTTTTCTGTTTATGCTGAAAATAGAGCTCTTTAAGCTTAAACTGGGTTAAAATACTAGTTTAACCCTATTTTAATCAAAAACCATTCTAAAGGCTTTAATGATTAAAAATATTGTGGATTTGTTTTCAAATACTGTGTTTTGATATTCGCTCGGAATAGTGGATTTTTGCAACATGTCTTCGTATAAAGAAACCTACACCGTACCGGATAAACCGAAAGAAATCTTTTTAAACCGTCTGGCTCCTGTTATTTTCCCGTATTTGGCTTCCAAAGCAAAAGCCAAAAAAGCCATTTCCGAAGGCGAACTTTTGGTAAACGGCTGTGAAGTGAACTGGGATTACCGCGTTTTACCGGGTGATGAAATTAGTTTCAGCATAAAAAAAGCTTCTGCTCCTAAAAAGAAGATTTATCAAGAAAAAGTTCCTGTAGTTTTTGAAGACGAATATTTAGCCGTACTCAATAAACCAGGTGGAATGCCCGTTAACGGCAATCAATTTAAAACCTTGGAAAATGCACTTCCGTATAATTTGAAACCCAGTAAAGAACCCGATGCCTTGCCGTATCCCATGCCTTTGCACCGTTTAGATGCACCAACTTGTGGCTTGGTGGTGGTGGCTAAAACACACCGTGCCCAAGTAGAAGTAGGCAAAATGTTCGAAAACAAAACCATTAAAAAACGCTACCAAGCGGTTGTGGTTGGTACTGTTCAGGAGAAAAAGGGAATCATTGACTCACCGGTTGATGGCAAAAAAAGCATTTCAGAATACGATGTGGTACGTGTAGCTAAATCGGCCAAGTACGGCAGTTTAACACAAGTTCGCTTGTACCCAATTACCGGCAGAACACACCAATTAAGAATCCATATGGCGGGTTTGGGGCATCCTATTGTTGGAGACCCTTATTATTCGGGTAATATTGATGTTCTGAAAGGGAAAGGACTTTTATTGTGTTCCGATCAGGTTTCGTTTAAACACCCCATTACCGGAGAAACGGTAACCGCTACTTCTAAATTACCCAATAAGTTTTCGGCTTATGTAGACCGAGAAGACCGCAGAACTTCTTATGCCGGTAAACCCGATAAGAAAAGAAGATAATTTAAACTGAAAACCATTGTCGTTCGATTATAAATCCATCCAGCTTCCTGTTGCCGAAGTAATTCCACAAGTTTTACAAAAGCTTGAAAACGAAACCAACTTAATTCTGAAAGCTCCTCCGGGAGCCGGTAAGAGTACCTTGGTGCCTTTAGCCTTGTTAGACCAAGCGTGGTTGGCAGGTAAAAAGATTTACATGCTGGAACCTCGTCGGTTAGCCGCCCGTTCCATAGCCAACCGAATGGCCGATCTTTTAGGCGAAAAAGTAGGTGAAACGGTAGGTTATCGCGTTCGCTTTGATAATAAAATTGGCCCAAATACCAAGATTGAAGTGCTCACCGAAGGGATTCTAACCCGAATCATTCAGCAAGACAATGCTTTGGAAGACGTGGCTATTGTGATTTTTGATGAATTTCACGAACGCAGCATCCACGCAGATGTGGCCATGGCTTTAAGCCGAGAATGCCAACAAGTACTTCGTCCGGATTTACGCCTTTTGGTGATGTCGGCAACCTTAGACATGACTGAATTGTCTACCAAATTGAACGCTTCCGAAGTAGTTAGTGCCGGAAAACAATACCCGGTAGAGGTGCGCTATTCAGAAAGCATGGAAACGGATTTTCGGATGATTCCTGAATTAACGGCACGAACCATTCTAAAAGCCGTAAAAGAAAACGAAGGTGATACCTTGGTTTTTCTTCCGGGGCAAGGAGAAATTAAAAAGTGCGAAGAGTTACTAAAACGAGAACTGAAAGACTTTTCCATTTGCCCACTTATACGGTCAATTACCACAGCCCGTACAAAATAGAGCCATTACACCCGATAGAAACGGGAAACGAAAAGTAGTGTTGGCAACTTCTATTGCCGAAACCAGTTTAACCATTGAAGGCATAAAAGTAGTAGTAGATTGCGGTTTTGGTAGAAGCCAGCGCTTTGATCCTAAATCGGGTTTATCTCGCTTAGAAACCGTTCGTATTTCTCAAGATTCCGCCGATCAACGGGCCGGTAGAGCAGGACGTTTGTCTGCTGGGGTTTGTTACCGTATGTGGACTTTGGCCACACAATCCCGTTTACAAGAACACCGTACTCCAGAAATTATGGAAGCCGATTTAGCTTCTTTGGTCTTGGATATGGCACAATGGGGGATTAAAGACGCCAAACAACTCACTTGGTTAACACCGCCACCAAAAGCCGCTTTGGCACAAGCTTCCGATTTGTTGCACCAATTAGAAGCCTTAGAAGACGGTAAAATTACCGAACACGGAATGGCCGTGCACCGTTTACCGTGTCACCCGCGGATTGCGCACATGTTGCTAAAAGCGGAAGAAGACAACCGCGTAGAATTGGCCGCCGATATTGCTGCTGTATTGGAAGAAAGAGATCCCTTACCGCAAGGTTCGGGCATAGATATAAACATTAGAATTGAAGCCTTACGTCGGTTCCGTTCTGGGAATGGAGGTACAGGCCGTTTTAAGCAAATTGTTAAAGTAGCCGAATCGTACTTAAGATTATTTGAATTAGAAGCTGAAAACGATGCTTTTGATCCGTATGAAACAGGCGTTTTATTGGCACATGCTTATCCGGAACGTATCGCACACGCTCGTCCGGGGAATAATGCACGCTTTCAGTTGAGCAACGGAAAACACGCCGCTGCTTCCCACAAAGACGATTTAGCCCACGAAGCTTGGTTGTCCATTGCGCATTTAGACGCCAGAGAGGGCGACGGGAAGATTTTTATGGCCTCTCCATTAAATCCGCGTGATTTAGCCCCATTGGTAAAAACCAAAGAAATTATTACTTGGGATACCCGTTTGGGTGGATTAATCGCTTCTAAAGACTTGCGCATCGGAAGTATTGTCTTGCAGAGTACCCCATTGCCTGATCCCGATGAAACGCATTTGCTGCAAGCCATTTGCAACGCCATAAAAAAGGAGGGAAGCCGTCTGTTGGATTTTAACGAAGACGTAGAGCAATGGCAAAACCGAATTATTAGTCTGTCTAAATGGCGTACTGCTGAAAATTGGCCAGATGTTTCTACCGAAAGCCTGTTGTTAAGTAATGAAGAATGGTTGAAACCGTATTTAAACAACGTTAAAACGCCGGAAGATTTAAAGAAACTGAACCTGAAGGAAATTTTGCAATACAGTCTTGCTCCCGAACTTCAGGAAAAAGTTAATAAACTGGCGCCCGAAAACATAGAAGTACCCAGCGGATCTTCTGTAAAACTCCATTACCGAAACAACGGCGATGTACCGGTTTTAGCGGTGCGATTGCAAGAATGTTTTGGATTGGCCGATACCCCTAAAGTAAACGAAGGAAAAACAGGTGTATTGATGCATTTGCTGTCGCCGGGCTTTAAACCTGTACAAGTTACCTCCGACCTTAAAAGCTTTTGGGAAAACACCTATTTTGAAGTCCGAAAAGCATTAAAACGCCGTTACCCCAAACACAGCTGGCCGGACGATCCCTGGACTGCAGAAGCGGTGAGAGGCGTGAAGCGGAAGGGATAATTGTTTCGTATTACCTAGCGCGGATGTTACATCCGTGCTGCGATAGTCACTTGGTATAAATACACCGAAGACTTCGCTTAGAGCGAAGGCTTACGGTTTGTGATGATCCTAAGTATTCGAGAGAAGAGTCCGTTTGCTATGAAACAAAAGATGAACGTCAGTGGGGACACTGACGTTGGCAGGAAGTTGACGCCTATGCGATTTATTCGGGAGAAGAGACTGTTGGCTATGAAACTGACGTTGGCTTAAATGGTGTCTTTATAGAAGCTCAACAAGAGTTCACAACAAGACTTGGGAATTTCCGAGCTGATTTTAGCTTAATTACTAATGGGAAAAATTTGGTAATAGAACTTGATGGTAAAGAATATCATAAAGGAACAAGAGATTTATGGAGAGACGCATTTATATTAGGGGAAAAGAAATGTGATTTTATAATTAGGTTTACTGGTAAAGATATTGTCTACAATTTAAGTGAATGTCTTTATTTACTCTTAAAGCTTCATCCGGAATATTTTTCAAATCGCTCATTACAAAATATTCCAAATTTATTAGATGGAGATAATAAATCTGAAATAGATAAAAAACTAAGCCAAAATGAATTTGAAATCCTTGATTTATTATATTTTGATTTCGTATATGTAAATGATAGACTTGAGAGAGAAAAGACAAATTTTACATCTAAGTATTTAAAACAGCCTAATGGTTATTGGATAAAATATTTTAACTTTGCTCACAAAAACAATCTTTTTACGATCGAGCAATTAGATAAAAAAAATATAACTGACCTAGTTTAGTATTATGTAGAACGTCTGTGCGGACACCATAGTCGTTTCGCCAACGTCAGTGTCTCCGTCTCCGTTTGCTATGAAGCTAAGCAACAGAGAAGAACGTCATTGGGAACATTGACGTTGGTTGAGAAAGATATTTAAGCTTTTACTATTTCGGAAACATGTTTAAAAACTAATAGTTCATCTTCAACATTGATTTGATAAACATTATCTTATTAATGCATTTAATAATTTCTTTGTAGAGTTCTTTTTTTAGATTATTATCAATATTTGATTGACCATGAACTCCTTTCTTAGGATGAACGTACATCAAATAAACATCTCCTTTGATTAATATCAAAGGATAATAAAATCTATATCCTCCTTTTCCTGATATTCTTGTTTTTATATAAGGTTTGTAAGCATCATGATTTAACCTTGTGCCAGTACTTAATTTTTCAACTGTTGTATTAAAAAAATAATTAACAATTTGACTCTCTAAGTCTTTGTACGAGTTTTTGCGTTTTAATTTATCAAACTCATCTTTAAACTTAGCTAAACAATAGACATTCATTAAATTCGATTAAGTTCTTCTGTTAATTTTATGAAGTCTTTATCATTATTCAATACAAAGAAGGTAGAATACAAATCTTCTCTTACTTCTTTTAAATCATCTATAGCGTTTCTAAAGGAATATATTTCCTTAGTTGCTATTTTTTCTTTCAGAAAGGGAGATAAGTTTTTAAAACTTTCAAATAATAATTTCTCAAATTCTTCAACAGAATTTAGTAGTTTTTTTATCAAATCTAAGCATTCTGAATTTACATCATTAAGCCAAGTCAATTGTTCTAACTTTTCAATTAAAAAATCAATTTGATTAGTTCTCTTGGATAAATCTTTTTTAAATGAAATAAGATTTTATCCAAAAAACTATTAACTGTTTCTTCAAAATTAATCTTCCTTCTCTACGTAATACTATATCAAACTTATGAAAGTTTTCATATAAAACGAATCCTTGTAGGATTATATTGTTTAAATATAAACATTCAAAATTCGTGCTCAATTTAAACGAAAACATGGTTTTGCTGAAAAATAATTTATATCTAGTATATAATATTTAACTAATTTAGATGAAAAAAGATTCATATTCCATACTTCTACAAATTGTTCGAGATTTGAAAGGATTTTTTATCCCCTTGTTGGAGTTCTCTCCAACAAGAACAATGAAGCTGGAAGTGTACCTCCCGCCAACGCCAGTGGGGCACTGACGTTGGCGTAAACAATACCCGTCACACTGAGTGTTAACAAATAACTCGTTGGCTATAACCGAAGGCTTCAGTATAAAGGAAGAGTCCGTTGACTATGAAACCAAGCATCAAACAATTCCTTCTCATGATTGATAGGTATTAGGGTGATGCTAAATTATAAGCGTTAGTTACTAATATTATTATGTGATAGAGGCTTTGTAAATACTATCTATTGCGGTTGATAATACTTTAGTAAATTCTTCAGAAGACTGATTTATTCTTAAATCGTTTAATAAAGCTCTAGAGAAACTAGCCACCATACCGTTATTGTTAGCTAATAAAGTATTTGCCTTATCAATATCGTATCCGCCAGATAAAGCAAATACACGTAAAACTTTTGGGTGGTCTACCAATTCTTTGTAGAAATTATCTTTGCTAGGCAAAGTAAGTTTTAAGATAATTTTTTGGTCTGAATTAAGACGTTCTAAATTGTTAATGATAGAACCTTTAAGAGTGGCTTCTGTTTCTTTTTTATTTTCAGTATAAATATCTACTTCTGGCTCAATAATGGGTACTAATCCATTTTCTAAGATGGTCAATGCAAAATCAAATTGTTGCTGTACAATTGCCGTTATTCCAGCTAGGTTATCACCAAAAATAACCGATCTCATTTTTGTGCCAAAAACGCCTTTCTCTTTAGCATCTACAATTCTGCTTGCTAAATTTGGAATTTCTTTCATTAACTGTACATCGTTGTCTTTGGCTTTTAAACCTTTGTCTACTTTTAGAAAAGGGACAATGTTTTTCTTCCATAGGTAATGTGGCGTTGCAACTCCTTCAATGGTTTCATTCATGGTACGTTCGAACAAAATTACCCCCAATATTTTATCTCCTGTAAAACAACTATCCGAGATAATACGGTCACGCATTTCATGAATCAGCGTAAACATATCTGCATCGGTTTTGTATTCCGTTTCTGAAATCCCATAGCCTAAAAGCGCTTTGGGTGTACTACCACCGCTTTGGTCTAGAGCAGCAATAAAACCCTTATCGGTTGAAATTCTTTGGTATTGTTCTTCGAAAATTGACATAGCTAAAAGTTTGTTTTAATAGGAACAAAAGTGATGTGTTATAGTTTCTTTTAGAGGTTAATTATATAATGATCCGCAAGGTTATCAGTAACCAATCAATTCATTAAAATTACCACTTCTGATTAGTTGGGAAGAATTGGCCAAATACTGAATAATCCTATGATGTAATAACTTTCAATAATCTCCCAACCCGAATGTAATAGCTTCTCCCAATTGCTTAAAAAATCCAGGTTCGTAGGCTTCGGTGTTTTCGTAGTTCTTTAAGAAGTGTTCTTTTTACTGTTTTCCGTTGATAGATGTTTACGTTAATCGTGCTCAATTCAATTTTATCCTGAAGTTCTAATGCGGAAATTTTAGCATGATCTTTTCGTTCCGTGAGAGTTTAAACGGCTCTGTTCAGCATCCGTAATATCCTCTAATGTCATCACCTTTTTTATCAATGGCTTTTCCTAATCGTTCAGACATGTTCTTGCTGACGATTTTGTGCCATTTTATTAGATAATAAAGAAACGGTCACGTTTTTAGCTTCAATCGTACGGTAGTTCTAGAAAGTCAATGTGTTTAGAAATGGAGCGGATAGCAGTGTCTAATTCCGTATTAGGAACCCTGATAACCATGGTGTTTACAACGGTATACCAAACGGTTTCTAAGGAAGAATCTGCACTAACAGGCGTTAATGTGGTGTAGTTAACATCGCTGTATAATTTAGTATAACCCACATAACCATTAAATTTCGAAGTGATATTTTCAATACCAATGGTAGCTGTATATACATTTTCAACCCTGAATTTTATATCGGCCGTTCTAATGAATTTCTTGCTGGTGTCTGCATTTACTTTTGCCGCAGAAGAGGAAATGAAACCGTTATCACCCGTGAGAGGTTTTGGTGATTCTGTTATTGGGATTTCAGCTACTTCTTTAGCTTCTTCGGAATAGGCTTCATCCGATTCACTTTGATAGCAATTTGAACTTGCTAAAATGTTCATGAGAAGCTTGTCCCAGGAGGTAAATCAACGGATCAGAAATACGATTAGGCTTTTTTTATGTAGGCATTGAAAGTGAAGAAATGTAGTCATAGTGATTAATTTTTATGAATAACTGAATTAGTTTTTGTTTATTATGTGAGTCGAAAAATTCTATCCTAATAATCCCAATTGTTCATTTTTTCCTCTAATCGTTCAATTCTAGCCCAAATTGCCCCTTTGGTTCTTCCAAAATGCTCGGCTAATTCTTTTACGCTACTTCCGTCGTTGTGTAAATCCATTAGTTCTTCATCTAAATCAGGCGTCCAAGGTGCGTAAGCGGCTCTACTTTGTGTTCTTTTTTCGGAATAAGAAGTTTTAGGCCCTTTTTTAAAACCAATGCTTTTCTCTTTAGGATAAGGGGTGATAGCAGAAGTTTCCTTGGCTGTTTTAACGTCAATTTTCTTTATTTCGGCACAATCAATAAAATTTTTAGGCAATAAAGTTTCTGGTATTTTTACTTCTTGCCGGGCACGGGTTATGGCTACATACAGTAAGTTAATTTCTTCGTTCAGTTTTTCGGGCATTCCTTTTTCGGTAAACAGTCGTTCAACGCGTTCTTCTGTAATAAAGTCATTTACCAGTTCAATGCTGTCGTATTCCATGCCTTTGCAACGGTGTACGGTAGAAAAAATCATTTCCGCTTTGTGCTTTTCGTTGTTTTCAACGTGTCTGTTTTTAATGGTTTTTAAGATGTTGGGAATTTCGTTTCCATACTCTTTTACTACTTCCAGCATCATGCCCAATTGTAGGTCTTCGGTTTTTTCAATGTAGTTTTCCAAATCCTCCATACGGTTCATTTGCTTCACCAGTTCGTCACGGATTAAGTGTTTTTTTCCGTTAAACAAGTTTAGAATATCGTACAAAGAAGAGCCATCATCGGCATAAGTATAAGAATTAATGTTGCCTTCAAAATAGATGGGTTTTTTGCTTTTTCCTTCCACCACATACTCTATGGCATGTAAAAGTAAACCTAAGTTGGTGCGGGCAATAATGGCTTTACGTTCTATAAATCCATTTTCTCCAGCTCCTTTAATGATTAACTTAGCATCTAGTTCTATGTGTTTTTTCCATTCTAATACCTTGGTGGCTAATTGTGCTACATTTTTACCAAATCTAAAACTGGTAGATAAGCTAAAGGTTTTGAAATTTGTTTTCTCTAGCGAGTTAACAGCAAAACGCCAGCCGTAGATTTGCTGGTGGGTATCGCCAACAATTACTTTAGTAGCTTTTTGTTGCAGAAAAATATCCAGCATAGCTGCCGATGCATCCTGACCTTCGTCAAAAAGAATATAATGGAAGGGGAGCTGTGGTTTAGAAAGCTGAAATTTCTTTAAATAGAAATCATGTATAATATCAATTTCACCCCGATCCATTTTACCCAAAAAAATTCGGGTTTGTAATTCTATGTACAAGTAGTGTTGTTTTACAAAAGCTTTGGCTTTTTCATCACTAATGAGCTCGTAATAATTTAGGTCTTGTACTTTAAGTGCGTTGCTGTTGCAGAAGTATGAGGTAAAACGCAATATATGGTTGGCCACAATGTGTTCGGCATGTAAATCGCCACCAATGTGTAAATTTAGTAATCCCACTAATTGGTGTGAGGAGTAACCGGTATTGCTTATTTTATAATTATGACTGAAAACGATGCTTTTGTAGGCTAAAGAATGGGCCGTTTCTACCTGTACGTTGTTCAGTTTTTGTTCCGAAAATTTGCGTTGCGCTTCTAGTTTTACCGTTTTATTAAAGGCCAAATAAAGTATTTTACTGTCTTTGGGGCGGGTTTTAGCATATTCAATAATGGTGGTGGTTTTGCCAGAACCGGCAACGGCATTAATCTTAATGTCGCCCGTTGAATTTAAAATAGCTTCCTGCTCTTGGGTTAATATCATAAGTCTGTTTTTTTCTCCTTTTAAAAGTGCCTAAAAAATAGAGGTGAAATAGAACCGCAATTTAATAATTTATTTCTGGATTAGAATTCCGTTTTAAAAGAAGAAACTAACAAATAATGCCACGTTTAATAAAGTAATTATGGCGCTAAACAAATACAAGGTATACTTGGTGATTGGCTTATTTTTATATTTCCCCATCACTTTTAGGGAAGAAGTAAGATAGACTTGCGCAAACATGGTTAAAGGCAATTGTATGCTTAAAATCATTTGAGAAATAATTAATCCCTGAAATGGATTACTGATTAAAAAGATGATTCCTAATGCAAGTAGAAGTGAAATACAAACACCCAAGCGAGAATGATTGTCTTTTATGTCGTATGGTTCTTTGTACATACCGGCAAAAATACTTCCCGCTGCCATACCAGAAGTAACAGTAGAAGCAATCCCGGCAAACAATAAGGCTACAGCAAAAGCAATGGAGGCATGGTTTCCTAATAAAGGATCTAATAATCTTTCTGCCTGTTGCAGTTCACTTACTTCGGTTTTAGTAGTAAAGAAAGTAGCCGCTGCTAAAATAATCATAGAGCTGTTTATGGCCCAACCAATGGTCATGGATAAAAGCGTATCTATAAATTCAAACTTAAATTGTTTCCTAAGAAGTGTGTCGTTATCTAAGTTCCATTTTCGGCTTTGTATAATTTCTGAATGCAAAAATAAATTATGAGGCATAACAACAGCACCCAAAACACTCATTATTACAATCATAGAGCCATTAGGGAAAGAAGGCGTTACCCAAGCTGTACCCGCTTGTTGCCAGTTGATGTCTACTAATGAAAGTTCATACAAAAAAGAAAGCCCAATTACAGTTACAAAAGAAATAATCCATTTTTCTATTATGCTGTAAGAGTTGGTGAAAAGCATCACCATTACAAAAATAGTTACCAGAACCGACCCTGCTTTTATGGGGATATCCCAAAGCATATTTATGGCAATAGCGCCACCCAAAATTTCGGCTAAAGAAGTAGAAACAGAGGCCAACATAGCCGACCATAAAACTGTTTTTGCATAAGTGGGTTTTATGTATTTTACGGTAGCTTCCGAAAGGCATAAACCTGTTGTTATACCCAAATGCGCTACATTATGTTGCATAAGAATTAGGGTAACGGTAGAAAGTGTTATCACCCACAATAAGGCATAACCATAATCGGCACCGGCAGCCAAGTTGGTGGCCCAATTACCGGGGTCTATAAAACCAACAGTCACTAATAATCCCGGGCCAATAAACTTAAATACATCTAATTTTCCAGGTAGTGCTGTGCGTTTTTTATTATCTATGTTTTTGAAAATATTGAACATGGTATAGCTTTTGTCTTTCTTTATAGAAAGGAAACATTATACAAGGTTACAAATATTGTTTATTAATCTATTTAATGTAGTTAAAGCATCTAAAATGAAGAAAATGCATAAATTTTTAAGCGCATTGATTATTGTGTTTTTATTTCTTTCTACTAGTTCTTGCAAGAAATTATTTGACTTAGATAAGAATCCAGATATTTCTCCTCTTCGCCAAGGGTTTAAAGCCTCTGCCGCCATTGGCTATTGTACCTCTTTAGCGATAATGGCTTTTCAGGGGGAAGATTTACCCGATAATGTTCGGTATGAAAAGGGCAGTAATAACACCTATTCACAAGCTGGGATTTTATATGCCAATTTTGATAACGGGCAACGGCTACCTTTTAACAACCATATTGGTCAGGTGATTATTTCTGGTGTTTGGAATAACAGTACCGAATCGGGGGTGGTTAACATCATTTTTGGTGATTTAAACATCTTTGATGGCAAGTATAAGTTTTACGGAATTCACACGGTTCCGGTTAGAAGAGATGTTAATTCTGAAAAATTTATAACCGTTTTTGCTCAACAAGATGTTGTGATTGGCGAAGGGTCTGATACACTACTACAAATTGGTTTGTCCAATATTCAGTTTAATACAGAAATGGAACGTTTAGATAAAAAACCACCAACAGATGTTTTTGTGGCCGCGAAACAAAATGTTTGGTTTTTAAAGTTTAATCAAAATAATGCCGCGGATGTTTATGATGATGATATTGAAATCAATGGGGGTGGGCAAATTATAGCCGCTTCTAATACTGGCGGAGGTATTAAATACCATGCGTTAATTGAAACAAAATACAACTATGCCAACTGCAACCGAAACCCATTCAAAGGTTCTGGTTTTATACAAGATTTTGGAGCCGATAAAGGAATTGATTTGGGTACCATTTCTATGGATTTCAGGTCTGAATGTGAAGGGAAATCAAAAGTGACATTTGCTTCGGGTGATTACGTAAGAGCTAACGGGAAAAATATGAACCTTAATTTCTAAAGCTGAATATGGATGTGATCATCGTGCCGAACTGAGCCACATCCTTGAAACCGAATTCTAGAGTCTGTTAATTGAAGTCGGTCTTTTAGATGTTTTTCTAAAAATACCTTAGATACCTCTTTTTCCTGCAAAATATAATTCATCAATTTTTTTGTTCCTTTTTCAGAAAATATTAACTCTTTGTTAATGCTGCCCATTGTTAAATATTTAGGAAAGTCATACTGATAATAAGCATGTTCTAAACAAAATTCAGTTTGATTAAATTCTGTGGTATTAGCTTCTTCAAAAATACCATAACCGCTTACTGATTTTTGTAAGTTTGAAATCTTTCCATTCACATCTTCGTAAACTAAACTTAAGTCTAGCTTTTTGCCATCGTTATGACTTAAATGCGGTAGTAAAGGAAAGCCATTCACAAACGGAAAATTAGCGTCTAAATAATGGATTTTAACAAAAGAATTCTGAGCTTCTATTTTCATTGAAATATTACTTAGAACAATATTTAATTCAGGTTTTACATAATTTCTATTCAATAGAATTGTTGTAAAGCTGGCGGGTTTAATGGATGGTGAGTCTGCTACTTTTTCTCTTCCGAAAAATGGGGCTAAAAAGGGTACGATTGCAAAAGTGAACAAACAATACAACGACAGAAAAACCAAGCATACTTTAGCTGGGATTGTTTTTTTAATAGTGCTACTAAGCCATAAAGAAAGTATGTAAACAAGGCCACCAATTTGAGTAACTATTGTTAAAAGTATAAACAAAAAGAGATGGAAAACAAGGGGGAGGATCTTTTTCAAACTTAAAAAATTAATAAACTTTCTTTTTAATCTCTTCTAAAATACCTTGGTAATCAAACTGAACATCTTCATGCAGTTTAGCTAAGCTCTTTTCAACTTGCTCCAACTGCTTTTCTAAAAGTCCTTCAATGGCTTTTGTGTTTAATTGTCTAGTGGGCAAGGTTTGTAAACAGCTGCAAAAATACAATAGGCATTCTACTTCAATTTTTTTAGACTGCGCATAACGGATGTATTTTTTAGTAATCCGTAAAAGTTTTCTTAAACCCTTTACCAAAACATAATGGCTACTTTTATTAAGGCTTTCAAAAGTAGATTTTATCTCGTTCTGAACCATTGAAATATACGCTTCATCAGAATCTTTAAACTCTAACAAATAGGTGAGGAGCTCTTTGTTTTCTTTTTTGTGTTTTGTAAGACGAAGTACAAACTCAACCAGTTCTTTTTGAGAAGCGTCGTTTAATTGAGAACGTATGTCTTTTAGGTGAGGTAAATCCATTTACCAGAAAGTGTTTTAATATGATTATGTATAGATACTATTTTTTGAATAAATAAAAGATCTATAAAGGATAGTAATAATCAGAATTAAGAGACTTTTTTTCTTTTAATAGCAAAATAAATACTGTTAATATACAGGTAAAGGAATATACGTATCATCACTAGGTACTTTAGGGAATTTTTTGTTATCCCAATCTGCTTTGGCTTGCTCTATGCGTTCTTTACTGCTAGAAACAAAATTCCAATGCAGGTAACGTTCTTCGGGAAAGGCATCACCACCAAATAGCAACAAACGGGTGTTGGCCTCTATTTGTAAACAGCATTCGTTTTCGGTTTTAGAAATAAGCATTTCACCAGCTTCAACACTGGTTTCACCATCACTTACTTTTCCTTTAACTACCACAATGGCTATTTCACCTTCTAACTGACCGTTAATTTCTAGTTGGTTTTCTTTTTCGGCATAAACATCTACCATAAATAAAGGCGAATGAACTTTTAAAGGGGATTCCATACCAAAACCTTTACCAGCTACTACAGTTAGCTTTAAGCCATTTTGTATACAGGTTGGCAATTCTTTCTTTTCTAAATACTGAAAAGTGGGTGCACATTCTTCCAGTTCTTTAGGTAGCGCTACCCAAATCTGATAACCGTGCATTAATACAGGAATATCAGTTATTAATTCTCGGGGCGTTCGTTCGGTATGGGCAACACCGCTTCCCGAGGTCATAAAACCTACATCACCAGCAGAAACTACTTGATTGGCACCAGTACTGTCTTTATGTTGAATAGCGCCTTCTAGCAAATAAGTGAGTGTAGATAAACCAATGTGTGGATGCTGGTCAATGCTCATGTGTTTATTTTTATCTATCCACACTGGGCCCATGTGGTCTATAAAAGTAAACGGACCAACTTGTCTTTTTTGAGCAAAAGGAAGCAAGCGGCCAACCAAGAAATTACCAATGTCTCTGGAACGTTCTTTAACCAGTCGTTTGTTGTTCATTGTTATTTCAGATTATATTTGGGAAGTTAATCAGTATTCTTCAAAAAAAGATAAAATTATAGGTGCTAAAAAGGGATGAGATTAGTTGGGATATTCTGTTATTTTTAATTTAAACCCGTAAGATTATTTTTTACAGCGTGACAAATGTCACCAAGTTTCTAAAGCCTTTTCTATACTATTGTTTTATGAACAAGAAAACCAATAAGCTCTTAATACAATTTTGCTTTGCCGCTGTGGTGATGGTATTGTTGATGGTTTCCCCTTGTTCAGTAAGAAATGCCATTGAGGATTATGTAGGTGTGCAAAAAACTTCTGTTCTGAATAAGAGCAAAGCAGAATTTAACAAAAAAACATGCACCGCCTTTGAGCACTCTAAAGAAATATCAATTGAGAAGGTTTCTGAAGTTTTGTTTTGCGGTGAATCCTGTTTTTTCAAAAAATTTCAACCCTCATTTTTAGTAAAACTCTATCAAGAAAGGAATTCTTGTTTAAAGAAATCATCCCAAAAAATTCCTTTATACATTTTGTTTCAATCCCTGAAACTGTACATCTAGTGTATTCACAATAGTAGAAAATTCTTATTCTGCTAATTATACATTCGTTCAAATTTAATATTACCCTATAAGTTTTACGGTATAAACATGTGCTGTTTAGCGGCATTTATGTTTTCTGGGAACTTTAATTAAATCATTCTATGAAATTTATAAATAGATTTCTGGTGTTATTGATCGCTTTTACAAGCGCTTGTACATCGGTTAACAAAGATGCTTCGGAAATGAATTCTGAAACAACTACAATAACTATTTTGCAAACAGCTGATATTCATGGTCAGTTATTTCCTCACGATGAACTCTTTTGGGAAAACGATAAAATAACCTTTAAAAAACTAGGTGGATTAGCCTATGTTAAAACCTTATTTGAGGAAGAAAAGAGCAAAAATCCTGAAGGGACGGTTATTCTTGATGGCGGCGACATGATACAAGGAAGTGCTGTGGCAGCATTATCTGAAGGGGAAGCATTTTCTCCTATAGTTAAAAATATGGGCTATGATTTTCTAATACCCGGTAACTGGGAAGTTGTTTACGGAAAGGAAAAAATGCTAAAAGTTCTTACTGATTACCAAACCCCGGTTATTTCTGCTAACATGTACGATGAGTCTAGCGGTAAATCCGTTTTCCCTCCGTATTTTGTTAAACAAGTAAAGGGAGTTAAGCTTGGTTTTATTGCTTATAATGATCCGGAAATTCCTCTTCGTCAAAACCCTTCTTTTAGTAAAGGACTAAAATTTAGACCTGTTCAGGATAATTTAGAAAAACTTATTATTGAACTGAAGGATCAACAGAAATTGGACATACTGTTTTTGGTAACCCACATTGGTATAAGCAAACAATATGATCTTGCCAATAATCCTATATTAAAAAAAGTGGATTATATACTTGGAAATGACACTCATGAACGCATTCGGGAACCGTTACAAGGGAAATATACTAAAGTAACCGAGCCTGGGGCTTTTGCGTCTTTTGTAGGAAAACTAACGCTCCATGTTAGAAATGGAAGCATTGTTGAAGAAGAATATGAATTGCTAGAGGTTGATCCTGAAAAGTACAAAGAAGATGAAACCATAGCTAAAATCATAGAAAATGCTGTAGCGCCCTACAAAAAGCAAATGGACGATACGTTGGGGTATTCTACCTTGCCATTATACCGCTATTTTGTGGTAGAAAATCCCATGGATAATTTTATTACAGATGCTGCCCGCTGGAAAACTGGAGCAGATATTTCTATATCCAACGGATTTCGTTTTAGTCCTCCCTTAAATGTTACTCCAAGTGGAAATGTAGCCATAACTAGGGCAGATCTTTGGAATATGCTTCCGGTAAATGAAAAAGTGAAAACAGGAAAAGCTTCGGGAAAACAAATTAAAGTATGGCTTGAACAAGAATTGCATAATGTTTTTGCCCAAAATTCTTCTGAACGTTTTGGTGGATGGCTTGTCCGTTTTTCTGGCATGGAAATCACTTTTTATGCTAACAAACCAAAAGGAGAGCGTTTATCTAGTGTTAAGGTGGGCGGTGAACCTATTGATGAAAATAGACTTTATACAATTTCAGCTTGTAGAAGAGAAGGAGAACCCGATAATACGTTATGCAGAATGCCCAATATAAAAGAGGCAAAGGTATTAGATTTTACCATTCATGAGGCTATTACGGATTATCTAGCAGAAAAAGTTTCTATTTCACCGCTTAGGGAAGGAAGGGCAAAAGCTTTGGATTTGGGGGATAATGTTTTATCTCAACTTCCAGGTACGGATTATCATTTTCATTAATAACTAATTTATTATGAACACAAGAAATAAAAAGGTAGAGGTTAGCTATCTGTCTGTAGTAGTATTAAGAGTAATGCTTAGTTTAATCTTTATTGTGGCTAGCTTTAATCATTTATTCAATACAGATAAAGCTATAAACAGAATAGAAGAAGCAAAACTAGGAATAATGGGGCATTTATTAGGCCCCCCTAAAGTTTCTGTTGTGCTTTCCGGTATAGCTATGTTTATTGCTGGTATGGCTTTATTAATGGGGATTAAAACGCGCTATGCTGCCATAACGCTAATTTTGATATTAATACCAATTACATTAACAATTCAAGTGGGGCAAATGAATACACTTGGCCCGTTATTTAAAAATATAGCCATTTTAGGCGGACTTACATTCTTTGTTTACAACCCTTTTAAAACACAGTAATATGAAAAAAATAATTTTGATATCCTTGCTATTATTTTCTGTAGGATCTAACTATGCACAGAATACTTTTAAAAAATCTCAAAACAATTATTTTGTCTTAACACGTAAAGTACCACAACTCAAAGCTATTATTTTAGCGGCTCAAAAACTGGCAGTACAAGATGGTAAAAAGTTTGGTGAGTTTAGGGTAGTGATTTGCGGACAGGCTGTAAAAGACTTAACAGATGCTAATAAAATAGATGAATTTATAACCTTAGCTCAAGAAAATCATGTTCAATTGTATGCCTGCGGTTTTTCATTAAACAAATTTAATGTTTCAGAGGAAGAGATACCTAAACAAATACAGGTAGTAGAAAATGGGATTTTGTATGGTTTTGAACTACAAAAGTCGGGCTTTTATAGTTTAACCCTGTAGGGAAATTAGATAATCACTCCGCCGATTGCTTATAGTAATTGGTGGAGTTTAAAAACTAATTATTTTAAACGTATGTTTTGCAGCACCCGAACACGCATACTGTCTTTTTCAATAAGTTGAAATATTTTCGGTCGAATTTCGGTTTTCCACCATTCGTTATAGGTAAGTTGAGTGATTTCTTGTCGTTTGGCTTCGTTTTCAAATTCTCTTAACCAAATAAACCAATCATTACCTTGTTCATCACTATAAGTATTGGTGCTAATTACCTTCATACCTTTAGAGAGCTGATAGGGGATAATTTCTGCTTCCATCAACACCAACCATTCTTGTAGTTTCCCTTCTTTTAGGCGGTACTCTCTAAGTTCTACTAGGGGCATAGTTTTTATTTACTTTAATTCCCTTTTCCAAGTCTGTTTAGTAATAAAAAATGGCTTCTTAAAGCACCTGTAAAGGTTTTATGTTGGTAGTAAGGTACGTTAAATTCTTGTGCAGTTTTTTTAACAATGCCTGCAATATGTCTATAATGAACGTGGCAAATATTAGGAAATAAGTGGTGTTCAATCTGAAAATTTAAACCTCCTATAAGCCAAGTAAACAACCTGCTTTTGTTTGCGAAATTAGCGGTTGTACGCATTTGATGGATGGCACGGTGGTTTTCCATACTTCCGCATTCGGTAGTTTCAAAAAAGGTGGTTTCTTCAATAACGTGTGCTGGCTGAAAGATTAAAGCCAAAGACATTCCGCAAATAAAGTGCATCCACAAGAAGGCTAGAATTATAATTCCAGCTGAAAATGGAAGAACGATTAACGGTATAATTAGCGTTAAAATAATATAAACAACTTTAGTGGCTATCAAGTGAGTCATAGAGCGTTTAAAATTGATGCCTTGCATTTTTAATAAGCCTTTGTTGTTGTAGCGTACAAGTCCTTCAAAATCTTTACTAAACAACCAATAAACCGTCATTAGGCCATACAGAAAGGGTGCGTAAAAGATTTGAAAACGGTGAAGTTTACTTCTTTTTTGATGTGGAGATAAACGGATAACACCAGAATCAATGTCTTCGTCTAGACCATCTATATTGGTAAAAGAATGGTGCAATACATTATGTTGTATTTTCCAGTTGCCTTGTGAGCCACCAATAAAATGAATCATATAACCCAGAAAGTTATTCACCCATTTTCTTCGAGAGTAAGTGCCGTGGTTGGCATCGTGCATAATAGAAAGACCAATTCCAGACATTCCTAATCCCATGGAAGTCCAGCAAAGCATCATAAACCAAACAGATGTTATTTGTCCGGAAAGTAAGGCTATAAGCGGAATGAAATACAAGGACATCATGAGAACTGTTTTCAGTTTCATGCTTAGGTTGCCGTATTTAGAAATGTTTTTTTCTTTGAAATAAGCGTTAACTCGCTTTTGTAAAAGCTGAAAGAATTCGGGTTGATCGTCTCTGTTAAAAGTTACAAAAGACTTTTCTTGGGTGTTAAATTTCATAATTTGTATTTAAAAACACCAAGTATAACTAAGGCAGCATTTAAAGCTTTATCTAGTCCTTTGTTTAAAGTTTTAGAGGTGTGTTAATTTGTTTTAGAATTAATCTATATGTGTTTTAGTAGAATCTGAAACCAACTGGTTCAGTTCTTTAAGTTCTTGTTTTGTGAAATGACGCCACTTACCAATAGGAACGTCTAATTGGATGTTCATGATACGTGTTCGCTTCAATTTAATTACTTCATAACCTAAATATTCACACATTCGTCTAATTTGACGATTTAAACCTTGGGTTAATATAATCTTAAACTGAAACTGATTGATTTTCTCTACAGTACATTTACGGGTAATGGTGTCTAAAATTGGTACTCCATTGCTCATGCGTTCCACAAATTCTTCGGTTACTGGTGTTTCTACCGTTACCAAATACTCTTTTTCGTGGTGGTTACGGGCCCGTAAAATTTTGTTAACAATATCTCCATCACTGGTTAAGAAGATCAACCCTTCGCTGGGTTTGTCTAAACGGCCAATAGGGAAGATGCGTTTCGGGAAATTAATGTAATCAATAATATTGTCTCTTTCTCTACGGTTATCCGTAGTACACACAATACCAATTGGTTTATTGAAAGCAAGGTAAACGTGTTCTTCTTCCGTTTCGGTAATTAGTTTTCCGTCTACTCGTATTTCGTCTTGGGAAGTGATTTTGGTGCCCATTTCGGGTACTTTACCATTAATAGTTACGCGGCCTTCGTCAATTAATTTGTCGGCTGCTCTTCGTGAACAATAACCCGCTTCACTCAAAAACTTATTAATACGTATTTGCTTTTCTTCCATGCATTTTTCCTTTCGGAAACGCAATTTACGGATTTTAAACGGAAAGCGGTTAGTAAGATGTTTAAAAGGACAAATCTTTATGCCAGATTCTTGGCTTCAATTTACAGGATTTAAGGGTAGTTATTTAAATTAAAACTTTTCAGTTTCTATCATAGTAAAATAACATTACTATTAGTGAAGCGAAAAATTAAAATAGTAAAGTGGTTTGAGTATTAATTCAAACCACTTTTTAAGTAATCAAAGGTAAGTTATATTGAATTATACAATATCTATAGCAAACTCATTTTGTGGCAAACGCACTTTTTTCATGTTAGCAAAAACGTCGTTTTCTTTATCTCGGTAACCTAATGCTAAAAGAACTATACTTCTAAGCCCTTTTGCTTTTAAACCTAAAAGAGCATCTAATTTTTCAGCATTAAAACCCTCCATAGGAGTAGCATCTACTTCTAAATTGGCGGCCGCTATTAATCCAGTACCTAGACCTATATAGGCTTGTTTTGAAGACCAAATAAAATTTTCTTCATCGCTACGGTTAAGAAGGTGGTTTTCTAATGATTTTTTAAAATCTTCTAAAAGTTCTACAGTAATGCCTCTTGTGTCTGCTACTAACTTAATGTAGTTTACAATGGTTTCTTTATTCACAGAATCAAACGCTGCAAATGCTAAAAGATGAGAGGCTTCTGTTATTTGTGGATTAAAGGAATCTGAACCTAATTCAGTTCTAATTTCAGGGTTTTTAATATTAAAAATCCTGTACGGTTGCATACCTGCCGAAGATGCAGATAGATTAATGGCTTCAATTATTTGTTGTATAGTTTCGTCTGATAATTTTTTGTTACTGAATTTTTTGGTGGCATAACGCCAGTTCAATGCTTCTAATAAATTCATAATTATAATTTTTAAATATTCTGAATGTAAATCTCATTAAAGTTTGTTTACTTTTGTCACAAAGTGTCAAAAAGTAATGGTGACAATTAAGTAACAAGGTGACTTATGCAGGAAAATAAATATGAACATCACGAGTGTAATAAAACGATTATGGCGGTGCACGATGCCATGTATGTTCTTAGTGGGAAATGGAAAATTTCTATTGTTGCCGTTCTTTGTTTTAACAAAAAAAGGTATTCGGATATATTAAAAGATGTAACCGGGATATCTGGTAAAATGCTGAGTAGAGAATTAAAAGATATGGAGCTAAATCATTTAGTAAAAAGGACTGTTTTAGATACTACACCTGTTACTGTTCAATACAAACTTACGGAATACGGCCAAAGCCTAAAGCCTGTTATTGAAAACTTAGCGGAATGGGGTTTAAAACACAGAGTAAAGATTATGAAAGAGTAATGTTTTCGATATTTTTTTAAGTATTCCAGAGTGCTAAAAGAACAATAACTTGGTTGGAATGGATTTGTTTTTCAGGCCAAAAAAGGTTTTGCCAAAATCTAAGGTTGAGGTAAAACGTCTTGCAAACAATAATAACGGTTAATGTACTTGACAAACTTGTAAAACAACACAATAAATATCCTACTTTATAAAGTAAGACATCTTCCCAAAAGATTGAATAGGAAATAGGGCTAGGCACTTATAAATTCAGAATTATTAAACAATTCTATCAATCAAACCACTACGTTAGATGAGAAAACTAGTACTTCTTTTAGCACTTATAACAAGTTTACACACATTTGCAGAAACGGATACAACCAGATATTGGTCGTATGTTGAAAGGGTAGCCCATGGTACTACTAATCAGGTAAAAGGTATTAAAGCTGATACAGACGGAAATGTCTATTACTCGGGTTACGGGTATGAAATTAATCCAGGTAGTAGACATGCTTTAATTGTTGGTAAAATGGACGAACAACTGAATTATGTTTGGAAAAAACACTTTTATGGTTATCCTGAAAACCAAGGTTTACATACGGTTTTGGTAGATGAAAATAGCCTGTATATTACGGGTACTTTTCTACGAGAATTGGAACTACCAACAGGAACCTTAAGTACCGCTTCTACCAGTAATCCCGAAACTTTTTTTATCTGTTTAAATACTGAAAATGGAGAAATACGCTGGGCTAGAAACCTAGGTACTAAGAATGATGTTAAAATCTATTTTGACGGAAATAACGATTTAGTATTGTCTTATGCTACTGTAAAAGGAATACAAACGTACGATGGTGTAGAATTAGCCAATCTAAACAATAGCAATTATTTAGTTAGGGGGTACGGATACCTTACGTTAAACAATACCGATGGCACCCTTAAGAACCATAGCTTTGGTGTAAATAATATCTTAGGTAATACTACCGTAAGTCCATTGTATGGGCGTAAAGTTTACAGCTTTGTGGCAGGTTCGGCAAGTTATTACGACCCAACCTATTTAGAACTAAGAATCTTAGACCTGAACACTAATGCCGTTACCTATAACAAAGCAAAAAAACTATTTGGCACCAATAAAATTGTTGGTTCACAATACATACCCAAAGACAAAACTTTTTTGTTGTTTGTACAACATGGAAATGAAGACATTACCCTTGGTGAACAAGTAATTATGAACCCTACTATACCTAATGTATTCAAATTTACTACGGCTTTAAAATTAGATTCTACTCTAAAAGTAATTGATTACATTACCTACAATAGTGTTTTGGAATATGAATACAGTGCGGTGAATGACACTACTATAGCTTTTTCTTTTGGAGCCGATGGTGACGGTTATATAATTAAAAATGGAGTAATGGATACCGTTCGTTTTAAAGGCAATGTATCTACTTACCAAAAAGGATATTTTATTGCGAAATCTAATTTAAACTTTAAAAACTTAACCTTTACCCGCTTTTCTGTAGAAGATAGTAATGCCGGTTGGCAAACTGGTATGGAATTAAAAGGTTTAGACTTAGACGCTAACGGTAATGTTTATGCTGCGGCATTCCATGAAAATGATATTTTTGCCTTACCCGAATTAATTACCGCCTACAACAAATCTTGGAAACACATTTCCGTAATTGCTAAATATGAAAGTGAAGATCTAGTTACGGCATTGACAAATAATAATGCTTTCAAAGGTGAATCTATTTCAGTTTATCCCAACCCAGTTACGGATGTTTTATATGTAGAATCGAAAGAAACCATTAAAAGCATAGCACTTTACGATTCCAAAGGAACAGTGATAAGCACGCAAAACAGTATTGAAATTAATGTATCTAAGTTTAACTTCGGGTGTCTATTTTATTTCGGTAGAAACTGAAAAAGGCATAGAGAAGATGAAGTTTATGAAGTAAGTGATACAAATGGGTGTTAATAGTATAGATCTGTTAGCACCCATTTATTTTATGCCGAAGGAGTTGTTTTTTAAAGGTTTACTTTAGGTTAAAACTGTAAAGCTTTTAGAGATAACATAGCAGGACTGTCAATTATTACACTACCTTTAACGCTGGATTATTTATCCGTCGATTTTAATCAAAGCTATTATCACTCTAGCGAACGTTGAGGCCATTTACACTCTTTAAGGTCTTTTTTTGATGAATGAAACTATAGTTGTCAGTTGATGTCTGGCCGCTAGATACTAAGTCTTATTAGAAGTTTTCACCGACGCTTTGCCTACTGCATTCATTTGCAACCCGTCTCTATCTTAAAAAGAATTACATGGCTTTATTAAAGATGGGTGTTATTGGTACATCCAAAAAACAAGACGAAAAACGCGTTCCTATTCACCCAGAGCATTTACTTAGACTGCCCGAATCCATTCGGAAACAATTGGTATTCGAAAAAGGCTACGGTAAGCATTTTAATGTTGAAGACGAATATATTAGTGAACTCACAGGTGGTGTTGCTTCGCGTGACGAAATACTAAGCGATATTGGTTCGGCTATTATAGCTAAACCTATTTTATCTGATTTAGAGCAACTGAAAGAAGGTGGTTTAATTTGGGGTTACCCACATTGTGCCCAGCAAAATGCCATTACTCAGAAAGCCATTGATAAAAAACTAACCTTAATTGCTTTCGAAGATATGAATGCCTGGTTCCCAAGCGGACAAGTAGGTAGACATACATTTTATAAGAACAACGAAATGGCCGGCTATTGCGCCGTAATCCATGCGTTGCAATTAAAAGGAATTGACGGTCATTACGGCAACCAAAGAAAGGTAATCATCTTTAGTTTTGGGGCGGTAAGCAGGGGAGCCATTTATGCATTAAAAGCCCACGGTTTCAGAGATATTACTATTTGTATACAACGACCCGATCATGAAGTACGTGAAGAAGTATTAGACGTGCATTATGTTCGGATTAGAAAAGGAAATGAAGGAGAACCGCGTTTACTTATGGTAGAACACGACGGTACTGAACGTCCTTTATTAGATTTAATCAACGAGTCTGAAATTCTTATTAATGGTACTTTTCAGGATACCGACGATCCTATAAATTATGTAAATGAAGACGAAAAAGCTGCTTTAAGACCGGGTAGTTTAATTATAGACATTAGCTGTGACGAGGGAATGGGCTTTTATTTCGCCAAACCTACTACCTTTAAAAACCCCATGTTTTCAGTAGATAAGATCGATTATTACGCGGTAGATCACACACCAAGTTATTTCTGGGAAAGTGCTTCTAGATCTATATCTGCTGCATTGTTAGTACATGTTCCTTCGGTGATTACCGGCCGTTCAAATTGGAAAAATAACCAGACCATACAAAATGCCATTAATATAGACGAGGGCGTAATTGTAAAACCCAGTATTCTACGGTTTCAGAATAGAAATACCGAATACCCACATTTAGTGAAATAGTTGTATTGATTTAAAAATTGCTCTTTCAGCCTGATAAAAAGCGGAAAGAGCAATTTATTTTTGTTGTTAAATAGTAGAATTCCGTAATCGAAGTGCGTTAGCAATTACCGATACCGAACTAAAGCTCATGGCCAAGGCCGCTATCATGGGCGACAATAGAATCCCAAAAACAGGAAACAAAACACCCGCAGCAATTGGAATACCTACGGTGTTGTAAATAAGTGCAAAAAACAAATTTTGCTTTATGTTTTTCATTACTGCATCGCTTAAATTCCTTGCTTTAACTATACCCTGTATATCGCCTTTTACTAAGGTTATCATAGCGCTTTCTATGGCAACATCTGTTCCGGTACCCATGGCAATACCAACATCACTTTGTGCTAAAGCGGGTGCGTCATTAATGCCATCGCCGGCCATAGCTACTACTTTTCCGTTTTTTTGTAAGTTTTCTACCTCTCTAAGTTTGCCTTCTGGTAACATACTTGCTTTAAAATCGGCAAGGTTCAATTCTTTAGCTACAGCTTGTGCGGTTTCATGATTATCACCGGTTAGCATAATAACAGCTATCCCTTTATCCTGAAGTTCTTTAATAGCGTTGGCACTTGTTTTTTTGATTTTATCTCCAATAACCACATAACCAATCACTTCACCGTCTATGGATAAAAACGATACCGTTTTTCCTTGTTTTTGATACACTAAGGCTTCTTCCTTCATGTTGGGTAATAGAGAAGCATTGGCATATTCCATCATTTTAGGGTTCCCTAAATTTATTTTTTTACCGTTTATAGTTCCTTCTACACCTTTACCTGTAAGGGCACTAAAGCCATCTGTTTTTATAATTTCAATCTTTTGTTCTTTTCCGTATTTTACGCTTGCTTCGGCAAGGGGGTGTTCACTATGGTTGTTTAACGAAACAATGTATTGGAGAACTTCTGTTTTGCTTAAGGATTCTACAAAAGAACCTACTTTTTCTACTGTAGGTTTGCCTTCGGTAATGGTTCCGGTTTTATCAATAATAAGGGTATCAACTTTATCCATTTTTTCAAGCGCTTCTGCATTCTTTATTAGCACACCATTTTGTGCACCTTTGCCTACGCCCACCATTACGGACATGGGGGTTGCTAAACCTAAAGCACAAGGACAGGCAATAATTAAAACTGCAATAGCATTCACCAAAGCATATACATAAGCGGGTTCTGGGCCCCAAATAACCCAAACCGAATAGGTTATTAAAGAAATAATAACTACCGTAGGAACGAAATATCCAGAAACTTTATCGGCCAATTTTTGAATAGGAGCACGGCTTCTGCTGGCATTGTTTACCATATGGATAATCTGTGAAAGCAAGGTGTCTGAACCAATTTTTTCGGCCTTCATCAAAAAAGATTGATTTCCGTTGATGGTACCACTGTTCACTTTATTGCCTGGTGACTTATGTACAGGAATTGGTTCTCCTGTAATCATAGATTCATCAATACTGGTAGTTCCTTCTGTAATGGCGCCATCTACCGGAATTTTATCACCGGGTTTAACTTTTAGGATATCATTTAATTCTATGTTATCTATGCTTACTTCTACTTCTGAACCATCTACTATTTTAGTGGCTTTGTTGGGGGCTAACTTTAGCAACTCTTTTACGGCACTATTGGTTTTGCTGTGTGCTCTTGCTTCTAAAAGTTGACCTAGCAGAACAAGTGTTAAAATTACAGTAGCAGCTTCAAAATAAACATGTACGGCACCCGATTCGGTTTTAAATTGATCCGGGAAAAAATCAGGGAAGAGCATTCCTAATAAACTAAACAACCATGCTACACCGGAACCAATGCCAATAAGCGTGAACATATTTAGATTCCAAGTTTTTATGCTTTTATAGGCCCGTTCAAAGAACATCCAAGCAGCGTAAAAAACCACTGGAATAGATAATATCAACTGAACCCAATTCCATGTTTTCTGTTCCATTATGCGGTACAATGGGTTATTAGGAATCATTTCGCTCATGGCGATTAAAAAGATGGGCAAGGTAAAAGCAACTGCTATCCAAAATTTCTTTAACAGTTTTTTATAGGTTTTTTCTTCTGCCGAAAGATCGGGCTCTTTGGGTACTAAATCCATTCCGCAGATAGGGCAAGCACCGGATTCATCTTTTACTACTTCCGGGTGCATTGGGCAGGTCCATTGCTCTGCGGATGAAGTAGATAGTTTTTGCTCTTCTACCAAGTCCATCCCGCAAACAGGACAATCGCCGGGTTTATCATAGGTTTTGTCGCCTTCGCAATGCATAGGACAGTAAAAAGTACCTGTTCCTTTACTTTTCGGTTTTTCTCCTTTTTTATCTTTGTGAGCAGGATGTGCTTCCGAAGTATGTATACTATAGCGGCCACCGTCGTTTTTTAAAGCTTCTTGAAATTTTTCAATAGGAATATGTGACTCCATTTCAATACTAGCTTCCGCCTTTTCTAAATCGACCACCACATTTGATACACCTTCCACTTTTGAAAGCGTTTCTTCAACATGATTACGACAACCGTTGCAACTCATTCCGTGTATGTGGTAGGTATGTTTCATGATTTCTTAACCTTAATTATAGAACAAAGGTGCGTTTTCTTGACCGGTATTGTTTTACGTTATTATGGAATAGATTTATAAGATTTACAACTCTTCCAGTGGTTTCCGTTTTACGCTTCCTAGTTTTTTAAAATGGCTTGGTGTTAGACCGGTAACTTTTTTAAACTGATTGCTTAAATAGGCTACACTTGAATAATTAATTTGATCGGCAATTTCACTTAAGCTAAGTTCATCATAGACCAAGAGTTCTTTTACCTTTTCAATTTTTTGAAGGATGTAATATTTTTCAATAGTAAGCCCTTCAACTTCTGAAAATAAATTGCTTAAGGCACTGTAATCTTGGTGCATTTCTGAGGCTAAAAATTCGGAAAGGGTACTTTTGATCCCGTTGTTTTGGTTTTGTACTAAGTCAGTAATTAGGTTCTTTACCTTTTCAATGGTTTTAGACTTTTTGTTGTCTAGTAAATCAAAACCTAAAAGCTGAAGTTCTTGTAGTAGTTGTTCTTTTACCGCAGAAATGTCTGTTTCTTGTAGGTCTACTTCACCCAATTCAACCTGAATGGGGTGAAGGTCTAGTTTTTCTAGAATTGATTTTACCACCATTTTACAGCGGTTACAAACCATATTTTTAATAAAGAGTTTCATTTTTTTTCGGCTTACAGAAAAGACCTTGTACTCATCTGTAAAGTTACCAGTATGTACTATAAACCCTAATTATGCCGTCAAAAATCAACACTCCCGAACAACTTCCGGGTTAAAGGTTTCGCTTGCCTATTATATTATGAGATGCTTTGAAGGTTTTGTGAAAAAAACTTATTTCAATTTTTTCACCAACAAACCCAGTAAGGCACCTACTAGAATGGTTACCGTAATTTTAGGGGAAATGCCAAAAACAATAAGTCCTACAACTAAACCCAAAACACCGCCAAAGGTGCTGCCTATATAGCGGTACGGATTGGTTTTTTGCAACAAAATATAAATGCTGGGTATAGCTAATAGAATGCGTAAAGCGCTACCAATAAGGGTGATGTCTACAATGTTTTTCCATACAAAACTTAAGACCATAGCTACCAGTATTACCAATACCGTAATAATACGCAACTGTTTTACTTTACCTTGTTTTGAAGTTCCGTTGACTAAATGTGATGCTACTGCAAAAACAGAAGTATCGGCTGTACTCATTAATCCGGCAAAAAGCATCACCAAAAATAGGGGCAATGCTTTAGCTGTAACTTCCTTACTAATAACATAGGTAAATGCATGAGCTGGGTCTAAAGTTGTATTCATAGCATACGCTTTAAGACCAATAAACAGCAGTAAGGTGGCCACTATCAAAATAGGCACTACTGAAAAAGCCATTCCTTGTTTCACCGCTTTGGGGTTTTTTCCGGCATAACAAAGTTGGTAGCGGTCGGCCATTCCAAAAACGGATAAGGCACCATATATGATAAATCCTACTAGACTACCGGCAGGCAATTCGTAATTGGCATTTTGTAAAACTTCAGTATAATCATTGGTTTTCATAACGTTATACACGGTAAAACCCAACAAAATAAGAATGATAAAAGCTTGCAGGATGTCGGTGAAAATAACGGCGTTAAAACCGGATAAAAGCACATAACAAAGAATAATCAATGAAGTAAACGCAAGCGCATACCCATAATCCATAATACCAAAATAAGCGATCACTTTAGCACCGCCCACTAAGGAAAGTAAAATGCCAAAAAAGTCTACCAATACGGTAATACCGTTGGTTACTATCTTAGTACTAGCATTTCCGGTAAGGTATTTAGGCATGTCTCCAAAAGTGTAAAACTGTCCTTTTTGGGATAAACGACTTACACGCGGACTGGCCCAGAAAGCAAATAGGAGGTAACCCACCAATAAACCACTTACCAACCAAAATATTCCACTTCCGAAAGAATAAGCAAAACCGGTAAAGGTAATAAAGGTGCTAATACCAACGGCGCCAGCAAATTTAGAAGCTAAGATTGAAAACCCAGAACGACTTCTGCCGCCAATTAGAAAATCTTCTTCCGTAGAATTTTTAGAAATAAAATAGGTGATAACTATTAGTAAAGCGGAATAAATTCCCAAATAGATATATAAAGACATTTTCTATAAAATCGATTTTTAAGCCTGTAAAACTATAAAAAAAGAAGGAAGAAGAGGGGGTGTCTTTTTAATTTAAACGGGAATTACATAAGAGTGTAGCGTTTTAATAATGGTTTTTCCGGCACTGGTAAACTCATAAACATCACAAAAAGCATACTTTTTATTGTCTTTCATTATTATTTCACCATTAACCGAAGCCTCTTTGCCGTGTGTAATCATTTGATGAATGCTCATCTCTATTGGTGTATGATTAGCCATTTTGTTAATGAGCTTGGCAAAATCTTCTTTTCCTTTAATGCTTTGGTTTCCATAAATATTCCAAACAACATCGTTGCTAATGTGTTTTAAAATAAACTCAACATTAGCTTTTGCAAACGCAATATTAAACTCTTTTATAAAAGTTTTTTTAGGTGAATTACCACAATCGGGAAGTATGTTAATTTTGAAATTACTCATTAGCTTATTCTTTTAGGTATTTTAGAACAACTATTCCGCAATCAAATTTCTTAACCTCGTCTAGTTTTAAGGGTAGTTTTTCAAGTAGTTGATTAAAAAGAGGCATGCCTTTACCAATAGCTGTTGGGTTTATGAACAACTGGTATTCGTCAATTAAATGTTCTTTGATTAAAGAAGACACAAAAGCGGAACCACCATAGGCTATAATATCCTCACCATTTTGTTGTTTCAATTCTGAAATACCATCAGCAAGTGATTTCTCCGAATATATCGTATTTGGCCATTGCTTTAATTCTTCTGAAGACGGAGCCACTTTTTTAGAAAAAACAACCTTTTGTACATCAGTCATTATTTTACCAAATTCATACTCTGGGTTTTTGGGATCTTTGGTTACCGCTTCCCAATGTGGAATAAAACCTGCGGCAAAGCTTTTACCCATTACAATACAGTCTACGTTTTCGGTAATTTTCCACGTATAATTTTTTAATTCATTGTCCCAATTCCAAGTCATCCAATCCATTTCACCATTGGGACCGGCCATAAAACCATCTAATGAAACTTGGGTTTGTAGTTTTAATTTTCTCATAAGTTTAAATGTTAGCTTTTAAAATACTGTTTCTATTGCCTTCTGTATCTTTAAATGAAACAAATAGACTTTTCACTAGGTTCACCAAATACAGCCTTGTAAAAGGACGCTGCACTTTGGGCATTTTTGTACGGTAATTTAAAGTGTACAACTGGATTCAGTTTATTATTCTTAGGAATTAAAAGCGGATTCTAAATCGGCAATAATAAATTTTTTCATTTTTAACATGGCAGTCATTACTTTTTGAGATTTTTCGGGATTACCCGATTTCATCATATTCATAAATTGCTGAGGGACAATTTGCCACGATAATCCGTATTTGTCTTTACACCAACCGCATTGGCTTTCCTTGCCACCATCAGCAGTTAAATTATTCCAGAAATAATCTACCTCTTCCTGACCATCGCAATGTATTAGAAAGGAGACCGCTTCAGTAAATTTAAATTGCGGACCGCCGTTTAAGGCTGAAATCTTCATTCCATCCAGTTCAAACTCCACTACTAAATTTGAAGCAGATAAAATTTTAGAGTTTTTAAATAGACTGCAATAAAATTCTGCGGCTTCTTTTGCTTGGTTATTAAACCATAGAAAAGGGGTGATTTTTTGTAATTGACTCATAGTTATTTCTTATTGGTAGGTATTTTGTAAAGGATGAAAATTATTTATTGCAAACATAAAAGAGATACGGTTTAAATTTAGGGTGTATAATTGACTAAATAAAGGGTTGATTGCGACAAGTTCTTCCCTTAAATTGTACGTTTAAATCTTTCAAGATTAATGAAACACGTTTCTATTCTTATCCCTAAAGGCCAGTACAGTATTGTTAATATTGCTGGTTCGTACCAAATCTTAAATTGGGCCAACGATGTCTTTTTTCAGCAAACAAGAAAACCTTTGTTTAAGGTAGAATTTGTAGGGCACCAGACGCCTGCCAACGATGCCGATGGTTTTTATACGGTAACGCCACCTAAAACAATTAATGAAGTCACAAAGACCGATTTAGTAATTATACCAGCTGTGCATGGGGATTTGAAAACCTCCATTGAAATGAACAAAGCAGTGATTAGTTGGGTAAGCAAGCAATACGATAATGGGGCAGAAATTGCAGCGTTTTGCATTGGTGCTTTTTTATTGGCAGAAACGGGCATCTTAAACGGAAAAACCTGTTCTACTCATTGGGCACACGCTAAAGAATTGCAAGAAATGTTTCCGGAAATAAAGGTACATGGAGAAAATATAGTTTCGATAAATCAAGGGATTTACACCAGCGGCGGGGCCTATGCGTTTACTAATTTGGTGGTTTACTTGATTGAACGTTTTGGTGGACGAGAACTGGCTTTAATGACGGCAAAGGCTTTTATGATTGATGTAGACAAAAATAATCAGTCGCTGTTTATGATTTTTAACGGTCAAAAAGACCATGGTGATAACTTGGTTTTAAAAATTCAGACTGAAATTGAAAATGAGTTTTCCGAGAATATGAATGTGGCAGAATTAGCCAGTAAATACGCCACCAACCGCCGTACATTAGAAAGAAGGTTTAAAAGTGCTACTGGAAATTCGGTTATCGAATATGTGCAACGGGTGCGGGTAGAGAGTGCCAAGAAAATTTTGGAACATCCTAAAAAATCGGTGACGGACGCTATGTATGAAGTGGGCTATAATGACGCCAAATCCTTCCGTGAAGTGTTTAAGAAATACGTAGGCGCCAGTCCGCAGGAATATAAAAAGAAATTTACTAGTGGGGTGGCAGAGGTTTTACTCAATTAAAGCCATGTATTTAATTTTCCTGAAGTTGCTTGTGGGAACCATCACAGTTGGGCATTTTTTTAGATAAACCACAAACGCAGTCGTTCATACCTTTTCCGCTTAAAATGCGGGAAGTGTATTTTTCAATACGCGTTTCACGTGTTTTGGATTGTTTGGCTTGTTCAAAAAACATATTGTAGGCGCGTTGTCTACCTGGGGTTAGCGCTTTAAATGCGGTTTTAAATTTGTTGTCTTGCTTCATTTTGTTCTGCAATTCTTCTACCAACTCAAGTTCTGTGTTCTTTTTTAAAGGAACTTTTAAACCAATGTTTTCTACTTCAATGGCTTCGTAGATGTAGGCTTTTAACGTAGCTTCATGCTGAATAATTTCTTCTACACTAGTAAAACGTGCAAAACGCACCGACTGAGAATTTTCGCCGGGTGATTCCAAAATATGTTCAGAATCTTTTAATAAAACCCCTTTTAAAAAACTGAGAACGCAACTGTCTTTAAAACCGCTAATAATTAAAATATTGGTGTTTTTGTGGGTATAACATGGCTGCTTCCATTTGAGCTCTTCTGTTAAGCCACAATCCAAAACAAGGGCTCTTAAGTGTTTAAATTCTTCTTGCCACTTTTTAGCATTTTCTATAAAATCATCAACCTTAGCATTCATGTTATTAAGATATTAGTTTTTTTAAGATTCAGAAAGAAGGAAATTCTATTTCAACTACATTTATTGAGTGAAGCATTCACTTTCTATTATTATTCCAACCTTAAACGAAGAAAGTACTATTGGCTCTTTGTTGTTTTTCTTGTTGAAAGAAAGCCGAGAGTTGCCTGTTGAAATTCTAATAGCGGATGGCGGCAGTAGTGATGCTACGCTTACAATAGTAAAAAGTTTTTCTGAAGTGACTGTAGTTTCTTGTCCGGAGAGGGGTAGAGGACAACAAATGAATTTTGCTGCGGCTCATGCGCAATACAAAGTACTGTATTTCTTACACGCCGATAGCCGACCGCCTTTTGGGTTTATCTATGATATCAATAAAGCAGTAGCCAATAAGTATAAAGCCGGTTGTTTTAGACTAAAATTTTATACAGATCATTGGTTTCTGAAAGCCAATGCTTGGTTTACCCGTTTTAACGTTTCCTTTTTTAGGTTTGGTGATCAAAGTTTATTTGTTACCCAAGAGGTTTTTAACGCTTGTGGTGGTTTCCGAAACGATTACTTGTTGTTGGAAGACCAAGAGATTATAACCCGAATTCAACAATACACACGTTTTAAAGTATTGCCGAGCTATGTAGTTACTTCTGCTAGGAAATACCACCAAAACGGAGCGTTCAGACTGCAAGGTATTTACTTTAGAATCTGGCTGAACTATAAATTAGGTGCTTCTCAAGAAAAATTAATGCATATGTACAAAAGGAAGGTGAAGTAGGAACTGTTATTTAACAATCTCAAATTGCCATTGTGGCTCTATAAAGTCTTTTGAATATTCAGGAAGTATATTCTTTATGAATTCAATCAGCTGTTTTTTATTTTTTTTAGAACAATAGAGTTCTAGCTTAACGGCCCGTTTGTCTTGATAATAAAAGACTTTTGGTTCAGGTACAAATTGTTCTGGTTTATAATAACCCGATTTAAGATGAATTTTAGCAAAAGCACTTAAAGGTATTTGCTTACCGGATTCATTAGTGATGACTTGTTTAGACAATACATTACCAGAAATAGAATCACGGAGTTTCTGCAAGCGTACTTCCAGATTTTCTAAAGAAATATTGTGCTGTTCTATGGCTACTGTATCTAGGAGAATCTCATAAGAACCAACAAAAATTGGTAGCCCAATCACTTTAAGGCTATCTATTAAATTAGATTTTAAAAACTCGTTGTTTAATGCTTCGTACGTTTTTTTAGGGTTAATAAAGTTAGTGTAAATAATAATGTTAACTGTTCTGGATGGAGTAGTACCACTACATGAAGAAATGATAAATAATAAAAGTATAGAATGGAAAAGTTTAGACATGTATGTAGTTAGTTCTTTAAAGAAAATGATGAGGTCATAAAATTTAAAAAAAAATTACAACCACTTTTTCCTTTTAAAATAGACAAAAGGTAAGATGGCCGATAATACCATAACGGTTAATGCTATAGGGTATCCATAAATGGTATCTAATTCCGGCATTTTTTCAAAGTTCATGCCATAGACCCCGGCAATAAAAGTTGGAAGAGAAACGCAAACTGTTACAACAGTGAGCATTTTGAAAATGTGGTTTTGCTCTAATTCAATTTTATTAGAGATGTTTTCTTTTAAATCGTCTAGACGGTCAAAATTAAATTGAATGTAATCGGACACAACAGCTAAATCGTTTAATTCTGTTGCAATATTATTTTTAATACCTATTTGCCGCTCCCAATTACTTTTCATGTATAACCTAAATACTCTTGTAGACTCAATAAGCAACTCTTTTATAAGTAAGTTGTTGAAATTATAGATAGTGATGATGTCCATTTCGGTACTAGAAAATTCTTTTTCAATAAGAACAGAATTGGCTAGTACTTTTATTTGTCGGCTTAAATTTTCAGTAATATCAGCGAAATAATCGGCGATGAACTCAAATTGAAACTTGAAAATATCTTTTGAGTCTGCTATTTTTTGTAGGGTGTTAATTTTATTTGGATAAGCTTCATTAATGAAACTATCTAGGTTTGAACTTGAAAAAAGGAATAAACCAGACTGAGTAATTACAATAAATAAAGGTTCTTCAACCAGCCTTTTCTCTTTGTTGTAATAAGGTATAGAAAAGTGAAATGCAGCTTGATTGTCATCTTCTAAAAAATGCGAACTGATTTCAATGTCTTCATAATGTTTCATTATGGTAAAATTGAGACCAAAATTTTCTTCCAACCACAATAAATCCGAATTAGTATAGTCAAGAAAGTGCATGATGTGAAAATCTAACTTAGAAAGTTCTATTTCACTAGTGCTATTCGCTTGTAATGTGGTTTTAGTTTTTAATAAAATTTCAATCATAATATTCTCAAAATTAGCAAAATGCACCATGCCCAAATGGGGATTCACATTTAAAAGTACTGCTTTATCTGTTTACCACAAAGAGGTGTTTTTTTAGTTTTATTTAAGTAGAAGTGTGTTAGGAAAGAAAAGGTCTATAAAAATAAGTGCATAAAAAAAGCCGGTGACTAAACCGGCTTTAAGAAGAACGACTTTTGATGTATCATCCTTCGGCAGCAGCGCCGCCTTGAATATTATTATTCAGCTGCAGGTACTTCAGCAGGAGCAGGAGTTCCTTCTGTTGCTGGCTGTGCTGGTTGTTGAAAGTTTTGTGCCGGAACTGAGTTCTTAGCGGCTTCAATGTTAGCATCTTCTTGTACTGCGCCATCTTCCATACCCATTGGTTTTAAGAAAGAATTAGCGGCTAAGCTTAATACAATTATGGCGATAGCAAATCCCCATGTTAATTTTTCTAAAATGTCTCCTGTTTTTTTAACACCCATTAACTGAGAGGCTCCAGAACCGCCAAATGCGCTTCCTAAACCACCTTTTGGGTTCTGTACTAAAACTACCAATACTAAAAGTACTGCAAGGATAACTATTAAGATAATGGCTGCTGTTTGCATGCTATTGATTTTTCAGTTTTTCTATTTGTGCCGCAAAGTACGATTTTTTATGAGGATTTCTTAATAATAATTGCTCATAAATGTTAATTGCCTTAGAAATATTTCCTTGGCTGGCATTAATAAGGGCTAAATTTTCAGAAATAAAGGTTTTTTCTTTAATGCTATCGGTGGATAAATCTTCGTTTTTAGCGTTTCTTATAGGTTTAGAAATCTTTGGGTCTTTTTTAATAAAGTCTTCTATAATAGACATTACGTCTTCATCTTCTCTAAAAAGATCGGTTCGTTTTCGGTCTATTTCATCTAAATACCCTAAGATAAAGTCGGCACCGCTGTCTTTTTCATCCGTACCTGTATTTTCATTTTCCTTGCCAACAAAATACCCTAAACGGGTCTCGGTTCTTGGCGCTTTGTATACCTCTTTTTTTACAACCGGTTTTTTGCTGCTGGTTTTAGCTGTTGATGTTTTTTCGGGTTCGGCTGTTTGTTTATCTTTTGCGCTATCCTTCGTTATTTTAGCACTAGGCTCTTTTTTAGGAGTTGTCTTAAGTTTAGCGCTTGGTTTTTTGGCTTCTTTTGCAGGAGAAGCTGTTTCTGTTTCGGCTGTTGCTGGTTTAACCGACATTCTAAACGGAGTAGAAGTATCTGCTTTTTCTTCCGTTTTAGAGCTTGATTCCTTAATGGTTGCTGATTTTTTGGCTTCTTGCTCTTCTTTAGCAATTAAGGCATCAAAGGCTTGTTTTTGCTTCCGAAGCAGTTCCAATTCATGCTGAATATCATCACGAAGTTCCTGTTTTTCAATCGGTTCTTCTTCAATAAGCGTTGGCTTTTTAATTTCTACCGGGAAAGGAACTTTATTTTCTTTTAGCGGAGCAATTGAAACCGGAATTTCTTCACTCGGTTCAGGTTTTTGGGGTTCTTCTGCTATTTCTTCGGGTTCGGAAGGAACTGTTTCAGCAATGGTAATCTCTAGACTTGGTTTATCCTCAATCGTTTCTATGCGTTCAATTGTTTCAGTAGATTCCGCATCAATGCTTTCAAGTATGATTTTTGATTCAGAAGGCTCTGCCGCTTCTGTTTCAATTCGTTCAGGAGGTGCTAATTCTTCTATTTCTGGAAGATGGTCTACAACAGCGTGTATGGGATCTTCTTCGTTTCTAATTTCTTCGCGTAGCAGTTCCTCTTGTACATCTGTACTGTAAGAATTGTTTTCTAGATCCTTAAGTTCTTCAATTGTTTCGGGCTTCAGAACAAACTTTTTAAGGTTCTTTCGGTCAGACGTGTAAGTTGCCGCCGTTCGTAATTTCATTTCCGCTAATGCACTTTCTTGCTTTACGTATTCTTTAGCTATAAGAATATGCGGAATTTGAAAATAAGGGAACGTAGCACTGAGTTCTTCCAGCGATTTTAATTCTTCTGGAGTAACCTTTTTGCCCTGTACAATATGGTTGAACGATTGCTTATCCATAGTTACCATGTTCCAAAACAAGCATTAAAAATTTGGTAAACAAGCTGATCGGTGATTTGTTCTATTAATTGTGACTCTACCTGACTTAAATTTTGATCGGCTTCGTACTCTGCAGCATAGGTAAATGACTTGTCAAAATTATCTTCCGTATTAAATGGGTTTACGTAACTGGCTTTAACTGTTATGGTTAAACGGTTGGTAGCGGCTTGCTCTCTGGTAGCAGTAGCGCTGGCACCAGCAATTGAAACTCTATAGTCGGTAATAGAGCCTGTTAAAGAGGGTTCGTTAGCAATAGGTTTCTTTTCAATTAGTAATTTAGTATTACGCTGAAAATATTCTTGTATAGCAATGTTAAAGTTTTGGTCTAAAGAAGACGGGCCACCTGTAGATACGTTGTAAAATTCACCAATGTAAATTCGTTTGGCTTCTTCGGGTACGGAACTACCCGTAAAGTTGTAATTTACAGCGCAGGAACTTCCTATAAAGAAAAGAAGAAAGGGAATAAGAAATTTAATTGATGCCATACTGTTTTATTTTTCTATACAGCGTTCTTTCGGAAATGCCCAAATCCTGAGCCGCGTATTTACGTTTGTTGTTGTTCTTTTTAAGCGCTTTTATAATTAATTCCTTTTCCTTGGTTTCTAAAGAAAGGGATTCGTCTTCGTATTCGTTATAGTCGGCATGGTCATCGTGCGAAAGATCTATAGTATGGTTGTCTTCGTCATAATGTTCATCAGAAGCGGCATTTAATAACAAAGAACCCGAATTCGGTTTGTCGTATTGTTTTTTAAGATCACTCAACTCGTTGTCCATATTGTCGAACAAGTCTTTGTGCTTTCTTAAAACTTGGTTTCGGTCGGTACCATCCTGAAACGATTCGTGTATCATCTGTTTCAATTCAGCCACGTCTTTTTTCATGTCGAAAAGAATCTTATACAAGATTTCTCGTTCGGAATAACCGTTTTCATTTGAGAAACCATTTTCGGGCTGAAATAAAGCCGGAAGACTGTTGCTATGGTTTTTAGGAAGGTAATGCGCAAAGGTCTCGCGGTTAATTTCCCGTTCCATTTCCAGAGCAGATATTCGGTCTACTAAATTTTTAAGCTGACGTATGTTGCCGGGGAAGGAATACTTTCTAAGTAGTTCTTGTGCATTTTCGGTAAGGGCTATAGGTTTTACTCGGTATTTTTCAGAAAAGTCAGAAGCAAATTTTCGGAACAGCAACCAAACGTCGTTACCACGGTTTCTTAGTGGAGGGACTTCAATAGGAACGGAATTCAGTCTGTAGTATAAATCTTCTCTAAATTTTCCTTTAGAAACTGCTGCATATAAATCGGTATGCGTAGCCGCTATTATTCGTACATCTGTTTTTAATACTTTGGAAGAACCTACGCGTATGTATTCACCATTTTCTAGCACACGCAATAAACGGGCTTGGGTAGACATAGGCATTTCGGCTATTTCATCTAAAAAGATGGTTCCGCTATCGGTGACTTCAAAATATCCTTTTCGGGCTTCTAAGGCACCGGTAAAAGAGCCTTTTTCGTGCCCAAACAATTCGGAATCTATAGTTCCTTCCGGAATAGCACCACAGTTAATGGCAATAAACGAATTATGTTTTCGCGGGCTTAAATGGTGTATTATTTTAGAAAACGATTCTTTACCACTACCACTTTCACCGGTAATGATAATAGACATATCGGTAGGGGCAACCTGCATAGCTACTTGAACCGCATGGTTTAAAGCAGGGTGGTTACCAATTATACCGAATCGCTGTTTTACGGTTTGTATTTCAGCTTCGTTAATCATAAAAATTAAAGTAGTGTTTCTTTAATAACTATGGCTGTTACTAACAATAGTGGTAAAAAGCCTAGTATTCTTAGTTTGATCTTTACTTTAGCAAAGCGTTCAACAGCAATTATGTATATAATGTTGATGAATGCTAGATTAAAGCCCAACAGAATGCCTTTCATACTTAGTATAAAGATAATGCTTAGTGCTGTTAGAAATATAAAAACCCAGTTAAGGATGTTGTCTTTTGTCATGGTTTTATTTGTCGATTACCTCACCAATTAAAGTTGCTCTGGTATTGCGTATGATTTTAACAGGCACAACATCACCTATTTTATGATTTCCTTTAGGGAAAATTACGGTTGTATTTTCTGTAGTACGTCCTTTAAAATCATCCTCCGATTTTTTAGAAACGGCTTCAATTAAAACCTTATAGGTTTTTCCAATGGCTTTATCGCTCCATTCTTGTGTTAATTGGTGTTGTACCGTAATTACTTCGGCTAAACGGCGCTTTTTGGTTTCTAAAGAAACATCGTCTTCAAAATTCTTAGCGGCAATGGTACCAGGTCTTTCAGAATAATAATACATATAACTGAAGTGTAGCTTGGCTTTCTTCATTAAGGCAAGCGTATCTTGGTGTTCTTCTTCGGTTTCACCACAGAAACCGGTAATCATATCGGAAGAAATACTTGTATCTGGCCCAACAATTCTTCTAATAGCTTCTACACGCTCTAAATACCACTCGTGGGTATAGTTACGGTTCATTCTTTCTAGAATACGGTTGTTACCACTTTGTACTGGAAGATGCACGTGTTTGCAAATATTCTCGTACTTGGCAATAACATGCAAAACTTCGTCGGTTATGTCTTTCGGGTGAGAGGTAGAAAAACGGATCAATAAGTAAGGGCTTACTTGAGCCGTCATTTCTAATAACTCGGCAAAGTTTACTACGTTAACTTCATCGGTTTTTTCAATTTGGGCTTTTCCTTTTAATTCTGAATTTGGAGACCATTTGTATGAATCCACATTTTGCCCCAAAAGCGTAACTTCTCTATAACCTCTGTCAAATAAATCTTGTGCTTCTTTTACAATAGAATACGGATCTCGGCTTCGTTCTCTACCACGGGTGTAAGGCACCACACAGAAAGAACAAATGTTATCGCAACCCCGCATAATAGAAATCATAGCGGTAACCCCGTTCGAGTTCAAACGAACAGGAGAGATATCGGCATAGGTTTCTTCTCTAGAGAGGAAGGTGTTGATGGCTTTTTCGCCATCTTCTGCTTTGTTAATTAAATTTGGAAGATCGCGGTAAGCATCAGGGCCGGCAACAAGATCAACAATTTTTTCTTCTTCCAGCAATTGTGATTTTAAACGCTCTGCCATACAGCCTAAAACACCAATAGTTAAACCGGGTTTAGAGGCTTTTATGCGGTTAAAATCCGTTAAGCGTTTTCTTACCGTTTGTTCTGCTTTGTCCCTAATGGAACAGGTGTTTAATAGAATTACATCGGCCTTTGTAAAGTCGGATGTAGTATCGAAACCATCTTTTTTAAGAATTGAAGAAACGATCTCGCTGTCCGAGAAGTTCATAGCACAGCCGTAGCTTTCTATATAAAGCTTTCGGTTTTTGCCTGTATTTTCTTCGGCAGTAACTTTTACTTCGCAAGCTTGTGCTTCTTGCGGCTCTAATAAATCAATGTCTTTTATTACCTGTTTGTTCATGCGTATGCTTTAGCCCTGCAAATATACAAAAAGAATAGAGAGTGACATTTTGTCAGCGGTCTAAATAAGGTTTTTTATACTTCTTTGAGCGTCTTTTTCTTTGAGCGACTCTCGTTTATCGTGCAGTTTTTTACCTTTTGCCAAAGCAATTTCCATTTTAGCCAGCCCACGGTCGTTAATAAACAGCTTTACTGGAATTACCGTAAGACCTTGGTCTTTCAATTTATCTTCCAGCTTTTCTAATTCTTTTTTAGAAAGAAGTAATTTACGGTTTCTTAAAGGTTCATGATTGTAATGGGTGCCTTGTTCGTAATGGGCAATGTTCATATTTTTAATAAAAAGTTCTCCATTGCTAAAAAAACAGAAAGAGTCGCCTAAGCTTACTTTTAGCAGTCTAATGGATTTAATTTCAGTTCCTTTTAAAACTAATCCAGCATGGAATTTATCTAGCAATTCGAAATTGAACGAGGCTTTTTTATTTCGGATGCTTACGTTTTTCTGTATGTTTAATTTTTTGTTCATGTGTTGTTTCTCAATAGTATTATGGCGTACCTAAACAATTTTTAAACGTGGATCTGGAGTAGTGTCCAACGGTTCAAACTTTTGTTCTTGGTACATAAAATGTGCCGCCATGGCAATCATTCCGGCATTGTCTGTGCAATACTGAAAATCGGGGATAAAGATATTCCAATCTTCTTTTTTGCCCATTTCATGCAAACCAGTACGTAAACCCGAGTTTGCGGAAACACCGCCAGCAATAGCAATATCTTTAATATTTTCTGTACGGGCAGCTTTTCTCAATTTTCTAAGCAAAGTTTCAATAAGTGCGTGTTGTAAAGAAGCGCAAATATCGTTTTTATTATTTTCTACAAAGTTGGGGTCTTTTTTTGTTTCCTTCTGAAGAAAATACAAGAATGCTGTTTTTATTCCACTGAACGAAAAATTGTATCCTTGCATACTTACAATAGGGAATTCAAATTTAGAAGGGTCACCTTCTTTAGCAAACTTATCAATAAATGGACCACCTGGGTAAGGAAACCCCATCAGTTTAGCACTTTTGTCAAAGGCTTCTCCTACGGCATCGTCAATGGTTTCGCCTAAAATCACCATATCTAAAGGTGTGTTTACTTTAACAACCTGCGTATGTCCGCCGCTAACGGTTAAACATAAGAAAGGGAAGTTTGGTTTAGGTTCGTCAATAAAATGCGCTAAAATGTGCGCTTTCATGTGATTAACGCCAATTAAAGGTATGTTGTTAGACAATGCAAAACCTTTGGCAAAAGAGTTAGCAACTAATAAAGGCCCTAATAATCCAGGTCCTTTGGTATATGCAACGGCATTTAAATCCCTTTTATTTATCTTTGCCTGCTTAAGGGCTGCAGCAATCACCGGAACAATGTTTTGTTGATGGGCACGGGAGGCAAGTTCGGGAACTACACCACCGTACGCTTTATGCACTTCTTGAGTAGAAATAACGTTAGACAATAGTTGGCCGTCTTTTATGACCGCTGCGCTGGTGTCATCACAAGAAGATTCTATAGCTAAGATTACAGACATATAACTTTGGAAGATAATCAAAAGGAAACGCAAGGTATTAAAAAACGCATTTTTAAAGCAATATTACGGGCTTTACTTTTGCTGGTACTACTGCTTTTTGCATTATTAGGTGTCCTTCAGTTTTCACAAGTACAAACATTTTTGGCCCAAAAAGCTACCCATTTTTTAGAAGAAGAACTAGACCGAAAAATATACATTGATAAAGTAGAAGTTTCTTGGTTTGACCAAGTGAATCTTGTAGGTGTAGAGTTAGAAGACCACCACCACAATCCCATGATTAAGGTTGATGAATTAAGTCTAGATTACGACTTAATTGCTATGATTATAAACAAGGACATTCAATTGTCTCGTTTAGAGTTAAAAAGACCTAATGTACAGATGAATTGGTACCCCAATGATTCTGTAATGAACATAGCTACTTTTGTTGAGGACCTAAAAGAACGATTTAAATTTAATAAATCTAAATCAAAAGGAGGGAAACCCATTGGTATTGGTGGCGGTATTATTGCTAATGGTGTATTTGTCTATAATGATTTTAGAAAAGATTCTATGCCCGGTAATCTTCGCTTTGACCATAACCATTTTATGGTAGATTCTATTTATGCAGGGTTTAGCGACTTATCTATTATTCAGGATACATTTGAGATTAATGTAATAGGTTTGTCTGGTATTGAAACCCGAGGCGACTACCACATTCATAGTTTAAGTACTCTTTTTAGAATTTCTAGTTCGTTTATGGATTTTAGAAATATAGACGGTTTGGTAGAAGAAAGTTGCATTAATGAATACCTCCGTTTTGATTACGGCACATTCGGTAGAATGAAATACTTTGTAGACAGCGTAGAGGTAAAAGCCAAACTTTCGGGGTCCGAAATTTATTCGCACGACTTAGACTATTTTGCCACAGGTTTACGTAAATACTCCGATTTATGGATTGTTTCGGGCGAGTACGAGGGAAAGGTAGATGAGTTTAAAGGAGAGTCAGTAGTTTTTGGTTTTGGGCATGGAAGTTATGCGGCCGGAGATGTTTTTATTAAAGGTTTTCCGGATTTAGATAAAACCTTTATGGACTTGGATTTAGGAAAAGTTCAGGCTGAGAAAACCGATATTTATCAATATGTCCCCGAACATTCTAAGAGCAATATTGATTCTTTAACTAATATTTACTGCGAAAATCTACTTTTTAAAGGTTATGTAGATAGTTTTTATGTAAGCACAACATTTAGTACAAATTTAGGTGGTGGTGATTTGATTTATCACCGTGATTTTGCCAATACCTTCGGAAATAGAAACTACCGTTTAGAATTAAGAACCGATTCCTTGGATTTTACACCATGGGTTGCCTTAAATGATTTTCACTTTTTAGATGGTGAAGTAATTATGGATTCTAAAGCCTCTGCAACTTACAATTACTCTAAAACTAATTTTTCTACTTCTTTAAGAAGATTGTATTACAACCAATACGTATATAAATCGTTAAAGGCAAAAGGAAGTTTTGATAACGAACACATTAATGCAATAGCTTCGGTAAAAGATTCAAATATAATTGCCAACCTAGATATACGCTTAAAATGGACGGAAGATCAAGATTCTATTAAGCTAAAAGCCCAAATACAAAAAGCGAACCTCTCAAAACTTAATTTCACCGCGCAACCACTTTCAGTTAAAGGAGAAGTTTTTATAGATGCCGAAGGGTCTAATTATGATCAGATTTCGGGTAATGCCCAAGTAGACAACCTTTATCTAAAAAGTAAATCGGGTTTTGCACACATTGAAAATATAGACATTGTTTCTAGTGTTGAAAACCGCTATAAATCCATTTTATTAAATTCTGATTTTGCCCAAGCAGAACTGCATGGTAAATTCTCCTACAAAGATTTATATAGAGATATTAACAATTCGGCTAAAGAATTTAAAGCTATTTTCAGAAACGATACATCCACCTTATCTAACTATTATAATGAAATTCAGAAAACAGATAGCTTACCTAGAAATATTGAATTTTCAGTTTTAATAGAAAATGGAAATGAATTGCTTCAGGTTTTTTTACCGAAATACTCCATTGCAACGGGTACACATATAAGTGGTTATTTCAGAAAAGAAAATGCCTACGAGTTTCTGTTGAACGCAGATACCAAAAGTATTACTACTGGTAAAATTAAGTTTGAAGACAATAACTTAAGCATTAAGCGTAGATATGATTTTAATGGGGAGAAATCACTAAAAGTTAAATTAAATTCTAAAACACAAAAATACGACAACGAAAAAGTTTACGAAGGCTTAAAAATTGTTACCGATTGGGAAGAAGATCATATGGATTATTCGGCTATGATTACCCAAAGTAATACAGGTAATTATGCCCGTTTAAATGGGGTTGCCGATTTCTTAGGAAAATGGATAGAGGTTTCTATAACACAATCGGACATTCATGTAATGGGTAATAAATGGAGAGTGACGCCTTTTAATAAAATCTTTATAAAGAAAGACGAAGTAACTTTTCAGGAATTAGATTTTTTCCATGACCAACAACATATTCTTCTAGATGGAACACTATCTGAAAAAAAGGAAGATAACGCTCAGCTTTTTGTGTATCGGTTTATGTTAGAAAACTTAAACAACTTTATTACAACCGAATTAGGAGGCGAGTTAAGCGGTAATATTTTCTTGAAGGATATTAAAGGGTCATTAGCGGCATCTTCCGAATTAAAAATTCAGGATTTAACCATTAATAACCGATTAGTAGGTGATTTAAGAGGAAGTTGGTTGTGGAGCTCTAACGATAAATATTTAGGCTTAAATGCGAACTTGGCTTACGATGGAGAAGACATCTTACACATGGATGGCAAAGTGAGTTTAGAAGACATTCCAGATGCAATTGATTTGAATACGCGTTTTAAAAATGCCCGTTTAGAAGTTTTAGAGGCTGTTTTAGGAGATTATGTAAGTGATGTAAAAGGATTTGTAAATGGGAATATGAAAATTACGGGAGAGCTATCTAATCCTCAATTTTACGGCAGTCCAGATGTAACGGGTGGTGGTTTTGGTATTAATTATTTTAAAACCTATTACACGTTTAACGATAAAGTGAATTTTTCTGGGGACAGTATTTATGTTAACCAATTAGAACTAACAGATTCTTTATGGAAATCAACCGCTTACCTTACGGCTACTTTAACGCATAATTTCTTTAGAAATTTTAAAACAGATGTAATATTAGATCTGAATAAAACCTACATCCTGAACACTACTAAAACCGATAATAGTATGTATTATGGGGAAGCGTTTGGTTCTGGGAAAATTACGTTAAATGGCCCTTTTGAAGAACTTAATATTGATTCAAAAGAACTGAAAACAGAACGAGGAACGCGTATTGTAATCCCCATGGAATCTAATACAGATGTAGCAACCAAGGATTATATAAAATTTGTTAAAACGAAAGATCCAAACAAAAAAAAGCTAGAAACCGATCAATCATTAGAGACCAATATTTCGGGAATAGATCTTTCTTTAAATTTCAACATTACAGATGATGCAGAATTTTGGATTGTCTTTGATGAGTCTAATGGAGACATTATGAAAGGAACGGGTAGAGGGAATGTTTTGATGGAACTAGATACCCGTGGTGATTTTAATTTATACGGCGATTATGAAATCCTAAAAGGAACTTACAATTTCACCTTGGTAAACCTTATTAATAAATCCTTTAAAATACAACCCAACAGTAAACTGAGTTGGAATGGTGATCCCTACCAAGGCAAAATGAATGTTAAAGCGCTTTACACTGTGCAAACCACATTATTGCCTATTATCACTAACCTAGATTCTGCCGAACTAAATAAGAACTCAGCCTATAAAAGGAGAGTCCCGGTTGATGTGAACCTGTTTTTAACTGGTAAACTACTTAATCCGGACATTAAATTTGCGGTGGACATTAGAGAATACCCAAATTACGCAATAATTGAACAGGCAGTTATCGACTTAGAGTCTAGAATGAAATACAACGAACAGTTATTGAATCAAGAGGTGTTCAGTTTGTTGGTTTTAAAACAATTAACCCCCATTGATCAGTTTCAGGTAGATGTGGCGGGCGGTTACGCCAATAGTGTAAGTGAGTTAGTATCTAATCAATTTAGTTATTGGGTTTCCCAATTCGACGAAAACCTTCAGATTGACATAGATGTAAATGGTTTCGATAAAGACCAAGCTAATTCTTTTTCATTGAATTTAACTTATTCCGTTCTAGATGGTAGGGTAAGGGTGTCCAATGAGGGTTCATTCCAGAACTTACAATCAACCAATCAAATTGCTAATGTTTTTGGGGATTGGACGTTAGAATACTTAATTACGAACGACGGTAAAATTAGAGTGAAAGCCTACAATAGAATTAACCAAAATACTTTTTCTAGTTTTTCTAATACTAGTTTTTCAAACTCTAACAACACAACTGTTTATGGAGCTTCTTTAATGTACACTACGGGCTTTGATAATTTTGCCGAATTGTTCCGAAATAACAAGAATAAAAAGCAAATAAGTCAGGAAGAAATGAATGATGGTATAAGAGAAGAAGAATTGAAATTAGAAGAACAAAAAGAAGAAGTTAAACAAGAAGAACAAAAAGAAATTTCGAAAGAAGCCGAAAAGAAGGAAGAAAATTAACTTTCCTTTATAGTAAAAACACTAAAAGAAACTACATGCAAGTTAATATAGGCGATTACATTAGAGAAGTGCACGGTGAATACGAAGGCATTGTAAAAACTATTAAAGGCAATATTCTAGAAGTGGAAATTGAAGATGGTTTTATAGTTCCTTTGGCTAAAAATAACATTGTAGTAGTAAGCTCTAGAGAAAAGGAATATTTTAAATCTGATAACCCTTCTAAAAACGAAGAAGTAACAGTTAAAAAACCCAAAGGAGCCAAGGGTATTTTTTTATTTTTCGAAAAAACCACTACTAATAATTATTCTGCTTATTTGATTAATAATACCGATTACTCGTTGTTGATTTCTGCTTCTAGAAAAGAAGGAACGGTTTACCACCAAGAGGTAAATATGATCTTAGATTCTAGATCTACATACAGATTAAAAGAATATACTTGGAGCAATAACCACAAATGGTTAAAGTGGGCATTTAGATATATAATTTCAGAATCAACAACAGAGCTTTTGCCAAACCCACAAATGGTAGAATTTAGCTTAAAACCTAAAAAATTCTTATCAGATGCTGTTCAGGCTCCACTTTTAGATGCAGAAGGCATCTTGTTTCAAATTGATCAGTTTGTTTCTAACGATAATCTCTTTCAAGAACAATTCCCTAATAAAGATGCAAATGTAAAAGAAGCGGCTAGTTTTTCTAAAAATAAGCCAGTAGAAGAAATAGATTTACATATAGAAAACTTAATAGAAAATCATACTGCTATGCTGCCGTCTGCTATATTTGATTTGCAACTTAAAAGCTTCGAAAAAGCTATTGACGCGGCATTAATGGCTAATCAAGATAAATTAGTGGTTATACACGGTATTGGTAATGGTATTCTAAAAAGAGAGGTACAAAGAAGGATTTCTGATAATAAGCATGTGGCTTCTTTTTCAGAAGCCGATCAAGCTAAGTTTGGTCACGGGGCAACGCAAATTATTTTTAAAAAATAATATATATTTATTCGGCAACAATGTATGTGTTGTTATTCCCGAAATGGACATACCAACGCATGCATTTTATCATATTAGCGTCTATACTGTGTAGCAATTTAATAGAGCCACTCACCGCTTTTTTCTTAAAAGTTTTCCATTCTGCTAAACTTTCAGATTCTACAAAATCAGCAAATTTTTTTCCTTTAATACTAATGTTCATGTTGTAGTAGCGTAAGGCTTTAAAAAATTGTGGATTACCATTAATTATATTAAAGTTCTTATCCAATACAATCATGGCTTTGTTTGTTTTTTCGAAAGGAAGGCCATCTGTTGCCTGTACTTCTTCAGGGATAAGGTTAAGGATAACATTGTCAGGTAATTGTGAATTACACTTGTCAAAAAATTTAACTCGTACCTTAAATTTTAAACCCTCGTCTGTAATAGGATTTCTGCCATGAAAAATCGTTTCTTCAAGCACCCCTTTGTCTGGGTTCTTTAAAATGTTTTCAAGGTCTTTAATAGATGCCCTTGATAGAACATCATTAAGAAAATCAAGAGAATGTTGTGTATTAGTACCAACACCCAAATATTTCTTTAAATCATTACCTAAATAAAACTCATTTTTAGATAGTTGACATCTAAATAAAAGTGTTATTTCCTTTTTAGGTTCAAGGCTCCAATGGTTTGTTTTAATCTCTAACATAGCTTTAAAAAGTTTATAATACCCCTTAATTCTAGTAACGAATATATGTGTAAGATAGTTTCACTATTAAGTTTAATTTTTATACTATAATTCATGTGGTTAAACTTGTTTTAGCATGATTTACAAAAACTGTGCGCAAAACATTTTTTGAAAATTATTTTTTAGTGATTACCTTGCAGCCACTTATCAAGAAAGACCGAGGGAATGGGCCCGTAGACGTCTTGGCAACCATCTAAACACAGTAGAAAGGTGCTAAATCCCACCTGAATTTAGTTCAGGAGAAGATAAGTAGATAGTATTTCCTACCTACTCTTCCAAAAATAATCTTGATAAGTCTAGTTTCTGAATGCAGTTTTTACTGCGGGAAAAACTCTGTTGGTCTGTGCGTGTTCAATAGGTAACTAGAGACTTAAGATGAAAAAAGATATTAGAGAAGCTTTACAAGAACGTATCCTTATCCTAGACGGGGCAATGGGTACAATGATTCAAAGCTATAAACTAGAAGAAGAAGACTTTAGTACGGGACCATTTGAGGGGCATCATAAACCTTTAAAAGGCAATAATGATTTACTTTCTATTACTCGTCCAGAAATTATAAAGCAGATCCATAGAGAATTTTTAGAAGTTGGTGCCGATATTATTGAGACCAATACCTTCTCGGGTACTGTAGTGGCACAAGCCGATTATGATCTGCAAAGTGCGGTAGATTTAATCAATATAGAGTCTGCTAAAATTGCCAAAGAAGTAGCGGATGAGTTTACGGCTCAAAATCCAGACAAACCACGTTATGTGGCAGGGGCAATTGGCCCAACCAACCGTACCGCATCTATTTCGCCAGATGTAAACGACCCCGGTTACAGAGCTATTTCTTTTGATCAATTAAAAGATGCTTATAAACAACAAGCACATGGTTTAATTAAAGGTGGTGTAGATATTTTACTAATCGAAACCATTTTTGATACTCTAAACGCTAAGGCAGCTGTTTTTGCTTGCCATGAAGTTTTTGAGGAGCTGGGTCAAGAATATCCAATCATGATTTCCGGTACCATTACCGATGCTTCCGGTAGAACCTTATCGGGTCAAACAACAGAAGCTTTCTTGATTTCACTTTCTCACTTACCAATTTTAAGTATAGGCTTAAATTGTGCTTTAGGTGCTAAAGAACTTCAGCAATATTTAGAAGTATTGGCTAAGAAATCAGATGCGTTTGTTTCTGCGTATCCAAATGCGGGTTTACCCAATGAATTTGGTCAGTACGACGAAACGCCGGATCAAATGGGGGATCAAGTAGAGAATTTCCTAAAAGAAGGATTAGTAAATGTTTTAGGGGGCTGTTGTGGTACAACGCCAGCACATATTAAACGTATTGCTGAATTAGCAGCTAATTATAAGCCACGTTTAGTTAAGAAATAGTTTTCAATTTAGAATTCAGAATAAAGAATGTCAATTCATCCCGATTATAAAGGAGATTATAAATATAAGTGGCAAGATGTTCCGCCAATGCGATTGAGTGGATTAGAGCCTTTAATTGTTACTCCTGAAAGTAATTTTATAAACGTTGGTGAGCGTACCAACGTAACCGGTTCTAAAATGTTTCTTCGCCTTATTAGAGAAGGCGATTACGATAAAGCTTTAGAAGTTGCCCGTAATCAAGTAGAAGGTGGTGCTCAGGTCATTGACATCAACATGGATGAAGGGATGTTGGATGGTGTGGAATGCATGACGCGTTTCTTGAACTTGATTGCTGCCGAACCCGATATTTCCAGAGTGCCTATCATGATTGATAGTTCTAAATGGGAAATTATTGAAGCAGGCTTAAAATGCGTTCAGGGTAAAGGAATTGTAAATTCTATTTCTTTAAAAGTAGGAGAAGAGCAATTTAAGAAAGAAGCCAAACTGGTTAAAATGTACGGTGCGGCCGTTATTGTTATGGCTTTTGACGAAGATGGCCAAGCCGATAACTACGAACGTAGAATTGAAATTGTACAACGATCGTATGATATCTTAACGGGGCCAGATGTTAAATTTGCTCCACAAGATATTATTTTCGATTTAAATATATTCCCTGTTGCTACAGGGATGGACGAACATAAATTAAATGCGATTGACTTCTTTAAAGCAACGCGTTGGGTTCGTGAAAATCTACCTGGTGCACACGTAAGTGGTGGTGTTTCTAACGTTTCTTTTTCTTTCCGTGGTAATAACCCCGTTAGAGAAGCCATGCATACGGCTTTCTTGTATTATGCCATAAAAGAAGGTATGGATATGGGAATTGTAAACCCGGCTATGTTGGAAGTTTACGATGATATTCCTAAGGATTTATTAGACCATGTAGAAGATGTTCTTTTAAACCGAAGGGAAGATGCTACCGAGCGTTTATTAGATTTTGCTGAAGGTTTTAAAGGAACAACTAAAACACAGGTAAAAGACGATGCTTGGAGAAAAAACACCGTTGAAAAACGCTTACAACATGCGTTGGTAAAAGGTATTGTTGAATTTATTGACGAAGATGTAGAAGAAGCCCGTCTTAAATTACCAAGTCCGCTTAAAGTGATTGAAGGTCCTTTAATGGACGGAATGAACGTGGTAGGTGACCTTTTTGGTGAAGGTAAAATGTTCTTACCACAGGTAGTGAAAAGTGCCCGTGTAATGAAAAAAGCAGTGGCTTACCTATTACCCTTTTTAGAAGACGGTAAAACCGACGAAGAAAATGCGAAAGGTAAAATTCTTTTGGCTACAGTAAAAGGTGATGTACACGATATAGGTAAAAACATTGTTGGGGTAGTATTGGCATGTAATAATTTCGAAATCATTGACATGGGTGTTATGGTTCCGAAGGAAAAAATCATCCAAAAAGCAAAAGAGATAGGCGCTCAAGTAATAGGGCTTAGCGGTTTAATTACACCTTCTTTGGACGAAATGGTAGACATGGCCAAAGAAATGGAAAAAGAAGGAATGACCATTCCTCTACTAATTGGTGGTGCTACAACTTCTAGAATCCATACGGCAGTTAAAATTGACCCGGCGTATTCAGGTCCGGTGGTTCATGTTTTAGATGCTTCTAAATCGGTGCCTGTAGCCAGTAGTTTATTAAGTAAAGAAACAAGAGAAGAAACCAAGAATAAATTTAAGACGGAATACGCTGAAGCCAGAATAGCGCATGCCAGCAGACAGAAGTCTAAAAACTATATTCCGTATAAAGATGCCGTAGCTAATAAAGTTAAAATTGATTGGGAATCGTATAATCCTGTTCAGCCTAAATTATTGGGCGATAAAATCTTTAACGATTACAGCTTAGAAGAAATTAAGGAATACATAGACTGGACTCCTTTTTTCTCTACATGGCAATTGAAAGGTAAATACCCAAGAATCTTTGAAGACGAAGTAATTGGTGTAGAAGCCAAAAAGCTTTTTGTAGATGCCAATAAACTATTAGAAGAAGTTGTTTCTAAAAAGCTTTTGGTAGCAAATGGTATTGCCGCAATTTATCCGGCCAATTCAATTGAAGACGATAGTGTTGAGGTTTATGAAGATGAATCGCGTTCTAAAGTAGTTACTAAAGTTAACTTCTTAAGACAACAAGGGAAGAAGGGAAAGAACATTCCGAACATATCTTTGGCCGATTATATAGCACCTAAAGAAACAGGTAAAGCAGATTATTTAGGATTCTTTGCGGTAACGGCAGGGGTGAATATTGAACCTATTATAGCTAAGTACGACGCAGATCATGATGATTACAACAGCATTATGATTAAAGCTATAGCAGACCGTTTGGCAGAAGCTTTTGCTGAAATGATGCATGCTAAAGTACGAAAAGAGCTATGGGGATATGTTTCCGATGAAAGCTTAGATAATGAAGCCTTAATTAAAGAAAGCTACCAAGGGATTCGTCCGGCGCCGGGTTACCCAGCTTGCCCAGACCATACTGAAAAAGCAGAAATGTGGAAATTCTTAGATATAGAATCTAAAACAGGCATTATGCTTACCGAAAGTATGGCCATGTATCCGGCTTCTTCAGTAAGTGGTTATTACTTAGCACATCCAGATTCTAAATACTTCGGTTTAGGAAAAATAGAAAAAGACCAAGTAGAAGTTTATGCCGAAAGAAAAGACATGGCTTTAGAAGATATAGAAAGATGGTTAGCTCCTAATTTAAATTATGACATATAAAATCAGGTTTAATTTTAAATAGAGAACTGTTTCTCAGTTTACAAAAACCTGAAGAATTAATAAACAATGAAAGTAAAAGAACATATAGAAAAGGCAGGCGGGAAAACACTTTTTTCATTCGAGATTTTACCTCCCAGAAAAGGCGAAGACATTAATACATTGTTTAATGCTATTGATCCATTGTTAAGTTTTAATCCGGCTTTTATAGACGTAACCTACCATAGAGAAGAGTTTATTTACAAAACACTTCCTAATGGATTGCTGAAGAAACACAAAACTAGAAAACGCCCAGGTACGGTAGGTATTTGTGCTGCGGTAATTAATAAGTTTGGTGTAGATGCTGTTCCGCATTTAATATGTGGTGGTTTTTCTAGAGAAGAAACTGAAAATGCATTAATCGACTTAGGTTTTTTAGGGATTGATAACGTTTTGGCTTTACAAGGCGATAAGCTGAAAACAGAAAGTTCATTTGTGCCGCATCCGGAAGGGAATGAATATGCTACGGATTTGATAGAGCAAATCAATAACATGAACCAAGGGGTTTACATGGACGAGGATATTGATAACAAAAGTGCTAAAACTGACTTCTGTATTGGTATTGCAGGTTATCCAGAAAAACACTTTGAAGCACCCAATCTTAAAAGTGATTTATATTGGCTGAAAAGAAAGGTAGAAATGGGGGCAGAGTACATTGTAACCCAAATGTTTTTCGATAATCAAAAGTACTTTGACTTTGTAGAATTATGCAAAAGCGAAGGAATTAATGTGCCTATTATACCTGGGTTAAAACCATTAGCTACAGAAAAACAGTTAACTATTTTACCTAGTGTTTTCCATATTGACATTCCGGAAGAATTAGTAAAAACAGTGAAAGCTTGTAATGGCGATAAACAAAAAATAAAAGACGCTGGTAATGAATGGTGCATTCAGCAATCTAGAGACCTGAAAGCAGCCAATGTACCGGCCTTACATTATTATACCATGAGTAAATCGGAATCTACTTTAAAAGTAGCTAAAGCGGTTTTTTAAAAATGACAAGTTTAGAATATATGGCCCTTGTTTATAAGAAAGGGCCTTTTAGAATTGAATAATGCAGGTGTTGTAAGAATGATCTCTATAACTCTATATGTAAGTATTCTTTAAATATGAAAAGCATTAATAATTGAAAAATTAGATTAATGGGTAAGAGCAACAATTAAGAAAAGTAATTTTACTGTGTTAGTTTATTTTTTGCATTAATGGTTTTAGTTACTTTTTAATTGCATCTCATTAATTTTTTTTTTTCCGAAAATCCTTTTCTATAAGTGAAAGTGTTTTTTATTAAGTAAACTAATAATTATAGATCATACATATTTCATGTTTCCATTTAAGATTTGTTGAATAGGTTAGCACAATTGGTGTAATTAATATTTATTTAATCAACTTATAGAATATTTAGCTACATCAAATAACCCAATCGTATAACTATTGTTAGACCTTTTTTTTAAATGTTTGTATAATTCTTTTTTTAGCTTTTTGAATTATAAAACATTTTTTTCTGTTCAATACATGTTGTATTTTGGAGATTAGTTTAATTAAAACTATGGTAGTAAAGTATACTTTTACTGGGGGTTATAAACATGTTACAACATTAGTTTTGAGGGTTTTACGTTTTGTGTAGGTTTAAATCAATATTTCTTTGCCATTAACTAAAATTAAATATTATAAAGTTTTTTTAAGTATTGCTCTGTTTCTAATATGTACCATTACATATAGTCAGGTAGAGTCAAGATTTACATATGTAACATCCGGAGATTCCTGTGAAAGCAGATCTATGGAATTTGATGCATCCAGTTCTACTGGTAATATTTCTTCATATCAGTGGAGTGTTATTAATCAAGCTTCTGGTAATGAAATAGCAAAATTAAATGGAAAGAGTGTTGTTCGAATTTTTTCACAAATAGGTTCGTATAAAGTTTTATTAAAGGTTTCAGATAATTCAGGAAACCAAGATACTAGTTCATCAATAATCAATGTTTATTCTAGCCCTAAGGCTAATTTTTATGCTATACCTAGCAAAGGATGTGCCCCTTTAGATGTTACATTAATTAATACCAGCACCAATGATAATGGTGCTATTGCTTCTTGGGAATGGAATTATGGTGATGGAAAAAAGGATTTAGTTTCTACAGGGGATAATATTGTACATACATATACTGGTGCTAAAGAATATTCCCCTACGTTAATTGTAACCAATGAATTTGGCTGTACCTCAGCGAGTACAAAAACTAATTTAGTTGAAGTTTATGCTAAAGCAAACCCCACGTTTACGGTAAATAATGCTAAAAGTTGTTCTGTACCGCAAACCGTTAATATTGTTAATTCCACACCATTTAATAACGATTATAGTTATGAGTGGGATTTTGGAGATGGCAATACTGTAGGCAATAGCTCTACAACATTAAATCATACCTACACCACTAAAGGGAAATACCAAATAACCTTAAATGCGGTACATGATGATCCTAAATGCTCTGTAAATAAAAAAACCAATGCTGCTAATTCGGTTTATGTGGGTAAACCAACACCAACCTTTAGTTTACAGAACGAAATATGCGTGGGTCAAACCCTCAATTTATCCATTGATTCAGATGATAATGGTCTAATAGATGATGCAGAGTGGTTTTTTGAAGATAATAATTCTACATCAAGTGGCATAACTGCTAATCATAGATTTAATAAAGAAGGAGTATGGGATGTTAAATTAGTGGCATCTAATTCCTTTTCTAGTTGTTATAGTGATACAATAAGACATTCAATAGAAGTAATAGCTAAGCCCAGTGCAAATTTTACCGTTAACGTTGATAAAAGCTGTCAAGTCCCTTTAGAGGTGACTTTTACAAACACTTCTTCATTAGCAGATAGTTACCAATGGAATTTTAAAGACGGCTCACCATTAGAAACAACCACTAATAAAAATCCTATAACACATACGTTTACAGACTATGGTAACTATGTTGTTACGTTAAATGCTATAAATGCAAATGGTTGTAACACCAAGAAAAACTATAATTCAATTTCAATAAAAAAATCTACGGTAAACTTACAAACCCCATCAGCTACAATTTGTCAAACTATACCTTACATATTTACTGCAGTGGCCACCACTACAGATACAATAATTGACTATACGTTTGATTTTAGTGATGGAGCTAATATTACTCAATTAGAAAATACAATTATTAAAGCATTTCCTAATGTTGGTACATACACGGGAAGTGTGGCGATAGAAACCAAAAACGCTTGTTCTGTAACTTCCGCTTTAAAAAATATTAATGTACCGGGGTATTGTTATATAGATGAATTCAATACAGACCATATTGCAGAAATAGGAGGGATTGTTATCTTAAAATCAGATGATTGTAGTGATAAATATACCTTTACTTTTAGAGATACAGCAAGTAGTAATACCGTTGTGTCATGGGATTTTGCTGGTGATGTAATTACTGGTGACAATAATCCTATAACCTATACTTTTCCAGATAATACAGGGGATGATCAATTTCTAATTACTATAGATGTTTTAGATAGTTCCAACAAACCTATTTCAAGAACGTTTGGAGTAAAAGTTATTGATGAAACGGGAGCTTTTGATTACACTATTGATGATACAGAAATTTGCAAACGAACCAAAGTGAATTTTGTACCTAACGGAATTAATCCAGATAATATAAGTAAATACATTTGGGATTTTGGTGATGGGAAATCATCTACTATTAATAGCGGTTCTGGTAATGCCAATCATACTTACACAGATACGGGCAGCTATGTTACAGAATTAACAATTATAGATAACTACGGTTGTTCATTAAGCTACTCTAATCCAAATTTAATAAAAGTAACTGGTCCGAAAGCGTTATTTAGTATTGACCAAAATTCATTCTGCGGAAATGAATTTGAAGCAAAATTTACAGATGTTTCAACTAAAAAATCAGGAGTGATTTCAGAACGAAAATGGGATTTCGGCGATACTTCTTCCGTATTAATTACCACCGAAACCGATGTTACAAAACAATACGTGCACTCTAGCTCATTTCAGCAATTCAAAGTGCGTTTAACTGTAACAGATGATATTGGTTGTACAGACACTCAACAGAAAACGATTCGTTCGTACAATCCAAAAGTTGATTTTTTTTCTAATGATACCTTAGTATGTGGTGATTTAAAGGTGGCTTTTAAAAATCAAAGTGCTGCTGAGATAAGCAACAACAACCAATATATTTGGTATTATGGAGATGGTTCTACTAATAATGGCTTAAACTCGAATCATACTTATTCAGATACCGGTAGTTATACCGTTAGCCTTGCTGTAATAGATGACGGAGGCTGTAAAGATTCTATTAGTAAACCAGATTATATAAACTTAGTTAAACCCAAAGCAGATTTTATTATTGGTGGCGACACATCAAAATGTGTGGGTAGTTTTTCTTTATCCTTCACTAGTACCAATACATATGCAACTAATTTTCTGTGGGATTTTGGTGACGGTATAGTGTCACAATCTGAAAGTAGGGAAGTGAGTCATTTCTATAAATACGCAGGTGTTTATGATGTTAAATTAATTATAAGTAGTAATAGCGGTTTATGTACAGATTCAGTCACTAAGGAAGTACGAATTAAAGGTCCTGCCGGCGTATTAAATTTTTCAGATAGGTATTTATGTAACCCAGATTCGGTATTAGCTATTGTTACCGGTTATGATATTAAAAGTTACGTTTGGGATTTTGGTGATGGTTCTAGCAAAGCTGGTAATAGTAATAAAAATAGGGTTTACCATAAATTTACAGCACCAGGGGTTTATGTTCCGGTAGTAGTATTAAAAGGCATTGGTAATTGTGAGGTAACACTTGTAAACGATTCAATTATTGTTGATGAAATAAGTGCTGGTGATACCGTTAATATTGAATGCGGAGATACACACACGCAATTAAACGGGATTTCTGCTTTAGGCTTAGATTCAAATTATTATTGGACGGGGCCTTTTGGTGTAAATTATTTGCCTAATAATCAGGATTTAAAAGCGGAGGTAAACATTCCGGGGAAATATTATTTAAATGCCGATAAATCACTTTGTACGTATACGGATAATGTACTTGTAACTACTTCGGGTACAATACCTGTAGCTAGTGCTGGTCCTGATAAAAAAATAGATTGTATAGATAGTACGGCTGTTTTAGAAGCTTCTTCCTTTACACCTAATGTTAGCTACTTTTGGACGGGGCCGCCCGGGGCTTTTACCTCAGGAAGTGATAGTTTAAAAACTCCCACAGTTAAAGATACTGGCGAGTATGTGCTTAAAATTCAGCAAAAAGAATGTTTTACCTACGATACACTTTGGGTAACCGAATGTACATTAAGGGCTAGAGACACTTCCATTAGTATTTGCGCAAATGTGCCCGGTGAGCCGTTTACTTTTGCTGATTACGATTTAACCAGTATTGCACCTTATGTAACCACTAATTTACCGGCAACTGTTTCTTGGTTTAAAGATGAAAATTTTACCAAACCTTTAGCCGATGAATCAGATGTAGAAAATGGGGATGAAGTATTTGCTAAAATAGAAAGTATAGACGAAACGGAAGTAGCCAGAGCAAAAACGGATTGGCAAGTTTTCAGTTATGTGAATTCGGAAATTTTAATTACAGATGATACTATTTGCGAAACTATGTCGCCAATAGTTTTGACCCCAACCGAATATTTAGGCGAAGACCTACGGTACAAATGGTTTTATAATGGGGAATTATTAAACAATACTATATCACCACAGACATTAACGCTTGGTAATTATACTGAAAGTGGAGAATATGTATTAGAAGTTAGTAACCCAAATTGCCAACCCGCTTACGATACCGTTAATGCTAAGATTTATGAAAACCCTGAAGTGTTTTTCAGAACCCCAGAAATATCTGTTATTTATGAAGACGGAAATTATGTTGCCCTGCCTCTAGAAGTAGTTATAAACGGAAAAGACACCATTTCATCTATAACATGGGATCCCAATATCTATTTAAGCACCACTTCTACAGATGATGGGTTTGATCATAGTATTCAATCTGGTAGTATAATTTTAAACCCGTATTATGTACCACAAGACGAAGAGATTTTTACCACCTACAGAACTCTTGTAACTACTGGTTTTAATGAAAATGCATGCGAGGTAGAGGCGGAAATTCTAGTGAAAAATTACAAATTGGTTAAAATCCCTAATGCATTTTCACCAAACGGAGATGGTTTAAATGACACTTGGGTAATAAGCAATTTGGCAAGGTATCCGAATACTACGGTACGTGTATTTAACCGCTGGGGTGCAAAAGTATTTGAAACCAAAAACGGTTACAATAAACCATGGGATGGCCGAAATAACGGTAAACAATTACCTTTTGGCACGTATTATTATGCAATAGAATTAAAGGGCGATGACCCAGAAGCTAATTATACTAACAGTGGGGCCTTATTGATTTTCGGTAATTAAAAGTATTTGCTTTGCTAAGTGTATTTAAAAATCAATTAAATAGCTATTGAATTGGGCTAATAATAAGTGAAAAATAACCTCTACAAAAAGTATGCAGAGGTTAATACTGTTAGTAGAAATTATTAATTAATTCTATTGGGTGCCCAATGTGTGCAAAGCATTTCTGGAGTTGCTTTGTCGGGATGGGCACAATCATCGTTTTCAAAGCGTGAACATGTAGAACACATCATTTCATCTTTAATGGCGCTCATCATAGAAAAAGTATCGCAAGTATGTTTTTCACTTACCTCAACTTTATGAACACTGCAAAGATGGTTAGATAAATTGCTGCAATTAGAGCAGTTGTTAGCTAATCTTATGGCCATAATCTTGGTTGTTTAAGTTCTATTCAATTAACGAAAAGAAGTATGAAAAGTGCTATTAATTGTTCTAGCTTAAGATATTTGAATTAAGACTGCTTTAAAATAACAAGGTTTTTCATTTTTATAAGCGGTTTCTCTATTGCCAAATAAAAAAACATGCCAATAAACAAAGACAATAGAAAATATACCCACGTATTTTCATTAAAACCCAAAATATTTGTTAGTACTTTTTTAATAAGCATATGCCATAAATAAATGGAATAAGAACTTATACCAATAAAACAGAATAGCCTTATTAAGGCTGCTTTTAAACTGTTTTCAGACTGAAAAAGATATTCGGATTGGTAGCTGAAGTAAACTATGCAGCCAAAGCCAAGATTAACCAAACTTAAACCAATTGTATTCATAAAAAATCCACCTCCATAGGCCCTAAATCCTGGTGCAATTAGTAATAAGCCTAAGAAGAGTAAATGAAAACGAAATCTGTTTAGTAAATCATTTGTTTTAGGGGTTTCTTTTAAAAATGAAAATAACATGCCTACAAATAAACCATCACAGCGGAGGTGTGTTTGGGTGAAGAAAAAAGAGTATTCATTTCTATGAGGATAAGAGTTTAGTATTCTGAATAATAATGAACTGATAAGTATAATGCCAATAAAAATAAGCATTGGTTTTAATTTGATTTTCAGTTTAAAGGAATGAATTAGATAGAATAGAAGTCCTATAAATAGATAAAACTGAACTTCAACAGCTAAGGTCCACGTGTGTAGCCAAATATGTGGGCCATAGCTTTGTGTGAAAAGCAATTCGCTAATTATTTTCTTATAACTGAAGTTTGTATCTAAATAATAAACAGAGTAAATACTGCTAATTATAAGAAAGAGGTAAAATGGAGGAACAATCTTTAAAAAACGATGGTAGTAAAATGTTTTTAGAGGAAGTGTTTGTTGTTGTATTAAAATATTGGTGATAAGAAAACCACTTAATACAAAAAACAAATCTACACCCAACCAACCAAAATGAAATAAGAAAAAGTTTGTATAGTCGCTGTGCCTAAACAATACTAAGAGTATTGCTATTCCACGTAAAAAATCTAAACCGTTTTTTCTTGTTGAAGAAGGAAACAAAAATTTTATTCTTAGATGAAGGACAAAGAAAATGGAATGAATTTATAAAATCCTAACTTTCATAAAATTCATTCCATTTTATCAAATGTTTTTATTTAAGAATCTCAAAAAGAATTTACTCTTAATTAAGAATAGCCATAGCTTCGTTTCTGCTCTCCAAGATATCCCCAAATATACCTTTTAAGTGTGCCGAGGTTAACTTTAAAGCTTTTCCCATATTATCAATTACTTTTAATTCGGAATTGTCAATTTTACCGTCAGCTGCGGCTACCGTAATAGCGCATTTAATAATAGATTCTTTCCCATGGTTATCTAAAGCAGGCTCTACTTTACTTAAATACTGCAATAGGTCTTCATCTTTTCTTAATTCTACCTCTTTAATGTATTCGTCTAGTTTTTGCATCCTTGTTTCACCTTCAGAAAACTTATTAATGATTTTAAGCGTTTGTTCTTTTTCATTCGCATCAATTTCACCATCGGTAAGCATAATTAAAATCATAGAATGCCTAATGGCTTCCTCCAAAACAGAGAGAAACGCTTTGCCAGAATTGGTGTCTTCTAATACTCTGGGCACAAATGTACCTTTGCACGTTCCGCATTCTACATATTCACCTAATCGATCTAAGGGAATAACAGGTATAAAATAAAGCGTGAAAAAACGCCGTACTTTTCGGTGTCTATAATTGGTGTTTACTTGACATTGTGGGCAATTAAAGTCTCCTTTTTTAATGGTAGATTTTATGCCTCGGGTTCCAAAAATTATCATAATAGTGTTTTAAAAAGGTAATAAAAACTTCTTGGTGAGTGGAAGAACCTACTTGTTCTACTTGCACTAAGTATTCTAAAATAACTAAAATCTATCTTCTTTTTTCTGAAAGAAAAGGAATTCTATTCCGAAAGGCGAGGATTAAACGATTGAAACCAATCTACAACGTGGGTTAACATAGGTTCAAAACTGTTGCCGTGATTTCCTCCGGGTATACTAATAAATTCAATTTCTGTAGCGCCTTGGTTTTTTAGGTTGTTGTAAACCGAAACACTATTGTTGTACGGAACAACTTCGTCTTCGGTACCGTGGTATAATTTTAAAGGCGTTTTGGGTTTCCAATTTATAATGGAGTTTCGCTGTATTGCTTTTTCGAACTCAATATATGCTTGCGGATCTTTTAAACGACTATAAAACAACGAATCTAGTAATTGAGTAACATTGGTGGTTAATTCTTGGTTAATGGCACTTCCAGATGTATAACCATCAATTAACGAAGGTAATTTAGACGCATAGGGTTCTTTATAAAAATACGTATACGGATATGGCCAATTATAAGTAGTGTGGTAAGATTCTATAATAAAGGCCAAATAAGCCGGATAAGAATAATAGTCTTCTTGAGTAATATCTTCAATAATTTGGTTTAAGTCATACCCGCCTGCGCCAGCTGCTACGGCGGTAAGACTCATATTTTCAGTATAATTTTGTTCAATTTTTTGCTGGGTAGCTAGCGTAACATACCCACCTTCTGAATAACCAATCAGGAATAGTTTTTCAGAATGTGTGATTTCCTGATTCTGTAAATATTCTTTAGAAGCCAATATAAAATCTATCACGGCTTGCGCACTCGATTCTTTGTCGTAATACGGATGGAAATAGTCTACCGAAGCACCATAACCAATGTAATCGGGTTCCATAGTTATATAACCTAAAGCTGAAAAAAGGATGCTTAGCGGAAATTCCGGATTAACAGAAGGTGCTGTTTTCTTTTCAAACAAGGTGCCGTGTTGTACACTTACCAATGGGGCAGCAGCAGCGCTACTATCGGGCAAGTACAACATGCCTGAAGCAATCACTTCATTGTCGTTTAATTGGGTTTTATAAGTGATTAAATATTCGGTTGCGCCGTATTTAATTTTGTTCACATATTCAGGATAACCGGCCAACTGAGCCACCAGTTTCATCTCATCGGCCGTAAAACTTTCTTGTTTTTCGAAAGAAAGAAAATGACTTTCTACAGGTGTTTCAGTTATGGTATCTTGTGGGGTTGGTTCTGGAATGGTTGGCGAAGTAGAATCTTCCTTTTTACAAGCAAAGACAAAAATGCTTATGAAAAACAGAAGGAAAAGGGCTTTAATGGACTTCTTCATGTGTACATACTAACGAATAAAAACAGAAAAGCGTTTATTTTTTTTCAGGGCTTTCAGTATCGCTTCCTTTTTGTAGTATCACTTGTTCTTCTTTTATTAGAATGGCATGTGAACTGGGTAAAATATCTTTACCATAATGTTTGGCAAAAATCCAGGTAAATTCGGCACCAAAAAAAAGTATAAGACAAGAATACGAAACCCAAAGTAATACTAAAACAATAGAGCTGGCTGCGCCATAGGTAGAACCGGGATTAGCATGACCAAAATATAAACCCAGAAGAAATTTCCCTATCGTAAATAAAAAAGAGGTTATTACAGCACCAACCCATACGGTTTTCCATTTGATTTTGGCATCGGGTAAATACTTAAATATTAAGGCAAAAAGAACCGTTATTATCCCAAAAGAGAGAATCATGTTTATGGCATAGGCTAAATAGGTAAGAAAATCGGGAAGCATTTTTTCTATAAAATTATTTAATAAACCTATTGCCGCGGTCACTACAAAGCTTACTAACAGTAAAAAGCCAATTACTAAAACAAAAGCAAAGCCGCGGGCTCTGTCTACCAATAGTTTAAGCATGCCTGCTTTTGGATCAATACGGATTTCCCATACCTGATTTAAAGAGAGTTGCAGTTGATAAAACAAACCTGTAGCACCAAAAATTAATGTGCCAATTCCAATTATGGTAGAAATAATACTTTTATCACTCGCCTCTGCATTACTAACTATGTTTTGTATGGATTCTGCGGCATCGTGGCCTAATACATTAGAAATTTCATCCGAAAAATATCCTCTTACAATATCTTCTCCCCAAATAGCACCTACTACATTTATTAGAATAACCAATAAACCAGGCAAGGCCAATACAGCGTAATAGGCTACAACAGCACTAAGCCTCCATGGATTATCCTTATTCCAGTTTATGTAAGTCTCTTTTAATAGGTGAGGCAAATCCTTAATTATAAACTTTTTATTAGCGGTACTTAATCCCTTCATAGATTTAAAAAACGATTATCTCTATAAACAGGATTAAAAAATATTAGTTCGTGTTAGCATTATGCGCCGCGTTGTTCGCATCAAACTTCTCAATAGTATAATCAAGCAATTCTACGCCGCCTACTTTTCCATGCCCGGGAACAACGTGCTTTAGCTTGGGGTAGGTGTTTATGATTTTTGAAACCGTTGTCGCCCATTCTTTGGTGTTGGCATCCTCTAGATTACCAAAACCAGCACCCACTTCTTTAATCAAGCAACCACCAAAAAGTAAAGAATCGGTAGGCATGTAACTTACAATGTTGTCTTGTGTATGGCCTTCACCAAAATAGCGATTTACAATCTTTAGTGTTCCTACCGAAATCTCCAAAGAATCCGAAAAACCAATTTGTGGTACTACCGATTGGTTGTTTTTGGCGAATACTATAGTTTGTTTATTGGCGTAAGAAGCAATCCCTTTTTGGTGGAAAGCCGCCAAACCACCCAAACAATCTTTGTGAAAATGATTCACTACAATTGCCTTTACTCTACAATGTAAGTCGGTTTCTATCCACCGGATTAATACTTCCGAAACCGAATCTTTAGACGGCGCATCAAAAATTACCGCTTCTCCATTATTGTAATAGATTACCCCGTTACACGGAAAAGAACCATGCTCTGGAATATCTAAATAACTAAGGTGCAAATAAGAATTTTCTGTTAGCGGTGTTATTTCTAAATCCTCTGAATGATAGGATTGAACCTCCTTTTTTTCAGGATTACAAGCGATAAGTAAAAAGAGTAGGAAAGGGAAGAGGGGTTTCATTTGTTTCTTTTAGTAAACCAAATAGAATCGTTAATGAGCTAAATTAGAGATATTAACGATTCTAGATAAAGGATTAATGATCACTTTCCAATAGCTTTTATAATTCTATCTTCTTGGATGACTACATCTCTCATAAATAAATTATGTGGAAATGCTTTGTGCTTAGAGTTTTTAAATACTTCTAATATTTTAGATAGTGACTCAGCACCAATAAGAGATAGGTTTAATTCGTATTCTAAGCCACAGTCTTTAATGAATTCGTCTGAAAACTCGGGAGCTATTAAAAGCGATTTAATTACTTTGTATCCGTTTTTTTCAGCTAAAAGCATATAAGATTTAAGTTGTCTAGAAACAGAACTGAATTTATTATAACCACTTTCCTTAATGGATTTACATTCTACTAAAATGATGTCTTTTTCAGATGTAGAAATAACAATGTCAATTTTGTCTTTAGCGGTATTTAATTCCTTTCGTAATTTTTCATTGATGTTGAAACCCAGTTTATCGAGTATGTTTTTAGTTAAGTCTTCGAAAAGAATACCTAGTTCACTCTCCTTAATTGAAATTCCGTTTTCCTTAAGTTTTGCTAAGTCTCTATATCCAATTGAGCTATAATTTTCAAGATATAAGTTTTCAGCATCGGTGTAGTTTTCTAAAATATTTTCAAATAAATTACCTCTGGTTTTAATAGATCTCTTCTCACAAAAAGCAATTAATTCGGTCTCAGGTATTATTTCTAGAATATCTAAAGGCTTTATGTTGTAATCTAAAAGGTACGAACTGCTCATGACCTTTTCTTCTTGAAGTTCAAACTCCTTTTTAAGAAGGTTTTTAACTTCCGGAAGGTCTTCATTTAATTCAAGTAGCATTTTTTCATATCCATCAATAGAAATACCTACTTTTTCATCAGACTCAAGCTCTTCAAAATACTTTATTAAATTATCAATTTTATCATCTAAAGTGGCTCCTTTAATATTTGGTTGTATTTTAAGCTTGTCATCGCAAAATTCTATGAGAATTTTTTTCTTTTCAGTCCGTGATAAATCATTTTTATGTACATCATTTGATAAAATGGCTTTTAAAGAAATGCCTTCTTTGATTATTTCTTTAACCTTTGTTTCAAAATCCTGTTTCCAATCAATGTTGTGTTTCTTACAAATAAGGTTTATTTGAGGCTCTCTTAATTGCTTTAGAATCCTTCTTGAGAATTTGTCAGCTACTTTTTTGCCTTTTATCTTTCTTAATAAAGTAACAATCTCATCGGCTATATAAACCATGTTTGTCTTCTTTGAATAGAAGATAATACCCAAGTTTTTCAACTCAGTAATTATATCATCAATTATCATGGTTTTTAATGGTACAACCATGTAGTTAATCAACTTGATTTCTTCAGCTGAAAGTTCTAATGTTGAAGTAAGAGTGTTAATTATACTTTGTTCATCAGATGTTATTTTCCTTTCCTGATTGTTAAGGTCATCATTTATGTAAGCAGTATTTAAACAAGCTTTATAGATTTGATAATCTCTTTTTCTACTATTATCTAGCTCAGATTTATCATCGTTTATATCAGACTCGAATTGTTTTACCTTCTTTTTTAGTTGTTTCAATTCTGTTTCATAAAGTCTAGACAACCAATCTTGCTTCATTATACAGTTACCATCTTTTATCAAGATGTCAGCAATAACATCTAGTTGCGATGTTGAATTTGAAAACTCATGCTTTAGATACTCGGAAAATTCATTTTTTAATAAATTAAAGACTTTGGAAATATTTAAACTGTCCATGGCTTTTAAATCGCCACTTGCATCATTTAATATTGTATCTATCTCTTTTGAATTTTTGGGTTTACCAGCAATTACAATGTCAATAATTTTTAAAAATGAGTTCTTTTCAAAAGAATTGAGGTTGTCTAGAATCTTTTCGAGTTTCATGTTAAAATAAGTTGTTAAAAACGGACATATCTCTTAAATAACTAAAAATCTATGTTAAAAATCTGTTTTCAATGTTTAAACTTATTCACCTTCCAAGCTTTAAGCAACAGAGCACCAAAAGGATACATCCAGATTAAGTCGTTAAAAACGGTTACATATATAAAGTTTGGTGAAAGCATTCCATGTAAAAACATAGTAAAATATGCCAATAGGCCCGAAGAGTTTTCCCAAAAAACCAACAACTACAATAGGGTAGTGTTTTATAGGGTTTCTGGCGGCCAACCAATACCCAATTCCGTAAACGCCCACAATCATCCCCACCGATTGCCAGATCATGGGATAAAGCGGCACCGGTAAATCGGCCAATTGAAAAAAGATATTTGGAAACATAACTACAATAGTTCCCCAAAGGATGTTGTAATAACCGGCAATGGTTAACACGTTGTTCATAATGCAATAAAATAAAGTAAGAGTAAGGTTCTGGCCGACCATAATAGGGTACGTATCCAGTTGGTGTTAATTAAATACCGAACAGTTTTTTCTTCCCAGTTTTTTGCTAAACGCTTGTGTGCGGGTACTTGTAAACCAAAGGTTGAAGCCCAAATAATAAATACCGCGGTTAGATTAAGGCTCCAAAAAATATTTTGGTACAGGTAAACTAAATACAGCGCGCTAGCCAATTCTGCAATCATAGGCGGTGCTGTAATCCACTTAGTGGGAGCAACATGTGAAAAGGCGTGTTGTTTTCCTTGTTCGGCAGTTAAATGTAAAAATGATGGGTAATGTACCCGCTGTACCAGCCAGCACAAACCCATCATATAAGAACATAAAACCAAATGGAGTGTTTCCATGGCTTTGTTATTAGATTTTCTTCAAGACTAAAGCCGTACGGTTGGTTGCGTAAACACTTAGTTTGGTAGTACCATCCTCTTTAAACGTAGCATAGGTGATGTTATCGTCTACACGGTTAAAGCCGCCAAATTCTGGTCTGTCAGAGTTTAGAACAATTTTGTAGTCGCCTTCGGGCGCATAAAATTTATAATCCGGTATGGCATTATTAGGACTAAAATTGAAAATGAAGATTAATTCTCCTCGTTCAAAAATTACAACATTATTGGCATCGTCCATATTCAACTGACGGGCAAAAGGATCTTGCAATAACTTTTCAGCGTCTGTGTTTTGTACCATCGCTTTGTCAAAGTTGTTCAGGTACTCGTATTTCAATTCCGGGTTATCGGCTAAAGACCATTGTCTACGCGCATATTTGTGACTCCAGCCGTTTCCTTCTCTTGGGAAATCTACCCACTCCGGATGACCAAATTCGTTACCAATAAAGGTTAAGTACGCATCACCGCCTAAAGCCATGGTAAACAAACGGATCATTTTATGTAAAGCAATACCACGGTCAATAATTAGGTTTTGGTCTTCTTTGGCCATGTGGAAATACATTTCCTTATCCATCAACCAAAACGCCAAGGTTTTATCACCCACTAAAGCTTGGTCATGCGATTCGGCATAAGCCACCACTTTTTCACCATAACGTCGGTTGGTCATTACCTCCCACAATTCGTGAATGTTCCAGTCTTCGTCTTGTTTTTCTTTCAGAAGTTTAATCCAGAAATCGGGGATACCCATAGCCAAACGGAAATCGAAGCCAATACCACCGTCTTCAATCGGTTTACAAATACCGGGCATACCACTCATATCTTCTGCAATCAACAAACAATCGGGTTTTGTATCTTTCGCAATCTTAGCCGCAAGTTGCAAATAGGTAATAGCATCGTGGTCTATTTCATCTACAAAATACTTATCGTAATGGTCAAAAGCGGTACCCATACCGTGGTGTAGGTAAAGCATAGACGTAATTCCATCAAAACGGAAACCATCAAAATGGTATTCGTTCAGCCAAAATTTCACGTTGCTTAATAGAAACTGTTGTACTTCTTCTCTTCCGTAGTCAAACAATTTAGAATCCCAAGCAGGGTGTTCACCTTTACCGCCAGGGTGAAAGTATTGGTGCTCCGAACCATCAAATTCATTCAAACCTTCCGCTGTATTTTTAACTGCATGAGAGTGAACAATGTCCATAATCACGGCAATGCCATTGTTATGGGCTTTGTTAATCAGGTATTTTAAATCTTCGGGAGAACCAAATCTAGAAGAAGGGGCAAAAAAGTTAGACACATGGTAACCAAAAGAACCGTAATATGGGTGCTCTTGTATGGCCATTAACTGAATGCAATTGTAGCCTAAATCTATAATTCGGGCTAAGGTTTTGTCGGCAAATTCGCGGTAGGTACCAACACCTTCCGTTTCTTGCGCCATACCAACATGGGCTTCATATATGATAGGGGCTTTAATAGAACCGGCTTTAAACTTACCGTCTGTCCATTTAAATGCTTTTTCGGGACTCCAGATTTGTCCGGAATAATCGTGTTGTTCGTTTTCTACCGCACGTTGTATGTAAGCAGGAATACGGTCTTGTACACCTTTATTGCCTATAACTTTAACTTTAACCTTGCTTTCGTGTTTTAGGACATCTTTTTTAGGGTCCGAAATAAAAATCTCCCACACACCAGCATCGTTTTTCTTTAACGGATGACTAGCAGGATCCCAATTGTTGAAATCACCGGTTAAGAAAAGGTACTGCGCAGCGGGTGCCCATTCTCTGTAAAACCAACCTTTTTTAGTTTCATCGTAATGAAAACCAAAATATTCATGCCCGTTCGCAAAATCAGAAAGCGTTCCCGAATATTTTTCGATGTGCGCCAATCTGTCTTTATACCGTTGAAAACGGTCTTCAATGAAAGGAGCGTAAGGTTCTAACCAAGGATCATCAACAACCAGTTGAATTTTATTATTGATCATAAAAATGATATCTTAAATTGTGAATAACATAAGTACTGAAAATAGTTTTATAGGGCTTCAATTCCAATTATTTTAGACGAAGAAAATTTATCTATGTACCGAATAGCATTTCTAGACACGGAAACTCTGGGTTCAGATATTAACCTAGACAATTTTAATGAATTGGGTATTGTAACATTATACCCGTTTACAGAAAATAAAGACAGGGTTAAACGGCTTCAGAATATTGATGTTGCCATTACCAATAAAGTAGTGCTAGACAAAGAGGTTCTGGAACAATGTTCAGACCTTAAATTGATCTGTGTCACCGCTACTGGTACTAATAATATTGACACTTTCGCTGCCCAAGAACGTGGAGTGGCAGTTAAGAACGTTAGAGGCTATTCCTCTGACTCTGTTGCTGAACATACTTTTAGTATGCTATTAGAGTTGCTGCATAGAAACGCTTATTACAACGACTATGTAAAATCTGGCCGTTATGCAAAACATCACTTGTTCACACACATTGGCCACCCCATAACTGAAATTAAAGGAAAAACGTTCGGGATAATTGGCTTGGGTGCCATTGGTAAACGTGTGGGAGAAATAGCGGAAGCCTTTGGAGCTAAAGTTGTTTTCTATTCTACTTCCGGCAGTAATAGTTATTATAAGTACGAAAAATTGGGTTTTGAAGAGTTTTTAAGCGTTTCGGATATTATTTCTATTCATGCACCCTACAACGAAGACACCAAAAACTTAATAGATGCTCATGCCTTTAAATTTGTTAAACCGAATTGTATTTTAATTAATACCGGTAGAGGAGGCATTGTGGTAGAAGAAGATTTAGTTACCGCTTTAATTGATGATAAAATACAAGCAGCAGCACTAGATGTTTTCGAAAACGAACCAATAACCGATAAAAGTCCGCTTAAACAGGTTATAGACCCTAATAAATTATTATTAACCCCTCATATTGCTTGGGCTTCTGTGGAAGCAAGAATTAAGTTAATGGAGTTAACCTTCAGAAACGTAAAAGAATTTATTGAAAGCAGAAAAAAGTGATCCCATTTAATAAACCCGTTTTAATAGGGAAGGAATTAGAATACATTCAAGATGCCGTTACCAGCGGTAGAATATCGGGCGACGGAAAATACACCCGAGCATGTCAGCATTTTTTAGAAGACCAGTTTGGTTTTCCTAAAGTCTTGTTGACTACCTCTTGCACCGATGCCTTAGAAATGATTTCCATTTTGCTGGATTTGCAAACCGAAGACGAAATTATAATCCCATCTTTTGCCTATGTCTCTACGGCCAATGCGTTTGCGTTGCGGGGAGCTCAAATCAAATTTGCCGACGTTGATTCGGATACGTTATGTATTTCGGCAAAAGAAATAAAACGATTATTAAGTCCGAAAACCAAAGCCGTAGTGCTGTTGCATTATGCGGGTGTTTCTTGTGATGTTGATGCCATTAAAAAAGTACTTCCTGCTAACAAAACTGTTTTTTTAATAGAAGATAATGCATTGGGAATCAATTCTAAATACAATTATAAGTATACAGGTACTTTAAGTGATTTCAGTGCTTATTCTTTCCATCAAACTAAGAACATAATGTGTGGTGAAGGCGGGGCTTTGTGTATTAATAATCCAGAATTTATTTTTCCTTCCGAAGTAGTTTGGCAAAAAGGAACCGATAGAAATGCTTTTGATAGAAAAGAAAAAGAAGTTTACACTTGGCAATCATTAGGCTCTTCTTTTTTACCTAGCGAAATGAACGCAGCTTATCTAAAAGCACAATTAGAAAACATAGATCTTATTCAGGAAAAAAGAGTGAAAATTTGGGAAACCTATCAAAAAGCATTTGAAAAACTTGAACAAAAAGACGTAATAAGAAGACCTATTGTTCCGAAATACGCTACCGTAAATGGTTCTATTTATTATTTACTTTGTAAGTCGGAAGAAGAAAGAGATGCTTTAATAAGGCATTTAAAAGAACGACAAATACAAGCGGTTTTTCATTACCAACCCTTACATTTAAGTCCGTTTTTCTTGAAGAAAAATGCTAAATTAAGCCTTACAGTTACTGAAAAAGTAGCCAAAACGTTAATCCGCTTACCCATTTTTTATGATTTAACAGAAAACGAACAGGCTTCCATTATAGAAGCTGTGGAAACATTTTACACTAAAGCATAAGTTACTTGCTTCAGTATTTATAAATTTGATAATAGAAAAAGAGAATTTTATGAGAAATGGTATTGTTTGCCTCCTTTTAACAGGATTAGTATTTCTTTCGGGTTGTATAGTCTCAAAGAAAAAATACGATGAGTTAGCCCAAAGAAAGTCCAAGCTAGAAATAGAAAAAAATGAATTAGAAAAAAGCAATGAGGTTTTAAGTGCTGAATTACAACAGCTTCAAGACGAGTTGAAAGCAAGAAATGCCAAAATTGACGAATTGGCTAAAGACACCGCTCAATTGGGTGGGTTATATAAAGAACTGATTGACCAATACCAAAACTTATCAAAAATATCGGCAGCAGATGCGCAAAACCTATCTAAGCAATTAGAGCGTGTGGCTAATTTACGTGCCGAATTAGAAGAAAGAGACAGTACCTTAGCTAAAGGCCAACGTGCTAATGAATCGTTACAAAAAGAACTACAACAACGTGAAAGCACCGTAGATAGCTTGATTGTTGGCCTAAACGAACGTGAGGCCCGTGTTCAGGAATTAGAACGATTAATTAAAGAACGTGATGCTGCCATAAACCGTATTAGAGATCAAGTAGCGGGTGCTTTATTAAAATTTAATAAAGACGAATTAACGGTTGAAGTAATTGACGGTAAAGTATACGTTTCTTTAGCGGCTGATTTATTATTTGCTTCAGGTAGTTACAATGTAGATACCAAAGGTAAAGAAGCATTAGCTAAATTGGGTGAAGCCTTAAAAGGACAATCCGATATTGAAATCAACATTGAAGGCCATACCGATGATTTAGCCATGACAGCTAAAGGGGACTTAAAAGACAACTGGGATTTATCGGTTTTAAGAGCTACAAACATTGTAAGAGAATTAGTGACAGCGGGAGTAGACCCTAAATTATTAGTTCCATCAGGTAGAGCGTCTTACAAACCTAAAGTGGATGAAAAAACACGTGAGGCAAGAGCTCAAAACAGAAGAACAGAAATTATTATTAGCCCAGATTTAGCTGAATTATTCAAACTAATTGAAGGCGCTGAAATTTCAGAAGAGAAAAAATAGAGTGAGTATAGATATTTTAAAAATAGCCCAAGAAGTTTTTGAAATAGAAGCGGAAGCACTTTTAGGTTTAAAAAAGAACCTAAATGCCGATTTCAAAAAGGCGGTTATGGCTATCCATGAAAGCAAAGGCAAGCTGATTGTCTGCGGAATGGGTAAGTCTGGCCATATTGGTAAGAAAATGGCAGCAACTTTTGCCAGTACTGGTACACCTAGTTTTTTTGTTCATCCAGCAGAAGCTTTTCACGGCGATTTAGGGATGCTAACTTCCAATGACGTGTTTTTGAGCATTTCAAATTCTGGTGAAACAGATGAAGTACTTAAAATTGTTCCTTTTGTGAAAGACAATGGGATGATACACATCTGTATGGTTGGGAATCCAAATTCAACTTTGGCTAAAAATGCCGATTTTGTATTAAACATACATGTAGACAAAGAAGCCTGTCCTTTGCAATTAGCACCTACTAGCAGTACAACCGCAACATTGGCTATGGGTGATGCTTTGGCAGTAGTACTTATAGAAGTTAATCAGTTTAAGGAAGAAAACTTTGCTCGTTTCCATCCTGGAGGTAGTTTAGGAAGAAAACTATTGACTAAAGTTGGTGATGAGATGGAGACCAAAAATCTTCCTATTGTGGACAGAAACACAAACATTAGAGACGTAATTCTAAAAGCCACACAAGGGAAATTAGGAACGGCTGTAATTATAGATGATTTAGGCGAAGTTGAAGGAATTATTACAGATGGTGATTTAAGACGCGCCTTAAATAATTTTGCAGACGAACGATTCTTTGGTTTAGTAGCAGAAGAAATAATGACTACCAATCCGAAGATGGTAACTGCTGATACACGAGTTTCGGAAGCAGAACAAATAATGGCTACTTTTAAGATTAAAAGTCTTTTAGTAGTTGAAGGGAAAAAATTAATAGGTATTTACAGCGCGTAGCATGAGTTTATTCGAAGAATTACAACATAAACCTTTCGTAATGGCAGGTCCCTGCATTATTGAAAGCGAAGAAATGGCTTTAGACTTAGCCGAGCAATTAAAAGCAATTTGCGAAAGACAAGGGTTTACCTACATCTTTAAAGCTTCTTTTGATAAAGCCAATAGAACATCTGTTTCTTCGTTCCGTGGTGACGGACTAGATTTTGGGTTAAGTGTCTTTAAGAAGATTAAAGAGAAATTTAACGTCCCGGTTGTTACCGATATTCACGAATCTTGGCAAGCTGAAAAAGTAGCCGAAGTGGTAGATGTATTGCAAATACCTGCTTTCTTGTGTAGACAAACCGATTTATTAATGGCTGCCGGTGCAACGGGTAAAATCATTAATGTTAAAAAAGCACAGTTTCTTTCTGCCGCAGATATGAAAAACGTGGTTTCTAAATTAGAATCAACAGGTAATAAAAACCTTATGCTTTGCGAACGTGGTTCTATGTATGGTTTTAACAACCTTGTGGTAGATTACACGGGTGTATTAGAAATGAAAGAATACGGTTACCCGGTTGTAATGGATTGTACACATGCCGTACAAAAGCCAGGTGGTTTAGGTGGTAAAACAGGCGGAAACAGAGAATATGTACCTTACATTGCTAAAGCAGCAGCAGCAGTAGGTGTTAAAGGTTTTTTCTTTGAAGTACACCGTAATCCGGAAGAAGCACTTTCAGATGGCCCTAACATGGTTTATTTAGATAAATTTGAAGCCGTATTAGCTTCCGTTAAAAAAGTGATGGAAGCGGTGCAATAAAATACAGGTTTAATCGTCCATTAGATAAATTCACACATTGTATATGAACAGATTACTGTTTTCGGGTATAGCCCTTTTGTTTTCTTTACAAATTTTTGCTCAGGCTCAATTTAAAACCAAAGTACACGATTTTGGTGAGGTAGAAGAAGACGGTGGAAATGTAGATTATACGTTTCGGTTTAAAAACAATTACAAAGAACCCATTAGTATAATGGCAGTAGATGTGGAATGCGGTTGTACCACACCTGAATGGTCAGAAAAAGCCATTCCTGCTGGTGGAGAAGGCATTATTAAAGCCGAATACGAGCCTTATAATAGACCTGGTATATTTGACAAGCATTTAACCGTTAGAACTACTAAAGACACTACAGAGCTTACTATTAAGGGTAATGTGTTGCCAAGAGAGCGTTCTAATGCCGAAGAAGAATTGCCCGACTATATTGGTAATTTATTAATGAAGTCTACTAGTCTTCAGATGGGCGTGATTAAAACCAATGGAGAGGCTCACAAAGATTTTCAGTTTTACAACAACAGCGAAAAGCCTATTATTTTTAAAATTGAAGAGTTAGAAGTTCCGGAATACATGGAAGTGAAGATTGAGCCTTTGGTGTTAGCGCCTAAAACCTATGGTAAAATCATTATCTCATACGATCCTATTAAGAAGAACGATTTTGGTTATATGGTAGATTTTATCTCAATAAATACTACCGATGAAACTGAACCAGTGAAAGAATTAGCGGTTAGAGCTACCATTGAAGAGTATTTCCCGCCAATGACGGAAGAACAAAAAGCCAAAGCACCTCAATTATTTGTTTTAAACCCCATTTATGATTTCGGGAATGCCTCTAGTTCACAACCTGTAAGCTATGCTTTTGAAATTGAAAATACAGGCAAAACACCATTAAAAATCCGAAAGGTGAAAAGTGCGTGTTCTTGCTTAACAGCAGAAATGGAAAAAGAAACCATAGCACCAGGGGCTAAAACCAAACTGAAATTAGTATTCGATACCAGTGACCGAACAGGCTACCAATCGAAGTCGGTTTATATTTACTCCAACTCACCAACTAACCCGGTGCAGGTGGTGAAAATTAAAGGAAGGATCTAATTATAGATTATAACGTTTTATAAAACCCTGTTGGTGAAAGCCAACAGGGTTTTTTGTTGTTAATGAAAGTAGAATGCTTTCTGGTGCGGAACTTAGTTCCGTGATTCAATACAAGATATAGGAATGAAAGAAGAAACACCCGCTATTAAGTTTTACATCCTTCCTGTGATTGTACTTGCACAATTTGCGGGTACTTCTTTGTGGTTTGCTACCAATGCAGTGTTACCCTTGCTAAGTTTTGGTTTTCCTGCCGAAAGTGTTTCTCAGCTAACCTTAATGATTCAATTGGGTTTTATTCTGGGGACCTTGGTGTTGGCAGTATTTTCTGTATCAGACCGATTTCCTGCTCATAAAGTATTCTTTGTTTCTTCTTTGTTGGGAGGACTCTGTACGTTTTCGCTTAGCTTTAGCGCTAATTATACGGTTTGGATGATTTTGCGGTTTATAACTGGTGTGGCTTTAGCGGGCATCTATCCGGTAGGTATGAAACTAGCTTCTACCTATTATCAAAAAGGTTTAGGTAAAGCTTTGGGTTATTTGGTTGGTGCTTTGGTTTTAGGAACAGCCTTTCCGCATGCGTTAGTAGCTTTTGAATGGACGCTAAGCCCTTTAGAGGTCTTACAATTGGTGAGCTTATTTGCGGCCATTGGCGGGGTTTTAATACTCTTTTTTGTTCCAGAGGTTATTACCGCTAAAAAGCCTACTAAGTTTAAGTTTTCGGCTTTACAAAAAGCTTTTGTCTCTCCCGAATTTAGAAAAGCAGCCTTTGGTTATTTTGGCCATATGTGGGAACTGTATGCTTTTTGGGCCTTCATTCCCTTTTACATTTTAGTTTATGAAAATCTGAATAATGTTCCGGTGAACATTCCATTATTTAGTTTTATAGTAATTGCAATTGGTGCGCTTTCATGCATTACAGGTGGTTATTTAGTAAAGTTTTTCGGGAGTGAGAAAGTGGCTTTTTGGCAACTGACCGTAAGTTTGTTTTGTTGTTTACTTTCACCTATACTGTTGTTTACTTCATTTCCTGTATTTATTACTTTTATAGGTGTTTGGGGATGGTTTGTGGTAGGGGACTCTCCACAGTTTTCCGCATTAACGGCTCAAAATGCACCAAAAAACTATGTAGGTAGCGCATTAACTTTGGTGACTTCAATTGGGTTTGCAGTAACAATCTTCAGTATACAATTACTTTCATTAATGAAAACCTTAGGGTTATTTGTATGGATTATGTTGCCATTGGCACTGGGTCCATTAATAGCCATTATTTATAGAATGCGAACGAATGAAAAAACTGATCATATTTGATTTTGACGGTGTTGTGGTTGACACAGAGCCGTTCTATGTAGAAATCCATTTAAGCTTTTTTGAAAAATTGGGTGTTCCTTTTACCGCGCAAGGGGTACGGAATATGGCTGGCAGGTCACTAATTAGCATTTTCAGGGAAATAAAGGAAACGTTTAATTTGCCGCAATCACCCGAGGAATTAAAACAAATGAACGTGGATCACATGATTGAGTTCTTCCAGAAAACAGAGATTCCTTTAATTGCGGGAATTCCTACTTTGTTAAATTTCTGTAAAGAAAAGGGGATTGCTTATTGTTTAGCCAGCTCTAATTCCAAAAAGGTAATTAATGCAGTTTTAGTCAAAACCAAGCTTACTTCTTATTTTGATGTTTTGGTCTGTGGGGATGATGTTTATGAAGGAAAACCTAATCCGGAAATCTTTCAATTGGCAGCTGAAAAAATGGGCTATGTTGCGGAAGATTGTCTAGTGATAGAAGATACCACCAATGGCGTTAAAGCGGCGCACAATGCGGGTATGTATTGTATAGGGTTTTCGAACCCAAGTTCAGGAAACCAAGATTTAAGTTTAGCTTCCGAAATTATAACTGGTCGTTTAGATCAATTAACATCAAGGTGGGATTAATGCACCACCTTACTATCAATTTTTTCAATTTGTTTTTTTAGGGCTTCAAAAGAAGTGTGCCCTCTGGCAATGGCAAATAAATCGTCTTCTTTCTGAAAAATGATAGTAGGATATGCGGTAACACCCCATTCACGGTTCATTATAAATTCTCGTTGGGTAAGTTCTTTAATTTCATCACTAAAGAATAATTCTAAAAATTCGGTGAAATCAATGTTTTTCTTTAGGCATATAGAATGGTAGAAATCGGCTTGAGTTGGATCCTCTGATTCAGTGTAAAATTTATGTTGAATAGCATTAAAAAAGCTTAGTTCTTTTTCTGGGTTCAATTGTCTGGCTGCTACAACAGCACGACAAGAAGGCTCTGTATCGTAGTTAAATTTTTCCCTTTCTAACAATTGATACGAAAAGGTTTGACCCGTTCTTTCGTTAACTTGACTCCAATGGTGTTTGAGGCTTGCTTTAAAGCGACTGTTCCATTCTTCGCCACCACCGGGTCTAAGTCCACCAACCGTTATGGTAAATGCAATATTAGGTTGATAGAGTTCAAAATAGGTTTTCAGTTTATCTAATTCCGAAGTCATTCCATAGCACCAAGAGCACATAGGATCGGCTACATAGATTATTTTCTGAATTTGTTGATCAATTTCAGTACTAAACTCATCTGAAGAGAAGCCAGCCGGGCGGCAATATTTATCGTTGCAATTCGAGATCATAATTGAATGTTTATGATGAGGTAAACTTCAAAGTACTAATAAAAATGCTGTTAAAATAGTTCCTTATATCAAGGAATTGTTAAATAAAAACAAGGGCCGTTAAGCCCTTAAAAATTAAATACTTTAGTATAATTATTAATCTTCTTCTCCAGAAATAGCCCCGTATTTTACTAATGCTACAAATACAACACCGCCAATTATATTACCAATAGTTGTCCAGAATTGAAAATGAGCGTAATCACCTAGTGTGATTTTATCAGATGTAATTAATCCGGTAAAAACTTCTATAGAACCTACAATGGCATGGTGTAAGCCACCTAAACCAATTACAGAGGTTACTAAAAAAACCAATAAAATTCTACTTATGGTTTCTTGTGAAGAGGTTACTAACCAAGACAATAAACCCATTAACCAACCCGCTAAAATACTACTGCCTAAAATAATGTGTGCAGGGTGGTCTACCATGTCATGTGCTAAAACAGCAAAGAATTCAATATCTATGATGCCTTTTCCGGGACCTATTACGGTTAATATAAAACCAATTAAATAACCCCCAATAAGATTACCTACATAGATAATCCCCCAAATCTTAAGTAAGTCACTAATTTTTGCCCATCCTTTTAAAACCGGTAAAACGGCTAGGGTAGTGTGTTCGGTAAATAATTCGGATCTACCAATAATTACAAAAATAAAACCAATAGGATAGCAAAATGCAGTTACTAAATGTAAAGTATTTACATCGGCAGAGCCATTTAATAAGGTAAACATGGTGCCAATCAAGAACACAGAGAAACCAACTTCTAAGCCTGCTGCCAGAGCAGAAATAAACAAGGCTAAATTGGATCGGTCGTATTCGGCAACACCAGTTTGTATTTGTTCGGTTATTATTTGGTATACGGTCTTCGGTTTACCAGATGAACTATCTTCACCTTGGTTTTTTTTGCTTTTAGAGGAATTACCTAGCATGGAATGTTTTTTCTACAAAAGAGGTTTAATATTGGAATATACTACAAAAACGAAATTTAATTAAGTGAAAGTTCTAATAATAGTTAATCCGGTTTCTGGTTCAGAAGATAAATCAGACTTTATGGATTTTACGCGTTCGGTGGCTTATAAATATGCGATAGATTTACAAACATTTTTCACAACGGGTGAAGATGATATTTCTAAACTGAAAAAAGAAGCTGAAGAATTTAAACCAGACAGGGTTTTAGCTGTTGGGGGTGATGGTACGGTATTATTGGCGTCACAAGCTTTGTTAAATCTAAATATTCCTGTAGGAATCATACCCATGGGTTCTGCTAATGGAATGGCTTCAGAATTAAATATAAGCCAAGACCCCAATGCGGCTTTTATGGATGCAATAACCACCCAATACACTAAAAAAATTGACCTTATTAAGGTGAACAACAAACATTACATGCTGCATTTAGGAGATGTTGGTGTAAATGCAGAAGTAGTAAAACGTTATTCGGAAGAAGGCAGTCATGGTTTTTTTCATTATGTAAAACATTTTACTCGTGAGTTTTTTGATGCTTCTCTTTTTGATGCTAAAATTACTACACCAGAAGATACGTATTCTTGTTCTTTACATTCTTTAATTATTGCCAATGCTCGCAAATACGGAACGGGTGCCGTGGTAAACCCAAAAGGGGATATGTTTGATGGAAATATGGAATTGGTGCTTATTAAAGACGTTGGTGTATTGGATGTCTTAGCAATGGGTTTAAGTAAAATAGACGAATCTGTATCCGAAACCTTGGAAAACACAATTGTAAGGTGTAAAAAAGCTAAAATAGAAGTGCATCCTTCTCGTAATTTTCAGATTGATGGGGAGTTTTTAGGAAAAGTTTCTGAGATAAACTTAGAGGTGATTCCGGCTGCAGTACCTATTTTGTTGATTCGAAGGGACTAATCTCTGAATAATTGGTACCAAAGAGTTCGAAATTAACATTAAGCTCATTAAGCTTACTTTTGTAAGTATTTATGAGCATAGTGTTTGGTTTCCAAGGTATTTCATGAATAATAATCCGCTCAATTCTTTCGGGGTATTGTGTAGCAATTTCATAATAAGTGGTTAAATCTTTCTGACCACTATCACCTAATAAAATCAGGGGAATGTTTTCAAAAAACTCACATATGGAAAGGAGACTTTCTATTTTGTGGGTCTTTTTGTAAAAGTGTATTTCTTTGTCAAATAAGTCTTTCCAATACAGAAATCTAGAAAGTAATAGAGGAGCATCTGGAAAATCATTAGTATCTATAAACCGTTGTAAGGTAGGCTGAAGATTTGATTCGCTATTGGATAAATAAATGATGCCATAACCTTTGTCTTCAATTTTGTTTAAGAAGGTTTTAGAACCTTCTATCATCTTTCTTTTTTCGGGGTTAGTAAAAAACAAAGTTTTAATACGCTTACGTATTTTGGTGCTGTAAGAAAGAAGAATTGTATCGTCTACATCTGAAATCAATAGTCCTTTTTTACCTCTATAATCGAACGATTTAATAGGCGTATGTCTAAAAATTACTTGTTCGTTTTTTTCATAACATATACTTTCTTTTTCTGGGAATTGTTGTTCTAAAAACAGAGAATAGTACCCAAACTCATCGGTACAGATTTCATGTACTTTTTTATTGATGGTAAGCTTAAATTTTTGATTTCTACACGGTCTTTTGCCAAAGGAACGAAAAGTTTTACTAAAAAATGAAAACGTGCTTTTGGTTTTTCTTGGCGTAGGAAAATTGTCGTAAACCAATTGCCCGTTAACCCAAGTGCCTAAGTGGGTGTTTATAAATTGATCGTATAAAACTACCGGTTTTTTCTTCAAAATTAATTTTTATTGATTAGTAGAACGTTGGTTAAGGTCTAATTTTTCAGCTTTATTTCTTTGGTCTTCATTTTGGTTTTTTTCGCCCATCATTTTAATTCTATGGGTAGAAAGACTATCTGGATAATTTTTCTGAATGAAACTAATTAATTTTTCCCGTACCAAACAGCGTAATTCAAATGCATCGGAAGCGTCTCTAGCGCTTATTAAAATACGTACTTCAATGTTGTATTCTGTAGTTTCTGTTAATTGAACAATTTTTACCCTTCCATCCCAGTACCCGTGCTCATCATCTTGTTCTAATATACGTGCTAGTTCGGGTCTTAAGACTTCAACAGGAAAACTATAGTCCAAGTATAAAAACGCAGTTCCTAGAATATCGGCAGAGGTCTTTGTCCAGTTCTGAAAAGGTTTTTCAATAAAATAGGAGATGGGTAACACCATTCGGCGTTCATCCCAAATTTTAACCACCACATAGGTGAGGTTTATTTCTTCAATCTTACCCCATTCGTTTTCTACAATTACAACATCGTCTATTCTTATTGGTTGTGTAAATGCAATCTGAAATCCCGCTAATAAGTTTGATAAGGAGCGTTGTGCAGCAAAACCAATAATAACGGTGGCAACACCGGCAGAAGCTAAAAGGCTAGTGCCTATTTTACGAACACCGTCAAAAGACATTAAGATTAATGAAACACAAACAATAGCAATAAGAATAACGGAAAGCTTATGAATAAAGCCTATTTGAGTTCTTACTTTACGTTGACGAAGGTTGTTTTGTGTATTGATGTCGTAGTTAAAGAAAATAAGATCACGAATAAACTCCATGATTTTAATGAGCAAATAACCTACAAACAGAATGATTAGAATTTTGTTGACATCAAGAATATTGCTTTCAATCTGGTTGTTTTTGTAAGGCAATAACCGAAGGGCGATTGTAAAAGAAATTATGCCAGAGTTAAGTATAATGGCCGATTTTGTTTTTTTATAGAACCGTTTTACATCGCCTTGTTTGTGTTTGGTAAACATCATTTTTACCAGTTTGTACAGCAATAATGTAAACAACACAAAAAAGGATGCTATCCCTAAGGCAGCACCCAAATGCAATAAAATATTTTGGGATTGAAGGTCTATCAGTTCGGCTATATTCATCCCGTAATTTTTAAAATTCTAATGATGGTGAGCGTGGCCACCTTCCCCTTTATTCATTTCTGCCATAAAGTAGTAGGCTTGGTTTAGTAACAGTTGTTTTGTTGAATCGTTCTCAGAAATACGTTTAATTTCTGTAAACTCTCTATCTGTTTCACCTGTAGTTACTTCCAAAGCTTTAAACTGAAAATGATGATCGTCTTTTCCACTTAACTGAAAAACATAGTTTATACCGTCTTTTTCAGCAATAGCTTCATTGGGTAAAACAGAAACTTTGTTGTCTTCAATAATTATTACTCCTTTAATGTAAGTACCAGGTAACAATTCACCGGTTTTGTTTTCTATATCGGCATGTATATGTATGGCTTTTGGATTTTCTTCAAAGGTCTTTCCAACGGCATAGATTTCAGCATAAACATCTTCTGTAGGCTTAGAGGGTAATGAAAAACGTATTTTTTGGCCTACCTTAATTTTGTGTGCATCTTTTTCAAATACCATTAAATCGGCATGTACATGGTCTGTGTTTACAATTTCTATGAGCTCGGTTTGGGGTTGTACAAACTGGCCTAGACGAACATTAACTTTCCGAATAACACCGCTAATTGGCGAAATAATAGGAGCGTAGGTACTAATTTCTCCATTTCTTATTTTTTCTGGATTAAGATGCAATAAGCCCAATTGCTTCTCTAAACCAGAAACTAAGCCTTTTTTTGAAATGTAATCGCTTTCGGCCTTTTGAAAATTCTTGCCCGATTCTATTTTCTCATCAAACAATTGTTTGTTTCGTTCATAATCCAGTTTTATGTAACTCAATTCTGAATAATTTTTAATGTAATCGGTTTGTAGTTTAATAATATCTGGGTGGGCAATCCAGGCTAAAGCTTGTCCTTTTCTAATTTGATCGCCTTCAATTACTTTTATAGAATGTACCGTAGCACCCATTACAGTAGTTAAATGCGCTTCATTCTGTGGCGCCACTTCTAATCTACCACTGGTTTCAACTGTTCCTTCCATAGAGCGTTGGGTAATTTCCCCCATTTTAATGCCCATTTTGTCTAACTGTTCTATTTCTAGTTCAACAGTAAGTGATTCTTTTTTATCAGTTTCTTTAGTTTCCTCTTCAGAATGCTCATCATGATTTTCTTCTTCTGAATGTTCATGCCCTTCTTCAGCATGACTATGTTCTTCTTGTTGCGAACAAGAAACTAAGTTCAGTAAAGAAAATGCGGCTATATATATATAATGTGTTGTTTTCATACTATTAGAATTGGGAGTAATAACTTAATTCGAAATACGCATTTAAATACGCTTGAAGAACCGTTAAGCCATCAAGTTCGGTATTAATGCTTTGTTGTGTATACTGTATAAACGTGGGGAAATCGATGGACCCTGCATCGAACATACGTTGTACGTTGTAGCGCTGTTCTTCTGCTATGGGTAACAACTCGGTTTTATAATTAGACCAGCTGTTGTTCCATTTTTCATATTTTAACAGAAGAGTAGAAAGTTGTGTTTTCATTTCTAACTCTGTTTGTTTCCATTGACTAACGGCTACATCTTTCTGTATTTTTGTAGACTGAATTTGAGCTTTCTGAGGTCCAAAAAACAAGGGTAAGTTAATGCCTATTTGATAAGTATGGTAACCCCATTCTTGTTTAATACGTTGTGTTCCGTACCATAAGTTTAAGGTTGGATTTAAATTGGCTTTAGACCTCTTTATGGCTGCATCAGATATTTGCACCTGTTGTTCAGCATAATTAAGATTAGGATGGTTCTCAATTCCTGTAGAATTAATGGGTGATAATTGCCGTACTAAAGCGGTGTCTACCGTAAATAGAGTGTCAGAATTAAACCACTTGTTAAGTTGCAAAAGCGCAATTTGATAATCTTTAACACTTTGTTCCTTTTTAAGGTGAATGGAATTAACCGTGTTTTGTGTAGACAACCATTCCAAACGATTAATTTCCTGTGTTTTCAGTCTAATATCTGAGGCTTCTTTGTAACGCAAGTAAGAAGAATCTAAATGCGCATACAAACTCATTACTTTAGCATTAATTAAGGCCGCTGAATAGTCTAATTGAACTGCTTTTTTTAACTGCAACTGATTCAGCTCTAATTGGTCTTCGGCCAGTCTTACTTTAGCCACTTGTAAGGCTTTTTTGGCTCCTGTAGAAAATAAATCTATGTTACTTTGCTGAATACCAAAGGGCGTATAAACACCACCGCCTTCCACTCTTTGTTCTTCAGCAGAATTAGAAATGGTGGTTGTACCCATAGAAAGATTTCCTTTAGTTAAGGCATCTGCCCCTTCCACTTTTTGTTGAGCTGCTTTAATGCCCGGGTAGTTTTTTACAGCTTTTTCAATGGCTTCTTCTAAACCAATTATAGGCAATTTAGGTGGGGTGTTTTGGGCATTCACATCCTGATATAAACTTCCGCCTAGTATAAAAAAGAAAACCAATACCGTAGCTAAACTACCTTTCAAATGAAAGTTTTTGTTTTCCGATTTATAATACAAAATAGGTAATATAAAAAGGGTTAGGAGAGAAGCGGTTAGTAAACCACCAATAACAACAGTAGCCAATGGTTGCTGTACTTCTGCCCCCGAAGAGGTAGAAATGGCCATGGGTAAAAAACCTAGTACATCTGTTAGGGCTGTTAGTAATATTGGGCGGACTCTAGATTTTGAACCTTCAAGTATAGTTTCTTTTAAACTACTGAAATTCATTTCTTTATAGCTGTTTATTAATACTAATCCGTTAAGTACCGAAACCCCAAATAAAACTATAAATCCAATCCCTGCAGAAATACTAAACGGCATGTCTCTTAACCACAATGCCAAAATACCGCCAATGGCTGCAAAAGGTATGGCTAGGTAAATAATTGCAGTGTGTTTTAATGAACCTAAAGCGAAATAGATTAGCACAAAAATTACTGCCAACGCTAAGGGAACTACCAATTTTAAACGTGATGTAGCACGTTCTAAATTTTCAAAAGCTCCGCCATAAGTTATGCGATAACCGGGTGGTAATACCAATTTAGCATCTAGTTTTTGTTGTATTTCAGCAACTAGTGATTTTATATCTCTACCGCGTACATTTATACCTACAGATATTCTTCGGTTGGTGTTGTCTCTACTAATTTGCATTGGGCCCGGCTGATAACTTATGTCAGAGACTTCACTTAAAGGAACCTGTGAACCATTAGCCGTTGTAACGTAAATGTTTTCTACATCTTTAATGCCTGTTCTACTATTCTGAGAAGCACGTAAAACAAGCTCAAACCTTTTTTCGCCCTCAAAAACTACTCCCGCTTTCTTACCCGCAAAAGAGGTTTCAATTAAGTTGTTGATTTGAAGTACAGAAATACCGTATTGTGCCAGTTTACGTCTATTGTGTTTTACGGTTAATTGAGGTAAACCGCTGGTGGCTTCTACTTTCATGTCTGCCACTCCTTGCGTGCCTTGTATAATTTGAGAAATCTCATTCCCTTTCTGGGCTAGAACATCTAAATCGTCCCCGTAAAGTTTAATAGCAATATCTTCCCGTACACCAGAAATTAGCTCGTTAAAGCGCATCTCTATGGGTTGAGTGAATTCATAAGATATACCGGGTATTTTGTTTACTTTCGCCTTTATTTTATTGACCAGTTCTTCTTTAGAATCTGCGCTTACCCATTCGCTTTTGGGTTTTAGAATGGCAAAACAATCGGCCAAATCCATAGGCATAGGATCGGTAGGGACTTCAGAAACCCCAAACCTACAAAGTACTTGAGTAACTTCCGGAAAGTTTTCAAGGATGGTTTTTTCTACTTCTGTAGAAGCCTTTGTAGCTTCTTCCAAAGAGCTACCGGGCTTTAGGATAACATGAAAAGCAATATCACCTTCGTCAAGCTGGGGAATAAACTCGCCACCCATTTTTGTAAAAATGAAAACCGAAAACCCCAGTGCTAAAACGGCAGATATTAAAATCCATTTAGAATAACGCAACGCTCTGTTAAGTCCGTTTTCGTATTTGATTTCTAACCAATAAACTATTTTATCACCAAAAGATTTCTTTTCTGTTTTTGCTACGCGAAGAAACAAAGCCGAAACAGCCGGAACATAAGTAAGGCATAAAATAATAGCCCCTATCATGGCAAAACTGAAGGTAAATGCCATAGGACGGAACATTTTTCCTTCAATTCCTTCTAAAAACAAAATAGGTACAAAAACCAGCAAAATTATAACCTGACCAAAAAAGGCCGAGTTCATCATTTTTTTAGAAGCTGAAGTGGTAATTGCATCCCTTTGTTCGGGTTTTAAAGCTTGTTGCTTAAATATTTCTTTATGGAAAATGAAAACAGTGCTTTCTACAATAATTACGGCACCATCTACAATAATCCCGAAATCTATGGCTCCTAAACTCATTAAATTGGCAGAAACGCCAAATACATTCATAAGAATAAATGCAAATAAGAGTGATAGAGGTATAGTAGAGGCTACAATTAAACCACCACGCCAGTTTCCTAAAAGCACTATTAAAATGAAAATTACAATTAGACCACCTTCTGCTAAATTGTTTTTTAGGGTAGAGGTTGTGTCTTCAATTAAATTACTTCGGTCTAAAAACGGAACAATATGAATGCCTTCTGGTAAGGTCTTTTCAATGGATGCAATACGTTTTTTTACATTTTGTACTACTTCATTAGAGTTAAAGCCTTTTAGCATCATAATTGTGCCGCCAACAGCTTCTCCTTGTCCGTTTTTGGTTAGCGCACCGTAACGTATGGCTTTTCCATAACTAACTTCTGCAATGTCTTTTATACGTATAGGTAGGTTGTTTTCGGTTCTAACTACAATATCTTCAATATCAGATAGGTCTTTTACCAAACCTTCCCCACGTATAAAATTGGCTTTGTGGTTCTTTTCAATATATGCACCACCCGTATTTTGATTGTTATCTTGTAAGGCTTTAAACACTTCAGAAATAGTGATATCCATAGCCCTTAATTCGTCTGGAACAACCGATACTTCGTATTGTTTTATTTCACCACCATAACTATTTACTTCAACCACACCAGGTAGCAAAGCCATTTGCCGGCTTACAATCCAGTCTTGTATGGTACGTAAATCGGCTAAGTTGTATTGGTCTTTATAGCTAGGGTCTACATCTAGACTGTATTGGTATATTTCCCCCAAACCGGTAGAAATAGGCCCCATGTACGGTTGTCCAAATCCTTGTGGAATTTCATCCTGAAGTTGAACCAGTTTTTCGGAAACCAATTGCCGGGGAAGGAAAGTGCCTATTTCATCGTCGAAAACTACGGTAACTAGCGATAATCCAAAACGCGAGACCGAACGAATTTCTACCACATTAGGTAGATTAGACATGGCTATTTCTACCGGAAAGGTAACATAGCGCTCAATGTCTTCGGTACCTAAGTTTGGCGCTTGTGTAATGATTTGTACTTGGTTATTGGTTATGTCTGGAACGGCATCCAAAGGCAGTTTTTGCATGGAATAGATTCCACCCAAAATCCAGAATACAATGAACAAAGCAATTAAGAGTTTATTCTTAACTGAAAAGTCAATTATTTGGTTAATCATATTAAAGGTAAAGTCAATAAGGTTTTTGAATAGTCTTGTTAGGACCTTTTTAGCTGAAAACAGAATATTGAACTTAGTTGTTACCAAAAACAATACTCATGCAATTCAAGCTTTGGGGTTTATCCAAAAACAGGTGGGCCTCTAAACGAGAAGCTATCTAATATCTAATAAAAATTTCTTAGAGAAAGAAGGAGAGGTGTAACCAAAACTAGTACTAGTAGGTTGTTTGGGTATGCTGTTTACTTCTAAACTGAAATACCTTTGGGGTAATACAAAAACAACAGAAAGTATGTGTTTTACGACTTTTTGTTCCGATTTATGCAGTTGTGAAAAATCGTCTTGACTTACTTTAGTATGAAAAATAAGCTGAAGTAAATCTTGAAAGCTGTCTGTTTTGTCTTCGTGAAAAGAATAGTCTTCGGTGGAGCTTAAGTCCTCATGGTGAGAATGAGGCGTAACTTGGTGCAAGGCAAATATAAAGCCCGCAACAAAGTACAAAGATCTAACGCTATGGGTTATCCATTTTTTCACTAATGCCGAATATACAGCTAAGTAAGATGAGAATCAAAATAAATTATATGCTTATCTATAGAGCAGTAAGGTTTGTGCTTTTTTAAATTTATATAAGTTTCGTTTGTATTGGAAAAGCTATAACCCGCTATTTTTCCCAAAAATTTATAGGGTTTAATATTTTAGATGGGTTACATTAATGCTCCTTTTTGATATAAAGAAAAGAACCTTGTATAATAGAATAAGCAAAACTCATTTTATTAAACCATTTCCTAATTAGATTGTTTAAGAAAAGGTTCAATTATTCTTGATAAAAACGTTTAAAGTGGTGATCATATTTATTCGTTATTAACTGTATACATACACTTTATGAGTTTTATTAACCGGGTTAATTTTATTGAAGCAAGCATGAAAACATTAAATACAAGTAAAACTATTATCTTGTTAATCTAACTATCTATTGTTCAGTATGTATAGCTGTGTTAGAAATTAATTGCTTCAATATTTTTAACTTATCAAAAAAACATCAACATTTACGCAAAAATACTTACAGACTAAATAAAATAGTGGCCATGAAACAATTTTTATCGTTACTATGTGTGCTTTTTTCAATAGGCGTTTATGCCCAATGTAATACAGGGTGTACCGTTTCTTTTACGTCAAATGCAAACATTAGTGCAACTGCCAATAATCAAATAATTTGTATTACCGGGGGAACGAACTATTCGTTCACCTCTAATTTTAATAATGTAGAACTAAGAATATGTGCTCCTGGTGTTACTTTAAGCTCGGTTGTAATTAATGGAACCAATAATAGAGTTCAAACTTACGGTGTAAACACAGTTGTAAATAATCTTTTAGTAGAAGCTAGAATTTTTGAGTTGATTACTCATGAAACAGGAACAATCTTACGAAACGCGAGTTTAAATAGACAAACACGTTTTGTAGTAGGCGATGATGTTGATCTGTCTATTCTGTCTAACCTTAATCCTGGTGAAAGGGTATTTTTTGAAGTAGGGCAAAACGCTGTTTTAAATACTGCTGGGGTTACATCTAACTTAGGGGGAGAATTGAGTGTTGGAATCGATGGAGAGTTCAATTCAACAGGTAATTTGATTCTTCAAAATAACGGCTACCTTTTTAACCAAGCTGATATTAATGTAGCAGGTGATTTAACGGTACAAGGCGGTAGCAATACCATGGAGAATTCTTGTGGTGAATCTAATATTATTGTTGGAGGTACTTTTACAGTTAACAGTGGAGCCATAACTAATAATGGTGTTCTTTCAGCAAAAAACATTGTAATTAATAGTGGCGGGCCAATTTATATGCTTAAAGGGTCTGTCATGGAAGCTAGAAATAGTTTACTAAATTTTGACCAACCCAACATTTTTAGAGGGGATAGTATTAAGAATGGTGAATGTGCTACGTTTAAAATAGGGAGTTATGGTGCTTGGAATGTCCCCCTTACCAATTCTAATAAAATTTATTATTGTGGGCCGGCTGTTTCGGCAGCTAAACTTGGGTCTGCAGTTGCCAATTGTGGTGGGTGCGAAAGTACTCCAGATTTATGTGTGCCTATTTGTTTACCTCCTAAAAATGTTACCATAAGCGGTAAGTCTTCTATTTGTGAAGGGGAAACTTCTGTATTAACGGCTACGGCTGATGGATTGATTTTAAACGAATCATATCGTTATTCTTGGTATAAAGGTTCTGTAAGTCCAGCAAATCTAATTTCTGAAACGGTAGATGTACGAACACTTTCAGTAAGCGAGACGGGTAATTATTTTGTGGTTATTTCTGACTTAATTAACGAGAGAGATTGTTTTGAGCAAAACAATACAGCGTTTAGGGTTGTTGTAAATCCTTTACCAGGCACTCCTTCAATAACAGGTTTAAAACAAGTATGCGAAAAGGCATCACCTATTACATATTCTATACAAAGTCCTGTTTCTGGTTCTTCTTACCAATGGACAATACCAACAGGTGCTAGTATTTTATCGGGTCAAGGATCGGCTTCTATTTCGGTTAATTTTAACAATGCTACTAAGGGAAATAAAACAATTGCTGTTAAAGAAATAACCTCTAACGGTTGTAAGCTTGCGGACTCAACTACTTATCCAGTCACCTTAACACCTTTACCAATCACTACAGCTATTTCGGGTTTAACACCAATTTGTGCAAATACTAAAAGCGTTACCTATACTGCTGTACCAACTAATGCTAAATCTACTTACCAATGGTCTGTACCTTCTGGTGTTACTTTAGTTTCTGGGCAAGGTACGCCAACTATTACGGTTAATGTTGGTGCTAGTGGTACAAGAACTTTAGGTGTGCTAGAAACAGATTCTAATACCTGTAAAGCGCTAGCTACTTATGAAAGTATAATAGCGGTAAACGCTTTACCGGCTTCTGTGGCTATGTCTGGCCCGTCTTCAATATGTGCTAACTCTAGTGCCACTTATAGTGTTACAGGTAGTTTAACATATAATTGGTCGGTTAATGGGGCAACGGCAAATACTACTAGTGGTAATTCTATAAATGTTAATTTTGGTACTAATAATGCTATGGTTAAAGTAATTGCTACCAATGCTAATGGTTGTAATTCATCAGATTCTACTCAGAAAGCTATAACCGTTAATTCTAGACCAACTACATCACCAATAGTATCTACTTTTGATACAGTATGCGAAGGAACAGTAAGCGCTACTTTTTCGGTAGTAAATACACCGGGTTCTAGTTACCAATGGTCTACTACTAAGGGCACTATTTCTTTAGGCCAATCTACCAATAAGATAACCGTAAATTTTGTGAATGAAACACCGGGTTTAGGTACTGTTTCTGTTGTAGAAACTAATAATAATACCTGTAGTAATATTAAACCTGTTTCTTTTAATTTTGAAGTTTTTGACAGACCAAATACTTCTAACATATCTGGTAATGGGAAACCTTTATGTGAAGCTAAAAATGTGGTTTACAGTGTAACTAACGTTACCGGTTCTAGCTATAAATGGGTAGTGCCTAGTGATGCTGTTATTGTAAGCGGGCAAGGTACTTCTTCTATAACAATAAATTTTGGTGAGCGCGAAACACCAAATGTACAAGTAACAGAGACCAATGCGGCTTCTTGTAGTGGTCAAAAGCTTTCTTTCCCAATTGAATTACAAGGCTGTGGTCTTGAGGCTATTATTAATGCCAATACTACCGTTTGTAAAGGTAGCGCTATAACGTTTGCAGATGCGTCTACTGGTGCAATTGACTCATGGAAGTGGAATTTTGGGGTAGGAGCAAGCCCAGCATCTGCTTCTACCCAAGGACCACACCAAGTGGTTTATAACACACCGGGCACTAAGCGAATTATTTTAACAACTACTTCTGGTTTAGCAGTTGATAAGGATACCGTAGAACTTACCGTATTTGCTAGCCCAACTTTAACGGCATCTAATATTACAGGGCCAACTGAATTGTGTTCTTTTAATGATGGTATTTTATATACGGCAAATGGTTTTTCAGGAAGCACTTATTCTTGGTCGGTTAGTGGTGCCTCTTTGGCCTCTACTAATGGAAATAAAGCTGAAGTTGATTTTACGAATACAAATGCTACTTTAAGTGTTGTTGAAACAACCTCTGATAATTGTGCTTCAGCAAAAATAAACTTACCTATTGTTATTAATGCAAGACCAGCTAAACCAACCTTAAGTGGGCCTAATGTTGTTTGTGCTAACAGTACAGAAAACTATTCGATTACAGGAAATCTGGATTACACTTGGGTAGTTAATAATGCTACGCCTTCTAAAGTTAAAGGCAAGTCTATAAATATAGATTTTGGTACAACTAATGCAACGGTAAAAGTAATTGCTACCAATACTGAAAACTGTAGCTCCATAGATTCTACTAAGTTATCTGTTAAAGTAAACCAAAGACCAACTACAGCACCAATTGTATCTGTATTTGATACCGTTTGTGAAGCCAATACAAGTGCTACCTTCTCGGTAGTAAACACAACAGGTTCTTCTTATACATGGTCAACTACTAAAGGAACAATAACTTCAGGACAAACTACGAATCAAATAGCGGTAGATTTTACAGCAGAAACAGCTGGAAAAGGAACAATAAGTGTATTGGAATTGAATAATAAATCTTGCTCAAACATTAGTCCTTTAACGTTTGATTTTGAAGTGTTTGATCGTCCGCTTACCTCTGCCATAACAGGAGATGATAAACCATTATGTTCTGAAAACAATAAGGTTTACAGTGTAAGCGGAAATGCAGGTTCTAGTTATAACTGGAGCGTTCCAAATGGTGCAACTATTCTTAGTGGTCAAGGAACTGTCTTCAATAACAGTTAAATTTGGCACAAGCAATGCACCTGCTATTAAAGTAACAGAAACCAATGCGGCAAAATGTATTGGACAAAGTAAATCATTTCCGGTAGTGTTGCAAGGTTGTGGACTTCAGGCTTTAATAGATGCCGATACTGTGGTATGTCAGGGTACGGCTTTATCATTTAGAGACGCTTCTTCTGGAACAGTAGATTCTTGGAGTTGGAATTTTGGAGCAGGAGCTAGCCCAGCCACCGCTACTACCCAAGGTCCACATAATGTAGTTTATTCAACCAATGGTATTAAAACAATTGTATTAACCACTACTTCTGGACTAGCTACCAGCAGAGATACTATAAAGGTTACTGTAAACAAAAAACCAACCATTAAACTTAGTAATATTAATGGGCCAAGAGAAGTTTGTGCTTTAACGGAAGGAGTAGTATATGAAGCAAATGGTTTTGTTGGAAGCACATATAATTGGTCAGTTAATGGAGGTGCTTCTCTTACAACCACAACAGGCAATCAGGCAACAGTATTGTTTTTAGATACAGATGCTACAATTCGTGTTGTTGAAACAACAGCCGATAATTGTGCTTCTGCCGTAGTAAATGTTCCTGTAAAAGTGAATCAGCGCCCTGTTTTACCTATAATTAATGGTTTAGATGTTGTTTGTGCTAAAAGCAGCCATACCTATACTATGGATTCTAACTTAGATTACGAATGGGAAATTACCGGAGGGGGAACACCTAGCGATACTTTGGGTAAATCAATAACTATCAATTTCGATTCTACGAATGTTCAAATTAAGGTATATGCAACCAACACAGATAATTGTATTACATTATCACCCGCTAGTTTAAATATTAAGGTAAACCCATTACCTAAAACTACTCCTATAGTTTCTGCATTCGATACCGTTTGTGAAGCCAATACTTCGGCTACCTTCAAAGTAAATGGTACCAATGGTTCTACTTACTCTTGGTCTACTACAAAAGGTTCTATTGTTTCAGGACAAAACACTAATAAAATAACTATTGATTTTACAGGTGTAAGCGCTGGCACAGGTAGAGTGAGATTAACCGAAACCAATAATTTAGCGTGTAGTAATCTTGTTCCCTTAAGTTATACTTTCAAAGTTTTTGATAGACCAACAACCGATCCCATTAAAGGTAATGGTTTACCTATTTGTGAAGTAGATAGTTCTACTTATAGCGTTACCAATACAACTGGTTCAGTTTATAATTGGGTAGTTCCTAGCGATGCGGTGATTGTTAGCGGACAAGGAACATCAGAAATTGTAGTTGATTTTGGTTCAAGCCAAACACCAGATATTCAAGTAACAGAGACCAATCAGGCAACTTGTAGTGGTCAAACATTGTCTTTTCCTGTAGTGTTACAAGGTTGTGGTTTACAAGCTGAAATAAAATCGGATACCGTAGTATGTGAAGGAAGTTCTTTAGTATTTAACGATGCTTCTGCTGGTTCCATTGATACTTGGACGTGGGATTTTGGAACAGACGCATCACCAGCAACTGCCAATAATGCCGGGCCTCATTCTATAGTTTATAATTCGCCAGGAAGAAAACAAGTTGTATTAACTACTACTTCTGGACTGGCCAGCAGTACCGATACGTTGTACGTAAATGTAAATGCATCTCCTGTAATCACTGGAGATAGTATTATTGGTGCAAGAGAAATATGTGCTTTTACAAAAAATGAAGTGTATAAAATAAATGGCTTTACAGGAAGTACATACAGTTGGAAAGTAGAAGGGGCTAACTTAATAAGTTTCTCTGGAACCGAAGCAAAAGTTAATTTTAAAGGAACAGATGCTATTGTTAAAGTAATTGAAACTACAGCTGATAATTGTGCTTCAAGCAGTATTGAATTACCGGTAAAAATAAATCCATTACCAGATACTTTAATTATTACAGGTAGTAATTCGGTTTGTGCTACAAAACAGCAAAATTTTTCTGTGACTAATAAATCTGGCTATACCTATGATTGGTCTGTAACTCCTTCTGTAGCTGTTAGTGGACAAGGTACATCGTCTATAGATTTAACCTTTATAAAAGATACCGTTTATGAAATTCAAGTAATAGCCACAACTACAGATCAATGTAGCACTCCAGCTGGGGTTGTAGCTAAATTTAAAACAGAAGTTCATCCATTACCAAAACCTAGTACCATAGTAGGTCCAGATTTAGTTTGTGAGAAAACATTGCATATCTATTCTACTACGGGTGATCCTAATTCAACATACGAATGGAGAACTACCTTTAACGATGCCAGTATAATTACAGAAAACAATACCCTTAGAGCTAGAATATTATTTGGTTTAGCGGCAACCGGACAAATTATAGCTATTGAAAAATCTGAATTTGGTTGTGTAACAGTAGATACCGCACGTTTTGATATGCGTGTAAGAAAAATACCAACTAGCCCAACAATTTTATCGGAATCTTTCTGTATTACAGCCAAAGGAGACACCATTATAAATAATATTAGAACAAGCGGAAAAGAATTCTGTAACGATCAGCCTGCTACGTTTGAAACAAGCTTTAAACCGAATGTTGTTTATAATTGGTTTCCAGAAGATATAATTGTTGAGGGTAATACTACCAATAAGATAAAAGTTAAAATCCCAGAAAATTCATTTACGCTAAAGCTAATTGAAACAGATGCTTCGGGTTGTGATTCAAGAGAAACAAATATTGTTATTCAACCTAAAGCTTATATTAATGCCGATAGCATTAGAAGGATAGCTAACACTTCTATTTTTGAAGAAGAAGAAACTTTTTATGGAATGTATACCGATGTTGGTGCTTGGAAAGTATGCGATAATTTTGATACCCGTAACCAATGGTATTTTGAAACTAATTTAACAGAGGGCGCTGCAATATTTAATTGGAGTCTTACTAATAAAGACTCAAGTGCCGCGTCGGCTACTATAACGCCTATAGATACTATTAGAACTATTGTTGGGATAGATACTATAATCACTATTAGAAATAATAAAGTAGATGTAGATTTCCCTTCAAAGGGTGATTATGACCTTAATATTTTATTGAAAAATCAATATTGCAAATGTGACGAAGTAACGGTTTCTACCGATATCTCTGTTTTACAAAGTACACAAGTTGATTATACCTTACAGAATCCTTACAAATGTATTTCAGACAGTCAGTTATTTCAGTTAGAAACATCTAATGAAGTAATAACTAAAGATACTATTGATGTTTTCTGGGAATATGGAACCTTGAATAATCGTTCAAATTTAATAAGAGATGTACAAAAGGATTCAATTTATGTTCCCAATAATGTTCTATTTGACAAATCGTATAAAGAAGAAAAATATGTTTATCAAAAGTTTGACAATGGAGTAGTAGCAAATTATACCGTTGCTGATGTCTTCCATTTCGATACACTTTCCTATCAAGTAAATCCACGTTTCTGTGTAAATACATTTACTTCTAAGTTGAACGATGCCATTAAATTAAATGCCATTGACCAACCAATGGGAGAAATACAGGCCAGTATTAATGGGCAAACGTACCAGAATCAGGTAATGGTAGATTACGATGCAAATGGTTTAACGCTTCAGGATGTGGAAGACCGAAAAGGATATGTTTATGCACCTAATACAGATATAAAATACATTTGGGCATGGAAAGACGAAAACGATTCATTAACCAGCTTTAACATCGATAATCCTACTAATTCATCTGTTACGCCACGTTTGCCTAGGCAAGAAGAAGTTGAGTTTTATCTAATTACAGACAACTCTTACTGTAAAGACACAAGCATGATATATGTGTCTATAGATTATATTCCTTGGGCACCTAACATCTTTTCACCAAACAACGATGGTAGTTTTGATGAATGGGAAATACATAACATAGACCGTTATCCAAACGCTCAAATTACAATTTGGAACCGTTGGGGAAGTATTATATATAATCCAAGTAGAGGTGACACTAGTCCTTGGAACGGTATGAGGCATGGTAAACCGATGCAAACGGGAACCTACTTTTACGTAATTGATTTAGGAATGCCCGGGGAAGAACCTTTAAGTGGTGACGTATCTATTATTAAATAGTAAACTGAAAAGCATATGTATCCTTTCCGTATTACTATAAAAAAATGGGCTTTTAGAATCCCCATTTTTATAGCTTTTTTAATAACTTCTCTTTGTTGGGCACAACAAGAAGAGCATTATTCTATGTATATGATGAATAATTATCTTCTAAATCCTGCTGTAGGGGGTACCGAAGAATTTATAGATTTAAAGTTAGGTTACCGTACCCAATGGGTAAATTTAGACGGTAGTCCAAAATCTTTTTTTCTTTCAGGACATTCACCAATTAACAAACGAACCAGTAGGTTTGACGACGTAAAACAAATGCCATTCCACGGAGTAGGTGGGGTTGTGATTTCTGATCAAATAGGAGTATATAATCGTTTTACAGCTAAAGCATCGTATTCTTACCATTTGCCCGTAACTACAAGCTTAACGGTTTCGTTTGGTGTATTTGCTGGTATTAAACAGTTTAAATATGACAATAGCAAAGCAGAATACAGTTATGACGGTACCCAAGATCAAACATTTAATACCTCTTTAAATTCTATATCGCCAGATGTAAGCGCTGGGATTTGGGGTTATTCTAAAAAGTATTATTTCGGTGTTTCCTTATTTCAATTACTAAATAATAAAATAAACTGGGGTAGCGAAGTGCCCGATGAAGCAGGGCAATTGTCTAGACATTATTTTGTTACAGGAGGCTACTTAATTCCTATTGGCATAAATTATAAGTTAGTGCCATCGTTTGTTATGAGAGCTGTTTCACCAGTTCCTGTTCAGTTTGATTTTAACGCTAAGCTACGTTACCAAGATTTAGCATGGCTTGGTTTTTCATACCGAAATAATGACGCTGTAGTGCTTTTAGCAGGTGTTACTATTAAAAAACTGGTAGATATAGGTTATGCATATGATATTACTACTTCTAAATTGAATAAATACAACAACGGAACCCATGAAATACTTGTAGGATTACGTCTTCCTAATCACGAACATGAACCGCCACCAGCCCAGTTTTGGTAATTTTATAAACTGTTTTTTAGTGAAAGTAAATTTGCCAAGATAAGCCTGAAATAAAAGTTTTCCTAGTTGATTTTTACAGCAATAGAGGCGGTAATAAAAGCATCGCTATTTACGTTGGAGTCACCATTTCTAATGTAAATAGCGTCTTTACTTTGAAATACCCTGCCTTCTAATCGGCAAGCTATGTTGGGTACAGGTAAATAATCTATATTAGCTGAAAGCCCTACATTTTTAAACCCATTTACCTTTCCTGTTGAAATAATAACACCGTTTTCATCCTGAAAATATTCAGCTCTAAGCGCTGTTTTCCATTGGTTATTAATGCTGTAATAGGCAATTAATGTAGGTACTAACCAAGAATCATATTTAGAACTTCTTTTTGTTTTTTGCTGAAAACCGAAATCAAACCCGGCAATGAAACCCAGTTTTTTTGTAATTTGAAACTGACCATAAATATCGTTGAAATAACGCATTCTTCGGGTAGAGTCAGGGTCGTCTGTTCCAACAAATGTACTCCAGTTTAAAGTAGTATTTGCATTGGGTTTAAATACCAATTGAGTGCCTAAACCGGGTAATGAATTTCCTTGAACCCGTTGTATCCTTTGCCATCCGTTACAGATGAGTGCTGCCATTTCCCATTTTTCATTTGGTGTGAAGGTAATTTTAGCACCCGCTAAATAATACGGTGAACTTTCTGCCGCCAAAGAACGCGTTAAAGTTGGGTTATTAATTGAAGTGGCACTTTCAAACCCTAAGTGAGAAGAAAATATACCTGCATCTAACCAAAAATTATTTTTCTGGTTTAAGGAAATACCCACATTGGCTTCGTATAAATTTTTAAGCATGCCTTCTTCAGCGGTATAATTGTCTTGGGCATACGTACCAGCTTGCAACGCTAAATTGGCTCTGTATTTAGTGTGGTCAACGGCAACCTTTACATAAGCTAAATTTATGTTGGTTTCGTTGTGTCTGTTGTGGTTAAACAGAAACGCTTGGCGATAGGTTGTTTCTGGCTTGTTAAAATCATAAGCGTAATACGCATCTATAAAACCAGAAAATTCTACATTGGGTGTGTTTTGCCAAGTAGAATCGGTTTGGGAAAAACAGAGCGTTTTAAGGCTTAAAAGAAGGATGAAAAGAGTAAAAAGCTTCATAGTAATCTTAAGATGATTACAATAATAAGTTGATTCTAATTTTATTGGAACTCGTCTTTAAAGTTTCTTTTCAACAAGTTTAACTTTTCTGAATCTAGTAAATACGTATGGGGTATACCTGTAGCTATTTCAATTTCTAAAATTGCTTTATCATCTAATAACTCTATAAACTTTACAAGTGCTCTTAAACTATTGCCGTGTGCTACAATTAAAACCACTTTTTCATCTTCTAAAAAAGGAATTATTTCAGACACAAAATAGGGGATAACTCTATTGTATGTGTCTTTAAGGCTTTCTCCATTGGGTGGCGGAATAGCATAAGAACGCCTCCATTGGTGAACTTGAGCTTCACCAAATTCTTTGGTAACCTCCGCTTTATTTAAGCCTTCTAAATCGCCATAAGCCCTTTCGTTTAAAGCTTGGTTTTTAATAATAGGAATATGGGTAAGGTTGCAGTCTTCTAAAATAATTTGCAAGGTATGCTGCGCGCGGATTAGCATAGAAGTAAAGGCAACATCAACGTGTTCGTTTTTAAGTAAAATACCTGCTTTGTGTGCTTCTTGCTGGCCTAGTTCGGTAATGTCTACATTTTTCCAACCGGTAAATCTGTTTTCTAGATTGAATTGAGACTGACCATGTCGTACTAAAATTAGTTTCATGAATAATTGATAGGAGTGTGTTTACAACTTAGCGTTTCTTAACTAGATCTAAACAAAGATGTGCAGTTATTACAGCGTTTTAATGTAATATCAAATATTAAATAAGGATTGTGGTTAACAATTTTTTAGAATATAGATTTGGTTGAGGTATTTATATTTTTACTAAGGGGTAAAATTAGAGCATATCCTTTTTAAGCTATTCATTCCTTCACCACTTTAAAAACAGCCGTCTTCTGGTCTTCGCTATATACTTTTAGAAGATACATTCCAGAAGGTAACTCTTGAATATTCATTTCGTTTGTTTCGTCTACTTCTTTCATTATAGTCCCATTTCCAGAATACAGCATAATTTTTTCTATTCTGAAATCATTACCTGTTTGAAGGTGTAAGAAATCTTTGGTAGGGTTTGGGTAAACCTTTAATTGACGTTCAAACTCAAAATCACCAATAGATAACGTATTAGTAAAAGCCAGGCATTTGCTGTTGTTGTTTTCGTTACTTTCAGCCAGTTGATTGCCGTTATCTGCAACAACAAGCAAGTAATAATTTCCGGCAGCAGTTTCTGTGGGTATTTGTATATTCTTTTCGGTAGAAAATAAATTAGCATCACTTCCTAAGCGGTAAGCATCAGAACCCAGAAAAACATCATCTACACTTAGGTTGCAACTGGTAGATAAATAATAGGCCAAATTAATTTCTGGTAATTCAGCTGAAGTTCTAGGGCCGCTGTATTCTAAATCTGTCCAAACTTTTAGGTCATTACCGGCTTGTATTTGTTCGGGATTCATAGCTACCGCATGTAGAAAAATATCTTCCGGAGTAGTAGAAAAAGCACATTCTACCAGTAGCTCGTAGCTGCTTCCGCTTCCATCGTCTGCATCAACAACAATGTAATAGGTTTCGCCGGCTTTGGCTTCTTCGTATATAGAAGATGAAGAACTAACGGTTCCTAAACAATCCATAGGATCACAGCTGCCAAGGATGTAAACATCTAAATCGCCCGTAAAATTAGAAATTGTAGCACTTAAAGGTCCGTCTATTGTTGGTGTAATGGTATGTACTCTTTCGGGTCCGGTTTCAGTCCAAGAATTACAACCGTAAAGCGAAACAGTGGAAGCTGCTTTGGAGCTTTCGCCATAATATTTAATGCCGCATTGTAAAGGAATTGCATTAGAACAATTTAAAGTAGGTATGGTGTTGTCGTAACAATCTAAATCACTAACCGATGAACGGATAGTGGGAAGTTGACTGTACAGATTTTTACCAGGACAAACCGTTCCTTTGGCACAACTGTGGGCAGCTGTTGATGAATTCCCGTCTCTGTGGCCGGCTAAATTGGCTAACATAAGTTCGGAAGAAGTGTGGTAACTCACATTTTCAACGTCTATATCTTTGTCGGTGGCTTCCCAGGCCACTAAGTTTTTAAGAGAATTAATGGCTTCTGCCGAAGGTTCTTCTATCTCAAAATTTCCTATTAAAGAGATGCCTGTTGTGTTGCTGCTCATGCAACTGAAATGTGCGCCTAGAATTTCATTTCCTCTTCCTTCATAAACAACACCGTTTCTATCAATAAGCCAGTTGTAACCAATATCATCCCAACCGTTGGTGTTTACATGCAAATCCCAATAATACTGTACAACTTCCTTAAAATCGGTGTCTTCAGGAAAAATGGTTCCGTCCCCCGTGTGGTGAACAATAATGTGAGTTGGAATGGTTGAAGTTGGAGTAGTTTCTGCAGGATAATCTCCGTTTGGATCCCAACAAGCTCTGTTACAATAGCTAGGCTGACTGCATTGAGCAAAGGATGAGTAGGCATTGATTAATAGGAAAAAGAAGGCTAAATATTTCAAAGGGTTAATCTTTTGAGAAGGTGAAAATTCTAAAAACTACTTCTTGTTTTGTGGTTTTATTGCTTTTAAACTGGATAGCCAATACGGTTGGTTCCAGCTGTTTAGGAGCAAATACTTTTCGTTTCGGATTATTAACATCGGTGTTTTCTGGTAGCTCTTCCCAGTTCAACCATTCATCTTTTTTGAATACCCGGTAATACAATTTGTAATCGCTTTTGTGCAAACAATAAGCAGAAAGCATTCCGCTAGAAGTATTAGAAAGATTCAGTTCAAGGGGTTCACTTAAATATTCCCCTTTTTCATTTTTTTGGTTAAAGCTCTGGTGAAACTCTATAATCTTTCCATCTTTTTCTACCAAAGTTTTATTGATAATGAGATTACTGGCCTTTTTTTTCTTTAAAGTATCTGGTTTAACCTCTTTGGGTGGTTCAGAACGTGTTTTTTCTTTTTGTTCTGAAAAAGAAGACTTTACAATTCTGTCAGAATCTACATTTTCAATTTCAATAGATCCTTGTTCTATTTCAGAGGCATTGTTTTTTGTCTTTGCATTATTGCAAGAGTTTAGGACAACAATACTAATAAAAGAGAGAATAAGTAGGCTTCTGTTAATCATATTTGAAAGGTATTGAAAACTATAATTTAGCATAATTTTTCAGGAATAAAGATTTCCTAATGTCCAGAATAGTAACTGTTTTCAAAAGCTTAAATTTAGTTTAAAATCCTTTTGATAGGGTAAAGGTTCCTTTCGAAAGGATTTAAATCATGTTCTGAAAACTGTTAAAGTATGCTTATTTACGTGAAATCTAATTAAAGGTATCACTACTAAGGCTTTAGTTTTTTATAAAATAAACAGAGGGCTGCTAAAAACCTTACATAAGGGTATTTCAGAAATGAGAAACAGGCATAAACGGCATGAATTTTAGAGAATAAATGGGTTGTGTTAGTTCATTTTCTTTTCAGAACGATTGGCTACCATAAACAGTACATTTCCTGTAAATGTGCAGATAAACAAAGCGGTGCCTACAGGAATAAGGTTTCCGCTATGGAAAAGAACAATAATACTGCCTATTAAAAAACTTAATACAAAACGAAATATGCCCAAAGTAGCATTGGCAGAACCACTTACTTGTGGATTATGATCTAAGATTACAGCGGTACCGTTACCAAAGATGAGTCCCAAACTACCTATATAAAGTACAATACCGCCAAAAAAAGCATACAACCAAGGCGATTTAAATTGAACAGTAATTAACAACAAAACACCTGAAAGAAGTTGCAAAAACAAACCGGCTTTTAATAAACGAACAGGGGGGTAAAACTTTAGCAAATAACTGTTTAAAAGCGATAATATAATGTTTAAAACTATATTGGCGCCAAAAAATAACGGGAAAATATTTTGTTCAATTTTAAAATAATTGATATAGATAAACGAGGCATTGGTTATGAATACATACATGCCAGCCATAGAAAAGCTGATAGAAAAGAGAAAAATCACCGACTGTTTATCGGAAAAGAAAAGCTTGTATTTATCTAACAGTTGATTAGCTGTTATTTTATTCGTTATAAATGATTTGTCTCTAGATTCAGGTATTAAAATCCAAAAAGCCACAAACAATACCGAAGCAAAAGCAAACAGAAAATAAAATACCGCTTGCCATCCATTAAAATGAATAAGTGTTGCCCCAATAATAGGAGCGAAAAGCGGTGCCAACATCATTATCATACTGGTAATGGTTATTAGTTTGGCTACTTGTTTGCCTTGGTACCAATCGCGGATAAACACATTAGAAGTTACTGTAGCAAAACCACCACCGAAAGCCTGTATAACTCGTAATACAAGAATCAATTCTATGTTAGGGCAATAAGGAATACATAAAGAAGTAACAGCATATAACCCCACACCAATTAAGGCAATTGGTTTTCTGCCAAAAGAATCGGACAAGGGACCCCCAAAAAAATTACCAACAGCAAAACCCAAAAAATACAATGTTATGGTTAATTCTATAAGGCTAATGTTTACCCCAAAATAATTGGCCATAAGGGGCATGGCGGCTAAATAAGAATCAATAGCAAAAGGGGAAAGCGTAATTAGAGAAGCTAATAATACCGTTATTATGGCGTAATTACTTTTGTCTATCCGTAGTCCATTCATTGCTTAAATTTACCCTTATATTTTTAGGTTTATCCCTAAAGTTATTAGGAATTGAAAACACCTATTTCAGATTAGTCTACATCTTAGAGCAACAGTCTTAATTTATCACCCATTAAATAATAGGTACTAAGAAAAACATAAGCCAATGAAAAAATGACAGCCATTATTTTTCTGAAAGTTGTATTCGTTTTATGAATAATTAGATGTAACAACGTTCCTAAAACTATACCAATAGCAATGCCTGTTGCCATTAATGGAGTAGAAACATCAGTTCCAATATAAGTGACTTTTTCGGTATAAATACCATATAACAGCAGTAGGGATACTAACAGAAAAATGAAATAGGTCCATCGGTAAACTTGTCTAATAATCATAGTATTGTTACAACCTATTTTAGGTATAAAAAGTTTATACTCATTCTTTGGTACTCTAAGTGATCAAGGGTGTTTGTAGTCCTTTTATCTTCTGTTTTAATCATCTTCACGCTCTCCTAAGTGAACTGCTTTTGCCTCATTGCTAATTTCTGGGTGTCTAATTTCTCCACCGCTTGTACCTACAAATTTCCCTAAAATACCATCGGCTATGGCTAATGCAAGGGTTAATAGTATAAAATACTTGGCGTATTTATGCTTTCTAACTTCAATGATGAATGCCACTAAAGCCACCGCTCCTAATACTAGGGTAAGTATGAAAAAAGACTCGGCCATCTCTTCGTGTTCATGAATTAGTGTTTCGCTAATCCCGGCTATATCTTCGATTACTTCTTCTGCGCCTTCGCCTGTATAAAAAGCAAAAGCCGACATTATACTGCTGAAGATTAATATGCCTAAAGCGGTAAGCTTAATGTCCGATTTTTTAAACAATAAGCCGGCAATAAGAACTAAGATTCCGATTAATACACCAACTATGGGAAGGTGATTTACGATTAAGTGAAGATGTGCGTCGTTCATAATTATTCAGTTATAAGGTTAAATGCTCCGATTGTTAGAAATGCCGTATTTTCATTAAAATCTTCGGCATTCAAGATTTCAACATATCCATTATTAGATGTTCCCGTTTTAACTTCTTTCTGAACAAAAGAATACGTTTTATCGGATTTGTTTTCTAAAACCAAAACATACGCTTTGTTATCTAGTTCAACTATGGCGTTTTGCGGCAATGATGCCTTTGATTCCGAACTAGTATAAATTTCTGCTTCTACATACATACCTGGATTAAAGGTATTAGAGCTTTTATCATCGGCCAAGTGACCATGCACGCCAATAGTTCGGTTTTCGGGATCTATTGTTTTGTTTACTAAATAAACAGAGGCTTTGTATCTTTTGTTATTGTCTTCTTCTATACGGAACTCAATCTCTTGACCCACTTTAATTTTAGGAAGGTCTTTTTCAAAGATGTTGAGTTCTAAATGCAGGTGGTCTATATCTACTAAGCTAATGGCTGTTTGCGAAGGATTTAAGAAGATTCCTCTGCTTATGTTGATTGCTGTTATATAGCCATTTATGGGAGAGGTAATGTAAATGGTGGTTCGTATATTTTCTGTTGTTAAGGTATTGGGGTTAATGTTCATCAATTTTAGTTTCTTACCCAACGATTCTACCCGAACTCTTGTTACGGTATAGTCGGCTTCTGATTTCAGGTAGTTTTTTTCTGAAGTAACATTATCTGCCACTAGCTTTTTCTCTCTTTCATAATCCGATTTCAGATAGGAGAGTTGTTCTTTAGCTTCTAAATAGTCTTGTTGCAGTTGTATGTAATCTGGGTTTTCCAGAACAAAAAGCAGTTGTCCTTTTTTTACGCGCTCTCCGGGCAACAGCTGAATTTCTTTTACCGTTCCTCCGAAATAAGAACTTACCGAAGCACGGTTTTTAGGCGGAACATCGAATACGCCATTGGCTTTAACTACGTTATGGAATTCTTTCATTTCCAATTTTCCCAACTTCATGTTAGAGGACTCAAACTGTTTACCGGTCAGTTCGTAATTTCCTTCCGTTGAAGCCGTGCTGTCTGCCTCAATAGAAATTGGAGCGTCATTGTTAGAGGAACAAGCGACTAGGGTAAGTAATGCAGTGCCAATCAAACAGCTTATAAAACGATTATTGGTATGTTTTTTCATGATTAGTTCATTAAATAGTTGGCTTCCAATACGGCCATGTTGTATTGAAAGAGGTTGTAGAGGTAGTTCGATTCTATATTCTTTGCGTTTTCTAACAATTGCGTGTACTGCAGAAAGTTAATTTGGCCATTTTGAAAAGATTTTATGGCATGGAATAAGGTTTCTTCCGAGAGTCTTTTACCCGTTGATTCATAATATTCAAGCCCTTTTTCAAATTGCCGTAAGTCCGATTGCAAGGCTTGGTAGTTAGACGCCAATTGGATTTTATAGTTGTTGCTTTCAGATTGTATAATAGTTGCTTCGGTTTTGGCCGCTGCAATTTTTGACTTTTGGTTACCAAACCATAAAGGAACAGCTACACCTACCTGAAAACCGGAATAAGATTGCACACCCGGGCCGTTGTTGGTTCCCCTAAAAACAGTAGCGTTTAAGTCGGGCAGTAGTTTCTGTTTTTCTAGTTTTTGTTGCTCGTTAGAAAGTTCTAAAGCATCGGTATAATAGTTTATAGCCGGGTGACTAATGGTGTCAAAGGCTATCAACTCAATTCGTTCAAGCTCCATGGTACTCACTTGGTAGGTACTGTCAGACTGAAGCCATTGATGAAAAAGGATGTAGGATTTCTGAATGCTTTCTTTGATCTGATTCAGCTTTAGTGAAATTTCCTTTTTCTTGGTTTCGGCTGTTAGTTTTTCTAAATAATTAGAAGCGCCCATTTCATACCTTTTATTGGCGGCAATTTCGAAAGCAGCGTATAAACTATCTAGATAGATGTAGTTGTGATGTAATTGTTCCCAATACACAATTTCATAATAGGCTTTGGAGACTTCTTTACTAATCATTCGCTTGTCTAAAGCGTATTGATCTTTGGTTAATTGTGACCGGCCTTCCATTACTTTTTTCTGGGCGCCATACACAGTTGGAAATTGAATAGATTGACTTACTCCCCAAACGTTAAGCGGTAGGTTGTTGGGGGCAATGTTGTTTAAGTCTTTGTTGTAGTAAATTTCTGTTTTGTTTATGTCTATGGCGCTTCCAATAAGTTGCTGGCTTTGTTCTATGCGTTGTGCGGAAGCTTGTAAACCTAGGTTGTGTTCTAGTGCTATTTCAATGGCTTCTTCTACTTTTATATTCTTTGCCTGGCTGTGCCCAATAAAGGGTATTGTTAAGAGTACTAATAGGGGCAAAGCAGTGGCCGGTAATTTTATTTTTGGTAAACTTTTTTGGTCAAATAAAGCATACAGAATAGGCAAGACCACTAAGGTTAATGCGGTGGCGGAGATCAATCCGCCAACCACTACTGTAGCCAAAGGACGCTGAACTTCTGCACCCGCCGAAGTAGAAATGGCCATGGGTAAAAAGCCTAAGGCAGCAGCGGAAGCAGTAAGCAAAACCGGTCGTAATCGGTTTTTGGTACCTATTAAAATCCGTCTGTTGATGTTGGTGATACCATGCGCTTTCAATTCTTTAAACTCCTCAATAAGTACAATACCGTTTAATACCGCAATACCAAAAAGGGCTATAAATCCTACCCCTGCGGAGATACTGAACGGTAAACCACGCAGGTACAATAAAACAATGCCACCAACGGCAGACATAGGGATGGCACTGTAAATAATCAAGGCTTCTTTCACCGAATCGAAGGCAAAATAAAGCAGCACAAAGATTAAGATCAATGCAATAGGAACGGCAATCATTAGTCGTTCTTTGGCTGTTCTTAGGTTTTCGAATTGACCGCCGTACTCAACGCTGTATCCAATGGGTAGTTGTACGTTTTGGTCAATGGCGATTTGTACATCCTTAACCACTGATTCTAAGTCGCGGTTACGCACATTTACACCAATTACAATTCTTCTTTTGGTATTGTCTCTTGAAATTTTAGCCGGTCCTTTGGTGTACGAAATGGAAGCAAATTCACTTAAGGGCAATTGATTCCCATTAGGCAGTTGAATAGAAGCGGTTTCAATATCGGTAAGGTCTTGGTGGTGTTCTTTGTCAAAACGAAGTACTAAATCGAATTGCTTTTCGCCCTCAAAGATGGTTCCGGCCGTGATGCCTGCAAAACCCATGGTAATAATGTTGTTTAGGTCTACTACATTAAGACCGTATTTAGCAATCTTTAAACGGTCGTATTTAACCGTCATTTGGGGTAGTCCGGCTACTTTTTCTACCGAAATATCCGCAGCACCTTCTATGTTCTGAATGGCCTTTTCTACTTCCAAGGCCTTTTTATAGAGGATGTCTAAATCTTCGCCAAAAATCTTAATGGCCAAGTCGGCACGTACACCTGTGATCAACTCATTGAAACGCATCTCAATAGGCTGCGTAAATTCAAAATCAACCCCCGGTATTTCTTCCATTAAGGCCGCTTTAAATTTATCGGCCAGTTCGTCTTTGCTTTCTGCCGAAACCCAATCTCCTTTTGGATTCAGTTTTATAATCACATCACTTTCCTCCATAGACATGGGATCGGTAGGCACTTCAGCGGCCCCAATTCTGCTTACTACTTGATTTACTTCCGGAAATTTTTTCAGAATGTTTTCTATGCGTGTGGTTGCTAACACTGTATTGCTTAAAGAGGTACCTGTTTTTAATACAGGCTGAATCACAAAATCCCCTTCGTCAAGGGTAGGTACAAATTCGCCCCCCATTCGTGTAAATAGAAAACCTACCACCACTAACAGAGCAACTGCCATACTAAGTACTCGTTTTTTCTTTCGTAAAGCCCATGCAATGGTGGGCTTGTATTTGTCTTCTAAAAAGGTGATTAATCGGGAAGAAATGGTTTTTTTGTTGGGGTCTGTTGGTCTTATGAATAAGGAAGCCATTACAGGCACGTAGGTAAAACAAAGAATCATGGCGCCAATTAAAGCGAAGCAAAATACCAAGGCCATTGGTCGGAACATTTTACCTTCTACACCCACCAAAGATAAAATGGGAATAAAAACAATGATAATGATAAGCTGACCAAAAACGGCGGAGTGCATCATTTTGCTGGCTCCTAAATGGGTAATGTTATCGATAAAGTTCTGTTGTTCTTCTTTGGGTAAGGTTAATAGTTTAGAGCGTTCCGCCGTGATTTTAAAAGCGATAAACTCTACTATAATTACAGCCCCGTCTATTATAATACCAAAGTCTATAGCGCCCAAGCTCATTAAGTTGGCGTCTACCCCAAAAATGTACATTAGAGATAAAGCGAACAGCAAACACATGGGAATGACCGAAGCCACCACTAATCCGGAACGAAGGTTACCTAATAGAAGTACCACTACAAAAATTACAATCAAACAACCTAAAATTAGGTTTTCGGCAATGGTAAAGGTGGTCTTAGCAATCAGTTCACTTCTTTCTAAAAAGGGGTTAATGCTTATGCCCGGCGGTAAGGAAGGTGCTATTTTGGCTACACGTTCTTTTACCGCTTCTATTACGGCTTTAGAGTTGGCGTCTTTCAACATCATTACTTGGCCCAATACTTTTTCTCCTTCACCGTTTCCGGTAATGGCACCAAAGCGGGTGGCGTGTCCGAAACCTACGCTTGCCACATCTTTCATGAAAATAGGGGTGCCGTTCCTGTTTTCAATCACAATGTTTTCTATGTCTTCTAATGAACTTACCAATCCTTCGCCCCGTATAAAGTAGGTTTGATTGGTTTTTTCAATATAACCGCCACCCGCTACGCTGTTGTTTTTATTTAAAGCCGAATAGGTTTGTGCTACCGAAAGGTTCAGGCTTCTTAGTTTTTCGGGATTAACGGCTACTTCATATTGTTTTAAATAACCACCCCAAGTATTTACTTCTACTACACCGGGGATCCCAGATAGTTGTCTTCGTACTACCCAATCCTGAATGGTTCTTACATCCGACAAGGAATAGTCTTTTCGGTGTGCCGAATCTACTTCTATTACGTATTGATAAATTTCACCAAGTCCTGTGGTGATGGGCCCCATAAACGGTTTACCAAAACCTGCGGGGATTTTCTCTTCGGCAGCCTTAATTTTTTCAGCAATAAGTTGCCGGGGTAGGTAAGTGCCAATATTATCGTTAAAGACAACGGTTACTACCGAAAGCCCAAATTTAGAAACCGACCGAATTTCCTTTACATCGGGCAAGTTGGCCATCTCTAGTTCTACGGGGTAGGTTAAAAATTTCTCTACATCCTCTGTGGCTAGATTTCTAGACGTGGTAATAATCTGAACTTGGTTGTTGGTTACATCAGGAACTGCACCAATAGGAATTTCAGATAGAGAGTAGATTCCAAAACCTATAATTCCTGCTGAAAATAAGAGAATAATCAGCTTGTGGTGAATGCTATATTGAATGATCCTTTCTAACATTGATGCGTTGGGTTTTAATGACACATCAAATGTAGAGAGGACACTCTAAAGCTTTTCTCTAGCTTTTCTTAAGATTGGCTTAAGATTTTGATTTAGGCTAGGTTAACACCAAATAAGTGGCCTACAAATGCACTTAATCCCATGGCCACGGTTCCCCAAAAGGTAATCCTAAGAATGGCTTTTTTAATGCTAGAGCCCCCTGTTTTGGCGGCCAAGATCCCCAGTGTAATTAAAAAGAGGATGGCAAAACCGTATAGGAAATAGGCCAACTGTTGCATGGGCATAAATAAAGTCACCAATAAAGGCAGAATAGCCCCGGCAGTAAAAGCGGCGCCAGAAGCTAGGGCTGCTTGCAAGGGGTTCGCCTGACTTACTTCGTTGATGCCTAATTCTTCTCTTACGTGTGTTCCTAGGGCATCGTACTCGGTTAATTCTTTGGCGACCAACCAAGCGGTTTCTTTTTTCAAGCCTCTGCTTTCGTAAATTTCTGCCAGTCGTTGCAATTCAAGTTCGGGCATTTCCTCCAATTCCTGTGCTTCTCGGGCAATGTCGGCTTTTTCAATATCGGTTTGTGAGCTTACGGATACGTATTCACCGGCAGCCATGGATAAAGCGCCGGCAACTAGACCAGCCAGTGTAGCCAATACAATTGCTTCTCTGCTTTCACTTGCTGCAGCTACACCAATGGCCAAACTGGCGGTGGACAAAATACCATCGTTGGCCCCTAATACAGCGGCTCTTAACCAATTGCTTCGGTTAATGTAATGGTTGTCTAGATAGTCCTCCAACTTATTTTTAGTGTCTGTGTTTACCATTTGTTGGCTGTGATTTAGGGGTGTGCTATAGATTGTATTTAGAACGTAATGCTTACGCTTGTTCCTTTACCAATTTGGCTGCTAACGTTCACTTCTGCCTGAATGGCATCGGCACATTTCTTTACAATGCTTAGCCCCAATCCATTTCCGCGTATGTGTTTGTGGTTTAGGGAGTCTGATCTGTAAAAGTTACCGTAAATGTGTTGTAAATCTTCTTCTTTAATGCCTATGCCTTCGTCTTGAATAGTACACACTACTTTGTTTTCTATTTCTTTAAGCTGAATATGTAATGTAGAAGCCTTTGAAGCGTATTTAACCGCATTGCTTAAAACATTGTCTATGATAAGACGGGTGTAGTAGCGGGGCACCGAAAGTGCTTTGTTGGGATCTGCTTCTACCTGAATGACCAAAGCTTTTTCAGTGATTTGTTTTTTGAAATAGGATAGGGACTCATCAATAATGGTAGGCAAGTCAATAAGCTGGTTTTCTTCTAGCACCGTTTTTGAATCTAAGCGCGCCAATAAGAGTAACTGCTCTAGGGTTACGGTCATTCGGTCAATTTCTTTTAAGCTGAATTGGACTTTTTCTTCGTATTCCTCTTGCGTTCTAGGCTTTCTAATGAGTACTTCTAGCGTGCCTCTAAGGGTGGCTAAGGGTGTTCTTAGTTCGTGCGATGCATCTGATGTGAATTGCTTTTCACGCTCAATGGCCAATTCAATTCGTTCTAATAAGTCGTTAAACCCGGTAGAGAGTTCGTAGATTTCATCTTTGTTGGGCGGTAAGGCCACCCGTTCTTTTAAATTCAGTTTGGTAATGTGTGTAATGGTGTTGGTTACATTTTGTACGGGTTTAATGCTTCTTCCGGCCAAATACCTAGATATAAAGTACAAACCCGAGAGTATTACTAAGTAGGAGATGAGGAGTATTGTTTTCAGTTTTAAAATAACAGATTCTGCCGATTCTGAGGACATGGCGGCCAGGATGTAGCCTTTAATTTTACCCTTTTGTTCTATTGGCAATTGTACTTGCCGAATGGCCCGGTGGTTTAATGCGGCATCAAAATGGCCGCCAAAAACGGCATTCTTAAACGGAAGGTAATCTTCCTTTAGGTTGGGTGATTTGTCCATCACATTTCCCTGCTTATCAATCAACTGAATGAAAACCGGGTTTACCTGAATTTCGCGGTGTTCTCGTTCTTCCCATTCGGCTTTGTTTTTAAAGACAATTCTATTGCCTATAATTTTTATTTCCTTGGTGTGTTTTTGGGCCTCATAGGATAAGTCGTTGTCTAAGTTCCGTATTACTGTTTCTTGAACAATAAAATAGATGGCGCCAAATGCTATTGCCATAATGCTGGCGGTGGCAATCATGTAATGAAAGGCTATTCTATTTTTGAAACTAAAGCTCATAGGTCTTTGGCAATGTACCCGACACCACGGATGGTTTGAATGTAATTTTCGTCTTCGGAAAGCAATAACTTTTTGCGCAAGGCATTAATATAGACGTCAATTACACTGGTGTTGTAATCGAAATGAATGTCCCATACGCTTTCAATAATTCGGGTTCTTCTACAGACTTTGCCTTTGTTTCTGATGAGGTGTTCTAATAAGGCAAATTCTTTTTGGGTTAAATGGATTTCTAAGTCCCCTTTGTGTACTTGATGGGTTTCTGTATTTAGCGTAATGGCGCCTAAGGTGAAAACAGCATGCGCCCCGGATTGTGGCCGAAGTTGTACCCGAATGCGTTCTAAAAGTTCCTCAAAATGGAAGGGCTTTTTAATGTAATCGTTCGCCCCGGATTGTAAACCGAAAATGGTTTCATCGGTAGTGTCTTTGGCTGTTAAGAAGATAATAGGGGTGTCTTTGAAGGTTTTTCTAAATTGCCTGCAAATTTCTATACCGCTTAACCCGGGTACCATCCAATCTAAGAGTAATAAATTGTATTCCCCTGATAAAGCCATTTCTAGCCCTTTTTTACCTTCGGTGGCAACATCTACAGCAAAAGACTCTTCTTCTAGCCCTTGTTTCAGGAAGGCCGCTATTCCTTCCTCGTCTTCTACTATTAATATCCTCATAGTTCAAATATTATAAATTAAGCGTTAAATACCGCTTAACGCTTTCTTAAGATTGACTTAAAATCTTGGTTTAGCGCTTTATTAAGACCTTCAATTTAGTGTCTAAAAGGTTTAGTTGTAGTATTTTTTTTGAAAAGAGGGGGAAAAGAATCTGTTTTTTAAGGCCTTGATTTAAAACCTTATTTGATGAATGGAGATTGAATAACAGGGTTGTTCTGTAGAGCGGCTTTGAATATATAGGGTTGTTGAATTTTTAGCACTGTAGGAATAGAAGCTTTGTGGTTTTAGTGGGTTTGGGCTTTACTTTGGGAGGCTCAGTTTTGAGTTTTTTTTCTGCCGAAAAAATGGGCGGGTGAAAGCGCTTGTACTTAGAGATCTGAAATGCGGTGGTTTTATTGTGCCTATTGCTGCCCTTTTTGTGCAAAAAGGGGGATAGGTGGCTTTTGAATGGGATAAATTGTTTGAAATTAATTTCTGTTGGTTTTGGGTTTTGATTTTTTGGGCTGAAAAGCAACTTACGCTGACATGGCTTAGGGGTGGCTTAACTACGGGGTAACTATGGCTTAACCATGGAGGAGCTATGACTTTGGCCTGTTCTAAAATATCGGTTCTGTGGTTTAACTTATTATTGTTAATATGTGGTTTTGTGGTGTGGGTTTTTGGTTTTGAGTAGTGAACATGCACCGCCTTGTTTCTTAAGGTTTAGGTACTATTGGAAGCTATTTTGAACACATATAATAGCGGTATAGTATACGGGTAATCAGCGGATAAGGAGTTGCTTTTAGTTTTTGATTATGTACAAAAACTCTTGTTAGGCTATTGAATAGCCTATTTTTCCTAACTATCTTAGTCGCTATAAGTTATATATGAGCTATAGCTCATATCCAATTGTTAGCCTTAATTAAAAACAATATGGATAAAAAGATAGAATTCGTAATAAATTCAATTAATGATATTCAAGGAACTATTAGAGCTATTGACGCCAAGTTTTTTGGAACCATTGCTTTATTCCTTTTACCATTAACCGAGATAGATGAAATATCCAAGGCATATAAGAATCTTTACACTAATAGTGAATGTATTACCTCATTCGTTCTGACAGCTTTAATTATTGCATGGTTAATAGGAATAATTCTAAGTTTTATAGGAATATATTCAATATCTAACCCTTCAGACAGTATAAATGGAGTATCTGAGGCTAAAACCAAAGGATTATTTTATCAGCCAAATCAATTTAGATTTAATTTTTTCAATCAGTTTTTTTCAGGATCGGTTAAATCAAAACAAACACTATTAGAAATAATTGAAGAAACAAAGCTTGAAGAAAATGATAGATTTAATGAGCTTGTATTTGAACAAATAAAACTGGCTTATATCAGAGACGTTAAAATAACTCGTCAAAAGTCGGCTACAATCTTTTTGCTTGTAACAATATTTCTTCTTTTAGGGAGTGTACTTCTAAACTATCTGATTTCCTAATATGCCAGATTTACAGAAAATAATTGAAGAAGTAAATACGGCCTTAGATGGAGCTGAAAAAACTTGGAATCAGGTTGCTCCAGAATTTATAAATGAATCTTTAGTAAAAGCATTTAGTTCAGACCGTCTAACTCCTTCCAAAATACCAGGTTACCCATTTATTGATGGAGGCAAACCACAGGTTGGTAAATTTATAGCATTTGTTTTAGATATTAGAAATTCTACAAAGCATTTAATACAGGCTATTAGTGCAAAAAATGCGAAGGCAAGCCAGCTAGAAAGAGTACTATATGAGATAACTGCAATAAATACAGCAGGTGCATTGGTAATTAATCACTACAACGGTGGCATAACTGAATTTCTTGGCGATGGTTTCCTCGCGTTATTCAAAGTGACTGAATCTAAAGATGTGCATCCAGCACATAATGCTGCCAAATTCTTTTTGCATACTGTTTTACCTGAACTGAATAAAATACTGAGTGAAAGATACAATTTACCTAGACTTCAAATCGGTATTGGCTTAGCTTATAGTAAGGCTATAGTGACAGTTGTAGGTCATGAGAATAATATTCATCCTAAGGCTATAGGAGAATGTGTTTACCGCGCATCCAAACTTTCTAATGGTATAAATATAATTTTAATAGATGATAGACTTGAAAAATTATGGCCTACCTCTAAGGGTGGAAAACTAAAGTTCTTTCAGATAACGAATAATAAAATTGACTTTAAGGCATTCGAAATCGGAAATACATGAAATCAAACCATCTAACATATAATCATGAAAAAAGCAGGGGCAGAATTGACGAAATTCTTAATTCTAGTGATAATTCATTTGAAGAATTAAATAGCATTCCGTCACGAGATAAATTAACATATAATAATGGGTTTTATGTTAACTGTACAGTACTATTTGTTGATATAAGAAACTCGAAAGAGTTACCTGATAAATATAAACGTCCAACTTTAGCCAGAATATATAGAAGCTACATATCGGAAGTTGTTGCAGTAATAAACGGAAACGTGGACTGTGTCGAAATCAATATCGAAGGAGACTGTGTATGGGGCGTTTTTGACACGCCTTATCAAATTGATATAAACCACGTATTCTCAAGTGCTGCACAAATCTCATCAGTAATAGACACACTGAACATTAAATTTAAAAAGAAAAAATATGACCCAATTTCTGTTGGAATTGGAATTGATTATGGAAGGGCTTTGATGATAAAGGCAGGGTATAATGGAAGTGGGTTAAACGATATTGTTTGGATGGGAAAGGTGGTTAATGAAGCTTCTAAACTTTGTAGATATGGTAATAAAGAATGGGGTGACAAAGAGGTAATGGCATCGTCTGTAATTCATGACAACCTCAATGAGCATAACAAAGGACTGTTAGTATGGAATAATAATAGAAGCTGTTATAATGGTGATATCATTAACACAGACATGAATGAGTGGATTAATGAAAATAAATAAAAACTACGGATAACAGCTTATATAGCTTATGGCGGGGAAAGTGGTAAATTCAAGTTTTGTGCTTTTAAGTAAGTTTGTTGCAAGTCGACAAGAAAGTGCTTTGAAAACCGCCACAAGTCATATACGCAAACCGTCAGCTTGTCTAAAAACCTCCGCTGTAGTTGTTGTTTCGATAAAAATAGTAGTTTACAGGTGAAAAGATAAAAGATTGGATTTTCTTTTCGAATATCCTTTTCAAATGTTTTTCAAGCGTATAAGTGCTATTTGGAGTAGCCAGACAATTTAAAAAGTGACAAATCGAGCGTAAAAGAGCCATGAGCTCTTCTATTCCCATAATATTGAGGATACGTTTTAGATTGTAGGCAATGAATATAAAACCTACATCGGCAGAGGCATGTTTCATTGTCTTCTTGGTCATAATATGATCAAAACCCCAAGATCGTTTCATCGTTCCAAAGGGATGTTCTACTAATGATTGCCTCTGATTATAGATTTCAGGTCTGTCTGATATTGCTTTTTTGTTACGATCCAGAGCTTCTGCAAATTCATGCCTTTCAATGATTCTACCGCCTCTGGCTTTGGTACAGGAAGCCTTTAATTCACAGATTTTACAATGCTTGGTTTTGTATTGTTTTACTCGGTAAGATTTCTTGTAATACCAGTTTCCATTGGTTCTTAAGGTTTGTTGGGCTGGACATTGATAGGTGTCGTTTTCTTTGTTGTAGTGGTATTTGCTAACGTTAAACGCTATATCAGGAGCATTGGAAGCAGGGTTAGGGATGGCTACGTGGACTTCAACTCCCAATTGCTGGCACTTGTGGATTTCTTCGGCATTATGATAACCTTTATCAAAGACAGCTTCAAAGGTGTTTGTACCCAAGATTTGTACAGCGCTTTCTACCATGTCAGTCATGGCATTTTTATCGTTTTGGTTGGTTACTTGGTAGTCTATTGGAAGTTTATTTTTAGCGTCTACGGTAGACTGAACATTGTAGGCTACTTCGTTAATCATACCTCTAACCATAATTTGGCGGCTATCAGGGTCAGAAGTAGAGATTTGTTTTTCACCTGTATCCTTTAACTGCTGATCGATCTTTTCATATTTAGCTTGATGAGTTTTATGCTTTTGGATTCGTTTTTCTATTTGTTCTTTCTTGTCACCATCGGCAGTAGCTAACTCTTTATTATAAGCCTCTAACTTGTTCTCGATGTATTCAAGATGCTTAGCAATTTTACGCTCGTTGTAATTATTTTTTTTGGAGTTTTGAGCTCTGAGTTTAGTGCCATCTCCGGCAATAAGGATTCCGCCTATAAGATCGAGGTTCTTGGCGATTTGTACGGTTTGTCGGAAGACTTTCTTGATAGCACGAGGATTGTCTTTTCTAAAATTAGAAATCGTATTCCCGTTTTACGGGACAGGTAATGATCGGGAACTAAGCCTTTAATTAACCATAACTTGTCCCGAGCATCGGGATTAGCTCAATATTTCTTTTGCATTCTTTTTCTAATGCTCTGGACGAACGGATTCTATTCATATAACCATAGATGTAAAGTTTAAGTAGGTCAGCAGGATTGAAAGGAGGTCTGCCATTGGTGTTTTGACGAACGTCCTTAAATCCGAACTCGGTAATGGCGAGCTGATCTACAAAAATATCTATGAAGCGTACGGGGTTGTTAGAATCTATGAGTTCGTCTATGGCTAGCGGAAAAAGTGCGGTCTGATGTCTGTCAAATCCTGTAATAAAACTCATGCTTTATATACGTAATACAACAATAAAAAGTATATGATTATCTAAAAGAGTTTTTAGACAGTCTGCCGTTAGGTGCAATATGAGAGAGGCTAATTAGCAGTATCAAAATAAAATTGGGTCATATAAAAAATTAACATAAAATGAGTTCACATAGTGCAGTTGGTCCAGCATTGGGATATTACTATCAAGCAATATTTGCATTGATAAGTTTATTTGATTCGAAAAATGATAATGCTTTTGTGAGTATAGAGACGTTTGATGATGTGTATCATGAAGACGGTTCCACAAAAACTTTAATTCAACTAAAACATAAAACAACGAAATCCAAGATTTCTATTAAAGATGATGATTTGTGGAAGACACTAAAGGTTTGGTGCGATTATTTAGAAACTAACGACCCTCAAGACGGAATCTTCACACTTTCAACGGTAGCTTCAATTGATATTGATGATTCTCTAAATGTTCTGAAAACAGAATCAGAGGATCGAGGTATTCTTGAAACTGAATTAATTAATGAAGCCCAAAGGGTAATTGATGAACGAGAGAATGTTAAAAATGAAAATTTCGAGTTGCTTTCAAAAGGAGAAAAAGAAAAAAGTTTGCCATTCGAATCTAAATATAAGGGATGCCAAGCATTTTTAACTCTGCCCAGTCTCACTAGACAAACACTTTTGAAAAACACAAGGTTACATACAAGTGTTTTTTCTATTTCAAATGCTCAAGACGAAGTAATTAAAAGAATTAGAACTACAACTAAACAACACAATCAAAATATCATCGCAGAAAGTATTCTTTCTTGGTGGGATAGAGAAGCTGTGAGATCATTGACTTGCGAAAGAAACGAATGTATTTATTACAGTGAAATACAAGAATTCATATCTAAAAAGAATGCAGAACTATATAATGATGGTTTTACAGATGATATTGACGACAGAGAATTACCTCAACCTGATTCATCCCACCCAATACATATTAAACAATTAGAAATAATTAAGGCGAGTCCAGCCCAAACGAGACGCTCTTTTAGTACTGAAGTTAAAGCTCGGATTCAACGAGACATTTGGATGAATTATAGCTTTTCATCTATTTCTAAATTGAAAAAGTATGACGAAACTTTGATAGAGGAATGGTCTTATATATTTGAAGAAATTGATGATGCAATTTCGGAAGATGAAAAGCAATCTGAAGGAAGAAATTTATTAGATTGGAGTCATAAAGAAGCGATTACACAAGTAAAGCCAATTTCTCAACACTATAGTAACCCAGATTTAATTAGAGGATGTTATCAGATGTTGTCAAAAGATAAAAGAGTTGGTTGGCATTGCGATTTTAAATCATTAATACCAGATGATGAATAGAACCAGCATTGATATTTTTGCAGAAACAAATCCTGCCTTTTGTTCACTGGTAATATTCCATTTTTGTAAGGGATATTTTGATGAAACAAAATCTGGTGTTCCATTTCCACTGCTCATTTTACCTTTGCCGGTGGTCTTATCTAATGATTTATCTAGAAGTTTTAATGGAACAAATGTTAAAACGGGGTTTTTTAAATGGATAGAAAATAATCCTGAAATATTACTAGACCTTACATCAAGGATTAATGAATCAAGTGAATTTTTAAGACCAGCTATTGAATTTGGTGTTTTTAGAGAACTATACGAAGTAGATAGTTCTGGATTCTTAATACCTGTTCAGAATAGTATTAAAAAAAGCAAAAAACCTGAATTGGATAGTTTATTTAAATCTGCAGAAAGAATGGGGAAATGGATAGGTCAGGTCAATTCAACCAAAACAATTTATAATCATTTAGGACTTCAATTATGAGTAGGTGGAATATAATTAATGTTGTTTTTTATAGTCAGCATGGTCAAAATAGAGTTTTAGAGTTTGAACCTAATAATGTTACAATTATCACAGGTGCCTCTCGAACTGGTAAAACTTATATTATTGAAACGATTGATTACTGTCTGTGTTCATCAAGCATCGATTTTTCAAATCTAATAAGGAAAAAGGTTTCATTTGTTGGGATCAAGCTTGTAAAAGATAACACGGAAATACTTATAGTTAGAGAAGTTCCTCAAAAGGCTAATTTTTCAGGCAAAATGTTTGTTGAAATTGGGACCAATATTAAAATCCCATCCAATGCTGCGGATCTAAAGGGAAGTATTAATGAAAGTCAAGCAAGGATTTTATTGTCTGATCGTTTTGGGTTAATCGATTTTAAAGATTTTAAAGATGATGAAAGTTCAAATATTACTAGTATATCTATAAGGCAGCTTACTCCATATCTTTTTCTAGATAAAGAAGTCATAGATAGTAAAAAATATTTATTACATGGTTTGGATGATCCTAATTCTGCTAAGCACATAATTTCTTCGTTACCTTATTTTTTGAATGCAATTGATATTGAAGAATTACAAGCACTAAAAAAGCTCAAAGGATTAAAAAAAGGAATTGAAGCTGAAGAAAAGAAAAAATCATCCTTTGAGCATTATCAAAAGCAATCAATAGAAAGCTCTAAATTGCTTTTTAATGAAGCAGTGCAAGTTGGTTTATTAAAAAATAATTATTCACTTGATACTATTAGTTCATTAACTGAAATTCTTAAAAGTATATCGAATTGGAAGCCAAATAAAATTGTTTTTGAAAATGAGGTCTTACTTAACGAACTTCAAATTTCAAAATCAGAAATTCTATCGGAAATAAATGCTCTAAAGAGAAAAAGATCTGCGGCTATTAAAAATAATTCTATAATTACAGAATTTAAGTCAGTAACTCAAAAACAAGCTTCAAAATTAAATGTCATTGATCTATTCAATTTGAAAAGGGATAATTGCCCTATTTGTGATTCACATTTAACGCAACCAACGGAAATTTTAAGTCAAATAGAGAAGTCATTCAATATCTTGAAAAATGAAAGTATAGTAGTTGATGAACACAAACCCAAGCTCGATACTTATATTATTGAATTAAATACGTTGATCTCAAAAAAGAACGAAGAGGCATCCTTAGTAGAATCACAAATTCAAAATTTAATCAAGGAATCAGATATTGCCTCTAAACAAAAAGATTCTAACAATATTACATTGAGGGTTGTAGGGCGAATTTCATATTTTCTTGATAATTTAGAAGAGGCACAAGAATTTGACGACACTAAATTAGAGTTATATAAAGCAGAGTTTGACACCATTAGTGAAAATTATAGCACTAGCCTTAGACAAGAAAAAATATCGGTATCTGAAACTTTTATATCAAATAATGCAACAAAAAATCTTTCTTTTTTACCAATAGATCCAAATTATAAAGATGATAGTGTTAGATTTCTTTCAAAGAAACCAACAATTGAACTATATAATAATGAAACGGGTGCAGTAGAAAAATTTCCTTCAATCGGTTCTGATGAAAACTATCTCAGTATTCACCTTGCCTTAATCTTTGCCCTTCATAAATTTTTTGAAATAAAAAAAAGTCCTGTTCCTGGGTTTATAATTTTAGATCAAGTTAGCCGCCCATATTACCCAAAAGACAATGGAGAACAAGATATTATTGATGAAGACAAAGAAGCGTTAGAAAAGCACTTCAATTTTATTTTTGATCAAGTTGCAAAGCAAAAAGGTCTGCAAGTTATTGTTTTAGAGCATGCATATTTATATAAAAATGAAAGATACAAAAAAGCAACAAAGTATAAGTGGCCTAGGGATGGAGAGGAAAGATTGATTCCTCAAAACTGGCCTGATTTTAAAAATAAAGCACCTAACAATGTATAAAAATAATAGCCTAAATATTAGTAAATTCAAGGGTTGTAGCCCGCTTCAACTTTCTTGTAACTTGACAGGGAAGTGCCACGCAGTCGGCTACATATTCTTATACGTAACGTCAGACTGTCTAAAAACTCTGTGATTTTTTGTATACTTTAAATATGAGTTATATAACTGGTTTTGACTAACAGCAGACGGCACTTTTCCCGCAATCCTTAACCTAAACCATTTTGCGGCTAATACGTTTAATTCACCGTTGACAAGGTTTCCGATAAGTTGCCGTTCCTAAGATCGGGGATCCTTGAAGGATCCCTGATCTTTTGTGAATACTACGCCTGTATTTGTAGCTAACTAGGGCGATTGGAATATAACAGCATAGCGCTTGTCATAATCGATTACGCTTTCTTTTTAACTAGTAATAATAACATTGCCTATTTTCTGGCCAGTTAGTACATACTCATAAGCTTTGGATGTATTTTCTAACGAGTATTCACGGTCTATTACGGGTTTAAAAGTCCCTTTCTGCAAGCTGTTAATAATATAAGGTATGGTTTTCTGCCTGCTGTAGGGTATAGGGAATATTACTTTTTTACTCCCGAAAATTAATGTTGAGACGGAATAAAAAAGGTTTTGGGCGTATGGCCCTAACTCTGAAGAGATGTAAATTCCATTTTCGTTTAATAAGGACTTACATTTTCCAAAGGTGCTTTTACCCACGGCATCAAATATAAAGTCGTATTTATTAGTACTATTCGTAAAGTCTTCTTTGGTGTAATCATAAACTTTGTTGGCCCCTAAGGATTGTATTAATTCCATGTTTTTGGTAGTACAGCTAGCCGTAATTTTAACATCATATTGTCGTACAAATTGTAAAAGCGCGGAACCAATTCCTCCCGTTGCGCCATTTATTAGAATTTCTTGCCCAGGTTTAATAGATACTTTATGAATAAAGGTGTACGCATAATGAGCTCCTTCTAAACTAGCTGCGGCTTGTTTGTAGTCTGTGTTTTCGGGAATTAGAAATATGTTTTCTGGTGTTGATACTAGATATTCAGCGTGTGATTCCGAACCAACGTCATTAAATCCAAAAACTTTATGACCAACAGAAAGGGACTCTACATATTTACCTGTTGAGATTACTTCCCCTGCAAAATCTGTCCCTAATATTATTTTTCTTGGTTTAAATAAACCTAAGACAAATCTCATAATAAAAGGTACAGCAGTAAGGTTGGCACAATCTGTTCTGTTTACTGTAGTGGCATAAACCTTAATTAAGACTTCATTGTCTTTAGGAATAGGGGTTTCAATAGCCTCAATTTTTATCTGATTTGGTGAACCGTATTTTCTACGTATGGCAGCTTTCATTTTTTGTGTTTTTATTTTTTCAGACTAATGGACTTTTTTATTAAAAACAGCTTACTCAATCCCCCATGCTCTAATAATATCTTGGTCGGTGATTAACCTTCCTTCGGTAGAAAAACCTTCTAACAGCAAACGGTACTGTTTTAACAATTGACCGTTGTACATCCATTTACCGGGTAAATAAGGAATGTTTTCTTGCTGGCAATAAGCTTGTAGATAATTGGTTTTTCCGTCTTTTTCGGGCATATTATGGCAAAAAAGCATTTTGCAATTGTTCAGCAAAGCTTTAAAATTGGGCGCGTCTAAAAATTCGGGAGTAGAAGAAATAGGGGTGGCGTCTATTACTAAATCATATGGGCCTTCAAAATGTTCTTTGTGGCTTAGACCTAATTCTTTTTTCTTGGCTAAAACGCGTTCGGGGCTGCGGCCTATCATAGTGGTTTTTATACCCAGCTCTTCCAATACATGAAAGGCAACACCAGAAACCCCACCATTTCCGTAAATGACAGCTGTTTTAATTTCAGTCTCTTTTAAGCCTTTTTCCAGCGCGTACTTTAAACCAATGGCATCGGAATTATAGCCGTACAGTTTTCCGTTTTGATTCACCACTGTATTTACAGCTAAGGTCTTTTTAGCCAGTGGTTCTACTTCGTCTAAAAAAGGAATAATGTTCGATTTTAGTCCGCCTTTACCCGTAACAGCCGCACCTCTTGCAATGGGTGAGCGCAACAGACCCGTATAGGTTTGGGCATCTATATCTTGGGGGAAAGTAAAATAAACCAGATTAAGCCCCAGTTGTTGTAAAGCTTTGTTGTGTTTTTCTATGGAAGAGGCACTTCCGGAAGTAGAATAAAGAAAAAGGGTTTGGGGGTTCAGTTGTATGGGAAACATAGATGCTTTTTTATTGGACTCAAAATTACAGAACAACTAAGTAGTTCTTGTACTTTGTCTAAGTAAATTTCATTTTCATAAAACAAAACAAGCTCCTGAAAGCTATTTGTTTAAAAGCTAAGGGACGCTTGTTGAAATTAACTTAATTATTAAATGCATAGTTATTATTTTAAAATTAACTTGCTGTTGTTTAGTATCATATGTTCAATAACATGCTTGTTTTTATTTAAACCATGTTGTTAAGTCGTTTTTCCAGATGCTTTAGTATCCAGAAGATAACAAAGATTCACCAGAAAAGAATAAAGAGGAATTCGAATTAAAACGGCTTCGATTCTCTAGAAACTAGTGCTAGCAATAGTAAATGGCAAGATTTAGCTAATATTCTGGAAAAAGAAGACCAAGTAATTGAAGTGATTGCTTTTCGGCTTTATGAAAAAGATTTTACCGATTCTATCTGGTACGCAGTGATGGGCGTCAATTCTTCTACACGCGGCAACCCCAGTTTTAACCTAATTAAAAACGGTAATTATTTACACCAAAATGGTATTGCTTATTATAGAAACTGCCTCAGTTTTAATGTGCCCGATACTAAATCCTACGAAACATTTTGGCAACCCATACAGAAGCTAATAACAAAACAAGGAAGGGTTTTTATTTCATTTGACGGGGTATACAATCGATTAAACCTAGAAACCATATTATTGCCCGATGGGGATTTAGTAATCAATGATTACAAATTATCTATTATTGGCACTTCTAGGGATTTATTAAAAATGAAATCTTTAAGCAATAAGGAAAATCGAAAAAGCGCCTTTTTTATGGGTAATCCGTTGTTTTATTCTAGCACTTATTCTGGTAAACGAACTTGGGGCCAGCTTGCCGGAACAGAAAAAGAAGTCAATCAATTAAGCGCTTCTTTAAGCCGAAAAAGTTGGGGTTTAGAAGTTTATAAAAATGAAAACGCTACAGAGGAAGTAGTTAAAAACGTACACAGTCCTGGGGTTTTTCATATGGCTACGCATGGTTTTTATTTAAAAGACGAAGTTGAAAATAACCTTAAAAAGGTAATCAGAAATTCGGCAACTAATCCACTTTTACGTTCTGGTTTGTTATTGAAAAACGGTGGGGAAATATACGAAGGCGCCAAAGCTTATGAGTTTAACCGAGAAGATGGCATTCTAACGGCTTATGAAGTAATGAACTTAGATTTAAACAATACAGATCTAGTTGTGCTTAGCGCTTGTGAAACCGGCTTAGGAGATATTGAACTAGGGGAAGGTGTATTTGGTTTGCAACGTGCTTTTGCAGTAGCGGGTGCTAAAAGTACTATCATTTCACTTTTTAATGTATCTGATGAGGTTACTACCGAATTAATGGCAAGTTTTTATTCTTATTGGGGTAATAATTTATCTAAATCGGAAGCTTTTCTAGCGGCTAAAAAAGACCTGATGGAAAAGTACAATAATAACATGTATTGGGGTGCTTTTGTAATTATTGGTACAGAGTAACTTAGGGTTAATTATTTAAACAGAATAGTGGATAAACCATTTTAGTAGGCACTGTAACTTTACGGTCTATTAATTAAAATAGCCACCAAAATTAATTGAGTGGCTATTTTTTATGATTGTTTATTTATTTTGTTTCGGTAATAACGTTAGAATCTAAAATAACCGCTGTTTGGGCTAGGGCTCGTCCATTCATAGTAGCTCGTGTAAGAAAGGTGATCCCAGTCATGGATAGGATATTTCCCTCAGAATGTGAGTTTGTTCCAAAGCTTGCTTCACCAGCAACTTGCCAGAAAATATTCTTAGCCTGAGCATCACCATTTAACGTAATGGTTACGTCTGCACTTTGGGTAAGGTCACCAGCAATCTGAAAAATCCAAACATCATTAGTTCCGCCAGTAATTGTAAGATTAGTAGGTATGGTAACGGTACCCGTCCATTTATAGAGGCCAGAGGTAAGCGTCATGCCGCCAATGTTGCCTGTGCCTAGTTCTAAATAATTGGGTGATGGTCTGCCCGCAGCATCATTATAAGCCGTAATCATGTTATTAACTGCTGTTGTAAGATTAACATCTGTTGGCGTTGCCATATCTGCTGCATATACTTTTCCTGTTACTTGAGAAGAAGTAGCGTAGCCCGTATAGTCAACTAAAGCCATTCCGGTAATGTAAGAGGTGGCTGCAGGACTCAAACCCAAATTACCAGTAATTTTTGAAGTTGGGCTGTTGTTAATGGCCGTTTTAGCTAGAATTACATAATTGGCAGCACTACCTAGTTTAACAGTGGCCAGTTGACCAGAAGAATCGCCTGTTGTGAAGCTCCATGTTTTATTAGACGCTAGTGTATTTCCAGCAATATCCGCAACACCATATGTAATGGTAGCTGTATAAACTTTGTTAGCCATAAAATTATTAGACGGCGTAAAGGTGGCCGTTTTCCCCGCATAGGCTATTGTTCCAAAAACTGAATCATTGCCTTGTTTTACCGTAAATGTATTCTCATTTATAGTAGCAGAATTCATTTCCTCAATAAAAACGACCCTTATCGTTTTATTTCTTGGTATATCTGTTGCATTGCTAATGGGGTCAGTAGAATTAATGATAGGAGAAGTGCTGTCTATAGGTTTAGGGTCTTCGTCATTATTCTTATTGCAACCCGTTATTATTAAAAATGAGAGCATAAAAAATGCAATCATTATTTTCAGATAGTTCATAAATTTATTGTTTAGGAGGTGAAATTATTCACTTGTAAAGGTTAAAGCTTTTGAACAATAAATCATTACACAAGAAATATAGATAGTTACATAATTCAATGTTTTATTTGGTGATTAAAGGCCCTTTATTTTGTTAATTGCATTTTTAAGACATGGCCTTGTCTGTTTTACAAAAGGTTAATCTCGGTCAAATTGAAATAGGAAATACTGTTTTTTGTCCTTTTGTAAGAAGCCAACACATGAACACCAATTCTCCAAAAAAGGTGATAGTAAGGAATTCAGTATTCATGTTTGGAAGAAAAAACTTTGCTAGGTTATTAAGAAAATATCCTATACCAGCAATAACTAGTAATACGCCTATAAGATTAGGGATATAGTTCGATTTGATGACCAAAATACCTAGTAGAATTAAATAAATTCCAAAAAGTATAAGGGCGAATGACCACCCAGTTTTAAAGGAATGGAAGTAGAATGTAATTTGATTGGAAACCTGATTTATATCAATGGATTGAGATAGTTTTACCATCTTCAAAAGTATTGCTATTTGTATAAGGTTATACAACGCAATTAGATAAAAGGAGGCAAACAATAATCTGAACCAAGCGCTAAGAAGTGATAGCATTTTATTAACTGGGGAAAGGAAAATATACAACGCCCATGCCGCCACTAGATCACCTATTATAGTGATGAAATTTAGAAATATGCCTAGTATAAAAAGCGTTTGATTATTCTCTAATTTGATGAACGTTTCCTTTGGGTTAGCACTGAACAATTGGGGGAATATTCCGAACTCTGCAACCGGAACAGTTAATACCATAATTAAAATAGAAATTCCTGCAATCAATGCAGCATTTCCGGAGGTTGGTTTATTGGGCGTTTCCATACTTCTTTTTTTTAAGTAAAATTGGAGAACTACCAAATGCAATCCATTGACCTGAATCAAGAAATGCTTTAAAAAGAAAAATTAAATGATTGGAATAGCTTATGTTTTTTTGGTTGATATTCTTTTTCGTATTCTACTAAGTGTTTCTGGTTGAATACCTAGATAACTGGCAATATGATATTGTGAAACTCTGCTGATTAAATTAGGCTGAGTTTCTAATAAATGGGTATACCGTTGTTCCGGATTAAGTGTTTTGTAGGTGTCGTAGGCTATTTTGTGTTGAACAACTTGTTCACTATTTAATTGATTGCCAATCACTTCAAGTTTTGGAATTTTCTTAAGCAGTTCTTTTGTTTTCTCCATTGATCCAACACAGATAATAGAATCTTCTAGACAGGCTATAAAATACTCTGACGGAGACTGGGTGTGATAGCTAAGAGGCATAGCAATTTGATTTTCAGTGAAAAACTCCGTCGTTTTCTCTTCCCCATTAATGAGGTAATAGCTTCTTATACAACCTTCTAAAACCAGAAAGCAGGCATTAGAAATAGTGCCTCCATAAAGCAAAATAGTATCTTTCTTAAACGTTTTTAAAAGGTCAAATTCAATAATGGTATTGATTTCCTCTTCTGTAAGGTCTATATATTTTAAGATGTATTTTATAGCTTCATTTTCCATGAAATATTATTAATGTAGTTGAAGAATCACCTTTGAAATAACACGTTAAATATATGAATTATACCTGGATAGAATACGATAAACGGTTTATTTACCAACTAACCAATAAGGGATGTTGTGAGAGGTATATGGCTCAAGGCTGTTGGCTATAGCTCCATTTTTTGGCTTTTAAAGTGGGGGTTGGCGATACACAAAAAATCTCTATTTATCATTTTACACTTGTCTAGATTTTCTTCTTTAGAAATAATCACAAAAGCTAGTGTTGTTTATGTCGATATTATAACCAAAATAAGCTTTCCCCGATTCAACCTTCATCTTCTGCAAAAGGACTGATGAAGGTAATGGTTGTCAATAATCCAACTACAATTATTAAAATGAATAAAAGAAAAAAATTAATCTTTAAAATCAATATATGTTCTGATATATGAACGCTAACGCCTCGGCCATGTGCTGAGTCGTATTAAATAGTTTCGTAGTTCAAAGTAGCGAATTTGTGAAATATGTTGTTGTTTCGTTTTTTTCGAATTCGCAGGATTAGCGGTGATGCAAATAGGGAAGGAGTAGCGGTACGTACTACTTCGCTTTTGAATCATAGCCCATGTTGTGTGGAGTTTATTCTTTAATTCTGTTAGGTATATCCATCATTTGATGTAGAATCCTAACAATCTCAATTTGTTGTTTTTTGGTTGTTCTGTAAAAGATGATGTGAGATTTTACTTTACTACATCTATAATCTTTTCTTACGTCATCCAACTGTTTGCCAATGCTAGGATAACTGGCCAAATAATTTATTTCGTCCATTATCTGACTGTAGTATCTTTCAGCTTGAACTTGAGACCAAGTATTAACAGTATAAGTCCAGATTATTCTTAAATCATTAAGTGCACTCTTACTGATTATGAAATTAGAATTATTCATTTGTTCCGTTTTTCAGCTCATTTAAAAATTGATCTGAATCGAAGTTGTCAATGAACCCACTTTTTTCACCTTCTTCTAAAGCTTTTCTTAATTGAATCACTTTGTTTTTTTCATCTTCAAGTAATCTCAATGCCGTACGAATTACTTCGCTTGCTGAAGTATATTTTCCGGACGAAATTTCTTGATTAATAAATTGTTCGAAGTGATTCCCTAAAATTATTGATGTGTTTTTTCCCATGTCATCATGTTTTATATAAATATACCATTTTCTGGTACTAAAAGTTTTCTGAAATGGGATTTATTTCAACACAACGCCACTATATGAATCATGGCTGATTTAAATGTACTAAAGTTTCGGTTTACCACTAACCAGCCATGAAATATACAGAGTGTGTGTGCCTTGAATGGTGAATATAGCTCATGAAAATGAGTGTTCCTAAGGGTGTGAACTTGCTACATTTAACTGGACGAAATTAAATGCGCGTAATTCCTAAATTTATATTATGAGCAAATACGATCGAGAGTTTAAAATAATGGCCGTTGAACTTTTAAATAGTGGTAAGTCATCAGAGCAAGTTGGAAAAGAACTTGGCTTAGGTCACGATACAGCCAGACGGTGGAAAAATCAGTTAGATAGTATATATGAAAGTGATTTTAAAAAGACCTTGTGTAGTGAACAAGCAGAATTAATACAACTTAAAAAGGAGTTACGAGAGATAAAGCTAGAAAGAGATATACTAAAAAAGGCAGTAAGCATCTTCTCCAAGAACGACGGGAAAAGTTTCGATTCATAGCTAAATACAAAACTATTTTTCCTGTTGAGAAGATGTGCAAAGTTTTAGGTGTAAGTAAAAGTGGATACTACAACTGGTTGTCCAATAAGCCTTCGAAACGTTCACTTCAAAACAAAATGATCTTATCTCATATCAAAGCCATACATAAAGAGAGTAGACAAACATATGGGAGTCCTAGAATGACAAAATCCTTATTAAAGAGAGGCGTATCTGTTTCAAGACCTAGAGTTGCAAGACTCATGAAATCTGCGAAAATAAGGAGTGTAATCAGTAAGAAGTATATAGTTACAACAGACTCTCAACATAATTATTTACCTGCTCCAAATTTATTGAATAGGAGTTTTAAAGTTAATAGACCTGGCAAGGCATGGGTGTCTGATATAACATATATTAAAGCAGGAGGAAAATGGTTTTATTTCACTGCCGTTATTGACCTATTCGATAGAAAGGTAGTTGGATGGTCTACAAGTGATAATATGAGTGCAAAAGACACAACAATTAAAGCTCTGAAAATGGCTTTATTTAATAGAAAACCAGAAAAGTTAATCCTGCACTCTGATCGAGGAATACAATATGCATGTGAGGAGTTTAGAAAAATACTTAAACAGGAAAATATCATTCAAAGCATGAGTAGAAAAGCGAACTGCTGGGATAATGCAGTTGCTGAAAGTTTCTTCAAAACATTGAAAGTAGAATGTACTAATCGATTTAAGTTTCAATCCTTTCTTGAGGCCAAAAAAGAAATATTCAGTTATGTAGAGGGGTGGTACAATCGTAAAAGATTACATTCTACAAATAACTTTAAAGCACCAATTGATAAAAAGTTAAATACATTAAAATTAGTCGCTTAAATTAATGTCCATTTTTTTGTTGCAAGTCCAAACATTATGCTCGACCAACTGGATAAATATCTCAAAAGAGAAGGTTGCATATTCGTTCGCTACGCCGACGATTTTAGTATTTATACGAAGTCAAAAGCAGCAGCCAAGAAGATTGGTAACAAGGTTTTTCTTTTCCTAAAGGACAAACTCGATTTACCTATTAACAGAGCGAAAAGCGGAATCCGCAGACCAGTAGACTTTGAGTTGTTAGGTCATGGATTCACACCAACCTACAAGAAAGAGAAAGGTACTGTCCATATTAGTGTGTCTGCTAGTAGGGTTTTCCACTGTTAACTTCGTAGCTAGATTTTACTAAAGTTATCATCAAATTTAAAATTACTAATGGGGTAGCTGTAAGTTTTTTCTTCCATCTCCATTGCTACGTAGCCCATCAGTGTAATAGCTGCTTTAGGATTAGGTAAAGCGTTTCTCATTTTCAAGGTTCTTCTAAAGGATTTATTTAATCTTTCAATCCAATTTGTAGTGTAAATCATTCTTCTAATTCGGTAATCGAAATTTAAGTAGGTAAAGAGATTTTCTAAATCATCTTTTTCTATGGTTGATTTCAGTTTAGGGTAAGTTTTAGACCATTTTATTAGTGTTTCTTTTAAGTTTTTAATGCCTTCATTCGTTGTGTTAAACACATCATCGGGATTAAATACGTTTTTTATTTCTGTGTTAAATTCTTCTCTATGTGTTTTACGAATATGTTTATTCAGGTTCCGTTGAAAGTGCAATACACAGCTTTGTTTCAGGCTCGATGAGAATACTTTTCCTACCACATGTTCAAGCCCTGTTAAACCATCAAATACAAATAAACCGACTCTATCTACTCCTCTTGATTTAATATCTTCTAATACTTCCTGCCAGCCTGATGCTGATTCTTGAGGTATATTGACTATACCCAAAACTTCTCTTGTATAATCGTCTTTTAAACCTAATAAGATATAGAAGGCTTCTGTGGCTACTGTTTCTCTTCTTACTTTAACATGAATAGCATCGATGTAAACAACCGGATAGTAGGTATCCAATTGCCTTTCAAGCCATGATTCTACTAAGGAAGAAAAATCCGTAGTGATTCTAGAGATTTTACTTTTACTATAACTAGTTCCATAAATGTTTTCTACTACATTTTCTATTTGACGAGTAGTTAATCCTTTTCCATATAGCTCAAAACAGAGATCTTTTATCTGTTCTTCCTGCTCGTTTAATAAGCCTAATATCACCGGACGAAACACTCCAAGACGATCTCTAGGGATCTTTAACTGTAGTTTTGATCCTATACCTGCTTTTTGAGCATAACGGTATCCATTGCCTTTATTAATACCTTCTGAAGATTCTTCTAAAAACGTATTTCTTTCGCTTAACATTAATCCATTTACCAGCATAGAGAACAAGTCATTCAGACCATGTTCTGCTTGAATGTGAGAATTTATGATCGCCTGTAGCTGATTTTTACTTATTTTTAACTCGGTTTCCTGCTTTAACTCTTCCATAATAATATTTGTCGTTATTTACTATTATGAAGTTAATTGTGGGAAACCCTTTTTCAACTATAGACACACTTTTCGGGACAGTATGAGGAGAAAAGGGCAAATACCAAGTTGTGGTGAAGAAAGGGAGTTGGCAATCTCTGAAACGAAAACTCAAGTATATCACCAAGAAGACCTTGTCATACAGTCTCGAAGAACGAAACCGTAAACTCAAAGAAGTGATTAGAGGTTGGATTAATAACTTCCGATTAGGAAGCATAAAACTCAAACTCAAGAAACTGGATGAGTGGTTGAGAAACCGACTTCGATACTGTATTTAGTCCCGAAAGCTCGGGAGAAAAAGCTAGAGCGGAAACGCAAAAACCTCATTCGACTAGGTATAGAACAAGGTATGGCTTATGCTTGGAGTCGGACACGGATGGGAGGATGGGCAGTAGCTCAAAGTCCTATTTTGCGAACGACCATCACCGAAGTTCGCCTAAAGAAAAGAGGTTATGAGAGTATGATTGATTATTACCCAAAAGTGAAAGTCTGATTTAGTGAACCGCCGTATACGAGACCCGTATGTACGGTGGTGTGTGAGGTGCACTTCGTCATTTAACGATGGCGAAGCCATCTACACGATTGGCGTTAGTTTTAATGTTAAATCATAAAGGTTTAAAATGTTAAATGTATTTTGATTGTATGTTAATTCGTAAGGTTTGGTAAAGTATTGTTTTAGGTTGATGAATAGGGTATTGTGTGTATATTTGTTAATAATATATTTGTTAGTTTGTTAAATGTTTAATGTATGAGTTTGAAATTAGTTGCTCCTGAGTTTGGTTCAGAACTGACAGATTTAATTATTAAATTAGATCATTTAAGACGTAAAAGTTTAGGTGGATCTACGCATCCAAGAGTATTTTTTCAGCTTAAGCATATATTTCATACACTGGAAAGTATCGGGTCAGCAAGGATAGAAGGAAATAATACGACAATAGCTGAGTACATAGAAACAAAATTAGAAAGTGGAGATCTAACTGATGGAGAAGATATAAAAGAGATAAGGAATATTGAGGAGTCAATGGCATTTATTGAAGATAATGTTTCTGATTATTCCATAAATAGAATGTTTTTGAGTGAGATGCATAAAATGATCGTAAAGGGATTAACTGCTCCACCAAGTGGAGAGGGTGACCATACCCCTGGAGATTATAGACGTGTGAATGTTCAAATTGCTAAATCTAGTCATATTCCTCCTGATTGGACTAGAGTTGAGGATTATATGAATGAATTATATGAATTTATCTTTCGAGAAGATGGTTCTAAGTATGATTTATTAAAAACAGCAATAGCCCATCATAGGTTTGTATGGATTCACCCTTTTGGAAACGGTAATGGAAGAACAGTAAGGTTGTTTACTTATTCAATGTTAGTTAAAGCAGGGTTCAATGTTAATGTAGGTAGAATATTGAATCCGACAGCTGTCTTTTGTAGCAATAGAGATGAGTATTATAAATATCTATCATTAGCCGATTCGGGAACGGAGGAAGGGATTTTAGAATGGTGTACTTACGTTCTTAGAGGATTAAAAGTTGAAATAGAAAAAATTGATAACTTATTAGATTATAAATATTTACAGACTGAAATATTAATGCCTGCTCTAAAATATTCTTTAGAGAGAGAATACGTTACTGAGATTGAAATGAAAATCCTCAAAAGGGTTATTGAAAAACAATCAATCCAAGCGGCAGATTTAAAAGATATTTTTAAAGGCAAAATTCCTGCTGAAGTTTCTAGACAAATCAGAAAGCTGGTAGATAAGAAGATGTTAGTTCCAGAAAAGGAAGGCAAGAGAAAGTATGTAATTAGGTTTGATAATAATTACTTATTGAGGGGTATTATTCATTCTTTAGGAGAGAAAGGTTTTTTACCCGTGAACAATTAACGCCAACGCCACTATATGAATCGTGGCTGTTTATATGTACAAATATTTCGGTTTATCAGAGACTGTAAATTAAACTCTGTCTAAGTAAATTTTTAACAATTAACTTAGATATAGTATGACTCAAGAAGAATTAGCAGAACTGCAAAGCAAAGCCTTATCGCAGTTCAAAACAGGAAAATCACTATTTGGTAAGGACGGGGCTTTTGCGCCGATGCTCAAGCAATTTTTAGAAGCAGCCCTTGAGTCAGAGATGGAAGAACATCTCGATGAGCAAGAGCGTTCTGGAGGTAATAAGCGCAATGGGAAGGGTAAAAAAACGATCAAAAGTTCAACGGGTACTTTTGAGATCGAGACGCCCCAAGATCGCCAAAGCAACTTCGAGCCCCAGATCATTAAGAAGCGAGAGACAATTCTAGCAGGTAACCTTGAGGACAAAATAATAGGCCTTTATGGTTTAGGGATGAGCCTGCGAGATATCAGTAGTCATATCAAAGAGATTTACGATACGGATATTTCTCATACTGTTTTGAGCCAAATCACAGACCGCATCATTCCAGAAGTTAAGGCTTGGCAAAGTCGTCCTTTAGAGCCCGTGTATTGCATTGTGTGGCTGGATGCCATGCATTACAAAGTACGCAGTGAAGGGAGAGTTGAACACAAGGCTTTGTACAACATTCTTGGTATTAATGCTGCTGGTATAAAAGAAGTTTTAGGCATGTATGTGTCGGAAAGTGAAGGAGCTAACTTCTGGTTACAAGTACTCTCAGACCTTCATAACCGTGGATTAAAGGACATATTAATCGCCTGAACAGACAATCTGAAAGGCTTTAGTGAAGCGATACAGAGCATTTACACAAAGGCCGAGGTACAGAGTTGCATTATCCATCAAATCCGCAATTCACTCAAGTATGTAGCCAGCAAAGACCAGAAGGAGTTTATGCGGGATCTTAAAGAAGTCTATCGTGCTGATACCAAAGATATCGCAGAATTGGAGCTATCAAACCTGTCGAATAAATGGCTGGGAAAATACCCCATTGTCATCCAATCTTGGGAGAGGAACTGGGACAAGCTCACTACTTATTTTCAATATACAGCTCCGATCAGGAAGTTGATTTACACCACCAATGCGGTAGAAGGATATCATCGTCAGATCAGAAAAGTAACTAAAACCAAAGGAGCTTTTACCTCCGATATGGCACTCCAAAAGTTGGTCTATCTTGCTACTAGAAACATTGAAAAGAAGTGGACATCACCATTGCAAAACTGGGGCTTGACTGTACAACAATTAGCTATTAAATTTGGAGATAGATTACCTTTAGATTTAGACCATAAACCTAATCAATAAACAAAGCAGACAGAGTTTGATTTACACTACCGTTTATCACGAACTCGCTACATGGGACCAAAACCAAATTACCTGCTCACCAGCCATGATTTCATAAAGAATGTTGTGTAACGTTAATTTTTACGAAGCAAATTAAATAATTCCATTGAAGATACTCTTGCTGCGATCAAAGTTTCAAAATCGATTGTCCCTCCATTGTGTACTATATTATTTCTTTCCCTCCTTAGTTTATCAATTTCACCAAGTATTTTTCGGTCATTTGAAGTAATTTCTTGGATAAATATAGGTAGTTCAACGTTCAGCATATAACTAATTGATACTTCACTTTCATATTCTTTTATCTTATTATTTGATACTCCATGTTCAACTTTTTTATCCTTTAGAAATTTTGAAACAATTGTTTCTATAAAGATAAAAAGCTCCAAAAATATCATTTTATGGTTTTCTTCTGTATGTATTTTATCATCAATAGTCATTAAAAACTTTGACGCTTCATCAATTTCAATAGATTTTCCAGATTCAAGAATTGCTTTCATTTTTTTTGAAATATTTTCAACACTTACCGATGTTTCATCTGTTTGGTTAAACAAACTTCTATCAACGGAAAGTTGATTGTAAGACCACCTTATATCTCTTTTTAAAACCATCCTATCTAGTTGATCCAATTTTAGATCTTCTTTGGTATACTGATATAAAAAATGTCTATTTATTGGATTGAACAATTTTGATTTATCAGTAAAGAAAATGTATTGATCATTACTAGCCATTCTATAGATGCTAATGAAAAAATCCATAATGCCTTGCACCTTAGAAAAGTCATAAGAAAAACTCTCTGTGTCTTCTACTTCGTGAGATATAATTATATGTGAATAATAATTGTCCCTTGTAATTCTTTTCAAATTCTCACCAAATTCTATTGAAAGCTTTGGTATCTCATGCTGACATAATGAAAACGAACCTTTACTAAAGTCATTAGATATTTGCTTATTAAATCCTTTAGGTTTGTTATCTGAGGAATATACTATCCAATTATTATATTCTTGAATGTTTAAAACCTTGACGTGGTATAATAATTTGACAATAATTTTCTGTCCGCTGAAATCAAAGAAATAGTAACCAGAATTGTCAACATGAATCTTACCTGGATATATTAACTCATAATAAATTAATCCTTTTTTCATTTGCATTATGTTACACAACGGTTGTATATGAATTGTAGCGGAATAAATATACCAAAAGTTAGCTTCTAACGATTAGACAATTCCCGCGGAATTGGCTTGTAAATTAATCTCGGCATAGCTAGCCAATCCGTGGGATTGGCGGGAAATCAAGTTGGGAAGAAGCACAATTCATACCAAAACTCCGCTATAATTTTATATGCGTGTTAGGTGTTTAATATTCCACACATCCAAATTCATAATACCCTCCATACTCTTCGCCATCTTTTGCGGGAATGAAATCACATTTACATTCAGAAACTTTTTTACCGTTCTTGAACTTAGCTTCATATAAACAATCTCCATTAGCTATTACACGTTCCATCCAAATATTGCCTTCTTGGTCATATGCTTTTATAATACTGTGTTTTTCAATATCGTCTTTATAAATGGAGAATTCACCTATGGGTCTATTATGTTCGATGTCATATAAATCGATATGTACACCCTGCCTTTTCCCAGTAGAATCAATATAATTTAATGTGTCGCCTCCGTAAACTATATATTCTGCATTTTTTTCTCTAAGATAAATAAGATCTTTTTTCGTATTTATTGCATAGAATTCTTTTTCTCTACCATGTTCATAGAATATCCAAACACTATCATAATTTTGAACCCAAAATGTATTTGGAGGATTAATCCATTCACCTTCTTCAAAACCATATTTGTTTTTATAGTTAATTCTTCGACCATCTAACATTTCAAATTCCTCAGGAACCTCAACCCATGGTGGTTCTTCATATTTATAAGAAGAAATATATTCAGCCTCCTCTATAAATACAGCCCTTCCATCGAGTTTATAGTTATTAATTTCCGAAGATGAAGAAAATGTGAAAACAACAGAATAACAACATGAACACATACATAAACTAATGGATGTATCATTTAATTCAACAATCAAAGAGTCACCATAAATTTGGACTTGAGGCGAATAGCTACAACAACATAAATCCGTAAATTGAAACTCTATGGTGTGCCTATTTTTTTGTACATCATGATAAACAACTCTATCATTTGCTAAGATCGTATCTCCATCTGACGTACAGCCTGAAAAACTCCAATTAAGTTTCTTTACTTCATTTTGAGCAAACGAACAAATGGATAAAAATAATAATACTTTTAAAAATAGAAGTTTCATAAATAGTTACACCTAATGTAGGAGTAAGTTTAGTTTAAACGTCGGGTAGTTTCTAAAAACTTATTGTAAATTTTCTGTAAAATAAGCTTTTTAGAGGCTACATGAAATCTTACATAATGTTGTGTTTCGTTTTGCCCTCTATCCCATGCAGTAGGTAGTTGTTTGTTGTAGCGGATATGTTTTGTTCATAAAATGAATGAAACATATTAAGCGGAAACCAACTGCTACCGGTCTTTTTTGATCGGCATTATGATTATTATACACTCGTGTATGTAGCGTAATGCTAAAAAAAGACCTATATACTCAAGAAGTTAGTGCAACAAATGTCAATTTTTATACGTATAGCTGTTTACCAGCTTAACAGCTGCTAACTAAAAGTTAAGATTCACTTTTTAAAAGCAAACTTTATAAGCTCATCTACAACTTTTATTGTAAGCACAACTTACTACACAGCTATACGCCTAAAATCCATCACTAACCTTCCATAGAGGGCAATATGAAATATCAACGTGTTTGTATATGAAAAGTAGCGGGTTTTTAAGCACTAACATTTCGGTTTATTATTGACCTTTATTTTATTATTTATCTTTCGTTTAAGCACCAAAACCGCTATTTTTTATATACGTTGTTGCCACACGTTTTTTATTCGGTTTCTTGTCTTAAAATTGCTAAAACTTCTTCAAATTTTTCATCTAAAACTTCTGTAAATTCTGCATTTTGTTCAAAGTGAAATGAAACAAATCTAATGTCATTTGATTCAATACTATTATAAAAATAACAAGCTTTTGACTCTTGATTGTATTTTATAAAAGGTAGTAATTCAATAGGTTTATTTTGATTCTCGTGTAAGAAATATAGTTTACTTTCATCGAGAGGAATTAGTGATTCTATTTTCACTTCATTAAATGGTGTTCGAATGCCGACAAGCTCTTTGGCTTTGTAAATAAAAACACCATTTTTATATTTGCTATTATCAGCAACGATTAACTTACAGTTTGAAAATGCGTCTTTAATTTCTTGACGTAAATTATTTAACTTTTGCTCTAAAAGTGTAACTCTATTTAAGTCTTCTTGATTGCTGGAAACACCTCCGTGACCTTTCCACTTATTTCTATATTCTCTTACTTCTTCAAGTATTGTAATTACTCGTTTATTTGTAATAAAATCTAAAAACTCCTTGTTCGGATTACCGAATAGGGAAAGTACAATTTCTTTATTTTCTTTTTCGTTTAATAAAGTTCGTGTTGCTTTAGCAAGACTTGCTGTTAGATTATTCCAACCTCCGAAAGTCGCTTTTTTAATCCAATCTTTATATTGTTTATCACTACTTATCCATCTATGTCTTTCTGATTTATAAAATTCTGGATTTTGATTTAAAGCACTTAACATTAATAAAGATAGAAACTCCGAAAAAGCCTCAAAAAAATGCAATAGATGCTCTGTTTTATTTCTGTTGTCAGTAGTAGCATAGTATTTCCATAGAATTGAGGAAATAGGAAATGGTAAATTATCTAACCATTTTTCAATACTATTGTCTTTTTCAAAAGCAGATATTTCTTTATCAATTTTATCAACTAAACTTGGTCTATTCCAAAGTTCTTCTTTGAGTTCATCAATTGCTATTGAAAGGTTTTCAATTTTATTATTTACTTCTATTAATTTTATTTGGTCTTGATATTTGGGAATAAATAGGGGTAATTCTGTAATCGATGAAATCGTAATGTTCTCAATCGTTGTCCCAACCTTTCTGCTTTCTAATGATATTTTGCCAATTGGCGTATTCAAGTAGTTTGAAATAAAAACTGGACTTACATTGTCATTAAGAACTACTTGTAGATAATTTTTTGGTTTTATACTAAAATCAGAAGGATTGTGAACTACATCACTATTTCCAACTTTAGGCACATAAATACAATTTGGTATATGTTCGACATTTTCTGATTTAATATCTCGTATTGTATTGATTTTAATTGAAATTTCGTTTAGTTGTGTTATGGGTAAACCTGTCCTTTTACCTAATTTGAATAAGTTGTCTTCTTTTTCTAATGCTTTAAAGGAATTAAAGTTTTGAAGTTCAATAAACTTACCTAATTGAATTTTTACTCCATCTTTTTTATTAATGAAATTTTTGAAAATTATTTCATTTGACTTTTTATCTGAGGTTAATTTTGCTGTAAATGTTGATTTATTATTTCCTTTTGAAGCGACTACTAAATATGTGCTTATTGAGGTGATTGGGTAGTGACTACCTTCTTCTAAATAGAAAACTCCATCTATTGAAATATTGCTATTTGAAATTGCCTGTTTCATTCTCTTGTCGTAGAGAAATTTTTGTGGCATTAAAAAAAGTAATTTCCCGTTTTCCGTAATTTTATGTGATGATTCAATTAGCAAGTCAGTTGCATAGTCTTTACTTATAGAATTATCCTTTCTTGATGGCATTACGAATGGTGGAAACGAAACAATAAAGTCAAAATCTTTTTGTTCCTTTTCAATGTTTTCAAGTCCGTCCCCAAGTTTAACTTTATTTGAGTCTTTCTGAAATCCTATCGTAATTAAATTATATTCAGCTTGATTGATAGTTATTCCTTTGAAGTTTTCAAAATTTTCAACTATTGGATATGAATCTCTCGTTAACCAAGGGTCAAGTATATTTTCAGGTTGAAAATGGTTAACAAATAATTTTATGAAATCATATAAAAAATTTGGTATGACTTGCATTGGTGAATTTGCTGTTTGTAAAAGTTCGTTATCTGAAATAACCTTTTTTAGTTGTTCTAAACCAATCTCTTTTCCAATTCTTTGAAGAGTTGATGTACTAGAAAATCGACCAAAACCGCTAAAATGATTTGAACTTCTTAATTGGTCCATTTTTTCCAAAATCAATTTTTCAATTTCTTCTTTCATTTCGATTTAGTTCTTTTTTTTAAATGTGTGGCAACGTTTAGTGTATGCAAAGTAGGCGATTGCGGGCTTCAAACTTATCAAACCGAGATGATGTTGAAGCGGGCTACAACCCTTGAAAATACTACTATTTCGCCTATTTTGTATATACATTGTTATGCCTCGTATTTTATATGTTCTGTCAAATATTTTGCTCTTTCAAACAATTCATCAAAAGTCAGAATTTCAGGGTTAAAAATATTTCGTCTCAAAATCTCGAAAGAAGAATATTTATCTTCATTTACTCCAAATTCATTAACAAATTCCGACAATGAACCAATTATCAAATAGGATTTTGGTTGGTACATAAATACTTGTTCTCCTGTTAAATTACCTTTAGAATCTTTTATCTCAATTTTAGAAGATATTGATTTTAGTGATTTGTCAACTGTTCTCTGAATTTGAGCAATTGCACCTGAAAGTTCATCTGACGCACTCCATGATTCTTTTCTATAATAGTTTCCTTTTAATAAATCGGTTTCATGTGTCTTTATCTCAACAAAACATAAAGAACTTATCAATCCCCTTGTTTTTAACAAGCCGTCAACACGTTTCCCGCTTGAATTAAAATCATATCCACTAACTACTTGTTCTAATTTTTTACCCTCTAATGGACTTGAAAAAATATAATTCAACCCATGCCCAAAAATCCAAGGATTTGATTCAAAATAAAATTGCCAAACTTGTTCAGTTTTTGAAATTCCATTTTCAGTTTTGAATTGGTTAAAGAAAACTTTGTCATTTAGTAATTTTTGGAAAATATCCAGTTGTCTTTTTCTAAAGCCTAATGCAATAATATCAGAATGTGTTATGTCATTTTCAATAAAACTTTTTATCAAATCAGGATTTTTCTCAATTAGTTGTTTAGTTTGAAAATCAGTAAATACCATATTATCAACCTGCTCATTAGTAAGTTCAAGTTTTATGGATTTATTCTGTTTTTTACCATAAATCGTGTCCAGAGGCGAAAACTTTATTTCCTGATATTCACTATCAATCTGGGAGTAATATTCTATTGTTTTGGCATTTAATCCAATATGTTTTAAAATATCGATAGTCTTAAATCCTTCATCTTGTAAATGTTTTACATATGAATATTTTAAATGTCTTGGAGTGAAATTATCATCAAGTCCAGATGCCTTTTTTGCACGATTAAAAACGTTTCTAATTGAGGTAGGAGAATATTTGCTTCCATCATTTAATCCTTCAAAAAGATATTCAGTTGGTTTGTATGCTTTCCAATATTCCCGCAATAATTCCATCATGTATTCACCCAATATTGTTTCTCGAATGATTTCATCTTTTTTTCCTCGGACAAACAATTTTCCGTCCTTAATATCTTCAACTCTTACATTTATCACCTCAGAAATATCCAGTCCTGCCGCATAAATAAGAGTCACAATTGCTTTATGTTTGATATTTAGAATAGCATCAAATAGAGCTTTTATTTGTTTTTTATCAATGGAAACTGGATTTTCTCGCTCAATGTAAGGAGTTTTAATGTGGTCGAAATTGTATTTAATGTTTAAAATTTCAGAGTAAAGAAATCTTATCGCTGCATTTGCAACATGTAATGATGATGGACTATAGTTTTTTTCATTTATTAAATAATCAAAGAAGTCATTTATCTCCTGAATTTTAATTGACCTTAAAGCTTTATAACCACAGAATTCATATAGCTGGTCACACCAAGCCTTATAGCTTTGATAAGTCCTAGCATCTAGCTTTTCCTTAAATTTCTGTTCAGTTTGTATGTTAAATCGAAGCTTCTTCATTTCTTAATATGAGGCATAACGGTCTCGGCTATGAGTAGTTGCGTGGGTTAGCACTTAAGTTTGCAAGTACACACCAAACTGAAAATCCGCGAGGATTTTCAGAAGTAGGCGAGTAGAAGCAATTACTTATAGCCATTGTTGGGCACAGTATTTATTTTATTAATATTTCTAAATTTTTCAATACTCTTTTCACTCGACTATCTTTCCTCATTTCCGAGTAACTTCCTTTGAAATCCAAAATATAATCGAGCAGTTCCACTGTCGAAGCGTTTGTTATTTTCGGTCGCAAGTAATTCAACAGTTCGATGTACTTTTGTTTACACAAGCCAATTTGTAAAGCACTGCTTATTTGGTCGGTTGTAAACGATAATAAAGCTATTGTAGCTTGTCGGCTGTCAAAATGTTCAATCAATTCTTTGTAAATAGGTTCAGCATCCCAAGCTATTCCATTACCGTTTGTTAAATAAGCTTCGACAATGCTCAAAACGTAAGATTTATTTATTCTGTTAGGTATTTTAGGCGGAATTCCAACAATTCTTTTTAGTTCCCTTGCAAAAGGTGGTTCGTTATAAAAATTGTTCGTTCCTCTGTGTGCGTTTAATAAATTACGAAGTGAATTCTGAATTTCGAGTATTCTTAAATCGTCTGGAATGTATTTTTGTCCCTCGACTATTTCTAAAAATTGTCGAGCTAATTTTTTTTGTTCGGTTTCGTGGTTTGCAGAGAAATAGCCGTATTTTATTCCAAATGAATTTTTGGTATCCTCGTCTATTGCTCCCCAAAGTAATGGCAAAAGCCATTTTATGTTTTGTCGAGTTTGATTGTCAGTATCTTCACGAGTATAAATTCCGAAAAACGCCATTGCTAAACTATTTGACTGCTCCTCTGAAAGTTCGGTAAGAAAAACGCCTATTTCATCTGCATTATCTGGATTTATAGGTTCTTTACGAATATTTGATAATAGCTTTTTTATTTGTATCGCTCCACTTGGGATTGGTAATGAAATAACTTCTTTTATACAGGTTTCCAACCAAGAAATCAATTGTAATCCTGTTAGGTCAGTTTGGTTTGGATGAGCTGCACTTGCCCAATTTCTCATATAGTTTATGTATGTCAGATGTTTATAACCAACATCAGAAATTAGCTCAATTTCTTTTGCTCCGTTTATTAATTCACTGTCCTGTAATTTGACAAGGTCGTCTTCGTTTTTGAAATTTTTTCTCCTATCTCCACCAACTGTATTATCATAAAAATATTCGAGGTCAAATTGCGAAACTCTTTTCCTTAATTGGATTATAGTTTCATCCCATAAATAGTTTAATGATGCATCAAATAAGCCTGACGCACTTGCAGCTAAAAACTTTGATAGATAGATTGATTTTTGCGAAAGTTGAGGGTCAATTTGATTAATTACATAATCTATGTTAGAAAAAACTCGAAGTCTTTCATCAACACTATTAAAAATCCCATCTGATGGTAGATTATGAGATTGCAAAAAGTTAATCAGTCCGTTTTCAAATTCGGTAATTTTTGCTGGATAGTTGTTATCTCCTGTATTAGCTAATTCTTGTGTCATTCGTTCGTTTATATTGTGCCCAATGTAGGAGTAAGTTTAGTTTAAACGTCGGGTAGTTTCTAAAAACTTATTGTAAATTTTCTGTAAAATAAGCTTTTTAGAGGCTACATGAAATCTTACATAATGTTGTGTTTCGTTTTGCCCTCTATCCCATGCAGTAGGTAGTTGTTTGTTGTAGCGGATATGTTTTGTTCATAAAATGAATGAAACATATTAAGCGGAAACCAACTGCTACCGGTCTTTTTTGATCGGCATTATGATTATTATACACTCGTGTATGTAGCGTAATGCTAAAAAAAGACCTATATACTCAAGAAGTTAGTGCAACAAATGTCAATTTTTATACGTATAGCTGTTTACCAGCTTAACAGCTGCTAACTAAAAGTTAAGATTCACTTTTTAAAAGCAAACTTTATAAGCTCATCTACAACTTTTATTGTAAGCAAACTTACTACACAGCTATACGCCTAAAATCCATCACTAACCTTCCATAGAGGGCAATATGAAATATCAACGTTTACTGTATGTTTTCGTGGCTGAATTCAAGGAAGTGAAATTTCGGTTTACCACCGAGTCAATCCGCAGGATTGGCTTGCTAAATTATTCAAACAGAGTAAGTCAATCCTGCGGATTGACGGGCTTTCTACAAAGCACCAAAGCCACGATAACCCACTGACCAGCCATGAAATATACAGCGTGTTGTGGTTTCGTTCTTTTATTTCCAAAACTGCCACCATTTGGTTTCTTGTTTTGTACTTTCTTCAATCCATTCACCATCTTCTCCTTTAGTCCATTTTTTATCAATTCCATCAAGTGTAATTTCTGCTCCTGCACCATTATCTATTTGTTCAATTAAGTCTTCAGCAAACCAAAATGATTCGTTTAAATCGTCAAAACGAACATTTATTACAAAGTCTTCTTTTAGAGTTCCAATTATTTCAAAATCCATCATTGAAGGAGTAGATTGTCCATAAACCTCACCTTCTTTACCTGCAAGTCCTTTTTCTTCAGTTTCTGTTGTTCTCTTTATTCGAACTTTGTTTCCAAAAGTGTCAAACATATTCTCAATTTTTCGGTAGCCATCCTTGTTCAAATCGACTGAGGTAATTGGCTAATTCATCTTTTCTATCTATCCCGTCTAAATCTGTGCAAACGATTTTTAATTTTTTATAATCCGTAGCTTCTGGTAAACATGTAGCAAAAAAGCATTGCCAAAAAGTATCAGCAAGAGATTCATCATTATGCCAAGTGGTCATCACATCTATTTCTGAATGATTCTCCATAGCTTCCATTATGACCATTGTTTCATCAAACCAATCGTGTAATAATTCTCCATATTCACCATGCCCCTTAAATTCAAGAATTCCATTTTTGATTGCATCACGGGTAAATCTGTCAAACTTGTCTGAGTTTGGTTTCGATTTAGAGGAAGTCATTAAACATATCCAATCGCTCTCGGGCATCTCTCCGTTAAGCAATTCATCGTAGTTAAGCCAAATTACTTTTCTATTTTGATATGTTTCTATTTCGTTCATTCTTAATGCACCACAATGTAGGAGTAAGTTTAGTTTAAACGTCGGGTAGTTTCTAAAAACTTATTGTAAATTTTCTGTAAAATAAGCTTTTTAGAGGCTACATGAAATCTTACATAATGTTGTGTTTCGTTTTGCCCTCTATCCCATGCAGTAGGTAGTTGTTTGTTGTAGCGGATATGTTTTGTTCATAAAATGAATGAAACATATTAAGCGAAAACGAACTGCTACCGGTCTTTTTTGATCGGCATTATGATTATTATACACTTGTGTATGTAGCGTAATGCTAAAAAAAGACCTATATACTCAAGAAGTTAGTGCAACAAATGTCAATTTTTATACGTATAGCTGTTTACCAGCTTAACAGCTGCTAACTAAAAGTTAAGATTCACTTTTTAAAAGCAAGCTTTACAATTTCATCTACAACTTTTATTGTAAGCACAACTTACTACACAGCTATACGCCTAAAATCCATCACTAACCTTCCATAGAGGGCAATATGAAATATCAACGTTAAATATATGAACTGTAGCTGAATAGAAAGCGAAGTACTTTCAATTTACCACAGAGCCAAATCTGCGATTTGGCGTTTAATTTTCTTCTCGATATAAATGCCAAATCGCAGATTTGGCGCACTCACAAGTAACCACAAACCTTTGAAAACCCACTGAGTCAGCTATGATTTCATATATAGTGTTGTGGTGTCGTTTTATCTATTATTCAGTCTGCTTTTAAGTGTAACAATCAAAGCATTAGCAAGATGTTGAGTTTGGTCATTTAGTTTTTGTGTAGTGATTGCTTTTTCAAATGAGTTCAGAAAGTCATACCAGCCATCAGTAAATCCATTAACATATGATTGAGCTTTTCGAAGTTCACCGACTAAGTTTTGTTTACCTTCCATCTCAAGTTCAGAACAGAGTAAGTCAAATTTTTTCCAGTAATTCTCCATCATTTGTCCTTTGTTAGTTTTTTAGCTGTTTCTACCTTTTTTGAAAGTCCCCAAAAAGCGATAAAATGACTGTCAATTAATTCGTGAAGTTCAGGTTCAATGTCTATGAAATTGTAGTATCCTACAGCATAGTCATAAAATTTTCCATTTGTAAGACTATTCATTTCTGCTATTCGGAGAATTTTAGGGTCTAAGGTTTTATACTTTCCGTATTTATCTAATTGCTCCGAAATATTCTTCAGAACATTTATTATTTCTTTTAAAGAATTACTACGAAATCGGAAATAGTCTTCTTCTGTTTTAAATGTTGAATTTTTGGGGATATTTACTTTCGGTTTCTTTTCAAGATAATCAGTCAACCGGAGCAAATACACCTTTGTCAAATCATTGTATTCGCTGATTAATTCATCCATTTTTCAGTTCCGTAATGCACCACAACGGTTAGTATATGAAAAGTAGGCGGTTTCGAAGCGCCAAAATTTCGGTTAAGCACAATCTTTGATACGAGCCAAAACCCTTGATTATATTACTATTTCGCCTATTTTTTATATACATTGTTATGTGCATACCCTTTTCTTTCGTTTATAGAAGTGTTGTAAAATAATAAACGAGTCCAAAAACTGCACTGATGCCTATCCAAGTTATCATTCCGACTTTAAAGCGATACATTGCAACAAATGAAATGACTGTCCAACCTAAGGTAATGTAGTCAAGTCCTTCAAGCGAAATTTCTTTTGGAAATATTACCGCTTTGCCCAAATAAATTGTTAGGTTGAGAACAACCCCAACAACTGCAGCCGTTACAAGCGAAAGTATTTCTTTCACTTTTTTATTTTCTTGTGTCCGTTCAATAATTGGTGCACCTACAAATATGAACAGGAAACAAGGAAGGAATGTATAAAATGTTGTCGTTACAAGACCGAGTGCTCCCATTGCAAGTGAACTACCGAAGTGGTTATGTCCTGCCATAAAACCAACAAAAACAAGCACCATAATTAATGGACCAGGTGTTGTTTCGCCAAGTGCAAGTCCGTCTAACATTTGTAGATTAGTCAGCCAGTTAAATTTTTCTACGCTCACTTGTGCCACATAAGGCAAAACAGCATAAGCACCACCAAAGGTTACAAAAGCCGCTTGTGTAAAGAAAACGGATAGCTTTTTCCAAAACTCAAAGTCAGCCGTGAGAAAATAAAAGGCTATGATAGGTATTGTCCATAATATTGCACCTGTTAATATTTGCTTCCAAAAACGTAATGGGTTAAAACCAACATTTTCAGTAACCGTATTTTTGTTGATGTAATATTCGCTTTCATCAATTTCCTTTTTGTTTGCAGAATTACTGTTTGCTTTAAAGAATGTTGGAAAAAATTGCCGACACAAGGCTGCCAGTATAATTGCACCAAGTATGATTAGTGGAAATGGAATATTGAAAAAAAAGATACAAATAAATGCCACCAAAGCAACAAAATAGTGGAACGGACTTAATAATGATTTCTTTCCAATTTTGATAAGTGCAAGTATTACAATTGCTATCACTGCGGGTTTAAGTCCGTTGAACATTGCATAAATCCAAGGAATATTTCCGTATGAAACATAAATCATACTCAGTCCGAGAAGTATGAACATTGAAGGTAGTACAAACAAAATTCCTGCTACCAGTCCACCCCGAACACCGTGAAGTAGCCAACCGATATAGGCTGCCAATTGTTGTGCTTCTGGTCCAGGTAGAATCATACAATAATTCAAAGCGTGCAGAAATTTACTATCACTTACCCATTTATTTTTCTCAACGAGGTATTCGTGCATAATGGCAACTTGCCCAGCAGGGCCACCAAAACTAATGAAGCCAAGTTTAGTCCAAAACTTTAATGCTTCTTTGAATGTTGGTTTCTCTTTCATTTCGTCAATTTCAATGCATTATCTAAACGTTGTGCGGCATTGTCCCAATTGATAATATTAAAAAGATTGTCCACAAAGTCTGCCCTTTTGTTTTTGTATTTTAGGTAATAGGAATGTTCCCAAACATCAATGACAAGCAAAGGAATAACTCCCCATTGGGTCAATTTTTCGTGATTCTCACATTGTAAGATTGTCAGTTTGTCGGTATATGGTTGATAACCCAAAATTCCCCAACCGTTTCCGTCAACGTCTTTGGAAGTTTTGGCAAGATACATTTTCAGTTTGTCGTAACTACCGAAATCCTTTTCAATGCGTTTGAGCAAGTCGCCTTTAGGGTCACTCTTTTTGTTAGTCAAGTTAGTCCAAAATATGGAATGAAGAATGTGTGACGAAAGGTGATAAGCCAATTTCTTAGTCCAAAAGTCAACAGTCTCAAGGTTGTTATCGTCCAATGCTTTTCGTATCATCTGTTGGTCTTTGTTTGCACCTTTTACTGCTCCACCGTGATGAAAAGTGTAATGTAGGTGCAAAGTTTCTTCGTCCATATAAGGTTCTAAATGATTGTTAGCATAAGCCAATGGTTGATGAATGAAATTACCGTCCTTGTCTACCAATTTGTCAATGGTGTTGTCAGTCAGGTTTTGGGCAAATGCCGATGCTGTCGGAACAAGTGTCGCTCCGCCAAGTATCAGTCCTGTTTTTAGAAAGTCTTTTCTGTCCATAATTTATATGTTTATAGTTTGCATTGTCGTCTTTTAGGGTTGCACATAACGTGTTTGTGTATGATTAGTGGCGTGTTCCAAGCACTTAATTTAGCATATAATTACTGAATAGAAAATCCGCGAGGATTTTCGTAAGTAGGCGATAACCAGCCATTAATTATACACGGTGTTGTGGTGCGTTTTTATTCCATTCCAGTTATATTACTTCTGCGTTCCAATAGAATTGTATTTCTCCAAACTCCGTTCATTTTTCCGATTTTTTCTCGATAACCAACTTTCCTAAACCCAAGTCTTTCGTGTATGGTTAGACTTCCTTTGTTTTCGGGGAAAATTCCAGCTTGTAAAGTCCAAATTTCATTATTTTCACTTTCTGTTATTAATCTCTCCAATAATTTCGTTCCAATTTTCTTTCCCGAAAATTTTGTTGAAACATAAACACTTACTTCTGCAACTCCTCCGTAAACACATCGAGAAGAAACGGGTGACAAAGCACTCCAACCTACAATTTTATTCTTTATTTCTGCGATTATTCGACATTTTTTTAAGTGTCCATTATTCCACTCATTCCAACTTGGTAAGTTTGATTCAAATGTGGCATTTCCAGTATCAAGACCTTCTTGATAAATTTGGGAAACTTGCTCCCAGTCAGTTTCTTTTAAATTCCGAAATGTTAATTTTTCCTCCATTTTCTTTGAAAGTCAGTCTGTTTTTTCAAATGCACCACAATGTGATGTGTAAGTTTAGTTTAAACGTCGGGTAGTTTCTAAAAACTTATTGTAAATTTTCTGTAAAATAAGCTTTTTAGAGGCTACATGAAATCTTACATAATGTTGTGTTTCGTTTTGCCCTCTATCCCATGCAGTAGGTAGTTGTTTGTTGTAGCGGATATGTTTTGTTCATAAAATGAATGAAACATATTAAGCGGAAACCAACTGCTACCGGTCTTTTTTGATCGGCATTATGATTATTATACACTCGTGTATGTAGCGTAATGCTAAAAAAAGACCTATATACTAAAGAAGTTAGTGCAACAAATGTCAATTTTTAGGCGTATAGCTGTTTACCAGCTTAACAGCTGCTAACTAAAAGTTAAGATTCACTTTTTAAAAGCAAGCTTTACAACTTCATCTACAACTTTTATTGTAAGCACAACTTACTACACAGCTATACGCCTAAAATCCATCACTAACCTTCCATAGAGGGCAATATGAAATATCAACGCCCCGGCTATGTGCTGAAGCGAAATTAAATAGTTTTGTTGTTTGCTAGTTGAAAGTAGCGAATTCTGCGAATTCGCAAAACACATTTCTCACACTTTTGCGAATTCGCAGAATTCGCGGTGATGCAAATAGGGAAGGAGCTGCGTGACGTACTATTTCGCTTTGGCATCATAGCCAATGTTAGGTACTTTCTTTTTTGTTGATTTTTCTCTAATCACTTTAATGTCCATATATACGTATGGAATTGATAATAGAGCAATGAAAAACCCAAAGTATACACCTCCACTTATAAGCCAAATACCTAGTGCAAGAAACATTAAAGAAAGTGAATAAAAGACGAGACGTATCAACATATTTTTAAAACTCCATTCGCTATCATTTAGGTACTCTTTTTCTTTTTTTTCAATTTTTTGGATTGAAAGCTCAAGAATGTTAATTGAAGATTTTAACTTTTTAAGATTGTCTTTAAAGACTTTTAGATTTCGTTTATTCCATCCTCCTGAAAATGGGTTAGAGCGAATAGAAGGCGCAACCATGCTATTAAACCCAATAGAATCTTCACTTTTTAGAATTATGATTTTTAATCCGTCCCATTGCCATCCAACATGTTTATAACAAATAGCATAATCTTGTGTAAGGTGTTCAATATTCCAATCTAAATCATTAGCGGTTGCTTTCACCAAATTTTTAAAGTCATCATTACTCAAGGATGACTCAATTAGAGTTAATTCAGTTGATTTTTTAAACCATCTAAAAAAAGTGATAATTAGAATGAAACTTATGATTTGAAAAATTCTTGTTTCTATTCCGAAACTTTCGTTTTTAAAAAATTCTAAAAACAAAAACTCGATATTAAATACAAATATCAAAACCATAAACCCACTACGATTTATTTGATCCCATGTAGATAATGAAATACTCTTATTTGAAAGTTGATGATGTATTTCTTTTTTAGTCATTATGAAAAATTGTACCTAACATTTGGATATGTGCCACAGTGGCACATATATAACTTATACTAATCTAACGGATTTTTAATCTTTTCGAAAGTACTCATAGCAACATGTGTATATAATTCTGTAGTTAAACTAGAGTTATGGCCTAATAACTCTTGTACTTGTCGTAGATTGGTTCCGTTTTCAATTAAATGGGTAGCAAACGAATGCCGTAACATATGAGGGGTAACTTTTTGTGTGATTTTAGCCCGCTTTGCAGATCGTTCTACAATATGTTTTACACTTGTGGCAGAATAAGACTTACCTTTTTCGCCTTCAAATAGATACACTTCAGGTCGGTATTCTTTAATGTATTCCCGTAAATGCTCTAACAATTTATTGGAAAGCAAGGTATAACGGTCTTTATTACCCTTACCGCCTATTATGCGTATTAACATTCTGTTAGAGTCTATATCTCCCAATTTTAAATTCAGTAATTCACCTCTTCGTAAACCTCCCGAATACAAGGTTTCTAGAATACATTTATGTTTTATGTTAGTCGTAACGGCAATCATTTTCAACACACTTTCTTTGGCCAAAACTTTAGGCAAGCGTTGTTCTTTTTTGGGGCGCTCAATTTCATAAAAGCGGTTAGGCATGTTCAGTACCATTTCATAATAGAACTTTATAGCATTAACAATTTGGTTTAATGTAGAATTCGCTTTTCCGGCTTGTGCTTTAGAAGAAAGGTAGCGTCTAATATCTATTTCGTTTAAGTTATTAGGATTCTTAGTGTTATGGAAGTTTAAAAAATCCTCAAAATGCCCTACATAAGACCTAATGGTACTTTTTGAATAATGCTTTAATTCTAATTTTTCTAAATACTCGGGTGGACATGTAATCCAATTTTTTTGAGGCTTACGTTCTTTTAATTGCTGCACCAGTTCACGTGCATTTTCCGGTTGCTGGCCTTGTACAGGTCGGTTTTTGAAAAAATACTTACCATCTATGTAAGCAATACCCTTAAACGTATTGAATAGTAAATTCAGGTTATTAGGGGTGTTTAAAAGAATAGGAATCTCATATTGTTTAGACCACTTAATACCGGGCAAGGTTTTAATCAATCGCTGTATTACATCACTATTATAAAATTGCAGGCCAATATATCGCTCGTCATTAATAAGCACATGGCGAAGAATTATCTTTTTAAATTCCTTTTTCATGAAAGCAAATACGTAAAAAGACAACAGTTTATCCGTATATTAACCGTTTAATAAACGTGTATTAAACGGTTAATCAACGCTTGTGAGAATTTGTCCAGTATGTGGCTCAACTATAAAGGGGAGAGCCGATAAAAAATTTTGTTCAGAACAATGTAAATCTTCCGCATATTATGAAGCACGGCAAGAAAAAGATAGATTTTATTTTCAAGTGGATAGGCAACTAAAACTTAACAGAAAAATCCTGAAGAAGCATAATGCTACCGGTTACACTACCTTAAGAAAAGAAGTCTTACTGTCTGAAGGCTTTAACCCCAAGTTTTTTACTCATTACTGGAAAAACAAAACCGGACAGGTATACCTGTTTTGTTACAACTATGGTTTTGCAGACATTACCAAAGACGGGAAAGAAAAATTCATACTGGTGGAATGGCAAGATTATATGGCTAAATAAATGAGCTTAACATTAAGTTTTAACAATTGTCTGTTTTGTTCGAATTCTATAGGTAAAAAAATTCCATCCATATTTTTATTATAGATGGGAGATGGTATTATAAGATTATTCACAAATACCGCCGGGTGTACACACTTTACCATCAATAATTTGCAAACCATTGTCGGGGTTTTTCTCTACCCATTCGGCAAACGCTTTGTTTAGGTTTTCTAAAATAGTGGCCGATTCTTGTGCACCGGAGATACCGTATTTTCGGTCTAGCACAAAGAAAGGAACACCTTTTATACCCAAAGTTTGCGCTTCGGAAATATCGGCTTTTACTTCTTTGGTAAAGGCACCACTTTCTAACATTTCAGAAACAGCATTTTCGTCTAAACCAATTTCTTTACCCAGTTCAATAAGTGTAGGGTAGTGGTCTACGTTTTTGTTTTCTACAAAGTGGGCTTTTAGCAAACGTTCTTTGGCTTGGTCTTGCTTGCCTTGTGTTTGTGCGTAATGGATAAACCGGTGGGCGTTAATGGTGTTTACCGTAAGGGCATTGTCTAAGTTATAGTTTAAGCCTACCGTTGCTGCTACCTGAACTACATTATCGGTCATTTCTTGTGCTCGTTCTTCTGTAACGCCGTACTTTTCTGCCAAACGCTGTTTGGTACTTATGCTGGTATCGGTTACCGCAGTAGGGTCTAACTGAAAGCTTTTCCATTCCACTTCAATGCGGTCTTTGTATGGGAAATCGGCTAAAGCTTCTTCAAATCTTCGTTTACCAATGTAACACCAAGGGCAAACTACATCGCTCCATATTTCTATTTTCATTGTAGTACTTTTTTGGGTTTCTACTTTTGAATTTGTCTTTCCGGAAAGTAGTCCACATTTAAAAATAGGAATATAAGGGGTTTTATACGCTTATATAATTTTCCGGTTCTCATCAACAGCAGTATTTATTAATGTTTAAACATTTAAATATACAAAAAATAAGAACTTTGCCTAAAATAGAAGAATGTAAAGAATGTCTTTTTGTAGATAATAAGGGTGGTCTGCATTAAAACATTAATTAATGGTAGATAGACTTTATATAAGCCGTAGTTTAGCATAGGTTTCTGCATAATTATTATTTATGAATACAACTTTCCTATCTGTTCTAAAAAACACCATTTTAATATTCTTTACCGGAATAGTTTTCTTTTGGTCGTGTACGTCTAAAAAAACGGCTATTGCCTCAAAAGCAGCAGGAAAAGCTGCTTCAACTAAACAGAAAAAAAAACTTGTCATACCTAAGCCAGACAGTATTCTTGTTCAGCAAGAAATTAAAAGGATTGTTTTTGATTCTATTCTTTCTACCGAATTAGATACAACAATATCCTATGAAATAAATGCCTTGTACGATAGTTTAAATTACCTTCCTTTATGGGATTATACGGCATTCCCACAAACTTTAAATTTACTTAAAGACTGTAAATACGATGGTTTGTATGCTTCTGATTATAAGGTAGAATTATTGGATTCTTTGTGGTTATTACCAGCAACTACTGATTCTAGTTTGTCTGTTAAAATGGCCAGAATAGATGTTTTAATGACTAGTGCTTTCATAAAATATGGCAAACATTTGGCGGAAGGGAAAACGGATCCCTACCATTTAGATCCCAACTGGAATTACAAACGCAGGGCATATTCAACTAAAGAAATTGCTCAATTACGTGTTTCAGCTAAACAAGAAAGTCCGAAGGAATACCTGTCTTACTGCCGTCCATCTGACCGGTATTACGCCTCTTTAATGAAATGGATGAAGCGTTCCTATGATCCTGAATATGCTTTTAAAGATACACTAAACATAGATTACCCAAGTAAATCACTTAAAAAGGGAGATTCTAGTGAAGTGATTCGTAGAATGAAATACCGATTAAAGGATTTTCAATCGTTTGCAGGAACAAAACCAAATGGCTTATTTGACGACAGCTTAGAGGTAGCACTAAAAGAGTTTCAGAAATACCGCGGTTTGGTAAGCGATGGTATAGCCGGTAAGTCAACTTTTACGGCCTTGGAAATGACACTTGCACAACAAAGAGATCAGATTAGGGTAAATATGGAACGGGCACGTTGGTTGTTTCATGATCTTCCACCAGAGTTTTTGTTGGTAAACATAGCGGCCTATCAATTGTATATTTTTAGAAACGGAAAAGTAGATTATCAATCTAATGTTGTTGTAGGCAAACTACACCACGAAACCCCAATATTTCATTCTACCATAAAATACATAGAGTTTAACTGCACCTGGACCGTACCAAGGAAAATAGCCGTAAATGAAATCTTACCCCAAATTCAGCAAGATAAAAACTATTTAAAAACAAGGCATTTTGATGTACTTAGCAATGGGGAAGTAGTTAATTACACTACTATTAACTTTTCTAATTACAACATTAACAACTTTCCGTTTACACTTAGACAACAACCCGGGCCTTATAATTCTTTAGGCAGCATGAAATTTGTTTTCCCTAATAAATATTCTGTCTATTTACACGATACGCCAGCGCGTTATTTATTTGAAAAAGAAGGGGGAAGAGCTTTTAGCCACGGTTGTGTACGGGTGCAATTCCCAGACCGTTTAGCAGCAGAATTATTGAAAAAAAATGGCATAACCCAAGCAGACATATCTAAAATTATTGAAAAGAAAGAAACAAAAGATGTTTCGTTAAAGTACCCAATGCCAGTTTTTATTACCTATTGGACCTGTTATGAAGGTAAAACAGAAAAGCATTTGTATTTCTTGCAAGACGTTTATAAAAGAGATAACAAAGTTTTAGCCGCACTTCAGAAATAGGTTGTAATTTGCCGCTCTAATTTTAGAAAAATGAATCCCGAAATACTAAATGAACTGATTACCGTAAAAATGCCTTTTGGTAAATATGCTGGTACACCAATTTATAGATTACCCGATTCTTACCTAGAATGGTTCCTTAGAAAAGGAGGTTTTCCGGCCGGTAAATTAGGTATGTTATTGCACACCATGCACGAAATTAAACTAAATGGTTTAGAAGAACTTTTGAAGCCTCTCATTCAGCAGAATAAAAACAAAAGATAGAAACAATAAGTTTTATCTCTTTAAAGTGATTCAAACGGGATTATTTATATTTTTTTTGTGTTCGGGAAGGTATTTGGCTACCTTGAAACTTTAAGAAAAAAAAGCGCAAAATAATGAAAATTGATAAGCACACCGTACCATCGTTAACGTACAAATTAGTAGTTGATGGTGAATTAGTAGAAGAAACTGACAGCAACAACCCATTGGTTTTTCTTGCTGGTGTAGGCACTATGATCCCCGGATTTGAAAGACAATTAATGGGATTACAAGCAGGTGATTCTTACAGCTTCGATATTGAGCCCGTTGAAGGCTATGGAGAATTAAATCCAGAAGCTGTAGTTGAAATACCTAAAGATGTATTTAAAGTAGAAGGTGAAGTTCAAAACGATATTCTTGTGGTAGGCAACAAAGTACCTATGCAAGATAACCAAGGCAGACCGTTACAAGGCACTGTTGTTGAAGTGGCAGACGAGACTGTAAAAATGGATTTCAATCACGAACTTGCCGGTAAAAAATTAAACTTTACGGGTGAAGTAATTGAAGTAAGAGTAGCTTCTGAAGAAGAATTAGAGCACGGTCACGTACACGGGCCAGGTGGTCACCAACACTAAGCAATTTGCTTAAGTAATGTTTTAAGATCCCAATGTGAACGCATTGGGATTTTTTTTGCGCTATTTTTAAACATATTCGCTATTAGTATTTTACATTTGTGCTCAAATTTTTGAATAGAGTATGATTATCAATAAAAGAATCCCGTTCTGGTATTTGTTTTCCTTAATCCGAAGTGAGTTATTCTTTGTGGTTTTAATAGCGGGTAGCATCTCTTATTTAGACCAATTTTTCGAACCGGTTTTAGGACTACAATTTCCGTTAATGCCCATGACTATTCCGTCTATCTTGGGTACCTTAATTACGCTTGTTTTGGCGTTTAAAATGTCACAATCGTACGATAGATGGTGGGAAGCCCGTAAAATATGGGGAGCCATTGTAAACGATTCTAGAGCTTTTATAAGAGAAATCACCTTTCTATTAAAAGAAGATGATTTAGAACGAAAAGCCCTTAGAGATGAATTAATAATTGATTTGCTAGCTTGGTGTTATGCTTTAATTTATGAATTAAGAGACATTGAAGAAATATCTGACAATCCGTATTTAACCAAAGAAAGAAGGGGTGAATTAGATAAAATTGACACCAATACCCCTAATGCATTGCTTTATGTGATGATGAAAAAAATTAAACAGGCTTTTGAAAAAGGATATATTAATGAATTTCAGCAAATCCGTTTAACCGAAACCATTAATGAGCTAGGGGTTTCTATGGGGCAATGCGAACGCATAAAATTCACCGTGTTCCCTAAGTTGTATACGGGAACAATTGATTTATCTATTTGGGCTTTTGTTGTTATTTTACCATTAGCCTTTAGAGACCCTAATGAATACATTGAATTCCCAATTGTGCTTTCAATTTCCTTAGTATTTTTTATGTTGGTAAACTTAGCGAAGGATTTACAAGATCCTTTTGAAAACCGACCAACCGATATTTCTATGTCTACCATTGCCCGTAACATTGAAATTTTTGGACTGAAAGCTATGGGTGAAAAAGACATTCCTGAAAAATTACCCGCAGAGAAGTTTTATCAAATGTAGGTTAACAAAAATTAGGCATGGAATTAATTCCTTGCCTAATTTTTTAAAAGTTATTTTTTCAACTTAATTCCTAATAAATTTTCTTTTAGGATAAGCTAAAGCCTATAAAATAGCTTTGCTAATTTTTAGGGGCAGTCTTCCAAATTTTTTCCAATTCAGCCTTAATATTTTCCATTTCTTCGGCAGTAGTGTACTTTTCTAAATCCAGAAGTATGTAGTTCATTTGTTTAATACATTGTTCTAATGAATTGTCAAAATAGCTTGGGAATTTTTGGCTGTAATCTTTCAACTCTTGTTTAATAAACGTTACAAAAGCAGATTGCTGGTTTTGATCTTTTAAGTAGCTTTCTAATGAACCAATACCTTCTGCCAAATAATCATTGGGTTCACTTCGGTAACCTTGGTACAACTCCTGAAATTGTTCCTGACCACCTTGTCCGGCGCAAGTCAGTAAACGTGCTGTGGCTAAATGCAAGGTTTCCGGACACCAATTATGGGCATTTATAATATCCAAAATGTGCCAGATTTGTTCCGTTTCGTGGTCTAAATCGTTTTTCTTTAGGAAGTCGATATAGGTAGCAATGTGTTTTTTATCCTTCTGGGCCAAGTTCAAAACAGCAGCCGTACCAAAAGGAATAGGGAAGTCTGGGTCTGACCATAAGGGTTCTTTCAGTCCAGAAAGTGTGGTTTCATAATACTGCTCAATCAATTCGGTAAGAGAATCGTATTTAACAGCTTCTTCAAAAATGTAGAATTCTGTGTATTCTTCCAGCTCTTTATCGTCTTCGTCTAAAACTGTAAACGAAAAAGTAGCTTCATTCAGTTGAATAGGGGCTTGTTCTACAATTGCGAAAGGTGATTTCTTTTTCGCTTCTTTAACAAGGGAAGTCATTTTTTTGATGGTGTTGCGTAAGTCTTTTTCGCTGAATTCAACTTCATCGGTAGACTTAGGCAAGGTATAGTTAACTTCTTCAGTAGTGAAATCTTCTTCAGACTCGTAAGAGACCGTTAGATTGATGATCACATTCATATTATTTTTTTTCCTGAAAGATATGCATTCATTTAAAAGAGAGCCAAGTAAAAACTGATATTTCTACGCTTTTTTAAATAGCATTTTCTTTTCTTTTATAATCAAGCCGTATTTTACATTTTCTATGCTAAATTAATGGAATAATTATTTCTTTAACCCCTCTTTTAAGCGTTCCATAGCTTCTACTAATTGGCTACGCGGACAACCAATATTTAAGCGAAGAAATCCGTTTCCGGTAGTTCCATATTCGTCACCTGCATTCAGCCACACTTTGTTTTCTCTCTTTATTTTTAGGGCGAATTCCGTAGAATTAGACGTCAACTGACGGCAATCTAACCATACTAAATAAGTGGCTTGTAATTCTGGGATTTGTAAGTGCGGAAGGTGTTCCGCCAAATAGTTTTTTACAAATTGGTAATTATCAAAAAGGTATACTTTTAACTCTTCCAACCAAGTTTCGCCATGCTTGTAGGCGGCAATCAATGCTTCTACAGCAAACGGACTTAACATATTGGATTCTTGTGTTTTACTTAATTGTACATCAATCTTTTGTTTGAGTTTTGTATTGGCGGTAAAAACATAAGCCGCTTGTATTCCGGCTATATTAAAGGTCTTGCTAGGTGAACTACAGGTGATGGAATTTTGACTGAACTCTTCCCCTAAAGAAGCAAATGGAATGTGTTTAAATCCCTCAAAAATTAAGTCGGAATGAATTTCATCTGCCAGCACAATTACATTATTCCGAAAACAAATTTCACCAATTTGTATTAAATCTTCTTTTGACCATACGCGGCCAATAGGGTTGTGCGGATTGCATAACACAAAAAGCTTCATGTCTGGGTCAGCACATTGTTGTTCTAGATCTTCAAAATCTATGGTATACTGCAAATCTTTTTCCAGCAGGCAATTCTCTACAATTTCGCAACCGCAGTTGTTTAGGGTTTCGTAAAAATGGTTGTAAACAGGTGGTTGTAATAGAATTTTATCTCCTGGTTTTGTTAAAGCTCTTACTATGGCAGAGCTTGCTGGGATTATTCCTGTTGCGGGTATCAACCAATCCTGCTGAAGGATAAACCCATGTCTTTTTTTCCACCAATCAATAATAGCTTCGTAAAAGGAATCGGGGATTAGGGTATAACCAAAAATGCCATGTGCCACACGTTTTTCTAAAGCTTCCAATACCGCCGGACAAGTTTTAAAGTCCATATCAGCAACCCACATAGGCAATACAGCTGGGTCTTTATCTAAATCCCATTTAACCGATTGCGTATTTCTGCGGGGAATAATTTCATTAAAATTGTAGTGCATGGTTACCTTCCTTTTTATAGGGTAGGGAAGTTACAAATTTTTATACTTCATTATGAAGAAGAAACAAATGAAGAATCATTAGACGGGAAATAAGTGGCAACTAGATGTTTGCAAGTGGACTTCTAACGATTAGTTAGGCTCAATGATATATTTTGTTAGATCTAGCTTTGTTCACTATTGACAAGGTTTGCAACCATTGTAATTTGAATTCAATTATAAAAAATCGGTGTAGTTTTTAGCCCAGTATTTTTCTATGAAATCCCATTTGTCACCATAATAGCCGGCTTCTCTTGTATAGCTTTCTATTAGTATAAATGAATCCTTTTCAGGTGAAACTTTGTATACATATATCCCATTTTTAGTTTCTCTTTCGCAGCCAATTCCCGATATATTTCCTAATCTTACTGATTCAAAATCTTTTATATAAAATAAATCACTCCCCCAATTTAAGTCCGCACAACCACTTTTATGATATGAGTAATAATATTTACTATTTTTAATTCTGGTAGGTTTAGTGTATAGAAAAAAATCTTTCACATTTTTAAATGAATTAGTTTCATCATCAAACATGACCAAATCATATGTGTTAGGTGTATTAGACAGGTATAACAAAAGAATATCTTTATTCCCATCATTATTAAAATCTATCTGTTCAACATCAAGAGCCCCGTTAGAATTTTTGTAAATGGTATCATTATTACTGTTTAAAATAAATGGATTCTTAGAAATGCTGTGCCCTACATAGTAAGTTTCTTTTTTATTTATTAATGTATCAAAAGTTATTGTGTCGACTATATCGATATTTATTGATGTTTGTCTGGTTACCTTATAAAGAGAATCAATTGATTCGCCACGTTGTTTAGCTATTCTAATTCTAGCAGAATCCATTGCTGCTTTATAACTCTCGTTGTTCGAGAAATTTGAGTAAGTAGTCGTTGTAATTAGATCGCTTTTGGGTTGATTAGAACAATTAATAAAAAAGAATACTGATATAAAAAGTATATATAATCTATTCATTTTAAAAATTAATAAGTTTTTCCAAGCTAATCCGATTACTCCAAGTAATCGCATTAGCTTAATGTATTAATATCCCTGCTGGCTAGGCTTTGGTAAATCGTTAATGATACGTTGTGCCATTCTGCCCATGTTGTCGGCAGTTACCTTCATAACATCATTAGAATTAGAGTCGTAGAAGATTTTAAACTTGTTACCGGCAATCGCTTGTCCGTCTTTGCCCATAATGGTGTAATGAGCCACAAAATAACGGGCGTAGTTTTGTGTAGCGCGGTCTAAGCAGTGCTCGTAATCGGTAATTACTTCAAACTGATTAATAAACACAAAATAGTCTACGCTGTACTTTTCTTGGAAATAATCAAAGAACGTAGGGTCACTTACTTTTACACCAAAAAATTTACCTTCAAAACGGTCGGTCTTAGCTCTGGTATCTTGTGTAGCACCACCGCTTACTTTGTCGCTTTGTTTTTTTACCCAACCGTTAAAACCACTGGTATTGTCGGCTTTGGCTTTTTCGGGTTCTGGTACCACTTCTTTATTAAAAGGTGAGCTTAAGATCTCTTGGTAATTGTACGAAACCGAAGAATATACTTTGTTTAAGTCCACCAAAGTATCTTCAAAACGGCCCCCCATAAGATGAATTACCTCATATCCATCTGGGTCTAAAAGTGCATTTAAACGTCTTCTGAATACCTCTCTTACTTTTACCCTAGGGATTTTAGACGCCTGAGCCATTTCGTCGTCGGCATCGGAGAAATACAAATGCGGATCAAATGGAATAATCAAAACCTGTTTTAAATTGGGGTTGTATTGGTATTTGTGAGAATGAGGATCGTCTACAATGGAAGTGCTGTTGATTTGTTTCTCTAAGGTGAGTTCTTTTTGAGTAGGCTTTTCTGGATTCTCATACACCACCGCCGATTCTGCTTGTTGGAATTGCGTTCTTTCTTCGGCTTTTACCGTAGATTTTTGAGAAGGAGTGGTGTTAATAATGGGTTGTTCTTTCTTCGGTTCTGGTTTTTTAACCGCAGCGGTTGGGTTATTAGGGTCTTTCACAATCAATTTCTGACCGGCTTTCAACTCCATACCATTCCACTTTAACAATTCACCAATACTTACATCGTATTTTTTACTTAAGCTGTATAAAGTCTCACCGGGTTGTACTTCATGTACTTGGTCAGACGGTAGCGTATTGGCGTTTACTTCTTTTCGAATACCTTCTATTCGGTAGGGGATATTTAACATTTGTCCCACTTTAAGACCGTCTTGTAAACTAGGGTTCAATTCCATTAATTCCGAAATAGAAACTCCATACGTACTGGAAATTCTATATATCGTTTCTCCGGGTTCCACCATATATTCCATTACGGTTTTACCCTTGTCGTTGGTGTGTGTTCCTACGGAATCCATAGGCATAAACGCCCAAACTAGGTGAGAAGAAGAAACTACAAACAGAACAGAAATCAAAAATCTTATCATTTATCCAATAGTCTTAAAATGTCATTTCCAAAAGCGAAGATCATTAAAGATAATAAAATTGCAATACCAATTTTAACCGCTTTCTCCATAAACTTATCCGCAGGCTTTTTGCCGGTAATCATTTCGTACAATAAGAACATTACGTGACCACCGTCTAATGCAGGGATCGGTAATAAATTCATAAAGGCCAATACCATAGACAATAAACCTACTAAATACCAAAAACGGAACGCAATAAACTCGCCCCCAAATTGTGTAGCCATCCCCACTGGGCCGGAAAGTGATTTTCTGGCAGAAATTTCGCCCGTAAACATTTTTTTAATGGCCTTAAACTGAATATAAAGCACATTGAAAGCTTGCCCTGTACCAATACTAGCCGATTTAGTTAACGAATAATGAACGGTGTCCATTTCTATATCCATAGTGCTTTCGGGCATAAAACCAATTTTACCATCTTCGCTAACCAGAATAGATAAAGTATCTAGTTCCGTAGAATCTCTATTGACCACTACAACGGCTTCTTTGCCAGGAATACTGCCCAAAGCTTCTTGTATATCGTGGAAGAAATTGATTGGTTTATCGTTTACCGCTACAATTTTGTCGTTGTCTTTTAGACCGCCTTTAGCAGCATTACTTTCAGGTACTACTTGACCTACTTTAAAAGTAAAAGCAAATGAAATAAAGGGCACTTGTGAAGAAATTGAATCAATCACATAACCCGGTACTTTCACTTCAAAGGTTTCACCATTACGTTCTACCGTATAAGCCATTTTATCTCCTAAAAGGAAATCCGGATTCACTAACTCATCAAACGACTCGTAATCATGTCCGTTAATGCCAACAATTTTATCACCGCTTTGTAAACCAATACTTTCCGCTAAAGGAAAAGCATGGATACCGTATTTCATGGCTTCTTTAGGAATGGTAGTTTTACCAAACGTATAGGTCATTATGGTGAAAATCACTATACCGGTAATTACATTCATTATAATACCGCCCAACATTACAATTAAACGTTGCCAAGCTGGTTTTGCTCTAAATTCCCATGGTTCGGGTGCTTTGTCTAGGTTTTTGGTATCCATAGATTCGTCTACCATACCAGATATTTTTACAAAACCACCTAAAGGAAGTGCCCCTAAAGAATATACCGTTTCACCAATTTTAAATCCTAAAATCTTAGGAGGGAAGCCAATAGAGAATTTTTCTACACGCATTCCAAAAAATTTAGCCGCCATCATATGACCTGCTTCATGAACGCCTACTAAAATCATTAATCCTAGTAAAAGCTGTCCAACCATTATCAACACATCCATTCCTTCTCTTGCTTAGTTTAATTCTCTAGCTAAAATTCTTGATAAGTTATCAGTCTCCAGTAGATCTTCCAAATTAGGATTGGAAATAAAGTCTACTTTGTGCATTACTTTTTCGTTTAAGTCGAAAATGTCTATAAATCGTATCTCATCTTTCAGAAAACGCTCCACTGCAATTTCATTGGCCGCGTTTAAAATGCATGCCATATTACCACCTTTTTCCATAGCATGGTAAGCAAATTGTAAGTTCTTAAACGTTTCTAAATCCGGTTGTTCAAAGGTTAAATTTGGGTAATCCAGAAAAGAGAAACGTTCTGCCTTGCTCTTTAGTCTGTATGGAAATCCTAAAGCGTATTGAATAGGCAATTTCATATCGGGTAATCCCATTTGCGCTTTCATAGATCCATCTTCAAACTGAACCAAAGAATGAATAATAGATTGCGGATGAACAATTACGTCTATTTGTTTCGGTTTCAGATTAAAAAGCCATTTGGCCTCAATCACCTCTAAACCTTTGTTCATTAACGTGGCAGAATCAATGGTGATTTTTGCTCCCATTGACCAATTTGGGTGTTTTAACGCCTGTTGTTTGGTAATGGCTGCAAGATCACTTGTTTTTTTACCACGGAAAGGCCCGCCAGAAGCGGTTAGAATAATTTTTTCAATAGGGTTATAGAATTCACCTACCAAACATTGAAAGATTGCCGAATGCTCTGAATCTACGGGGTAAATGTTTACGCCGTTTTCTTCAGCCAGTTTGGTGATTAAACTACCGGCTACAACCAAGGTTTCTTTGTTGGCCAAAGCAATTGGCTTTTTAGCTTCAATAGCTTTTATAGTAGGCGTTAACCCTGCCGAACCCACCATAGCGGTAAGCACAATGTCTACAGTTTCCATTTGTACTACCGAACAAATAGCATTTAAACCGGCGTAAACTTTAATGTCATGCAGATCTAAAGCATCAAAAACTTTATCGTACAAGCTTTCGTCGGCAATTACTACGGTATTGGGCTTAAATTTTATGGCTTGCTGAATTAATAAATCGGCATTTCGATTGGCCGTTAATACTTCCACCTGAAAAAATTTACTATGTTCTTCAATTACCTCTAGGGCTTGTGTTCCTATGGAACCGGTAGAGCCCAAGATGGCTACTCTTTTCACTTCAGAGTTCGACATACTGTTCTAATTCGTTGGCAATGTTTCTGTTGTTAGACAAACGGGGAACTTTGTTTTGCCCGCCTAATTTGCCTTGCGATTTCATATAATCTATAAATGCCCCTTTTTTAAGGGGTTTAATTTTCAGTTTTTCTAAAATATTACCGCTAATTAAGTCGTCGTAATAAGCGTTGATTTCGGTTAAACGTTCATCTAAATAAGCTTCAAACGCTGCAAAATCGCGCGGTGGATTGTTGAACTCAATAAACCATTCGTGTCTTGAACTGCCTTTTTCTGGATTTACACTAGGAGCAACGGTAAATTCTGTGATGTCAGTTTCGGAGAATTTCTCACAGGTAATCTTAAGTGCTTTTTCTACCTCTTCGCCAATAACATGTTCTCCAAAAGCCGAAATAAAATGCTTTATTCTACCCGTAACTAGTATTCGGTATGGGTCTTTAGAAATAAACTTAATGGTGTCTCCAATAGAATAGCCCCATAAACCCGCATTGGTATTCATTACCAATACATAATTTTTGTTCAGTTCTACTTCTGTAATCGAAAGTCGGGTAGGGTTTTCGTTAAAATACTCTTCTGCCGGAATGAACTCGTAGAAAATACCGTGGTTTAAGAGCAGTAAAAGTCCTTCTTCACGATAATCGTCTTGGTAGGCTATAAATCCTTCAGAAGCAGGGTAAGTCTCTACAGAGTCAATTTTTTGACCAATTGATTCGTACAGTTTGTCTTCGTATGGTTTGAAATTTACCCCGCCATATACAAACACCGAAAAATCAGGAAATACATCCTTCATCTTTTTACCCGTTCTGGCTTCAATACGGTCAAAGTACATTTGTACCCAAGGTGGAATCCCTGAAATTAGCGCCATTTTAGAACCTAAGGTTTCATCAATAATGGTATCTAATTTGGTTTCCCAATCTTCAATGCAATTGGTTTTGTAGGAGGGAAGTTGATTTTTTCTTAAATAACTAGGTACATGGTGGTTTACAATTCCCGAAAGCCTACCAATATGAATTCCGTTCTTTTTGGTCATTTCTGGGCTGCCAGATAAGAATATCATGTTCTTATCTAAAAACTTAAAATTCCCGGAAAGATGCGCATAAATCAACAAAGCATCTCGCGCACTGTTAATGTGGTTTGGAATGGATTCTTTAGTAAGGGGAATGTATTTAATGCCGGAAGTAGTGCCCGATGTTTTTCCGAAATAAAGCGGTTTGCCTTTCCAAAGTACATCAGACTCACCGCTAACCACACGATCAACGTATGTTCTTAAGCCTTCGTAATCGGTAACAGGAACGTGTTTTTTAAAGTCTTCGTAAGAAGATATCTCACTGAAATTGTGATCTTTACCAAAGGCTGTGTAAGCTGCTTCTTTAAGTAAATACTCTAAGACTTTTTCTTGTGTTGGGCCCGCATTCAACGCCCATTTTTGAGTCTTTTTATGAATGTAAGAAGCAAACGGTTTTGCTAGAATCGACTTGATGCCCATATGTAGCAAAGCTAAATAAAAAAAAGGCCTTAGCCGGCCTTTTTAGAAAATTCTCCTAGTATTTCTTGAATGGTGGCATTGAACTTTCTGTTCGTGTCCATCATATCATTTACAGTTGTAATAGCGTGTATTACCGTTGAGTGATCTCGGTTTCCAAAATTGTAACCAATAGCCTTTAACGATAAGTCTGTGAAGTTTTTAGCCAAGTACATAGCTATTTGTCTGGCTTCTACAATTTCACGTTTTCTTGTTTTGGCTTTCATTAGTTCAATAGATACACCAAAGTATTCAGAAACGTACTTCTGAATGTAATCTATACCAATTTCGAAAGTAGATTCTTCAACAATGTTATTGATTACACTACGGGCCAATTCTAAATCTACGTCTTTGCGGGCTAAAGAAGCTTGTGCTAATAATGAAATCACAACGCCTTCTAGTTCACGAATATTAGAAGCAATATTTTGCGCCAAGTAATCAATTACCTCATCTGAAAGTAAAATACCATCATTTTCTATTTTTCTATAGATAATGGCTTTTCTAGTTTCGTAATCTGGTTTTTGAAGATCTGCCGATAATCCCCACTTAAATCTGGAAATTAAACGCTCTTCTAAACCTTTTAATTCTTTTGGTGGACGGTCTAATGTTAAAACCAACTGTTTTCCTGATTGATGCAAGTGGTTAAAGATGTGGAAGAATATCTCCTGTGTCTTTTCTTTACCGGCAAAAAACTGAACATCGTCTATAATTAAAACGTCGGTTTTCAGGTAATGATTTGCTAAATCCTGAATAGCTCCGTTTTTAAAAGCTTCAATAACTTGATTTGCGAATTTTTCGGAAGAAACATACAACACCGATTTAGACGGGTTGATCTCCATAATTCTGTTTCCAATGGCTTGTACCAAGTGTGTTTTGCCTAAACCTACTTCACTGTATACCATAAGTGGGTTGAAGGAAGTAAATCCTGGTTTATTGGCCACAGCGATACCTGCAGACCTAGCCAATCTATTGCAATCACCTTCAACATAATTCTCGAAAGTATATTGCTGATTTAAACGTAAATCTGGCCCCCACAGAGAACCTGTAAAAGCAGGAGTGCTTTTTTCTTCTCTATTTGGGAAATTAGAATTTTTATTTGGTCGATTATTTTTAGAGAGAAACTCGTTATTTGTATTGGTAGGTAAACTAACAGAATAACCTTTGTTATCGTTATTTCCCTTATCAATAATAACAGAGTATTCTAGCTTGCCCGTAATGCCTAACTCTTTGGTAATCGCCTTTTTAAGTACATGAACGTAATGTTCTTCCAACCATTCATAAAAGAACTGACTAGGAACTTGAATGGTTAACACATCACCTACAAGTCTTTGAGGAACGATCGGTCTGAACCAAGTATCGAAACTTTGCTGACCAACTTCATTTTTGATCGTTTCAATACATCCGCTCCAAACTAATACATGATCTTTAGTAGTCATCATTTTTATGAACAAAATCTCTTTGTAAAATCTAAATTTATCTAACTGGGTTCTTCAAAATTGTTCAAAAATTTCCAACATAAAAACTGCCAAAAAACTTGACTTTTTTAATTAGCGTCAGAAAACTGATTTTTGACAGTTGTTGATTTAATTTTATTCAAAAGTTGCAATTTATTCTTTAAATAAAACAAAAACAGCGTATGTATAATAAATGCTATTTACGTACGTACACAAAGCTATCATGTCTTACAAAAATTAGAATTCATATCCAATTCCTACATGAACTTTTAAAGAATTTGAATAATCACTTTGGTGAACAAGGACTTCAATAGGGCCAAGAAAAGAATCGTAAGATAAACCAATACCGTAGCCAAATATTATATTGGGGTTCTGAATTTGTTTTTCAAAGGAAGAATTGGGTAAACTTAAATCTAACATTAAAACATTTAAGTCTGTATTTAGATAAATTTTAGGAACTAATTGATATCTAATTCTACCTCCAATAGATAAAAATGAATTGCTTACTATTTCCATATCGGCTAAACCAGTAAATGTTTGCGTTAGATGAGAAGTATGGTTTAAGCCCCCAATAAAGGTTTTATTGAAAATGGTATTATTAGTACCAAATATGGTAGAAAAAGCGGCATTAGTAAGCAAGGTGAAATTTCTGCCTACAGAAAAAGCATCGGTAAAACTTGCGTTAAGGGTAGTGTAAGGTTCTATAAAAGAGGAACTTTCATTTTCTAGAGAATCGGTTATTAAATATTCATTAGAGAGAAAATAATTAACAGAACCTGAAAAGTGAACCCCGTTTGTTGGAAAATAATAATTGTCAAAGGTATTCAGTTCTGCTTTTAATTCTAAACCAAAACCCCTCATTTTTGTTTTATCAATATTATCTGTTATGGCTAGTTTAGAGTTACTAATTGAGTAATTATATCTAGTACCAAGACTTAACATAAAATCCTGAATAGGAGATATGTTCAATCGGCCATAACCACTTAAATATTGATAGGTAAGGAGGTAAGACAATTCATGCTTTTGGTTATACTGCGGAAGATTAAAGTTGTTATAATCCATTCCGAATTCTAGACTAAGGTTTTGGTAAGAATTAAGGTATTTGAAATAACCTAGCTTAGCATAAGGTGTTTTAGAAAGTCCTGCTTTAGTAATTAACCTAGACCGGTTTAATATAACATTTCTAAAAGTTAAATTTAATGTAATGTAGGCTTGGTTGTAGGTATCATAATGTAAAGCCCATTTAAAAAATACATTAGGTTGCTCTTTTACATAAACATATAATATGTTTTTAGAATCTTTAACGGTTATCTTATAATAAACACTTTCGAAATACCGCGTACCGTAAACACGATCTATGCCTTTCTGTAAATTTTCATAGGTAGTAGTAGAATCTTTCAGTCTTAATTTTTGTATTACAAATTGTTCATCTACATTTTCTAGCCCTTTAATTTCAATACTATCTAATGAAATTAAAGCAATAGGCTCTATATAATGAGGTTTAGAGTAATTGTTTTGACCGTACTTTTTTAACGTACTTAACTTTAAGTTGGCAGCACATTCACCAATTTTTATTAAAGTGTCTGCTAAATCAAAGTCCAAAACGTTATAGTCAGAAACTATGGGTTCAATAATAATATCACATAGTTTTTTTTGTTCATCGGTTTCAATGGCATTTTGAAAAGAAGTAGCCTGGTAGATAATATCAAAAGCATCTGTTAGTTCATCTTTAGATTTTAAATCGGTACCCACATAGCTGCCAATAACAAATTCGGCCCCCATTTCTTTTACAATATAAACCGGGAAATTGTTTACTAAACCACCGTCAACCATCATAGCACCATCAATTTCGAAAGGCGTAAAAATACTTGGCATAGTAACACTGGCCCTAACCGCTTCACCCAAATTACCTTTACTTAAAACAGCTATGGTTCCTGTTTCTAAATTAGTTGCTATACACCTAAACGGAATGGGTAGACTATCAAAATTGGTGATGTTGTAAACAGGTAAAAAAAGTTTACTAATACTATTGGTTATGTTTTGACCGCCTATAACACTTTTAGGGAATTGAAACTCCCCATCTTTAATAGGTATGCTCATTACATAGTTGGCATATTCTTTCTTTTCCTCTATTGAAACAGATTTTAATGAAGATTTATTAGTGAAGAGCGCATCCCATTCTTGAGACAGTACCATGGTTTCAATTTGATCTGCCGAATAACCCATTGCGTACAAACCGCCAATAACTGCACCAATGCTGGTTCCTGTTATGTAATCGGGTTTTATTTGGGCCTCCTCTAATTTTTTTAAAACACCTATGTGTGCTATCCCACGGGCACCACCACCACTTAAAACCAAGCCTATTTTTTTGTTTTCCGAATAAATTTTTAAGCTATCAATCCCATCCTGAGCCCGAATGGTATTCTCAGTTACTGATAAAAATAAGATGGTGAATAAAAGAATGAATATTCTTAACATAAAAACTGAACAAAAATAGTAAACAAGTTAGCAAAGGGTGTTTATTTTGGAAAATAAGATATTCACATTCTAATATGAAGAACAGCCATATACCGTCGCCTTGTTACGTAATTGATATAAAACGCTTAAAAAACAATTTAGAGAAAATTAAGCGCGTACAAGATGAAACGGGTGTTAATATAATTTTAGCCCTAAAAGCCTTTGCAGGTTACCCTTTATTTCCTTTAATTTCTGAATATGTTAAAGGAGCAACAGCAAGCTCTGTTTCAGAAGCTGAATTAGTTTTTCAGGAATTTGAGCAAAAAGCCCATGTCTGTGCGCCTGTAGTAACAAAACAAGACATAGAACATTATAACCGCACTGCCGATCATTTAGTATTTAATTCCTTTCAGCAGTTTGATACGTATAAAAATCTCTTAAATCCTGAAATATCTTGTGGTATACGGGTTAATCCAGAATATTCAGAGGTAAAAGTAGATCTATACAATCCGGCAACAGAAAGTAGTAGGTTAGGGGTAATGATATCTGAAATGCCCGAAGAACTCCCCAAAGGAGTAGAAGGAATTCATTTTCATACCTTATGTGAAAATAACTCTTATACCCTAGAGCGTGTATTAGAAAAATTCACTTCCAATTTTGATAAATACCTAAAACAAGTCACTTGGGTTAATTTTGGTGGTGGGCATCTAATTACCGAAAAGGATTACGACATACCTCACCTAATAAACTTATTAAAACAGTTTAAAGTGAAATACCCCCACTTAACCGTTTATATGGAACCGGGTTCTGCCCATACCTGGCAAACTGGTTTTTTAAAAACTACCGTTGAAGATGTGATCCGAAGAGAAGGTGCTGATATTGCTATGCTTAACGTTTCTTTTACGGGACACATGCCCGATTGTTTAGAAATGCCTTATAAACCTGCTGTAAGTAGTGAAATTGAAAAGAGAGAGGGTATTAAAGAGACAATATTAGGCGGCAATTCATGCTTGTCAGGTGATTTTATCCGTGATTTTTATTTCGAAAAATCGTTAGAAATTGGTCAGGAAATCATTTTCGAAGATATGGTACATTATACCATGGTAAAGACCACCACATTTAACGGTGTAAAACATCCATCTATAGGTATTTTACATGAAAACGATGCTTTTGAGCTACTTAGAAGCTTCCATCAAGCAGATTATATTACTAGAAATTCATAATAGCGTTACTTTTCTTCGTTAAAGCGTATCTATAAAAGATAATGAAATTTCATTATCTTTAAGGTTGAGGTATTCAAAAACGTTACACTGTGAGAAGAATTAAGTTAGTTGTTTTAAGTTTAATAGTATCTATTTTTTCGTTTGGACAAATTCCTGTAGAAATCAATTCAGGTGATCCTAATTTTCCATTTCCACAATTTCTATCGTATGAAGCAGATGGAGGGCACAAGTTAGATAACTTAGCCACCAACAATGCACCAGGTGTTACCCATGTCGAAATGGAAAAAAGAATTCGGGAGGCTTGGCAGATTATGGCTAACGGGTTCGACGTATACAGGCGAAATACATCAAAGCCTTAAATATATTTATTCTAATATAGGCTGTCCATACGATTGTAGTGAAGGTGTTGGTTACGGAATGATTGCGGCTGCTTATATGGCTGATAAAACCACATTCGATGGTATTTGGTTTCGAGAACATGATGTCCGTATGGTGAAGGAACCAAGATACATAGACGGTATAGTCCCTAGGCCAAATTATCAATATGGTAAATATACGTTAGCAGAACCTGGAGCTGGAGCTGGTGAAGGGCCAGTAACGGTAGGTGAGAATGGTGCTGATGCGGCAACTGACGGAGATGTTGATTTTGCCCTAGGCCTTTTAATGGCATGGAGACAATGGGGAGATCAATCCGGTTATACCTGGCCGGATGGAACACCTATTAGTTACAAAGAAGAAGCTCTAAAAGTAATTCGTGGTTTGGTAGAAAGAGAAAATCAAGAGTTGGATCCAGAACGATTCGATTGTAGAAGTATATCCGGGAATGTTGGTTTTGATGGTTATTTCAAAAATGGTAACACATGGGGTGAATTGACACCTTGGGCAAACGGTGACCCAACATGGTGCCCTGAATTTAAAGGCCCTCAAGATTTACACGTGGATTATGTGGCACCGGCTTATTTTGGCCATTTCGCAACATTTTTAGAAGAAGAAGGAGGTAATGATCCAGAAGATACGGATTGGAATATAGACCAATTATTAAGAGCAGAAGCATCTTCAGACTGGTTAGTTGGGCAGCATTATAATAATTCACCAGCATCAATACTTAGCGCTGGATGGGTATCATTAGACGCAAGTAATAAGGCAACTTTTACAAGATTTTAACCAAGGTGAAGATTTTCGTTTTGCCTGGAGAACGGCTTTAAATTATGTATGGGACGGAAACCCTACAACTTCATGGAATGAGACTACTCATCAAGTAGAGCCTGGTGGTAATACTTATGAAAGAGATATGGCGTTACGCCATGCTGAATTTTTGAAAGATCCTGGTGCAGCTCCTTGGGGAAATGGTTGTGTAACATTGGGTGGTGGACCCGATTTAACGTATATGGGGCCTTCACAATTAATGTGGACCTATACACCTGAAGGTGTTGATCCCTCGGGAGGACAAGGTTTTCCAATTAACTGGAACTCTGGTACAGGTGCTCCTTCGGCTGTAGCAGCACAGGATTTCGAATTGATGGGGAAATTATATCATATGTGTGCCATCGAGTGGGATATTGATACTCCTGGAGATGGCTACTTAACAAGTGATCCAAAATACTTCCATGGCTTTTTCCGTTTATTGGGTTTAATGATTCTTTCAGGTAATCATCTTTCGCCGTATGGCTACGAATTAGAGTCCAATGTGAAAGTCTATTTGGATAATGATAAAACGTATGCTTTTACAGGTGACTTAGTAAACTTCACTATTGATTATAGAAATTATGCCTCTATTGATGCAGCAGGGGTTAAAATCACTACAACATTACCTGCAGGATTAGAATATGTTTCGGCCATAGGGAGTCCAAACGTAAGTGGTAATACATTAGAATGGAATATTGGTTCTGTTCCTGGTTTTCAAACAGGAACCGGAATTGCACCCACTAAAGGACAAGTAACTTTTACAGCAAGAGTTTCACCAAGCTTTTCAGGTCAAATTTGTCCTGTTGCTGAAATCACAACTACCAATGGTAAAGGATGGACTTCTAATGAATATCCTAATAATGTTACTGCCGTAATGGAAAGAAACTGTATTGATATTGTAGAAAAAGCACTTGAAATAGGTAAAACAGTAAATTATGATAAGGTTAATCCTGGTACGGAATTAATCTACGATGTTAATTTCGAAAATGCTTCTTCGGGTGGCTTTATCAACGGTGGTAGACCAGGAGTTATTCCTGCTTATGCACACAGTGGAACCGCACCAACTGGACAAGAGCATTGGATTAAGTTTCGTTTATACCATGGGGCTGCCGAACCTTATATTGATTATCAAAATTACAGACTTTCGCTTTTCTTAAACGATAATGTAAATACATGTGCTGTAGGTACTGATCCTACTTGCACTAATGGATGGGAGTTGGGAAACAATGGTTCCGCAGCTATTTATGAAGGTGGGGATCAAACAGGAGTACGTGTATTTCAAGAGGATATTACTCCCGGAAGTGATGCTAGAGGATCTTGGAATCAGCGTTTTGTAGTTCAGTTCTCGGAACAAATAGCTACATCAACACCACATTTATCACGTTATTTTGGAATTGTAGGACAGCGTGTACACCAAGGTGGTGGAGAACCGTTAAGAGCAGTTTGGCAGATGCATAGTAATCCTTGGACAAATATTAAATGGGATGATGATTGGTCGTGGAACCCTGCGTTGGCAGATGAAGACGACGGCTTATTCTACCCTGTAGCCAACGATTGGACAGATATAAATAATCCAAATCAACCAGTAACGGACTGGCACAATGAAGCCTGTGAAAAACCAACTGTATTTGCAGATAATGTATTAGTAGAAGAATGGGATGGTTACACATGGAGACGTATTTATGGTAACGGCCCGTTACCAGGTAGAGATGTTAATAATGTAATAGTAAAAGATGTAATTCCTGAAGGTTTTACCTTCGTTGGTTTTGTTGATGCTAACGGAGCTCTAATTGGTAATACAACCACTATTTTAGGAGAGCTAGCGCAATATGATGCTGCTACAAGAACCATTACTTGGACTAAAGACAAGCTTCAAGTAAAACAAGGTGGAACAATTCGGTATAAAGTATTAGCAGATTTTTCAACCGGAACATGTAACCGAGCGGATGAAATTCAAACCAATACAGCATCTATTGAAGGAGATAATGAATCACCTGTAGTTACTTCTACCGATGTAACCATAACATGTGATGATATAATCCTTCCCCCACCACCATCATCTATGACAAAGACAGCTGATAAAGCCTCTTATGATGTTGGCGATAATATAACTTACACATTAGAGTACGAAAATACCAATGGTTCTATTATTGATGCAGATTTAACGAGTCAATCCAACTGGGCAGCCCAAAATGGACAGCTGATGAATGTATCTGCTGGAGAATTAAGTACAGTTTCTAATAATGCTGGGGTTAGTACCTATAATTATTCTCATGGTACTAATGGGACAATGGAGGCTCAGATTAACTTCCAAGGAAGTGCTGCTTTTGGTTTCGCTTTCCGTCATACTGGCGGTGCAAAAGCAAATGGTCAATATATTGTTTTTAAACCAAATCCTGGAAACGGAAGCACTGAAGTTCGTGTTTATGATGGAACAAATCAACTAACCACAACAACATCAAGTTTTCCAAATACAGCACCTGCCACTATAAAAGTTGAATTGGTAGATGACCAAGTAAATGTTTGGATAGGAAACACAAGTAATCCTACGCCGACGCTAACCTTTACTGGATTTACAGTAAAAGCAGGTTACGCTGGTTTTGTAAATGGTTGGGTTGATGATGGTGGCGACAGTTATGGTACGCACAGAGTTGTTGGTTACAATACTCATTTAGACTCAGGATTTGATTTACAAATGTCCGATCCCTTACCGGGAGGACTTTCTTTTGTAAGCTCTATAAACGGAGGTAGTTTAGTTGGTTCTGATGTAGTTTTTCCAGCTCTTTCTGGCCCTGTTTTAGCAAATGAAAAAATCACATATGAATGGATAGCTGAAGTAGATAATTGTCCCACTAATCAGAAATTAGTTAATAATGCATACACCAATATTTTAGGCCAACCTACAAATTCTATTGCAGCCCAAGTTGTAGTTGATTGTGGTGATATAGTTATAACCTGCACGCCTCCCACCGCTCTATCTTTCACAGGTGACAGTGTTGTATGTGAAGGATTAGATATTCAGCTAGCACCAACAGTAACAGGCACGGCAACCTTGGATGAATATTATTATACGTGGTTGGATAAAACAGGATCGGTTGTTTCAGGTCCATCTACAACGGTGATGGATTTAGAGCTTACGGGAATAACAGCAGCGGATACTGGATTGTACACGTTACGAGTAGAAGACGGAGACAACGACGATGTTTTGTGTTATTTAGAAAAGTCCATTTTGGTGGGCATAAATACAATTCCATTCAATTTACAATTAACTTCTATTGTAGATACAGCGGTTTGCCCAAGTCAAAACATAACAGTAGAAGTAACAGCGGATAGCGCTGCAACATATGAATGGACGGTAGATGGAACCGTAGATGCCGAAACAACCTCGTCTATTACCATCCCAAGTGGAGATGGAACCCAAAACCGTATTCCAATTTCGGTAAAAGCAATAAATGACTGCGGTGAAACTACAGTAATTGATACCGCTATTTATGTAAAACCCACCTGTGATGTTTGTACACCACCAACAAATGCTGAGATTCTAACAGTAGAAGACACACTTTGTTCGGGAAGTACTTTAACGCTGGAAGCCAATATAGAAGCGGGCTATGAATATACGTGGGTAGATATTACACCAGGTATCACCGGTGCTTAAATGGATTCAGGATCTGGCAAGTAGTAGACGACATTGACCAAGATATTACAACAGGAGGAATCTTTGCAGTATATATAGCCGAAGCAGGTTATTCAACTGATCCTACTTGTGTAAAGGAGATACCGTATACATAGATGAAATCACCAGCCCAAGCGGAACACTTGCATTTGATGGTGCCGAAGACATTTGCCCGGGAGATACAGGAACATATACTGTAAATCCATTATTAACCGATGCTACGGACTACAAATGGGAACTACCTACAGGCGCAGTGTTTATTACCGATACCACAGGACTAAACAGTTCTTCAGTAGAAATAGACTTTGCTACCTCAACAGGAGGAGATATAGTAGTAACCGCTAGCAACCAATGTGGCGAAGGAAGTTCAATACCGAAAACCATTAACATTAGTGCTAAACCGACTGCCCCAATAATGACGGGTTACACAGATGGTGCTATAGACAGCGCCTGTGTAGGAAGTACGGTCAACTTAACGGCAACAGGAGCTACCGACTACAGCTGGAACAGCAGCGAAGGAACTACCAGTTCAACCGATGGATTCAGTTTTACGATGCCAACCACAGAAAGTTGGATCAGTGTAAAAGCAATCGGAAGCTGTGGAAAAAGCGATTCGGTAACTATAAAACTAAGACCACAAGACAAACCTACCACCACAGCTATAACAGGTGCGCTAAGCAGTTGTTCGGGAGCCGTAGAAACGTTTAGAGTAACAGGTGGTGCTAACGCGAACAGTTATTCTTGGACGGTAACAGGCGCCACTCCGGTAGCCAATTCAAATGCAGATACGATTGCTGTAACCTTTGGGACAACGGACGCTACTATTGAAGTAGTAGCCACCAACACCCTTTGCGGAGATAGTGATCCAGAAACTACAACGGTAACTATTACCAATAACGTAGTACCAACAATTACCTTAACACAAGTAGATACCACTTGTGAAGGAGGTGATGTAATTTTCCGAGCAGACATTAGCGGAGAAGGTACAAACTACGATATTGAATGGTTTGAAAACACAGTTTCAGAGCAAACAGGAACAGGTAAAAACTATACGGTAAATGGTGCTGAAAATACAGACGAAGTATATGCCGTATTAACTTCGGGCTTAAGTTGTGTAAACAGTGGCGATGAAATACAAACTTCGGCAACGCAGACCGTAAAAGTAGATCTTCCGGCAGAGGAAGCAAAAATCACGAACCCAATAAATAAAACAATAACCATTTGTTCGGATGAATACACAGGCATAACTGCCCAATCTGCAACAAACGGAAACTGGGTATCTCCAAGTAATGCGAACTTAACGAATCAAACTACCACCGGCACAGATGTAACAAACATCCCTGATAACGATCCTGTGAAAGTAGTATGGGAAGTGACTTCGGCTAAAGGACTGTGTCCGGCAGAAAGAGACTCTGTAACCATTACCAAAGCCGGAGATATTACAGCCGAAATTGATCCATTAGCTTTTGATACGCTTTGCTTAAACGCTAGTGAAACCCTTAGTTCAAACGGACAAGCAGGCGAAACTCACCAGTGGAAACAAATAAGTGGAACAGGAGCCGTGACAATCACAAGTTCTACGGATGCAATAACCAACATAACAGCAAGCACTGCCGGAACAGTTATTCTTCAATACAAAAGAACCACAGCCGGCGGTTGTGCAGATTCAGCTGAAACAAAAAGCTTCACGGTGTTTGAAGCCAATAACAATGTAAGTTTTACCTTAAGTGAAACAGAAGCTTGTGAAGGAGAAATAATCACCGCTACAGTAGATAATCCAGAAACGGGCTATGTTTACGAATGGTCTCTAGGACCTGGTGGAAACGGCAACTTAAAATTCATCACCGGAGAAACCAATGAAGTTACGTTAGGGAATACCACTTCGGAAAACATACGGGTAACCAAAAAACACACAACTTGTCCGTTAGCATCGCCAACGGCAAAACAAGATTTTGTATTAATTAACCTGAAACCGAAAACAGCAGGCATCACCATTAGCGGAGAAGTTCAACCATGCCCAAATACAGCCCAAACGTACAGCATAACAGCGGTACCGGAAACCGATTCTTACCGATGGGTGATGACACCATCCTCTAATGATTGGTCAACGCCCGGAACGTTAACAGGCACAAGTGTTACAGCCACTGTAGGAACAGACGATGTAAAGCTTGAAGTATTTGCGGTAAACGGATGTACCACACTAGATGGGATAGCAGTAGACGCTATGGATGTAGATGTACAAAACGCCAACAATCCAGAGGTAACGATAGACTATAACAATGTTACCTATTGCGAAGGGGATAAAATCTTCTTTACGGCAAATGTGACAGACGTTACAGCGACCAGTTACACGTGGTATATTAATGGGGTTGAAGCACAAGCTTCAGGACCGGCAAAAGTATTTGAAACCGAAAACATAAAACAAAACCAAACGGTACGGGTAGAGGTAAGCTATCAAAACTGTGATGGTACAGCTTCTTCAACAAATCTAAGCGAAGAAGCAACACCAAGGCTAAACACAAAACCAAACCCAAGTATAACTTATAATGGAGAAGCCATTACAGGAAACCCAACGGACAGAGAAATCTGTGAGGGAAGTAAGGTTATCTTAACTACCAATGCAATCAAATGGTGATGCAATTACTTGGACAACACCACAGGCAAGTTACACTACTGAAAAAGTAGAAATAGATCCTGTAAACTTATCGGACGATGGGATTTATACAGTAACCATAGAAAGAGAAGCCTGTGCTAAAATAAGCTCAACAGCTAGTTTAAACTTAAATGTGGTAAAACAACCGGCCATCAATTTTGTGACACAAGAAGGATCACCAACGGATGCGTATGTGTACGACATAGAAGAAACACCGCTGGTTTATTTACGTGGGAATGGCTTGGCAGAAGGAAGCATCACCTTCAGCCCTAGTAAAATGGACGAACAGAGTTTAAGCAACAGCGCGGCCAGTTATTTAGTGAACCAGACCATTGATGAGAAAACGGTATTGTATACGGTAACTTTAAACATACAAGAGAACCAAACGGTGTGTACCAACCAAGACCAAGCAACGGTATTGATTATAGAAAGTTTAAATCCACCAACAGCGTTTACACCCAATGGTGACGGGGTGAACGACACATGGATAATCCCGGGCATGGAGAAATACCCAGAAGCGGTGGTAAGAATCTATAACCGTTGGGGGCAAGAGTTGTACAACCACCAAGGGAACTACAACAGCAACCCGTGGGATGGTAGAAGCAGTAAAGGTTTTGTTCCACTGGCCACGTATTATTATGGGATAGACTTAAAGGATGAGTCGGCAGCGGAAAGCCAAATTACAGGAACGGTAACGGTACTGAAATAGGATAGTTTTGGGTAAAGCGTTGTGGGTTATGTGTATTGAGTGGTGCTCATCACCCAAAATCCATAACGCATTACTTTTTTATTCTAGCAAGGAACTTAGTTTCGGGCTTAGTATAATTGAAGATTATGAATGTGACTTTCAGCTAGAGGAAAGACAATTTTTAGATTCCCATAACGCAAAACCAATTTTTGTTTTTTGCATAAATGGCTAACCTGTATAATAATGGACTATTAGTTATTTGTAGTTCTACTCAAAACACAACTAAATTGGCTTAAAAGAGGCGGTCACCACAAATATGGCTACTTTTTCGCCGGAGGTATTAAAAGCCGTTACTGTAACAGGTTGGTTGATACGTGTGTTTTCAGTAATAGCTTTGTTCATAGCTTCTTGGATAATTAATCCGTCATTGGTAGTAAACAACACATGACTTTCGGCACGCATTAAGAAATCTGCTTTTAAATCCTTAAAGGCGAATGATATTTTGGATTTTGTTTTTTCGGCATAATAAAAGGCATGAATACCACCCACTAAATCTGCACCAACAGCTAAAGCCCCAAAATACATAGAGTTTAAATGGTTTTTTGTTCTACGTTTTAGTTTAATTTTAACGGTAGCTTTTTCGTCGTTCAGCTCTAGTATAGAAGGAGAGACGTAGCCTATCATGGGAATCTTAATCTTACCCATTACGTAGACCATAAAACGCATTCGGTTAAACAAGGAAAGTTTATTCAGCATTATGGTAATCTTGTTTTAATTGTTGTACAATTTCTTTAATGCTACGAATGGAGTGAACATGTTCTATACTTGGGCCAGCACACCATACCGTTTTATAGGTAGCACCGAAAGCTGCGTTCTGTAAAGACTTCATGCCGTAATAAAAGGTGAAAGCTTTCATCCATTTTTTAAGTCGCTTATTTTTGTTTAAGAACTTTTCTACGAAATTAAGTTCTGTACCAATTTCTTCTATGTACGGTGTTTTTATAACAGTACAAGGGGTGCCAGAAAGTTTGGTAGTCATCACAATATCTTTAGCGCCATATTGAACACAAGCTTCTTTGTATAAATAGGAAACAGGTGCTTCGTCAGTGGCTATAAAGATACTTCCCATAGATAATCCATCGGCTCCAATACTTAACATTCGTTTAATTCCTTCGCCTGTAGAAATACCACCGGCAGAAATTACTGGAATAGAACAATGCTTTTTTAAAGTAGTCACCAAAATCTCTTTGGTTAAATTACCTGCATGGCCACCAGCTTCTTTATTAACTGCTATTAATGCGTCTGCACCTAGTTTTTCTACTTTCTTGGCATAGTCGAAATCGGTGACATCACAGAAAACTTTAACGCCTGCTTTATGGGCTTCTTCAATGGTTTCTTTAGGATTGCCTAAGGAAGTGATGATGTAATCTACTTTCAGTCTACAACAAACTTCTAGCTGTTTTTTATAAATGAAGTTAGACTTATTAACTATTAGATTAATTCCAAACGGTCCTTTGGTTTGTTCTTTTAGTTGTATAATCGCATCTTCTAATTCTTCTATAGTCCTGAAATTGAGCGCAGGAATGGCGCCGGTTATACCAGCCTTTGTAGCTTCAACTACCATATTAATATTGGAAACCAAAAACATTGGAGCCATTATTATTGGGAAATCAATACCTAACATTTCAGTTAAGCCAGGTCCTTTCGATTTTATCATATAATTGTGCTTTATGATGGATATACAACTATAATGCCTGTTTTAACACATAAATCATAACACACTGTTATTCAATATAATAAATTTAATAATAACCAGAAATCCTGTTTATAACTTGGTCAATTTTAGAAAAAATACAAAAATGGTACATGTAAAATGAACAAAACTTGGTGCTTTTGAATTGTATAAATAAAGCCTGTTTTTTAGCATAAAAATAGAGAACTATGAACGCCGTACAATCATTATTTACCACTTCTAATGCCACAGTGAGCCAGTTGCTTCTAAAAGGAAGAGCCGTTATTATTGATGTAAGAACCCCAAGAGAGTTTAAAGCAGGACATATTGATAAATCGTATAATTTCCCACTAAATACTTTAGTTGTAAATGTGAAAACCTTACAGTCTTTTGGTAAGCCTTTGGTGTTAGTTAGCCAAACGGGTAAACATTCCCAACAAGCGCAAAATCTTCTTTCTGAAAAAGGAATTGAATGCTATAATTTTGGTTCTTGGCAAGAACTTAAGCATACATTACAAACTGAAATTAAAAGCGATAGAATAAAAAATTAAACTTGAAAGGGGAGATGCTATTCATTTTTTAAACAAAAGCGTAACATTGTAGGCTGTAATATTAAGAAAACTTCCCTTTGGAGTAGTATTATATGAGTGTTTTTGTTCTTGGCGATGTTCATGGTGCTTATAAAGCATTAAATCAGGTATTAGAGCGGGCAAACTTTAATCCTGAAACCGATAAACTAATTTTTTTAGGAGATGTTTGTGATGGTTTTTCTGAAATAAAACAGTGTATGAAGTTGTTTATGAAACTTAAGCACTTTGTTTTTATCCGTGGAAACCATGATGATATAGCACTAAGTTATTATTTACCTTCCGAAAACCGCCTGTTGCGTGACTCTGATATGCCTAATTGGAAGAAGTTAGAAGGATCTTCTACCATAAAATCTGTTGGCAAACGTGAAGTAGTAAAAGACAAGTATTTAGAGTTCTTAAAAAGCTCTGTATTGTTCCATTTTGAAGGCCAAAACGCTTTTACACACGGTATGTTACCAGAAATTAATGCGGAAGAAGAACTGGCTGCTTTAAACGATCAATTTAAAGAAACTTTTTTAATGCGTAGGTATATGGTTTACGAAGCATACGCTAACCGCAATAATCCTTTTTTTAAATGGGGTTCTTATTTTAAGCAAATCTATGTGGGCCATACACCGGTACAAAAATTAGAAAAACACATGCGCTATCCACATACGTATGGAAATGTAACGCTTATGGATACCGGGGCACGACAAGGTTTTAAATTAAGTTTGAAGAATGTAGATACCGGTGAGATTTTTCAGTCTGATATGACTAGAGAGTTGTACAAATAAATAGTGGATTTATGAGAGTCTTGTTTCTGGATATAGACGGTGTTTTAAACAGTGATTTATGGTACAAGTCCAATGAAAAAAAACTGAAGAAGTATCCCTACGATCAATTTGACCCTAGATGTGTTAAGCTTCTAAATGCTATTTTAGAAAACATTAATGCCGAAATTGTTGTTTCTTCAACCTGGAGGCTTAAATATACTCTTGAAGAGTTGAATGCTATTTTTAAAGAAGTTGGCATTCAACAATCCATTTTAGATTATACACCAGTTCTTACAATAGATAACAATTTCATCTTAAGAGGCAATGAAATCTTAAAATGGTGTCAGGATAATCAGTACCGTTTAGGCATACGGTATTTGGAGTATAAAGATTTTGCTATTCTTGATGATATAACTGAAATGCTGTATTGGCAAAAGGATTATTTTTTTAAAACCGATAGATATATTGGTTTGACTCCAAGCATTGCTAAACAGATTATTCGCCAATTCAAATAATATATTTGTTTGTAGGAAGAGGTTGGGTCTTTGTATTTCTATTTAACATAATATTAATTATAACTCAACAAGTTATTATTCTGTAATTAAGATTGGTGCATGCATTCTTGTATAGGACTAACATATAGTTAAATAGCATTCTACACGACAAAAGCAGTTACTATTTTGTAACCGCTTTTGGTTAAACGAAGAGATTTAATTGTAGTAGTTAATTTTTGGTAGTTTTGAGGCTACCGTAATTTGTGGTTTGGATTTATTTAGAGATACAATCGCTGTTCTCTCTAAAGATTGCCTAACAATTGAAAAGGCATCCTTCAATCTTTTTAGCTTTATAGTATCTTGCAAAAAAATTAAAAACAAGTTATTCTATTATGAGGCGTAAAATTCCTGAATCAACGTTGCCAAAATTAGATCGTTCTCAAATGATTACTGCCGAAGGTTTGCAAAAATTAAAGGAGGAACACGATTACCTTTGGCGCATTGAACGCCCAGATATTACCGCTAAGGTTTCTTGGGCGGCAAGTTTGGGAGATCGTTCAGAAAATGCCGATTACCATTACAATAAAAAAAGGCTTCGAGAAATTGATAATCGTCTTCGTTATTTACGTAAATGTATTGACAATTTTAAAGTAATTGAGTACCACCCTAACCAGGAAGGTAAAGTGATGTTTGGTGCTTGGGTAGAAATTAAAAACGAAGCGAAAAATCTACAAAACAGGTTCCGGATTGTAGGTTACGAAGAACTTATTGGGAATAAAGACCATATATCTATGGATTCACCCATGGCAAAAGCACTGCTCAACAAAACTGTTGGTGAGGAAGTAGTGGTAAATACCAAATTAGGGGATTTTGTTTGGAAAATAATGAAGATAGAGTATCTGAAATAAATCTTCTACGTGCGATGTAAAAATGCTATCACACCCTCTCCTAATAGCAATACCTTCTTTTTCCCTGTATTCAAAGGTCATGAGATTAGCACAAGTGAAAAGCACTATCGCTGGAAATGGTATTTGTTATTTGTTTCTTGTGTGGTTTTATACCGTGCTGTTACTCTGATTTTTAGAATCTAATCCCGTAATTATTCTACGGCTTAAACCCGCCCGACACGGGTTAAAAGGAATAACATGTGAAAATTAGTTGCATGAGCACGTGCTAAAAGTTTGCACCAGCGCTGGATCGATCTAAAATGCTTTATTTCCCCTTTCTTTTTTGGCAACTGTCCGTGCAAAATGTTCAATATCTATGTTTATTCTTTTTGAATATACTCGAGAGGTTTGAAAATTAAATTCTTCATCAATAACCAATAATATACTTCCAGAACTTCCTTCTTTAGAACCGTTTCTATATTCTGTAAAATATATTTGAATTGTTGCATACTCATTTTCTTTTTTTTTAACAATTCGCCCTTCTTCATTTACTTTAAATGAATTGGATTTATTAACACTGTCAATAAGATCTTTAGAATCCTCATTTACCCTCTGCATGAATAAATTGTGATTGCCAGATAAATAAAGGATTGAGTAGGGTAAATTATTTGGGCTAACAAATAGAAAATAATAACCCTCCTCTTGTATAAATTTATTAATTAATTTTGAGAATAGATTACTGGTGATTTTAATACCAATGATACGTTTGATAAAATATTTAATTATATCTGAATGTTTCTCTACGATATCAATAATATAATTTTTTTTATCCTTATCAGAGGTGTTTTTTTTGCCTGAATCATAGGATTTTTTACTAGACAAATCACAATTCTCATATTTCAATTGATCGTATTTAGCTATTCCTATTACAGATTTAGGATAATGTCTAGCATATATTTTACCTGGGTTATATTTGCTTGGATACAAATTAATTATTTGGATTGGGTTACCGCAAGATGGACAAATAGCGAAATGCTTTGATTTACCATCAACTACTTGAAAATAAGGATGTTTTTTATGAGTTTTTTCTTCATAATTATCAATGGTTAGAACATGCCAATTTTTAGATTCAATGGTGTCAAATGAATTCATATAGTTTGAGGTTTTGTTTTAAAAGTATTTGGGCATGTGTCGTATTTTATAACCCATGAATAGTTAAAAGTTTAACATGCTTTATTCGATTTTATTAATAAAATTTTTATCGTTTTTGGAAAGCCACTAACTATATGTTACCGACTGAGCTTCTTTCGCTACATTTATAGATGTGCTTCTATTGGTATATATAATTTGATTAAATTTTTCCTTTAGACTGAATATGAGACTTTAATTTCTCTTGATTAATTTTAGATACTCCAAAGAAATTATTTATTTTATTGTTGTCAGATAAAAAAACATTTAACTTTTCTGCGAATGAATTGTTATGACTTTTAGAAATGTAATCTATACACTTCTTATATATTAACTCCGTTTGATTTCTTACTTTTTCGTTTTCAAGTTCTGAATTTTCTAGTATTAAAAATAACTCATCAATTAGATCAAAAAATAAATCAACATGGAAAATAATATTATTACTTAATAACTGAAAAACTTCATTCTTTTCTTCGATTATTTGTCTTCTTGTTTTAAGTTTTGTTTGAAGAGTTCTAATATTTTTTAGAAATAATTCTCTACATGCTTTTCTACACAATTCTTCATCAATAATGTCCTGATCTTTTTGAAGAAATTTCTTAAATCTGTTTTTTAATCCATTGTCAAAATCAGAAACTATGATGTGAAATGAATTGCATTCCAAATCATGTAAAAACTTATTTCGAAATATCATCAACAATTCAAATTCACCATTCTCATCCTTGTTGAGGACATTGATATCAAATAATAAATCAATTTTATTTTTAAAAGTGATGCCCTGTTTTTTACCAAATAATTTTGTTGATTTTCCACTTTCAAAAATGCCAAACTGAAGAAGTAATAAATCGTTAATGGCATTCTCTAATATCAAAGAATACTCTAATATTTCACTTCTTAATTCTATATTAATTTCAGTATTTCTCATGGTTTACACCTTATAATTTGGCAATAATTCATATATTAATCATTTACAGCTTTTTAATAATTCATTATAGTGCATTGAGTCATTAAAAGAAAGTAACTCTAATAAATCCGTAACAGCATTTTCGATGTCGCAAATGAATTCATTGTGTTTGCTCATTCTGTCAATACTGGCTCCATGACTGAAATAGTGACAAACTTTTAGTATTCGCTTTGCATCATGAGGTCCCCATAATTGCTCAGTGCGAATATCAACTGTTTCATTTTTAATACTCGGAATTCTAGAATAAGTGTAAAGTTCTACAAACCTTCGAACAGCATTAGGCAATATCATAGCTACTTCTATGTCCTTTTCTTCCTGCTCATTAAATTTGAATATTAACTGAAACAAGTAATGATACTCTGACCCATAATTCTGTAATGATTTTGGCAATTTGTCTATTGTTGATTCGGTACTATTAAGTCTTTTCACGAAATAGTAAACCCTGTTAGAATCTTTCGGCACAGGTAATTCCCTCAACAAACTGAAAAAGTCAAAATTGTGGGTTGAAAGAAAAAGTTGCATGCAATTCAAGATTTTTGGATGCACGTCTTCTTTGTTTTCTTTTCTGAAAAAGAAGTCTTTTAAAACAGCATTCACTTGAAAAATGTGATTGCTATCTAAACTTGAGATAGGATCGTCAATGTAGACTATTGCTTTTTCTAAATCTTTGCACTCCAACAATTTTGTAAGAAAAAAGGAAAAAGCAATCGCTGTTTTTTCACCTTCGCTCAGGTTTACGGCTTTGGCTTCCTTTCTTTTCAGTCTAAATCTTTCTTTCTCTTGTTCTTTTTCGACAACAACTTTTATTTCATCTCGTCCTAAAAACTTGCTTATATATTCATTGAGCTTCTCACTGCCTTTATGTGCTTTACTTACCTTTGATTCTAATTTATTAATCTCTTCTTCGAGTTTGGTCTGAATTTCTTGAAAATTTGTTTGTCTCTTTTTATATAATTCGATTTTTTCATTCTTTTTTTCTAATTCAATCTCATCAATGAACTTTGCTGTGTAATGCTTTTTTAAGGTTTCAATTGCTCCGGATTTGGCATTGTCAAATTCATCTGTCTTTTCTCTATTCCTTTTAATTACATTATTGTAATCTGCTATTTTTTCTTTGATCAACTCCTCTCTGTTCTCTATCTTACTAAAATCGGTGATAGCTTGAAATGGTTTATCGTTTTTAGTCTCTACGAGTTTTACAATTATTTCCAATTGCTTGTTATACAACTCTATATTTTCTTTCAGTGTGCTATTTTTTTCCTCAAAAGAAGGCCAATATTCTTTGTAAAAATCGCTTTTCTGTAGATCGGGATTGCAAATTCTTGATCCCTCTATTTGTGTGATGAAATGTGTTAAATGTTTTTTATGATTTTTCAAATCCTCTGAAAAATGAGCTGCTATCGTTTTAATATGCTCTGGATCTAAATCATTTCCACAAAATTCACACTTCTCTTTTTTTTCATGGAGTAGCAAACCTTTTTCTGCCCAATTTGCTATATCAGGATTATCAATAAAATATTGTACAGTGGTCGAGAATTCTGGGACTTCTTGTAATAATTGTTGAGCTTTTGTAATTAAATCGGTTAAAACTAATTTAGCCGAATAATCATCCTTTTTTAGAAGTTTATCACTTTCAGAAGCTGTTGCCTGTTTTAATAGATTGGAAACCTCTTGTTTAGGCTTGATAAAACTCCCGTAGTTGTCCTTAATATCTTCAAAAATTGGTTTGATATGAGTTCGGGTAAATGTTTGAACAATTTGGAGAGTTTCTTTAATGGAAGAGGCTCGATTAGACAAACCTGTCAGAATCTGATATTCAAGATTAGTATACTCTCTTTTTGTATCGTTTTCAATAGCTTTTAACCTGAGTAGTTTTTCGGATTTTTCTTTGATATCATTCTCCGCCTTTTTTGTATCTTCTCCTAATAAAAGAATAGGATTGAAGCGTTCTCCTTCAAGGTGAATATTGTCTCGAATAAAGTCAGAATTAAAGACTTTAATTTCTAATCCATTGATGTCCAAGTTCTGTTGATTTCCCTTATTACCATCATAGTCTTCCAACTCAAATTCAGCATTAGGATAATGTTCCTTCAAGTCTTTTTCTTCAAAACACTGAAAAACTCTAGAAATAGTGGTCTTCCCAGAATAGTTCCATCCGTAAATGATATTAAGCTTTGAAAAATCTTGAATATTACCCGATCTCCGGTAGGAATTAAATACACCAAAGTTCTTTACATGATTAATCTTCTTTATCATTTAATTCCCCTCCACAATTTTAATTTCTTCCTCATTTAACCCATAAAGCTCATAAACCATTTTATCAATTTCGGCATCTACCCTTTTGATTTCAAATTTTAAAGTTTGGGCTTTTTGTTTCTGTTCGTTAAAGAATTGCATCCATTCAGCTTCTTCGGATAATCCCAATTGTATTTTTGCTTTTTTCAATTCTTTCAAAAAGGCTGCAAACTCCAATTCGTACCAGTTTTGAAATTTACTTTGTACGTTTTGATGCTTGTTTTTAACAAAATCAGTGAAAAATGTGTTTTGCTTTTGCAACTGAGATTTTAACTCAATAATTACTTTAGCTAATTCGCCAAATTTTTCTTGTTGTGTTTTCGAAGCAATCTTTATAGGCAATTCTTTAAGTTGATAACCTTTAATTTTTGGAAATAACTGCTTACTATCTGAATATTTTGAAAGCCAGTATTTTTTAATAATTCTAGAATTTAGAATACATAATAAATAATGCAGTTGATAGTCAGAATTTTTAGGATAAATACTATACAATGTATTTGAAGCAAGGATTTTAGCTTTACTCATTCCTACTATCGGAATTTGTCCTATTTGGCGAATAACAATTCTTTCTTGCTCATAGACTTTCCAGTCTCCCCCACTTTTAATGTTCTTCTCTTTATAATTAAAATACTTATTTGGTGTTGCATAAGAATATGGAAATACATCACCTCCATCAATCAATTCTAAGTAGTCTTCATTCTCTTTTTTTTCTGATATAGAACTCTTTCTATCATAAGCTTGAATTCCGAAATAAGAATTACATATTTCACCTAAGGCTATGCAATTAGATAAATCAATTATAAAATCTTCTTTTACATTAAAGATTTTGTTTGCATCTAGATCCCAGCTTTCTTGCTGTTTATTTCCAAAACTGTAAATGAGATTATTTCTACTGCTCAATAACTCAATCTTATTTTTCTTTAATTTTGTCTTATTTAAAATAATAGTGGCAACATCAACATTAGCATCAGCAAAAACACTTTCCTCATGAACAATTAAGGAAATGATATCAGTCTTGTTAAGAATAAACTCTCTAAGGGGCCTGATATATTTATTTGTCAAATATGTATTAGGGGTAATAAAACCAAGTATCCCTAACTTATTTAATATTTGAATAGACCTTTCAAAAAACAAATGAAACAAATCTATCTTATAACTGGCAACTTCAAATTTTTTATAATATTCAAGTAATTCATTTTTAGTGTTAGAAGGTTGGCATAATGCATACGGTGGATTTCCAATAATTACATCAAAACCATCTTTTGAAAATACATCAGGAAACTCTTTCTTCCAGTCAAAAGCTTTCTCTCCTGCTATTTCAGGATCGTCTATTAGCGAGTTACCGCATTTTATATTGTTGTTTAATGTGGTCAGTTTTCGTCCTCTTTGTGCTGTGCGTAACCAAAGGGAGAGTTTTGCTATCTCCACACTCTCTTCGTTAATATCTACCCCGTAAATGTTGTTCTCCAAAATGTGGTTGCTCACATCCTGAAAAACAATACTACCTCCAAACAGCTGTACCTTTAACTCATCTACATAAGCATGTTCGCCCATTAAAAATTCTAAAGCCTGGTTTAGAAAAGCGCCACTACCACAAGCGGGGTCGCAAATGGTCAAAGACAAAAGCCATTCCCTGTATTCTGTTAATAATCCATCTAGTCGTTTAATGGTGTCTTTTTTCCGGTTACGCCTGCCTTTTGCATACTCTTCGTCTACAATCCCCAGTTCCTGCTTTTTATTTTCGCAAAGCTGGCCTATTGTATTGTCTACAATGTATTTGGTTATATATTTAGGCGTATAGAATACTCCGTCTTTTTTTCGTCTGGATTTACTTCGGTCTACCTCCTGTCCTTCCAGCTTAGCAGTTACATCTTCTATTTCGTTCAGCGAGTTTTCGAAAATGTGACCGAGTATGTTTACATCTACTTCACTTTGAAAATTGTAAGCTGTAAGCTTCATTACGTGGCTGTGCAAAATTTCATCATCAATAACTACGGAATCCAATAGCTTATCCTCAAGAAAGAGGCCGCCATTGTATGCAAAAATATCGTCTTGATGGTTTTTTCCCTTTCTACCTTTATTAATGTAGCCAAAGTATTGTTTAAAGATTTCGTAAAGTGGTTTGTAAGCATCTTCCTCTTTTAATACTTTCCAACGTTTCACAATGCGCGAAATAGAATTAGGAGGAAGTAAACCACTATCTTCAGCAAAAAGAATAAACAAAAAACGGTCTAGCAGCTTCTGGGTTTTCTTAAAGAAAAGTAATTGATTGGCACTCTGGCTGTTTTTAACCATGTTTAGCCAAAGGTCATTCTTAAATGACGCGTAATCTTTGTAAAGTTGCTTAGTTATTGTTTCATCCTGTAAGAGGCTTTCTTCCTTCATCCTCAAAGGCAGTCCATTGAGCAGGTTTTCAGAATTAAGACACAAATACATGAGCTTAAAATCTGCCTCTGAAAGGGTAAAAAGATTAAACTCTAGGTGCTCTACTGAGTTATGGATGAAGAAACGAAGTTTTTCGAAGTTTGAAGTAATAACGTATACACAAGTTGTGTGATTATTTTTATAGTTAAATGCCTGTGCATTAACTTTATCAAGATCTGTTGTTTCCGTTCCTTTTAATTCTATTACACCTAAAGCTTTGCCTTCAAGTAATATAGCACCATCTGCTTTTTTAGCACCTCTTTCGTTTTTGAGTTCTGTTGTAAGATTATAATTTGGGTTTGGATTTAATGTATATCCAAAAACCTTCGCAAACAACTCATTCAAAAAGCCTTCCTGGAATTGCTCTTCTTTAGAATCGCGTATATTTTTTTGGATTTCAGGATTGTGAAAATAAGTGGTAAATCTATTAAAGGCCTGTTTTACACCTTCCTCATTTTGGGCATTGAGATATTTGTTGACTACTGAATGTTGAAAAAATGCCATTTAATTAAATTCTGATAAACGTATTTATATTCACAAGGTAAAACTTTTTGAATTATACTGTCTTTATTAACTAGCTAACTTTTCCACCATTAAAAACGCTGTTTACTAGCTTTATACACTTTGATTGATTGAAAAGTATTAAATCTATAAAACAGTAAGCAAAACCATTAATAGTAAATTCTTAAAGGGAGATCCCGACTCGAGTGTGGGATGACGCCGTAGCGAGATGGTAAAAAGATGATTGGTATTACTACTAATTACTCTTAAATATTGACATGTTTCTGTTTTTTTGGATGCTAACAGATACCGTCATCTCCTTGAAAAAGGAGATCCCGCAGGTTGTTGGGGACCTTAAGAAATACCTTTGAACTCAATTATACTTGTGGGGTCTTCAATCATCACCATTCCTGCGGTGGCAGGAATATAGATCCTATGGTCGGGGCCATAAGATGACGTTCCTTAGTTCACTAATGAAATAATTTTTATCCTTAGCGAATATTTATACATACTTTAACTGTTATCAAACTTGAGCGTAACGCATTCAATAATCCATTATCCATGGATACTTTTTAAATTAACTGCAACGAATTCTGCTAAAAGTTGTTTAACTTTTAGCTTAGGCATGGTTATAGTACCGTGTTTTTTTAATTAATTCTAAAAGTCAATTTTATGATTCCAATAAACGTAGAGCCCGTAAACTTCAATATCAGCCAAGAGTTGTTTAAGCATATGGAAGAACTTTTTTCCGGAATAGATAAATACAACGATTTGGCGGTTAATGCGGATGTGTATTTAAAATCCCTTTCGGAAACGGCGACAAGACAGAAAGAAGTAAGTATTCGGGTTAATATGCCTGGTAAGGACATCTTTATTGCGAAGGAAGGCGATGATTTTGGTTCAGCTGCTCAAGAACTTTTCGATACGCTTAAAGTAACGTTAAAACGTCATAAAGATAAACATAAGGATAATAGATCGGTGCCTGATAAATTCTAATCTTAGAGAACTATTATTTCTAAGCATTACAACCACTGTGGATTTTCTTCAGTGGTTTTTTTGTGGATGTGAACCCCTCAGTCCTGCGCTGCGGACAGCTCCCCTGTTCTAGGAGAGCAAATTATAGTAGTTGGCTTTGTATATTCACCGTTGACAAGGTCTAGCGACCGTTGTCAAGGTATCGTTATAAATTGGCCGTGTTTTAGGTAGGCTGTCTCCTCTCCTTTTGTGTTGTTGAAGGTTTGTAGTGGAAGAACGTAGTCAACGGTTGTAAACCTTGACTAGCGTTTGGGTTAAGGTAGCTTCTGGTTCAGATTCACCGTTGACAAGGTCTAGCGACCGTTGTCAAGGTATCGTTATAAATTGGCCGTGTTTTAGGTAGGTTGTCTCCTCTCCTTTTGTGTTGTTGAAGGTTTGTAGTGGAAGAACGTAGTCAACGGTTGTAAACCTTGACTAGCGTTTTGGTTAAGGTAGCTTCTGGTTCAGATTCACCGTTGACAAGGTCTAACGACCGTTGTCAAGGTTTAGTTTCAATTGATCTTTGTTGGGATATTGTTGCTTTTTATGTTTAGTTAGGTTGTTTTTTTAGAGCAGGGTATCTTCTCCTTTCTAATATTGGGATGGTTTAAGGGTGGTTGTTGAAGTTGGAAACGTAGTCAACGGTTGTAAACCTTGACTAGCGTTTTGATTGAGGTAGCTTCCGGTTCAGATTCACCGTTGACAAGGTCTGGCGACCGTCCCTACATCTACCGTTGACAAGGTCTGCGACCGTTGTCAAGGTAGGTTTCAAATTTTCATTGTTGGGATTTTTGACACAGCTTGTGAAAATTGGGTGATTTTTATATCTTAAGTGTATGAAAAAGAATACTTTTCCACTTTTAGCCGACTCTTTTTATCATGTTTATAATAGAGGCATTGATGGCGCTCTACTTTTTAGATCAGAGAGGGGGTTTCAGGTTTTCTTAGAGAAATATGGAAAACATATTACACCGTATGCAGATACGTTTGCGTATTGTTTATTGAATAATCATTTCCATTTCCTGATTAGAATTAAATCTGCCGAGGCTATTATTGAGGCTGCTGATTTGATGTACAGAGGAAAAGTTATTGATGATCTTTCTGCGTTTTTAAGTAAGCAGTTTTCTCATCTTTTTAACGGGTATACGCAGTGGTTTAATAATTTACACCAGCGTACAGGAAGCTTGTTTGAGACTCCTTTTCGTAGAATTGAGGTGGATAATGATGCTTATTTTTCTCAACTGGTGAGTTACATTCATCGGAATCCGGAGAAACATGGTTTAGTGGATGATTTTAAAGTTTATCCTAATTCTTCTTATTGGAGTTTTTTAGGCGATAAACTTACTCAGCTTAAACGGGATGAGGTTTTAAATTGGTTTGGTGGTGAGGAGCCTTTTGTTGACTTTCATAAGAATCAGGTAGACACCAAACGAATTAAGAATTTAATCATTGAATTTTAAATCTTCATATTAACCGTTCACAAGGTCTAGCGGCTGTCCATCCGTCCACCGTTGTCAAGGTCTACGTCCGTTGTCATGGTTGGTTTCAAATAGGCTTTGTTTTTAGAAAGGTGTCTTATCTCCTATTTTATGTAATTGAAGGTTTGTTGTGGAAGCATACGTAGTCAACGGTTGTAAACCTTAACTAACGTTATGATTTTGCTAGAAGCCAGCACTTAGAAATAAATACTGAAAAGATTATGTCAATTCTTTCATCACCTTACTAAACAATTCATATGATTTCAGCCGGTCTTGGTGGTCGTAAATATGAGAAGCTACTATGATTTCATCTACTTGTGTTCGTTTTAAAAATTCTTTGGTGAGAATGCTCACGGTGTCTTTACTACCAATGAAAGCGTATTTCAGCATACGTTGGAAAGCCGGATCAAACATAAGATCTTCCATTTCGGAAGTCATGTCTACTGGTGCCTGCATGTAATCTATTTTTCCCGTAAGAATGCCTAAAATCATGCTGATAAGTGTGGTAGACAATCGTTCGGCTTGCTGGTCGGTGTCGGCAGCAATTACGTTAATACCGGCTATGGTATAGGGTTTATCTAAATATTCTGAAGGCTGGAATTCTTTTCTGTAAATCGCTAAAGCATCCATTAATAAAGCCGGTGCAAAATGACTGGCAAAAGCATAAGGCAAGCCCATTTTAGCGGCTAAGTGGGCACTATCGGTACTTGAACCTAAAATGTATATAGGTACATTAATGCCTTCGGCTACACTGGCCCGTACTTGCGCCCCACGGTTGTCGGTAAAGAATTGTTGTATATCGCTAATGTCTTCTGGGAAACGGTAAACAGATTTCATACGGTCTGAACGAATGGCCTGTGCGGTTACTTGATCGGTACCGGGTGCGCGTCCTAATCCTAAATCTATTCTATTGGGATACAATGAGCCTAAAGTCCCAAATTGTTCGGCGACAATTAAAGGAGAATGATTGGGTAACATAATACCACCAGAACCCACTCTAATTTTAGATGTCCCGCTGGCAATATAACCTATTAATACGGCTGTTGCAGAACTAGCAATGCTAATCATATTATGGTGTTCGGCTAACCAAAAACGGTTATACCCCCATTGTTCTGCTTTTTGGGCTAGGTCTAAACTTTTGGTAAAGGTTTCAGCGGGGGTACTCCCTTTTGCTACGCTGGCTAATTCTAGTATGGAATATTTTGTATTCATAAATGGTCTTCGGTCCTAATGAGTGTTTAAACACTTTATCTAAGTTAAGAATCGGAATGTATAATTAAGAATTTTAGAATGAATAATTGAAAATGGATAAGAGACTGTTCTATGTGGTGCCGATCATATTAAAAAAAATGCGAGAGTTTTTAGCTACTTTTACCCTTCATTTATACAATACTTATGTCAGAAGAAATAATAGCTTGCCCACAATGTAAATCTGAAATCACTTACCCTACTGGTGTTTCTATGATGTGTTCTGAATGCAGCCACGAATGGAATCCGGAAGATGTTGTTGCTGACGAAGGTCTTGTAGTGAAAGATGCTAACGGTAATTTATTACAAGATGGTGATGCTGTTGTAGTAGCGAAAGATTTACCGGTAAAAGGATTTTCTAAATCTATTAAAGCTGGTACAAAAGTTAAAAACATACGCCTAGTAGAAGGTGATCATAATATTGATTGTAAAGTAGATGGTTTTGGGTCTATGGCCTTAAAATCTGAATTTGTGAAAAAGGGGTAGGTTTAATTGGATAGTGTCTTCCTTCACTTCTTATTTAATCAATTAAAGCTTCGCTTAATAAAAACTATCTAGCATTTTCTAGTTGATATGCTGTTTAAACTTCTTGAATTACAAAAAAACCATCATTACCTTGTTTTTGATACAGCGGCATATGAATTCTAGCGTTCCATTTACTTATAACTTCTTCACCGTTTTGGTACGCCAGTAACTCTCCTTCTTTGATTTCCTGAAAATTTTGATACCCCGCTTGCATCTCAAAAACATCACCATCGTTCAATTGGTGTCGGTAAAGTATTTCAAAGGTTTTTTGTCCGGGGGAATTAATTTTAGAGAATTTTTCTACGCAGTCTGGGTAAGAAGGTATTTTTTCCAAATCTAATTTACAGGCTTCTTTCAATACCAGCCAGATCATTCCTTCTTGATTTTCTACCGAATTCGTAGAGGTATGTTGTCCGGCTTCAAATACAAAACCAGTAATGCCTATTCTGCTTTCATAGTGATCTATACAACCGTATACCAAGTCACTAAAACCACGAATTATAAAACAAGGGAAAAGATGAGCCCAGGCATCATTATCATCTACTTCTTGTACGGAAATAAAAGGTGTTGTAGCTGCCGAAGTAGTATGACAATCCAAAAAATAGCGGTGGGTATAATCTACATCTTTTTGAAAACGATCCATCACCTCTATGATTTCAAACATCTCGGTTTGCTCATGTGAATCAGGAGCATGTTTAGCTATATTTTCTTCCGTCCAAGTACGGTTAAGGTCTTCATCTATGTACCTTTTGTTTTCTTGTAATCCTTTTTGATTGCCCGATATACCAACAATGGTACCTTCAATTTCAGGTCTTACTTCTTCTAATAGTTTAAAAACTTTCTGAAGGGCTAAAACTCCACTGGGTTCATTACCGTGTATACCACCTGAAATAAAAACCAAAGGCCCTTTTTTACCGGTGGTATAATGACCTAATATTCTTGGTATGTTTTTAAGATTTGGTTCCATAATTTTTATGCTTAAAGTTTGACTTTGAGACAATTTGTTTAGTGCATTGTGGCTAATACTTTATTAGAAAGCTGACCATTATACATTTTCTTGTACTCTACTTTTCTTTCAATAGCATCTACTACACTGTCGGTAAAATCGGGCATTCCAATTTTTCTAAAACTCCTTAATCCACCTGGGCTTAATACATTGATTTCTATTAACTTATCACCTACTACATCAAGCCCTACAAAAAAGTGTCCGTCTTTAATTAATTTGGGCGAAACAATATCTATTATGCGTTGCATATCCGGAGTCATTTCTACTTTGCCGGCAGTACCGCCTTGTGAAAAATTATTTCGGAATTCCCCTTCCATACTTTTTCTTAAAATCAATGCTTGATGTCCGTCTTGTTCTAAAACTCTTCCGTTCATTAAGAAAATACGGACATCCCCTTCACTCACTTTAGGAAGATATTCTTGTGCTATTACATACCCATCGGCCTTAATAACTTCTAGAATCTGGTTAATATTTTTTTCTTCCTTATCTATGAAATATACATTTTGCCCGCCTGAACCTTCCAATGGTTTTAGAACCATTTGATTGCCATTTTCAGCATAAAACTTCATTAATTCGTCTTTTTCACGAGTAATAATACTTTTCGGTTTTATTTCTTGAGGTAATTCTTCAAAATAGAGCTTATCTACAAAGGAATTAGACATGGCATAAGCGTCATTAAGTACTAATACCCCCATCTGCTCAATTATTCTACCGAAAGAAATACCAGCATGTTCGGCCCAATGCCTTTCTTTGCTTTCTTCAGTAGGGTTATTACGAATAAACATCACATCAAATTCGGTAACATCTATTGTCTTTTTATCCTTCTCCCCTTTTTTAGCGGCTTCAAAAAATTGGTCATCATTTTTTGATTTCAGTCTTTTAGAAAACATATAACAATGAACACTCATTTTAAAATTAGACTGGAAGCAAAAATCCCCAACATTCATAACGTAAACATCATGACCTCGGTCGTGCATCTTTTTCATTAAAGCTACTGAAGTACCTGTCTTTTCAGTACTTATATCATTTATTACATAACATATTTTCATAATTGAGCTAATTTATAGATAGGCAAGCCTTCTCTTATTTTTTGAATTTTAGATTCGTATTCAGCCGACTCCATATAACGGGGTTTTATAGCCGGTTTTTTTAGTATATTCCTATCGGTTAGTTCTTTAATTACATCTACATGGTGTATAGCAAATTTTCCCGACAATAGATTTTCCAGGTTCCCACCCTCTATCAAATAATTTCTAAGCTGAACCAAACCTTTTAAATAAATAATGTCTTTCAGAAACCCACCTCCCTGTAGCATTCGTGAAGTAATATTAAAGGCCCTTTTTTCTGAAAACCCATACTTTTGATGCAGCTCGCTGTACATTTCCTTAAAATCTAAGCCGTTTATTAATGCGTTACCGGCAATTACTCTACCGGCAATAATTCTTAGTCGGTTACCCGTAAGTGCACCTGCAAAATATTCAGACATTACTGCAATACCTTCTTGTAGAGAATCATAATCGGCCAGACCAATAGCCATTTGTTGCAAAGGCTGTTGGCTTCCGTTGTAGAAAGTAAGGGAATGTGTTCCTATTTCATGCTGAATAAGAGAAACAGCTTCCGTTTCACTCATTTTATATTCAGCAGGAAGGTATAACTCACCATTAGAAACCATTATTATATTTACATCGTCACGGATATGAATTTTGCTGGTATAACCTGGGGATTGTTTTCTAAAATACTCAAACTCTTCTTCTGCCATAGCAGCAAATGAATAAGCATCTATATTGGCTTTTTGTTCTGTGTCGTAAGCTTCAGGTATGCGTGTTAAGATTTCTTCAGCTTCATGTACTAAAGATTTTTCTAAACCTCTGTACAACCGTACACTCCGTTGAAAAAAGCCTTTTTTCCCCCTCTCTTTTAACATGCTTAACTCTTGGTCAATTTCTTCCCTTTTTTCATCAAACAGATAAGCTAAAGCTGGGTCATCAATATCTTCCATCTTTAAGTTAAATAACTTACGTTTTAGAATGTCTGGATCAACGGGAAGCATTCTATAATGAAAATCATGTAATTCAGTTGTGTTCGATTCAAAAAAATGCTGTCTAATTTCTGAAATATTAGTGGGGGCCACCAATAATAAAAATTGATAACTTGATTGAATTTCATACAGCTTTTTATCAATTTTTAAAACGCCAGAATCTACTTTCCTTTTACCAAGTGCAGTATAACTTTTAATGTTAGAAGATGTCTGTACTCTAGTATATTCAAATAATGCTTTTTGAATGGCTTTAATAAACGTTTTACGGAAGCGTCTAAAATAAATAGGATATGTATGCCCTATTTTGGACCTAAAAACTGGCGGCACCTCTAATTGAAGTAACTGTGCACCACAAGACTCTAATAATTCAGCGTTTAAGGTAACCTCATTTTCAGATTTAACATGATTTTGAACTTCTATATTTAATTCATGATCACCTTTACTTCTTTCAATTTTGCTTAATTCTGTTTTAAGTGAATTTATGGTAATGGGGTACTTTTCTAGGTTACCAATAATGTTAAATGTTTTACTACCTAACAAGCCGGCATGTATTTCTAAAATTAAAAAAGAGCCAAACCTAGCAGACATTACTTCGGTAATTCTACAGCAAAGTAATTGATAAAAAGATTTGTATTCTTCTGAAATTGTTAAGAATGAAGCCTTACTTTTTGCCAGCTTTAATGTCTCTTTGTCATTTTTTGTATGTTGGTAAACGATAAGAAAAGGCACATCATGCTCTAAAAACAAATATCCATTACCGGGTAATGAACATGAAATTCTTTTGTGAGCTAACAGATTGTTTATAATCTCATCAATTATTTTTAACTCTTTAATGGCCACCATTAATCTGAAATATTATGATTTTAACTGAGTTAAAAAGGACAATTGTTGTGCCTTGAATCTTACCGTAAGTATGAAAACCTCATTTGTTAATAAAGGAAATGCCTTTATAGACTGAAAAAGAATCATTTTAGTATCTTAAAAAGTTCTATAAGAATAAAATCCCTAATATTTAGCGGGTTTATTTAAACTGGTTTGAGCATAGACTTGCTAATACTGTAGAAGAACTTTCACATGAAATTTTACACACATCTAAGAATGTATGTTAAGAAATACGCTAATAAAAAATTACTGGTATAAAAATAAGGTGATAAGGTTTTTGTAATCCTCAATTAAGCTACTCAAATCTCAATTGCAATTTTCCCTACAAAGCTTTCTTTACCTAATGTTCTAAAAGCCATATTCAATTGTTCTAAAGTAAATGACTTATAAACAATAGGTTTAATGGTTTCTTCTTCTACCATTTGTTTAATAGAAAGTAAATCTTTGCTGGCAGGTTTTGCGCGTACTACTTTCATGGGTTTAGAGATTAAATCGGCCACTAATTCAATTGCGCTACCAACATTTTCTACCCCACCTCTGGTAGAAACAAACATACCTTCTCTAGATAAAGCATTTTTAAAATCAGAGGCTGTATACTTACCGGCAGCGTCATAGAATAAATCATATTCCTGATTTTGAGGTATGCTTTCTTGTTCGTAATTAATTACATGATTACAACCCAAAGATTGAGCAAATTCTATGTGTTTAGAACTGCATACCCCAGTTATTTCGAAAGCTAATTTTTTAGCTATTTGTACTGCAATACTCCCTACACCACCGGTGCAACCGGTAATAAGCACATGGTCAGACGATTTCATTTTACCGTCATACAACATGCCTTGCCAAGCGGTTAAGGACACTAATGGTAAAACAGCAGCTTCTTTAAAGCTTATGTTCTTGGGTTTATGAACGGCATTACGGGCATCTACTGCCATTTCTTCGGCATAGGCACCTCCTTTTAAAGCACTTATAAAACCGAAAACTTCATCTCCTTCTTTAAACCAAGTACTACGTGATTGAATAACAACACCACTAAAATCGCTGCCCAGTACATGGTCTCCAAATAAACCAGTTATTAAGCGCGTAGAACCTTCTTTTACAATAGCATCTATAGGGTTTACTGAAGAGGCTTTATTACGGATTACTATTTGTCCTTCTTTGCATTGGGGCAATGGAAGATCTTTTATTAGGAACGGTTCCACTGAGCCGTATTTTTCTATTACCGCTGCTTTCATAATCTATAATTTTTTAATTCTTGGAATAAACCTCTGTTTTAAGTTTATCTAAAAGATTATTGAAAAACTCAGTTTCATTTTCGTTCTCAATGGTTATACCAATACTTTCGTCGTCTACCGTATTTATTAAAATATCGTTAGAGTAGTTTTTTAAGTAGGTTAAGACTTTGTCTCGCATTCCTTCTTTGTAGTATATTCTAAAGTTCTTATTCATAATTTCTACTGTTTATGTTCCGTTATATTCATTAAAATTAAATGCCTGTATATGTAGCATGGTCTATAAAAGGTTGCGACTCATTAATCTCATTTCTCTTATTCAGATTTATAGAATAATCGGTTTCTATTAGTAATTCGGGTTGAATACGCAACAAACACTTTGCGTCTTTCTTAAATGTAAATACTAAATTTTGTAAGGTATCGGTTTCAGCCAAAGGTTGCCATTGCTTATTCTTCCAAATAAACAACTCGGTAAAAACTTTGCCTTTAGAGTTGTTGCAAGCGTTTACCGTTAATACTTGGTGGGCACTACAATTAAATTTATAGGCTTTAGATTGTGGTTTTTGGGCTGAAAAATGAACAGATTCTGAATAAGGTAGTTTAATATAAACAGAGTCACTAAAGGAAGCTTTCCCAGCATCTATCCAAGCTTTAGCCATTGGTGTATTGATTAGAGATGCCTTTTCTAGCGATTTTACATATTCTTGGTAGTGGCTCTGTTTTTCGAAATAAAAAGAGCCCATATGCCAACTGAAACCTATTATAACTAAAAGGATATAAGCGGTACCAAAGTGAAGGTGTTTTGATAATTTTCTGTATTTCATAACCTAACCTCCTACTATTTCGCCTCCGTTAACGTGTATAACTTGCCCTGTTGTATAACTACTATCTTCTGAAGCCAAATAAACATACGCTGGTGCTACTTCAGAGGGTTGGCCCGCTCTACCCAAAGGTTGGCCAGTTCCAAAGTCGGTAACATCATTAAAAGCAGCGGGTATTAATGGTGTCCAAATTGGGCCAGGGGCTACGGCATTTACTAAAATACCTTTAGAGGCTAAATTAGCAGACAATGCTCTTGTAAAAGAAGTAATGGCTCCTTTTGTGCTGGCATAATCTATTAAGTGAGAGCTGCCTCTATAGCTTACTACGGAGGTTGTGTTAATAATTCGCCCACCTTTTTTAAGGTGTTTTAAAGCGTTCTGTGTCATAAAGAAAAAAGAAAAAACATTTGTTTCGAAGGTCTTCGTTAGATTTTCATACGTTATATCCTCCAAATTATCTTCGGGGTAATGAACAGCAGCATTATTGACAAGAATATCTAGTTGACCAAATTTATCGATGGTTGCTTTTACCGCTTGAGCACAAAAATCATTTTTACGTATGTCTCCCTGAATTAATAAACCTTCTCTTTTTTCTTTTTCTACTAACGACAAGGTTTTTTTAGCGTCCTGTATTTCATCTAAATATACTATGGCTACGTTTGCGCCTTCTTTAGCAAAATGTACGGCAACAGCCCTGCCTATTCCGCTATCACCACCAGTAATTAAGGCTACTTTGTTAAGAAGCTTATTACTGCCTATATAATCCTTTTTAATTATTTCGGGTTGCGGATGCATTTCCTGTTCTACACCCGGTTGTTCTGATTGATCTTGTGCTGGAAATTGATTTGGTTTCATAGCAATGTTTTTTAAAAATCATCTATCCATGTAACAGAATTCTTGCCAGTATTAAACAGGCATTATTTAGGCCCTAAAGCATTATCTGATCCTTATAGCTATAGAATAAATGCACAGTTTTGGGGATGTGTTTACACGCTGAAAGTAATTATTTACTCATTTTCAGATTCTTCTGTTTATAAATACTATTGAATGAAGTGTGTGTTTATAATAGAATAGTTAAAAATATTTCCTTTATTGACTAAGCATAGATTAATAAGAATGAAATATCCTGAAAGCAAAAGATTGGCCGCCTTGCCAAAAAAATACGATATACAAGTAAAAGAACTTGAGTCGGAACCCGAATTAGAAGAATTAATAGCTGTGGAATTCTCAGCGGGTAACAAAACATGGAATCTCTTTATAAAAGACGAATACGACGACTTTGACACGGACAACCAGTTGGTATGTATTTACCTTTGTTTACGTGCCTTAGAAGATTTCGACGACTGTGATGATCTGAACGAATGGTGTAAGATGTACGGTATAAAGCCCTATTCTAATGTTGTTACCGGCTATTACAAACAATTGAGAAAGACCTATCAAGAAATTAAATCTACCATTAAAACGATTGATCCTTGCATTTCTGCAAACGATTATGAGTTAAGAACGGGAGCTTACCATGAATTGGTAGAAGCTTAAGTACATTTAATTCGCTTATTTTAACTCTTCGGTTTACAAAATAAATTTCTCTTGCGCAAGAGCAAAGGGATAAATACGTCTAATTTTCACACTTTATAACCTGTCTAAAGTACCTAAAGCATCCACAATTGTTTTTAATTTATTCTCTTGGAGGTATGTTTATAGAAACGCAAATAACAGTTGTGTTTGTTCTCTAGTTATAATTTGTAAAACATAGATGGCCTCGGATAATAAAACAGAAAACCCAAACAAGAAAACCTGGGTAAGTTGGAATGAAAACGTTAAGCATAAATACAATAACTTGTATGTTATTCATTCTGAAAAAGAAATTGTAGAGTGTGTTAAAAATACTGATTCTAAAATTCGTGTTTTCGGCTCTAAACAATCCTCTGCAGATATAAGTGCCGGTACACCAACCCTTTTGGATTTTACCGAATACAACAAAATCCTTAAAATTGATCCAGACAAAAAACAAATAACGGTACAGGCAGGCATTACATTAGCCGAATTACTGAACGTTGTTGAACAACAAGGTTGGTGCATCCCCTGTTTGCCAGATATTAATACAGTGACCCTTGGGGGCGCTATTTCTACTGCTACACACGGAACCGGTAAAGAAGGGAAAATATTACCTCAGTACATGATAGCTTGTCGTTTAGTAACAGCTTCAGGAGATATTAAGACAATTACTGCTAAAGACGAATTAATGAAAGCCGTAAGGGTCTCTATAGGTGTATTGGGAATTTTTTCTGAAATAACACTGCAATGTTCAGAGACATACACCTTGCATTTAAAAGAACGTGCCATGAAAGACGATATGTGGACTTCTCTACTAGAGGGAATGTTAATTCAGCATGAATTTGTTCGCGTACTTTTTTTGCCACATACCAATCACAGTTATGTGATTACGGGTGATAAAATTGATCCCAATAAACCCATTAAAACCAATAATGGCCCAGGATATTTAAAACACAGAAGAACTGCTTCAAGAATATTGTATAAATACACCTATCTATTCCCTAGTTTAACAGCTATTGCCAACAAAATTCTATACCGCTTATTTTTTACGGCCGAAAAAGAACACAAAGGAACATTATACAATGCCACCGTTACAAAGTCTAGAGGTTCTACTATGGAATTAGCCGAATGGACGGTAGCAAGAAGTAAGTTTCAGGATTTATTTAAAGAATTGAAAACGCTTTTAGAAAGCAATAAGAATAAGTCGTATGTTCATATCCCAATGGATATCCGATTTATAAAACAAGACGACTCTTGGTTGAGTTATGCTTATGGAGAAGATACCGTAACCGTAGGCTGCGTTTGCCGCTTAAGTGATAAAGCCGACCGTTATGAAGCTTTTGAAACCGTTGAAAAACTTTTTTTGAAATACGAAGGCCGCCCACATTGGGCTAAACGATTTAAAGCCAAAAAAGAAACATTGGCAAAACTATACCCTAAATTCAATGACTTTGTAGCTTTACGCAAAGAAATGGATCCCCAAGGCCGATTCTTGAACGACTATCTAAAAACGCTATTCCAATAAGTATGCATACATTCCCTAAAGGAGCTTTATTTGATTTTGATGGTGTTGTAGTGGATAGTAAGTCTACCCATTATGCTGCATGGGCTTCTGCCTACCGTCAATTATTTCAGGCTGAAATTTGTCCTTTTCCAGATCATTTAGAAGGAAGTCATCCCCAGAAAATAGCGGCTTATTTTGCAAAAAATGCTGGTCACCCAGAATCAGCACAACAACTGCATGACCTTAAACTAGAACACCTTTTATTGATTCAGCAAGAGAATATTTTATTGCCCGGTGTTCATGAAATCACACAACTTCTTCAGCTTAAAAACACACCTTATGGTATTGCAAGTAACGCCTCAAAAGGATTTGTAGAAAACACTATAAATCAGCAAGATATAAACTTTTACATTTTTACAGGAAACGAGGATTACAACTACCCCAAACCACACCCAGAAGCGTATATTTCTTTAGCAGAAAAGTTAGGCTTTGAGTTAGTAGACTTTCCTAGTTTATGGGTTTTTGAAGACAGTTTAACAGGTTTAAAAGCAGCAGTTGATGCGGGTATGAAAGCCATTGGCATTGCTACCAAATTAGATAAAACAATTTTATTAGAAAATGGAGCTTCGTTAGCTTTTGATGATTTATTAGAAGCGTATGAGTTTCTAAAAAGATTATAAAACTGGTTTTGTTTTTTCCTTAGATAGAGTTTCTAAGTTAAACTACGCTTCGTCTTCTTCCTCCTCTTCAAAACCGGGTAATTCTAAGGCTTTTACCGATTGTACCGCACTACCTGCAATCCCCCTAACCGAACCGTACATATCTATGGTATTGGTAATTACTTTTTCAATCTGCTTTTCACGTTGCTTCCAGATGCGTTGCATAGATCGTTTTTCACTCTCTAAATCGCTTTTCATTTGGGAGAAGCCTTCAACAATGGCTTCTACTTGCATTTTAAAGGTGGGTGACGTAAGGTAATCGTAAAGCATGTGCATCTTATCCCCTTTACCTTCTTGAGACGCTACAGCACTGTTTATTTGAATAATAGATTCTCTTAATACCGAACACAGTCCTTTAAACTCTTCATAAGTACAAATCCATACGCCTTCATACATTCCCATTCTGTCCATGGTTTGTGGCATTACATCGGTAACCAAAACGCCAATATTTGCGCCTTTGTCACGGATATCCGCTTTAAACTTCTCTATCCAAGACGGTTGAAATTCTTTCGTTCGTTTACTTTCGTAATAAATAGACCCACAATTCTGCAAGGTTCTAGTATTAATTATTTGAATGCAATCGCCCCCACGTGCGCCCTTTTTAATTTCTTCAATAGAGTCTAAGGGGAAATGGCTGGCCAACCATTCTTCAATGGCTAATTCCTGAACTTCGCCTTGTAACTGCATAGAACCTTGCTCCTGCTTACGTTTCATTTCTTCGGTAAGCTTCTTTTGGTCTTCCAGTTGTTTTTGTAGCTCTCTAAACTTTAACTCATTACGGTCTTCTTCCGAGCGTCTTATTTTATCTTTTTCTGCCGAAATCATTTCATTCAGCTTCTTTTGGGCTTCTGCTTCGGCAACTTCTTTCAGTTCCGATTTTTCTCGTTTTAGTTTTTCTACTTCGGCACGGGTTCGGTTCAGTTCTTTTATCTGTTCCGATTTCTCGTTTAATTCTTGCTGAAGTTGTTTAAACTGTTCGTCGGACTCTTCTCTTAACTTCAGTTTTAATTTACTTTCTATCTGGCTTTTTTCTTCTTTTAATTTAGCCTCTAGTCGTTCTTTAAAAAGTTCGTTTTCTTTTCTTTTTCGATCTTCAAAATCTTCTTTAGCTTGGTTCAGTTTATTGAATTCGGCGTCGTATTTTTTTCTTTCCTGAAGCAATTGTTCGCTGTACTTTTTCTTAATCTCATCTTCTAACTGATGTGATAAAATATCATTTACATCAATTTGAGTGTTGCAATTAGGACAAGTTATTTGATTGGAATTCTTCATGAGTGATGCGTTTCTGAACCAATAATAAAAGTATTATTAATTTTTGTTGCGTAGAAATTAAAGAGACATGGTTTATGCACAAATTACTGGCAACAAAAAGACCGTACTTTTTTAAAGGTACGGTCTTTTTTGAATGACTTATTTGTTTTAGGCCAATACTATGGTTTTTCTACCCGCTCTTGGCGTCTGTTTTTATGCTTTTCTTTTAAATCTCTAAGATTACTTTTTAACTGATCGTGCAATTGTTGTGCTGCCGATATTACAGAATCTGCCGACTTACTCATGTGAACAGTTGGTTGATTGGGTATAAAAACATTAATGCTTACTTCATTTTCGCTGCCCGATATTTCTGGTTGGGATTTAATTTTTATATCAGCACTGATTATGCTATCATTATAGCGGCTAATATTCTGAAAAATGTCATCAACAGATTTAATTAAATCTTGACTTGCGTTAAAGTTTACGGGTTCAATTGTGATTTTTACCATATATAATTGGGTTTATAGTTCCTGTTCTTCTATTAATTTATATTCCTTAGAGTTTCTAATATCGTCTTCCATGGTAGGAAAATCGTGTTGAATAATTGTAAATACTCCATGGTGATCTATTTCAGCCTCTTGGTTGTATCTAGCATTTCTGAAAGCAGATAGCACCGAAATATCAAATCCTATATCTAATGGTTCATTTCTGGCATTTTCAATTTCATAGGCAATTTCACCTATCTCTTGTAAATGAGAATAAACCTCTTCTTTTATCTGTTCCTCTCTAGTGAATTCATCGTAATTTATTGAATCCGTTAACGCTCTTACTGAAAAGATGTTGTCTATTATATAAGAGAGATGTTGTTGTAATTCTTCTTTTCCCATGACGTAATTAGTTTTTACTTCACTTTACATGAACGAAAAAATTGTACCAGTACTGTAAACGATAATTGTGCCAGTTTAAGTAAATGATTTTGGGTATTTCAATACACACTTCAGAACCGAAAATCAACAATTTATATGTTGTTTGTGTATTTCATAATAAGGCTAAGAAGTGTAGATCTATCAAAAGGTTTTTCTAAAAAATCATTTGCGCCGGCACTAAAAGCAGACAATTTCATTTCTTTATTTGCAGAAAAGAGTACTATAGGTACCGAATCTATATTTGAGTTTGATTTTATAGATTTACAAACGTCTCTACCGTCAACCCCAGACATCCAGATATCTAATAAAATGAAATCATAGCTTTCTTTCTGAAGCTTGTCTTCAATCTGATGAATAGACCTGCATGTGGTAACATTATAACCAGCCATTTCTAGAATAAGCTTTGTTACTTCTAAAATATCTGCATCATCATCTGCAATGAAAATTCTCTTCTGAGGCATTAATTTTCCCTATTTAAAGGTATTTCAAAATAAAATGTTGATCCTTTTCCTTCTTCAGACTCTAGCCAAATTCTTCCTTCCTCTTTTTTTATAATTTCAGATGAAATGTAAAGGCCAAGCCCTAACCCTGGGAAAGTATACAACTTGTTATCATTGGTTCTGTAAAACTGCTCAAATACCTTATTTTGTTTTTGAGTGTTAATCCCAATCCCAAAATCCTGAACACTTAATATCAAGGTATCGTTCTTAGTTTGTTCAGTTTTTACAATAATATCTGTTGGTTCTGGAGAATATTTTAGTGCATTAGAAATAAGGTTGGTAAGTACTTGTCTTATACGGCTTCTATCACTTTTAATAAGACCTACCATGCCCAAATTAGGTACAATGTTATTCTTATGGCTTGTGGGTTGTAATTCTTCAACTACTTCATTAACTAATTCTTCAAAATCGAATTGAGAATAATTAAATTCAATTTTGCCAGAATGCATCTTAGTAACGTCTAAAAGCTCACTAATTAGCTCATTAAGTCGGTTAATTTGTTTTTCAAGTTTTAGCATTAAGTCGGCCTTGGTGTTATCACCGGCTGTTCTTAACATAGATTCTAGTAACTGAGCATATGCTTTTATAGTAGTTACGGGTGTTTTAAGTTCGTGACTGGCAATGCCAATAAAATCATCCTTTTGTTTTTCAATATTTATTTGGCTAGTGATGTCTATAGCCATATTTAAAATGGCATAAACCTCTTTCTTTTCATTAAAAAGAGGTTTATAGGTAAAATTAAACCAAAAAGTTTTCAGTTTACCTTCTATAATTAAATCGGCTTGTTGCCTTTCGGTATGGTATGGAATTCCGCTTGTGTACACTTCATCTAATAAGCCCAGAAAAGGTTGTCCTTCTAATTCTGGAACAGCCTTGGATAATTTGCTACCTATCACTGACTTATCTTTTCCCCATAAGTCTAACATAGCATCATTTGCTACATCAATTGTTAATTCCCGGCCTCTATATATAGCCGTTGCATAGGGAGCATCTAGAATTAAGCTTCTAAAGTGTTTTTCGCTGCTTTCTAGCTGTTGTTTTATTTTTACTTGTGATGATACTTCATTAGCAACAACCACAACGCCATTCACCTTATCATCGGCATTGGTTAACGGGGAAAACACATAATTAAAATATAATTCATTTTCTATCCCTTCGCTCATGATTAAGGCTTTTTCACCGTAACCAAAGTAGGGTTTCCCTTGCCTGTAAACTAAATCTAAAAGCTGATGAAATTGTTGTTGGTTAATTTCAGGTAAAACCTTAAAAATACTTTTGGAAAGGCTTGAATGATCCCTTTTAATGTATTCTAACATTTTAGGGTTAGCCATGTCTAGTATAAAATCATCCCCTCTAAGAATCATTATAGCCATAGGAGATTGTTGTATTATCCTCCTAAAACGGTCTTCACTTTCGGCTAGTTGTTTAATTTGCTGTAACTCTGAACGTAAATCTTTAATAGTAACTCCGCGGGCAACAGGTTCGCCTGTTTGTTCATTTTTAATAACTACAAAGTTGGCTAGGCATGGTATTACTTCCTTTGTTTTTAAATGTTGCAAATAAATTGTTCCAGACCATTTACCAGATTCTTTAAGATGAGGTGTAATTTGTTCTTGCGATTCTTGATAATGATACGGTGTAAAAAATTCTTTAATGTTAAACTTTGTAATGTCTTCTTCTAATTGTAAACCAACAAATTCTCTACCGTACTTGTTCATGTAAACAAATTTTCCGTTTAGGTCCGAAATAGCCATGTATTGAAGACTATTCTCTATTAGAGAAATCATTTGGCGCTTTTTATTAAAAACCCGAACCTGATCGGTTAGATTTTTAATAATTCCGGATAAACGAATGGGTTTGTTTTCTTTATTGAAATAAGCTCTACCAATAGAATGAACCCAATAGGTAACTTTACCTTCTTTGTTAACGGTTCTATATTTAGTGCTGTAAAGCTCTTTTTTATTAGGATCTATGGCTTGTAAAAACTGATTTCTTAAAACTTCTAAATCATCTGGATGAATAAATTTTTCCAAATTAACATTGAGCTCAAGTTGTTCACTAGGTTCATTCTCATAACCAGTTAACTTTTTAGCTACGTTATCTAACCAAATTTTATTATTTACAATGTCTATATCAAAAGTTCCTATTTCCGAATCGTTTAAGGTTCTTTTATTAAATTCCTGAGCTTCTTTAAGTTGAAATCTTTTTTCTACTTGTTCAGTAACATCCACAAAAGTTTTCATAATACCCCAAACCTTACCTTCTGAATCTTTAATTGGCGTATAGGTAAGATTAAAAAAGTAAGCAATGTCTATTCCTTCTTTTGATGCAAATGAAATAGGGAATTCATTAAAAACACTTTTTTCACCCGATTTTAGGACATCTTCTAAAATAGATTCAAAATTATACGAATGATAATCTGGAAATACTTCCGTTAAAGTTTTACCAATTACAGAATGGTCTTTATTCCAAATATTTAATATGGCTTTGTTGGCAATTACCATTCTGAAATCAGGAACAGAATATAAACATACAGGTGTAGGAATCTCCTCTATTAATACTTTATAAACCTCTAAATTTCCATGAATATTTTGCATACAACTATACCTTGAGGAACTTCAATTTTCTTAAGTAAGATTACAAATAAATTTGTTCGAAATATGAAATATATGTTATGAAAAGTCAAAAATTTAAGCATAAAAAAAGAGCGCTTTACAAAACGCTCTTTAACATAAAATTCATATAATTTATTGTCTTAATATTAATCTTTTATACAATGCTTTATAAGCATCGTCTGCATGCGACTGTTGCACTCCTATATGAAAACAGATCTGTGCAGGACTTTGATCTAACATTTCAATGTTGATATGGTTATCACACAAAACGCCCGTAGCATCTGCTAAAACTGAGGGATTATCTTTTATACCTAATCCAACGGGTGATAAGATTGAAATGTTGTACCGAATACCCATATTATCGGGTTGAAGCGTTTCTTCTATCTCGCTACGTAAATCATTAATGTGTCCTTGTATATCATCTTGACTAACCACAATACTAATATCATCCTTGTCGGTTGGGTAATGATATGTGTTTATGCCGTATTTATTGAAAATAGTTAACAAATCCTTTGTAAAACCAATGGTCTCACCTAATAAATCCTTCTCTAAATAGATAAAGGCCATGTTGTCTAAGCGCGCAATACCGGCTACATTTTCTTCAGGAACTCTTTCCGAAAGAATCATGGTGCCTTGAGCCGAAGGTTTGTTAGTATTTCTAATGTTAATAGGAATATTAGCCGATTTACATTTCATCATGGCATCAAAATGGAAAACGTTAAATCCTTTAGAGGATAATAGACGAATTTCTTTATATGTCAATCGCTGAATTACATCGGCCTCTTTAATTAAACGTGGATCGGCTTCGTAAATACCATCTGTATCGGTCCAGTTCTCATATAAACCAGCTTCTACAGAATACGCCAATTCACCACCTGTTAAATCGGAACCACCTCTAGACAATACTGCAATATCACCTTTAGCCGTAACACCGTAATAACCAGGCATTATTACAATATTTTTTTTATTGGCTAGTTTTTTAAGGTTTTTATACGATTCTGGTAACACTTTTGCGGAAAGAACATTGTCATCTACTCTAAACCCAATCTCTTCGGGAAGACAAACTTCAGACGGCATATTGTTGTTGTTAAAGTGTGCCGTAATCACTTTAGCATTATAGTGTTCCCCTCTTGAAGCTAAAAAAGCTGTTCTTAAATCACCTGTTAAAGTTGTGTTTAAGTCTTTTTCCAAATCCTGTATTAGAGTTGGCGCATCAATTTTTAACTCACTTAATAAGTCTTTAAATTTCTGAATAACTGAACTCTTGCTTTCTTCAGCAGTAATATTTTTACGGGTAGATTTTAAATGATCACCATCACTTGCTATGTTAAAAAGGTGATCTGTTATTTTAATGTTGTGCTTTTTTTCTCTTCCGGGTGCCGAAACTACTAAATGGCGTCTGCGTGTACTATCTGAAACTATTTTTCTTACTTTTTCTATCTGAACAGAGTCTTCAACAGAAGAGCCTCCAAATTTACAAACTGTAGGTCTTTTCATTATATATTTATTATAAATAGAAATTTATTTAAAGCCGAAATGAAAGTGTGATCTTTCAAACCTAGGAAATACACTATTAATACACGAATTATCTGGTTTTAATTCAAAATATTGACGTTTACTGTGGCTTTTTATAGATATTTTCTTATGAAAACAGGTGAAAAAATGCTGTTTTTGTGGATTAATTTACCTTTCGGAATTAAAAAACATATAAAAACATTCAATTTTAATTAACCCAGTTTCTGAAACCGAGATGAGACAGAAGGGTTAATATCTTTTAAAGTAGTTAGTTAGAGATGTGATTTTTATAATCAATCCTATTTACTAAAAACAAATTAAACGGTTTACCTATTCAATTAACGCTAACAATATTATTAAAGTATCTTTTGCTGTTTTAGAAATCTACAACAGCGTAAACTCTAAACAGTACCGTTGAATACCAGCAACTTCTTTTTCGTAATTTTTAACCATGTTAATTTGAGGAGTATGTAAATGAAAATACTCTGACTCTTCAATTTCTTTTAAATGTTCATAATAGCATGGTTCACAAGTATAATAAACATTTATAGCGCTACAGCTATCAGATTCATTAAATCTAAACTCAATATTTGCCGCTTCTAATGTATCACCAGGAATGTAAAAAATCATATTTACATGATCCTCACTTTCTTTAATAACGGTGGTAAACACACCGGAGTTAAAAGCTATTTCTTGATAATTAATATTCTTTCTAGCCACATTAATATTATCCCATAGGTTGGCATAACTAGATTGAATGGTGAAAAACAGTAAAATAAAGGTGATACCTTTTAATGACGTAATAATTGATTTCATAAGAGCCTAAACTATTAGAGTTAAACAAAACTAGTTGTTATAACATTAAATTTATGTTTTTAATTAAAAACAAGACTTCATAAAATATCAAAAAGCAGGCCTAATTATACTCTAGCGTAAAAATGAATGTTGTACCTTCTTCTTTTTCAGATATAAACTGAATGTTACCGCCCATTCCATTCACTAGCTTCTGTACTATAGATAGTCCTATGCCTGTGCCTTTTGCCCCAAAACGGTCTAATTGTTTCCCAGTTTGGAACAAATTAAAGACACTTTTTTCGCCTTCTTCATTTATACCCGGGCCATTGTCTTTTACAAAAAATGTGTAATGAGTTTCGGTTGAATAAAAATCTAGGTTAATTCTAATTTCTGGCTTATCGTTGTATTTAATGCTGTTCACAATAAGATTTAAAAAAATCTGTTTAAGCGCTGTTTTATTAGTTCTTAGTTGAACATTCTTAACCTTAGAGTAATTAATATTAAATTTATCTTCGTAATCCAACATAGCAATTACTTCATGTATTAATTCACACAAATCAACATCTTCAATACTATCGCTTAAGGTGTTGGTGCTTTTGCTGTGTTCTAAAATCCCTACAACCATATCATTTAATTGTCTGGCAGAACGATTAATTATTTGCAGCAAATCAATAGCATCTTCTCCTAAGTTTTTTTCGTAATCCGAAATCAACATTTCAGTAGTAAAAGAAATCCTAGATAAGGGAGAACGGATATCGTGAGCTGCTATTTGTGCAAATTTAGCCAGTTCATCATTCTTTAATTCTAAAACAGCATTGGCTTTTTGTAACTCTATTTCTTTTCGGTGCAATTCAAATAAACTAATTACTTGATCTGCCAAGGCTTTTAACGCACTTATTTGTTTTTGACTAAGTGTTTTTGGTTTATTGTCTATAACACAAAGAGTACCTAAAGCATAACCATCTGGGGAAACTAATGGGACACCCGCGTAAAAAATAACATTAGGATCTTCTACTACTAATGGATTATCTTTAAAACGTTCGTCTTTTCTACTGTCCGGAATTATAAATATCTCGTCTGGATTTTCTATAGCATAACCACAAAAAGAGATTTCCCTAGGGGTTTCAGTAGCTTGTAGCCCATAACGAGACTTAAACCATTGTCGGTTTTCATCTACCAAACTGATTAATGATATGGGTGTACCACAAATAAAAGAAGCCAATTCGGTAATAGAATCAAACTCTTTTTTAGGTAAAGTGTCTAAAATATGGTACTGCTTGAGAGCATTAATTCGTTCGATTTCCAAATCTATCTCTTTCTAATAATGACAGAAACAGAGTTGTTTCTGCTTCAATTTCCATATTTAAACCTAAATAAGCAAGCTTTTATGTTTAGTAAACCTTTTGGTTTAATTTGCACTTACTTTATTTCACAAAATTACCCCATCTAAAACAGAACCCACTAAGGCTAAAAGCACAGCCAAACTTAAAGAAGACCAAAACCCATCTGTTCTGAAACCATTTTTTAAAGAGCTTACAATCTGTATTATAAAAGAATAAGCAATCAATCGGGTGACAAAGCCTAAACCTAAAAAATAAAACAAACCCAAAGAAGCTACATCTAATATTAAAGTAAAAAACCAGCCTAAGAAAAAGCTAAACAATGCAATTAGAATTGCTACTCCCAAAGCAGTTTTAAAACTTCTTACATGTACATTAGACATCATATTAGACGCTAGCATAACTACAAAGGCATCTATTAATAAATGCAATAACAGACTTAACATATTTCTATCTTTTTGTAAACACTTCGTTTGCTTGTTCCATTACCCGTATAAAAGTGGTTCTTTTAGTTAGTTCTTTTAGTTGCGAAGCTCCAACATATGTACAGGTGCTTCTAATTCCACCTAATATGTCTTTTACAGTCTCTTCCACCAGGCCTTTATAAGGCATTTTTATGGTTTTTCCTTCCGAAGAACGGTAATTTGCTACTCCGCCAACGTATTTATTCATGGCCGTATCTGAACTCATGCCATAAAAAAGTTTAAACTGTTCCTCTCCTTCTGTTATTAATTGGCCTCCACTTTCATCGTGACCTGCCAACATACCACCCAACATTACAAAATCAGAACCACCGCCAAATGCTTTTGAGACATCACCTGGGCAAACACAACCACCGTCTGAAACAATCTGTCCTTTTAAACCATGAGCAGCATCTGCGCATTCTATAATAGCCGAAAGTTGCGGATAACCAACTCCTGTTTTAATTCGTGTAGTACATACTGAACCCGGCCCAATACCTACTTTAATAATATCTGCACCAGAAAGTAATAGTTCTTCTACCATCTCACCAGTTACCACATTACCCGCTATAATTACTTTATCTGGAAAACGATCACGTGTTCTTTTAACAAAATCTGAAAAGTGTTCTGAATAACCGTTGGCAACATCAATGCATATAAACCTTAATTCTGGATGGTTCTTCATTAAGACGGCCAGTTTTTCTTCGTCTCTTTCACCCGTACCCGTACTAACAGCAATATGATTATATATTTCGGAAGAAGAATTATGTAAAAAGTCTGACCAATTTTGCGTTGAATAATGTTTATGTATAGCTGTAAACAAACCAAATTCGGCCAATACGTTTGCCATCTGAAAAGTCCCAACAGTATCCATATTGGCTGCCATTACAGGAATACCCTTCCAAGAACCGCCGCCATGCAAAAATTTAAACGCTCTTTCTAAATCAACTTGTGAACGAGATTTAAGAGTAGATCTCTTAGGACGAATCATAACATCCTTAAACCCAAGTTTTATATCGGTTTCTATACGCATGGTGGCTACAATAATTGTATGGCTTAATTTAATAGAATATAGAAAAAGTTAGTTCAATATTTAGAAAAAATACACAAACTAACTTTTATACAGAAATTAAGCCTATTTATTTACTAAGAGAGCAATATCATTAATTCTCTATTTCCCTGCATTTCAGCATGTTTATAGGCTGTAATTCCTCTAGCATCTTGAATGGCTATGTCTGCATTGTTCTTTATAAGAAAATCTGCAATTTTACTTTGCCCAAAAGTAGATGCGTAAATTAATGCTGTAGCGCCGTTGTAATTAATTGAGTTAACATCGGCGCCTTTAAGTATTAACAACTGGGCAATATCTGTAAATCCTTTAAAAGCCACCCCCATTAAAGCAGTATTTCCGGAAGCATCTTTACCATCTAAATCAGCACCATGGCTAATTAATAATTCTACAATTTCTTTTTCATCGTTATAAGAAGCCATTATTAAAGGGGTAAACCCTTTTTGATCTGTTGAATTTACAATACTTGGATCAGTTTCAATTTCCTTTTTAACGGCTTGTAAATCCCCCATTCTTATGTGTTGGAATATTATGTTAGTTAGTATGGTGTTTTGCATAATTAAATTAGATTTTACTCAATGAAAAGGGTCACTAAAACGACCTTTGAATATTTTTCTACCTGCAGTTATCTTTAAACATAATCCAATATAGAAATCACCTTTTTCATTGGGCTCATTAAGGCCTTTTTCATGGGTTTTGCTACTGCTTTTTTCAGCTTCTAAATTTGTATAGAGTGATAACCTTATTGATTCTTAAAATGAAATTTAATCCAAAATCGTTCCAACATATAACTCAAAAATTAACCAATTGTACTCTTTAACAATTAGTATATATGAAAAAAATGGTCAACCATAATTAGACGTTAAATTGGCTACTTGATGTAAACATTAGATTTTATATTCTACGCTAATGCAGAACTTTAACTCAAAATTGTTGTTAATAATGCAATATAAAAATGGGCTTCAATGAACAACAATAAAAACAGTTCTCAACTAAAGTGGATTAAGCGTACTGCTAAATTATTAGATTCTAGTTTTAAAATCCCAGGAACCCATGTTCGGTTTGGTTTAGATCCTATTTTTAGTTTATTCCCCTTTTTGGGTGATTTAAGCTCTTCCATTATGTCTTTGCTTTTGATTAAAGCCATGAACTCACACGGTGCCAGTGGATCTGTATTAACTAAAATGGTACTGAATGTTATGTTGGATATGATTGTTGGCTCTATTCCTTTAATTGGGACAATCTTTGATGTTGCATATAAAGCCAATGACAGAAATGTTAAACTTTTAGAAGAATATTACGAAGAAGGAAAACACCAAGGTTCGGGTAAAAAAATACTGGTTTTAGTTACGGTAATTCTTTTTGCCCTAATTGCAGGTCTAGTTTATCTAAGCATTCTGTTTATTAAAGGACTTGTTGAATTAGCCAGTAAATAGTTGAGGAATTATTGCTATAGTAGTGTAGATAATACACACAAAAACTTATATAAAAACAGCCAATAAAGTGCTTTAAAAAGACTTTTAAATATGGTATTGTTTTCTCTAAATTAATATTAAATCCATAACATACCCATGAAAAAAGTCTTACCTTATCTTATACTGGTTTTGTTTTTTGCTTCTTGTTCTAAAAAAGGAAGAATATCTACTTCCCCTACTGAAAAAGATAAAAAACACGCTAAACTAATTGAAGACACTTTAAATAAATCCCAAAATCTAGTTTTAGACATAGATTCTAACATGTTAAACAACACAGCTTTAAAAGCTGTTTTAAGCATAGAAAAATCCAACAAAAAAGATATTTATACCCAATTAAAAACTTTTTATACTGAAAATAATCTTAAAACTAAATGGCTAAGTTCTAAGGGGCCAGAAAAGATCTATTACTCGTTTACTAATATTTTAGATCATTGCGACAAGTTTGCTTTAAATCCTAAAGATTATGATTATGAACATTTGAACGCAGAAATTTTACAATCATATGCGGCTAAAGAAAATAAAGCCGAAAAATTGCACCAGCTAGATATTAAGATTTCTGCCTTGTATTTTTTGTTTGTCCAGGATTTATCAACTGGCCGAATATCTAATCCTGGAAATAGAGAAAATATTTGGATTAGAGATCAAAACAAAGATTTTCAAGAAAACATAAATGCCCTTTTATCGGCAAAAAACGGAAGTAAACTAATTAAAAACACAGAAGACTTAAAGCCAGATTTCTCTCAATATACCTTACTTCAAGAAGCGCTATTTCAATACAAAAATTTAGATAAAGAATACGGAAACAGTTTATTTACCATTAATAATGTAGATAAAATTGAAGTTGGTCAGTCTAATACTGAAATACCTAAAATACGTAGAAGATTAGCCGCTACGGATAAAAAACTGTTTCCTATTTCAAAAGATTCTCTGCTTTATGATACTGAATTAGCCGAAGCGGTTCACCGTTTTCAGGATAGACATGGTTTATTAGAAGACGGTGTAATTGGGGCCAATACCATTAAACAAATGAATGTCTCGTTTTCAGAAAAAATAGAATACATTAAACTGAATATGGAACGTTACCGTTGGCAATACAACCCCGATTACGACCATTATCTTACAGTTAACATCCCTGAATACAAACTTAGAATTTATGAAAAAGGGAAAGAGAAACTTCAAATGCGGGTAGTAGTAGGAAAAACCTATACCTCTACTCCTGTTTTTAACGATACCTTACAATACATTGTTTTCAGTCCTACTTGGGTAATACCTAAAAGTATTATTGTGGGTGAAATGATTCCTAAACTTAGAGAAAACCCTCATCATTATTCAAATAGAGATTTTGTGTTTTATAGAAAACAAGAAGAGTTTGATCCTTCAACCGAAAACTGGAACAACCCCATGTTAAACTTAGATGATTATATGGTAATCCAGAAACCGGGTACAGATAATGCTTTGGGTCTGGTAAAGTTTATTTTCCCAAATCACATGAGTATTTATTTGCACGACACCCCTTCAGATCATTTATTTAACAGAACTAATAGGGCATTTAGCCATGGTTGTATTCGGGTTGAAGAACCTTCTGTGCTAGCAAAATACCTTTTGAAAGAAAACAACGGTTGGAACAATAAAAAAGTAGTAGAATCTATGTTTTTAGAGTCTCCTAAACAAGTAAATTTAGAAAAGCCTTACCCAGTAATTATCACGTATTTTACTGCTTGGGTAGACGATAATGGAGAAGTAAATTTTAGAGAAGATATTTATGGGCATGATAAAAAACAATTAGCCCTATTAAATACTTATTAATGATTGCTTTGTTTCACAATTAAGCTTAAATCTAAAAACTTAGATGCTTTTAAATATTTAGTATCAGAGAAATACGCAAACACAACCGTTCTATCTTTAATGGCATCAATAATATCTTCAGAAAGTTCTTGTGGTAATGCCGGGCAACCTTGGCTTCTGCCTAAACGGCCGTATTTTTTAATCCAACTTTCGCTAACGTATTCCGCTTTATGAATCACAATAGCCCGTTGTCTAGCATTATTATTATAGCCTTCTTCTAAACCGTCTAACCGTAAACTATAACCATGTTTACCGCTGTATGTTTCCGCAGTTATATAGAAACCTAAGCTACTTTGGTTAGAATGTGGTATGTTAGAAAAATCAATAGCTCTATTGTTACCCGTATTTCTTCCGTGGCTTACATAGGTATTGTATTTTAACTGAAGTTGGTCTAAGTCAATAGTATAAAAGCGTTTTTCACAACTTGTTTTGGTATAATCTATAATAGTCAATAAGTTTCTACTAATCTTATTGTCGGTTTGCTTAAGCGCCCAAAAACCTATTATACCATATCTAAAGACCTTATAGGGTAACTCTTTTTGTTTTAGCTTTAATACAGAGTAAAGATATTTAATAGAGTCTTCTAACTCTAATTCAGTAAGTAAGTTTTGGTAAGTATCAGATTTTCTTAAACCAACACCCACTGTGTCGTTTTCTAGCTCTTTGTTTAAAAGTGTAACGCCAGAATCTGTCCCCGAAATATTAAGAGAGTCTGTTTGTTGGGCGTAAACAGAACCCGATAAAAGTAGTATCAATAATACTATAGATTTACTTATGTTGAATAAAATAGATTTCAAATTAAGACCGTTTTTAAGTGAGGCGTACTACTTCTCTAACGTAAGATAATAAAGTTTAGTTTAATTCACTTCTGTCTTTTCTTTGGCCTTAAAAGCTTGAATATTATACCTGAAATTAATCATAACATAGCGTTGTAAAACCTGTGTTTGAGTATCCTGTATATAAGTTTCGGTGGTTGTTCTGCTTACGCTATTGTTCTGATTTAAGATATCAAAAACAGAAAGGCTTATTTCACCTCTATCGTCTTTTAAGATATTGGTGCCTATACTCATATTCCAGAGTATGTAATTGTTGTCGAAAGAACTGCTTAAGCCATCATAGTATTGGTGATTAAATTCAGTTCTGTAAAAAATAGTCTTCCAAAAATTCCAATAAAGCTTAATTACCGTACTTTGGTTAAAATAACGGGTATCCATATTGGTGTTTAAGGTATTTAAAGAATAGTTTTGTGAAGATGTAGTTTGGATAGAAAAATCTAATTTTTCACTAATGTTACTGCTTAATCCTAAGCCAACGCCAACCGATGGGTTGTTTACAAAATTAGTTTGGTTGTTTATTAGACTTGGCGCTCTTACATAATCTAAGTCTATAGACACATTTACATTAGATTTTATAGATTTTACACTTTTACCAAAAGAAGAGTGAGATCCTATGTTCCAATATCCATCTAAATTCACTGGCCTGGTTAACTGTGTCCCTGGTTGCAAAGCTACACCATAAACAACGGTATCATTTTCAGCAATAAAAGAACTATTGGCAACATAATTCTCCGTTAAAGAAACTCTTAACATCTGAAAAAAGAATGTGCCTGTTTCTGTATTAGCAGAAGAATAATGAGCAAACAGACGGTGATCCGATTCTTGATCTAACTGGCTATTACCTATGCTTAATTGTAGTGGGTTTGAATTGTCTACCACTTCTTGCAATTGGCTAATATTTGGCGGTGAAGTTCTGTTTCTATAATAAATTCGTAGTTGTTTTTTTTCATTGAACTTATATCTAAAAGACAGTGAAGGAAGTAAATTAATATACTCATTATAGGTATCTAATTGATACGGAAAAACTTGATCTGCCTGTAATAAAGCGTACTGAAGCCTTGCCCGAATAGAAATATCTAGTTTCCCTTTTTTAAATTGAAAACCAGATTCAATTGATTCTGTATGGTAACTACTGCTCACTTCATTACTTAAAGATGAATCTCTTTCGTAATCTAATCCGTTGTAACTGTATGTCTTTTTATCCGAATTGTTAAAGCTGTATTCAGGACTGTAGGAAAGCTGCAAACTTACCACTTCTGAAAGCGGTTCTGTATACCTAATTCTTAGTTCATGCTCTTGTTCAAAACGATTTAAATTAGAATTTTGATCAATACTATCTAACTGATTGCTAGCATAATATTGATTGACTGACAGCAAGTTATTGTTAGCATCTGTATTGGTAAATGTGTTTTCAATACGAGTAGAAAGTGTTCTGCCCTTTTTTTCAAATTTATGATTCCAAATAATATCATTTTCAAAATTCCATGCCTTTAAATCCGAATCAAAAGAACGATCAATAGCATTAACAGGTCCGTTAACATTATCAGTTTTTCCCATTAACTGACTTTGGCCTGTATTGGTCTGGAAAGAAGCATTTGGCCGAAAAATAAACTGATTATTTTCATTCATTTTATAATCCATACGTAGATTTAAACGATGGTTCATACTGGTACTTTTCAAGTTTTCTGTTTCAGAATATACTTGCCCAGAATCATTAGAAGAGTAATAATCTCTAAATTCTGAAGTAGCAGAAGCATTACTAGATTGGTTTAAAAGATAACTTAAGTTAAAATCTATTTTTTCACTAAGTTGATCGGCGTAATTAATTCCAAAAGCTTTTGTCTCAGTAATTCCTCCTTGTTGATCAACTATAAAATCATCTGCATCTGCACCAGAAGAATTTCTACGTCTTCTACCAGGGCCTTGTTGTCCGGAAGGGCTTAAACCCGATAAATCTTGACTAGAGAAATTTTGCTGGTTAAGGTTATTTATTTGACCTAAAATAGTAATGCGCTGTTTTCCATTAAAAGAATTTAAAACACCCCCTGCTTTATACCTTCCGTCTGAACCATAACCAGCATACACATTAACAAATTTTCCGTTTCGGTATTCTTCTTTGGTAATAATGTTGATGGTTTTAGTACGTTCGCCATCATCAACACCTGTGAATCTAGATTGCTCGCTTTGTTGATTAAAAACTTCAATTTTATCAATCATTTCAGCAGGCAAGTTTTTTAATGTTGCATTAGGATCGTTACCAAAAAAGGGTTTCCCATCTACCAAAACTTGTTGTACCTCTTCGCCTTGGGCTTTAACATTACCATTTTGCTCTACCATACCCGGCATTTTGGTAATTAAGTCTGAAGCATTGGCATTTTTATTGGTTTTGAAAGCATTGGCATTAAACTGAACCGTATCTCCTTTGGCCACAGCCGGTGGGATTTTACCTTCTACCACTACTTCGTTTAATCGTTTTACATCTTCCTCTAAAAAAACATCTCCTAAATCAATAGAAGAGACAACCAAAAAGCTAGCCGTATATGTTTTGTAACCAACAAAATTAATTGAAAGAACAAATTCCCCTTCAGGAACTGTAAAATTAAAAACACCATTTAAATCTGTTATAGATTTACGGGCATAACTGCTGTCTAAATTGTATAAAGAAGCCGTAGCTCCAGGAAGCGTCTCAGCAAAATCTTGATCAATCACTTTCCCTTTAACAGTATATTCTTGTGCTAAAAGTTGATTAGAAAAAAAGAATAGGGCTACTAAACAAAAGGAAGCTTTAACTATTAGTCGCATAAATAAATTTCGGCTTGATAAAGATGGTTTAACAAATTATTAGACGTCATCTATTCTTTAAACTTGCGGTTTTTTAAACTTAATGTAAAAAAAGACTTTTTTACCAGTCAAATTTTTGCATTTAAACAGATTTCATAAAGTATTTCTTACAACTGTTTTTAATGAAAAGTGCATTTGCTACCTTTATATAATCCACATTAAAAGTAAATACTATTAATATATGCTGCAATACGAAGTAATAAGTTCTGCTAACTTAATCGGATATGCACAAAAACAATCGGTATCTAACTTTTTTAAAGAGAAGCTTAGCTTAGACCACAGTCAAAGTATGGAACTATCTAAAGCATTAGATCATGCTGTGGGTGGCTTTGTAAATAATGGCGGTTTAGCAGTAATTGTTTATCAAAAAGCAAAAATTGTAGCTGCATTAGTATTATGCAAAACCGGAATGAAAGGCTTTTGGCTAAATTCTATTATAAACTATTTAGCCTTAGATGAAAATTTAGAAAACAAAGCGGATGTTCTTAAAGAACTAATTGTAAAATCTACTTTTGGTACTAGAGACCGCATTGCAATCCTTTTTGATGAGAAACATCCCAATTATGAAGAATTACAAAATTTAGACACTTCTGAAGTAAAAGATTTCAAATATGTTTTCATAAACGATTAACTTCTTTATTATTAGTTAACGAATATATAATTAGGCTCAATTTTTGTTGTAAATAACTTTTTAAACACTATGATAAAATCAGCTATTTTATGCGTAGATGACGAACCAATCATCTTGCACAGTCTTAAAAGCCAACTTAGAGAAGGCTTAAATCATAAGTATATAATAGAGTCTGCCGAAAATGGTGAAGATGCTCTAGAAATAATTGAGGAATTGACCCATGATGGAGTTAATCTGTTAATGATTTTATGCGACTGGCTCATGCCCGGCATGAATGGTGATGAACTTTTGATTAAAATTCATAAAGAACACCCAGAAATCATTAAAGTATTATTAACCGGCCAAGCACAAATTGACGCTATAGAACGTGCTAGAAATGCCGCAAACCTATACACCTGTCTTAATAAACCATGGGATAAAGACGAATTAATTAAGATTATTAACACTGCCCTTACTGAGAAATAAATATATTAATTAACTATAAACAAGCATTACTGAATCCTTTACTATTTAACATAAAATGCGTTTACGCATACATTATAGCTTATTTATATAAAACAGAGTGTAGGTTATTTTATACCTTATTTATTACTTACTTTTTTGGTGCTTTTTTTATAACTTCTGCCGTACATAATAGTCAGAAAAAACCTTCTGTTATAAACTGCGTACATGAAAGATTTTTATCCAAAAGTAGTCTTAAAGAAAAGTAAAAGCACTTCGGTATTTTTGGTTGAACTAAATGGAAAAAAAACGCTTACCAAGCGCTTTAATAACGACTTACCAAGCGAAAAGGATAAACTTAATTTTTACAAAGAATATTACACACTTAAGCGCTTAGCACAAGCAGAAGAATTTAAATACTACGGCTTACGTAAAGCATTAGATAAGTTTGATATTGATGGTAACCTAGCCTATAATTTAGAATTTGTAGAAGGAAAAAACCTTGTTGAAACCATAAACGAAGGCAAAAAATTCTCTGAAAATGAAATAATCCTTCTAGCTATTTCATTAGCCAAAACGTTAAAGTTTATTCATGAAAAAGAATTCTTACACAGAGACCTGCGTTTAGAAAATATTATTATTGAAAAGTCTACCAATAAAGTTTATCTCATTGGCTTTAATTCGGCAGCTAAAAAACAAATTAATTCTGAAGAAGCAGAAACCATAAGCAATAACATTAATTTTTATTATTGCAGTCCGGAATCATCGGGTAGATTAAATAGAAGAATTGATGAACGGTCTGACTTATATTCATTAGGGATTATTCTTTACGAATTAATCTCTGGTTCTAAACCCATAACGGGTGATGATTTTATGGACATCATCTACAACCAGATTAATACCGTTCCCCTCCCCTTAGTTGATGTTGTTCCTAATTGCAACAAAAATCTCTCTGCAATTATTGAAAAACTTATTAAAAAGAATCCCGAAGACCGTTACCAAACGGATTACGGGTTAATATATGATTTAAAAAAATGTTTAGAACCTGAATTCTGAGGTAAACTTTAAATTAGGTACAGAAGATGTTATAACTAGTTTTCAGTTTAATAATAAATTATACGGTAGAGAAAATGAACTTCAATTTATTAACCAGAAGATTGAAGAAATAGAACAAAAAGAGTTTCAAATTGTTTTTGTAAAAGCTAAAAAAGGCTATGGAAAAACCACTTTTGGACATCAAATAAAAATTAATTCTTCTAAACAGAAGGCTATTTTTATACGTGTAAATCCAGAAAATGATGATTTAAAAACCGATGAATTTTTCTTGCTAAATCAAGTTTTTAAAAAGTTTGTAAGGTACATTTTAGAGCTGGGTAATGTTGAGTTAAAAAAATGGAATGACATTATTATTCAGTCTTTAACCGATAATGAACTGGCTTTTATGGCCAATTTGTCTCCCGAATTTAAAGACTTCTTAATTAAAAACGGCAGCTATATACGGTCTGAAGACAATCAGTTTAATATTAATAATGAGCAAACAGAAAAAATCTATCTAATTCTTTTAAAACTTTTAAAAACCATTAGTTCTGGGCAAAATCCGGTTGTGATTTTAATTGATGATTTACATCTGGCCAATTATTCTACTATTAACTTTATTTCTCTTCTGTTAACAGAGTTTAATCTAAAAAATATATTAATTGTAGCCACATACAATGCAGTAGGTTTGCCAGAAGTGCACCCTCTTTATGCTATTGTAGACAATACTTTTCAGCATAATCAAAACATAAATTATATAGAGCTTTCAGCTTTAAACAAAATTCAAATCGAAAGTATTCTTAAAGATGGTATGAAGATTGAAAGCCATCCTTTTTTTAAAAAAATAGCTCAAATAATTTGGGACAAAACAGCCGGGATTCCATTATATGTTAACCATTATATTAACGTATTAATCAATTCTGGTTTTATTGGTTATAATTCAGACATTAGGAAATGGGTTTTTGACATTGATGGTGCCAAAGAACTTGAATTTGATATTTCTGCTGAAAATACCTTCAATTTTAATATTAATAAGTTATCACCCATACACAAAGAAGTTATCTTTTTAGCGGCCTGTATTGGTAATAAGTTTAACATAGAAACCCTTCAAAAAATTGGACCTTGGGATTTACAGCATTTAGAGAGTATATTAGAATCGTTAACCCACCAGCATTTAATTTTTTCATTAAGTGATGGAAAATTCATTTTTATACACGAACGAATCCGTAAAATTTCTTACCATTTAAAGTCCGATAAAGACCGCGCAAAAGTACATAGAATATTAGGCCGACAGTATAATGATGGTTCTGAACTTCTTCAGAAAGTATTTCATTTTAACAAAGTAATTGAAAACGAACCGGATTCACCTTTAGTTAATGAGGAATTACTAAAACTTAATGTTAAAGCTTCTGAATTACTGTTTGATAATACCTCTTATAATCAAGCACACGAGTATTTAGACAAAGCAATAAGCTTAACAAATACCTTATCTCCTATTGAAGATAATTTAGATTTACGGATAAAAGACTTAGATATTAAGATTGCTTATGAACTTAAAAAAAATGAATACTCTTACAGCGTTTGCAAACAAGTAATTGAAAAAAAATATTCTAATTCCAATAAAAAAAATGCCATTGAATACCTATTACTCAACAGTTCTCTCTTAACCAACCAGCAAGAAACCATAGATTATGTTTTAGATTTACTTCGAAAAGAAAACTTTAATGTCCCCAATAATGGATCTAGATTTAGGTTAATAAAAACCACCATAAAACTTAACATTAAGCTCTTTTTTACTACGGAAAAAAAACTAGCTAGTCTAGAATCTATTGCAGATCCTAAGAATGATTTTATAGTTTTTTTAATGAACCTAATCACTGGCTTTCTATACTTTCATAGAGCCAAACTTTTCCCTTTAATTGTTTTAAACTTATTGTGGCTCACCTTAAAACACGGTCTTCACAAAGGTTCTGCCTATAGTTTGTCGGTTATTAGTTTGTATAATTCCGAAATCCTTAACAATAAGAAACGGGCTATTAAATATTCTGTTATCTCGCGTATATGGCTCAAAAAAATTGACAACTTAGGTATAGTTGCAAAATACAACGTAATTTATTTAACCGGTGTAGCCCCCCTTGAAATAAATTACCACAAAATAGAAGAACAATACAACGATTCTTATAAGCTTTCTTGGAACAGAAAAGACAAAACCTATACTACCCTAAATTATGTTTTACGTTCTGTAGTAAGGGTTTTTATCACTAAAAAGATATCCTCTTTTAAGAAAGATAAAGAGTCCGGAATTCAAATACTTCAGCACAGTTATCATGAGCCATCAAAGGCAATGTTAGATATTTTAGATCAAATTTACTTAATACTATGTGAACCAGAACATTACAAAGAAATTAAAGATGGTTATAGCATAAAAAACACAGAAGAAGAGACCAATAAATTAATTTCTGGAATTCACAACCACCCTATATTCTATCTTTTTTCAAGATTATTTACTTCTTTAATCCTAAGACAGGATTCTAATTCTATAAACATAAGTTACTTGTTAGACGATTATGCCAAAACAAACACCTATGGTTATATAACACTTAAAAACCAGCACAATTATTATAAAGTACTCTTATTCTTACGTGATATACAAAGTCCTTCTTCTCTACTAAACCGAAAAGAATTTAAAAAGCATACTAAAAAACTATTAAAAGAACTTCACATTCTAAAAAAACTGGGTAGCGGTAATTATAACTATCAAATTTATGCCGCCGAAGCTACTTTAGAAGCCTATAATGGCAACTTCAGTAAAACCATTATTCTACTTAAACAAGCTCAAGAAGAAGCCGATTTAATTGGTTACCCCATTGAAGAAATTCTGTTAGAAGAAGAATTAATGCATATATACCTCTATCAGAAAGACCAAAATCTAGCTTTATATCATTTAAAGCAATGCATTAGAAAATACCATTTATGGGGTGCTGCCAATAAAGTTACTTTACTAAAAGAGGAGTTTTCAGAATTATTATTATCTAATACGGAAAACAACTATGAGGCTCAGGAATTAACACAATACAACCACATAGATTTTATTAGTGTTATTAAGTCTATTCAGATTATCTCTGGTGAAACAGAAATTAATGCACTGGTTGAAAAAATATTAAACCTTAGTATTCAAAATTCTGGGGCCGAAAAAGGCATTCTTTTCCTTACCCTGAATAAAAAATGGAAATATTTTGCTTCCATCAACCTTTCGAAAGGAAAGCCAGATTTTCAATTATTAAATGAGGATGTAGAAAAAGTAGAAAACAAATACCCTATCACTACCTTAAATACCATACGCAACAATCAAAAAGCTTTTTTCTTTGGGGAAGGTTGTGAATCTTCCTTAAAAGAAACAGACAATTATTATAAAAACAATAATCCTTGTTCAGTATTATGCATTCCTCTAATACTTCAGAATGAATTAAGAGGTGTTCTGTACATTGAAAACAAAAACATACGAAATTTATTTACGGAAGAACGAATTAACGTACTTCAAATGATTGGTACACAAGCCATTATTTCATTACAGAATGCACTATTAGTAGACGATTTAAAGAAAGAGCACGACAAACGGATAATGGCTCAAAAAGAGCGGTTTAACCTAGAAAAGCAATTATTCCAAAGTAAAAAAATGGAAACCTTGGGTACTCTTGCAGGGGGTATTTCTCATGATTTTAGAAACTTACTAAACCCAATACAAGGTTTTGCAGAATTAGCCATAGATAATATAAAAATAGGCAACACTAATGAAGCCTATGATGATATTAAGCGGGTCTTAAAGGGAACTAAAAGAGCTACCGAATTGGTAAGCCAGATAGCTACAATAAGCCGTAAAACAGAAACAGAACACCATTTATTTAATTTAACCAAATTGGTAGATGAAACTATTCCGTTTGTTAGAGCTACTATTCCTAAAAACATAAAGATTAAAACTACCACCGTTGGTGACCAGCCCATTTACATAAATGGTAGCTCTACGCAAATTCAGCAAGTCTTACTGAATATTTTTACTAATGCTTACCATGCCATAGACAAGCCCAATGGGGCTATTAATTTTGAATTTGAAAATATAAATGAACTCAATAAATACAAGCAAATTCACGGTTTAGAAAAACACCCTAACTGGGTTAAAATTGAAATTACCGACAATGGTAAAGGAATGACAGAAGATGTTAAAAATAAGATCTTTGACCCTTTCTTTACAACCAAAAAAGTAGGCAAAGGAACCGGTTTAGGTTTAGCAGTAACGCATGGTATCATTGTAACGCACAAAGGAATTATTCATGTAGAAAGCGAAGTTAGCAAAGGGACTTCGTTTAGTATTTTTTTACCGGTGTCAAAAGTGAAATCAAACGAAAAAGAAAAAGAAAAAGAAATATCGGTTAACGGTAATGGTAAATTGGCCGTTTTAATTGATGACGAAGACATGAGCTTGTTGTTACTTCAGAAAATGTTTGAAAAACTGAATTTTGAAACACAAGCATTTGAATCTAGCAATGAAGCTTTAAAATGGATTTCTGAAAACCATAGTAAAATAGACATTATTGTTACCGACCAAAATATGCCAGAAATAACAGGCATACAATTGGCCGAAAAACTAGGTGAAGAGAAAATCGTTATTCCAATAGTTTTAAATACGGGAGATACTAATTATTCTAAAAATGAAAAATTACCTATAAATATTAAAGCTACCATTTCTAAACCCATCACTTTAGAGCAACTAAAAAGAAAGGTAGGCTTTTGTTTACAAAATTCAGTTGAATAAAAACAAGCCCCAATAACTAATAATTATGGGGCTTTAATAACTCTATTAATCTTCCTGCTCTAAACTTAAGTCAATCATTTTAAGCACTGCATCAGCATCTTTTTCTTCGGTAAGATCAAACGAAGGTTCGTATTTGTTTTCGTCTAATTTTATTCTAGCGTTTTGTAACCAAGTAGCTACTTTAGCGTCTTCCATCTTTTCTAGCATAGATTTACCAAATTGAAAATGACTAGCATTAAGATGTATGTTTTTAGATAAGTCGGAATTAAAACGGATTAACTCTACCAAACCTTCTACCGGACCGGCCGATAAATGTGCGCCATTACTGCTTTTGGCTATTTCACCTAAACCTAAGGCCGCTGCATTTTTTCTAAAATCAGAACGTAAAGAACCTTCTTTGGCCGAAACAGGATCGGTACCGCCAATAAAGCTCTGTCTGGCTTTTCTCCAAGAAATATTACTCCGTAATACAAATACAACTAGAAATCTACCTTCTCCTGTAAAATGATTTACATAACGAGGAAAAAATCCGTTTAACAAGAATACTTTTTCATCGTCTAATTTTAAACGTTGGCAATACGTGCCGCCAGCAAGTTTTTCAGCAGCATTATTATTTTGCCATAAAACATCTAGCGTGTAGTTATCAAATTCCTTGTAGGTATCTAAAAATTGTTGGCCACCATAGGCTTTAACCTCAGATAATGGGTTTCCAAAAACCTGCTGAAACTTCTTTTTAGCTTTATCACTCATAGCATTAGCATCGCTAGAAACTTCGCCAATAGCCCCATAATGAGCATTCATTATTTTATATTCTTTTAAATATTCTGAACGGATGATCTTGCATGAAGCAATCTCCATATCAAAATCGGCCATTTTATTAAGCGTCAATTGCAACACCTCATTCACTTTAGTTCCTTCGGTTATGCCCAACACTTCCGGTTTCAGAAAAAATAAAAACTCATGTTTACCTTTAGCGTCAGAATTTTTATATACTTCCTTGTAAGCTTCCTTACTTTCAATCCCATTTAGTATTTGCTCTATCATATCTTTCTAATTAAAATCATGACCATATCCACCACCGCCTGGCGTTTCTAGGGTCAATATATCATCTCTATTTAATTTTTTATGGTCTATTGGTTCTAAATCTTCTTTTTTTCCATTCTTCCGAAGAATATATTGTTTCCCTATTTGGCCATTTTCACCACCATTAAGTCCGTAAGGCGCTTCTTTGCGGTGTTGTGTAAGTACCGTTATTTCAACGTCTTCTAAGAATTTATACTTTCTAATAATACCATTTCCACCTATCCACTGCCCTTTTCCACCACTATTTTTACGGATTGAAAATTCTAACAGCTCTACCGGAAAACGATTTTCTAAAACTTCCGGATCGGTAATTTTAGTATTGGTCATGTGCTGGTGTACAGCATCCGTTCCATCAAAACCATTACCGGCACCTGTACCGCCACCAATAGTTTCATAATACCCAAAGTTAGCATTTCCGAACAAGGTATTGTTCATTGTGCCATAACTACACGCAGACATTTTTAATGCTTTCAATAAAGTATCTACTACGCGCTGGCTGGTTTCGGTGTTACCGCCCACCACAGCTGGGCATTCTTGCGGTGATTTATTAAATTCAGGATTAAGAAAACTTCCTTTTGGTACCGAAATAGAAACATTCTGTAACAAACCGTCATTCAGCGGTATAGGTCGGTTTACCAACAAGCGTAAAACATACAATACAGCACTTTGTACAATGGCTGGTGTAGCGTTTAAATTCCCGGGGTGTTGATTTCCTGTTCCCTTAAAATCGAAATGCAAACCTGAATTATTTTTTAGAATTGACACAGAAATTGGCGTGCCATCGTCTAACTTTTCAACTGCCGAATACGTGCCATCGTTCCATTTAAGCAGTTCTTCGGTTAAATAAAAAGCAGCTTGTTGCTGTATTTCTGACATGTAAAACTGAACTTCCGAACTAGAATTCTGCTCGCAAAGCATTTTTATTTCTGCAATTCCGCTTTGTAAAGAAGCCATCCCAGCGTTTAAATCGGCCAAGTTTTCTTCCACCGAACGTGATGGGTATTCACCTTCTAAAAAGAGCTCTTTTACCGCATCCCAATCCACACTCCCCGACTGCATTAAATATTTCGGTTCAATCACCACACCCTCTTCGTATAGAAAATGCGCGTCTGGCGGCATGGAACCGGGTGTTTTGCCACCAATTTCAGAATGATGCGAACGATTAGCCACATAAGCAATACATTTCTTTTGATAATATACGGGAGCAATTAAGGTAATATCGGGCAAGTGAGAACCACCAAAACCAGGGTGATTGGTAATAATCACGTCTCCTTCCTTCAGTGTAAAATCTTTAATAACCGACTGTACGCAATAGCCTAACGCACCCAAATGCACCGGAATATGGGGCGCATTTACTACCAAATTACCCTTGTGGTCTAAAACAGCACAAGAATAATCAAGCCGTTCTTTAATGTTTACCGAAAATGCCGTTCGTTCTAACAAGTTGCCCATGGTGTTGGCAACACCTGTCAATCGGTTGGTATACAGTTCTAAACGCACCGACTTATCTTCAATTTCTTTCAAACCTCCCTGTTCCGTTTTGTGCAACAACAGATCAAGATTATGCTGAAAAACACCCTTCCAACCCAAGGGTATGTAAGAAGAACTGGTGGTATTTAAGACGATGGCAGGTCCTGTAATTTCATTTCCTGGTTTTTGTTCTGTAATACGGTACGTGGTTGGCTTATTTTTAATGGGCTTAGCTTCTTGTTTTTTAAGCTGAAGCGGAAACGTTTTCGTTTCAGTTTGTTCACCCACCACTACTTTAATGGACTCTATTTCAATAGGTCTATCGCTCCAATGGGCGTACAATCTTGTGTAAGCAGCTTTAAACAATTCTTCAAACGGACTGAAATTGAGTTCTTTCAATTCTATTTCTAGGCTAGAATCTTGCCCTTTCAATCGTGCATATACCAAACAATTTTTTACTTCAAGTCTTTCTTTAGGTACATTTTCGGTTTCAATTAAATGTTTTTCAGCGTAGTTTCTTAACTCTATAATTAACTGATTACCAGTATTTAAAAATACTTCATTGAAAGTAGTTAAGAGTTGCTTTTCGGCAATAACTTGACTTTTGGAATGACCAATACCATAAGCACTTAACAAACCTGCGTGAAAAGGAATAATAACCTTTTTTACCGAAAGTAAATTGGCCACATCGCAAGCATGCATACCACCAGCGCCGCCGAAAGCCACTAAGGGATATTCGCTAGGGTCGTACCCTTTTGAAACGGAGATTTGTTTCACCGCCTCTGCCATGCGTTCATTGGCAATGCGCAAGAAGCCATTCAACAGGGTTGATCTGTCTAGGTGTGGCAATTCTTCTAAAACAGCAGCCATGGCTTTACTAGAAGCCTCTAGCGATACGGGAATACCAAACTCTTCTGCCGAAATCCTTCCCAATAGCAGATTAACATCGGTAATGGTTAAAGGGCCACCATTATCGTAACACGCAGGCCCCGGGAAAGCGCCGGCACTTTCAGGGCCCACTTTAAGACTAGTACCATCAAAATAGCAAATTGAACCACCACCAGCAGCAACCGTTTCTATGGCAAAAGAGGGCGACAACAATTCTGCTTCACCCACCTTAGTCTGAAATTGATAATCGTATTTTTGATTGTAATGCGCAACATCTGAACTTGTGCCTCCCATATCTAAGGTAAGAAAGCGGTCAAAGTTCAGTTGTTCTGCAATGGTTTTAGCACCAACAATCCCACCCGCTGGGCCGCTAAGCAAACTATCTTTAGGCTCAAAATGTTTGTAATCCATTAAAATACCAGCGCTGCTCATCACATAAAGACTGGCTTTTTCTCCCAAAGAGGTTACAATCCCATCTAAATACGATTTTATAATGGGCTGTAAATACGCATTGATAACCGTAGTCTCTAAGCGCTCTAGGTATTTAATCTTTCGTTCTAATCGGGAAGAAACACTAAGGTTTATGTATCCTAATGCTTCTATTTGTTCCGCAAGCTGTTCTTCGTTTTCAGTATTTAGAAAACTGTTTTTAAAGCAAACAGCAATGGGTACCGTTTTGTCTTTTGGTAAAAGCTTTGGTAAACCAGCTAAAAAAGCTTCTGAAATAACGGTTTCAGTATTACCAGCAGCATTGGTATGTTCTTCTACTTCAATGATTTGTTCAGAAAAAGGCTTTGGTTTTACTATTTGAAGGGCAAAAAGATCCTTCCGTTTCTGGTTTCTAATTTTTAATAAATCTTTAAATCCCTTGGTTACAAACACAACCGGCTCTACTCCTTTTTGTTCTAACAAGGCATTGGTTCCTCGTGTAGAACCCAGTTTCATTTTAATGGCGGGGAAAGATTCTTTTAAATTGGTTTGTGTTAAAAGCCGAGCACCTAAAACAGGTGGCTCTTCAAAGGCAGTTAGGGTAAATGTTTTATCAATGGCTTCTTTGGGAACTTGGTCTTTAAGTTGAAAAATTCCGTTCTGTAAATCGGAAGACAGCACTTCAGTAGAGAAATTTAATTCCTTAATCTGAAAGGTGTACCCTTCAAATATATCCGATACCGGCGACCAGTTTACATTTGTAACAACCTTGTTTTTAGCAAGAACCTTAGTTAAAGTCCCTTTTAATGTGCCATCACTTAAAACTTTAGTAATGAGTATTTTATGATTTTCAAAAAGAAAACAATCTGTAAAAGTACCTCCTGTGTCAATCCACAATTCTTTTACCAAACCGTTGCTCATTTTTATAAATCATTTAAACGAAACGTCTCTTTAACTCGGATACCCTTTTCAGTATATTGAAGTGTAGCGCATTCGTTTACAGGATCGTGTTCGAAGAAAAGTGTAATGTCATTTTTTAAAGCATGGTCAAGAAACATTTCCTTCTCTTGCATGCTCATCAAGGGCTGAATATCATAACTCATTACATACGGTACAGGAATATGTGCTGCCGATGGTAATAAGTCGGCCATATAAGCTATTGCCCTGCCCTTGTAGGACAGTACAGGAAGCATTTGAGCTTCGGTATGTCCGTTCACCATTAAGATAGGGAAATAAGGGAATTCTTCGGGTTGTTCAATCAACCGTAATTGCCCCGACTCTGCCAAGGGTAATAAGTTTTCCGTTAGAAAAGAAGCTTTCTCTCTTGGGTTAGGATTGGTAGCGTGGTACCAATGTTTTTTGTGACTCCAATACGTGGCATTCGGAAAAGTAGTAACAAAATTGTTTTCGCTTAACTTAGTTACTGCGCCCCCAACATGATCAAAATGAAGGTGCGTCAGGAATACGTCTGTAATATCTTCTGGAGATAAACCGTGCTGTTGTAAAGAACCCAATAAAGAAGATTCCCCATGTAAAAAGAAATTCTTAAAGAACTTTTCGGATTGTTTAGAACCAATGCCCGTATCAATTAGAATCTTTCTACCCTGTGTTTCTACTAAAAGGCAACGCATTGCCCAAGTACACATATTATTTTCATCAGCCGGGTTTAGCTTATTCCAAATAGCTTTAGGAACCACGCCAAACATAGCTCCACCGTCTAATTTAAAAAATCCGGTATCGATCACTTTTAAATCCATAGCCATAAAAAAGCCCCGCATAACGAGGCTAAATGTTTATATTTCCTGAACAACTCCCATTTGAGAGAATTTCTCAATTCGGTCGTCTATTCGTTTTTCTGGTTTAACTTTTTTGAGTTTTTTAAACTCATCTAAAATAGTTTTCTTAACCGTTGCGTAGATCGCTTCCGGATTAGAATGTGCGCCGCCTAATGGTTCCGGAATTACCCCATCTACCAATTTAAACCCCACCATGTCATGAGAAGTTAATTTTAAGGCTTCCGCAGCTAGTTCTTTATGATCCCAGCTTCTCCACAAGATAGAAGAACAAGATTCTGGAGAGATAACGGAGTACCATGAATTTTCTAACATAAGTACTTTGTCACCTACGCCAATACCTAAAGCACCACCAGACGCTCCCTCACCAATAACGATACACATTACTGGTACTTTCAGCATAAACATTTCTTTAATGTTTCTGGCAATAGCTTCACCTTGACCACGTTCTTCGGCTTCTAAACCCGGGTAAGCCCCCATGGTATCGATTAATGTGACAATAGGCACATTAAACTTTTCAGCCATTTTCATTAAACGAAGCGCTTTTCTATATCCTTCAGGATTGGCCATACCAAAGTTACGCATTTGACGTAGCTTGGTGTTTTTACCTTTCTGCTGACCAATGAACATAAACGATTGCCCGTCTACTGTTCCTAATCCGCCCACCATAGCCTTGTCGTCTTTTACATTTCTATCGCCATGTAACTCTATAAAGTCATCACATATAGCGTGAACGTAATCTAAGGTCTGTGGTCTATCCGGATGTCTAGAAAGCTGAACGCGTTCCCATCTAGAAAGATTGGTATAGGTTTCCTCTTTTAACTTTTCAAGTTTCTCTTCTAGTGACTTAATTGCTGGAGCGATGTCCACATCGGAATCCTCTGAAGCAATGCGTTTCATTTCTGAAACCTTTTTCTCTAGCTCTCTTATTGGTTTTTCAAATTCAAGCTCCATGAACCTTTTGCTTTGAAGTTAGCTTGCAAAGTTATATAAAATGTTTTTACTGTGCCAACATTGTGGAGAACACAAAATCTACTGCTGATTAACAATGAGTTAACAATTATTTTAAAAATATTTGCATCAGGGTATTGCAAATAAGATTAAGTCGCCTTACCTTTGCATCGCAATTCGGGGTTAGCGGAAACAAAAACAACGAAAAACGCACGGTTTGGTAGTTCAGCTGGTTAGAATGCCTGCCTGTCACGCAGGAGGTCGCGGGTTCGAATCCCGTCCAGACCGCAGAAAAGCTTCTCAGAAATGGGAAGCTTTTTTTGTTTAATCACATTCCACTTTTATTATGTTTTTTATCTATATCCTCTATTCTGAAAGTAAAAACAGCTACTACACCGGTTATTCTGAAGATCCTCAACGAAGATTAGGTTACCATAATCAAGGTTCTACTACTTCTACTAAGTCCGGAATCCCTTGGAAAATTGTTTACACAGAAACTTTTAACACTAAATCAGAAGCTATCAAGCGTGAGAGATTCATTAAAAGAATGAAAAGTAGAGTCTTTATCGAGAAACTAATTAATTCAAAAAACTAAGGAGGTCGCGGATTTCCCGAAACTTCGGGATCCAGACCGCAGAAAAGCTTCTCAGAAATGGGAAGCTTTTTTTGTTTAATCAGATTCCACTTTTATTATGTTTTTTGTTTATATCCTCTATTCTGAAAGTAAAAACAGTTATTACACTGGTTATTCCGAAGACCCTCAACGAAGATTAAGTTACCATAATCAGGGTTCTACTACTTCTACTAAGGCCGGAATCCCATGGAAGATTGTTTACACAGAAACTTTCAACACTAAATCAGAAGCTCTCAAGCGTGAGAAATTCACAACTATTCAGTAAGTATTCTACATTTTCGACTCTCCCAATCATTACATGCAACTATTCTAACTTTTCCTTGTTAACAGAATAACGAAAAAAGTTTTCTTATGTCTTCATTTACTTTAAACAACATCACCAGTCAAAAAGGTAAAATTGCTATTGTAACGGGCGCTAATAGTGGTTTAGGTTTCGAAACTACCAAAGCATTAGCTAAAAAAGATTTTTTAGTGGTAATGGCGTGTAGAAATCTAGATAAAGCTAAAAAGGCTAAAGCTTTACTTTTAGAAGAAAATCCTTCTGCTAATTTAAATTGTATGGTTTTGGATTTAGCTGACCTCCAGTCTATTCGTGTTTTTTCAGAAGAATATTTAGTTCAGTATTCGCAATTAGATTTATTAGTAAATAATGCGGGCATAATGATGCCTCCCTATTCAACCACAAAAGATGGATTTGAAAGTCAATTTGGAGCAAATTTTTTGGGTCATTTTCTGTTAACAGGCCTTTTGATAGATTGTCTTAAAAATACCTTAAGCTCTAGGGTGGTTACTTTAAGTAGCCTAGCCCATAACTGGGCCGAGGTATATTTTGATGATCTTAATTTCAAGAAGAGCTACGACAAACGATTGTCTTATGGGCAAAGTAAACTTGCTTGTCTTATGTTCGCTTATGAATTAGACCGAAGATTAAAAGCCGCAGGACTAGATATTAAATCTGTAGCCGCTCATCCAGGTGTATCTACCACTAATCTTACCCGGCATATGCCTAACTGGACCGTAGGACTTATGAATATCTTAGGATCTTTTTTATTTCAGAATCCTGAAAATGGATCTAAACCAACACTTAGAGCCGCTTTAGATCCTAATGCAGAAGGTGGCGACTATTATGGCCCAGATGGATTTAAAGAACTGAAAGGGGATGCTGTAAAAGTTACATCCAGCAAAAAATCACATGATGTAGAAACGGCAAAAAAACTTTGGGCGATTTCAGAAGAATTAACAGATATAGATTTTTTGAGTTAAAAACAGCTCTATGCTATTGGCTTAGAAAAGGAAAATACCTCCCAATATCTCTACAAAAGCCTTCTTTGTGAAAAGAAATTTGAGCATTAAATGATTTTATAAGCTTACGCTTAAACATAGTATATTTTTAGAAGGCACTTTTTGTCAAATTTAAAATTACCTCTTAAATAAAACTTTTTAATGCACGTTTCTGTTAATAATATACGTTTAATCTTATCCTATCTAACATGCTTAAAATAAATACATTAAAAATAATAATCGGTTTTTCCTTAATTATAGCCACAAGTTGCAAAGTTTCTGAGCCAGAAAAATTTTTCGCTGAAGCAGAAAAAGAAATAACTCCTTATGATGCCATTATAGTCCCCGGATATCCCTTTAACGATGAAATAGGTAATTGGGATATTGCCATGAAAGAAAGGATGCATTGGGCTAAGTTTCTATACGATAAAGGAATGACCAAGAACATTATATGCTCTGGTGGAGCAGTTTACACAAAGTATGCAGAATGTAAAATAATGAGGCTTTACGCCCTAGAAATGGGTATTCCAGATGAACACATTTTTATGGATTCTACGGCGGAACACAGCACTGAAAATGTTTATTATTCTTATTACGTAGCTAAAGCTAATGGATTTAAAAAAATAGCGGTGGCCACAGATGTTTATCAAACTAAAGGTATTGAACATTTTGTGCGTAAGATGAAAAAGAAATTAGATGTAGAAATAGATTTAATACCTATTGTAATGGATTCTATAAAAAATAATTCTTTTGTAGATTACAAAATTGATTATTCAAAAGCTGTTGGATCTCAATTTGTTAACATTACTGAGACACAAAACATGTATTATAGAATAAAAGGAACGCTAGGTTGGAATGTAGATTGGAAAAATCCTCCGTTAGATAGTGCTAAATTTGTAGAGGAGAACAGTACTAATTTACAAAAAACAGCCATTAATGACATTTAACAAAATCACTGAAGACCAAAACTTCCATAGTATAAACTTTTCTGATACCGTCTTAGATTATGGCGAATACAACAACTGTCATTTTAAGAACTGCAACTTTCAGAATGTAGATTTAAGAGATATTATTTTTGAAGACTGTGTTATTGAAAGCTGTGATTTCAGCATGGCTAAAAGTAATGGCGTTAGTTTTAAAGAAGTTCATTTTAAAGAATGTAAGTTGTTAGGTTTTCATTTTGAAGAATGCAACCCTTTCCTCCTATCGTTCAGTTTTGAAAACTGCAACCTCAATTTTTCTTCTTTTTTCGGTCTGAAATTAAAAAAAATACGCTTTATAAATTGCCAACTGCACGAAGTGGATTTTACCGAAACCAATTTACAAGAGTCAAATTTTACTAATTGTGATTTTACAGGGGCTTTATTTGGACGTACTCAGTTACAAAAAGCAGATTTACGTTCTTCGTTCAACTTTACTATTGACCCAGAAAATAACAGCATAAAAAAAGCCCGCTTTTCAATGAGTGAAATACGCGGACTTTTAAATAAATACGATATACGAATAGAATAAACGCTTACCCGTTAACCGATTCCAAAATAGCTTCCGAAGGAGTATTGGCTGTGTTTTTATCAGCCGCTCTTTCTTTTTCTAAGATTAACTGTGCTTGTAATTGTTTTGCGGTTAAACGTGATCCGTCTGGACTCCATCCTGGAGGTCCAAAAACATACATAAAGGCTTCTTTAACAGAATTAGAGTTTTTCACATCCGTCCAAATGTCTTTGTATTCATGAGACACAATTACCAATGGATTGTACGAATTTGGTGGATGCATCACTCCAAATTTTGGCGCTATGTTCTTTTCGTCTAATTTAATATGCGTACCAAAGATTTTATCGAAGATGTTTAAATAACCACCGTGATTGGTGTCTAAATATTCAATATTAGAAGAATGATGCGCTTGGTGTTGTTTGTGTGTATTCATGAATTTTTCTAAAAATCCTAAATGCGGCATAAACTTAGTATGCAGCTGGAATTGCCAGAACGATTGAATAGCCAAACAAACCGCTACCATTACGGGGTGAAAACCAATAGCCGGTAACCACAACCAAAACATAGGTTTGTAAAACAAAGTAACCCAACCGTTACGGATGGCTGTACCTAAATTAAAGTTATCGGAAGAATGGTGAACAATATGAGCCGCCCAAAGCACACGTACTTCATGACTTAAACGGTGGTACCAGTAATAATTAAAATCGTCTAGAAATTGACAGATTAAAAACAAATACCACTGAAAACCAAAAGGCACATAGCCAAAAATTATATTGACACGGTGAGAAATATCTATTAATGGATTTACTACATCCCCTTGCATGCCTTCAGCAATTGGATTAAAGAAATCATACACAAAGAAAAAGGCTGCTATAGAAGCTATTTTAGTAAAGGTGGCCAAAACTACCGCCCCAGCTCCCATAGAGACACTAGAAGCAAAATCGTTCCATTGGTAAAGCTCTTTATCGTACTTTAAACTAAGGGCTATTTCAACAACAATCATGGTGACAAATGCACCAACACCCCAAGGCCATAATGGATTTTGTATATCCAAGTTTTTAACAATTTCCATCCATTCCGGTTTAAGGAAAAGGCTTTCAAATGTTACTTTTAATTGCTCCATATTTTTCTATTTAAACAACAAAACTACTAAAATTGATGCTAAAGACCATATTGAAAGCCTTTTTGCTATCCATAATCCCATCTACAACCCTTCAGGCTAAGAAAAAACTATTTTCTCTGGCTTTCTTTTATCCTGTTGATGGATCATTCCCATGAGTATATCTTTCTCTAAAAACTTAAAATGTGGTGTCACCCTAATCTTAGATCTAAAGACCGATTTTAAGTGTTTTACCAATTCGTCTGTTTTTATTTCTGAAGGAAGTAATACCGCTACTTCATCGTTTCCGAATTCATTTTTGCTTACTTCTACTTTATATAAACTAATGCGTTGCGATTCTAAAACTTCAAATATTGCCGGTGGAAAAACGGTTGTTCCATTAAATTTAATCATCTGCTGTTTTCTACCAACAATAGGCCCTAATCTTGGTGTTTTACTTCCGCAAGCACATTTTTCATAATGAACGTGGCATAAATCACCTGTTTTGTACCGAAGTAATGGCATTCCTTCCACTCCTAATGTAGTAACGACTAGTTCGCCCATTTCACCATTTTTCACAGCGTTTCCGGCATCATCCACTACTTCTAAATGTAGTATTTCAGGATTTAAATGTCCGCCTTGTCCATACGTGCATTCTGTAAACGCAGCGCCCATTTCGGTAGAAGCATAGGTAGAAATTAACTGAACATCCCAATCTTGGGTGATTCGTTTTCCTAATTCGTTATAATTTAAATCTATTTGTCTAATGGGTTCTCCAATACAAATAATGGACTTAATAGCGCTTGTATTCAAATCTATACCTTGGCTTTTGGCTACTTCAATCAGTTTAACAATAAACGAAGGAATGGCTATTAGAACCGTAGTATTAAAGCGTAATAAGGTATCTAAATGATTTTGCGGAGATGTTGGCCCTACACGAACGGCGCCGGCTTTCATTTTCTTAATGCCCAAATAATAGGCTAATCCGGCCATAAACTGTTTGTCCATGGTTACCATTAATTGGTAAACATCTTCAGACGTTCCGCCAGCTAATTGAAAAGCAGTGGCTTCATTATCGGCCAATCGTTCGGTATCTTTTTCGGTTAAATAGAAAGAAACCGGGCTAGATAACGTGCCCGAAGTTGTGATATAATCTACAATCTCCGTTTTAGGCACACATAAAAAAGCTTCGTTGTATTGCGCTAAATCGTCTTTGGTGGTAAACGGAATTTCAGAAAAGGTAGACTCGGTTATAGTAGTCACTTCAATTCCTTTTTCTTTAAAAATCCGTTGGTAAAAAGGAGAATGGGCAGCTACATACGTTAACTGCTTATATAATTTAGATGTTTTATCCATGTAAAAAGATTATTGACAAGCTTCCTGAAGTTCAGAAACCGTTTTTACTATTTGTATTTCTTCAGCCTTGGAGGCTATTACTTTCGTTAACGACAATTTGTACATTTCTGTAGCCTCGCACGGCTTGTCTTCCGCCTCGTAATAGCGCCCTAAGTTAAAATAAACTTCATAACTGTTGGGATTAGAAGCGATAAACTTCTCTACATCTGCTTTAGAAAGGTTTAGCTCTGCTCCCATCATTACATGCCTAATAATGTCTTTTTTAGTCTCTTTGTAATATTCAAAGCCTTTGTATTCTTCCGAATGAACAAACGCATCTTCTGGAATGGTATGTTTTTTTTCCGCTTTAATTTGTTGCGGATTTTCAAATGCTTGTTGCACATTATAACACAAAAAAGCACCTAACTGATACGGTGGTGTAGAAATCCATACTTGGTGCGATTCCGGTTTAAACAATATGGCGTGGTGTGCAATTAACTGATTTAACGACTTGGCGTTTCCGTAGCCTATATTTTCACCATTTAAGCCTGTTTTGTCTCTTAGTATTTCCCCGGCTTTTTCATAATTCAGTGGTTTTTGATTTTCTAAAGACCGCTTCATTTTATCAAACCGAAATTTAGAATCACTTAACTGAATGTTTTTAATGTTTACCGAATCACTCAAAAATTCATCGCTTTGGTAATGATTAGCGCAAACCAACCAATCTTTTTGACTTCTATAAACCCCCATTCTACTTGGGCTTTTTTCAATTAAAGCGGCATCGTGGTCTTCAGCCGAACCAATTAAAATAGATTCCGAGACAAAGGTTTCACGGCTTTTGGCTAATTCAACCGCTTCGTCTATGTTTTTACAGTATTGTAAAATCTCTCTGGCAAGCAAAGAAATGGGGGTTTTTGCTTCAAAAGGAATGTCCGATTTAGAGGCGTTGATAGTCACCGTTAATCCTTTTTCGTTCATCCCCGAAACCACTCCAGTAAAACCTGCCCAAGAATAAGTGGTAAAACCATACCCTTTATTCGGTTTCAGAAACAAAAACAATTTGTCTTTGGCAAACTCGTCGCCCATGTAAAAGTCAAAATTTCTTCCCAACAGCAATTCTCCGTCTTCGGTATAGTCGTCTTTAACAGCAAAAGAAGTACAACCTACAATACGTAAATCGGTTAATGCGTGCCCAATATCATGTGCGCCGTGGTAGTATAAAATGCGGTAAAACTTGGGGCCAATAAAATCATATTCATCGGCAAAGGATAAAGAGATTCCGTAAATTTCTTTTAGATTTTCTTCCGAAATATGTTCATCCATATCTCTATTAAACCATGCTATAAAGAATTGTAAAAAATGCTGAAAGAACTTACTAGGGATTAATTCATTAATCTGGTTCACAAAACTTACTTCGTGAGAAACTACGGTTTCTTTAGCCAGAACGCCATAAATAACACCTCTTTCATAAGGATCTCCTTCTAGATACATTTCCCAAATCCCGTATTGATTCTTTTTAATCCAATTATTGCCCACGCGATAATGATTAGGGCCTACTTGTTCGCGTTTAAACGATGCTGGTGTAATTGAATGATCTACGTCTGGAGTAGGAATTCGTACTTTATAAATGAAGATTAAAAACAGAATCAACGCAACTAATAGTAGTTTGTCTACCGTTAAAAAAAGGGCTTTTATTAATTTCTTAATTATCTTCACTAGGCTTAATTAGCAGTACGAGACGTTAAATTTAATGATATTAGAGAAAAGAACAGCTATAAAGTTTTAAATAGAATCTATTTTAAGCTCTATTAAGAAGCTTCTCTTCAATCTGATTATTTACAATAGTTTTTACTCATCAATATTTATAAAGGCGGAAGTAATAAATGGCATTGCACAAAATACATTACGTTGACAATTACAGCACTGTAGCGGTATGGCACATTACTGAAACAGAAGCCGAACTTTTAGTTTTAGCACAACTGAATGCAGCTGAAACAACACGTTACCAAGAGCTAAAAAGAGAAAAAAGAAGAAAAGAATGGTTGGCTACACGGGCATTACTAAATGCTGTTTTACAAGATGAAGATGCCAAAATAATATATACTCCTGAAGGAAAACCGGAATTAACATCGGGCAGTAAAATCTCCATTTCTCATACCCCCAATTATGCGGCAATAATTATTAATCGGGAAGCAGAAGTTGGCATTGACATACAAGTGCACAAAGACAATATTTTAAAAGCCTGTCATTTGTTTATGTCTTATGAGGAATTAGAACAACTACGCCCTAATAACGAATTAGAACAACTGCATTTGTATTGGTGTGCCAAAGAAGCGTTATACAAACTAGCTGCTGATACTAGCCTAAATATTTTTAGCCATATTTCTATTGAACCTTTCGATTTGTTGCACACTAAAAATCTACAAGGTTTAGTTACTCCTTTGGGCTTAAAAGCGGCATTGGAGTTTGAAATCACCAAAAACTATTATTTGGTCTATACGGTTTGAAACACCAAATTCATGATATCTTATTTTGACTGTTAGGAAAATGCCAATAGATTCTTTCTTAACAGCCAGAACAAGGTTTAAAGGCCAAATGACGGTTTTAATCACAAAAACCGAGAATACTTATTATAAATTACTTTTTGTAAAAAGATTGTGTATTCACTTGGTTTTCGTCTTCCATTTTAAGAATATAAAACCCTTTGCTTAATACCGAAACATCAATTCTCTCCGATTTCCCATTCATAAGCTCTACTCCTGCTGCATTAACAATACTCCAAGTTGAGTTTGCTGGTAGGTTTAAGTAATTGGCAGTTGGGTTTGGGAAAACAGTTGCTTTGTCTTCGGTATTAAAATCATTGGCAGACAATACATTATCATTCGGAATTACGGCATTGTTAATTACATTACTGTTGTTGTTAGTAGAAAAAGCCAACACTAAACATCCGTCTTTTACGCCCACATTTTTAGTAGAAAAGTCAGCTAGATTTCCATCAAACGTATGTGTAGAAGTATTCCAGTTGCTTAATCCCGAATCAAAATCATCTTCATAAGACGTAGTGGTTTTAAAGGTAGCACCGCTTACCCAATCGTACACTTTAATGTAATCTATATATTGGTAGGTTGGTACGTTAGCAACATCTAAAGGCCCTACCCAAGCAACACTTTCGTTAGCCCAGCAATTAAACATAATCAACATAGGCTTAGCACCAATAATGTCTATAATGGCTTTATCACTTACCTTGCGAATAGATTCGCCATCTACAAACCATTCTACATAATCGGGTGTCCAATCAACAGTATAAACGTGCCAATCGGCCACTTTACCGCCGTCTGCAAAAGTATGTGTACCTTCTGAATGATGGTTGTTTCCGTTAGCTTGGGTTTGATATATTAAGTTGGTTTGCCATACGTTTTCAGGATCTTTACCAAACACTTCCACATCAATTTCTTGCCAGATATCAGTGTCTTTCCAGCCATCGTTTTCAAACAAAAACATGGTAGAAAGTATGCCGCTTACATCGGAGGCATAAAAGCGAGTTTCAAACCTTCCGTAATGGAACGACTGTTTGGATTGAACTTCGCCTGCTTTGTAGTCTTTAGCAAAAGACAATTGAACCGTAATCAGTAATGTGAATAGAATCAATCTTGTTTTCATAGTATATAATTTTTTCTAAAAACAAATTAACTAAACACTACTACAAACCCTTTACATTACTTTTTAGAGGCTTACCCTTTTCGGAAAAAGACTTAACATTAAACGAAAAAAATTATCTGAATTGCTTTTAAGCTGGTTTTCTAAATTCGGTTGGTGTACAACCTTCCACCGCTTTAAAAGTCCGGTTAAAATGATTGGGGCTGTTAAACCCTACTTGATAAGCAATTTCAGAAACGTTTTTATCCGTTACTTGCAGCAGTCTTTTGGCTTCAGTAATTCTTATTCCGTTTAGGTATTCTTTAAAAGACTGATTAAACTGCTTTTTTATGTGTGCCGAAATCTGTTTTTCAGAAACCTTTAAAGCAGAACTGATGGTTAATAAACTTAAATCTGGATAAGTATAATGGGTAGCAATGTAATCTAAAATTTGATTGCCGTTGTTTTCGTCCACTGCTCTTACTTCTGTTTGTTGGTAGGTAATTACAACCGGGGCTTTTTTCTTTTTTTCTATTCTGAAATAAATCATCAATGCCACGTACCACAAAAAAGTTAAACTTGAAGAAACCACATAAAACCATGTCCTATCTTTAGAAAAGACCAAAGAATTCACTTTTAAAACCTGTCTTTTTTCATTGTCTAAACGGATTTTAGCTATTAAAGAGACGGTTTGGGTTTTTGCCCAATTGGCAGGTCCTAGTTCAGAGCTTCTTAGTTTAAACCGTTCTAGCCACCATTGTTCAATTTGCATGTTGTTAAACAAAAGAACATACTGGGATGTATTATCGGAAATGGGAATCTCAGTACCATTGTGTCTAAAGGTTAATGGGTCATTTTCTTTGGTAATACCATTCTGATAGGTTGCAATGGTCATTTCTAGGTTTTTGGTATTTTCTAGTTCTACCTCAACTTGTACTTGATCATAAGCCGATAAATCCCATGCTTTTCCTTTAGCGGAAAAGGAAACTCCAGCATAAGGTGAAATAAACCCTTCTTTCAATTCGAATTGTATTGCTTTAGAACTAGAATCCTTTAGAACGGATACAATTTCAGACTTCCCTCCATCAATACCGGCATCTGTAAACGTAGAGAAGTAATAATTATCATCTTCTAAAACAGAAAAAGGCTTAACCTTAATAGTTAATCCCACTATTAAAAATAAAACAATTGGAAATGTAAGCAGAAGATACTTTTTGTACATGTGGTAATACTTCCTTTTCAGACTTGCAAAATAGTGAAATATCCCATGAATGGAAGAAACTGTTTGAAAGAGGATGTTTAATTCGTTTTTTTCTTCTTAAACAGCAACAACAACGGATACGAAACCACAAAGCCTACAACAGCAGCCAAAACAGCCAGCACTACCCCACCAAGAAGGTATTGTATAAAGTTATAATGGATGCTTTCAAACGTAATGCTTTCTAAATTGGGGATTGGTCTAGCACTGGGATAAGCGTATTCGCCCACCATATAGCTCCCGAAAATGATAAACGGAATCATAGGCGGAATACTAATATTAGCCGCCGCTATAAACAACACTTTGTTCAGCCTAAATAAAATGGCCAAAGGAATCCCTACAAGCAACTGAAAACCCCAAATAGGAACAATACCCATAAAGAAGCCAAACGCAATAGATAAAGCTTTGGTTAGCGGTGTTTCTTCGGGTTTAAAGAGATCATTCTTTAATTGTTGCCAGAATTCTTTTTTTTTGCCGAAAAGAGTAATCGTTTCGGTAAGTAGTAAAGGAAAGTAAGGGTTACGAAATAGGTATTGAGAATACTAATCCGTGTAAAGTCTTTAAAGGGCCTAAAATGGCTGACCCTTTCTGTGGGGTCATAAAGTACTTTTATTTTAACAGGCCGCACGTCAACGCCTTTCCAAGCCATTTTTACAATGACTTCAATTTCAGCTTCAAACTTTTTAGTAAAAATCTTTATTTTCTTCAGCGGTTCAAGCGGATACAAACGGAAACCGGTTTGTGTATCGGGTAACTCAATGCCTGTTTCTAGCTTGTACCAGAAATTTGAAAACTTATTTCCGAAAGAACTTTTACCGGGAACCCCTGCTTGTTCCATATCTCTAGCGCCCATTAATAACGCTCCGGGGTGTTTTACATATTCATCTATAAATACCTGTATGTCATCCGGGTAATGCTGCCCATCTGAATCTATAGTTATGGCATTTTTAAAGCCTTTTTCAATCGCTTTTTTAAAGCCTTGTTTTAGGGCGTATCCCTTTCCTTGGTTTTTTCCGTAGGCTACAACCGTAATTTTATCACCGTAAGAGGCTAAAATTTCCGGTGTTGAATCGGTTGCCCCATCGTTAATCACAATTACATCGTTGCCTTGGCTAAATTCCAATACGCCATCAATTACACGGCGTATGGTTTTATGATTGTTGTACGTAGGGATCAATACACAAGCCCCTATATCGGAAAGCGTATTCATTAAATAGTGTCTATTTTGACGTTTACAGAGAAATGGTTCTTCATTTTGATTAGGCTAGACATAGGATGGTCTTTTGTAGAAATAACAATCTGTATCTATTAACTATATGAAGCGTAAAATTTAAAGAAACTAACTCCGTTGGCAGAACCCGCAGCTTTAACATCTACTTGCCCTTCTTCCGTTTGTTTAATGTCTATAACAACATCTAAAACAGGAACTTCATTGGGATTTAATATGGCCAAAAACTTAACACGACTCATGGTAAGTACTTCCAATTCTCTGTTCAGTTCTTGTTCCAAAAGTTCTTTCACCAACTGAAGTTGAATAACACCTGGTGTCACCGGATTATCCGGGAAATGCCCTTCAAACAAACGGTTTTCAGGATTAATTTCTACTTTGGCATTTAGTTGTTGTCCGTTAAAATTAGACTCCAGAACCGTAAATAAGTTAGCTACCAACATATTATAATTTTTCAAAAACGCTTTTATCAATCGTTTGGTTATACTTTTGGTTGTAGAAATCAACCACTCTTCGGTCGCCACCGGCTTCCAAAAACTCAATTTGCACTAAACGATAATTCTCTTTGGCAAAATACAGTTTCATTTTAGAATAGACTTTGCTCAACTGTTTTACTTCGGGTATTAATTCTACCATGTATTGTTTTTCGGACTGAAAAAATTGGGTTTTATATTCTTTACTTTCTTGATAATCCCCTTTTATTAAGCCCATCATAAAACCACTTACTTTGGAAGCCATTAAACCTCCTTTATCGTACACTTTACCATTGTCTTTAATCTGAAGATCGTTTTCTTTGATTAAAATAATGTACTCAAAGGGTGTGTTTTGCTGCCATTTCATGTTGTTCTCTTTTTGGTAGAACATCTTTCCGGTAGCAATCTGTGGTTCGTTTAAAACCGCAATGTATTTCTTTTCTGTAAAATCAGATTCTATGCTGTTTGTATTCCCAGAAACCTCTTGTAGTTTCTTAAGTAGAGTTGCTGGGTTTTCAACCTTTGTAAATTTTTCTTCGTTTACAAAAGAGATTGTCAAGAATGCCACTAAAAGGAAAACGGTTAATTTAAAGAGTTTCATAAGGTGGTTTTTCAATATTTCCGGAAAGAGGAAGCACTTTAATGCCCTTTTGCTTTAACGTCTGTAAGATCTTTGGTAGTGCTTCTACGGTTACTTTTTTAGTATCGTGAAACAACATAATTTGCCCTTTTCCTTCTGTAATAGCTTTAGCTGTTTTTTCTGCTAATGCCGAAGAAGATTTAGCAACGGTATCCATAGACCGGAACGACCAACCGACAGCTTGCAAATTTGTCTTTTTAAGAAAGCCCGTGTATTTAGAGCTTGTAGCACCAAATGGCGGACGCATCCAGTTCATTCGTTTACCAATGATTGAGAACACAATTTCACTGCATAGATCAAAATCGGCTTTTAATTTCTTAACCCTGAAAAAAGGAATCCAGTTGCTGTGGCTGTACGAATGATTGCCAATTGTATGTCCTTTTTGGTCTATATCTTTTATGATTTCCGCGTGTTGTTCAGCTTTATCACCAATTACAAAGAAGGTAGCTTTAACCTGGTATTCCTCTAGAATCTGTAATATTTGGGGTGTAGTTTCGGGATCTGGGCCATCGTCAAAGGTTAACACCACTCCTTTTTCAGCAATTTGGTTAACCGACTTAATAAAATAATTCAGCTGAATTTTATACGAACCAATCCCCGGAATAATCAACCACAACGCAGCGAAACAAAGGATTAATGGCCAGAAATAAGGCTCATTCCAATATAAGATGCATAAAACAAACGCAATGATTTTTAGAACAAAGAAGATAACTCTGTGCTTCATTAAATAGCTTTAATTAACGTTAAGCCTAAGTTACGGTTTGTAAGATGATTACACACTAAAACTTGTTGTGCTTTCTTTTCAGCAATTTGGTCTACACCTAAATGAAACGCCAATGCCGAATTGCTAGGATAAACACCCGCATAATCATTAATCGATTGTATAGAAGCCGCGTTTAACGCACAAGGTTCATCCTTTACGTTAAACGGATTAGAATACCAAAGCGTATCAATGGATTCAAGTGACGTATGATTTTCTTTTAGGAACAATTCTGTTTCTTCTTTTACTGAAGTTGGATTAACCAACACTTTAACGGCTTTCACTTCGGCTAACGTGGTTTCTGTTTTCTCTTTAGAAAGCACCAAAAACGTAGCTCCGGAAGTTAAATTAAATGGCGCTAATGCTTTTATTTCTTCTAAAAACGGAATGTACTCATCAGCTGCACCAATCAACATATTCTCCATCCCATCTTCTAAACACATCATGGCATCTTCCAAAGCTTGTTCAAAAGAGACGTTGTTTTGCGTATGGGTAATGTTGTAACCGTGATTGCCCAATAACAAAGAAATTTGTCCGGCAATGGTATTGTGTGTAGACTGAATAAAAGAAGTAGGTGACATTAAACCTTCGGTAGTAAGAAAATGCTCTAAGAACTTTTGGGTATCGGTTAAACAGCCCAAACCCGTTCCCGTAACAATGCCGCCTATGGCTTCTATGTTAGCTTGCTCTAAACAATTATACGAGCAGGCCACCGACATTCGAATGACTTTGCTCATCCTCCTAATTAATTTAGGATTGATGTATTTTTTATAATCCGGAGCAATTAACTCACATCCTTTCTCTAATAAGACAGCGTCGTTAGAAAACCCTTTATTATCGAAGGAATTTTGATGACTTACAGATGATATGGCGTTGATGTAATACATTCTATTCGGCACTTAAGATTAGAGATGTACAGTTACCTCCAAACCCAAAAGAGTTATTCATTATATGCTGAACACGTTCTTTTTTATGTACTTCCTGAACCGGAATCAAACCTGTTTCTTCAATAGCAGTCTTAAAATTCAGATTAGGAAAAACCACTTTATTCTGAAAAGCTAATACTGCATAAACCGATTCAATGGCACCAGATGCCGCTAAAGTATGTCCTGTATAACTTTTTGTTGAACTGAAATCGGGAACAGCGTTGTTAAACACCGTTTGCATGGCTTTCGATTCTGTTAAATCGTTATTGGGCGTACATGTTCCGTGTGCGTTAATGTAATCAATTTCCGAAGCCTTTAATTCGGCCACTTCTAAGGCTTTATTCATGGCCAAAGCCGCACCAAAACCATCGGGTGATGTAGCTGTTTGGTGAAACGCATCGGCCGTGTTGGCCCAACCACTCACTACGGCTAAAGGTTTGTTTTTTGTTTTCTGAATACTTTCTTCACTTTCTAGCATTAAATAAGCAGCGCCTTCACCCAGATTTAAACCTTTTCTGTTTTCATCAAAAGGTTGACACCATTCGTCACTAAAAACCATTAGCGAATTAAAACCGCTTAAGGTAAAATGAGTCATAGCATCCGAACCGCCTACCATAACACGGTCCAATTTGCCGTATTTGATTAATCTAGCGCCACATAGTAGTGAATTACTACCCGAAGAACAAGCAGTGGAAAGCGTATTGACATAGTCTGTAATCCCAAAGTGTTCGGCTATTTTCTCTGTAGTTGAACCACTGTCGTGGTATTGCAACACAGACATATCACCATCTCCTTTATGGATTCTATCTTCAAAATAAACCTCTGTTTTATCCATACCACCTACTGAAGTTCCAGAAATTAATCCGGTTCGTAAACCGTCAATGAGCTGGTTTTCTCCCCAACATTCTTGCGCAGCTACAAGCCCCAACAAAGAGGTTCTAGAAATATTAGAATTAGCATACCCGCAGCGTTTAGCCAGTTCTTCATTAGACAAAGAAACTAAGCCCGCATAAAATTCTTTATTAAGCGTTGGGAAGCTTTTTTTGGTAATACCTGTTTGTTTGTTGAGTAAGGAATTGTAATTCTCTTCTACCCCATTCCCAATGGCAGATACAACGCCAATACCAGTGATATAGATTTTCAAACTAAAGAATTAAGCTTGGTGTTTCTGAATATAGGCAGACATAGAATTAACCGAATGGAAAACCTCTTTTCCTTCTTCTGGATTGGTTAATTTAATATTGTAGTATTTAGACAATAATACTATTAACTCTAGTGCGTCAATAGAATCTAAGCCTAAACCTTCTTCACTAAATAAAGGAGCATCGTTATCAATATCTTCAACCGAAACTTCTTCCAGATTAAGTTCTTCTATAATCTGTTTTTTCAACTCTTCTTTAAAATCAGCCATTTTAGAAATTATATAATTTTAAAAGATTTTCAGGGCTTAATAATTCCCCTTTAACCTCATTGTTTTCAACCAAAAAGAAAAAAGCGTCTAGCTCTTTTCCGGTAACATTTATCCAGCCACACAAACATGATTTTGAACTTGTTGCCAAAAGCACATTCGCTTGTTCTGTAAATTCTTGGGCATCAAATTTCGGGAAAATCAGGAATAAATTTTCGCCGTACCATTTATTTTTTATGGCAATTTCTCCCAATAAAATATTAGGAAGTGTGTATACAAAATGAGATGGGCTAGGATTTCCATCTTCAGCATACGATTTTATAAAGTTTGCATCTGAATAAGCACTTGACTCTCTATTTGCAAAACACAAAGCCACTTCATCATCTTTTGTGTTATCTAAATGATGTGTGTTTTTTATAATTAATTCTGAACCTAAAAAAGCGGTTTTTGCTAATAAATCCATCTTGTGGAATTTAGCATAGTCTATCCCTAAACTTTTATACAACTGAAGTAATAATGCCGACAGATTTTCTTCCTGGGTTAAAGAAAAATCTTTTCCGTTAACCGAATAAGAATCGTTTTTAATTCTGCAATATGTAGTTATAACGCTCACCCTTTTTTTATAATTAAAGAAGCATTTACACCCCCAAAACCAGAAGAAGTTTTTAAAACCGTATTAACCGTGCCTTTTTGTGATTTTGTAATCACATTTAAGGGAAAATCTGTTCCTTGTTCAGAATAACCTAAACTTTTAATAAGCGATTGCTTACGGATAGATTGTAAGGTAAGAGCAATTTCTAATGTACCCGCGGCCCCTAAGGTATGGCCAAAGTATCCCTTAAAACTGTTCATGGGAACACTGCTTAATTTCAGTCTAGAAAAAGCAATGGATTCCATATTATCATTATATACTGTTGCAGTACCGTGTGCAGAAATGTAATCTATTTCTTCGGAAGTGATATTTCCGGCGGTCATCGTTTTAGTGACCGATCTAAACAAGCCTTCACCAGTTCTAGACGGGCCCGAAATATGATTGGCATCGTTAGAAGCGCTCCCGCTAATGTATTCACATGGGGCTTCTGCAAAGATCTCTTTATGTTTTGAAAGCAATACCGAAGCACACGCTTCGCCTAGATTAATGCCTTTACGGTCTTTGTCATAAGGTTTGCACAAACCATCTGCTAAAGCATATAAGGCTTCAAAACCATAAACAATAAAGTCTGAAACTAAATCTACGCCAACCACCAACACATTATCGTATAAATTGGCACGGATTAAATCGGCCGCTTTAACAACACCCAAAACACTAGAAATACAAGCGTTAGAAATAAATAAAGGTTGGTTTACTACGTTGTAAGTAGCTATAAAATCTTCTAAAACACTGTTTAGCGATTCTTGTAAATTATCTTCTACATTTCCTTTAGTAGAACAAAGAATCACTTTTGTTTTTGGTGACGCAATAAGATTGTGGTCAATGCCTTTAAGGCATTCACGTATTAATTGCTTTATGCTTTGAGGTTTTTCAAATTTTGAAAGGAAAAAATTGGTTTTCGAAAAACCGGCTTCTGCAATTTCTTTAATCCCTGATTTACCAGCAAAAGCTGCTTCAAAATTTTCTTGAGCAGTACAGCCTAAAGGCGAGATGATATTTTCAGCACCTATATAAACTTTCACTATTCCGGAGAACTTAAGTATTTATCTTTCCAATTTTGGTAGAAATCGGGTGTATTTAATTCTAAAACCCTGTCTTTGGCGTGTAAAAACACCTGAATGGTTTTACCAACAGCACAAACCACATCGGTTTCGGTATTAATAATTTTGTATTCAAAAATGATTTTAGCAGCTCTTTGAGGAATCAGGGTGGTGATTAATTTCACTTTATCTCCATAATAAATGGGTGCTTTATGATCTATTCCTGATTTTACAATGGGTGTAAAAAAACCCTTATTGTACATTTCTAAGTATTCTAAATTGTATTTTTCACCAAAAGCTTCTCTTCCAAATTCAAAAAACTTAAGATAGTTACCGTGCCAGACTATGCCCATAGCGTCGGTATCGTAAAAATGTACTTTTAAATCTGTTTCTAAAGAAAGTTCGTTCACTATACCACTACAATTTTCATTTCACACTCAAGAAGAAGCTCATCTTCACTATAATTAGCTCCTTTTATCATAATTATATTTTCTAATTGGGCCACCACTTCTACTTCCGTTTTTATGGTTTTACCATAAGCCGGTTTTTTGTGTGCTTTCAATTTAGAAACACTGCCTATAAAGCCACCGTTTGTTTCTTCACCTTTTTCTTTAGATAAAAATCCTAAACCGGCGGCACAGGTTTGCGCTATATTTTCGATTAAACCAGGGAATGAAAAACTTCCTTTCTGGCATAAAATATTATTTTCATCTATGTAAAAGTCTGTAATAATTTTATTCCCTTCCGCTTTTAGCAGATTACCTACCATTATAAATGGATCTCTGTGTGGGATATAGTTTATTACTTCTTCTTTTGATAAAATCATTGTTCTAAATAATTGTAGTAATTAAACCACTGTTCCGGGTACTTTAATACCATTTTTTCTAGCTCTTTCACATAGGCTTCAGCAATAAATTCTACCGAAGGAGCATTGCTTATGGGTTCTATGGTAGAAAGCTGATAATGGGAATCGCCTTCTTTTACTGCATAAACAAAGAATACAGGTGCCTTAAATTTATAGGCTATTAAAAAAGGTCCGTATGGAAACCTTACTTTTTGTCCAAAGAAATCTAATTCTAAGAATTTATTGCCTTCGGTGTGTCTATCGGCATGAATGGCAATAAATTCGTTATTACTGAGCGCATTATTAATTTTTATAATATGCGAAAAGTCGTTTTTAATAGGAATTATATCAAACTGAGGACCTCCGGTGCTTTTGTTAAGATAGCTTTTAATCTTTTCAACTTCAGCATCTAACATTAAGGCATTAATCTTATTAGAAACCCTTGTGGTAAGAAAATTACCCGCCGATTCCCAATTACCTACATGAGCACTTAATAATACAGCGCCTTTACCCTCTTCTTTTGCCTTGATTAATAAGTCTTCGTTTCTAAAAGAACATGTAATTCTTTTAGCTTTACCCAGCAGAAAAGCATTTCTATCTACTAAAGTCTGGCCAAATATGTAAAAGTTTTTTTGGGTTAATTTCTTGGCCTTGTTAGGCGAAAAATTTAACGCTTTCACATAAAAGTTAACAATATTATCTCTACTGCTTTTAGCAAAAAGGTAATAATAAAATGTAACTATACGTAATACTGCATAGGCAGCATTTAATCCGAAAAACTTTATGGAGTAAAGGAAAATCTTGTACCCTAATAAGGTTCCTTTGGTTTTACCACTCCATTGGGACATTACTCCGCTAGCTTTTTTTCAACTAAATCGAAAAAGTCTCCAAACGTTACCACGTCTTTAAAGTCTTCTCCATTAACTTTAAATCCAAAGTTGTCTTCGATTACAACTACTAAGTCTACGTAATCTAAACTGTCTAAATCTAAAGTTTCTTTAAGGTCGTTTTCGGCAACTATTAAGTCTTTTTCTACTTCAAATTCCTCTGACAAAAACTCTTTAGTTGTCTCAATAATTTGTTCCCTAGTCATCCTTGTAAGCTTTCTTTTAAGTTTAGTGGCGCAAGTTACCCTTTTTTAACAATCAATGTTGAATTTGTACCGCCAAATCCAAACGAATTAGATAAAAAACAATCAATTTTTTTATCCATAGTTTGGGCAACCACATTTATTTTAGCCGAATATTCATCCGGATTTTCAAAGTTAATATTAGGTGCTACAAAATCGTTATGCATCATTAATAAAGAATACACAATTTCACTTGCTCCAGACATCCAACATTCATGCCCAGTCATTGATTTTGTAGAACTTACAGGTGTTTTACCTCCAATAATTTCATGTATTGCTTGTGCTTCTATGCTATCCCCTGCTGGTGTTGAAGTAGCGTGTGCATTCACATAATCAATATCATTAACGGTAACCCCCGCTTGTTTCATGGCCATTCCTAACGAACGTACCTGTCCGTCTAGGTTAGGATTAGAAATGTGCTCTCCGTTTGAAGAGAAGCCATAGCCACATAATTCTCCTAAAATAGTTGCCCCTCTTTTTACAGCAGATTCATAACTTTCTAAAATAACAGTGGCAGCACCACCGCTTGGAACTAAGCCGTCTCTGTCTCTATCAAATGGAGAAGATGCTTTTGAAGGTGTATCCACTTTAGAAGAAAAGGCACCTAAACCATCAAAACTACCCATTACATATTTGTTGATTTCTTGGGCTCCGCCGCATATAACACGCTCTTGAAGACCTTGTTTAATCATCATGTAGCCTAAACCAATAGAATGAGAGCCCGATGCACAAGCGGCACTAACGGTGAAATTGATACCTTTTAATTTTAAGATAGTTGCTAAATTCATATTTACCGAACAGTTCATGTTCTGAAAAATAGCGCCACTACCAATTAAACTAGTATCTTTTTTTTCTCTTATTTTATCAACAGTATCAATAACGGCTTCAGCTGTACTGTCGTTACCAAAGATAATACCCGTTTCATTTTTATTAAAATAATCAATATCCATTTTAGCCATTTCCATAGCTTCAATAGTAGACATATATGCATATTGAGCAGGCTGCCCCATACCCATACGGTCCCTTCTAGAAAGTAAAGGTTTTAAGTTAGGTGTGTTAACCATCCCAGTTAGGGGAGATTGGTAACCTAAAATTTTTCTTTCTTCATCATAAGATATACCACTTTTACCCTCATATAATGAGTTTTTAACAGCATCTAGGTTTTCACCTATGCAGGAGTATATCCCTATTCCAGTTATAACAACTTTGTTATTCATAAATTATGAGTAAAGTCCACCGTTAATATTAATCACCTCCCCTGTAATATAGTTGGCCTTATCCGAAGCTAAAAAGCTCACCAAATGAGCTACTTCTTCCGCTTCACCAAATCTATTTTGAGGCACTAGTTTTTTAAGTTCCTCTTCATCTAAACCGTGGGTCATATCACTTTTTATGAACCCTGGCGCTACTGCATTTACTGTAATGCCTCTTTTGGCAACTTCTTGTGCTAAAGCTTTGGTTGCTGCAATTAACCCACCTTTTGCGGCCGAATAATTGGTTTGACCCGGTACTCCTTTGAGGCCCGAAAGAGATGCTATGTTAACTATTTTACCAGTACGTTTTCTCAACATCTTGGTTACAATACCTTTAGAAACATTATAAAAACCTTTTAAAGAGACGTTAACTACATCGTCCCATTGGGATTCTTCCATCCACATAAAAAGGTTGTCTTTTGTAATACCTGCATTATTAACTAGAAGACTAATAAAATTTTCAGATTTAGTATCTACCCAAGAAGCTAATACATTGTCTACTTGTTCCTTATTCTGAACATCAAACTTTAAAATTTCTCCTGTTCCGCCAATTTTTTCTATTTCTGCTAACGTATCTAAAGCAGCCTGTTCGTTGGCAGTATAGTTGATTAGAACATGAAAACCATGATCTTTTGCTAACTGAATGGCTATAGCTTTACCTAATCCACGTGACCCGCCTGTTACTAATGCCGTTTTCATACTAAATATCGTTTTCTTTTATGTAATCAATTACTCCTTGCATTGTTTCAGACATTACGCTGTCTTCAGCAAAGAAATCAACCTTTGTTCTTATTTTTTTGTGGATGTCTTTGGTTCTACTAGACAATTTTGCTTTGTCTTCATCCCCTAATAAATCTACCGCATGGCAAAGTGCCATTAAATGAATGGCCATTACTTGGTATGAATTATCAATCACTCGCTTCGCTAATAAAGCACTGTTGCTACCCATACTCACAATATCCTGATTATCATTATTATTTGGAATACTATGAATGTAAATAGAGGTAGATAATGCTTGATTTTCTGACGTGGTAGAAGTAGCTGTAAATTGTAACCCTTGATACCCAAAATTTAAACCTAAAGTACCCGCATTAATAAATGGAGGAAATTTATTGTTCAATCTATCGTTCAATAGATAATTTAATTGTCTTTCTGCCAACATGGTAAGTTTAGTAATTACCAGTTTTAGCTTATCCATTTCTAAGGAAATATAATCCCCATGGAAATTACCACCGTGGAAAACATTATTGTTAGCTGGGTCAACAATTGGGTTATCATTAGTAGAGTTGATTTCGTCTTCAACAATAGATTGAGAATATTCTATGGTATCTAAAATTGGCCCTAAAATCTGCGGAACACATCGTAATGAATAATACCCTTGAATTTTATTTTTGAAACGTTTTCTTTTTCGTTCTTCTTCGTCAGCAAATAATTCTTCTCTTTGTCTAATTAAAGTACTATCCACAAGGAATTCTCTCATTCCTGCAGCTACTTTATTTTGACCTTTATGCAATTTCACAGCATTTAGCTCCTTAGAAAATGAATCATCAAAAGAATCGTTGATTTCATTAATAATACACGAAGTAGCTAAGGCTAAATTAAATAGACGTTTTGCATAAATTAAATTTACGGCTGCAATACCACTCATGCAAGAAGTACCGTTAATGATCGCTAAACCGTCTCTTAGTTTTAATTCTAAGGGTTTAATTCCTTTTTCGGCTAAAACTTCTTTTGTTTTTCTTTTTTCTCCGTTAACAAATACATTTCCTTCACCAATTAGGTTTAGACCAACATGTGCTAACTGAACCAAATCACCACTGGCCCCAACACTACCGTGTTCAGGAATTTCTGGAATAATATCGTGATTAAGAAAGGTTTTTAATTTTTCAATTACTTCTAAACTTACACCAGAAGAACCTTGAAGCATGCTGTTCAAACGAGCTAAAACTACGCTTTTGGCATAATGATAACCTAGAGGCTCACCCAAACCAGTTGAATGGCTTCTAATTAAATTATATTGTAAATGGTTTAAATCTTCTGGTTCTATGCGTACTTGAACCATAGGACCGAACCCTGTATTAATACCGTAAATGATCTTATCCTGGGAAAAGTCCTGCAAAAATTTAAAGGAAGAAGTTAATTTTTGATGTAACTGATCATCGATCTCAAATTGTTGACCACCAAAAACATATTCTTGAATACTGTCTAATGTTAGTTTTTTCATTCCTGCGTATAAATTGGATCACAAAATTATTATTAATATTGTAAAAAACTTGAAAGAGGGATTATAATGATTGAGAAATTAGTGCAGTCTTTTTACACATTTTGGGCATCTAGAAAAAAAACATTCTCTATTCTGTTTCTCTTGGTTTGTGCATTTTTGGCCTTTGGAATAGCTCAGCTTAACATTTCGGAAGATATTTACTCTATTCTACCTAAAGGAAAAAGCTTTGAAAAACTTAATAATTTAGCCAGTGGAAACGATGTAAGAAATAAAGTTTTTTTTCTTATTTCTGTGGAAGAAGAGAAAAACCAAGACGAATTAACGGAAACTATTGATTCTTTAACACAGTTAATTACCCAGAAAACAAACGCTTCTTTCGTAAACTTCACCAGTTCCAAAGAAGATTTGCAAAAAGACATTTACGATTATTATTATACCCACTTTCCGCTACTTTTAGACTCTAGTTATTACCAATTGATTGATGAAAAAATAGAAAAAAAGTCCGTTGAAAAATCTATTCACACCACCTACCGACAAATCATTTCGCCAAGCGGAGGCTTTTTAAAAAATTATATATTAAATGACCCTATTTTTATCACACAGCCTTTTTTTAGTGAGTTAGAAAAACTGCATTCTGGTGGAAGGATTAACATAAAAGATGGTTTTATGTTTTCTAAAGATGGTGGAAGTATTTTTATTTATGCCAACATTAAATCCAATACCACCGCTGCTGAAAAGGAAACCTTATACTACAATTTACAGTCTTTTAAAGCAGAATGGAATACTAAACACCCTACCAACCAAGTCGATTATTTTGGAACGTTTCAGATAGCCACAGAAAATTCTATTCAGGTTAAAAAAGACACCAAAACAACGCTAATAATAGCAGTTATAGCCATATTATTAATTCTAATTCTTTATTACAGAAAAGTTTCTGCCCCTATATATTTTATACTCCCTACCCTTTTTGGCGGTCTATTTGCCTTAGGCATTATGGGCTACCTTCAACCCAATGTATCTGGACTTTCTATTGCCACGGGTGCTATTTTGTTTGGTATAGCTATGGATTACTCTTTCCATTTCTTCACACATTATGCCCATACAAAATCCTTATTACAGACGCTTAAAGAAATTTCTATTCCCCTAGTTACAGGGAGTTTTACTACTATTTTAGCCTTTGCCGCTTTAATTTTTGCCAACTCTGTAATCTTACAAGACTTTGGTTTATTTGCTACACTGGCTCTAATAGGAGCTTCCTTATTCACACTATTATTTTTACCATTAATTCTTACCATAACGGGTTTTAATGTAAGCAGTATTAATCGTGAAAAGGAATTATTTAAGTTGCCTAGTTTAAATAAGAAATACCATCCTTATGCTTTAATAGCAATTGTTATTATTACAATAATCTTATTTTATTCTTCTAAAGGAATTCAATTTGATAGTGATTTAAACAACTTAAGTTACCACCAAGAATCGTTAAAAGAGAAGGAAGAAAAATTTGTTGGCATGAATCCGGATGAAGAAGTTAAACTTCATCTATTTTCTTATGGAAACTCACTAGACGATGCCGCTGAAAGCAATTATAAGCTTTATAAAAAAATCAAAGACCTAAAGACCAAAGGTTTAATTACGGAATTCTTTTCTACAGGAGATTTTATTATTCCGAAGTCGGTTCAAAAAACAAGAATAAAAACTTGGAATGATTACTGGTCTAACAAAAGTACATCCACTTTTTCAACTATTGATAGTACGGCTAAAAGCATAGGTTTTAATAGTAATGCCTTTGGTAATTTCAAAAGTTGGTTAACAGAATTTGAAGCACCAACAGGTAAAGCAGACTCCCTTCTTCTTAATAAAATGGAGTTGAATACCTTAGTACGAAAAGATAAAGATGGTAAGGTTATTCTTCTAAGTTCTGTAATAGTTAATAAACAGGATAAAGAGCGCATTAAAGCCGAACTTCTAACGATTAATGGAATAGAAATATTTGACCGAGCAGATATGGCAAGCTCTTTAGTAGACTTAGTAAAAGATGATTTTAACTACTTACTATTTGCCTCTTTTTTAATTGTATTTATTACACTCTTAATTATCTATGGAAGACTAGAACTTACTCTTTTAACCGTTCTGCCAATGATTATTGGCTGGATTTGGATTTTGGGTATTGCTTCTTTACTAGATATTAAATTTAACTTTGTAAATATTGTAATTGCCACCTTCATTTTTGGACTAGGTGACGATTTCAGCATCTTCGTAAGCGATGGGTTAATGGCCAAGTATAAATTCAAGAAGAACAATTTAAAATCCTACAATACCGCTATAATCCTTTCTGCCATTACCACAATAATTGGTACTGGCGTTTTAATATTTGCAAAACACCCCGCTATACATTCGGTTGCTTTAATAAGTGTTCTAGGCATAGTTTTAATCTTATTAATCTCTTTAGTAGTACAGCCAATTATCTTTAACTTTTTTGTACAAGGCAGAATTGAAAAAGGAAAACCACCCATCACCTTTTTTGCTTTCTTTTTAACCACCTATTCCTTTACACTATTTATTGTAGGCTCATTAGCTGCTTCTGTATTTTTACTTTTCTTTAGGTCTATGCCTATAGGCCGAAAAAGAAAACAATTATTTATTAACCATATACTATCTAAGCTGGCTTGGTTGCAGATTTACACCGGTTATCAAATCACTAAAAGAATTGATACACAAAACCTAGACATAAGTAAACCATCTATTATCATTTCTAATCATGCTTCATTTTTAGATATACTATTGTTAATTATGTTAAGCCCTAGAATTGTTTTAGTGGTTAAAGATTGGGTTTATAAATCACCATTATTTGGTTCATTAATCCGTTATGCGGGCTACATATACATAGGAGACTCACCCGAAGAGAACTTAGAAAAAGTATCTAAATTAATTGCAGATGGATATTCAATTGGCATTTTTCCGGAAGGAACAAGATCTGAAGACGGTAACATGAAACGTTTCCATAAAGGAGCTTTTTTCTTAGCCGATCAATTAGGTTTAGACATCACCCCTATTATGGTGCATGGAGTTTATGATACCCTTCCCAAAAGTGATTTAATGATTAACATATCTACCATTTCTTTAAAAGTTTTACCTAGAATTAAACATGAAGATCCAGTTTGGGGAGAAAATTATTCACAAAAGACAAAAAGCGTTTCTAAATATTTTAAAAGAGAATTTTCTAGCTATAAAAACCAGCAAGAAGACGCACTCTATTTCTCTAAAATAATATTTAGAAACTATGTTTTTAAAGGGCCTTTATTAGAATGGTATTTTAAAATAAAATGGGGATTTGAATCTAAAAATTATACATTTTACAATAAATTAATAGGCAACAGAACCACAATAATGGACGTAGGTTGTGGCTACGGTTACCTCAGTTATTTTCTTCATTTCAGAAATGAAAACAGGGAAATTTTGGCCCTAGACTACGATGAAGATAAAATTGCTATTGCCAAAAATGCCTATAACATAACTGAAAACTTACAATTTGAGGCTGCCGATATTGTCTCTTACCCTATCCCAAAAAGAGAGGTGATTTTCTACAATGATGTACTGCATTACTTACCAGAAGAAGAACAACTAATTGTTCTAAAAAAATCTATTGAAAGTTTAGATCAAAATGGCATTTTATTTATACGAGATGGGATTACAGATCTTAAAGACCGTCACAAAAAAACTATAGAAACCGAAAGATATTCTACCCAAATTATAGGCTTTAATAAGAAAACCAGAAACTTACATTTCTTTTCTTCAGAGTTTATTAAGAATTTAGCAGAAGAATACGGACTAAGTTTTGAAATGATTGAACAATCTAAAAAGACCTCTAATGTATTAATTATACTTAGAAAGACATTAAATGGAGAATAACACAGAAGAATACGACTTTGTAATTATTGGTAGTGGACTGGGTGGTTTAGAATGTGCATTTATACTTGCCTCTGAAGGGTACAAAGTAATCGTTCTAGAAAAGAATCATCAAATTGGCGGAAACTTACAAGTCTTTAGTAGAGATAAAAGTATTTTTGATACCGGCGTACATTACATAGGAAACCTAAACGAAGGAGAATGCCTACACCAATTTTTTAAATATTTTGGTTTAATGGACTTAAAATGGAAACGTTTAGATGATGACTGTTTTGACTTAATCCGTTTCCCCGATGGTAAAGAATATAAATTAGGCCAAGGTTACGAGCAACATAAAAAAAACTTAGTAGAATATTTTCCAGAAGAAGAAGCCGCAATTACAAAATATTGCGATTCGTTGCAGACAATATGCAGTAATTTCCCCATGTACAAGCTTAACTCTGTAGATGTGCATGATTTTTTTAATGGGGAACAAAGCGAATTAATTTTCAAGAACACAGCTGAATTTCTTGATACAATTACCGATAATGAAAGATTAAAGGCTGTATTAGTTGGTAATAACGGTTTATATGCTGGTGTAAGAGATAAAACTCCTTTATATGTACACGCTCTAATAACCGATAGTTTTATAAATGGTGCTTATCGTTTACAAGATGGAGGTTCACAGTTGGCTATTTCCTTAACAAAATCTATCCGTAAATTGGGCGGTAAAGTACTTAAACGTAAAAAAGTAGTATCTGCCAACTATGATAATAACAAAAATATAACTGAAGTAGTATTAGAAAATGGTGATGTTGTAAAAGGGAAAAACTACATTTCTAATGCGCACCCGGCGGCAACAGTAGACATATTTGGTGAAGATCGTTTTTTAAAACCTTATGTAAAACGAATTAAAAACTTAGAAAACACCATTTCTACTTTTAACGTATACATTTCTTTAAAGAAAGATACTTTTGAGTACCTCAACTACAATATTTACCTACAGCAAGACGACCCTTGGGCTAGTTTAGAATACACAGAAGTAAATTGGGGCCAAAACCTTTACATATGCACCCCTTCCGTTACTAAAAGCGAAAAATACACAGACAGCTTAATTGTAATGGCTTACATGCGTTACGAAGACGTGAAACAGTGGGAAGAAACATTTAATACCGTAGGCGAACCTGGTGATAGAACAGAAGCATACAACAATTTCAAAAAAGAGAAAGAAGAAATTATTCTGAAAAAGCTAGAAGAGATGTTTCCAGACATCCGTTCTAAAATAAAGTCGGTACATAGTTCTTCTCCCCTTACACTTAGAGATTATTTAGGAGATAAAGAAGGCTCTCTATACGGTGTTTTAAAAGATTGTAATTCCCCTGCCAGAACCTTAATTAACCCAAGTACTAAAATACCTAATCTGTATTTAACGGGGCAAAATCTAATTTTACACGGCATTGTTGGTGTAACTATTGGTGCTTTTGTTACTTGTTTTAACTTTTTAGATAAAGAAAAACTAATGAAAAAAGTTACTTCTGTAAAATAAACAACCCCTTAAAATTTTAAAAAAGAAAGGCCATCAACCTTAATAATTTTGATTTAACAAAAACATGGAGAATTCGAATACTTTTCAAACAAAAAAAATAACTGCTGTAGAAGCTAAAAACGAAGCTCAAAAATTAGCTTTCGCACCCATTGCATTTCAAGCAGTAATGGTTTTAAGAAAAACGGGGATTCTACAATTAATTTCTGAAAGCCTTGGTAAAGGATTAACAATTGAAGAAATAGCCGAAAAAACGAACGTTTCTAAATACGGTGTCCGTGTTTTGGTAGAATCTGCATTAGTAAGCAATGTTGTAGAAAAAGAAGGTGAAAACTATAAACTTTCTAAAATAGGTTACTTTGTAATTCATGATGACCTAACCTCTGCCAACTTTGATTTTACGCAAGACGTGTGTTATGAAGGCATGTTTCATTTAGACAAAGCTATTGAAGAAGGAAAACCTTCCGGTTTAAAAGTATTTGGAGATTGGCCTACTTTATACGAAGGTTTAGCAACTATTGAGGAACCCTTCAGAACAAGTTGGTTTACTTTTGACCACTATTATTCAGACAAAAGTTTTCCGGCAGCATTAAAAATTGTATTTGATAAACCGGTTAAAAAACTATTAGACATTGGCGGTAACACTGGTAAATGGGCAACACAATGTGTAAATCATAATCCAGATGTTGAAGTAACCATATTTGATCTTCCTGGTCAAATTAACACCGCAAAAGGTATTCTTTCTAAAATTGAAAACAGTGACCGTATAAAATACAACCCCGGTGATTTATTAAAAGAAGATACCGTAATCCCTGCTGGGTTTGATATTTACTGGATGAGCCAATTTTTAGATTGCTTTTCGGAAGAAGAAGTTATTAGCATTTTGTCTAGAATTAAAAACTCTATGGACGAAAATAGCAGAATATACATCATGGAAACCTTCTGGGACAACCAAATGTTTGAAGGCGCGGCATACAGCTTAGTACAAACATCTTTATACTTCACCTGTATTGCTAATGGTAATAGTAAAATGTATGGTAAACCAGAATTTGAAAAATTAATCCTTGAATCGGGTTTAAAAATTGAACACGCACATGAAGACGTAGGTATAGGACATACCATTTTAGTCTGCAAAAAATAACTACCCAATAAAAAACTCTAGTAACAAACTAACGTTAGATGAATACAGATTCTATATATGATGTACTTATCATAGGCGCAGGCCCAGCTGGTATAATTTCAGCTGGTGTGTTAAATAAAAAAGGATATAAAGTAGCTGTTATTGAAAAAACGAAATTCCCTCGTTTTGTTATTGGTGAAAGTCTATTGCCGCGTTGTATGGAACACATACAAGAAGCTGGACTAATGCAAGAGGTTGAAAAAGCAGGATTTCAAAAAAAATTCGGCGCTATTTTCTATAAAGGAAATGATACTTGTGATTTTCAATTCTCTGACCAATATACCAAGGGCTGGACATGGACTTGGCAAGTACCCCGTGCCGATTTCGATAAAATCTTAGCAGATGCCGTACAAGCAAAAGGTGTTGAAATTCTATACGAAACTAGTGTAAACGAGGTAGAAATCACGGATAAAGAAGTAATCACTACTATTTCTAATTCGGGAGGAGAAAACCAAATTCATTCTAAATACATTATTGACGGTAGCGGTTACGGAAGAGTATTACCCAAGCTGTTTGGCTTAGATAAAGCCTCTTCTTTTCCTGCCAGAACAGCTTTATTTGCCCATATTCATGAGCCTGAAAGACCCGATGGCCCAGAAAGTAATCGGATAACCGCAACATCTGTAAATAATGATCTTTGGATTTGGAACATCCCTTTTTCAAATAAAATCACCTCGGTAGGTTTTGTTGGTGATCTAAGTTATTTCGAAAATCAAAGCTCTAAAACCCCAGAAGAGCGTTTCCGTTTTTTGCTAGAAAAAGACCCTCGCACTAAAAATCGTTTTCAGGATAAAAAATTAGTTTTTGAACCCCGTACAATAACCGGTTATTCTGTAGGTGTAACTAAACTATACGGTAAACGCTATGTTTTAACGGGCAACAGTACAGAGTTTTTAGACCCTATTTTCTCTAGTGGCGTAACCTTTGCCATGGAGTCTGGCTCTTTAGCCGCCCAACTTATTGACAAAGAATTAAACGGCCAGTATGTAGATTGGGAAAAAGAATATACCTTGTACATTAGACAAGGTGTTGACGTCTTTAGATCTTATGTAACAGGGTGGTACAATGGTACATTACAAAATATTTTTTTTGCTGAAAACATTAAACCTGAATTTAAAAACCAGATTTGTTCTGTTTTAGCCGGATATGTTTGGGATAAAACCAACCCTTTTGTGAAAAAGCATAAAACTATATTAGAAACCTTAAACACAATTATAACCCAAAATCTATAATCTATATGAAGAAGCTAACTTTTCTATTATTATTTATTACAGGTGTTGTTATAGCCCAGTCTGATGTAAACCTACAAAAAGTTATAGATGCACCTCAATTAACGTGGTTTGGTTTAGACTTTACGGATGTAAAACTAATTGAAGACAGTGAAACACCCGGTTTTAACGATCCAGAAAAAATTAGAGATTATTATTTTCAGGAATGGAATACCATTGTTTACAGCGAACCTGAAAAGTACAACTTTAAAAATTTCTTACAGAAAGACAGTGTTGTAATTGGTCTAGACGAGATTAATGAGTGGAATAAAGATGTGAAAATCCAAAGCGCCATTATTAGAAGTTATGATAATAACCCACAGCCAACCAGAACAGAAGAAGAACTGCAAACTATAGTAAATAAATATTCTTATGAAGGATTTGACGGCATAGGCACTAAATTTATTGTAACAGAAATGAATAAAAGAAGTGCTTACGCTACAGGATATTTAGTGTACTTTGATATTTCAAGCAAAAAAATTCTTTACTCAAGAAAAATGGCTGAAAAAGCTGGCGGTTTTGGATTTAGAAACTATTGGATGGGTGCATTTTATAGAAACTATAGAGAAATAAGCCCCAATGACTGGTTACGTGAAGAAAAGAAGAATAATCGCAAAAGATAAACAACACACATATTTAATCTTTAAAACACCTATTATTTGTAATGATGGGTGTTTTTTTATGCCTTTTTTTTACATAATAACTAGCAATTTAAATTCTAACAAAATAGAATTAGCTTATCTCCTAATTACTGCTGAACTTTAGAGCTTCAAATCTATATCTGTGGCCATTACTACGCTCTTTATCACCCCTCCTTTTACGCAGTTAAATACTCCATACCCAGCTACCGCTTATTTAAAAGGCTTTTTTAATACGGTAAATCTAAAAGCCTACCAAGCCGACTTAGGCATGGAAGTGATATTAGACTTATTTTCTTCTTCGGGAGTAAAAACATTGTTTAAAACCATAGAACATTACGGTTTAGACCTTTCGGATAATGCCGTAAGGATGATTCATTTACAAGAACATTACATTAACGCTATAGACCCTGTAATTGCCTTTCTTCAGGACAAAAACCCAACACTAGCCTACCGAATTGCAAAAGGTGATTATTTACCGGAAGCTTCTCGTTTTGGCTTAAAAGAAGAAGCCGACTTGGCTTTTGGCACTATGGGTATTAGAGATAAAGCCCGCCATTTTGCTACGCTTTTTTTGGAAGATTTAAGCGATCTTATTCGTGAAACAGTAGATCCAAATTTTGGATTTTCTCGCTATGCAGAACAATTGGGAATGTCGGCTACCGAATTTGATGAATTGCATGAAGAACTTCAGCTAGACCCTTCTTTTACCGATCATTATTTGTTAAAACGGCTACAAGAAAAACTTGAACAATACCAACCCCAGTTAGTTGGTATTTCGGTGCCTTTCCCCGGTAATTTATACAGTGCTTTTAAGTGTGCGCAATACATAAAACAAAATTTTCCAGACATAAAAACATCATTAGGTGGTGGTTTTCCTAATACTGAACTTAGAAGTCTTTCAGACCCTACTGTTTTTGACTATTTCGATTTTGTAACGCTAGACGATGGTGAACAACCTTTACTTTCTTTAGTAGATTACTTAGACGGAAACCGACCTATTGAAAACCTAAAACGTACTTTTTTACTTCAGAATGGAAAAGTAAAATATATGGACAATAAAAGTCTGCGTGATATTCCATTTAAAGATTTAGGTTGCCCAGATTATACAGACCTTGACTTAGGTTCTTATTTATCTGTGTTAGAAATTGCCAATCCCATGCACCGTTTATGGAGTGACGGGTGTTGGAATAAACTCACCATGGCGCACGGCTGTTACTGGAAAAAATGTAGTTTCTGCGATATAAGTCTAGATTATATTGAAACCTACACCCCTCTTTCGGCTACTACCATTTGCGACAGAATGGAACAATTGATGGAACAAACTGGGCAAAACGGATTCCATTTTGTAGATGAAGCAGCACCTCCTTCAATTATGCGAGATGTAGCCATTGAAATTCTACGCAGAGATTTAGCAGTGGTCTGGTGGACAAACATTCGGTTTGAAGAACGATTTACAAAAGACCTTTGCCAATTACTAAAAACATCTGGATGTATTGCGGTTTCTGGCGGGTTAGAAGTAGCCTCTGACCGATTGTTAGAAAAAATGGAAAAAGGCGTTAGTGTAAGCCAAGTGGCTAGAGTAACCCAACATTTTACACAAGCGGGTATTATGGTACATGCTTATTTAATGTATGGTTTCCCTACTCAAACGGAACAAGAAACCATTGATTCTTTAGAAATGGTTCGTCAGTTGTTTCAAGCCGGAATCATACAATCGGGCTTTTGGCACCGCTTTGCTATGACAGCGCACAGTCCGGTAGGTTTACAACCCGAAAAGTACGGCGTTGTAAAAGTTGGCCCCGAACAAGGTGGTTTTGCATACAACGATTTAGCCCACGAAGATCCAACAGGTGCTAATCCTACCATCTTCAGTATAGGTTTAAAAACGTCTTTATTAAGCTATATGCGAAACCAAGGTTTTGACAAACCTTTACAATCTTGGTTTGAAGACGAATTACCACCAACCACTATTCCCGAAAATCACATAGCAACTGCTATAAATAAAACCGAAAACATAAACCTTAGCGATAAATCAAAAATTCTATGGATTGGTAATTTACCGGCCGTAGACATTGTAGAAACTGAAAACAGTGAAGAAGCCCTTTTTGAATTTCATGATTTACAACGTTTATTTTCATTTACTATCCCTGTAGATTTAGCAGAAACCTTAGACGCTTTATTAGAACAAATTCATTATAAAAACGAAAAACTCTTCAGTATAAAAAATGCGAAAGATTTATTTAATGAGTTTGGAGAATGGTCTTTAGAAGATGCTACTAAATTGGAAGCTTGGAAAGTTTTGCGAGAAAATGGATTGTTGGTTTTATAATAAACCCTTTTTAACTATCGGCCATTCCAATAATTGAACTTATTACAATTTTGGTATCTTAATTAACAAACCCCTTAGTTATGTACCAAACCATTGTAAACACATTACGAAAATTCCTTCCCGAAAACTTCATCTTCAAATACGGTTTTAACTGGTCACCCATGTACAGACGATCGGTAGGAAGAGTCACAGAAGTTTCTTCCGATTTAATGAAAGTGAAAATTCAAATTCCGCACAATTACAAAAACATGAATTTTGTTGGTGCCACTTTTGGAGGCAGTTTATTTTCTGCCACAGACCCTATTTACATGATTCAGCTTCTACAGATTTTAGGTGAAGATTATGTGGTTTGGGATAAAACGGCTACCATCCGCTTTAAACGACCAGTAAGAGAAAAGGTCTATGCTAATTTTGAATACACTGAAGAAGAGATTTTAGACATTAAAAAACGTGTAAACGAAAGTAAAGAAATAGACATTATTAAAATGGCAACTATTTTTAATGCTAAGGGGATTATTTTTTCCGAAGTAGAAAAAGTGATTTACGTAGCTTCAAAAGAACATTATCTTAAAAAATTAGCGGCTAGGAAAGCTAGAAATAAAAATAGTAATTAACCTTATAATTCCGCAAGAATCGGGTTTTATGATGAACGAAAGTCCCGTAATTTTACAACAACATTAAAACCCATGGACGGACAACAAGAAGCTACTTACGAACGGATTGCTAAAGCCATAGAATACATTCAGGCTAATTTTAAAACGCAGCCTTCATTAGAACAAATTGCTGAATCCGTTCACTTAAGTCCATTTCATTTTCAACGATTATTTACACAATGGGCGGGTGTGAGTCCTAAAAAATTCATTCAATATCTTAGTTTAAATTACGCCAAACAACTTTTACAAGAACCAGAAATCAATTTATTTACGGCTGCTCAAGAAAGTGGCCTATCGGGCACAGGCAGATTACACGATTTGTTCGTAAACATTGAACGCATGACGCCCGGTGACTATAAAAACGGAGGCGAAAATTTGCACATTAACTACAGTTTTAATGAAAGTCTCTTCGGGAAAATATTAATCGCTTCTACCCCTAAAGGGATTTGTTCCATTACTTTTTCAGAAACCGAAAATACAGATATTTTGAAATCCACGTATCCAAATGCTCACTTAATAGAAAATCAAGATCACCTTCATTTAGAAGCGTTAACATTATTCAAAAATAGTACAGATCAACTCCCTGAAATTAAATTGCATTTAAAGGGCTCCCCTTTTCAGTTAAAAGTTTGGGAAGCATTGTTAAAAATACCTCAAGGAAAAGTATCTACCTATGGGGCTATTGCCAAAGAAATAGAAAACCCGCAAGCTTCAAGAGCCGTTGGTACGGCCATCGGTCAGAACCCAATTGCTTTTCTAATACCCTGTCACCGTGTAATACAGGCATCTGGTAAAATTGGTGGTTATATGTGGGGTTCAACCCGGAAATCTGCCATACTTGGTTGGGAAGCCGCACAACATGAAAACCAACTGCAAAAAGATTTTTAAATTAACTGTTTATGCAAGATCTATTTGGAAATATAACCAACGAAAACACCAATATTTTACCCAAAGATGGCACGGTAAACTACTACGGAAAATTGTTTTCTAACACACAAACCAATAAGTTTTTAAACACTCTTCTTCAAGAGATAGATTGGAAAAACGACGAGGCAATTATCTTTGGAAAACGAATAATAACCAAGCGTAAAATAGCTTGGTATGGGGACTTACCGTTTGAATACACCTATTCAAACACAACTAAAAAAGCATTGCCTTGGACCCCTGAATTATTAATCTTAAAAGCCTTAATAGAAGCTAAAACTGGAGAAAACTTTAATTCTTGTCTGTTGAATTTATACCATAATGGTGAGGAGGGAATGTCTTGGCACTGCGATGAAGAGAAAGATTTAAAACGAAATGGTGCCATTGCATCTGTAAGTTTTGGTGCTGAACGTAAATTTGCTTTCAAGCATAAAACAGGAAAAGAAAAGGTATCTTTAATACTAGAAAACGGAAGTTTATTGGTAATGAAAGGCACCACTCAAACCTATTGGTTACACAGCTTACCTCCTAGCAAAAAAATTAAAACACCACGGGTAAACCTTACTTTTAGAACAATTGAAAAGTAGTTTTATACGTTATTTTGCTTAGCGGAAAGTCCATTATAAACTTCACTATAGTCGTAAGAAGAAATATGTAATTCTTCACCGTCTCTAAAATCTTGCAACTTAATTACGGCTTTGGGTAAGTCATCTGCAATAGCCCAGTGTAAGGCGGCAATAATTCGTTCTCTATCGTTAATAGATAAAGCTCTTAATTCTGAAATAAGGTTAGAATTGAAATAAACCATAACTCAATATCACAAATCGAAATGAGGTTTTCAAATACTTGGGAAGATCTTATAATTTTAAGCCAACTATACAAATATCATCTATTTGCATAGAATCTCCTTTCCATTCTCTTATAAAGCCTCTTAAATATTCCCGTTGCTCATTCATGTTTTCAATTTTACTCACCTTTTTCATAAGCTCTTTCAGTCCTACTTTTTTAAGCTTTTGGTTGGTAATTCCATTAAACTGGTCTTGTAAACCATCACTAAATAAATATACTAAGTCGCCTTTTTTTAACTGAATTTCATGATTAGTAAACTTTTTTCTGTGGCCCTCAAGTTTTCCAATAGCCTGTCTATCTGCCTTATATTCTATTAACTCGCTTTTATCTTCAGAAATCCTTATAATCCATAAAGGATTGTTTGCTCCCGACCATTGTAAAACATTCGTCTTTAAATTTAAACAACAAAGAGATACATCCATTCCATCACTTAAAGCATCTTCACCTTGGCAAAATGCCTCTTCTACCAGTAACGCTACATGATCTAATATAACTGAGGGTTGATATATACGCTCTTGTTTAACAACCTTATTTAATGCATTAAAACAAACCATAGAAGCCATGGCGCCCGGTACACCATGCCCAGTACAATCCGCCACAGCAAATATAATTAACTCTTGGTTGGGGTTATTTACCTCTTGAAACGGTTCCATCCAATAAAAATCACCCGCCACAATATCTTTAGGCATGTATAAAATAAAAGAATTAGGGAAATAGCCTTTTATCATTTTCTTCTGAGGAAGAATGGTCTCTTGCACCTTTTTAGCATATCTTATAGAACTAGTTAATGCTTTAACTTTTTCTTCCAACAAAACTTTAGTTTGGGAAAGTTGTTTTGTTCTTTTAACTATACTTTCCTCAAGGTTTTCATTTAAAAACTTTAATTGTTCTACATAACTAATTTCTCTATTTCTTAAATAATAAAAAGCCACAGATATACATATGTTAATAATTGTAGCAAAAAGCATAAACAAATAACAATTAATATCTACCGGTTTTAAATTTTGATTAATGGATTTTTTATCCAAACAATAAATGATAAACCAATCTTTTTCACCTTTTGAAAGGTTTACTCGATTTTTATATAAGTTATAATCACTGTGGTTATAAAGATTAACCGTTTTGAAAACAAAAAAACCGTTTTTATTTTTTAAAAATCCATTTTTATTTTTTCGCAAAGCCTTCCCTAATTGAGGGAAATAAAAGGATAAATCTTCTTTAGAATCCTCTTTAAGCATAGCAAATTTTTTGAATTCTGGTGGTCCAGACAATATGCTTCCCGTATTATTAACCAATAGAAAAGTAGACTTAGAATTATTATATAATGAAAGTTGATGCAAAAACCGATTAGCATTGTAATTAATTACTAAAAGCCCTTTTTTTTCACCAATGTGAAATACGGGAGTAACTATTCTAATCGTAGCTTTTTCGGGTAATTCAATCTTCCCGTTCTCCATATTTAAATCTAGTGAAGAAAGGTATATTTCATTTTCATTAAGGAAAATTGATTTAGCAAAATAATCTCTTTTTGATTTATCCTGTAGTTCGTTTTCAATAACATTATAAGCCGAATCTGTTCCTATATTCACCCTTATGATTTCTTTTCCATTAAGATTTAAAACCCTTACTTGATCATAACTTGGGTTGGAAGACAAAAAGATTTTGAAATCAGATATTAAGTCTTTATTGTTATTAGGGTTTCTGAAATACGCTGTTAAAGATCTTTGAGAAGATAAAAACCGTACGTCAGAAAACAAAGGTGTAAATGTTTGGGCAATCAATTCTCCCTTTAATGATAGTTTGGCAGAATAAGATGCTTTTAATGAATTATAAAACGTCTCTTTCTGTACATCTCTATCATATAATATTAAGGAGAAAGATATTGCCTGCATTACTACGAATACAGCTATGCATCTCTTGTATTTACTAAAAAAAGTATAGTTCATTAGTAAAAATTATAGCGTGTAGATATACATATGTTTACTAAAGGTATTCTAAATTATACTAATATTTTTATTTAAAAATCAAGTTTTTATAAAATTAATCTAAAACCCTATACCTAATTGGTCTTCTTGGATTTGTCACCTCATCATAAAAACCCAAAACTTCATATACATTATTTCTAATAATATCCGATAAATGTCTTGTTGGTAAATCGTTTCTATTATTTTCAAAAGGGTCCTCAATTTCCTCTGCCATCATTTCTAAACCTAGTATTAAAAAAGCTTGAGCCATGCTTAATAAAGCCGCATAAAACCCTAATGATTCCATATACGCAAAAGGCAATAAAGCTATGTAGATAAATATAAATATTTTTAAATACGTTCTATATGAAAATGGTATAGGAGTTGATTTAATCCGTTCACATGCACCTGTAATTTCATTAAATTCCGCCAAATGGTCCAACATTTTAAGTTCTATAAATTCTGAAAGTTGCCCTCTTTCTAATAAACGTACGGTTCTGTTGTACAGTTTTTTAGCAATATAATTGGGTGCGTGTTTGTGTACTTCTAATGATTTTTCATCATTATCATCTACATCGTACAAAAGCTCTTTTCTGAAAACCCCTCTCAAATGTCCGCTTAAAGCATAGGCATAATTGCTAATATTTCTAGCAAAATACCTACGGTTGGTTTCATCATGTATAGGCAATTTTGAGTTCACTAATAAAGCAATACTACGTGATGTATTTACTAAACGTCCCCATTGTTTACGGCCTTCCCACCAGCGGTCGTAAGCGGTGTTTGTTCTAAAAACCATTAAAATAGACAAGGCCACTCCAATCCAGGTAAAGTGATTGGTATTAAATATGGAGAAATGGTCTAAATACGGATGAGTGAAATAGATGGCAGCACCAGCTACTGCGCCAATCCCTAGGATTCTTACAAATAGCTTTATTAATGTGGTGCTTTTAAATGAATTAAAAATATCTCTGAACCAAGCAGAATTAGAATCGTATACAATCATTAATTGAATAAAGTTAGTGTCCTTTGTTTAATTCTAAAAGCATGCCAAATAGTCTCTTTAAACAGGTTTACGCCTACTTTAAAGCAAACTTTTTAACTAAAATTATTTTGGTCTTCTTACAAGAATGGCCACAAGAAAAAGTTCATATATATTTCAGAATAAAAAACAGCAAAAATAAATAGTAACAAAATCTACATTAATAGTATAGCTATTGCTTTTTAAATAATGAAAAACTCCTTAAATTATAAGTGAATGCATCAATCTTAAACTTATATTAATTTGAAGAAACATTACTTCCTTTATATAATCTTATTCCTTCCTTTTTCTATCATGGCTCAAATCATTGGTTCTAATGATTTTGAAGTCTGGGAAAATAATCAAGAGTATACTAAAATCAACTGGGAAACGGATGGTTTTACCGTTCCTTGGGTAAATGGTTTTAACCAATCTAGAGTAGTGATAGATGAATCGGTAGCGCATTCTGGTTCTAAATCCATTAAAGTAGCCTATCCTGCAGGCGGCGTAGGTCCAACGGAAACAGGTGCACAAGCTCCTTTGCAGTTTCAGGGTCAGTCGGAAGTTTACAGTTCTTATTGGTTATATTTTAGTGAAAACTTTGATTGGGGTGGAACCCACGAAGGCGGAAAGTTACCCGGTTTAGGAAGTGGCGATAATTGCAGTGGAGGATCAACTTGTGACGGAACAAATGGTTTTTCAGCGCGGTTAATGTGGCGCTCGGGTGGCAATGCGGTGTTGTATTTATACCACATGGACAAACCTGAAACTTATGGCGAAGACATTGCTTTAATGAAAGACGGCCAACAAATTATCTTTGAAAAAGGAAAATGGTACCAAGTGGCCGAACGTGTGAAAATTAATACCGGTAATAATTATGATGGTGAGGTTCAGGTTTGGATTAATGGCAAAGAAGCTTTATTAAAAACGGGTATACGTTTAGTAAACGATGGCAGTTTAGTAGATAACTTTTACTTTTCAACCTTCCATGGTGGTTCCGGAAGCGACTGGGCGCCAAGTGTAGATTGCCATATTTGGTTTGATGATTTGGTGATTTCAACCCAAGAAGCAGACATTTTCTCTACTATTTGTAAAGCGGCAAACCTTGGCGAAGACGTAGAAATTTGTTCGTATGAAACCATAGAATTACATGCCGGCCTTTCTTCTGAAAACTATACCATTAAGTGGTTTTTAGATGGTATACTATTGCCAGAAAACGATACCCCACTTCTAAGCAATAAAGCGGGTGAATACGTGGTAACGGCATCTAATGCATCTTGCCCAGAATCTAGAGACACCATTCAATTAACAGCACACCACCCACTTTTAGTTTTAAACGATTCTATTTGCGAACCGGGTAATGCTTTACTAGCCGTACAAGATTTTAGGGATTATTTATGGTACCATCATCCTGGGGATTTTGTTCCTTTTTATGAAGGCCAAGAATACGACTTTAACTTAGAAAGAGACACTACTTTTTATATTGCTGAACAAACCACTCAAAACTATACTTTGGGGCTTTCGGAACAAACGGGGGAGATTTGGTCTACCTCTAATTTAGACGCTAGCGATAAAAGAACAAAAATGATTGTGCACCAAACTATCACTATTAAGTCTTTAGCATTATTCATCCCAAATACCAACAACAAAGTAAATGTTCGTATTCTAGACGAAGACGAAACTACGGTTCTACACGAAATTGAATACACCAATACTACTTCTGGTAAAAACACCGTACCAATAAATATAGAATTAGATCCCGGAACCTATTTATTTGATTTGGTAGGCTCGAGCAAATCGGTAGATTTTCAGGCTGAAAACGGTGAATTACCTTATGGAATCCCCAACGTGTTGGATATTACCTGTAACGTAGATTACCAATGCAGACAAGGACGTTATGGTTTCTTTTACGACTGGGATATTGAAGTTAAAACGGTAGAGAAATGCAAAACGCCAATCTATGGTGTTATTGATCCAACATTGCTTCATTGTTCCATCACTTCAGAAAGAGAAATAGAAGAAGCTGAAAACTTTAGTATTTGCCCCAACCCTTCTTCTGGTGTCTTTCATTTAAGCAAAACTGTAGAGTATTCTGTTTTCAACAACAAAGGGCAAATCTTGTTAAGCGGAAAAGGAAATTCCGTTGATTTAAGCGAACAGTCTTCGGGTGTTTATTTAATTAAAACGAAAGAAGAAGTTATTCGGGTGAATAAACATTAGCCCTTACAAACTGAATTTCAGTTTCAATTCTGTGTAATAATTTCTAGGCATTCCTGGGTAATAATACCTTGGTTCGCTGTTGCCGAAAGAAGTTGCATTAATCAGAATAGCAGAAGCGTATTTTTCATCGCTTAGATTGTTCACACCAACGCATTGAAATAAACCCCTATTTTATGCTGAATAAAAATACCTGCATTCCATTTTTTATCGGGCACACCAGTAAGTTGATTGCCTGAATAATCGTTGCCATTATCTACAAAATCAACAAATGTATGGAAATTGAACGCTGCATTTAAAAACGGCTTAAACATCCATTTTTTTAACTGAAGGCTTGTAATCCAAGGCTAATTCTAACCCTTTATGTACTGTTCTACCGGCATTTCTGCCAATGTATTGATTTTCACTTATGCGCTCTGCTACCAACAAACCTCTTATATCCATTAGATAGGCGGTAGCATTAAGATGCAATTTTTGTTTTAGAAAGATTAAATCTGTTCCTAGTTCGTAATTCCAACCTTTCTCTGGGTCAATATTAGGGTTTATAGTTCCTTCAGGATTTAAGGTTTCTTCTAGACCCGGGTAATTAAAACCTCTGCTAACATTGGCAAAAAGTATATTGGTGGTATTTAACTGATAAGTGGCACTTAATGATGGTGCTAAAACAGGCTCAAAACTTCGGGAAGCACTTTTGTTGTCGGTACCCGAATTGAAATTATCGGTATACTGGTAAGCGGTTTTATTAAGGTTTAAACCAGCTTGTAGTTTTAATTTTTCAGTTAAAGAAAAGTCAACCGTTGTAAAAACATTCAACTGATTTCTGAATTCGTCATTATCGCTTAACGCAGCACCGGCAATACTTCCGTTACCGTTATTCTGTTCGTAAAGATTTTCATTGGTGTTCCATTGGTAATTATCGCCGTAGCATTCCGTCCCTATCTTCCATTCTGCTTTTCGTTTCAGAAGAGAAAAATCTTTGTTGAACACGGTTCTAAGACCATAACCGTTGGTTTGTTCGTCTAAAATATTAAACGGACGGGGTTCATAATGGTTAGAATAGTTGTAAAAAATGCTGGTTGTGTTTGAAAAAGAATTGCTAAACGTGTGTTTCAGACTTAATCCGGCTAATGTTTGTTGATCATCTTCATAGCCTTTTGATTTCCCCCAAGTAAAGGCTGCTTTTTGAGGTTCGTTTTCAAAATCGGTTTTACCTATTGAGCTGGCTATTTGCGCGTTGTAATTCCTTTGACTGAAAAGTAACGCAATGGTATTATTTGCATTCAGAATATAAGATGTTGTTAAAAAGTACGTATTCCGTAGGTATTGGCTATTTTCTCTAAATCCGTCTGATTCTAGATGATCGTAATTGAAGTGAATAGACAAACGTTTGTCTGCATAATTTACCGATGTTGTGTTTTTTATTAATCCGAAAGAACCAATCGTAGTTCTATTGCTAATATTCCTTTGCCCAGCTTTAGCTTCTTTGGAATGCAAAAGTATTGTTCCGCCTAAATTTGTACCGTACAAGGTAGCTTTTGGACCTTTTACAATTTCAATGTTTTGTAAATCCTCTGGGTCATAACTGTCAATAGCGGTTTCTCCCACCCCATTAGTGATTGGGATTCCGTTAAAATACGCCCTAACTTTATTAGAACCGTACAAGGTTCTAGCACCAACACCCCTAATAGTAATTCGATTGGTGTTATAGGCACCGCTTTGTATAAGCACCCCAGGGGTCTGATTAATAGCAGACATTAAATCTGCCGGACTGTATTGTTCTATAGTTTCTTGGTTTACTTCTGCAGTAGGAATCAACACATTACTTTCTCTTCTGAATTCTGGAGTAATGATTACTTGATTCAATTGTTTAAAACTGGTATCTGAGACAAGATCATAAAGTGAACTATCTGACTTTTCTTGTGCATACGCAAAATGAAAAAAGGCGATGGTTACTACCATCGCCCCTATAAACCGTGATATCATATATATTATTAGTTTCCTGTATAAGTTACTTTCCAAATTGTATTACCAGCATCATCGTTTACTAATAAATCTCCCGAAGGCGTTACTGTTACATCTACAGGTCTTCCGTAGACATCTGCTTTGTCAATATTAGCAATAAATCCGGTTAAGAAATCCTCTGGTGGTCCAGATGGTTTACCATTTTTAAACGGAACAAAAGCTACTTTATACCCTGAAAGTCTAGCTCTGTTCCAAGAACCGTGCTGTCCTACAAAAATACCATTTTTATATTTCTCTGGAAACTGATCTTTATCGTAAAAAGTAAGTCCCAAAGAAGCAGTGTGTGCACCAACAGGTACATCAGGCACAATAGCTGTTTTAATTAAGTCCTTTCCTTTTCCTTCTAATCTAGGATCTGGTATTTGCCCATAATACGAATAAGGCCAGCCGTAAAAACCACCTTCTTTTACGTTGGTAACATAATCTGGAACTAGATTATCTCCCAATTCATCTCGTTCATTTACAGCTGCCCATAGTTCTCCATTTACCGGATTCCAGTCCATACCTACCGGGTTACGTAAACCGTTGGCATATATTTTTTCATTTTTACCGTCTAAGTCTACTACTAAAATGTTGGCTCTTCTTACTTCCTTGTCTAAACCGTGTTCACCACAATTACTGTTTGAGCCTACTGAAATAAATATCTTGTCTTTTGTTTTATTAGTAATCAAATTTCTTGTCCAGTGGTTGTTATACCCTCCTGCAGGCAATTCAACAATTAATTCACCTTCTACATCATCTAAAGAGCTTTGCCCTTCTTTGTACGGGTATCTATATAAACCATCTGTATTGGCAACATAAAAGAAATCTCCTACTATTAGCATTCCATAAGGTTTGTGTAATCCATCAAGAAATTCTGCTCTGAAATCTATTTGTCCATCACCGTTGGTATCTCTTAAAATGGTGATTTCATTCTTACCTAAAATGGTTTTGGCTTCCGAAACAAAAATATCTCCATTAGGAGCTATGTAAGTATTTCTTGGGCTATTAAAGTCAGCGGCATACTTACTTACTGTAAAGCCTTCGGGAGCGGTTGGTTTACCACCTTCAGGCCAATCTACAACATCAGAACGATTGGTTTTAGACTCTGTAGAATATGGAGCCGGAATAATTAGCTCTCCAATGGCTGTTTGTACAGTATCTGAGCTGTATTTATCGGGTTTAGAATTCACGATTTTTTTAGCTTCCGAATTACTTAACTGTGCCGAATTACACGATAAAAGTAAGCCAATAGAAAAAATTGTTATGGAATATGGAATCAATTTCATGGAATAGAATTTTAAGTACTCCATTCCAAAGAAATTTCACCTAAAAAAAGTTCCTTATTTAAACAAATATTAGCCCTGCTGTTCCCTTAAATAAGTAGCCAACAGTTTTTCTAATAATTCGTCTTTGGTAAGGTGTAACAATTCTTGTTTAAACTGCTCACGGGTAAAACCATCAATTTTTTCGGCACTTACCGGTTTTTCTTTAGAAACTTTATGCGCCCACAGTACCGCTTTATTCAACAACTGATCTTTAGCACTTGGTGCAGAAACTTGTTCAAGTTTAATATTTAGCGCTTCCTTAATTTCCATCAGTTTTTCTTTTTCTTCCTGAAAAACAAAGGTTAAGCTAATGCCCGTTTTACCAGCTCTAGAAGTTCGGCCACTGCGGTGTGTGTACGCATCTGCTACATCTGGCAAATGATATTGTACTACATAAGCCACATCTTCTACATCTACACCACGGGCAGCAACATCGGTAGCAATTAAAATATTAATAGAACCACTCTTAAACTGTTCCATTACTTTGTTGCGCAAACCTTGCGGTAAATCGCCGTGTACAGCACCACTAGAAAATTTAGCTGCCGAAAGTTGTTTGTACAATTTCTGAACACCTGATTTTGTTCGGCAAAAAATAATAATTCTGCTTTCACCAAAACTGTGCAGAAAATGCAATAGAACATCTGACTTTTCTTCTGGATTTACTTCTATGTATTGGTGAAGAATTCCTGCATTGGTCTTTTGACCATCACCTACATTAACCCGAATTAAATCTTTGGTTAAGTATTTTTTTATAATGCCATTAATATCATCTGGCATGGTAGCAGAAAACAACCAAGTACTAAACTTACGACTTGATTTATCTAAAATCTTATCGATATCCGTTCTAAAGCCTTTTAATAACATCTCATCGGCTTCGTCAAACACTACATATTCTAAGGCAGATAGATCTACTATTTTACGCTGAATTAAATCCATTAATCTACCTGGCGTTGCTACAATTACCTGCACACCATTACTTAATGAATTGATTTGAGTTTTCATGGACATACCACCATAAATAGCTTCTGTTTTCAGGCCGGGTACTTTGGCTCCTAACTCTATTAACTCGGTCCCCACTTGTTCACATAGTTCACGCGTTGGCACTAAAACCACCGCTTGTACTTTTCCTACACTTGGATTCACTTTGGTTAAAAGCGGTGCACCAAAAGCAAAGGTTTTACCTGTACCTGTAGCCGATCTCCCCACAAAATCACCGTTATGTTCTAATAATACGGGAATTGTTTTCGCTTGTATTTCGGAAGGAATAATAATGCCTTTATCGGCTAATACATCTACAATGCCTTTGTGAAGTGTGCTAGAAGAAAATGATTTCATTGAAAAGCGTTAATTGAATTACCGTGTAAAAATAAGCCTTTTAATGTTTAGATATCCTATAATCTAAAGCTGCTTATATAAACTAGATAGCATTTATCCATAAAGTTACATGTCTTGTAGTTACATAAAAATTAATGCCCGAAACCTATTTACCTTCTGCATGTATTAATAGAAAAAACCAACTAGCCCACTATAAATATATGAGTATATAATAAAGAAGATATGTAGCATTAAACCACTAGAAAACTATGTGACAAACACGTATGTTAAATGGTAAAATATACGGAGTGTTTTTTTAATTATTTTTTATAAGGGGGTTAAAACGAAACGTCATAATAAGAGAATAGTAAAAAGTGCGAAATTTGCACAGAAATAAAGATTTTTAGCATTTTTGAATTTGTCACTTTAAAACGAAACGTTTTACTTGCTTTAATATACAATTAATATTTGTGCGCGTTCTAAGCGTTTATTTTAAGCGTGTTTAATTACACGTATACTTTTACTCCTATCTGGACCTTAAAAGGTCTATTTGAGCCTCTAAAGACTCTATAAGCCGTTTTTGTACATCAATAACTTCGCGCAAAGCAACTTTCTCTGTGTCCGGTTCTTTATTCATCATCGGGTTTAGTGGCTCGGATACAATTGTATGATTTATCTCTGAAACTGGGTAATTAGGTGTGCATTTAGGTGTGCATTTAGGTGTGCATTCTGAGTCTTTAACACCTGTTGTACTCTTTGCGTTTAGGTGTGCATTTTCGAGTTTAGTTTTTAGTAAGTCAGACACCTCAACGCCGTAAAATTCGGAAATGCGTAATAAATTATCCAAACTTGGTTGCGATCTTTTGTTTTCGTAATCAGATACTGTGTTTCTTGTAAGTCCTAGATAATCAGATACTTCACTTTGACTAACACCTCTTTTTTTTCTTAAAAATTTAAGGTTTTCAGAGAATACATTCATTTCAATGTCGTAATTTTTACGTTTATGATTTGCAAGTGTCGGATTTTTACGTTTATATTTGTTCGTGCTTAACACGAATAAACAAACGTAACTAATATGACCAATAAAACAGGTAGAAAGGGTAAAAAAAGAGATCATATAGCCTCAAAAGTGGCTGAATTAACGGGGTATTCGTACGACATGGTTAGACGCACCCGTAATGGAGAAGTGCATAATGAGACCATTATGACGGTTTTAATGGAGGTAACCGAGTCCGATAATAAACTCAAAGAGCATATCAAAAACATAGTCCCAATAGACCTAAATAGTCGAGAAAACCGACATAAGCGCACCTTAAAGTACGCTAAAAACACCCCACTTGAACCCATCAAAAACGGTTAACTAATTGAATTACAGTTTTTTAAAGTAAAAAGGGGTAGCAGAATATGAAAAAAATTGAAGAAATACTATACATGGAATGGATGGATTTACTGGAATCTAATATCCCAGAAAATACTATGAAGTCTGCTCGGTTGCGCAAATCTCCTTCTTGGCCATTCGTCAAAGACCCCGAGGATGGCCGGAAGGTGATCATTGAATTTGAAAGCCTATCTAAAAAGTACAAGCAAATGGTTGTGGATGCCTTCGGAGACCCTTACCAGGCATTAGCGCGAAGACCTATCCGTGAAATGGTCCAGTATGACGAAAAAGCCGAACAAGTCTATTTAGAATACAACGGCGGAATCCTTAATCCGGAATATGTAAAGAATTACACATGGTCTGCCAGCTGGTTAAACATGATCAACGAGGCTATGCAGAACCGTAAAGACATTAAAGAGCGGCTTAACCTTACAATGGATCAGTTTTTTACCCATGTAATAGACATGATTAAGCAAGCGCACCTCCCGCTGCCCGGTTCTTACCGCAGATTAGTGGCCGCTAAGGATAGCGCGCTTAAAAAGTACTTAGATAATGGTCCCGAAGCACTTATAGACTGGAGATTCGGTAATAAAAACACCGCAAAAGTTAAAGGTGAAGTAGCTGAGAGCATTCTGGAAGAAATGATTGCCCACGGAAACCAGTACGACGATGTATTTATTGCCCAACAATACAACAGCTGGGCAACCAGCCAAAACCGCCCAACCATTAAAGCCGCTACCGTAGGCTACCACCGCAGAAAGAAAGCCGCTTACATTACTTCGGAACGTGAAGGAAAAGCCACTTTTAACGATAAGTATTTAAAGAAGGTAAAGGGGTACCGACCAACCGCACCGCTCTATTTTGTAGAGCACGACGATAACGTCATCGACTTACTGTTTATCGATCCCACCGAGAAAGGAAGAACCTTTAAGAAGTACACTGCCATTGTTGTAACAGACTCTTACAACGATTATGTACTTGGTTATGCTTATGGCATAGGTTCCCCAACGATTGAATTAATAAAAGCGGCTTACATGAATGCCATGTATCACTTACGCAGCCTAACAGGTGACTGGTATTTACCGCATGAAATTAAGTCCGACCGCTGGGGCTTAAAGGCTCTAACTCCTTTTTATGAAAGTATTGCAAAATACCTGCCTACACCGGTAGGCTCTAAAGGACGTGGTTATATAGAGCAGTTTTTCGGGACGCCACACTGGAAAAGATGTCTAAAAGTTGGAGCCAACAATTACACCGGTAACAACATTACCGCCCGTAATCGTGGTGTGAACGATGAACTCCTAAATGCCAACTATAAAGAAAGAAGATACATAGGTGACGAAGCCACCCAGCAAATTGAAGGTTTCTTCCACCGCTTACGGTACATGCCGCAAGGCGAAGACAAGCCCAGTAAACACGAAGAGTGGATGCAAGCCTGGAGCGCACTTTCAGCGGATAAAAAGCGCATAATAAGCGATGAGCAATTCCTTATAAAATTTGGCATAGAGCACAACCACTTAGGCGAAGGCATTAAGATCACCAATAAAGGTGTACAGCCAAGCATTAACGGCACAAAGTACAATTATGATCTATCCAACTACAGACTAGAGGATATTGGCAAGCGTGTAAGCGTAATCTATGATCCGCACGACATGAGCCGTGTATTAGTGACCGATCACGACAAAGTACGCTTAATGGCATACGATGCCCGTCTGGCAAGCCGCTCATTAGAGGATGCAACCTTAAACTCCAGAACCTTCCTAAATGCCATTTTCAAAGAAAAAGAAGCCTTGCAGTCTGAAGTTTATGAACGCTCAGAGAAGCGCAAAAAAGTGCTTAGCGATGCCTTTATAGACGCTGAAGCCGTGCTTAGCAGCGGCTACATGGAAAAAGAAGTAAAACAAGCCGCAGAACAGAAATTCATTAACCAAAACAACCCGGACAAACCGGAAGAAGACATTAACCCTTACGACTACTTATGAAAACACCACAAGAACTTGATGATATTAAACAAGAGGTGTCTAAAGAAATAATGAAGATAGCTAATCTAATACAAGGCTCATCTTATTCAAGACAGGTTTATAAAATTCATTTCGCTTTATCAGATCACCTTCAGGGTTTTCATATAAGGATAACGGAAGATGCACAAGAAGTCTATTCTCTTTTAAAATCATCATTACCCACTATCATGGAATATAATGAAGATGAAGAATACTTCGATTATTTAATCAGAGACCTTAAGGATGATCTTAAGGAAGTTTTAAGAATGGTAAAGAAATATAACAAATAACCCCCAACACCCCTATGACACAAACACAAAAACAAGAAGTTAGAGCACTCTTAATCACCTATAGAGACCGCTACGACTCACAAGCACAAGCCTTCCGAACCATACAAGGTGCCAGCGAAGCCTCTTTAATTAACATAGTTAAAGAAAAATGGAGCGGCATAAGTAATGAATTATGGCGCACAGTAGCCTCTCAAGTAGGCTATTCTGTAAAAGGACAATGGCAAACTGTTGAAACTAAAAGTTATAAAGTTCTTACCAGACTATTACAAGACGCTAAAGATTACAGCAATGTATTTGCTATTACAGCCCCTGCTGGTTCTGGTAAAACACAAGCTTCAAAAGCCTTTAAGCGGCAAAATCAAAACGTATTCCATATAGTATGTGCCGAATATTTTAACCGCCGATCATTTTTAATGAAGCTGTTAAAACAAATGGGTAAAGACCACTCCGGCTCGGTTAACGAAATGATGGACGAAGTAGTGGAAGCCATGCTAGAGCTAGACTCACCCATAATTATAATGGACGAAGCCGATAAGCTGAACGACACCGTGCTGTACTTCTTCATAACCCTATACAACCAGCTGCAAGGCCAATGCGCAATGGTATTATTAGCTACAGACTATCTGTCTAAGCGATTAATGAAAGGCCGCAGAACCAAGCGTAAAGGCTATGAAGAAATCTTTAGCCGATTAGGTAGAAAGTTTATACCACTACCGGAAAACGACAGAAACGACGTTACCGCCATCTGCCGTGAAAACGGAATAGAAGACCAAGAGACTATTATGACAATCTTCAACGACTGCGAGGGTGACTTACGCAGAGTAGAAAGATTGGTTCACCGTGAGAAAATGAAGGCCGCTTAAACACGCTTAAAATCCACTGTAATGAACGAAGTACAATTCAACAACCTAATGAACGACTTAGCCAAGCAAGAGATACAAGAGCGTCTTGGCTTATCCGACTTTGATTGCAACACTATGGTGTTTGAAAACGGAATGGAATACCTCAACTGCTACATAGAAAGCTTTGGTATACAAGGAGCAACCGATAAACAACTAGAAGCCTCTAGACAAGCATGGATTTCAGAAATAGCCCAAACCTCCATCTTTTGGAAATGGTGGACAAACCAATGGAAACTGCGAGACCGTAGATTTTGCCAAAACTCCAACAGCAACCGCAGCATACAACCGTGGAGCTTAGCCGTGTACCACATGGTACACGATCCAAAAGTACTGGCCGGGCAAATATACCCCAACCGTGTAGTAATGACGGAAACCTACGAGCAAATGATGAGCAAACTAGTAGCAGAAAAAACAAAGTAATCAATAACCCAAATATATAACAATGGCTAAAAGACAGAAAAAAGAAGTCTACGCATTAGACAAAGTACAAGCGGAAGATGCATTTGCAGACTACGCAACCGCATCTGCTAAGCACAACCAGTTAACAGCAAAAATGGACGGTGAGCTAACCAGAATCCGAGAAAAATACCAGGATCAGCTGGCAAAGTTAATGACTGAAAAAGAAGAAGCTTTTTCTAAGCTGGAAGCCTATGCAGTTAATAACCGAGATGATTTCGAAAAACGAAAATCCATAGAGATGGCACACGGTACCATCGGTTTCCGTACAGGTACACCAACCTTAAAAACCTTAACCGGTTTTACATGGGCATCGGTTACCAAATTAATCGAAAAGCTTCAGCCGGAATACATCCGCACCAAAAAAGAGCCTAACAAAGAAGCTATTCTAGCCAACAGAGAAAAGCTTACCGAAGAAGGTGTGCTTAAAGACTTAGGAATCTACACACACCAAAAGGAAACCTTCTTTGTAGAACCCAAAACAGAACTGGTAGAAGGATAACCAAAACCCGGGCGGTTAACGCCGCCCATTAAACCCCTTTAAAAATGGACCCTAAAAAAAGAGATCCTTTCACACTAAAAGACATAGAAAAACTTAAGAAGACCTTTGAGTCTCAAAAAACACCTCCAACAATACTATTTATGGCTCAAAACAAAATAACAATAGAAATCACAGAAGAAGGCTGGGAAACTACCCTAATGCTGCACGGTGAAAAATTCACAGAGAAAAACGAAGTCCTTGGTGCTGGCCTAATGTGTGATTCGCCCATTCATACGCAAAAAAGACTCAGTTCAGAACTTAGACAAAAGTTATTCGCTGCCAATAACGCAGCGGCTAAGCTTTGCGACCAATTGATCAATATAAAAGTATATGGATAATGAAGACAAAGTATAGTGTTCTTTTATATGTAGTATACATAGTAGTTATGATAGTTATTTATAAATCTTCTGATTTCAAAGACACTGTTATAATTCTATTAATAGGTATAACCTGCAATCTAATTGCAATTCATAATACTCTAAAAAATAAGAATGGCTAAACCCAAGGTACTATCCTACGCCCAGTTAAAATCAAAAAAATACAAATGGATGGAAGGACTACCCAAGGAAATCACCGATAGTCTCGGTGATTTAACCATCAACTTCAGAATGATCATCTGGGGGCCTTCCGGAAATGGTAAAACCAACTTGTTAGTTAAGCTACTCAGAATTCTAATGCATCACGGAAACATACTATATATATCTCTTGAAGAAGGCCATGAAGCATCTATGCAACGTACAGCCATTCGCCATCTAGGTGAAGAAGCGAATGGTAAAATACGTTTTTGTGACGAAAACTTTACATGGCCAATTTTAAAAGAAAGAATGAGCCGAAAACGAAGTGAGCAATTTGTAGTCATTGATTCAATAGACTATTTCGATTTTGATTATACCGACTATAAAGAATGGAAAAGCCTATTCCCGAACAAAACCATAATCTTCATTTCTCACCCAAAGGGAAAAGAACCGGAGTCTAAAACTGCATTCAGAATTAAACACGATGTTCCCATTAAAGTTAGAGTGGAAGGTTATGTGGCTTTTGTAATTAGTCGCTTAAAAGAAGGACGCGAAAAGCCAATTATTATTTGGGAAGAAGGAGCCAAAAAGTATTGGGGTAAAAAATTCAAAGAAGTAACAGAATGAAAAAACTAATTCTAACCTCCAGTAAGTTCTCCGGCGAAATACACGTCTGCTACAGCGCAGAGCTTCAGCTGGAACAGTTCGACTGCTCCGGGGCCGAGTTAACCGAGCCAATGGTAAAATACTTCAAGCTTAAAGTGCCCAGTAAGTACACCAATGTGCTGGATTTTACCACAGCATTCCAGAGCGACTCCGTAAAAGCCGAAGAAGTAGACTTCGAGATCACCTTCGATATGTTCTGGGAAACATACGATAAAAAGATCAACAAAAAACGCTGTATCTACTTATGGAACCGACTGAAAGGATACGAGCGTAACCGCGCTTATTTCGGTTACCCAAAGTATCAGCGGCACCTACAAATTAACCAGTGGAAAGCTAAAAAAGACCCGGAAAACTACCTGAAGGAAAAAGCCTGGGAAACCGACTGGAGTAAAGTTTAAAATAATGACTGAAGAACTAATCACAATAACAGAAGTAAAACCAAACGATCATTTATTGGTTTGGCTGGAAGATACCATAGAGCCCGAAGGCGGCAAGTGGATGAAGATGATTGCAAAACCCTTCGAGGGCAGACTATGCCTGTGGTCAGAAGGATTTAGATACGAAAATTTCAGGCACTTAAAACCCTTACCAATTGAATTATACGAAGGTGATAACATCAAACGTAATGACAACACTCAGTAAAAAGAAACTCATAGCCGTTAACACCCTCCTAAGCAAGAACAAGCTAATGGACGATAAAAAAGAAATCGTGCTGGAGTATACCAACGGCAGAACCGACAGCAGCCGCCAAATGCACGACAACGAAGCCGCGCAGCTCATCGGTTACCTGCAAAAGATTACCGCACCCAACCTGAAGGAAGAAAAGATGAAAAATAAAATCTTAAGCCTAGCCCACGAAATGGGCTGGGAGCTTCCAAACGGAAAGGTAAACATAGACCGGGTAAATGCCTGGTGCACCAAGTACAGCCCGTGGCACAAAGAGCTAGATAAACACAGCCTAAAAGAACTGCCAACACTGGTAACACAATTTGAAAACGTTTACAAATCCTTTATTAAAAAGTAAGCACATGGGAAAATATTCATCAAACCTCAAGCTTCAGAAAATTAAGATTGAGCTTTTGGCTCTTCAGCCTGAAAATAGGAATGAAATAGCAAGTGATATAGACGATATCATTAACCATGTAGAAGCTTTACAGCAAGTAAATGCTGAATTAAGGAATAAGCGAAAAGGCATTCATATTGAAAACCTAATAATACATATGGGAGAAAATTATACTCCTGAAGAGCTAGTTAAAGAAATCGATGGCAAAATATTAGAAGTACTTAAAAACATCAACAATGGTCCTAGTTAGTTATAAAGAATTTGTAGAATACTACCTCACAGGCCGTAAGCTACACAGCTTCCGTAAAGGCAGCCGATGGAAAGCCGGAATGGAAATTCAATTCCAACATCCAAATACAAAAACGGGTAATATGGAGAAATTCATGGAAAACGGAATCTGTACCTCTGTACAGGTTTGCAAAATGGTGTTAGAACCCAGCGATAAGCACGGAATAAGCGCAAGATTCTATATGTTTTTAGACGGCTGGAGAATTCCTTCCGGCATGCTGGAAGAAATAGCCTACCGGGACGGATTTGCCAACACACTAGATTTTATCCTCTTCTTCTTCCCCAACGCAGAGCCCGGTGTATGGGATGGGCAGCTGATCCATTGGGCAGACATCACTTATAACGAAGAATTTTACAAAAAATGGAGCTTGAAAAACTAATAAAAAGAAGCTGCGAATACTACAAGTTAGATTATGAGATGTTCTTCGACCGTAAGCACAGACCTGGGGAAATGATTACGTGCAGACACATGGTCTATTACCAAGCATACCATGTACTTAACCTAAGCAAGCTACATATAGCAAGAATCTGTACAAGAAATCACGCGTCTATTATTAGTGGAATAAAAAAAGTTGAAGATCAAATGGAAATATATCCTGAATTAAAAAGCCAAATAATAAGATTTCAGAAGGACGTAATTGAACCTATAATAGTACAGGAAAACATAGAGATGAGTGGGAAAGAATACTTCTACTTAATTGGCAACAAAACCAAGTTTGCAGACCTAAAGCAGATAGTATCTTATTTGCGTAATGGAGAAACTTCAGAGTTGCACACCTATCTCTTTCAGGAAATTGAAAAACTGCTTTCCGCTAAGGTTAAAAACCTGAAAAAGACAGGAACGCTTAAATTAAGTAGATCACAAACACACGTGCTGTACCTATCTCTTAATAAAGTAGACTTTGCCGACCCATACATGCAAACGCTAAGCCGAAACTTTATAGAGCAAATCTTTAAACAAACCTTAGAATGAAAAAAAAGCCCTGGACACCGGAAGAAATTGAAGAGCTTAAAAGACGCTACCCCAACGAAAGAACGGAAGACATCTGCAAAGACTTAAATCGTCCTATAAGTTCTGTATATGGCAAAGCCAGTGGTTTAGGGCTGAAAAAAAGCAAAGCATTTCTTGAGTCTGAAAATTCTGGTAGAGCCAATCTTTTACAACACGGAGTAGCCCACAGATTTAAGAAAGGACACCACAGTTGGAATCAATGATTAAAAAAAGGCTTTAGCCCACAGACAGAATTTAAAAAAGGACAAGAACCGGCCAATACCATGTACGATGGCGCAATAACCATTAGATACGATGTATCGCCAAAAACAGGTAAAAGAACACCTTATAAGTACATACGACTTACCAAAGGCAAATGGGATTTGTACCACCGCCACCTATGGAAGAAGCACAACGGCCCCATACCGGCCAAGCATGTAATTATATTTAAAGATGGTAACAGCCTTAATTGCATCTTAGAAAATTTAGACTGTATTACAATGGCAGAAAATGCCAGGAGAAATACCAACAGAGAAAAGTTTAAACAAACACTAGCCCTACAAAAAGAAGAAGGCGAACACCCTTCTTATAATCTAACCGACTCTTACATATTAGGTATAGTAGCCAAAGGAAATAAGCAAACCAAGAAGTTAATTACAGAAGAGTATCCAGAAATAATACAAGCCAAAAGAGCCCAATTACAACTAAACCGAAAAATAAAACACCATGAAAAACAAAATAACAGACCTAAATAACCACCTGTTTGCCCAATTAGAAAGACTAGGTGAAGAGAAGATTTCTGAAAAGAATCTGGAAAAAGAAATAGACCGAAGTAAAGCAATTGTACAGATATCCAGTCAATTAATAAAGTCCGCTTCTCTTCAATTAAAAGCCGCTGAAATAATGCACCAAAGCAAAACCATGAATGTACCGGAAGAATTTAAAAGTTTGGAGGGGTAAAGAGCATATAAAATGGATATTAAAAATTTAAGATACATTGTTTTTATGCTGAACCCAGACACGCAGCAGTATTTTGGAAATCAAAGAATAGACACTCACGATGGGAATATTTTTTGCTCTTTAAAGGAAGCTGAAGAATATGCGATGCAATCAGTAGAAGATAAACAATGTACTCGATTTGCTATTGGCACTTTTGTCTGGGATAATCAAGCGGAAAGAATAGCTATTAGCTGCATAGAAACATTTGGTTTCAGAAATGATAAAAAGAACATTAACCAACTGGAACTATTTTCCGCCAGTTCCACATAACGCCTCACCGTGTAAACGACGGACGGACGAAAGAATTTTTAAAACATTAAATACATAAAATGACTCGATATTTGAAAACTAAATTAATGATCAAATCAGTTCTTCAAAATTTTGATACTACTGATGACAAAGTTTCTGAAACATTATTCAACGTTTATAGACCTGAATTTGAAGCTTTGATTGATATGATAAATCAAAATTTTACACCTAATGACGTTTTAAATAATTCTGAGAGTACGGGAGGTGTTTCAAGCCCTGTGCAGGAGTCTGGCGTTTTACACGATGTTGGAGACAGTCACGCGGAACGGTCGTCTACCAAAGAAGATTCTGAAGGGCTTGGCGGTGAGGCGTTGGAGTCAATAACTGATTTAGAGAGTCTTCTTAATGATTTTGAAACTTGGTTGATTAATAAAGAATTAAAATCTAGACCTTTTGAAAATGGTATCGAATTTACTATTCGTGAATTAAGAAAGCGGATAAATCATAGCAGAACGTAGTGGAGCGTTATTGACTCCAACAGGAGTATATAAATAAGCGTTAAGCGACCCGTAGGGTTATTTATATACTCTGTTGTGGCTATTTTAACAACTATATTAAAACCAAACGTCACAATTTATTTTTGTATTTGATAAATTTTTGTAGATATTAGCCCTGCGAAACATATATAACTTAATCCTTCAATGGGCTATTTATCTCTAATTAAAATACTGGCAGGCGTATGGGTGAAAGTCCCTAGATCTATTATAGCTCTATGTTATAGTATGTTTCGCAGCGACCTGCCTATTCTTAAAAAATGCGAAACATTAGATCGAAAAAGCAAGGAAATACTAAGAGTAATTTCCAAAGCACCAATAGTTCAGGTAACGAACTAATCCCAATTATTCAGAATGGAAATTCAACTTTAGTTGATGCAAGGCTATTACATCAAGTACTAGAAGTTGGTAGAGATTTTCCTACATGGTTTAAAAAAAGAATCGATCAGTATTCTTTTGAATTAGGTATTGATTATTTCCCCTGTTCCCCCGTTTTGGGGAGCGTTGAAAACCAAGATAAAGGTGATTTTGCTAAATATCAACTCAAGAAAGATTACAACATCACTTTAGACATGGCTAAGGAATTAGCAATGTTAGAAAGAAACCCAATTGGTAAATCCGTACGTAAATACTTTATTGAAGCGGAGAAAATGAGTCGCACACAAGTTTTACAAGAAGAACAAGATGGGCCTTTCAAAGGTATTAAACCAGTTATCTACCGTGGGTTAAAATGCTACCCGTATTTAAACGTATTAAAGGCATTAGGATACAGTGCAAAAAGCGGTACGGTACAAGCGCGTAAAATTAAGTTCCCAGGACAGTTTTTTAAGCTTTTCGGTAGAAACTTTATAACCGCTTCGTTTGCTGACTTTTTACTGGAAGGCCGTAAGCTATTAGAAGATCGTAAGAAAATGCAAATGGCTTTACCTTTTACCAAAGGAGGTGCAGCATGTTAATCCAAACAGAAGACAAGCTAATTATACAGTTAAGCGAAACCGCACCCGAAGAACACAGAAGAGCTTTGGTTAAAGCTTTAAGTAGTGCCTTGCGTTGGTATGCCCTATTTGAAGAGAAACGCATAACAGACCACCAAGACGCAGCTGTTATTGCAGATTTAATTTCGGAACTAAATGAGGAGCTAAAAGTAGCTTCTTAGCTAGATGCATGTCGTCGCGTGCATAAAATACCCGGCTATTCATTAGCCGGGTTTTAATAAACCCAACATTTAATTAAATTCACAAAAAACAAACACCCTTATGAAAACTACACTTTTAACCCTATTGGCCTTTTTAAGCTTAAATGCTTTTGCCCAAGATTCAGATTGTTACACCAAACAAATAAAAGGCCCTTACGATATTGCCTACGCTCACCCGGACTCTAATTATAAAATTCTGGATTTACCTTCGGTACCGGAGTTTGAACCCGGTGACTCCATAGTTTTTTTTATTCAAATCTACTGGTACGATTGCGCTGCAAACGATTACGTGGTGGAATTTAATACCAATTACATTTCTGAATACCCCATCTACTCGGACACTAAATTTACAACAACAGAAGTATACGATGCCGAAAAAATTGAAAACGAACGGCTATGTGGTATCATTTATAATACCTGGTACCAATGCGCTGCCGGCAAACAAGATTATATTGTTTTTAAAAGCAAAGTACCCGATGAAGAAGGCCGTTTTTTACTCACCTCTTCCGACTACCGCGGTAGTAACAAATCAGAAAGTGCATTCCGTGTTAAAGACACCGTAACCGGATTTGAAGCCTACACAGAAACCACTAAAGAAGTGCTTAGTGTACAAGTATACAACACCCAGGGGCAGCTTATAACCACCTCTGCCAACTACGCCAAAGAGCTAGATAAAAACACGCTCTATGTGGTACGCACCACCTACACAGACAATACTTTAACAACTCAAAAAATAATTTTTAATTAAAACCCAAAACAATGAAAGCGTTAAAATTTCTATTTATTGGATTAGTACTATTTATAATTATAGCAATTGCCACAAGTGACGATGATGAAACAGAAACATTAACACAGGTACAAAAAGATAGTGTTGAAAATGTAAGTGACAGTTTATTAATCGTTAAAAGCAAAGAAGATAGTTTAAAAACAATTGAAGCTGAAAAGACCTATAAACAACTTAAAAGTAAGTTTATTATAAAAGAAGATGAATTTAAAGACATTACGTTCTATACACATAAAACATTTGGTAAGTATTGGCCACATCGCAAAACATTAACAGCAGGCGCTAATTCCACGGGATATGCTTATTTAAGAAGTAATTATTTTAGTAATGATTGGCTTTTTCATACTTATGTTTCTATTAAAGCTGGCGAAGCAAAATTCAGTACAGTACCTGTCCCATCTTTTGATAATAATAACATTAGAGATAATAATACAGATGGAATTTACGAGGTTGTTACGTATGAAAACTCTGAGCCACAACTAGAAATGATATACAGATTAAACAAAGAAAAAATATTAGTTCGTTTTCAAGGAGATCAGTTTCATGATGATGTAGTGTTATCAATTTCTGATAAAAGAGCTTTAAAAGAAACTTGGGAGTTAGCTCAAGCATTAAAAATTATCAATAACCAATGATATTCTATAAAAAAAGCCCGGATTAAAAACCCGGGCTTTTTCTTTTTCTAACCTATAAAAACAAACACAAAAATCAGTTTTTCATTATTGTTTGTATGTAATTCACTTCGTATCCAAAAGTATCACTTAAAGCAATATATACGTCGTCTAATCCTGGGCGCAAACCGTGTTCGTTCGGCTTAATAAATTCATTAAATTTCTTTCTTATCAGCTCGTGCCGTTTTTTGGTAGAAGGCCTTTTGGCAGAATACTTAGGCATAATACAGGTGTAAAGTGGTGGAAAACACACTAATATAACACCTGTGGTACTAAATGTCCGCAATCCGTTGATAAGTACTTAAACTTCTGTGCTTTCTATCTCTAAACCTACACCGGAAATTGGTGTGTAAGGCTTCATGTTGGTGGTAATTTTTACAAAGCATTTAAAACGCTGCGTGGTTTGCATTAAACGGGTATAGCTGTTGCCGTCGGCAATGTTGCTGCGGTCTATGGTACCCAATACCAGGCTATCGTTTGCGGTGCCGGCTAAGTCGGTAAATCCTGCCGCTTCGCTTAGCTTTCCGCTGGTACCATCCAGGGCTTTGTAAATGAGTTCACAAAGTTCGTAATGGTTCACCGGTAAGTTGTTGGTAATCCGTTTGTCGTCTCCGTGGCTTACATCGCTTAGAAGCCGTACTTCAAACTCCAGCTCCCCTTGTTGTTGGCGTTTGCCTATACTGGTTAAAGCAGTTGGTAAGAATCTAATAAGTGCAGCCGGAGCGCAACGTAAGCCACCTTTGGCACGTTCTTGTTGTAGATCAATGTCTACAAGTTTTAAGTCTGTTAAAGCCGTTAGCTTGGCTTTTAATATCAGGTATGGGATTTTATACATCAGTCAAAGATTTTATCCATTTCGTTATCCATCCACTTGTCAATTTTTTCATTCAGCTTAGGAATAGGCTCACCGGGTATAGGCGCATGCTGCCTTTGCGGCATGGTAAAACCTTTGCCTCTACCGGCTTGTTTGCCTTCGTTGTGTACTTCAGCATAAATCAAATCCGAACCAAGGGCAATCTCACTACCACCGGCACGTACTTCGGTTTCGTAACTTTTAATTAAGTCACCAGAGCCAACCAGTAAGGCTTTTCTGTTGTCTCTGGTTTTAGAAGCTTCTTTTGCGCTATCACGTTTACGGCTTTCCCATTTTTTGGATCCACTTTTTCCCTGGTACTTTTCAGCCTCAAAAGAATCGGCCACCACTTCATTTAATCCACTTTCAATTTCATCGGGTAAATAGTTGCTCATTAAGTCTTCAAATTCCCGCATTTGTTCTTTAGCGTCATCACCTAAGCTTCGTTTACTTTCAATACCCATTTGCTTTTTGGATTAATATTTGCGTTATTTGAACTGTGGCTCACGCCCGCCTCCCTGTGGTTGGATTAAGTTCCGGGTGCAGGGTTTTTTATTTTATGGCTTTTTCAATTAAATCGTTAATTATACCATCGTCGTAGTCTTGCCTTGTAATCCAGAAAACTTTCTCTTTATAGATCATTAATACCTTATCGATTTTTTTTCTATTTCTAAAGCCTCTGTCAATACCTTTTAATAAAGTTTCTCTGTCATAATCAAGAGTTATATTCAGTACTAATTGATTAAGATTCTGTCTTTCCTGTGCTTTTTGAAATTGGTTAGCTATGGATGTATCAGTAAGCTTTTTAGGTGTTTTTAAATCGCTTATTTCCTCCATAATCAAATATTCGGGGTTTTTACTACCCTCAATTTCTAGGTGCTCTCTAATTACAACCGGCAGCCCTTTCTTTTCAGCAATCAATTTAGCAGCCTTCAAATTGTCTGTTAAATCATCTGTGTGCGCTCGTACATGCTGTCCAACAAAACCACCGCTATCCTTAAACGTGCCTTTAATTCTATAATCCGCATCGTTTTTATACCGCTCGTACAAGGCTATTTTTTCAGCAAAAGCACTTGGCTTTTCCGGTGCGTTCTTGCTTAAGAAGTTCACCATAGTTTCGGCAAACGCTCGGTCAATCTCAAAGAATGGATGTTCCTCCCCAAAGATTTTACCATCTATACCAGCGTTCTTAGCAAACATGCCTTCTACATTTGGCAAACCTTCGGGGCCTTTCTCTTCCCCGGAAGAAACCCAAATCACGTAACAACGGCAGCCCCAGCCCAGCGGCGGCCAATAGGTTAACCAAAAGCTGTGCTCTACCGGTAGCTTGGTATTGTGCAGCACCTTGTGTTCTTCCCGTACACGTCCATCGGCTATGGTTTTAAATACAAAGAAACCACCCCGGTCTTTGTACTTCACGTAGTAAGCTCCCATACGCGCCTGAGATTTAGCCAGATTGTATTCTGCCTTCAGCCAGTTCTTGTTGTAGTCTTTATTAATAGCAGCTACATCTTTTACAAACTGGTTTCGGGTTTTTAGCTTACCGCTACCATCAAACAGCTGCGCATGCATATCCAGCACATTGTGTTGCACTTTAAATGCAGCAAACACAAAGCTGTTGTACTTTAACTGGTGGTGCAGCAGGTGTGCGTTGCTTCCGTATTTAAAATCTTTCAGGTTGCTGGCAAAGCCATCTTTGGCACCTTTCCAAATTTCGGAAGCCTGCGCCTGGAATAAATCGGCATCTACATCTCCACGCTTCAGCTTGCGTTTATAAACACGGTCAACCGCACGTGTAACCACATCGTTGGCAATGTCTCCGCTGTTAAGTACTTGTGTTCCACAGCACAGCTTGTAAAGGTTTTTAACATCAGTATGTAAAGCGGACACGCTGTCCGCTTGTGGCTTTCCCAGGCTGTTGTTTGGCCCTCCTTTGCCTTTCGGTTTATTCGGGTCTTCGTTGGGGTCTGGTGGTGTGCCGGGTGCTTCTAGTGGTTTGTTGGGATCGTTCTTTTGTTTCTCCCGAAGGATTTCCAGCGGAACCCATTCGTAACCTTTAAGCGCAGCGTAAGCGGTTTGTCCGTTCTCTAGGTTAACCAAATAAGGGATTAATTTATCGTTCACCCAATACATTAATGAGCGCAGTCTGGCTGTGGTATACGTGCCTAAAATACGCTCGTGTACTTCAGCACCACCCACAAAGGCTTTTTCGTCAGAAGTACCGGTTTGTCCGTTAATACCTTTGGAATTTTGCGCATCCATGTAATCGCAAATGGACTTATAAATATCGCCATCTCCACCGGCCTTGGGTTCAATAAGCGTTACCTCATCGTCCTTATCCCGTACCAGGAAAGAATTATTTCCAAAGTTGGCGGCCATGTCCTCTTTCTTCTGAAGTTCCTGTTCATCGGTTTCGTCAGTAGCATAATCCAATATGGGTGAACCGTACTTTTCCGAACGCCTGCTCCAGTCGCTTAAAGAGTAGAATTTGTAAATAGAGTATTTAGCGGCAATAGCAATTAAGCCCAGCTGCTCGCTATCTCCGTAATCCATTTCGTTACACTCTAGGTACCATTTATTAAACTTAGGGTCTGTATACGGAATACCGGAAGTATCAAAAGGCGTTAACAGCAGCTCTTTTGTAAATGGGTTTACGTGCTCCCTTGGGAATAGCTTTACTTTGCTAATTTCTAATCCTTCACCTTGATCAATAAGCTTGTGAAATTCAATTAAAGAATGCGGCCAGAACTCGGTTTGCAAGTACATTTTCAAGCAATCTTCAAACCACCTTTTGTGCAGCAGCTTACTAATTTTATCATCGGGTTTACCGTCACGGCAAAGGAAAGCCGGTTCACTTACCACCTCATTAATAGCCGTGCGTATTTGCATGCGTAAATGGAAGTCCTCCAGCGCACGTTTGCAAATCTGTAATAGATAGTATAGCGTTGGGTTCTCCGGGTCTTCAGCAGCTATAATGGCATTCTTTAATTCCTGCTGTCCGGTTTCTTCGGCACTGTGAGAAAAAGACCGCTTCAGCTGATAACTGAACCGCTTATCACTCTTTTGTGGTAGTGGCTTAAATTCGTAACTCTTAGAGAGGTTAACTATATGGGTAATTCGTTTTAAGAAACTCATGTTAATTATTTAGTGGCTTCTTGCTGGTTGACTTCCCCAGCGAAATTGAGTTTTAGGTTTGCCTTCTTCCGTTTGGCGGCGTGGTAAGTCCGCAGCAATATCACCGGCAGATATCTTTTCCAGCTTTTCAATAGTATCGTCGTAATCCTTAATTACTCGTTCGGGTACCAGTTCATCAGGTACACGTTCATAGATGTAATAGATAACAACGTTTTTCACCCAACGCAGCACGTTTTTGCTGCGCTGGCTTCCTGTTTGGCTAAAAATTAATTCCGTATTGTAATTCTGGAAGAGGTAATCTTTTACCTCTGCAATAGCATCCTCTTCAGCATCGTCTAAGACTGTATCGTCTTCATCAATTATTTGATCAAGTTTATAAGTCCTCAACTGATAGTTATAATCGCTTTTTTCTATAAATGAACTCATAAGCTTATGTTATCCCACTCGGTTCGTGTTTTTCTTATAGGTACCGGTAGTGGTTCTAGTTTTACGTCGTTTAATAAATTTTTCCAGCTTGCTTTTGGCACCGTGTACGGCATCGGGTCCGTCTACCATTCCGTTCGGGAAGTCTTTAAACTGATCACGCAACGTGGTCATGTACTTATTCTTCTTTAGGGCGTCATTAAAAATAAGTAAGCCTTCTTCAGCCGTCATTTCCAGACTTTCAATACGGGTAATTTTATCGCTCTTTCGGTCATCGTCCCATTTAGGCCTCCAGTATACTTTGGCGGTATGATTAAACTCTTTATAAATCAGGTTTAAAATGGCTTGTTGTAAAGAGTTACGTTCCACCCAATGTTCACAGTCAATTTTAACCCTAAAACGGGCATTAGGTGTAATCCAGCTTAGGCGGTTTTCTTCCACCCGTTCTGCCATACGGTGGTGCGCTTTGGCAAAACTTCCTTTTTGCTCCATCCATACATCCAGTATGTGGTATTGATGCCCTATTAATCCCATCAGTACGATGGACCGGTAGCACCCTTTTTTAGATTCCCCGTAAGCCGGGTCGCAATAGGTGACCAATGCATCGTACTGGTGTAGGGGAAGCATAGTTCCCCAGGGCATCATTTCATCGGTAAAGATGTCTCCCTCAATTATGTGGTGGTGGTAAAGCTGTCTTTTGGCGTTAATTCTGCCGTAGTCAACAATCTTGGCGGCACAATCACGCAGGCTGTAGTATTCCTTCCATGCCGGTACTGCGCCCAGTTTAATTAAGCTTTCCAGTACTTCGTCTTCATCTAAACTAAACTCCGGGAAGATGCCTTCATGCGTTACTGGGTCTTCCGTTAAAAAAGACTTAATGTGTGCGTAGGATGGATCGGGTTCTTGGTCTTCTTCAATATCGCCAACCATGTGTGCGGTTAAACCTTCACGGTGTACACGGTTGTTTACATACACAAAGTAGCGGTTGTCTTTGGCTAGACAGCCCATAAACTCACCCTTAATCCAGTTTACCCAACCTTTAATAATTACTTGGTTTTTGGCAGATGCGGCATTATCGGCATCGTCTACAATACCGAGGTTAGGCCGTAAGAAACCGTTACGTACCCCGGCAGGGTTTTGCCCTAAACCAAACGCCCAAAATCCAATACCAGATTTTGTTTGAAAAAAACCTTGCAACCAGGTACCGGTAATCCCAAAGTCTCCGTAATCGGAAATAAGACGCTGGTTATTGCGCAGTTGGTTCTCTACGTCTTTAATTAAGTTTTTGGCTTTTCCTTCTGTACCGGAAGCCAGCAACATGCCCGTAAGATCACCGTTTACCAGCATGTAGATAGGTAAGAATATATCTACAAACACCGATTTAGCGGCTTCTCTGTGCCATTCCCATATATGCTTACGCTTCTTCTTTACAAATAGGTTTTCTATAGCTTGGTGGTGAAACCAAGCAAACGGAGCCATCTTATTGTCGGGCGTTTCAAAATACTCTTTACACCAAGCTTCAAAGTTGCCCGGCTTCAACAGATTTTTAATACGTTTGGTTTTTTGGAGCTCTGTTTCCTTCCGTGGCGCGGTACCGGATTTTATACGTTTACCGGCGGCTAAAAATTCCTCGTAGGCTTTCCGCTCTCTTGCGCTCATTTGCTCTATCATACGCGCTTCCTCCTTTCATTAAGGAATTCATTGGCATGCGGAAAAACTTCCTTTGCAAGTTTGATTTCGGTGCTTTCTAAGTAGTCTATGAATTCACGTATACATCGAACTAATACATCCCACTCCATTTCTTTTCCTTTAATAGAGCTGTATAACTTGGATAGACCATCTACATCGCCTTTGCTAATTAATCTATCTTGAAGTTCCTTAACTGATAGCTTTGAGTCGAGGCCAATTGTTTGTTTTTCGGCTATAAGAGCCAATACAGTTAGTTGATGACTAATAAGTGAGCGAACTTGTTCAGCAGCAGTTTCTTTAAATGAGTCTTCTTGATCCCGTTTAGCCTTCCATTTTCCATCTTTAGCCCATCTACTCACCGAAACCTCAGAAGTGCGTAAAATATCGGCAATCTCCTTTTGTGGCATGCCAATCATGTAGAGCTTATGCGCCGCATTCTTATTATCCATACCACGAATGAAAGCACTTAGCAACGCTTAAAAAACCGCTCATAGTAAAATTACCCTAGTTTTAAGGGAAGTTCCCTGCATAGTAAGGGAAGTTAACAGGATGTACGGTGTAGTTCCCTTTCTTCGTTTTTATTGACGGATTTTTACGCATTTCTTTGAGTCGACGAAAGGGAAAAACCCAACTAACGAAACATTTTGGTCATGTAAACGAATGAAAAAGTTTGACGTACAGAACAAGGCAGGCAGAGCGAAAATAGCAATTATAGGAGGTATTGATTGGTGGGAAAACAATTCAAAAGACTTTACTACTGCGGTAGATCAATTGCTGGATTCCGGGGTTACTGACCTTGATCTGTACATCAATACACCGGGTGGTGACATGTTTGACGCCAATGAAATTGGTAATCAGATTAAAAGGTTTTCAGGTGAAAAGATAGCAAAAACGGGTGCTTTAGTAGCCTCTGCCGGTACGGTGATATTGACGTATTGTGATAAAGTGATTGCTGCATCCAACTTACAATGGATGTGTCACGATCCTATGGTTTCACCATTAATAATGTCTTTGGATGATTGGGAGAGCAATAAACAGCTATATGTAAATCTTAGAAATGATTTAATAGACCGCTACCACGCTGTAACCGGAATAGAGAAAGAAGAGCTGGCAGAAATGATGCGCAAAACCACCTGGTTAAACGCTAAGGAAGCACTTAAAAAAGGCTTTGTTTCCGAAATAGATACCGAAGAGCAAAGCATGCCGGAAGACACCAGCTCCGTATTAAACAAGCTGGGTGTAAATGTGCCGGCCAATTTCCTTAATACAAATCAAGTTAAACCAACAAATAATAAGATGAAGCAACTATTAGCAAAATACGGATTGCCCGAAAACGCAACCGAAGAACAGCTAACAAATGCCATTGAGGCAGATAAAACAAAATCTGTTGATGAGGCTAGAAAAACCGCTACTCCTGCAAATCAAGGAGGTGGTAAAACTACAGAGCCTGAAAAGCCAAATGGCCCTTCTAACTCAGCATTAGAGCTTCTTTTAGACGCTGCCGAAAACAAAGGCTTTAACCGTGATACCATCAAAGCTTCCGCAGAGAAAGACTTTGAGTTAACCTTCAACCTTGTAAAAGGGGCTCCGGAAAAAACTACTGAAAACGGTAGTGGTGACGATGGCACACGCATTAGCGATGTGGTGAATGCCCTAAAGCAAAACGGCGGATTAGGTGGAGCACCTAAGAACGAGCACGAAGGTAAATCCTTCTCTCAGTTAAGTAAAGATGCTCCGGCTTACTTGGACAACTTGCTTAAAAATGACCTGAAGAAATACAAAGAGCTGTATAAAAACCAGTTCGGTGTAGAACCAAGCGACGCAGACTTAAAAGTTTAACGACAATTAAATAAATCATGGCAGAAACAATTAAATGGCCTTTTGGTAAGGCAACGGTTGTTACTCCAGAATATGCTGCATCGGTAGCTATTGAAGTGGAGAACAACAAAACCGTAGTTAAGCTTCCGGCATTAACCGGGGCTATTGAACTAGAAATTACAGCACATGCCGAGTTAGGTGTAGGTGCTGAAGTATTGGTAATAGCAGATCAAGGCGCAACGGGCAGAAATGTAACCTTTGCCGGTGAAGCAGTGGGTGATGGTATTACAGGCGTAGCCAACGATAAAGACGTGGCAAAACTGGAGTACGATGGTGCACAGTTCCGTGTAGTAGGAATCTATAAAACGGTAGACGCGGCCTAAGCGGCAATTAAGTACAATTTCAATAAAAATTAAGCAATGAAAAAGAAGCTGAATGTAGTAAACCTTGTTTACACACTTTTAATGGCAACCATGTTTGCCGTTTGTTTAGTCCCAATGTTTGGACTAATGGGTTTAATCCCAGCAGTAGGAATTATAGTGTACGCCGCTATTTCTTCTGCCAATGTATTTGAAGGCGGCGAAGCACGTAACGAGGTATTGAAGCAACTCTTCACAGCCGATTTGCAGGAAGCCTTGTATCCTGATAATTCTTTCCATGCCGGAGCGCAGACAGATACAGCAGGCGTTGATACGGAAAAGATTATAATTCCGCAAGATGAAGATGGAGAAGTTGAAACAGAAGTAAATCCAACGATACTTCCACTACCTGCTCATATTTCTGAAGATAAAAGAAAAGAATATTCAGCAGACTTATTGATTACTAGACCGGAAATAATCACTTACAACAATCAGTTGTTAACTACCTACGATAAACGTGCAGCTAAACTTAGAAAGCACCAAAACAGCCTTGAGAAACAGATGGCAGAACGTATTCTGTATGGCTGGAATCCAACTTTAGAGAGTAAAATATTCTTATCTACAGGTGCAGGAACTCAAAAAGCAAGTGCACCGGGTGCAACAGGATTAAGAAAAATATATACTGAAGGTGACTTTGAAGGAGTTAAGGTTGAGTTTGATGCTTTAGATGTTCCTATTGATGAAAGAAGAAAGATGCTTGTACCAGCACATCTTTTACCAATGTTGGTGAAAATCAAAAAGGAATATGGTGGCGGTACGGATAGTAATAACCAATTGCTTGCAAAAGGAGCGGTTATGGAATTTTTCAGTTTCCAAGTATTTGTACGATCAAAAGGACAGATATATACAGAGGCCATAAGTCCAAGTAAAAAAGCACTTGGATCAGTTCCAGCAGCAACTGACAATCAATCCATTCTTTTCTGGCACGATAGCTTTGTTCGTAAAGTGAAAGGAACTACAAAAGTAGCAATGGACCCTTACGATGTTCCTGGTTTAGCACATGGACGTTCTTTCAACGCATTGGTAAGAGGTGGTGGTACCACTTCAAGACTATCAGAAATTGGCGTAGCCGTATTGGTAGAAGATAACGCATAATAAAATCAATCAAAGAAATACATATAAAACGGCTGGTAATCAGCCAGCCGTTTTTTTACTAAACCATAGAACATGAAATGGTTCTTTGATATCATACACTACTTATTCGACCACGTTTTTAATAAAAATGTGGAGAAGATGAGCTCTGTCCTGGGCAGTGTAACGGTAGGTGTAACAATAACCGTCGTAAACGTGAATTGGGAAGAAATACTACAGGCTTGGATCACAACTGGCGGAAGTGCTACAATAGCCGGTTTAATAGGCTTCTTCATATCGCCGGTACTAAAAAAACTACTTAAGAAAACCAAATGGGGAAAAGAATAGAATTAGCCATAATCCATTGCACAGCCACACCACAAAGCATGCGCATAACCAAAGAAATGCTGGAGGATTGGGGACGCAAACGCGGTTGGACTAGACAACCACTGGGTTACAAAGGTCTTATTCACCAAAATGGTGTACTGGAAGAACTAGTGCCCGATAATGGGGACGATATTATTGACCCTTGGGAAATCACTAACGGCGCAAAAGGGCTAAATGATATTGCCATACACTACGCTTATGCAGGCGGTGTAGAAGATGACGGTTTAACACCTAAAGACACACGCACTAAAGAACAGCGCATTACACTAACCAAACTATGCCTGTACCTAATAAAGAAATACCCTAAAATTAAGATTGCCGGGCATAACCAATTTGCCAACAAAGCCTGCCCGTCATTTGATGTACAGGAATGGCTTAAATCATTAGGTATACCACTTAAAAACAGATACCAAGGATGAAAGAATTATACAACTTCGAAAATATTAAAAAAGACAAGCTAACCACCGCGTTAGGCTTGTTAATCATTATTGCCAGCGTGGTAAGTGTTTTTACACTGCCAGAAGTTACCTGGAGTGATGCCGTAATTGGTGCTCTATTTGGTCTTTCTTTATTCCCTTTAAAAATTAACAAAGACAAAAAAGGAGCTTTCATTATAGCCTTAGTAGTACTTTTTGGGGCGGTACTGGGCCTACCGTCCTGCACTACTTTTCAAAAATGCCAAAATAAATTTGGCAACATGGGAGACACCGTTTATGTAAAGTCTAAAGTAATTATTCATGATACGGTAACGGTAATAAGCGAAGGCGATACCGCCATTGGCCGCGTTCAGTTGGATAGCTTATTAATGATGTCTAACCAGGACACCATTTACATTACTTCTAAGAAAGGCAAAGCAAACGCAAAGCTGTACAAAGATAAAAACAACAACTACCTGAATGCATTTATTGAGTGCCTTTCAGATACGGTAGTAAAAACAACAGTCAAAGAGGTAGAAGTAAAAGTACCCTGTCCACCTCCGGTGGTTTTTAAGCCGGAGGCCAAAAAGGGTTGGCAAAAATTTAAACAGGATTATAAGGACTTGGCCGCTATTGGCTTCCCTATCCTACTCTTTTCAATATTGGTAATCTTAATTAAAAGACGATGAATAAAGCAGAATTAACGGATTTCGTAAGAAAGAATTACGGCAAAAGTTATAAAAACGAAGAGGCTATGATGGCAACCGAAGACGGAATGGTCTTCACTATGGACAAGCATAACGCTGCCAAAGACCACGAAGAAAAGAGTGGTAAAAAGCTTCATAAAATAATTATGAAGGAAGAAGCACCGGCAGCACCGGCAGAATTACCGGTACCAACGGAAGAATCTACAGTGGCAGAGATTAAAGCTTATCTAGATCAAAAGGATATTGAATATAACTCTTCCGATAAGAAAGCAGACTTATTAGCCTTGCTTACGGTAGTAAAAACCGAAAATCCAGAGCCTACAGAAGGTGAAGGAGAAAATACTGAAAACCAAAACCCTGAATAAAAATGGCGTTACCTAAGATAACCATAACTATACTCAATGGTCAGTTAATGGCCGTTTCGGTCTCCGATGACTCCATTATGGGAATGGTTCTATTTTCGGATACCGCCCCTTCAGGTTTAGCACTAGGTACACCTAAAGCCATCTTCTCCTTAAAAGAAGCGGAAGCTTTGGGTATTACAGAAAGTTTTGATACAACTAATTCAGTTGATCTGTATTATCAAATTAAGGGCTTCTATACACGCGCAAGAACAGGTACAGAGCTATGGATTATGGTAGTGGCGCAAACAACTACAATGACTGGAGCTGCTGACAAAACTGCTGACATTGTTAAAAAGCTTCTTAGAAGCTCTGGTGCAAAAGGCCGCGTTAAAATGTGGGGTATGAACAGAATACCAGACGGTGCTTATACAGCTACTTATGACGATGGTATTGATGATGATGTTTCCGGTGCTGTTACCAAGGCTCATGAGCTTAATCTTGAACAAGAGTCATTGTTTCAGCCTTGTTTGGCGGTAATCGGAGCCAGAGACTTTCAGGGTGATGTAGGAGATTTAAAAGACTTCTCACAGAACACAACCCGTACATGCCAGGTAATGCTGGGTAGTACCGTTGCTTCGGGTATTCCGGCTGTAGGTTTCACACTTGGGCAATATGCTAACCGTCCTGTTCAAAGAAAAATAAGTCGTGTAAAAGACGGTGATCTTTCAATTTTGGATGATCAGGCTTATATGTCGGACGGTGAAAATGTAGAAACGTACGAAGATGCCTGGGATACAATGGACGATAAGGGTTATGTATTCTTTAGAAAAGTACCGGAACATTCTGGTTACTACTTCTCAAGAGATATAGCGTGTGTAGATCAAGGAGATGACTATGCACTTTTCTCTAGGGGAAGAATTCTTCACAAGATGTTAAGAATCGTTGCGAAAAGATTCATTAACGAACTGGAGGATGAGATAGATATTGATGAGTCTGGATATATGGATCCTACTGTTATTAAATCTTTACAAGCAAATATTGTAAACGATTTAGAGGTGGGTATGAAAGGGGAGATTAATGGTGCCAGGTGTGTCATTAAACCAGATCAAAGAGTTAATCAAACTAACAAGTTAGCTATTGAAAAGGTAGCTGTACGTGTGAAAGGTTACTCTTCTTGGATAGAAATAAACATTGGATTTGAATAAAAAATCATGGAAGGATTAACACAATCAAAGTTTGACTCTGAAGAGTATGCTTTTAAAGATATGAAGCTGGTACTGGGCGGACGCCCGGTAGCTGGTTTTAGAGCCGTTAAATTTAAGATTGCTACGGTACAAGAAGCTTTGCATGCTTCCGGTGATGATCCCTGGAGTGTGCAATCTGGTAACACAACATATACCGGAGAAATTAGGCTATTACAAAGTGAATGCGAAGCCTTAATTGAGGCTGCAAAAGCATTGGGTAAAAGTAGCCCTACCAAATTAACCTTAACGGCAATTGTAAACTTCTCCAGAGAAGTAACAGAGCCAATGAAAACCCATGAAATCAAAAACTTCAAGTTTGAAGAATTTGAAATGGGTATGGAGCAGGGAGATACATTCATGGAAGTAACCTTCCCTTTTGTAGCTCAGAAAATTAATCTGGACATATAATTTAAAAACACCCCTATGGTAACGCAAGAACAAATTAACGAATGGAAAGCCCGTCACGGGAAGATATACAGGCTAATTGCTGAAGACAAAGTAGCTTATATTTTTGATCCGCTAACAAGTTTAGCGGTGATGAAAAAAGCGTTCACAGCCATACAAGTGAGTACTATTCTATATGTGCAATCTGTATTAGCAGACTGTTGGTTAGGTGGCGATGAGGAGCTTAAGACGGATGAGGCGTACGGAAATGCCTTATCGGATAACATTGATGAACTTACCAAATTACCCAAGCATCAAATTGAAGAGATGGATGGGAGATTTCTTCTTAAAAGTGAAGGTGCTGAAATCTTAGTACGTCCGGCACTTAGAAAAGATATTCTTTTGGCTGAAAAGAAAAACAAGGCTAAAGAGCCTTTTGAAACAGCCATTCACTTGCTGAAGCTAATTGCTGAAGATAAGAAAGAGGTAGATAATATCAGTCTTAATACCCGTGCGTTCATTGGTATTTTAACCGCAGTAGATGAGGTTAAAGTGAAGAAAGCAGTTGTGGTGGAGGAGCTTTAAAGGCAGCTCAACAGCTAACAAAGAGAAAGGCGCACAATCCTTGGTTCTGCATTAACATAATGCTGAAGTATTACAAGATAAGTGATGATCCTGACTCTTTAAGCGACGAAGAGTGGGCGGCCTCCTTTGAGGTATTAAAAACAATAAAAGCTTCAGAATCGAAATCTAACGATAACATTCTTTCCCAATTCTTGTAATGAAGTTATACGAGTATGTCATAAAAGTAAAAGATCTGGCCAGTGATAAAGTAAAATCTGTCGCTCGTCAGTTTGGTGTCGCTGATAGTAATATTAAGCGTGCCAGCCGATCTATGACGGAAAGTGAAACGAAAGCTAAAAAGTTAGGTAGTACTTTTTCAGGACTTAGAGGTATGATTGCCGGGGCCTTTGCGCTTACGGCAGTTACAGCCTTTGCTGGTGGTATTGTGAAACTTGGGGCTCAAATGGAGCAAACACGGGTTTCAATGACCACATTTTTAGGGGATTCAGAAAAAGCCAACCAATCCATTAATCAATTAACAGCTTTTGCCAACGCCACACCTTTTGATACCAACCAGGTATTACGTGCCGGTAAAGGCTTGCTTGCTTTTGGTGTAACAGCAGACGATTTAGTACCAACGCTTACCAAAATTGGAGATATAAGTGCCGGTACGGGTAAGAATTTTAATGAGCTAGCAACCATTTTCGGTAAAGCTAAAATTGCAGGTACGTTATACGCTGAAGACATTAACCAGTTGGTGGAAGCCGGTATTCCGGTTATGGAGGAATTTGCAAAGGCTTTAGGTACTACCGAAGACCAAGTAAAAAAGATGGCTTCGGAAGGTAAACTGAAGTTTAAAGACCTAGAGAATGCCTTTACAAACCTAACTGCTGAGGGTGCCATGTTTGGCGGCTTAATGGAAAAACAGGCGGAAACTCTTGGTGGTAAATGGAGTACTTTAATAGGTAAAGCACAGCTTATGGGTGCTAGAATTGGCGAAGCCTTAATACCAATTTTAAAACCATTGGTAGATATGGGAATTGCTTTATTAGACAATTCGGAAGCGTTGGAAACATTGGCCTACATTGCCGGTATTGCCACAGCTGCTTTCCTAGCATATCAAACAGTGGTATATGGGGCAGCTTTAGGTACGTTTTTGTATTCAAAAGCAACTGCACTGGCAAGAATAGCCACGCTAATATTTACAGGAAATTTTGCAGCCTTAAACGCGGTAATGACTGCCAATCCAATTGGTTTGGTTATAGCTGCTTTAGTTGCTTTGGCTGGTACAGTAGTGTATTTGTATAACAAATTCGACTGGTTTAAAGGTGGTGTTTGGGGTTTGTGGGAGTCCATGAAGGAAGTGTTTATGTCTATTGCTGATTTGGCGAAAAACATATTCGGAGGTCTATGGGATATTATAAGCGGCCTTTGGAATCAGGATTTTGACAAAGCAAAAGCAGGTTTAAGCAAATTAGGTAAAGGATTACTGGCAACTACTCCCGGTGGTTTTGCATCACAATACGGTGAGAAAATTGCCGATAAGTTCACAGAGGGTTATAAAAATGGTCTTAAAAAGGAAAATATAGGGGTGAGTAGCTTGCTAGGCGGTGGAGACACTGCCGGCAGCTCATCTTTTGCTACACCAGCAGCTCCAGATAATCAACAAACATCTTCAGGTATAGATTCTATTGCATCCGGTGGCGGTGGTGTAAACATCTCATTTGGTGATATCCACTTAGCTGAAGACATTATAATGAATGTTCAAAACGCTACGGAAGGTGCTGAAGAACTGAAGGAAATATTTAAACGCATGCTGGCGGATGTTCTAAACGGTGCTGTACGTACAGCAAGGGGGGCAAATGGCTAAAATAATTACGGATATAACTAACCTGGTATTCGGCGGTAAATTTGTTGGCCCACCCTACCCAATAGGCTTTGAAAACGGAAGCCTGCAACAGTTGAACCCGGTGCCATTGCGTTCGCTTTTCACTACGGAAGAAAACGGCTATGTGTTTAAGATGCCGGTTCGCTTAAGGAAAGCAAAACCCAACTCCGAAACCTACGAAGAGTTTATCCTCCCTAATGAGCCGGTGATCAGCATCTACGGTTCAAAGGATGTAACCACTACTTCCATACAGCGTGGAAATAAGCGTGGTACCGTAAAAGAAGAACGCAACCTGGAGGATTATGAGATTAGAATTGAAGGCCGTTGCATTAACACCCAAAACGAGGACGATTACCCCGAAGAACAAGTACGTGGATTACGCAAATTCTTTGAGATGCCTGGACCCGTGCTTGTAGATAATGTAATACTGAACATTATGGGTATTACACAGATAAGCTTAATAGGTGGTATAAGGTTGACAAGAAGCACAGGCATACCAATAAATCAGCAGCCTTATGTAATAGCTGCGGTAAGTGACGAAGATTTTGAACTGGAAATTGAATAAACTATGAAGCTATTAATTATGCACTTTATAATGATGTGCCAGGTGGTAATCGGAGATATTACCCTAACGCAAAAAGTACACTCCATAGATGTTGAAAGCAGCTGGCAAACGGTAGCGGATACCGCTACGGTAATGATTCCAAAAAACATCCGTAACCTAGACTACGACACATTCAAACCAGGTGATCGGGTTTCAGTTTCGGTAGGTTACCAGGACAAGATATTTGAAGAGGTTTTCCGGGGCTTTGTAAAGCAACGTAAGCCGAACATTCCCTTTGAAATCTTGTGCGAAGACGCAGCTTATCTCTTCCGCAGCACCTACATACAGAAGAACTGGAAGAGCAAAACAACATTAAAAGAAATTGTAGAATACCTTATTGCTGAACAGAACAAGCAACATCCTAATTATACGGTGCAGTTGATGACAGGCTATGAATTTCCGGAGGTTAATTTTTCTAAGTTCCGAATCTCTGGCGACATGGCTTACCATGTATTAGATACGTTACAAAAAAAATACGGACTTGCACTTTACTTCAGGGATTTGGAAATGTACTTCGGGCTTCCTTATGGTGAAACCGTAGGCAAAGTAAAATACGATTTAGGATGGAATACCATACAAAAAGATACCAAGCTGGAGTGGCGCGAAGAAACGGATTACCTGGTACAGATTAAAGCCATTGGCATTAAAAAAGACAATACCACTTTAGAAACCACTGTCGGCAACGAAGGCGGCAGCGTAATCACTAAGTATTATTATGGAATCGAAGACAAAGCAAGCCTCAAGCTGTTGGCTGAAGAGGATTTTAAACGCGAAAAAATTACAGGGTACAAAGGAACGCTTACAGCCTTCTTCATCCCCTTTGTAAAGCATTCTATGATTGCCGAAATCAACGACCCCGACTTTCCGGAGCGACTAAGCGAATACCGCATTGACCGCGTACGGATTAAGTACGATAAAGGCATCCGAAATATAAGCTCTATAGGTGGCCGTGTAGTGTAATGACAGATGCAGAACTACATAAGATGCTGGTGGACTTTGTGCAAGGTCAGGTACCTATTCAGGTGTTCATCGGAGAAGTCACCGAGGTGGATGAAGAGAATTACACCGTGGATATTAAGCCGCCCGGACAAGCGGAGCTCTCTGAGGTGAGACTAAAGGCAGCTATTGACGGTGAAAAAACCGGATTGGTAGAAATACCCGAAGTAGGCAGCACGGTATTGTTCAGCATTATTGGTAACCAACCCGATGAGGCAACGATTATAAAGTGCTCAAAAGTCGCTAAGATTATTATTAACAACGGTGAAAATGGAGGCTTACTGATTGACGAAAAGGCCAATAATAACCTGAAAGCGATTAAAGATTTCATTGAAACAATGAAGTCAGCGATTAGCACCGGGTTTCAATCAGTAGGCGCTGGGAGTTCGGCAAATGGTGCTACTGGTAAAGCAGCCTTTGAGTCCGCTCTAAGCGGCCAATCAATAAGTTTTGAGGACATGAAAAACGATAAAGTAACACACTAATGCCAATAGACTGGGCCGAAGACGAAAACGGAGACATCTTATTTGAAAACGGGGACTTAGTACGCGCTGAAAGTACACAAAAGCACCTGAAGGATTTGTTTAAAACGCATTTAGGCGGTTTGAAACAACACGGCGATACCGGTATTGGAATTAGTGATTACATAGAAGACGATGATTTTGGTGCAGCGTATCCGAAAATACAAAAGCAAATTACCGGAGACAGCGCAACCATTAACAAACTGGAGCTGTACGAAAACGGTGGTATAAACCTAAGCGCAGACTACGACGATGAGGATAACAGTTAAGGACAGCCAAAACATACAAGACATTGCTATGCAGTACACCGGAAGCATAGACAACGTGGTGAAGATTGCAATGGCCAACAACATAAGCCCTACTGAAATTATTGTAAAAGGAATGGAGCTGGAGATACCTTCAACCATCATAATTACAAAACAACAGCAAGCCTTAATTGACTTGTACAAAGTAGAGCAGCGCATACCGTCTTCCGGTGGCTATGAAGACAGCGACGATTTTGATGGAGACTTTGACAACACAGATTTTGATAACACAGATTTCTTAACATAAAAGAATGAGTACACCAGCACAAATAAATACAGAGCTAGACGATAAGATCAAGAACACCCCATTAACAAAAATTAGAGGCGGTGTTCTTAATACTATTCTTAAGATGATTACCGGCTCTTACTACAACAAAGACACGGATAGCATCTTATTTAAGTTGATTTTCACAACAACCCGTGTATACAAAAAAGACGAAGCGGCCATCTACGGAAATACGCTATATGTAGCGAATGAAGACAATATAACCGGGGCATGGAACGCTGCAAAATGGACGAGTTACCTAGACTTAAATCCGGGTGCTGCTTTTGCAATATCAAAATACGCTAGTGGTACCCGTTACCTTATTGGTAATTACACCGAATACCAGAACGAAATCTACCGCGCCAAAACAGAGGTGCAAGGCATTACGCCCGATCCTACTCAGGAAACAGCGCAATGGGTTAAAATACCGCACAAGTTTAAAACGTGCGACGAATGGCGCGCAGGCTTGTATCTGGATGGTTCTGTAATTAAGAAGGATGGTAAGCTTTACGAGGTTACTATTCCTGGTACCTACTTTGAAAGTGCTGTTTTTGCTACTGATTTGGGTGTTGGGAAGTTTACACAGTTGGGCGCCCAAGCTATTTCAGATATAGAAGGTTTGCAAGCTGTCTTGGATGCATTGGATAGCCCCAAATTTTCAGAGCTAGAATCCCCCGGCACTGAAGGCTCTATCGATTATGCAGCAAACTCTACTACAGGTGATTTATACGTACACCCTTTCACAGCTACAGACGATATTTCTTTTGCCGGAACTAATATTGCAGAAGGTTATTCTGTTTTTTTAGCGGTAACCGTGCCGGATGGGCTCACAATTGGGCTAGATCCATCTTTTGAACTAGTAAGAGGAACCCTAAGCCAACCCGACGGCCAACCGGAGGTTTATTATCTTAAATTATATAGGTACCCAACCGATTCAGGTGGTGACTTGAAAGCGGAAGTTATAGAGGAAGCCGAAGCGCAAGCCCCTGTTAACAGCAGCCCTATTGATTCTGTTTCTACAGATTTTGAGCTAGATAATACCGACCCTGAAGATGTAATACTTAAACTTTCCGCAGCGGTTAAAGCTAGCCTTGCTAAGGCTGATAGTGCTTTGCAGGAAATCGCGGATGAGTCAATCACAGGGGAAAAAATAGTACCTAAAAGCCTAGACTTTTCAAGGATTGCAGATATATCAACAGCTAGAATGCTTGGTAGAATAGACCCTGCTACAGGTATTATACAACAGTTGACTAATACACAGGTATTAGAATTTCTAGGGGTTAAGTTACCTCAAAACATTACGATTACTACAGGTATAGACCAAGTAATTGATAATAGCGACCAAGTCACCTATACATATTCAGGAGCAGATAACATAAGTATAGCGATTACAGCAACAAAATTACCTGAGAATGCAGAATGTGTTTGGCTTATATCAGGGGCTGGAAATATAGGATTCACAAACGGAACGGGAATTTCACAGGTCAAAAAATCCGCTGGATTATTCGTTGCAGGAACATCTGGGACAACCGATGTAAGGCCTGTTGTTACAAAAAATATAGAGGGGGTATTATACGTGTTATGATGTTAGCTAATTCAATAATTGCATCACACAATAAGATAGCTCTTAATCCAGCTACTTTGCAAACTGATTCTACTGATCCTAACTATTACGCAAATTCTTTCCGTGCAGTTAGCTCACAATTAGCATTTAATCTTACTGAAGATAAATTACAATTACAGCTATTTGAAATCAAGCTAGGAGAATATTTTGAGATAGACATAAAAACTGAATCGCCAGGCACTATTTATTTCGCAAGAGGTAATAAACATATGGTTGAAAGCAGAATTGCAGTTGTTAACAATTACTTATTTTTTCACACTAAATACCCCGACACTGATTATAGAGTGTTCTTCAATACAAATGTTATTTCCAACCCCTTGTCGTTCAACACACTTAGATTAAAAAAAGTAGGTGCTAAAACCTTGGAACTTTTTGTCAATGGGGTTTCTAAAGGTACAGCTTCATCTATTTTAGAAGGTGAATTTTTAGTCGGTGACTTGGTATGCTTGACGGGTAGTATTTTTAAAGTAAGAAGAATCTCATTTAACGGAAAAATAGAATATAATTTCAACGAAACTGGGAACGATCCAGTATGCTACGCAGAACCTTACCGACAAAAATTATGATACACACATTCACAAGAACAATTAACGGCACACCTGTAGAGATTAAAGCGTGTGCAAATCTTAAGGAACGAAACGAGTCTATCCAAGATCAAATAGCTAATGCAAGGGGGTTATGGCTATACATTGTAAGTGACCTTCATTACGAGGTTAGAGAAGGCCAGCAAGAAGATATGAAGATTAACTTCTCCACAAGAAACGTTAGTATACCTATGATTAACAGGTATTTGAAACCTGATTTCTTCAAGTCCCAAAGGCAGAATACTTGCAACCTAATATGAATTGGGATGAAGATCAGTTTCTGCAATTCTATAACATGACAGATATTTTATTCAGTCTAGGAGAAGACATTTTAAGAAGGTCGTTAAACGGTATGTTAGAAAAAGAGGGCGCTTTGTACCTGTTCCATCCTGTCACACTAGAGGCAATCACAGATGAAATGGAAATGCAAAATGCTTTAGCCGCACTACAAGCTTAAAATTATGAAAGTATACTTCATTAAAAATACTAGCAGAAATCCTCTTAAAAGGATAATGCCTTTTCTAATACAATTGGCACAGACTATTGATCTGCTTTTCCGTGAGGGAAAAATGAAATGGGTAAGCGGTCACCATGTAGCCGTAGAAGTTGAAGGTGAAGTTTGGGAAGCTGTTGCTGAAGGCTTTGTACAAACTACTAAGTCTGCTTTCAGAATTGATTATTTCAAACGTAAACACTACAAAATAGTAGACGAAATAGAGCTTCAAAACATTGATTTTCAGCGTTTCAAACTAATCAAAAACACAAAGTACGATTATTATAGCCTACTGTTTTCTCATTGGGTACAGTCGCTCAGTCAAATTGCGCTGTATGGGCTTAGTTACGGCTTCATCCGCTCTGGCTTTTGGATAGGCCGGAAAGGAACATCGGCTTACTCAGCTATCTATTGCAATGAAGCTGTAGCTTTCGTTATTAACCAGCCATACTGGTGGAAACAATTACCTTATCAAACTATAAACTTTGCTAAAAATGGAAAATAGCACACTAACATTAATCTTCTTCACGCTTATAATGACATTTGTGGAGTACCTAATTTTTGAAGCAAAAATTAGCAGAGCATTGAAGCCCTATTCAGGTTGGAAGAAGTTCTTCCTTGTTGCCGTGGGTTTGGTTTTTACTACTCTAATTAACGGCTTGGTTTTCGGTTTTGGGATGCTAATAGATTGGCTATCTGTTTGGGAGTTCATGAAGCACTTGCCAGAATTAGTTTACATAAAGCCTAAAATATGGCACAGGCAAACAGCTCATGTAATGCTTATAGGTTGCGCTCCATTGGCTTTAATTGCATTGGCTATTAGTCAGGCTCTATACTATGCAAAAGGAAATAAAGGAGTAACACACCCATTAATCTTGTTATGGCTGAAGAACATCCACCGGATCACATGGTTTAGAAATGCGCTGTTCTTCCTGGTATTCATATTAGCCAATTACCTAGGCTTCTTTATGTGGGTGAAGTTTGCGTTAATCCATGCTGTCGTAATTAGCTACTTAGCTATGTTTTGCGTGCGCTCATTTGATTGGCAGAAATGGATTAACCGAGGTTCCGGCCTTCCAGACATAGACCCTAACGAAGACAAGACCACAGAGCTAGTGCTCCCATTCATTCGCAAGCACATAGAGTTGCCTAGATGGAATTCCAAAATGGATAGGATAAGGGATTGGGTCTGTACGCCTGTTTTAATTTCACTTTCAATCTATTTAATATTTCTATAATGGCCAGAAGCACAAAGGAAATATATGAGTTGATGCGCAGCAAGCAAGCCAGCTTATTGCAACTCTCGGGAGTATTAGACCCGGCAGAATCTTACGATGATTATATAGATAAGGTAAAGTCAAACTCTAAGCTATCTGACCACAGTCACATGCTTTACCAGTTTGCGTACCATGCCAGCATGCAGGAGCAGCTGTGGGATGAGTACAGAGCAGAAATACAAGCTCTTGCCGATTCTGAAGAGATTGGTACCGGACCGTGGTTTGAGCGCATTCTAGATGAGTTCCAAGTGTTTGATGAGCCTATTGTAATCGATGGTAGAACAACCTATGCTGTAATCGATGAAAGCAAACGCATAGTTGCCCGTCGTTCTGTAGATGTTAACTCAGATGGTGTCTATGTGATTAAGGTGGCAAAAGAAAATGCGCCAGGTGTTTATGGACCATTGGATGATACACCAGGAAACGATGAGTACGGTTCTTTACAAAGCTATCTAACAAAAAGGATGTTTTTAACCAATGGTCAGCAGTTCGATTTAATAAGTATAGATGCGGATAGGCTTAGATTATACGGTACCGTATTTTACGATGCTGTGTTGGATATTGATGACGTGAAAGCATCGGTGAAGGCTTCAATAGATAACTATTTAAACAACTTAGATTTCTCGGGTAAAGTTTATCTACAGAAGATTACAGATGCTATACAGGCGGCTACTGGTGTTAGAGATGTTTCTCCTCTTGGTATGAACGGATACAGTTCCGGTACACCGGTACCAGCCGAACAATTTTACGATCCTGAGTCCGGTTATGTAATTGAAGACCCGGCAGCAACTTTCTTAACTATATTACAATTTCAAGTGTTTGAAGGATGAAATACGAAGTTGACATAAAGAAATCATTATGGGAAACGCTTCTACCGCATAAGCGGCACGAGAAAAGAATAGCCTTGATAGAGCTGTATCTTTCGCACTTTCAAACCATGAATAATGAATTTGTACAGTTTGTAGACGAAACGCGTGAGCGTGTTAATATTAGTTGCGAGACAATAGTTCTGGAGTGGTTTCTCAATAAAAAGTTTGACCCTGACTTTGAAAACAACTGGCCAAATACGAAGAGAATTTATATTCAGAGTGCCAATGTAACTATACCGGCACAATACAGTTGGCTTGATATTGAAGCAACGGAAGAAGAAATCAGTTACACAAAGGCAGAAGAAAACGAAGCGTATTTTGAGCCGGAGTTTTCCTTTCTTCAATCTGAAGGAGAAGAACAAACAGGAAATACAGTGTATTATCCGGCTTCTATGATGACAGCTAACCAGGAAACCAAATGATGGGATTACTAAGAAGGTATGTTTTTATGTTTGTAGACATTGAACCACAAGATTATTAGTTATGAAAGAATTTATAGCCAAAACAGGCGGTATAAGAGAATATAGCTTTGAAGATTTATGCAAAGCACAAAATGAAATATTAAAAGCTGTACAAGATCAATATAAGGATTTAGGCGATTTTATATTTTCGGGTTGTGTGATATCTGGAAGTTCTGGAGCTTATACCATTAGTGCAGGCCTTGTTTATTTAGGTGGAAGATTGCGTGTTTTTGATCAGGTAAATGGAATAGAATCTTTCCCCAAATACATAGTGCCTTCTGTTGTTGCTGAAGATAGCCGAGTATTTAAGTTAGGCGAAACCAAAACGGTTGTTGATAATCACAAAGCAGTCTTATCAGACGATGATGGAGGTGGTGCGGCTATCTTGGTTAATTCAGGAGCTGCTAACCGTTATTTTGATGTTATACAAGATAGCGGACATCGTCTAGTAACCGATCAACAAATTTCAGAATGGGAATATGGAAGCAATCAAAGTGTTAGTATAGTAGGTTCAGGTATAGAATCCGGGGTTATCTCTTTTATCAATAAATATAATGTTGTGAACTTTTCAATGGTATTATCTATATCAGCTGCTTGGATAGCTTCTTATAATCCGGGTGATGTAATTGGAAGTATTCAATCAGGTTTTCCACAGAGAAGTGGCAGAAATACTTCTATTAAGCTTACGAGTAGCATTAATGGTTCTTTTGCTGTTATAGATATTGCGTTTAGTCTATTTACAGGCCAATTAATGTTACTTAAAAAAGAAGTGTTTAGTTATCCTAACTCTGGGTTTAATCATTATTTTCAAACCACAGGGAGTTATATTCTTTAGCTTAAAAATGTCGCACAGAGCAATGGAAAGTGTTTTAATTAATCTATATATCTATGAAAAAGAATTCTGTGCGACAGAAGACTCCCGTTTCTTATTATGGCGGGAAACAACAATTACAGGCTGAAATACAGCCAAGAATACCTGAACACCGGGTATATACAGAAAGCTTCGCAGGCGGTTTGGCTACGTTTTTTGCGAAGGAGCCTTCTAAAGTTGAGGTTATTAACGATTTAGATGGCAGTATTGTGAATTTCTATGAAGTCTTAAAGCTGGAGTATCTTAAGCTTTATGAACTAGTACAGACCACACTACACTCTAGGCATGCTTACGAAGACAGCTTGGTGATATACAAGTATCCCCACTTGTTTACTAAAGCAAGAAGAGCATGGGCATTTTGGGTATTAACTAACCAGGGCTTTGCAAGTAAGATCGGCAGCTGGGGTTATGATAAGTCAAGTGGCTCCTCTGAACGCAAAATACAGAACCGTAAGCTTACGTTCGGTTTGCATCTTGCTAAACGCTTAGAGGACACTCAAATCGAGTGTAATAACGCCTTAAAAGTAATTCAGTCTAGGGATTGCCCTGACGCTTTTCATTTTGTTGATCCTCCGTATTTTAATTCCAATTGTGGGCATTATGGTGGATATAGTTTAGAGGATTTTACAGCACTTTTGGAGCTTTTATCTACTATACAAGGTAAGTTTTTACTCTGTTCTTACGACTCAGATGTTTTATCTGATTTTGTAGAGAAGTTTGGATGGAAGCAAATCAAAAAGCAAATGCCAGTTTCGGCAGATAAATCCAAAAAAAAGCAGAAGGTCGAGGTGATAACAATGAATTATTAATGATTCCCGGATGCGTCGCACAGAGCGTAATTAATCAAGCCAGTGTGGAGACCTTGCGGTTACTCCCATCCGGGTAATAATTTCCTCCACTGACTTGATTGTGATTGTGTAAACTGTGCGACAATTCAAAGTTAATATTTTTAAAAATTTAAACGCCCGTTAAGTGAACTTTAAGTTAAAAATAATCACATTGTAAGCTGTTAGGGGGGTTGAAATTTGACCTACCCCAAATTGTGACGTTTGGTTTTAATTATTGTGACGAATGGAATTCGCGATCTTATTTATTAAAAAAATAATTAACTCGTAAAACACTATAAAACAAATACTTATGAAAAAATCAATCTAAATAATAAGATTCTTGATACCAATATTCAGATTTGCTACAAAATCTAATCTTTTATTGCAGCATGTTTAATTTATAACAGACCGAATAAACACATTAAGTGTTTATTAATAGAAATAAAAAGCACATAAGATATCCTAGTTGAAACCACCAATTAGTAAAGTATAAACGATTATAGCGCGTGTTCAGCTAAGAAAAGGAGGCTAATCTCGTAAGCGACGAGATCCCTCCTTTTCGCATTTATAAGCAAGTTAGTTTTTAAATCTACTACCCCAAAATAAACTGAAAAGCAAAATTAATGTCATCTCTTTTTTTGAGATTTCTATTTTAAAAAAACACCCTACTACTTAAAGTGGTTTACTTGTATTTGCCGGTAAGAAGTAATAAGAAAACCTGGTGATTATGGGTTTTAGATGATTTCTTTTTTTAAGACAATGTTCTTCTTCCAAGCTCCAGATTTGTAATAAATAAAACCTAAACCAGCCGCTAATAAGTTAGATATAGGAAAAGCCCACCAAATACCTTCATAACTCAATGTTGTTTTTTCGGATAAAATAAAAGCTACGGGAAAACGTACAATCCATAAACTAAAAATGGATATTAACATAGAAACTTTAGTTAATCCAACCCCGTTAAATACACCATTTAGTACTTGTTGAATACCCAACAAACCAAAGCTAGGCGCCATAATTTTTATAAATAAAGCACCATCTTTTATTACTTGTGGATCATTCGGAATAAAAAAACCGGTTAGATCTTCCGCAAAAAAGAACATTAATAAACCAATGAATGTTAAACCTATCATGGCAATCCAACTACTTAGGTCTCCAACTTTTTCGGCCCTATCTATTTTACCCGCACCTATATTTTGCCCCACCAAACTAGTGGTTGCAATAGAGAAACCTAACGCTGGTATAATCACTAAACTTAAAATTCTGGCGCCTACACCATATGCTGCCACCACACCATTTTCGTAACTGGTAACCAACATAATCATAACCGCCATACCAGCTGCTCTAGTAGATTGATCTAAACTGGCGGGAATCCCAAGGGCAAATAGTTTTTTGATCCACGGAAAATCAAATTTCATTTCCGAAAGAGTAATTTTGATGCCTTTTTTACCTCTGAATAGAATCCATATACCCGCAAAAGCAGATAAACCTTGTGTTATAATACTTGCCACCGCGGCACCCGCAACACCATAAGCAGGTATTGAACCATAACCGAAGATAAATAATGGGTCTAATAAAAGATTTAGAATAACTGTTGCCAATACAATGTACATGGGAAAAATAACATTGCCGATGCCACGCATTAAGGATTGGAACACAAAAAACATAAACAGAAAGATGAACCCCCATGAAGAAACCTGAAAATACTCAACGGAGTCTTTTAGTATTTCTGGGCCAGCACCTACAAGCACCATAAGTGGTTCTGCCATAAAATACCCAAATAAAGCCAAAAGGATAGATACACAAAAGACAACTAATACAGTTTGTGAGGAACTGTAATTAACTTGGTCTTGATCTTTAGCTCCTTTAGAATGAGAAACCATAACCGTACCTGCCAGTGTTAATCCACCGCCAATAGAAAGCACTAAAAACAATATTGGAAAACTTAAACTTACACCAGCTACGGCATTAGCACCCAACCTACCCAACCAAAATGTATCAATCAACTGATACATAGTCTGTAACACGTTGGCCATTATTATAGGAAAGGCTAAACTCACTAACGAGTTTATAATCTTTCCCTCTGTGTAATTTTTTTGATTCTGCATGTAGTATAAAAGTACAAACTCAAGCGTTTATTTAGCTTAGAAATAAAGAAGAAATAAAAGACGTCTATTCTTATTACTCCACAAGCAAACAAATTTATAAAAACGTGTTTCAGATAATTTTTTGAATAATTTCACTTAAACTATCCGTCAATCGCTTTAAAATAATAGTGATGATTCTCTTATTAAGATCTGTTGATAAAGCATGGTATTGCTTTAGCTCTTCCATAGTAAATTCACTAACTACAGCACCCAATAAGAATGGACGAAATGTTTGGTCTTTTTGCAATGCGGTTTCCAAATAATTGACTTGTTTCTCAGCCGTCAATTCTTGAAAATTAGCTTTGTTATTCTTAATGTAAAAAGCAGAAACCGTTATTAACCATTCGTGCTTTAATTTTATCACCGGCCGTATAACTTCATTCTGAAATTGTTCACCAGTAGTAGTTGATGGGTAAACTTTTGCTAGTTGAATCTTTTCTCTTTCCATGAACCTCAAACGTAACATATAAGGTTTTGGTTCGAGCTAAAGATTGAAGAAAAAAATAAATTTAAACCTATGCTTTTATGGGAAACTGATTAGCCTTGATAACAACTAAAAAACCCACTCAATTGTACATTACTTAGATTGGTCTAATGATAGGCTTTAAAGACGTAATGTATTTTGATAGCAACAGGCCTTTTCCAAAGAAAAACAAACTGAAGAGTAATAAAACTGCTTTTTACATCCAAAAAAAGCAGTCTATCTCTTCATTTAATTACTCAAAATAACAGCATAAAATTAGCTTCTATACTATTCTCTTAAATAGATAAGGGTCAAAATGGCTACTAAACCTTTACTTTCACAAAAATAGCCGACATACACTTTTCGCCGTCTATAGCCGCCGACATAATACCACCGGCATAACCTGCGCCTTCACCACAAGGGAATAAGCCCTTTACCTCTGGGTGTTCTAATGTCACTTTATCGCGTGGTATATTTACAGGAGAAGATGTTCTGGATTCGGTAGCTACAACTTGTGCATCGTTGGTATAATAGCCTTTTAATTTCTTTCCAAAGGCTTTAAATCCTTCTTTTAGAACCTGAGAAACCTTTTCTGGCAAAACGTCTTTTAAATTACTAGCTGTTAGTCCTGGTATGTATGAAGTATCGGGTAAGGTGGAGGATGTTTTTCCTTCTACAAAATCAACTAAACGCTGTGCAGGTGCTTTTTGAGTACCGTTGGCCATTTCAAAACACTTTTGTTCTACCGACTGTTGGAAAGAAAGTGCTCTTAACTCTTCATCTTTTTCAAAGGGTTTAAAATCAAAATCGTCTACTGCCACCACAATGCCTGAATTGGCGTATTTAGAATCTCTACGCGATGGCGACATACCATTAACTACAATTTCACCCGGACTAGTAGCACTAGGCACAATAAAACCACCTGGGCACATACAAAAGCTAAAGACACCCCATTGTTGTTTTTTAAAATTGACTTGCTGCACCACAGAATACGCTGCCGCCGGAAGAAATTCCCCACGGTCTGTAGAACAATGGTATTGAATGTTATCAATTAAGTTTTGGGGGTGTTCAACCCGTACGCCTAAGGCAAAAGGTTTAGAATGGATTAAGACTTTGTTTTCGGCTAATAAATGAAAAATATCACGTGCCGAATGACCCGTTGCTAATAAAACAGCTTTGGCTTCTCTTTTTTCGGAACCATTAATTTCTACGCCTTTTACTACATTTTCTTTAATGATGAAATTAGTGACTTTGGCATCAAAAATTACTTTACCACCAAATTCTATGATTTGCTCCCGAATGGACTGTATGATTTTAGGCAATTTATTAGTGCCAATGTGCGGGTGCGCTTCAATTAAAATATTTGTATCTGCGCCGTGTGCTACTAGTATTTCTAAAATTCGGTTTACGTCTCCCCGCTTTTTAGACCGTGTGTACAGTTTACCATCCGAATAGGTACCCGCACCACCTTCACCAAAACAATAATTAGATTCTGGATTAACAATATCTTTTTTATTGATGTTGGCTAAATCTATTCTTCTTGCCTGAACATCTTTACCCCGTTCTAAAATGATTGGTTTTAACCCTAATTCTATGGCTTTTAATGCTGCAAACAATCCCGCTGGACCTGCGCCAACTATAAGTACCTCTTCCGCATTAGAAACATCTTTTAAAAGGTCTTTTGTCCATTTAGGCTGAAATTCTAATTCACTTTCTTCGGTATAAAGTAAGCCTCTTAAAACCACTTTAGCTGGAGCCTTTCTTGAATCTACGGAGCGTTTAAGAAGCGCCAACTTCTGGTTGTTGTAATTATCTTTAATATACTGTTGTAGTTCTTCTTCCTGAAAAGCAATTTCAGGCGCTAAACGTAATTCTATTTCTTCTGGCATAATTTGAATGGGCTAAAATAGGTAACCAAAGCTTAAACCCACATGAATTGGTAGGTAAAATCCTTTTTTATCAATATCGCTAAATAAGGACTGGTAATAGTTGTTGTTGGTATTAAAATCGGTGTCTTGAAAACGGTAGCCAATTCCCATGGCCAAATAAACGTCAAAGGTTGGGCCTCTTCTATCGGGTCTGTTTACAATTCGGTCCCCCACGTAAAGCAAAAGCTCCATTTCGTGGTTGGTTAAATTAAGCTCAGAATCATTAGGTGATTCTTCTTTTAAAGGCAAGGGTTTGCTGGTATATTTTAAGTTATTGTATTGCGCGCCAAAACCGCCATAAAGCATTCCGTAATCTCTATTTCTTTTGTATAACCGTTCGGAAACAGAGAAGGTAAAACCTTTTAAAGTAATGTCTTCGTAATCGGATTTACTATGGTTGTTAAAGAAAGGGTCATGTATGTATGATTGCTGAAAATTATACCCTAAGCGTTCCTGAATATAATATTCGATGTAGATTGGAAGTCGGTCGTTTACCAAACCCAAGGGATTAATGGATACAATAAAATTTCTGTATTCGTTGTATTTAGGGTTATAGTTACGGATTTTAGATTTTTTCTTGGCTTTGTAGTTGTAAGAAGGCAAAACCGAATAATCGTATTTTTTCTTTTTCTTAACGGAATCTACCACCACTGAATCTTTTGGAGTAGTATTTTTGGCAATAAGGTTATTTGGTTTAAGTGTGAGTAAGGTGTCTTTTAAATCGAAAACGGAATCATTCCCACCTTCAAATAAAACTTTATTAGACGTCTCGTTATAGGTTTTATAATAGCCCGTTATACTTCCATCTTTATCGTATAATTTCCAAATTCCGGTTTTCTCTCCATTTTCAATGGTGCCTTTTATTTTAGGTTTTCCATTTTCGTAATAACCGGTATAATCACCAAGACCATTTTGGTATTGGCATTCACCTTCTAAACTTCCTTCTTCTGTGTAATACTTCCAAAGACCTTCATTTTTATCGTTTTTAACGGCTCCTTCTACTTTCAGATTTCCTTTTTCATAATACTCTTTATAATACCCGTTTCCATTTTCAAAAAGTCCTTCACCTCTATAGGCACCGTTGTCGTAATAAAAAGACCATTTACCATCTCTAAAACCAAAATTCTGATTTCCTGTAGAGCTTAAGGTGCCGTTTTCATGAAAATTTTCCCATTCACCATCTTGTTTACCGTTGGTGTAATTCCCTTTGCTTTTAATTTGTCCATTGGTATAATAATAAGACCAAATTCCATTTTTAACTCCATTAGACTCGTAACCTTTGGCTTCTAGGTTACCATTTTTGTGGTAATATGTCCAAATCCCTTCTCCTATGTTTTTATAAGTAGGTCCGGTTACTTTTATTTTTCCCGAAGGATAATATTCGGTATAAGAACCTCTACCGTTGGAATAAATGGCATTGGCTTTTAGGGTACCGTCTTCGTAATAATGTTTCCAAGTTTGGTCTTTAATGTTTTTAGTATAAAATCCTTCGGCTTTCAGTTTGCCGTTTTCGTAATAATACTTCCAAACACCTTGTTTTACGTCATTTTGAATAACGCCTTCGTTTTTTAAATTTCCTTTTTCGTAGAAATAGTACCAATAGACAGAATCCTTTTTTTCATAGATCCCCTTCATGTGTGGGCTTCCATTTTCAAAGTAAAAAATCCATTCGCCAGTTGGCTGGCTATTTTGATATTGACCTTCAGACTTCATTTGTCCGCTTTCATAAAAAGATACATACGGCCCTTCTAAAATGGCCGGGTTATTTTCCTGAACAAAAAATGATGCTTTAATTTTTCGGTTTAAAGAATCCTCGAAAAAATAATAAAGTTTTATAGGTTGTAAAGAAGAGGTATCCGTCTGGGCTTTGGCAGTATAGCTTAGCCAGCAAAATATAAAATAGATGGATATACCAGCATAGCGCATTATTTAAACCGTAGTAGTTTCATTCAAAACTTTATCTACCCACGCTTTACCCCAATTTCCTTTTTCTTCTTCTGACCATAAGGCCGGATAAAATACTTGTTTTTGGAATTTTGGAGGCAAATATTGCTGCCAATTGGTATTTCCTGTAGATTTTGCCGCTACATTATTTTTAACCAAATAACGGGTAGCATTCTTAAAATGTGCTAATGGCCAGTTAATGTTGGCATTGGCGTCTAGGGTTCTTAAGGCTTCAATTAATTTAGGGTCTTGTCTATCTTCTTCAGAAAGTCCTTCGTAACAAACCAACAGGTTCTTATCTAAAAACTCTTTTCCTTTACGAATAATAAGATTTCCGTATTTTTCTTCAAACTGAATTAGAGTAAGTGTTTTAGAACCGTTTTCTTTATTAATAGCACCTTGTCTCCAGTGTAAATGTTGGTACATTTCTTTAATAAAGCTGGTATCATCGTATAAATGGCGGTAATCGTGGCTAACCAAGTTTATGAACTTTGTACACCAGAGTTCAATTAATCTATACTGAATAGACTGAAAACCACTAGCTGGCGTAATTGCAGTTCTAAATCGCATAAATTGATCTCTATCCATGCCTTTAATAAGCACATTAAAAGACTCTACCAAATAGTCGAAATAGTAATTGATTCGGTCTAAGTGTTTTACAAATTTTTCACTGGTAAGCTTATCTGTAAAACCTATAATTTCGAATTCGTGAAGAATAAGTTTGAAGTATAACTCAGTGATTTGATGATAGATAATAAAGGTCATCTCATCTTGGTATTTAGTCTTTGGCTTCTGTAAATTAAGCAAAGCATCTATACCAATATAATCCCAATAGTTTTCGTAATAAGAGTAAAGAAGTCCTTCTAAGTGGTCGGCCATATCTTCACCCACACTCTCCATTTTCTCATTAAGCTGACTTAATAACCACTGTATTCTTTCCTCTTTCTCCATCTTTCACTCAATTAAACCTGAAATTCTAGCAAGTAAAACTTTAGACACTTGTATTTAACCTGCACATTAGGATTTATGCTTAGGTAAAGTTAATTCTTTATGAACAAAAAAACAGCCTTTAAACTAGCTGCTATTACTCCCTCTTATTACTGAAATAAATCTGAACTTAAATAACGGTCACCACGGTCACAGATAATACAAACAATTATCCCTTTATCTATCTTTTTAGCCAACTCAACTGCCAAATGTGCCGCACCACCACTACTCATACCAGCAAATATTCCTTCTTCTTTGGCTAATCTTTTAGTCATTGCTCTGGCTTCCGCTTCCGAAACATCCAAAACTTGGTCTACTCTGGCGGGATCAAATATTTTAGGTAAGTATTCTTTTGGCCATCTTCTAATACCTGGTATTTTAGAACCATCTGTAGGTTGTGCACCAATAATTTGTACGGACTTGTTTTGTTCCTTTAAGAATTTAGAAACGCCCATTATTGTACCTGTTGTCCCCATGGAAGACACAAAATGGGTTACTTTACCCTGGGTATCGTTCCAAATTTCGGGCCCGGTAGTTTTATAATGCGCTTTCCAATTATCATCGTTAGCAAACTGATTCAGCATTTTATAGCCTTTTTCATTTACCATTTTTTCGGCGTAATCTCGGGCTCCTTCAATTCCTTCTTCAGCAGAAACTAAAGTTACTTTAGCACCAAATGCCTCCATACTTAAAATTCTTTCCTTGGTAGAATTTTCTGGCATTACCAGTTCAATAGTCATCTGAAACATACTGGCAATCATAGCCAAGGCTATACCGGTATTTCCGCTGGTAGCTTCAATTAATGTATCTTCTTTTGTGATATCACCTCGGTCTAAAGCCGACTTAATCATGTTATATGCCGCACGGTCTTTTACACTACCGCCTGGATTTTGTCCTTCCAACTTACCAAAAACACGCACGCCTTCTTTTTGAATTACATGTCTGAATTCAACTAAAGGAGTCCCCCCAATAAGATCAAAAATCTGCTTCATTATTAAATATTTTTAATATTGGTCTCCTCTTGGTTCTTAAATTTCACTTGCGCTTGGTGGTATACAATAGAACCTGCCGGAATACTTCTAGTTAACCAAACATTACCACCAATAATACTGTTTTTACCTACTGTAGTTTCGCCGCCTAAGATGGTAGCTCCCGAATAGATTACCACGTTATCTTCAATGGTTGGGTGTCGTTTTGTGTCTGCCATTTCTTTTGCCACACTTAATGCGCCTAGAGTCACCCCTTGGTAGATTTTAACATTATCTCCAATGATACATGTAGCACCAATAACAACACCGCTACCGTGGTCTATGCAAAAGTTTTTACCTATAGTTGCTCCAGGATGAATTTCAATACCTGTTTTTGTACTGACGTATTCCGTAATTAATCGCGGAATTAAGGGCACGTTCAGTTCGTATAAAACTTTGGCAATTCGGTAGAAAGCAATGGCATAAAACCCTGGGTAGGTTAAAACTACTTCGGTTTCACTAACTGCTGCTGGGTCTCCTAATTCTATGGCTGTAGCATCATTTTTTACTTTGAAGTACAGTTCGTCAATTTGATCAAAGAAGTTTTCGCCAACTGTTATAGCGTCTACCTTATATTGAGCATCCATTCTAGAAAGAATGTCTATTAAAGTAGTTTTATTGTTTTCTAAACATGTTTTTAGCTGTGTTTCACTTTCAATGCATTGTTCGCATAAAATGGGAAACATAAGCGCTAATAATTCATTGCTCCATTTATAAATACGTTCCTGTTTAGGGAATTTCTCTATGTTAGCGTGTTCTTTATAAAGATGTTGTAGGAATGTACTGTTCACGTTAGTGTTCTTTTATAAAGTAGTTTCTAAATTGAATAAGATCGTGAGAAGATCCTAAAACAATAAAGTATTCGTTTTCATTCAACACCGTTGTTGAATTGGGGTTGAAAGTATATTTACCGTTGGCATCCATATACCCAATAAAGGTAACGCCAGAAATAACGGTTCTTACATCTAATTCCCGTATAGATTTCCCTCTGAATTCCTTTTTAAAGTTAGAATATCCTATTTCTTCTAATTCTAATTTAATATCACCAATACCGTTAATCATGTCTAGAAAATCTACCACATGTGGTTTATTCACCAATAACGACATATAATGACCACCAATGTTATCGGGCATCACCACATAGTCTGCGCCGGCGCGTTTTAGTTTACTTTCTGTGGTAACTTGGGTGGCTCTAGCTATAATCTTAATGCTTTTATTTAACTCCCTAGCTGTTAGTGATATAAAGACATTAGTAGAATCTTTAGGTACTGCCGCTATTAAAGCTTTAGCCCGTTCTATACCGGCTTTAGATAATGTTTCTTCTTCGGTGGCGTCACCAATTAAATAGTTAATTTGATTTATAGAATCGCCAAATCTTTTTTCAATGATGTCTTTGTTCATGTCTATCATAACAAAGTCTACCTTGTCTTTCATCAACTCCTCTGCTGCACGGAATCCATTTCTTCCGCAACCACAAATAATAACATGATTGGTAAGTGCCTGCATTTCTCTATCTGAAATAATTGATTTAAAGATATTCCTTAATTCCCCTTCGAACAAAAATTTAGACGAAACAGATAAGAAGTACGCAAATGCTGAAATATTGAAAATGATATAAAAAGACACAAATAGTCTCCCGTTTTCGCTTAAAGGTCTTATTTCACCAAAACCTACAGTAGAAATGGTTATGGCAGTCATATAAAAAGATTCCATAAGGGTATACCCTTCTAGCAGACTAAAACCACCCATGCCTATTATGAGACTAAAAAAAACTAAAACGAAGGCCGTAATAAGCTGGTTAATATTTTTTGCTTTGCTCATGACCCTGAAGTGACATTGCCCAAAATGGTGGCAATACTCATTTCTATTTTTTTAAGATGGAAAAATTTTTTCTGAAGATGAATCATATTGTCTTCGTCTTTTTCATCTTTCATTTCTAAATGTACTTTTTTCATTAACTTTTTAATGTTGTGCCATTTTAAACGAATAATGGTATCGAAGGCAATTCTATCTAAATAATCGTGCTCTCTTTTAGGGAAAATAGAGAACTTTTCCCAGTTATTACTTAGCTCAAAGCGTTCAGTAGCTAAATCAACCGCTGTATTCCTAATATCTTCTTCTTCATGCTGAATAAAAAAATTTAACTCTGGCGTGTTGTTTTCCGCTTCAATTTCAGTTTTAAAAATATTAAAAACTTTCTGAAAATTGGGGTCTGTAAAAACCACATCTGTAACTTCTCTTAATATATAATGCGCTACGCTTGTGCCTTCTTCTAATTGAGTAGAACCATAATTTAATAACAAACGTATTATTTCTCTTTCTTGGTTTCTTAACGCACCACCTTTGTTCGCCGGTCTTGTCTCTTCTGCAGCCTCGGCAATAGATTCAAAAGCAGAAATAGCATTGTCAAAGCTTTTATCATCGCCTGTTCTGTTATCTCTCTTCCGTTCTGTAAGAATATTCTTATTATAGGCTGAAATAAGAACCTGCTCATTAATATCTAAAATTCGGCTACACTCCTGAAAGAAAACCGCTCGCTTTATAGGATCTGGTACTTTGGAAATACTTTCAACTATTTCTGTGATAACAGCCGCTTTTTTAAGTGGGTCATTACCGGCAGTTTTAAGTGCGTACTGTGTTTTAAAAGTGATAAAGTCTTTGGCATTATCAGTAACAAAGGCTTCAAACTTTTCTGCACCTTGTGATTTACAAAAACTATCTGGGTCTTCACCGTCTGGGATTAAAACCACTTTAACATTTAAACCCTGTTCCAGAATTAGGTCAATACCACGCATAGAAGCTCTAACACCGGCATCATCACCATCGTAAAGTACAGTAATGTTTTGGGTAAAGCGTTTTATTAGCTTTATCTGGTCTTGTGTTAAGGCTGTTCCAGAAGAAGCTACCACATTTTGTATTCCGGCTTGATGTAAAGTAATTACATCTGTATAGCCTTCTACCAAATAGCAAAAGTCTTTATTACGGATTTCATTCTTAGACTGATAAAAACCGTATAGAACTTTACTTTTATTGTAAACCTCGGTTTCTGGTGAATTAAGGTATTTGGGGGCTTTTTTATCTACTTTAAGAATACGGGCACCAAAACCAATAGATTTACCGCTTTGGTTGTGTATAGGAAAAATTACTCTACCTCTAAAGCGGTCAAATACTTTGTTTTCTTCTTCTTTCTGAACAATTAAACCTGCTTTATTCAGTAAATCTACACTGTATTGATTTTGCGTTGCCTTTTTATACAAAGCATCCCAAGAATCTAAAGCATACCCTAATCCAAAATCACGAATGGTTTTGTCTGTATAACCTCTTTCTCGAAAATAAGATAAGCCAATAGATTGACCTTCGTCGGTTTCGAATAAATTATCTGTGAAATAGTTTTTTGCGTAGTTAAGAACAATAAATAGACTTTCTCTATCGTCTTTTTGTTCTTTACTTTCGCTGGGAACATAATCCTCTTCTATTTCTATACCGTATTTCTGGGCTAAATAACGTAAAGCTTCCGGATAAGAAAAACCTTCATGCTCCATTATAAATTTTACGGCATCGCCACCCTTTCCACTACTGAAATCCTTAAAAATTTGTTTTTGAGAAGACACCATAAAAGAAGGTGACTTTTCATCTACAAAGGGACTTAGAGCTTTATAATTACTCCCCGATTTCTTAAGCGAAACAAAATCACCGATAACATCTATGATGTCAACAGCGTCGTAAATCTTGTTTATAGTTTCTTTAGAAATCAAAAGGGGCTTTGTTAATTAGATTGAAACTCTAAATTAACAAAACCCCATGATTTAAAATGAAAGTAGGCTATGAAAAGTACTAATTCATGAATTTGAATTCAACTCTTCTGTTTTTAGCACGTCCTTCTTCTGTATCGTTAGTTGCAATTGGTCTTTCTTCACCGTAACCAATGTCTGTAATTTGTTTATCATTAACACCTTTAGATATAAGGTATGTTTTTACTGATTTAGCTCTTTTTCCTGAAAGTGCTTTGTTATAATCATCTGCACCAATATTATCTGCATGACCAGAAATTTGTATCTGTCTTGCTTGATTTTTTGTTAAGAATTTGGCTAAACGATCTAATTCTAAAGCCGATTCACTTTTTAAACTATAATCGTTAAAATCAAAAAACACATTGTTAAATACAACCACTTGTTCTTTTTTGGTTGGCACTAGGTATAAGTCTTTTTTCATTTCCTCATACTCAGTAATCATGGTTAAGTCTAAGTTATTATGTACAGAAATATAATCTTCATTGTCTGGCAAGTAACTGTATTTTTTACCAAAGGGAAGAATAATCTCATAACTGCCATCTTTTTTAGTATAAGAATCACCAACCGTTTCACCTGTTTCTAGATCTTGGTAGATAATCTTAGTCGATCCCATTTTTTCTCCTGTTTGTTGGTTAATCACGTAACCTTTAATTAAAACAACAGGTTCTGGTTTATAAAATTCTGGTAAGAATAAACGGTAAATATCTAAATTAGCACCTACAGAATCGGATATACAGTAATAAGCAAAATCACCAGAAGCCGGCATTGTAAAGAACATGTCATTGGTTGCTGTGTTGATTGTTGGTCCTAAATTTTCAGGCTCTGACCAGTTTTTCCAAGTATCGTCTAACCTTCTAGTAACAAAAATATCTTTACCACCATAACCACTTCTACCGTCGGTAGAGAAATACAGCGTTTTGTTATCTGCTGCTAAATAAGGAGAAACCTCTTCACCCGCTGTATTTATCATTTTTCCTAGATTCATTGGTTTTGTCCAACCTGTAGTAGAATCTTTTCTAAATGATGCAAATAAATCGTTTTCACCTTCCCCGTCTTCTCTTTCCATAGACATGATAAGAACGCGGTTATTAGACCCTAAATGATATTCTTCTAAAGCAGAATAGTTGTAATAATCATCTATGGTATGGTTTTCTGGGTGTTCAAAAGTCATGGTAGAGTCATTCGACTTTTTAGTTATTGAAAAGCCTTTTTTAGAATGTTTTTCATTTTCTGTATAAGCATTACCCAACATAAAATACTCGTTACCGGCAGAGTCTGTTGTTATAGCACAGATGTAGTTTGCGTCTTTGTTGTTCAATTCATAACCAGCATTTTGTGCTTGTCCCCAATTGTTTTGAGAAGAATCCCATTCCGCATACCAAATATCTTCTAAATCATCTTCACCGCCCATGTTATCTGGGTGATGTGCTCTACTGAAATATAATGTATGCCCATCTGAAGAAACTAAAGGTTTAATCTCATCGTACTGGGAGTTTATTGCTTCGGTAAGAATCTCTTTTTCTAATTCAGGATTAATTTTTTCGTTTAATTTAGGTCCATAATCAATTGGATCTATATTTTTAGAAATACCAATGGCGTCAATAGCGTTATATCCTTTAACGGAATGCCCATCCATTTCAATTTCTACACTTTTAACACGGTAAGGAGTTTCATTCATAAAAACATGAAGAATTCTAGACTTTTTTGAGACAGCTTTAGGTTCAAAAGAAGCTATTTTATGTTTTATACCATCTGTATCGTAAAAAGAGATATTAGTAATAGAACCTGGGTTAAAGGTTTCAAAGACAACTAACTGGGCTACCGTTTCTGGATTTTTAAAACCTACCTGTATTTTATTGTGTCTTAAATTGGGGTGAATAGACATCCAAGCACTTGGATAAGGTCCTGAAGCTGGGTAAACATTGGGTTCGCCTAAAACCTGATGAGGCGAATACTCATGATCGGATAACCCACTATGACCTTCTACTAAATAACTGGCCCATTGAATATCTTGAGCATTAACCCCTGTTAAGCCCAATGATAAAAGAAAGAAAATGATCGAAAAACGTAACATGTCTGTAGTTGATTATCTTTTTAAAATTACTATATCTACTCTTCTATTGGCAGCCCGTTCTTTTGGGTCGGGGCTTATTACTATTGGCCTACTACTACCATAAGCCTGTAGTTTTATTCTTCTGGGATTTACCCCATGTTCTACTAAATATTTTTTTATGCTCTCTATCCTTTTTGAAGATAGTTCTAAATTATCCTCTTCATGACTACCGTAATCTGTATGACCTTCCAAACGAATAGTTCTTTGAGGGTTTTCCTTTAACATCTCTGCTATACGGTTTAGTTCTTCAAAAGACTGTTTTAGTATAATATCCGAATCTTTTTCAAATACTAGATTTTCAGTATGTAATATTTGACCAACCCCTTCTGGGTTAAGTAACAAGTTTAATTCAATTATTGTATCCGATACAATTGATACCGTATCAATCATTTCTTCATACCCTTTTGCTTTTATAACAACTTTGTATTTACCGTTAATAGGCACGTAAGCTTTATAGTCACCATGCTTTTTAGAATTCTGAAATGTTCCAAAAATACCTTCATCTGTTAATAGAAAATATGTGATTGAAGCATCTACAGGTAAATTATACTGGGCATCAAATACATTTCCTTCAATAACCTTTGCTCTGGCATCTTGTGATCTTACCATGGTAAAACTAAGTAATAGTGCAAAAATGGGGAAAAGGAATATCTTGATAAACAGCTTCATATATTCTTTTAAATAAAGAATTTAGACAATATTACTTATGGCTTATTTCTTAACAAAGCAAATGTTTCAAAAGTTGTAATATTTATTATTTAATTAGCTTTGTTAAAGTTAAAATACCTTGTAAACATGATTAATACTATTAAAACCAATACTTCTAAAGCATATAAATATTTTTTAATTTTCTATACAGATCATTATAATGAAGTTTTTAAAACTGAAAAATTTGAAAACCTTCCTTTTAGCTTTCAATTTGGTGTTTTTTTAGAGTTCTTTGATTCTATTAATACCGATGTACAATTGTATTCAACTAACAAAGATGTTTTACAAGAATCTATTATTGAAGCTTTTGAAACGTATGAAGAATACTTGTTTCTGGACTCTTAATTTTGGGTATAATTGTAACTTTTTATGCGCTTGCCTTCTTTTATTTTAAGAATGTATTGCTGATTTCTTAACTCCCGATTTTCTTCTTCATTTATAAAAAAATTAGAATAACCTTCTTCAAGCACCTCTCCTCTTTTATTTATTATTTGGTAAGTACCATTAGCCGTTTTAACTACAGCCAATTGATCTTTAAAAGAACTTACTTCAGAAAACAAAAACGGTATTCTAATTTGATTTTTTAAGTTAATATATCCCCATTTACCATCTTTTTGGGCAGATAAAAAATATTCAGAATAATTACCTAAACCTTGGTAAGCAGCAGGTATAAGCTCTTCTCCTTTAGAATTAATGAGGCCATAAAAATTCTTCTGTTTAACTTTTAATAAGTGATCTACAAAGTATTGAATTTCCTGAAATCCTTTAGAATTTAAAAAATCACCTTCTTTAGAAATAAGGTAATACAATTCTTTATAAGAAATAATTTTAGGCCATTCAAAAGCTGTAGTGGTGATAATGGTATCGTATTTGGGTTTTAAAACCTCTTCACCTTTCTCATTTAATAATTTGAATTCGCCTTTTTCTTTAACGGCTATATAATTACCAGTAACATAAACAGAATGGCCATCAACTTGCTTAATTACTTGTTTTTGTTGTAAATTTAATAGTGTTAATTGTTCTTCCTCTATAACGGAAGCATACATTTTACCATTCAACATTAAAAACAAGGGTTTATTATTTAATTGAAAAGGAAGGTTATTCCCTTCTTCGTCTAAGATTATCCAAATACTATTTTTTTCAGCTGTTGCGTAACCCGTATTATAATTGGAACAATTTGTAAAATATTTAGAAGATTGATTATTTTTTGTATTGTAATAATGGCAACCTTCAGAATTTGTTAAATAAATCCAACTGGAAGAGTTATTTAGATAAATAGATTTATAGCTTTTGGAAAGTGTTTTTTCTCCTTTTGTATTAAGTAAATAGCTTTCTGTAGCTTTTATACCAACAAAATTATTGGTTTTAGCTTGTCTGTACACGCTATCGTATTCAGATAAATTATGAACTGTTTTGGTATAAAGATTTAAAATTTTATACGAATTGTCTTTTACTAAAGCTACTCCGTCGTAAAAGGGTTCGGCATACTGAAAGCCGTCTTTCACCTTATTTCCATAGATATTAAAATAGGAATATTTACCGTCTTGTTGAGCTAAGAAATGTGCATTAGAAGGTTCTTTTATCACATCAAATTTTAGGGGCACAATAGTTTTTCCTGCATAATCTAAAATACCGTATTTACCATTTTTCTTTACCAGAAGCCTAAATTTCCCTAGAACAGAAATTGAATCGTAATAAGTGGTGGTGATCTGTTTTCCTTCATCTGAATACAAAAACCATTGTTCGTTTTTAATGGCCGTAAACACATTTGGTGCTATTTTAAATACTTTCTGAAATTCGGGTTGAATTAGGTATTTTCCGGTTTCGTTATTTAATAAACCAATTAAGAGTTCTTTTTTAACTAAGCTGGTTTGGAAGTTTAATACTTTAACCTCGTCAAAAAAATCAATGTTAAGCGGTGTTCCAGAAAAATTAGTAAGTAGCTGCCATTTTAGGTCTTTCATTACCCAAGTTACATAGGTATATGAGCCAACTTCATTTATTTGAGTATACTTAAAATCTGTTATTACAGAACCCGTATCCGATATTAATCCCCATTTATCGTCCTTTTTTGCCCAAGTCACCCCACCACTATATTCATTAATATCCTGAAATTGGGGTTTAAAAACCACATTACCTTCGCAGTTGATTACACCATATTGGATACCCATTAAGACAATAGCTACTTTCCCCCTAAAAGGAAAAGCTTTGGTATAAAATGGTATTACTTTCCATTCTCCAAAAGCATTTACATAACCGGTTTTTCTGTTTTCATCCTGAAGAGGAAAAAGTTCTTCTTTACAAGTTTGCCCTTGTGCTTTAAGCTCTTGATTGAAAGCAATTGATAAAATAAAAATCAGTAATAAACTATTCGTTAGACGACTGAAGTAATTTTTGTATGTTATAGGTATGATCTGCAATTTTTTCTAATGATGAATATAAATCTCTATACAAGATACTGGTGCCAATGCCCAATTTTTGGCTTTTAATTCTTTTTAGGTGTTTTAAACGAAGATCATCTCTTAAATCATTAATCTTTTGTTCTAACTCCCCTGCTTCATTCAAGTCGTATTTTTCTTTTTCTCTTAACGCTGTAATCAAACTATTTAACGATTCATCTACTAAAAGAAATAATTCAAAAAGCCCTTTTTCTAAAGTAGTTTTAAACTCGGTATAAGTAGATGCTTTCTTATAATATAAGTTTTTAATATTGCTACACAAACCATTAATCTTATTCAACTCGTGCAATATAGAAAGCATGGTAACTATAGAGTTAGAGGTTTTCTGACCAATATCCGATTGCGTTAGTTCCTTTAAAAAGTTAGAAGAGTTAAACTCAATAGTGTTGTTATCGCTATAGGTTTTATCAAACTTTTTAATAATCTCTTCCTCTTCGTTTTCTGGCAAACTATTAAATAAAAGCCCTTTGTTTAGCGTAAATAACTCTTTTATGTTAGCCGCAATAGCCGATAATGAACTCTGTGCCTCTAATAACAATAACTCTGGTGTTTCTATTAAGTAGCTTCCACCAATGTACGCTTCTTCGTTACCGGTAGTTGGTTTTACCATGTAGTTAACCAATTGTTCAATTTTTTTAACAAATGGCAAAAACAGAATGGTATTTATTATATTAAATGAGGCATGAAAAGTAGCCAGGGTCAGCGGTTGATATAAATCGGATTGGGCATTCATCTCTAAAACGTTATCTACAAAACCTCTAGACATAGATAAGAACAAATAGAACAGCGGTATCACCCAAAACAAACCTGCAAAATTGAAGATGAAATGACTTAAAGCAGCGCGTTTGGCCTTATAATTACCCACCATTGAAGCAATTATGGCCGTGGAAGTTGTGCCAATATTCATTCCTAAAATCATAGCGGCTGCTAAATCGTAAGAAAGCCATCCTTTTGAAAGCATTACTAATGCTACGCTTAACGCTGCGCTAGAAGATTGTACTACTAATGTTAAAACTGCTCCTATTAATACATAAAGTAGAATAGAAACAAATCCTAAATGAGAAAAACTGCTTATAAACTGAAGGATTTCTGGGTAATTTTCAAGTTGAGGAATAAACTGCCTCATTAAATGAAACCCAAAGAAAATCAAATACAAGCCTATTATCCCTTCAGCAAATGTTTTCCAGCGTTTAATGCCACTAAAAACTAATGGGATAGAAATCCCTAATATGGGAAGAATTAGCGTTGGTATGTTAACATCAAAACCTAAAAAAGAAACCAAAAACCCGGTAATAGTTGTACCAATGTTAGCGCCCATAATTGTTGGGATAGATTGCGCTACAGACAACACTCCTGCATTTACAAACCCTACAATAATTACGGTTGTTGCAGAAGAAGATTGAATAATCCCTGTTAACAAGAATCCTAGAAAAACAGCATAAATGGACTTTTTAGTTAATCTAGAAAATAGACCTCTAAGACGCTCCCCAGCTATACGCTGAAGGCTTTCACTCATGTGTTTTAAGCCGTAAATAAATATACCAAAGCTTCCTAAAAAACTAAGAACATCTATTATTTGAGTAACTTTCATTAATTAAGAGTAAACAAATCCGAAACGCCTGTTAATTTACTATTAATAAATCCTTCAGCAAATTCAGCATTAATATCTCTTCCGAAATCTCTAGCTCTGGCTTCTAAAAAATGCCAAAATCCTTCTGTAGAAATTGGCGTTACCGGACCTTCCATATTTGGATTAAAAAACTGGGTTTCAAAAGCTTTAATTGATTCCCGTTTAGTAGGCCATTCATCTGTAATATCTACCACAAAATCGGGATTAAGATAACGGTCTTGAATGTAATAATATAAGTTCTTAGGTCGCCATTTTTCTAATGGACTTCCATTATCATCAAAAAGCTCTATTTTTTGTAACCCTGAAAGAAAACAACTCTCGTACACTAATTTAGACGCTCTTCCATGATCCGGATGTCTATCTTCTGGAGCATTAGCTAAAATTATTTCGGGTTGATATTTTCTAATCGCTTTTGCTACCGCTAATTTACATGGTTCATTAATTTCAAAGAACCCATCTCTAAGCTTTAAATTTTCTCGAACACTTAAACCTAGGATTTGTTTAGACTTTTCAGCCTCCACTTTTCTAGTTTCAGCAGTACCTCTACTCCCAAGTTCGCCTTGTGTAATATCAACAATCCCTACTTTATATCCTTTTTTAATGTGCTTAACTATTGTTCCCGAACAGGCTAGTTCAGCATCATCTGGATGAGCAGCAAAAACTAAAATATCTAATTTCATTAACGTACCCTTAAGACTTTACCTACTCGTAGAACTGTTCTGGTACTAATTCCATTCAGTTTACAAATTTTGCGAATTGATGTTCTGTATTTTACAGCTATGCCCGATAAAGTATCTCCTGATCTAATGCGGTGGTATACTTTTTTACGCATTTCACGCACATAATCGTAATTACTGGGCTGAACAGTAAATGTTCTTGTTCTTAAACTATCTGCAGCAAAATCATAGACTAATTCTGGATCTATTGGATTTCCTTTGTATCTAAATTCGTAGTGTAGATGCGGGCCAGAACTTCTGCCTGTGTTTCCACCTAATCCTATTGGTTCACCTGCTTTTACATAATCTCCAACTTCCACAAGACGTTTACTCATATGGCCATATATGGTCTCGAAACCGTTATAATGTCTAAGCATTACATATAAACCATATCCACCAGGATTATTTTTAGAAATACGAACGATACCGTCAAACGCAGCGCGTATAGTATCGCCTATATCTAATCGAATATCTGTACCATAATGCCATCTATAATAGCGTGATCCAAATCCAGATGTGGTCTGATGATTAATATCTAGAGGCATAGAAAACCACCTGGTGCTATCACTTTTTATGGAATCATATAAAGCAACATATGTGGTGTCTAAAAATTTAACCGGATCGTATCCATAAGGGTCTACATTTAAAGAATCGAAAATAGAATATGATGTGTCAATGGATCGCCACATTAAACTATCTTCTGGCGATAAATAAAATCCTTTCCTAATTAATACTGTTGCAGCAGTATCTGTTTTTGATTTATCACCCGATTCTAATACTGTTTTAAAATCTTTAATGATTACCGTATCCTTTTCTGGAGCTTTGTCTGCACTAAACTCTACTTTATCTTCAAATAAAAGCTCACTAGTGTCTGGTTCTACTTGTGTCTTATCATCTTCAATAGTAAAAAAAGAATTCTGGCCTTGACATATCAATGACAAGGCCAGAACGGTTATTAATAAACTGAAATATTTTTTAAACAAAGCGCTATACTAATTCGTTTTCTGCTAAATATCTTTCCGCATCAAGTGCTGCCATACAACCGGTACCGGCTGCAGTAACTGCTTGGCGGTAAATATTATCTTGTGCATCGCCAGAGGCAAATACAGCTTCAACATTTGTATAGGTTGTACCTGGTTTTGTGATTAAATAACCACTTTCGTCCATATCTAAAAATCCTTTAAATATGTCTGTGTTTGGTTTGTGACCAATGGCAACAAAGAAACCAGTAGCTTCTATTTTTCTTTCTTCGCCTGTATGAATATTTTTCACAATGGCTCCAACAACGGTTTCGTCTCCTAAAACCTCAACCGTTTCCGAATTCCAAATTATTTCAATGTTTTGAGCTTTTTCAACTCTTTCTTGCATGATTTTAGAAGCTCTCATTTCGTCTCTTCTAACCAACAAGTAAACTTTCTTACAAAGTTTAGACAGATAAGTTGCTTCTTCACAAGCTGTGTCACCACCACCTACTACAACTACATCTTGTCCTCTGTAAAAGAAACCATCACAAACGGCACAAGCAGATACACCACCACCGTATTTAAATTTATCTTCAGAAGGAAGTCCTAACCATTTAGCCGAAGCACCAGTAGAAATGATTACACTGTCTGCTGTAATTTGTTCTGAATCATTAACCGTTGCTGTGTATGGTTTTTTAGAGAAATCTACAGCTGTTATTAAGCCGTTTCTAACACTTGTCCCAAATCTTTCGGCTTGCTTTTGCAAATCCATCATCATTTGAGGGCCATTTATACCTTCCGCATAACCAGGGAAGTTTTCTACATCATTTGTAATTGTTAATTGACCACCCGGTTGTTCACCTTGGTATAAAACAGGTTCTAAATTTGCTCTGGAGGCATATATTGCAGCTGTATATCCTGCCGGTCCCGAACCTATAATAAGTACTTTCGTATGTTCTGCCATTATCTTTTCTATATGATCGAATGTTTTAACACTTAAATTTAATGACTGTAAATCTAAAATAAGAAGAAAGACTCCCTTTTTTGAAGGAGTCTTTCTTAATTAACCTAGATAAAATTTAAGTGCTTTACTCCTCGCTTTATTACGAAGTCGCTTTATTGCTTTTTCCTTTATTTGCCTTACTCTTTCTCTAGTAAGATTTATGTTTTCGCCAATTTCTTCTAAAGTTAAAGCTTGAGAACCGTTTAGACCGAAGTATTGTTGAAGTACTAAGGCTTCTCTTTCTGTTAATGTAGATAGAGATCTTTGTACTTCCTGTCTTAAAGATTCACCAATTAAAACAGAATCAGGATCATCATCACCTATAGTTTCCATTACATCCAAAAGAGAATTATCTTCACCATTTATCATGGGTGCATCTATAGAAACATGCCTTTTGGCATTTTTCATAGTTTTAGAAATCTCATCTGGATCAATTTCTGTTACTTCAGAAAGTTCTTCTGCAGTAGGTTCTCTACCCAAGGTTTGCTCTAAAATAGCATACGCTTGGTTTATCTTACTTATTGAGCCTACTCGGTTTAGTGGCAAACGAACAATTCTTGATTGTTCTGCTAAAGCCTGAAGAATTGATTGTCTAATCCACCATACAGCGTATGATATGAATTTAAACCCCCTTGTTTCGTCAAAACGTTTAGCTGCTTTAATTAAACCAAGGTTTCCTTCGTTGATTAAATCACCTAAAGTTAAACCTTGATTTTGATATTGTTTGGCTACGGAAACCACAAACCTTAGATTGGCTTTAGTAAGCCTTTCTAGGGCAATTTGGTCACCTTCTTTTATTCTTTTTGCTAAAGAGACTTCGTCTTCTGCACTTATAAGATCTACTTTACCTATTTCTTGTAAGTACTTGTCTAACGAGGCCGTCTCGCGATTGGTTATTTGTTTACTTATCTTTAACTGTCTCATAGGGTTGCCTCCTTTTCATTAATAATAACGAAGAAAGGGTGGTAAAGTTCATACCAACCCCATGAAAAATGTTAAATATTCTATTAATTGTTCTCTGGCTTCGGTAAAAGTGCCTTTCTAGACAGCTTTAATTTACCCGTTTTAGGATCAATTGCAAGTATTTTAACCTTAATTTCTTCGCCTTCTTCTAATACTTGAGATACATCTTCTACACGTTCCCACTTAATTTCGGATACATGTAACAGACCTTCTTTACCCGGAAGTATCTCTACAAAAGCACCATAAGGCTGAATAGATTTTACTTTACCGTCGTAGACTTCACCTTCTTCAGGAACCGCTACAGAAAGTTTAACTCTTTCCGCTGCTTTCTCCATTGCTTCTTGGTTACTAGCAAATATTTGAACAATACCAACATTGTCTACCGTTTCTACTGTAATAGTAGCCCCTGTTGTGTTTTGAATTTCTTGAATGTTTTTTCCACCAGGTCCAATAAGCATACCAATAAATTCTTTGGCAATCTTAATTTCTTCAATTCTTGGTGCATGTGATTTGATTTCTCCTCTAGGTGCGTCTAGAGTTTTCATCATTTCGCCCATAATATGAAGACGACCTTGTTTAGCTTGCTCTAACGCTTGTGTTAATACTTCGTAAGATAAACCGTCTACTTTAATATCCATCTGGCAAGCGGTGATACCTTTAGTTGTACCGGTAACTTTAAAGTCCATGTCTCCTAAATGATCTTCATCACCTAAAATATCTGAAAGAACTGCAAATCTACCTGAACCACCTTCGGAAATTAATCCCATAGCTATACCAGAAACTGGTGCTTTTAAAGGAACACCGGCGTCCATCAAACACAATGTACCCGCACAAACTGTAGCCATTGAAGAAGAACCGTTAGATTCTAATACATCTGAAACAACACGTAATGTATATGGATAATCGTCTGGCAACATTGGCTTAATAGCTCTATGCGCTAAATTACCATGACCAACTTCTCTTCTTCCCGGTCCTCTCATAAAACGAGCTTCACCCGTAGAGAATGGAGGGAAGTTATAATGAAGCATAAATTTGTTGTAACCGCTATTTACAGCACCATCGATCATTTGTTGATCCATTTTAGTACCTAGAGTTACTGTGGCTAATGCTTGAGTTTCGCCTCTAGTAAAAACTGCTGAACCGTGTGGAGAAGGTAAATAATTAACCTCTGACCATATTGGTCTTACTTGGTCTAATTTTCTACCGTCTAAACGAATACCTGTATCTAAAACATGGTTACGAATTACCGTTTTCTTTAACTTTCCGAAGTATTTCTTCATAAAAGTTAAATCTTCTTCATGGTCTTCCGGAAGCGATTCAACATAAGCAGCCAATACTGCGTCTAATTTTGCGCTTCTATCTGCTTTGTTAGCTATATGTTCGGCAACAATAGAGCTCAATTCTTCAGAAAATAAGTCTTTAACTTTCTTCTCTATTTCCTCTTTTTCTTCTGCTCTAGTGTATTCTCTTTTTACGGTTGAACCTTTAGCTGCTTCAAGTTCTTTTTGAACTTTGCAGTGTCCTTTAATATGATCGTGCGCTATTTTCATAGCTTCTAACATTTCTTCTTCGCTAACTTCAAGCATTTCGCCTTCTAGCATAAGAATGTTATCTTCTGTAGCTGCAACAACTATATCTAAATCCGATTCTTTTAATTGAGCAGGCGTTGGGTTAACCACAAATTCACCTTCAATTCTACCAACACGTATTTCAGAAATAGGACCTCCGAAAGGTATGTCTGAAACCATTAATGCTGCAGAAGCACCAAGAGCGGCCAAAGAATCTGGCATTACGTTATCATCTGCCGACATTAAGGTTAATAAAACCTGAGTTTCGCAGTGGTAATCACTAGGGAATAATGGACGTAAAGCTCTGTCTACTAAACGGCTAATTAATATTTCGTAATCAGAAAGCCTACCTTCTCTTTTTAAGAAACCACCTGGTATTTTACCGTTAGAGGCAAATTTTTCTTGGTAATCTACTGATAAGGGTAAAAAATCAACGTCGGATGATTTATAGTTAGAAACAACTGTAGCCAAAAGCATTGCGTTTCCTTTTTGAACTACAACTGATCCGTGTGCTTGTTTGGCAAGTTTTCCTGTTTCAATAGTAATATCCATGCCATCGGGACAGGATATTGTTTTTTTGATAATGTTTAATTCCATGTTTTTGTAAGCAGCAAAAAAAATTGCCTTAGATATAATTAACTTTTATTTCAAAACGAAAATAACAAAAAAGGGAATCTTTTTTAGATTCCCTTTAATTATTGAAGTAATAATTTGATTACTTACGTAAATTCAATTCTTTAATAATTGATCTGTATCTTTCGATTTCAGTCTTATGTAAGTAGTTAAGCAACTTTCTTCTCTTACCAACTAATTTAAGAAGACCTGTTCTTGAAGAGTGATCTTTCTTATTAATTTTTAAGTGCTCTGTTAAATGATTGATACGGAAAGTAAACAAAGCAATTTGTGCTTCTGGTGTTCCTGTATCTTTTTCAGACTTGTTTTTTCCGTGTGTCTTGAAAATTTCTTGTTTTTTTTCTGTAGATAAATACATCTTGTTAGTCTAGTCGTTCGTCTTCTTAATATGGCCGCAAATATACCCTTTTATTTAACAGAAAAAAATCTATTTATTTCCCTTTTTCTTAAAAATACGCTTTATAGAAGCAAAAACATCGTCAAACTCAAATAAACTAGCATCTCTATACGCTTGGTAAAGAAAAAACAGGCCAATTGGAAATAATACTATACTTGGAAGTAGTGTTCCAAAGTACAAGCCTAAATCAAATCCTTTTACGCTTTTTTCTCCATTTAAGGTTACAACATAAAAAAGTAAGAAGAATAGTATAGTTAATAATGTTGGTATACCCATACCTCCTTTTTTAAGAATGGCTCCAATTGGGGCGCCAATAAGAAACATTATTAAACAAGCTAAAGAATCCCCGTATTTATGTACTTTTTCAATACCAATATTGGCTATTTCTCTACGTGTACTATTTATGTTGTCTAATTTATTGCTAGTCATGTATTCTATGCTTTTAGCTTGGTTCATAGCTAAACGATAGATTTCCGGTTTTAAAGAAGAATCGGGCTCTAGCTTTACCATATCGGTGGCATTAGAGTACTTACCTGTAGAATCAACCAATCCGTATTTGTAATAAATTTTTATTCTTGAAAAGTAATTGTTTTTCATTTCAACAATGTCCGTTGACATGGAGTCCATTACTTGGCTAGCGCCTTTAACGTCTAACATAAACCTGTTTTTGGTAAAAAGGCTTTTATCAGAACGGTTCATTTTAAAAGAAGACAAATCGAAAATCATCTTTGAATGATCGAAAGCAGAACGCGAAAACCCTTCTGTCATATTCCCAAACCGATCTACAGAATTAGCATTCCTTTGGCCGTTATATAATTCAAGAACCAGTAGATTGTCGTCGTTCATGGTATACATCTTACCAGAATCAGCTATGATTTGAGCTACATTACCTCTACCTTCATTATGATCGTAGATTACAACCTCTTTTATAGTCTGCCCATCGTCTCCTTTTGTACCAATCCTAATACTGTACCCCGGCAAACCGTTATAAAACATCCCTTCTTTAAATTCTAAAGCTGGCTTTTTGTGCCGCATATCATATAAAAGTCTATACGCTTCTAGATTTGTTTTGGGTAAAACATAATTAGCAAAGAAAAAGAGGCCAATACTCATTGACAAAACCAATGTAAATACTGGTATTAGAATTTTAGGTAAAGATATTCCTGCACTTTTAATAGCGGTCAATTCATTATGCTGTCCTAAATTACCAAACGTCATTAAAGAAGAAAGCATTATTGCTAACGGTAAAGAACGAGGCACCATATTAAAACTGAAGTAAAACATAAGTTCTACAAATGTGCTTAGCGTTAGTCCTTTACCAACAAATTCGTCTGAATATTTAAGCACATGATGGCTTACAAAAATAAATATTAGTACCCCAAACGTTATGATAAAGGGCCCTATAAAAGTACTGATAATTAAACGGTGTAAGCTTTTCATAAAATTATTGAACTCCAAAATTAACGAAATTATTGAGAAGGTATTTTCTTATATAATTCATTTTAAGAATCCTTTACTTAATTAGTATAAACAATTGTATATCAATACTAAACAAATAATTTTTTCATAAAGATTAAAGTTATTTCACCAAGCCTATTGCGTTAATCAAGAGAATCCTTAATTTTGCAATCCATTTGGCGGGGTAGCTCAGATGGTTAGAGCGCAGGATTCATAACCCTGAGGTCGGCAGTTCGATTCTGCTCCCCGCTACTTTTTATCAAAAAACTTTTCAATTTCCTTCAAATCATCTTCCGTATCTATTCCAACAGTTTCAATAGTAGTAACGGCTGTTTTAATACTATAACCATTAAATAACCATCTTAATTGCTCTAACTTTTCGGCTTCTTCTAAAGGGCAAGATTCTAGTTCTACCAGCTTTAACAATACATCTGCACGGTACCCGTATATGCCAATGTGTTTATAAAAGTCGTGCTTTTCAATCCATTTCCCTTCCATTTCTCCTCTTAAAAAAGGAATAGTAGACCGGCTGAAGTACATGGCCAAGTTTTCATGATTAATAATTACTTTAGGCACGTTTATATTAAACAAGGTGGTGTTGTCTTCAATTTTTTTAATTAACGTACCTATCTCTGTTTTATCTTCTTCAAAAAGGTCTAACAAAGATTCTATTTGAACGGGGTCAATAAAAGGCTCGTCCCCTTGAATATTAATAACAACTCCAATCTCACCTCCTACCTTATTTACAACTTCGGCACATCTAGAGGTACCCGAATCGTGATGAACGGAAGTCATTATAACTTTTCCACCAAAACCCTTTACATGCTCAAAAATCTTAGCGTCATCCGTAGCAACTATAACTTCAGAAAGTCGTTTTACTTTAGAAGCTTGTTCGTAAACCCGTTGAATCATGGATTTACCTTTAATTTCTACCAACGGTTTACCTGGAAACCTTGTAGAAGCATATCTAGCAGGAATTACACCTATATTTTTTTTCATAATCTTAATTATGTAATGTTTATTCTAGTATAGAAACATTATTTGCAATCAAATGTTTCGGTTATCAACTTATTTTTATAGGTTTTTAATCTTTATTAAACTTCTTTTTTAACCACTAAAGCTGTACCAAACTCATGCCTTTTAATCACCACTTCATCTCCTTTATTTACCATACCATAAATAGCTATGGCATCTATTATTTGGTTATTCACCTTAATTTTCCCACCCGGTTTTAAGTCGGTTTGCGCCATGGCTATTTGGTTTTCTAATGAATTGTCAATTTCGGGTTCCTCTTCATAAGCACTTTTATTAATGGTTTCCGTTATGCTTAGTTTTTTAAACCATTTTGACTTAACAAATAAGGAAGTCCCTAATAAGATAAACAAAGCCGAACCTATAAAACCAACCAACATTACACCAGCGGCATTGTAAAGACTTTGTGTTGAAACGAAGGTAAAATCAAATACATCATTCCTAACTAAGGTGAGAAACAAAGCTGCAAACATAACCGTTAAACCCGAAATCCCAACCACACCAAATCCTGGGATTATAAAGATTTCGGTGACCAAGAGCATCATTCCTATTACAAACATCACCAACTCCCAGTGTTCTGCAAAACCGTATAAATAATTGGGTATAAAAAACAATACGATGCCAAATACGGCTGCCACTATGGGGAAACCCAAACCCGGTGTTTGCATTTCAAAATAAATACCGCCAATAATTAAAAGGATCAATGCCGACTTCACCATTGGATTTAAAAAGAAATGAATAAACTTTTCTAAATCTGAAAGCTGAAATTGAACCGTATCGTATTTATCAATTACTTCATTATCTAACAGTTCTTTTTCAGATTCATAAATCCCTTCGCAATACCCAACTTCCACAGCTTCGGTAGATGTTAAACTTAATACAAAAGCACTATCGGGATTGTTTAAATTTGTTCCAACCATCTTTTCTGCAATTTCCGGATTTCGGTTTTTAGCTTCTGCTGTAGAACGCATTTTGGAACGCATAAACGCTTGGTATTTTTCGGGCACTAGTTCTCCGTTTTGATTCACTACCGAAGTCGCCCCCATAATACTGGATTTGGCCATATAAATACTATCGCAACTAATAGAAATTAGCGAACCGGCCGAACCCGCGTTTTTATCAATGTAAATCCAAACGGGTATTTCCGACTCTAACAATAAATTACGTATATCATCGGCTTCTTTCACCCCGCCACCATAGGTATCTAAGCTTATTAAAATCAGATCCGCTTTTGTCTCTTTTGCTTCCGTAAGTGCCAATTCTAGCTTTCTAAGCATGGTTGGATCAACATCACCGTGTAATTCTAGTTGAAACACGTGTGTCTTTGACAAAGCCAAAAACGAAGAAAAAAGGAAGAAAATGAATAAGATTTTACTTTTTGAAAGCATCGTTGGTATTTTGCGTATGAATTTAGAAAAGTATTCCACTTGGAAAAAATAAAGTTACACTTCAAAAAGCACTTCAACAGCATAATTTGGAAACAATGTTTGGATGCTAACAGCCAACAATTGGCGCTGGAATTAAGAGACGGTTTACATAAATCCGTTGCGGTTTCGGTTATTGATATTCCCGCTAAAGAAGAAATTTACCAGTTTGAAATTGAAGAAGACGCCTGGCTGTATTCTGTATGGGGGATTTCTAAGGGAAAAATTCTTCTTCAGAAATTAATTAAAGAGGATTCTCCCGAAATTGAAGGCGTGATGGTTTACGATACCCAAACCGAAACGTTTTTATGGGAAATGCCTGATGTTAGTTTTCTTTCTGTTCAGGATGATATAATTGTAATTCAGGATGTAAAAGATGCCAACAACACCTTTCCTATTTCTCTTTCGGAAGGAAAAGTTTTAGAGGGTATTCAAGCTGAAATTTATAAAGACCCAATTTCTAGAGCTTCATTTTATTATGAAAAGGAGGAACATTTTTCCACAGTATCGGCTTATATCCAACAAAAATACCACAGAACACCTGTTTCTATGATAGAGTACTTAGAAAGCACAGGTGTGGTGATTATTTCTTATTATATTTACCTTGAAAAAAAGTTACTGAACCTGCTTTTGGTCATTAATGAAGAAGGCGAAGAACTGCTTCACCATGTTATTGAACCGGAAGCCAAAGGTGTTGGTTTTGAAACGTTTTACGTTTACAACCACCAGCTTTTTTACATTGAAAACAAAACCGATTTAACGATACTTAATTTAAGTTGATGAATAGAATATTAATGCTTTTAGGACTGAATTTCATTTTTTGTGCTGCTTTTGCTTCCATGCCTATGGATTCGGTAGGGACTACAACCAAAAACGGTAAAACATACGTTCAGCATAAAGTTGAAAAAGGCGAAACGCTTTATGCTTTAAGCCGAAAATACAATCAGCCAGTTGATGACATTAAAGCCAGCAACGGCAATTCTACTGCTTTAAGCGTAGGTGAAATTGTTTTAATTCCTTCTAAAGCGGTCGCAAAAACTACATTAAGTTCTACTTCCCAAAAAACACATCTTGTAAAAAAAGGTGAAACTTTATACAGCATTTCCAGAGAAACAGGTGTAAGCGTTACTGATATTAAGAAATTCAACAGCATGAAAGACAATGAGCTTTCTGTTGGTGAAACTTTACAATTAACGGGCATCTCTACTACTACCGCCACTCCTACTCCTGCTAAAACCTCGTCTTCGGCTAAAACACATGTTGTAAAAAAAGGCGAAACGTTGTACAGTATTTCCAGAGAAACAGATGTAAGTGTAAGCGACATTAAGAAATTCAACAACATGAAAGACAATGAGATTTCTGTTGGTCAAGAATTGGCACTAACATCTTCTGGTGTTGCAGCTATACCAGTTAAACCCGAAATAAAAGAAACCCCAAAAACAACTACCACCTCCTCATCTGCTTCAGCACAAAAACACACCGTAAAAAAAGGCGAAACGTTGTTTAGTGTATCTCAGAAATACAGTGTACAAGTAAACGATTTAATTAAAGCGAACAACCTTACTTCTAGCAGTTTAAATGAAGGGCAGGTTTTGTTAATACCTGCGGAAGGAATATCAAAAGTAGACCCTGAAAAGATTGAAAAGAAAGAAGTACCCGCTTATAAAACAGTAGACAAACCTACAAAAACTGCAGAAGCCGATTATTTTTCTAAAAAGCGTTACGAACGTATTTCGGAAGAAGGAGCTGCTAATTCTTGGAATGGTGGTAGTTTAGAAAGTAAATATTCTTACTGTTTACACAAAACAGCACCTATTGGTACAGTGATTAAAATCACCAACAAAAAGAACGAACGTTTTGTATACGCCCGTGTAATTGGTAACGATGTACAAGGCGCTAACCTAATTACGGTTAACAAAACTGTACAGAACCGTTTAGAAATTAAAAACGATGAAGTATTTAACGTAACTATTTCTTACGTTAAATAGTCTTTATAGATGATTTCTAAACGAACGATAGATCTTCTGCTCACTAAAGCGGAAGAATACAATCAGCTGGGGTTTGTTGAACATGACCCTATTTCAATACCCCATTCTTATACCAAGAAACAAGATATCGAAATCACCGCATTTTGGTCGGCCGTATTAAGTTGGGGCTTGCGTAAAACCATTATTAAAAAGTGTACAGAACTTTTTGAATTGATGGACAATGCACCGCATGATTTCATAATGAATCACCAAGAGACCGATCTAAAACGTTTTCTGGAATTCAAACACCGCACCTTTAATGCTACAGACACCCTGTTTTTCATCAGTCGTTTAAAAGGTTTTTATACTGAATCCGATACTTTGGAAACCGCCTTTTTAATGGAAAACGGTAAAAATCATTCCGGTAAAGAATCCTTATCACTATTTCATAATCGTTTTTTTGATTTTGACTTTGCGCCAGAAAGAACCCGAAAACATATTGCCACCCCTACCCGAAAGTCGGCCTGTAAACGTTTAAATATGTTTTTACGTTGGATGGTTCGTAAAGATGAAAAAGGGGTAGATTTTGGTATATGGAATACCATTAATCCTTCCCAACTTTATTGCCCACTAGATGTACATGTAGAACGAGTGGCTCGCAAACTTCAGCTTTTGGAAAGAAAACAAAGCGATTGGCAAGCAGTAGAAGAATTAACAGAAAATCTTAAACTTATAAATGAAAATGATCCCGTAATGCTAGATTTTGCCTTGTTTGGTTTGGGTTTAGAGGGTTACTAAGTAGTTTTGATTTTGTAGTTGAATGCAGCTATAAGAAGAATTTTTAAATTTGATCACCATAATTTGAGAGATGAAAAACAATAAAAACAACAATTATCTTGTCCTTATAACAATTATAGCCTCTTTAGCAGGCCTTTTGTTTGGTTACGATACAGGTGTAATCGGTGGTTCACAGTTGTATTTTACAGAGCATTTTGGTTTTACAAAAGCCGAACAAGGTTGGGCAGTAAGTTCCGCATTATTAGGTTGTTTAGGCGGGTCTTTAATGGCGGGGTATTTCGCTTCTAAATTAGGACGTAAGGTGTCTTTAATCCTTTCAGCCTCTCTTTTTATTGTATCTGCCTATGGTTCTGGTATTCCTGAATCATTAATAGAATTAACGGTATTTAGAATTATTGGTGGTTTAGGTGTTGGTATTGCCTCAATGGTAGCGCCAATGTACATTGCGGAATTGGCTCCGGCCGAAGACCGAGGACGTTTAGTTTCCTATTATCAATTAGCCGTAGTCATTGGTTTCTTTATAGTATTCTTAGCCACGTATTTTATTGGCGGCGGTGACGTTAGCAAACTAAATGCAGAACAAATTCAAAAATTACACGACTACAACGTTCACCAAGGTTGGCGGGTAATGTTCTGGTCAGAGTTATTTCCAGCTTCTGTATTCTTATTGTTTTTATTCTTTGTACCTAGAAGTCCAAGATGGTTGGTGATGAAAGGCAAAGACAATGAAGCTTTAGATACACTGATTAAAATTAATGGTTACGATAGAGCCAAGGAAGTTTTAAAAGAAATTGAAGACTCTATTGATGAAGACAAAAAACACAGTACAACTTCTGTTTTCGGACATGGGCTTGGTTTGGTACTTTTTATTGGTATCATGCTTTCTGTGTTTCAGCAAATAACAGGTATTAATGCCATTTTGTATTATGGTGCCGAAATATTTAGCAATGCGCTGGGTTACGGACCCGAAGATGCTTTAAAACAACAAATACTATTGGGTGGCGTAAACCTAATTTTCACGTTTGTAGCTATTTTCACAGTTGACAAATGGGGTAGAAAACCTTTATTAATTACCGGTACCTTTGGTATGGCTTTCGGTATTCTTTTATTGGGAACTTTGATTTATACCAACCAATTAGGGATTTTTGCTTTATTAGGTTTATTAATCTTTATCGCTTCTTTTGCTATGTCTATGGGCCCAATTGTTTGGGTTATGTTGGCAGAAATATTCCCAAATCGTGTACGTAACTTATACATGTCCTTGGCTGTTGGTATCCAATGGTTTGCCAATATGTTGGTTTCTTTCCTCTTCCCTATTGTGGTAGGCAGTGAGGTAAATGCCACTTCGTTTAACGGTGCTCTTCCTTACTTTATCTTTGGTGGATTATGTATTGTTACCATCTTTTTTGTTCTGAAATTAATACCAGAAACTAAAGGAAAAACTTTAGAAGAGATGGAAAAAGTCTTTAAGAAAAACTAATTTTTAAAAATGTGGGTTAATGGTAGATGGCACTACTATTAACCTACCTTTTAATTGCAATTTTTGTATCGTTTCTATGCTCTATACTAGAAGCAGTTTTACTCTCCGTTACACCATCTTACATTGAATCCTTAAAAGCTAAAGGCAAGGAATTACTCAGTGAAAAGCTTAAAACCCTTAAAAGCGATATTGATAAACCCTTAGCGGCCATTTTATCTTTTAATACTATTGCACATACGGTTGGTGCTGCCGGTGTTGGTGCCCAAGCCTCTATAATTTTTGGCGAAGAGTATTTAGGATGGGTTTCTGCGGTACTTACACTATTAATCTTAGTTTTTTCCGAAATTATACCCAAAACTATTGGCGCTACTTATTGGCGGGCATTATGTGGTTTTTCCGTTAACATTTTGCGTATACTAATTATTCTAATGTACCCATTGGTTATGCTTTCTATGTTAATCACCAAATTGATTTCGGGTGATGAGAAACAAAACTCTATAAGTCGTGAAGAAGTTTCTGCCATGGCCGATATTGGAGAAAAGGAAGGAATTTTTCATAAGACTGAATCTAAAATGTTAAAGAACATGATTCGCTTTAGAAATATTAAAGCGGAAGACATTATGACGCCCCGAACGGTTATTATTATGGTACAGGAAGACCAAACCATTAATCAGCTTTTTGACAACCCCGATTTTAGCAAGTTTTCTAGAATACCTATTTTTAAAGCCAACCGAGACGATATTACGGGTTATGTACACAAAAATGATGTGCTTACCTGCTTAGCCAAAGATGAACACGAAAAACCCCTTTCAGAAATTAAGAGGGAGATTATTATGATCTCCAAAGAAGCGAAATTGCCCGAATTATTAGATTTATTGTTGGTTAATAAAGAACACATTGCTTTGGCTACCGACCGCTACGGCGGCGTTTCTGGTATGTTAACCATGGAAGACGTTATGGAAACCATACTAGGGCAAGAAATCATGGATGAATACGACAATATTGAAGATATGCAGCTCTACGCTAGAAAAAGATGGCGAAAACGTGCTTCCGAATTAGGAATTATTCGCGAAGAAGAAAAAGAGGATGCCAAAAATACAGACGCTGAAAACGTCATTCGGTATGGAATCACCGGAGGGCAATTGCCCTCCGATGATGAAAACATATCTTAAAGGAATATTACCGAATTACTAAAAAGGAGGTGCATCAAATTCATCTGCACCAGAATTTCTTTTATCAAAGTCGTCCGTTTTATTCATTTTACTTCCGAAAGTCATCGTTGGTGAATCGTCACTAGGACTTTCAAAATTATTAGCTGCACTTGGAAAAGTACTAAAACCACCTCCGCCGCCGCCTGGTGACGAATCTAAATCACAGAATTTAGTAAACTGACCAATAAAGCGTAATTGAACATCTTCTACAGAACCGTGTCTGTTTTTGGCAATAATTACTTCCCCAACACCTAAAGTTGAATTTCCTTCTTCGTCTTGGGTAATACCATAATATTCCGGACGGTATAAAAACATTACCTGATCGGCATCTTGCTCAATAGAACCCGATTCCCTCAAATCGGAAAGCATTGGTCGTTTATCACCGCCCCTTGTTTCTACGGCACGACTTAATTGCGAAAGCGCAATTACCGGTACATTTAATTCCTTGGCAATATTCTTTAAAGCCCGTGAAATGGATGCGATTTCTTGTTCACGATTACCCGCTTTTTTAGCACTACTGTCACCACTCATTAACTGAAGATAGTCAATCACTATCATCTGAATATCGTGTTGTTGTTTAAGTCGTCTACATTTTGCTCTTAATTCCAGAATAGAAAGACCTGGTGTGTCATCAATAAAAATCCCAGCATCCGTCAAATTAGCTATTCTGTGGTGTAGTTGCGCCCATTCGTGCTCTTCCAAGTTGCCTTTACGCAACTTATCACTTTCAATTTCCGCTTCGGAAGAAATTAAACGATTGACCAACTGTACCGAGGACATCTCTAGTGAGAAAATAGCACAAGGTTTATTGAACTGAACGGCTGCATTTCTAATACAAGACAATACAAAAGCCGTTTTACCCATTGCCGGACGGGCTGCAATAATAATTAAATCGGAGTGTTGCCAACCGTTGGTTACCCGGTCTAAAGCCGTTAAACCCGATGGAACCCCCGTTAAGCCACTGCCTTGCTCCTTTTTAAGTTCTAATGCTTTTACCGCATCACGCATAACGTCGTGAATGCTAGAGAAACTTTTTCTAATGTTCGATTCTGAAACTTGGAACAAAGCCGATTCTGTTTTATCCAACAGCTCAAATACATCAGTAGTATCTTCGTAAGCCATGTTCTGTATATCGGTAGAAACCGCTATCAGTTCACGTTTAATGGCCATTTCGGCAACCACACGGGCATGGTATTCAATATTGGAAGCTGAGTTAACTTTTGAGGTTAACTCGGTAATGTAAAAAGCACCACCCGCGGCTTCTAATTCTCCGGTAATTCTTAGTTGGTTAGAGACCGTTAAAAGGTCTACAGGTTCAGATTTTTCGAAGAGTGTTTTAATAGCACTGTAAACCAACTGATTACGATGTGTGTAAAAACTACTAGGCTGTAAAATATCTATAACTTCCGTTAATGCGTCTTTTTCTAGCATTAACGCCCCCAAAACCGCTTCTTCTAACTCAACGGCTTGTGGTGGTATTTTACCTAAACCTTTCACTAAATCAGCCGCCTGGGACCCTTTTGGCCTGCTGTAATTTTGTGCTGTTTTTTTCTTCGAATCCATACATCAAATTTAAGCAATTTTAGCTTGCGTGTCTTTATTGTTTTTCAACTACGCTCTGTGGATAATAAATTATTAAGACTTGCTTGACAATTGATTAATACATCAACAAGCTACATTTAGTAAAAACCTTTTTTTATTACTGCCGAAATACCGCATTTCAATTGGCTAACACGCTAAAAATTTTAATTTTGTAACTATTCATCTTAGTAGAATTGCATGGGAGTAGTTGAAATGGTTATGCCTCAAATGGGCGAAAGCGTTATGGAAGGTACCATACTTAAGTGGTACAAGAATCCAGGTGACGAAATTGAGGAGGATGATTCATTATTAGAAGTAGCTACTGATAAGGTAGATACGGATATTCCTTCGGCTTATTCGGGAAAAATAATTGAAGTATATGCCCAAGAAGGCGATGTAATACAAATAGGGAAACCCATTTGTAAAATTGAAATCGCGTCGGATTCAAGCACTACTTCTACGCCAGAACCTGAAGCTCCAGCTGTAGTTGAACAGAAATCAGCCAGCCCTGCTCCTGTGGCTGCGTCAAATACTGCTACTGAAAAATCAGACTTATTATTAGAAAAAGCCATTCCCGGTCGTTTTTACTCTCCGTTGGTGTTAAATATTGCCCGCCAAGAACGTATTTCAATGGAAATCTTGGAACGCATTAAAGGCAGCGGCAAAGAAGAAAGAGTAACCAAAAAAGATATTCTGGCTTTTATAGACAATAAAGAGGCTCTTCTAGCGCCTAAAGCAGAAGAAAAAACGGTTTCAGCACCTGTAGCTGAAAAACCAGCAGCTCCTTCCCCTTCTGTTTCAGTAAAAGAAACTAAGAAAGATGCTTCTTCGGAACAAGAAAAAGCATTGGGAGAAACTCAAGCTGTACCACACATTAGTGGTGATTACGAAATTATAGAAATGGACCGCATGCGTAAGATCATTGCCGATCGTATGCTGGAATCCAGAAGAACTTCTGCGCATGTTACTTCTTTTGTTGAAGCCGATGTTACCAATTTGGTGTACTGGAAAAACAGAAAGAAACAGCAGTATATGGATAAAGAAAATGTGGCTTTAACGCTTACTCCGCTTTGTGTGGAAGCGGTTGCTAAAGCCATTAAGGATTATCCTAAAATGAATGCTTCCATTTCGGGAGATAAAATTTACCTTAAAAAAGACATTAACATTGGTATTGCAGTTGCTTTACCAAGCGGTAATTTAATTGTACCGGTTATTAAAAATGCCGACCAATTAAACATGGTGGGATTAACCAAGCGCATTAACGATTTGGTGAAACGTGCCCGCAACAACCAATTAAAACCAGCCGACTTAGAAGGCGGTACCTTTACGGTTTCGAACATGGGTTCTTTCGGGAATATTATGGGGACTCCTATTTTGGTACAACCTCAAATTGGTATTTTAGCCTTAGGTGCGGTGGTTAAAAAACCAACTGTAATTGAAACACATACGGTGACACCATTGGTATCCGTCATAAAATGATCCTTTCGCACTCGTACGACCACCGAGTGGTAGATGGTGCTTTGGGCGGCATGTTTGTGCGAAGAGTAGCCGATTACATGGAGAAATTTGATTTAAATAGGGAACTATGATTTCCAAAAGCATCAGATTTTTTTTAACAGCAAGTCTGGTGTGGCTGTTGACTTCTTCTTTTACCATGAGCAATAACTCCTTTAAATCCGAACAATTGCAATACCCCAGAGTTCGGGCGGCGTATGCTGAAAAAGGAGACCTTATAAATACCTTATTGAAGGATAATCAACTTGAAGAAGGAAAATTCAGTTTGTATTTGCGTGCTTTTAAAAGCGAAGATGTAATTGAAGTTTGGGCTAAAGCCGAAAATGCATCCAAATTCAGTCTTATAAAAACATATGCTGTTTGTGCTAAATCTGGGGTTTTAGGACCAAAAAGAAAAGAAGGCGACAAACAAGTTCCCGAAGGTTATTACCACATTAACCGATTTAATCCCAGCAGTAAATTTCATCTTTCTTTAGGCATCAATTATCCCAATGCTTCCGATAAAATTTTAGCAGATCGTAATAAACCGGGCGATCATATTTACATACACGGCAATTGCAAAACCATTGGTTGTTTACCCATAACCGATGATAAAATTAAAGAACTGTACTTGCTTTGTTTAGAAGCACGTAATGCGGGTCAGTCGACTATCCCAGTCACTTTTTTTCCGGCGAAGTTGAGTGACGCAACTTTTGAAAAGCTAAAAGAAACGTATAAAAACGACAGCGATAAAATCAACGTGTGGACGGATTTAAAAGCCGGCTACGACTATTTTAATATTCACAAAACCTTACCTTCACTTGCCCTACAAAAAGACGGCAGGTACCAAGTACTATGAAACGTTTAATTTCTTTCGTTCTTCGGAAAATACCCCGAAAATACATTCAGGTTTTTATCCATATTATCCCAAAACTTTTTGCCCCGTTTTACGCCGGAAACAAAGTAGAATGCAACGTTTGTGATCATACCTTCCGAAAGTTTTTACCGTACGGAAGAGCGGTAAATGCCCGTGAAAACGCCTTATGCCCTAATTGTTTATCTCTTGAAAGACATAGACTTATGTGGATGTTTATGAAGGAACGCACCAACTTCTTTACCGACAACATTAAAGTCTTGCATATAGCGCCCGAACTGTGTTTTATCCGCCGGTTTGACGAACTGAAAAACGTAGACTACATTACCGGAGATATTGAATCGCCCATGGCCAAAGTAAAGCTAGACGTACACGCTATTCCGTTTGAGGAAAACACTTTTGACGTGGTAATTTGCAACCATGTTTTAGAACATGTAGACAACGACATTAAGGCCATGAGCGAACTGCACCGCGTGCTAAAACCAGGCGGTTGGGGTTTAATGCAATCCCCTATTGATCCTAAATTAACTTCCACGTATGAAGACCCAAGCATCACCGATCCTTTAGAACGTGAAAAGCATTTTGGTCAGGACGATCACCAACGTATGTTTGGTTTGGATTATGCCGAACGCTTACAACACGGTGGTTTTGACGTGGAAGAAGTAGAAATGGCGCAGCAAATGGATCCTGAAAAAGCAGAACGTTTCCGTATCCTGAAAAACGAAACCATTTACTACTGCAAAAAGGCCTAATGTACTTTTCCGTAATCATCCCCGTTTACAACCGTCCCGATGATTTGGAAGACTTGCTTCCGGGTTTGGTGGCGCAAACGTTCCAAGACTTTGAAGTCATCATTGTAGAGAGCGGTTCTACCGAACCTTCGGATGAGGTGATTGCTCGCTTTACCGACAAGCTTTCCATACAACATTTAATGGCGGGTAACGACGGACAAGGTTTTTCCAGAAACTTTGGAATGAAACACGCCAAGGGCGATTTCTTTGTAATTCTGGACTCTGATTTATTTCTACCGGAAACCTATCTGGAAAACGTAAAAAAAGGCCTTGAACACGATCAATTGGATTGTTTTGGCGGCCCAGACAGAGCACACACAAGCTTTACGCCCATGCAAAAAGCCATTGATTACGCCATGACTTCGCCCCTGACGACAGGTGGTATTCGTGGAGGTAAAAAACATGTAGGCAAATTCTATCCACGTAGTTTTAATATGGGTTTTTCCCGTGCGGTTTACAACGACACCCAAGGTTATAAATACCCGTTCTTTGGTGAAGACATAGAATTGAGCCGCAGAATTATGAGTCTAGGCTATAAAACCGGACTTATACCCGAAGCTTACGTCTACCATAAGCGTAAAAAATCCTTAAAAGGCGCTTTTATGCAAACGGAATTCTTTGGACGCGCCAGAATACAGATTTATAAACTCTTCCCGGATACCTTAAAAGCAGCTCATTTCTTCCCGGCTTTGTTTGTGTTGTTTTGCCTAAGCATACCAATTTCGTTTTTAATAAACCCTTGTTTGGGAGAATTACATGTCGGGGCATTATTGTTCTATGTTCTACTGAATTTATTTTTTGCTTTTGTGCGTTATAAAAACCTTCAAATTGCCTTCTACAGCATCGGTGCCATTTTTGCACAAATGTTTGGATATGGCACGGGTTTTATCAAAGATTTTGTGCGACGGCTTATCCTGAAACAAGAGCCTTATTTTAAGAATAAGGATAATGAGGATAGGTAGTATTAACCGAAGACTTCAGTCTGATAAATTATCTAATTGAAAAAACACATACTATCTGATGCAAATCTTTCCAACAGAAAAAAAGCATATATCTTTTTCTTTAAACAATAAAGAAGCTTTTCGGTTGTCTCTAAAAAAAATGACGGCACCACCACTTTCCTCTACAATAACGAAGCAAAATTTCAAATTCATCGGTTTAATAACACGAAATAAATTCTATCTACAAGTTTTTACTAGGTTATGGAGAAATCCATTTAGACCATTAATTATTGGAAAAATTAATTCAGATAGTATTGACATCAAACTTGGCGTTAACCCTAAAATATTTTTATTTTTAATTATTGGGCTTTTTATGATTGGCTGGGGGATTATTCAAAATAATGAGTTCGCGTTCGTTATTCCAATGGTGATTTTTCCTCTATTTTGGTATATGATTGCTTGGTTCTTTTACTTACAAGATTTACCTAAAACTTTTGAAGCTGTTAAACAGCTAGAAAAAATGGCTGAAACGAAAAATAATCCTTAACTTATAAGTTGCACTAAAGAGAAACTTTTAATATTTTTACACTATGGATCATCGAAAGAGAACCATCATTTTTTACAAGGATTATTTTGAGTCCTTCTTCTTAAAACAGAATAAGAAAGTCCAGCAAAAAATAATTTGGACCTTAAACTTGTTAGAAGAACTACCAAATATTCCAGAAACGTATTTAAAGCATCTAAAAGGAACTGAAGGCTTATATGAAATACGTGTACAAGTAGGGAGCAACATTTATAGAATATTTTGCTTCTTTTCAAAAGGACAATTGGTGGTTTTAATGAATGGTTTCCAGAAAAAAACTCAAAAAACACCCAAAAATGAAATTGAAAAAGCTTTAAAAATCAAAAATGATTATGAGCAAAACAACTGAAAACATAATAACCTTAGATCAATTTAAAGACAAACACTTTGGGATAGAAACACTTGAGCGCAAGGAATTAGACGAAGGTTATGAAAACTTTAAGATCGGTGCACTTATTCACGAAGCACGTTTAGCAAAAGGTCTTACACAAACCCAGTTGGCAGAAAAAATAGGCTCTACTAAGTCTTACATTTCAAAAATAGAGAACAACTTAAAAGAAGTTCGGTTATCAACCTTAAAGAAAATTGTTGAATTGGGTTTAGGTGGTCAAATTGAATTGTCTATAAAATTGTAAATTTGATCTAGTCGCACTCATTCCTATTATTAAATTTTTAATCCTAGTTATAGAACACCAAACTTTTTCCCTATGAACAACATCAAAGAAACCTTTAAAAAGAGAAAGAAACGACAAATCATTATAGCTATTCCCCTCGTACTGGCAGTTTTCTATTTAGGATTCAGCAGTGAACAACAAACCGATGTTGCGGGGAACAACAACCAAGCTTATGTTACCATAGCTTGTATTGTATTGGTGACATGTGGTGTTATTTTATCCCTTATTAACTGGCGTTGCCCTTCTTGTAATAAGTATTTGGGCAAAAAATTCAGTCCTAAATTTTGTTCTAGTTGTGGTACAGCGTTGCTGTAAGTACTGCTTTTATGGCGGTAACATATTGCTGTGGTTAATCTGATTTTTCCGAAACATTTTGAGGAAGAAACTTGTCTAATTACTTGTTTTCGTGTTTTATTTCTTAATTAGATGTACCGAAGAATTTGGGGTTTTAATAAAATATATACCTGAAGAAAAATTTTCCATATTTACACTTTTACCTTTTCCTTGAAGTAATAATTGCCCTGTTTCAGAAAATATTTCATAAACCATTTCGTTGGTGAAATGTATCATTTCATTAAATGGATTGGGATAAACAGAATATGTTTTATCTGAGTTAGATTCAGGATCTGTATTACTGGTTATAACAATGCTAGATGTATTCATATATATGGAAGCTTGTCTATCATAAAAATCAGCACCAGCTATTACAACATCCTTTTTAGCATCATTATTAATATCATAAATCAATACATCTGAATAGTAAATTTGATTTAATGAGTCTGTCAAAATTTCTTCAAATTGATTTTGACCAAGGTTTAAATAACATTTTGTTAACGCCGAAAAATTTACAGTTCCGGTAATAATTATCTCTGGTAAGTTGTCATTATTTAAATCTCCAACCTCTATTTTACCAATAACTTCAGCAAATGGTGTATTATCTACTATTGTAAATTGACCTGTGCCGTCGTTTTCATATAAGGTGCATATTTCATTTAATAAGTTCCTGTCATTGTAACCTAGAATTAACAAATCTTGATCTCCGTCATCATCAAAATCAGCAAATTTAACATCTGCATTACTCACTATAATAAAAGGTGTTTCTAGGACTTCTTCAAAATCGCCATTTCCATCGTTAAGGTATAATTTAGTGTTAGAGATAGTTCTACCACTGTTTCGGTAAGAATTACCGGTAATTATCAAGTCAAGATCATTATCACCATCAATATCGGCAAAGTCAACCCCAGAAAATTTCAGGTCTGGAAAATTAGATTGTAATTCGCTAAAAACTCCTTTACCATCATTATTATAAAGTCCAGTAAAGGGAGTTGATCCTCCGTTAAGACTTCCTGTGATAAGCAAATCTAAATCATCATCGTTATCTATATCTGCAAATTTAAATGATGGAGTACCTAAATCTGGTAATACTGTATTCATTTGGCTGAAATTTCCTTCACCATCGTTAATATAGAGTGTGGTTTTGGCAGCGCCTTCGCTATTTATAATTCCAGCTATCAATAAGTCTTTATCATGATCTCCATCAATATCAGCAAATACTGCTTCACCTGTAACAACACCTTGTATGGTAGTATCTTGGAGCACATATTCACCTGAAATATTTGCATAGATGTAACTAATAGGTTTTTGATTTATATTTTTTCCTGATATAAGTAAATCCAAATCAGTATCCCCATCAATGTCGGCATACGTTAAGTTAGCATTAGATACTCTAACTAAAGGAAGGTCTTGTGCTTTATTAAATACCCCTTGTCCATTGTTATAATAAACATTGCATTCTTTGGCTGTAGAATTACGATCTATACCGCCAAACAGTATAATATCTAATAAATTATCTCCGTTAAAATCGGCCAATTCAGCATCACCTACTACAAATTTAGCTAAATCCCCAGTAGGTTGTTCAATGAGAAATCCGTCTGGATTTACTTCCATAACATAAGCTTCATACGCATAGGATTCCGTTAAACCCGTCATGTATATTTCTTCTATAGGATCATTATCTAGATTACCCACAACAATAGAAGACACTAGTAATTTGTCAAAAACTTCTTGATGTATTAACCTAAAAGCTCCATCACCTTCATTCAAATACGTCTTAGTAAAATAATCTGAACTGCTGTTTCTACCCGAAAGCAATAAATCAAGATCATTATCTCCATCTAAATCCAAAAGATGATTTACACTAATGTGATGTTCTTTTTCTATTGTATCATTAACAACTTGAAAATGACCAGTATGGTCATTACGGTAGCTTATAGTGCTATTTATCACTCTAAACCCCGAAGGTTCAGTGAGTAAGTATTCACCACTTAAAACTAAATCTACAAACTCATCACCATCAATATCACCAAAAGAAGCTGAAGGAGCTTGCTGAGCTTGCTCTACAGCTTGTAATCCGTGGTTCACTATTTCTAAAAAATCTCCTTGTCCTTGATTCAGGTAAATTGATAATTTTTCGTTTTGATCTTTATCAGTACCTGTAATAAAGAGTTCGGGTAAGTCATCATTATTTAAGTCTATTATTTTAACTTCAGAATGATGAACTTCTATGAGCGTTAAATTACTATTGGGAATAAATACCCCAGACCCATCATTGATATATAGTTGTGAAAATGGAGTTTGATCATCTTTAAGGCCACTTATTAAAAGATCAAAATCATTATCTCCATCAACATCTCCAAAACTTGCCGAAGAACTTGACAAAGGTTCAAAAACATTACTTTCATCCGCTATAAAAAGCCCTGTCCCGTCATTTATAAAAAGTTGAGAAAATCCTTTTCTATAAGATCTATTACCAGTTATAAAGATATCTTCAAAACCGTCTTTATTTACATCTGACACTTCAATCTCACCAGATTGTAATGGAATAAATGAATTGTATTCTTGTATTCTGCTTAACTCAATTTGAGCATTCGCTGAATTATGAAAAACAAAACAAAGAATCCCAGAAAAAAGAAGTAAATATTTCATAATCAGTCCTTAATAACAACTTTAAAATTAATCATTATAATGACTAACACAAATAAAGCTATTAGCAGATTTTTTCTAAATAAACAGAATTAGGATTCTAAATCATCGAAAAAAAACCCTTCCCAGCCTTTCTTCGAAAACCACACTACTGCATCGCTTGCGGCACAGACTTTCCCTTTGTATGGAATTATAGCATTAAACTGCTCTGAAAAATCTTTACTGGTAAGATAACGGACAATCATAAAAAAACAATACGCTTATTCGCAATGTTGCCAGTAACCGAAAATGATATAAGCTTGGGCTAAAATCAGAATCCTATTCTTTCTTTACGGCTTATTTACGGTAAACAAAGTCTATTTAATTGTGGGTAGGATATATTTAGACAAATAATAATATGCTCATCCGTAATTATACCAGTCCGCAGATTGGTTGCGTAGCTTAGACCTAACTTGGTCATAAAAATCAATGCTATGAACATATTAGAATTTGTTGATATATTTCCAGATGAGATCAGTTGTAAACTACATTTTAAACAAGTTAGAGAAACCCAAGGAGTGGTTTGCAAAAAATGTAAAAGCCACAAGCATTATTGGTTAAAAGCTAAATATCAGTGGCAATGTGCCCAATGTGGATTTAGAACAACTCTTAAAAGCGGTACAATACTGGAAAGCAGTAACCTTCCTTTTAGAAAATGGTTTCTGGCTATGATGTTTATGAGTTTTTCTAAGAAAGGAATATCTGCCTGTGAACTTCAACGACAACTCAACCACTCCCGCTATGAAAGTATCTGGAATATGATGCATAAAATTCGAGAAGCCATGGGTAAAAGAGATGACCTATATCAATTGCATGGAATGATTGAGTTTGATGAAGGTTATTTTGAAGTAGCTCATAAAAAGGGAAAGAAACTTAAACGAGGAAAAGGAAGCCAGAAGCAAAAAAATATAGCTACCATGGTTGAATCTACCCCGTTGGAAAACCCTGAAACAGGTGTTAAAAGCAAACATTGCAGGTACTATAAAATGAAAGTTTTGGATACTCAAAAATCAGAAAGTATAAATAAAGTCATTAAGGAAAATTTGAGTGAATTGGCTATCGTATTTTCAGATAAAAGTAAAAGTTATGTAGATATAGCTGATTTTGTAGAAGGACACTACAGCGTGAAATCAGACAAAGAAACTACTAATGATACTTTAAAGTGGGTACACATCGCTATTTCTAATGCAAAGAGGAACTTCTTAGGTGTTTACCACAAGATCAGCGGTAAAAACCTTCAGAATTACATAAATGAATTTTGCTATAAGCTAAACAGAAGATATTTTGGAGAAAACCTTTTCAAAAGGCTCTTAATTGCTGTTTCTTATCCATACTGGCAACATTGCGGATAAGCATAAATAATAATTTTTCTCTGTATAATAGAAGCTATTGATAAAATAGATTTACAGACATTGTTTATATTTGAAAGGTACCCGATTACAAAGACCAAATGCCCATAGAAAACATTCCTGAGATCTATATTAAAGACCAAAAACAAAGTCCAGATCTATTTGTCTATGATTTTAAAATGACTAGTGATGTTGTTAAAAGCAAGGTGAATCTAGGGATGAATATGTTTAGCTTTTTACAGGTGGGTACAAAACAAGTACACTTTGCCGGAACATCAATTGCGGTAAATAAAGACCAGTCGTTACTGCTAAAAAAAGGAAATTGGTTGTGGACAGAGTTATTAGACAAAGATGCCGTTTACTATTGCAAACTCTTATTTTTTTCGGAAAAAAAACTCAAAGACTTTTTAGTAAAACATACTGAAAACAAACCATGTCCTAATGAAGAAAGACCCTATTTTATCATTAGAAACGATACGTATATTACCTCCTACTTAAATTCATTATCTACTATTACGGGAGCACCTACGGTTTTTATGGAAAACTTACTTTCTGTAAAGTTCGAAGAACTTATGCTTTACCTTATTAATAAATACGGAAATACCTTTGAAGTTTACTTACACTCCTTAATTGCTCAAGAAAGCTCCGTTTTTAAAAAAATTGTTGAAAGCAAAGTGCATTCTAATCTAAAATTAGAGGAAATAGCCTTTCTGTGTAACATGAGTTTATCTACTTTTAAACGTCATTTTATTAGAGAATACAAGGTATCTCCCGGCAAATGGTTACAAGACAAACGGCTACAAAAAGCTAAAGAAACCTTAGAACTAAATAATGTAAAACCTTCCGATATTTATTTAGACTTTGGTTACAACAACCTTTCTAACTTCAGCATAGCCTTCAAAAACAAATTTGGGATTAACCCTAGTGAGATTACTTATTAGCTTATCTAGCATAGCTTTACCTTTTAACATTGACCTTTTTTCATAAGTACTTGAACTGTTTTAGTAAGTACCTTTAAGTACTATAACTATACATTTGTTCCCTACTTAAAAAATTAAAAGCTATGAATATTACATTAACACAAGCAGAAAAAATTATTGCAGTAGCCAAAGAAAAAGCTGTAGAAATAGACACTAAAATGAACATTGCCGTGGTAGACGCCGGAGCAAACTTAGTTGCTTTCGCGCGTATGGACGGGGCTTGGTTAGGTTCATTAGATATCTCGATTAAAAAAGCCAAAACCGCTCGTTTTTTTGATATGAATACAGGCGTTATTGGCGAGTTATCTCAGCCAGGTGGTTCTTTATACAACATAGAACATTCTAATAATGGTTTAATCACCTTCCCAGGTGGTATTCCAATTAAAAACGAAGCCGGTGAAATTATTGGTGCCATTGGGGTTAGTGGTAGTTCGGTAGAAAACGATCATAAAGTAGCTGAAGCGGGCGCATTAGCGATCTAAATGTTATCGTTTACAATCTTTTAAAAAGGGTAATTAGCTTTCTAGTTACCCTTTTTCTTTTAATGCAGTCAACGCATAAAACCATAACTACCGTTCATCAACACGGCTTAATAATTCACCGTTTACAAGGTATAGCAGCTGTTGTAAAAGTTTCTACCAATCACTTTGGTCAATTTTTTATGATCTGAAAAACAAAAACCTTTACAACTTTAGTGCAAATACCAATTCTGCACCATAGTTGTACTGATACTCTTTTACGTCTATTATACTGTTACTTTTAAGAACATTGGTTAGCATTCGTTCATAAAATGGACGAAAAGAAAGCACATACTTATCATGATTGTATGCCAAGTCTATGGCAACGTGTCCCCACAGGTTAAAGGGATTGTAAAGTTCTGACAGGTCTTTCTTGTCCTCATTATTGAAATCACCATGTTCAGTCTCTATTTGATAATGTGTAATAGCTTTCAGTAAATAAGAACCTTTAACACCTAACATTGGGGAAACCGTTATCTCTCCTTCATTTAATTGATAACCAAAAATTAAAGGAACTTCCAATGATTTATATCTGTAGTTGAATTTCAAAGTACCCTGTCCCTGATATTGGTTATTTTCATCAGCAACAGTTAAATCCTCTTTTACTCTGTAACCCGAATTGGTATAATTTAACCCTGTATATAAGCCCAAACGTTCGCCTAACGCTAATCTGAATTCCGCCCCAACCCGGTATCCAAAGTCTGGTTTTTCTCTATCGTCTCTACCAGAACTTGGAGGATTACTATACTTTAAGGATCTGTATCCTACTAAAGGACTCATTTTTATACCAATGGTATTGCCTCCTTCAGCAAAAAGTAAAGAGGATAAAAACAGTAACGCTACAAACAATGAATTTTTCATAAAAAGAACTTAAGATGTTTAAAACTGAAGGTAGATTCTGTTTTACAGTTGTTGGTAACCGATAAAATTTCACTTTTTATGCTTATAACTGACATTAAGTTTGTTGCTGTTTACAATGAAGTCAACGCATGTAAACCTTGACTACCGTTAATCAATCTGGCTAACCCATTTACCGTTGACAAGGTCTAGCGACCGTTGTCAAGGTTATCACCGAAGCATACAATTAAGAATAAAATTTAATGAATTAATTTTTCTTTAAATTTTCAATATTGTTGATATCCTTAGCTCTACCCGAATAAGCCTTTGCTTTCAACAAATCATTATAATGAACAAGGTTTATAGATAACCCCTCCACATTTCTACGTTCAGTATTTTTAAACGCCTCTAAAAAATCTAAGTCTTTACATTTGGTCATTATATCTATAGCTACTGGAGGTTTTCCATATGAAAATACATCAAAGTTTTTGGTATCTAAAAAGCGTTCTATTTCCATACCATGAAGAGGTAAACCAAATTCTTGATAGGCTAATGTGAGCCTTTTATAATTTTCAATAGTTGGATTAACCCAGATATCTAAATCCCCAGTTGTTCGTGGGTAACCATGTAAAACAACAGAATACCCTCCTACCAAAATGTACTCAACATCACAATTATTTAAAGCTTCAATAAACTCTACAAAATCAGTGTTAAAAATATTCCCCATTACTTAAGGTCTTTTCTTCATAGAAAAAAGTGATCTATCCAACCGTGGCTCATTTTCTAAATCAAACGAATAAGCAACGCTGGTTAAATACCAAGAAGCTTTTAAAAGCTCTTCTAAAGGTTTTTGACTCCAATACTCATATTGGTTAGCCGCTTCTTTAAACGTATTAATTTTGAAGGAAGACCGATCTAAACGATACTCTTTAGCCATACCATAAAGTTAACAATTTAATTGTTAACGGTTGTCCACAGTTGAAAACCTTGACAACCGTTCATCAACTCCGCTAAACATTCACCGTTGACAAGGTCTAACGACCGTTGTCAAGGTAACTCCGTAGCAACAGACTCGTTACCCGAATATTCAACACGAACACCCTTAAAGCTTTACTACAAACCCAAGCCTTTCTTTTGTGAACAACTTATACTTGTTACAATTCTGTTTAATAGGTTTTTTGGTTTATTTAGGGGAGTTAGTAGATTATATACTGATTGTTAGTGATATATGAAGTGTTAATTAAACTAGATAATATGGAGGAAACTGACTTTGAATCAATAACAGAAAAACTTAGAGAACACTTAGACTCAAGTAGACAAAATTGGTTGTTCGGTGCCGGAATAAGCTACAATTCAAATATCCCTTTGATGTTTCCTTTAACTAAGAGAGTAGAAACACTCATTGAACAATCAAAGGACAAAAAGAACCTAGAAATTTATAAAGCAATTACAACGGAATTAGAAGAAAAGTCTCACATCGAACATTATTTAAGTCACTTAGGAGATTTAATAGCATTGGCTAGCAGGTCAAAAACTAAATCCTCAAATATTGGTAAAAGTAAATTCCTTAAAGATGAACTGATTCATTTGTATAAATCAATTATAGTAGCAATAAGTGATACTGTTCGATATGGATATTCTTCCAAAGATGGTACTGAAATAATTGGAACAGCAGACTGTCCAAAAGTAGAAATTGAACATCATTTAAAATTTGTACAAGCTATTTACCAAAACCGATCGAATCTTACCTCTAGATCGAAATTGATATTCTTCACAACTAATTATGATACATTACTGGAAGATGCTCTAGCTCTTAAAAAGTATAATGTCATAGACGGTTTCTCTGGTGGAGCAGTTGGGTACTGGAATCCTAAACAAGAATTTGGTGAACAGCTTAACAAGCCTAACAATTGTATGCTTTTCAAACTACACGGATCGATTGACTGGCAAAAAGATGAATTAAAGCGTTTAGTGAGGGTAAGGTACGGAACAAAGTACTTGGCTAATAAATCGGATATAATGATATATCCTCAAGCTACCAAGTATATTGAAACACAGAAAGATCCATTCTCCTATCTTTTCAATGGCTTTAGAAATGCTTTAAATTCATCAGATGGTAATGTGCTAATCACATGTGGATATAGTTTTGGAGATGAGCATATTAATGCTGAAATAGAAGACGCTTTATCAACTGAAAATAATCAAACTACATTAATTGCATTTATTCAAGAAGCCCCAGAAGATGATGGTGTAATAAACAAAACGTTGGATTCTTGGCTCACAAACACTCAATTTGGAAATCGAATCTGGGTTGCTGGGAAAAAAGGTGTTTACAATAATTCTCATGATCCAATAGCTCCTTCTGGTGGCAAAGACTTGAACTGGTGGACATTCTCTGGATTAACTAATTTCATTTTAACCAACGAACATGAATAAGGAACTGTTTGCAGCCAATCCATCTCTTCGAATTGGAAAAATACTAGAAGTAAATAGCAATTCAGTTCGAATCGAATTGGATACAAAAATTACTGAACTTACTAGATCCGTATTTGGTCAAGTGTATTCCGTAGGCCAAATAGGAAGTATTATTAAAATCCATTTTGGTCGAAAAATTATGTTTGCTTATGTGCGAATGCTAAGAATGCAATCAGATATCCTAGCAGAAGAAGGCAAGACATCAATACTACCTGGAGATGATAAAAGGATTCTTGAAGCAGATTTATTTGGTCAAGGTACATGGAGTTCAACTTCTAAAAAACTAACTTTTACAAGAGGGGTTTCAACCTACCCTCTTCCTTTGCAAGATGCCTTTCTTTGTCTCAATGATGAGTTGGAGGGAATATATCGTGCAGCAGAAGACCTAAAGGAATTAGAAGAAAACCCAATGGTTCCAATTGGTAACTATGTTGGTGGAAACAACGCAGTTTGTCGAGCCAACATTGATAAGTTATTTGGACATCACTGTGCAATTCTTGGATCAACTGGTTCAGGGAAATCTGGAACTGTCGCATCTATTTTGCATTCGGTACTATCACATGAATCAAACGGAAAAAATATATCTCCACGAATTGTAATAATCGACCCACATGGTGAATATGCGAAAGCTTTTGGAGATAAAGCAATTGTCTACAAAGCATACAATGAAGCATCTATATCTTCTACAAAGACAGAGCAATTGAAATTGCCATATTGGCTCATGTCAAGTGATGAATTTAGATCATTAGTAATTGGTAAAACTGAAGCTGAAGCTACTTTCCAGAATAATGTTGTTTATGAAGCATTAGCATATGCAAGAATGGTTCACTCAGAAGTAGTAGAAAATGTAGGGGAAAATCCTGTTGGAGCAGGTGAATTAGATTATTTAAAGCCCATTTCCGGAAAGAGTGAAGAAGATATCTTAAACTTTGATAGAGATAAACCAATACCTTTCGAATTTTCCGAATTCATCAAACATGTAGATAAGATTCAAGGAAGGAAAAAAGGAAGTTTAGATTACTTGACTCCTAGTAATAATGACCGGCAAAGAATTGAATCTGTTTTGAAAAAACTGAAAGTTCTTAGGTCTAACCCACAACTTACTTTCATGATGGAGGAATATTCTTCTGCTTCACCATCTCTTGATGAAATTCTTAATCAATTTGTGGGTCAAGTCAGTGATAAAAACTTAAGAATAGTTGATATCTCTGGCTTGCCGAATGAGGTTGCTGGTCCATTGACTGCTTTGATTTCTAGACTACTATTTCAATATAAATTATGGCAAACCAGAGAAGAAAGGGAAAAAGATCCAGTGCTATTTATTTGTGAAGAAGCCCATAGATATGTTCCAAATCATGGTGAAGCACAATATAAAGAAGCACAGGAAGCAGTTAGAAGAATTGCTAAGGAAGGTAGAAAATACGGAATTGGACTTATGCTTGTTTCACAAAGACCTTCTGATGTTGAGGCAACAGTATTATCTCAATGTAATTCTTGGATTATATTAAGGTTGAGTAACTCCAATGATCAGGAGCACGTAGCAAGGTTTTTACCTGATAGTTTAGCTGGCTTGACCAAAATGTTACCTTCCCTTACGAGAAGAGAAGCAATATTTGTTGGAGAAGCTGCTGCACTTCCTAGTCGAATTAGGATAAGAAAATTACTACCAGACCAACTGCCAGATTCGAATGATATCAGCTTTGTTAAAGGATGGGCTAACGAACCTACAAAAACTGCGGAACTGAAAATTGTAAGTGATAGATGGGTCAAAGCAAAATAAAAATGGCTATAACATCAGCTGTTCGATATTTCCAATTTCGTTCTACTATCTTAGGACTTGTAATCCGTTTTTAGTCATATACCTAAGCTAAGCCGCTAGTTAAAATCCCCTTTTCCCACAATTCATATAACTTTCCTCAAATATTCTCTATTTTTAAAACATGAAAGTACTACTTCTGGCCGGTGGATTCGGCACACGCTTAAGTGAAGAAACTTCTGTTGTACCCAAACCCATGGTAGAAATTGGTGGTAAACCCATCCTTTGGCACATCATGAAGTCGTATTCCAGCCACGGATTTAATGAATTTGTGATCCTTTTAGGCTACAAGGCCTACGCCATTAAAGAGTATTTTGCCAATTACTTTTTGCACCAAAACGACGTAGAATTGGACTTGCGCAACAACCAAATGCGCATCTTAAACAACTACACCGAAGACTGGAAAGTAACATTAATAGATACAGGCTTAAAAACCATGACGGGCGGACGCTTAAAACGCGCCAAAGAATACATCAACAACGAACCCTTTATGTTTACCTATGGCGACGGCGTTTCTAACATAGATGTAAAGGCGCTGGTAGACTTTCACAAGGCGCATGGTAAATTGATCACCATGACGTCTATAAGCCTAGACGGACGCTATGGTGCGCTTAAAATAGATGAAAACAACTTAGTCACCAGCTTTAAAGAAAAACCAAAAGGAGACGCCAACCGCATTAACGGTGGTTTTTTTGTTTGTCAGCCCGAAGTGTTGGACTACATTGCCGGTGATCACCAAATGTTTGAAAACGAACCTTTGGAACAATTGGCCAAAGAAGGTCAATTGATGACCTACAAGCACGACGATTTCTGGCAGTGCATGGATACGCTACGCGATAAACGCTATTTAGAAGGTTTGTGGGAAGCGGGTTCTCCCCCATGGAAAATCTGGTAATGCCGTATTTTGACGTCCATACTCACAGCGCCACGCCTAACGGAATTGTAAACTGTTATCCGGAAGATGAACTTCCCGAAAGCTATTTTTCGGTAGGCATACACCCGTGGTACATTTCCGATTTAAACCAACAATTGGCTTTAGTGGAAGAAAAGGCCAAGCATAAAAACTGTCTGGCCATTGGCGAATGCGGTTTAGATACCTTTTCGGAAGTAGATATAAAATTGCAAAAAATTGCGTTTCGGCAACAAATACAATTGGCCAATCAGTTAAATAAACCCTTGATTATCCATTTGGTAAAAGCCCATACCGAGTTTTTCGAGATCCTAAAACAAATAGAACCCAAGGTCCCTGTAATCTTACACGGTTTTAATAAAAAACCGGAAGTGATGCAGCAATTTAACCGACCCGGTTTCTATTTAAGTTTCGGCGAAGCCTTATTAAAAGAAAACAGCAAAGCCTCTGAGAGCCTGAAAGAATTGGGAACCGAAAACTACTTTTTAGAAACAGACGATAGCAGTATTTCTATTGAAGAAGTATATTTACAAGCCGCTTCTGTATTGGATATTTCCGTAGAAGCACTTCAGCATTTAGTACAAAAAAGAATAGAATCCATATTCCATGCAAGATTTTAGTTGGTTGTCGCGTACCGAATTACTGGTGGGCCGAGAGAAATTAGAAGAAATAGCGAATAAACACGTATTAATTGTGGGTTTAGGTGGCGTTGGCTCTTTTGCTGCCGAAGCCATTGCCCGTGGCGGTGTAGGCAACATGACCATTATTGATGGCGATGATGTAGAAGCCAGTAATAGAAACCGCCAATTAGTGGCCCTTACCTCTACCGATGGCATAAACAAAGCTGATGTAATGGCGCAACGCATTAGGGAAATTAATCCGGAAATCAACTTAACCGTGATTAAGCAGTTTATGAATCCAGACGATATGGAACAGTTGATGGATGAAAACTCTTTCGATTATGTAATGGATTGCATAGACAGCGTAACGCCCAAAATTAAACTAATTGCCAGCACCCGTAAAAAAGGACTGAAACTGGTAAGCTCTATGGGCGCCGGTGGTAAGATGGATCCTACGCAAGTTAAAGTGACGGACATAGACGATTCCTACAATTGCAAACTAGCGAGCTATATGCGCAAACGTTTGCATAGATTGGGCGTCCGAAAAGGGTTTCCCGTAGTTTTTTCTTCCGAATTGCCGCTTCGTAGTTCAGTCATAAGAACCGACGGAAGCAACTACAAGCGTTCGGCTTACGGAACGTGCAGCTACATGCCCGCGGTGTTTGGTTTAACCTGTGCTTCGGTAGTTTTACGCGATTTTGCTGAATGGAAATCACCTAAATCATAACTCATCACAAAGACACCTATTACATTATGAAACAATTATTTATACTTATTATATTAAGTATTACTTTAGGTACTTCTTGTTCCATTCAACAAGACTACACCATAAACGAAGACAACAGCGGAGACCTAAAATTTAAGTTGGACTTTTCGCAAATGATGGCCATTCTACCCGACTCTGCCAAAGACGAAGCCATGGGTGATTTAATGTCGAAAGAAGCTTTAGATTCCATTAATGACCTTATGGAAAATTATGAGGGCATTCATAATTTCCAGTACGCTTCAACCCCATCTACCGTAGAAATATCCTTGGATTTTGACGACTTAAACGCACTTCATAAAATGGAAGAAGAGCAAAAAGACGGCGAACAAAATGGAGAATTGATTGCTTTTAAACCCCTTGGCAAAAACGGCTTTCAGATAGACTTATCTCCTTTGCAAGACCTTTCTAAAAGCTTAGACGAAGAAGGTGGAGAAGATGCCGCAACGGCTTCTATGATGATGTCGTTTATACAAATGAAAATCACCGTAAACTTTGAACGACCAATTAAATCGGTAAAAAGCAGTTTAGGAAATTACGACGCTACGGAAAATAAAATTGTATACGATTTCTCAATGGCGGAAGTCATAAAAGAAAATACCGATTGGTTGACTGAAGTGAAGTTTAAGTAAAACAGTATAAAAAACAATTAAAATGCCATCAAACGTATTGATTACCGGAGGATTAGGGAATTTAGGAAGTTGGATTACACAACATTTCATTAATAAAGGTTACCAAGTTACGGTACTCTCTAAAAACAAAAGAGAAGTCTTAATAGAAGGTGATTTTGAAATCATTTATGCCGACATCGCTCAATTTGATGATTTAAACGCTAAACTATCCGGAAAACAGTTTGATTACATTATACATACCGCCAGCGTTAACGACGGTTTTGTAGAACGTTATTTTGAATTGGCTGCTATGGTAAATGTTTTGGGGACTAGAAATTTGCTAGAAGTCGTTAAAGACACGCCACCAAAGAACTTCATTTACTTCTCAACTTTTCAGGTGTATGGTAAATATAGCGGTACTATTACTGAAGAAACAGAAAAGCTTCCCAAACACGATTACGGCACTTCCCACCTACAAGCTGAACTTGCGATTAAGCAACTTCATGTAACACACCAAATTCCGTTTACAATATTCAGATTAACAAATAGTTATGGTTGCCCTAAAGATCTAGATTCATCAAAATGGTATCTTATATTAAACGACTTATCTAAAACCGCTTTCAGAACAAAAGAGATTGTTTTAAAGTCGAACGGATTAGCGCCCCGGGATTTTATTTGGATGGGAAGTGTAGCAGAAATTGTTGAAAAAACCTGTTCTACATTAGAAGCTACAAACGACATTTACAACATTAGTGGGCAAAACACACTTACTATGCTAGATGTTGCCAACGCGGTACAATTGGCTTATAAAGAAAAATACGGGAAGGAAATTCCGGTAAAAACCAATCAGGAAGACACAACAAGCTACCCTACTGATTTGTTTGTAAACTCGGAAAAATTACGTTCAAAACTTAAAATAAATAACGTAGTTCGGTTTAAAGAAGAAGCGGTTAAAATATTCGAATTGTTAGAAAGAGAAGCTTAATGCTTCTCTTCTACCGTATCTCCTTTTCTAGTAAAAAACGCTTCTAATAAACGAAACAATTCGGGGTGTTTCTGTTGTAATAAATCGGGTCTTTTAAAGAAGTATTCGCTAATAACGGCAAAAAACTCCGCTTCGCTAGTAGCACCATAACCGTCAATATCTTTTGTTTGCCCTGCTTTAATTTTCTCAATTTCTTGGTGAATTTTTTTAGACCACAATTGCACCCATTTTGAATTTACAAAACCCTCTGGTTCACCGTCAACATCACCATCTGCCCCATCAATCAAATGGGTAAACTCATGAATTCCTACATTGTGCTTAGAAGTATGATTTTCGAAACCTTGTATTAAATCTTTTTTGGACAAACGTAGTACATCACCCCCAAACGAATCTTTACTTACTTGGCCTAATACGTTGTAATGGTTGGAGTTATCATAAGTAGACTCATGCCTCACTTCATCGCTATGGATTAAAATGGTACCCAATTTAGGGTAATCCCAGTTTTCGAAATGAAAAGTAGGAATCACAGCGCTGGCTGCCACCATAATAATTAATAGGTCGTCTACATCCATATCATACCCTTGAATATTGTGGTGTTCCAAAAACACTCTTACTTTATGTTCAAAATCTAATTTTTCAGACGCCGATAGTTTGTGATAAAATTCCACATGCTCTTCTAATAATTTTCTCCAATCTGCGGGAAAAACATCATCAGAAGTTAACACCCCTTTTCTTTTCTTACCAGCACCAAATAAATAGGAAACCAATAACAGAAGCCCAACTACTGCAGATATAAATAATGCTATTTTCATATAATATAGTAAACGTATAATCTTCTAGTACAATCTCCAAAAGAACGATATAATTCCCTTTCTTCAGAATTAATTGAAATTTATATTAATAAGAACTAATCTAGTACAGAATTGTTCATGTATAAAAAAATAGAGAATTATGCCAACTGTAACATTTAAATCTACACCTGTTTCTTTAAAAGCAGATCTTCCTGCTAAAAGCTCTGTAGCTCCGGGATTTACCCTAACTAAAACAGATATGTCAGAGGCATCGCTATCTGATTATAAAGGAAAAAAAGTTATTTTAAATATATTCCCTAGTATAGATACTGGTGTTTGTGCTCAATCTGTAAGAACATTTAACAAAGAACTTTCTGCTTTAGATAATACAGTAGTTTTGTGTATTTCTAAAGACCTACCTTTTGCGCAAGCTCGTTTTTGTGGTGCCGAAGGTTTAGATAAAGTGATTATGTTAGCCGATTACAAAACGGATGAATTTGTAAACAATTACGGTATTCTAATTGAAGAAGGACCGCTAAAAGGTTTGTTAGGAAGATCAGTTGTTGTTATTAACGAAGAAGGAAAAGTAATTTACACACAGATTGTACCCGAAATAACTACAGAACCCGATTACCACAGTGCATTAGAAGTACTATAAGTTAGTATTTACTCTTAATATAAAGGGAGTATAATGCTCCCTTTATTATTTAATTATTTTTTTATTCTGAAAAGAAAATCAGGCCTCTTCCGCTTCTTCCCTGAAGATTTTGAATTCAGCTATAAACGTTCCAAAAGGAACCAATGAAGCCAAAAAAACTAATAACGTCGTTTTAAAAGACCATTTAAATTCCAACATCACCGGAATTATACTAGCCACATACAATACAAAAAGCACGCCGTGTGCCATTCCAATTTCTTGCGTTGCTTCTGGCATATCACCATAATATTTTAATGGCATGGCAATAAACACCAAAAACAAATAAGACAGCCCTTCCAGAAATCCTACAATTCTAAGACGGCCTAAGTTAGAGTACAGCATGTTCATGACTACAAATTACGTTAATCGTTAAAATTAAACCAACAATGCTAATACTTGATTGTGGAAAGTTTTTTAATCGAGTAATAAGCCCCTGTTAACCACAGCAATAAAGAAGTTGAACGATAGAAGCACGAAGCTAGACTCTACCAAACAATAGTATTACTTGTAATTTATCAGTTTAAACACTAACTTTAAGATTGTATAACTGCGAAAATACTATTACCATGATAAAACAATTCATTTGGAGGGCTGCATTTGCAGTTTTTTCAATTCTAATCATAAGCGCGTCTGTTAATGCTCAAACGCCAGTAGAAATCAACGGTAAACTTAAATTGGTGGGTAATCAATTAAGTTCAGAGTGTGGTAAACCTGTACAATTAAGAGGTATGAGTACACACGGACCTCAATGGTTTCCTGAATGTTACCAAGGCGATTATTTAGACGCATTAGTAGATGACTGGAATACAGACATCTTCCGTATTGCCATGTACGTTGAGAAAGACGGCTATTTATCTAATCCATCTTATTGGAAAGGTTGGATAGACAACGTTGTAGATGAGTGTGGTAGAAAAGGGATCTATTGCCTTATTGACTGGCATATCTTAAGCGATAATGACCCACACAAACATAAAACTGAAGCCATTGCCTTTTGGGATTATATGTCCAAAAAGCATGCTGGCAAAGACCATGTTATCTATGAGATCTGTAACGAGCCTAATGGTGGCGGTGTAGACTGGCCTAGAATTAAAAGCTATGCAGATGAAGTTATTCCTGTAATTAGAGCAAACGACCCTGAAACTATTATTGTAGTAGGTACGCCAAGTTGGTCGGGTAACCCATGGGATGTAGTTGGTAATGAAATTGACGATGAAAACACCATGTACACCTTCCACTTTTATGCGGGTTCACATAGTTCAAAAAAAGGACCGTTAAAAACAGCCTTAGGTCAAATACCAATTTTCGCTACTGAATGGGGTACGAGTGATGCTTCAGGTAATGCTAATTTCAGTCCGGAAGAAACCTTAAGATTTATGGACATCTTTAACGGTGATAATGACGGCGGACAGATTGTGAGCTGGTGTAACTGGAGTTTTGCAGATAAAGACGAAACTTCTGCGGCACTTTCACCAGGAGCTTGTGGTTCTGGTCAATGGAACAACACATCACAATCGGGTACATTAATCAAAGATATTCTATCTACCCAACCTAATCCTTACCAAAACTGTTCTCCGGAACCAGATATTTTTAGCGACCCGTCCGATGTAGTATTAAATGAAGGCGAAAGTGCTACGTTTAGAATTTCAGCAGGTGGTGATAACCTTCAATACCAATGGAAAAAAAACGGTGTTGATATTCCAAATACCAACAGCGCTACCTATACAATTGATAATGTTTCTCTATCAGATGTTGCAGAATATTCTGTTACCATATCTAACAATTATGGTTCATTAACTAGTAAAACTGCAAAATTAGTTATTCTAGCAGACGGACCTTTCTTTGGTTCCCCCCTAAAAGTACCTGCTTTAGTTGAAGCAGAAAACTATGACGTTGGTGCTAATGGAAGTGCTTATTCTGACAACAGCGCCGGAAATGAGGGAAATAATTATAGAGAAGATGATGTTGATATTGAAGCAAAAGCAACAGGATATTCCATTGGTTATACCGAAGCTGATGAATATTTAAACTATGGTATTGAAGTAGTTGCAAATGGTGCTTATGATTTCACATTTAACACAGGTTCAGCTAATGATGGGAAATCTTTTCATATAGAAATAGATGGAAACGATGTGACGGGAAGTATTTCGGTACCCAATACAGGAAGCTGGACAGCTTTTCAGGAAGTAACAATTGCTAATATTCCCTTAACAGCTGGCATTAAAGAAATGCGACTAGTTGCAGAAACGGACGGTTTTAACATTGACTATATTAACATTACAGGCGATGTTGTTTTAGAAGACGACTGTAACGGTGTTGCTGGTGGTTCAGCTTCAATTGATGATTGTAATGTCTGTTCTGGTGGTGACACAGGAATTGAACCTAATTCTAGCTGTGCCGACTGTAATGGTGTTGCCAATGGTGATGCGGAAATGGACAACTGTGGCGTTTGCGCTGGTGGAAACACTAATATAGAGCCAAATTCAACTTGTACCGATTGTAATGGTGTAGTGAACGGTGATGCCGAATTAGACGATTGTAATGTTTGTGCAGGTGGCAATACAGGAATCACCCCTAACGAATCTTGTACAGATTGCAATGGTGTTGTAAATGGTGATGCCGAAATTGATGAATGTGGAATTTGCGCTGGTGGAAACACAGGTATTGTTGCGGGCTCTTCTTGTGAGGCACCCGTAATTACAACACAACCAATTGGTGCTACACTAGAGGCTGGTGATGATCATACTTTATCAGTATCGGGTACAAGTAATGGAAGTACAATATCTTACCAATGGTTTAAAGGTGGTAGAGCAATTGAGGGGGAAACTTCTTCTACCCTATCTATAACTAATGCTAATGCTTCTGATGCCGGAACGTATTATGTAAAAGTAACAGATGAAAACGGTTCCTCTACTAGCGATTACGTAGATGTTCAAGTATTAATTCAATCCCCTTACTTAGGATCTCCTATTGTAATACCAGGAACAATTGAAGCAGAAGATTTTGATGCTGGTGGTACTGGCTTAGCTTATGAAGACGATAATGCCATTAACGAAGGTAACTCTTACAGAAACGAAGGTGTTGATGTGGAAGAAACTGGAGATACAGAAGATGTTGGCGGTTACAATATCGGTTGGACAGTACAAGGTGAATGGATTGAATATACTGTTGATATAAAAGAAAATGGTTATTATGATTTTGCTTTCCGTGTAGCTTCTGAAACTGGAGGTGGTGCTTTTAGCATTTCTATAGATGGCAACGAAGTAATTGCAAATGTAGATGTTGAAACTACTGGAGGATGGCAAGACTATGTTACCATTAACACAACAGAAGTTAACCTACCAGCAGGTGAAGCTATTTTAAGATTAACAGTTACTGCCAATAACTTCAACTTAAATAAAATGGTAGTGACTAAATCTACCAATATAGACTGTAACGGTGATCTTAATGGTACTGCTAGTTTAGACGAATGCGGAATCTGTTCTGGTGGAAACACAGGTATAATTGCTAATCAGGATTCTGATAACGATGGCGTATTAGACTGTGATGATATATGCGATGGTGACGACAATGCAGATTTAGACAAAGATAAAATACCAGATTCTTGTGATGATGACATTGATGGTGACGGCATAAATAACGAAGACGATTGTGACCCGTTAGATAAAACAATTTACAATACTACTAGATGGTATGCAGATACAGACGGTGATGGTTTTGGAGACGCTAACAATTTTAGAGATGCTTGTCTTCAACCTGAAGGTTATGTAGAAAACGCACAAGATTTATGTGCTAATGACGCTAACAAAACAAAACCCGGTGATTGTGGTTGCGGTCTAGAAGAAGGAACTTGTACCGATTGTAATGGTGACTTAAATGGTACTGCCGAATACGATGCTTGTGAAGTTTGTGCTGGTGGTGAAACAGGCGTTATCCCTACGGATGACCCAGACCTATGTTCTCCTGTTCTATCTACAAATGAAGAATTATTCGGAAATGGATTAGCCGTATACCCTAACCCTACAGAAGGCAATTTAATTATTGATAATCTGGAGGGGCAAAATTGGGTTATCTATTCTTCTACAGGGGTACTTGTACAAGAAGGGAAATCCTCTGAAGTTGATTTAAGCAACCAAGATGCCGGTATCTATTTATTACAAATTGAAGATGCTGTATTTAAGGTTATCAAGAAATAAATAAGCGATATACACTTTAACTCAAAAGGGCTTAGATTTTAAATCTAAGCCCTTTTTTTATAACATTATCTTATTTTTGTATTTAGCCCTAGACTTAAGAAAACAATTCTTAATAATCGCAGCGTTTCCCGTTAATGTTTAAGTGATTAAATGCTACTACTCTCCCTTTGCTAAGGAAAATAATGTAGCATAGTAAACGGAACTTTTTAACGTATTGCTTACTTGAAAATTCTTTACTAGATTAATTACAGAGGATAAAAATGCACCATAATACAATTAAGTATTCACAAAAAAAAAGCTTATTTTCTCTTTAAAAATTGAAGTGTAAATAAGGTTCTATGAATGATTACTTTTTGCAATTGACCTTCTTTATAAAAATATTCATTGACTTTATTATCGGGTAAATTAAGTTTATAATGCCCCTCACCTATTGTTTCTAGAGTAGCTAGATTTTGATGTGTTTCAGAATATACTTTTTTAATTCCCTTTGGTTCATTATAATAAAACATACAGGTTGTGTAGGTAATAGAAGATATTCCAAGCTTTTTATTGTCTTCTTCCGTATGTTCACAAAAATACTCGCCATCTCTTTTTTGAGTAGTACAGATACTTTCTAACTTACCATCTTTTGATATTTCAGACTTAGAATAAAAAAACTCTTTACCCACAAAAGAAGCAAACAACTTAGTAGTACGCTGGTAATTAATTAAAAATGAACGGTAATCTACTTCCGAAATAATATCTATATCAGTTTTAGTACCTTCAACTTTCTTAGTCACATAAAATATGACCAATATTTTTATCGTTATAGATTATATCGTACTCAAGACGTCCTTTTTCAGTCTGAGTAAAAGAAAGGAAGAAAATTATAAAAGGTAAACAATCAGTACTTCATCACTCTCGAAAATAACAATTTTCTGTATAGTTAGACGAAAACAGAACCAAAAAAAGAGTTGCGATAGAGAATTTTATTTCATGTAAATTTGTTTATGCTTTAACAAAAGCTGTTTCAAGAAGATGAAAATATATCAATGCCACAATTGCAACAACCAATTGTATTTCGAAAATAATGTTTGCTTAAGTTGTGGTTCATTCTTAGGATTTAGTCCAAGCGATTTAACAATACTTTCTGTTTATAAAAATGAAGACCAAAGTCTTTATGATATAGCCAATTCCAATCATAAATATGTTTATTGCGCTAATGCTAAGCACCATGCTTGTAATTGGTTAATTGAAAAAGATAATGGGGAGACTTTTTGTAAAGCCTGTCAATTAAATGAAACCATTCCCGATTTAGCTTCCCCAGTAAATAAAAATAGATGGCGACGTATTGAAAAAGCAAAACACCGCTTAGTTTATTCTTTATTAAGAATGGGACTTCGTGTTGTAAGTAAAGATATAGATCCAGAAAATGGCCTAGCTTTTCATTTTAAAGAAACCATAGGGGAAGAAAAAATAATGACTGGCCATTATAATGGTGACATTACTATAAATATTGAAGAAGCAGACGAAGTTAAACGTACCAAAAACAAAAAGAATCTAGGTGAACGTTACCGTACATTATTAGGGCATTTCAGACATGAAGTAGGTCATTATTATTGGGATCAATTAATTAAAGACGGTCCCTTTATTGAGGAATTTAGAACACTTTTTGGTGATGACAGAGAAGATTATGCCGAAGCCTTAAAAAAATATTATGCCACAGATTCGGGCAACTGGACTCAAAACTATATTAGTATGTACGCCTCTTCTCATCCTTGGGAAGATTGGGCAGAAACTTGGGCACATTATTTACACTTAACCGATACCCTTGAAACTGCTTCTGCTTTTGGTTTAGGTTTACATGTAAACAAAACGAACGCATGGCAAGATGCTCAAAATTACATGAATATTAACCCCTATTTAATTGAAGATTTTAATGTAATTATAGACCGTTGGATTGAACTTACTTTTGCATTTAATAGTGTAAATCGTAGTATGGGCCACCAAGATTTCTATCCGTTTGTGATTTCTGAAAATGTTAAGAAAAAATTGGCGTTTGTACACAAAATTATTTTAAACCGCTAAAGCTATATAAAATAGTTTCTGTAGCAATTTGCGGTTTAATTTGATTAAAGCGTAACTTCGCATTTCAATAAGAACACAAAAAGTATGCGTTTAGGAGAATTTAACGAACTAGAAATTTTAAGAGACACATCTGTAGGTTTATACCTTGGTGATGAAGAAGGAAACGACGTTTTACTCCCGAACAAATACGTACCTGAAACCTTTGAGATTGGCGACAAATTAAATGTTTTCATCTATTTAGACAGTGAAGACAGACCGGTTGCAACCGATATTGTTCCTAAAATACAATTGCACTCTTTTGCTTACCTAAATGTAAAAATGGTAGATAAGATTGGTGCTTTTTTAGATTGGGGATTAGAAAAAGACCTTTTTGTTCCTTTTCGGGAGCAAATGGTAACCATGCAAGAAGGCAGAAACTATATGGTTTATCTTTTTATAGATGAAAAAACCGACCGTTTAATTGCTTCAGCCAAGCTTGAGAAATACCTAGACAACGATAATATTACTGTTGAAGAAAAAGAAGAAGTTCAAATTCAGGTTTGGAAACAAACCGACTTAGGTTACAACGTAATTATAAACAATAAGCACAAAGGATTAATCTACAACAACGAAGTATTTTCTCCACTTGCCAACGGATACATCCGTAACGCTTATATAGAAAAAATACGTGAAGATGGTAAAATAGATGTTCGTTTAGAGAAATCTGGAGTGGAAGGCATTGAACCCAACGCCATGAAAATTCTTAAAGAACTAAACCGTAACAACCATTTTTTACCCTTAAACGATAAAAGTTCTCCCGAAGAAATCACAGCTATTTTACACATGAGTAAAAAGATATTCAAAAAAGCAGTGGGCTCTTTGTACAGACAACGCATTATCACCATTGAAAACGATGGTATACGCTTAGTTGACTAAGTCTTTTAGACGTGTATTTATTTCTATGTCTTCTTGTAAAGTTCTGTGAACGGGGCATTTATCGGCTATTTCCAAAAGTTTGGTTTTCTGTTGATCGGTTAAATTCCCGTTTACCTCAATAATACGCTCAAATACATCAATTTTACTGCTTGGCTTTTCACAGGTCGTGGAATCTTCTATATGCTTTTTATTGTGATTTATATGAACAAAAACTTCTTCTAAATCCCATTTTTTCCGTTCTGCATACATCCTTAAAGTCATAGCCGTACACGTACCCAAAGCAGAAGATAATAACTGATACGGAGAAGGTCCTAAATCTAAACCACCCACATCTTCTGGTTCGTCTGCAATAAAGTGATGTTTACCCGTTTTTACTTGGGTAGTAAATTTGCTTTCCGCATTACCCAATCGTACAACCGTTTCATATTCAGACTTTAATTCATTTTCTTCCGGAATAAGAACATAACGTTCTGCCCATGAAGAAATGATTTTAGCCAAATACAAGGCATCTTCTTTGGAAGAAAGCATGTGGTCTGCCCCATCTAAAGAAACAAAGCTTTTAGGATGGTGCAAGGCCATAAAAAGTTCTCCGGCATTTTCTATACCCACAATTTCATCTTGTGGTGAATGGGCAATTAAAACCGCCTTCCTGAGGCTTTTAAGGTGTTTAATTAAATTCTGGTTGGCTATATCTTCAATAAATTCTTTTTTAATTTTGAAGGATCTCCCACCTATTTCTACATTGGCAATCCCCGCTTCTTTTATTTCTTTTAAGTTGATTCTAAACAAATTAGAAACATGTTCGGGATCTGAAGGAGAACCAATAGTTGCCACCGCTTTTACTTCTGGTAGCTGGGTTGAAGCTAATAAAACAGCTGTACCACCTAAAGAATGTCCTAATAATAAACTGGGCGCGTGGTATTCTTTTTTTAAGAATTCGGCAGCGGCCACAATGTCTTGCACATTAGAAGAGAAATCAGAATTTTCAAAAGTGCCTTCACTTTTACCTAAACCCGTAAAATCGAAGCTGAGAACCGCAAAACCAGCATCGGTTAAAGCTGCTGAAATCCTTTTAACAGTATTAAAATTCTTATTACACGTAAAGCAATGCGCAAAAACCACAAAATTGTGGGGTTCTTTTACGGCCGGAAATACAATTTCTGCTGAAAGCTGAAAACCATTACTGTTTTTGAAAAATACATCTTTCTTTTTCATATGTTTTTTAACGGTACAAAACCAAAATGATTACCCTTTTGCCATTCTTCGGGAACATTTCCGAAGGCCGGAATCCCAAATTCTCTTTTAAGCATGGAAGCCATATGCATTAAATTCCATGTCATAAAGGTGGTGTTTCTGTTTGTAAAATCATTTTCGGGTCCACCAGAATTTTTATCTAAATAAGACGGCCCTGGGCCAACTTCTCCCAACCAAGAAGCATCTGCTTGCGGTGGAATAGTATAACCAATATGTTGCATAGAATATAAAATATTCATGGCGCAATGTTTGGCCCCGTCTTCATTACCTGTAATTAAACAACCGCCAACTTTGCCGTAATAAACATATTGACCATCGTGTTTGGTTTGTGCCGAATTGGCATAAAGTCGTTCTATTAATTGCGAACAAACCGAAGACTTGTCGCCCAACCAAATAGGCGTACAAATTACTAAAATATCTGCGGCTTGCACTTTTTCAAAAAGCTGAGGCCATTCATCGGTAGACCAACCCTGTTCTGTCATATCCGGATAAACGCCATGGGCTAAATCCCAATCTATGGGTCTAATCACCTCCACTTCTACCCTGTTTTTTTCCATAAGGTGCTTCGAAAGTTTTATAAGGCCGTCCGTATGGGATTGTTCAGGTGATTTCTTAAGGGTACAGTTTAAGAAAAGAGCTTTTAAGCCCGAAAAATCATATTTTATAGGTGTTGTAGTTGCCATAACTAATTATTTTAAGATGCTGGAACAGTAAAAAGAGCAATAGAATAATTCCAAACATTGTCTAGCAGATGTTCTTCGTGTTTGAAACCCGCTATAGTTAGCATTTTCTCAATTTCTTCCATTCCGTATTTTTTAGATATTTCCGTATGGATTAATTCATTTTTTTTAAACTGAAAAGTAGTCTCTAATGCTTCAAAATAAACTTCTTGATCTTTTAAACTCACCAAATAACTATAGGCTATTCCAGTAACAGGGTCGTAATGTGGGTAATGGTCAAATGCAGAAACGTCAAAATTAGCGCCCATTTCTTTGTTTAGGCGTTTCAATAAATTAAGGTTAAAGGATTTTGTTATTCCTAAACGGTCGTTGTATGCGTTTGCAATAGTTATAGGATTCTTTTTTAGATCTACTCCCAATGCTAAAATGTCATTTGGGTGTAATTTTTCTCTCATTTTAAGTAAAAAATCCAGTGCTTCTGCTTTGGATAGATTCCCAATGTTACTGCCTAAAAAAAGGACTACTTTAGGTCTTTCAGGATTATCTTCAAACGTATCTAAGGCTTTAAAATAATCGGTATTAATGGGGTTAATGTCTAAACTGGGGTATTGTCTTAATAATTTACCCGTTAATTCTTCTAAAGAATGTAACGAAATATCAATAGGATTATAGCTAAAATCACATTCGGCTTCCATGAGCTTATCTATTAAGACTTTGGTCTTAACGCCATCCCCAGAGCCTAATTCTATTAAATCAAACTCTTTGGCTTTTATGTGTTTTAAAATTTTTTGGCTCTGAAAAAGTAGTATTTCCATTTCGGAACGAGTAAGATAATACTCCTCTAATTCCATAATCTGCTGAAAAATTTGATCTCCTTTTTCGTCATATAAAAACATAGAAGAAATATGCTTCTGTGGAGCGCTTAAACCTTGTTTAACTTCCTTCAATAATGAAGTACTTACGGCATCAATTGTTTCTTTCATAGCTTAGTCCTTTATTTTACAAGTCTTATTCCAGAGAACATCCACCTTAATTCGGGATGAAAAAAATTACGGTATGTTTTTCTGGAATGATGTGGTGAAGTAGCTAAACTAGCCCCTCTTAAAACCTTCTGGTTAACCATAAATTTCCCATTGTATTCGCCTATGGTACCTTCCTCTTTTTTATACCCAGGATAAGGTAAATACGCACTGCTTGTCCATTCCCAAAGTTGCCCCCATTGAAAAAAATCAGAAGCTACTTCCCATTCAAACTCCGTTGGTAATCGCATACCTTTCCATTCGGCAAAAGCTTGCGCTTCATAAAAGCTTATGTGATTTACGGGTAATTCTAAATTTATGGGCTGGTAACCGTTTAATTCATACTGAAAAATGCCTTTATCATTTTTAAACCAATAGAGAGGCATTTCTAATTCATTTTCCTGTATATAAGCCCAACCTTCCGCTAACCAATATTCATGATTAGAATACCCACCGTCTTTAATAAACTCTAAATATTCTCTATTGGTAACTAAACACGTGGCTATTTCGAAGTTATGGATATAAGTAGAGTGCGATTTAAACTCATTATCATATGCAAAACCATCTTCTTTAAAACCAATGGAATAAACCCCTTCTGTAATCTCTATAAAATCTTTTTTGTTTTCTTTGCAAAGCTTGAAGTCAGAATTTAAAGTCGGGAAAAAAGGCTGGTTGCCAAAGATGTATTTAATATCCATATGCAACAATTCTTGGTGCTGTTGCTCGTGGTTAATGCCCAACTCTATTAAATATTTTATTTCAGGAGAAGGATTTTTATTCTGAAGTAAAAACCGTAACCAATGATTGACATGTTTTCTGTACTCGTATACTTGTGTAACAGTTGGCCGGGTTAAAATCCCCCTTTTTGTTCTTAGTAGCCGGTCGCCAGCGCCTTGGTAATAACTGTTGAATATGTAAAAAAATTGCTGATTAAAAATTGGATAGTCTTCTAAAAACTCTTTTAGTATAAATGCTTCAAAAAACCAGGTAGTATGCCCTAAATGCCATTTAGGCGGGGACACAAAATCTACAGGTTGAATGGAGTAATCTTCAATTTCAAGATTAGAACATATTTCCTCCGAAAGATTTCTACAAGCTATAAAACGTAATAAAAGATCCATTTAAGGTGATAGATTCTTAAAAGATGAATGATCTCAATTAAACATTCATCTTTGTAAATCGTTCCCTTTTGCTTGTTTTGCTCTAAAATTCTATTTCTAAAGAAACTACTAACTGACGCTGATTACCGGGCAAAGAGGCACCTAAATCTTTGTAAGGAGTGTGGTAGAATTGTTTTTGGTCAAGAATATTAACTACTCCTAAACCATAAGTAATCCTCATATCTTTTTTAAGCTGAGAGTAACTTAAGTTACAATTTAAAATGTTTACTGGTGCAAAGTCCTTAACACCTTTATCGTCTTTTACCGCTTTAATATTGCCTATATATTGAAAAGAAGGCGTAATGTAAAATTCAGGAAAAAGCATATAACTTATTCTATAATACATTGTGGTTAAAGGCATGCCCAAATTGTAACCATCACCGGCATTATAATCTTCTACCTTATTAAAATTCTCGAGTACTTGGCTAAAGTTAAATAAGAAACTAAGTCTTTTGTTGTATACATATTTCAATTCACCTTCTAGACCGGCTGTTCCTGTTTGAGCACCATTTATGCCTGTAGGAATCATGTTAATCACGCTAGTATAGGAGATGGTATTTCTGCTTAGAATATTGTAATAAGAAAGTGAGGTTTTAAAGTGTGGTTTATCTATACCCAATTGAACTTCATAAGTAGTAGTAGTTTCTGGTTGAATATTAGTCACAAAAATTAATTCCCCAATTGCTGGTGGTCTATAAGCATAATTAAACATGGCTTTTGAATAAAAAGCACCCACATTATACCTCATGCTCAAGCGTGGTGAATACGCAGATTGGTATACCGTGTTATAACTGTACCTAAAACCTGCTGTAGTTAAAAAGTTTTTATATTTATACTCTACACTTAGAAAAGGAGAAATGGTGTAATATTCCCCCTGCCTTCTGTCTACAAAAAAGAAATTTTCATAGTATCCATAATTATAAACGCCTTCTAAACCTGCTACCCATTTTAAATGATCATTAATAGTTTCGGAATATACGGTTTGTGCTTTAAATGTTTTATTAAAATGGGTAGCTACTGGATTTTGATTAATGTAAAAGTTATATGGATGATTCCATGTTGCATCTAGTTTAGCTAAAACTTTTTTATTGTTTGATATTTTATGATCGTAGCTTAAAACCACTTTTTCCATATCAAAATCTATAGCGCTATTGTATCCGCCTTCTATAGGAAAATGGAAGTCTGTTTTATAACCATCAAACATGTATTTTAATGAAAAGTCTTTATAACCCACCCCAATTGACATCAATAAGGGTCTTTCATTGTACCTAGAATAAAAATAATTGGTATCAATCTGTTTTGAATAAACAGTATCCTTTCTTATTTCTACGTTTCCGCTATACATAGATGCAGAAACGGAAAAATTTCCTATCTGTTCATTAACGTAGGCCCCTCCTTTGTACGATAATTGATATTCATCAATTCCTGCTTTAAAACTAACTCCGTTAACCTCTTTCTTTGTAACAATATTAATTACACCGTATTCCGCCCAGCCGCCATACAACGCACTTCCTGCACCATGAATAATTTCAATTCGTTCAATCTGATTAATATTTATCCGATCCCCTATGTGTGCTAAGCCAAAAGAAGACTCGTTTAAAGTATTTCCATCTAAAAGCACCAATATTTTACCAAAATTAGAAGAGTTACCACGTATATTAACACCATAATAAGGTATCCCTCCCACCGAAATACTTAATCCAGGAACGGTCTGTAAAACATCCATTAAGTTTCGGGCTCCCATTAAGGTAATCTCCTCAGATGTTATAACTGTATTAATAGAAGGAGAGTTTTTCTTTTCATATTCAAACTTAGAATCTACCGTAATTTTAACATCTAGAATTTCTTCTAAAGACATTTTATAAAAATTCTCTTCTGTGGTAGAACTATCTATTTTTTGAGCAGAAACACTGTAAAAAGCAACAATGAAGAATAATAAGAAGAGTAAAGCCTTCACTTAAGATTTTTAGGTTAACCAAATATTATGCAAAGTAATTAAACTTATGGAGTTACCCCTGTAATGAAAACATTATATGCTTATCCGTAAAGTTACCAGTACTGTATTCCGAAGGCTAAGTGTTACAATTCATTCCCATGACGAAACATCTATTGTATTAATACGGTAATATGTTTTTGAGAGAAAGCCAGATACAGCTTATGGTTTCTAAGTAAACTTTGTAGATAAATAGAGTATGAACATACAATGTTAAAGCTATTAACTATAACAATAGAAGTAAAGCACATATTTAAACTTCAAAAATTTGAGCAAAAAATAAGGCCTTACTTTCGTAAGGCCTTGGAAGTAACTATATGTTTATTAGAAAAAGCCTATCTAACAACTTTAACATTAACTGCATTTAAGCCTTTTCTTCCTTGTTCCACTTCGTATTCTACGCGATCATCTTCTTTGATCTCGTCAATTAACCCATTAGCGTGAACGAACATGTCTTCGCCATTGTCGTCTTGTTTAATAAAACCAAATCCTTTTTCGTCGTTAAAGAATTTAACTGTTCCTGTTTTCATTACTGTATGTTTATAAAATTGAATTGTATACTACTTAAATTTTTCGCTTTTGGTTTCATCTACCTTAACCTTATCTTCGGTTCTTAATTCAGTAGGTTCTTCCGTTATATTACCAAACTCATCTACATATGCCAACATGTTTTCTAAATCACCTCCAGAAGAATTTTCCTGACGATCTTGTTTCCGAGATTCTTTCTCACGTTTTTTCTTTCTCTTCCTCTCTTCTTTCTGTTTTTTAATAAAACTATTATTGGATCTTGCCATATATAAATTTTTTGGTTTGCGACAGGATTATTCATCCTGTTATTTCAATAAATGCCCGATATCTGATCGTTTACCAGACACCTACGATAACAAAGTAAAAGGTTTAAAATTAAAGAAAACTCTAAAAGTATATCCTTATTTCACCCCTGTAACCTTGAGGAAGTACGAAGTTCCAATAAATAAATTCAAATACCTAATACATATAACATTATTTTGAATAATAATCCAATATCTACCTTGAATTTTACACAACGCAGATAGGTTGCGGTCTGCCTTCTTTAATTGTACTTAAATAAAAAGTATGACAATTATGAAAAAGGTACAGTTATTGCCACTATTTGAGGCAATTGGCATAAAAGAAGATTTGCTGGTGCTGAAAGAACGGATTTTCAGTGCTTCCGGAACTGAAGCAGTCCGACAAGCAGAAAAAGAATATGTTAAATTATTAATGTGTATTAAAGCTTGATGGTATGGAAACAAGAGGAAAATTTAAATTGAGTGTTCAAGGGGCTGACTTAAGAAAAGATCACTGGGTTTTACAAAACAGCGCCGAAAACAGTATTTATTATACGGTTGGGTCGGTATTAGAACCATTTGAAAAATTTAAACCATCTTTTGAATTGTTGTCTTTTCTTTTAAACGATGATGATTGTTTCGAAATTGATTATCAAGCTAAAAACGGGGATCGTTTAGAGCTTTATATCAATGGTATTAGTTACTGCTTTTCTTACGGAATTAATAAATGGGAAACATTAAATAATTGCAGACAAGAAGCTGCTTGAAGATAAATTGAATGAAAAGCATGTCTTAAGCCGTTATTCTGTTCAAAAGAATAACGGCTTTTTATATGAAAATAACGAACTAAAGATTATTGTAATACTTTATGGTTTCATTTAGTTTTTTAAAATCCAGCTTGCCGCCTACCTCGCTGAGATGAGCTGCAATGGCTAAAGCTTTCCGTAAACGGCTGTCGGTGTTTTTAACCTTATTAACTATATAAATTAAGTTACGCTGCTTCCCGGGGCTTAATTCTTTAAAAAAATCAAATGCTTCTGGTTCCTGATTAAAAACTTCCTGTAATTCATCGGGCATTTCCATACCATATTCAGAAACGTCTTTTTCAATCTGAACATGTATAACGTTACCATTTTTTAGATTCATTTGGGTTCTTATATTCTTACTGAATATAATGTACCAATACGCATCACTTGGCATTAATGCGCAATGCATTTTATATTCTTCATTAATAACACAAATCACCCTCCTGTCCCCTTCCGAAATCAAACTATTTACAATTTCTTCTGGTACTGCAATATGTGATTTCCATAAAGAAGCTAACTGGTTATCAAATTCTCGTATTTCGGCTGAGAAAGTTTTCATACTTTAAATTAATCACAAACAACTTGAATAGTCTAAACTTACTCTGTGAAAAAAACCACGTCAACTTAAGGCTAACCATACTGTTCAACTTAAATTTTTATGCGTTAATGTAAATCTTCATTATTCTAAAAATCCCTAACCTTTTTTATCTAAACCCATCGCCTAAGTAGTAATTCGTGATAAAACCTTTGCGCAGGATAATCGTATCCTTTTCCGCCATAACTAGTAAGGTCTCTTGCTGCCAACGCATTAAAATAAGTCTCGTCATCTGGTGGTACAATTTCAGTAGTAGCGGTAGAAATTATGTACTCATATTCTCGCTTCATGCGTGACAAATGTGCCGAAGCCGATTTATTCGTTTGCTCAAAAGGCACTAAAACATCACATTGCATCAAATATGGAGCAGGATCTATATCAATTGACCGTAATGTTGCCGCTATTTTTTCTCGAAAAGCCTGCATCAAATCCGGATGGGTAGTACGTGAATAACGAAAGATGAAAAACGTAAACTTTGTAAGTGGGTTGGTGACAACTATATAACGGGCTCTTTTGATAAAAAACACATCACAATACCACAGCGTTAACGGATCTACCTGTTCAACCGCCCAGGGCATATCCATATATTCACGATCACCGATGTAACGTTTTACTTTTTTGGATTGATAAAGATGAATAGGCATAGAAAAAATGTGCTTATTATAAATTCAAAATTTAGACATTTCAGCATTAAGTAGATTACAAAATAGGAAGTTGTTCTTAAAAAATATCAACCGTCACCAAAAAGTTAAATTACCTACACGTCTTAAGGTTTACCACTAATTTTAAAGCGGCGGCTTTTGGCCTCTTTTTTATTTTATTTAGGGAATGCCTTTTTAAACAAATGAACTACAAGTTTCTGGAAATAGAAACGCTCAAAACGGAGTTGGAGAAGGTTTGGAAAACAACGCCTAAAAGGTAGTTACGGAATCTATATAGTTGTAATGAAAAAAACTGGCCTTTAAAGACCAGCTTTTTTTAGATTTTATGCGTTAGCAAATGCTTCTTTAAATTCTTCTAATTGCTCCAAACAGCCGAAAATAAACTGGCGTTGTTTTTCCAATCTATCTTTAATGTAAGCCGGTAATTCCGCAGATAGTGCCTCATCGTATACTTTTAGAGCACCCTCTTCCCCTTCTTTGGCTTCTTTAATTACAGCTTTAGTTTCGTGACTGGCAAATGTTGAACGTACATCAATCCATACACGGTGGAAGAATCCTTTTGCATTACCTTCTTCCTCTAACTCAAAACCTAAATCACGAACATCATTTTTTAACTCTTCTTCAAACAATTTTCTTTGTTGTGCTAAGCGGTTAAAAATGGTTTTTAATTCTGCATTTTCTACATCTTCTGCAGCTTTTTTATAGCCTTTGGCTCCGTCTTCGCAAATGTTTATCACATTTTGCAATACTCTTTTTTGCTCTTTCATATCTATTCTATTTTGAAGGTTAATAATTGATTTAGAAGGCCGTAAAGATTTATCATTTGCCTTTAAACTTCATTATATGAGATAAGAAAAAGTATACCACTTTTAAACCTCCATTTCTGAAGAAATAACCAACGTATATTAAAAATAGATGGTGGAAATAATTGCCTCTATTGTGGAAATATGGGGACAGAAATATGAGTAATCAACTATACCCACCGCCTAAGCAATAATTCGTAATGAAATCGTTGGGCAGGATTGTCGTATCCTTTTCCATCATAACTAATAATGGGTTTACTTCTCTGGCTATTAGATGACTTAAGTTTACTTTGGTATCATTAAGTGTATTTAAATGCAAAAATAAAAGGGCAAAAGCCTAATATTTTAAACCTACCTACTTCGAGGTACAAATATTGACAAAACAAAGCGAAGCATCAAAAACAAACTAGGCATAAAAAAAGCCTATAAATTTAATTTACAGGCTATTAGGTGGTGTTTATAGGTGGTTTGTTATTTGCTTATTATGGGTGGTTACTTTCCAATACAAAACTTACTAAAGATATTATCCAATAAGTCATCGGTTGTGATTTGCCCAGTAAGTTCACCAAGGTAGTATAAAGCATGGCGGATGTCCATGGCTAAAAAGTCTCCGGTAATGCCTAAGTCCAGTCCTTCAATTACTTTATGCAAAGACTCTTCGGTTTTTAATAAACCGTGGTAATGACGGGCGTTGGTAACCACCGTATCCCCTTTTCGGAAGCCGTCTAGGTTTACCACTTTCAGCAATTCCGTTTTCAGTTCTTCTAAATTTTGCTTTTGCGAAGCCGATATGTAATGAATCTTTTCATACACCAAATCAAACTTAGTTGGGTCTTCTAGTTTGTCCAGCTTGTTGGCCACCACCACAAAAGGGATTGAAAGCTTTTCTAAAACTTCTAAATCGGTTTTTAGGTTTTCAGTAGTTTCTATACTGGCGTCAAACAGATAGATAATCATAGAAGCCTTGGCCATTTGGTCGTGTGTGCGTTGTACACCCAAAGCTTCAATTTTGTCTTCGGTTTCGCGTAAACCAGCGGTATCTATAAAACGGAATTTTATGCCTTCAATATTAATTTCGTCTTCAATAAAATCACGTGTGGTACCCGGAATATCCGAAACAATGGCTTTTTCTTCATTCAGTAAAGCATTTAAAAGCGTTGATTTACCCGCGTTCGGTTTACCAGCAATAACGGTTGGGATTCCTTCTTTAATCACATTACCTACCGAAAAAGAAGCGATTAGCTTACCAATCACTTGGCTTAATTCGGTTAATAATTCCCGAAGATCATCTCTATCGGCAAATTCTACGTCTTCCTCGCCAAAGTCTAATTCCAACTCTATTAATGAAGCAAAGTGAATCAGCTTTTCACGCAGTTGTTTTATTTCTTCCGAAAAACCACCGCGCATCTGACTCATGGCCGCTTTGTGTGAGGCTTCCGAATCACTAGAAATCAAATCGGCTACGGCTTCTGCTTGGGCCAAATCAAACTGACCGTTGGTAAAGGCCCGTAAGGTAAACTCACCCGCTTTGGCAGCTCTTGCCCCATTCTGGATGAATAACTGAATAATTTTACTAATGATATAAGGCGAACCGTGGGTAGAAACTTCTACCACATTTTCCTTGGTAAAGGATTTAGGCGCAACAAAAACCGAAGCCAGTACTTCGTCAATGATCACCTCTTTTTCATCCCGAATAGTGCCGAAATGAATGGTATGGGAATCTACTTTTGTTAAGTCTTTTCCTTTAAAAACGGCATTACAAATGCTAATGGCTTCTTTCCCTGAAAGACGGATGACCCCAATTGCCCCTACGCCTTGCGGGGTAGCTAAAGCAACAATGGTATCCTGTAAGTCGGCTCCTTGGTACAATTTATATTCCGTTTACGTATTCTTCGTACGATTGTTTGGTATAGTGCTCTTCCGATACGTATTTCAGCATAGAAAGCATTTCTTTGGCGTTCAAATAACCTGGACGTTGCACTACTAATTTCAGTTCATGATCAAAATAAACGGTAGTTGGGTAACCCGAAACTTTTAATGCTATGGCTAAACCGTTTGTTCTTCCTTCTGTTTTAAATGTATGTCCGGCAAAATTAACTTCACGGGTCGTTTCGGCATCGTACTTAATGGCGTAAAAGTTTTCGTTAATGTAGTCTACCACTTCTTTATTGCTGAACGTACCGGCATCCATTTTTTTACAGTAACCACACCAGTCGGTATAGACATCCATAATTACTTTTTTGGTGGGATCTGCTTTTAGTTTAGCTTCGGCTTCTTCTGGCGTTAACCAGTTAATTTTGGGTTTACTTTCTTGTGTAAATGCCCATGCCGGTAAAATGGCAATAAATAAGAATAGAATTATATACTTGATTGAATCCATAGTTTTATTTTTTTCTGAATGGAATTACGCTTTCTAAAGATTAAAGATCACCGTAATACGGCTTTAATCAACTAATTCAATAACGGATTAATTTAGGCCGTGGTATGTTCAACAGAAGACAAATCTACCTTTTTAGAACGAAGATTTCGAAGCAAAAAGACAATAAAAAACAGACCTCCGGCACAAACAGCCATCATGGCAGAAGTACTTAAATTATAAACTCCGGAAATGTAATACCCCGCAACAACCGAAACAATAGAAAAGAACACCGCCAAAAAGAGCATTTGCTGAAGACTATGGGTTATTAAATAAGCCGTAGCCGCAGGGATTACCAAGAAAGCCACCACCAAAATTGCGCCCACTGCTTCAAAGGAACTTACCGTAACTACGGAAACGCTGCCCATTAAGGCATAATGCCAAAAAGCGGTAGAAATGCCTATAATCTGTGCAAAACCGGTATCAAACGTGGTTATTTTTAATTCTTTGTACCCGAAAACAACAAAAGCCAATACCAACAAATTAATGGAACCCAACATCCAAACGGGTGAAGGCCCCATATTCGTTCCCGCTTCGGTAATCCAGAGGTTAAAAGGCACTTGTATAATTTCACCATACAGCACACAATCTTGGTCTAAATCGGCCTGACGAGCAAAAATGGAGATCATGATGATTCCTCCGGCAAACATCCACGTAAAGACCACGCCAATGGAAGCATCTTCTTGTAAGCCTGCTTTTTTGTGAAATAACTCGATTAAGAAGGTGGTGAGCAAACCAAACAAAGAAGCAAACACCAACATAAACGGTGAATCTACCGATTTCGTGAAAATATAAGCAATCACAATGCCCGGTAAAACAGCATGACTAATAGCATCACCCACCATCACCATTTTCTTCAGCACCAAAAAGCTGCCTAAAATAGCACAAGGTATGGCTACCAAACATCCGGTTAATATAATCCAAAAATCACTATTCATTAGAATATGGAATTTTAGAATGATGTGGATCGTATTTCGGGTATTTTAACACTTTTTCCAGTTGTTTTTCTACCTCAGGAGTAATCACGTGTTCCATCTTTTCAGCGTCTTCGTGAATGTGATCTTGGGGTAAGTTTAGATGTTCCGAAATATACACTTCCCACAAACGGTGCAATTTGGTGACTCTTCTCCCCTTGTCAATGCCTTTAGAAGTTAGTAAATAACCGTGTTCAGTCTTTATTAATAATTTTCTGAACTGCAGTTGTCTTAATCCACTTACTAATTCGGGAGAAAGAAATTGTTCGGTTTCTAATAATTCGGGCGTTGTTATTTCTCTACTGAAATTTTGATCTCGTTCCCCTACCTTGTAAAAGGTCTTTAAAATGTTCTCTCTAAGGATTTGTCTTCTAAACTGACGAATCCGTAAAATGCGGTCTACCACTCCTTTTTTCGGAGCGAATAGAAAAGAAATTATGGCCAAAAGCGACAAGATCATAACAATCCATGGGCCGGTTGGTGATGGATGTAAGTACGGAAATATAAGCACCACTAATCGCAGAAATTATTCCAAAGCTACAGGCCAAAACCATCATAAAACTTAAACGGTTTGTCCAGAAACGGGCCGCTGCTGCTGGGGTAATGAGCATAGCAGCCATCAACACTACTCCAACGGCTTGTATTCCCGCTACTACGGCTAATACACCCAAGGTGGTGGTCAATAATTTAAAGGCGAATACCGGAATTCCTAGACTTCGGGCAAAGCCTTCGTCAAAAGTAACAAGCTTAATTTCTTTGTAGAAAATGGAAATCGTTGATAGAATAATAACCCCAAGGATAGAAAAAGCGATTAAGTCGTTGTGGTTAATTGAAATAATAGAGCCGAAAATAAAGGAATCTAAACCGGATTGATTGCCTACGCCTTCCATATGCTGAATGGCCGTTAGCAACACCACTCCTACGGCAAAAAAGAACGAAAGCATTAAGCCGATAACCGTATCTTCGGAAAGTTTGGTGTATTTTTTTAGTAATTCCAGCAACAGTAAAGAGATCCAACCGGCAATAAAAGAACCAATAATAATCCCAACCGGGTCTTTATCGCCTTGTATAATAAACGCTACACATATACCCGGTAAAATGGAATGAGAAACGGCATCACCAATTAAAGCACGCCGCTGCAATAAGGTAAAACACCCTACCGAAGAAGACGTAAGCCCTACTAAAATACTGCCCAGCACTACATTAAATACCACCGGATCCTGAAAACTAAAGAAGCGAACTAAATCGTTCATAACTCTAATTTAGACATATCTAAAAATATTTCTATAAGAGTTCTAACTTCTTTTTATAGAATTGAGAAATGAAGGAAAGAAATCTAATTAGATTATGTAATTACTAGGAAATAGTAATAGTTGTAGTTCTATAAAAAAGGTGTAGTAATGCTAATTGTGGAACGTCATCCTCTCCCGATAGCTATCGGGATGATCGGAGGATCTCTCTAATATTTAAAGGCTAAGGTTTTTGAGTTAAAACCAAAGTAAGTTACGATGTTGGTTTTAGAGGGATTCCCAATCGAGTTGGGAATGACGTACTAGCTGGCTGTAATTTAAATAATTTGAATAGAATACCATTATTACTAAGTTCACAAGAAAAAAGACCATGAAAACAAGCATTAAATTTTTAGTAGCAACTGTTCTTTTATTACAACTTTCTTTAACTGTTTATGCACAAAGAACTTATCAATATGCGGTGGTTGATTTCTTCCCCACTAAAATGAGTTTAGAAGTTTCAATTGATGGCAGCAATTATACAAGAACTCAAATTGATCGTGATAACATAAAAGGTCTTGGAGATGTGAATCCTGGTTTAAAAAAAGTTAATGAGATGTGTGAACAAGGGTGGGAATTGTTTAACACCTCTACGAGTGGAAATGGTGAATCAAAATCTTATACTTTCTTCCTTAGAAAGAAGATATAACACTTTGAGAGATTCCCATTTTCAGGGGTATGACGTTCTATAGTAAGCTTCTTTAATCAACTTAAGTGTAATAGTTTCAATCTATCTAATATATTGGCTATTGAGTTAATAGTATATTTGTTCACTTCACCAAAAACAAAAAAAGCCGTTGTAGCAATGCTACAACGGCTTTAAATACAGAATTCAATTACTTTTTATTGAACTACAATCTTGTAAGTTTTCATTTCTTTTTCAGCGTGAATCTGAATTAAATAAACCCCACTTTGTAAATCGTTTAAGTTTACGTTGGCTGACTTAGCACTTACTTTAGTAAAACGTTTCACTTCCATTCCAGTGATATCGTTTACTACAATTTCATCAATAGTATTTGTATTCGACTGCACGGTTATTTGTCCTTTAGACGGATTAGGATAAACCATCATGTCTACCGTTTTCGCAAACTGGTCGTCTAAGCTGGTGGTTTTTGTAACATTCAATACCGAAGCTGCTTTAACCGTTCTTTTATCGTTAAACGTAACGACTACTTCTTTTTCAACTACATCACCTAAAGAAAGTGGTTCCGTAATAATATTGAATTGAACAAAACCATAACTTTCTAATTCGTTTACATAAGAACCCGGCATCGTTAAGTCGGTGAAATCCCACTGTAATACATTTGGCTCAATAAAAGAAAACTTATATTGCTCGCTAGAGAACCCTTTAGATACTTTACCAAACTGAAGATTATCCGGTAGGGTATCTCTAATGGTTAAGTGGTATAAAGTGTCTTTACCAATATTTTTAAAGTTGATGGTGTAAGATAATACTGTATCACCTTCAGCAATTACACCAGTAGCATTATCGCCCATGGCATAGGTTTGTATGTTTACATCAACAAAACCACTGGCTTCCGCTTTTTTAAACGTTGTTGGACCTACTGTCTTAAAGGTTCTTGTCATGGTATTGTTGTTCGGACAAGCATCTTCACTTTCACAAGTATATTCGGCAGTGTACACTAAATCGTAATTAGCAGGTGTATTGGCCGCTAATTTGAATTTCATGTTGTTGCACAAAGCATCAGGAATAGTATATTGATTAAAATTCCATTCAACATAGGTATCCGTTACAACGTCTGGCTCTAATAAAGCATTTAAGAACGAAACATGTTCATCGTGGTTTAGACGTAAAGAGCAGTCTTCATCTATATTACCGTTGGCTTTAAAGTCCATCCAAGAATTGAACACTTTACCCGGAGTAGTACCTTCATGCATACGTACACTTACTATCTCTACATCAAAAGCATCTTCACGGTCTACACCAAATTCAATAACATCGGTAGTTGGGAACGTATAAGTAGCATTAGCCGCTGGGAAAGTTTGCGACTCTTTATAAACCGTATTGCAGTAATAATATTGATTGTTGGTTAACGAAAGACTTACGGTATAATCGTTAGTAGATTCAGGAACTTCAATACTGAAATTACCCATATCGTCAGTCAAGACATACGTTCTAATATTGTCGATTTCGTTTTCTATTAAAACACGAGCACCGCGCATGCCTTTTTCACCGGCATCTTGGTTTCCGTTAGCGTCTTCGTCGTTAAATACAAAACCTGAAATTGTAACGCACTTCTCCTCTATAATTAATCCAAAATCTTTATCGATTTGCTGACCTTTAACCGTTAAGTCGATTCCTTCATAATTTCCATCTACCGGAAAAGAGATATCTGCTTGTTTGTAAAATCTACCCGAGCAAGAGTATTTGTAACCCGGTTCAATATGCAATTCGTAATCTAAACCTAAAGGAACTTTTATGCTGTACTCCCCTTGTTGGTTGGTAAACGCATAATAATTACCTGGCGTTACGTACACATATTTTGATGCTAAATAAGGCTCATCGTTGGATTTATAACCGTTACCGTTAACATCGTTGAAGACTTTACCGGCAATAGTGGCAAAATTTTGTTCCGCACAAGAATCTGTTAAAAGTAGTTGAGTAGTATCGTTACACATGTTTATATTATCTAACACTACTAATTCATACAAACCCGGATAAAGGTTATCTAATAGAAGAACCTGTTTCTCCATTGCTCCATAAAATATCTTCTTCAGCAACAGAAAGACCATTTACAGCTATAGAACCATTTCCCTCTTCACAAGAAGGTTTTTCTTCGGAAATAGTGTATTCTAAACCACCTTTACGAAGTTCTATTTCAAGGTTTCATTATAAATTGGTTGTTGGGAGGTCTGGGTTAGATTCTTAACTCAATTGAATACTTACCACTTGAAAAATCAGTTACTTCAACAGTATCGTTCTCCAAAAACTGTTCCTTGATACTCTACTAGGAACGGATTACTTTGATCCGTATTGGTAATTCTAAATCCACCGCCACTATTATCACAAGAAGGGTGAATTAATTCTAAATCGTAGCAAAACGTACCTTTAATAGTTGTACCGGGTTGATTTTTTGTATCTACAAAACAATTAGAAGATTCTAAGTATTCTAATACATATTCACCTGGGTAATCAACATGAAAAGTGTCTTTACTTCCTGTAAAATCAAATTGGCGACCTCTAAATTCACCATATGGAGAATACAAATAGCCAGAATAATGCATATTAACGTCTGTTTTAGGAAAAACCTCTAGCGTTACTACGGCATATTCATCTCCTTCACAAAAATCACCAGTAGAAGTTAAAACGGCTCTTTGAACAGGTATGTAGTCTATCGTCACTTTTTGGTTAACTACTTTTTCACAACCGTCAGTCTTTTTAACAATTTTATTAATGGTGTATTCACCTGCTTTCTAACATATATAAAAGCATTAGACCCGTAAATAGAATCAATTTGTTCATTTCCCAATGGGTCTGTATAATAGATATCTCCTTGAATTTGGTCTGATAAATTAACCACTATTTCTCCATAAGATTGACCAGAACCACAAACTGTGAAACTATCACTATACAGACAGCTGTATAATCCGGACATTGTGCTTTACCATAAAAGGCACTTAAAACTAATAAAAGGGTAAAAAGGTGTTTCATAATTAAAAGATGTTTAAAGTTCTCCTGTTCTATACAAGGGTTGCTGCAAAAGTAACCCTTGTCAATAAAAAATACTATACGTTTTTATCAACTATTTCAGCTTGAATCTTAAGTAGTTAATCTTTATGCCTTGTTCCATGTATTTCTTTTCATAGGTGGTTTTTAGACCAAAATGGTCGTTCACCCATTCCGAAGTATACAAGTCGTCTGTGGCAGCAATTACATCTTGTTTTTGCTCTAATAGCAAATCAATGGCATAATCGTAAAGTGGTTTGCAATCGGTTTTTAAATGCACCAAACCACCATCTTTTAACACATTTCTATAGATGTCTAAAAAGCGTGGGCTGATTAATCGTCGTTTTTCGTCGCTGTCTTTTAACCTTGGGTCTGGGAAAGTTACCCAAATTTCATCTACCTCTCCTTTTTCAAAGAATTTCTCTAACAGCAGAATTTGCGTTCTTAAAAAGGCAATGTTAGGCATTTGCTCTTCTTTGGCTATTTCGGAACCCACCCAAAGTCGGTTCCCTTTAATGTCTACGCCAATAAAGTTCTTGTCCGGGAATTGCTCTCCCAAACCAACCGTATACTCGCCTTTACCACAACCCATTTCAACTACAATAGGATTGTTGTTCTTAAAATACGTTTCCCTCCAGTTTCCTTTAATGGTTTCGAAAAGGGGTTTGTTCATTTCTAAAACGTATGGGTTTTCCCGAACATCGGCAAACCGTTCCATTTTACTTCTCTTGCTCATAATTCTTCAATCTCCGCTACAACAAAGTTGCTTCCACCTACAAATATAAAATCATTTTTTTGGGCATGCCCTCTAGCATACGCAATGGCCTCATTTATTTCCGGTATAGCTTGGCCATAAATACCGTATTCTTTGGCTTTTGCCAATAATTCTTCTGCCGAACGTTTTCTAAATATTTTAGGCTCTGTAAATATCCAGTTGGCATTTTTAGGCAAGGTTTCGAACAGCACACTAGGATCTTTATCGTTTACCATGCCCACAATAATCCACAGTGTATCGTAGGATTCCTGTTTAATTTGCTGGCATAATAACTGAAAAGCTTCCCGATTATGTCCGGTGTCGCATACCGTTTTCGGTTTTTCAGAAAGCAATTGCCAACGACCTTTTAAGCCCGTTAAGGTCTTAAAATTCAAAATTCCTTTTTCAATAGTAGCATCCGAAATCTCCCAACCTTGTTCCTTCAAGATAGAAAGAACCGTTAAAACACCTCGGGTATTTGTTTTTAGGTATTCGGGTTTAATGGCTGTAAATGGGGCTTTTAATTTTGTTTTTTCTTCCGAAAAGAAGATGGGTGCCTTTTTCTCTTGGGCTATTCTTTTGAACACCTCCACCGTTTCGGGGTGTTTTTCATTGATTACCACTGGAACGCCCGTTTTAATAATGCCGGCTTTTTCAGCAGCTATTTCCGGAAGGGTATCTCCTAGAAGTTGTTTATGATCTAAACCAATGTTGGTGATTAGACATACTTCAGGGTTAATAATATTGGTAGAATCTAGTCTGCCGCCCAACCCCACTTCAATTACGGCTATTTCTACTTTTTTATACCGAAAATAGTCAAAAGACATGGCTACGGTGATTTCAAAGAAAGAAGGTTTAATCTTCAGCATAGGCTGAATTCTTTCTACAAAATCCACCACATAGCTTTCTTCTACTTCTGCACCGTTAACTTTTATTCGTTCGGTAAAGGATTTTAAATGTGGGCTGGTGTATAATCCGGTTGTATAACCCGATTCTTGTAAAACGGCGGCCAACATATGGGAACTACTGCCCTTTCCGTTGGTTCCGGCTACGTGTATACTTTTGAAGGAATCTTGAGGATTATCTAAAAAGGCGCACAACGCTAAAATATTAGTGAGTTTGTACTTAATGCTATCGCCACCATCTCTTTGGTAAACGGGCAATTGACTGAATAAAAACTCAACCGTTTCCTGAAAATTCATAAATAAAGGAGACTAACGGGCTTTGAATTTCCAAACTAAGGTACCTTCCGTAAATTCCGGTGGTCTACCCGATGACGTTTGACGGAACATAATAGTAGCTAAACGTTCTTTCAGCCACTTTTCTTCTTCCGGTGTAAAAGAAGAACTCACCACTTGTATCCCTCTAACTTCTCCGTATTCATCTACAGAAAACTTAAATACAATTTGTCCCGAATGTGTAATTCTATTTTCTCTAGGTGGTTTTTCCCAGTCCCAACCAGCAATTTTTAGAGAAAGTCCATCGTCACCACCGCCGGCTTTACCTTCGTAAACATCGGTTGGTTTAGTACTGTTTGGATCTCCTTTATCGCCTACTTCATTGGCGTTATCACCATTATTGCTGGCAGAAGAACTGCTGCTGCTTGGTTTGTACGTATCGGCAGGTTTATCGGTTGGTTTGGGTGATGGTTTCGGGGCAGCTGGCTTTGGCTTGTTCCGTTACCGGAGAAGGTGCTTCATAGGTTTCCACAGCAGCATCAGAAGGTTCTGCTGGTGCATCTTCAGTAGGAACAGCTTCTGTAGGCTGGGTTTCCGTTGGTTCCGTTACTTCTTCTGTATTTTCAGTAGGTTCCGGATTATCCGTTTCTTGTGGGTCTTCGTTAACTTCTTCGGCTTCTGTTGGGGTATTTTCGTTTTTAATATCGCCAGAGCCTACATTGTCTAAACCAAAATCAACTTCCACACCAATTTCAGGTTCGGGCCAAGGTGGGCCGGGTGCTTTCCAACATGAAACGGCATATAATGCAATAAGGGCCAGTATGATGTGTACTGACAAAGATATGATGAACGCTTTGCGGGAATTTTTTCGCTCTTCGTTATTCAAGGTTAGTTTCCTGGTTTAGTAGCTAAAGATACTTTCGCTCTTAAGTTCTGCTGCCACTCCGGCTACTTCAATAACATCGTTGTATTTCAATTCTTTGTCGGCATGAACTACAATTACATTATCATCTACATCGTCTTTAGACAATTTAGCTTTTAATGCTTGTTTCAATTCCGAAAAAGAAACCTCTTTCTCATCTACAAAATAACGTTTATCGGCCGTAACCGTTAAAACTACTTTCTGTAAAGTTATAGGAGATGTTGTGCTAGAAGGCAAACTTACCGGTAAAGCAGATGGCGTAATGAACGAAGAAGTAAGCATGAAAAAGATCAGCAACAAAAAGACCACATCCGTCATAGATGACATATTAAACGATGGATCTACTTTATGTCTAGACTTTAAATTCATAAGGGCTTACTTATCTTGGATCTTGTAAAAGTTCAACGAATTCAATAGCAGAATATTCCATAGAATGGATAATCTTCTGAATCTGTGTTGATAGATAGTTATAGGCTACATAAGCTATAATACCCACAATTAAACCTGCAGCGGTTGTAATCATGGCTTCGTAAATACCTGCCGACAATAACTTAGGACTTACCGTTCCTTCAACTTGTGCAATGGAAATAAATGCCTGAATCATACCCATAACGGTTCCTAAGAAACCAATCATTGGTGCAGCACCAGAAATTGTGGCTAAAATAGACAAGTTCTTCTCTAGTCTATTTATCTCTAGTTTACCTACATTTTCAATAGAAGCCTCAATGGTTTTTAAGGGGCTACCAATTCTTGATAAACCTTTAGAAATCATCTTTGCAGCGGGTGTATGCAATTTAGAAGCAATTAGCTTGGCCTCATCAATTTTACCAGCAGCAACTTTTTCTTTTACCTCTTCAACAAATTTTGTAGAACCTTTACTGGCTTTGTTAATAGTTAAATATCTTTCTATTAAGATATAAAACGCAGCAATTGACAACAAAAATAAAGGAATCATTACCCAGCCACCGGCCATGACTAAGTCATATAAAGTAACGTCTTTTGAAGGATCTTCGGCAACCGCATTAGCAACTTGATCTACAGCGGGATCCGTTACAATTTGCAAAAATATATTTCTCATAGATTAGTGGTGTTTCATTATCCAAACTTCACTTCCGTATTCAGAACGAAGTTCAGGTAGCGCTTGAAGTGCATCGTTAACATTACCATAAGAAGCTACCGAAACTTTGTAAAGTCCGTTTACTTCCATAGTATGAGTGCCGTTGTGTTGAGCAACAAATTTGTCTGCGTATTTCTGGTGAGAGAATACACCTGCAATAATAAAATAAGGACCAGATGAATGCGTTGAAGTACTTACTTCTTCTGAGGACCATGAAGATGCACTAGATTCATCATAAACTGATGCTTCTTCTACTTGAACATCTCCTAAAACTTCTTCCTCATCTATATCTTCAATCACAGAATCACTTTCCATAGAGTCTGTACTAGATAAAATAGATGCTTGTTCGTGCTGAATTGGGTGTGTATTATTGGTCATAAATATAGCCACCGCTACACCTATTAAAACTAATATTACAGGTATAAGCAAATACCTTTTGCTCTTATTGGGAGTTTTCTCTTCGTTAGAGTTTTGTAAGTCTCGTTTTTCTGCAGTTTCCATAAAAGATGATTTTTCTAATGGCTTAATGTATAACGTTGGTAATCCAAAGCTCTCTTGCAAGAAATTATCTTGGTTAGAGATTGGCGTAAAAACTAGTTTCTTTTCAGCGTTCAAACTGAAAACACCAAGACCATCTAAATTTACTCTGGTATCAGTATTTAGCTGATTGAATAAACTTTTTACGTAGCTTTTTATTTTTTCTGTAGCCTCAACCGCTGTTAACTTAAGTTCACTAGTTAAATAACTTTGTAGTAAACCATCATTACCCGAAAGCGCACTGTTGAATACTATTCGTTTGGAAGGAGGCGTTATAGAATTCCTTATAGGGTGTAAACTAGAAGTATGCATTTGCGCTATAAACCCACCGAATTCAGGAAGAATTACACAATCGTTTTTAGTTAACAAATATTTTAGTGCTTCTAGTATCATTTAAAAAGAATAAGTTAATCCTAAAGTAAAGTTAATCCCTTGAACTTTGTAATGGTAGTATCTTTCATATTTTTTAGATAAAATATTATTTAGATTGAAAAAAGCAGAAGATCGTTTGTTAAATCTATACTCTACTCCGGCATTCATATCTACTATGGCATCTAAAGTAACTACCTCTGTTGTTGTATTGTCCAAAGCTTTTATACCTGTTAATATAAAGAAATTTGTGTTTAATAACAGCTTTTCTGTTAAAGCAGTTTGTGTTAATAGTTTCGTTTCGAAGCTTGGGCGGTGAAAAGCAGCATCAAAATCTTGTACACCATAGCTGTAATAATCTGCTGTTAACAACACATCTAGGCGTTCTTTAGTTTTATAACCTACTGCCCCACCTACATTAACACGGCTGGCACTTTTTGCGTAGGCTAAACCGAATTTAGTATTGTACCCGTCGTATACATAGTTCTGATCCATCCAAAAGTTGCGGTAGCTTTCGTAACCAATATGGAAATCGAAACGCAAACGCTCACTAAAATTACCGCCGGCTCCCACTTCAAAGGTTAACAATTTATTGGTATTCTGAAGATAGGTTTGTGTTGACAACCACGGGTTTTCCGAATATCGTTTGTAATAGGTTTGTTTTTCCATATCACCCGATAATTCCCCATAAAACTGGAAACTCTTTAACCAAGGCATCTTGTATTGCGCGGCTAAATGCGGGTAAAAGTGCACTTGCTTTTCGCCGTTTAAGGTATCGTTAGAATACACTAGGTTAAATCCAATTTGATAACTTAATTCTCCGGAAGTACCGTCATACGTGGGTTTTACCTTAAAATAATGACGTTGTCTGTCTTCTAACTGCCCTAAAGAAATAAAGGTGTAATCAATATCGGCTTTAATACGGGCATCGTTGTTCAGTTTGTATTCCGGTGTAAAAAGCAAAGAAACATAGCTTTCTGTTAATTGATCCTGAATGCTGTCTTCCGGCTGTTTAGCGTTTAAAGAATAGAATTCCAAAGAAGCATCGTAATTGAAGTCTTTCTTAGTACTGGCGTTGTTTAAGCCCAATACAGCCCCAAATTTAGAAACACGGTTGTAGTCGTATTCATAATCTTGTGGCTTGTCTGCCACTAAACCATAAAAACGGTTTTTGTTCAGCTCATAATTCATTTCTACACGGTAGGTGTTTTGCTTTTTGTAAAATTCTGCAAAAGCTTCCCCGTAGTTTTCATAATAGCCCGAGTTTTTACCGTCTACCGGACCTTTGGTGGAAGACTCATGATCAAAATTAATTCCCCAAGACATGTTGTCTTTACGCTTGTTGTTAATGAATAACTTGGCATAAGGCGATGCATAATTACCATAACCCAAACGAATGTAATTCCCTAAAAGCGGGTCCTTTGGTTGGGGTTTAATGGTAAAGATCTTAATCTTCGGGTTTAGTGTTTCTAGTTCCGGCTCTTCAAACGTTGAGGTTTCATACGTTTGTTTGGCAGGTTTTTCCGTATTGTTTTCAATCTGAATTTCTTGCGGATACAAACGTTGCGCAGAATCTAAATCAATCTCTAATTCAATTTCTTGAATAACCCCTAAATCTAAGCCATTTGACTTTTCTTGGGTTTCTTGTGCCTGAAGTGTAAACGTTAGCAACGACAGCGAAACCCATAAAACCGGCTTTAATACTGTTTTCATATGATTATTATTCAGCATCATTACCTCCTTCACTTAAACTGTCCGACTTAATTTCTTCCACATCTATTTCTTCAATTTCATATTCCAAGCTGTCTGATGCCGGCGGTTCCTCCTCTACCGAAATTTCTGCTAAACGGGCTTTTGCCTTCTTCTTAATGTCTTCTTTAGGGAAATTTTCTGCCAACGATGTTAAAGTAGCTTTCGCTTGGAACATCTCCTCTAGGGAAATATAATTTTCAGCAATTAATAAAAAGGATTTACCCACCCAATCGGTGTAATCTGCAAAGTTCTTGGTAAGCTCTCTGGCCAATTCTAAGGATTGTGCGTATTTACCTTCTTTATTATAAAGCTCAGCTAATTCGTAATTGCCTTGCGCACCAAACTCATCGTTGTTATTGATTAAAGTAATGTATTTGTCAATGGCTTGTTCAACGTCTCCTTTCTGGTAGGTGATTTTGGCTTCGTATAATAAAGCATCGTTTTTAATGTAGCCAATGCCTTCTGCTTTTTGCTGCACTATTTTAGAATACGCTAAAGAAGTATCCAGTTCATTGGTATGGTAATAGGCTTTCATTAAGCCTAATAATCCTTCTAATTGTTTTCTTTGCGAAGTCACCACCTCTAACAATTGGTGGTTGTAGGTTTTCGCTTTTTCGTATTGTTGGTCTTCAATGGTTAATTTACCCAAACGAAGCAAAGCCTTCTCGCGGTGTTGCTCTGGACCACCTTCTACTACTTTTTCGAAGTATTTAATGGAAGAATCCTTTTTATCTAAACTGTAATAAGAATCGGCCAAATAATAATAGGCTTCTTGGGTGTTTTTAGAATCTGGGTATTTATCTATAAAATTGGTAAAGCTTTTTACCGCCATTTTATTGTCTAGGTTTCTGTAAAACGATTCAGCCGTTTGGAATTTAATTTTCTCCAGTTCCTGAATTTCCGGGTTACAAGACTCAAACTTATCAAGTCGTTGATTGAATTCTGCCGTTTTATTTAATCTGCCTAATGTTTGTTGTGCCGAAGCCAAGGCTTGTGTGGCAATCTTTTCGGAACAATAATTAGCCAAAATGAAATCGTAATCGTTTAAAGCTTTATTGTATAATCCTTGGTTGTAAAACGAAATACCACGTTTTAAATACGCCAGAGACACAAAGGCATGTTCGGGATATGCATATATATAGGTAGTGAATTCTTTTTCGGACTGAACATAATTACCGTTCTCGAAATCTACTTTGGCAATTTGGTACATTGCTTTTGGACGGTAAACCGATTTAGGGAATTTGTTTACAATCACACTAAAGCTGTTTTTAGCTTCTTCCGTTTTGTTGTCGTCAATGGCCAGTACAATACCGCGTTGATAAAAGGCATAATCTATATTGTATACCTTCAATTCTATGGCTTGGTTGTATTTCTGAACGGCTAAATCGTACTTCTTTTCAAAGAAATAACAGTCTGCTAAACGCACTAAAGCATCCGGGTATAAAAAGTCTTTTTCGGCGTCGCTGGCATCAATAAAGCTTTTAAACTGGTATTTAGCACTTTCGTACTTTTCCTGATTAAACAACAAATATCCCAAACCGTAATAAGCGCGGTTGTACTTTATATTCTTGTTGCTCTTGTAATGTGCAATTACCGAAACGTATAAAGGTTGCGCTATTTGGGGATCCCCTTTAATAGAGTATAAATCGGCTTTTAGAAGTTCTGCATCGTACTTTAATTCTTCGTCAACAGGAACGGAAAGCGATTTATCCAACAAACTTGCCGACATTGGAAATTGCCTTCTGTTGTACGATTCAGCCGCTTTTTTATAAGTTACTTCTTGATATACCTTTTTTAGATCCCAATCTAAACTGGGCAGCGATTCTAAATAGGCAATGGCTTCGGTATAGTTTTTAGTACTTCGGTACGAAGAAGAAAGAATCTTTGCGACACCTTGTCTGTTTTTAGCGTTCTTAAATTCTGTAATGTACTTTTCTGAATACGCAATGGACTTAGAATAATCTTCGTTCTCGTAAGTCACTTTTACTAAGTTGTACAACGCTTCCTGACGGATATTTTCATCAATTTTTACCGAATACGCTTGCTCAAACGCATTTTCAGCATACGGTTTATTGTCGGTCTTTAAATAAGATGTTCCTAAGTAAAAGGAAACATATTGTTTTAAGGTATCGTTTTGGGCGTTCACCAATTTTAAGTTTTCAATCGCTTTTTCGAATTCCCCCAATTGGTAGTATGAAAACCCTAAACGGTAACTCACTTCCGAATCTGCCGAACGAGCCACTTTCGCATAGGAAGAAAGGTAATTGGCGGCTTGCTTATAGTTTTTCATTTCGAAATAAGCGTTACCGGTTAACAATACAATTTCGGCTTTGTTTGATAAGTTTTTATTGTCTAATACCGACTCTGCGTATTCTACCAAGGTTTGGTATTGTTGGCTGTGGTGGTAAATCTGAACCTTCATATAAGGAACCACCGTGCTGTAAGCGGCGTTCTTTTCGGCTTCGTTAAAATCTTGCAAAGCCTCGTCAAACTTTTCCTTTTTAAACTTTATATAACCTGAATAATAATGCGCGGCGTAGGTGTACGCGTTTTCGTAAATCTTTACTTCATCAAAAATAGGTTCGGCTTGATCTATGTCTTTTTCTACGAAATAAGAATAAGCCTGATTAAATCGGGCTTCTGTGTATTCATCTTTCGATAAATTCTTCTTGTCGGTTTTGGCGTAATACTCTGCCGCCTTTTCGTAATTCTTATTTTCAAAGTAATAATTACCCAGTTTGTAATACGCGCGCTTGGCTTCCGGCGTAGCGGGATAATTATGTACAAAGTCTTCAAACAAACCTTCTGCCCGGTCTTGTTCTAATTCTAAAGCCGAAAACGCCACATAATATTCGGCTTTGTAACAACGAATGGGCTGTGTACATTTTTCTAAATAGTCTAAGAAAGCGTGTTGCGCTGCCGAATATTTTTCCTTTCGGAACAAATCCATGGCCGATTCATACGAATCGTTTAGATCGGTTCTTTGCTGCGTATTTTGAGAAAAAGCAACAAGGGTTAAAAAACAAGCTACAACAAGTGAAAAGATTCTTTTTATTCCTGTCCGCACGTGGTTCTATTATTTATTTTCAACATGAAAATTGATGAAATTTACTTTTAATTAAAGTTTTAACGGTTAATTAGACAAAATATTTATCCACTATAATGAATTCTTTTCGCCGAATTATTCAGCTGACCGATTTACACATTACTGCCGAAGGTGAACACACCAAAAACGGAATTGATACCGTAGAAAGAGCGGCCCTTCTTTTTAAAACCTTACGGAAGGAAGCCCATGATTTACTAGTTCTTTCGGGAGACCTTTGTTATTCTCTGGGCAACGAAGCCACCTACCGTTGGTTGAAAGAACAATTACAGGATTGGAAAGTTCCGGTGCAGCTTATTGGCGGTAATCACGATGATCTTTCGGTGATGAATAAAGTCTTTGCCGATTTCCCTCACTATTCCAATAAAGAGGCGTTTACTTTTTCTTTACACGGAAAGGAAATCCTTTTTCTAGAAACGGGCAACGGTCTGGTGAGCGAACAACAACTGGAGTTTCTTAAAAATGCACTATCCAAAACTCAAAACCCAATACTCCTCTTCATGCATCACCCGCCTTTTTTAGGTAACGTACAATTTATGGATAAACGACATGCTTTAAAAAATACGGAACAAATGGAGGCTTTCTTTGCCCAATATCCTGAAAAGGAGTTTATCGTATTCTGCGGTCATTACCATATTGAAAAGAGCATTCGGAAGAAAAATGTTACGTTGTACATTACACCTTCTCCGTTTTTTAATCTAAACCCCGATTACGACGAATTTCAGCAGGAAAACACCTTAATTCCCTACCGCATTATTGATGTCTATGAGAAGGAACTGGATACAAGGGTGAAGTTTATTGATCGTTGAATTAACGTCAGTGAGGACACTGACGTTGGCAGGGTTCCATGTTGTATAAGGTTTTATTAATGGTCTCTACTGCAGTCAAAATTTGTTAAAGCAGTAATATAAGCGGTTTTATTTTAAAATGAAAATTGAAATACTCCGGATAAGTAGCTTTGCGTTTGACACTTAGAGGTGGGGTAATGATCCCCCAGCGCGGAACTTAGTTCCGTGCTACTACCCTCACGGATGTAACATCCGCGCTAGAGTGGGTATTTTTAGCTGAAAAGGCCAATTACAAGCTTAAATTATACAAAAATTGTTAAAAAAAAGGCTTGTTTAGTTCTGTTTGTGAGAGGGTTTGGTTTATTTAGGGGGGGGATTCCAAATATGTGCCACTGTAGTTCATGACAAAATATTAGGTTATTAATATGCATCTAGAAAAATTTATGGGGAGTTACAGTATGGTATAATCCAAAGAGAAATGTTGAATCAAGTAAAACAATATCTGAAAAAAGAAAAAATAATTTCTATAGAAGATTTTAAACCCGAAACTTACTTCTTTATGGATATACGCAAGCCTGACTCAAAAGATAAACTAATGATGGGATGCAATAAACTCTATTGATTTATTTAAAGTTCTTAAAGGTGAGGGTGTAATCTTGTGCAACAATTGAAGATTTTGGAATAACTCCAAGTAGTTTTATTTGTTATCGTTGGTCAGATGATAAATGGTTTGGTACTGTTTAGATCAGAGACATGGTGATGTAAATTCAAAGATTTTGACATCGGACAGATACCAGAAGAACTATTAGTGGGCTGATAGAATACAATGTAATAATACAACATAGACTAGTGAGAAAGATCATACCTCCCCCAGCATAGTTCTGATAAATGAATCAAAAATTGTAAAACGACTCTACAAATTAGGTCATTAGCAATTAAAATATGATGGAGATGGAGAAACACTAGTGAAAATACTTTTTAAAAGCAGTTGTAATATGTCTGACTTACTTTTTGATAAGCTAAATGAGTTTTGTGACCTAGACGTTTTTTAAACAGATATAACAAATAAAGAATTTTGAAGTCTTGTAAGAAAAATACTGGTAAAGGCTTATTCGAAGGTACTCATAATGACCATTATAGAATTTCAGACAAATAAATATCTCAGATCAACAAAATTGTCCGCAATGTACTATTCCGTATTTTTCAAATCCGATTGAAGACTTTACTGATACTCGCACTACATTAACCGAAAAACCAGAATGGTTTTCTAAAAACGAAGAAATTGACTACTAAACCGTCTGGAATAAAATGTGGAATTGTAGAGACAACGGTTAAATTTCACCAAAAAAAAATTAAGAGGAAACGTATCTAATTATCTAGAATCATCAATCCTAAATGTTTTAGACCAGTAATCTACTTTTACTTCATCAATTTGGACGCAAGGCTGTACTATTCCATAGCCCTATTATCCAGATGAAAGGGATGAGTTGTAACAAATGTCAAAATAACTTTAAGAATTCTAAGAGAGCTAAAAAAGAAGATAATCTATAATGGTGAGATATGTCTCCCAAAACCTATTTCGCCTGAAATAGAATTTCTTCCGAGGTAGTTCGAGTTCCTAAAGATCCAAGGTTCTGTCGTTTATGGCCGTGGCAAACTGAAAGAACGAATATGGTCTTTTAAATTACTGTCATCAAAAGCATTTGTTTCAGGTTGACGATTGAATTCTAGATTTCGAAGAAAATAGTAGGGTTTAACACAAGTATATGAATTAAATCGAGGTTGTATAAAATGCAATAGCCCTAGCTGGCCTAATGTAGATTCTGTAAGGTTTAATCCACCGTAACAACCACGCATCGTTCACAAAGAAAGATTTGCAAGATGGTGGTCTCGCAACCCTTATCATAGGATTTTTAATCCACCCTTTTTGAAAAACGGGGATTAAAAAATAGCCCCCCGTTACCGCCATTCTTTGAATGGTGGTTATCAATTAAGAAAACCACCACGGAAACCATGGTGGCACGGTGCCAACTATGAAACGTCATTCCCACGAAAGTGGGAATCTCTCAATGAAACTTCACGGTCACTTATAACTAAAAAGGGATTTATACTCATCCCTGTCAATATTTGAGGGATCATCGGATCATTCCGATAACCATCGGAACGATGATGATCGGGATTAGCTAACTTATAGTTAAATCGATAACGCGTTCGTGGAAAAGTACGAAAATACCGAAGACTTCGCTTGGAGCGAAGTCTTCGGTTGTTTAAGGACAAACCTCTACAAAGTCCCTTTGGTACTAGGCACTTGTAAATCGTTGTAATCAATCTTTTTGGCCATTTTTATGGCTTTAGCAAGCCCTTTAAATATAGCCTCAATCTTATGGTGATCGTTATCGCCTTCGGCTTTAATATTTAAATTGCATTTAGCGGTATCAGAGAACGATTTAAAGAAATGGTGTACCATTTCCGTAGGTAAATCCCCTACCATATCCCGTTTAAATTTAACATCCCACTCTAGCCAAGGTCGGCCGGAAAAGTCAATGGCTACTTGTGCCAGGCAATCGTCCATGGGCAATAAGAAACCATAACGCTCAATGCCTTTCTTAGACCCGAAAGCCTGCAAAAAAGCTTCCCCTAAAGCCAATGCGGTATCTTCAATGGTATGGTGTTCGTCTATGTGTAAATCGCCCTCTACATTAATAAACAAGTCAGATTTTGAATGTTTACCAATCTGATCCAACATATGGTCAAAGAAACCTAAACCCGTTTTAATTTGGGTTTTTCCCGTTCCGTCTAAATTAACGTGGATGTCAATATCTGTTTCTTTAGTAGTTCTAGTAACATTAGCTACTCTGGCATTTATGGTTAAGAATTCATAAATGATATTCCAGTCCATAGAAGTAAAAGCCGCTTCTTCATTTTCTTCTTCAGAAATAAAAATAGCTTTTGTACCTAAGTTTTTAGCCAACTGAACGTCTGTTGCACGGTCACCAATCACAAAAGAATTAGCTAAATCGTATTTATCGGCATCAAAATACTCGGTTAATAATCCTGTTCTTGGTTTACGCGTTGGTGCATTTTCGCTTTCAAAGGTTTTATCAATGTGTATTTTATCAAATACTATCCCCTCACCTTCTAAGATTTTAAGCATTTTATTTTGTGCCGGCCAGAAGGTATCTTCCGGAAAAGAATTGGTACCTAAACCATCTTGGTTGGTAACCATCACCAATTTAAAATCGGTTTCTTTCTTCAATTTCGCCAACACAGAAATGGCAGAAGGAAGGAATTCTAGCTTTTCTAAAGAGTCTACTTGAAAGTCTTCAGGCGGTTCAACGATGATTGTACCGTCTCTATCTATAAAGAGTACTTTTTGTTTCATGTTATTTTAATCTTGGCACAAATTTATCATAACTATACAAATGTGGAAATTGAATTTTCACAGAACTTCAATTTGAGCTATATTACTATATCTTTGTTTATCCCAAAATATCTAAAAACTATGAATAAGGCTTATTTTATTGCTTTACAGTTTATTTTATTTTTTTCGCTTTCATTACAAGCACAAACTAAAGAAGGCACTTTTGAAGAAAACCGTAAAGATGAAATTGTAGAGTACAACCGTTATTTACTTGATATTCAAGAAAAAATAATTGAAACGAAGGAAAACAAAAAAATCCTTTCGAACGATTTAGTAGGTATTTCTGCCTCTTTAGACAATTACGAAAGAATTTTAGACAGTATTCAATTGCACGTTCGTTCACAAGAAGTTCTTCTAAAAAATAAAAAAGGAGAATTAATGGTGCTAGACAACGAAATGACGGAGTACCGTAAAAAAGCCATGGATTTAAGCAAAGAGTTGGAAGCTTCGCAAAGCAAACACGATTCTTTAAACAGCATTATTCATCAATTGCAGTCTTCTTACGACAGAACCGAACAACAAATACTTTTAAAGGACGAAAGAGCCACCGAACTGGGTAGAGAAGCAACTGTCTTAAACGGTAAAATAAGCCAATTAAGAAACGAAAACATTGAAAAAGGTAAACAGTCGCAAACCGAAAAAGAAAACCTTAGAAAACACAAAACCGATTTAGTGCTTCAGGAAGACAAACTGAAATACGAGCAAGAAAAGAAAGACCGTACCGAAGAAAAGCTGGAAAAGAAATACCAGAACAAACAAGACATTGTGCTTCAGATAAAATCGTTACAATCTGAAGAAGACGCAAAAAAAGCTAAAAAATTAGCCAATACCTCTTCTATTAATTCTTGGAAAAAGGAAATCACCGCCAACAAAAGCCAAATAGAAGCCCAAACTAAGAAACAAAACAACCCCGATTTATCTTCGGAAGAATACACCGCTATTTCGGCAGAACTAACAAAACTTAGAGAATTAGAATCTAGCCGAAACAAAGAACTTCATCAGTTAGAGCAAGAAAACATAACTATTGAAACCGAAATAGATCAAAACCAAGAGAAAGTTAAACTGCTATTAGAAGATTCTAAAAACAACGAGACTGATATTGCTGCCCTAAAACAAGAGAAAAATGCTTCGCAAACCAACATGGAAGCACAACAGCTACAGGTAAGGGATTTAAGCGAAAAGAAAAGCCGTTCGGAATTAGAAATAAATCACCTAGACGAACAGATAGCTAAAAACAATACCGAAATAGACGAACTGAATACCGAACTTCAGAATTTATTAGCCAACAAAACGGCTTTTGATACCGAAGTAAAAACTTTACAAAAAGACCGCGACGAATACAAAACCTTAATTGACGAAGATAAAGGAGCTGTGGAACAAGAAGCTGAAAACATGGATAAGCTTCGGACTGAGATTGCTGTAATGAACAACAAACTTAAAACTACTGAAGAAGCTTATTTTGATAAGAAAGCAGAAATTAGTGGTTTTGCCAACAAAATAGACGAAGAGAAAATTGAATTAGAAGCTGCTCAGCTTAAAGTAAAACGAGTGGTTGCTAAAAACGACTCTATTCAGAAATACACTAGAACGGGCAACCCAACCACCGACAGCCTTGTGTTAACAGGGATTGAATTGGCATTAGAAGTACAAAAAGACACTGCTTTGTATTATTTTACCGAAGCAGTTAAAAAAGATCCTAAAGCCATTAACGCCCGTTTCTTAAAAGCGTATACCTTATTTATTCATGCAGACAACAGCTTGGCTTTGGCCGAAATCAATAAGTTGATTGAACTGGACCCACGTTATATTAATGCCTTTAAGTTAAGAGCTAAGATTTATACCTACCAGAAAAAACATTTATACGCCGTAAAAGATTACGACCATGTAGTGTATTTAAATAAAGACGATGCTGAAGCTTATTTACACCGCGGCACCATGTATTATTTCGATTTAAACCAATACCAAAAAGCCTGCGAAGACTGGAACAAAGCTTTAACATTGGGCGCTGCAAAAGCCAACATTTACATTGCAGAACACTGTAACCTAGAAGATAAAACGGTTTACGAAGTAAATGCCTTGTCTAAAGTAGCTACCGAAAAAGATTACGGCTACGCTCCTACCAACCCCATTAAAGTAGGTAAAGACCAAAACGGTAGAGATTCTAACATTGACGCCTATTTTAAATTATTAAGAAGCCCTAACGGTAAAAAATTAATTTACCACCGTGTTGGTTCTTGCTGCCCTTACCCTTCTGATAATGGCATTAATGGAAAAGCCTTATTGTACAAATACCAAATAGATTACGACGGTAGAAGCGGTAAAAAAGAACCTATTTACATGTACATCACCTATTACGATTACGAATCACCTAAAGTGCCTATTGGTTTTCAAACCGAACACGAGATCTATTAATTATGTCAGGAAATTCACTGTTCCCGGTATTTATTAGACCCGATAAAATCAAATTCCTAATTGTAGGTGGTGGTTTTGTTGGCTTAGAGAAAATTGGCTACATGTTCCGCCATGCCCCAGAATGCAGGGTTCGGTTGGTGGCTCCCGAAATTAAAACAGAGATTTTTGAGTTGGCAGAAAAACACCCCACTCAGATTGAATTAATTCAAGAGAAATTTAAGAAAGAACATTTAGAAGGAATCCAGGCCGTTATTGTAGGTACTGCTTTTAACGATTTAAACAGAGAAATTCATAAAATTGCTAAAGCTGAAAACCTATTCGTAAATGTTGCCGACACACCCAATTTATGTGATTTTTATTTGAGTTCTGTCGTAAAAAAAGGAGATTTGAAAATTGCTATTTCTTCCAACGGAAAGTCACCCACCCTTACTAAAAGAGTTCGGGAATTATTAGAAGACGTATTGCCAGAGGAAATGGACGATTTACTTCAGAATTTAAAAGAAATACGTGATTCTCTAAAAGGAGATTTTGAAGAAAAAGTAAAACAATTGGATGATATTACTTCGGTAATGATCAACAAAAACAAGAAACAATAAGAACGTTACTATTATGAACGAAATATCTGTAGACGAACTAAACGACATGTTGGAAAACAACGAAGATTTTCAACTTATAGATGTTAGAGAACCTTCTGAATACGCACAAGCCAACATCAACGGTGAGTTAATCTCTTTACAAACTGTGCCCGCCAACCTTAGCAAAATTTCTAAAGACAAAAAAGTAGTGGTTATGTGCCGTAGCGGAAAACGTTCTGCCAACGCCATTGCTTATTTAGAGCAACAAGGGTATTCTAACCTATACAATTTAGAAGGCGGTATTTTAGCTTGGAAAGCAGAAATTGATAATTCTTTAGACGTAGAGTAAGCTTATGACTTCAAGAATACGCTTTGTATTCCTATTATTTTCGGTTGTTTTTTCACTGAATTTCGCAAAGGCAATTCCTGGTAAAGCGCGGTTATTCACACCGCGCATGACAGTAGAAAATCATCTGTTGTATTTGCAGGACAACAGCTACCAACCCAAAGTTTCCGCTCAATCTTTTAAATGGCCAAAATCTTTTTCAGAAGAAGAAAAAGAAAAAATAACGGTAAAACTACTTCAGATTTATGACGGTTCTGGGCATTGGATAGACTTAGAAGACATTCCGCAAAAAGCGAATTATAAAGACACCACAACAGAGCTTTCTGAATACGTGGTGATAAAGGATTTCCCAAAGATTTATGTTAAAAAATACGGAAATCAATGGCTTTATTCTGCAGAAACCGTTAATTGGATTCCTGAAATACACAAACAAGTTTACCCTTACGGCACAGATAAACTGTTAAGTTTTTTGCCTAAAATAGGTAATCACGAACTGTGGGGAATGCATGCTTGGCAATACATTGGTTTACTTATCATACTAACCATAGCCATTACCGCACAAAAAGTATTAAGTTTTGTTTTTGATAGAGTTTTAATTCGTGTATTCAGAAGGAAAAAATTTAATGTTGAAGACACTAAAACAACGTTATTTTTAAAAACGGCTAGACCTTTATCTTGGTTGGCTACGTTCTTTATTCTAGCACTTTTAATACCTGTTTTACAACTTCCTTCTAAAATGGGTGCTTTTGTAATTATTGGTCTTAAAAGCTCTATACCAATTCTGTTTACCTTTGCTTTTTACCGTTTTGTAGACATTATAGCGCACCAATTCGAAAAAAGAGCACAAACCACAGAATCGGCTTTAGACGATCAATTAGTCCCAATTTTAAGAAAAACACTAAAAGCTTTTGTACTGGTTATTGGCTTCTTGTACGTTCTTCAGAATTTTAATGTAAACATTACTACCCTACTGGCCGGTTTATCCATTGGTGGTTTGGCCATAGCCCTTGCTGCGCAAGATACTTTAAAGAATTTCTTCGGTTCTATCATGATTTTCTTAGACCGTCCGTTCCAGATTGGGGATTGGATTATTGCCACCGGAATTGATGGAAGTGTAGAAGAAGTTGGTTTTAGAGCCACCCGTGTTCGTACATTTTACAACTCTTTAATTTATGTACCGAACGGCAAATTAGCCGACATGACCGTTGATAATATGGGAAAACGTTTTTACAGACGGTATAAAACCATGTTAGCCATCCATTATGATACGCCCGCTTATTTAATTGAAGCGTTTACCAAAGGCTTAGAACAAATTGTATTAGACCACAAAGAAACCCGTAAAGACTACTACAACATCTATTTTAACGAGTTTAACGCCTCTTCTTTAGATATTTTGTTCTACATCTTTATCAATACACCCACTTGGCCCGATGAATTACGGGTTCGGCACGAGTTAAACCTAGAGATCATTAAGCTAGCCAAAAAACTGGGCGTTAATTTTGCATTCCCTACGCAAACATTGCACATGGAAAACTTTCCTGGGCAAATGAGCAATTCGCCAAATTACATGACTGAAGATGAAGTGCAGAAAATGATGGCTATTGAAGGCCTAAAAACTAAAAACGCCAACTAATCGTTGTCCTCTATATGAGAAACCTAATCCTTTGCTTCTTTTTATTTTTATCAAGTTTTGCTTTCAGTAACCGCATTTTGATCCCCATGGATCAATCGCAAACCAATCACTTAAAAGCCTATGGTTTTACGTATTGGGTGTTGGAACAGGGCGGTGAAGCCGAATGGTTTTTAAATTACCGTGGTGGTAGTTTTGCCATGATTGATTCTAAAATCTTTAGAGAAGAATTATTAATCCGCGGTATTAGTTTTGAAAGCATTAGCGAAAATCAATACGCCGAAACGAAGAACACTCTCCTACAGCCCGATGTAAATTACGATGTGATTAAGCTTGAAAAAGCACCCAAAATTGCGGTTTACAGCCCAAAATCTAAACAACCTTGGGACGATGCCGTAACCTTAGTACTTACCTATGCAGAAATTCCTTACGAAGTTATTTTTGATGACGAAGTACTGAACGATGAATTAACCAAATACGATTGGCTACACCTCCACCACGAAGATTTTACAGGCCAATACGGTAAATTCTGGGCGCATTACCGAACACAACCTTGGTATATTCAGCAACAAAAAGAATTTGAAGAGTCGGCCCGTTTGCACGGTTTTAGTAAAGTCTCTCACTTAAAACTAGCGGTAACGCACAAAATAAGAGATTATACCAATTCCGGTGGTTTCTTGTTTGCCATGTGTTCTGCCACAGACACCTATGATATTGCGCTTTCTGCCGAAGGCGTAGACATTTGCGGTCCTATGTTTGACGGTGACCCCGCTGATCCTGCCGCCAACAGCAAGTTAGATTATTCTAAAACGTTTGCGTTTAAGGACTATAAATTGATCCAAAACCCCTACATCTACGAATATTCTGACATTGATAACCAATACAACGAACGCGGACTAACCGAGGAAAATGACTTCTTCTCTTTGTTTCAGTTTTCGGCTAAATGGGATCCTATCCCTACCATGTTAACCCAAAACCACGAACACGTAATCCATGGGTTTATGGGACAAACAACAGCTTATAAAAAGAAAATGATTAAAGGCGATGTAATTATTATGGGTGAAACCGCAGACATTGACGAAGCCCGCTATGTACACGGGGTTTCCGGCAAGGGTTTTTGGACCTTTTATGGCGGTCATGACCCAGAAGATTATCAGCATTTTGTGGGCGAAGAACCAACCGATTTAAACCTACACCCTAACTCTCCGGGCTATCGTTTAATTCTAAACAATATTCTGTTTCCGGCAGCTAAGAAGAAAAAGAGGAAGACTTAAGAATACGTTATGAGAAAAGTTGTTTTCATTATAGCTTTCATTTTTCTAAACTGTTTATTGGATTCCTGCACAGAACCTAAAGAAACATGCTTTAGTATTCAGTTAAAACATATAGAAAATTTTGACATACAGGACAAAGTAATATTAAATGAACCTAGATTAGATACACTTGACGCTAACCAATTTGCAATACTTCTTAAAGGAATAGCACAAGAAAAAATTTGTGTAAAAAACTTCAAAAAGTCGAGTACTCTTTTTGCAAATACTTTTAATACCGGAGAAATTATTCACAAAGACATTGCTTTACACATATCCATTATTAGTAGTGGTGACATCAATGATGAATACACTGCGGGAAAAGAATTGAAGAGCTTATTTATACCGATTGGATTTGAACCTAGATGTTACGGAAGCAATACCGATAGTGCTAATGATTGCTTTGTCAATTATTATCTTTATGAAGGAATACATACATTGGAAGAAGCATACAATGAAATATTTGCCCATAATTATTATTTAAACGAGCGTAATAATACTTCTATTCGCACACCTATGTTTTTAATGAAACCAGGAATTAACGCCTCTTTAAATATTCATGAATTTACAATTGAAATAGAGTATCAAACTGGAAGAAAGGATGTCCTCACAACATCAGAAATTATTTTAAGGTAAGTTCCTTGTAAGTCATAGTAAACAAGATCTAACGACCGTTGTTTAGGTACGTCATGCTGACCGTTAGAGAATCTATCCTACAACTGCTATTTATACTTCAAGCACAATCAGACACTGTCGCTATGTTTATTTATTGACCCATTAACGTATGCCGTCATTCCACTTTCGTGGGAATCTCTCTATAAAACCATACATCCCTATTTAAAAGTACTAGCAACTATAAATCCATTAACAATCACTCTTACAACAGCAAAACCTTATTTGGAACAAAACCCTCGCTAGCCTCAAAACCCATAGCCATAACTCAAAACATCTTTTCCCTTTAAATCGAACATAGCTTTGTCTATATTTGCAGCTCAAAATTTTGCAAAGAGTAGATGATAAACTTTATAGAAGAGCTGAAATGGAGAGGTATGGTGCACGATGCTATGCCAGGAACGGAAGAACAATTGGCAAAAGAATTAACAACAGGTTATGTGGGTTTCGATCCTACAGCCGATTCTTTGCATGTTGGTAGCTTAATCCCTATTATGTTGTTGGTACACTTGCAAAGAGCAGGACATCGCCCGGTTGCTTTGGTGGGTGGTGCTACCGGTATGGTGGGTGACCCTTCTCATAAAGCAGACGAACGAAAACTACTAGACGAAGAAAGTCTTCAGAAAAACATAAACGGCATTAAAAAGCAACTAGAAAGCTTTTTAACCTTTGACGATTCTCCTAATTCGGCATTGTTGGTCAACAACTACGACTGGATGAAGAATTTCAGTTTCTTGCATTTTATTAGAGATGTGGGTAAACACATTACCGTAAACTACATGTCGGCCAAAGATTCTGTTAAAAAAAGGATTGAAACCGGTATTTCTTTTACTGAATTCTCTTACCAGTTGCTACAAGGCTACGATTTTGTTCATCTATACAAAGAGCTAGGCTGTAAGTTACAAATGGGTGGTTCGGACCAATGGGGTAACATTACTACCGGTACCGAATTAATCCGTAGAATGGAACAAGGCGAAGCTTTTGCTATGACTTGTCCTTTAATGACCAAAGCCGATGGCGGTAAATTTGGTAAGTCGGAAAGTGGAACTATTTGGTTAAGCCCGGAAAAAACTTCCCCCTACAAATTCTACCAATTTTGGTTAAATACAGCCGATGCAGATGCGTCTAAATACATCCGTACCTTCTCTTTGCTTTCGAAAGAAGAAATAGAAGCCTTGGAGAAAGAACAAGCCGAAGCACCGCATTTAAGAACCTTGCAAAAAGCCTTAGCCAAAGACATTACCGTACGGGTGCATTCCGAAGAAGATTACGAAAAAGCAGTTCAGGCTTCCGAAATCTTATTCAGCAAGAAAGCAACAGACACCTTAAAGCTAATTGACGAACAAACGTTGTTAGACGTTTTTGAAGGCGTTCCGCAAATAGAAGTGAACAAAGCAGAACTACTTTCGGCAGAAACTGTTTTAGATTTGTTAACCGACAAAGCCAACGGAGAAATTTTCCCTTCTAAAGGAGAAGCCAAACGTTCTATAAAAGGTGGTGCCATTAGCATTAACAAAGAGAAAGTTTTAAGTGAAGAAGACAAGCCAACTTTTGAATTGTTGCAGGATAAATACTTACTTGTACAAAAAGGCAAAAAGAATTATTATTTACTGAAATCCATATAGTTATGACGTACCGTTTTCTATTGCTTGCATTAATTGGTTTTACTGTTTTTACTTCTTGCAGAAAAAAAGATAAAGATAAGCAAACCGTTGAAAATACCGGAACAATTGAAAACGGTACTTTTACTCCTGAAGAGGAAGCGCCATACATTCCGTTAAAAGTAGGAAACGAATGGGTGTACAACGAAGAGGAAAACTATCTACTTAGCATTGATAATACTACTGAAATTAATGGTAAAGAAAATTTTGTAGAAACCATTAACAGTAACGGGGTTAAAGCCAATACCAACATACGTTTTGAAGATGGGGCGTATTACAGAACGCAAGAAATTTACGGAGCAGATGCCCAGTTCAATTTAACTTCCGAAATAATGGAAATTAAAATTTTGGATGTTAACGCCAATGCCGGTACTTCTTGGAGTTACCAAGTAACTGTTGGTTCTGTAATTACCAATTACATTTATACCTTACAGGCTAAAAATGTACCGTTTGAATACAACGACATCACTTATAAAGACGCCATTCAGGTTTCTTTAGTGATCAATAGTAATTTAGATTTTGGGGGGATTAATCTGGAAGATATTTTTAATCAGAATTTAAAAACCCAACAAGGCTATACCAAAATTGCTGAACAAAACTACGTGTATGTAAAAGGGATTGGTTTAATGGAACAAACAAGCTCTTCCCTATTCGATAGCTTTTTTGAAATTCCTAATCTGCTTAATTTAAAGCTGAAGAGCTATAGCGTGGATTATTGAGGTTCTTCTACACATAAGTGCCAGAAACGGGATCTTTAAAGCATCTTTTTATTTATCTATCTAACTTCTTATTTCACACAACGCACAAGCGGACGCTTGCGCGATATGGGTAGCTGTTCTGTGGCTTTATTTATTATTGTTAATATATGGTTTTTAGTTTAGCCTTATGGGTTGTGAAAATAAAAAATTACCCACTTCTTTCTTAGGGTTCACATACTAGTACACGTTAAATAGAAAACATAAATAACTGTATATTAAACGTGTAATACCCGTTTACTAAACGTTTAATCAACGGATATGGAGTTTTTCTTTTGTCTTCAGATGTTTACAAAAACTCTTGTTAGGCTATTGAATAGCAAGTTTTTCATAACTATCTTACTCGCTATAAGTTATATATGTACAACTGTTGTACATATCCAATTGTTGTGCCGCAATTTTGATTTGATTTTTCTGAATTCCATCCGGCTTTTGTGTTTCAATAATTTATAAAATATAGTAGCCCGAAAGGTTTTCGGTATTTGAATCACCCACCTTTTTTGCTGGATTTTAAGCAACAGCATCTTTCCTGCTCTCGGGTGTAGTAGCAGTTTTAGATAAGCAGCTTCCGCTTAAAAATGTTTTGTTGGTATTTGAGGTTTCTAAAACGGAATTTTTTGTCTCCCCCCCTTTTCTTTTCAAAGTCAAGTTTCAGTTTTGGGGTTTAATTCCAGCGGTGTTTCGTGGGTTTTACTTCTGTTTAAAAAGTGGTTTAATACTTTGGTTTTTATTCTCGGTTGAGGCGGTTAGTGGTTCTGGAGGCTTCTTTTCTCGCGTCCCCGCTTCCGTAGTTACAGTATTACTTTTGGTGACTTTGGTATCTGAAACATTTTTAACCCACGTGGAAAGGCATTTTTAAGCTTTCGTTTCAACAATTTCTGAAAGTTAGAGGTTGCAAAGGCAGCATACTTTTCTTGAGTTTGAGACATAAAACGGTTTTGAAACTGCAAAAAAGGCTAGCTGGTTTGGGTTCTTTTTCGGTAGTTATGCACGTTGATTTTAGATGCTTTTTTAGGTAAATATTGAAATCAAGGTGGTAATCAACAAGAATATAAGCGCACAACAATCTGTATAAAATCATGGCTGGCTCGGGGGGTTACGTGGTTTTGGTGCTTTGTAGGGACTCCGCCAAATCTGCAATTTGACTGCGTTTTAGATGAGGAAGTTACGCCGTCAAATCACAGATTTGACTTATTGCCAGATTCCAACTATTTTGTTTCAAAAACAGCCACGATTTATACAGTTGGCGTTACCAGCAATTAGAAGAAAATGAAAATGACCTACATAATTCCGTTAATAGTAATAGTTTCTATCGGGATTTTTTATGCTTGTAAGCAAAAACCAAAAGAAAAATCAGACGAAGAACTCCTCTAGCGCGCGTTGCTTCAGCTAAACGCGTGCCTAAAAAGGCTGTATCTATCTCCAGAAAGTCCTTATCTTTTTAAAAATAGTTTTTTTAATAGTACTTAGAAAATATATACTGTTTGAGTAGCATTAAAAATCACGCGTATTGCTTCGCTACGCGTGCTAGTGAAACACACCGTATATAAAAAATTGCTTGTAAGTGCTTAATTCAAAGGTTTTTTTGCATTTTAAAGGTCAGTAATAAACCGAAAAGTTTGTGCTTATTTGCACCCAACTTTTCATATACAAACACGTTGGCAACAAGCTAAAAAACTCAGAATTGAATAAAAATTTCTTACCATAAGACAAGTTAAAACAAAATTTTGTAATTTATAATTACAATAACAACACAAAGAATGAGTAAAGTTATTTTAGATATGGCTATGTCAATAGATGGCATTGTGACGGACAAAAAAGGCAATTATTTATATCCAATAAAGAAATTAAGGAATACACGGGAACTGAATGAATTAATTAAAAATTGTGGTTCTGTGGTTATGGACAAGCCTTGTTACGATATGGCGAAAGGAGATTTTACGGATTACGAATATCAAGCACCAATATTTGTATATACCAAAGAAATACCGAAAAAAGTGGCTAAAGGAGAGAACGATAAACTCACATTTACATTCGTGTCAAGCAATGTAAAAGAAACCATTACAAAGGCTAAAAAATCAGCGAAAAACAAAAATGTAATGATTGTTGGTTGGGTAGATATTGCACAAGAATCATTTAAAAAGAATCTTATTGACGAATTCATAATACGAATAATGCCCGTAATTGTTGGTAAAGGAGAAAAACTTTTGGAAAATCTTGGAGTAAAAGAAATTAACCTTGAGACAATAGAGGCCAAAAAGAATCCTTCAAGAACTGATTTGAAATTTAAAATAACAAAATAGATTTCCGTTTGGAATGAATCTGAACGGAAAAGCCAGTTTCCAACAAAGTATATAAATTAAAGGGGGCGGTAGTAAATTCAAGCTTTTTGGCTCGTATCAAACTTTGTGCTTAACCGAAAATTTCGTGCTTCGTAATCGCCTACTTTTCATATACTAACCCAACTCGTCCTCGTTTGTAAGGGGGTCGGACGAGAGACGCGATTGTATCGCACTTTGTCTCGTCCTAAAATAACTTTACAGCTAAACACATGTTACAAAACTGTTTCTAAATCTAGATAACTACCCTATCTAAAAACGGTTAACGCACCACTGGAAACAAAGTCTATATTATCTAAGCTTCCTTTAAAATCCAACACATAATAATAGGTACCGAAAGGTACTTTTATTCCATTTACACTTCCATCCCATGGTGATGTATATCCGGATTTATTTTGATAAATCAGTTCTCCCCATCGGTTATAGATGTTTACGTGCGTATCCGGAAAACGAGCAAGTCCTTCAATTTGCCAAGTTTCGTTTAAACCATCTCCATTAGGTGAAAAAGCGCTGGGTATATTTATTAGTTTATAATTATGCACCAAAACAAAGGCTTCTACTTTACAGGCATTATTACCAAAACCAGTTGTAACAATTGCCCGGTAATCGGTAGAAAACTCATCATTTTGTGGAATATAAAGCGGGTTTTGTACGTCTTGTACCAACGGATTCATATTAGAGTTTTGCAAATAATCTATTGGATCCCAGCTTATAGACGTCACCGAATCTCTTTCACCCGCATTTATAACCAAAGGCAACGGTATGGGTTTATCGGTTTCGTAAATTACGCTCAGTTCCTCTTCGGTAAAGAAAACCTCTGGACTTTCATAAATCATTACTTTTACCGTATCGTAGTCTACAGGGCAATACGGATTACTTACTTCCAACACATATTCCCCGCTTTCTTCTGGATTTTTCAGATTTAATGTTTGCTGGAAAGTAGGCATTAGTTCGTCATTGTAATACCATTTATAGGTTAAATCATTTCCCAAATAGCGTTCAGCATCTAGAAATAGCGGTCCGGAAGTTTCGCAGAGGGTGTCAGACTCGTAAGTGATGTCAGCACTTGCATAGCTATGTATAATCCAGTTGGTTTTAGCACGTGCGGTTTCTTTACCGTCTAAGCTTTGTATTTTAGCAAAAATAGCTTTTCCATTTTCCGCTACTGCACTAGATGGATTTGCAATAGCTTCGGTAAATTCAGGATCTCTATACCAGCTTACTGTAGAACTTATATTATTAGATACAAAGCTATTTAAGCCAACCAGATTATACCCTTCATAACTAAAAGGAACGCCCGGTATATTAGCGCAAAATGTTAAAACAGTATCTACCGCCATTAAAGAGCATAACGAAACCTGTAAGGTGTCAATCAAATAGCAGTCTTTTTGAGTAATTTTTAGAACGTATTGTCCACTCTCTCTCACCACTGGATTTAGTAAAGAATCGTTGCTGGTAGTTAAGGCACCAAGCGGACCTTGCCAAAAGTATTCTGTATTGGCTGTAGTTGTGAAACCACCTAATACGGCTGTACTGTCTATACAATCAATTTTTAAATCTGACCCGGCACCACCTACCGGTTGTATACCCGATGTGGTTACAACTACAGAATCCCTTACAGAACAAAGGGTATCCAGTGTATTTAGATAATAAATGCCTTCAGTATTTACTCGGGCATTTAAGTTGGCGCTGTCTGGTTGGTAATCCGTTACTGGACCACTCCAATAATAGTTACCCGCAATATTTAAAGCCGTTACACCTTCTAGTGCAATGTAAGGATCTGAACACTCAATGTTTAAAGAATCACCGGCTTCCAGTTTGTCTACGTAAACAAGTAGTTCTTCCTCTCCCCTTTTAGGAAGTGTTATCTGGCAATCTTCGGCACCTAATAAAATAACACTTGGTTTGTAAATATTGGGGCTGGTGTATTTATAATTAATGCTGTCCGAAAATCGGTATCCCCCTGTATTAGAAAAATCTCCTAAATCCCAATAATACGATTGTATATCCTTTCCTTCTATCCGTATATTCAGTGAATCACCACCTATACAGAGGTAGTTATCTTTTATAATTAATTCCCCACTAGGGCCCTTAATCCGTATTGTTTTACTTGTTGTATCTCTACAAAAACCTTGTCCGTTAGCGATTAAAACAATTTCATATACACCACCTTGTTCATAAACATGACTTACTTGCGCATCATTTGATTCGGAAATAGTTCCGTCACCAAAGTTCCATGTATAATTAGAAGCATATAAACCCGTGTTCTCCATAGAAAGCGCAAAGGTTCCTGCACATTTGGTAGTATCTCCCGCTATACTAAAATCTGCAATTGCTTGAACCAATTTTATATAGTCTTTTATTGCAACAGAATCTTTACAACCGGCATCATCTACCACTTTTAAAGAAACGGTATATTTACCGGTATCTGGATAGGTGTGTGCGGCATTACGCCCATTAGATATTATTCCGTCTCCAAAACCCCAAGTATACTGGTTGTTGTTGTTTATACGTGCCTCGCTCTGGTTAGTAATAGAAACAGCATACCTACCACAGACCAGCGTATCTTTGGAAGAGAATTTAACTTTCGGTTTATAGGCTTCTATATTGCTGGTAAACGTACTGGAACAGCCAAATTCATTGGTAACCGTTAAACTTACACCATAATTTATGTAAGACTTGTTGTGCTTAAAGTCATGGATAGCAAACGTATCTGGTACTATTAAAGAAATTCCATCTCCAAAATCCCAGCTGCGTTCTACAATTTGTCCCGCATTGTTGGTTGTGGAAGAGTCTGTAAAAACAACGCTAAAATCATCTGAACAAAAAACATTTTTATCTACCGTAAAATAAGAGGTAGGTGATGTTACCATCACTGAATACGCTCTTGTTAGACGATGTGTACAACCTACTTTGTCTGTTATTTTTAACGACGTGTGAAAAACACCTGTATCCGGGTATTGATAAGTTATTTCCCCTGAAACTATTCCATTCGGATTTTCTATAGTTATGGGTAACGAACCATCACCAAAATCCCATTCGTAACTAGAGATGTTTTCAGGATTGATACCTATTGGTGTAAAGTCAACTTCGTCATCTTTACATATTTGCGAAATTGGAGGGCCATAATCGGATTTTTCATTAATAACTACCACAGAAAATTTACGTTTAATGGGTTATTGGAAGGATCCAACGCTTCCATTGTAACTAGATATTCGGAAGTTGAAGTATCCTCTTCTGTAAATGTATATGAAATGGGGTTTGTATTTCCAGTGATTACATCGCCGTTAAAATCCCACGAGAGTACAGTAACCTTACTAGTGTCTTCAAATACAAATTTGTATTTATCGGTACACTTATTGGGTTTTGTTATTTTAATTGCACCAATATTACCGTTACCGGTAGTGTCGTTGCCGTTAGAAGTACAATATTCTTTTACTAAAATTTCTTTTGGGGCTGAAGTTGCCGAACAACCGTTCTCTGTAAGTACAGAAACCTGAACCGTATAACTCCCTTCATTACTAAACTGGTAGGGTATTCTTGAAGAGGTTGAAGTAAAAGTGCCCCCATCACTAAAATTGTAATTATATTCTGTTACCCGCTCATCTGTTTCTACTAGTGCATTTACCTTAAACGGTACCGACTCACAAAACTGGGAAGCACTTAAATTAATCGATACACTGGGTTCTTTAATTTCAATTGCTGTTAAGGATACCGAAGAAGAACAGCCTTCTATATTATACCCCGTAAGTGTAACATCATACGTTCCGTAAGAATTAAAAGAATGTAATACAGAATCTGTTGAATTGAGCTGACGTATTGGAGTAGCATCTTTAAAATCCCATTCGTATCGTATTGCCCCCGAACTGTTATTAGAAAACCCTACTTCTACTGGCAGTTTACAAGCAAGGGTTACATCTGCATTAAAATCTACTGTTGGGGAAGGAACAACTTCTAGCGATTTGGTAAGCGTATCACTAAAACAGTTAGAAAATGAATTGTAGGCCACAAAAAGCACCTTCCAATTGCCCGGTGTGTTAAAACTATGCGTAGCCTCTAAACCCGTTTGTTCGGTATTATCGTCTTCAAATAGCCAAGTTCCAGTATTTGTTAACCCAGAAGCATCTTCTTCGGCCTCTAAAAAAAGCTCTTCTCCTTGACATACAGATGCTGGTAAAGTAAAATTTGTTACGGGTATACCAATAGAAACCCTTTGATTGGCATCTGTAACTACTGTATTAGAACATGTCCCTTCATTACTTTGGGCGGTAAGGCTTACACCATACGTTCCAGAACTGTTATAGGTATGCGTAACAGTGGTGTCATTAGTGGTAAGTACTTCTCCATTTCCAAAATCCCATACAAAGATATAATCATCACTTCTGTTGGAATTATTTGTAAAGGTAACCGTATGCGGTAAAGAGCAACTGTTGTTGTTGGTTACCGATAAAACAGGCTCAATCTCTTGATAAACTCTTATAGAATCTCTTTTAGTTATAGAAGAACGACAACCATTTTCATCGGTAACAATTAATGTGGGGGAATATTTTTTTAAACCTGAATAAGAATGTGATGTTGGTGTACTGTTGGTAAAGTTGTCTTTTTGGCCATCGTTATAATCCCACTCCCAATTTTTTATATCACTACCATAAGTGGTGGTATTATCCGTAAATACAACTTCATGCGGGGAGCAACCTACAACACCATCTATGTTAAAATCTGCCACTGGCGGTTCAAACACATTAATAACCACACGGCTAGAATCTGCATTGCCTAAAGCATCTTTAACCAATAACTGAACGCTATAACTACCTGTTTCCAGAAAGTTTTTATACGCTTGAGTACCCTCACTTATACCTAAATTTTGACCTGTATTTAGATTTTTGAACTTCCATTGATATTCCGTGATAGCACCACTTGAGGCAGAGCCATCGAAATTTACAGAGCGGCTACCGCAGGAATCGCCCGGTGTAAAATTCGTGAAACTAGAGTTTACTTGTGCCGTAATCGGAAAAGCTGTTAAAGCCAGAAAAAGAATCAGAAAAAGCGCTTTACCGGTGTTTTCTTTAAATTTCAACACGATAATAAATTTTATTAATAATATAACTTATTCCAAGCCCTAACTTCCTATTTGAAAGATGGTTAGATTGGCTGAATAATGCTGCTATATTACACCTTTTTATTATTCCATAACAGAAGCGGATGAAATCTTTACAATTTATTTAAAAAGTTCCTTAAAATGCTTTAAATCCGTTATTTATAGAATAGTGGATACTTTTGAATGAAGTAAAAAAGTTCATATGTAAAGAGCATCTATTCTTAAGGAATCGATATTATTGTTTAACCACTAGTCGTTTTCTAGTAAAAACTAAATTTAAAAAAAACGGGGACTCTTTTATAAGAATCCCCGTTTATGTCTTTATAGTACAACTAATAATATTCTCTTAATCCACTTTTAATAATCTAATGTGTTTCTCCCCTGAATTTAGGTAAAGGGTTAAGTTGTATATCCCTGCATCAAAAGAAGTTTCAAGAGTACCATTCGTAGTTCCGGTTTGTATTATTCTACCACTAACGTCCGTAAAGGTATATTTTACTGCTTTTTCAAGGCCTTCAATGGTTAAAGTAGTACTAAACGGATTAGGATAAGTAACAATAGAATCCCACTCGTAATCGCCAATAGCGGAAACACCACCATTGTCAGTCCCCCCACTATCACCACCATTCGTTTCACCGTCTCCGCCATCAGTATTGCCATTATCACCGCCATTCGTTTCACCGTCTCCGCCATTAGTATTGTCACCGTCTTTTATTTCAGGTGACCAGAAATTACCGGTTAACATAAATAGCGTTATAGTTCTAATGGTTGCATTAAAGTAGGTTTCGTTATTACCAATATTAACTACAGCGGTATAACAGCTGTTTAAGTGGTTTTGGTAATTAGAATTAGACCCCATAACAGCTAAAGCATAAGTAGAAAATGTACCATTAGCCCATTCCCCTACTGAAGGATTTGCGGCATTCATTGGTAATGGACCTCTTAAATTATAAGCATATCCGTTGGACCATGCAGACATTTTTTCACAAATATCGGAAGCGGTTGTTGCTGTGTTTTTACCATTCCATAAAACATCGGTTGCCATTCTCCATGGATTCCTACAAGCATCATAGCCATAATGATAGGGTTTATTATTACAAGTACTAGGAGCTCCATTATTGTCTGCCCAATCACTAACTAAACCGGTTGTACTATTTCTGTTTTTTAATAGAAAACTGTTGGAAGTAGTTACCGTACTGTTCCAAAAAGCAGCTTGATTACTTTCTAACTTTGAAAATTCTCTATAATACGCTGGCGAAAAATAACTTGGGTTTCTACATGAGTTATCAAATCCCCAAGCATCTCCATTTACCGTTTGATAAGAAGAAGGATGAATTTCATGCTGACGAATTTTAGAAATTAACGTTTTTGCTTCGTTTTCATAATTGTAAGGAGATGTAGCAGTTGGCCATTGTACTTCAGCAATTATTAATGCCATGGCAGCATCTAATTCTGCATCTGTTGCACCATTATAACCCACTGTATTGGTACAACTACTCAATTTCCAATTCATTACTCCATTACCGTTCGTATTGTTTAGGTAGAATTTCCATAAAGCATCAAAGGTTGTTTTATCTGCTGCGTAGGCAGACAATAACATACCGTATGCTATACCTTCGGATACTGTTGAGGAATTGTCATCAAATAAAACACGTTTGCTACCGTCGTTACAGTCACTTACATACTTGTTTTTCCATGAATTGTAGGCTTCTGCTGCTTTTTGAGCTTGCTTATAGGTGCCGCTAGTGGGTAAATTGGTTGGTATTATCCCGTATTCGTAAGAGGTATTACTACCAAAAGGAATTGTTGCACCGGAAGGTGTATTGATTTGTGCAACTGTAAATTGAGTAATAAACAAAGCCATTATAAACGGCAAAAATCTTTTTATTGAAATCATCTATTATAATTTTTTTGAGTGGTCAAGTACTAGGTTAATACCATAGACCAATGTTATGTAACCTACATAATACCATTATTAGTAGAATAAAACGATAGTCTAAACCATTTTGTGAATAAATAAACCTAACTAAAAAGTTAATTTTAATCGTTCAACAATATCTAGAACAGCAGGACAAACAAGCGTATTTTGTTCTGTTAGATTTAGAATTTGATGAATCTTTCTACGGTCGGTATGTGGGTATTCTCTGCAAGCATTAGGCCTACTTTCATACACCATGCAGTAATTGTCTGGAGCTAAAAATGGACAAGGGGCTTCGTTTAAGACATAATCACCTTCGTTGTCTAAATGCAGGTATTGCTCTATAAAAAGATGTGGTTTTGTTTTTAAGGATTTGGCCAGACGTTCAATATCGGTCATTCTAAAAATAGGACTTGTAGTTTTACAACAATTGGCACATTCTAAACAATCTATTTCTTCAAATACTTCTTCGTGTAAGGAATGAAAACGTTGATCCAAGTCTTTGGGGCGCTTCTTTTTCAGCTTAGATAAAAACTCTTTGTTTTCTTTATGCAGACCGCTGGCTTGCTGTTTGAATGCTTCTAAATCCATGAATCACAAAGTTACTGTATTTCTTCTACTACCGAAATTTTGGATTCTATTCTAAGATTATTAAGCGAACTCTTAAAATTTCTATATTTTTGCCGTCGGTTAAAATTTGAAAGATGGATAAGAAGATTGCATACTTACCGGGTGACGGTATTGGACCTGAAGTAGCAGCACAGGGAAAGAAAGCCTTAGAAGCTGTTGCCAAAAAATTTGGTCATACATTTACATTTGAAGAAGCACTAGTTGGTGCTATTGCTATAGATGAAACCGGTGATCCTTACCCGGCAGCTACGCATGAAGTTTGTTTAAACTCAGACGCTGTTCTTTTTGGGGCTATAGGTCATCCTAAATACGATAACGATCCTACCTCTCCTGTTCGTCCGGAAGAAGGTTTATTAAGAATGCGTAAGCAATTGGGCTTGTTCTGTAACATCCGTCCGGTGAAAGCGTACAGCAACTTATTAGATAAAGCGCCACTTAAAAACGATCGTTTAGTTGGTGCCGATATGGTTACGTTCCGTGAATTAACTTCAGGTTTGTATTTCGGTTCTCCGCGTGGTAGATCAGAAGACGGTAAATCGGCGTTCGAAACGTGTACTTATACTACCGAAGAAATCCTTAGAATAACTAAGTTGGCTTTTGAAGCGGCTAAAAACAGAAGAAACAAAGTTACTTTAGTTGATAAAGCAAACGTTTTGGTTACCTCTAGACTTTGGAGAGAAGTAGTCACTAAATTCCATAAAGAAAACTACCCCGAAGTAGAATTAGACTTCTTGTTTGTAGACAACGCTGCCATGCAAATGGTATTAAACCCAACGCAGTTTGACGTTATTTTAACCGAAAACTTATTTGGTGATATTATTTCGGATGTATCTTCTGTAATTGCAGGTTCATTAGGTTTATTAGCCTCTGCTTCTATTGGCGGTAACGTTGGTTTATACGAACCTATCCACGGTTCTTACCCACAAGCAGCGGGCAAAGATATAGCTAACCCAATGGCGGCTATTCTTTCTGCAGCAATGTTGTTAGAAACTTCTTTTGGATTAGTAGACGAAGCCAAAGCCATTACAGATGCTATTGACAGATGTATGGAAGAAGGTTTTGTAACGGTTGACATTAACCCAGACAAAAACATTGGTACCGAAGAATTAGGGAACAAAGTGGTTGAGTTTATCTTAGGATAATCTTTTACAAGATACAATTTATACAGAAAGGCGATTCGGATTGAATCGCCTCTGTTTTTTTAAAAGCGTTTACAAGTTTTCGGCTTTCTATAAAAAACAAATGGCTTATTATTTACTTAAGGCATAATAACAATGAAAAAACCAACATTACGCCCTCTTTTACTACTTCTTATATTTACTTGTTTATTATTCAGTTGTAAAAGAACTAATAAGGATATAACCGGAAACGAAGACGAAGAAGGCATTGACCAATTGGTAGCTTCCGACAAATTAAATACGGTTGAAAATGAAAAACCAGCCCGTTCTGAACAAAAAGAAAATGAGTTTTTAATAGAACAACGTAGTTTTGCTACTACAGAAACCATTTACAATAAGTCTAACAATTCCGAAACAAATGCTAAAATTGAATTATTAATTAATGGCCCCTCAATTGAAGACACAACTATTTTGGATGCAAAAGCCAGCGCAAGTCAATCTGCTTTTGCTTGGATTATACACACTGAAAATGGGACTATAGTAGCCGATAAGGATAAATACTTCTATATTTTTAAACTAAACGGAAAATACCTAGAATATGACAATCCAAATAAAATAGCCAATTGGGGTTATTATTATTTAGACAGCAATGTTACTAAAATTGGTTTTGATTACAACAACACTGCTTTTGAGCAACTTTTTACAGTTACAGCACTAAACCAAAACCAATTAGCACTTACCTACAATACAGATGAATTGGTATTTAAACCTTATGAAATTGAAGGCGTAACAAGCAATAGTTTTATACCTAAAACCCCCGTTTCTCCTGTTATTGAAATTATAAATTACGACTCAAGTGCGGCAAGTGTAGATACAATTCTTCTTAATGCTGAAAAAAACACCAATGGTTCTTCTCTTAAAACTTTTGCTATAAAAATCACTTCCAATAATACGGATGAATTTTATCTTAACCCTTCTGAAATTACAATTACTGGTCTACAAGAAACCACCTTTAATACTAACCCTGTGGTATTAAGCGGCGCAGATACAGAATCATTCAATATTGAAGTTTCTATCAAAAACAGCACATTAAGCGGCTCATTCAATTATACTTTTATTATAGAAAATATAGACGGCATCTCCGAATTTATTGAATTGGAAAAAATATTGGACTAACAAGTAAAACAACAACACATCGTTGTGTGTAACGCTATTTCAGGATTAGACGTAAAAAAAGCAGGCTTTTAAGGCCTGCTTTTTTGTTTTTATAGGGAATACTAAAATTCTAATATTCGTGTGGTAATTCTGGGTTAATTACTTCGTGCCATGGTAAACCAAATTCAGCCACATCTTTTAAGAATGGGTCTGGATTAAATTCTTCTACATTGTAGACACCTGCTTTCATCCAAGTACCTTCAATCATCATTTTAGCACCAACAAATGCGGGCACACCTGTAGTGTAAGAAACACCTTGCGAACCTACATCTTTAAATGCGTGTTGATGCGCACAGTTGTTATAGATGAAATAGGTTTTATCTTTTCCGTCCTTCACCCCTTTTATTTGACAACCAATAGAAGTTGTTCCAGTATAGTTTTCACCCAATTCTTCTGGCACCGGTAAAACAGCTTTTAAGAACTGAAGTGGAACAATCTCTTTTCCCTCGTACATAATTGGTGCAATAGATGTCATACCTACATTCTGTAACACTTGTAAGTGATTAATGTAAGCTGGCCCAAATGTCATCCAGAAACGAGCTCTTTTAATCGTTGGGAAGTTTTTCACCAAAGACTCTAATTCCTCGTGGTACAATAAATAAGACTCTTTAGGCCCTACTTCTGGGTATTCTATAGGTTTATGGAATTCCAATGGTTTGGTTTCAACCCATTGTCCATTTTCCCAATAACGGCCGTTTGCCGTAATTTCTCTAATATTTATTTCAGGATTAAAGTTGGTAGCAAATGCTTTTCCGTGATCACCGGCATTACAATCAACAATATCCAAATAGTGAATTTCATCAAAATGGTGTTTGGCTGCATACGCGGTATAAATACCGGTTACACCAGGATCAAAACCACAACCCAATAAAGCCATTAGACCTTTTTCTTTGAATTTGTCTTGATACGCCCATTGCCAGCTGTATTCAAATTTTGCTACGTCTTTAGGTTCGTAATTAGCGGTATCCATATAATGTACACCACATTCCAAACACGCGTCCATAATAGCTAAATCCTGGTAAGGAAGCGCTACGTTAATGACCATAAACGGTTTGTGTTTTTTAAATAATGCTACTACGTTTTCTGCGTAATCTGCATCTACCTGATCGGTTGTAAAATCAGCATGTGTGATTTCACTTGCAATTCTATCGCACTTAGATTGTGTACGACTTGCTAAAACAATTGATTCGAATACTTGAGGAAGGGAAGCGCATTTTTTTGCTACTACTTCACCTACTCCTCCTGCTCCAATAATTACTACTTTTGCCACTATTAATTTTAAAGTTTAAGGGTGTAAAAATATACTTTTGTGCGATCTATCAACTATTTCTGAACGATTTATTTCAGCAAATTTTCTAAATCATTTTCAGACAAAAAATGATTTGACAAGCGGCGAGAATACGCACTTAAATCATTCTTTGCATCTTTCTGATTTCCAAGAAGATATTCTAAGTAAATCTTATAATACATCATATCTGTTTCTCCCGAAGAATAGAAAATTTCATTCACTTTTTTTAGTAAAGAAATAGAAATTTCTCCTTCCGATAATTTCTTTTCCAGTACCAATTGGTTCAATGTTTCGTCTTTAGTGAATTCTAAATTGCCTTTTGCTAAATTATAGACCGCTTCTGCATTGGGACAATCTTCTAATAAAAGAAGTTCCTGAAAAGCGGGATAATCGTTCTTTTCGCCATAGGCATAAACTTCTTCGTGGCATTTATTTTCAGTTAGAAATTCTTCTAAACGGTGAGTATAAGAAGCTAAAATATTATTCTGAATAGTGTTCTCTAAAGCCTTTTCTTCTTCCTTTTTAGTACGATCAATAGGCTTTAGTTTTTCGCTATTTACCATAGCTTCTAATATCTGAGCCATTTTAGCACCATCTACAAAACCACCAATTGTTTCTACAGGCTCACCTTCGGCATTAAAAATAACCATGGTTGGGTAACCGCGTACGCCCAATGCTTTGGCTACAGGTCTTCCTTCAGTACTTTCAGCATTTAATTTGTAGGCGTTAAAATAGGTGTTCATTAGTTCTACTACTTTGGGATCTTTAAAGGTAGTCTGGTCTAATTTTTTGCAATACCCACACCAGTCGGTATAAAAGTCTACAAAATAGAAGGTCTTATCCTTGTTGTTTTGCAGCTGAAAGGATTTAAAGTCCGATTTTTGGAACTGAATTTCATTTTCTTGAGCAAAAATTGAAGATGAAAAACACAGTATAAAGACAAAAACATTCAATAAACGCATAATATTAGCTTAAGCTGTTTGGTAATAAGTTATTAATTTGATAATTTCGCGGTTCAAAATTTAACAATTATGCATAAAAATTACGAGACGGTATTCATTTTAACTCCCGTTTTATCTGACCAACAGATGAAGGATACCGTAGAAAAATTCAAAACGGTTTTAACCGAAAAGGGAGCGAAAATAGTTCACGCTGAAAATTGGGGACTTAAAAAATTAGCTTATCCTATTCAAAACAAAAAAACAGGTTTCTACCAGTTAATTGAATTTACGGCTACTCCTGAAACTATTAATGCTTTAGAAACGGAGTTTAGAAGAGATGAAACGATCATGAGATTCCTTACTTTATCTCTTGATAAGTATGCAGTAGAATACAACGAGAAAAGAAAAAAAGGAAGTTTCAATAAGAAAACCGCTAAAGAGGAGGCTAAATAATGACATTAGTTAACGAACCAATACACAGCGCTAAGCAAGAAAATAGAGAAAAATACTGCCGATTCAAAAAGAGTGGTATTAAGTATATTGATTATAAAGATCCTAACTTCTTGTTAAAGTTTGTAAACGAGCAAGGTAAATTATTACCTAGCCGTATCACTGGTACCAGCGATAAATTCCAAAAGAAAGTTGCTCAGGCGGTAAAAAGAGCAAGACACCTTGCGTTAATGCCTTATGTTGCTGACGGTTTAAAATAAGACTACAGAATGGAAATCATATTAAAACAAGATATTAAAGGGTTAGGTTACAAGAATGACTTGCTTAATGTTAAGCCAGGTTACGCAAGAAACTACCTTATCCCAGAAGGATTTGCTATTATTGCTAGTACGTCTAACAAAAAAGTTCAGGCTGAAAACGTAAAGCAAGCTGCTCATAAAGCTGAAAAGCTTAAAACGGATGCTGGTAATACAGCAGCTAAAATCGAAGGAACTACTTTAGAAATTATTACTAAAGTTGGTGAAAGCGGTAAAATCTTTGGTGCGGTTACTACATTACAAATCTCTGATGCTTTAAGAGCAAAAGGTATTGATGTAGATCGTAAGAAAATCTCTATCAAAGATGCAGTTAAAGAAGTTGGAGAGTACGTTGCGGAAATCGACTTACACAAAGAAGTTAAAACTGAAGTTAAGTTTACTGTTAAAGGTGAATAATTAATCTTAGTTCAACACATACTAAGAAGCCTCTCAATTAATTTTGAGAGGCTTTTTTTATGCTGAAACCATAATGTTTTTTTCAATCCCTTTTTATGATACACCTACTTAATCACTATTGTGACTTCTGTCACTAATTTAGGAAGGAAGATTTAGTAACTTTATTTGATGGTGGACAAAAAAGATCTATTAGCACTTGAAAGAAGTAAGTTAGCCAACGAAAGAACCTTTCTGGCTTATTTTAGAACCTCTATTGTATTTGTGAGTTCGGGTTTTGCTATGTTAAAATTGGACTTTCTTCTTCAGCTAGACGGATTAGCCTACTTTTTAATTATACTATCCCCTATTGTACTCATTTTTGGAGTAAGCAGGTATTATTACACAAAAAGAAGATTTAAGAAATTGATGGAAAGTGAAGCTCCGGAATTCTAACAATTGAAATCCTATTAAATATAAAAGCCCACTCCTTTTCAGAAGTGGGCTTTGGTATTTATAAATAGCGTCGTCTTAAACCGCTACGTTGTTTTCTCTTAACGCTTCGTTTAAAGAAATCTTTTTGTCGGTGCTTTCTTTACGTTTACCAATAATTAATGCCGAAGGCACGTGGTATTCGCCCGCAGGGAATTTCTTAGCATAACTACCCGGTATTACAACCGATCTTGGTGGTACATATCCATCATAAATTACCGGCTCTGGACCTGTAACATCTATAATTTTAGAGCTTTTAGTCAAAGTAACACCAGCACCTAAAACCGCTTCTTTACCAACATGTACACCTTCAACTACAATACATCTAGAACCAATGAAAGCACCATCTTCAATAATAACCGGTGCAGCTTGTACCGGTTCTAAAACACCACCAATACCAACACCACCCGAAAGGTGAACATCTTTACCAATTTGCGCACAAGAACCTACTGTTGCCCAAGTATCTACCATAGTACCCGAATCAACATAGGCACCAATATTTACATAAGAAGGCATTAAAACTGCGCCTCTTTGAATAAAAGCACCGTAACGCGCCACAGCATGAGGAACTACACGTACACCTTTTTCGGCGTAACCTGTCTTAAGCGCCATTTTATCGTGGAATTCAAACGGACCTACTTCAATAGTTTCCATTTGGCGGATAGGGAAATAAAGAATTACAGCTTTCTTTACCCAATCGTTTACTTGCCACGTTCCATCTGCTAAAGGTTCTGCCGTTCTTAGCTCACCTTTGTCTAGCAGCTCAATAACCGCCTCAATAGTTTGTACCGTTACTTTGTCTTTTAATAAAGAACGGTCTTCCCATGCTTTCTCTATTATTTCTTTCATAATGATTCTTTGTGTGTAAATTTATCTGTGCTTTACAAGATTTTACTTACATCTGCATTAAAAACAGTTGCAGAACCGCGAATGTACGAAAAAATAGGAAGAAGCGTAAGTGCTATTCCCAATCATGAAGTACATATTTTCGGTCGTAATGAGTCGCAAATCAATTTTTCTGCGGAAAAGAACTTGGTGTTGCATCCTCATAATGTTTCGGGCAGAAATGCACTAAAGCGTTTAAAAATTCTCTTTCGCTTTATTTTTTTATTTCTGAAACTGAAACCCAAAGTGTTAATTACCGCTGTACCAGAACATGCGCTTTTTTGCGCGCTCCTCCCCTTTTCTAGCACTGCTTTAATTTATGACCTTCGGGTGAATTACAAGCTTAAATATTATAAGCCAGCAACAACATTCTAAAAAATCTAAAAAACTGAAATTGAAACTGCTTTCGATAGCAGAAAAAATCATCTTTAAAAAGAGTAAAAAGGTGTTTTTGGCAGAAGAAGTTTATCAAAAGCAATTCCCTGAAATCAGCCAGAAAGCAATCCTTTTAGAAAATAAAGTAAGCCGGCCACAATCTTTTAAGCGCGTAGTAAGCGAACCAACAAGACTTCATTTTTTATTTACCGGTACAATTTCGGAAGAATTTGGGATTTTTGATGTGCTCCTACTTTTTAGAAAAATTTGTTCTTTTTACCCTGAATCGAAACTTACAATCGCTGGTTATTGCGGTAACACAGCTACACGTAAAGAGCTATATTCAGAAGTTCAGAATAGTAAAAACATAGAATTGGTGGGTATTTCTGAACACGTAAACCACCAAGAAATAGAGACGCTTATCCAAAAAGCCGACTTTGGTTTATTGGCTTATCAAGATCTGGAATGTTTCAGAGGTAAAATCCCCACCAAATTACGGGAATACATGGCCTATCAATTACCCATGATTGGTAAAGAAAGTCACACCTGGAACCCATACATTACCGAAAACCAAGCAGGTATTTGCTTCGATTGGTATTCTATTTCGGAAGAAAAACTTCAGCAAGAATTAGAAAAAAGCTTTTATACCGAACCAATTGACCCTACTTTTCTGTTTTGGGATTCGTATAACCGTATTATTACAGAAACTGTTCTAAACTATTCCAAACACTAAAAAACCATTTTTAGACTCGTCTAAATTTATTACTTTTGATTATGCTCAGTCAGTCTGAAGAAAACTATTTAAAGACCATATACCATTTAATTGCCGACGAAAATGAATCGGCCAATACCAATGCTATTGCAGCTCGTTTAGAGACAAAACCCTCTTCCGTAAGTGATATGCTTAAAAAACTAAATGGAAAAGGCCTTATTCAGTACGAAAAATACAAAGAACCTGTATTAACAACTGAAGGTGAAATGAAAGCCTTGGGTATTATTAGAAAACACCGCCTTTGGGAATTTTTTCTGCATGAAAAATTGCACTTAAGCTGGGATAAAGTACACGACATTGCGGAACAATTAGAGCACATACAATCTACTTTATTAGTAGAAAAATTAGATGCCTATTTAGGACATCCAGAATTTGATCCACATGGTGATCCTATTCCTCAAAAAGACGGAAAATTTGTTCAATTGGATCAATGTCCTCTTTCGGAGATAGAAATAGGCAATTCGGTTAAAATTTCTGGATTAAGAAACCATGAAACTGATTTTCTGCAATATCTAATTGCTATTAAAATAGAAATTGGAACAGCAATAAAAGTCCTTGATATTGTTCGGTTTGATAAATCAATGACCGTTATTGTAAACGAAACCGATAAACTCACTATTTCTAACGAAGTTGCCCAAAACCTATTAGTATGCGAATAAACCTTATTATTGCTGTGGTATTATCGGGCTTAATGCTCTTCTCTTGTTCAGAACAAACAGAAAAAGAAAAAGCCGAAGAAGAAGCGAAGATTAAAATAGTAACCACTACCGGAATTATTGGAGACTGCATAAAAAACTTAGTGGGTAACGATGCGGAAGTTTCCTCTTTAATGGGTCCTGGTGTAGATCCGCATCTGTACAAAGCCGTACAAGGTGATTTAAAATTGATGGAAGATGCCGATATCATTATTTACAATGGACTTCATTTAGAAGGGAAAATGGCAGATGTTTTAGAAAAGCTTTCTAGAATAAAGCCTGTTTTTGCTGTGGGCAACGGCTTAAAAGAATCTTCATTAAGAAGCCCCGAAGGTTACGATGCCCATGACCCGCATATTTGGTTTAATGTGAAACTTTGGAAACAAGGCCTAGACTATGTTTCTAATGAAATTGCCAAAACTAAACCCGAACTTGCCAAAACAATTGAAAACAGAAAAGAAGACTATTTTGCCAAACTAGACAGTTTAGATGCCTTTGCAAGAGATAGTTTAGCTACTATTCCAGAAGAACAACGGGTTTTAGTTACTGCACACGATGCATTTGGGTATTTTGGTGACGCCTACAAGATACAAGTTCATGGATTACAAGGACTTTCTACTGTTTCACAAGCAGGCATTAAAGACGTAACCAATTTAACAGAGTTATTAATGAGCAGAAACATTAAGGCTATTTTTGTTGAATCTTCTATCCCCAAAAAACAAATGGAAGTAATTCTGCTAAACTGCCGTTCTATGGGGCATGATTTAAGCATTGGTGGCGTATTGTATTCAGATGCCATGGGAACCGAAAATTCTGATGCAGATACCTATGTTAAAATGGTTAAACACAATGTAACTACTATTCAAAACGCACTTAAATAGATTCTATAATGAGCGAAACAGCATTAGAAGTACATAATTTAACCGTAAGCTATAACAACAAACCTGTTTTATGGTCGGTAGATTTTGAAATCCCCGGCGGTAAATTAGTTGGGATTTTAGGGCCAAATGGTGCTGGTAAATCTACTTTGCTAAAAGCCATTTTAGGATTAACCGATGTTGCCAGCGGCTATGTACGTGTTTTTAATGCTACGGTAAAGGAATCCAGACAGCGGATTAGTTATGTTCCACAGAAAGAAAGCGTGGATTGGAATTTTCCGACTTCGGTTTTTGATGTGGTTTTGATGGGCCGTTACGGTAAAATTGGTTTGTTTAGAAGACCAACCAAAGCCGATAAAGAAATGGCTATGGCTTGCCTAAAAGATGTTGGGATGGAACAATTTGCCAAGCGACAAATCTCTCAACTTTCTGGCGGACAACAGCAACGTGTTTTTTTAGCACGGGCATTGGCACAAAATGCCGACATCTATTTTATGGATGAACCTTTTGCTGGGGTTGATGCTGCCACAGAAAAAACCATTATGGAATTGCTGAAAAAAATGCGCGATAATGGCAAAACTGTAATTGTGGTACACCACGATTTACAAACCGTTAAAACCTATTTCGATTGGGTGATTTTATTAAACCAACGTTTGGTGAGCCACGGCCCTATTGAAGACTGTTTTACGGAAGATAACCTTAAAACCACGTACGGTGGTAAACTGACTATTTTAAATCAGGTTGGGGATTTGTTGCAGCGATGACAAAACTTTCAAATGAGAAAGAAAATATCAGATACATTTGCTAAAAATACCAAGTACCTATTTCTTATTTTCGCAATCTTATTTTTCATTGCTTTTATAACTGAACTTATTAATGAGGTAGAAATCCCTATTAGTAGAATTCTTGTTCACATTATATTTATTGCCTTTTTTATGCTCTTTTATTTTATTTTCAGACACACAAAAGGGCGACAATTAGAATTTGATGCTAAATATCTTTACATAATTGAAAATGGCATAGAACGTACAGTTCAACTTTCGGCCATTATAAAACTCGAAAAACCACTTCTTCAAATTGGGAATACAACCAGAAAATGGACTATCACATTCTTAAATTCTGAAGGTAAAGAAGAAAAACTAACGTTTAATACCTCTTTCTTTCAGGATAATTTTAGAGAATTTAAACAACTACTTTCTTAAGTTGTCACTAAGCCACACTTCTCGCACTATTAACCGTAGTTATAAAACTTACTCCCAAATGGTTTCCAGATAAATTGTTGGCATTTTTAGAATACTTCAATTTATGTTTTAAGCCTATTTTATTCTGAAGATTTAAAATCAAGTTTAAATGTTCGTCAATGGTATAGCTTTTAGAACTTGGGTAATCAATGGTTAACAACAACTCATCTTTATTTATGGTAGCCGCTTCTTCGGCAGATAAGGCAGAAAGGAAAGCCTCTTCTACTCTATTTTCTCCATTTCCTATTCCGCTGTAAATCACAACGTCTTTGCTAGAAGACAACACGGCCAAAATATCTTTGGCTGTAACAGAACCAAAACTGATACCAACTAGAACATTGTATATAGCATTGGTAATTACTTCTAAAAAGTAGCTGTTATTTTCAGAAGAAATCTTGTGTAATAAAGCCGGTATATACAAGGTGTAATCTATAGAAGTAAAATCTATTTCTTGTTGCACCAATTCAATATGTTCTTCTTGAATCTTTTCAATTAAGCTATATTTCCCATTTTCAGTTTTCTGCATAAACAGCAACTTTCCCTTTCCTTCGTTAATAATATTAAAAACACTGAAGGCTTTTAAGCCTAAATCCTGAGCGATAAATTCTGGAATGGAGTGGTATTTTATAGTAGCTTTCATCTCTTTTTTGGTTTAGTTTATGCTACAAATAAATCCCATAGGTCCGCAGCCTATTTGCGGAGTGTTATTTTTTTAAGAAAAAGTTGAACAGACAGCATATAAATAGCAAAATGAGGGGGCTGTAGATTTCTATTTATTCTAAAATTGTCTAAATTCAGTATTCATTGATAAGTCAAGTTTTTAACCTATAAATACATTAAAATGTCTGAAACTGCTGAGTTAATCTATAATGGTAAGAAATACGAACTGCCGGTTATAGAGGGCACGGAAAATGAAAAAGCCGTTGACATCTCTAAACTACGTGCACAGAGTGGATTAATTACCATTGATTCAGGATATAAGAATACAGGCTCTACAAAAAGTGCTATTACTTTCTTAGATGGTGAAAAAGGAATCCTTAGTTATAGAGGTTACCCAATTGAACAATTAGCCGAAAAATCGAATTTTATTGAAGTTTCATACCTTTTGATTTACGGGGAACTTCCTAGTAAATCTCAATTAGACGACTTTAATACAAGAATCATGAAGCACAATAATCTTCATGAGGATTTCAAAGACATTATTGACGGGTTCCCTTCTAAAGCACATCCAATGGGTGTTCTTTCTGCCATGGTAAGCTCTTTAACTGCTTTTTACCCAGGTTCATTAGACCCTAATGCAGATGATGACGAAACGGATGTTACCATTACGCGTTTATTAGGTAAACTACCTACTATTGCTGCTTGGTCTTACAGAAACTCTATTGGTTCTCCGGTTAACTACCCTACTCAATTAGATTATTGTAGTAATTTCTTAAATATGATGTTTAAGAAACCAAACCAAGAGTACACAATTGACCCAGTTGTTGTAGATGCTTTAAATAAATTATTAATCTTACACGCAGATCACGAGCAAAACTGTTCAACATCTACCGTAAGAATAGTAGGATCTTCTCACGCAAGTTTATACTCTTCAATTGCTGCTGGTATCAATGCCCTTTGGGGACCGTTACACGGTGGTGCTAATCAAGCTGTAATTGAAATGTTACAATCTATTCACGATGATGGTGGTGATGTAAACAAATTTGTATTAAAAGCGAAAGACAAAAATGATCCTTTCCGTTTAATGGGATTCGGACATAGAGTTTACAAAAACTTTGACCCAAGAGCAAAAATCATTAAAGTAGCTTGTGATAACGTATTAGAATCTTTAGGCATTGAAGATCCGTTATTAGACATTGCTAAAGAACTAGAACAAGTTGCTTTAAACGATGAATACTTCAAAGAAAGAAACCTTTACCCTAATGTAGATTTCTATTCTGGTATCATTTACAAAGCATTAAACTTAAACACTGAATTATTTACGGTAATGTTTGCAATAGGACGTTTACCAGGATGGATTGCACAGTGGAAAGAATTGAGAGATAACCGTGAGCCAATTGGTAGACCAAGACAGGTTTATGTTGGTTATACTAAAAGAGATTATGTAGATCTTACAAAGAGATAAAATCTATAGTTCTTATTTAAGGAGTCCACTTCATTAATGAAGTGGACTTTTTTTTTCTCAAAACATTATTTCATGAAAGCCAAAAGACAAGTTTTAATATTATTAGGAATATCCTTTACTGCTGCAATCATCATTTTTTTAATTACACCCGCTTTTATGAAAAGTGACTACCAGATTAAAGAAAGTATCATTATAAAATCAATGCCTTCAAAAGTATACCACGCCGTTGCAGATTTAAAACAACTTTCTGAATGGAGTGCATTAATACAAACTGAAAAAGACAAGGAAGTCTTTATTTCAGAAAACATGCTTTTCTGGAAACACAAAAATGCCAAAACCAATATTGGTAAAATAATACTTATTGATACAGAGCTCAACAAAACCGTTCAGTTAGAATTGTATTTAGAGGGGTATAACACTAATCCGTCACCTGTTTATTCTTTTGAAAACACGGAAGAAGGAACAAGGGTAGTGGTTACAGACTCGGCAAAGATCCCCTATTTTATGCGGTATTTTGCTATTGAAGAAGCTATTTCTACACAGTACAAAAAAGGCTTAGAAAATCTTAAAAAGTATACTGAATAAAAAAGGCGATCCATTTTGGATCGCCTTTCTCTATTTTTATAAATCTATGTTGTCTAGAAATAATTAGACGGCTCAGAGAATAAATCAGAAAGATTTTTTCCTCCTTCATTACCTTCTTTATTTTCAGGCTTAGATTCTGTATTTCTAGCAGGTCTTGAAGCACTTCTGTCTCCACGATCACCACGGTCTCTACTACGTTCACCACCTCTATCGTCACGGTCACGGCTTCCTCTAAAACCACCTTCGCGATTTCCACCTTCACGGCTTCCACCACTTCTGCGGTCTCTATCACCACCACGGTCGCTAGTACGGTCATTTCTGAAACCACCACCAGTTCCACCTCTACGGTCGTTAGTACGTCCTCTTGGACCACTACCAGCACGTTTTGGCTCACTTTTAGTTACTTCAACACGTAATTCTTTTCCGTTATGCTCAAAGTTTCTAAAAGCAGTGATAACCTTATCGGTTTCGTTTTTATCAACTTGAAAGAAAGAAAAAGCACCTTTATCATCAATATCACCAATATATCTAGATTCTATACCGGTAGCACTAACCACTAAGTTAAGGATGTCTTTACGTTTCATACCGTCTGCACGGCCCATGTTAATAAAGATTCTATCTTCGTTAGAAGATCTTCTGCTTCTAGGGTTACCACCGCCTTCGTAAGGTTCTTTCATTCCTCTTGAAATTTCAGAATCCTTAACATTAAGATCAGGAGCTTGGGTATAGTAACTTAAGAATCTATTTACTTCCGCAGAAGCAATTTTCTTAATAATATCTTCCTTAGAAAGTTCTGCAAAAGCCTCTTCTATTATTGGTAGGTATTGTTGAATTTTCTCTTCATTAACTTCAACATCCTTAATTTTGTCTAAGCTTTTTCCTAATTGGCGTTTACAAACTTCTTCACCAGTTGGTACTTCTTGACGTTGAAATTTATCATTGATTTTTCTTTCAATCATTCTAATTTTAGAAAGATCTCTGTTATCAATAATAGCTAACGAAATACCTTTTTTACCGGCACGTGCTGTTCTACCACTTCTGTGCGTGTAACTTTCTATATCATCTGGCAAACCATATTGAACAACGTGTGTTACGTTATCTACATCAATACCTCTAGCAGCAACATCTGTGGCTACTAATAATTGAAGGTTTTTATTTTTGTAGTTTTTCATAACACGGTCACGCTGTGCTTGACTTAAGTCACCGTGAAGTGCATCTGCACTGTAACCGTCTTTACAAAGATTATCGGCTATACGTTGTGTTTCTGATTTTGTTCTACAGAAAATAATACCGAAAATACCCGGGTAATAATCTACAATTCTTTTTAGAGCTACGTATTTATCTCTGCCTTTAACAGCATAGTAATGGTGCTCTATATTAACATTTGTAGAATTGGCTTCACCTACTTTAATTTCTATAGGATCCGTCATGTACTTACTAGCCATTCCACGGATTTCCTTAGGCATTGTTGCAGAGAATAACCATGTATTCTTTTCTGCGGGTGTTAAATCTAAAATTTTATCAATATCTGTGATAAAACCCATGTTTAACATTTCGTCCGCTTCGTCTAAAACAACGTTAGTAACTTCACCTAAACGAACTTCTCCTCTATCAATTAAGTCGATTAAACGACCAGGAGTTGCAATAATAATTTGCGCTCCTCTTCTTAATTCCTGAATTTGAGACTGAATGCTTGCACCACCATAAACCACTACAACACGTAGAAATTTGTATTTAGCGAATGCCATTAAATCTTTAGCTATTTGGTTAGCTAGTTCTCTTGTAGGAGCTATTACTAGTCCTTGTGTAGCGCGGTTTTCTTTGCTAATTACGTTGACCAGTGGCAAACCAAATGCGGCAGTTTTACCAGTTCCGGTTTGGGCTAATCCCAGTAAATCTCTTTTGTCTGCAAGTAATTGTGGAATTGCTTGCTCTTGGATAGGCGTAGGTTCGGTAAAACCCAATTCTTCGACAGCTTGGACAATAGCGTCTTCTAACCCTAATTCTTTAAATGAACTCATATAAATTTTTATATTCCTAAAATATTGGAATTGCAAAGGTACGTTAATGCATCACCAAATCAAAAAACATTATTCATACAACATTGCATTTAAAAGGCATTTTTTATACTGAACTGAAAATATTCTACGTTGGTTAACTATATTTGAATTTGATTGATGTTAAAAATCCAATAAAGATTATTATGAGATTAACGTTCTTTTGCGCCATTATTTTATCTGTATTTTGCAGTGCGCTTACTGCTACCGCACAAGACAACAAAGGGTACGAAATCAAAATTAAAGTTGATGGACTGAAAGACAAAACAGTACAATTAGCTCATTACTATGCAGATAAGAAGCTATTAGACGATTCGGTTAAAGTAGACAACAAAGGCAATTTTACTTTTGATGGTACTAAACCTTTAGACCAAGGTGTTTATTTAGTGGTACTTCCAGGCGGAAGGTATTTTGAAATTTTAATGAATAAAAACCAACACTTCAGCCTTAAAACAGATACCAACAATTATGTGCAAAATATGAAGGTTACGGGCAATGAAGAAAACGAAACTTTTTACAATTATTTAAATTTTATTACACCAAAAGGTAAAGAAATTGAAAAATTAAGTAAAGAATATGCCGAAATTAAAGCTACGGATTCTACAAAAGCGGAAGAAATAAAAGCTGTAATCATAGGTATTGACGAGGAAATAAAAGATTACCGCAAAAACTTAATCGCTAATAATTCGGAAGAATTAATTGGGAAACTTCTGAAAGCCATGGAAGATCCTAAAATTCCAGACTTTAAAGAAATTACAGATCCAACTGAAAGACAAAAGGTTCAATTTGCTTATTACAAAGAGCATTACTTTGATAACTTAGATTTAAGTGATGATAGAATGCTACGGACTCCTATTTTTTATGATAAAGTAGACCGATATTTACAGAAACTAACTGTACAAGCACCCGACTCTATTAACAAAACGGCAGATAGATTACTTGCCTTAACGGGTAACAATCACACCATGTTTAAATACATGTTAATTTACATTACTGGTACATATGAAAAATCGAACATTATGTGTTTAGATGAAGTACCGTTTTATTTGTTTAAAAATTACTTCTTAGAAGATAAGCGTGTTGATTGGGTAGACTCTACTACCAGAAGAAGAATTCAGGAAGAAGTAGTAAAAACTCAATATAACTTATGTGGAGATGTTGCTCAAGAACTTTCATTTGTTGACACCAATGGTGTTGCCCACAAACTTTCTAAAATACCTAAAGAATATACGGTCGTTTATTTCTGGTCGGCTACTTGTGGACACTGTAAAAAGGCTACTCCTAAACTTCAGGAGTTTTACGACAGAACCAAAGACATGTACGATTGGGAAGTTTATAGTGTAAACATTGACAAAGAAACCAAAGAATACAAGAAGTTTATTAGGAAATATAAATTTGATTGGATTAATGTTAACGCACCAGATAACACCAATTATTTCCGTGAAAAGTACAACGTTTACACAACACCAACCATGTATTTATTAAATCACAACAAGGAAATTATAGCCAAGAAAATTGATGTGAGTACTTTAGAAAAAATACTTACTGAACAAGGGGAAGAATAGTTTTAGAGTAAAAACTTAAACGCATTAAAAATGGTTTCAATTAATTGAAACCCTTTTTTAATGCCTGATCCCCCTAATAAGGTTAAAAAATTAATCCTCGTTATAGCCAGGGTAATTATCCATATTAACCATTACAGAATCCATTATAAAACTCTCTACCGAAAAGATACCGAAAACCTCTTCTTCTTTATCGTTCACGTTAAAAATATTTGATTTTGGTGGATTAGGTGGCGTGTCAAAAGGGCCACCAGAACCGCCTGAAGAAGACGCTTGATCCCAAAAATCAAATACATCTTCATTTATAAGACTTTGTCTAATTTTAAACTGAAACATACCTTCTTCACCATCTAAAAAAACGGGCTGATTATCTACTATAAACACTGTATCATTAGATTGAATAATATCATCAGAACTTAATCTAATCCAGCCACCCGTACCATAATACAAATCGTCTTTCCAAAATTGCCACCTGTAATGATCTCCATCGTTAATGGAATCAATTAGTGAATAAAACAATACAGGTTCTCCTTCCTCTAATAATGTTTCATAACGGGGATAATCTTTTGTATACACATCATAATAATATAAAGACGGAACCTTTTTTGGTAAAGGTTGCTGACTAGATTCATACACATTGTCATTTATTTCAATCCTAAGGGTATAGACTTTACCAACTTGAGCTACAAAAGCAGGATCATTGGGTAAATATCGCTTAGAATTAGTGTTATAAGTATACTCTTCACTTGTGCCGTTTTCGTCTAATACACGAACAACAGCATTGTCTACCGCCGGATATTCGGAGCCACCTGAAAAGTCAATGGATCGTGTTAATTCAACATAGTTAAAACCAGCTGAATCTGTTAAAACACCGTCTACAACTAATCTTACTTCCGTTTGCGGAATGTCTAAATCAACTTTTTGAGTACAACTAAGCAGTAATACAAAACCGATAATAGCTGGTACTATTTTTAAAATTTAAATTCATATGCTACGGTTGGTATAATAGTTCCTAAAATAGATAGCTTACTGATTTCAGTAGTGGTTTGATCATCTTCATTGGTATTAAAAATGTAAGAGAAAGCATTCTTTCTAGCATAAATATTATAGACTGAAAATGCCCATGTACTTTTAAACCTTCTATCGAAATTCTTTTTATTTTCTAAACGAAGTGATAAATCCATGCGGTGATACGCTGGTATTCTATAGGCATTACGTGAAGAATAATTGGCAATACTAGAGCCCTGAATATCGTATTTTCCGTCTGGATATGTTTGCGGTCTACCAGTAGCATAAACAAAATTACCAGATATAGTAACTCGTTTACTTAATTCGTACATGGCTACAACAGATAAATCATGAGTTTTATCGTATGCACTTGGGTACCATTTCCCTCTATTAATTTTCTCATTATCCGTAGGGCCATCTACTTTGCGTTCAGTTCTAGAAAGCGTATAACTTACCCAACCTGTAAATCTACCCTTTGCTTTCTTTAGCATAAATTCTGCACCGTATGCTCTACCCTTACCTATTAATAATTCAGTCTCTATAGAATTGGTGGCATCAGAGAAGAAAAATATATCTGCTCCGTTAATGTAATCTACTTGGTTATTTAATGTTTTGTAATATACTTCTACAGAACCTTCGTATGTATTCTCTTTAAAATTACGGAAATAACCTAAAGAATATTGGTCGGAAGTTTGAGCCGGCATATATGGATCTACCATTTTCCAACGGTCTATTGGTAAACCACTAGCCGAATTTGAGATTAAGAAAATGTTTTGTCTCATTCTTTGGTAGCCTACTTTAACAGAGCTTACACTATCAATACCCACCCGAACACCTAAACGAGGCTCTAAACCATAATAAGTATCTACAACTTCACCTTTACCAAAAACTGTAGAATCTATGCGGGTTTCTTCGCTTTTTATAGTACCTGGCTGATAATCATACACTGTTTTTTCACCAAATAAAGTGTAGTGGTTAAAACGTAAACCAGCAGATACTGTAACTCTATCCGATATTTTGTACTCATCAGATATATATATAGAATTATCTAACGCATGTTCTTTTTTAGCTACTATTTCAGTAAAAATGCTTTTAAAATCACCTTCAGGTTTAAAACCGCCGGGTGTAAGAACATAATAATTAACATTTAATCCATAATTAAAGGTATGTTTTTCACCCACAAGATGCTTAAAATTCTGATTCAATAAATAGTTCTGAACTTTTGATTTAGAGGCAAAAGCATCGGTGATACCAAAAGTATAGTCGTAACTAGAGTAGATTAAAGAAGTATTCGAAAAAATTCTATCGTTAAATGTATGTTTCCAATTTAATGTATTGGCAAAATTTCCCCATTTAAATTCAAAACTAGTTCCGGAAGTCCATGAATCAACCCCATAATACGAGTAAAATGCCAATGAATTCTTTTCATTCAATTTAAAGTTTAAGCCTATATTTAAATCCTGAAAATAAACGTCATTGCTACTTACATCTTCTGGCCCAGCTTTTAATAAAAAACCAAACAAGGATCTTCTTGCAGAAATTAAGAAAGAACTTTTCTCTTTTTGAATAGGTGCTGTTACGGTTAATTTTGCTGAAACCAACCCTATACCACCAGAAAGCGAAAGTTTTTCATCATCCCCCTCTCTTTGATGAATGTCTAATACGGAAGAAAGCCTACCGCCGTATTGAGCTGGAATAGCCCCTTTATAAAGTTTAAGATCTTTTAAAGCATCTGAATTAAATACAGAAAAGAATCCAAAAAGATGGGAAGAGACATAAATTGGTGCTTCATTCCATAAAATATAATTTTGATCTGTACCACCACCACGTACGTTAAAACCACTAGCTCCTTCCCCTACCGAACTTACACCCGGTAATAATTTTAAAGTATTTACAACATCTGGTTCGCCTAAAGGAGCTGGTAATTTTTTAATCTCTTCAACCGTTAATTCTTCCGTACTCATTTCAACGGCTGTAATATTGGCGTCTTGCCGTTCAGCAGTAATTACTACCTCATTAAGCTGTTCAATATTTTCAGAAAGAGAAAAATTTAAAGTTTGGTCACTTGTAAGATCTATAATTTGTTCTTGCTCTATATATCCTACATAAAACACTTTTAAAGTGTATTTGCCTGCCGGAAGCTCTAATTTAAAGAAGCCGTCAAAGTCAGTTGTGGCCCCCTTACCCAATTCTACTACTTTAATTGAAGCCCCGGGTAAGGTTTCATCTAATTGTGCATCTTTAACTACACCAGAAATGGTATAATTCTGAGCGTTTAATAGATTATAATTCAATAAAAAAAGAAGGGCTAATAAAAGCTTGTAATAAGTTTTCATAACAGTTTTTTATGAAAAACGATATTAGAGAAACTTTGATTAAGATAAAAGTTTCCTAAGTTTATTTATTTGTAAAGTTTTATAAACGTATTTATCATTAGATGTAATTATCTTTACCGTTCGAATGGCTAAGAAAACGTATAACATATCGGAACTTAAAACCATCCACAATTTTGCGGCTTCCTATAAGTCTAAAAGAGGTAAGGTTGGTGTTTCTAGGCAATATGTAGAAACACTTATTAAAAAAGGTAGAAACAAGGATTTTGAATTGGTAAAAATTGATGGTATAAAATTTATATACCCAACTACCGAAGAAATTATTGACGAAGAATTCTTAAAAAATGCTGAAAGAACTGAAAGAGGTAAAATAATCCGCCCAGAAGACGGGGATTACAATTCAGAAATTATTTCTGATGAACCTTTTACTATTGATCAGACTTTATACGATAAAGAAATACCAATCGAAAACAAGAAGAACAAAAAAGAAAAAGAAGAACCTTTACCTAACCAATTAAGCCTTTTTTAATTAATGAAAACTAAATACGTAGATTTAATTCAGCAGACATTTGATTTCCCTCAAGATGAATTCGCATTAAATAATAACTTTCTTGAATTTCACGGTATCCCTTTAATTGATCTTATTGAAGAATACGGTACTCCGTTAAAATTCACTTACTTACCACAGATTTCCAACAATATTAAACGGGCTAAAACATGGTTTAAAAAATCCATGAAAAAACATGCCTACAAAGGGAAATACAATTATTGCTACTGTACCAAAAGTTCTCATTTCTCATTTATTTTAGACGAGGCTTTAAAAAATGATATTCATTTAGAAACTTCTTCTGCTTTTGATATTAACATTATAGAAAAGCTGTTAGATGCCAAAAAAATAAATAAAGACACTTACATTATCTGTAATGGCTTTAAGCGTGATGAATATGTTGAAAACATAGCTAGAATTGTCCCTAAATTACCCAATACCATTCCGGTGATTGACAATGATAGAGAGCTTTACCAATTGATGGATAAAATTGATGGCCCTTTTAATATTGGGATTAGAATTGCTTCCGAAGAAGAACCTAAATTTGAGTTTTATACTTCCCGTTTAGGTATTGGTTATAAAGACATTGTGCCGTTTTACAAGAACCGTGTACAAATGCTAGACAAGGTGAATGTTAAAATGCTTCACTTTTTCATTAATACGGGGATTAATGATAATGCATATTACTGGAACGAATTAACCAAATGTCTTAAAGTCTATGGAGAACTGAAAAAAATCTGTCCAGAATTGAGTGCGCTTAATATTGGAGGTGGTTTTCCTATCAAAAACTCCTTTCATTTGATTACGATTATCGAATACATTATTGATGAAATCATTTTTCAAGTAAAAGCCGTTTGTGAAGAGTTTGATGTTCCACAACCAGATATTTTTACTGAATTCGGTTCTTTTACGGTTGGTGAAAGTGGCGGTGCTTTGTATTCTATTCTTTATCAGAAACAACAAAATGATAGAGAAAAGTGGAATATGATTGACAGTTCATTTATGACCACGTTACCAGATACATGGGCCATAAACAAACGCTTTATTATGCTTCCAATTAACGATGGGAAGAAGAATACGAAAGAGTTTTATTAGGTGGATTAACTTGTGACAGTGATGATTATTACAACTCTGAACAACACATGAATGCCATACATCTGCCGGCTTTCGATCTTAATGAACAGCAATATATTGGTTTTTTTAATACAGGTGCTTATCAAGAAACTGTTGGTGGTTTTGGTGGTTTACAACATTGTCTAATCCCATGCCCAAAACATCTAATTATTGAAAAGGATGAAAACGGTAAAATTAAAACTAAACTGTTTTCAGAACAACAGACACCAGACCAGTTATTAAATATATTAGGGTACTAAAAAAGTACCCTAAATTCTTTCCTTATTGTAGAATCTTTAAGCGCATTTTTATTCCAATAATCAATTAACCTACGGTCTTTTAATTTGCTTGCGTAACTAATCTTTTTTTAGAGTCGCCCCATCCAGACATATATTCTTCTTTCCAAGATTCAATTTCGTACGGAAATTCAGTTTTAAACCAATAGAAAATGTTCTGTCTAACTTGGGATAATATAAGTTATAAACGGTAATTCCATTTTCTGAACTTCCAATTCTACTTCTACGGTAAGGCCTTTACGGTTTATGCATTAACCTTACAATACATAAAGCAGGGTACATTTTAAAAGAACCTACGGGTAGAGTTTTAGGATTTGCACGAATTACATTAAACAAGTTATCTTCAAATGGATATTTAAATACTTGTCTCTGGTTCATCCCCTTCTTGTTCAAAATAAGAGTACTGATTAACCAAATAGCCGCTTATCATTCTTATTAAGCTGAGTAAAGGTTTGCCCACACCATTCTTGATTAGAATTATTTAAGCTTTAAAGGCCTTAAATTATCTCCTTTTATAGGCATAAAGACAGAAGACATCATGGAATATGGATAAATACCGGTATTAAATTTTTTACTGAAATTCAGTTTTAGTACGGGTACTCTATCTTCCCAACTTTTAGAAGGATTGTCCATGTTTAACTTGTTTAGAAGAAGAAAAGTCTTCTGTCACAAAAACCAAAACCAGCTTCGCCTTTTCTTATTTCACCGTACCGGGCTTGCAAAAGCTCATAAGAATTCATTTCTGCCTTCTGTTGGTACCAGTAATTGTAAACTCTTTTCTTCTGTGTTAAGTCTATACGCGTCTCTTAATGCTTATTTTGTCACAACTAAAAAGTATAATCAGAAAATAACTAGGCTGATAAATATTTCATTTTCTACGCTGCTTTATAAATTCTCTATTAATTTTAGAAATAACCTTTAGATTCTATATATGTTCTTAGTTATAAAATCTTTACATATTATTTTTGTTGTGAGCTGGTTTGCTGGTTTATTCTACTATGGTTCGGTTATTTGTTTACCATACAGAAGCACAAGAAAAAGAACAAGCAGAACGTAAGTTATTAAGTAAGCAATTCTTATTAATGGAAAAGCGTTTGATGAATGCCATAACCACACCAGCAATGGTTATTACTTGGATTACAGGTTTATCTATGATCTATATTAATCCTTATTTTTTAGATACGTGGTTGTATGTAAAGCTAAGCCTAGTTATTGTTTTAACACTTTACCATTTCCATTGTATTAAAATCATTAGATCCTTTGAAAACCAATTGTTTTCATTCAGTTCTAAACAGTTAAGGATGTATAATGAAATAGCAACTGTAATTTTAGTTGGAGCCGTTTTTTTGGTAGAAACTAAAAATGTATTAAGTGCCTTCTGGGCTATAGTTGGCTTTGTGGTGTTTGCAATTGTTGTTTTTGGAATTCTAGCTTTGGTAAAAAAACAAAAAAAACGCTCTTAAGGAAGAGCGTTTTTAAAAGCTTCATAATCACCAATTGTTCTATCCCCAGAGCAAGATTTTTCTTCCGCTAAAGACGTAATGTTTTGTACTCTTTCTCCTGGATCTGGGTGTGTACTTAAAAACTCTTCAAGTCCTCCTCCACTGCTACCCGATCCCGCCGCTATGCTTTCAAAGAAACGAGCTGCTCCATCTGCTTGATATTCCGTTTCGCATAGGTAAATCACAGAATATTCATCTGCTTCACGCTCTTGGTTTCTACCATAACTAAGCGTTGCTAAACTTCTAGCCATATCAGTTAAAGCACCTTGGTTTTTACCTAAAACTACATCTAAAGCCAATGAAACACCGTATTCTCGGGTTAATCTGTCAGATGAGTGTCTTTTATCGGCATGAGCAATTTCATGTCCTAAAACACCTGCTAAAGCATATTCACTGTCAAGGTATTTTATAATTCCGGTGTAAACATAAATGTAACCGCCTGGTGCGCAAAATGCATTCAACACGTCATCATCTTGAATTATCTTTACTTCCCAATCAAACTCATCTCTAAGATTAACTTTTCCAGAATTAAGAATTCTATCCCTAATATCATACAAATAGCCATAAGCATCCGCATATTTAACAGGGTCAAGAATTGGGTATTCACTAGGATTATTAGCAATCTCAGTGCTTAACTGTTTACCTAATTCTTTATCATCTTCCAAAGAAAACAGATTTATATCTCCGTCTTTATCGCAAGCTGTTAAAGACATTAAGCCCACCAATGAGGCAAAAATTACTTTCTTCATCATATCTTATTTGCTTTTAATAAATTATCGAAATACTCAATTGTCTTTACTAAACCGTTATCTAATTCAACTTTAGGCTCCCATCCTAATTTTTCTTTGGCCAAATCAATAACTGGTTGTCTTTGCATAGGATCGTCTTTTGGTAAATCCATATAAATAATTTTAGAAGAACTACCTGTAATTGAGATAACTTTTTCAGCTAATTCTTTAATGGTAAATTCATTTGGATTACCAACATTAACAGGGCCTATAAAATCATCTCCAGTTCCCATTAAACGAACAAACCCATCAATCAAATCGTCTACATAACAGAAACTTCTTGTTTGATTTCCTTCTCCATATATTGTAATGTTTTCTCCTTTTAATGCCTGAACAATAAAATTAGAAACTACTCTACCATCTTCGGGGTGCATTCTTGGCCCGTAAGTATTAAATATTCTAATAATCTTAATTCTTACATTGTTTTGCTTATGGTAATCCATAAACAAGGTTTCTGCACATCTTTTTCCTTCGTCATAACAAGAACGAATACCAATTGGGTTCACATGTCCCCAATATCCTTCTGGTTGTGGGTGAATTTCTGGGTCTCCATATACTTCAGAAGTACTGGCCTGAAAAACTTTAGCATTAACACGCTTAGCTAAACCCAACATATTAATAGCACCCATTACAGAGGTTTTAATTGTTTTAATAGGGTTATGTTGATAATGTATTGGCGATGCCGGACATGCTAGATTATATATTTCGTCAACTTCAGCAAAATACGGAGTTGTTACATCGTGTCTAACTAATTCAAAAAATGGACTATCCATTAGATGAACAATATTGTCTTTTCTACCAGTGAAGAAATTATCTAAGCAGATTATATCGTTTCCTTCAGCTAATAATTTTTCGCATAAATGAGAACCTAAAAATCCAGCTCCACCAGTAATCAAAACTCTTTTTCTATCCATCTTTTTAAATAATTTAGAAGTGGCAAATTAAGGAAACTCTTAAAAAAAGTAGAAACAGACGAAGAATAAGTTTTTAGAATCCTTTAATACTGCTAAATTTGAGCTGATTTGACGAAACTTGTAATGGGAATAAAGATAGATTTCACAAAAAATGAAGCCGCTTTGGCTTTAACAACTTTAGTAGCTTGGTCTAATGGTGTAATAAAAGACTCTCAATATGACACCCGAGTTCAAATGATTTTAGAAGATGGGATTAGCCAAACAGAGGTTGACGAATTTAAAGAAAAATACGATAAACTACCTGATAATATTAGTGTTTACGATTCTGCTGTAGATTCTTTAATGAGAGAAGATGAACCAACTAGAGCACGTGTATGTGCTTGGATGTGGCAAGTAGCCAACGTTAGTACTAGCAAAAACTACAAAACCATTAACCTAGACCACTTAGAAGTAGTAACTGAATGGCAAAACAGGTTAAATTATGTAGATGTTGAAGAACTAAACATTATTAACAAAACCAGAAAAGATTTAAAAGTAAGCTTAAACGCCTTTAAAGAATCTTTTCAGCATTTACCTACCGCCAAAAGAATATAAATAATATTTCATATCATTTAACGCTGAAAAAAGTCGTCTAAATAGACGACTTTTTTCATTGGTAGACAGTTTAAATTTATTTTTGTTTAATAGAACAACTATATTAGTTAAACAGTTAAAGCAAATTAATGAGAGTAGCTGTATTTAGAAAAGAAAGATTTAACGCCGCGCATAGGCTTTTCAATAAAGATTGGGACAGTACTAAAAATGATCTTGTTTTTGGAAAGTGTAACAACCCCAACTACCACGGCCATAATTACGAACTGATTGTTAAAGTGATTGGAGAAATTGATCCTGAAACTGGTTACGTGATTGATATTAAAATTCTGAAAGAAATTATTCAGGAGCATGTTATTAAAAAATTTGATCATAAAAATTTAAATCTGGACACAAAGGAATTCAGCAATTTAAACCCTACCGCTGAAAACATAGCTGTTACCATTTATAAATTAATTAAAGATCAGTTAGACCCTAAGTTCGATTTAAAAATCAAACTCTATGAAACAGAAAGAAACTTCGTTGAATTCCCCGTATAAAGGGATTTCTATAGATGAAATTGGTGATAATCATATTTCTATGTCGCCCAATACACCATTACGCCCAGATGCATTTGATAAAGATGATGAACTTAAAATAGAGCTTATTCAAAAGCACTTTAAGGAAATCATGCAAATATTGGGATTAGACTTATCGGATGATAGCCTAAAAGGAACCCCATTAAGAGTGGCTAAGATGTATGTTCAGGAAGTATTTTCTGGCTTGAACCCAAAAAACAAACCCGCTGTTACTCTATTTGAAAACAAATATAAGTTTAATGAAGTATTGGTAGAAAAAGACATTGAGTTCCATTCTAATTGTGAACACCATTTTGTTCCTTTCTTTGGAAAAGCTCATGTAGCTTACATACCAAAAGACAATGTAATTGGTCTTTCTAAGATTAACAGAATTGTACAATATTTTGCCAATAGACCACAGGTTCAGGAAAGATTAACCATACAAATTGCTACTGAACTAAAAGAAATTTTAGGAACTGAAGATGTTGCTGTTATTATTAGCTCTAAGCACTTATGCGTTTCTTCTAGAGGAATAAAAGACAACAGCAGTTCTACCGTAACAGGACACTATGGTGGCCAGTTTAAAGAAGATATTAGAAAACAAGAAATTTGGTCATATATAAATGATTAATAGATGGATTTAGAAACTGAATTGAAAACTACTTTTACCAACGAACACCATAAGGCATATTTAAACTTGCTTTATACCAACTACTTCATTCAACAAGAGTCAAAAGAATATTTTAAAGGATACAATATAACGCCACAACAGTTTAACGTCCTTAGAATTTTAAGAGGGGCTTCACCAGAAACCTTATGTATTAACGATATTAAAGATAGGGTTATGGATAAATCTAGCGATGTATCCAGAATAGTTGCACGTTTATTAGTTAAAAAGTTAATCTCTAAAAAAGTTAGAAAAGAAGATAAAAGAGTTTCTTCATTAACGTTGAGCAGTAAAGGATTTGAGCTTTTAGAAAAAACTGACAGTACTTTATCTCAGTTAGAAAACAGATTAAAAAAACTTACCGACGAAGAGATCAATATTTTTAATAATCTTCTCGATAAAATTCGTTCATAAAATTATATTTATACAACAAGGTTACTTTTTAATTGCTAACGGTATTTACATAAAACCGTTGCTCATGTGAAAGTGAAAATATTTTGAATGAAAGACAGGGAAATCCTAGATCGAATAAAGAGCTCCGACGAAAAGGCTATTCATTATCTGTATGATAAATACTATAGAATGATGGTAAAAATGGTTTTGAGGAATAACGGTACCGAAGAAGAAGCTCGGGATATTTATCAGGATGCTTTAATTGTCTTTTGGGAAAAGGTAGTTAATGACAAACTTACTTTAACTGCAAAAATCAGCACATACTTATACAGTATATGCAACAACCTCTGGTTAAAAGAACTAGATCGTAAAAAAAGGCTTTCACACGAAGAAAAAGATGGTGAATCCCATCCTGAGCACGACAAAAACGAACGCATACAAATCATACACGATTGTATAGACTCATTAGGAGATACTTGCAAGAAAGTGTTGACTTACTATTACTTTGATCGTCTATCAATGCAAGACATTGCCGATAAACTAAATTTTAGTTCGGCAGATACGGCAAAGACCAAAAAGTATAAGTGCAAAAAGGAATTAGATAACATTGTTAAGTCTCGTTACAAAGTAACAGACTTCATAGATTAGATATTTATGAATTACGAAGAATTAATCGATAATTATTTTGCAGGAAATATTTCCTCAGAAGAATCAAAAGCTCTTTTAGATGAAGTAGCTAAAAACCCTCAGTTACAAGAGGAATTTAACTTTCAAAAAGAGCTAACCTCTTCCATTAAAAATGCTAGAAAAGCAGAATTGAAAGCATCGCTAGCCTCTTTACCTGTGCCTAAATTATACAATCCTACGCCTTTGTATTGGGGTGCCGCGGCTATTGTAGGTATTATATTTACAGGTATTTACTTCTTTAATTCAACAGAAAATCACTCTACGGCATTAAAAACACCTACTGAAGAATTAGTAATTCTTAAAGAAGAATCAAAATCTAATGAGTTGACTGAGGCAAACACAAAAGAAGAACTTATAGAAACGCTTACAGAAGAAACCATCTCAACAACTTCAGAAAAAACAAAAGAGCCTGAAGAGATTATAGTTCATACTGAAGTAAATAGTAAACCTTCGGTAGAAAAGAAAGAAAAAGAAGCAACAAACAAACCTGCTGCTAAAAAAGCTTTTCATTACGACATAAAAGACCCATCTGTGAACCCTGCTATAGGCGAGTTCGACGATGTACTTGAAAACACAGATATAAACGCTCCGTCTAATAACTTAACGTCTACAACAAAAGACAATAAAGTTTCTGAAATTGTACCAAAGATTGAAGTCAATAACAAATCATACAGAAAGTACCAGTATGATGGGCAGAATTTAACTTTAGTTGGTGATTTCAATTCGGATGTACCTTATGTTTTATACGAACTAAAGCTAAATACTGAAAAGCAACTATACTTGAAATTCGAAAACCAGTATTACGCTATAAAAAACACCGGTTCTAAAACCAACAAGCTAGAGACTTTAACAGACCAAGTAGTTATCAACGAATTGGAAAATAAGTAAGAGACTCTCATAATTATTTATAATTTTGGCCGTATCATTGATATGGCCTTTTTTGTTATTATAGAGTGAAGGGAAGAATAAATAAAAAGAAAAAACTAGGTAGCTATCCGTATTTAACGGTAGTCTTTACCATCAGTTTATCATTAACTGTTATAGGACTTTTTAGTGCTATAATTTTGCACGCCCAAAGCTTAACAACTTATATTAAACAAAATATTGAGTTGCACATCTACCTAAACTCTAATGTAAGCGACAACGAATTAGTTAGAGTTGAATCACTAATTGCTTCTAAACCCTACGTACACCGTAAAAACGGTGAGGTGGAAATTGCATACATTTCTAGAGAACAAGCCGTAAACGAGTTTATAAACGAAACTGGAGAAGACTTCACCGATGTTTTAGGAATCAATCCTTTAAAAGCATCGCTTATTATAAAAATTGACCCACAATTTTCTGACATCAAACAGCTTCAATCTATTAAAAGTGAAATAGAAAGCATTAGTGGTATTTACGAAGTAGACTTTAACGCGCGTAAAGAAAAAGAAGTAAATGCTATTAATAGAAATATGGAAAAGATTCTTTTCTTCTTAGGTTTATTTACTGCTATTGCAATAATTACTATTATTCTACTAATCAATAACACCATCAAAATCGCTTTATTTTCGCAACGCTTTTTAATTAGAAGCATGCAATTAGTAGGTGCCAGACCTTCATTTATTCAATGGCCTTTTATTAAAACAGCTCTATTCCAAGGCTTATGCTCTGGTTTAATTGCAGCACTACTAATTTCTAACATATTACAATACGTGTATAGTGATGTTGCGGAACTTAGAGAGATTGCCAACCACCTATGGGTGTTAATGTTATTAGCTTCTTTACCAGTACTTGGGCTTATGATAAGTACCTTAAGTACATTTATTGTCATTAAAAAATACCTTAAATTGTCATTAGACGAACTTTATTAAAATGGATAATAATAAATTGATATTTGAAAAGGCCAATTACCTTATTCTAATTGTAGGTATTGTAGTTATTTTTTCCGGCTTTATAATCATGTTTTTAGATTCTGAACCCTATGGTTTTGGTTTTCTAGGAATTACACTTGGTCCAATTGTGGTACTTTCTGGATTTGTAATTGAATTCTTTGCTATTTTCTTCAAAAAGAAAAAATAACCCTAAATGTCTGTATTAGAAAGTATAATCCTTGGTATTATTCAAGGGTTAACGGAGTTTTTGCCGGTTAGTAGTAGTGGGCATTTAGAAATTGCCAAACGTCTATTTGGTGACAACCATCTTCCGGAAGAAAGTTTATTAATGACTATTGTTTTGCATGCCGCTACAGCGCTTAGCACAATTGTTGTTTTCAGAAAAGACATTTCAGAAATCATAAAAGGGCTTTTTAATACCGAAATGAACGAAGAGAAAAAATTCTCTTTAAACATCATCATTTCAATGATACCCGCAGTATTTGTAGGTCTTTTCTTTGAAGATTTTATTGAAAGTCTATTCAACGGAAACATGACCTTAGTTGGAAGCATGTTAATTCTAACAGCCGTATTGTTATTATTTGCAGACAAAGCTAAAACTACTGAAAAAGGCGTTACACCATTTTACGCTATAATAATTGGCATAGCACAAGCCATAGCTATTTTGCCCGGTATTTCAAGATCTGGTGCTACCATTTCTACTTCAGTATTATTAGGTATTGACCGAAGCAAAGCGGCTCGTTTCTCCTTTCTTATGGTTGTACCGCTTATTATTGGAAAAATGGCTAAAGACTTACTGGATGGAGGAATGATTCAAATGGAATCTAAAAGCACCTCTTTAATTATAGGCTTTATTGCGGCTTTTATAAGTGGCTTTTTTGCTTGTACCTGGATGATTAATTTAGTTAAGAAAAGTAAACTTATTTACTTTTCTATTTACTGTGCCATAGTTGGTCTTATAGCCATAATCTTAGCCTAAACATGTACGACTTTCAAGAAGGTGAAGTCCTATTAATTGACAAACCTTTAGAGTGGACTTCATTTGACGTAGTTAAAAAAATCCGCAACAATATTCGGATTAAAAAAGTAGGACACGCCGGAACGTTAGATCCTTTAGCTACAGGTTTATTAATTGTCTGCACCGGTAAAAAAACCAAAACCATTAACGATTTAATGGGACAGGAAAAAGAATACACCGGCATTATTCAATTAGGAGCCTCTACACCTAGCTTAGATAAAGAATCGGAAGTAGACGAAACATTTCCCACAGAACACATTACTAGCGAACAAATTGAATCTATAAAACCACAGTTTATGGGAGAAATAGATCAAATCCCTCCTATCTTTTCTGCCATAAAAGTAAACGGAAAACGTTTGTACAAAAGCGCCCGCCAAGGTGAAGAAGTAGAAATTGAGCCCCGTAAAGTTGAAATAAAAGAGTTAGAGTTTACAAAATTTGAAGGTACTGAACTTCATTTTAGAGTTGTCTGTTCAAAAGGCACTTATATTAGAAGCTTAGCCAGAGATGTTGGTAAAGCCTTAGAAAGCGGTGGCTATTTAATAGAACTAAGAAGAACCCGAATTGGTGACCATTTGGTAGAAAATGCTAAAACGGTAGACAGTTTTGTTGAGGAAATTCAAAAAATGAAAGATGAAGGTACATTTCGGGCTTGATGATATTCCTTCTTTAAAAAATGCTGTAGTTACCAGCGGTACTTTTGACGGTGTTCATCTAGGCCATCAAAAAATACTTTCTAGACTAATAGATCTTGCCAAAGAAACCCAAGGCGTTAGTGTTGTAATTTCATTTTGGCCTCACCCTAGATTTGTGCTTTCTGCCAAAAAACCAGATCTAAAACTTCTTTCTACCATAAAAGAAAAAATAGATCTTTTAGAAAACACAGGCATAGACCACTTTGTTATTATTCCTTTTACCAAAGAGTTTTCACTACTCTCTTCCGAACAGTTTATACAAGATATTTTAATCGATAAAATTCAAACCAAAAACTTAGTGATTGGTTATGACCATCGTTTTGGAAGAAACCGAGAAGGTGGTTTTGACTATTTAGTAGCCAATCAGCATAAGTTTCCTTTTCAGATTGAAGAGATACCCGAACAGGATATTGATGATCTAGAAATAAGCTCTACCTTAATCCGTAAAGCATTGCGCGAAGGCAACGTAGCCAAAGCCCAAAAACTACTGGGGCACCCCTATTCTTTACGTGGCGCTGTAATATTAGGCGATCAATTAGGTAGGAAAATCAACTTCCCTACAGCTAATATTGCTATTGAACAAGAAGAAAAACTAATCCCCGATGACGGTGTTTATGCTGTTAAAATAAAAGTAGGTCAACGTTTATTTAAAGGAATGCTAAATATTGGTTTCAGACCAACCGTTAATGGCGTACAAAGAACCGTTGAAACTCATATTTTTAACTTTGAAGAAGATATTTACACACAAGAAATTGAAGTCTTCTTTTACGATAGAATTCGAAAAGAGAAGAAATTTGTAGATATTCACGCTCTGAAAAATCAATTAGTAGAAGATAAAAAAGAAGCCGAAAAGATATTGGCTGAACAATAACATCATGAAAGAATCAGAAATAAAATTTGATATACAGTTAGACGATCAAAACGTACCAGAAAAAATCCAATGGAACGCTACCGACAAACCTACAGACGGCCCAACCGATTCTAACGCCATTTTAATTTCTCTTTGGGATCAAGATGCCAAAAGCACTCTTAGAATTGATCTATGGACTAAAGACATGACCGTAGAGGAGATGAAAAGATTTTACGTTGACTCTATTGGTGGTATGGCCGAAAGTATTAAAAATGCTACCGGTGACGATTTTATGGCAGACGAAATGCATGCCCTTTGCAGAAAATTAGTAACGCATATTAAGGAAGAAAACAACAAAAAATAATCATTACTTCATCTTTATGAGATTATACGCAGCTATTATTCTAATCATTACATTACTTTCATGTTCAAGAGAAAATAATGAAGTCGAAAAAGGCTGCTTTACTCCCCAAAAAGAAATCTCATTTTCTGGTGCAAAAATCATTACTTTAAGTGATAAAGATTACCCAAACAATCCAGACATATCATTAAGAAGCAGCTTTACGGGTGCTTTTCAGCACGATAGTATTTATTTTAAAAGGGAAAATAAAGAATACTTTACGCTGAAAATAATGCCTGGTAACGAAACCTCTGACACACTGTTTTTAGACAGTATATTGTTGGCGGAATTTATTCCTACTGTTCCCGAATGGATTAAAGACAATGAATATTTAAGTTTTATTGGGTTTGTAAACCAAGAATGGAATAGGCAACAAGTTCAATTTTCACCGAACAATTATAAAATCTCTTCTTCAGGAACCGAATACCTTCACCTAAAAAGAGTTGACATTGCCCGCAATTGTCTAAACTCTTATCTGTGGGAAATCATTCTTTATACTGAAGAAAAAGGTGAAAGCAAACCCTATTACCATGGCTGGTTCAACTTTCCAGATAGTTTGTACCATCAAATTTTTCAGGATAGAAATGAAATGGATTTCTGTAAATACGAAGAGCACCTTGCTTTTTGGAAAGACCCAGAATCTAAAAAAATTGATTTTAATGAACTGAGAACTATTACAGAAAGTAAAGATTTAAGTTTTGAAAACCACAACACCAAACTTTACCCCTTAGGAGGTGAAAGAAAGAAGAAACAAAAAAACATCATTTTCCCTAAAGAGGTCTCTTCCATAAATGATTTCTTAAGCGATTCTACCAAATACGCCACCTTCTCCCCTCCTGGTTTTTATGATTATTCAAACCCAAGAAAAACATATTTAAGTCAGTTAGCTACCCTAAAAAAAGCGGAATTAAGTTATGCTACCTCCGCTAATAAAAAAGATAGCATAATAGAATTATCTATTCAATTTGCTAGAAAGGACAGCATTACCCCACCACTTAGCTTAGTCTGTGGTTTCCAACCAGAAAAAGTACCTGTTTTAGATTTAGAAAACAGCTATAAGGGTTACCAAATGCCCATGGGTATTTCTAACCATTCGTTTTATGAAAGTTATTCTGAAATGAAAAAAAACAGCTCTTTAGAAAATCCATTCTATGCTCTGTTAGTAGATATTGACGGTAATTTTATAGACAGTCATAAAATAGGAATTGACGGCCCGTTGTTCTATTTCGATAAAAAAAGTAAGAAACTTCATTTATTCATCCTTTCATTCGAAAGACATTCTTTTGTTGGGCATTATGAATTTAATGTCACTAAAAATGAGCTCTCTAGGTAAAATCTGGTTTATTCTCAATCCTATTTCGGGTGGAAAATCGAATGAATTTCTAAAAGAAATCATCGCTACTTTCGCACAGATTAATAAATGGGATTATACCATAAAAACAACTCAATTTGCGGGCCACGCTATTCAGTTAGCCAAAGAAGCTGTTCAACAAAACATAAGTATAGTTTGTGCCATTGGCGGTGATGGTACCATAAATGAAATAGGTTCTGAACTGGTAAAAACAAAAACGGCACTAGCCATTATTCCCAGAGGTTCCGGAAATGGTTTATCAAGACATATTGGTATACCCACCAAACCCATTAAAGCATTAGAAATCATAAAACAAAACCACACAACCACCATTGATGTGGGTTTATGTAATGGCAAATATTTTTTCTGTTCTACGGGTTTTGCTTTAGATGCATTAATTGCTAAAAAGTTTGACGAAGCCCCTACCCGTGGTTTGTTAACCTATTTAAAGTCTGGTTTTCAGGAATTCCTAAGGTACAAACCAAGAGCATTTACCGTTATTAAAAACGGAGAAACTATTGAAACCAAGCCCTTATTATTAAGCATTACCAATGCCAACCAATATGGCAACAATACATTTATTGCCCCTCACGCTTCTTTAACAGATGAAAAACTAGATCTATGTTTTTTAAGTGTTATTCCGGCCATAAGCTGGGTAAACTGCTGTTATTCGTTAGCCACTAAAAAAATTAATGCCTTCAAATATTACTCTACCGAAACTGTAGAAAAGTTAGAGGTATTTTCTAACGAATCGTTTTATCACCACATAGACGGGGAAATAAAAGAAAAAATTACTACAGCAGAAATTAATATAGAAAAGAAGGCTTTAAAGGTAATTACACCACCATTTTTCGAAGGCTAATATTATGCTTAACTTTGCCTTTTCTTAGAGAATACTATGAGACTGGAAATAATGGATACCACACTTCGCGATGGTGAACAAACCTCGGGAGTAGCATTTACAGCAACGGAAAAACTTAGTTTAGCTAAGCTTTTACTAGACGATTTAAAAGTAGACCGTATAGAAGTAGCCTCTGCAAGAATTTCGGATGGGGAATTAGATGCCGTAAAAAAGATAATTTCTTGGGCTACCCCAAGAAATTACTTAGACCGTATTGAAATTTTAGGTTTTGTTGATGGTGGAAAATCATTAGAATGGATTAAAGAAGCTGGTGCTAAAGTAATTAACTTGCTATGCAAGGGCTCTACTAACCATTTAGAAAAACAACTTAAAAAGACTAAGGAAGAACATCTTTCCGATATAAAAGCCAGCATTAAACTGGCCCATGAATACGGTATTTCTGTGAACTTATATTTAGAAGATTGGTCAAACGGAATGAAAAATTCTAAAGATTATATTTTCTATATGTTAGACAACCTGAAAAATGAAGGTGTTAAACGTTTTATGCTGCCCGATACCTTGGGGATACTCAATCCAGATTTAATTACCCAATATATAAAAGAAACAAAAGATAGATACCCTACACTAAAATTCGATTCGCATTTACATAATGATTACGACTTAGCTGTAGGAAACACATTTGCTGCAATAAAAGCCGGGATTAATGGCTTACACACCACCATTAATGGCTTAGGTGAAAGAACTGGCAATACACCATTAGCCAGTGTTATTGGTTTAAGAGATCATTTAAACTTTGAATCGGGTGTTGATGAAACAAAGTTGAACAAAGTCAGTAAAATTGTTGAAGTTTTCAGTGGTATTAGAATACCCAATAACAAACCTATTGTGGGAGCCCATGTGTTTACACAAACCTGTGGCGTACATGCAGACGGAGACAACAAAGGTAATCTTTACTTTAATGAACTTACTCCTGAACGTTTCAGCAGAAAAAGAGAATACGCTTTAGGAAAAACTTCTGGTAAAGCCAGTATCAAAAAAAACTTAGAAGAATTGGGCATTGAGCTTTCAGACGAAGCCATGAAGAAAATTCTTAAACGAGTGGTTGATCTGGGAGATAAAAAAGAAACTATTACACAGGAAGATCTTCCTTTTATTATATCTGATGTTTTAGGTAGTGATATGATTGAAGAGAAAATCAAAATCAAGAACTACTATTCTACCCACGTATATAATTTAAAGCCCGTTACTACCATTCGTTTAGAAATAAACAATAAAGAATACGAGGCATGTTCAACTGGTGATGGTCAGTACGATGCTTTTATGAAAGCCGTAAAAATAATCTATGATGATTTAGGAAAAGAAATCTCTAAGCTTACTAATTACAAAATTAGTATTCCCCCTGGTGGTAGAACAGATGCCTTAGTAGAAACCATTATTTCATGGGATTTTAAAGGAAAAGAATTTAAAACAAGGGGATTAGAGTCCGACCAGCAAGCTGCTGCTATCATTGCAACAGTAAAAATGCTAAATTTAATTGAAGGTTAAGCATTCAAAAACAAAGTAAAAACCCTATATTTGCGCAAAATTTTGCAAGGATATACTTGGAACAAAGCAACAAAATGAACTCAACTGTAAAGATTTTCTCCGGAACTGCATCTAGGTATTTAGCTGATAAAATTGCTCTTGCTTATGGTAAAGACCTTGGCTTAGTAACTGCTGAACGCTTTAGTGATGGCGAACTTTCAGTACATTATAACGAGTCGGTAAGAGGATGTGATGTATTTATTGTGCAATCTACCTTCCCTTCTGCCGATAATTTAATGGAGCTATTGTTGTTGATTGATGCCGCTAAAAGAGCCTCTGCTGCAAAAATAACGGTAGTTGTGCCTTATTTCGGTTACGCAAGACAAGACCGAAAAGACAAACCTAGAGTTAGTATTGCTGCTAAATTAGTAGCTAATCTACTTTCAGCAGCTGGTGCCACACGTCTTATGACATGTGATTTACACGCAGATCAAATTCAAGGATTCTTTGACTTCCCTGTAGATCATTTTGACGGTGCTTCGGTATTTGTACCTTACGTTCAGTCTTTAGAATTAGAAAACTTAATCATTGCATCTCCGGATGTTGGTGGTGTAAAAAGAGCAAGAAACTTTGCTAAATATTTAGGTGCAGACTTAGTGGTTTGTGACAAACACAGAGAAAGAGCTAACAAAGTAGCTTCAATGCAATTAATTGGTGATGTAACAGACGCTAATGTAATATTAGTAGATGACTTAATTGATACAGGTGGCACCTTATCTAAAGCAGCTCAATTAATATTAGAAAAAGGGGCTAAATCTGTACGAGCAATTTGTACGCACCCTGTTTTATCGGGTAAAGCATATGAAAACATTAACAACTCTGTCCTTCAGGAATTAGTTGTAACTAACACCATTCCTGTAAAAGAAGATTTAAGCGATAAGATCCGTGTTTTAAACATTGGTGAATTATTCGCAAAAGCAATTCGTAAGATTCACGATTACGAATCAATTAGTCCGTTATTTATTAAATAATCCATATATAACCATGAAAACGACAGAGATAGTAGGCTTCAGAAGAGAAGACGTTGGAACGAAAAGTTCGAAATTGTTAAGAGCCGATGGTAATGTCCCATGTGTATTGTACGGTGGAGATGAAATAATTCACTTCCACTCACCAATGATCCTTTTTAAGGACTTATTCTACACTAATGATGCATTCATCGTAAATTTGAACATTGAAGGAACTTTAAAAAGAGCGATCCTTAAAGACTCTCAATTTCATCCAGTAAGTGATGTGCCTTTACACGCAGATTTCTTAGAAATTTTCGACGATAAAGAAGTAGAAGTATTAGTACCTATAAAAGTAACTGGTAACTCACCAGGTGTTATTAAAGGTGGTCAATTACAATTGAAAACTGAAAAATTAAGAGTTAAAGCAAAACCTGCTTTAATCCCTGATTATGTTAGTGTTAACATCTCTTCTTTAGATTTAGGTAAATCACTTAAAGTAAAACATATTGAAGCAGGAGATTACGCTATCTTAAATAACGAAAATGTATCTGTTGCTACAGTAATTATACCAAGAGCTCTTAAAGCTGCTCAATCAGCTGGTGAAGAATAAGAATTTATTTAACTTGAGTTAATATTTAATACCCTTCAGCTAAAACTGAGGGGTATTTTTGTTTATTATGAAATACTTAATAGTTGGATTAGGAAACCCCGGTCTAGAATACCAAACCACAAGACATAACATTGGTTTTATAGTATTAGACAATTTTGCAAATGAGCATAATAAAACCTTTAAGACAGAACGCTATGGTGACATATCTGAAATTAAAATTAAAGGAAGAAGTATTACATTATTAAAACCTTCTACTTTTATGAACTTAAGCGGAAAAGCTGTTAGGTATTGGCAACAACAATTAAAAATTGAAGTAGAACATATATTAATTATTACAGATGATCTTGCTTTACCTTCTGGGAAAATACGCTTAAAAGGAAAAGGCTCTGATGGTGGTCACAATGGTTTAAAAAGTATTCAAGAACTTCTAGAAACATCACAATACCCAAGGTTGCGATTTGGTGTTGGCTCTGATTTTAGTAAAGGACAACAAGCCGATTATGTATTGGGAAATTTCTCTACAGAAGAAATAACAGAAATCAATACAGGTATAGAGAACTCCATTAAAACCATAGAGTCATTTGTACTTCAAGGGATAGAAAGAACCATGAATCAATTCAATTAAAATTAAACATGTAATATTTTTGCAACATCTTCGTATAGATAGTATTACTATTACTAAGGAAAAAATCTATACTATAATATTATTATAACTATTAAAAAAAGCGTATATTAGAGATTGCATGGAGATTAAAGCTATTTAACGAAGAAAAACTTAAGTTCTTAAAGGCATGAAGAAACATTTATTAGCAGCCTGTGCTGTTCTTGTAATGTACATGGGGGCTAACGCTCAACAGTTACCACAGTACACACAGTACATGATTAATAGTTATTTGATAAATCCGGCTCTAGCGGGCACGGAGGACTTCATTGACATGAAAGTTGGTTATAGAAACCAATGGGGTGGCGCTTTTGGAGGACAAGCTCCAAAAACTTACTATGTAAGTGCTCACTCAGCTATAGGAAAACCACATGAATATTATCACCATAAAGGTGAGAATCAAAACTGGCATGGAGTCGGTGGTATGGTAATAGGTGACCAAACAGGCCCTACTTCTGCCAATTCCTTCTTATTGTCTTACTCATACAACATGGGTATTATAAAACCTAGAGGTTCTGGTATTTATAAAAAAGGTGGTGTAAGAGCTAGTTTCGGTTTATTTGCTGGTCTTAAACAATTTAAAATTGATTGGGATAAGATTACTACCGCTGTACCCGAAGCACCCCAAAACTTGGGTGGCGTACAAGGGAAATTAAAGCCCGAAATTTCTATTGGTACATGGATATATGGCGAAAAATGGTATGTAGGTCTATCTAGCTTTCAATTATTAAATAGCAGTGTAGATTATAGCGACTTTGCAACAGACGAAAGAAATGGAAATAGTTCCATAGGTACATTAACCCAACATTTCTTCGTAACAGCAGGTGCTAAAGTACCGCTATCTGAAATGGTGAACTGGATTCCTTCCATTTTGTTTAAAGGAGTTGCAGGCGCACCATTAGCTTTAGATATTAACTCAAGATTTGATTACGATGATTCCTACTGGGTAGGTGCATCCTATAGACATGGAGAATCTGTTTCGTTAATGGCAGGTGCGGTAATTAATTACTTAGTTGAAGTTGCATACTCATACGATATAGTAATTAACAATGCGTCTAAATACAATGCAAACGGATCACACGAAATAACATTAGGGTTTAGAATTAACCCAAACAGTCATTTGCATAATGCAGAAAGATTCTGGAAATAGCAATTTTCTTCGTGCCTCCAAATTTCCAGTATTAAGGGAAGCCTCTTCGGAGCTTCCCTTTTTTTATGTCTTCGGTTGAAAACTAAGACCTTTTTTATCCGAAATAGTGCTAAGGATTTTATATTTTACAGGTCAAATTTCAGAACTATGAATGTTTTTGTTACCGGACATAACGGTTATATAGGAGCTTGGCTCATCGGACTTTTACAAGACAACAATCACCACGTTACAGGATGCGACATTAACCTTTTTGAAGGTTGCGCTTGGGAGGATTATCCAAAAGCTGACGTAGAACTAAACAAAGACCTTAGATATCTTACAATTGAAAATCTAAAAGGGATTGACTGTGTAATGCACCTAGGTGCTATATCTAATGACCCTATGGGCGACTTAGACGAAAACATCACCTATAGCATTAATAGAGAAGGCTCCATTCATTTAGCTAAAGTTGCTAAAGAAGCTGGCGTAAGTCGTTTCTTATTCAGTAGTAGTTGTTCTATTTATGGAAAAGGTGAAAAGTTAGACTTAGAAGAAACCGACCCTACCAATCCAATTACCGCCTATGCAGTTTCTAAAATTGCTACCGAAAATGCCTTAATGGAAATGGCAGACGAAAACTTCTCCCCTGCTTATTTAAGAAATGCTACCGCATATGGCCACTCCCCTATGCTTAGGATAGATTTAGTGGTAAATAACTTATTAGGTTGCGCTATTGCTAACGGAGACATTCAAATTAAATCGGATGGTTCTCCTTGGAGACCACTAATTCATTGTAAAGATATTGCGCGTGCTTTTGTTGCTTTCTTAGAAGCTCCTAAAGAAACTATTCATAATCAGATTGTAAACATTGGTGGAAACAAAGAAAACTTCCAAGTAAAAGATGTTGCTGATCTAGTTCAAAAATATTCACCGGAAGCGAATATTGTATTTACAGGTGAAGTAGGCGAAGACCCAAGAAACTACCGTGTTAAATTTGACAAGCTAAACACCCTGCTACCTGATTTCAAATTAGAATATACGTTGGAAGAAGGGATTAAAGAACTGTACGCTAAATACAAAGAACACAACTTTGATAAAGCTGATTTTGATGGCGATCAATTTGTGCGTTTAAGAACATTAAGAAACCGTTTAAGCTTAATAAACTAAGATGATTTTTACAGAAACGAAGTTAAAAGGCGCTTTTGAAATAGAACTTGAAAAAAGAGGTGACGAACGTGGTTTTTTTGCCCGCGCTTTTTGTGAAAATGAATTTGCTGAACAGGGTTTAGAAACCCGTTTTGTTCAATGTAACATGTCTTTTTCGGCTGATAAGTTTACGTTAAGAGGTTTCCATTACCAAATAGATGGTGCTGAAGAAGTTAAACTGATCCGTTGTACTAAGGGCAGTATTTTAGATGTTATCATAGACATCCGTCCGGATTCCCCAACATATTGCCAGCATATAGCTGTAGAACTTACCGAAAAGAACCATAAGATGCTGTATGTACCCAAAGGATTTGCGCACAGCTTTATTACCTTAGAAGAAAATATAGAAGTTTTCTACATGGTTTCTGAATTTTATACACCCGGTAAGGAACGTGGTATTCGCTGGAACGATCCATTGTTTAATGTACAATGGCCTACTGATAAACCTATTTTATCGGATAAGGATGCTAGTCATCCGGATTTTGTGAAGTAATTAATGCTTTTTTTGGACATGGTACAGCTAAGCTCCTTCCTTAGCTGTTTTTATATTCAAGTGAAGAATTAACATTTTTTTAACACGCTCTAACAATGAACTTTTCATTTTTTTCTTCTAGTTTTGCACTTTATCATTTTAATCATTTCTTTTAACTTTTATTCTTTATGAAAAAGTTTTTATCGTGTTTTATCGTGTTTTATCGTGTTAATTTTTATTAACACCTTAACAACTCTAGCGCAAAACTGTAACATTCAAAATTGGGATAACCAACAAATTTACACCTCTGGTAATCAGGTGAAATATAACGGTACCATATATGAAGCCAAATGGTGGATTCAGGGCTCTGCACCCACATCAGACCCTTATGGCCCTTGGCACTTTGTAGAACTGTGTACTACTGAAATCATTGATCCTTCCACTTGTGAAAGCATTGATCTTTGGAATAATACACAAGTTTATAACGGCGGTGAAACCGTTCGTTTTAACGGCACTAAATACCAATCTAATTATTACAGTGTAAATGCAAATCCGGAAAGTAATTATGGTGAAAACGCCAGTGTAGGTAAACCATGGATTCTTTTAGGTGATTGTGACATCCCAAACATTACTAAAGTAGGTACATTAAGTGATTTTACTACCGAAGTAGGTGAGCGTTCTACTATACAAAGTCTAACCGTAGCGGCCGCTAATCTAACTACTGTTTTAAATATTACTGTACCCGCTAATTTTGAAATTGCTTTAAGCGAAAACGGCCCATGGAAAAACAGCATTAGCCTATCACCAACTACAGGTGGTGTTTTACCTACCGAAATTTATGTTGCTTACAACCCCAATGGTTTAGGCTACCACCACGGTACTGTTGTTTTTACTTCCACTTCAGCCACTCCAGTGGAATTCGAAATTAAAGGTACAGCCGAAAAATTCACCCATGTAGTATGTAACTCCAAAGAAGCTTGGGAAAGCGGTAGTATATATAACACGGGGGATTTAGTTACCTACAATGGTAAACTTTACCGCGCTAATTGGTGGACACAAGGTCAAACACCAGATGAAACACAGCAATACGGCCCTTGGTCGGTTAAAAGTGAATGCGTTTTTACTGAACTAACCATTAACACAGCAAACTTACAGCCTTTTACTACTTTATTAGGAACGCCTTCTGCCACACAAACTTTAGCATTACAACTTACGGATATTTACAACTTGGTGGATGTAGAACTACCTAATCATTTTGAAATTTCCTTAACCCAAAACGGCACCTACACCAACCGACTTACCTTAGAACCTACTAATAACGAAATCAATGTAAGTCTTTTTGTACGGTACAATCCGTCTTCTGCGGGCAACCACGCCGGTAAAATATTAATTAGTACTGCCGGACTAGCTCCTACTGCTGTGGATGTGCAAGGCAGCTCCACCCCCCTATGGTCTCAAACCGCTAATGATAAAGCAGAACTGAATTTAAGCATTAAACAAGTAGGTATTGGTACGTCTACTGTACCTTCCAGCTATATGATGGCCGTTAACGGTAAAATTTTAGCCCGGGGATTAAAAATACAGGCTGATGGTTGGGCAGATTTTGTATTTCAAGAAGATTACAAACTGATTCCTCTGGAAGAAGTAGAAACGTACATTGCTACCGAAAAGCATTTACCCAATATTCCTACGGAAGAAGAAATAAAAGCCAACGGGATTGATACCGAAGAAATGTTAACTCTACACATGCAAAAAATTGAAGAATTAACCTTATACCTAATTGAATTAAAGAAGCAAAACCAAGCTTTAGAAAACCGAATTAAAACATTAGAGAGCAATGAATAGATTTTTAAAAACACTGCTCCTGCTTTTTACCGTAATACTGTTGGGGAGCTTTGAAGGCCCGGTAGATAATAAGTTTTTGCTTACCGGAGGTACCGAGAAAAAGTGGCGCTTAGAGTATTTTCTTTTCGATGGGTATGACTTTACCGATTCGGTGGAGTGTATCAAAGGAATGGAAATATTGTTTCATCAAGCGAATAGTTATAAAAGCACTGATCCATGCAACGAAGCAATTTATACAGGAACGTACACCATTAATAATGAATTATTTGTAATGGATCAAGACACTTTTAAAGTAAAAGAAATTACTAATGATAAATTAAGTTATAGTAGAAACAGCACTGCTATGGCTAAGATTGGCGCTTTGGATATTGCTGAAATTGAACATGAATTAACGTTTATTTTATACCCCGTAAATGACTAAATTATGAAGACTAGAAACCTATTTATATATATAGCATTGTTGGTTCTAATTATTTCTTGCAACAAAGATAAAGACTCACCTGAACCACAATCATCTTCAAAAGACAATACGTACAATTTATTAATCAATAAAAAATGGAAACAAACCACTTTTGAACTTTTGGATTCTTTAGAAACTCCAGTAACTGAACCGGGTTATTTATGGGAAGAAGATTGCGAGGAACCATACTTTATAGAATACAAGGAAACTACATTTAAAACAGTGGACAATTGTAATTCCTCCGTAACAAATACAGGAACATTTGTGGTTAATGATACCATTATCTATGCGAACTATGATGGTGATCGATTAAACGATACTCTTTATATAGTAGAATTAACAGAAATCACTCTAAAGTTTCAGGCTATGGGCTATTTTGAAAGTGATCCCAATAAAAAAATCCCTGCGAGAATGAGTTTAACCTTAGATAAACGATTATGAAATATTTGATGTTTCTTTTATCGCTATCTCTTTTATCTAGTTGTTGTAAACCCGAACAAACTATTAAATATTTAACGGAGGAAGATAAATATTGGTTACCCTATCAAGTAGGAGATTCGCTATTATTCTATGAAAAGGAAATATTAATTTCTAAAACTACAATAATTCATGTTGGAAAAGGGGAAATTTATAATAGGTCAATTGAAGGATGTGGTTGGGAAAATTCACAAACCAAAAATGCTCAATTGAAAAAGATTACAGAATTTGATAATCCTTTAAGCCTATTAATTATTGGATACAATGAAGAAAATTTATGTTTTGGCACTTATGAAAACACAGAGTCTTCATCCTCTACATCAGGTCTATTAAAAATAGATAACTCGCTAACAACTGAAATAGAAATTGATAATACTGTTTATAGTGATGTTAAGATTCTACAACAAAATAAAGGGTTGATCCAAAGAAAATTTTACCTAAAAAAAGGAATTGGATTACTGAAGTTCACAAATCACCAAGGAAGAGAATTTATAATCATAAAAAAATGAAAAATTATATTTTAATTGGGGCACTCTTATATATATCATTATATGGTTTCTCACAATCGCCAGGTTCCTCTCCAAATAACACTGAAAGTTTTGTCATTAACTATCAAAATCAGTCTATTAATGGTGAAGTTGGCTTCTGGAATAAATTAGATTATGGTTTTGAATGCAATGAAAAAATTTTAACAAAAGAAATAGTTGCCACTAAAACTAAACTTACTAAACCATTAATAATCGTTGAAGGTTTTGATGTAGGTGATGAGTTAACATTAGAACTCATTTATGGTTCTATTAATTCGGGTAACAATCCAAAAGGAATTTTAGAAGTTTTGAGACATGACGGCTGGGACATTGTAGTTTTAAATCTAAAAGATAATACAACGGATATTAGGGCTAATGCTAAGCTTTTAGAAGAAGTACTTAATAATATTAATCAAAAAATCATTGATAATCATGAAGAATTTGACACTCCTATTCACCGTCCGGTAGTCATGGGGATTAGTATGGGGAGTTTAGTTGTCCGGTATTGTTTAACCGATATGGAATACCGAGATATAGATCATAAAGTAGAAAAGTATATAAGCTTTGACGGGCCAAACAAAGGAGCTAATATCCCACTTGGTTTTCAACATTTTGCCGACACTTATTTTGGTTTAAATCAAAGTATTGCAGCAAAAAATAACTTACCTGATTTTATGGTTGATTTATTAAACCAAAGAGATCCATTTATTCTTTTTAAAAATTTAGAGGGTAGTAATACTTTTTTGGACATCTATGATTCCAAAGCAGGTTTACAAATGGTAATGATGCATACAGAATGTACTAACCAAGCTAGAGCTGATTTTGTTAGTGATTTAAAGAATAAAGGTAACTATCCAGAAAAATGTAGAAAAATAGCAATTGCTAATGGTGCCAGCGGAAATAACAATAGACAATTTAGACTTTCGCCTTCAGTGCCATTAATGGAATATTCCACCCCTGAAGTTTGTTTAAGTAATTCTATACCAGCAGCTCCTCCATTTATCAATTTTGTAAATTTTAGAATATGTCCAATTAGTGTATTAAAACATGATGTGTATACTATGCCTGGTAAGACAGGAAGCATACCTGTAGATGACAGTCCATGTGCATTGATTCCTTCACAAGGTGAATCCAGAAAATCTGTTTCTATGCAATCTATTAGTTTAGAATATGCCCCAAGGGTGGAAGCAGAAGGCGGGCTTATTGATTTTAGTTCGGGCCCTTTGACTTTAGACATTAGTCTCGGAAGATCTAATCTGGCTAGAAACATAGAGTCTAAAAACAAAAATATGGAAGTAGATCATGTAGCTGAGGGTTTTTATCCCCTAGATTTCTTTAGTAGTCTTGCTATTCCTCCTGCATATAAAAGAGAAATAAGATTATCACTAATCGAAAGAATTTTTAAGGTTGGTGGCAAAAATGTTGAATTAAAAATTGTCCCTACATTAGAATTCAACTCACCTGCACCTACTTTAGATTATAAACCCCTATTCAGTTTTGTACCCACAGTAAGCTCTTTAGATATACAGACAGATGATTGGGAATACGATACTACTCCATTAGGCAATTACACGCAAAACACGACATGCTACTCCTTTTGATGCCATTTATACGCATTTCGGAAATTCTCAACATGCTTTTATTGACGTACCAGCTACAGGCAAGATTGCTGGTCGTTTAGATATGCCCGAGTTTATGCTAGAAGAATTAAGCCCGGAGCAATTGTATATACAAGACCGTACTTTTGAAGCGGGTTATGTAAATACCTTTGAGTCCAGAAATTTTATTGCTATTGGTAACGATGTAGACCCTATCCAGGTCGCTCTAACTTTGGTGATGTAGTAGTAGAAGAAGGTGCTTCTGTTACTTTTAGTGTTCCGGCGGTTTCCGGTGATCCGGATGCCGGTTTTGTTTATTTTGACGATGGTTTTGATTCTAACGGTGGCGATGTAGAAGTAATTTTTAATGAATTACCCAATTGTGGGACTCGTCTGTTGGCTTCCGCTTCAGACGGTATTGCTCCTGAACCGGAGTGGAATACCCTTAGAAGAGCCAGAGTCACTCAGCAAAAACCACAACAAGAAGACCCTTTTGCAAAACTGGTGTACTTTGATGAAACACAAGCAGATGCCAAGCACATTTATGAAGGTACATTTGGAGCCAGTATTTCTCCTAACCCTTATTCCGAAGAAGTGGTCTTAAATTTATTCTTACCTACAGAATCTACCGTGACCGCTACTGTTTTCTCTACCGATGGTAGCCCGGTAAAAGACATTCGGTTTTCGGGGTTTTAAACAGTGGTTCTCACGAATTTCATTTAAAAGAGCTACGTTCTTTAAAACCCGGTGCCTATCTAATTAAAATACAAACCGAAGAAACTGCTAAAACCATTAAGGTGATTAAGCAGTAGATCTTATATATCCTATAAAACAGAAAAGCACGCCAATTAGCGTGCTTTTCTGTTAGTCTATATTTTTCAAAGTAGAACTATTCCTCTACTTTCTCACTTTTATCCCAATCCATTAAAAAAGCTTTAATGTAATCGGTAATATCACCATCCAATACATTTTGTACATCAGTGCGTTCAAAACCAGTACGGGCATCTTTAATCAATTTATAAGGATGAAGGACGTAGTTTCTAATCTGAGAACCAAAATCGATTCTCATTTTAGAGCTTTCTACTTTAGCACGCTCCTCGTCCCTTTTCTGCATTTCAGCTTGGTAAAGCCTAGACTTTAAAATCTGTAACGCACGTTCTTTATTGGCTAACTGTGAACGTCCTTCCTGGCATTCCACCACAATCCCACTTGGCGCATGGCGCACACGAACAGCTGTTTCTACCTTGTTTACATTCTGTCCACCGGCACCACCCGAACGATAAGTATCCCAATCTAAATCAGACGGATTAATATCAATTTCTATGGTATCGTCTACTGCAGGATAAGCAAATACCGAAGCAAAAGACGTATGTCTTCTACCGCCGGAATCAAATGGAGAGATTCTCACCAAACGATGTACTCCGTTTTCAGCTTTTAAATAACCATACGCAAAAGAGCCTTCAAATTCTAAAGTAACGGATTTAATACCGGCAACTTCACCTGCGTTGTAGTTCAGTTGTTTTACTTTAAAACCGTTCTTTTCGCCCCACATGGTATACATCCGTAACAGCATTGAAGCCCAGTCGTTACTTTCTGTACCGCCTGCACCCGGATTAATTTCCACAATAGCATTCAGCTGATCTTCTTCACTAGAAAGCATTCGCTTAAATTCTAGATCATCTTTTCTAGTCTGAAATTTCTCAAAAAGAGCATCTAATTCTTCCATAGACACTTCTCCTTCTTGATGAAATTCAAGTAAGGTCTCCATGTCTTCAAACAAGGTTTCCAGACCTTCATAAGCATCGGTCCAGATCTTTTTAGCCTGAATTTGCTTTAGGGCTAGCTGGGCTTTCTTTGGGTCATCCCAAAAATCGGGCTGAGTAGAAACAGATTCTTCTTCTTCTATCTCAATCTTCTTCTTGTCGTAGTCAAAGATACCTCCTCAAAACCGATAATGCGGTTTTCGCGTCTTTCAACTGATCAGCGTTCATAGTGTTATTTTTTATTTTCAGGAATCCATGGAGTCTCCACAAATTCAATTTTATGCGCATACCATCTACTTAATACAAATAGAAAGTCGGACATTCGGTTGATGTAAATAAGTATTGCTGGGTTTAGTTCTTCAGACGTATTTAGTAAAACCAAAATGCGTTCTAGGCGTCTACAAACCGTTCTAGCAATATGTATGTAACCAAGATTAAGATTACCGCCAGGTAAAACAAAATATTTTAAAGGGCTTAATTCCTCCTCTAATCTATCAATTTCTTGTTCCAGCTTTTCTGTTTCCTTTTCCGAAAAAAGAATAAGCTTATTTCGCATACGTTCTTCAACAGTAGCTATTTCGGAACCTATTTCAAACATGTGAATTTGAGCCTTTTCAAGAATAGTTAAATCTTTAACAAACTCAATTCCTCTTAGCAAACCCAAATGCGCATTAAATTCGTCTATAGTCCCTAAAACCTCAAAACGAATATCGCTTTTAGAAGCTCTAGCACCACCATAAAAAGAGGTTTCGCCTTTGTCTCCGGTTTTGGTGTATATTTTCATTACCAAGTATCGGTTTGTAATAAAGTGTCTTTCCTAGTTTGGTATTCTGCATTAAAAGCAGCAAAAGCATCGGGCGGCATAATGTACTCTAATTCTTCTAAGGCATAATCGGCATAGGATTCATAGCCCATTTCTAAAGAGATAAAACTATAAAACTGTAGCAATGTAATATTTTCTGGATATTGCTGAACAGCGTCAACCAAAACGGTATATGTTTCTTGCAATTTTTTATTACTGTACAAAAACTTAGCGTAATAAAACGGCACTTTGGGGTCTATAGGTATATTTACCGCCGACCATTGAAAAAGCTCTTCAGCTTGTTCTGGTTCTTCTTCTTGCAATAAAATTGCACGGTATAAACCACGGTATTTTTCTTTTATTTCAGGAAGTGGAAGATGGTCAATCACTTCTTTTAAATCTTCTTTATTTCCTTCCTGAACAGCTAAATCGAAATAGATGAAGTTCAAATCCTCAATTGTATTTTGCTGAATATCTCCAGTAGGCATTAAAGCCCAAAGTTGTTGCGCACCTGCAAGATCACCAATTGCTAAACTAACTTCAGTAGCAGCACCAATTGCCTTGGCTTTAATATCTTTAGAATTAATAGCACTAATTGCTGGCATTAAATAGCTATTCCCTCGGTACCAACGGTAAAACAGAATATTCCAATATTTTTGTTTGTCGGTTAATTTATCGGAATAAGTTAAGCTTTTCGCCATTTCATCTATCAACAAACTATCGATGGGCCAACTGATTCTTGCACGGTTTAATCGCTTATATATTGCCGTATCTCCTGTAGCTATAGCAGTTTCTGCCCAGTACAATGGTGCTTTGTTTAATACTACAAAGCGTTGCCCTAAAGAAGAAGTCTCAAAATAGTTATCGGCATCTGCTAATTGATCTCCTTGTAACAAAATTAAGGCAGAAGCATTGGCATAATAAGGCTCTAAAGTCATTGGAATAGTTTCTTTTAGAGAATCTAATATATTTTTTGCAATGCCTACATCTCCATTTTTAGAAGCCAACCAAGCATACATTAAATCTAAGTTAGAGAAATAAACGTCTTCCTTTTCCTGAATATCTTTAATGTAAGTGTACGCATTGTTATGGTCTTTTTTAGCCTCGTAAACAATATAATTGTTAATTAAAACCGACTTAGACAAACTGTTTTGTTCGGGTAATTCGGGTTTAGAAACCGGTTCAGGAATTTTATTCAGATTAAAAAAAGCTAATTTATTGGCGTCGTAAACTAGATTTTCACCACTTTTTTTAGAGGCTACTTTTTCAATGCTAATCCTTCCTGGATAATACATAGCATTGTAGGCTAAAAGATTAGATTCTGCTACTTTTTTACTGTTTCCGTATTCTAAAGCCTTCTTAAAATATTTACTGGCCGAATCTAATTTTGGCATCTCATAATACGAATAGGCATAGTTATTTAACAATTCGGGAACATCTGGAAATAACTCTAATCCATCTTCCAAAGCCCAAGCATCTTGAAATACCTCGCCTTTTTTCTTATACGATTCCGCTAAAAGTCCATAGGTAAATTCAGATGGTTCTATATTATTAATAGTTTTTAATTCATTAATAGCTTTGTCATAATTACCTTCTTGAAGGTAAATACTAGCCAAAGCATAACCGCCTTTTCTATTTCCAGGATAATTACCAACCGATTTTTCAAAATACTTTTTAGTTAACAAAGGGTTATCCTCTGCCATGTAAACGTCTCCCAAATTATTTTCGTAACCAGAAATAAAACGGTAATACGGCAAATAATAAACTTTTGAAATTAGTATGTAACTAAACATTAATGCCGATACCCAAACGGTATAATAGGGCAAATTAATAGAATCGTACATCCGTTTATAAACCGGTTTGTTTTGCTGAAATAAATGCAAAAAATTTGACAGTATATAAATAAGGAAAGAAGCCCCCATAGCTAAATGCGAATAGATAATCCCCTCTTCGAAAACACGAATAAACGAACTGTTGTAACCAGCAAAACTATAGCCTAAAGTAGATATAGCTACAATTGCCCAAGCCAAATACAACAACGATGCGCCCGGTGCAAAAGAGATAAACTTAGAAGTAAAGGAACTTCTTACTTTGTTTCCCCAGAAACCAACCAACGTTGAAATAAAAAGGAGTACAAATGGATTTAAATACACCAAATCCCAATTCACCAAACCTTGGTCGTTTAGGTACATCAACAAAAGGTTGCCTAAATAGAGTACACTTATAATTAGCAGATTATAAATGTTTGATTTTGGATTGCTGCTTTTTGAATACGAAATCATGAACAAAAACAAGCGTATGATTTCATAACCCACTAAAAGGAAAAACAATAAGGTGATTATTGCCGGAAAAATAACTCCAAAATTAGTTAGGTGTAAAATGGGCGAATCAACTGCTGAAAACAAAACAACAAGCGTAGTCCAAATAGCTGTAACTAAACTAACTAAACCCAAACGAAGCACTAGGCTTATTTTAGGGGTTATGTAACAGAAATAACTGGCCGCCAAATACAGAATAATTACAAAAAAAGTAAAATACTGATTCCCCACACCAAAAATTGCATGTACATCTAACTTCATTAAGACAATCCAAGCAATAAGGAACGTCATTAAAATACTGTAGTAGATTATTTTTTTGGCATAAGTTAACGCCGTTACAAATACAATTAGGGCTATTATTATAAACCCAAAATAAATATGAGCCGCTGTAAAATCTACCGCATAAGCAGAAGGCACAAAATGTTGTACAACTAAATAATTTTCTAGGTTTAAGGTATAATCAAATAAATTATAACTGAAGTTATCTGCCTCTACTGTTAGGTTATAAGGTTCTTCAACTACTTCCCAATTAATTAAGTTTTTTTCTCCGCTGGAAAAAGTATAAATCAGCCAACAAAAGGCGGCTAAAAACACACAAAGTATTGACCAGTATATATACTTGTCCGGCTTTTTCCAGTTATTCCAGAAAAACAATTCATCCATAATGTAAATAAAGAATTTTTTGTTATTCGATTACTTTAGGTACTCTGAAGTAATTAGAATCTTTTTTAGGGGCATTTAATAAAGCATTTTTATGCGGAAGGGTGTTACCCGGTTCATCGTCTCTAAGTACATTTACTTCCAAAGACATATGAATAAGAGGTGCTACTTCATCTGTATTTACTTCATTTAGTTTTTCCATCCAATTAAGGATTTTAGACATTTCTTTGGCCATCGCTTCTTGTTCGGCCTCTCCCATTTCTAGTCTACTTAAATGAGCTATATCGGAAACTACGTTCTTATCTATTTTCATTGCTAAAATGTCTTTTCAGTTCTTCGTTAATTACATCAAACACTTGTTGTTTAAGTGCCGGAATATCATCTTTTGTTAAACCTACCGTTGGTATTGGTTCGTGGTAAATTACTTTAGACCTATGCCAAGTAGCGGTAGTATTCAAATTCTCTGGCAAAATTATCCAATTATAAGGAAAGGTAATGGGTACAAGCGGAATTTGTTTTTCAACGGCCAGTCTAAAGGCACCATCTCTAAACTCGCCCAATTGCGGCGGCTGCAATTTTGGTATGGTTCCTTCAGGATAAAAAACCATGGAACGGCCTTGGTCAATTACTTCTATAGAACGGTCTAAAGACATTTTTCTGCTTCGGCTACTTTTTCTATCTACAGATACATATACCTTCTTAAACATAGGCCCAAATAACGGTACTTTGCTTAACTCTGCTTTTCCTATAATAGAAAAGTACCCCGGTATAGTTCTAAAAACCATGGGTATATCTAAGTAAGATGTATGATTAGCGCAATAAACTACAGGCTTACCTAGGGTTTTCTTACCTGTTTTATAAACTTTATCTACTGGCATAAAACAAAATGCCAGGGTTAAAAAAGCCCAAACCTTATTCATAAAATGAACTAAAGGATATGTTTTTTTCGAAATTAGAAACAAATAAAAGAACGGTACACACAAGAGAAACATGGTAACCAGTACCAAAAGACACCAGCCTGTATAAATGTATTTAAGTATTTTCAAGGCAGAATTTTTAAATTGCAACAGACAAAATTAAATTAAATTAACTTCGTCAACAACTATACAACAGATCTACTTAATTATGTTTTATAATTCACGTAACGGATTTCACGTCCTTTTATTGATTACAGCACTAATAACTGTATTATTTTCTTGCAATAAGAACACCAAAAAACTACCTATACTGGGTAACAAAGAAGTTATTGAAGGGGATACTATTTATTACACTGTGCCCAGTTTTACTTTCATAGATCAAGACAGCAATACGGTTACTCAAAAAGATTACGACAACACACTTTACATAGCAGATTTCTTTTTTACCTCTTGCCGTACCATTTGCCCGGTAATGAAAAAAGAAATGATTAAAATACAAAAGGCCTACAAAGGGAATGAAAATGTCAAAATCCTTTCGCACACCTTAGATCCCAAACACGACACCCCAGCTGTACTAAAAGAATATGCGCAACGTTTAGGCGCCAATACGGAACAATGGAAATTTGTTACCGGTGATCCTAAAGAGATTTACAGAATGGCCAATCAAGGTTATTTAGTACCTGCCGTAGAAGACAAAAATCAACCAGATGGTATTACACACAGCGGTGCTATTATTTTAATAGATACTCAAAACCGTATCCGTGGGTATTACAATGGCACAGATCCTGAAAAAGTAGCCATCCTAATCCAAGACATTGATGCCCTTCTTAATGAATAAACTGTTTATAACCTTTCTATTTACAACTGTTCTTATTAGTTGTTCAGAACTGCCCGAAGGCAGAACAGTTGTAAACCTAGACATGCGTTCTTACATGTCTGGGCAAGCTATTTATGCTAAAGAATGTGCTGCTTGCCATGGTGAGAAAGGTGAAGGTTATGGTGAACTTTATCCTGCACTTGCCGACTCATCTTTGTATGAAAGTGCGCGGAAATATATTCCTTGTTCGGTACGAGAAGGAAGAAAAAATGGAACTGTTTTTATGCCTTCATTTGAATATCTGAATTATGAAAACACCACCGACTTGGTCAATTTTTTAATTGAAGAACACGCCGGAAGCAAGAAGTTCTACACTGCTGAAGAAGTAAAAGAACTGCTTAACACTTGCAAAAACCCATAATTTGTGTTAAAATAAGCTAGTTGCATAAATCTTACTTTTTTAAACCTCTAGCCTATGACTCAACGTTCTTTGCATGCCCTCTTAGTTACAGCCACATTTATTTTGTTTTTTGCTTGTTCGGGTTCTCATAAAAACCCAGAACAAAATACCAACAATGATAAATTTTCGGAAGAAGAAAAGAAAAACCACCCTATACGCACTTTCAAAGATATTACAGCATCTGACACCTTACATGTTGCAATACAAAACACCCCTACTAGTTATTTTATTTACCAAGGCACCGTATTAGGTTTCGAATATGAACTCTTAAGTGACATTTGTAAAGACCTAGACTTAGTTATAAAACCTGTTATTGTAGAAAATATTGACGATGCTTTCTATTTATTAATTAATGGTAAGGTAGATATAGCTGCCATGAACTTAACCATTACTAATACCCGTAAAGAGCGTGTAGATTTTACCGAACCCGTTTATACAACTAGCCAGGTACTGGTGCAAAGAAAACCCGATAATTGGAGAAAAATAGCGGCCTATAAAACAGAACAACAATTAATTAGAGACTTAAATCTACTTAATGACAGTACAATACACATACGAATGGCTTCTTCTTATTTAATGCGCTTAAATAACTTAGAAGAAGAGCTGGGAATAGATATAAATATTGAGCAAGCTGAGCAAGGCGTTACTACAGAAATGCTAATTGATAAATTGGCTGAAAAGGAAATTAATTATGTAGTAGCCGACGAGAATATAGCGGGTGTTTTTGCTCATTTTGATAAAAACATTGATTTCTCAACACCAGTTAGTTTAGAACAAAATGTGGCATGGGCAGTAAATAAGAAAAGTGTTTTATTGAAAGATACTATCAGTCATTACATACACCAACTTAAGACAAAACCTATACTGAATATATTAAAAAAACGGTATTTCGAGTCTAACAATTCGGCGGTAGCCAATAAAATTAATGAAATTATTATAACGGATAAAAGAACAATTTCTCCTTATGATAGTCTAATTCAATTTTACGCTAAAGAAATTGATTGGGATTGGCGTTTATTAAGCGCATTGATCTATCAAGAATCAGAATTTAATTCAGATTTAATATCTTGGCGTGGGGCAAAAGGCTTAATGCAATTGATGCCTATAAACAGTGATGAATGCTCTGGTAATATTTTTAACCCAAATACAAATCTTAAATGCGGCACTAACTACCTCAGCTGGCTAAAAGACTATTGGATTAAACATTCCGTTCCCCAAAAAGAGTTGCCAAACTTTGTTTTAGCTTCTTATAATTGTGGACAAGGACATTTACAAGATGCCATAAGACTGGCCAAAAAATACAATTATAACCCTACCGTATGGACAGATAATGTTGAAAAGTGTTTGCTAATGAAAAGTGATCCTAAATACTACAACGACCCGGTTGTGAAATTTGGATATTGCCGCGGACGCGAACCCGTAAATTATGTTTCCGAAATCAAAGTTCGGTACGAAGAATACGAAAGCTTATTTTAAGAAACTGTACAAAGTTGATTTAACTGATATCATTTTAGCATAACCAACTTCGTTTATTATTAAATTGACTTCAATCTTTTCAAAATAACTTATGTCCAGTTTATCCAAAGAATATCAAGTAAATTCTAAATCGTTTAAACTATCTAATTGCTCAACTAAGGTAAATGATGGTTTCAAGAAAAAAAAAGATGCTAAAAAAGCCCTTAAGAACAATAATAAAGACTTAAAAAAGATACAAGAGAAATTATACGCTTCGGATAAATACGCGGTTTTGATCATTTTCCAAGCAATGGATGCCGGCGGTAAAGATTCTACCATTAAACACGTAATGTCTGGTGTGAATCCACAAGGTTGTGAAGTACATAGTTTTAAACATCCATCAGACTTAGAATTATCGCATGATTTTATCTGGCGACACCAAGTGGCTTTGCCAGAGCGCGGCAGAATAGGAATTTTTAACCGTTCCCATTACGAAAATGTATTAATTAGTAAAGTACATCCTCAATTGGTGATGAGCGAACGCATTCCAAATATTTATTCAACTGAAGATGTAGACAAACAATTTTGGTCTACCCGTTACGATCAAATTAATCGGTATGAAGAAAACGTTGTGAATTCGGGTACGATTATCCTAAAATTCTTTTTAAACATTTCGAAAGAAGAGCAAAAGAACCGTTTTCTAGAACGCCTAAACAACCCAAAAAAACACTGGAAGTTTGCCCTAAGCGATATGACTGAACGTAATTATTGGGACGATTACCAAACTGCTTATGAGACGGCTATACAAAAAACCTCAAAAAAAAATGCTCCTTGGTTTGTGATTCCGGCAGATAATAAATGGAATGCTCGCTTAATCATTGGTCAGATTATTTATGAACGGCTTTCGGCTTTAAACATAGAAATGCCTTCTGTCTCTGAAGAGCAATTAAAACTAATGGAAGAATCTAAAAAGAAATTAGAACAAGAGTAACTTTTCATATTGATTGATTAAGTTCTAATATTGTAACTTATGATCCGCTCTCGTTTCACACTTCAGTTATACAAAGGTTTTAGCCAATTGGTGCACTTTTTTTCTGTTTCCGAAAAAGTAAAACTGAGCTTTGAATACCTGTATTGGTGGAATAAAAAACGAAAAGAAACAACGCTTACTAATTTCCATTACGAAGCATTTTTCACCTCCCATTTCGGTTTAAATAAAGAATTTTACCAAGGAAAGAAAATACTGGATATTGGCTGTGGGCCACGTGGAAGTTTAGAATGGGCTACACAATCCGAAACGCATGGTTTAGACCCGCTGGTGAATCAATACAAAAAATTGGGAATTACAGAACATAAAATGAATTATATTCAGGCGAATTGTGAGAACATTCCTTATGAAAACAATTATTTTGATGTGGTTTCTTCTTTCAATTCCTTGGATCATGTAGACGATTTAGAAAAAAGCATTTCAGAAATAAAACGGATCATTAAACCAAATGGTTATTTTCTATTAATTGCCGACATACACGACAATTCAACCGTTTGTGAGCCCTCTCCTTTTTCATGGGACATTGCTCAAAAATTCATTCCTGAATTTGATGTAGTACAGGAAAACCATTACGAGGGAGAAAAGCTTTATCAAAGCATTCGGGAAGCCATTCCTTATAACCATTCTAATCCGGAAAAACGGTACGGAGTCTATACCGCTTTATTAAAAAAACGATCTTGAACGCTTTAAAAAAGACCTTTCTTATTTTCTTTTTATTGTGGAGCAGTTTAAGCTTAGCTCAAGTAGATTCTACTCATTTAAAACGAAATAGAATCCTTTTTCACACCGCAAGCGGATTAGCATACGTTGGGACTTTTGCTATTCTTAACGAAGCTTGGTACAGTCAGTATGAACGTAGTTCTTTTCATTGGTTTAACGACAGCGAAGAATGGTTACAAGCCGATAAATTTGGGCATGCTTTTACGGCCTACATGATAACCTCTAACATTTTACACCCTTCTTACCGCGCTTTAGGTTATTCCGAAAAAAAATCCATTTGGATGGCCATGGGTGTGGCTTGGACTTATCAGGCTACTATAGAAGTATTGGATGGGTTTTCCAGCAAATGGGGCGCTTCTTGGTCGGACTTGGCGGCCAATACTTTTGGAGTGGCTTTAGCGGGAACACAACAACTAGCTTGGCACGAGCAACGGATTCTTTTTAAATATTCAACCAATTTGGTAGACTATAATGCCAACGACCCTGCCATTTTAGACCGCGTTGATAATCTGTACGGAACTTCAACACTTGAACGACTTTTTAAAGATTATAACGGTACAACATTCTGGTTTTCGGCTAATATTGCTGCTTTTATGAAAGACGATACCCGTTTCCCTAAATGGTTAAATATTGCGGCAGGTTATGGAGCGCAAGGTATGTTGGGTGGCTATTACAATACTTGGAACGATGAAAATGGTATTTACCACGATTATAGAACTATTGAACGTTACAGACAATTTTATATAGCTCCGGATATTGATTTTACAAGAATCCCAATTAAAGGTAAAGCATGGAAGTTTATTGCGCCTGTCTTAAATATTTTTAAAATGCCGGCCCCAACGTTAGAGTTGAATAAAAATGGTGTTAAAGGACATTGGTTGTTTTTTTAAGCACCCACTTTCTCCAAACCTTTCTTAACACCCAGAAACTGTAAAAACTAACCAATGGCATATACATTAAACGGTAGCGCATAAAAGTTCCCCAATCGGGTGCAGCAATGGGTAATAAACAAGCAAAGAAGAGTACATAAAAAACTAGTTCTGGTCGTTTTAAAATGTTAAAGCGTTTTTTAAATACATCAAAAAACAATGCCAAAACAAATAAAAACAGCAACACCAAACACTCTATTTTAGAAGTCATTACCATGAAATTCAAATCTTGCCATTGCGGGCCAATCCAGCTTTGATAAAAGGCATAGGGTATATTTTTAATTAATTGCCACCAAGAGTACCCGTTAAAACTTAACGCCATCATGTGTGTTCCGGAACTAATCCGGTAATATTTTTCATACTGATGAATGAGAACGGAAGGTATATTTTTCAGGCTTAAAAAAAATACCACACAACCAAATACAGCGATTAAGCTAATAATGGTAATTGCCTTATACTTTTGCCAAGCCGATTTTAAATTAAAGCGGTTTAAATACAATACAAAAACAATAAACTGCATTAAAAACACCGCCCCTAAAAATGGTCTAATCCCGAAAAGAAGAGCTACTAGCAAAGGAAACAAAAACCAATTGAAGCTAAATTTCCTTAATTTATACTGAAGACAGAAGCACGTAAAAAGTATGGGTATCACCACACTTTCTTTGTTAATTCCTGAAGTAAAAAGCAGAAACGATGCTACAAAAAAGAACGTCATAATTACAGGGAATAACATCCGTTTGAGTTGCATTTTTAAGGCTATACCATAAAACACAAATAGACTAATGGATGAAAGGTAAAAACTGGTTACCGCTGTATTACCTAACGCTAAAAAATGTGGAACAGAAACCAATTTAATAAACACGGGAATCCTTGCTCTGGAAAACCAAGAAGGTTCAGGATCAATAGGCCATTCGGATAAAAACAAATATTTCAAATACGCTTCTGTGCCTTGTTTCTGAAAAACAGTATACACTTCATGTAGGATATTTTCGTAAAACCGTAAGTCACCCATGCTATAAAAAGACGTGTAAATCCAATAAAACAAAACAGCCGCACTTAGCTTTACCAACCACAAAGCAAACACTAGTTTTCTGTCTTCCGAATTTCGGAACAGGATAAAAATAGCCAAGAGATTTACAGCAATAAATAGAAAATAGCTAAGCACTTTTTATAATAGAAGTTCCAATAGCGCAATCTAAACATTTTTTATGGGAACAATAATGGGTAAATAATCCGTAAAGCGCTTGTGAATCGTAGGCGTTAAGTTTGTAAAATTCCGAAGGGAAAATTCTAGTCACGCGGTTGTCTTCAAAATCGGCCGATTCTAAAATAGAATACATTCTATCTAGCCATTTAGGATCTTGTTTTTGTACCGAATAAAAGTAGGCCAAGGGAGCTAAACCATTTATCAACAAAGAATCAATCATTCCTTTGCCGGTATTTCCTGCTTTTTTCTCTATTTCTTTTCCGAAATGATAATGCTTTTTCCAATACTCAGAAACCTGAACCGCATTTAAATAGTGCTTAAAAGTTTCGGAATCCTCTAAATGCAGCAGTTCATCCATGTTTCCCTTTTTAAAAAACAAAGCCGCTAATTGTGCTAAACGAACGGTAGGGAAATTAGTCCAACGGGTTTTAGAGAACTTCCACACGGAAAGGTCTACCGTATCTAATTTGTATTTGGCTTTTAAAAACCGAAACTCTTTTTTCAGTTTTAGAAAATAATCGTCCCCATTTTTATCTGGGTAATTTAGAAATCCCGCCACACCAAAAAACAAAGCCTCTAATTGATGTAAACTGTTAGAGTGTTTAAAAAGAATTTTAACCGATAAAAACTGCGTTAATAAATCAAAACCTGTTTCGTTAATTTTTCTAGACCATGCTTTTACAAACCAACGGAAAACCAATTCTTGCATATCTTTTCCGCAGTCTGTATATAGTTTTTCCAATTGTGCATTTTTGTATTCCATACGCACCGTAAGCGCTTTATCCATAGCAAACCGAATGTGGATGGCTTTCTGGTTTTCAATATAATTTCGGCAAGGCAATTCCGGGCTGTAAATCAAATTCTGAAAACGTTCTACGGTTTCTTTTTTAACTACATTCTTCACTTCAAAAGTCAGTAGCTCCTCTCCTTTTTCATTCCTAACTTGTTGATCGTTTTCCCAAACCACATGTAAAATTACCTGATTATAGACCTCATCTATATGATGTTTATGTTGGTACCAATCCGAACTTTTAACATGCATTTCAACAGCACCAAACCAAGAAATATCGGCTACTTTAATTCCTGATTCTAGAAAATCCGGACCCGAATTAGGGTTTCTAAATCCTTTTTTTACAATCTGAAGTTGGAGTTTTTGTAATTCCTGCAAATACAATTCAGAATCGAAGGCTTGTGTTTCCCACAAAAAGTATAAAAAATCTTCTTTCATAATTAAAAACTTTCCAAAAGTTAACAACTCATGGAAAGTTAACAAAGCATATTACAAATAGAAAGCTTTAGATAAAAAGCCTAATAACCATTCGCTTCTATACCTATTATTTTTTTCCAAACTACAATATTACCACAATGTATAGCAAGGTGTGTGGTCAAATGATGAGCAAACCAAGCATCATAGGTAGAATAAATTTCTTTTAAAAAGGAACTGGGATGCATAGCGGCTCTTTGTTCTTCTGTTAGTTGAGCATACTTCTCAGCTAATAGATTGTATCTGATTTTTACTAAATCAATTAATTCATTCTTAGAAGGTAACGCTGAAACAGAATCTATTTTACCACTTGTATTCTTAAAATAAGTCTCCCATTTCGGATTATTTTTATTCCGAATACCTAAATCCCGAAATACGTCTTCCGCTTCTACCACCAAATGTCCCAAAATCCAGCCCGGTGAATTAAAGCCTTCGTCTTGCTTTTTGAACAAAAGGTCATCCGGAATATTTTCCATTAATCGCTCAAGATAAAGCAACTGAAAACGGTAAAGTTCAACTACTGTTTCTTTCATGTGTTACTCGTAACGTAAATGTTTAATCGATTTACCGCTGTTTTTTAATTCCAATAACGATTCTATTCCAATCTCTAAATGACGTTTGGCATAATTTACCGTCACTTCAGAATCTTTGGCAGAAGTTTTCACACCTTCGGGCACCATAGGATTATCTGAAACCAACAACAACGCACCCCGCGGAATACTGTTCGCAAAACCGGTAACAAATATGGTAGCCGTTTCCATATCAATAGCAATGGCTCTTATTTCACGCAAATAATCCTTAAACGATTCGTCGTGCTCCCAAACCCTACGGTTAGTGGTATATACAGTACCCGTCCAATAATCTAAGTTATGCTCTAGAATAGTACTAGAAATCGCTCTCTGGAAACGGAAGGACGGCAATGCAGGAACTTCGGGTGGCATATATTCTTGTCCGGTTCCTTCACCACGGATGGCAGCAATGGGCAAAACAATATCACCGATTTTAGCTTTTTTAAGCGCACCACATTTCCCTAAAAACAAAGCTGCTTTGGGTTTAATAGCCGTTAATAAATCCATTACGGTAGCGGCCATGGCACTTCCCATACCAAAATTAATTATGGTAATTCCGTTAGCTGTGGCTGTTTGCATGGGTTTTCCAATTCCACCAATACTTACTTGAAATTTTTCGGCAAACATCTGTATATAATTCGAAAAATTAGTTAGAAGAATATAGTCACCAAACTCCTCTAAAGGTGTACCCGTATATCTTGGTAACCAGTCTTTTACAATTTCTTCTTTCGTAGTCATATTCTTTCTTTTTTATTTGTTAATCCCGAAAACAAAAATAACTGCCTTCGGAATGAAATAGATCCTTGCAAAATGCACTCGATTTAATAATTTTGAAGAATGCACGCACTCAACCTTCCGCAATTTGAGTACCAAATTAAACATATTAGTGATATACCTCATATTTGGGACATTATCCGCAAAAAATATGTGCAGGTTACTCCGGAAGAATGGGTAAGACAACATTTCATTCATTACCTTATTAATGAGAACGCATATCCCAAAGGACTTATTTCTTGTGAAAAAGGATTGGAAGTGAATACGCTAAAAAAAAGAAGTGATATTTTAGTTTATAACCGAGCTATGAAGCCTTTTCTTTTAATAGAATGTAAATCGGCTGATATCAAAATAGACCAAAAAGTCTTTCAGCAAGCGGCCATGTACAACAAAAAAATTGGTGCACCCAACGTGTGTGTTACCAACGGATTGAAGACCTTTTGTTTTTCAATTTCGGAAGAAAATAAAATAGAAATTTTAAACCAAATACCCCCAGCGCAATGAACAAGTGGTATACCTGTAAAGTTAAATACAACCGTTACGACGATGAAGGACGTTTTAAAACCGTAACCGAGCCTTATTTAGTAGATGCTGTTTCTTTCACCGAAGCGGAAAGCCGTATTTATGAAAAAGTAGGTGATTTAGTAGACGGAGACTTCTTTGTTACAACCATTAACAAGAGCAATATTTCAGATATTTTTCATTTTGACAATACTGAAAAATGGTATTTAGCGAAAGTGAAATATATTTCGGTTGACGATGAGTCTGGTAAAGAAAAGAAAATCACCAGCAATATGTTGGTAGCAGCGGTTAACGTAAAAGACGCTTACGAAAAAATTGAAGAAGGTCTTTCTACTATGTTGGTACCTTACGATATTTCAGCCATTACAGAAAGCCCCATTATAGATATTTTCCCTTACGAAAGTAGCGATGAAACGGTAGAAGAAGAGGAAGAAATTGATCCTTATATTTCTGACGAATCGGTTTCAGCTGAAGTTGAAGAAGAGGAAATTCAAGAGGAAGAGGTTGAAGAAGAAGTTATTGAAGAGGAAGAAAACGAGATTTAATTTTAAAAGTAGTCACCTTCCAAAAGAGTTTTTTTATACTGAAAAATAACTTTTGATTTGTTAACTATGGAACGTCATTACCGGGCACCGACCCGGTAATCTCATCCATAAAATCAGTTTTTTTTTTAGATTGTCTATTGTTTTTCACATCCCCTATATTAGAGAGATTCCGCATCAAGTGCGGAATGACGGGCGTAGCTAGCACTAACGAGTTAGATCATTTTTTTAAGCTTAATAGAACCTTTACTTTTTCAACACCGAAAACTCACCAGTAGCTTTCAAAAACACTTTTTCACCTACTGCAAAATTCTTTTCTGCTGAAAGCACCAACAACTCCTCATTTTCAACTTCAATAATATAAATATACCGGCCTGCTATAAAATCTACTTGTAGTATTTTTCCTTGGCAAGTTGTATCTTCCTTAGTTAAAATAAGGTGTTCTGCTTTTAGGCTGTAAACTTCGTCTTTAGAAAGTTTTTGAAGTTTGTCAGTAGTTAGCGCATTAGCTAATTCAGTCTTTTCTATAAAATTATTGTAGCCGAAAAAGCCTGCTGTATAAACAGATGTTGGTTTGTTGTATAGTGATTCGGCAGTTCCTTCTTCTAGTATTTTCCCTTCTTTCATTACTAAAATACGGTCGGCTAAAAAAGAGGCTTCTTCCCCACTGTGGGTAACAAAAATGGAAGTAATACCTTCTTCCTTCAGAATATATTTTAAATCGTACAGTAAACGTAAGCGATTAGAATTATCTAAATTACTGAAAGGTTCATCAAATAAAATCACCCAAGGCTCGTCTGCTAGAGCGCAAGCAATGGCTAACCGCTGTATTTGACCACCGCTTAACTCACGCGGAATGCGTTGTTCTAAGCCTTTTAAATTGGTTAATTCCAGAAGTTGCTCTACCCTTTCGTCTTGATATTCCTTAACGTAACTTCTAAGCTTAAATGTAATGTTATCGTATACAGAATGATTGGGAAGTAATTCGGCTTTTTGTTCCACAAATTTGATTTTGTTGTGGCCCTTCATCAATTGTTCTTCTGGTTTTTTAAGCTTTTGTCCGTCTATATAAACCCTACCCGAATCTTGCGGCAACCAACCAGCCATCACATTCAGTAAAGTGCTTTTTCCGCAACCACTTTCCCCAAGAATAACTACAATTTCCCCTTTATCAACTTCAAAAGCAGCTTCTCTTAGCACTTCGGGCTGATTTTCGAACGACTTGGATATTTTATCTACTTCTATGAAACTCATAATTCTTTCTGCAACAAAAAAGGCAACCGTAAAAGCTGCCTTATAATGTCAAAATTAATGTAAATAATTTACATTGCCTTCCCTGCTAGAATATCCTCCACAACGGAAGGGTCTAACAAAGTAGACGTATCACCAAAACCATCTTTATTACCTTCGGCTATTTTACGCAGAATTCTACGCATAATTTTACCCGAACGCGTTTTAGGTAAATCAGTAACAATCTGAATTTTATCGGGTTTAGCAATTGGGCCAATCACCTTGGTTACTTCAGCTCTAATTTCTTTCACAAAAGCTTCTGGATTTTCCGGAGTATGATCGCAAATAATATACGCACAGACACCTTGTCCTTTAATCTCGTGCGGATACCCAACTACAGCGGATTCAACTATTGAAGGATGCTCGTTTATTGCATTTTCAATTTCGGCAGTACCCAAACGATGCCCCGAAACATTTAACACGTCATCTACTCTACCTGTAATTCTGTAATAGCCATCCTCGTCTCTACGGCAACCGTCACCCGTAAAATACATGCCTTTATAGGTGCTAAAATAGGTTTGTTTACAGCGTTCATGATCCCCATAGGTTGTTCTTAAAATGGAAGGCCAAGGGTATTTTATACAAAGGTTTCCTTCTACGGCATCGCCTAATAGTTCTTTCCCTTCAGAATCTACTAAAACCGGTTGAATACCAGGAAATGGTAAAGTGGCATAAGTTGGTTTCTGAGGAATAATACTAGCCATTGGTGAAATCATGAATCCGCCCGTTTCTGTTTGCCAATACGTATCAACAATTGGGCATTTTCCTTTACCAATATGGTCATGGTACCAATGCCAAGCTTCTTCATTAATTGGCTCACCAACGGTGCCCAAAACTTTTAAAGAAGACAAGTCGTATTTATCTGGAAATTCGGTACCAGCAGCCATCAATGCTCTGATGGCTGTTGGTGCTGTATAAAATATATTGATTTTGTGTTTTTCAACCACTTCCCAAAAACGACCAGCATCTGGATATGTTGGAACACCTTCAAACATAACTGTTGTAGCACCAGCCAATAAAGGACCGTAAACAATGTAAGAATGGCCCGTAATCCAGCCTATATCTGCGGTACACCAATACACATCTTCTTCTTCATACTGAAAAGCATTACGGAACGTATAATCGGTGTAGACCATGTACCCGCCAATAGTATGCACAACGCCTTTTGGAGTACCTGTAGAACCCGAAGTGTACAAAATAAACAGCATATCTTCGCTGTCCATCACTTCTGGGTAATTTACTTCTCTAGCTTCAGCTATTAATTCGTGCCACCAATAATCCCGATTCATTGTCATTTCAACATCGGTATTAGTTCTTTGGTAAACCACTACTTTTTCAACACAAGAGCAGTCTTTTAAGGCTTCGTCAACTACCGCTTTAACGGGTATTGATTTTTTCCCTCTGAAATTACCATCTGCCGTTAATACAACTTTTGCCTCTGCATCATTAATTCTACTGGCTAAAGCCGAAGAAGAAAATCCGGCAAAAACTACCGAATGAATGGCCCCAATTCTAGCACAAGCTAAACAAGCTATGGCCAATTCCGGAACCATAGGCATGTACAAACATACTCGGTCTCCTTTTTCTACCCCTAGTTTTAATAAAACATTAGAGAATTTACAGACTTCGTAATGGAGCTCTTTATAAGTAAACTTTCTTATAGCATCATTAGATTCGTTAGGTTCCCAGATTAAGGCTGTTTTATCTCCTTTTGTTGCCAAATGACGGTCTAAACAGTTTTCCGTGATGTTTAGTTTTCCATTTAAAAACCATTTAATATCAGGTTTTTCAAAATCCCAATTCAGGACTCTATCCCATTTTTTTCTCCAAACAAAAGTTTCAGCAATATCTGACCAAAATTCTTCTGGGCTTTCTACACTTTTTTTATAAGCTTTAGTATAATCTTCTAAGGTGCGTATTCTAAACATAACTCTCAAAAATTACGATTTATAGACTCTTAAATTAATATATAATTCTATTTTTACCACTTTACTTTCTAGTTCTAGACCCCATTTATGAGGATACTGTTTGTTGCTCTTTGTTATCTTTTTAGCTTATGCTTTCTACAAGCACAAACACCTCCCTTAGATAACGGACAAATTGTTATTAATAACATACTAATTGCCGGAAACAAAAGGACAAAAAACCACATTATTAGCCGTGAGCTTCTGTTTCATGAAGGTGACACTTTAAAAGTTACAGATACTTCAGCGGTATTCCAACAAAGCCATAACAATATATTCAACACCAATTTATTTAATGAAGTTAAACTTACTTACCTACCTACTTCCTATGATAGTTCATATGGTGATGTGTTGGTAGATGTAGTAGAACGCTGGTATTTCTTTATTTCACCACAAATAGATATTGCCGACAGAAATTTTAATGAATGGATTGATCGTGGAGCTAAATTCAGCAGGCTGGTTTATGGTATAAACATAAAGTACACCAATTTCAGAGGAAGAAAAGAAGAAGTAGAATTAGCTATACACAGTGGGTTTGCTGAGAAATACGAGCTCTTTTATACAATACCTTATTTGACAAAAAATCAGAAAACGGGTATAAAATTTCAATTTCATTATTCACTGAATAAAAATGTAGCCGCACAAAATTTAGAGAATAAACTAGACTATATAGAGTCCGATTTTGTATTAAGAAAACGCTTCTATACGGGTGCAAATTTTCTGTTTAGACGAAATTACTATACCAAACATAATATAGAATTACTATTTCATGACAATAGCATTAAAGACACTATTGCAGAAGTCAATCCCAATTATTTTTTAAACGGTAATACAACAGAAAGACTGTTTGAATTAACATACTCCATTACCTACGACAGAAGAAACCGTAACAACTATCCTACAAGAGGAAATTACTTAAGTGGGACTATTAAAAAATTAGGCCTTACAATTTGGGACAAAAACACCAATATTTGGCGTTTTAATGTGGCTGGCAAAAAATTCTTTGAAATAAGCAAACGAGCCTCTTTTGGTAGCAATCTAAATTATTACTTTAACAACCAAAGCCCATGGCCATTTATGTTTAATGAGGGTTTAGGCTATCACGAAAACTTTGTTAGAGGGTATGAGTTATTTATTATTAATGCGAACCAATACGTTTTAAACAGAAATGAGTTTAGATTTAAAGCATTGGCTTTTAATATAGACATTAGTAATATCTTAAAAATGCAGCAATTTAATAAAATACCTTACGGCATATTTTTGAAAACCTTTTTTGACCATGGTTATTCAACAGACGCTACAAGAAACCCGCTTAATGCTAGGCTTTCAGACAAATACCTATTTGGTTATGGTGTTGGGGTAGATGTAGTAAGCTATTACAACCTTGTTTTCCGTTTTGAAATTTCAAGAAATAACTTAAACGAAACTGGTTTTTTCTTCCACATGGGAAGTGCTATATAGTTATTGTTTTTTTGATGCCGAATATTGTTCTCTAAAATCTAGAAACTGCATTTCTTTGTACTTATCCTCTTTAAAAAAGACAAGAACCGGTTCTAAAAACTCAGCATCCATATATTCGGGAACGGGAGAAATCAACTGTTTATCTTCATTAAAAAAGAGAATACACGGGAATTTTAAGTTGTTTTTTAAGATCGCGTAAACAAAAGGGTGATATCCATTTGGTGTTTCCTTTTTTAATACGGTACCGTTTACCACAATTTCTTCATCAGAATAAACATTAAACTTTACAGGAATATAATTTTCATTCAAATAAGAAGAAATTACCGAATCATTAAACGTTAGGCTATCCATTATTCTGGACCCTACAAAATCCGGATTTTGTAAATAGACCATAATTTTCTTATCTGATTCTTCGGAAAAAGCTTGGCTAAAATCTACCCAATTGGTAGGTGTTTTATTTTCTTTGGTTTCTTCAAATGCTTTCTTAAAATCATCTCTAAACCGTTGAATAGGTACTGAACTGTATACTTTTTCTTGATAATAGACTAAAAATGGTGCAAAATCACCAGCATCTAAATAACCGGGTACAAGCATCCTATTCTGTAAATCCCCCGCCATAAATACGGTTGAAGGATAAGATAGTCTTCTTCCCATGAATTCTATTGCCAATTGATGAGTTGCACGCTTAACACCCGGATTGGTACTCACATATTGCTTACCATTAAACTGAACGGTGTCAAAAGATTCTGCATTAAATTTAACGGCGTAAAAACTAGAATTAATGTACGAAACTATTTGAGGGTCTTTATAAGTTGTTTGCATCATCCGCTTGCACCAACCACACCAATCGGTATAAAAATCAATAAACACGGGTTTTTGTTCAACCTTAATAAGAGAGTCTAGTTCTTCTACTTTATGCCAGTTAACTTGAGAAAATGCTGAAGTAGATACTAAGAGGGAAAATACGGATAAAGTTAAAATTCTATATATTCTCATAATACGAATATACAAATCTCCTAAAAAATAAAAAGAGGAACCGATTACCGATTCCTCTTATATACTATAAATATGAAACTCTAGATTAAGAGTTTTTCATATTTTGAACTTCAATTCTGATATCTTGAGATAAAGTTTTAAGGTCTTGCATACCTTTTCTAACTCTGGTACCTGCAGCCGAGTTGTTTTTTTCATAAAACTTAGAAAAGTCTTCTTCTAGTCCTAATACTAATTCTTTAATTGCTTGATATTTTTCCATTATTCAAAAATTTTTGGTTTGATACTTAACGACTTCTAAAATAGGTATTAAATAATTATATGCAAATAGTGAAACCTACTTTTTCACTATTCAACCACTAAATTCGTGAAAGTTTCATTGTAAACACCCTCTTTTAGCTTCTGAGCGATCTCAGCATAAGCATTTATGGTATATTCAACGTCTTCCAATGTGTGGGCAGCAGTTGGTATCAAACGAAGCATCATTACTCCTTTTGGTACCACCGGGTAAACAACTATTGAACAGAAAATAGAATAGTTCTCTCTTAAGTCCATAATCATTCTTACAGCTTCAGTTTCTGTACCTTTTAAGAAAACAGGTGTAACTGGTGATTTAGTAGTACCAATATCAAACCCTTTTTCCCTTAGCCCAGACTGTAATGCATTTACTACTTTCCAAAGGTTTTCTCTTAACTGAGGTTCTGTACGGATTAGCTCGATTCTTTTTAACAAACCAGCAACTAATGGCATAGGCAATGACTTAGCATAGATTTGAGAACGCATATTATACCTTAAGTATTCAATTACTTGTTCTTTACTTGATATAAACGCACCTACTGCAGCACCCGATTTAGCAAAAGTTGAGAAATAGATGTCAATTTCGTCTTGAACACCTTGTTCTTCACCAGCACCAGCACCTGTAGCTCCTAACGTACCAAAACCATGAGCATCATCTACCATTAAACGGAAATTGTATTTCGGCTTAAGGGCAACAATTGATTTTAAATCGCCTTGGTTTCCAGACATACCAAAAACACCTTCTGTGATAACTAATATAGCACCTCCAGTTTCTTGAGTAATTCTTTGAGCTCTTACCAGCTGTTTTTCGAAATTTTCGATATTGTTATGGGGAAAAACGAAACGCTTACCTTGGTGAAGTCTAACTCCATCAACAATACAAGCGTGGCATTCTGCATCATACACAATAACATCTTTTCTATCTACAACAGCATCAATTGCCGAAACAATACCTTGGTATCCATAGTTTAAAAGAATGGTATCTTCTTTTTGAACCATTTTAGACAACTCGTCCTCTAATTGTTCGTGAAGATTAGTATTCCCAGACATCATACGTGATCCCATTGGGTATGCTAAACCATATTTTGCAGCCGCATCGGCATCTGCCTTACGTACTTCGGGGTGATTTGCTAATCCTAAATAATTATTAAGGCTCCAGCATAAAACCTCTTTCCCTCTGAACATCATTCGAGGGTTAATATCCCCTTCCAGTTTTGGAAAGGTGAAATATCCATGGGCAATCTTGGAATGTTTTCCTAGTGGGCCTCTATCTACTAATAGTTTTTCAAATAAGTCCAACGCTATTCGTTTTAGATGAAAATTGGCGCAAAGTTACAATTAAAACACTTCACTGTCAATCCGCCAATCAAAATGCTTATCAACACAATATATTAACCTGCTTTAAAAGCATGGCTAACATAATAATTTAATAAAATTATAGTTAAATTAGAGCAAATATTCAATTAACTGTCATGAAGAGTTTAATTAAATCCTTTTTACTTTTATTCGCCATCATTATTTCTATCGCAACTTATGCCGAAGAATTAGATGACAAGTACGAAAAAGCCGTTAAAGCCCTTGAAAAATCCGACAGGATTAATGCTAGAGATTTGCTAAATGAAATCTTAAGTATTGACGAATCTTTTGCTAAAGCTTATTACCAGAGAGCCCAAATAGAACTTTATTATAAAGAATATGATAAGGCGGTAAAAGATCTTGAAAAAGTGGTTGAGCTAAATAATGATTTCGCATTAGAGGCTGATATGCAACTAGGAGAAGTAGCATTAGAAAGAGAACGGTACAGGGAATCTATTCCAAAATTCACTGCATTTCTTAATAAAAACCCAGAATCTGAAAGAGCCCTTATAGGAAGAGGTGTTTCTTATTACGAAGTTGGAGATTACAAAAAAGCAGACGATGATTTTAATGCTATATTAAAAATCAATGCTGAAAATAAAAAAGCGCTGCTATACCATGGTATGGTTAAAATAGAAGATAAAGAATTCCAAGAAGCTATAAGTCTATTTAATAAAGTACTTGATATAGATGATAAGTATGTAGATGCTTATTTCTACAGAGCTTATGCCCAATTCCAAGAAGCAACTAGTGATGAATTCAAGCATCAAAAACAACATTTAAATGCTGCTTTAGCCGATTACAATAAAGTAATTGAATTAGATCCAAAAATAGAAGAAGCTTATTTTGACCGTGCTGAAACTAAAATGCTTTTAAACGATTATATAGGGGCCATTGCTGACTTTAAAAAAGCTATTAGCATAAACCCTAGTGATCAAGAAGCACACTTAATGAAAGCGATGTGTAACTACCATTATGGTTATGAAGATGTAGCTTTAGATGAGCTGGAAAAAATTATTGAAAAAGATCCAGAATACATTGATGCTCATTATGAGATTGGTGTGATTAAATACGAATACCAAGAATATGAAGAAGCTTTAGTTCATTTAAAAAAAGTGGCTGAAATAGATACACAACATTCTGATACATTCTATTACCTTGGTTTAACCTATTATGATTTAGGTGAATTAGTAAATGCCTGTTTGAATTTTAAAACAGCCGAACAGCTGGGTGAAAAAGAAGCTCATCATTTTGTGAATAAAACTTGTAATTAATTTCTTATATGAATTATTCTTTAGTACTGGCTTCGGGTTCTCCCCGAAGAAAGGAACTTCTGGAGTCTCTGAATCTAAAATTCGAAATACTTACTCCATCATACAAAGAATCTATTCCCGATGATCTTACCAAAGGAAAAGAAATAGCGGAATATTTAGCTTCAAATAAAGCAAAACAGATTGGATTAAAGGTAGTTAACAACGTATACCTTACAGCGGATACGGTTGTAGAAATTGATGGCGTAGTTTTAGGAAAACCTAAAAATGAAAAGCAAGCTAAACAATACTTACAATTGTTATCTGGAAAAACACATCTGGTAATAACAGGCTGTTCACTTTGTAATTCTAAAAAACAAATCACTTTCAGTTCTGTTACTGAAGTTACTTTTAATACACTAAGTGAAGAAGACATAAAGTACTACGTAAAAACCTTCTCTCCTCTAGATAAAGCAGGTGCTTATGGCATTCAGGAATGGATTGGTTTAATTGGTATCTCAACCATTAAAGGCTCTTATTTTAATGTAATGGGACTTCCTACCGATTTAGTTTTTGAAAAAATAAAGCTGGAGTTCCCTGGTTTACTTAAGCATACCCTTCAATAATTGCATTTCAATAGCCGGAGATATTTTTTCATACAAAATATGATAAACTGCTCTGGTTATTGGCATTTCAATATCTATATCTTTAATTATTTCGTGTATACTGTTTGAAGCATAATAGCCTTCAGCAACCATATTCATTTCTAACATGGTAGATTTTACGGTGTAGCCCCTGCCAATCATTCCTCCAAATGTTCTATTTCTAGAAAACTGAGAGTACGCCGTTACTAATAAGTCACCTAAATAAGCAGATCCTAATAGGTTTCTTTTTGCCGGGTGAAAATGATTTAAAAACCGTTCAATTTCTTGCATGGCATTAGATACTAATACTGCCTGAAAATTATCTCCATAATTTAGTCCATGGGTAATACCAGAAGCCAAAGCAATAATATTCTTCATTACGGCTGCGTATTCAATACCAATCAAATCTTGTTCACAATGCACATTTACAAACTGATTTGAAAGCACCTCTGCTACTTCTGCTGCATTGGAAAGATCTTCGCAACCAATGGTTAAATAAGACTGTCTATTCAACGCTACTTCTTCTGCATGGCAAGGCCCCCCAACAATACATAAGTTGTCGTTTAAAACCTTAAAATGTTCGGAAAGGTAATCTGTAACTATACAATTGTGTTCAGGAATCATCCCTTTAATAGCAGAAACAAGAATTTTATCTTCTAGAACCTTTGGTTTTATCTGTATAAGTACATTTTCTATAAAAGCAGCAGGAACAACAAAAAAAACAATATCGGTTCCTTTAATACATTCATTAATATCTAGAAAGGGAGTTACTATTTTTTCATTAATTTGTACCGAAGTAAGGTAATTAGGGTTTCTTTTGAACTTTGTAATAAAGTCTAAGGTCTCTGGTTTTCTTACCCACCAGTTAACTTCAATATCATTTTGTGAAATAATATGTGTTATTGCCGTTGCCCAACTTCCTTCTCCTATTATTGAAACTCTTTTCTTTCTAATTTCCGCCACGCTCTCTTCTCTGTTTGATGGGTAAAAATAAAGAAATTATATAGATACTGATTATTAATTACACAAAAGACCTTCAAATGAATAGAATATAAAGACATTTCACCGTTAACGTCAAAATAGACTCTATTTAATATGCTTATATGATATACAACTACTCTTTAAACTATACATCTTTTTCTGAAGACGAAATTTCTTTACCCATCAACAACCGTGGTTTAATGTATGGTGATGGTTTTTTTGAAACTATGACTCTTATAAACAAGGAAATACGGTTTTGGGATTTACATTGGGAACGTATTCAACAAGCTCTTTCTATTTTTGAATTTCAGAATGAATCAATAAAAAAAGACCTGCTATTAAGGGAAATTAAAAAGATTTCTGATGAAAACAACCTATATAACTCTATTGTTAAAATCATTTTTTGGAGGACTGAAGGTGGTTTATTTGTCCCCAACTCTAACAATGTTAATTTTCTAATTCAGCAAAAAAACCTACAACAGAATACAAACAATTTAATCAAAATAGGAATTAGTAAAAATACAACTAATCATTACTCCCTTCTTTCGGAATTAAAAACGATAAGTGCCGCCAAATATATTTTAGTTGGTTTAGAAATTAAAAACTCCTTATATAACGATTTAGTGATCCTAAATGCTGAAGGTTTTGTTTCTGAGCTTAGCTCTTCTAACCTATTCTTTATAAAAGACAACAAATTAATGACGCCTACAATTACCACGGGTTGTGTTAATGGAGTAATGCGTAAAGCTATTCTTTCCTCTTTTAATGTTGAAGAGAAAAACATCTCTATTAATGATTTTAAAAACTGTGAAGGGGCTTTTTCTAGCAATGCTTCTGGAATAAAAATAATTGAAAGTATAGAGGGAAAAAAGTTTGACACTTCTCACCCTGTAATTTTAAACGTTACAAATTGGCTTAAACAGCAACTACTCCTTTAATATGCGGATGGGGATCGTAATTTACTAATTCGAAATCATCTATAGTAAAATCAAAAATATTTTTAACATCTGAATTAATTTTCATTTGAGGCAATGAGCGAGGATCTCTACTTAATTGTAATTTTATCTGGTCGAAATGATTGGTATAGATATGTGCGTCTCCTAAAGTATGAACAAAATCACCCAGTTCTAAGCCACAAACTTGAGCAACCATCATGGTTAATAATGCATAAGAGGCAATATTAAAAGGAACGCCCAAGAAAACGTCTGCACTTCTTTGATAAAGCTGACATGAAAGTTTACCATCTGCTACATAAAACTGAAACAATGTATGGCAAGGCGGTAATGCCATTTGGTCTACAAACGATACATTCCAAGCGCTTACTATTAATCTTCTAGAATCTGGATTTTTTTTAATCATATCAATCAGATTAGTAATCTGATCTATACTCTCACCATTTGGTGTTGGCCAAGAACGCCATTGATAGCCATATACTGGGCCTAAATCTCCGTTTTCGTCTGCCCATTCGTTCCAAATAGAAACTTTATTTTCTGTTAAATATGCAATATTAGTATCGCCTTTCAGAAACCACAATAATTCATGAATGATAGACCTTAAATGCAGCTTTTTGGTTGTTATACAAGGGAAGCCTTCTTTTAAGTTAAAACGCATTTGGTAACCAAAAACACTTCGGGTACCCGTTCCAGTACGGTCAGATTTATCTGTACCGTTTTCCATAATGTGTTTTGCTAAATCCAAATACTGCTTCATAGCTAATTTAAATAGAATCTCTTAATTATTGCTTCAGTTATTAGAAGGTCTTTTGTGTAATCTGTAATATACAATTACATGTATTGAATGAGTCCTAACTGAACTACCCCAATTATAAAACCTAATATGGCACCTACAATTTCTATAAACTTAAATTCTTTGCTCATAATTGAAAAAAGTACGTTTTCTAATTTTTCCATAGAAAATGCAGCTACTTTTTCTTCAACTACTTTAGTAATATCTATATCTTTTTCTAATTTCTCGGCAAAAGCATTAATAACATCTGGTAAAGAATCATTTAATTCCCCTACTAAAATTTCTTTAATTTTATTTACCGTTTTATCATTAATAAACATGGCCAACATAGGCATAACTTCGCCTAACTTTTCACGAAGAAATTTTTCTACTTTTTCATCTAATACCTTATGCACTTCTTTTAAATGCTCCGGGTTTTGCATTTCAGTTTTAATATCTGAAAAAGAAAACAATTGCTCCCCTACTAAAGCACCTATTTTGGTTGCTAACAATTGATGTCTTTTTGGAAAAACCCCTTGAATTTTAATTCCTAAAATATTTATTGGTTTTCTTGGGTGAAACAGCATTTTTATAGCTAAAAAATTGGTTACCCAACCAATAAGCGCAGATATAAACGGTAAACTCCAGATCATCATTGAATTCTTCACTTAGTGATTTATAATCAACAAAAATAAAAAGTAAAGAATTAAAAAAATACTTAGTTTGAATTAGTTACCAACAAAAGAGGCCCGAAGTAATCGGACCTACCAAAATTTAGACGGACATTGAATATTTTTAGCATGCGGTATTCTTAAACCCAATATTACCTCGTGCGTACCACTACTATTAGTTCTTATTTCTTTAGTTGTAGTAAAGTCATACGAGTAACTTACTTCAATCTGGCTCATAATTACAACACCTACAATACCTGCAAAACTATCCTGAACTCTCCAGTTTATACCCGCAAACCATATATCTCTAAATTGTGCTTTAATATTAAGATCAACAGATAATGGTGTATTAACTACTCCTTTTAAAGCCATTGAAGGGACTAAATCTATGTTTTCAGACATGGGTAATCTTATACCACCCGTAATAAAATAATGGTTATTTAGTTTACCAGTACCTTGATCCCCTTGAGCGGTTAAACCATCTGGTACATCTATCTTACTGCCTAATAATTGAAAGATTGAAGCACCAATATAATAATTTGACGTATACAACCACATACCAAAACTAAAATCGGGTATTATTCTATTTAAGTTGGTAGATGTAAGATAATCATCCTGATAACCCGTTCTACCTGTAAAATTCCACCAATTTTGATCTACTTTAAACTGCTTAACTCCTGCAAAAGCACCCACAGATAATCTCATTTTTCTGGTTAAAGCCATATTAAAAGAATAGTTGGCTAAAAAGGATGAGTTAGTAATTGGGCCAGCTTTATCTGTATAAATATAACCACCTACACCATGCCAGTACCCATGTTCGCCTTTACGGTGGTATTGTCTAAAAGCTGGTTTACCAAGAGCTGTATGAGCTGTAATGTACATGGTTCTGGGTCCAGAGTTATCTCTACCAAAATTCATCCATTGCGTTCTGTAGCCTACTTTTACATCTGTATAGTCTTCCGTTCCCCCAACAGCTGGGTTAATGGTATACGGATTTACCATGTATTGAGTGTATTGTTGATGCTGCTGTGCTTTCAGGGAAAGTGTTATAATAGCAACAATAAAAACTAGTAAAATTCTTTTCATATAACCAAGGTTAATACGTTTCTGTTAATTATCTAATTATACCTACTGCGCCAGCTATTTCACCATAACCGTCATTAAGGTCTATTGCAAAATAATAGGTTCCTATTGGTACAAGGTTTCCATTTCTTGTTCCATCCCAAGGAACTTTATAACCTTGTTCATCTTTATAAATTAATTCACCCCAGCGGTTAAATATTTTAACAATTGCATTTGGATAATCCCCATCATTTAAACATTCAATATTCCATGTATCATTTTGCCCGTCTTGATTAGGTGTAAAACCATTAGGGACAAAACATGTTGCTCTTAAGCGTACAGAAACCGTATCTGATGCAACACAGCCTGGATCAACATCCGTTCTTTCGGAAGTAACTTGATACAACACATGTTTATCTTCTTCCATCACTTGTGGGATATTGGTAGTAGATTTTTTGTCGTCAACATATTCATTTACTATTCTATTTTCTACATTAACTAATGTCCATTCGTAATTCCCATAATTAATGTCTTCTGATGGGTGATTTGAATCTAGATAAATCGTTTCATTCTGAAGAGCAAATGCGTTTTCAGTTACTAACTGTCCTTGTACGTTACCAGCATAAGCTACTATTTCTGGCTTCACTACTTGAATAGAACTAGAAGCTAATGAAGATGAACATGATCCTATTCCTTTAATGTTAGTCACATAAACCGTATAGTTAAAAGAACCCTGTTCATTACCTACATCCGTAATATTTGTCTGAGTGCTTCCGCTTAATAAAACCGTTGTATCGCCATTATTTTGATTTACTTTTATCCAGTCGTATTCTGTAGATAAGTCATTAATTGTGCTTGGTGTAACATTACTAGCCAAATCAATAGAAGAACCAACACAATATTTAGTTTTAGTAAACGGAATAACACTTACGTCTGTAATATCTGGTCTTTTAATAGTGACAGCATTAATTTTTATAGTAGTATCCTGTTTACTTAAGCATGATGGGGCATCTGCTCCTGGAAACACGGTTAAATAGACTATGTTTCCAGAATTAACTTTAAAATCTGCAGGAGATCCTGTAGCATCTGGAACTGGAATACTTGGGCTCCCTATTCTCCATTCATATACTGGATTTGTACCAAAATTATTATTGTTTTTGGTAGCTATAAATGTTTGGTCTACATCCTCACAAACAGGATCTGCCTGAGCCGCTGTGAATTTTGGTGCAAGCGGAGGTGTAGTTTTAACTGTAGTAAAAATTGAGTCTTTACAACCTTTGTTGGAAGTAGCAATGTACCACACCGTATTAGTTGCTCCTACACCAGCTGTATTGGCATCAAAAACATTACCGCTGACTCCTGTTCCTGTATAAGTATCTGTTATTGTACCTGTTGTTAAATCTGCACTACCGTCTAATGTAACCGTTGCTGATTCACATATTAAAGTATCCTGCGGTGAAATAGTTACGTTTTGTGGCGTTTCATTAATTATAAGATCAGCTTTTTGAGTACTAACACAAACTCCATCTGTAGCATTAAGCGTTTGAGTAGAAATAATCTCATAAGTACCTGACGGTAAAGAACTAGGGTTAATCCCAGAAGTAACATCTGTTCCGTTTCTTATATATTTAATATTGTTGGAGGTATAAGGAGTTCCTTTCCACGTTGCCGCTGGAGATAGGGTGACATTTGTAGCATTAAACTGATAGTCATCTACTTCATTACAAACTTCCTCTAATGTAAAGCCAAAGTTTATGGTATCTATTACTGATATATTGATTTCAGCTGTATCTCTACAAGTGGTAGGGTTTGCGATAGGATCCCCTACATACTCAATTAATCGTAAAAGAAAATCTCCTGTTGCTAGCAAGTCTAAATCAACATCTTGGCCGGTGCTTTTACCTGACACAAATGATGCATCACCAGTGCCTATTGAATTATCAATTTCCCATACAAATGTATTCCCCGATATGATTGGAGGAGCAACGGCATAATTTTGATCTGTATTAAAACATGGGGCCAATTCTCCGTCAATAGATGGAGTAGGTAAAGCATTTACTGTTTTAACCGCAGGGCCGTCTAAAGTTGTTGCGGAACAATTAAATTGATCCGTTACAGAAACCAAATCATAGGTAAATACACCTTGAGTTGGGTATTGATTAAATATTAAAGCTGTATCCGTAGGTTCGTTCTTCGGAAGTTCATTTACAGTATTTAATGAATAAACAAAGTTAAACGGGGCTGTACCCGTAAATGCAATAATTAAACTGTCCGTTGCTCCTGCGCAGATAGTGTCTGTACCAGAAATTGTTCCTGTAACTTCTGGATGGACTATTACCAATTGCTTTTCAGTAGTAATCGTATCTATGCACTTATTATCATCTTTAACATAAAATAAATAATATGTGGTATCCTGTGTTAAGTTGCCTGTATTAAATGGATTTAATTGATTTGTAGGAGATGAAACAGTAAATGTATCTGATGTACTTGCATAATACCCTAAAGTGAAAGGTGCTGATCCAGTGAAATCTATTGTAAGATCTGTAGATGCATTATAGCAAATTTCATCATCGGTTATATTTGAAATGGTTGCACTAGGTAAAGGATTAACTTTTATAGTAGCCATTTCCCCTGCTAACTCGGTAGCCGTGGCCATACATCCATTATTATCTGTTAATGAAGCCAACGAATAAATATAGCTTGTATTGGTTACGGTGGGGGTAACACTCCAAGTAGTATCATCCATTACATCTGTGATAGTTGCAGGACCAAACCCTTGGTCATCTTGCCATTCAAATTCAAATGGTGAAGCACCTTGGGTTAAGGTCACCGTAAGCGGTGCACTTTCCTTAAAACAAATATCTTTATCGGCGGCTAACGTAAATTCTGGCAATTCGTGTACAATTACAAGAATAGAATCTTCTACATAACAACCCAGTACATCTTTAAATTTGTCTGGCTGCGACACATCATCCGTTAAAGAGTAAGAACGAACTTTATAATAAACTTCTTGTGGGGCTGTTGTATAATCAACGGTTGAATCTACTCGGTTCGTGTTTGCTTCTTCAGCACCATCTACATACCATGAAAATCTAAAATTATTAGTTGGGTTACCATCTACAGCTCCCCCAACATATGGATCTGCTAACAAATCAAATTCAGGGTTTGTTAAATCCAAGCATATTTCCGTAGTATCTGTATTACCAGATAGTAAATCTGATAGTATTAAGCTGTCTGGCGCTGTACAAGGTGCTGTTTTAGAGCAAGCTGAAAAGAAAGATGTATTGTTGCTATTATCTATAATTGTAACAACATAAGTTAAATTAGGGTCTACTCCCGAATTAACAAATCCCCCGTTTAAGCCTGCACTAGCGTTGAATGTCATAGTGCCTTCATAATTTTCTCCTTGGCAATTATCACATTTTGTATCTATACTAAATACTTCAAGTGTGTAATTACCTGTGGTTAAATCCGTAGCAATTCCATACGCATCTAAGGAATCGTTTCTAACTTCAAGTGAGTAATTACCCGCATTACTAAAAATAAATGGAGGAAAACTAGCAAAACTGGAAGAGAATAAGTCTGTACTCTGATTATTACCACCAGCAGTATTAGTTATACCTGTACCTATAGCACTATTGCTTCCCTGATTACAATACATTGAGTTTTGTGAAACAAGGTTTCCAGTAGTAGAAGCTCCATCAACTAAAACACCATTATTGGTATTGTATGCTATAGTATTTGTAGAAACTTCATTTCCATTAGAGCCAGATGCAATGCTAATACCAACATCATTACCTAAATCGGTAGTAGATCCGGCCGCGTTTGTACCTATAAAATTGCTGGCTATTGTAACACCGGTTGAATTATTAACTAATTCAATACCTGTGGTATTTTCAATTATGGTATTGCTAGTTATGGAGTTGGTCCCTCCTGTTACATTATCTACACTTATTCCATTGGTAGCATTTCTAATAGTATTTGTACTTACTGTAAAATCTTCAGCATCCTGAATGGATACACCATTACCAGAAATAGGTCCTGCCGAAGTTCCATCTGAAAAAACACCTATACTATTATTAGTAATTGTATTATCTGTAGAAGTAACACCTCTAACTATCACCGCATCTGAAGATGTTTCGGGAATAACATTATTTTCTACAGTAATAGTATTGGAACCTCCTTCAAGAATAATAGCCGATGATGGCACGCCACTTATTGGAGTCTGTCCGTCATCGTCTACACCAAAGTAATTCCCTGTGATAGAATTAGTAACCGTACCATTATTAACTATAACCGCATCTTTACCGTCGTGGCTAAATACATTACCTGAAACAGTATTTACATTTGTACCATTAACATATAAAGCATTAATTGTAGGTGAATGCTCTGTACCAGCAACCGGATCTACTTTTCCGAAAGTATTTTGAGTTATTTCAGTACCACTTCCACCGTCTGCTAAAATGCCATAATCTTGATTCTCCCCACCAATTAGATTGGTTTCTATTGAATTACCTGTTCCTCCGCCAACATGAATACCTGAGAAACCCGAACCAGAAGTTCCATTTGAAAAATCAGACCCGTCGGGCATTAAGCCTATGTAATTATATTCAATGGTGTTATCGTCACTTGCCCCAGTCAAAACTATACCATTTTCTGCGTTAGCACCTATAGTATTAGCATCAAACGTATTATTGGAAGAAGCATTTATATTAACCCCTTCAATATTATTAGCAATCAGGTTTTCTTGAGCATAAATAGCCTGAGAATTTAATATATCAATACCATTAGCGGTGTTTCCTAGGGCGGTAGAACCATCTGCCCCAACACCAATATTGTTTGTTCTTATAAAAGCTCCCCCTGTAACGTCTTCTACTTGAATACCATGAATACCATTACCGGCTATTGTGTTTCCAACTACCGAAGTTCCGTCATTGGCTAAATCGTATAAAAAAACACCGCTTCCATCATTTGGTTTGGCCACATTTCCAGTAGCATCTGTACCTATGTAATTATTCTCAATAGCGGTTATTCCAGAATTTTCTACATAAACACCATTTTCACCATTACCTCCTATAATATTTCTTGTTGTTGAACCTACAGAATTTAAATCACCAGCATCAATAATAGCAACACCATTTCCATCATTATCTTCTATGGTATTATCATCGATTTGGGTATCAGCAGCACCATTATTAACTACTACACCAGAACCATCATTATTGTTTATTCTATTTGTAGTAATTGCATTAGTACCTCCTGAAATTTGTATACCATTAATGTCATATTCCGTAATTTCATTATTAGAATTTGTATTTGTACCTGCATTGATGGTAATACCAGACCCAAAGTTTTGAACATCTAGATCCCCTATAATATTAAATTGAATATCTAAATCAGATGTTGCGCCATTTACAAGTATACCACCGCCAGCTGTAGCACTACCATTCCCAGCTATTAAATTTGCGTCTGCTAATGTTGCTTCACCAATGGTTTCTATTGCTCCTTTAACTGAATTCGCTATTTGTCACCATTACCAAAAGCATTTGCCCCATCTGTTCCTAATTGGTTTCTTACAATTGATGTGATTTCTGTATTACCGCTTAAATAAATACCTGAAGCATCATTATTAAACACATAGGCATCTTCAATTGAAAGATCGATGGTACCATTAACATTAATACCATTTTGAACATTACCTACATTAGTTATACCAGTCAGACAATACTCCTATATAGTTTGTACTAATAGTTATATTATCACCACCATTAATATCAATACCATGTACGCCATTAGCGCCCACAATATTGGCATCTGTTCCTGTCCCACCAATAGTCAGATTACTTACATTATTAATTAACCATACCTCGGCACCATTACCAAAAGGGAGTCCATTAAGTCTACCCCAACATAATTATTCACTATACTGTAGTTCCAGCTGTTAGCAGGATCAACTTGTATACCATTACCATATTATCTACTACTACATTATTGGTAACTGTGATACTGTCGATAGCAGATTGAATCCGATCCCAGTTAGATCAAGTTCCAAAACCGTTTCCATCCTTTGATTATCATCTGTTACCACATCATTATTGGTAATTGTTAAGCCATTAGTGCAATTTGTGCTCCCGTTGGAAGAACGTGAACACCATTTTAATTTCTCGTCTTATTGTATTATTTAATTTATTTAAAGCATTTAAGTCCTGAGTTGCGCCTGTGTTAATTAAAATCCCTGTTCGAGTTGTCTGCTAGGCAGCATGATCCAGTATTTATTATCCGTACTGTTATATTTGGGAAGACGCTCCTTGAACAGCAACCCCTGCACCTTTAAGTTAGGTGTAGGTGCTAATGCACCTGTATTACCGTAAATGTATGTTTGTAACATCATTATCGTCTGATTACCATTAAACTCAATACCATTTCTAGAGTTATTAGTAATAGTATTGTTATTAAATAAATTACCCGTTACATCATCTCGAAACAGATATTCCATGATAATCTTCTGCTGCTGTTGTACCAGCCGTACCGTTACCATCTAACTGTATTTTCGTTTACAAAAGTACCATCCGTACTTTCTGAAAAAGATATACCGATAAAGTGCATTACTGTTAAGACTCGTTACCTGTAAAAGTCAGATTGCTACAATACCTATAGTACCCGCCTCTTCATTCGCATTAGGACCTGGATTTTGCCCATTTGGTATTAAAAGATGAATTGATATTGTTACACCATCTGTACCTTGACCAATTTTAACACCATCCCAATCATTATCTTCAACGGTATTATTGATCCATAACACCACCATCAACAGCAACAAGCTGAATACCATGTTTGTTCGTTATTAGAAATGGTATTTTAGTTATCTGTTAACATCTGATATACTTTGTACTAAAATCCCTTTTTCAGTATTACCGTATATATTATTATCACTAAGCGTAATATCATTTACAGTGCCAGTACCATTATCCTCTACATGTATACCATCTTTACCACCTGTAATATTCAACCCAATAATTGAAGTACCACTTGGATCACCACTTCCATTAGTAGCCTATTGTAAAAACATTATCAGGACCACCAATAGGAGCATTCCCTGATTGAGTAGAACCCACTATGGTAATATTTCTACCAGTACCATCAATAGTTAATGCTTTTTCAATACCTATAGAAGAATATAAATAGCCTTGCTCAACCAAGTTGATAGTACCTCCAGCTATACCAGCTGCAAAAGTAACGGATCCCCCAGGTGCACAATTATTAATCGTTTGTCTAAGTGGAACCAGCCGAACCATTATCTAACAAGATGTAGTTACCACACATTGGGCTTTGATTTCTTGCGTAAGAAAAAAATGCTGTAAGTAAAGTGAAAATAAGAAGTAAATGTGTTTTCATATATGAATTCTTTAAGACTAATGACAAATGGTGCAATAAGATTTCAGATAGTCTATGCCTATCTATACAATATATACAGTTTATCGAAAAAATGTAACTTTTTAATCGATAATATTTGCACAATACAGATTCAATTAAAAAGTATTTTTTCAACAAAAAAACACTTAGCACAATTATTTTATAATGAAAAGCTTACCTGATGAGTTATAGGTAGCATCCTGAAATACAGCTTTGAAGGTGTAAAAGTAAATACCTGAAGTTAATATGGGCGATTGAATATTCATTTTTAATGAAACACCTCTTTCACCAAAATTCACTCTTTGAAAATTGTCTTTATTAAAGGTTGATAGCTTAATTCCTGAAAGGTTATAAATCTCTATTTTAAGCTCCTCCGGATATTCGTTTCCACCTAGTAAATCGGCCTCAAAATACACAGCGTCGAATGCGGGATTAGGGTATACTGGCAAAAACTGAAATTTAAGCTGCTTAACTACATTAAAGACTACCGCATATTCTTCCGTACTATTTTTTGAATTATCAGAGACTTTAGTCAACAGTTTATATTTACCCTCGGTAAATGTGGTTTCTAAATTCCATTTTGGACTTAAACTGTCCTCAGTAAAAAGGAAATCGGTATCTGTGTAAACTGTATCTGGACATCCGGTTTCATCACATAACTTTAAGAGTAAGATTTGTGCGGATGAGTCGGAAATACTGTTGATACCTTCCCATAAATCTGTCCCAATTATCTCTATAGATGAATTTGCAGAAATTACATCTTCATTTTTAATTTGTTTTCCGTCAAAAGTAACAGACAATATTGGGTTTAATTGATCGCCATAAACACTAAAACTCCCTTCCCAATAATTATTGGTATAGTTCAATTCCTTTTCAATTCCGGGATTAACAGTTATTGAAATATTATTCTCCCCTATTAATTCTAAAACAGATTTATTTATCTGAAATAATTCTTTAGTATTAACCTCTGGTGCTTTAATTTTAACAGTATCTGAATAAAGTTCTTCAGAATTAGCATTAAGAATTTGTACTACCACTAATAATGAATCTTTAAAAGGCTTCTTGCCTACATTTATAAATTCAAAATCGGCTTTATAATTTTCATAAAACCCTAATTGATTAGAACCTAAGGAAGTTTTTATTAAAACACCTTCTGGTACAGGTTCATAAAAAACTGCCCAATCGTGGTTTTTAGGATAATTAAAATTTACAGAGTCTATTATTTGAGAATAAAACAAAATAGTATTTACAGAATCTTCATTAAGATCAGAAAGATTATAGCTGTAATTATATTCTCGATTAGCATATGAATAGCTTGAATTTCCTTCTTCAGTATAAAAATTTGATGCGGTAAAGTAATTTAAATCTTCATCTTCAGTCATGTTAACCACTAAAGAATCCCAAGAAATTACAGGCCCTATTTTATCTGTAACTATTTGTGATTTATATTGTTTGCCAGATATTACAATTTCTTCCGATAATACTTCTTCTTCTGTTTGAGCTATACCTTCAAATAAAGCTTCCCCACCTCTTTGACCTAAGAAAATGTAGCCTTTATTGTTTTCAACTGCATCTATTAAGGATGCACCAAACTCATGAAACATATCCAATAAAGCTTGGTCACCGGTAACATTATTTAATGTAGAACTTCCCGCCGAAGAAACTAGAACATATGCGTCTTCGGGAATAGAATTCATATAATTTAATAATGAATTTCTTTGTCCTTGATTAGCCAAATTATTAAAGTCTAATGCAATTCTTGGCCTTACACCACAACTTCCATTATAATTACCTGAAGTATGATAAGGTAACCCGCTGGTTTTATCGAAGGCTAAAACATATATACCATCTCTAGTACAAGAATTTATACCGCCCCTAATAACTATCCCTTGTCCATTAACAGAAATCTCAGTTTCTTGATTGTAATCTGGTACTTGATTACCTGGTGCCCGTACTTTAACAACATTCTGAACTTCGTTAAAGGATATGGAATTAGCCTTTTTATTATACGTTATACCTTCAATTGAATTACCAGACAATTGAGTAGCATCAAATTGCCCCCAACCCGACTTATTAGAAATATAAGTAAATGAAGACACCCTCCATGAGGTATCCACTTCAGCATTATTAACAATTCTTGTACGCCAAAAAAAGATGGTAGAATCTTTTTGAATGGGTAGATCTAGTTGAAAATTTACTACATGACCTTGATCAATACGGTTTGCTAATGGATTTGTAAAAAAACGACTAGTATCTAATTGAAATTCATAAGAAAATTGGTTGCTTAAATTATACGAATGATAAGCGAAATTCACTTCTGGATTTCCTTCAATTGAATAATTATAAGGCACTAAATTAAAGTGTGCATCCGATTTGAAAACATGGCTGAATTTAAGCGTATTATTTTCAAAGTTATACTCGTTTACGCCTTGGTTACAGTTCACAGAAATTTCAAATTCATTTAACCCACCCTTAACATTTTTTGGATTTTCAATAGCGATGAACACCTCTTCTTCATAATAAACTGAAGGGATCTTAATAGGGTCTAAGATTTGTTCTGCCGCACCACCGTTATAAATTCGTTTAATACAAATTTCCACACTATCCGAAACCGTTTTACCATAATTTGCTAACGTAAACCCTACATAAATAGAGTCCGAATTAATGGTTAAAGGCTCTCCATTAAGTGATGTTACATTACCTGTATTAGCTAAAGGAATATATTCTGCATAAAGTGGTGAAAATAAATGAACTGCCGGATCACCATAATAAGCAAATTGTGGCCAAAAGGATTCTTCCCGAATATTGTTAACGTTTGGGCCTTCATCAAAATCGGCTACCATTTGTTTATGTATGTGTCCCAAACTCTCTTTGTACCAAGTAGTATCATTAAAAGCTAGACGATAGAAATCATCTGCATTTTTAAATAACTCAGAAGAATACCCATAGGATGTATGTCCTAATGCAGCTATTGCTCCTCTTTCTTCGGTAGAAAAAAGCCAGTTTTCTAAACGGCTGTTATTATTGTACACATCTCCTGTCTGGCAGCCGTTTAAATAAAGCACCGGGTATTTATTTGGGTTGTTATAACCCCAAGAATCGTCATTAACCTCGCCTATATCAATCTCTATAACACTTGGGGAAGAATGACCTATAAAAGAAAGAAAGCTAATCCCTTCGTTTACATATTTTGACAAGTTAAAAAACTCTACTTCTTTGTCGGTTTTTTTGGTTAATGTTTCAACTGTACCACCTATTAAAGGTGTTTTAAATTTATTACTTAACTGATTCATTCTCGCTAAAAAATAAGGTGCTTCATTGGCTTCCCCACCACTTAAATGCAACGCTCTTTTTCTCCATGCAAGGTCATATGAAAGCTTATCGTGTTGTTTTACTTTACCTAAATAAATGTGTATTTGCCCTTCGTTTTTAACTCCAATTCTACCTGTGGGTATACCCGGCTCTCTATCTGAGCCAAACAAACCAGAAGTATATAAAATATCTGATCCTGGATTACCCATTGTAGGCATGTAATTCACATTACCATACCGTTCTACACCGTTAGCATCTGTTCCGTCAAAATTAATAAACCTATAATAAGGCCTACCGCTTTGTTTTAAACTAACTGCAGAACCATTTCCTATTAATAAAAGGTATTTAGGCGTATGCTTTAAGTTATCTAAATACCTAAAATAATTCCGAATGGAATATGGAGAAAAAGCCCCATAACCATATTGATCGTATAAGCGATTTACAGAAATGACTTTAGTTGAATAACCGCCCCCTTCTGCTGAGGATCTGTATTGAGCATATTCTTCAGCCCCTGCATAAAAAACAGGATGTGTAAGAATGATGTATTCTACCTCAGAATCATCATTTTCAAAAAAAACTTCCTTTGCATAATTAGGTGTTAGAATTGCCAGTTCGGAAACAGATAAGAAAGTTGTTTTCTTACTTTTATCCAATTGAAAAGACGTAAGATCATTCTCTTTTTTAAGCAAATGATTTTGCAAATTTTCTTCCGTACTAATATCAAATAGGTATTTTATTTGAGTAGACTTTGTAATACTAATCCCATCACCTGCGCTACCCGAAACATTCCAATAATTGTAAGTTTTGGAATTATTATTAAACCCTTCTGGCACTATTAACTTTATATAAGCCAAAGAAATGGCATCTGCATTGCCCCCCACCCCTTGCGGGGATATAGATACGCTTAGTTGCCCACCAGAAATTAAACTGGTAGAGAAAGACTGTTTTACGGTTTTAAACTCGGCCCCAGTAAACCCTGTTACATTAAACTTCTGAGAACCTACGCTTACTTCAATATCATGCTCTAAATTATTTCTGCCCACCAATTGTATTTCTAATTGAAAGGTAGAAGAAATAGGGTTAATACCAGAAACATCAACTGTTCTTGACCGGCCTTTAGTTATTACATTACTAAACCAACCTTCACCAAAATCATACTGAGAGTTATAAATGTATGAGATAGGCTCATTACCAAAAGAATAATCTTCTATAATGGGTTTTATGTATTCTGCTTCATGAACCGTTAAATCAGACACATTTGTTAAAGGTGCTGAAATGGTATTCATTCTTTTTCCTAAAACACCCGAGCTCCATGTTAGAAAGTATTTAGATGTATCCGAAAACAAATTATAATACTGATTGGCTTGTAGACTAGGATCTAAATATAAGGTAGAATCTATTTGTCCATCGTTTTTTCTACCATAGAATAAAAAACGATCTGCTGAGTCAAAGGAATTGTCCCCTGCATCTTCAACAAGAATAGAGATTTCTTTTCCTCTATACCAAAGTTGAATTTCGGAAGAAGTAAATGAGCTTACATCTATACCGTTGTCTATTAAAAACTGACCGTTTACTTGGTATACACCATCATTAGCAACGGGAATAGAATAATACTTTTGATTTGCATTAATCCATTCGTTACCAAACGGAGCATCTGCATTAGTTATTAATGAATAAAAAAAGAGAACTATGGGCAATAATCGTATTAAGTTTTTCAAGTTAAATTTTATTAATTTCCACTCCCTTGTTCATACTATTTAGCTGTGCTTTTGTAAGTCTTAAGTTACCAGAAATTTTTAATAAAGATGGCATTTCTAAAGACAGCACCAATATACCTAAACTTAAAGAAACTGCATATACAGAGTTCCCAGATATTCCATATAACAAACTGTGTAAAAGCATTAAACAGTTTATTTTTAAATAAAACCGAATACCTAATGGAAAATAGTCACACAAGCGTTTGGCTACTGTTTGCTCTTTTACAATTAATTTACGCGAAGCTCTAAATTCTTTATAAAACATATACAACATTACAGAAGAGAAAAGAATGATGGCTCTATCTACCCAGTAAGAATAATTCAATAAAGATTGATGGGGTACTTTACCATTATACCGAAGAAAAAAAACAACAAATAAGGTTAGCGGAAGAATTATGAGTAAATAAAATGTTAGTTCAATTTTTTTACGATATTCCTGCCAAGTATTAAATTCGTTTTCGCTTATTTTAAACATTCAATTAAATAGGATTATGAAATATTTATCGAAGTTAACAATATTAATGCCGTTTGTAATATTCTTCTATTCATGTTCTACCACTAGCAATGTAGAAACAGTTTCTGAAGAAACTAATGAAAGCACAAACTCATTAATCATTTCCGATTACAATTCTCTAAATAAGCAATTAGATAGCTCATGGACAATATTAAACGGCCATGAAGTAGAAAAACTGGAGCTTATTAAACGTTTGATTAGCGAAATCTCATACAATCCCAAACATAACCCTATTGATCTAAAAAAATTGGCTACAAAAACTGAAATTGTTCAGGATAAATTATTGAAACCTGAAATGTTAAAAAATGACGATGTGATTGATCAATATGATATACTGATTGATAGTTTAATAGAAGAGTCTATTTCTATTGTTGAAAAAACCCCAGAAATGGAAAACTATCAAAATGTAGAAAGTTTAGTAATTGAAATCAATAATTTAAATACTGATGTAGTATTATCGGACAGAACAACCTACAGTATGATTGTTTCTGACTACAACAATTTTATTGACTCTAATAAGGTTGTATTAAAAAACAACAACCTTAATACTGAAAAAAAGGGAAGCTTTTTTTTATCTGAGTAGTCAAACGACTACTCGGGTTTTACCAAACGGTCATTTTCCCATATCCCTTTTAATAAAGTGCCGTCTGGTAATTTCATTTCACCATATCCAGAACGTTTATTATCTTTCCAAGCTCCGTTGTAAAAAGCTCCGTTTTCCCATTTATACGAACCTTTTCCTTCTTTCACATCTTCATTCCACTCGCCTTTATAACCCAAATCGGGTTTAAAGCTTAATAAATAGGTGTCTGGATTTTTAAGCTGTAAAACTAGAGGGAATTTTTCTGGATATTTTTGAATTGCTGGGTAAAGATACCGCCCAGTTGAACTATATCCCATTTGATCTAAAACAACATAATCAATCCCATTTTTAATAAAATCGTCAATTAAATCTTCTTCAACATTAGAGTTTCTGAAGCTGGTTACTTTTCTATCACTAAAAACATAAAACAAACTAGGTTTTCTGCAAGAAAACACAGCGTCTTTGGCGGTATTTTCTTTTGCCCATTCAGCTATATCTAAATAATTCTGAAATTTATCTGGGTGTTTATTTTTTGCCGATAAATGGAGAGCCTTTACTTGAGGTGTAAAAGCAGAAATCAAAAACAATAAAAGAAATGGGCTGTATTGAATATTTTTTTCTATTCCTCTCAACTTCAGCTTTTCTACAATCCAGCTAAGTATAAAAAAGACTCCGTTAAATATGGCCCAGATCACAAAAGGGATTATGGGTAAAATAAAACGAACGCCAAACCATACGTCTGGCCAAAGTGTTAAAATCACAGATGTACCCAGAAGGTATCCTGCCAAAAGCAATTTTTTTTCTTTCGCTTTTAACACACCTAAAATAGTTAAGCTTAAAAAGGATAAGCCAATAAACCAATCTTTAAAACCGGATTCTTCTTTATAGTTAATTGTTATAGATGGAAAACAAGCATTGGGGATTTCTTTAGTAATATAACGTTCTGTATTTGTCCAAGCCCGTATAAACCAATCTTTGGTTTGCATTTCTCCTAACTCAGGTCTGTATGGATTTTTCATAAATAAATCCTTTACATAATTACTCCCGCCTAATTCCTTACTTCTTAATTGCCAAGGCACCTGAAAAGAAATAAACAAAGCCACCGTAACTAAAGCATAAATCCATTTTTTATTATACAACATGTACAAAACATAGCCACCCAACAGAGCTACACCGGCTGTACGCACATAAATAGCTAACACAATTACAGCTATAAATGCCAAAAATAACCCTTGTTTATAAAATGGCTTTTCAAGATCTATATAACTAAAAATCAACAAGCTTAAACACGAAATAAACAAAAATGGAATTTCGCTCATCATAACAGTTGAAAACATAAGCATGTGATAATTTATACTTATGATTAAGCAGGTTACAAATGCTAAATGGTGATTTTTAGAAAACCGAACAAAAAGAGCATAACAAAGCAAAATAGCTCCTAAAAAGAAAAAGCCATTTAGGTGTTTTATAGTCTGTATATCCTGAGAAAAAACTTTCATACAGGCTGCTATAATAGCCGGATAACCTGGGGGAAAATGATTTGCCGGACTTTCATTTACTGAAAAAACATTGGTATAGCCCTCTCCATCTGCCAAGGCTTTACCTAAAATATAATAAGCGGTATTATCTCCTAAAAGCGCTACTTTACTGTCATATATATAAGAATAAACTTGAATAAAGATAAAAAACAACGCCAAAGGGTAAATAATATTTTTTAAAAAAGGATACGTCTCTTTTTCTGTAGGTCGCTTACTGATTTTTTCTGTTTTCATGAGTTTATAAACAAAAAAACCCGGAGCTTTCCGGGTTTCAAAATTGAGTACTATATAATTATTTTACTTCAAAAGAAGATGCCCCTATCTGTACGCCTTCTGCAAAAACATTAATAAGGTATCTCCCTTCCTCATATGGAGATCCTTTTTTGAAGAACACTTCCAATTCTGCTTCAGATCTGTCGTACAATACGTCTTTCTTTGTGGTATAATACATCTCTTCTTCGTTCATTATAAAGGTACCAGAACCAGCTTCTAGATCATAAATAGTGGTGCCAGAAGGATCTTGTACTTGTATATAAACCTCTTTATTTTCAATTATAGCTACTTTATTAGGCTCTATTTTAAAACCAATGTAGAGCGCTTCTAAATGCTTATCTTTAAACGGTTGTTTATCTCTTTCTTTTTGATTGTCTTCCCCAGCATTTTGAACAGCTAAAATCCTAAACTCATTCGCCTTTAACTTTCTAGCAATCTCTAGCAACTCTTCCTTCTTCTCAAGGTCGGTTTGCATGGTATTCATTTGGGTATTTTGGGTATCAATTTTTGCTTTTAACTCATTGTTATAAGCGTTTAATGAATCCTGAATTGCCTTTAGTTTTGTCAATTCTTCTTCCGCTTGATTAGCTAAAACAAAATACTCTTCTTTAGCTCTTTTTAAACGGTTTACTTTACCCCAAGCTATATTAGAAGATCTTTTTAATTTTTCTTTTTCTTCTTCCAATTCAGCAATTTTAGATTCTAAAGCTGCATTATCACCGCCTAATCTTTCAATTTCATCAGATTTTAGTTGTAATTCAGTTTGTAAAGAATCTAGCTCTCCTAAGTATTTAGATATTTCCTCGTCTTTATTTGTAATTATCTGTTCGTATCTCTTTCCTTCTTGATTACGGAAGTAATATTGATAGGCATTTATACCAACAAGTAAAATTATAAAAAGAATAATTATGACAGCCTTCCCTTTGTTGCCGCCTCCCGATGTAGTAGGTTCACTCATAATTAACACAATTAGTTCAACACAAGTATAATTAAAAAATCAAAACAGTGTTGCGTAAATACGGTTTTTTACTAATTCACAACTAAAAACGTAAGTAAAAATGCTGTTTAGTATAATTTTTACTAGTACATAAAAACCCTTGATTCATATTTTCGAAAGTCAGCGTATAGTCTTTTTGCTTTCTAATTACTTCCCAAGCTAACCTCATATCGTCTGACCAAGAGATATCATCTATGATTATAAAAGCGTCTTCTGCTAAAAATGGTTTAATCGTTTTTAAGTATGAAAACAAAAATGGCGACTTATGATTAGCGTCTATAATCACAAAATCTATTTTCTCATCTTTTTCCAATAAAAAGGGCTGAAGGGTTTCACCTATATCCCCTTCTATTTGAAAGATGTTTTTTAAATTTAACTGTTTAAAAACATCTTTTGCATACTTGTTTAAGAAGCTATTTCCTTCAAAAGTATATATTTTAGCTAAGGGATTACCTTTGGCTAAATATGCCGTAGATATACCTAAACAAGTACCTAATTCTAAAACACTAGTGGGTTTTAAGTAATTAACTAACTTAAAATACCGTTGCCCTGTAACACTATTAGCTAAACTTGTTTTGGCTACTTCTGAAACCTTTTTTTTAGAACCCCGTATACTTTTTGAACCTGCACCAAAATCTATTGCATCAAAGCATTTTTCCTCTTTTAAAAACTGATAACGTATTTTTTCAATTTCAGAAAAACAATAAAATTGATCTTCCGAATTAAGAACGTTATTATACAATTGAAATAAAAAAGGGGAATGTATACCGTGTTGATTTTTTGACCTTATCATAAAATTGATAAGCCCTTTAAATACTTTATATGATCTTTTCAATTTAATTAAGCTTGTAAGGCACTACTAAGTTAAATTCAGGAATCTGAACAACAAAAGGCTCGTCATTAATTTCCTTTTTAAAAGTATATACTCCATTCATTTTACCCAAACCTGTTTTCAGGTTACACCCAGACACATATTCATGAACCTCACCAGCCTCTAAAATTGGTTGTTGACCAACTACACCTTCGCCTTCCACTTCACGGATTGTGCCGTTAGAATCAAAAATAAACCACTTGCGCCTCATCAACTTAATAGTTGATTCACTGTGGTTCTCAATTCTAATTTTGTAGGTAAATACAAAATGGAATTGATCAGGACTGGAATACTCCGGCTGAAAAACGGTATCTACAGTTACTTTAACTCCTTTTGTAATTAAGCTTATCATTGTCGATAAATATAAAAAATCTGATTTAATTAGAAGAAGTATTCAATAAAAAATAAGCATGGAGGTAAAAATAGAAGAAAGTTGGAAAGAACTATTAAACAATGAATTTGAAAAAGCCTATTTTAAAGATCTTACAAAATTTATAAAAACGGAATATTCTGAAGAAATTATTTACCCCCCAGCAAAATTGATTTTTAATGCTTTTGATCTTTGCCCAGTTAATAAAACCAAAGTGGTTATATTAGGTCAAGATCCTTACCATGGCCCGGGACAAGCACATGGTTTATGTTTTTCTGTAAATGACGGCATTAAATTTCCCCCTTCTTTAAGAAACATTTTTAAAGAGTTAAAAAATGATTTAGGCATAGAAATACCATTTTCCGGGAATTTAACCGAATGGGCAAAGCAAGGTGTTTTATTATTAAATGCCACGTTAACCGTTAGAAATGGGCACGCTGGTTCTCACCAGAAAAAAGGATGGGAAACTTTTACCGATTGTATAATTGAAAAATTAACCACCGAAAAAAGCAATCTTGTTTTTATACTTTGGGGCGGTTATGCCCGTAAGAAAAAGAAGTTCATCGATTTAGATAAACATTATATAGTAGAGTCTGCTCATCCTTCTCCTTTGTCTGCCTATAATGGGTTTTGGGACAGTAAACCGTTCAGTAAAACAAATGAATATCTCCAAAAGACAGGACAAAAAGCTATTGACTGGAATTTATAAATATACTATATAAATAAACCCTTCGTTTTATTTACGTGAAAGCCATTTTAATAAACATATCGTTATTTATATTTTCAATTACCTTGATTTTTGCTAATCCACCAGAAAATGGAAACAGGAAAGTGAACATTTTCCCTAACCCTGCCCAGGATTACATCCATCTTAATATTAAAGATGTAAATGAAATAGACCATGTAAGAATTTATGATAAAGCTGGTAATCTAGTTAAAATATTGACTTCCGTATCTCAAGAAAACACCGTTGACTTAAGCACTTATTCTGCTGGAAGATATTTAATGGTAGTTTTTTCTAAAGACGGGATTTATAAAGAGGCTTTTGAGATCTCTCATAAAAAGTAAGCGGTAGACTAAAAAGCCAAATAAAAGTCTTTCGTTATATTTTTATAGTCTTCCGAGTATTCATTTAATCCTTTATAAATATCTATTCGATTGGTTTTTATTTCTTTTGCTCTTTGCTTAGAGAAAAGCATTAAAAAACGGTGCGGTTCTTTAATTTTTGAAGAAGATACTTCTGTTTTCAATTCTAAATACAATCCTTTTTTAAATGCTTTTGCAATAAACAATTCGGATTCATAAACGGGTAAAATAATAGCCAACTTACCTTCTGCATTTAAATATTTTACCTGAAAATCAATAATATCATCAAACGACAAGGAATCTGTATGTCTTGCCGTATTTTTATTCTCATTTTCAGACTTGTATTTATTTTCGAAAAAAGGTGGATTAGAAATCACAAAATCATACGTGTAACTGGGGTTAAAATCCTGAAGCGATTTAAGGTAAGAACTCATACGGTCTACCCATAAAGAATTCTTAAAGTTATAGTCGGCTGTATATATAGCCTCTTCTTCTACATCTATAGCATCTACATGAGCCGCCGTATAATGTTGAGCACAAATTAATGCAATTACACCTGTACCAGTGCCAATATCTAATATTCTAGTAAATTTTTGAGAAAGATGAGAAGCCCAACAGGCAAGTAAAACCCCGTCTGTGTTCACTTTCATTGTGGTTCTACCTTGTTCAATCTTAAACTGTTTTGAAAGAAACACAGACAAGAGTAAATTTATTGGATTTTAAGAGTACCACTTTTAGAAGTACCATTGAAGTATTCTACTTTGTAATTGTAAGAGCCTTGTTCTAAATAATTACCTGAAGAATCTTTACCATACCATCTAAGTACATTTCCAGGGTTATAATCTTCTTTAAAAATTATCTGATTAGTAGATATGTCTTTAATTATTAAAGATGCTTTTACTTTTAAAGAATCATTGATAAGCCATCCGTTATCATCTTTAGAGTTTAATTCAATAAGTTCTGAATTAACTGTACAACTAGATATCCTAACTAAAGCTGCTCTTTCAGAAAAGCTTAAACAACCATTTTTATCTTTAATTAAAAAGTTATAGTAACCCGAACGTAAACTATCATAATAAACCTTAGAGGAAAATGGAACTTCAGAAATTCTAACTCTTTTGGTAGAAGGTAAAATTGCGTATTCGTAAGGTCCTTCACCACCCGAAACCGTATTGGTTTCTATTAGTAAACTACCATTATTTACATCTTTACATGTATTTTCTATTAATACATTAGCATAAATTGCTACTTGATCACAGGCATTTTCTTTAACAACAGTGGTGTCTGTTTTTAATAAATCTTCAACTTCTTCATTAGCATTTCCTTCATTTGTTAATGCTGAAGAAGTAGTTTCTACCGTAGTAATTTTAGATTTATTCTTAGATGGTTTTTTGTTTAATTCTTTCCCTGTTTTAGCTGAGTTATCATTTTCTTCTAGTTGAGCTAAATCCGGTTTTTCAGAATTTTCTAGATTTTTGTTATCTTGAAGATTATAGGCTTGGGGTTGGGTATAAAAAGTATTTGTTTCACTGTCATCATAATATAGGAAGGTACCTACCCCAAGGCCTATAAACATCAAAGATGCTATAGAGAACACTAGCAATTTTTTACCTATAACTGCTGGTTCATGTATTTTTCTTAGTCTCGCTTTAACAGAACTTAGACCATCTTCTACAATTATTTCATTAGCTATTTTGTTATAGTTTACTTCGTTAGCTAATTCTGGGTTACTTTTCATAGCTTCTTCAAAAGCCTTTGCTTCTTCAGAAGAAAGTTCTCCTTTTAAATATTGGTCTATTTGTTTGTTGTACGATTTCAATTTATCTCATCAATTCTTTAGCAATCAGATCGTTATTTTTTATCAATTCAATTAACTTCTGTTTGCACTTATAATTCCTTGTTTTAGCTGCATTTTCACTACTATAACCCATCTTTTTACATATTTCTTTCATAGAAAGACTTTCAAATACAGAAAGTGTTAACAGCTTCTTACAGTTTTCGCCAATTTGATCTAGAAGATATTGAATTAGATTATTTCTCTCCTCATCAATCAAATTATGAAGCACCGATTTATTCGTTTCAATAAAATCGTAGTCCTCTTTTAGGTTTACGGTTCTGTTCATTCTTTTAACACGGTTAATCCACAAATTTTTAGCTACTGTAAACAGAAAGCTTTTTATTTTGTATTGTGGATCAAATCGATCTAAGCGAACTTGTTTGAAGAGAATTATTATTGCCTCTTGAAAGATATCAAAAGCCTCGTCTTCATTTCCACTATTAGCGCAGACATAATTCTTCACTCCCGGATACATATCCGTATAAAGATGATTCAAAACCTTTTGGTCTTTACCTGTCTTTATTGATCTAATTATGTCTTGATCTTCTATAACCAAAGAACAATTGCTTTAAGTACAAGTGGAAACTTATTTAGTAACCCTATTTGAAAAAAGATTTATACTATTTTTAAACCTCTAGAAATATTAACATACATCTATCTGTTTATCAATACTTTTTAATTATGTCTTTCTCTTAATTTATCTATTACTTCATCTAATTCTACATCTCTAGATTGTAAGAGCACTAAAAAGTGAAATAATAAATCGGATGATTCTTCAATTAAAAGCTTTTTGTTATTATCTAATGCTTCAATAACTACTTCAACGGCTTCTTCACCTACTTTTTGAGCAATTTTATTAATGCCTTTTTCAAAAAGCTTTACCGTATAAGAATTTTTATTTTCTTCTGGGTGGTGTTGCCTAGATTCAATTATTGTTTGTAGATAGTTTAAGAAATAAGCTTTACCAGCATTATCCTTCCCTTTTTCTTCATGTTCAACCAAAAGTATAATTGAATTTTTCTTTTTTATAGTGCCTAGAACACTAAACTCTTTAAATTTATCTCCTTTAGATAGAGCTGAAACTTCTGCTTCTATAACTTCTTCAACCGAAAGAACGTTTTTTGTTAAACTATCCTGAACTACAACAATCATTGTTTATGTGTATTTAGAACCGAACCGAAATCTGGTTATTTCTTAAATATTCTTTTAACTCTTTAATTCCTATTTCCTTAAAGTGGAAAATACTGGCGGCAAGTGCCGCATCAGCAAAACCGTCGGTAAAGGTATCGCAAAAATGTTGCATGTTACCCGCTCCGCCCGATGCAATTACTGGAATGGATGCATTTTCTGAAATAATTCTAGTGATTTGATTAGCAAAACCTCCTTTTGTGCCATCATGATCCATAGAAGTTAGTAAAATTTCACCGGCTCCCCTGTCTTCAATTTCTTTCGCCCACTGAATGGTGTCAATATCGGTTGGTTTTCTACCCCCATGTGTATGTACTCTATTAGAGTTTTCGTAGGTTTTAGTATCTATAGCTACAACTATACATTGAGAACCAAACTCCTTTGACAATTGATCTATTAACCCCGGGTTTCTAACCGCTGCCGAGTTAATAGAAACTTTATCGGCCCCATTCGCCAACATAGCAGAAACATCTTCAACAGTTGAAATGCCTCCCCCAACTGTAAAAGGAATATTAATAACTTCAGCAACTCTTTTTACCAAATCTGCTAAAGTCTTCCGCTTTTCAATTGTTGCCGAAATATCTAAAAACACCAATTCATCCGCGCCTTCCTCTGCATAAATCTGAGCTAATTCTACTGGATCACCAGCATCACGTAAATTCTCAAAATTTATGCCTTTTACTGTTCTACCGTCTTTAACGTCTAAACAGGGTATAATTCTTTTAGTTAGCATAGAAGTTCTCTAACTCTTTAAGTGTAATTCTTCCTTCGTAATAGGCTTTACCCATAATTACGGCTTCTACTCCCATTTCATCTAATTGATGGATATCACTCATTTCTGCAACACCGCCACTAGCTATTAAATAGATACCCGGGAAGGCTTTTTTAACCTCTTCATACAATTCTATTGAAGGTCCTTGTAGTAAACCGTCTTTAGCTACATCTGTACTAATAACGTATTTTAAGCCTTTAGATGTGTATTTTTCAAGAAAATCTATAATACCAACAGAAGTCACTTCTTGCCAACCGCTAATGGCAATCATTTTATCTTTAGCATCTGCACCAAGAATAATTTTTTCGGAACCATATTGTTCTAACCAACTTAAAAAGAGCTCTTCATTTTTGATCGCAATACTTCCGCCTGTAATTTGAGAAGCACCACATTCAAAAGCTACTTTTAAATCATGATCAGATTGTAAACCACCGCCAAAATCAATAGTAAGATTAGTACCCGAAGCAATCTTTTCTAAAACCTTATGGTTGGTGATTTTTTTATTTTTTGCACCATCTAAATCTACTAGATGAAGTCTTTTTATGCCGCTATCTTCAAATGCTTTAGCTACATCTAAAGGTTCGCTGCTGTATTCTTTTTTCTGATTATAATCTCCTTGCGTTAAACGCACACATTTTCCGTCAATAATATCTATTGCCGGAATTACTTCAATTTTAGCCATTCTTAGATTTTAAGAAAATTTTCTAGAATTTGTTCTCCTACTTTACCACTCTTTTCGGGGTGAAACTGTACCGCATGAAAATTATCTTTATGCAATGCAGCACTGTAAGGCAGTATATAATTAGTGTCTGCTGTAGTATATATAGGGTTATGTTCACAATAGTAACTGTGTACGTAATAAACATAGGCGTGCTCTGGATCTATGCCTTCAAACAATGGTGAATTCATGTTCAAAAGTTTGTTCCAGCCCATATGTGGTACTTTATATTTTAAACCGTCTTCAACTTTACCGTTAAATTTTTTAACCTGAATAGGGAAAATATTAAGGCAATCCACGTCTCCTTCTTCAGAATGGGCACACATTAACTGTTGACCAATACAAATACCCAAAAAAGGCTGCGTTAACGTTGGTAAGATTTCTACCAACCCGGCTTGTCTTAAATGCGCCATAGCAGAACTTGCTTCACCTACCCCAGGGAAGATAATTTTATCTGCCGAAAGAAGCTCCTCTCTATCGTTTGTTAAAACGGGATCTATACCGTGTCTATTTAGGGCATAAATAACAGACTGGATATTGCCTGCGTTGTACTTTACTATTGCTAGTTTCAAGAATCTTAAATTTTAGAGCACAAAGTTAACAGACTAAGCCGATACCTGAAATTTCTTTGTATATTCCTTCTAAAAAAGATTGGTTTGAAATTAGTTTCAGAAGCATGTGGTTAGAAAGTTTTCAAATAATTCTACAAGAATTAAAGGGGTACCTAAACAGAAATAAAGCTAAAAAGGACAAAACTTTTGAGGCCATTGAAGCCATACTAAAAGCCAGTAACCGAACCTCTATTTTTATAACCAAACAGCGAAAAGGTACTTATAAAAGTGATATTATTCTTTCTGAATTATGGTTAGAAGCCGCTTCTAAAGTCCGTGACCTAGATTTGGATTTATATATGAAGCTATTACAGAATGCTGAATATTGGGCAAACCCTAAAAATTGGGACAATGACCGTATTATAAGAGCACAGTATTTTCTATTGGAATTAAAAAGAACTGCTAAGAAACTTTTAGAATAGTTTAATACTCACTACCTAGTATTTCTATTTTATCCGATTCTACGATAGTAACACCCAGATTTCTTTCTTTAGCAACTCTAAACATGGCTTTTGCTACCACTTCCGCATAAATTGGTCTGTATTTACGCCACTTGCCTGTTAATAATGGTCGCATTAAAGGCATAAATAGCTTAGCTATATCTTCAGCTGGTCTAGATTCGGTTCTATCTCCTAATAATAAAGATGGTCTAAAAATATTTACAGAGGGTATATTTAGTTGTTGAATAACCTTTTCTACTTGTCCTTTCATTTTTAAATAGAAATTCTTTGAATTATAATCGGCCCCCAAACTAGAAATAACAGAAAAGGCTGCCACATCATTTTTTTTAGCCAATTGGGCTAAATATACTGGGATATCATAATCTACTTTCCATTGTTTGTGTTTACTACCCGCTTTTTTAAAAGTTGTTCCTACACAACAAAAAACAGTATCTACCCCCAGAAAATAGTCATCCGATAGATTTTCAAAATCTACTTGGTGTTGTTCTAATTTTTCATGAGAGACTTCTACGTTGGTTCTGTTTAATAAAACCAGTTCTTTTACCGAATTTTGTTTCAATAAATAAGATAATAAATGTGAACCTACTAAGCCAGAAGCACCAATAAGAAGAACTTTTTCCATAGAATAAATTGTTTAACCATTTTAAATACTATTCTTATCTCTACAAGAATAATTCCAGAAAAATGGTTTCAGAAAAAACATTTTATTTCGAAAAGGAAAGGCCGTAAATTGCATAAAAATTAAGCCATGAAAAAAATTCTTGTATTCATTTCTTTACTTGTAGCAATCACAGTCTACTCACAAAGCATACCAGCTGAGCCTCAGCTATCTGCAAAAGACATAGATTTGTTTTTAAGCTCTTACAAACCCATAGTAAAAGATTTATATAAATTAGGGAAAGAATACCAGGGTATCTCTGATCCCAACAGTATAGATGCTTTAATGACTAATTCTTCGGTGCAAACCATTTTTAAAAAACACGGTTGGTCAAATGAGCAGATTCAAAAATTTGGTTATATGACTAGCATTTTTGTTCATCAAAAATACAGTGAACAATTAGCAGCTATCTCTGAAGAGCAAAAACAAATGATGTTACAGGCTATGCCAGACCTAGCCAAATACATTAACACCGATTCTTTTCACCCCAAAGATTTAGAGCTCGTTTCTACTTATGAAGACCAGATAGAAGAGGTATTTAGAGAAATAGAGAAGGCTTACAAATAATGGCAAAACTTAGCGCAGAAGAAACTTTAGGACGCAAACTCCGAAAGCAATTTTGGAAACTCAATGAAGAGTTCCTTTTAATTGAAGACGGTGATTTTGTAATGGTATGTTTATCTGGTGGAAAAGACAGTTACACTATGCTAGATGCTTTAATGCATGTACAAGAAAGTAAAGTAATTGACTTTAAGATTATTGCGGTAAACTTAGACCAAAAACAACCCGATTTCCCAGAACATATTTTACCAGAATATTTTAAAAAACTAGGTGTACCCTACAAAGTTGTAGAGCAGGACACCTATAGTGTTGTGGTAGACAAAATACCTGTTGGTAAGACAATGTGTAGTCTATGTTCTAGATTAAGACGCGGTGTTCTTTATGATCTGGCTAAAGAATTGGGCTGTAATAAAGTGGCTCTGGGTCACCATAAAGACGATATTCTAGAGACGTTCTTCCTTAATCTATTATACAGCGGAAAGTTGGAAACCATGCCTGCCAAATACATTACCGATGATAATGCGTTAACAGTTATTCGTCCACTTGCATTTTGCAAAGAAAGTGACATTGCCCAATACTCTATTTTAAAAGGTTTTCCTATTATACCGTGTAACTTGTGTGGCTCGCAAGAAGGTATGCAAAGGCAAGCTATTAAAAACTTACTTACTGACTGGGAAAGTAAATTTCCGGGTAGAAAAGAAGTTATTTTTAACGCTTTGGGTAATATATCACCTTCGCATTTATTTGATAAAAATTTATTTGATTTTGCTGGTCTTAACCTTCAGAATATAAAAACAGAAGCATAAAAAAAGAGACTGTTTTTGCAGTCTCTTTCACTTTTCATCTATTGTTAAGTTTCTTTCTAAACAATACTTACTAATCTTATTTCGTAAATCAAATCTTCCCCAGCAAGTGGGTGGTTTCCATCAACTGTAAAAGTATCGTCAGAAACGTCAATTATCATTACCTCAACTTCGTTTCCTTCGTCGTCATTAGCCGTTAACATCATCCCAATTTCTGGCTCAATATTTTCGTCTAAAACTTCTACGGAAACTTCCTGAATTAAATCATCATATTTAGGTCCGTATGCTTCTTCTGCAGCAACTGTAACCGTTTTAACTTCTTCAGGTTTCATTCCTATTAAAGCGTCATCAAACCCTTTTATCATTTCCCCGCTACCTACGGTAAACTCTAAAGGGTCTTTTCCTTCTGAAGAATCAATGGGTGTTCCGTCTAACAGAGTACCCTTGTAGTGCACGATTACTTTATCGTTCTTTTTAACTTGAGACATATATTATGATCTAGGTTTAGCTTCATTAACGGTTAATGATCTTCCTAAGAATTCTGTTTCATTTAAGTTTTTAATGGCTTTTTGGGCTTCGGCATTGTCTGGCATATCAACAAAACCAAACCCTCTTGCTTTACCTGTTTCTCTGTCAATTACTAATTTAACAGAATTAACTGTTCCGTAATTCTCGAAAAGCACCGCAATCTCTTGCTCAGATGCTCTGTAATTTAAGTTTCCAATGTAAATTGTCATAATAAAATTGAAATTAAAACACCGATATTAACAGTCTAAAAAACGTGAAAAATTAGCGCTTCTAACTTTGCATCATATAGCCCATACATACCTGTAGTGAAAGTACATAAGAAATTGGAAGATCAAAAAAAATTCTATTGCTACTTAAAATTATTTTTCGCGAAGTTTTTATTGGATTCAAATTAGGTGCATTTTTAAAAAATGAAAGTAGTTTTTGTTGAGGTAGGTGGCTCTCATGATGAATGTTTGCATAGCCAAATTGATTTTATTAAAAATGAAGGCGGTAATATTTCAATAATCACAACTAGTGAACAACATTCACGATTAAAAAAGATTTACCCTGAAGAATCTATAACAATTATAGATTTCAAAAACAAAAACAAGTTTAAAAGGATTTTATTGGTAATTAAGCTCCGAAAATTAATAATAAATTCCCAGCCAGATTATGTGCTTTTCAATACTGCTGAAGGTAATATTATTAAATATCTTTCTTTCTATTCTTTTCCTTCTAAAATAAAATTTAGAGGCATACAGCATACCATTAAAAAAGTAGGTAAAAGCGGCAGTCAAAAATTCATATCTCGCTTAGTAGATAAATACTTTGTGCTTGGTGATTATTTGCTAGATCAAATACCAAAAAAACACCGTGATAAGTTTCAAACAATTTATCCCATTATTTTACCCAAAGTAGAAATTAATAACACCGTTAATAAAGCCAAAAATGAGGTATGGTTTTGCATACCTGGTTCTGTAGAATTTAACCGAAGAGATTATTTGTCTTTAATAGACGTTCTAAAAAAGAATAATATTCCAAAAAACTACAAGTTTATACTTTTGGGAAGAACCGATTTAAAAACCGAAGATTGTGACACATTGCTTTCCGAAATTGAAAAACACAAACTTCAAGATTATTTCATCTCTTTTAAAGGTTTTATTCCCGAAGATCATTTTCAAGAATATTTAGAGCTTTCAGATTTTATACTTCCATTAATTTCTAGTAAAAACACAACCTATAGAAAATTTTTACACGAACAAATATCCGGTTCTTTCAGTTTAGCATTTGCTAGTAAAAAAACCATGTTAATCGATCAGTTTTTTTCTGCTTATACTGAATTTATAGACTCTTCGCTTTTTTACACGGAAGACAGTTTTGAAAGCGTTATTTTAAACAGCTTAGCTGAAAAAGAAAAAAAACAGTTTTACCAACTGAACATGTGGAATTATAATCACCAGAAATCACAATATCTTAATCACTTAACAAAGCCATGAAAATTCTAATTATACAAACAGCATTTATTGGCGATGTAATTTTAGCTTCTGGCTTAATTGAAAAGCTAAAGGATTATTACCCAGAAAGTGAAATTGATTTTTTATTAAGAAAGGGAAACGAAGGTCTTTTTGAAAATCACCCGAAACTTAGAAAGGTCATCATTTTCGATAAAAAAGAAGGTAAATATAAAAACTTAGCTAAGATCATTTCTAAGCTACGTAAAGAGAAATATGACATTGTGATAAATGTACAGCGTTTTGCAACTTCGGGAATTATTGCTGGGTTTTCGGGAGGAAAACAAATTATAGGTTTCAACAAAAACCCTATGTCTTTTCTATTCACCAAAAAGATTTCTCATGTTATTGGCAGAGGTCACGAAATAGAAAGGAACCACCACTTAATTGAAGAATTAACAGATTCAGTTCCTGCAAAACCAAAACTATACCCTTCGGAAGAAAATTTTAAAAAAGTAAAAGACACTGACCAATACATTTGCATGGCTCCTTCTTCTGTTTGGTTCACTAAAGGTTGGCCAACAGAAAAATGGATTGAGCTTATTAAATCTTTAAACGAAAAATATAGAATCTATTTATTGGGCGGAAAAGGAGATTATAAAAAATGTAATGAAATAATTGCACAGTCTGGTTCTAAAAGAACATTTAATCAATGCGGAAATTTATCTTTTTTAGAATCTACAGCATTAATGGCTAATGCTAAAATGAACTTTGTAAACGACTCTGCTCCTATGCATATGGCATCGGCTATGAACGCACCTGTTTCTGCCTTGTACTGCTCAACGGTTCCTCGTTTTGGTTTTGGGCCACTTTCTAAGCAATCTTTTGTTTTTGAAACCCAAGAAGACCTAGCTTGTAGACCTTGTGGTTTGCATGGTAAAAAAGAATGTCCCGAAGGTCATTTTAAATGCGCTAACATAAATATTCAAAAAATTGTCCTAGAAACACAATTATAACCTTTCCATTCTTTTGGCAATCTCATCTGCTTCAGCAGTTTTAGCATCTGAAGCGGATCTATCTTTATGAGATAATTTATAAGCCTCCTCCATTAATTTTTTGTATTGTTTTTGAAGTTTTTCCTTCTCCGTTTCTTTCTTAAATAGTCCAAACATAGTCAGTTAGCTTTTTTAATTATCAAACAACATTAAGATACAACAAAATCTTGACACCCCTCTAGTTTTCAACATAAAGCACATTTTAGCTGTGTTTTTGCAACACTTTGTTTATTTTCCTTCAAAATTCTGGCTTTATGATTCGTTTTTACCTTTTTGTTGTATCGGTTTTATTCTTTATTCCATCTTTCAGTCAAGTTATAGACACTACTGTGCTTTACGAGATGGAAAAACTTAGTAATAAGGTAAACAGTAGCTACCATGAAGGTGCTCCCGTAGTTACACCAGACGGAAATACCTTATATTTTTTTAGAACAAACCATCCTCAAAACCGCTACGGAAAAGACGAAACACAAGACATTTGGTTTTCGGTAAAAGGAAAGGACGGTGAATGGGGTCCTGCATACCATGCCGATAATAACCTAAATAGAAATAAATCGAACCAAATTGTTTCGGTAGTTAATAAAGGAAGAACCCTTGTATTAGACGGTGGAAAAGGAAAGAATGACCGAGGCTTATCTATTTCTAGTTGGGAAGGTGGAGAATGGTCAAAACCTGAAGCTGTTGAAATAGAAGGTTATGAAAAAATGAATATTGGCAAGTTTTCTGGTGGTTGTATGAGTGACGATATGAAGTATTTAATTCTATACTTCAGCGAAAAATCTGGACAAACTTTTAGCGATTTGTATTTGAGTAAGCAAATTTCTTCCATGCATTACTCTAAGCCTGTTAAAATGCCTTTAAGTACACCAAAGGATGAATTTGGCCCTTTCTTATCTCAAGACGAAACTAAAATGTACTATGCAAGTGGTATGGACGGTGGTTATGGCAGCCTAGACGTTTACCAAACAGAGCGACTGGATGATTCTTGGATGAAATGGTCTACACCTGTTAACTTGGGGCCTCCGGTAAACACAAAAGGATTTGATGCTTATTTTTCTGTAGATGGTTCTTGGGAAAACGCTTTCACTACTAGAGCATATATGTCTTTAGATGGCGGAAGCCTAGACATAATGTCTTTAAAACCAAAACCAGAAGTTACGCTAAAGGGAAAAGTAATGGATATTTACACCCACGAACCTTTACAAGCTTTCATAGAAATTGAAGTACTTAAAATTGGTAAACTACCTACAAAATCTAAACTAGACGGAACTTATAAAACCTTAATTAGAGAACGCGGAACTTATGTGTTTTTTGCCCATTCTGAAGGTTATGAAGATTATTACGACACCTTAGAATTACCCAACCCTGCCAGAAAAGAATTAATAGAAAAAAATTTAATGCTAACGCCTAAAAGACCTGAAGTAGAAATTAGCGGAACCGTTTACGATAATAAGACTTCAGAAAAATTAGGGGATGTACGTATTGGATTTAAAACAAGGTTTTACGACACATTAATTACCCAAACAGGAACTAGTGGATATTATCAAACAAAATTGCCTAATACAGGGAAATACATTGTTACCCTTTCTAAAGAAGGTTATTATAATGATTCTGAGTTTATAGAGATTAAAGAAGAAAAAGGGAAATCATACTATACCGTTAAACACGATTTTTACTTAGATCCTGAAAAACGACCTATTATTTTAAAAGGTACCGTAAGCAATCAAAAAACAGGAAAACATATGCATGTAGATATGCATTACAGAAGTTTAAGTGGAAGAACAGGTGATTTTAATAGCCACAACAATGGTCACTACAAAATAAAATTACCAGAATCTGGTACATATCAGATTATAGCCAATGCAGAAGGCTTCTTAACGTATAAGGATACTGTTACCGTTCACGTTCCTTACCACGACCATGAGTTTGAAAAAAACGTAGAAATGGTTCCTATTGAGGTTGGAGCAACGGTTAGACTTAATGAAATCTATTTCGATTTTGACAAAGCTGAATTAAGACCCGAATCCTATCCTGAATTAGGACGTGTGGTTGAATTTATGCAACTAAACAGTACGCTAACCATTGAAATTTCTGGTCATACAGATGATAGAGGTTCAGATGAATACAATGAGAAATTATCTCAAGAAAGATCGGATGCGGTAAGAACTTATATTCTTTCTAAAGGAATTAAAGCCAACAGAATTGTAGCCAAAGGTTATGGAGAGAGCAAACCTTTAGTTGCCAATGATTCTGATGAAAACAGACAATTTAACAGAAGAGTACAATTCACTATTCTAAAGAAATAACAATTGACAACAGAATTTAAAGAAGCTTGTTTTCAGGAATGTATATTTATTCTTGAAAACAAGCTTTCTTCTTATAAGAAAGATTTAGATCTCTTAAAAGAAACTTCGGAAGGCGAACAAAAAAGCAGCATGGGTGACAAATATGAAACCACTACTGAAATGTTGGCTCAAGAAAAAAGAAAGCTTGTTGATCAGGTTAACATAATTTCACAGCAATTAAGTTTAATAATTAAATTACACAAAGAATATAAACCCCGTACTAAAATTGAAGTAGGCTGTTTAATTGAAACCAATAAAGGTTTTTACTTTTTAACAACTAGTCTTGGTAAAATAACAGTGAACAAAGAAACCGTTTTTGTATTATCCCCCTCTTCACCAATAGGTCAAAAATTTTTAGGGAAAAGCGTTACTAATGTAATTGTTCAGAACTCTATAGAAATAGAGATTATGTGTATTCTTTAAGACTCCATTTATCTACTAATAGCTTTTGCGCTCTAATAAAGAGCACTATTTTATTATTCATATAATTTCACTAAATTTTATAGTGAATTAATATTTAAATTATGAAAAAACTACTAATACTTTTCTTAGTCTGTTTTTTGAGTTCTCACTTACTTTTTTCCGAAGGCACTAAAGAATTTAGGCCTAATGGGGCACCTTATGGTTCGTTATTTTTAACCTACGATAATTTCTATACTCCTTTTGGATTATATGGCGCAGATGAAGAATATCAAATTAAAATAAGTGTTACAGATACCACCGAGAATATTTTTGTTGGATTAAACTCTAACTCGAACAACGTACCTTTTAGAGTTTTAGACCCTTCAGGAAATATTGTATATACATCAAACATTCCAGAAAATGGAGATTTAGGTTATATCTCAACTTATAACGAAGCAGCCGCCGGACCTATACAACTTGGCGCAATTAATGGTTATGATGCTATTAATATAGAACCCAAGGATTCTGGTGAATATGTAATTGAATTTTCTCCACCTACAGGTGGCGGAGGCGGTGGCGGCGGACTATTCACCTTAGATTATTTTGATGTAACCGTTGGTGATTCATTAAACAACCCTATACTAGGTAGATTACACAGTAAAAGTTGGCAATTCTCAACTGGGTCTTATAACAACCCTTACGAAGGTATTTTTTATCCTTACGAACCCAAAGGTGTAGTTTATGAAGTTGATATGAATGGCATACAACCATTTGCTTTTACGGTAATGTTTAACTCTACTGGTACAGGAAATACCGGAGACTTTTTAGAAGATCGGAAATCTAGAATAGGTAAACATGACATTCCCGAATTTAATGTATTCTTAAACCCCCCAGACTCTAGCCTTTTTCCCGCTCCTGAAAAAGACATTACTTTTACTGCTGAAATTAAAGGAGAAGCTTGTAAAGAAACCCAACTATGCTTAACCTTTAATGCTTCTGATGGCGGTATAATTGAAGGTTTTTTAGACTTTAATAACAATGGAGAATATGATGAAACTTTGGGTGATTTATCCTTTGCGGCTATTGTTGATTCCGCAGGAGAAACTTGTATCCCATGGGACGGAATAGACGCCAATGGAAATCAAGTAGATAAAAGAAAAGTGCAATTAATATCTTCTTTTGGTAGTGGAATTACACATCTTCCCTTATACGATATAGAACACAATACAAAGGGTTACAAAATATCAATTGTTAAACCTGGAAATTTACCTGATCCTGAAATCTTCTGGGACGACTCTGAAATAACGGACGGAAGCACGAATGGCACCCCAAAAGTAAATACAGAAGATGGTTGTCAATCTACTACAACGGGATGCCATCTATGGAGTAACAGAGGGGATATTAACAGTGTTAACAGGGCTCAAAAACAAGAAACCATAAATACGTATTGGTTTGCCGAAATTAAATACGATACCATAGCTTTTAGTTATGTGCCAAATGTAGGGGTGAACATTAGTTACGATCCCGATAATTTAATCAATTACGATACATTAGTTTGTACAGGAGATACTATTAATTACTTCGTATTTAATAATGGACTTAATCACTTCGATACAACCACCTACAATTATTATTGGTACAATGCTTCTGAACTAAATGTTGTTAAAGACTCTAACGTAAACAACTTTGATTACATAGCTTACCAAAATGAAACAATTGTTCTAGAAGCTGTTTACAAAGAAAATAATCAATGTAAATATTATGATTCTATTAACGTTAGTACCATTGGCCCTATAAAAGCATCCTTAATACTTAAAGACACCAACTGCGTTGAAAACATAGGTAAAGCTTATTTAGAAGTATTAACAGCACATCCTAATCCTGAATTTGAATGGGATTTTAACCCTAGTTATTCTAAGAATTTCCATGAAAATTTAACTAGTGGTAATTATACGGTAACTATTAAAGACTATAGTTTTTCTGACCAATGTAGATTTGATACTTCTTTCAGCATAAAAGAAAATATTCTTATTGAAATAGACTCTATTAACAAACAAGCTACGCTTTGTTATGCTTCTAATGGCGAAGCTGAGGTTTTCATGAAAAAGCCCAATAGAATTTATGAGTACTCTTGGAATGCTTCTGCTTACCTAGAAAATGAGAGTAGTATTGATCAACTTAAAGCAGACGATTATTCGGTATCTATCAAAGATAAAATAACGGGCTGTATTGCAGATACAGTAATTAACATACCCCCTAAACCATTTGTTTTACCTGTTAATAAGGAAGATGAATTCTGCAACAATACTGAAGGAAAAATTGTGTTAAACTCACCTTCTAGTGCTTTAACTATTGAGTGGAATGATATTACGTCACCAAGCCCTACTAGAGAAAACTTATCTGCCGGTTCATATTCTGTTAGAGTATACTCAAACCTAACCGCAGGCTGTGAAGTTGATACCACTATTGTAATTGAAAACAAAAGCAAAAAACCAGTTATAAATTCAATTCTCACAACACCTTCTAACTGTATTAAAAGTACGGGTACAGCTTCTGTAACTCTTTTTGGGGGTAACAGTAACTATTTGATTGCTTGGGACAGCAAAACAAACCTTAGTGCTGAATTTACTAAACCCGAACTAGCCGTAGGGGAGTATAAAATCCACATTAAAGACAAAAACAGTGATTGTTTTATTGACAGTACACTTAAAATTATAGGGGCTGGTTTTTCATTTAAAACCAATTCTGAAAAGGCAATATGTACTACACCAAACGGTAGTATTTTTATAAATAATGAAGGCAACCCTAATATTTCTATTACTTGGGATGATAATGGCAATCATAATTTTAGTAGAAATAACCTATATGCTGGCAGATATCCATTTTCACTTTCAAATGCTTCTGATCCAACTTGTAATTTAGATACCGCTGTATATGTTGGTAAAAGCTTTACCGATATTACGGCAGACTTTAGCTATTCTACACCCAACGGAACAGAAGACATCTACCCTACTGAAAGAGTTATTTTTGAAAACCAATCTACAAAAGGTGTTTCATACCATTATTGGGAATTTGGTGATGGAGAAAATTCTAACTTATACGAACCAGAACACAGATATAATGACCGTGGTCAATATAATGTTATTCTTACCATAGAAGATGAATTTGGCTGTAGAGACAGTGTCTCTAAGCCACTAGAAGTTATAGATGAAAAAATCTGCGGCATTGCTTTACCCAATGCTTTTACTCCAAATTATGATGGAATAAATGACGACATTGGTATTCTAGGCTTTGCAGATAAGGTTGACTTAAAAGTCTTTAATCGTTGGGGCGAAGTGATTTTTAGAACAGAAGAAATTCCTTTACGTTGGGACGGAAACAACCGTTCACAACCTGCCCCAACCGGTGTATACCCTTATAAATTAGAATATACATGTATTGATTTAGAGGGAAATAGAAGTAAGAAAAAAGAAATAGGAGAAATCACCTTAATAAGATGATAAAGAAACTTTTCCTTTTTATAATACTTCTTTATATATCATTACAGGCCTTTGCACAAGACCCGCAGTTTTCTCAGTTTTTTAATACTCCATTAGTTATGAACCCAGCCTTTACTGGCACTAGTGAGTGTTATAGAGCCGGACTAAGTGCCAGAACACAATGGACGGGTATGAAACGACCTTTTAATACCTCTTTAGTCTATTTAGATTATAACTACGCAGATTATAACAGCGGATTAGGTATCATGTTTTTGTATGATGATGTTGGTGTTTCTAGACAATCTAGCAAAGAAATAAGCTTTCTATATAGTTATCATGTGCCATTAAGTGCTAAATACCACTTAAGGTTTGGTACACAAGCTACCTATGTTTCCAGAAACATTAATTATTCTCAATTAATCTTCGAGGATCAATTCACTGGAATTGATTTAACAGATGACTATACCTCTGACCCAATCACAGGCTACACAAATAATAACTATTTTGATTTTTCAGCTGGCTTACTATTTTTTAAAGATGATAAATTTTGGGCCGGAGCCTCCGCTCATCATTTAACAAGACCTAATCAAGCCTTTTATATTGAAGACGAAAACAGTAGATTACCCATTAAATATTCACTACATGCTGGTTTTAAATTCTCTAAAGTATTCAAAACCATGACAAACACAACAACTTTAACTATTTTCCCAGCAGTGCTTTATAAATCTGAAGTTAAATTTGACCAGTTAGACATGGGGGTTTATGCCTATCTAGATAACATTATGGCAGGCGTTTTTTACAGAGGTCTTCTGGTTAAACAGGAAAAAGGAATACGAAACAATGATGCAATTGTTTTACATGGCGGATTTAGATTAAATGCCTGGCAATTTGCCTATAGTTATGATATTACTACCTCCAAACTAGGTGTAGGAAACACACATGGTAGTCATGAAATTTCTATTATTTATAAATTTTGTATGGATTTCCCACCACAAAAAAAGCCTCATAAAAAACACAGAAGTCTGCCCTGCCCTAATTTCGACTAAGCTATCTTTTAGAATATTGAACTATATAAGCTTTAAAACCATTTCTTTTACATAGAAAGAAAAGAATTCAGAAATATGAAAACAAAAAAAATAATAGGAATTATACTTTTTGCACTTGGTATTGTAGGGCTAATTATAGGCTTAATGGGTATTTTCGGAAGTAGAATTAATAACTTAAGTCCATGGCCATTTGCCATATTAGGGATTATTTTCTTTTCCAGCTCCATGGGTATATTAAAGAGCTTAGACTAATATCTAAAAAAGCCTCCGCTAAACTAAATTAGCGGAGGCTTAATCCCAACAATTAAAAATATTTTAATTGTTTCTTAAAGCATATATTAATTCCTTTTTGCTCATAGAGCTTCTGCCTTTAATACCTACTTTAATTGCCTGTTGATAAAGTTCTTGCTTAGTTCTTTCTTCATATTTAGAACTTTCGCCTCCTTTGAAACCAGAATTTTCGGTATTAGCTATTCTGGCAGATTTTTGTTTACTATACCCTTTTTCTCTAAGGGCATCGTATTGCTCAGGATTCTTTAGACGAGAATCTTTATCTTTAGGCATTTTAAGATGCTTTAGATAATTCGTCTACTTTATCTATAAGTCCAGAGGTAAGTCCATTAGCACCCACACCATAAGCGTCTATAATAATGCCTTGATCACCATCTTTGGTTCTTACCGCATACACAACAGTTAGTTCAATAGGGTTATTTAATCCATGAAACTTATGAGATTCCATAATAATTAAATCTTCTACATCATAAATATTACCGTTGTCAGCTTCTACACAACCATTAGAAATAATTTCGAAATGATTCACAAATCCCTTATCTAATAAGTTCTTATATGCTTGGCTCAATGTTAAATACCTTGTTCTCATAATCCCCTTATTAATTATAAACTATCTATAAACTTTGTAACCTCTTCTTTAGTTTTACCTGTCTTTTTCTGAATCGTACCTATTAACTGATCTTCTTGACCTTCTTCGTATTTAAGATCATCATCTGTTAATTCACCATATTGTTTTTTCAAACCACCTTTAATTTGATTCCAGTTTCCGTTTAACTTATCTGTTAATGCACTCATAGCTTAAAAGTTTAATTTTATTCAACTGAAAGATTTTCTTTCAGAATCTTATATAAACATTTACTAGAATTGAGCCAAAACACATAAAGCCGTAATAAGTAGATTTAAGCAGCAATTATCACTATTTTTAGAGGATTCACAGGGAAAAAAATTCTACAATTATGAAATTAAATGCACAATAAATGCAACCCGAAATGAATTTTAAGGGTTCTATTGTCATCTTTATTTGAGTAATAGAAATGTTATGGATAATTTTGAATCTGTTATAGCTTAATAAATTATGAGAAAGTTAGTTCTAGTATTGTTTGCACTGTCAATTTTTAGTGCAATCTCCGCCAAAGATAGTAATGCTTGGAAAAGCGAAAAGGCATTAAATAGTCAATATGAAACCTTTAAGAAAAACCTTAATTTTTGGAATGGTTTCTATTCATTTAAAGAGTATGAATTAGATCAGTTTTACGCTGCAGTAAAAGACACTATTAAAGTACTTCATAGTGATGTAAAAAAGAATGAAGTTGAAATAGCAAAACTAAATAAAGAAATTGTTAGCCTTACTTCTTCTTTAGAAGAAACAAACAAAAGTCTTGAAGCTAGTTTGGAAAGAGAGATGACTTTAGACACTTTAGGTAGTAGATTTGACAAAAATTCCTTCCCTTCGGTTTTGTATGCCATCATTATCGCTTTAATTCTTATTGCTTTATTTATATTATTCCTGTTCTTTAGAAGTAATAAAGTCACATCTTCAACCAACAAAAGATATAATGATCTTTCTAATGAATTTGAAGAACATAGAAAAAACACCTTAGATAGAGAAATTAAACTGAATAGAGAACTTCAGAACGAACGAAATAAAAATCGTCATTAAAAGACATCTTATCTGTTAGATATATGTTTTGCCTTAATCAAGACCGATAAATTTAATATTTCATCGGTCTTTTTTTTACCTACCTTTTTATTCTGAACACAATCTCCTTTCTTAAAAACTTATATCCTTTTAGATGCTATTGGAGTTTGTTTGTTGGCACTAACCCGTTCAGGTTGGTAGGTGTACTGTTCATATTAGTATGTCTTCTAGTAGGGTTTTCCACTGTTAACTATACTTTATTGTAAATCTATTCTAGATATTGAAAACAAAAAAGGGAAGACACCTTTAGCGCCTCCCCTTCCCTAATCCTATCCTTTTTTTTACGTATTACCTTACCACGGTTACCTTACCGTTTAACATGAAAGGCCCTTTGTTTTCTGGGCTATCCCCTTCGTATTCTATTATGTATGGGTAAACTCCTCCAGGAATTGGTTTTCCTTTATAAGTACAGTCCCATTTAAATCTTTGATCATTCGAGCTGAAAATCACTTCGCCCCATCTGTTATAAATTGTAATCGTAAAGTTGGTGTAATTAGTACCATATATTTGAAAGACTTGATCATCTCCGTTACCGTCTGGCACAACCCCTGTTGGTACATAAACTCTTGGCGGACAAACATCAAAAACAGTAATACTGTCAGATGAGGTACAGTTATCCTGATTCACTAGAATCACGGAATATGTCCCGGCTTCAGAAACCTCAATAGTCTCTGCATCATCACCAGTTGACCATTCATAATGTGTAGCATCACTACCCGCATCTAAAACCACAAATGGGGTATCAACAGAACAGAATGTAATATCATCCCCAAGAATACTTACAGGATTATTGAAGATAGTAACCTCTGTTGTATCGCTACTTGAACAAAAGCCTATGCTTACAATACCTATGTATTCACCAGCACCTGTTGATTTAAGTGAATCGGTAGTTTCATTAATCAATATCTGATTATTCTTCAACCAAGAGTAAACCTTATTATACTCTATTAATGAAGCTGAATTAACCGGTGTAGAGTAAATAATCAAATTACCATTTTCACAAGCTGAAGTGTCTGGTATTACAACATTTGGTCGGTTAATACCAATAGCATAAGCACTATCAGAACTTATACAACCTAATGAATCAGTTACTTCTACATTATACAAGGTAGAATCTAATACAGTAGTTACAGAAACCGAATTAGCCGTACCAATATTTGCCCCATTGAAGGTCCAATCATAAGTAGCTTTAAGCAAATTAGTTGTTTCTAAACTAACTTCATCACCTGCACAAGTCACAACATCATCCGTTTCTAAAGCCGGGGGAAGTGTTACATTAGTTTCTGCATTCGTATTACAAGCTTGGAAATCAAAAACAATCTTATAGATACCCTCTTTATTAGGCGCGTACAATGGTGTATTTTCACCATTTAATACGGAAGTATACCTGTACCATTGGTAAGTACCTGGCACTGTTGCATCTGGCGTAGGAACTGCATCCAACACTAAGTCTTCGTATAAACAATATTGTGGATCAAGAATTAATATTGGTAAATCATATGTGTTAATGTTTACCGTATCATTTACTTCACATCCTTTTTTATCCGTAACTGTTAAAACATATGTTTCTTGAACTGGAACCGTTACAGTAACTGATTTATCGGTACTAATGGATGTACCATTGTTAAACCATTCATAAGAAACAATTCTATTGTCAGCGCCTGCCGATAAAGCAGTACTTCCGTCTTTACAGATATATCTATCTTTTCCTGCATCTGCTTTTGGCATTGGCAAGACTTCTAAGAAAGCTTCTTGAGTTGCACTACCACAAACCCCATCAATAACTGTTGAGTATGATAGCGTCACACCACCATTACTAAGGTCATTAATAGACGGATAATACCAAGTTGCTAAATCAGTATTACTAGGATTAAATCCACCTGTACCACTTGTTGTCCATTCTCCTGTTAAAGGTATATTAGAAGAGGCAGTGATTTGAACACCATCTTCTCGGTCACATAAGGTGGCTAAGTCTATCCTAATTTCTGGTTCTGGAGTAATAGTAACCGCAACGCTTTCAGAAACCACCGAACAAATATCATCATTTAATGTACTTAATGTTAACGTTACTATGCCCCCACTCTTATCTTCGCTAGATGGTATATAATTAGCATTTTTACTAGTTGTATTGGGTACAAACCTTCCTGTTCCAGAGGTAGACCAAATAACAGTACCCGTGTAGTCATTAACTATAGCCGAAGTATAAACTGTATCATCAGTAATACAAACCTCCATTGCTGGGCCTAAGTCTATTTTTGGAACATCTTTAATTTCTACATTTACTAAATCGGATACTGGTTTACATTTACCATTCCCAGTACTTGTTAATCTAAATGTTAGAATAGATTTATTCAAGTCTGAAGGATCAATGGAATATATTCCAGCTGTATTATTGGTAGTAAACGTACCTGCACCAATAGTTGTAGACCACAAACCACCAGTTGCATTGGTAACCATACCGTCCAACGAAATTTCATTTTCATTAGCACAGAACAAGAATGGTGTACCTGCATTTACTATAGGTATAGGCGCAACATCAACCGTTACAGAAGCATCTGCCGCTTTACAAGGCCCGTTTAACTCTGTAGATACAGAAAGACCTACTTTCCCATCTGATATATCTTTACTACCCAATACATATTTTGTCATTGTATCTGCTGAAGTAGGCATAAATTTACCATCTCCGGCCGTAGACCAGATAGCCCCACCCGCATTAGTTACAGATGCCGTTAATGTTAACCCAGATGTATCTGCACAAACATCTATAGCATTTGGAATAGAAACTATAGGCAATGGTAACAATGTTATACTTAACGAATCTTTTACTGGTGCACAAAGAGCATTACCAATTGATTCTAATATAAATTCAATTTTACCTGCCGCAGAATCGGCTGAACTTATTAAATATGTTGTATTAAGAGATGTAGAATCTGGTAAGAAAGAACCATTTAGGCCACCAGTCCATACACCACCTTCTGCACCTATAACGGTACCACTCAAATCAACAGAATTTGTACTAGCACACAGAATTTGATCTAATCCAGAATTCACAATTACATCTGGTGAACCTATAATTTCTACCGCTACAAAATCTGTAGCTTCAGCACAAACCGTACTACCTGTAGAGGTTAATTGTAAAATTGCTCCTGCATTAGACTTGTCCTCATTAGAAAAGTTATAATTAGTAGCTAGAGCTGTGTTATCATCAAAAGTACCACTTCCTAAGGTAGACCATTCTACTCCTGCGGCGTTAGTTGAAGAACCATTAACCGTTATAGATGATGCAGTAATACATTCTTGTATCACATTACCGGCATCTACTTTGGGTCTATCAATTAACTCTACAGTAGTATCTGCAGTTACAGCTAAACAATTTAAATTACCTGTTGTGGTAGCTGTAAAGGTTATTGAAGTAAGAAGTGTATCTGCTTTATTGTGTTTATAAGAAGTATTCGAAGAAGTTTTATTAGCAAATGTTCCGTTTGCATTTGAACTCCAAACTAAACTATTTGCATTATTTACTACAGCAGAAAGACTAATTGTATTAACATTTTCACATAACTCTGGAAGAACTGACAAATCAAGTTCAGGAGCTGGTGTAATTGTAATTGTTACATTCTGAATTTTAGCCGAACATGTTGTGGTACCTGTAGAATTCAAGTTTAATACAACAGTACCTGCAGAAGCTTCTGCAGCTGAAGGCATATAGGTTGCTGAAGTTGCTGTTCTGCTAGGTGTAAAAACCCCAGAACCACCTGTCCAATTAATGCCCGTTGCATTAGTAAATGAACTGTTCAACTGAACCAATCTATTGTTCTCGCAAACTGTTATTGCATCACTTGTGGTTAAAACAGGTGCAGGAATTATAGTTACATTAAAGTTTTCAGAAACAGAAGAACATACATCTCCATTATTACCTGTTGTTTCTACATTAAAGCTAATAGTTCCTTTATTTAAATCATCGGTATCTACCGTATAAGTAGTATTAAGAAGTGTATTGTCATCAAACACACCATTACCAGAAGATCTCCAAGTTACACCAGTAGCATTACCGCCAATAGTAGCACTTAAAGGAATAGTTGCTTGGTCTGAACAAATTTCAAAACTGCTAGGTGCGGTTAATTCTGGTGCAGGGCTTATAATAATCTCTACACTATCTATCCCAGGAATACAAGTACCATTTTTGAAAGTTGTTAAATACAATTTCAATGAACCCGCTAATACCTCCGCTGCAGTTGGTTGATATGTTGCATTTAAAGCTTGAGCAGAAGGGCTAAATACACCATTTCCTCCACTCCATTCAGCAGTAGTACCACTACCATTTAATTGAATAGGGAAATCATTTTCACAAACTTCAAAATTAGTCCCCGCATCAATCGGAGGTGTAGGTGAGAAGTTAATAGTCATATCAGATTCATAATCCAAACATGTTCCTACATCTAATACAATTAAAGAAAGATCTACTGAACCTGCCGCTTCATCATCTGTAGATGGTATATATATGGCATCTGTTTGGTTAGCATCTGGAAAGAAAGTACCTGTTCCTTCGGTAACCCATAACACACTACCTGCATTTGTAAACTGGCCATTTAGGCCTACACTATCTATACCTAAACAAACAGAAAGGTCAGTACCTGCATCTACTGTTGGTGCTGGTAAAAAATCTATTACTAGGTTGTCCGAAATTGAAGGGCAATAATCGTTACCTGCTGTAAACGTTAACGTTACTTGGCCATCATTTCTCTCATCTACTGTAGGTGTATACACCGTGCTGTCTCTTTTAGATCCGGGAGAGAAAATACCATTACCACCAGAAACCCAATTACCTACATTTGCATTTTGAGTAATTGCTTTTATGGCTACATCACCTGCGTCTTCACAAATTGAAACATCAGACAAAGGATTTATCACAGGGAAAGGATAAATCTGAATAATCTTACTATCTGTTACAGTTGAACATACACCATCATCATTAGAAGTATAGGTAAAGGTTAAATCACTTGCTCCGGCATCTGCGTCTGATAATCTATATATTGGATTTTGAACAGCATTAGATGGGGAAAAAGCACCAGTACCCGTTGATGTCCATAGCCCACCAGAGGCATTACTAAGATTTGCATTTAAGTTGATTGATTGCCCGCTTTGAGCACAAATTGTATCTACAACTGCTGTGACACTTAATGCTGGTACCGGAGTAAAATCAATTGTTAAGGTATCATAAATAGGTGCACATAGACCTAAGCCGTCTGCCTGTAAAATAATTTCTACAGAACCATTTGCCGTATCCGCAGAAGATGGGATATAACTTAAACCGGTAGTATCATAATCGTTAGGGCTAAAGGTACCTAAACCTGAGGTTAACCATTTTAAATCACCTGTATTAAGAACACTTGCGTTTAATGGTATGGCAGTTTCATCAGCACAAACGGTTACATCTGAACCAGCATCTATACTAGGTACTGGTGTAAATGAAATTTTTGTTTGGTCTGATACTGATCTACATAAACCGTTATCTAATGTTGTTAGTGTTAATGTTACTTCCCCTACTGCAATATCTGCTTCTGAAGGAATATAACCTGCTGTAAGGTTGCTACTGTCTGGACTGAAAGTTCCTGATCCATTTGTTCTCCAGTAAGCACCACCTGCAATAGTAATTTGCCCGTTTAATGGAACTTGAGTCACATCTGCACATACACTAGCAAATACACCGGCTTCTACCGTTGGCGCCGGATTGACAGTAACAGTTAAAGTATCAGTAATAGCAGAACAATTTCCGTTACCATCAGATGTTAATGTTAAAACAAATGACCCATTAGAAATATCATCTGCAGAAGGAACATAGTTAGAGTTTTTATCAAACTCAGATGGTAAAAATGAACCTGTTCCATTAGAAGACCAAGTACCATTACCTGCATTTGCAATAGTACCGTTTAATGGGATATTTGCAGTATCTGCACAAATTTCGATGCCATCACCGGCATAAACAAAAGGTACTGGTTGTAAGTTTAAAGTTATGGTATCTGTTACTGCTTCACAGAAATCATTACCTGTAGAGTTTAAAACTAATTCAACCAAGCCGTTTGCCGTATCTGAAGGAGTAATTGAATATAAAGCATTTAATAAACTTGGGTCTGATAAAGTACCACTTCCAGTTACAATAGTCCATTCACCACCAGTTGCTAAATCAACAAGCCCAGATAATTCAAAACTACTTTCTGAAGCACATATGGTTTGCTCTGCCCCAGCATTAACCTTTGGAGATGGTTGAATATTTACTGTTAATTTTTCAGAAACTGGCTTACACAATAATTGATTAATTGTGCTAAGTGATAGAACTACGGTACCATTATCAATATCGTCTTGAGACGGTTGATATTGAGTTGCTAAGCTGTTTACGTTTGTAAATGAACCTGAACCATTTGTAGTCCACTCTATATCTGTGGTAATTGTACTTGTTGCTACTAAATCTAAACTAGCGGCTGTTGCACAAATTGTAGTATCGTTACCAGGGTTTAATTCTGGCTTAGGGTCTTTTGTAACCGTTATGGTGTTCGTTACAGAATCACATGTTCCATTTCCTGCCGATACCAAGGTAAAAGTATAAGCATTTATAGCAGTATCTGACTGAGAGAAATAATAAGCTGCATTTAAGTCTGCATAATTTGGTGAAAATACTCCACCGCCATTAGTTAACCAATAACCACCTGTAGCGCCTGTAACGATACCCGCTAATTGAATATAAGAACTATCCTCACAGATTGTAAAATCACTTCCAGCATTAGCTGTTGGACTAGGATCGAAAGTAAAGTCAACCTCTACCGATCTAGAAACACAAACATCTATTGCATCTGACACTAGGTTTAACGTAAGGCTTCCTGATGATTTTTCAGTAGGTGTAGGCGTATATATTGCATTTGGATCATTTGCATTAGGTGCAAAACTACCATTACCGCCTGTCCAAGTAACTCCAGTAGTGTTTAGAAACTCTCCATTCAACTGTATTTCAGAGGTAGATTGACAAAATGTTTGCGCCGGACCAACATTTAACAAAACAGCTGGTTGGAATGTGACAAACATTGTATCGGATGAGCTTGCACAAACATCATTACCAATTGTTGAAAGAACTATTTCAATTCTTTTATCGGCAGATAAGCTAGTATCTATTGGAGATACTTCGTAATTATTATTTAGAACATTAGGGCCAGAAGTAAAATCGCCGTTTCCAGTTGTTGTCCAGAAACCACCACCAGCATTAGAAATTGATCCATTTAAGGCAATATCTTTAATATCTCCACAAATTTCTAAATCGTTACCAGCATCGGCTACTGGGCCAAGAATTAATTCGTAGCTTATAGTTTCACTTAATGGGCTACATGCACCAGAAGCACTAGTTGTAAAAGTTAACGTTACTTCACCAGCTGTTAACTCTCCATTTGATGGTGTGTATTTAGCATCTTGGGTACTTGCATCAGGCACAAATGAGCCTGCTCCACCCGACCAGAAACCAGGTGAACCTGTAGCAGAAAGCCTAATAGGGAAATCACTTTCGCATATTTTTCTACCCGCAGCTACGCTTAATGTAGGAGCATCTGTAAAAATTATATCTATTGATTCTGAAATTTCATCACATTCACTAAGTGGTTGTGCGGTTAGCGTTAATGTTACACCGTTCGTTTTATCAGCTTCCGTTGGAATGTATCTAGCCGTTAATGTTTGAGCATTAGGACTAAATGTACCGGTTCCGTTAGTAGTCCAAACGGCACCAGAAGAAAAATCTATAGCACCATTTAATTGTACTTCGTTTGAAGCGCCACAAATTGTTTGATCTGAGCCGGGGTTAACTGTAGGTTCTTTTTCAAAAAGGAATGTTCTTTTTCCAGAAACAGAATTACAATTATCAACATTTGTAACGGTAACATTAAGTACTACTTTTCCATTTACTACCTCTGTAGTTGTAGGTTCATAAGCTACAGAAGAACCTTGGTTAGAAGGACTGAAAACTCCATTTCCACCCGACCATGTATATACTGCCCCTGCTTCTGAATTAGCGCTTACATTTACGGTTGGTGCACCGCTACATAACTGGTTATCTCCGGATAAGGTAACTGTTGGTTCTGCTCTAAAGCTATAGGTAACCGAGTCAAGAACGGCTAAGCAATTTCCATTATTAACCGTTTGCAAAAATAACTCAACACTGCCCGCCGTAATTTCAGCAGCCGTTGGTACGTATTCAGGATTTAAGACATTTCTATTAGGCGAAAAGGAACCATTACCACCAACCCAAACATTACTAGGTGTAGAAACTGTACCATTTAAGTCTATAGATGCATTATTTGCACAAAGTTGTATTCCTGTGCCGGCATCAACTGTAGGGCTAGGTGTAAAAGTAACAGTCATACTATCTTTTACAGCAAGACAGTCCCCATTGCCTGTAGATGTTAAAAACAACTTTACTGACCCATTTGTAATTTCTGTTGCTGTTGGTGTATAGGTTGCATCTAATAAATTTTCATCATCAAAAGTTCCTAATCCACCACTCCAACTTATTCCTGTTGCTCCTGTAACCACACCATTCATTCTGGTATTAGGGTTATTAGAACAAATACTTTGGTTAGGGCCTGCTTCTATTTCTGGGGCTGGATTAATGGCCACTTTAACCGAGACAGTTTCAGTTAAACAACCGGAACGTTTAGAAGTTAATGTTATATTAGAAAATCCTTGATCAATTTCAGATTGGGTTGGAGCATATGTGGTATACAATGAATCTTGCTTGCTGAACAAACCTCCCCCAGCGGTCCATTGTGAACTGGAAGCGTTAACAGCCGTTCCTGACAATTCAATCTGACTATTATTAGCACATACATCTGCTATTGGATTAATTATAGGAACTGGGGCTTGAGTGTACAGTATTGTAACTGTATCATAAGAAGGTTGGCATCCAAAATTACCACTTGTTTCAACTACTAAACCAGCTACACCTAAATTAATTTCATCATCACTAGGTGTATAAGTAATATTAGCAGATTCATTATTCGGTAAAAAAGTACCGCCTCCTTTAAACCATCTAACACCACCACTATTTACATAATTACTAGTTATATTAACATCTGGATTATTGCTACAAGCAAAAAACTGATCTTTATTAGTAGTTACTGTTGGGCCACTTCTAAATGTAAATGTAAGACTATCTTGAATTTCAGTACATAAATCAGGATCATCTACTTTAGCATATAATGTTACATTTCCGTCTAAAATATCTTGTTCAGAAAAATTATATACCGGAGTAATAGTATCATTCTTTGGCGTAAACTGACCGGTACCGCCAGTAGTCCAAACTACTTTGGCATTTTCAGTCACAGAAGCCTGTATTTGATACGATTCTATGTTATTACATAATTCACTTCCGTTCTCTACTGTTAATTCAGGCAACTCTCTAAAAACCAAAACAACCTTGTCCGTAACTTTATCACACGTAAACCGAATGTGAGAATTTAAGGTTAAGACAATGGATCCTTGTTGTAATTCATTATAAGATGGTGTATAAACGGCATCCATATAAGCATTAGATGGATTAAAGTTACCAGACCCACCTAACCAGTATCCCATATTATTAATAGAAGGTGTGTCTAAATAAGAAACCCAACCATTTAACTGAACAGAACCATCTGGGGCACATGAAAATATGGTATCACTATCTACACCAAAATTAGCATCTGCTTCAGGAGAAGGAAATATTTTAACTTTTACTGAATCTGTAAATTGAGGACAGAACTGATCACCGGCAGCGGTTAAGTAAAAAGTAACTTCGCCAGCATCTATTTCATTATCTGTAGGCATATACCTTGGAGATAATTGAGTATTATTAGGAATATAATTACCTACCCCACCAGACCATACTACACTACTATTGGATTGACCTTGTAAATGTATTTCTGGATTGTTACCACAAACTTCATCTCTAGAAACATCTGCGTTTAAAAACGGTGGATTTCTAAAGTTTAATCGTAATGAATCACTTCTTGCCGGACATGGACCATTTCCCGTTGATAATAATTTAAGGTATATATAACCTGAGCTTTCATCCCCAGCTGATGGTGTATAAGAACCTGTAAGGTTTGTTGGATCTGAAAACGTACCCGTTCCTGTTGTTGACCAAACACCTCCTGTGGCTCCGTTTACCCCACCATTTAATTGGAAGGCGCTACCTTTACATATAGTAGTATCATTATCTGGGCCGGCACCAAGGGTTAAGGTGTTTGCATCTACATTAATGTTGCTAAAATCATAATCTGCGGATTGATTTATCTTTCTAGCAAACCAATATGTATTTATAGTGTTCTCATTTCCATAAGAATAATCCCAAGTATGACATGTTATACATCCATTAAATTCAAAATTACCTCCCGGTATGTTGGTATCATCCCAATACAACAACGGAACATCTCCTGTTGCAGGGCGTACTAAGGCTACTGTATATCCATTATCATGTTCTTCCACGTCATAAATTGGCAAATGTGTAATACCATTTAAATAATCAATAACCATATTGATTTTAGTACCATTTGCTAATTCTTGTCCAAGGCCATTTTTCCCATCCCATGGAATACAATTATCACCAACTACAACCGCTGTGTAAATTTGTAAATCTGCTGTATTAGGCTGATAACCCGGGTCACCATCTAAATCTAATGTTACTAAAATATATCCTTCTTGGTCAACCTGAATATTAATACATCTATCATTACCACAACCAGATATATCAATATCATCCGTTATATTACCAAAACTACCTGTAGGAAAACAATCTGGATCGGGGTCATTAAAAAATATTTTGTACTGCGGATAGTTACTTAATCCTCGTTCAGATTTTCTGTCTTCATTAAAGTCACCTGTATTTTTAGTACCCGAACTGTTAGCGGATATTACAAAATGGTAGGGTTGAATACCATTAAAATCTACCGAAGTCACAATACCATCGTTAGAATACATAAATAATTTACCCATAAAACGTTCCGAAAAACTGGTAACGTTAAGAGACCAAGCTAATGACCAGTTTCTACCTTCTTGTACAACTCCTGAACCATCAACTACCGTAATATCTGTATACCTTAATAAACGTCTCCTATTTGGTGAATCAAATTCTATGTAATAATCACCTGCTGCACCTGGCACAAATTCAAATGCATCATAACCACTACCACCAACTACTTCTTCTGGACCTGCTACGGCTCTTTCCCATGAAGATATATATCCTTCTTCCCACCAATTTTTAGGTATAGTTCTTTCAGAAAAAACAACTGTGCCGGCACTGTTTTTAATTCTAAATTTAACGTCACCATTGTCTTGTCTAAAACCTAAATATACTTTTTCATTAGGATCACAAATTCTAATATTCCAACGCCATTCTACGGGACAGTTATATTGAGCGAATTTTGTTTGAGGACTACCATCTTCCTTTACGGAAATATATGCAGGTCTATTTTTATCAGGCATTAACTGCTTAGTCCCTTCAGAATAGACATAATTAGAAAAACATAAAAGTCCGAACAACATTGTTGTATGAACTAAGCCTTTCATAAATCTGCTAAAATTAAAATGTATATTTTTTTTCATAAGATCTTTCTTTATGTTTTCTCAAAGCACACTAGAATGACTTTATAAGGAAATGAAAATTATCATTGACGAAATTAAAGTATAATTCAATGTAAAAATTTTTCATAACCAGACAGATTTCACTATAAGTTCTAAAAACTTATACCAGTGAAAGTGCAAAAATCATTCCATCTCTACTTAAAAACATATCCCTTTATTATTCAGCTATTTACCTTTTTTGAAGAAGAACATTTTTCTTTTGTTCATGATATCCATCTAGCGTTCTTGTATCTACAATAACTTCAAACGGAGTATAACCCTCTGCATTAAAACTCACTTTGTATTGATAACCCTCATTTAGCAAAACTTGGTATTTACCCTCTAAACTTAAATTAGATGATGTTATCCGTTCAATTTTTTTAGGCGAATTTACAGCTTCAATTTTCACCTCTACATTTAATGGTTCTCTTTTACTTCCTATTACACCTTTTCGGTTGTTAGAAAATTCCGTAGAGTCAAAAACAAGACCATGAAGTAGATACATATTAGTTTCTTCGTAATCATTGTTTATGTACCATATATCTTTATCGCCATGGCCGTTATCTCTGTTATCCGAAAAATATATTCGCTTCCCATTTGGTGAAACATGAAAATCCAAATCGTCGTCCGGTGTATTTATTGGAAAACCTAAGTTTTCAGGGTCACTAAATAACAATCCATCTTCATCTTCAATAGTGCTTTTGTAAATATCATAGCCGCCAACAGACCCATGAGATTCAGAGGCAAAATAAAACGTTTCTCCATCTGGATGTAAATAAGGAGCGTCTTCGTTTTTATCTGTATTTACTACAGGGCCCAGATTCATTGGCTTTCCCCAGCTTCCGTCTCTTGTTTTTTCTATTACATAAAGATCAGTTCCGCCAAAACCTCCTTCACGATCACTTGAAAAAAAGATTCTTTCATCATCCAATGAAAAACAAGCACTTGGCTCCCAGCCTTTAGAATTAATCTCTGAATGAAGATGCTCTGGTTTACTCCATCTCCCCTTTACATATTCTGTTAAAAACAATTCACCCGACTTGTGTAATAGACCATCCATAGAATACCTATAAAAAATCATTTTGTGACCATCATGACTTAGAGCTACACTGGCATCGTGGTTTTTACTATTAATTCTATTATCTATCTGTACGGGTTCTTCCCAAACAGAGTCTTTTAAATGGGTAATATAAATATCTTCATAATACATACCATCTATATCGTCTTGCCTTCCGCCTGTAGTACCAGGTCTGCCAGATGTAAAAATCAATGTTTTTTCATCTGCAGTAAATAACATTCCGTACTCTGGATATTTAGTATTTATAATCTCTGAAAAATTTAACACCTCTATAGTAGAAGACTCCTTTAAAAGCTTTTTGGCATGAGCGCATGAAGACATCTCATATCTAATTTCCTCTAATAAATCATGGTTTGATTTTTCTACATCGGTTAAGCCCTGTAGATAGGACTTATAATAAACTAATGATGAGTCAAACTGGTATTCTAGCTGATAGGCCTTTCCTAAATAATAATTTAAGGTATTACCGTGTTCAATGTTGCTTTTTTTAGCTAGTGTAAAATATTTTAAAGCCTCTTCTTTTTTGTGTAGGTTTAATAAAGAAACGGCTAATGGATAATAATGCGTCGGTTCGTTTGGTGCTAGGTTGTCTACCTTGCGGTAAAACTCTTCCGCTTTTAAATAATTTTTCTCTTTAAAAAACTCACTAGCCTTTAACTCGAGCTCCAGTAATTTATGTTGAGATTGCCCATATACTACTGTACCTATTAACAGTAATGAACAGATAAGAAATGTTGCTTTATTTTTCATAAAAGACCAAAATAAGAAAATTTCAAAAGAATCTTTTTTTTATTAATTATCAATTTTTTCGTATTTTAAATAGTATGCATGTACGAGTATACGCTTTAAAATTATAATTTAGTAGGCATTAATTAATAGTATAATTAATAAATTACATGGGCAGTAAAGAAAAAACAATTATGCGATTCTTATTTTTTACCTTTTGTCTATTTTCTGGGTTAGGTATTTCTTTTGGCCAAGACATCCAATTTTCTCAGTTTAATGCAGTTGATTTATACCAAAACCCTGCTTTTGCTGGTTCTTCCCACCACAGCAGGGCTATGTTACATTCTAGAATTCAGTGGCCAAAATTAGACGCCACTTATTATACCTACTTTGCTTCCTACGATACATATGTTAGTGAATACAGTAGCGGATTTGGAATTAGTGGACTACAAGATTACCAAGCGGGAAATGTTATTTCTTCTACTCAGATAGGCTTGTATTATTCTTACGAGCTACACCTTTCTGCCCAATATGCTATAAGAGCTGGACTACAGTTTGATGCCGTTTCTAGAAGCGAAGACTACAGTTCTTTACGATTCCCAAGTCAATTTGATGATGGTGGTTTTCAAGGAGGAAATCCTACTACCGACATTAGTGACTATAACAGAAACAAATTATACGGTGATATCTCATCTGGACTTTTATTATACAGTACTAGACTTTGGGCTGGTTTCTCTGTACATCATTTAAACCAACCAACTCAATCTGATTTAGGTACTTCAAACTCTAGATTACCTATGAAATTTTCTGTAACAGGTGGTTACAAGTTTGTCTTAAATAACAGAAGCTCGGGTTTAATTTCAGATGAAAGTAATTTAACCGAAACAAGTATTACACCTACCTTTAATTACAAAGCTCAATCTGGCGCAGATCAAGTTGACTTTGGTGTTTATGGAAACCTTAAACATTATATAGTTGCCGCATGGTACAGAGGTATACCCTTTAAAAAATACCAACCCGATTTACAAAACAATGAATCGGTTGTTTTAATTGCCGGTTACAAAGCACATAATTTTGGTATTAGTTACAGTTATGATATAACCGTTTCTACATTAAGTAGGGCTAGAACTGGTGGTTCCCACGAAATTCACTTAGAATATATATTTGGTAGATTTAAAAGAAGTACAAAACCATCTAGAAGAACACCTTGTCCTAAATTTTATGGCCATTAAAAAAAATAGTTTAAAAAGGTTTAATAAAACTTAAATTCACCCGTATTAACCCTTACTTTTTTCTTTTCTTTCTTTTTATCTTCTTTAGCAGCTTCGGCTTCGGCAATTTGTTTCTCTTTCTGAATTTGCTTGTTCCGCTCTTTTAAAGCCTTCCGTTCTCTTTTTTCACGTTCTTTATCCGATTTATCAATCACTTTATTAGCCTCCGAAGTAAGATAATCTTGTGATTGTTTATCTTTTTCAGACAATTGATATTTTCTACTTGTTCTGTATTGCTCTTTATTACAAGAATTTAAAACAAGTACTGCTGTTATAGTTAAAAGAAGAGTTGAGAAACTTTTCATATAATCAAGGTAAATAGGCTTACTTAATAATATACTAAAATATTAAGAAATATTAGAATGAAAAGGAATTAAGACAAAGCAATTTAAGTTATCTTAAAAAGAAGCTAAATGAAAATTTTACTAACTGGCGTAACGGGTTATATTGGCAGAAGGTTATTACCAATACTTTTAAACAACAATCACACCGTATATTGCTGCGTAAGAGATAAAGCTAGGTTTTCATTAGAGGGCCTTGATCAAGAGCTTATAGAAATAATAGAAGTAGATTTTCTAAAAAAAGAAACACTTAAAAATCTACCTAAAGACATTGATGCCGCATACTATCTTATACATTCTATGACTTCTAGCACTAACGATTTTACAAAGCTAGAAACAGAGACAGCCAAGAATTTTAAAAACTACATAAACACAAGCACCGCCCGCCAAATTATTTTTTTAGGCGGAATTAGTAATTCTAGTACTCTTAGTAAACATTTAGAGTCTAGAATGCGTGTTGAAAGCATATTAAATGAAGCAAATTGTGGATTAACTGCATTAAGAGCGGGTATTATAGTTGGTTCTGGTAGTGCATCATTTGAAATCATAAGAGATTTAGTAGAAAAACTACCCTTTATGATTACTCCAAGATGGGTGAATTCTAAATGTCAACCTATTGCTATTAAAAACGTAATAGAATTTCTGAACAGGGTTTTACTAAAAGAAAATTTATTCAATAAGCAATTTGATATTTCTGGGCCGGAAACATTCACCTATAAAGAAATGTTACTCTTGTATGCAAAAGCTAGGGGACTTAAAAGAGTGATTTTTACGGTACCAATAATGACACCCAGATTGTCTTCCTATTGGTTGTATTTTATAACCGCTACTTCTTATAAGCTAGCAGTTAACCTAGTTAATAGCATGAAGATTGATGTTGTTGCAACTCCAAATACCATAGCTATGGATTTAGAAATTAACTTAATCTCATACAATACTGCCATAGAAAATGCTTTTGCTAGAATTGAGCAAAACATGGTAATTAGTAGTTGGAAAGATGCGATTATAAGCAGCAATTTTAACAAAAACTTAAGCCAATATATAACCCCACCAACAAACGGTTGCTTTATAGAGGAGTCTACTAAAGTAATACCTTATGATACTGATAAAGTACTTGAAAACATTTGGGCTATTGGTGGATATAGAGGATGGTACTATGCCACATGGCTCTGGAAAATCAGAGGATTTATTGATAAATTATTTGGTGGTGTAGGTTTAAGGAGAGGAAGAACTAATCAATTGAGTATTTACGATGGTGACTCAATTGATTTTTGGAGAGTATTAAAAGCCGACAAAGTTAAACAAAAGCTTTTGTTATATGCTGAAATGAAATTGCCGGGAGAAGCATGGTTAGAATTCAGCATAGTGAAAGAAAAAAACCAAGACTATTTAAAACAAAGAGCAATCTTTAGACCTATTGGTATTTGGGGACGGTTGTATTGGTATCTCACTAAACCGTTACACTTTTTTATTTTTAAATATATGCCCAAAAGAATAATTGACTTTAAGCCGTAACGCGCAAAAAGGGTTCCCAATCTTTGTTTGAACGGTCAGAGAATTCTCTTAAAAAATGAGATAAGTTAGGCTTTTTAGGAACAGATCTAAGTATGAGACCCGCTTGTTTGGGTGTCATATTCCCTTTCTTATTATTGCATTTACTACACGCAGTTATTAGGTTTTTCCAACTAGAATCGCCGCCTTTACTTTTAGGAATAACATGGTCTAAAGTTAAAGATGCTTTTGTACCACAGTATTGACATTCAAAATTGTCTCGCCTAAAAACATTATACCGGCTCAACACAACATCTTTGTAAGGCACTCTTATATATCTATTTAACCGGACTACTGAAGGGTGAGGAAAAGTTTCGCTAATGGTTCTAATCTTGTTAATTTCCGATTTAGAGACTAATTCGGCTTTATTTAAATAAACAAGGATAAAGGCTCTTTCGACATCGCACACGGTTAGTGGGCTAAAATCTTGATTAAGTACCAAAACATTCCCTTTGAGTCCCATAAAGCTATTTATTTAGATTCGAAATAGGATTTCTCCGTTAAGAAACCACTTTTATATCATTTTATTCCACACTTCAAACATCACTTATCAACAATTTACAAAATATTAACATAACAGCCTTACCTAGATATCTTTAGTTAACTTTTCAAGCACTTCAATATCATTTTTTGAATCTAAAAATGGATCATTATTAATTAATAAATGACCATCTAAATCCACCCAATCTACTTTAGATACCAATGTATTAGCTGCATTAATCCCTAACGATGATTCTGACATACAACCTAAAACTGTTTTTAATCCTTTTACTGAAACAGTGTCTATTATGCTATTGGCTGCAGACACTCCCCCTGCTTTCATCAACTTCACATTTACCCCATCAAAAGATTTTACTATTTGGTCTAGCGGTGTATTCTTTTGAAAGGATTCATCCGCTATAACAGGTATTTCGCTTATCTCTTTTAGCGTTTTATGGTTTTCAAAATCATCTTTATGGAAAGGTTGCTCTATGTAAGCTGCTTTTAATAAGGCTAATTCCTTTACCCAGTAAGCTGCTTTTTTAAACGAAGAAAAACCTTGATTAGCATCTACAACAAAAGGTTTATTAGTTACACTAAAATAATCTTCCAGAATACGACCAATCTCTTCTTCGTTTACTTTCAACTTATAATAAGATATCTCAGAATTTTCGGAAATCTTTCTTTCCATTATTTCTCTTGAGGAAATCCCTAACGTAAACGATGTTTTTTTCTTACCCTCTGGAGCTTTTAAAAGTTTATTCACAGACGTTTTTAACACCTTCCCTTTTAAGTTTAATAGAGCTATATCTAAGCCAGAAATGGAAAATATATCATTGGGGTATTCTAAACATAAATTATTAGTATAAGACTGTATATCTAACTCTTCAATTTGTTTTGGAAGTGAAATTTTAGAAAAAAATGTACTGGCCTTTTCTACCGTTTCTGGGTAATACGGAGGAAAAACAACTTCCCCCCAAGCAGTATGTTCACCATAACTTACTAATAAGTACAACGCAGATGTGTAAGCTCTTTCGGTATGAGCAATTTTAAACGGGTATTTATAAAACAGCTTATAGTAGTACAACTGTATTTTCATACAGAAGTATAGACAAAAAATATGCCTTATAAAACACCTACCCTCCCACTCTTTTTACTTTGTAGTTTTCTTTTTGTAGGAGCTCTACAATTTTATCTCTAAAATCACCCTGAATCAATATTTCTCCCTCTTTGGCAGAACCACCAACCCCACACTTAGATTTTAACAATTTGCCTAATTCTTTCAAATCATCGTCTAAGCCTATAAACCCCGTTATTAACGTTACTTGTTTGCCACCACGGGATTTCTTATCTAATTGAACCCTTAAATTTTGTTCGTTGTTAGGTAAGGTATCTTGGTTTTCTTCCTCATTATATTCATAATCGAAATCTGATGAGGTAGAAAAAACAATACCAGAGCGGTCTTTTTTATTACGATCTTTAGACATAGTTTAGACGTGTTTAAAACAAAGTTAATTGAACTAACGCTACTTAAAAAGTTAATATAAATAAACAGTTTAAACCACCATAATAATGGGATTAATTTCAGGCTTATTTGGAAACGCTAGTGTAACCAGCACAGAGGACATTATAGAAAAGTATAAGGAACTGTTTGTTCAGGAAGAACAAATAGAAATGGCTTTTAAATTAATTAGGGACGAATACATTTTTACCAATAAACGGCTTATTATAATTGACAGCCAAAGTATTACTGGCAAAAAAAAGTCATTCAAAACAGTTTCTTACAAAGGAATTAGCCGTTATAGCATAGAATCTGCTGGTCATTTTGATTTAGATGCAGAATTAAACATTTGGATTTCAGGCGAAAAGGAACCCAGTATAAATATGACCTTTAATAAGAAAGTTAATATTTATGACGTTCAGCAAATTTTAGCAAAACACGTACTTTAGTTTTTCATCAACTTATACGTATTTTTTCCGGCAGAAATAATATAAATACCTGCCGGTAGCTCTATTACATTAATTTTTCCATCCACTATTTCAGCGTTATGCTTTTCCCCAATAGAGGACTGAATAGTGACATTTTGATCAATGGCATCTAAATAAACGTAATCATTAGCCGGATTAGGGAATAGGGTATTGTTTTTACTTTTAAACGCTGAAATGGCTGTTTCAACTGCCTTACCGTTAAAGAAAGTTTCGGCATAATTAAAGGCCTCTACTCCTATTTCCATTCCAATAAACCTACCGGGCATGTCATCTGCAGGTGGGTGAATACCGCCCCAAATTCTAGATAAACTAGTTTGGTCTGATGCATCTCTATAAGTAGCCCATTGTAAAACTACATCTACACTTGGGCCTTCTTCAAAAACCAAAAACTCATTCTTTTCTGCTTTAAAATCACTCATGCCCCCTGGGAAATATGGGTCACCTGTTAGCACAGTCATTAACTCTGCGGCGGCTCTAGAATATACGGAATGTCCAGATACATAACCTGCAAAAGGAGGGGTAACAAAAGATGGACGTTGGTATGGCCACCAATTTTCTGCCAGAATCCAACCAACACCTGCTTCATCTGTATCTGGATTATTAATATAATTAGGCCCTCTCCAGGCATAAACTTTAATTTTCCCAACATTTTCATTATTGTTGCCGGCTAAAAGATCATCTGCTTTTACCATTTCAATAAATCCCTCTCTTAAATTCACTCCTTCTGTAGAGTAATTTTCTTGGTCTGGGTCTGTACATTGGCCTCTGTCACACATGTATCTAATGGCCGAAACAGGACGAATATAATCGTACCACCCTTTTATTCCCCAAGCCGATATTGCGGCATCGTGCATAGCACCACCTAAAGCAAAATAAGATTTCACATCCCATTCTAAAGAATCTAAAACTTCCCCCTCGCCTTTAAATTTCTTTTCGAATTCTGGGTGATCACCTACATAATTTAAAATAGTAAACCAATGGCCTGGTGGTGTTTCAGAAGATGGGCCATCTGCCCAAAACTCGGCTAAAACACGGGTAAAATCACCTCTTGGTACCAGTTGTGGTTCATAGGGCAATCCAGTTTTGGGGTTAACATCATAACCTTCGCCAGAATCTCCGCCGTTTTCTACATCATAAAAGTCTTTATACGCTGAATAAGAAGTAGGGTATGTTTGAATATTTCCCATTGAAGCTGGGGAAATATCAATCATTACATTATCTGATGGGTCTAAGTGTGAAGACCATATAGAAACCAATTCGAAACTAAAATGGTAGTCTTTTGAACTAGCATCATTAAGATTGTTGGTAAGATAAGGAGGAACTCCTGGATCATGATATACATAATACTTTTCGCCATCCCTTTCGTAAATATTTAGATCGTCTTCTGTTAAAGAAAATGGATAAACTTTACCCCATTCTGGACTTAAAAAGTCTGGTGTGGCTTTGGGCAATGTATTACCACTTTGGTCTACAAAAGTTTCTAAGGCTAAGGGTTGCCATCTATTGGGGTAACGACAATCTGGGTTACCGGCTAATTGGGGTAAAAGTGGTTTGTTTACAGGTTGGTAATAAAGGTTGGCATAAGCATTTTCTTCGTTAGAGAAATCTTCTAATCCGTATTGAATAACATTTTCTGCAATGTAATTCCCTAAAGCGGCGGGGTTTCCTGTAGAATAATCGGTAGATGTAAAAGTTATATCGTACCCCAGTTCAGCCATTAATGCATCACTTTCAGTATACACTTTATTTTTACCCGGTGAACTAGCAAACCGGTGCCTTAATACCGCATAAACTGCGTAACTAAGCGTTTTGTTTACATTTTGATTATTCAGATTTTCAGACTGAAAACCTTTAAAAACACATTCGTATCCGTTTCCTGTTTTGCCCAATAAATAGGGTTCTGAAATACTATCATAAACTGACCATGAGTCATACATAGCAAAAGAAACATGAAATAGATTGCGTGCATGAACAGTAGGTCTGGCAAAATCGGTTCTTATAGCATCTAAAAGAATATCATTCCATTTTCTAGCTACAGAATGATGATCTGCATTAACAAAAGACATTGCCGCCAAATAGAGAAAAGAGAATAAAAGTAAACCCTTAAATTTTTTCATTAAATTCATAAAACAAAATAACTTTTCTAGAGTAGAATTTTAAATTTACAGTTTAATACAAATATTTTTAGAATAGTAACTTTAAGTTAAACTTTTACCATTCGTATTTTACAATGAATACTGAAATAAACGAAAGCCAGTTACCCTCATACAAAGATAATACCAAAGATAACATTCATAAAGTTATCTTAGAAGATGCTTTAGCAGGTTATTGGGACTGGGATATCCCTAATAATTATGAATATCTAAGTCCTAGATTTAAGTCTATGTTGGGGTTTCAGGAGGATGAATTACCGCATTCACCCGAAGCATGGCAAAATTTAATTTTCCAAGAAGATTTACCTCATGTGGTTGAAAACTTTAACGCTCACGTTAAAAGTAGAGGAAAAGTAGCGTTTAACAACACTGTACGCTACCGGCATAAAAACGGAAGTACCGTATGGGTTAATTGTACTGGCAGAATGGTAGAATGGCTACCCGACGGTTCCCCAAAAAGAATGGTAGGTTGCCACATTGATATAACCGATAGGATTATCTATGAAAACAACCTTAAAATAAGCGAAGAACAATTTAAAGGTTCTTTTAAATTTTCTGCTATTGGAATGGCTATTGTTTCATTAGAAGGAAAATGGGTTGCAGTCAACAATAAACTTTGCCAATATTTAGATTATACGGCAGAAGAATTAAAAGCAACAACATTTCAAGACGTAACTCATCCAGAGGACCTTGAAACAGACTTGGGATACCTTAGTGAAATATTGGAAGGCAAAAGAGAAACCTACCAAATGGAAAAAAGGTATTTCAAAAAAAACAGAGATATTATCTGGGTAGTTTTAAGTGTATCACTTGTAAAAGATTACGATGGTAACCCCGTTCATTTTGTGTCTCAGATAGAAGATATTAGCAACCGTAAAAAGGCTGAAAAAGAACTTCAAGAATACTTAAGCATTATTCAGAATCAAAATAAACGTTTATTAAATTTTGCTCATATTGTTTCTCATAACCTCCGCTCCCATTCAGGAAATCTGGAAATGATGTTACGTTTTATTGAAAACGAAACCGATGAAGATGAGTTAACTAAAATGATGGGACATTTAAACAGTATTTCAACTTCTTTATCAGATACCATTGCCCATTTAAATGATGTTATAACTATTCAAACACAAAAAGGGGTTGAGGTTGAAGAACTAAATATTGAAAAATATGTGCAATCTGCTATTGATATATTAAAAGCAGATATAATGAGTAACAATGCTGTTACAAAGATAGATACATCTAAAATAAATTTAGTTAAATTTAACCCAGCTTATTTAGAGAGTATAATTATCAACCTTTTATCTAACGCTATTAAATACAAACATCCAGATCGTGATCCTGAAATACTTATTACCACCCATCTAGAAAACGATAGGGTTGTTATGGAGTTTTCAGATAATGGATTAGGCATAAACTTAGATAAACACAAAGACAATATCTTTGGCATGTATAAAACCTTTCACGAACATGAAAACGCTAACGGCTTGGGTTTATTTATGGTTAAAAATCAAATAGAATCTTTAGGCGGAAATATAAGTGTAGAAAGTACTGTAGGCGAAGGTTCCAAATTTATAATTAAATTTTAATGGCTAAGAAAAAAATACAGACCGCTTGTATTATTGATGATGATCAGATTTTTGTCTACGGAATACAAAAAATGATTAGTGTTCTTGAACTTTGTGAGAACATAATGGTTTTCAAAAATGGTGCGGAAGCAATAAAATACCTTAAACCCGCATTAGAATCCTCTAAAGATGTGCCCGATGTTATTCTTTTGGATATTAACATGCCTGTCTTAGATGGTTGGGGGTTTTTAGAAGAATTCACAAAAATTAAAACCAAAGACAAAAAGAAAATCACCATCTATATGGTGTCTTCTTCTGTAGATAACGCTGATATTGAACGCGCTAAGAAGAACGAATACTTAAGTGATTTTGTTATTAAACCGGTAGCAGAAAAAGATCTTGTAAAAATATTTGATCAAATAGAAGAAATAAAATAATTAAATATCAAAAATTTAAGCGACCATATTGTAAACGCTACACACAAAGACAAAAAACCGTTTGACAATGGTCTTTTAGAATCTTTTTATTGCTTAGGTGTCTGTTTAAAAGGAAAAATGACGCTTCAGACGGGATTAGAAAAGTTAACTATTCATAAAAATCAACTTTTCTGTTTGTCTCCTAATGAATTTAGAAAATGGGTGAAACCAGCTAAAAAGAACCAATTCGAAAGCATTTATTTCAGCACTAATTTTTTTAACAATTCTCTGCAAAATGCTTATCAACTAAACAATTCTAGTATTTTTTCGCCTTTGTCACCTTTAACGGCTCACATTGAAAAAAAGGATAAAAAACTAATTTTAAGATATTTTGACGCCCTTAAAAAAGTATTAGAACATGCTAATGAAGAAGCTGTTCGGTCGCAATTACACGTCTTGTTTCATTTGTTTACCGCGCTTATAAAACCTACACAAGAAAACCTTGACACAAGACCCGTTGAAATTACCAAAGAGTTTAAGTTGTTGGTAAAAAATCACCATACAGATTTAACTAAAGTAACTGAATACGCTACACTTTTAAAGATAACGCCAAAGCACCTTTCTCAGATGGTAAAAGATACTACTGGAATAACTGCCGGTGAAGTAATTGAGAAAATACGTTTTGAGGAAGCTAAAAAATTACTTAACAACAACGAAACCAGTATTCAACAAGTAGCTGAAGCGTTAAAATTTAGTGACCAATCTGCTTTTGGAAAATTCTTTAAGCGCCATTTTGGAGCCTCTCCTCTTCAGTATAAAAAAAATAGATCATAGACTTATTTGTCTACTTTTTCTCCTTTAAAAGGAAGAACAATTGGCATAAGTCCTGTTTGTACACTCTTCCATAAATAGTTAAAAATGGACTTGTGTTGCACCCGCTCAAATTCAAAAACACCTTTTTTATACGATGCATTTGAAGGAAGATTATTGCTACGGATGGCAGCATTTCCAACGGTGTTTTTTAACCAATTCTTTACTTCTTTATTTTCGTCATAAAATTGAACTTGTAGGCCTTCATAATCAAAAAAGACTTCCCCTTTAGATTGAGCTACATCACCCGTATAATTAAATTTAACTTGCTGTACCGTTCCTTTTACTTCTACGTCTAGCATAGGTTTAAATGTTTGATTCACACAAACAAGCTCCATTTTATCTAATTGCCCATTTATTTTAAAATGGTCTTTTAAGTCTGGTATATTAAACTCCCAATGCGTCTGCAAGTGACCACAATGATTAAACGTACATTGGGCATCTAAAGTCATCCAAGGATTATTTGCAAGCTTAACAGAATCGTTGGTTATATTATAAATGGTAGCGTAAACTTTGTCAAAATCAACTTGACCTTTTTCCGTTTTCCCTTCTTGTTTTTCTAAATATTGTATGCTTCCCCTCTTAACCTGAACAGAATCTATTTGTAAGTTGAAAGGAATATTACGTAACATTTCCGATGGCATCGGTTTTTTAGTTTCTGGACCAAAAGGAAGGTTTTTATCTCTATAAGCCACCAATTCCATATTTTGAACACATGCTTTCTGTATAGCTAAATAGAAATCCGAAGAATCCGTTTCCCATTTGTAGTTCAATAATTCTAGTTTGGGGGCCATAAAATAAATCCAATCTTTTTGTATGGGCATTTTTTTCTGAAATTGAGCTTTAGTGAGATCCGTTGTATAACTTAAAGAGTCTACAAAAATAGATTGCCTCGAAATTTCTAATTTTGAAAACTTGAGGTGATACAAACTATCTGTTTTAAACGTTGCTTTTGTAATTGTTCCATTTAACGAAGAAACACTAAACGGAAAAACTTTTCTAATTGTAGAGGTATCTAAAACAATCTCATTAAAAGAAAGAGAAAACTCTTCAACATGAATTTTAGGAATAGTATCATTTTCTAAATAATAAGAAAGACTGCTATTATTGATGTTAATACTATTTAGTTTAACACGAACAAAAACCTCTTTTAAAAATTTCTTTAAGGGTTTTTCTGCTGATTCCTGCTTTTCTTTTACAATAAAAACTTTTGTATTTGCTTCTTCAATACTAAGACTATTTAAAAGGAGTTTATTGTTGAAAATTAATTGGTAGAAATCAACTCCTTGTAGTTCAAAAGCTTCAATTTCTGCATTAATACTTGTTTTCTCCTTATTTAATGGCTTAATAGAAATTCCCTTAACAAACACATATTCTGAAAATAAAGAAACGTCTACTTCCTTAAAATCAATAGAATAATCTTTTACTTCTTGGTTTAAAATTTCCGGAAGCTTTTTAGAAACTACTGCTGTAGTAATTTTCAACAATAAAAAAACCAATAAAATCACACCTGCTAGAATTAGCAAGATCCTTTTTGCTTTTGCTGTCATTTAGTTATTAATAAATACATCTTTTAAACATACTAGGTGTAGGTCTAATGCATTTGTAAACTAAACTCTTAATAACTTACATTTGTTCAACTAAACACTTTTAATTAATGAAGTTTTATATACTATTTATTCTATCGGTCACACTTCTTTCCTGTTCACTAAAAGCTCAAATTGAAATCCCGTATAATCATAGCGCAGTAAAAACAATGGGCAGAGTACTACAAGACTCTAACAAAACAAGAATGTTTTGGCCTGGATCTTCTGTAAAGCTTTATTTTAAAGGTCAAGAAATTAGTGCTGTTCTTCAGGATGAAAAAGGGGAAAATTACTACAGCGTTACGCTAGATAACAAAAAAACATTCCGATTTAAAGTAACTACTGAAAAAGAAACGTATCTACTTTTCGATAATTTAAAAGACACCATTCATTCTGTAGAAATTTCTAAAAGAACCGAATACACCAACGGCTACACCGATTTTTATGCGTTTATATTAAAAGATTCAGCACCCTTACTTACATCACCACCAGAGAGAAATATTGCCTTTTACGGTAATTCTATTTCTACTGGTTATGCCGTGGGTGATTTTGAAGGAAAAGACCGCCCTGATAGTATTTACACCAACCATTGCAAAGCATTTCCTTACCTAGTGGCAAAAGAATTAGAAGCCAACCATACCTGTACTTGTAGAAGCGGTATTGGTATTTCGGTAAGTTGGTTTCCGTTAATAATGCCAGAATTGTACAATCGCTTAGACCCGAACGATCCTAAAAGCAGTTGGGATTTTCAACAAGATTATGCAGATGTGGTTGTAGTAAACCTGCTGCAAAATGATTCTTGGATTATTGAAAAAAGAAAACACCCAGCCTACACCGAACAGTTCGGTCATAAGAAAATAAAAATTGAAGATGTACTGGAAGACTACAACAGCTTTATTAAAAAATTAAGAACTGTTTATCCCGAAAGTCATATCGTGTGTATGTTGGGCAATATGGACATAACTGCCAAAAGCTCTAAATGGCCCCATAAACTACAGCAATCAATAACAGAATTAAACGACAAAAATGTTTCTGTACTAATTGCCCCTTATAAAAATACCGCTGGACACCCCAATGAAATGGAGCAAGAAAGATTGGCCATGCAATTAAGCACACATATTAAAGCGGTGAAAAACTGGTAATAATAACTATGAAAACCATTCCTATATACCAAGTAGATGCCTTTACCAACGAACTTTTTAAAGGCAATCCTGCGGCCATTTGCCCAATAAAAGAATGGCTACCCGGTGAGTTAATGCAAAATATTGCTGCCGAAAACAATTTATCTGAAACTGCTTTTGTAGTAAAAGAACACCAGCAATACCACATTAGATGGTTTACTCCCACTACGGAGGTCAATTTATGCGGTCATGCTACGGTTGCTGCGGCTTTCGTTTTAAAAGAATTTTATCAGGCTGAAGAAGAAGAGCTTATTTTCAATTCTAAATCGGGTATTCTGAAAGTACAGTCTACGGCTAATTTATTAACCCTAGACTTCCCAACAGATGTTATTTACCCTACCGAATTAAAAGAAGCATTACTTAGAGCAATAGAAGTGCCTGTTATAGATGTTTTCAGTGGCTCTAGCGATATTTTCTTGTTATTAGAACACGAAGACCAGGTTAGGGATTTAAAACCGAATATGGATATCTTAAAGGATTTTCCGTGTAGAGGTGTTGGAGTAACTGCACCTGGTAAACAAGTAGACTTTGTGAGTCGGTTTTTTGCACCACAATCTGGCATAAATGAAGATCCTGTTACGGGTTCTGCCCACACTACACTAATTCCTTATTGGGCTGAAAAATTAAACAAAACAGCATTAACTGCACTTCAGGTTTCTGAAAGAGGTGGTTTCTTAAAATGCAATCATGAAGGAGATCGAGTGAAAATTGGAGGGGAAGCAACGTTGTACATGAAGGGAGAAATTTTCATTTAAACTTCCTTCAACCTTTCTTCTAAAAGTTTCACTCTAGTTTTTTGTTGTGCAATCAAGAGTTCTTTTTTGGCTCTCGCGGCTGAATCACACGTTTTCAGTTTCTTTTTGATTTGTTTTAATTTTTCTGCGCTCTCCTCGCCTAGTTCGGTTTGATGAATAATTATCCAAGCTTTTTTATAGCGTTTATATTGCTCTTCTTGCTGTAGTAATTTATCCTGATTTTCAGCTAGTCTTTTGCGCTGTTTTATTAAGTCGGTATAGAGAAAGGTTTTTAAACGGCTTTTTTCTACTTCAACAAAATCATGCGGAATGTCTGTCTCTGAAAAATAATCACTTTTTAAAAGATCGGTTAAGGTTGCTAAAGCTCTTTCTGGCAAGATTCTCCTACCCGATTCTGCCATGGAAACGTGAGAACGAGACACGTTTAATTTATCGGCTAACTCTTGTTGCGTAAGTGTTAACTCTTTTCGTATTCGCTTTATAAAACTTTCTTTTTTCATAATTGAAAAAGATGACACAACAATATAGTGTTTTACTTGGTTTTGACACAAGGCAGCTTTATAAAACTAAAAACGCTCCTATTTTTTAGTAGGCGCGTTTACACGAAAAATAAACATGTAATGGAAAACTATCTAACTATTGTAATTCTGTGTACGGTATTTTCATTCACAATAATTACATAATAACCGCCTTGTAATGGATTACCGTATTTATCGGTACCATCCCAATAATTTGGCGCCGTAAATTGCCCTACTTCTGCACCAGTTAAATCGTATATTTTGGCTATTCCATCTTCTGCAACATAATAAGTGTCTTTCCAACCGTCGTTATTAGGGGAGAACACATCGTCTTTATTACAAGGCTCTATAGTAATTTCTTGGGTCTGAATACAAGAGTGCATCAACGAAACATCATCTAAAACAAAGTCGTTACCCTTTTTAGTAGTGGTTAAGTTTTTAATTTCTATTGTTTTGGCTCCACCTGTTTCTTCCGTCCAGCTGTATGCTACTTTAGTCCAAGAGGTATCATCTGGCAACAACTGACTGTAAACCATTTCACCGTTTATATGAAGGGTAGGCTCTACAGAAATCCTACTGTCAGTAACGCTATCTAATAGAAAATCTTTGTGATTGTTCGCCATCCAAAAAGAAAAAGTATATGCTCCTCCTTTTTCTAGTGTTTTCTCTATTTTATAAATAGCTTTTTCGGAAAATTTAGAACCATCTGCAATGAACATGTTTCCGGTTCCAGAAGTATGATCCTTTTTGTGTACAAAAGAAGAGTCAACTGAACTAGTAGCTATAGTAAAAACCCCTTGTGTATTTACCGTGTCTGTGTAGATAAAATCGGTCGTGAATTCCGTAAAACCTTCATCAAAATCACCGTTCTTCAATAATTCAGCATCTCCACTTCCTTTAACTTCTGCTCTGTAAACAGTAGTAAATTCTGGGGTAACTTCTGTTATCTTACTAAAAGGATCAATTATAGAGTTTTCAGAACCTTTAATCACCGTCCATTCTGCAAACGCTCCTTCCGTAACAACCGCTTCAACCACAATCCTACTGTCTTCACAGCCTTCTAATTGGCTTATGTAAAACATAGAAATATCTTGACATTGCCCTAATGCATTAGGCAACATACCTAAGGCTATTAAAGCAGTCCAGACAATCCTTTTTATAGTTTTTAAATGCTCCATTCTATTAACGAATTACAGTAATTTGACCTGTATTATGTTTTCCATTTGGATATTCTACTACCCAAGCGTATGCCCCTGCTGGTAATGAAGCTCCATTTCTATCTTTCCCTTGCCAAACAAAGAACTTATCGGTAATATTTTCTTCTCGCACAATTTCTCTACCCGACAAGCTAATAATTCTTATTGAAAATGGCTTCTCTTTTTTATTGGTAAACACCCATTCTTCACCCAAATCCGGATTTATGGCATCGGTTGAAATACAATCTTCCGTAGGCACAAAGATTTGGTATTCACTTTCACAGGCGTTGGCATCTTTCACAACAAGGCTGTAATAGCCGCCGGCTAGGTCTTTTTGTAATTCTGAAGTCCCACTTAAATCTACCCACATAAGCTCATAAGGTAATTGACCACCCGAAATACCATTTTGTAAATCTATAATACCCGTTGGCATTTCTTTACAACTAGCACCTATCATTGGTGTGATTTCCATTTCAACGCCTTTACATAAATCTGCGGGAGATGCAGCAGACTTGGTCTCAATAGGCTCCTCTTTCTTAGTTTCCTGAACTGGTTGTACAGTTTCCTTTATCTCTACTGGTTTTTGCTTTATTACTTTTTGTTCCTCTTGTGAAGTTGGGTTTTCTGCTACTTTTGCTTCAGACGCTATAGGTTCTACTACTTTTTCAATAGGCTCTACAGTTTTTTCAGCAGTATTATTCTCTTTTTTATTTGGGGTTGCAACTTCCTTTACAGATAGTGGTTCCTCTTTAGCTACTTCTGAAAACGATGTTTCCGAACTATCGGTTACCGTAACTTTAGTATTTTTCGATTGAAAACCATTTTCTTCTTCAGGCTGCGCCAACCATAAACCACCAGAAATAAGCATTAGACCAACTATACCTAAAGCCGTTCCTCTTTTCCATTTATTTACTTGTGCCTTTTTATCTAATTTCTGAATATCGGAAGACATTTCAGTTTTTAGATCTTGATAGCCTGCATTAAGTACAACCGTGTTGACCATCTTTTGCATTTCTACCTCCTCAAACAGCGTAGCATCTTTTTGCATTTCTGCTTCGAAAGCTGCCTTTTCTTCCACCGACAATTTATCTTGTAGGTAAAGATCTATTTGGTGATATCGTTCTAATTCTGGTCTCAATTTCTTAGTAGGCTTAGTAATTCACGGTCTTCTTTTACTATTTTAGTCAAGTATTGTTTGCATCTGTAATGGTTGGTTTTGGCCACATTTTCAGACTTATAACCCATTTTTACACTTATTTCTTTCATAGAAAGTTTTTCGTACAAATGGTATTTTAATATATCCTGACATTTTTGATCCAATAGACTGAAGGCTTTTGTTAAAGCTCCCGCTTGTTCATTTTGAATAATGTCTACCAAAGCATCGTTTTCTTGAGCAGGATTTTCAATTTGATCGGGGTATTCGTAATTCACTTTCTTTTTTTCTCTTCTTACTCTGTCTATCCACAAATTTCTAGACACGGCATAAATAAACCCTTCTATGGAATATTTTTTATCGAACTGCTGTGTTTTCACTTTGTGCATAAATATGATTACCGCATCCTGAAAAATATCATTAGCCTCTTCTTTCCCTCCGCTATTTTTTAAAATATAACCCCTCACCTTCCTTAAAGTGGAATCATAGAGAAACTGTAACGCCTTCTGGTTATCACCAGACAGTATGCTATTTATGATATCTTCGTCAGATATTTGCATTTTAATAGTATTACGAATGCTTCTTTAGAAAGTAAACAGTTGATCGTGAAGATTACTTTTAGTAATTTTTAAAGTTGCTAAAAACAATTAATTGTTAACGTCTTAAAATAATGCTTTTTTTAAAGTATTGAATGGTAAAACATCACAAATCCTGTAAGGAATTTTACTTTATTTTAGCCGTTGTAAAAAAACGAAGCTGGGCTTTTGCTGTTCTTTTTTTTATCCTGAATATTTCTTGGGCTCAAAACAACCAATCTTCGCTTTCGTTTTATGACTTGTATTTTAAAAGCCCTACACTGGTTAACCCTTCGGAAGTAGATGTACATAAAACGTTTACAGGCTATTTGGGCAACCGAAGTTTAACAGGTGCTTTTGCCGGTGTTCACCGTACGTTTGCCGATTTAAGCTTCATGACCAACAAACTTAACTCAACAAATAAAACGAAACATTTTCTGGGTACTCAAGTCTCTAATAACAGAGACGGCGCCTATTTTCAAAGAAACCGTTTCTATTTAAGATACAGTCTATCCATTGCTCTTTCTAATGAATTAAGACTTCAGTCTGGTGTTTCTGTGGGAGCTGTTAATTATATTTTCCAGAGTAGTACAGCGGGTTCTGGTGGTTCTGATTTCACACCAGATGCAAACCTTGGCCTAAGTCTTCAGCATGAAAATTTTAGTGTAGGAATTGCCGGGCAACAATTGTTTTCTTCACCTATTAGACCTGTAGAATACACCTATTACCTAAAACCATATTATACCGCCACCGCATCTATAGGTAAAGATCTAACGCCCTTTGTACGACTGAATGCATTTTCGGTAGTAGAAATACACCCTAGCGATGAACAAACCTTATTTCAGCTATCTGGCACATTAAACTACCAAGAAGTTTTTGAAGGCGGTGTTGGCTACAACCAACAAAAAGGCGTATTTGTTTTGGCCGGAATACCCCAACTTAAGCTAAGTGAATGGTATTTAAACCTGAATATTTCTTACTTAGTCTATAACACCAAAAGTGTTTCTACGCTTATTGACCGTTCCATTGAGGTTTCTTTAGGGATTGTGATGCCGAGATAGATTTTTTTTCAGCTTCTTTTTTTATGTGATTAAGAACTCTAGAATGAACAGAATGTATTATAAAATCGGTCCAAAAACTCCAATACAATTCTGGCTTTATTTTATTATAGTACCATGTTGTACCTTCCAACTTTGTTTTTCCATTACCTAAATCCGTTAATTTAAATTCCCCTTTAGTAGACACGAAATATCCGTGTAAATGTTTTGGATTAATATCATATGGAGATAATTCTTTCATTGGTATTGGTTGCTCTTCAACATAGAAATGTAAATGATTTGGTTCATCCCATACATCAATGGGTTCTACAAAACTACCCGTAGAAAAATTACAATATCTAATAGCTCCAACACCTACTCCCTTAACTTCAGAATCTATTGGATAAGATATACCATACCTAAAGATGAAAGGCAATTCAGAATCAATTTTCTTAAACTCAATTAAATTGCCCCAACTTCTTGTTGGGTTGCAGTTACAACAACACTTGTATTAACAGAAAAAATTTGTGGTTTTGTGTTTATAGACGACTCTATAGAAATAAAAGAGGGTAAAAGAATAATTTGTCCAAGTAATAGTAAAGGAAGTACACTCTCAATTTTACGTTTTTGAATTAAAAAACCTATCCAACATCCTACTAAAGCAGATAAGAAACTTACTGGCGCAGCCATTATTATACACATTAACCCTTCAATACCAAAAACAATTAGATTGAGACATAAAAACAGTAATCCAATAATCATTACAGAAAAGCATTCTTTAAAAGATGCTGGGCTTCTGTATCCTTTCATTAAACTTGAAATAATACCTTCTAAAAAAGGAGCCAGAATAAAAATACCAATTCCGTAATCTGCAAAGCTCTTTAATGAAAAACCAATTATCACAAAGGTTATAAAAGAAGGGATAAGTGCTGCCACCAATGATATTTTCCAATTAGTAACTGGCATTATTGAATTCAGACTGTAATTCATTTATTCATAATTATATTCACGAAGAAACAATTATTTATGATAACAAACTACTTCAAAAAACTAGGACACGGTAGTCTTTTAACATTTTTAGGAACTCTAGTTTGCCTAGGCCAAGACAGGCAAAAATCATAGGTTAATGAAATTTCATGACTGCCTTTTGTGCTCCCTAACGCTAGATTAGACAAGGTAGCATCGTAACTGTAAATAAGCGACAAAGCATTGTGTTTATACCCTAGATGCACGATTAAGGCATCGTTATTTCTAATATTATCTTCCTCTTTTATAAGAACTCCTCTGTACCATAATCCAAACAAAATAGAATGCTGAATAAAATACATACCTAAATCCATTTGATCGTACATACCTTGGTGTTTGTACATAAAAGTAGGCGTTAGCGCGAATGGAGCTTTATTTCGGTTCACCATAGAACGACTAAACTTAATTTTATAACCACCATGTATAGAGTATTTAATCGGCAACCGGTTTTCATCATCATAAAAAGAATCAACCGGACGGTTTAAATGATGTGCAGAAACACCTAACCAATACGAATCGTCACCAAACAACAACAAACCGGCAGAAAAATCTGCAAAATTAATGGCATTTGCTTCTGTTACCGGATCAATGGTATTTTGATTCTGAATTTGAGTACCCAAATATTGATCTTCAAAATTCAAGCCATCGTAATTAATGGTTTTATTGCCATAACCGCCTTGTAAACCAAAACGGAGATGGTTTTTATTATCTAACGCCACATCATATCGGTAACTCAATTCCACTTCGGTAGTAGAAATATTGTTTGTACCCGCATTATCTCTTAGCACCAGTAAACCAAAACCGCTACTCCATGGCGTGTAATTTAAGTCTACATAAGCTGTAATGGTAGAAAAGGGTTTATCTAAACCAGACCACTGAGAACGGTACAACAACCCCGTACGGTAGCACTCCCCTGCTCCAGTTAAAGCTGGGTTTAAATACAAGGGTGCCGAATAATATTGAGATACTTGCGGATCTTGGCCTTCAGCCCAAAAAACAAATAGTGATAATAATAATGTTAGTAGTTTTCTCATCTTACAAGGGTTACGTCACCAATTTTTTTGAAGGTTGAAATTGAACCATCATAATTTTCACATTGCACTTCCAACACGAATGGAAAAACACCTACCGGAGAGTTTTCTCCGCGGTAAAACCCATCCCATTTTTCTTCTTGTTTAAAAGAACGAAACACCAATTCTCCCCAGCGATTGTACAACTGAAAATCAATAGCATAATAATCCCCCAGTACGGTTAGTTCATCATTAATCCCATCTCCGTTTGGTGAAAATGCGCTAGGAACGGCGGCAGTACAAGGCGGTTGTTCGTTTACAATAACAGTGCTGTAAACTGTATTTTCACAACCTTGTAAATCCGTTATTTGCAGACTGAAATTGTATTCTCCCGGGTATTGGTAACGATGTACAGGATTGGCATTGGTAGAGGTATTTCCATCACCAAATTCCCAAACATAATGTTGCGCTGAATTTTTATCCGTGTTAAAAATCACTTCGTCACCTGCTGAAATAAATTCTGTGTTAACATCCAACGATGATACCGAAGTTGTAAAATCAAAGCTGTACGAAGAGTCAACAAGTGTTACGGTTTTTGTTTCGGAACAACCTAAAACACCCGGTAATGAAAGGGTAAATGTATAGGTACCTGCACTTAGATTTTCTCTAACAAACTCAGTAGAACCATCTGTCCATTGAATAATTGAAGAAGCTGTTGTTTTGGTGACTGAAATACTACCATTAGAAGCCCCACACAACGTATGTACAGAATCATAATTAAAACTGAAGCCTGTGCCTGTAATTTCAAAAGTGGTATCAATACCGCATAAACCACCCGCTTCAATAACAGAAACAGTATGAGTACCAACAGATAAACTGGTATTGATTGAATCGTCTAATACAGATGTACCGCCATTCCAACTGTAGGTATAGGATTTAGCAGGATCTCTTTTAACATGTAATTCGGCAATACCATTGGGATTTAAACAATTGGAAGGTGTTAACTCTAAACCTAAAATCTCTAGTGTATTAGGGTCTACGCCTACCGTAACTAAAGAATCTGTAATACAAGCCGCATTATCATCCGAAACAATATTGAGTTGATAATCTCCCGGTGCTAAAGCTGTTTTTTCATTGTTTCCTGAAATACCATCCCATGTGATACTAAACGATTCACCTAGTGGTAAAAGCACTTTAATTGCACCATCTGTTCCATCACAACTGGCATCTTTAACGGTATAATCGGCCATTAAAGGAAACTCTTCAACTGTAAACGCTATAGAATCCTTGCATAAATTAATGGGGTTTAACACAACAACTTTATGTACCCCTCCATTTAAACCCGTTTCTAAATTGTTATTTGTAAAAGCCTTACCGTCCCAAGAATATTCTATTGCTTCGGTACCCGAATAAATTGCTTTTGCTTCGGCAGTAGGTTCGTAACACAGAGAAGAATCAACCAGAACTTCATCTAATTTCAACGGTGTAGGAACACCCACTTTTAGGCTAGAATCTGTGGTACAACTAGGATTATCTTGATGAATAATTTCAAGAATATAATCCCCAGGAGCTAAATTGGCAAGAAGGGTATCCGTTCCCGTATTTCCATTCCAATTAATAAAATAGTCTTCTATTTGCGGCAAATGCACCTGAATTTCACCGCCCGTACTATCACAGTTAGCATCAACAATTGTAAACGTTGCTTCTAAGGGTAATTCATCTACCAAAAAAGCAATGCTATCTGTACACCCATTGCTCGTCTTTTTCCCAATTACATAGTTTACACCCGAAAATAATGAATCTTCTTTTTCAGCAGTAAAAAAAGATTTTCCATTCCATGAATACGTTATGGGATCTAAGCCCGAATAAACCACTTCTGCCGTACCCGTAGAATCATAACATAAAGAAGCGGTGGCAGTAACGTTGTCTAAGTGAAGAGAATCAACCTCATCTAATATAAAAGTAGCTTGTAAAGCACAATTATTTGTAAAAGCAGGATCTGTTAGTGTTAATTCATATACTCCGGGATCCAGTCCAAAAATAGAATCTGTGGTTTGCGATAATCCAGTCCATGTAAAAACAGGATTAGAAGGACCATCTATTATTTCTACATCAATAACACCACCGTTAATACAGTTGGGTTGAATTAAGGTTGTATCAATTTCAAATTTAGACTGGATTTCAACCGTAATGGTATCGTAATATTCACAACTAAATTCGTGTTCATAAGCTTTTACTATTACCTGAACATTTGAATCTGCTGTTATTGTAAAATCCTGACTGTTTGCTGATTGATCTTCGGTATTTAGATACCAAGAATAATCGTACACGGTGGCATCATAATGACTTATTCCATCATTAAAAACATGAAAGGTTAATGGGTCACCTTGGCAAAGTGTAGTGTCATAATTCTGTAAAACATTGGCATCATAACTTATAGAAACTGGAGATTTAGGACGCGGATCAAATTTGATCTTATCTTCAACCAAATTAGAATACCACCATGTATTTACGGTTTCTTCGCTACCAGAATTACCTCTACCTTCCCAACCGTGGCAACCAGAAGAAGTAGCGTCGCAACCCGCTAATTCTACTAATCCACCTGTTGTAGGTGTACCTTTCGTTAATTCAGAATCGTCCCAAAATAATCTTGGTGCATCTAAACCCGAAGGCCTAATGATATCTACTTTATAACCCAGTTCATTATCTTCAACGTCTACCAAAGGAAGGTGCATTACGCCGTACCCAAAAGAAGAAATAACTTCTAACTCTACATCCGTAATCAAATTACCGTCGTTATCTCTCCCATCCCAAGGAACACAAACCGTACCTGCCGCTGGGAAATAATGGTTAAAATAGATGTCTCCGTTTAGAGTATCCATTATTCCATTAACATTAACATCTACAAAACCTTCTAAAAGTCCTTCATCATCCGAAGAAAAATTAAGGCAAAAGGTAGTGGTTTCACAATCTGTGTTTTCTACAATGCTTTGTAAATCAACCGACTTGATATTGGTGGTATAAACCGTAGAATCAGGTGGATTAAGAAACACCTCAAACTCCGGAAAATATTTTCGGTCTTCTACACTTTTTCGGTCTTCTACAAAATCACCGGTATCTTGTACGCCTTTCGAATTAAAATTAATCACAAAAGTGTAGGGCTTCATTTTTTGGAATTCAACTTTATAAACCACCCCGTTTAAACCGTACGGGTAAACAATAGAAGACAATTCATTACCGCCTCCTTCGCTTGTTAATTGCCACCCTTGTGAATGCAAACGTCCTTCTTTCACATTTCCGTCAGTACCTAAAACGGTAAAATCAAAGTATTGAATAAACATCTCTACCCCATTCCCTTCTACAGAAAAAGGATCGAATTCAATTACATAATCACCTATTTCATTGGCTACAAATTCAAGGGCATCGTAACCACCTGCATTGCCTAACTCTGCGGGACCAGCCATAACTTCATCCCAATCTTCTATATTTCCTTCTTCACCAACATCTGGAATTTCAGAAGAAAAAGCTATTGCTCCAGATGGTGCAACAATTCTAAAAGGTACATTATCAATAAAATTTCCGCCTTGTTCTTTATTATTTAAACCGAAATATATGGTCTCTCCTGCTTCTTTAATATTCAGTTTCATCTGATTTTCATCAGCTGCGCCATATTGAGCAAAAGAGGTAAACTTCGCGTGTTTGGCTATATATAAACTGCCGTATTGATTTTCCTCCGGACGAAGTTGGACTGTCCCTTCGGCAAAAAGTAGAATAGATTTTACGAACAGGATTAAAACAATAAATAATCTTGTTAGGCTTTGGGTTGTGGTGGTGATTCTCATAAGCTGAAAGAATTCTTCTTCAGCACTCTTACGAACACCTAATCTAAAAGTAAACACTAGGTGTGCAGACTTTATTAATTAAATATTTTTTTTGAATCTGCTGTTTACTTTCAATCGCTTGCTCCGTAACACAGACAAATCAAGCTAAATGATTATGAGAACTAATTACTTATTATTTATTAAACTTTGTCTGTTGATGATTTTTTCAGTATCCTCAGTACAAGCACAAGATTTGTGCAAACCCGTTGGTTGGGGTAAAGATGTTACGGGGGGCGGAAATGCTACTCCCGTTGTAGTATCTAGTTATTCTGCATTGAAAGATGCAGTAAGCGACGACGATGTTAGAGTTGTTCATATTAAAGGAACAATTACCTTCCCTAGTGATGGTAGAATTAATATTCAGGATCAAAGTAACAAAACCATTTTTGGTTTACCTGGATCAAAACTAGTTTCAGTTGATATGTCTTCTGACGGATCGGGTATCTTTTATGTTAAAAGAATGGACAATCTAATTCTTCAAAATGTATATTTTGAAGGCCCTGGTGCTTACGACAACGACGGAAATGACAACCTTACCGTAGACGATTCTAGAAATGTATGGGTAGACCATTGCGAATTTCATGATGGAATGGACGGTAACTTCGATATTAAAAACAAAGCCGATCTTGTCTCGGTAACATGGTGTACCTTCAGTTATGAGAAACCACCAAGATCAGGTGGTTCTGGCGGCTCTCCTGACCATCGTTATACCAATTTAATTGGTTCTAGTGATGGCGCTACGGGTGATAGAGGTAAATTAAGAGTGACTTTTCAATACTGCCGTTGGGGTGAAGGTTGTAAAGAAAGAATGCCTCGTGTACGTTACGGAAAAGTACATGTTGCCAACTGTTATTTTTCTAGTTCGGTAGCCAACCAAGGTATTAGAGCTGGTTATGAAGCCGATATTAGAGCAGAAGGAAATTATTTCATCTCTGGTTACAATAAACCAATTGATTTATACAAAGATGATTACACCGCGGTTTACGCAAACAATAACCAAAATGCCTCTAACATAAATAAAGGCTCTGCATTCAATCCTCCATATTCTATAACAATTGCAGACCCTAGTACAATTATAGCCCCAATAACTTCATGCGCCGGACAAACTTTAGCAAGCTTTGGAGGTTGTTCTTCCTGTTCAGGTGGTGGGCAAAAAGACTGTAATGGTGTAACCAACGGCTCTGCCTATTTAGACGATTGCAGTATATGTGTTGGTGGTAACACGGGTAAATCTCCATGTACAGTTGATTGTAACGGGGATGTAAACGGAACTGCTTACTTAGATAATTGTAATGTTTGTGTAGCCGGAAACACAGGTTTTGACCCTTGTTCGGAAACCATACAAGGTGAAGACGCTTGTTACATTGATGGACTTCAGTTAGAGGCTGAAAATGCCAACTTTGAAGGCGAAGGGTATGCCAATACAGACAACTTAAACGATGTAGCCATCAGCTGGAAATTTACAGCAAGCTCTAACGCTACCATTACAGTAAGTGTACGTTATGCTAACGGAGGCGCAACTGCTAGAAGCGGTATTATTTATGTAAATGATGTGGCTACAGGCTCTACTGTTGAATTACCTATTACAGGCGCTTGGGATACTTGGGAAATTTCAACTTTTACTATAGCTGTGCAAGCTGGTAAAAATGATTTAAAGTTTGTTGCCAATAGTGCAGACGGTCTAGCGAATTTAGATGCCTTGTATTTCTCAGAGGGCATTAGCAATACGGGATGTATTGTTACCAATATTTTCGATACCGAAAACACAATGGGTATTCAAGCATTCCCTAATCCATTTACAGAGGCTATACATTTAGATGTTGAAAATGGTGTTCAATACAAAATCATTAACAGCCATGGTGCTATACTGGAAGAAGGAACTTGTACTGAAAACTGCTCATTAGGAGCACTACTACGGCCAGGGATTTACATTCTTGAAACACAAAACAACAAGAATGTTAAACGTGTTAAAGTGCTTAAAAATTAATTTACCAAAATTTAATACTAGCAGACAAAGCCGCTCTCAATTGAATGAGAGCGGCTTTTTTGATTTAAAACTCAAAAAACCAACCCTAACACAGCTACAAACGCCACGCATAGTGGCATTTACAATAGAATATCATTATTTTAGAATCTGATTAACTGCTGCTTTGAACTATACCATTGAAACTTATTATGGAAAAGAATGCTTGGTATTTTGTCATGAAATAGCCAGTATTAGGATTCAGGTTTTTAGAGAATTCCCCTATCTCTATGACGGAAATTATGAGTATGAATTAGAATATCTAAACACTTTTTTTTCTTCTGAAAAAAGCATCTTAATTATTGCGAAGCACAAGGGTACTGTAATTGGGATATCTACAGGAATCCCTTTAAAAGACGAAACGGAAAATATTAAATCCCCTTGGTATAAAAATGGACATCCGGTAGAAGATATTTTCTACTTTGGTGAATCTGCTATAGAAAAAACACACCGTGGTTACGGCATAGGCCATCAGTTTTTTAAACTTCGGGAAGAGTGGGCTAAGAAAAATGGGTATAAAAAAACTACTTTTTGTTGCATCGTTAGGCCTGAAGACCACAAACACAAACCTAAAAACCATAAAACACCAGAATCTTTTTGGAATAAATTAGGCTACCAAAAAGGAAATATTACCTGTGTATTAGAATGGAAAGAAATTGATGAAGAAAAAGAAAGCCTAAAGAACCTTAATTTTTGGCATAAAAAAATATAACCCATGTTATTCTATCATAGTTTAATCACCTATTTCCATTTTATAGGAATCTTTATTTTAATTAGCACGTTGATTCTAGAGTATGTTTTATTTGAAAAAAGCTTAAGTAACAACACAGCTAAACTTATAAGCCAAGCAGATGTTTGGTACGGTATTTCAGCTGTTATAATTGTTATAAGCGGACTTCTTAAACTGTTTTATTTTGGTAAAGGATCTACTTATTACATAAACAATTCTATTTTCTGGGGGAAAATGGCTCTTTTCAGTATAATTGGGTTATTGTCTATAATGCCTACTATTCGGTTTATTAAATGGCGAAAAAAAATCAAACAAGGTGAAGGAATTCAACTAAATGAATTAGAATTTAAACGCACTAAAAGAATCATTCTTCTAGAAATTATCTTCTTTTTATTTATACCATTTCTGGCAACTTTAATGGCCCGTGGATTTGGTTATTATGGTTAAGTTATTTTTGTAAATGCTTTTCTCTTTCTTCAAAATACTTTTCCATTACCTGTTCAACAATGGTGAAAACAACAAGCCCAACCACAAAAACTAAAATTGTATTCATCCAATCAAAAGAAGTTTGAGATACTTTGTAACGGCTCTTGCCGCCTGCTATTCCCCATAGGTTTTTAACGCTTTTTACTAAAAAAAACTGCTTTAAAACAGAGGCCGTAATCAAAGCAATAAGTCCCGCAATTCCATTAGAAACCAATTCTTGAATAACCTTTTTCTTAGTAATTGGTTGTACTCTTACTTGTTTACAAGCTTTACCTAAAAGAGCCAATTCTCTTAGAACCTTGTCCATAACATCTAGATTTAGTTTTTTTAATCTGTAAGTTAAAAACTTTTGAAACTATTTTAAAATACCGGCCGTTGAACGATAAAATATCGGGGAACTTTTCCATATTCATCCTAAAATTAAAAAACCATATATGTCCACTATTGGCCAAGTAGAATTAAGAAGTTTACAGTTTGACGATTATATTGTCATGAAGGAAATCATGCAAGAAACCTATGCAGATTTACCCAACAGCTATTGGTCCGACGAACAAATTAAAAAACTAGCTTCCATTTTCCCTGAAGGTCAAATTATGGTTATTGTAGACGACAAAGTAGTTGGTTTTGCCCTATCTATTATTGTGAACTATAAAAACTTTGGTGACACACATACCTATAACGAAATTATTGGTGAAGGAAGCCTAAATACCCATACTTCTAAAGGGGATACTTTATACGGTATTGATGTATACATAAAAAAAGAATATAGAGGTTTACGTTTAGGCCGCCGTTTGTACGACGCCCGTAAAGAATTATGTGAAAACCTTAATCTTAAAGCCATTGTATTTGGTGGTAGAATTCCAAACTACCATAAATCGGCTTCTGATTGCACACCAAAAGAATACATAGAAAAAGTAAAAAACAAAGAGCTGGAAGACCCTATTTTAAACTTTCAGTTGTCTAATGATTTTCACGTAAAAAAAGTATTAACCGGTTATTTAAAAGGCGATAAAGAGTCTAAAGAATACGCCGTTTTACTTCAGTGGGACAATATTTATTACGAAAAGCCACAGGAGCTATTAAACTCTAACAAAACCGTTGTGCGCTTAGGTTTAATACAATGGCAAATGCGGTCTTATTCGGGTTTAGAAGAACTGTATTCACAAATGGAATTCTTTGTAGACGCTGTAAGCAGTTATAAAAGTGATTTTGTGCTTTTCCCTGAATTCTTTAACGCCCCTTTAATGGCTAAATACAACGATTTAAGCGAATCGGACGCCATTAGAAAGTTAGCCGAATACACCGAAGACATTCGCGATAAATTTACAGAGTTAGCCGTAACCTATAACGTAAATATTATTACGGGTAGCATGCCTCAAATGAGTGATGAAGGTTTATTTAACGTAGGCTATTTATGCCGAAGAAACGGAACTTCAGAAAGCTATGAAAAACTACACGTAACCCCAGACGAAAGTAAATTTTGGGGACTAACTGGCGGTAATAAACTAAAAGTATTAGATACCGACTGTGGGCCAATTGGTGTATTAATTTGTTACGATGTAGAATTTCCGGAATTATCTAGAATTTTGGCCGACCAAAAAATGCAAATCCTTTTTGTGCCTTTCTTAACCGATACACAAAACGGATATTCTAGAGTACGTTATTGCGCTAGAGCACGGGCCATTGAAAATGAATGTTATGTTGCCATTGCCGGAAGTGTGGGTAATCTTCCTAAAGTAGAAAATATGGATATTCAATACGCACAATCTGCCGTATTTACCCCTTCTGACTTTGCTTTTCCTTCTAACGGGGTGAAAGCAGAAGCTACGCCAAACACCGAAATGATATTGGTAGCAGACTTAGATTTAGACCTTTTAAGACAACTGCACAACCATGGAAGTGTACGAAACCTGAAGGACCGAAGATTAGACTTATATAACCTAAACTTTAAGAAATAATACGTCTAGATTAATTTTATAATCTTCCCATATAAAGAGAAAAATTAATTAGAATAATTTCTTAGTTTATAACAAAAATTTAGAGCATCTTCGCCCGCTTTTTAAAAATTATACTGGTTGAAAAGTTAAAGAAAATGTCCATTAAGAAGATTATTGTAAGTTATGAGAAGCTGTCTGATGAACTTCAAGAGAAGTTTCAGGAAAAATACAAAGACGGCTTTAACGGTAAAGTTGAACGTTTCACAAAACCAAATGGTGAATCGTTAAGTATTGTGCCTTTAATTACCGAGGATACGCACTATATGGTAAAAGTAAATTCGCTTTTACAAGCCATTGCCAGCAAACACAAGGACGATGAGGATAAAGATTACGACGACTCAGACGACGACTTCTCTTCTAAGGCTTCCGCTGGTGGAGATGATGAGGAAGATGATGCTAAAGGTGGCTCCTATTATATGGATGTAGACAACTAGATTTATCTAAAAACCTTATATAAAAATGGCCCAAAGGAATAATTCTTTTGGGCCATTTCATTTTTACAATTTTATTGCTTTACTGTGTTTTCACAGCCATTACGGTAGAACCTCTTTCGTCTTTAGCGTCATAAATTGTTATTTTACCGCTGTTAGACATGCTTTTAGCTAAAGAAAACGTTGGGCTAGTCATGTATCCCTTTTTTCCTAAAACCTCATTCACAAATTGCTTTAAATCTACAAAACCATTAATTCCGGCTTCATAGTTTTTAAGTTCTTCTATCAACTTATCTTCAGTAATCATTTTAAAAGCATCAAAATCATCCTCTTCTTCAACAACTACTTTTTTAGGTTCTGGTGCAGCTATGGGTTCAGGCTCTGGAGCCGGTGCTTCTTTCTTAATTTCTACAACTGGTTCTGGTGCTTTCACTTCTTCTTTAACTTGGGCAACCGGTTGTGGGGCCTTTTCTTCTTGAACAGGCTTTTCCTGAACGATAGCTTTTTCGGCAATTGGCTCAACTATGTTTTGCTTAGCAGCAACAGGTTCTTTCTTTATTGGCTCTTTTTTAACCGAAGAACTAGCCTTAACTGGTCTTGAGCTTTCTTTACCTGCTTTTAAAGTATTGCCTAATTTGCTGTCTGCCGAATGAATAGAGTTCAATAAGCTTTTGCATAAGGTTGTTGTTTCCTCTAAGTCACTAAGCGTTAAAAAGGCATTATTTAACACTTTAGCTCTTAAATTGGCTAGGGTCTGCCAATCCGAATAGAAATTGGACGGGAATGCTTCTTTTACAAAGCTATTTAAGTCGGTATAATTAGTAAACGAAAAATCTGACTCTACTAAATTTAGGTGCTCTGGAAGGTCTTCTTTTCTGGATTGAACGGTATTCTTCAATTCTGAAGAAGCCATCTCTTCCCACCAATTTAAACCGTGGTTTTTAATATTGGCTTTTTGTAAATGCGATTTAGCGGCGGCTTCTACCTCTCTAATTAACGGATAAGCTTCTTCAGCTACTTTATCGGTAACACCATCACTTAAAATCTTAACGTCACTAAACCCTAGCTTTTCTTTTAAATGATCTATTAAATTAGAAAAGAAGTCAAAGCCCTTTACCTGATTCCCAAAACTTAAATTTAGGATAAAGGCATTTTCGTTGCTTTCAACTTTTTGCACTTGTAAAGCCACATCTAGTTGTTTGTCTTCAATAGAATGAGGTTTAACTTCTGCTTTTTTCCATAGCTTTTCAGAATACGACAATCCCATTAAAAGAGATTTAACGGCTGTTATCTCATCATTGTCAGAATCGGCAATAATCAGTAATTCATAAGTAAAAGTTTCTTTCGTTTTCATAGTATTTTATAATTGATAAAAAAGAGACAGAATTAGAGTTTTAATTAATAGGATGACACTCTACAATCTTAAAATTTACTAAAATTCTGCTATAAAAAAAAGTAACTAACAGGTAGATAATTGCTTAAAAAATAAAAAAGCAGTTCTATTTTACCAGAACTGCTTTTTATAGACATCTATTTTTCTGTAATTATTTGTATTTACACAAATAAGCCGTTTGGTTTTCTACTTTAATATTGAAAGAAGTGTTGGCTTCTACTTCAAAAACATCTCCGTTTTTAAACGTTTTCCAATCTGTAGCTCCAGGTAATTGAACCGTTAAGGCGCCTTCAATTACTACCATAGTTTCGTGCATGCTTGTACCAAATTCGTATTCCCCTGGTTCCATTACACCTACAGTTGATTTTCCTTCAGCGCTTTGGTAAGCAAGAGATTTCACATTACCGTCAAAATATTCGTTAGCTCCTATCATTCTAGTTTATTAATGTATAAACACGAAAATATAAAAATGCGGCGTATGTTAAAACCAAGAACAAAATTTGAACATAAAAAAAGAGACTTCCTGTAGAAAGTCCCTTTTTTCAAACCTTTATGAAATCTTATTTTTTAGAATCTTTCGTTTTTGTATTTAGGACCCGTTACTCGTTCTGCTCCTTTTTCGAAAGCCTTTCCTATTTCTTTTCCGTCCCAGGCTTTGGCATTTTTAGCCGCTGGGCCTCTTTCTGTTTCTACGGTTTTTACAAATTCAGTTCCGCGTTCTTTGCCATCCCATGGTTTGGCATTTTTACCTTTTGGTCCTTGTAGGTTGCTTCCGGCAAATGCGGTTAAACTGAATACTAAAGCGGTGATTGTTATGGCTATTGTTCTCATGGTAGTAAGCGTTTTGATTTATATTCAAGTTACCTTACTACACCCTCAAAAAACATCCGAAAAAACAGCCAAAATGTACTATAAATAAACACGGACACACATTACCCGTATAAATACGGATATACTTTAAAAACTTTGTTTTAGGTGGAAATAAGTGCGTATTATGAGGGATACGATTGAAGAAAAAAAGTCTCAGCAAAATACTGAGACTTAATGGGGTTTCACTAAACGATTGTTTTTAGCGAAGTGGTGAGCGATTATAATTATTTAATCCTTTTTGGATTTGAATACCAAGTATAGAATTGGGATAACGATCACCGCTGCTGAAATGATGAGTGAGGTTATCAACACAAATTTAAGAACGTAGAAAAATAGGACAAAGAAAATAATGGCTACTATGATACCTATGGCGACTCCTTTCATTTGTTTTTGGTTTTTAATTGTAGGGCTTAAGGTAAAGAATATTTTTTGGATGTAGAAAGGGTAATTTTGAAAAGTTTTTATGGATAATGGCAGTAAGCGTTATAACCAAGCGAAAAAAAGGTATTTGATTGATTTAGAAGAGGTGTTTGTTAACAACTAGATAGTCACGCGTATTGCTTCGCTACACGCGACAGAGAAATTTGCCATTTGTTTTTATTCGTTTTTTAATGCACCACAACGGTTGACAATAGGAAACGTAGGACATTCCGAAGCACCTAACTATCAATTTACCAAGCCGTTTATTAAATGTTATGTTGTTTAAATTTACTACTTTTCGCCCTATGTTTTTTATTGCGTGTTGTGCAACGTAATTATATTTTTGTTTTCACTTCATTAATAAATTCTAAAATTGCTTTATAGTATTCTCCATTCTTAAATCTTGGAATTAATGTTTTGTCTATAATTTCTTGACACTCAAGATCTGTTAAATATTTCTGAGAAATGTGAGATGTGGATATTTGGACTTTTCGTAAAGACTTACTCACTACCAAAACAATTCCCCCTTTTTCAAAATTTGCACCAACATGCCAGTTGTTCCCTTGATTTCTGGAGTAATCATAAATATCCTTGTAGGGATAGAAATCATCTATCGTTACTATTAACAAATTAACTTTCTTTTGTTTTAATAAGTCTCTTGCAGAATTCTCTATACTATCTATCTCACTGGGATTTAATATATTTTCTACGTCTAATATTGAAGTAAGACCTAAAAGTACAGAATGTTTTAATTTATACTCCGAACAATTTTTATTGAGGTTTCTATTTAGTTTGTAGTTAAGGACATTAATATTATTTTTCACATTTCCCTTCGACAAGTCAAGTAATAAAATAGTATCCTGTAAAAAGTCACTTTGAATTTCAATTTGTTTACGAATTAATTCAAGGGTATCATTTTCTTCAATCGATATTTGTTGAATTGATTCACAAATTTGATTTGAAATCTTATCAATATTTTGAGATTTTGATTGAACCCCAATGAATAGTAGAAATATAATAATTAGTCTATGTTTCATTTTTATTCTTTATGTTGCCAACGTTCCGGCTAAAAAGCGTTGCCATCCCGCAAGGTGGCTATGATTTTTTAGCCATTGTTGGCATTAGTTTATTTTTTTAAACCCATTCTTTTCTAGTTTCCATTTCACCTCTAATTTTTCATCGGTATAAAAACCAATATCATCGTCAAATACAAAACTGTTGTAAGATAGGGTCTTTGTGTCAACAGAATATTTCAATTCAATCTTTTGAGATCTATTTGCCCCAATAAAAAGAGTTGTTTCACTGTCAAATACCGAGTCAACCTGAACAAGGGTCTCATCAGTAATTTGATATAATCTAGCAACTTGATAGTGCTTACCCCCGCTACAAGTCCCCCACCCAAGGATCAAGTATAGTGGTTCATTATTTATTTCTATGCTTTGTAAATCAGTAATAAATATTTCAGTTCCTTCATTTTCTGGGGTTTCTAAATCAAGATATTTTATCTCACCTAACTTTGTTTTGAATTGAGCGAATGTTGCTGAAGTATGACAACAACCTCCACTTCTTTCACTCCAACAATATATTTTTAATAAACTATCAGATCGAGTATTTAATTCCTATATAGTTAGATAGACTGTCATAACGATTTGTGAAACTTAATGTGTCATTAAGCTCCTTAACGAACCTTTCACGAATAAATGGAAGCATATGATTGGCTAATTCAAAATCAGCCGATTGAAACAGTTTAAAAGTAGATGTCAATATTTGGTCAGAGTAGTTATCCCGATCTTGTCCAAAAGCTGATTGTCCTAAACAAATTACTAATATCAATATGATAAATTTGTTCTTCATTTTCAATTAATGCCAACATTTGGATATGTGCTACTATGGCACATATCTATTTTATATTCAGTGGTCTATATCTTAAGATATGCACCACCCTAAATAACACAAAAAGGCTGTAATACAGAAGGGTAACAAAAATTACTTTTCTACAATGGATAAGCCGTTTTAAAAAATTATGCATAAAAAAAGGCGGCTGTTTCCAGCCGCCCCGTACCTAAACCCTACCAAAGGTCTAGGAAACGCTTACCAACGTTTAGCGTTTTTGTATTTCGGTCCTGTTACTCTTTCTTTAGACTTACTGAAAGAGTCGCCTCTTTCTTTGTCGTCCCACGGTTTTGCGTTTTTACCTTTTGGACCTTTCTCCACTTCTCTATCCGTTGAATTAACGTTCCCTTCCCTTTTGTGTTCCCAAGGTTTGTAATTCTTTCCCTTGTGCGATCTTTTGCTTGAATTATCACCTCCGCCTGCAAATGAAGCGAATGTTATACTTAATATACTGATGATTATAGCTAGTCTTTTCATGGTAGTAGCGTTTTGATTTATATTGAAGTTACCTACTAACTAGCTCTAAAAACATCACCAAAAACCCCCAAATCATCTACCGTATTTATACCTAGATCATTTACGTAAAGCAAAAAAAAGAGACTTCCCGTAGAAAGTCCCTCTTTTCAAACCACTATTTAAATTATGAAATCTATGTTTTAGAATCTACCGTTCTTGTATTTAGGGCCTGTTACTCGTTCAGCTCCTTTTTCGAAAGGTTTCTCCTATTTCTTTTCCGTCCCAGGCTTTGGCATTTTTAGCCGCTGGGCCTCTTTCCGTTTCTACGGTTTTTACAAATTCAGTTCCGCGTTCTTTGCCATCCCAAGGTTTGGCGTTTTTACCTTTTGGTCCTTGTAGGTTACCTCCGGCAAATGCGGTTAAACTGAATACTAAAGCGGTAATTGTTATGGCTATTGTTCTCATGGTAGTAAGCGTTTTGATTTATATTCAAGTTACCTTACTACCCCCTCAAAAAACATCCGAAAAACTTACCAAATCACACTCTAAAAAAATGCTTAATCAACACTCCGTATATATACGGTAAAACCTACACAAAACCTTGATTTACAGCTACTTTTATTAATTCCGCTGTATTAGACACATGTAATTTCTCCATCATATTTGCCCGGTGAGATTCAATAGTTCTGGTACTAACAAACAATTCGTCGGCAATTTCTTTAGTAGTTTTTCCTTCGGCCACTAATTTTAAAACCTCACGCTCTCTTGGTGTTAACTTAGCATCTTCTTCGGGGGCGCTTACACGGTTAAAAACCAATTCGGAGATGTGCTGATTAAAATACTTTTTTCCTTCGTATACAGACCGAATGGCTTCTTTCAATTCCCTTTCGTCTGTGTTTTTTAACAAATAACCGTACGCTCCTTTTTTAATGGCTTCGTAGGCATAGCTACCATCATCATGCATGGTAAGGGCTATGCATTTTATAGTAGATATATTTTGTGTGCAATAATCAATTACTTCAATACCGGTCATTTCGGGCATAGTAATATCTACTAATGCAATGTCTGGCATTTCTTTCTTAATTAATTCAACCAATTCTTTTCCATCGCTGGCTTCGCCTTGAATTAAAAAGTTTTCGTCTTTTTCTAATAAAGATCTTAAACCTCCGCGGAATAATTTATGATCGTCGGCAATAACAATTTTAATTGGCATCATTGGCTTGGTGTTCAATTGGTAATTCTACTTCTATGGTAGTTCCGCTTTCGTCGGAAGAAATATGAAAGGCTCCTTTTAGTATTTCTACCCGTTCCCTCATGTTTCTTAATCCGTTGGTTTCAGAAAACTGAACTTTTGTATTTAAATCTTCAATCCCTACACCATTATCTTTAATAAAAAGGTGTATAGAATCTTCGAATTGAGTTAAAGATAAAGCAATTTTGGAGGCCTTGCTGTATTTAAGTGCATTATTTAAAGCCTCTTGGCAAACTCTGTACAACGCAATTCTAGAATCGTCAGACAAAGAAACACCTGTTGTTTCTTCCGCATATTGAATGTCTATATCACTAGACTGCTCTACCGTTTTAACCAAATGCCTAAGGGCTGCAAATATTCCAAAGTCACGCAAAACAGCCGGCATTAGGTTGTTCGCTAACCTGCGGGTTTCTGTAATGGTTTCGTTTACTAAGTTTTTTAAGTTTAACCTAGAATTGTCTTCGGGTAAATCTACTTGGCTTAACTGAAGTTTAATAGTGGTTAATAGCGGGCCTAAACCATCGTGTATTTCTTTGGCTACACGCCCTCGCTCTTTTTCTTCACCACGGATTAATGCTTTTTTACTTTCTTTTTCTAAAAAAAGGTTGTTTTCGCTTAGCTTCTTCAACTCGTTCCTCATTTTTATAAGCGCTTTAGACAAAAGATCTTTATCACTTAAAGGAAGGTGTTTGGCTTCAAAATTACCTTTACCTATTTCGGTAGAAAAATGAATAATGGTATTAAAATTTTTACATAATAAGGCCACCGATTCTTGCATTTCATAAATCTCATCTTGCTCTTTGGGTTCTAAGTCAATATCGGGTATTTGCCCTTTAGACATTTCAATAATCTTAGTTTTAAGGTATTTAATACGTTCACTAATTCGGCTAGATAATAAAAAGGCTATAACAACAACAATAAGTGCCACCACAATTAACACTAGAAAAACTTCGTATAAGGTTTGTCTTAGTGGTTTTACAATTTCTTTTTTGTCTATTTCGGAAAGTAAATACCAATTCAATTGATCTACAGATACGGTTCTGTAGGCGCTTAATACGCTTTCGCCTCTATAATCATTAATAATTTCTTTACCCGATTCTCCTTTCTCTGCTTTCTGAACGCCGTTTGTGTATACAGAAATGCTCAAAGGGTTTCTTTCGGGATAAAAACGTGAAGCCGTACGCATTTTTTTATCTTCGCCTACCAAATATGATTCCCCGGTTAATCCCATGCCCGCTCTTTCTTTAAGAATGCTGTTTACATGATCTGTAGAGGATAAAAATGTTATAACGGTATCTGAAGAAAGTTGCTTTTGAAATGCAATGTATACTTCTGAAAAGGGAGCTACCAAAAGTGCATCGGCTACTTTTAGGGTATCACTAACGTTATAGATGTTTACCTTGTTTTTAGGAAGTTTAATATCCCCGGAAAGATGTAAAACAATCCCACTAGCGTCTGAGATAATGTAATTTCCTTCTAATTCTCTGCGGTTTATTTTTGACTTGTATTTATTTTTTGACTCGGTTATAAAAGAACTTAACTGTTTCTTTTTTAACACATTTACCGACTCTAATTGAAATAAAGCCCTTTCTACTAATGCATCTAAAAAGTTAGTATAAAATACATACGACGTAATTAAAATAACGGATAACCCAATTCCTGCATAAGAAATTAGGAGTTTATGAAACATCTTCAGTTTGCCCACAGCTGTAATCTTTTGAACTTTAAAGTTAAACTCTTTCTATGGGATAATGAATTGGCGGGAATTATTTTGTGGTGTCAAAATCAAGTTAAAAGGCATAAAAAAGCTGTATTCGGTATGAATACAGCTTTTTTAAATAGTTTTAAACTTATTATGTTTTAAAATCTTCCGTTTTTGTATTTAGGACCCGTTACTCGTTCAGCTCCTTTTTCAAACGTTTCTCCTATCTCTTTTCCGTCCCAAGCTTTTGCATTTTTAGCCGCTGGGCCTCTTTCCGTTTCTACGGTTTTTACAAATTCAGTTCCGCGTTCTTTGCCGTCCCACGGTTTAGCGTTTTTACCTTTTGGCCCCTGTAGGTTACCTCCGGCAAATGCAGTTAAACTGAATACTAATGCTGTGATTGTTATGGCTATTGTTCTCATGGTAGTAAGCGTTTTGATTTATATTCAAGTTACCTTACTACCTCCTCAAAAAACATCCGAAAAAACAACCAAATAGCACTATAAGAATTCACTTAAAGCGCTCCGTATAAATACGGGTGGTAACTTCCTTCCTTTTAAAGCAAAAAAACCTCCTTTTTGGGGAGGTTTGAAATGGATATTTTTGTTTTCTCTAAGCTATTTAGCTAGCACTATCATAATAAACAAAGGCGAAGAAATAGTAATGCTTCCATTGGTACTCAAAACATTGTAATTAATAATACTGAAAGAAGTGGCCTATGGAAACACTTATACAGTGTATTTAATCTGTAGCATAAAACGCTATGCTAATGCTCATAAAACAGACTTTTAGTTCAAAAAACCGCTTCTTTTTAAATAGAAATAAAGCGCCTATTTACTCTACAAACATCTGTTCTGAAAATCACCCCATAAAACAACTCAAAAAAGCTTCTTTTCTGGCGGGGGAAACGTCTACGGTAGAACCGTCTGAAAGGGTGACATACCCGCCTTTTCCTTTGGTGTATTTGCTAACGTAGTCTATGTTGATGAGGTGGGAACGGTGTACACGGACAAAACCGAAGTCTTGCAACAGTTCTTCGTAATGTTTTAGAGTACGGCAGATTAATAGTGGTGTGCTGCCGGCGATGTGGAAGGTAGTAAAGTTATCAGAGGCTTCGCAGCGGAGGATGTCTTTTACCTGAACTACTTCAAAGCCTTCCATGGTGGGTAATATGATTTTATGGAGTTGCTTGTTGGCGGTTTTTATGTTGTCTATTAGGACTTGGGTAGTGGTGCTTGCACTGGATTGCTGATTGGCTTTTATTTTGTCTACGGCCTGTACTAATTCGTCAATGTCTATGGGTTTTAACAAGTAATAGGCGGCGCTTAAGTTGAGGGCGCGGATGGCGTATTCGGAATAGGCGGTTACAAATACGGTTTCGAAATCTACTTTATCGATTTGTTCCAGAAGGTCGAATGCATTTCCGAAGGGCATTTCAACGTCCAAAAAAACGATGTGTGGCTGGTGTTTTTTAATGGCTTCCAGTCCTGTTTTTACGGATTCTCCAAAACCAACTACCTCTACTCCTTCGCAGTATTTTTGTACATAGCTGAACAAGATGTTTCTTGCCGCTTCTTCGTCGTCTATGATTACAGCTTTAAGCATGGGCTTTTGTTTTTTGTGCCGGTACATGGATGTTCACCAAGGTTCCCTTCCCTCCTTCACCGTCTTCTATTTCTATGCGTACGTTGGTTTTGTGGGCCTGATTGATGATACTGAGGCGTTCTTCGATATTCTTCATGCCCCGGGAATTGTGTTTCTGTTGGTTTTTGGTTTTAAGGGCTTGGGATTGTGTGCGGCCAATACCGTCATCGGCAATGGTAATCAACAGCGAACGGTCTTGGTTTTGGGTGATGTTAACGGACAGTTGGCCTTTGTTTTCTTTGTATCGTAAACCGTGCCATACGGCGTTTTCTATGTATGGCTGAATAAGCATCGGCGGTATTAAAAAAGCGTCGGTGTCTATGGTTTCTTCTACTTCAAAGGTGTAGTCAAATATGTCTTTAAAGCGGAAATGTTCTAAGCGCAGGTAGAGCGAGAGCATTTCGATTTCTTGTTTTAGGGGGATGAAATCGTGTTCGGAATAGTCCATGACTAAGCGCATGAGTTTGGAGAATTCGGCGATGAATTTGTTGGCCATGCGTTCGTCGTTGAGGGCGATAAAGCTGTTGACAGAGTTGAGGGCATTAAAGATAAAATGCGGATTCATTTGGCTGCGTAGCGATTTTAAGGCCAGCAGTTGGTTGTTGCGTTTACGGGCTTGTGCGTTTTTGTACATGAAATAGGCGCCAATCAGGGCTAAGACCAGTCCCATGCAGGAGCTGATGGAGATCCATTTTTGCAGCTGTAGTTCTTTGGCTTGTTGGTTGATGGTGTCTTCGTTAAAGGCTTTTTGTTGTTCTAAAAGCTCTATCTGTCGCTGAATGTTTAAGAAATCGGTAGAAAGAGCTGTTTTATTTTGTTGTTCTTTATGGAGCGAATCGCTTGCCTGTTGCCATTGTAGTGCGTAGGTTAAGGCTTCTTCATACTGTTTTTCTTCCTTGTAAATGGAAACGGTGTTTTGCAAGGCTTCCGTTAAGGTGAGCCAGTCTTTTAGGGAATCGGCCAAGTGTATGGTGTTTTTAAGGCTTTGTAGCGCTTGCCGGTTGTTGGCATTGGCGCGTAAGGTATTGGCTAATTCCAGCTCTTTTTTAGCCTGAATTTTAACGTCGCCTTTCTTTTTGGCCAGACTGATGCTTCGTTCTTTTATTTCTATTTCTTTTTGTACATCCCCTTGTGACTGGTAATATTCGTCTAGGGCGTCGTAGGTTTCGAACAGCTCTTCTTCTTCCGTATTTTCTTCATCAAATGCGAGTTCTTCTTCGGTTAAGGGCGCTTCGGCAACCGATTCGGACACCGACGGAGCGGCTTCGGTCTGCAATTGAAGACTTTTTAACTTGGCTTTGGAACGCACCACACCGCTTTGATTGGAACGTAATTCTTCCAATTCCCCTACTTCTTGCAGTTCTTGTTTGGCGGCGCTGTAGTTTTCTTGCTGTATGTTCAGTTCGGCCAGGTGTTCTTTGCTTTTAATCAGTTCATCGGTTTTCTTCTCTTTTTCCAGATAGCTGATGTAGCGTTGTAAATGGATTTTAGCCTGTGCTTTGTTGCCCTGTTTTTCATAGGCTTGGCTGATGGCTTTCTCACACAAGGCGTCTTGTTGGGGGCTGCTTGTTCGGTAGTATTCTTGTGCCTTTTGGTAGTTTTCAATGGCTAAGTCGTACTGGCCTAATTCCAAATACTGTTCCCCCAGATCAAAAAAACAGTTGGCCCTTACTTGTGGATCTCTGGAACTGTAACATGGCGTAACGGCCGATTTTTCGAACTTCTTTTTAGAATAAGAAGTTGAGCTCTGGCTGTTTCCGGCGAACCCTATACATAGGGCAAATAGTATGGTTATTAGTTTTTGCATGGCTTAGCAGGACTAAACATAGGAAGTTCAGCGCAATTAAAAAAATAGCTTTTATGGCCTTATGGGCTGAATACGAGTACAAAAGTGGGCTTTACTTATTGGGGCTTTCGGTTTACTAAGTGAAAGGTAGTGTTCACTAAGTGTAGCTGTTTATTGCTGTTTTTTCGGAAGATCTTGCCGGTAACAAAAACGAACAGAACCATGAACACAATACGAAAGATTATCGCGAAAAAAGAGTTGATCCTTATGCTACTAGGAAGCTATATTTTTGGATTTTTAACGGCTACTTCCCTTCAGGCCCATAGCCTTGTGGTGGAAGAAGTAGAAGAAGTTAGTGAAATTGTTGATGGCAAGAAGAAGATTAAGATTGCTTTGTTGCTGGATACTTCGGGCAGCATGCAGGGTTTGATTGACCAAGCAAAAAGTGAACTATGGAGTTTGGTGAACGAGTTGTCGAAAGCGGAATGCAATGGGGAAAAGCCGGAACTGCAAATTGCTTTGTACGAGTACGGAAAAAGTAGTTTACCGGCCAGTGAAGGCTACATCCGTATGGTGACGCCGCTTAACGGATGATTTGGATTTACTGTCTAAGGATTTGTTTTCGCTACGTACCAATGGCGGGGATGAGTTTTGCGGACAGGTGATTGAACGTGCGCTGGACCAGTTGGACTGGAGCCGTGAAACGAGTGATTTGCAAGTAATTTTTATTGCCGGAAATGAGGAGTTTACGCAAGGTACGGTGAATTATGTGGGGGTTTGCCAACGTGCGGCGGAAAAGGGCATTATTGTGAATACGATCCATTGTGGCGATCACCAAGAGGGTATCCGAACGCAATGGAAACACGGGGCAGATATTACCGGTGGGGAATATATGAGCATTAACCACAATGTGGTTTCCCGAGAGATTGATACGCCGTATGACGACCAGATTGTGCAACTGAATAAGGATTTGAACAAAACGTATATTTCTTACGGGGCGAATGGTGCTAGCTATAAGCAAAATCAGGAAGCGCAGGATGCCAATGCCTACAATGTAGATAAGAAGGTGTTGGTAAAACGTAGTGTGTCTAAGTCTAGTACGTATTATAAAAAAGGGGCTGAAAAGTGGGATTTGGTATCGAAAATGGAAGAAGCGGCTCCGGAAGCGATGGAAGAGGAATTGGCGGAAATGGATAACGATGAGTTGCCGGCGGAGATGAAAAGCATGAACGATGCGGAGAAAGTAAAATACGTGCAGGAAAAGCAAAAGGAACGCGAAAAGGTGGAAACGGAAATTGCGGCTTTAAAGGTGAAGCGGGAGCAATATATCAAACAAAACTCTAACACGGAAGACAAGGACATGCTGCAAAATGCTATGATTAATGCGATTACGGAACAGGCAAAAACGAAGTCGATTGTGATTAAATAAGGTTTCTTAAGTCCCTCCTTTTACCGAAGCCTTCGCTTATTGTGAGGGCTTTGGTGTTTTGATGCGGGTTTTGGGTGGTGGGTTTTGAGTTGTGGGTATGGTACTATTACAACTACCGTGGAATTTATTTTGTTTTGGGTTGAACAGTTTCATTTGTTTAATTGTCAAAAATGCCTTTGTTTAAATGTTAAAAATGATCTGAATAATAATGCTCTTGATTATATGGAATAAACAATAGAGATGTATTAATTCCATAATAAATAGATCCAGAATTATTTCTTATTTGAGCCAAACTAACATCAATTTCATTTAATTCAACGTAAGGATAAACACAAGTAGTAAAATTAATTATCGAATCATTATTCGCTTCTAAACAGCTTTCTTTTTTCAATTTGATCTGACGTCTCCTGAGTTTAAAATAATCCTCAATAGTTTGAATGGAATCAAAGTCTATTTTCCAATTGTTATCAGTTTGAGTAAACAGGCTTTTATCGAGATTATTAGTTTCTAGTTTAAGCGTTAGATTGAATTTATCACTCAATTTTTTTCCGTTAACAATACTCGATCTATTTCTATTTTCTTCCTCAGAACACGAATTAAAAAACACTATCATAAATAGCAAACAAAGGTCGTTTTTCACGCTTGAATAGGTTTAGCGACCGTAGTCAACGGTGAGAAGTGATATTTTTCGCATATCTTTTAATTTTTAATGTTTATGCAAACATAATTTCAGTCAACCATTTGCACTTTGTATAAATGCGACATTTTAAAGAAAGGATGGTGAAAGTCTGTAAATCTTTTATTTCTTTGCTAAGGTGTGAATGATCGTAATAGCCGCATTCAAATGCAATATTTAATAAGCTCTGGTGTTGCTTTGTGTTTTTGATTAAACTTAATGCGGTCTGAAAGCGAATAATATTTGAATATTCTTTAGGAGATAATCCAATGTACTTTTTAAAATTTCGCTCCAATTGTCTTTTTGTTGTGAAATTTGTTTGATAACTCGTAAATATTGACTTGTCCGTTTGTGGAGTGTATAGCTCAGAATTGATTGCAGCGGGGTATTTTTGCTTTTTATTTCTAAAAAAAACTGGTTAAAATAATTGAATGGGTTATCAAAAGTTTTATCAATACTAAATGTGGATTAAAAATTTTAGCATAAAAAAAGCCTCCTTAAATAAGGAGGCTTTGAATGTACCGAAGGCCGGAATCGAACCGGCACTCCTTGCGGAACACGAGTTTGAGTCGTGCGCGTCTACCAGTTCCGCCACTTCGGCAATTGGGATTGCAAATATAGCAGAACTAAATTAGAATGGAAGTAAAATTTTATCGATTATTTTGGATTACTATTTTTTGACCGAAAACGAAAAAGATTACGAACCTTACCGTGTTTTAGAAAGCCACTTCCAAAACAACAACCAATCGTACAAACTCACCATTATTACATCTTTGGTAGAAGAAGACGATCTTATTGAAGACCTTTTCTTTTCCGTTATTTGGCTGTTTTTAGGTGTAATTGCTTGCCTTATCTTTTTAAACAAAGTTATACTGAAGAAAACATGGAAGTCCTTCTACTCTACCCTAGATGCTTTAACCCATTTTAAGATTGAAAAAGAAAGTACTTTCCAATCTGAAAAGTCTAAAATTTCGGAATTCAATACTCTAAACCAGACCTTAGAACAACTTTTAAACCGAACCATAAAAGTTTATAAAGACCAGAAACAGTTTATAGAAAATGCTTCGCATGAACTACAAACACCGCTGGCCATAACCTTAAATAAGCTGGAACTGCTGTTAAAGACCAATAATTTATCCGAAAACGAATACAGCATAATCGACAGCGCATTACACAACAACAGTAATACAATCGCCTTCCGCTTCTTCTGCCTCTATTTTTTCAGCTAATAAAAAGAGGTATCACTCTATAACACGCTGTTGTTCATAGAAAATAGAGTTAAAACCCAGAATGTCTACAGAATTGGGCTTGATATTAGCTTTATAATATTATCTGACCACCTAAATCTAACAACTATGAAATATTTACTAATAAGCCTAAGCATATTGTTGTTCTCCTTCATATTTAAAGGAACAGATTTATCTGCTAATGAAGTACCAGAAAAAGTAACTACTACATTTAATGAAACTTTTGCCAGTGCAGAAGACATAGAATGGAAAAAGACAAAGCATGGTGTTTATGAAGCAGATTTTGATATTTTAAACATAGACTACAAAGCCCAAATCAGTAAATCGGGACACCTTACCAAATACAAACATGATATACGATTAAGTAAAATCCCTGGTGATTTAGCAACCGAGTTAAATACCACATATTCTGACTACCAAATAGAAAACATAGAAAAAGTAGTAATAGGTTCTACTCCTTATTATCAAGTTGAACTAGAAAGTTCTTCTGCTAAAAAACACAAAGTTTTTTCCGCAACGGGAAAAGAGGCTACTAAAATAGATTTCTGGAATTAATGGCTTAAAACTTTCAGATTAAGGGGTTTTTGCTGAAAATTCATGCAAACCCCTATTTATTACATAATCCTAATAGACGAACAACGCGTTGTCTATTAAAGAAAAGTTATAGAGTATCCTCTCCAGAGAAACATTCTAGAAATTGGAATATCTACTTCACAAGCACAAGTGAAATTTTAAGGCAAAATATTCATTAAAAAACTATTTTTTTATTCCACTTTTACTTTAGCCGTTTACTTAAAAGAAAACTTTATAAACGTTCAAACAAAGGTTAACTTTTAAAAGAAAAAGCGAACAATACCGTAGAATTACGGAATTGTATTCAACTTTATTACTTAACTCAGATTTCCTTCAGATTTCCTGACTAATATTAGAAGCCTCGGGAAAGGGGTGCTATATAAAGCATAGCAAAAGGGTTAAAACACGCTGCTTATGAATGACAACACTACCTTCAACGAACACGCTGCACTGGAGCGAATAAGTCATTATCTACCAGAACAAGCCCCTTTAAAAGACTTTGTACACCACAACACCTTACATGCCTTCCAAGATCTAAAATTTGACGAGGCTCTTTACAAAGCTTCTAAAATATTTGGCTACAAGGTTTCTCTTTCCATAGAAGAATTTAGACAATTATATAAAGACCACCGTATTAGAGAATCGGTGCTGGAAGACCGCATTATTCGCCGTCAAGGAAAAGAAAATGCAGACCAGTGGATTCATAATATATTCCATAAAGAATACGATAACTCTATACCCGCCAGAATAGGAAAAGTTAGAGAATATTGGAAAAAAACCTACAATATTGATCTTGATGCAGAAACCCATAGACTGTTATTTAAACTTTTAAGCGGTTATTTAGATCAAGGGGTTTCTATTTGGAAATTCCCCGTAACGGAAGGCGGTTTTCTGACTTCGGTAAATGATCTAGAGGAAAATAGTGTCACTAACTTTGTTAGAACCAAAAGAAGCAGAGATTTTCTTTCGAACCACAAAAACACAAGTATTACACAGTTGTTAAAGATTTTGGTAGGCACAGAATCTTTATACGAACAGTATTTATTTGATCAACAATTTTCGCACCCAGGTTGGTCTGGTTTGGTTTCTGTAATTGAGAAAAAACCCTCTACCCTATTAGAAGAGCGCGAAATAAAACTGGCCGATGTTATTAAATTTGAGCTAATTCTAGAAATAGATGCTCTTGACTTTAAATTAGGCAATAAATGGAAACCATTAGGTGCTGTAATTAAACAACGCCCGGAAGGATTATTTGACCCAATAAAAAGTTCTACCGAAAAAGAAGCTCTTCAGATTTGGCAAGAAGCTTATGAATGGACGTATTACGATGAAGTTTTGGCAGGTATCCAAAAAATGAAAGGCAAAACCAGTGTAAAGCCCAACAAAACTTTTCAGGCCTTGTTTTGCATTGATGACAGAGAAGGATCTATAAGAAGACACATAGAAAACCTAGACCCAAAATGCGAAACATACGGTACGCCAGGTTTCTTCGGTTTAGAGTTTTATTACCAACCCAAAAACGGAAAGTTTTATACTAAAGTTTGCCCAGGTTCTTTAAACCCCAAATACCTTATTAAAGAAGAAGGTGAAGATTCTAAATTAGAAACCGACATCCATTTCTCTAAAAAGACCTTCCACCCTATTTTGAGTTCTGTTTTTGCTATGACCGTTGGATTTTGGTCTGGCATTAAAATGTTCTTAAATATATTTAATCCAAAGGTAATTGCAGGGGCATCCTCTTCTTTTTCACACATGGGTAAAAATTCGGTTTTAAGTATTGAAAACAAAGATTTAACCGACATACAAGACGGCTTACAGATAGGTTACACAATTGATGAGATGGTTACACGCGTAGAAGGTGTATTGCGTAGTATTGGCCTAATTAAAGATTTTGGTGACTTGGTCTACATCATCGGGCACGGCGCCAGTAGTATTAACAATACACATTATGCCGGTTACGACTGCGGTGCGTGTTCCGGTAGACCAGGTTCTGTAAATGCACGTGTTTTTAGTGACATTGCCAACAGACCTGAGGTTCGTCAAAAACTGAAGGAAAAAGGGCTTTACATTCCTGAAAAGACTCAGTTTTTAGGTGGCATGCACGATACTACAAGAGATGAGTTCGAGTTTTATGATGAGGATGCATTAACTGAAGACAACCTATGGGCACATAAAAAACACCTAGAAACCTTTGACAAAGCATTATCTATTAATGCCAAAGAACGTTCTAGAAGATTTTTATCTATAGATACACACCAAAGTCCAGAACATATCCATCAATTAATAAAAAACAGATCGGTTTCTTTATTCGAACCTAGACCAGAGCTGAACCACTCTAACAATTCTTTGTGTATTGTGGGTAGACATTCGCTTAACGAGTCTTTATTTTTAGACCGAAGAGCATTTTCTAACTCCTATGATTATAGCTTTGACCCTACTGGAGATTTATTACTAGGAATCTTAAATGCCGCTGCCCCAGTTTGTGGTGGAATTAACTTAGAGTATTATTTCTCTAGAGTAGACAATCAAAAATTAGGTGCCGGTTCTAAATTACCGCACAATGTGGTGGGTTTATTTGGTGTTGCTAATGGTGTTGAAGGTGATTTAAGACCGGGACTACCTTTACAGATGATTGAGGTACACGATCCTATCCGTTTAATGATGATTGTGGAACACTATCCGGAAGTGGTGTTAAAAACCATTCAGCAAAACAGCTCTACTTACCAATGGTTTGAGAATTATTGGTTGCATTTGGCGGTAATACACCCAGATACCTACGATACTTATATCTTTAAAGACGGTGAATTTGAGCTGTACAAACCGCTTAAAAACCTTTTAGACACCATCTACGATATTGATACAGTGATTGAATCTCACGAACATAATTTACCTGTTTATCTAATTAAAAAATAAGGATGGCTCAATTTCTATTTGTATTTCTAATCGTTCCCTTATTTGGATTTTTGCTTGGTACTATAATCCCCAAGAAAAATGAAAAAACATTATCTAGAGTCTCCTTTATAACTTTAGGTTTTCAGTTTATAAGTGTCTTAATTTTTACCATTTACTGGGGGCTTCATGGCCACCCACAACTATATACTAAAGAGCTTACGCTATACAACAGCCATCTAGTTCATTTTGAAATGTTTCTAGACTTTAGGTATGATAACGTAACCGCCGTTTTCTTATTGGTGGGTGCTTATATTGCCTTCTTAATAACTTCCTATAGCAGAAATTATTTACACCGTGAAATGGGCTTTAAACGCTTTTTTAGCACCATTATGTTTTTCTATTTGGGCTTTAACACCATTGTACTTTCGGGTAATTTAACTTCTATATTTGTAGGTTGGGAAATTGCAGGTATAGCTTCTTTCTTACTAATAGCCTATTACAGAAACCGTTATATCCCTGTAAAAAATGCTTTAAACATCTTTTCTGTATACCGTTTAGGCGATTTGGCTTTAATTTTAGCTATGTGGTTAAGCCATCATTTATGGCATTCTAATGTTTCGTTGTTGCAATACCACGACGAGGCTTCTGTATTAAATGTAATCAATAACCACCAAGCGTTAGCCATTACCTTTTCAATATTTGTGGTTATTACTGCCTGTGTTAAATCGGCACAAGTACCCTTTTCTTCTTGGTTACCTAGAGCTATGGAAGGCCCAACGCCATCAAGTGCAATTTTCTACACCAGCTTATCCGTACATTTAGGTGTTCTTTTATTACTACGAACTTATCCGTTTTGGAGCCATTTACTTTCCGTACAACTTGTTGTAATAGGAATAGGGATTATCACCTATGTTATTTCTACTATTTCCTCTAGAGTTCAGCCCTCCATAAAAGGGCAAATTGCTTATTCGGTAACGGCACAAGTAGGCCTAATGTTTATTGAGGTGGCTTTAGGGTGGCATGTACTTGTATTAATTCATTTTACCAGCCACGCTTTATTAAGAAGTTACCAATTATTAGTCTCTCCGTCTATTGTTACCTATGAAATCCGAAAACAATTCTACCAGTTTGTACCTACCAAACGTATTAAACACAGCCCTTTTATTCAGAATTTTAAAAACTCTATTTACGTTTTAAGTTTGGTAGAATGGTATATGGATGATGTGATGCACCATGCCGTTTGGAATAGTTTTAAAGTAATTGGTAAAAAACTTCATAAAATAAGTCACTCGGCATTTTTAGTAGTTGCCGGTGTGCTAAGTGCCGTTACTCTAGCGCTATTTTTCACTAATCAAAATCAATTGGAGTTGCACCCAATATTTATACGTGTTATTCCTGTATTGCTAACCTTAGTTGGTCTTATGTTTGCGCTAAGATCTTTTACTGAAAAGAAAAGCATTTTCTTCGCTTGGAGGGCATTATTAATTAATCACATATTAATTTTTATAGCCATGATGTACAACAAAATGGAATTTAGTCAATTAGCGATCTATTTTGGTGGTGTTTTATTAAGTTATGTGGTTGGTTTAATAGCGCTCAAAAAAATCACTACTTTAGAAGAGGATGTTAATTTAAACGGCTACCAAGGACATTGTTACGAACATCCTAAAATTGAAATATTATTCTTTTTAGCCTGTATTGGGATCTTTGGTTTCCCTATTACCTCTACTTTTTTGGGTATAGAATTAGTTTTTGGAAATATACAATTGTATCAAATTGGATTGGTAAGCATTATATCACTTTCGTTATTGGTAAGCAGTTTATCTGTAATGAGAATGTATTCTAGAATTTTCTTGGGACCACATGTAAAAACCTACCATGAATCAGCTAGAAGGTCTTCTTAAAAAGAAGACCCCTGCTTTTTCTTTTATTGTAAATAAAACACCTGCTTTCTTAGACAAAAAGCATATTGGTTTTAAACCAAGTAACTATTAAAAAAGAATTAAACTTACTTCTTTATAGGAAAGTTATATTGGTAAACCTCGTCTAATTTTGTATGGCTGTTTACATTGGTATTCAAGTCTTTAATTAAACCATCCTTAAGACTGTATACCCAACCATGTATGTAAGGGAACTCCCCTTTTTCCCATTCTTCCTGAACAAAGGAAACCATTGATAAGTTGTTTACTTGTTCCATTACATTTAATTCAACAAATCTATCTGCTCTGGTTTCTTCATCTTCAATAGCATCAAGTTCGGCTTTGTGAATTCTGTAAACGTCTTTAATATGCAATAACCAATTGTCTAAAAAGCCAAATTTTTGGTTACTCATGGCTGCTTTAACACCACCACAACCGTAATGGCCACATATTATTATATGTTTTACTTTAAGCACTTTTACCGCATAGTTTACCACACTTAATAAATTAGTATCGGTATGTACTACCATGTTGGCAATATTTCGCTGTACAAAAATAGATCCGGGCATTGTGTCCGTAATCTGTGTAGCAGGTACTCTACTGTCTGAACATCCAATCCATAAGAACGTTGGTGATTGTCCTTCAGATAATTTGTCAAAAAAATCGGGGAACTCTTCCTTCGTTTTTTTGACCCATTCTTTGTTTCCTTTTTTTAATAATTCAATTGTATCTGACATGCCGGTCACATTTAAATTTGATACAAAAGTAATTAGTTAAATTTAATTCTAATCTGACTTTCGAATCTCATACCCAATAAACGAGCTGCATCTCCTTCAACAATGGCTAATTCCAAGCGTTCAGAATCATTAAAAAGCACCACACAATCGCCTCTGCCCGCAGAATAATAATCTTCAGAAATTTTATTAACACTTTCAGATCTAAATCTAATTTCGAAATTTCTGCCTTGTTTTGCTTTTAAAAATTCGTTTTTGGTAATGTTGGTGATTAGATTCCCATATCCATCAATATAAATCACATTACCTACAATAGAATTATCATCTATTCTTGGTGTAGGAAACTTAAGCTCTAAATAATCTGGGTATGGCGCACCCAAGTTTTCCATCAATTCGCCTCCTGCTAATTTACAGGCCAGCGGTATTAATATTTCTAAAGCCGGAAAAGAAGTTTTCACAACGTCTTTTACCTTTATGACCATATCTGGGGTTTCGTCTGTAATTAATGAAAAAAATCCATTATCTGCGCCCACAAAGTATTGATCTTTATGCCTGATTATTAGATAACTATTGATTCTTACGTCTTGTGGTGGAAGAAACAAAACATGTATTGTATTTTTAGGAAACCGTGGGTATAAAGAACTTAAAATATAACCTGCCTGGGTAAGATTAAATTTTTCTATATCATGCGATAAATCAAGTACCTTGGAATCAGGTGATTCCAACATGATTTTAGCTTTAATTTGGGCAATATATGGATCCCTATGACCTAAATCGGACAGAAGGGTAATTATAGACATCTCCGGCACAAAAACTTTTATATATTTGTACTAAACTAGTCAATTATCATCTAACACGAAACGAGGCATTGATAGAAAAACTTATTAAGCTAAATCAAATCTCCCTAATCGATTTTTGGGGCGCCGAAAGTAAAAACTACAAAAAACTGGTTAGCCTTTTTCCCAAATGCAAAATGGTTAATCGTGGTGACGAAATCAAAATTCAAGGAAGCAAGAAAGACGTTACTTTCTTAAGCGAATTTTTAGATATTTTGATAGACCATTACAATCGTTTCGGAGAACTTAGCCCTGAAAAGATTGAAGAATATTTTGTTCAGGATGCTCCAAAAGAGGAAATTGAAGAAAGTATTAACCAAAAGGAAATCATTCTTTATGGTAACCGCGGCCTTATTATTAAAGCCAAATCTAATCACCAAAAAGAACTGGTAGCTGCCATCCGTAAAACGGATATTACTTTTGCTGTTGGCCCTGCAGGTACAGGAAAAACCTTTCTTTCGGTAGCTTTGGCTATTGCCGCTTTAAAAGAAAAAACGGTACGTAAAATCATTATTACACGGCCTGCTGTAGAAGCTGGCGAAAACTTAGGTTACCTGCCAGGTGATTTAAGAGAAAAAGTAGATCCGTATTTACGCCCTATCTACGATGCCTTGGAAGATATGATCCCTTCCGAAAAATTAGCCTATTATAAAGAAAATAACATAATAGAAATTGCCCCCTTAGCGTTTATGCGTGGTAGAACCTTACAGCATGCTTTTGTAATTATGGACGAAGCCCAAAATGCCACTGCTATGCAAATGAAAATGGTGCTAACCCGTTTAGGACCAGATTCAAAAATGGTAATTACTGGTGATGTTAGCCAAACCGATTTAAAAGGAAATCAACGCAGTGGTTTAGAAGAAGCCTTAAACGTACTTAAAAACATAAACGGAATTTCTATTATTAAGCTAGACGCCATTGATGTGGTAAGACATAAATTGGTGCGAAAAATTATTGAAGCATATGACAAAATTTAAACTTTTGAGTAGCGCTATCTCACTAGCGTTACTTTTTATTTTTTCGCAGAATGCTTTCGCACAAGACATTCATCGTTTTTGCCCCAATCATTTAGGGGAAGACTACCACACCAAAGAGAATGATTTTGAACAAAGACTTCAGAAATACATTCAAACCAAAAAAGCCTTAAAAAAACAAAATCTACATTCTTCCACTGTAAATGCCGAGGAAGAAGTGTACTTAATCCCTATTGTTGTGCATGTGGTTCACAGCAACGCTTCTGAAAAAATTGGTGGTTCTTCGCTTAATACCAATATATCTGATGAACAAATTCTTTCGCAACTAGAGGTTTTAAATAGAGACTTCCGCAGAAACAATGAAGATACCAGCAATACGCCAGACAGCTTTAAACCTGTGGCCGTAGATACCAAAATACAGTTTTGCTTAGCTAACTTTGACCCAGATGGAAACCCAACCAATGGTATAACTCGCCAATATACCAGTAAACAATCTTATGATTTTTACGACGACAATGAAGAACTTAAAGCCATAGATTACTGGCCTGCCGACCAATATTTAAACCTTTGGGTTACCAAATTAGATACTTACCAAGGCGAACAAATATTAGGGTACTCCTCTTTTCCTAACGACATGAATACGGATGTAAAGGGACTTCCTGGCTACGAAGGTGCTGCTACCGATGGGGTAGTTTTAGATTACCGCTTTTTTGGGTATGATGTTGGAACATCACAAGGTACTCTTTATTCTTACGGAAGAACTGCTGTGCATGAAATAGGTCACTATTTAGGCTTACTACACACTTTTGCAGAACCTACTCCCAGTTGTTCTTTTGACAATGATTATTGTACCGACACACCCATACAACGCGCCCCAACAGATGCCTCTGATCTGAACAGGGCATGTGATAATATATTAACATCTTGCAGAAATGAACAGATGTACCAAAACTACATGGACTACACCAATGACCAGTGTATGAACTTGTTTACACAAGATCAAAAAGACCGAATGCGCGCTATTCTAGAGTTCAGCCCAAGTAGAAATACATTATTAAATTCGGCGGGGTGTTGCAGTCTTAATCAAGCATATGCTTCTTTGCCTTTTGAAGAAGATTTTGCCAACCAATTAAAAACAGACTCCCTGTGGAATATTACCACTGGTGCTTTTAACTCTAGCTGGCAGTTCGAAACGGCTTCTATTCCCTCTTCGGCTTTTGTTTTACAAGATGAAACCAGAGGTGTGGACACCACTTATTTGATGAGCCCACTTTTCATTTTAAATGAGTACGAACAAGAAAATCAGATTTTAGAACTGAAAGTAAGTTACAGCCAACCAAACACCAGCAACGATTTATTGCTAAGTCTAGAGTACGATGCCGGTTGTAACGAAAACTGGAAATCGATAAACAACCTTTTCCCAAATCAAATCAATAATGCGGGTAAAGCGCTACCCTATTCACCTACTAATGAAGAGTTGCAAACATTTACCTACAGCATAAAAGACTATGTGACCAATTCTTATTCGGCCATACGTTTTAGATTAGGGCAAATAAACGAGAGTAATAAACAAGTACATGTAAGTGAATTCTCTATTTACCCCTCTTCTAGCACACAAAAACTACTCTTTTTGTACCCTAACCCTACAGAAAACATTCTTAATATAGAATTTGTATACGAAGAGGCGCAGGATATAAAAATTAATTTATATGATGTTACCGGTAAAGAAGTCACCCAATACAACATTAAAAATACCTACAGCAATAAATACGAATTAAACGTTAGTCAATTAAGTGGTGGATTTTATTTTATAAAAGCCGAAATTAACGGTTCAGTACTCACGCAAAAATTTGTTATACAGTAAAACTTTTTTCGCGAAAGCACCTTTTATACGTATTGTTTTAGCTTTTGCAACAGGCATTTTCATTCAGCATTTTGCTGAAGTACCTGCACCTTTCATTTGGACAGGCATTGGCATTTCTGTGCTTGTACTTTCCTTGTTTTTTATACTGAAAAAGAAAATACTTTACCCCGTTCTATTGTTACTTTTTATTGGAATAGGTGCCCTTCAAACCCATTTAAAAAGCAAAAAAGAACAGTATTCTACGCAGCTACCACAAAAAAACACCTTTAAATCAAAAGTAGTAAAATCGCTAAAAAAAGACAGTATCCGTCAGAAAGTATTAGCAGAAATTACATGGCAACAAAACGATTCTACTCTTAAAACAGAAGCCCTTTTAACACTAAATTCTACCGAAAGAATTACTCCTGGCGATTGGGTTTATGCGCAAGGATATTGGAACAAAAACCCCGATCTCATCCCCTATTACGGCACCGAAAACACCGTTTATGTAACAGCCGAAAACTACTCGCTTGTACGAAACACTTCCTTTTCAGCCCGAATAAAAAAACACCTCTTATCGCTTTTGGAAAAGAATACTAAAGAAAATAGCGTCCGTGCCTTTCTATCTGCTCTGTTATTGGGAGAAAAAGCCGAACTGCCCAAATCCTTAAAAACAACGTTTATTAATACCGGAACAGCACACCTGTTGGCCATATCGGGTTTGCATGTAGGCATGATTGCAGGTATTTTGTATTACCTGCTTTTTCCGTTTTTTAAGATTAAAAAACTGTATCCATTTGGGGTTTTTGTACTGGTTTCAACCTTGGTGTTTTACGGATTTATCTGCAATTGGAGCATTTCAATTTTGCGTTCCGTATGCATGATTTCGGTTTTTATGATTGGTAATGCACTCAACCGAAAAACCAACGCCTACAACTTATTGGCTTTTTCGGCTTTGGTGGTTTTATTCATCAATCCAACAGATATTTTCTCTATTGGTTTTCAATTGTCATTTGGTGCTGTATTGTCCATTTTCATGTTTTACCCTATTCTTAAAATGGGGTATTATCCTAAAAATAAATTCGCTAAAATCATTATTGATTGGGCTTATATTTCACTGGCTGTACAAGCGATTACTGCCCCCATTTCCATTTATTATTTTGGTGTATTTCCCGCGTATTTTTTCCCTGCCAATATGTTGGCTGTCCCTTGGGTGTTTATAATCTTATCGCTTCTTTTGGCTGCGTTAGCTTTTGGGCAATGGCTGCCGTTTCTATACACATGGGTTTCTTGCTTATGTTCTTTGTTGTTTACCTTCTTAGCGGAAATCAATACATGGCCGGCTTCGGTTTTAGAAATCTCAACTTCATTTACCCAGACCTTATTGTTGCTTGTAAGCGTAATAGGTGTTTTTCTGGTTTTAAAACTTAAAAAGAAACTGGGTTTCCATTTAAGCGCTGTTTCCTTTTTGTTGTTTATGGCTTTATTTCTTCTACCGAAAGAAGAAAAACAAGCAGAATTTTATGCCTTTGCTAATAAACAGAAACAGTTAGAACTTCGGTTTAAAAACGAAAAAGATACACCTGAAATACGGCCCACCTCTGTAGGGAATATTGTCTCAGAACATCAATTACTGGCTATAGATTCTGTACCTGAAATCTACCCCAATGAAAAACTAAAAATGGATCGGTTAGTTGTGTCTTCCAAAACTAAGAACTTATTTTGGGTACAAGCTGTTTTCGATTTCAATCAATTAATTGTCACCGATTATCTACCTTATAGTTTGCAAGAAACAATTCCATCTGAAAAATTATACTTCCTCAAAAAAGAAGGCTCCTTTCCGCTAGAATGATAGAAATCGCTTATTCCGACCGTTATGTACTGGATTTACCTGAAGGACACCGCTTCCCGATGATTAAATACGAACTGGTAAAAGAACAACTTGGAATACGAAGGTTTGGCACAAGAAGGACGCATTAGCGACCCCGGATTAATTGACGAGGACATCATTCTAGATACACACACTTCCGAATACTGGAACAATTTCAAAACGCTAAAATTAAGCCCCAAAGAGTTCAGAAAAATAGGTTTCCCTGCTTCCGAAAAGTTGATTTTACGGAGCCGAAGTTCATCCATGGGGACTTTACACGCCACCAAATCGGCATTAATAAACGGAATTGGAATGAACATCGCCGGCGGTACCCATCACGCTTATTCTAATCGTGGAGAGGCATTTTGCATGCTGAACGACATTGCCATTTCTAGCAATTACCTACTTAACCGGAACTTAGCCCAACGGATATTAATTGTGGATTTAGATGTTCATCAAGGCAACGGAACGGCTGAAATTTTCCGGCACGACAAACGGGTTTTCACCTTCAGTATGCATGGAGCAGGCAATTATCCTTTGCACAAAGAACAATCCGATTTGGACATTCCTTTACCGCCCAAAACCACCGACGAAGAATATTTAAAAATATTAAGAGATACACTCCCGAAGCTTATTACCCAACATCAACCGGATTTTATCTTTTATCAGGCTGGAGTAGATGCCCTACATACCGATAAACTGGGTACGCTTTCAATGACTAAAAACGGCTTAAAACAACGGGACGAATTTGTATACGAACAATGCCTAAAAAATAATTTACCTGTTGTGGTCACTATGGGCGGTGGTTATTCCGTTCGGGTAGCGGATATTGTGGATGCGCATTGTAATACGTTTCGATTGGCTTTTCAGTTGTTTGGGTGAGCTAGCATTAAAAAAATGACGACAAATTACCTCATAGCCCATGGTTTAAACCATGGGCTATGGTAGCGGACATGAAGTCATTTTGAAAAAAGTTGTTTCAATTATATACAATTAACTATGAAACGTCATCCCCGGCCCCGATCGGGAATCTCTGTGCTATCTGTATTTATTGATGATTTTGAAGGATAGTTAATTACGGTTTAAATCCGTTTTTCTTTCAACCATCTTTTAACTCTTTCATGCATTTCTGAAGAAGAAATAACAGCACCCTTTTTAGCTGCTAAACTAGATTCTAGAAGTTCTTTTTCTAGTTCTGGTGTAAGGTTTATAAATGGTTGTTTTCGTAATTTTATGGTTTTCATGAGCAGAAGAAGTTCAGAGATGTTTATTGAAGTATTGATCTTTCGATTTTGGTTATTAAATTGATGATTTTGTAACTTGATACAAAGGTTATTCCAATGGATTTAGAAGCTAGAAAAATATCATTTATTCAAGAATTTTTAAGACTGCAAAATGAAGATATTATAAGCGGACTGGAAAATTTGTTGCGTACAAGAAAAGCTGAACTCCTAGAGCAAAACACATCACCAAAGAGTTTGGAGGAATACAATGCTGAAATTGACTTGGCAATGGAAGACTCTAAACATGGACGAATGACCAAAGCTACCAACTTAAAAGTTAAGGTTGAAAAATGGAGTTAGAGGTTTATTGGCTAAAATATGCTGAATACAAACTTTATGATATCTATAGTTATTACAGTTTAAAAGCATGAAAACGTACCGCTAAAAAATTAGTAATTGGTATAATTGATACCACAATAGGAATTGAGAAAAACCCGGAAATTGGACAGATTGAACATTTTTTAGAACACCGAGAAGAAGGTTTTCGATATCTTGTTTTTAAGAATTATAAAATTGTTTATTGGATTAATTTCCGTGAAAAACGTATAGAAATAGCTGATATTTTTGACACCCGTCAGAATCCTGAAAAATTAGGCAAAAGGGAATAGTTTTACTTTTAGTCTCCTAACCCACAGTATATAGCTCTTTCATCCATTTCTGAAATGAAATTAATTATTTAAATACCCCCTTAACTTTTGACTGAAGCCTATGTCCATTGGTAGAATAATAAGAAGGAGCTTGAATCAAAAGAATAAACTCCACGGCCTCTTCAAAACAAAGTTCTTGAATATTTTTCCCAAAATGTGAAAAACAAATCGCTTTAACATACGCTTTGTTATAAAGATAATCTAAACACTTTACCTCACTTGACTTCTGTTCCAAACCATGTGCTAGCATTAACCAAGAAGCTGCATAAACTTTAGGCTGAAAACGATTTTCAATATCACTGGTTATTTTAATAAAATTGAAAGAAGCATTTGAGGAATTGAACCGATAAATCACACTATTATTAAAATAATAAAACCCGAACCGCTACAACGATTCGGGTTTTATAAACACAGTTTAAAGTTTTTTACGCTATACTAGCCCCATTAGAAATTTTCTCTTCCGGTGAAATGAAACGCAAGGATCCATCTGCATTTTCACCCATTAAAACCATTCCTTTAGACTCTATTCCTTTAATGGTTCTTGGCGCTAAGTTGGCTAAATAACACACTTGTTTACCAACAATATCTTCGGGTTTATAATGTTCTGCAATTCCTGAAACTACCTCTCTTTGCTCTAGCCCTAAATCCAATTTCAGTTTTAATAACTTTTTGGTTTTTGCTACTTTTTCGGCCTCTAAAATGGTTGCTGTACGGATGTCCATTTTCATGAAATCGTCAAACTGAATTTCTTCTTTTATAGGATAAACTACAGCATTTTCAGCTTCGTTTTTCTTTTTGGTATCTTCTAATTTCTGGATTTGTTGTTCCACCGCTTCGTCTTCAATTTTATCAAACAATAAAGTTGGTTTTTCTGTCATAGAACCCGCTGGGATTAAAGCATCGCTGCCCAAATCGTTCCATGCTAAATGTTCAGCCTGTAAAAACACCTTTAGTTTTTGTGCCGTAAACGGAATAAAAGGCTCTGATAAAACCGCTAAATTAGCCGCAATCTGCAGCGCAATATTCATAATGGTTTCCACACGCTTTTCGTCGGTTTTAATCAACTTCCACGGTTCTGTGTCTGCCAAATATTTATTTCCTAAACGGGCTAATTCCATCATTTCGCGCAATGCTTCACGGAATTTATAAGCGTCTAAAGATTTTTCAACACGAAAAGGAATGGCTTTTAATTCAGCTAAAACATTGTTGTCAATATCAAAAAGCTGACCTCTTTCGGGTACTTTACCTTCGTAATATTTTTGCGTGAGCACCAAGGCACGGTTTACAAAATTTCCGTAAATGGCTACTAACTCACTGTTGTTTTTAGTCTGAAAATCTTTCCACGTAAAATCGTTGTCTTTGGTTTCCGGTGCATTACTGCAAAGTGTGTAACGCAATACATCTTGTTTATCCGGAAATTCTTCTAAATACTCATTCAACCAAACGGCCCAGTTTCTAGAAGTTGAAATTTTGTTGCCTTCTAAATTTAAAAATTCGTTGGCAGGTACATTTTCAGGAAGCGTTAAACCACCCTTTGCTTTAAGCATAGCTGGAAAAATAACACAGTGAAAAACAATGTTGTCTTTACCAATGAAATGTACTAGTTCAGATTTACCTTCACCCCAATAATCTAACCAATCTTTACCGTTTTTTGTTGCCCATTCTTTAGTAGCTGAAATGTAACCAATCGGAGCATCGAACCAAACGTACAATACTTTCCCTTCGGCTCCTTCTACCGGAACAGGAACGCCCCAATCTAAATCACGGGTTACTGCTCTTGGTTGCAAGCCTTGGTCTAGCCATGATTTACATTGGCCATAAACATTGCTTTTCCAGTCTTTGTGTTCTTCTAAAATCCAGTTTTTAAGAAAATCTTCGTATTGATCTAAAGGCAAATACCAATGTTTGGTTTCTTTTTTAACAGGTGTTTCTCCCGTTAATGCCGACTTAGGGTTAATCAACTCATCGGAACTTAAGGTAGAACCACATTTTTCACATTGATCGCCGTAAGCACTTTCGTTTCCGCAATTTGGACAAGTACCTATAATGTATCTATCGGCTAAAAACTGATTGTTCTTTTCGTCGTAAAATTGTGCCGAAGTTTGAACAGTAAACTTCCCAGCATCGTACAATTCTTTAAAATATTCAGAAGCGGTTTCTTTATGAACTTCGTTAGATGTTCTAGAAAAAATATCAAAAGAAATACCTAATCCATTAAATGATTCTTTAATAATCTTGTGGTATTTATCTACAATTTGCTGTGGAGTCACCCCTTCTTTTGTAGCTCTAATTGTTATAGGCACACCGTGTTCATCTGTACCACAAACAAAAAGAACATCATCTCCTTTTAGTCTTTTATAGCGCACAAAAATATCGGCTGGTACATAAACACCGGCAAGGTGCCCAATATGAACCGGACCATTGGCATAAGGTAAAGCAGCAGTAATTGTATATCTTTTTGAAGTACTCATCTAATCTAACGTTTGCGCAAAAATAAATAAAAAATATCGCTAGACTAATGTTGTAGGTTTTATAGTCCTAGAAGTTCAGGATTATCTATGTATTTATTAGTTTCCTCTAATGAGCCTTTTAAAGCATCTGACAATTTTGATAAATATAAGTACACTTCTCCATCGTCTATTAATTGATAAAGTGAATTTTCGAAAGAGTCTAAACAATTCTCCATCTGTATAGCTCCTACAATACCAACAGAAGATTTAAACTTATGTGCTTTTCTAGCCGTTAACTGCCACTCCTCTTGGTCAATGTATTCTTTTAATTCTGAAAATAATTTTGGGGCATTTCTAGAAAACAAATTCAGCATTTGCAAAACAAACTCTTTGTCTCGCAAAGAAGATTCTATCAAGTATGAAAGATCTATAAATTTGTTGTTTTCCATAGTGCAATTATAGTGCATATATATCTAAAATATACGCTCTTTTAAACGTAAAAATTTCAGTAGTTATTAACTACGTAGCTACATCACTCATTCCTAAAATATTTTGTTTTTTTATCAAGGAAACTTTTGAATTGATAAAAGTTTCCTTAGTTTCGTTCTGTGGAAACAAGAGAACGAATAATTATTGAAGCTCGTGATCTGTTCTTTAAATACGGAATAAAGAGTATAACTATGGATGATCTAGCTGAAAAGCTATCTGCCTCAAAAAAGACTCTATATCAATACTTTAAGGACAAGAAAGAGTTAGTCAATATAGTAACATCAAGCTATATTGAAGATGAGAAAGAAAGGATGGATAGCATTCATGTTAATTGCAACGATGCTGTTGATGAAATGCTAAAAATCTCTGAAAGACTTAGAGATATGCCTGCCATAATAAATCCTTCTTGCATTTTTGATATTAAGAAGTACTACCCTAAAGTCTGGAAGGGATTTCAGGATTTTAAAATAGAATATATAAAAAAGACCGTTACAGAAAACTTAAACAATGGAATAAAAGAAGGATTATACAGAGATAATTTTAATACAGAAATTCTTGCTTGTCTAAAGATAGCAGAAATAGAAATTGGTATTGATCAAGATCAATTTCCAATGGATAAATTTAACCCTTTTGATGTACAGTTACAGTTGTTTGACCACTTCTTAGCTGGAATACTAACCGAAAAAGGATCCCAATTATTAAACAATTACAAAAATAAATAAAGATGAGACACCTCTTTAGCTCTTTTCTAATATTAATCTCTGGTTTTTTGTTTGCACAAGAATCACCGGCCGAAATCCAACCTTCAGCAAACGGAATGGATTTAAAAGCTTGCATAGATTATGCATTAGAAAATCAATATGCTGTTAAAAATGCCATTTTAGACCAGAAAGCTAGTCAGATGGAAGTGAATGAAACCCGAGGATTAGGGTTACCACAAATTGAAGGTAGCATGCGTACTACAAGAAACATTCAAGTACAATCTCAATTTGCACCGGCAAGTGCCTTAGACCCAAGTGCACCAGACGATGTAATTGTCCCATTATCTTTTGGTTTAGATTGGATGAATGATGCCCAACTTACCCTTAACCAAATGATAATTGACCCTTCTTATATATTAGGCTTAAAGGCATCTAAAACGTATAAAGAATTGGCACATAAAACCACTAATCAAACTAAAAGAGATGTGGTAGAATCTGTTAATAAAGCCTATTATACAGTTTTATTAAATGAAGTTGGCGTAGATGTGTTAGAGTCACAAAAAGAAGTTTTAGAGCAACTACTTAAGGAAACTCAAATAATGTACGAAAACGGATTTAATGAAAAAATTGATGTTCAACGTGTTCAAGTTAATTTAAACAACATTAACATTCAATTGAATAACTTCTACAACAACAGAGATCTTTCTTACATTTTGTTAAAATTTCAGATGAACTACCCCCAAGCTGAAGAGCTTAAAATTGCAGGTAGTTTAGAGTCTGAATTTACCAAAGCAGAAAATGAAACCATTGGTAACGATCCCGATTACAACAAACGGATAGAGTACCAAATTATGCAAACTGAAAAAGAGCTTAATGTCATAAATAACCAAAACAATAAAGCAAACTTATACCCTAAGCTTTATGCTTTTGGTACAATGGGTGCTAACACAGGTGCTTTTGATGCTAATGATTTGTTTCAAAGAGATAATTATAGAGGATACGGATATGTAGGCTTAAACTTAACTGTACCTATATTTAATGGTTTAAGCAAACGCTATAAAATAGAGCAATCTAAAATAGATGTGGCTAAATCTGAGAACCAGATTAAACAATTAGAATACTCTATTGATTACGAATTTGCTGAAAAGAAAATTAAGCTACTTGATAAACTAGAAGCTATTGATTTCCAAAAAGAAAACATGGATCTAGCTTCCGAAGTATACCGCGTAACCAATATAAAATACAAACAAGGGCTAGTATCTAACTTTGAAACCGTTAGTTCTAAGCAAGATATGGCAGAAGCTGAAAACAGCTACTACTCTGCCTTATACGAAACTCTTTTAGCATATGTTGAATTCAAAAAAGCCAATGGCACATTATATAATGAGAACAAACAATAAATTTTTCAATACTAAAATCTGGATTGGTCTATTGGCTTTAGCTGTAGTTTCTTGTCAAGAAACTTCTATCCATGATCAAATTGTAGATAAGAAAGCTGAACTTTCTAAAATTCAAGTAGAGTTACAAGAACTGGAAGCACAAGACACTACAGTAAAAAAGACCAACTACCCAATGGTTAATACTCAGGAAATCACTAAACAAGATTTTAAGAGTTTTATAGAGGTTCATGGTGTAGTAAACACAGACGAAAACATTACTGTTGTTGCAGAAGCAAGCGGAGTAATTAAATCTATAAAAGTTAAAGAAGGACAATATGTAAAAAAAGGGACTCTTTTAGCGATTCTTGACACCGACATTCTTAACAAGAGTATTGAGGAAATAGAAACTCAATTAGAACTTGCTTCAGAATTATTTAAAAAACAAGACGCGCTTAGAAAACAAGATATTGGCACTGAAGTACAATACTTGGAGGCTGAAAACCGTAAGCAGTCTTTAGAAAGAAACATTGAGTCTTTAAAAGCGCAACAACGTAAGGCGTACATCACAGCCCCTATATCTGGTGAAGTAGACAATATTTTCCCTAATGTGGGTGAAATGGCCGGTCCTAGCCAACCTATGTTCAGAATTGTAAACCTAAGTAAAGTGTATTTAGAGGCTGAAATTTCTGAGGCTTATTTAGGAAAAATTCAAAAAAACAAATCGGTTGAAATCATGTTTCCATCTATTGGTAAAGAATGGGTAGAAGGTACTGTAACTTATGTAGGGAATTACATTAACCCAGGTAATCGAACATTCTCTATACGTGTAAGCCCTAAAAAATCGAGTAAAAACTTTTTACCGAACCTATTAGGCATTGTTAAACTACAAGAATTTGAGCTAAAAGATGCTATTGTTGTTCCAGACAAAGTGATTCAGGATGATGGTAATAGTTCTTATGTATTTACAGTAGATACTAATAATATAGTTCACAAGAAAAATATTAAAACCGGCCCTTCTTATAAAGGAAGCGTTTTAGTAGAAGAAGGATTAACTGCTGGTGAAGACCTAGTTATAAAAGGACAAACTCTTGTTGTGGATAGCTCTAGAGTAACGTTAAACTAAAAGAGGCTGTAAAAAATTATGAGTACTAATTCTGAAAAGAAAAATACAACGCGTGAATTTGGAATGTCCAGCTGGGCATTAAAAAACAAATCCACTGTATTCTTTCTTACCTTCATTATATTGGTAGCGGGTATTTATTCTTATATGTCCCTGCCAAAAGAAAGTTTTCCGGAAGTAAGCTTACCTACCGTTTATGTAGGTACAGTACACCCAGGTAATTCACCTGTGGATATGGAAAACCTGATTACACGACCTATCGAAAAAGAGCTCAAGTCTATTACTGGTGTAGATGATATTAAATCATCTTCAGTACAAGATTTCTCTTCTATTATTGTAGAGTTTGAAAGTAATATAGAAGTATCTAAAGCCCTGCAGGATGTAAAAGATGCGGTAGATAAAGCTAAAAAAGAGCTTCCTACCGATTTAGAAACAGATCCAGATGTTTTTGAATTGAACTTCTCTGAGTTCCCTATCATGAACATCAACCTTTCGGGTAACTACAGTTTTCTACAATTAAAATCTTATGCTGAAGATTTAGAGGATGAGATTGAAAAACTTGGTGAAATATCTAAAGTTGAAATACGTGGTCTTCAAGAAGAAGAAGTGCAAATCAACGTAGACTTATTAAAACTTCAGTCTTTAAAAATCAGTTTTCAGGATATAGAAAATGCTATTAAAAATGAAAACCTTACCATTTCTGGGGGTAACATTTTAACAGATGGTTTTAGAAGAAACGTGCGTGTTGTGGGCGAATTTGATGATCCAAAAGAAATGGAAGACATCATTGTAAAACACGAAAACGAAGAACCCGTATTCTTAAAAGACATTGCTGAAGTAAACTTCACCTTTAAGGAGTCTGAATCTTATGCACGTCTTAACGGAGAAACGGTAGTAATGCTTGATGTAGTAAAACGTTCGGGTCAAAACTTAATTGAAGCGTCTGATAAAATCAACAAAATTGTAGATGAATCTAGAGAAACCTTCTTACCAAAAGACTTAAACGTAACCATTACCTTAGACCAAACTATTAATACCAAAAACATGGTTTCCGATCTGGAAAACAACATTATATCGGGTATTATATTGGTAGTTCTAGTCTTGCTTTTCTTCTTAGGTACTAGAAATGCACTATTCGTTGGTATTGCCATACCAATGTCTATGTTCTTATCTTTTTTAGTATTGGGTGCTTTAGGGATTAACATTAACATGATGGTGCTTTTTGGTCTAATTATGGCCTTAGGTATGCTGGTAGATAACGGTATTGTGGTGGTAGAAAACATCTACCGTTTAATGGATGAAGGACGTAACAGCTTTCAAGCCGCTAAAGAAGGTATTGGTGAAGTAGCGTGGCCTATCATTTCCTCTACCGCTACAACATTAGCAGCGTTCTTGCCTTTAGTAGTATGGCCTGGTATTATGGGTCAATTCATGAAATACCTACCTATTACCTTAATTATTGTATTAGGATCATCTCTTTTCGTAGCCTTGGTGATCAACCCGGTATTTACTTCGGTATTAATGAAGGTTGGTGATGACGATAAAATCAATAAAAGGAAAGTACTTATTTACAGTGCCATTGGTATTCTTTTAGGAATTCTGTTTCTATTAGGCGGAAGTGTTGTAGGAAGTAATTTATTCTTCTTTGCGGCCATTTTATTATTGCTGAATGCTTTTATATTAACACCTGCGGCAGAATCCTTCCAAAATAGTTTTTTACCTAAATTAGAAAGTGGCTATGAAAAAATACTAAGCTACTCTCTAAAAGGCTCTAGACCTATAGTTATATTTATTGGTACGTTTGGCTTATTAATTTTCTCTTTATTCATCTTTGCTACGTTTACACCCAAAGTTCTTTTCTTCCCTGAAAATGAACCTAATTATGTAAACATCTTTATTGAAGAACCATTAGGTACCGATATTGAAGTCACTAACGAGTTTGTAAAAGAAATTGAAGCCAAATTAGACAAAATTTTGGCACCTTATGACCAAGCTGTAAATGCGGTTATCACACAAGTGGGACAAGGTACTTCTGACCCAGGTGACCCAATGGCTTCTAACAGCAGTTCCCCTACTCCGCATAAAGCACGTATTACTGTAGAGTTTGTAGAATTCACTAAACGCGGTGACATTGAAACTACAGATGTAATGAATACAATCCGTGAAAATATTGGTAGATACCCAGGTGTTCAGATTACGGTAGACAAAGACGCATAGTGGGCCTCCTGTTGGTAAACCAATTAACTTAGAAATTAGTGGTGACGAATTTGAACAACTGCTACATATAGCAGCGGATTTAAAACGTAAAATCAACGCTTCGGGGATTGATGGTATTGAAGAATTAAAAACCGATTTAGAAGTTGGTAAACCAGAATTAATCTTTGATGTAGATCGTATTAAAGCCCGTAGATACGGTGTTTCTACAGGTACAATTGCTTCCGAACTAAGAACTTCGCTTTTTGGTAAAGAAGTGTCAAAATACAAAGATGGTGAGGACGATTATCCTATTGAACTTCGTTTAGCTGAAAGGTACAGATACAATGAATCTGCCTTATACAATCAATACATCACCTTTAGAGATGCTGCCACTGGTAAAATACAACAAGTACCTATCTCTGCTGTAGCTAAAGTTAGAAACAGTTCTTCGTTTGGTAACATTAACCGTAAAGACTTAGAAAGAGTGGTTACACTTTACTCTAATGTTTTAGACGGCTATAACGCTACTGAAATTAACGAGCAGTTAAAAGTGTTACTAAAGGATTACCACATACCTGCAGGTTATGATGTTAAGTTTACGGGTGAACAAGAAAAACAAGCAGAAGAAATGGCTTTCTTAGCTTCGGCATTAATGATTGCTGTTTTCTTAATCTTGCTAATTATTGTAGCTCAATTTAACTCATTAAGTGCCCCTGCTATTATTCTAACATCGGTAATATTAAGTACAATTGGTGTATTCTTAGGTTTGGTAATCTTTAATATGGAGTTTGTAGTCATCATGACTATGATTGGTATTATCTCCCTTGCGGGTATTGTGGTGAATAACGCCATTGTATTAATAGATTATACCAAACTAATGATGGACAGAAGAAATGACGATCTAAAAGAAGGTGAAAAATTCACTAAAATAGATTTGATTTACGCTATTGTTCTTTCTGGGAAAACGCGTCTTAGACCCGTATTATTAACAGCTATTACAACCGTATTAGGACTTGTGCCTTTGGCTATTGGCCTTAATATTGACTTTGTAGGATTATTCACGCATTACGATGCCAATTTCTACATGGGTGGTGAAAACAAAATATTCTGGGGACCAATGTGTTGGACCATTATATTTGGTATCTCCTTTGCAACCTTCTTAACATTAATTGTAGTACCAATTATGTTCTTAGGGGTTGAAAACTTTAGAGCAAGAATTTCGAAATCGAAATAAAAACATGCTTAACATATTGCTTTGATAGTTTAAAGGTTGGTCTTATTAAGGCCAGCCTTTTTTGTTTAATCTGAAATCTCTTAGGGTATTGTCTTACATAGTTTAATGGATACTACCTTAACAGCAGATTAACTCCGTTCTTACTCCCTCAACTAAACTATTTTACTGCCGAAGTTCAGATACTACTTTACCGGAAACAAACACAAGTGAAAAACACTTGTGCTAGGATGGGGTAGAAGCAATTTTAATATTGAGATTTAGCGATACCTACCCTGTTTGTTACTCAAACATAAAATAGCTTAAAACGAATACGATTTCATTCGGCTTTTATATTTTTACCTCAACCCGAAATCGCTAATTTACTTAAATCAAAACAGCCTATACACGAACGTTGTGGTTAATTGAAATATGAACAAAAGTAAAATCGATAAAGTAGACTACATTGTGATTTCACTCTACCTGTTGATTGGAGGACTTGTTTGGTGGGCTTACAAGTTTTTCATAATACCACAGCAGTATATAAATCAGATTTTAATTGCATTGACATTCGTAGGACCATATTCTTTATTTCTGTTGTACTATAAAAGACTTAGAATTCCTTCTGTATCTTTAATATGGTTTTGTATTGGTTTTTTGCAATGGTTCTTGTTGAACAAACTAAAAGACAATTCTGATTTTAAATCTGAAGCAGGAACTTATGCTGACTATAGATTTAAATCTATTGGCAATGATGATGATTTTCACTGTATTTAGAATATTAAGCCTTTTGATTACAAATCAGGAATTTATGGTGGCTGCTTGGTTTTCACCGAAGGATAACAGAAAACTGAATTTCCTTGACTATATATTCACATTTTCTGGACTAATATTAAGTACAATAGTAATTACAGAATTATAAATAAAAACTAACCGCAATCCTCACTGACCTAAACATATACTGAAACCTAATTATTATTCCCAAAAACAAAATTCTTAGCAAATCATAAAAACTAGATTTAGCATATAGCCCACTTTTATCTTTTTAAAATAAAATATACATAGGTAAAGAATTTATAAAGCCTGCAAATACGCTACCCCTCTTCTTCAATTTTAATAATCTTTCCATTTTCAACCAGATGAATTTCATAGGCTGTTCCTTCAAAAGAAAAGACTTTTTCTAAAAAATATTTATCGGCTTTTTCAAAACGGGTTTTGTATTTTTCATGAATAGGAAGCGGCAATTCTTCCAAAGGAATTGAGATCTCAATTTCAAAACCTTCGTCATAAGTAAACTCTAAACTGGTGGCTGTTTCTCGCCAAGCCAGCTGCGTTTCATAACCGTCCGAAATAATCTTAGAATTTAAGGAAAGTCGATCGTTCGTAATGATAGAATTGCCGGTATTGTACAACATAAAAACTCCGGAGATAAACATGGCCGAATAACCAATTTTCCGAAACACCGTTTCGCTTAAATACGGCAAAATGTATTTAATACTGAACGAAGAAACAACGGAAGCCGCCGCTATAGTCAAGCCTAAATAGATAGAGTTGGTAGTGGCTAAACCCAACGAAAAATACAACACTAATTTAACGGTATGCAGGAAAATCTCATTGGCAGCACGGGTAGCTATGATTTCTTCTTTGCTTAGTCCGTAGCGTAAATAAAACCGATTAAACAATAAACCTACTGCCCCTGTTAATCCAGAAACGAAACCGGCCACAAAACCAACTAGGGCTAAAACATACTTTGGATACGGTTTTTGGTCTTCTAAAAGCTTTTTCTTTGGTTTAATTAATTCTCTTACGTTCGATATTAAAAAAATGGCTATCACAAACTGTAAATAAATGGGATTAGCGTACTTTATAAGGTATGCCCCTACTATTACCGCGGGTATTGAAAAAGGAACAAACAAGAAAAAGATCTTCCAACTTATGTGCTTTTTAAAAAAGTATATCCTAGAAGCCGAACTGGTAAACGTACCAATAGTTAAGGCTACCGGAATTGCCGTAGAAGTCAATAATAATGAAAGTATGGGGATTAACACCAAACTGGCACCACCGCCACAAATGGCACTTATCCAAAAGGCTACAATGGTGGCTACAAAGAGTAATAGAATTTTAAAAATCACAATATCTTTTTCTTTAAATGAAAAACAAGGGCATAAAAAAAGCCCCGAATGGGGCTTTTAATATTATTCAAAATCTATAACTACTTTCTTCGTTTTTGGTCGGCCTACACAGGTGAGCACATAACCCTCAGCTTTTTGCGCATCGGTTAAGCCCATATCAACGTCCATGGCTACTTCACCTTCAACACATTTACCCATACAGGCAGTACATAAACCACTTTGGCAAGAATAAGGGATATCAATTCCTTTATCCATGGCGGTAAAAAGAATGGTATCGTCTGTTACTTGGAACTCAAATTCTTCGCCACCTAATTTGGCAATAACGGTAGAACCGCCTTCCACTTCACTTTCTTTTTTTTCACCCACTTCTACATCTGCCACAAAGCTTTCACGGAAAATCTGAGAAGCTGGTATGTCTACACTTTGTAAAGTTAAATCAGCCACGTGCATCATTCCAGAAGGACCACAAATGTAATATTCTTTGTCTTTACTAGGATTCAATTGAATACTCCCGAATAAAGCTATGTATTGATCAATAGTTAAATAACCACTGGCATTCACTACTTTTTTCCCGAAAATAGAATTAAACAAACCTTTTTTCTTCACAGGTTGCTCAACGGCGTCTTCGTCAAAATGAGAAGCGTATTTTAAACGGTCTGGGTATTGATTCGCCCATTTTTCAATTTCTTCTTTAAAGATTACCGAGTTTTTATCGCGGTTAGCATAAATCAAGTTCACCTTAGAATTAGGCTCTTGCGTTAATACTGTTTTTAAGATCGAAATCAAAGGCGTAATTCCACTACCACCACCTAAAAGAACAATTTCTCTGGAAGCCGAAGGATTTGCTTCTAATTTAAAATTACCCATGGCCGGCAAAATGGAGATTTCGTCGCCCGGTTTTAGGTTTTCGTTTACGTAATTAGACATTAAACCGTCTTTTACGCGCTTAACAGCCACCGCCGGATTTTCATCTGTATAAGGGGAAGAACAAAGCGAATACGCTCTTCTTACTTCTTTACCATCTATAGTATACAATTAAGGGTTAAAAACTGGCCCGATTGATATGTAAAATCGAAACTTGGTTTTTCAAAAACTATCTCAACAGCGTCAGCCGTTTGCTTATTTACTTCTTTAACTTTTAGCTTAACAATATCAGTCATAATCTTATTCATCTTGAAAAAGGATTTATCCCGCAAAATCCTTTATGCCGTTGAATTTACGTTATTATTCTTAATCTCCTGTCCAATTTATAACTGAAAGTGTTGAAAAAGGCTTTTAAGCTTTAAAAGACAGAAAAGAACAATTTACCTATATTTGCAGCTTATCAATTTTGAACAAGCTCAAAAAGATGGATTTAAATATACTAACCGCCATTTCTCCTATCGATGGAAGATACCGATCTAAAAATGTAGAACTAGATGCTTATTTTTCTGAATACGCATTGATTAAATACCGTGTTTTAGTTGAAGTGGAGTATTTTATTGCACTTTGCGAACAAGGACTGCCACAATTAGCTGCGGTAGACAAAAGCATTTACGGCGCATTAAGAGCTTTATACCAAAACTTCACCTTAGAAGATGCCCAATGGATAAAAGACAAAGAAGCCATTACCAACCACGATGTTAAGGCCGTTGAATATTTCATTAAAGAGAAATTTGACAACTTAAACTTACAGCCTTTTAAAGAGTTCATTCATTTTGGTTTAACCTCACAAGACATTAACAATACATCGGTACCCTTAATGTTGCGTGACTCTATAAAAGAAGCATACATACCTACTTTAAACAAAATTATAGGGATGTTAGATTCTAGAGCAAAATCTTGGAAAGACATCCCCATGTTGGCTAAAACACATGGTCAGCCGGCTTCCCCTACCCGTTTAGGTAAAGAGATTTATGTTTTTGTAGAACGTTTAAAAGAACAATTGGCCATTCTTGAAACCTGTAAATACTCTTCTAAATTTGGTGGTGCTACGGGTAATTTTAATGCCCACAACGTAGCTTACCCAAACATCAACTGGATTGATTTCGGTAATAATTTTGTAAACAACATTTTAGGGATTTCAAGATCTCAGGTAACTACTCAAATAGAACATTACGATCATTTAGGTTCTATTTTTGACGCTTTAAAAAGAATCAACGTAATACTAATTGATTTCTCTAGAGATGTATGGCAATACGTTTCCATGAACTATTTCAAACAAAAAATTAACAAAAACGAAGTAGGTTCTTCTGCCATGCCGCATAAGGTTAACCCAATAGATTTTGAAAATGCAGAAGGAAACTTAGGCATTGCTAATGCTATTTTTGAGCATTTAAGTGCTAAACTTCCTATTTCAAGATTACAAAGAGACTTAACCGATTCTACCGTTTTAAGAAACATTGGTGTTCCTTTAGGACATACTTTAATTGCGCTTAAATCTTTAGAAAAAGGGATTGGTAAATTAGAATTAAATGAAAAAGCTATTCTTCAGGATTTAGAAGACAATTGGGCGGTAGTAGCAGAAGCCATTCAAACAATTTTAAGAAGAGAAGCGTATCCTAACCCTTACGAAACTTTAAAAGAACTTACCAGAACCAATAGCATTATTAATAGTGAGTCTATAGCTTCTTTTATAGAAACGCTAGAAATAAGCGATGATGTAAAAGCAGAGTTAAAAAAAATCACTCCGTTTAATTATACCGGTGTTCATTTTTTTTAGAAAGTAGATAAGTAACTTACTCGAAAACAATACTATTTAAGATTTTAGTGTAAATTGGCGTAATTAAGTTTTCATGTTATGAATGGCAAGAAAAACCTGATTGCGCTTCTTTTTATACTATTTGCTAATGTTGCTTTTTGTCAATTAAAGACAAAGCTTAGACTTTACGCAGACCCCTTTAACGCTTTACAAAAATATTCAGCTGAAGCTAAGTTTGGGGCTTTTATTCAACTAGAACAGTTTCTTGATCTGAATAAAAGTATTACGCTTGGTGTTGGGGCAACCTCAACGCACTTAGACCACAGAGATGTTTATAATAAAAACATTTATGGTGCTTTAAGTTCCAAAAACTTAGGTTTAATTGAAGATAATGCGCGGTTCACATTTTTAGTCACCAGCATTTCTGTACCGCTAGAATTCAACTTCTATTTACGAAAATACTTATCGTTCTTTGCCGGAGCACACTTAAACATCCCTTATAGATTAGACATAATTGGTTGGGATAATCAGCCAAATATTTACGAAGATTTAGGAGAAGTTTATACCGAAGAAAATGTTAGCACAAACAATCTTAAACCATATGTAAACTTTGTTTTAGGGGCTAACGCAACCGTTTTCAGAAGAGTTGATATTGGGCTACAGTTTGATATTAATCACATGAATATGTTTCAGGATTACGAGTTCACTAACACCTCTAAATGGGGAAAAGAATCCTCTGAATACTTCTTTGTTAGTCTTTCATTAAGATTTATGCTATTTAGGTTAAAAATCTAATTTCATTATGCGTATCCGAATAATATACCTGATCATTTCTTTATTCATATTCTGTGCATCCGCTTCAGCTCAAAAGAAAATCTTTAGATTAATTCGAAAAGAGAAGCTAGACAAAGCCATTGAATACGGTGAGAAAAAGCATGTGAAATACAGCGCTTATGAAGACAACCCAGCTGCCGAAAAAAAAGACATGATTATTCTGGAAGGTTTAGGCAAAGCCTACTACCTAAAAGGAAATCTAACGGCTGCCGAAAAGAGATATAACAAAGCCTATAACATTGCTGTAGTACGTTTAGAAAAGAAAAAACAAAGACAAAAATACTACTACGAAGCCGTAAATGATTTAGCTTATTTTTATTTACAAACAGGTAATTATATAGAGGCTGAAGAAAAAGCAATAATTGCAGACTCCTTATATAACCTTAGATACAACGATAACAACCCCATCCGTTACCGCCCTTATTTAACTCTTGGAATTTTACATTATAAATTTGATAACGATGATACGGCATCTTATTTACTTGAAAAATATGCAGAAGCCATTAAATACTCTAATTACACAAACAAGTATGAAGTAGATAGATATGCTGAAATCTATCATACCCTAACAAAAATAGAGTTAGAAAAAAACAACTTTAAAAACGCCAAAAAATACGCACACAAAAACTACCATTATCAAAAACACTTATGGACCGAAATGGAAGTAGGTGCTAATAATGTTAATAAAGTAGAAGCCATGAATTTGCTTGCCGACTACTACAGTAAGGTAGGCAATTTTAAAAAAGCCCATAAATACGCCGACAAATCCTTAAAATTCTTTAATAAAAAAATTGGTTATAACGACCGTCTATTAGCAGACACCTATTTTACCTATGGTAAAATAGCCTATGCGGAAGATAGTTTAAGAGATGCCAACGAATATTTAGACAAGGCTACTTCTAATATATTAAGCTACATAAAAAACAACTTTGCCGGACTTAGTGAATACGAGAAAGAAAACTTTTATACAGACCTAAAGAAAAACATTGAATACTATTATTCTTTCGCTTATACCTACATAAACACTTACCCGCAAGATACCACAACAGAAAAATTAAAACGCCAAATCTACAACTATCAACTTACCACAAAGGCCTTATTGCTAAATGAAGCCAATAAGTTTTTAGAGAAAATCAGAAACAGCGATAATCCTAAAGTTCAAGAATTATACACCAAACTTAAAAACACTAAAAACGAATATTCATTAGTAGTTTCTAACTCTGGAAATCTTAATAAAATAAAAGCCTTACAATCATCTATTAACTCTACCGAAAAAGAGATCATCAATCTTGTAAATAAAAAGAAAATAGATTCTGATGTTACATGGGAAGAAGTGAGAAATCAATTAAACCCAGAGCAAGCAGCAATAGAAATCCTTAGAACAGTTTATTTTGATACCACCACCGTTCTTGATCACTCTAAAAAGAAAGCTAAAAAAGTACTTATTCATGATTTAGTAGATTCATCGGCTTATTTGGCACTTACATTATTCAACAACAGTACAACGCCGGAAGCCATAAGCTTAAGTAATGGAAATGAACTAGACAAAAAATACAGCTCGTATTACTCTAACTCTATTTTACTTAAAAACGAAGACAATTACTCTTACAAACAATTCTGGTCACCAATAAAGAAAGTTCTTGCAGGCAAAAACACCGTATACTTTTCTGCAGATGGTATTTATAACTTAATTAATCTAAATACACTACAAAATCCTGAAACAAAAGAATATCTTTTTGATGAAATAAAAATATACAACGTAACCAATACACAAACACTTACCGAAGAAAAAGAAAAATTGAGCTTCAAGACCGCTCTTCTTGTTGGAAACCCAGATTATACCATTCATGAAGACACTCCTGATTTAATAAAAAAACCATTTTCTTCTTTACCCGGAACAGAAAAAGAGGTTTCTACCATTGATTCACTTTTTAAAGCCAGCGGTTTAAAAAGCACCCTACTCATAAAAGGGAATGCTAGTGTTCAAAAAATTAAAGAACAAGATCCTGTTGATTTAATCCACATTGCCACCCATGGTTTTTTTATTGATAATGCTTCTACCAAAAGCAACCCTATGATAAACTCTGGATTAGCTTTTGCCGGTGCCAACGAAAAGTATTACTACAAGGAAGGCGAGCCTATTTTAACCGCTTACAAAGCCTCTAACCTAGATTTAGACGGCACTCAAATAGTGATTCTTTCTGCGTGTGAAACTGGTTTAGGCCAAATTAAAAATGGTGAAGGTGTTTACGGCCTACAACGCTCTTTTCAGGTAGCGGGAGTCCAAAATATAGTTATGAGTATGTGGAAAGTAGATGACCAAGCTACACAAGAGTTAATGATTACTTTTTATACGGAACTTTTCTCTGGCAAGAATGTTTACGAAGCGTTAAGCATTGCAGAGCAAAAAACGAGAGAGAAACATCCTGAACCATACTATTGGGGACCATTCAAGTTGTTAGGTATTTATTAATATAACTTCTCTTGTCTACAATGTTTAGTTGTTTATTTTTGTTCGTGAAAACTAAATACTGATGAGTAGCAATTCTAAATCTATTCCGAATGATGCACCGGGTGCGAAAGCACAATTGTTCAACAGTAAATTACTAGAGAATTTATCAAGAACACACATTTCTGTACCTGTAAGTCTATATTTCCTAATTTCTTTTGGGTTATTATATTCTGCTTTTGTTTATACTGAAATGAATGCCGTCTCTATTATTGGCCTTTATCTTTTCGGTATATTACTGTTTTCTCTTATAGAATATTCTGTACACCGCTTTGTTTTTCACATGAAGCCTAAAACAGCATTTAGAGAGAAAATAGCCTATAATTTCCATGGTGTACACCATGATTACCCTAAAGATACCAAACGCTTAGCAATGCCTGTACCGGTAGCTTTATTGCTAGCATTATCATTATTTGGAATGTTTTGGATAATGATGAACTATTTCACCTATGCTTTTTTAGCGGGTATTTTAGTAGGCTACGCCAGTTATTTGTTGGTACATTATATTGTACACGTATACAACCCACCAAAAAATATATTTAGATGGTTGTGGATTTACCACGCGGTACATCATTACAAAGATTCCTCCCAGTATTTTGGAGTATCTTCACCCCTCTGGGATTTTGTTTTTGGAACAAGGGATAAGAAATAAACTTATCCCTTTTTTTTTGCCCGAATATTTCTCAGCTTTCAGTAATGGATATTCATGAAATAATTTCAGAAATACAGACCGAAGTAACCCCCTACTTTGGCCAAGGAAAAACCGTTGGATATATACCCGCTTTAAGAGACATTGACCCCAAGCAATTTGCATTAACAGTAACCACAACGGAAGGAAAACAATTTCAGACGGGAGATTCTAGTGCCAAGTATTCTATTCAAAGTGTATCTAAAGTAATCACCTTTACGGTGGCATTAAAATTATTAGGTACAGATTTCTGGAAAAGAATTGGCAGAGAACCTTCGGGAGATCCTTTCAACTCTTTAGTACAGTTAGAATATGAACACGGAATACCAAGAAATCCATTTATTAATGCCGGTGCTTTAGTGGCTACAGATATTCTTATTTCAGAATTAAAAGATGCTAAAGCTGAAATTTTAGATTTCACCAGAGAATTGACCCAAAACCCAAACATAGATTACGATTATAGCGTGGTAAAAAGCGAAAAAGAAATGGGGTATAGAAATGCGGCATTAGTAAACTTTATGAAAAGTTTCGGGAACATTAAAAACGATATTGAACAGGTATTAGATGTTTATTTCCATTACTGCTCTATTACTATGAACACATCAGATCTTTCTAAGGCTTTTTTATACTTGGCTAATGGGGGTATAAATCCTTTAAATGGCGAAATTGTTACCTCGGCAAGACATGTTAAACGTATTAATTCGGTTATGCTTACTTGCGGTTTTTATGACGAATCTGGAGAATTTGCTTTCCGTGTAGGTTTACCCGGTAAAAGTGGTGTATCTGGGGCAATTGTGGCTATTGTTCCTGGTCAGTATAGTATTTCGGTTTGGAGCCCAGAATTAAACGAAAAAGGCAATTCCGTTTTAGGTATTGAAGCTTTAGATAGATTTACCACCAAAACTAATATTTCCATCTTCTAAACGTCTTATAAAATACATTTACAGTCTATTCTATAAATTAAGCGATCTCTATTTCTCTTTTATTTGTTTATTGCAACATGGATTTATTAATCAAAGACGGTTTACAAAAGAGCATAAGCTACGAAGCTTACAGAACCCTATTTAAAGAGTTTAGCGACGCAGGAAAAACTTCTGGCGAAAATCAGTCTGGTAGTTTAGTGAACTACACCAAATTAAATTGGTCTAGAGCAAACAGAGTAGACAAAAAAATCATACTTGAAGAAGGCATAAAACAACAGCTTCTTACACTTACTACTGAAATTGACTTACTTATTATTACTGAAATGTGGTGTGGTGATGCGGCACAAGTAGTTCCTGTAATTGCAAAAATGGCTGAAATTAGCCCAACGCTATCAGCAAAGATCATTTTCAGAGATGAGAATCCTGAATTGATGAGTTATTTTTTAACCAATGGAGGGCAATCTATCCCTAAAATAATCATCATTAAAAAAGACTCTTTACAGGTATTAGGACACTGGGGTCCTAGACCCGAAAAAGCACAAGAACTGGTAATGCACTACAAACAATTAGAAGAAAAACCTTCTTACCATGAGTTTGCTACCCAAATGCAAATGTGGTATAATAATGACAAAGGGATTTCAATTCAGAAAGAGTTTTGGGCCACTTTATTAAAGGCCTTAGACTAGTAAAATCTATATTTCAAAAGCCCTACTGAAAACTTGACAGCCTTATTCTGACAAGACACTTTTTATAACACTCTCCCCTCTGCTGACAGAGTGTCACAATAAGCAAGAACTAATAAACATAGAATTTACAATACACTTACAAACCTGACACTAATGTCTTACTTTTTGCTATGGCACAACATGTGTTAATACCCCACCATAATTAGATCAATCTTTTTAAAACAAATAAAACAATGAGTGTAAACATCAAACCTTTAGCAGATAGAGTTCTTGTAGAACCTGCTGCAGCCGAAGTTAAAACTGCATCTGGAATTATTATTCCTGATTCTGCTCAAGAAAAACCTCAAAAAGGTACAGTAGTAGCGGTTGGCCCAGGTAAAAAAGATGAGCCTGTTACTGTAAAAGTAGGCGACACTGTTCTTTACGGGAAATATTCAGGAACAGAAATTTCTTACGAGGGTAAGGACTTTTTAATTATGAAAGAAGCGGATATTTACGCTATTCTTTAAAACCATTCCAAATCAATTTTAACAAATCAACAAACGTATAATACGCTATGGCAAAAGAAATTTTCTTTAATGCAGACGCGACTGATAAGCTAAAAAAAGGTGTTGACAAATTAGCCAACGCTGTAAAAGTAACTTTAGGTCCTAAAGGTAGAAATGTAATTCTTGACAAAAAGTTTGGTGCTCCTACCGTAACTAAAGATGGTGTTTCAGTAGCTAAAGAAATTGAATTGAAAGACCCTGTTGAAAACATGGGTGCTCAATTAGTGAAAGAAGTAGCTTCTAAAACTGCAGATGCAGCGGGTGATGGTACTACAACAGCAACTGTTTTAGCGCAAGCTATTTACGGACAAGGTTTAAAATTTGTAGCTGCGGGTGCTAACCCAATGGATATTAAAAGAGGAATTGACAAAGCTGTAAAAGTAATTGTTGGTGCTCTTAAAGACCAAGCTAAAAAAATCAATAGCTCTGCTGAAATTGCTCAGGTGGCTACTATTTCTGCTAACAACGATGAAGAGATTGGTAAGATGATTGCCGATGCTATGGAAAAAGTTGGTAAAGATGGTGTAATTACTGTAGAAGAAGCAAAAGGTACTGAAACAGAAGTTAAAACTGTTGAAGGTATGCAATTCGACAGAGGATACCTTTCTCCTTACTTCGTTACTAATTCAGAAAAAATGGAAACTGAATTAGACAATCCATTTATCTTAATTTACGACAAAAAAGTAACTTCTATGAAAGACTTACTTCCTGTATTGGAAGCAGTTTCTCAAACAGGAAGAGCTTTATTGATTGTTGCTGAAGATGTAGAAAGCGAAGCTTTAGCTACATTGGTAGTAAACAAAATTAGAGGTGCCTTAAAAGTGGCTGCTGTTAAAGCGCCAGGTTTTGGTGACCGTAGAAAAGCAATGTTAGAAGACCTTGCTGTTTTAACCGGTGCTACTGTTGTTTCTGAAGAACGTGGTTTCAAATTAGAAAGCACTACTATTGAAATGCTTGGTACCGCTGAAAAAATAACTATTGACAAAGACAATACGGTTATTGTAAATGGTGCTGGTGAAAAAAGTACTATTGACGCTAGAATTAACCAAGTTAAAGCTCAAATAGAAACTACTACATCTGACTACGATAAAGAAAAACTACAAGAGCGTTTAGCTAAGCTTTCTGGTGGTGTTGCCGTTCTTTACATTGGTGCAGCTACAGAAGTAGAAATGAAAGAAAAGAAAGACCGTGTTGACGATGCCTTACACGCTACTAGAGCCGCTGTTGAAGAAGGAATTGTTGCTGGTGGTGGTACTGCATTAATTAGAGCAGCTGTTGCTTTAGATGGTCTAAAAGGCGAAAATGAAGACCAAACACACGGTATCGATATTATTAGAAAAGCGATTGAAGCTCCTCTAAGAACTATTGTACAAAATGCAGGTGACGAAGCTTCGGTTATCGTTCACAAAGTAAAAGAAGGAAAAGATGACTTCGGTTACAATGCAAGAACTGAAGAATTTGCTAACCTAATTGCTATTGGTGTTATTGACCCAGTTAAAGTAACGCGTCTTGCTTTAGAAAATGCATCTTCTATCTCCGGTTTATTATTAACAACTGAAGCGGTTGTTGCTGATGAGCCTGAAGAAGCCGGTGCCGGAATGGCTGGAATGCCAGGTGGTATGGGTGGCGGAATGCCAGGTATGATGTAATATAAATTACACGAACAATAAATATAATCCCCCATAGTGTTTCAACTATGGGGGATTTTTTTATTATTTGTCTACTATAATTATGGACAACGAATTCAACAATTGGACAAAGTATCATTTTTTATCATTTCTGTTCCTTTTTGCAGCACAATCAGACTCTAGTGTAGATAAAGAAGAGTTAGGTGTGATTAGAGAAGAGTTAGACCGATTTGTTGAACGAGACCATGCCAATGCTAACTCTAGAGATATTCTAAAATCGGTAATCCCTGTATATAGAGGAAAAAAACCTACCGAAGTCATTAATTTTATTAATGAACATAAAAGAGAATATTTAAATGAAACAGACAGGGAACAAGCGCTAGATTCTGTAGAGAATATTTTTGCCGCAGATCTAGAAATTGCCAATAGCGAACTAAATTCTTACCGTTTTATTAAATCCCTTTTAAGCTAAAAAAGCATTTGCAAATAAGCCAAGGCTTAATATAAAAGTACCAATAGCCAAAGGTTTTAATAACTTATCGTATTCTGTGTGGTTTTTAGCTTTGTAAATCAAAACCGAATTTTTAATAAAAATTGGCGTAGCTAAAATCCCCCACCAAAACCCTGTTGTAAGAGCATCCCAAATTATAAGCAAAACAGCTGCTAGCAATAATAGTAAATGATACATTTTTGCATTCCCCTCTCCTAACCTTACCGGAACAGATTTCTTTCCTGCTTTAATATCCGAATCTATATCCCTTATATTATTTACATTTAAAACACCCGCAGCTAAAAAACCTATAGCCGTGGAAAGCACAAATGGTGCACAACTGATTTCTTGCGTAAATAAATAATACGTTCCAAAAACAGCTACAATTCCGAAGAAAAGAAAAACAAACAAATCGCCTAACCCCATATAACCGTATGGATTTTTCCCAGCTGTATATTTCACCGCCGCAGCTATTGAGGCCAAGCCTAAAATTAAGAAGTAAAGTAACTTTATGTAATCGGCTCTAAAAGAATACAACAATAATATAATACCAGAAACAAAGGCAATAATCCCCATAATTATCATGGCCTTTTTCATGGATGAAGATGATATTATTCCGCTTTGCACCGCTCTTTTGGGTCCTAAACGTTCTGCATGATCGGCCCCATTTTGTGAGTCTCCGTAATCATTGGCTAAATTAGAAAGCACTTGTAAAAAAGTGGCTGTCAATAGAGCCAAACCAAATATAATTGGATTAAAACTACCTTCTCTTATAGCCAAAGCAGAGCCAGTAAAAATACCGGCTAGCGCTAATGGTAATGTTCTAAGTCTTGCAGCTTCTATCCAAACCTTAAGATTTGCCATAGTTACATTTTTTCAGGAACGTCAATCCCCAATAAGCCCATTAAAAATTTAACTGAAGAAGCTACTTGTTCGCAAAGTTTAATTCTTACCAATCTATCTTCTGGGTTTTCGGCATTAAGGATAGATTGTTCACTGTAAAAACGATTAAACGTTTTAGCAATTTCGTAAACATGATTGGCCACAATTGAAGGCGCATACGCTTTCCCTGCCTCTTTTATTTTTTCTTCCGTTAATTCTATAAGTTGTATTAATTCTTTTTCAGTAGAACTGAACGGATAGTTTTGAGCAGACACATTTTCGAAATCAAAACCTAATTGCTTTGCTCTTCTAATTACCGAAGCAATTCTAGCATGTGTATATTGAATAAATGGCCCTGTATTTCCTTGGAAATCAATCGATTCTTCTGGATTGAAAAGCATTCTTTTCTTCGGATCTACCTTCAGAATAAAATACTTAACGGCACCTAAAGCCAGCATATGGTATAGTTTCTCTGCTTCCTCTTCCGTAAAACCATCTATTTTCCCCAATTCATTGGTACGTTGGCGCGCGGTTTTAACCATATCATTGATTAAATCATCAGCATCTACCACAGTACCTTCTCTAGATTTCATTTTACCACTTGGTAAATCAACCATACCGTAAGACATATGGTAAATACCATCTGCATAAGGTTTGCCTAATTTCTTCATGATGCGTTTTAAAACATCAAAATGGTAGTCTTGCTCGTTCCCTACAACATAAATACTCTTATCGACTTTATAATCGTTGTATTTAAGGTCGGCAGTTCCCATATCTTGGGTAATATATACTGAGGTACCATCACCCCGTAAAACCAGTTTCTCATCTAATCCTTCATCTGAAAGATCTGCCCAAACAGAATTATTGTCTTTTTTGAAGAAGACACCTTTTTCAAGTCCTTCTTCAACTATATCTTTTCCTAATAAATACGTATCAGACTCGTAATAGTATTGATCAAAAGCTACACCAATAGATTTATAGGTCTTTTCAAAACCGGAATACACCCAGTTGTTCATTTTTTCCCAAAGTGCTCGAATTTCAGGATCTTCGTCTTCCCACTTCTTTAGCATTTCTTGAGCTTCTAATAATAAAGGCGCTTCTTTTTTGGCAACATCAGCATCCTTACCTTCAGCTATAAGCGCTTCAATTTGTTCTTTGTATTTTTTATCGAAAATCACATAGTATTTACCCACCAAGTGATCTCCTTTTAAACCCGATGATTCTGGTGTTTCATTGTCTCCAAATTTCATATACGCCAGCATGGATTTACAGATATGAATCCCACGGTCGTTAATGAGGTTGGCCTTAATTACATTATACCCGTTAGCGTCTAAGATATTTGATAAAGAAAATCCTAAAAAATTATTTCTAAGATGGCCTAAGTGAAGTGGTTTATTGGTATTGGGCGATGAGTACTCTACCATCACCGTATCTGACTCTACATTTAATTTTTTACCTGGTTGAAGTTCAGAAAAAACAGATTTCCATATGCTTTCATTTAAAGAAAGATTAAGAAACCCCTTTACTAAATTATAACCCGCTATTAAATTCTTCTCTGTAAGAAACTGACCTAATTCCTCTCCTAATGCATTTGGGTTGGTTTTTAGGGTTTTTAAATATGGAAAAAGAACAAATGTATAATCTCCTTCAAACTCCTTCTTAGTCTGCTGTAAAACAGACGGTTGTTCAGTAACATTAACACCTTTATTTATTAAGAAATCATTAATTCCTTTCACTAGTTCTTCCTGTAAACTCATTTATAGTATTTTTTTACAAAATTAACGAACTAATCCATTATATGGTCGTTAATATTATAAAAGGGTAAAAAAAGAGTTTGCGTATTCTTTTTATAATCCATATCTTTAAGCTTATAAAATATTTTAAGATGAAAAAATTAGTAATTCTTATTGGTTTCGGACTTTCAGTATTGTTGAGCTCTTGTTACAGAAATAGCGTTTGTGCTACTTACACGTACAATGATCAGCCAACAGAACTAAATAATAACGTAGAAGAAAGAAACTAATCTTTCTTCTACGTACCGTAGGCTTAGTCTTTTATAAAGAGTAGACTTTTAGCCTACTATCCTTTTTGCGATTTTCAGTAAACTGTCTTCTGTAATCTTCGCTTCTGGTATTGCTGTAGTTTCTACTAAAGCTGTATTAATACCTAACTTCAATGCTGGATCAAGATCTCTTTTCTTATCCCCTATCATCCAACTACTTGTTACATCAATATTATACTTTGCTATTGCTTTTTCTAGCATAAGCGAGTTTGGCTTGCGTGTTAATGAGTTTGTCCATTTTTCATGGTACGGCGCATAATAGATGGCATCAATAGCATTGTTGGTTTCTTTTTGAATGTGATTATGAACATTCCAGACATCGTCTTCAGAGTAAATCCCCTTTATTACACCAGACTGATTAGTTATTACAATTAATAAATAACCGTGATCTTTAAGTAATTGAAAAGCTTCTTGTACCCCCGGAAGGAATTCAAATTTTTCTATTGTATACACATAATCAACATAATCTTTGTTGATCACCCCATCTCTATCTAAGAAAATACATTTATTCATATCTCAACCTTTTGTGGCTGCAAAGTTGAGCATTTTTTCTAATTAGAGTAATGAAAAAACGATTATACCTCTATTCCTTCTTTACGAAGCATAATTTCTAAATCTGAAACAGCATTCATAAAGTAGATATAACCATCATAAGGAGACGCATACGGTGAAAAATAATCGTGTACAGCACCATCACCAAAATATTTTGTACACATATAATAAAAATGATCTGAGGTTTGTAATTTACGCCATACATGTACCAATCCAATATTTTTAGACTGTAAAACAGCTTTTTCTAATTGGTAGATTTTTCTTACTGCTTCAGATTGCATGGTATTTCCAAGCCAAGCACTCAAATCTCTTTCAGAATCTGCCCAAGAAATACTTTCATGAACATCATATTGATCTTTCACTTTATAACTGTTTATTACTTCTGAAGGTGTTTTTAATGCTAGACCAGACTTTAGCAAAACATCTGGCAAACTACTCCAAAAATCAAAAATACCAGTCTCTACCCAATGGTGCTCCCCTATGGTTTCATAATCCATAAATAGGTTAACCACATCACCTTCTTCTTCCATAATCCAGTTGGTGAACTTTTGCGGGGTTAAAGGATAATCTACCCAAGCTGTATTAGAAAACCGAAAAGCCACATCATCTGACAGCTTATGGTTTTTCAGCAATACTTTAATTTTATTAGATTTTGGTGCCCTATAGAGAACATTTGGTGTTCTTCCGTTTAGAAACCAATTTACTCCTTCAGACAAAATACCATTGAAGCCCATTCCCTCAATGTATTCAGCCAGATCATTATTATAAATTAGCTCTGTATTTCTAAACACTTTGGGGGTTTGTCCAAAATGACGTTGTATTCTTTCCTTATGGATTTCAATTTGGCGTTCAAATTCTTCCTTAGAATACAAATAAGATAAGGAATGGTAATACGTCTCTGATAAAAATTCTACACAACCCGTATTAGCTAAAGCTTTAAAAGATTCTAATACATCTGGTCTATGTTGTTCTAATTGCTCAATTAAAACCCCACTTAATGAATACGCTATTTTAAATTGGCCATTATGCTTTTGAATTAAGTCCAAAAACATAGCATTAGCTGGCAAATAGCATTTATCACTTACTTTGTGTAATACTTGCTCATTAAGCAAATCATCTTCGTAGAAATGGTCTTTACCAATATCAAAAAAACTGTATTGTTTTAAACGATTGGGTTGGTGTACCTGAAAATAAACACAAACCGATTTCATTTATATGTGCAGCTTTTCATGAAAAATATTCATGATTTTTTCAGCTGTATCTTCCCATGTTAATGATTTAAGGTTTTCATAACTTCCTTTTACAACCTTCTCTTTTATTTTTTCATCTTCTAGAAGAGAAACAATATGTTCTGCCATTAAATCTACATCCCAGAAATCTGCTTTTAAAGCCGAAGTTAAAACTTCTGCTACACCCGATTGCTTAGAAATAACGGCTGGCACACCAAATTGAGCAGCCTCTAAGGCCGATAAGCCAAAAGGTTCGGAAACGGAAGGCATACAATAAACATCTGCAATAGACAGCAAATGATTAACCTTTTCTTTGTTTAAGAAACCCGTAAAATGGAATTTATTACCTACTTGTTTGTAAGCACCCGATTCAATAATTCTTTTTAGTTTATCACCAGTCCCAGCCATTACAAAACGAACGTCTTTGCATTCCTCCATTACTTTTGAAGCAATTTCCAAGAATATTTCAGGTCCTTTTTGTAAGGTAACTCTACCCAAAAACAATACTAATTTTTCTGGAAATGAAGATTCTTCTTTGTAAGCATCAACTAATTCTACCCCATTGTGTACGGGGAATAATTTATTAGAGTCTGCGCCTAAATGATTTAAACATACTTCAGCAGTGTACTTACTTACTGGTATAATTAAATCTGCTTCTTTCATTCCTCTAACTTCTATATCATAAATCCAACCTCTACCTTCGGGACCGGTTCTATCATAACTTAATGAGTGTACATGAAGCACCAATGGTTTTCCAGTAGCATGTTTTATGTAAATACCGGCTAAAAAAGTCATCCAGTCATGCGCATGTATAACATCAAAATCTTTATCTTTTGCCAACGATAACGCATATTTAGCGTATTGCTGAACTTTGTAAACTACGTCTTCTCCGTATAAATCATCTGCCTGAAAAGTACCTAATTCTGTTTTAATAGTTTTGGTATCTTTCTCAACGATCTCCTTTTCGTGGGCAACAATAAAAGACTTCTCTTCCGTTTGGTAAACAGGATAAGGAAGTATAGAAGTATCCACAAATTCTACCTCTGAAAATTCTTTATATACCTTCTCAGTTTCTTCAATCGAAATTTGGTCAGCTGAAATGTTGTTTAACCCAATTAATTCAACATTTTCCACTAAAAAATCCGGATCCGTTTTAGGAAGAATAATCGATAAATCGGCATGTTTAGAAAGTGCTTTAGCCATACCTAAACAAGCAACGCCTAATCCTCCATTAATAATTGGCGGGAACTCCCAGCCTAGCATTAAAATCTTGGGTTTTTTCATAGATTAAAAATTTAAGAATCCATCAAATACTAATGACAGACCGCTAATTTGAATATTAAATATTAACAATCAAAGCGAAAACAACTCATTAGATATTAATAGTTCAAAATCATTTTATAAGCTGTAGATTAATTCTACTGAAAATCAATAACATTGACTTAAACCCCCATTTATTTACCTTATTTTTCGAACAGATATATCTTGAAAAAAGAATTTAACCGAATGACAAATACCTCTAAATACACCAACTTAAGAAAGAAATGGCATGAAATCATTTTTGAAGCAGACACCTTATGGGGAAAAACATTTGACGTTGTTCTTTTAGTAGCCATACTGCTAAGTATTCTTATTGTAATGCTAGAAAGTGTTGAAAGTATACGCAGCACTTATCCCCAAGAGCTTTATTATGCAGAATGGATTTTCACCCTATTATTCTCTTTAGAATATATTGCTCGCTTATGGACGTTAAACAAACCCATTAAATATGTATTTAGTTTTTTTGGGTTAATAGATCTTCTTTCCGTTTTACCTACTTACTTAGGGATTTTTATACCTGGCGCACACTCTTTCTTAATCATACGCAGCATACGCCTTTTAAGAGTATTCAGGGTCCTTAAAATGGTTCGTTTCTTAGGGGAAGCTTCTCAGCTTAAAGATGCTTTAAAAGCCAGCAGAGCCAAAATAACCGTCTTTATAGGCACTGTGTTTATCTCTGTAGTAATTTTAGGTACATTTATGTATGTTATTGAAGGCGGCAAGAATGGTTTCACTAGTATTCCTAAAAGTATTTATTGGGCGGTGGTTACATTAACTACGGTGGGTTACGGAGACATTGCGCCACACACACCCTTAGGACAAGCCTTAGCTACTTTAATTATGATTTTGGGTTATGGGATAATTGCCGTACCAACGGGGATTGTTTCTTCGGAGATAAGCAAAACCAATCAATCTAAAAAAACCACTACGCAAGCTTGTGAACATTGCGGAACGGAAGGCCACGATTACGATGCTAACTATTGTAAATCTTGTGGTGAGCTACTCTAGGTGCAGAAAAATAACACGCATAAAAAAAGCCTTTCAGATTGAATCTGAAAGGCTTTTTGCGTTTTTAGAGCCTCCTGTCGGGATCGAACCAACGACCTACTGATTACAAGTCAGTTGCTCTACCAGCTGAGCTAAGGAGGCGTTTCGCTTAAACGCGATGCGAATATAGGAAGACCTTTTAAAAAGTCAAAACCGATTAGGAAGATTTTTTAAATTATTTAACATTCTGTTGACTTACAGATCGTTAATAATTGACAGTTTCTCCTGTAATTCTACAATTTGCTTTTCGTAGTCGTCTACTTTGTCTTGAAGTTCAGAAATTATTTTTTCAGAGCTTTTAGAAAGTGCGAAAAAGTCCATATTAGTTTTTATGGTTTCACTTTCAGATTTCAGTTTTCTTATTCTATCTATAATTTTTGTACGCTTGTTGTAAAGTTTTTTCTTAGCGTTTGGTGAATCTTTTATGCTTTCTACTTCAAACTCTAGTTTTAATTTCGTTTTATCATTGCCTTCTAGCTCTGTATTTTCTACAAAATTCTTACCCGCTTCAGCAAAAGAATCTTTTAGCTCTCTAATATTCTCTTTTGGCACAAAACCTATTGAAGAATACTGTTCTACCAATGTTTTAAATTCGTCTACTTGAGCGGCATCTAAAGCAGCTATTTTTTTAATGATGGCTTGTTTAAGCTCTAAGTTTTCTTTGTATTCTTTTTCTTCGTCAGATCTAGAAGCTCTTAGATTATTAAAAATCTGGTCACATGCTTTTCTAAAACGGTCAAAGATTTTATCGTTATAGGCTTTAGGTACCGGGCCAACTTTTTTCCAATCTTTTTGAAGCTGTTTTACTTCGTTTGCTTTTTCGTGAATAGGTCTTTCTTCTTCAGTAAGTAAGTTTTCTACTCTTAAACAAAGTTCTTCTTTGTTTTTAAGATTGTCTTTTCTTAGCTGATCTAACTTTTTGAAAAACTTTCTTTTAGAATCGAAAAATGACTTCGCATAACTCCAGAATTCTCTGTTTAAGTCTTTTACAACATCATTAGGTACTTGTCCTGCTTTTTTCCAATCTTCTTGAAATTGACTTACTTCTTCTCCCCATTTCTTCCAATCGTCAATACTTTCGGAAACGTATTCAGAAAAAGGTTTAAGTTTTTCTATAACCTCTTTCTTCTTATCTATATTTTTTTCTAAGTCCTTTTTAAAAGACTCTATAAAGCTTCTTCTTTTATCGTGAAAAGTATCTGAGGCCGACTTAAAGCGTTGCCAAATAGTTTCGTTCTCTTCTTCGGGAACAGGACCAATGGTCTTAAATTCTTCGTGAAGGTGGTTTAATTCTTCACTAGCTTCGTTAATATTTTCATGCTCTAAAAGCTTTTCCGCCTTTTCGCACAAGCTTATTTTAAGCTTTAAATTTCTTTCTCTGTCTAGCTTCTTCAGTTCAAACAACAAACTTCTGTTGTTATAATACCTATCTAATAAAGCTTTGTAATTGGGATAAAGATCGCTTGGCGCACTAGACGGTAGTGATCTTCTTTCGTGCCATTCGGTTTGAATCTCTTTAATTCTACCGTGATTTTCTTGCGATTCGGGGCTATCTACTATTTCTCTTAACTCTTCTAGGAGTTGTTGTTTTCTTACTAGATTAAACTTTTTTTGGTCTTCTTGTTCTGAAAAGTAAGATGAAACCATATGGTTTACACCACCAAAAATATCCATGAAATCTTTATGATGGGGCTGAAGACGCATTTCAAAATCTTCTGCAACACCACCCTCATCAGTAAACTTTTTAAGAGCTTCTTCTTTTTGATGTTCTACTTGCTCATCAAAAACCCTTTTAATCTCTTTAAGAACAGGAGCTACTTCTCTTGGTGATCTACCATTTAAATTTTTAAGCTCTTGTAATAGTTCTTTTTCACTTAGAGAAGCATAATCTTTTTCGTGAAAAAAATCTGATTCGTGGTTCAATTCCATGTTGTCTTCCTGTACCATAGTAGTATTAATTTAACCTCGGGTCTTCTGGAAAATTAGAGATCATCTTATACTTTCCTCCCATATCTTCCAAAACATATTTCCATAATGTGGAAGGATTTAGGGTAAAGATATCATATTTCGCAGAAAATGTGCTAATCCAGCTATTTTGATTTAATTCTTCTGGCAATTGCTCTATATCCCAACCAGAATATCCTAAAAAAAACCTCACTTTATTGGGTTTAACAATTCCTAATCTGGCTAGTTCCGTTAGTTTATCAAAATCTCCCCCAAGGAAAATCCCATTCACTACTTCTTCACTTCCTTCTAACTCTTTACCATAACAATGGATAAAGTATAATTTATCCGAATCTACGGGGCCTCCATAATAGAGATCGGCTTCAAAATCGAAATCTACATCTAGAACATCTGAAACCACTATATTTTCAACCTTCTTATTTAGAATAAATCCCACAAAGCCGGCATCGTTCTTTTCGCTAATTAACACCACACTTCTGGAAAAATTAGGGTCTTCTAAGAACGGATCTGAAAGCAATAAATCTCCTTGTTTAATTTCGCCTTTTGGGTATTCTAAATCGTCAAATATCATGTATAAGGTAATCTTTATATAAAATAAATTGAGGGTTAATGCAAGGCCGGTTTCAGTGGTAACGATTGCAAAATCTCTCCTTCTAGTTCGTTTAATTCGTTTAATCTAGTATATACTTGCTCTTCAGGAAAATATAAAAGAGCAAATTTTACAAAAATATTACCGTGTTTGGCTTCAGAGGTCCATAACTCTCTGTAAAACAACTTCAATTCTGGATCTTCTAAGGCATCACAAACCATTTTAAATCGTTCAGCACCACGGCACTCTATAATTGAACCTAAAAGTAAGCGGTCTAAAAAGCGTCTGTTTTGGTCGGTATGTATTTTTTCTAATAAACCTTTTACGTATAAATCTTGGGGAATCTCTTTTCTAAGCTGAATCCCACGTTTCTTCATTAATTGATATACTTGCTGAAAATGTTCCAGTTCTTCAATTCCTGTTTCAATTAATTCAGGAATCATTTCGGTACAATCTGGGTATTTAGCTACCAAACTCATGGCCATAGCAGATGCCTTTCGCTCACAATCTGCATGATCTTGAAGAAATGCATCAAAATCTGACATTACGGTATCTACCCATTCTTTAGAACTAGGACAAGCCAATTCAATGCTGTATTTCATTGCAAATGCTTTTTGTTTTAACAGGTAATTTATGACTTTAGCTTTTTGTACAGGCAAAATCACAGAGTTTTTTACTAAAAAAAGCATTTTAGACTAGTTAACAGAGTTTTTGCTAAATTTTCCTTATTGGAGAATTTAAATACCTTTATTAAATGAAAAGGCATTTTGAAGACCATCTAAGAGTTCGCGTATGCGGTATTTTAATTCAGAATGAAAAAATACTATTGGTAAACCACAAAGGCTTAACTCCCTCTAACATCTTTTTATCTCCCCCAGGTGGCGGAATTCATTTTCAGGAAAAGATGGAAGTAACTCTAAAGCGAGAATTTTTAGAAGAAACAGGTCTAAACGTAACTGTTAAAGACTTTTTATTCTTTGACGAATACCTTAACAAGAACATACATGCCATAGAATTCTTTTTTAAGGTTGAAATTTTAGACGGAAGTTTACAAACCGGTACCGACCCCGAAGAAACAGAACAATTGATTGAAAGTGTTGATTTTTATCCTTTAGAAACGCTACAAAAGCTGGAAGAGAATTGTTTACACGCCTGCTTAAAAAACGTCACTTCTTTTACAGAACTAACAGTTTCGGGCGATTCAGTATATAAGCGTTAGTTTGTTAGAAACCGTACTCCCAAAGCCTTCTTTAAAACGGAAAAGGCCATCATTCATTTCTCCGTTAACCGAAGAAATACCTAAATCAAATAGTTTATACTGCTCCTTCTGCAACAACTTAATAAGTTGATGTACCATATATGTATTTCCACTTAATTCTTGTGGACCCGAACCTAAATAAAAAAGATAAGAAATATCTGCATTGATTTTTATAACCACTGCCGAAGAAAGTAGATTACCCAATGAATCTGAAACCACAAAAAGACGGTAATACTCCGGAAAAGCACAAACTACTTTTTGGAGCTGTAAAAAACTCATAGTAGTTGGAAATCCTTTTCTACTTCTGTTTAAGTGAATAATGCTGTAAACCTGTTCCAAAAGCTCCACTCCTACTTCCTTAAACGTGAATCCGCTTTTTATGGATTTTTTTAATACTTTCCGTCGGTTATCGGATAAAGCAGTTTCCTCCCAATTTTCTAATAGAATTGCCTGATTAGTTTCTTTTTTAACTTCTGAAGCACTTTCAATAAGCCCTTCGTTTAAAAACCCGTAACAAAGTGGTGCGTTTACAATTTTGAGTTTTTGCTGTTTGGGAAGAAAAGATTGCGCTTCTTTTAGCATTTCAGCCTGAAAAACAGAGTTTCTAGCAAACCCACCAAAAGAACTTCTAGCGGTACTAACCAAATAATCGTCTTCAGCATGAAAAAATATTGAATTTGAATTACCGCCCTCTTTAAACAAGAATTGGTATTCTGGTACTTTATAATTGGTTTTATGGAATTCTAATTGTTGAAAAAGTAGGCTGTCTTCCGTATTAATAAAGTCTTTCGGTGGCGGGTTAAAATAAACCTGCATTACTTAATTTAAGTTTTTAAAAGCTTCTTTATCTTTTATTAAATCGTCTATACTATATTCTTCCGAAGCCAATACCAATAGAATAATTCCATTTTCTACTTCTATTTCTCGCCACCACATGGGCGGAACATACAAAGCCTCTTCTGGTGACTGCAATACAAACTCTTTCTTTTCTGATCCATTGTCTAAAAAAACACGAACAGTCCCTGAAAGACAAGCTAAAAGCATTTCAGACTCTTTATTAGCTTGATTTCCTTTAATATCTTCTGGGTTAGTATTGTCTGTTACCCAGTACACTCTCTTTACTGAGAAAGGCAAATTGTCTTTTTCTAAGACTGTAAGCTTTCCTTTTTCTGGCGAAAAGTGCGATGTAAGTGTTATAACGTGAGGCTCCTTCAAAATTTCATTAACTTCTAAAAGTCAACCCGAAATTAGTGCATTAAATACAATTCTTTGATTATTTTTGATAGATATTGATTTGTTCATTTATTAAAAACATAAAAATATGAAAGTTACTGTAGTTGGAGCGGGTAACGTAGGCGCAACTTGTGCTGATGTTCTTGCTTATCGCGAAGTCGCTAAAGATATTGTATTACTTGATATTAAAGAAGGTGTTGCTGAAGGTAAAGCTTTAGACATTAATCAAAAAGCACCCATCACTGGCTACGATAGCTGGGTGACTGGTTCTACAAATGATTATACTAAAACAGCTGGTTCTGATGTAGTTGTAATTACTTCTGGTTTACCAAGAAAACCAGGCATGACTCGTGACGATCTTATTGCTACCAATGCAGGTATCGTTAGTTCGGTAACCGAAAATATTGTTAAACATTCGCCAGATGCTATTATCATAGTTGTTTCTAACCCATTAGACGTAATGACTTACGCGGCACATGTAACTTCTAAATTACCTAGAACTAAGGTTATGGGTATGGCTGGTATTTTAGATACTGCGCGTTACAGACATTTTATTGCTGAAGAGTTAAACGTTTCTGTAAAAGAAATTAACGCTGTATTAATGGGTGGCCATGGTAACACAATGGTTCCATTACCAAGATATACAACTGTTGGTGGTATTCCTGTAACAGAATTAATTGACGCAGATAAATTAGAAACTATCCTAGTTAGAACACAAAGAGGTGGTGGAGAATGCGTTAAATTAATGGGAACTTCTGCATGGTATGCGCCAGGTGCTGCTGCAGCACAAATGGTTGAAGCTATTGTTAAAGACCAAAAAAGAGTTTTCCCGGTTTGTATGAAACTAGAAGGTGAATTCGGTCTTGATAATTCTTACCAAGGTGTACCAGTAGTTTTAGGTAAAAATGGTATCGAAAGATTATTCGAAATCAACCTAAACGAAGCAGAAACTGAACTTTTACAAGAGTCTGATAAGGCTGTTAAAGGTGTTATGGCTGCTTACGACAAAATTATGGCTGAAAAGGCATAATCTCTATAACTGATTTAAACCCTTAAAAAATACTACAATGGAAGATCAAAATTTCGGAGTACCGCAAATAAGTAAATTCATCACTAACCTTTCTCTTTTTGACGGAAGTGAAGATGCCATTAAAGCTTATGCTGAAAAATTCAAAAGTGGTGTTAGAAGAAACTTAGCCGGTTATGATATAGACAAATACAAGTCTAACATGGCTAAAGTTCATAAATTCTAAGATTGTTTTTAGTACTGAATAAAATTAAGCCTCGAAATAATCGAGGCTTTTTTGTTCTCCCTCAAGTATGAACAAAAACCACTTCTACTTCCTTCTTTTTCTGTTCCTATTTTCCTGCCACGCTGAAAACAAAAACAAGCATGAAGCGGGTATCTGTTTATCTTTTGACGACAACTCTATTAACGAATGGTTTGAACTAAGGTCTTTGTTTAAAAAACACAACGCCACCGCTACTTTTTTCATTACCCAAGCCACAAACCTTAACCGCTGAAGAAATTCAGAAATTAAAAACATTACAAAAAGAAGGGTTTGAAATTGGTTTTCACGGGTATCAACATAAATCGGCAGAGCATTATATAAGAAATCGTTCTTACAAAGAATACTTACAGAATGAGATTTATCCCGGAATCAAATTTATGGATTCTATTGGGATTAAATGTACTTCATTTGCCTACCCTTACGGTGCCGACTATTGGTTTACAGATTTTTTATTGTTGAAACACTTTAAAATGGTACGAGATGTAAGCCCATTAAATACTGAAAAAAACCTTAATAAAATAGACGCTGTCTTTTATGATTTTGATGGGAACAGAAGTCTATCGGCTATTGGCATTGATGAAAAAACCGGTTTAGACATTAAGATGATTAAGACGGCTTTTAATAGAGCTATAAAAAACAAGGAGGTACTTATGTTATACGGGCATATTCCTACTACTGATTCTACAAAGAAGGGTTATTATTTTAACGTAACATTTTTAGAAAATATCCTTTCTGAAGCAAAAAACAGGAATCTGAAAAGCTATTCTTTTAAAGATTTAAGCATAGCTCATTAATAGCAGGCTTACCCTAAATTCTGAAAGTAAAAGTCACTTTGGTTTTATATTAAACAAAGTTTCTATATTATTAGATTATGAAAAAGTCACTTTTACTGTTCTTCATTTCTTTTATTTATGTTGTTTTCTTTTTCTCTTGTAATAAAGACACCTCTCCTACAGGCCCAGATAAGTTTAATCTATTTTTAATTAACAACACCAGTCAAAACTTCAGCATTTACATAAGTGCCAATATGGACGAAGATGGTTTTGTTAACAAAGGAGAATTAGGGGCTAAAGAAACTAGAAGTCTTGAAGATCTAATTATTAATATCACTTATACTATACGCTTAACCTACCAAAATAAAACTCCAGACGAAGAAGGTTACATTTATCATGAATTTACTTTCATAAATGATTCTGCAAGTACAACTACAATAACTAAAGAGATAAACTAATTCGGCTTTGTAAAAAGATAACTTTAGGAGCTTATACCTTCAACTGTTCTTTATAATATGTATAATCATTTATTAGATATCTTAATTCAACTCAGATATGAAATCCTCACCTTTAGCTTAACCGTTTTAACAGGTTTTTTTGCTGTAATGAACCCTATAGCAAATGCACCTGCATTTGTTGGATTAGTAGATGGTAAAAGTGAATTAGCAAAAAGGAAAATAGCAAAACAGGCGGCCATTACGGCATTCATTATTGTTACCTCTTTTGTTTTTTTAGGCAAATATTTATTTGATATTTTTGGAATTACCATACCTGCTTTCAAAATTACAGGTGGTATATTATTGTTCTGGGTAGGTTTTGAGATGCTTCAGGCTAAAAAATCAAAAATAAGCCGACAAGAAGATTTAGATGATGAAAATAATAGTGTTGCTATATCTCCCTTAGCAATTCCTATTTTAGCTGGCCCTGGAACTATTGTAACAGCCATGAATTACATTACAGATGGCAGCTACTTACACATGTCTATAATTGTGGTTTTATTTGGTCTTATTCTTTACTTAAACTATCTAGGCTTTATTTTAAGTGAAAAACTTATTAACCTGCTTGGAAAAAACTTAATTACCGTAGTAGGTAAAATAATGGGATTAATATTAGCAATTATGGGTACCGGAATGGTGATTAGCGGTATTCAATTAGGCTTTAACTTTACTTAAACACACCATTTATTACTCTATTTTCAAATTGAATAATATCAGAGATTTTTGTTCTTGAATCATCTTTATTAATACTATTAATCACTTTGTTTTTTACGTCAATTTCAATTTCACCAGCACCATTATCATCAACCAGTATTATTGTCCAATCCGTTCTTGCTTTTTCTACATAAGAACCAATTTTAGTTTCGTTTTCTTGTTGCTCCCAGTTAGAAGAATTAGATAACTTCGTTAACACTAACCCATCTGCTTGTGTTACTTCAGTAACTGAAATACCAGAATATTTATAATACTTTTCAAAATGTAAAGAATCATTAATTGATATTTGAATTGAATCGATTCCAGCCTCTTGTTTCAAATAGATTTTTTTTGTTTTACCACTAGCGTCTAAAACACTTTCTAATCTGAAGTTATCTTCTGATACTTGATTTGAATACACTTCTTGATATTTTGTTCCATTTATTCTCAATTCACCATTGGCATATATTATTCTTTGATCTGCCATATTAGAAGCTAATTTATGCCAGCTATCAAAAACATATGACTTTGGCAGACCTACCATACATAAATAAGAATCTAAACAATATCTATTAAAGTATGTATTAGGGCTCTTTAATGAAACCATTATCTCATTACTGCTTTTACCTTCTTTAATATAGAAATATTGATCTCCTTTTGTTGAAGACCCCACTATTTGATAAACACCGTTTGCAAGTAATAAACTAGATTCTTTGTTGTATTTATAGGCTCCATAAGTAGTAGAATTAATTTCACTTGAGCTGATTGTATACTTCAATTCCCCAGTTGAAGAGTTTGATTCGGTATCAATAGTATCTGAAAACCACTGCTTATAGAATTTTTTATCTAAAAGAGATAATGTTGAATTGGGTTCGGCATCCTCTTGCTTACAGGAAACAGCAAAAATTATTACTAAAAAAAGAATATTGAAAGGGATAAAGAAGGGTTTTTCATGATTACTAGAGATAAGCTGCTGAAATTTATCGCTTTATTTAAATAAATAATAGGCTTCTATCAGTTAATTTCTGTCTAATTCTATATTTCACATCAAATAAAAAATTCGGCAATAGCTAGTTCATAAAAAAGCCTTCATTTATAACTTATAAAACGAAGGCTTTCTCTGTAAAACAAACTATAGTTTTTAAGTAGTTACATCCTCACAAATATAATCGGGTACAATACCCGTTGTTTTAATCATAAACTCCGCCTGATCGGGAATTGTATTTCCCGAAAGCACCAAAGCCGTATCTATACCAAATTTATTTCCCCCAATAATATCGGTATGTAAGGTGTCTCCAACCATTAATATATCCTCCTTTAGAAACTCTACTTCTTTATTAATGTGTTCAAAAGCAAAGTTAAACATTTGTGCATCTGGCTTACCAAAGCGGATAAAAGTCTTCCCTACCACCTTCTCTAGTAATTCTGCAATACCACCAATAGCTAATGCTATTTCACTTTTAGAAACAGGGTACGTCATATCTGTATTAGCAACTACTACCGGTACATTTCTTCTTCGTAAAAGATTAATCGTTTTGTTTAAATCGTGGTTCCAATCAAAACCTTCATCATCTAGCATTACCAAGGCATTTACCTCGTTCATGTTTTTATGACCTAATTCTAGTTTAGAAATAGGAATGGTTTTCAAACCTAAAGCCTCTAAATAAACGGCAGAGTTTTCGGTACCTAAATACGCTACTCTACCTTCTTTTACTTTATGGCGAAGAAAATCACGGGCCAACATACCCGAAGAAATAATCTTATCTGGTGTAATATCGTTTATTCCCAAACGAATATAGGATTCTGCTAATTCTTGCGGACTTCTAGAGGCATCATTAGTTAATACATAAAACTTAATACCTTGTTCATTTAGATACGCAAAGGTTTTATCTATATCTGGGATTAAGCCAGACGAATTTTTAAGAACCCCAAAGGCATCAAAAAATACTGCTTTATAGTTTTTTACAATCTTCTTAAACGAATCGATGTGCATGTTTTACAGGTTAAGTGCTTTTAAAATTTTATCTGGATTGAATTTTTTATCCAATTCCGGGAAATAGGTTTCAAAGGCCTCTTGTTTCAACTTTAAAGCAAATCTGTCTAAGAAGAAATAACGCCCAAATTTCACCACATAATTTAATAAGAAGAAACGATAAGCTTCTGGGATAAACAATACTTCTTCCCTAGTTAACGGAAAGACTTCATGGTATTTTTTCAGGAATAAAATAAAATTGTCTTCCATTAAAGGATCTACTGTATAACTGAAAATAGTTTGGTCGCCGTCTGAACGAACTACCCTACTGAAGAAATAGAAGTCTAACACACGAGAACCCATTCTAAACCAATCGTAATCCCATCTAGAATACAATTCTACCTGGTCTGTCACCGAGAAATTACCAATATTCCAGTCTACAAAAACCGGTATTCTATCAAATTTTTTATACTGAATTTTGTTCGCGTTTTCGAAGAATAAATTGCATTGTCGCTTGATTTCATCCGTAAACATTCTATGCTCAAACTGGCCTTCTTCAGAATCAACAAATTCTAACAAATCGGTTAAATCAGATTCAATGGTTTTTGAAGACTCGGGCAAGACATCAATTACCTCGTGACAAGCGTGGTGAAAACGACCAATTTGATCTCCCATACGTTCTATATGGAAATTGTCTAATTGCCTAGGAAGCTTGTTTAAAGTACGAATTGGGTTGTAAAACACTACCCATACATCTATGCCATCTCTATCGTATCTATACGTGTAAACCTCATTGCTCTTTACTAAAGAACGGGCCACAACGTATTCGTAGGGATAAAGTAAATTATTAGCCAATGCATTTATAATGGTATGGTCTTCCTTGAAATGCTCAAATTTTCCAAAATAAGATAGCTTGGCAATAACAAAGTTACCGGTATCAAAACCTACCCTAAAAACATGATTTGTAGATACTTTTGCACTAATATCTACAATTGTACTAATTCTTTTAGAGGCATTAAATCTACTCCATGCCAATCTTATTATGGCTGTATGATCTATAAACCGCATATATTATATAATTTCTAAATATCTCTTTAATTCCCAATCACTTACTGAACGGTTGTATTCTGCCCATTCGTTTTCCCGTGTAGTACAGAAATGGTTCACAAATGCTTCTCCAAATAACTCAACGGCTACTTTAGAATTCCTCATGGCTTCCGTAGCTTCTTTTAGGTTACTAGGGAGTTTGTCTAACTTTTGGTTAGCATAAGCATTTCCTTTTACGGGTTGTCGTTTTAACTCTAGCTTATTCTTAATACCGTACAAACCTGCTGCTAAAGAAGCGGCAATAGCTAAATACGGATTACAATCTGCGCCAGCAATTCGTGTTTCTAAGCGACTTTGTTCTTCTTCACCACGAATTACACGTAAAGCGCATGTCCGATTATCAAAACCCCATGCCACTTGCGTTGGCGCCCAAGATCCTTCTACCAAACGTTTGTAGCTGTTCACCGTTGGCGCAAACATAGGCATAATATAAGGCAAGCATTGCAGTTGCCCAGCTATATAGTGCTGTAAATTTTCGGATAAATTAGCTTCTTTAGAATGAAAAACATTCTTGCCATTCTTATCCCAAAGGCTTTGGTGAATATGCCCACTACAGCCCGGTAGTTTCTCATTCCATTTTGCCATAAAAGATGCCGTAATATCGTATCTATGTGCAATTTCTTTAACGCCTAATTTAAAAAGAGAAGCTTTATCTGCTGCTTTAACAACGCTGTCTGGTATTATGCAACCTTCTAAAACACCCGGTCCGGTTTCTGTATGCAAGCCCTCTACAGGAACACCAAAATCCTCTAGCCCATCTATTAAAGAATGTATAAAATCATTGTTCTGTGAAAGGCGAACTAAGCTATACCCAAACATGCCTTTGGTTATAGTTTCTGGAGGCATGCTTGTATGTTGGTCGCTCAATTCTTTAAAATTGAACCATTCAAACTCTTGAGAGAAACGGGTAGTAAATCCTAGTTTAGTTGCCTCTGCTTCTACTCTTTTTAATAAAGAACGTGGGCAGATTTCTTTGAAGAATTTATCCGTAGAAAAATCCCCCAAATAAAACACTTGTTCTTCTTCCCAAGGAATTTCTCTTTTAGTGGTTTTATCTATGCTTAAATTAGCGTCTGGAAATCCCGTATGCCAACCTGTTTTCTCTACTTCGTTCTCGTAAACTTTGTCGGAAGAATCCCAACCAAACACCACATCACAAAAACCAATTCCTTTTTCAGCTTGTTTGTCAAATTTAGATTGATGAATGTATTTTCCACGAACTATTCCATCTATATCGGTAAAAGCAATTTTCACTTTTTTATTTTCGGCCATAACTTTAATTGTTATTCAGAGCGTAATATCCTTAAAATTGCACGCATATAAGAGAAAACTAAAATGTTGCGCAAGTTATTTTCTAGTTTGTTAAGAACTTATCCGTATTTATGGGGATTTATAGTTTTGTATGCTGGTTAATGCAATGCAACATAATACCTCTTTCTTTTATAAGGTAAGCACATAAAACAATGAATAAACAAATAGTTAAAATAAGAGTTCTAAATTTAATCCATCAAAAACATCAATTATGAATCCTGTACTTACACAATATTTAATAGATGCTGAAAAAGGCTTTAAATCTATCCCTGAAGACCGAAAAAAGGATTTAAAGCAACTAAGCAATTATGTAAATAAAAAACTAGATGACGAAGGTCTTGTGAATTTAGTTTTCATTTGCACACATAATTCTAGAAGAAGTATTTTCTGCCAAACCTTGGCACAAGTAGCGGCTCATTTCTACGGAATACCGGGTATTTTCTGTTATTCGGGCGGAACGGATGTTACCGCTATGTATCCGATTGTAGGAGAAACGTTACAAAAAGCTGGAATTGAGGTTTATAAACTTTCGGAAGGAAATAATCCTGTTTATAGCATAAAATACAATGAAAACGAACATCCTATAATTGGATTTTCTAAAAAGTATTATGCTCCTTTTAATCCACAAGATGATTTTGCAGCAATTTTAACATGTAATGAAGCCGACAAAAGTTGCCCCGATATTAAAACCGCGGATAAAAGAATTGCTTTACCTTACAACGATCCCAAAGCATCTGACGATACTCCTGAACAAGCAAAAAAATACGAAGAGCGTTGTTTAGAAATTGCTACTGAAATGTTGTTTGTTTTTTCACATGTAATGTAGAAAACACAAACGGACTGAGTTATTCCTCTTTCTAAGATTGAAGAAAGAATCCTTTTACAAGAATAGGTTAGCTCGATTAGGATGGAGCGAACATAAAAAAGCCCGGATTTTACAATTCGGGCTTTTTGTTTTTATTTGTTTGGCTGAGGGGTCATCCTTAAATAAGGTTTCACTTCTTTATAGCCTTTAGGGAATTGAGCCGGAATATCTTCCGTTTTAATTGCCGGAACTACAACCACATCGTCACCGTCTTTCCAATCGGCTGGTGTGGCTACTTTATGATAAGCCGTTAATTGTAACGAATCAATCACTCTAAGGATTTCCTGAAAATTTCTACCTGTTGAAGCAGGATAGGTTAAAATCAGTTTTATCTTTTTATCCGGACCAACAATAAATACAGAACGAACCGTCATTTTATCGTCAGAATTTGGGTGAATCATATCGTATTTAGTAACAACATCGCTGTTTTTACCATCTATAATTGGGAAATTCATAGTGCAAGACTGTGTTTCCTCAATATCAGAAATCCATCCTTTGTGAGACGCAACATCGTCTACACTAATGGCTAACATTTTTACATTTCTTTTATCGAACTCTGGCTTTAAACGCGCTGCAGCTCCTAATTCGGTAGTACACACCGGTGTATAATCTGCCGGATGTGAAAACAAAACACCCCAAGAATCTCCTAAGTATTCATGGAAACTTACTTTACCTTCCGTTGTTTCAGCTGTGAAATCTGGGGCAATATCTCCTAATCTTAATGACATAGTTTTCTCCTTTCTTTTTGTGTTAAAAATTGTATTCTAATAGCACTAAAAGTTAGGTTTTTGTTCCTTAAAAAAGAAGTTTATTTTGAATTGTTCTAAGCTTAATTACATCTTCTATAAAATTATTTTCCCGTTAAAAATTTAGGATCAGCTACAATGTTACCAGTAATTAGTAGAATCATGACTTTATTGATTAAAAGAGCCCCTTCCGAGCTTTTCTTCGAAAACCACACTACCGCATCTTGTGCTCAATATGGCAGCATTAAACCGCTCAAAAACCCTAGATTAGTAAGATAATGGATGAGCCTATAAAAAATCAACAAAATAATCTAGAACAAAAAAAGCTGTTTATTAGGTTTTAAAACCATAAATAAACAGCTTCTATTTTTACTGAAAAGGGTCTTTTATTCTATATTGGTGTACACAGCTTGTACATCATCGTCTTCTTCAATTTTATCCATCATTTTATCAATGTCCTTCATTTGTTCTTCAGTAAAACTTACCGGTGAAGTAGGAAAACGTTGCAACGCCGCCTTTTTAACATCAATTTTCAATTCTTCTAGCTTAGCACCTAAAGCTCCAAATTCAGTATAGTCTGCATAAACATAGACCATATTTTCTTCTGGGTCTTCCTCAATTTCTTCCATTCCGGCGTCAATCAATTCCAACTCTAGCTCTTCTAATTCCATACCTTCAGGCATTTCAAATTCGAAAACCGCTTTTCGGCTAAACATGAATTCTAAAGAACCATTTGGTACCAAGCTACCGCCTGCTTTATTAAAATAAGACTTTACATTGGCTACCGTTCTGTTCACATTATCACTAGCGCATTCTACAAAAACCAAAACACCATGCGGTCCTTTGCCTTCGTAGTTCATTTCCATAAACGTTTCTGCGTCTTTACCAGAAGCACGTTTTATGGCTGCTTCAATATTATCTTTAGGCATGTTCTGCCCTTTCGCATTCTGAATGGCCGATCTTAATTTGGCATTCGTTTCTGGGTCTTCTCCACCTTCTTTAGCTGCCAAGGTGATGGCTTTCGCTAGTCTAGGAAAAATTCTAGACATTTTGTCCCAACGCTTCTCTTTCGCTGCTCTTCGGTATTCAAACGCTCTTCCCATAAAATTCTAGATCTTCTAATTCTTTAACATTCAAAAATAATCTCTAAAATTGATTACTCTAAGTAGAAAGTATATTTATTCATAAATAATGAAGAATTAGGTACTACATTCTTTTTAAGCACACCATAAAAACTACTTAAACAGCATAAATAATTATTTTATTATTTATTTACTGAATTTAATTTTTTCAAACTACCCTCATAAAACATTTGAAAATGAGCATTATTTAACAATTCGTTCTCTGATACAATAATAGAGTTAAGTTCAAAGTGAACAGGTGTATCTTCCCCTTCTTTTATCAAATTTGCCACACTATTGAATGTTTCATTTAAATTAAATTTAAAATTTATGTTTGTATAGGAAGTATCTCTTTCTTCAAGATAAATTTTATCCGTACTTAAGTTTTGTACAATCTGATTCTCAGAAATTGAAAGTTTAGACTGAACATCTTTCATTCCCACAGAAAAAGGGTTTGGATTATAGAACATAACCTCTGCATTTAATGTAGAATTAGGTATTCCTACTTTTTTAAACTCCATCTTGTTAAGCTTAACTAAAGGTAATTGTAGAAGAGGCATTTTTTTGGTTACTGAAACAAAAACATTGTTCTTAGGTACAAGTATATGTTTAACATATAAATCTAGTTCTACTATATATTGAGCACTATCTTTACCTTTTCTGTTTATTCTATCATTGATCTCAGATAAATCTTTTATATAAATTTTTAAAGGAAGAGTTAACGGAGTTTTACTGTTAGCATTAAATTTTAAAGAATCAGTATACGTATTTTCTACTACAGTTACAGAATCTATACGTATCTTATAATCAATACTATCTATTTTAAAGTCTATCGGTAGTTTATTATCTATTTGTATCGCTGATTCTATTTCTATAGCTTCAGAAGTGATATTGGTTATAGACAATTGTACAAATTTTAAATTAGGGGCAAATTTGTTCGGAACCTCTTTCCTTTTAATAAAAAAAAATAAAACAACAGTAAATATTAATACTACAGAACAAATTATTATAACTTTTTTATTCATTTTAATTTTTTTCATATAAAAATAAAGATCAAATAAAACCACTTCATAAAACTACATTCATCACTCATAATGTTATACCTCAAATTAAAACACCCTATTATATTACATTTACTTGACTCTGTATAAAGTTCTTATAATAGTTTTATTTATATATTATTAACTTCTTCAAGTTGGTTTATTAGTTATACTACCATAAATCATTAAGTATCTCTTTATAGGACTGAATACTGTTTTCATTTGTTCTCTTTTGAATCATACTTTTAGATAATTGATTTCTGTGTGTAACACCAGCTGCTGCCATTAGAGTTTTAAATGCTTCCAGCGTGTTTCTATGATAATTAGCTACTTTCTTTTTTTTGTCTTCAACAACAAGTGAAGCCACTCTGCTTGGGATCATAGTAGTTATTCCAGTTGGACATGTATCTAGATTACATTTAAGGGATTGTACACACCCTAAGGCAAACATCATTCCTCTAGCGCTATAACATGCATCTGCCCCTAAAACTATAGATTTTGCTATATCGAAGGCAGAAATAATTTTTCCCGCAGCCAAAAGTTTTATTTCATTCCTTAAATTATATTTTAAGAGTATTTTGTGCGCAAAATTTAAAGCTTCTTCTAAGGGCGTACCCACCCAATGTAAGGCCTCCATATGAGCTGCACCACTTCCGCCTTCAGCACCATCAACGGTTATAAAATCAGGGTAAGTTCCTAATTGCTGAAAAGTCTCTATCATGTTTTCAAACTCTATTTTAGACCCCATACATAATTTAATTCCAATAGGTTTGCCTTCTGACAATTCTCTTAATTTATTGATAAAGAGAGTTAGTTCTTTTGTGTTAGAAAAAGAGCTGTGATAAGCAGGTGAATGAATTTCAGTATGAGCCTCTACCTTTCGATAGTTTGCAATTTCAGGTGTGTTTTTCTTTGCTGGTAAAATTGCTCCAAAACCTGGTTTGGCACCTTGAGAAATTTTCACCTCTACCATTTTCACATTTTGTTTTTGAGCAATATTTGTAAACCTCTCTTCACTAAAACTTCCATTTTCATCTCTACATCCGAAATACCCTGTACCAAATTGAAATATTAAATCGGCACCAAACTCTTCATGAAAAGGTGTTAAGCCTCCTTCTCCGGTATTTTGAGCAAAACCACCTTGTTTTGCTCCTCCGTTAAATGCCAAAGTGGCATTCTTACTAATAGAACCATAACTCATACCGCCAATATTTAAAATACTGGCCGAATAAGGCTTTTTACAAAAAACACCACCTATTTCAACTCTTAAATCATCTTTTACTTCTTTAGCTGGAAAAACAGAATGTAAAAACCATTCATGCCCAGATTCTGAATACAAAAATTGGGAACCAAATGGCTGACTTTTATTTTTATCTGCAGCTCTTTTATAAACGATTTCTTTCTGAACCCAATTAAAAGGTTTTCCATCTTCTCTATTTAGTAAAAGGTTTTCTTGTAAAACATGCCTTTGTTCTTCTATCAACCTACTAAATCGTCCAAAAACCGGATATTGTCTTCTAATGTTGTCTTCATGCTGAAACAAATCATAACCACCAATGGAAATTGGAATTAAAACAACCCCAAGGAGTACATATGAATGCCAGCCAGTATGAAAATATAGTAAGACTAATATGCTTATTAACACTATTGAAGAAAAGACAACAAACTGGTTTCTCATTATTACTTGGTTTATCTGTTTAGATTTTTTGTTTCTTTATTAAGCTCTCCTTTAAACTTTGGAACTGGTCTATTTTTCTTTTCTTTCTCTGTTGTAACTTCTCCATTTTTCTTAATGTCATTAATTAACCATTGCATCTCCATAATTTCTTTTCGCTGTGCTGTTATAATTTTATCTGCTAATTCTCTTACACGTACGTCTTTAATTTTAGCCTTTTCACTAGTAAGAATTGCTATAGAGTGATGCGGGATCATGCCTTCCATATAATCTACACTGGTAACGGTAACTTGACTTCTAACAAGAAAAATTCCTCCTCCAATGAATAAAACACCTAAAACAATTAAAGCGATATTTACATTTTGCTTTTTATACATATTAAGCATAAACAAAAGCATAACAATAATCATGGCACCTCCCATTATGATTGTCATAAATAATCTGGTTTCACTAAACAGAAATGATTATAATTTGGTAAGAATGCGTGTACATTAGAAAGAACATAGCTAACATAGAAGTTGCTATCATCGCTAAAAATTTAACGTATTTGTTTCCGTGTTTGTGATTGTGCTCGTTATTCATGTTGCTTTAATTTATGAGTTATTAGTTTAGTTGATTAAAATTTTGCTGATAATCCACCGCCTGCTCCAAAACGGTTGTCATAACTGGCCATTATTGAAAAATTTCTAGAAAGCAGGTATTCCAAACCTACTTGCCAAACGGTTTCGTCTTTATAATCTTTAGGATTACCATTTTCGTTTTCTAATTCATTTACCCATCCAAAATCTGCTTGGTATTCATATTCACCAAATAATATTGTTTTAGGGAAAATCATGACGGAACGACTAATTCCAACTTGTGGGCGTAATTTACTATCCATCCTTACATCTAGATTAAACATATAGGGTGTAAAAAACCGAACCCCAGCTATGGCAGTTGTTGAGATTTCATCTAGATTATCTTCACCTTCATTTTCTGCATTTACACCTGCAAAAACCCTGAAATAATCGTAAAGGAATCGCTCGTAAGTAAACTCCGCTTCTAAATTTTTGTTCCAACCATATTCGGCTGTTAGCATAAGTTGATTTCTTGTGTTTGACGAAATCAAGTTCAACTCCGTCATATGAGACGCTACATCTAACATCCCCCAATTGTAAATCTGTTTATCATCATTTGTAAGCTTTTTTTGGTTATAAGCTTGCATTTTGGGATTTGGTGGTGTTTTATAACTGTATACTCTTGCCATTCCGCCCATCATATGATACAATACATGGCAATGAAAAAACCAATCACCATCTTCCTTGGCATCAAATTCTATAATCACTTTTTGCATGGGAGGAACGTTTACAGTATGCTTTAGTGGAGAACGCACTCCATTTTCATTTATAACTCTAAAAAAATGACCATGTAAATGCATTGGGTGGTGCATCATAGTAAGATTATTTAGTGTTATGCGAACAACTTCTCCTTTTTCAATTTTTATATCGTCGGCAGCAGAAAGTGGAACACCGTTTAGACTCCAAATATACCGCCACATATTACCCGTTAAGTTCAACAATACTTCCTTAACTGGTTTTTCTGGACTGAAAGCCGTGTTTTCTTTCGCTTTAAGGTAATCGTAATTATATTCCGAAAACATTTTCATGTCCCCCATTCCTTTATCTTTTTTAGGCTTAGAAGTTGCAGAATCCATTTGCATACTAGAGTGATCCATCCTTTTGGATTTTTCTTTTTTATCCATTTTCATGCCCCAGTTTTGCATCATCTTTTTAGGGTTTTCTTTATTAGCGTTAAACTTTGTGGCTGGTGCACCCATACGCATATCCATTTTAGCCATTTTCATCATCATATTAATTTTATCTGGCCTTGGTAAAACATTGGCTAATAAGGTGTCTTGCGCATTACCTAAAAAAGCTGAAGTGGTACCAGATCCATCTTGGGCCATGGCTCTAACTTCTATTTGCTTATTTTCTGGAATGGTAATTATAAAATCATAGGTTTCGGCAATAGCAATAAAGGTTTTATTTCTTTTAACCGGAACAACCTCAGGGCCATCTGCAGCTACCAAAAGAGGTGTTTCACCGCCAAATGTTAACCAGTATTGAGAAGAAGAGGACGCATTTATAATTCTTAAGCGAACTTTTTCACCTGCCTTAAAGTCTGGATAGTGTTGCTTTTGTTTTCCATTAATTAAAAATCCATTATAATATACATCTGCAATATCTGCGCTTTCCATTCTTTGTTTCCAGAAATTGAATTGTGCGCCTAACCCCCCTTGTGCTATCACTCTATTTAAAGGGGTAGCTGTACCTTTTTTAATATTGTACCATTCGTTCCCTCTTTTCAGATTACGCATCACGTTTTTAGGTTTCTGATTTGTCCAGTCAGAAAGTACCAAAACCAAATCTTTATCATACACCAAGTCACTTTTTTTGGCCTCAATTGCAATAGAACCATAAACACCACTTTGTTCTTGCAACATTGTATGTGAATGATACCAATATGTTCCACTTTGCTTTATTGGGAATTCATATCTAAGCATAGTGCCGGCTTTAATAGGCGGTGTAGAAAGATACGGAACACCATCTTGGAAATTAGGGAGTATCATTCCGTGCCAATGAACAGATGTTTCTACATCCATTTCATTTTTAACATAAATTACAGCATAGTCGCCTTCTTTAAATCGTAATGTTGGACCCGGAATACTTCCATTTATAGTCATTCCTACCATTTTTTTACCGGCTTTGTTAACTTTTTCCTGTTTTAGTGTAAGATGATAAACCGTTGTGTCTAATTGTGATTTGCCTTTAATACTAAAAAACAAAACCATTATTATACTTATATAAAAACTTTTCATAATTAGTTCTTTTGAATATTCTTTTTTTAAACAATTTGATTGATGACATCAAATATTAAAGAGACGATTATATAGAAAATAAAAGCGCCCCAAATTACCCATGACAACCCTCTTAAAGAAAAGAGTGTGTTTTTTGAATTTAATTTTTTTCGCATGTTGAAGTATGAGTATTATATCATATCCAAAACTTGCATCTACTGTACAAAAGCTTTAGATATACCTTATTTATTTATTGATAAAACCCTAGCAAAAAATAGCCGCCATTGGTAATCAATAATTAGCCCAAAGCTAATTTGTTTAAAAACTGAACATTTAAATAAGGAATGATTGAAATAACACCTGTATGTCTTTATACCATATAGGGGGCTGGTAATTTATTCGTATTAAAAATATTAAGTTCTTTAACTCTTTGAGATTGAAATGAAACTGTATTATAGCGGAAAGAAATTGAAATTCAGAAATACTAAATTCTAGTTTCTGATAAACAGTTTCATCTATATCAATAGTATAATACATGTTTTTACAACATGATTTTGAATAGACACAGACCTTTTTTTGACTAGATACTTTATTGATACTTAGATTATTCATTCCACAGTCTAATTCGGAATATCCAATCATCAATTTTGCTTTAACTATTTTCCCTCCACAATAATGCGTGCCAAAAGTTAACCCTACACTATTGAGCGTAACCAATAAAAGTATTAATATGGCTATTATTTTTTTCATTTATCCAAATCAAAAAACGTCAGTATCTTTTTAAAACATTATGGATTGCTTATTGTATTCCCCTTTAACATTTGGTAGAAATAAAAGTTCGTGAGTTAAAAAAATAAATGAGTCTTAAACCTTTTGTGTTTTCTATGCCGAAAATTTCAATAATGTGAATCTTTCTAAAAGTTTACAACTTTAAAAAAGCCTTCGTTTAAAAAGGAAAACGAAGGTTTCATTCGTTTTCCTTTTAATTATATTTTCTTATTCACTAAGTTCTAAGTCCATTCCACATTTAGGACATTGTTCGCCTTCTTTCCCTTTTACTTCAGGATGCATAGGGCAGGTATAAACAACTTGGCCTTCTTTATTTTCTACTTCAGAATCGTGATTATTACCTTGCATAGTAGAATGGTCGTGGTTTTCTTCGTGAGGATGATTTTCTTCTGCCGATTCATTTCCAGAACAAGAGAACATTAATACGGCTCCAAATAACATCATTGGCAATGCCATTTTTAAAAGAGATTTTTTCATAAAATATAAATTATAGATTGACTTGTTTTTACTTATTTAACGGTTGTGGTCACTTCCCCACATTTTAGCATAGATGGCCCATAGTATGGGTTTTCTACTTCTTTTTCATCACTAATCCAGTCAGCGCCGTTGCCGTGCGCCATAGGACAATGTTGTATATAAAGTTCTTTTTCGTATGCGCCTGTCATTTTTAACCAATCGATTAAAGTATTGGAAAGATCGAAAAAATGATCCCGAAAAGTTTTTAAATCCTTTGACTTGTACATTTGTGTTAAAATAACTTTACTATCCTTATAAACCATTTCCCATTGAGTTTTCAGAGGACCTTTAAATTGTTCAGGATTAATTTCTTCCATCTTTTTTTCAAGAACCAATGCTTCTTTTTTAGCCGTTTCCAAATCATCTTTAGTAAGGCTCTCCTTAAGTTTTAAATATGCATTTATCCATTGTTGCATTAACTTTATACTTTCTTTCGGAAGAGAAATTTTATATTCATTCGTTTTTCCTGATCCTGTATTCATCATGCTGGGCTTGTCTTGAAGTTGAGCCGCCGCATCAATCGAAAAAGTACCATAAACCGCTATTTCATCTCCAGATTTTAATCCGCTTTCAATTATATAACTATCACCTGTAGAAGGACCTAACACAACATCTCGTTTAGTAAAAAACACTCCTTTTTCCGTTTGCTGTTTTATATAAACTAAAGAACGTTTCCCGGTATACATCACTGCCGATTTTGGTACAATCGCCTGTGCTGCTTCTTTTTGTTCAGAGGCATAAATACTTCCCTTCACAAACATTTCGGGCTTAAATTTATTATTCTTGTTTTTTATTTCAGAACGAGCATAGGCCACCCTTTTTTTATCCGAAACATACGGGTCTACATAAGTAATTTTTGTTTTAAATGTTTTAGCCGGAATAGCATCTACCGTAAACTGAACAGAATCTCCAACATTCACTTTATTCAAGTCTTTTTCATAAACTTCAAACTGAATCCAGAGTTGGGATAAATCTGCCACATCAAACAATTTCTGCCCTTGTTTAATGTAATCACCTTCTTGTACATACTTTTGAGTAACCACACCATCTACCTGACTTAAGATAGAAAATTGTGTTTGTGGTTTTCCGCTTTGTAAAATACGGTTGATTTGTGCTTCGGAAATCTTCCAACTTTTTAATTTAGTTTTAGCAGCTCTCAATAAACCCGGATCGGTAGTTTCATACTTTTTAGCCTGCAATAATTCTTCTTGTGCAGTTACCAACTCCGGTGAATAAACGGTAGCCAAAACCTGTCCTTTTTTCACTTTTTCTCCGGTAAAATCTACCAATAAACGTTCTATTCTGCCGGGAACATGAGCGGTTTGAGTAACGGCATTTTGTTCGTTGTAAGTAATCTTACCGTTTACAGGGATTTCGGAATTCGCTTTTCCTGTATTTACTTTTATGGTTTCAACGCCCGCTAACTTCACGGCTGTAGCAGACATTTTTACCGATGACTCCAACGTTTCATCACTTTCTAAATTTTCAAGAGGAATCAATTCCATTCCGCATATAGGACAATCACCCGGTTCATTCATACGGATTTGAGGATGCATGGAACAGGTCCAAACTTCTGTTTTTTCTTCAACTGAATGAGTTTGGTGCTGATGCCCTTCCTCCTCAGAAGAATCTTCATGTCCAAAAAGCAAAGCACCTAGAACCAATCCAACTATTAAAGCAGCTAGAAGCAGAAATGTTATTTTTTTATTTTCTGTTTTCATTATGTTCATGATTTCTACATTTATCGGTTTCCACTTAAATACTGAAGTTTTGCCAAAGCCAATGCGTAAGCATACTTCGATTCAACTTCTTTTATCTGGTAACTTAAAAGTTCCTTTTGTACTCGTAATAAGCCTTCAAAACTATCTGAAGAGTTACCGTATTCACTCAGTAATAATTGATAGGAGCGTTTCAATTTTTCGCTTTGCTCTTGATACAAGCGTAGTTTTATTTGCTTTTCTTCCAATTCAAAATGCGCCATTTCAATTCCGCTTTGCAGTTGGTTCATCATTTCCTGACTACCAAATTCTGCGGCTTCACGATTTAACGCGGCTTCTTCTTTGGCTGCTTTGTATTTCCCTCTGTAAATTGGAAGACTCACGGAAACCATAGGCATAAAAGCATTTTTCCCATTATCGGGCACATTCATATCGCTTCGTTTGTCTACAAAAACATAATCTAAGCCTAATCCTACCGAAGGCATCCCCTGTTTCTCTGCTGCTTTTTCTTCCGCTTCCCAAGCTTTTTGTTTGCTAGAAAGTATTCCAGTTTGGGATGGGTTTTTAAGCTGTCTATAGTTTCGGCATAATTTATTGTTGTAAGCTGAAAAGTGTCCTTTACGCTTACCTGAAGAGAATCGGGCCAATTGATGGTTCTACGCAGTTGTACCAACAACGGACGTTCTTTTTCTTTATTCAGTTGAATTTCAGTTTCAATATCTTCTAACAGTATTTCTACCCGTAACACATCCGCCATTTTTGCTTTCCCATTACTAAATTTAGAGGTAGTGCTTTCTTTGAAAAACTCTAAAACCTGCTTTTGTTCTTCTAACAGCCCTTCTTTTTCATTCAACTCTACCAAATTGTAATACACTGTTTTTATGCGGTAAAACAATTCGTTTTCAGCATCCAAGTACAATTGGTAGTCGGCCTCTGCCTGTAAAGCCGCTGCTTCTTCTTTGGCTTTTAATGTTCCAAACCAGGGAAACATTTGCGAAAGCGATAATTTAGCACGTTGCGGTCCCACTCTGGTTTCTACCGGACTAATAAAATAACCTGCCGAAAAGGTGGGGTCCGGCATTCCTTTTACCCGTGCAGAGCGTTTCATTCCGGCTTCAAATTTGGAATAACTAGCTTTTAAACCCGGATTATTTTCCAAACCAAAAGCCGTTAATTCTTCCAAACTCTGGGCATTTATGCACCAAGGGAAGAACAAAACCGCTAGTAGTATATTGATTTTAATCTTCATGATTTTTTAAATTTTCTTTCTTCACGCATGGCGTATAAAACCGGTGTGATAAAATACGTAATGGATGCCACCAACATTCCTCCAAAAGCAGGTATGGCCATAGGCACCATAATATCAGATCCTTTTCCTGTAGAACTTAAGACAGGCAATAAAGCAATAATGGTAGTCGCAGAAGTCATTATAGCCGGACGGATTCTTTTCTGACCACCTTCTAAAACGGCAGCTCTAATTTGTTCTATAGATTTTGTTTTATTTTCTCTAAAACTTTGATCTAAATACGTGGCAATCAAAACACCGTCGTCCGTTGCAATACCAAAAAGAGCAATAAAACCTACCCATACCGCTACACTTAAGTTTATGGTGTGAATCTGAAATAAATCCCTGAAATTGATTCCCCCTATTCCAAAATCTAAAAACCAAGGTTTTCCATATAACCACAACATTAAAAACGCACCACTGAACGCCATTGTAATACCTGCAAAAACCATTAAAGAAGTAGAAATAGAACGGAACTGAAAGTATAGAATCAGAAACACCAATAGCAGAACCACAGGCAAGATCCAGCTTAAGCGTTTACTTGCTCTTAGCTGATTCTCATAACTGCCCGAAAATTTATAGTTCACTCCTTTCGGTACTTTTAAACTTCCTTTTTCTATTAATTCGTCCAGATAATCTTTCGCTTGAATCACTACATCGGTTTCTGCAAAACCATCCGATTTGTCAAAAAGCACGTAGCCCACTAAGAAGGTATCTTCACTTTTAATCATTTGCGGGCCTTTCACAAAGTTAAAATCAACTAAACTTCCCAAAGGCACAGAACTTCCATTGGGTGCTCCAATTAAAATGTTAGCAATGGATTCCGGATCTTCGCGTAACTCTCTGGGATAGCGAACACGAATAGCAAATCGCTCTCTGCCTTCTACTGTAGTAGAAACTTGTGTACCACCAACCGCAGCGCTAATTTGTTGCTGTACATCTTCAATAGACAAGCCATAACGGGCAATTTTATCGCGGTCAATATCCAGTTCTAAATACGGTTTCCCCACTATACGGTCGGCAAAAACGGTTTCACTTTTTATAGCCGGCACTTCTTTCAATCTTTTTTCAAGCTGAAAAGAAAACCTTTCTATATCCTTTAAATCTTGTCCGTAAACTTTGATTCCCATTGGTGCTCGCATACCCGTTTGCAGCATAATTAAACGGGTTTCAATCGGTTGTAATTTAGGCGCAGAAGTAACGCCGGGGATGTTCGTTTGCTGTACAATTTCTTCCCAGATATCGTCTTTCGACTGAATATGATCTCTCCAGTTTCTAAAGAAATCACCGTTCGGATTTTCTTTTAATTTTGTAACTGAAATATGATTTTTTAAAATAGAATCTCTAGAAAGCGAATCGCCCGAAAGGGTTAAATAACGGCCCCTTTTATCCATTTGAAAGCGTTTTCTTCTTCCTTTTTCATCCAATGCATATTCGGGTTTGTATTGAATAATGTTTTCATACATAGAAATAGGTGCCGGGTCTAAGGAAGATTCTACCCGTCCTAATTTCCCAACCACCAAGTCTACTTCCGGAATGGCATACACGCGCATATCCAACTCTTGCAACACTTCTTTACTCTGAACAATACCAGCGTGTGGCATAGAAGTGGGCATCAATAAAAAACTCCCCTCGTCTAAGGAAGGCATAAATTCTTCTCCAATTCCAGAAAAAGTAGCCGTGGCTATCCCCCAAGCTTTATTGCTTTTGAAAGAATCCGGTAGCCAAGCAAACACCGCCGAAAAACCCAACCATATATTTGCCGCTATTAGAATGAGTAAAATAGGCAGCGTAAGAAACACTTTTTTATACTCCAAACACCAGTGTAAAATGGCAGCATACTTGTATTCTATTAGTTTAAAGCAACCCAGAATAAGTGCCACATTAAACACTACAAACAGAAAGTTAGTCAGCTGACTGTTTTCGGGACCTAAAGGCAGCCAACTTCGGCTTAGTAAAAACGTTACTGAAATCAATACAACGCTACTGCTAAGGTGTTTTGTCCAAGTGTATTTTTCAGCATAGAAATAAGTAATTAAACCCGCTACCGAAAGCAATAACAAAGAAATACCACCCCAAGTGCTGAACCATAAAGCCACCAAACCAAGAACAAAACCACCTGCATTTACGATTAAACGTAGCGTTGGATTTTTCAGTTTAAAGCCAAAAACCATATGGGCAATGGTGGGCAAAATGAGTAAACTCACTAATAATGCCGAAAGCAAAGCAAAGGTTTTGGTAAAGGCCAACGGACGAAATAATTTTCCTTCAGCAGCTTCTAAACTAAACACGGGTATAAAGCTGACAATTGTAGTGGCTACCGCTGTAACAATGGCGCCACTTACTTCGGCTGAAGCTTTGTATACTTTGTCTTTTAAGCTATCGGTATTTTCGGGGTCTTCGGTAAATTTGATGATGTTTTCAGAAAGTACTATGCCCAAATCTACCATAGTACCAATAGCTATAGCAATGCCGGAAAGCGCCACAATATTGGCATCAACACCTGAATAGCGCATTACAATAAAAACCATTAAAACGGCCAATGGAAGCAATCCGGCAATTAGAATGGACGCTCTAAGATTGGTTACCAGCACAATAATTACCAAAATCGTAATTAGAATTTCTAGTGAAAGCGCTTCTTCTAGCGTTCCTAAGGTCTCATGAATCAAACCCGACCGATCGTAAAAAGGAACAATCTCTAGGTGGCTTTCGGTGCCGTCTGCTAAAGTTTTAGAGGGAAGTCCAGGTGAAATTTCTTCTATTTTGGCTTTTAAGTTATTAATGACCTGTAATGGATTTTCTCCATAACGGGCCACCACTACTCCGCCTACAACTTCTGCTCCTTCTTTGTCTAAAACTCCCTCTTCTTTCTGCTGGGCCTATGCTTACAAAAGCCACATCTTTTACCCGAATGGGTACATTATCGCTTGCTTTTATCACCGCATTTTCTAAATCGCTTAGGCTTTTCACATAACCCAAACCACGTATAAAATATTCTGCCCGGTTAATTTCTATGGTTTTAGCACCAACATCTCTGTTACTATTTTTGACAGCAGCCAGCACTTCTTTTAGTGAGACATTGTACGCCTCCAGTGCTTCGGGTTTTACATCAATGTGGTATTCTTTTACATATCCACCCACCGATGCTACTTCGGAAACTCCTTCGGTAGTATTTAAGGCATACTTTACATAAAAATCCTGAATGGTTCTTAACTCATGTAAATCCCAGCCACCAGTTGGATTTCCTTCCGCATCCCTACCTTCTATGGTATACCAATACACTTGACCTAAGGCCGTTGCATCTGGCCCTAATGACGGCGAAACGCCTTCAGGAAGAATTCCTTCTGGAAGGGTATTAATTTTTTCCAGAATCCTTGAACGAGACCAGTAAAACTCTACGTCTTCGTTAAACATGTATAACTACCGAAAAGCCAAAAGCAGAAGAGCTACGAATGGTTTTAACGCCCGGAACGCCCAATAGCGACGTAGTAAGTGGATAAGTGATTTGATCTTCCACATCACGCGGTGATCTACCGGGCCATTTGGTAAATACAATTTGTTGGTTTTCGCCAATATCGGGTATAGCATCTACCGCCACCGGACTGCTAGGCAAAATACCTTGTGTCCATTGAAATGGCGAAGTCACCAATCCCCAAACTACCAAAGCGGCAAGCAAGAGAAAAGTCACTAACTTATTCTCTAAGAAATATTTAATAATAGAATTCAGCATGATTTTTTAAAATCTGAAATAGAAAAACTTAGCAGTACAAACTAATGCCTGCCTTCAGAAATCAATTATGCTAATCTATAAAAGGTAAGATGGTACCAGAACAGGAATGTCCCGGATCAATAATGGAATGTAATGGATGTATTGTACAAAGGACGTTGAAGTTTCTGATACGTGTTCAAAAATGAACGTAAGCGTATACAAAACCACTCCTAAAAAAGTATTAATCTGTATATGGGCATGATCTATAGAAAAGTCCTCTTCTAAATCAAAAGACACTATATCATCCGCACAACAAGGGATATTTTTTAATTGGGCTGAAGTTGAAACATTGTCGCAAGTTTCTGTTTTTTTCATTCCACAAGAAACATCTTCTTGACCAATGTTTAAGGCCGACTTTACTTTTTTACCCATACAGAAATGACTAGAAACCGCCAGATTAAGGTGCGTTCCTACAATAGTCAACGTTAATATGAGAGCTAAAAAGCGTTTCATTACTTCTAATTTAGGAAATATTTCTTCCCTTTTGCAAATAAGGAACGAATGCAAAAGAAATATAGTTTCTCTTATCTTGAAATATCTTCTAAATTCGTCCCTTTAAAAGACTTACTTAGGCTATCACTAGAGATAAACATTTCATCCTGAATGAAAAATAAATATATTAAGATCATATCTATAGCAGTTGTATCACTTTTAGTTTTGGTTTTCTTAGCCACTTTTGGTTTTTATTATTCGGTTGTTGGCGGTGTTTTTGGAAAACTACCTAGCGACGAAGAATTATTACATATTAAAAATTACCAAGCCAGTGAAATCTATTCCGCTGATAGTGTTTTAATCGGCCGTTTTTTCACCGAAAACCGAAGTGAGGTTAAAATAGAAGACATTTCCCCTAATCTAATTCATGCTTTAATTGCTACCGAAGACATACGTTTTTACGAACACGAAGGTGTAGATCAACGCAGTTTAATGCGGGTTTTAATTAAGTCGGTCTTGTTAGGTCAAAATGCCGGCGGAGGAAGCACCATTGGTCAACAGTTGGCTAAAAACCTCTTCGGAAGAAAAAATCTGGGCTTCTTAACTATGCCTGTAACAAAAATTAAAGAAGGTTATCTAGCCAATAAACTGAACGAGTTATATACCAAAAACGAAATTCTGGAACTCTATTTTAACACCGTTTCTTTTGGCGAAGATACCTATGGCATTGAAACCGCAACAGAACGTTTCTTTTCGAAACGAGCATCGGAAGTAAGTATTCAAGAAGCTGCGGTATTAATTGGAATGTTGAAAGCACCATCTACTTATAACCCAAGAACACATACCGAGCGGTCTACCGAACGTAGAAACGTAGTCCTTTCTCAAATGATGAAATACGACTACATTACTAAAAAAGAATACGAAAAAGCCAAAGGCACCAAAATTGAACTACATTACCGAAGATTAGGCGATAACGAAGGAACGGCTGCTTATTTTAAAGAACACATACGTAGACAATTAGAAGGCTGGTTAAAAGACCAGAAAAATGAAAAAGACGAACCGTACAATCTTTACACAGATGGTTTAAAGATCTATACCACCATACATTCTAAAATGCAGTTTTATGCTGAAAAAGCCGTTGAACGACATACTGCTAAATTAACACAACAACTTCAGGCTGAATTAAAAAGGACGCGTTTCTTCCGAACAAATAAATCTGTATTAGCGGCGGAAATAAAAAAAACCAACCATTACAAAAACTTATTAGCGGAACTAAACAACGAGAAATCAGTATTAGACAGCCTTAAAAAGAAGAAATTAACAAGTATTTGGTATAAAGGAGCTATAGTTGATACGAATATCTCTGTAATTGACTCCGTTATTAACGCTATTTCTACTTTACAGGCGGCTTTCTTAGTTAAAAACCCAGAAAATGGAGCAATTCTAGCTTGGGTTGGTGGTGTTTCCTACCAATTCTCTCAATTTGATCACGTAACTTCTAAACGACAAGTGGGTTCAGTTTTTAAACCTGTAGTCTATTTAAAAGCTTTACAAGATGGTAAAAGACCGTGTTCTTTTATTCCGAATCAGAAAATAACCTATACAGAATACAACGATTGGACCCCTTCTAACGGAGATGGTAATTATGAAGGAAATTACAGTGTTATAGGTGGTCTCACCAACTCTGTAAATACCATTTCAGTACGGCTTTGTATGGAGTCTGGAATTAAGAATGTAATTTCTCTAGCGCACGAACTTGGCATAACCGATAGTTTACCAAAAGTCCCTTCTTTGGCCTTAGGGACGGCTTCTCTCCCATTATACAATTTGATTAATGTGTATTCCACTATTCAGAATAAAGGGATTTATACCTCTAATGAATTAATAACTTCTGTTTATACCCAAAACAGAACAAAAATTTACCAATGGAAACCACTTCAAAAAGAAGTTATTAAAGAAAAGTACAGTCAGCAAATGACGGCTATGCTGCAAAGCGTGGTTAACAATGGTACGGCTCAACGTCTCCGTTCTGTATATCATTTACGCGGTCAAATTGCTGGTAAAACAGGAACTACACAAAACCATGCCGACGGTTGGTTTATGGGGTTTACGCCACATTGGGTGGGCGGTGTTTGGGTAGGTGCAGACAATCCTTCGGTGCGTTTTAAAAGCATTAGAGAAGGGCAAGGTGCTAATATGGCATTGCCAATTTGGGCACTTTTCTATTCCTATGTAAGCAAAGACCGTGAGTTAACCAATTACAACAACGGTACATTTAAGGACATCCCAGAATACGATTGTGAGCTCTATAAAGAAGATTCGGGTTTAAGAAAGTTCTTTAAGCGAAAAGAGAAAAGCAGTAGTAAAACGGGTTTTAAGAAGAAGGATAGAAAGAAAAAATTCTTAGGGATTTTCTAATCGTTAAGGGAAGGCAGCTAGTTTAATAATGAATTCTATTATCGTTGGATCAAGGCATGCCTTGATCGTACTTATTTTATGTCCTTCTATGAAATTTATCCTCTCCCCATTTTTTAGGATTATTTCTAATGTAATTAGAGATGTTTTCAAAGGCTTTTTGATTCCGAATAATGTGTTCGTAATAATTAGGTTGCCATGCAAATTGAAAGCCTAATCGACGAGCGTGTTTGGTTACGGCAGATTTATAGCTGCCTAGTATAGAAGAAAGAGAGTTTTTCCCTTGATTTTGGAATCGTTTTTGGCCTATTGTTTGAGTAAAGGCATGTCTTTGCTGTATCGAAGATTGAGTGAAGGGTTGGGTCAAGGGTTGAGCGAAGGTGGTTCAAGGCATGCCTTGAAGGCATCGTACGGTATATTGGATGTTCTTCATTTTTATCCTGATTCTTCCTTTCTATAATTTTGCCTTCCTTATCCAAAATATTTTTATCCTCGTTATTTCCATTTATAGTAATAATCCCATGCATGTGATTGGGCATTATTATAAATTCTTCTAATTCTATATTCTTTGCATGGTTTTTAATCTCACACCAGCATAAATCAGCAATTACACCTATCTGCGATAATTTCATTTCGCCATTGTTAACCTCTCCGAAATAATGAATTCTATCTTTGGTGCATATCGTAATAAAATAAGAACCAGCCCATCTGTAATCCCAGTTTTGTAAGCGTATAGAATCACCACGGTATTTGTTTTGAAAATGATTTGACATAAAAACCAGATTTAAAAATTCTAAAAAGGAAACGAACGTAAAACCCAACATATTAAAAAAGGTAATACTGCTACTCAATTAAAACAATCTACTATCTAAAAGAAGAAAATACAATATCTTAAATAAAAATAGATCAAACATAAAACCCACCACGTTCCTTTTCCGCCAAACATCAACTAACTTTAAAGGATTAAAAGTATTTGATGCAATTATTGAAATCCGTTCTGCTTACTTCATTTTTAATTGGATTTATCTTTTCTTGTTCCGAACCAAAAAAAGAAAAAATAACCATTGCTACTGCCGCCAATATGCAGTTTGCTATGAAGGCCATAACCGAAGATTTCAGTCAAAAGAACAATATAGACTGTGATTTAGTAATTAGTTCTTCGGGTAAATTAACGGCTCAAATTATAGAAGGAGCTCCCTACGATATTTTTGTGGCTGCCAACATAAAATACCCACAAGCAGTTTACAATGCCGGTTTAAGTGAAATTCTCCCAAAAGTTTACGCCGAAGGGAAGCTTGTATTGTGGACCATGATGGAAAACACAACACCTTCCTTAGAAAAACTTTCGGCAGAAAAGCTAAAACACGTTGCTTTAGCTAATCCTAAAACAGCACCTTACGGTATAGCTGCCATGCAAGTTATTAGGGCATTTCGGTTTAGAAAAAGTCCTAAAAGACAAATTAGTTTTTGGTGAAAGCATCGCACAAACCAATCAGTTTATAACTTCTAAATCGGCTGAAGTTGGATTTACAGCTCTATCAGTAGTGCTTTCCCCTCAAATGAAAGGCAAAGGAAAATGGATAGATATTGATTCTAAGCTTCACTCTCCCATTCAACAAGGCGTAATAATCATTAAAAACCAAAACTTAAAAAACAGCCAACAATTTTACAATTACCTATTTTCGGCTGATGCCAAAAAAATCTTACAGGATTACGGATATTCAGTGAACGACTAATGAATTGGGAACCCATTATATTAACACTAGAACTTGCGTTGGTTACCACTGCTGTATTATTAGTACTTTCAATTCCATTAGCAAGTTGGTTAAGCTCTACAAAGTCTACAGCAAAACCACTTTTAGAAACATTGGTAAGCATGCCTTTGGTGTTGCCACCAACCGTTCTGGGGTTTTACATGCTTATCGCCTTCAGTCCACAAAATGCCTTGGGTCATTGGCTGAACGAATGTTTAGGCATTCAGTTGGTGTTTTCCTTCCCCGGTTTAGTTATTGCTTCTATTGTTTACAGCTTACCGTTTATGGTACACCCCATACAATCGGGTTTAAGCAGCTTGCCTAGAAGTTTAAGCGAATCGTCTTACCTGTTGGGAAAATCTAAAAACAGCACTCTTTTAAAAGTTTTACTCCCGAATATTAAACCATCCATTTTAACCGGAATTGTATTAACATTCGCACACACCATTGGTGAATTTGGTGTAGTATTAATGATTGGCGGTAATATTCCTGGGGAAACCAAAGTAGCTTCCATAGCAGTTTATGATGAAGTTGAAGCCTTAAACTATACTGCGGCTAATACCTATTCGCTTATTCTGTTTGCTGTTTCTTTTACCACTTTGTTGAGTGTTTATTTGATTAATGGCGGTTACCTAAAACGTTTTTGGAAATGATTGACATTAAACTTCATAAAACATTACAATCGGGACAAGGTAAAATGCGGCTTGACCTTCAATTTAAAATAGAAAAAGGCCAGTTTGTAACTTTATACGGTGAATCCGGAGCTGGAAAAACATCTACCCTGCGCATGTTAAGTGGTTTATTAAAACCCGACCAAGGCTCAATTTCAGTTAACGGAAAAGAATGGCTACATACTGAAAGGAAGATTAATCTAACGCCACAAAATAGAAGTGTTGGTTATGTATTTCAAGATTATGCGCTTTTCCCGAATATGACGGTTTTACAGAATTTAGAATTCGCTTTAAAAAAAGGGCAAAACAAAGCAATTATTGAAGAGCTAATTTCGGTGACTGAACTAGAAGATTTCAAACACAGCAAACCCCAATTACTTTCCGGTGGACAACAACAGCGTGTAGCTTTAGCTAGAGCATTGGTTCAACAACCCGAGATTCTATTGCTAGACGAACCGCTTTCGGCATTAGATTTTAAAATAAGAGAGAAGTTACAAAACTACATTCTTGCCGTTCACAAAAAATACGGCCTTACCACCATTTTAGTAAGTCATGATAAAGAAGAAATTATTAAACTATCTGATAAGATTTTTGAACTTAAACAAGGAAAAATAATTTTAGCAGAAAGTCCTAGTTCATTTTTTAAGGAAATTTGTATTCCGTTAAAAGGTGAAATTATTACCAAACAAGGTAAGCTGTTAACCGTTAAAATTGGGGACAGCATTATAACTACTACTTCTGAAGAGGAAACATTAACCGTTAGGGACCAAGTTTTAATACAGTTCATTAGCAACTCGACCACTATTAAAAAGGCATAATTTGGGGCACAAAAAAAGGTCGACATAAATGCCGACCTTCTTTCTATAGAATCTATAAAATCTTATTTCACTTTGTCAACTATAGCCTTGAAAGCATCTGGATGATTGGCAGCTAGATCAGCTAATGCTTTTCTATTTACTTCAATTCCAGCTTTCTTAACTGCTCCCATAAACTGAGAGTAAGATAATCCGTATTGACGAGCACCAGCGTTAATACGCGTAATCCAAAGTCCACGAAATTCTCTTTTCTTTTGTTTTCTGTCTCTGTAAGCATACCAAAAACCTTTTTCAACGGCATTTTTAGCTACAGTCCAAACATTTTTTCTTCTTCCGAAGTAACCTTTTGCATACTGAAGAACTTTTTTTCTCTTCGCTCTTGATGCAACGGCATTTACTGATCTAGGCATAATTTTAGTTTTTTTGTGTTTGGTGGCGTTTATTAGCGCTTATTTACCAAACCCACGGTTAAACAATTAGTTTTTGAAACCTTCATCCGATGGATTATAGATTCAACATAGCCTTGATATTATTCATATCAGACTCGTGAACTAATCCGGAATGCGTTAAGTTTCTTTTTTGTTTCGTCCCCTTTTTTGTTAGGATGTGGCTTTTGAAAGCGTGCTTTCTTTTAATTTTACCAGAACCGGTAACCTTAAAACGCTTTTTTGCCCCAGACTTAGTTTTAACTTTAGGCATTATTATATATTTATTAAATTGAACTACTTGGTTATTTCTTCTTCCCTTGCGGCTTAGCCGTTAAGAAAAGAATCATTCTTTTACCTTCCATTTTAGGCAATTGTTCTACTTTACCAAACTCGTCAAGAGCTTCAGCAAACCTAAGAAGCAATAACTCACCTCTTTCTTTGTAAACAATTGTTCTACCGGCAAAATGCACGTATGCTTTTACTTTCGATCCTTCTTTTAAGAAGTTTTCAGCATGTTTCAGCTTAAACTGGAAATCATGATCGTCAGTATTCGGTCCGAAACGAATTTCTTTAATAACCGTTTTCTGAGCTTTCGCTTTGATTTCCTTCTGCTTTTTCTTGTGTTCATACTTAAACTTAGAATAGTCCGTAATCTTACAAACAGGAGGCTCTGCTTTTGCTGAAATCTCTACAAGGTCTAAACCCTTCTCTTTAGCGATATCTAACGCTTCTTGAAAACTAAAAATCCCTGGCTCAATGTCTTCACCAACAAGCCTCACTTGAGGGGCTCTGATCTTCTCGTTTACTTTAAAAGGTTCTTCTTCTCTACCTCTTCTCGGTTTGAAATATCTCTTTGCGATAATTATTAATATTTAGTTGACACTAAAATAAGACTGCAAAAATGCTAATTTTTTTTGACAATCAAGTACTAAGCTTCAATTTCTTGCTGAATAACTGTGTTTATGTGGGTAATAAACGCTTCAACCTTCATATTTCCGACATCACCTTCGCCATGTCTTCGTACTGAAACGGCACTTTCTTCCATTTCCTTCTCGCCTACAATAAGCATAAAAGGGATTTTTTTCATTTCTGCGTCACGGATCTTTCGTCCGATTTTTTCATCTCTATGGTCTACCTCACCGCTTATTCCTGCAACTTGTAGGTCTGCAAAAATCTGATTGGCATATTCGTGGTATTTTTCAGAAATAGGTAAAATTGCTACCTGTTCTGGAGATAACCAAAGTGGGAAATTACCCCCTGTATGCTCAATAAGAATGGCAATAAATCTTTCCAAAGAACCAAAAGGTGCTCTGTGAATCATTACCGGACGGTGTTTCTGATTGTCTGCGCCAGTGAATTCTAGCTCAAATCGTTGTGGTAACTGGTAATCTACTTGAATAGTTCCCAATTGCCATTTTCTACCCAAAGCATCTTTTACCATAAAATCTAACTTAGGGCCGTAGAAAGCGGCTTCTCCTAATTCAGTTACGGTACTTAATCCTTTTTCTGCCGAAGCTTCAATAATTGCCTGTTCAGCTTTGCTCCAATCTTCGTCGGAACCAAAATACTTTGTTTTATTTTCGGGATCTCTTAAAGAGATTTGTGCCGTGTAACCTTGAAAACCAAATACTTTAAATACATAAAGTACCAAGTCAATTACTTTTAAAAATTCGTCTTTTACTTGGTCTGGTCTACAGAAAATATGCGCATCATCTTGCGTAAATCCTCTTACACGGGTTAAACCATGCAATTCACCGTGTTGTTCGTAACGGTAAACAGTACCAAATTCGGCATACCTAATTGGTAGTTCTTTATAGGAATGCGGGCGGCTTTTATAAATTTCGCAATGATGCGGACAGTTCATTGGTTTTAACAAGAACTCTTCTTTCTCTTCCTGTCCTTCTTGGTGCGGTGCAAATATAGGCTGAAAAGAGTCTTTACCGTACTTTTCGTAATGACCAGAAGTGATGTACAACTGCTTATTACCAATATGTGGCGTAACTACCGGAAGGTAACCTGCTTTTAACTGCGCTTTCTTTAAGAATTGCTCTAGCTTTTCTCTTAGCATGGCACCTTTGGGCAACCACAACGGAAGACCTAAACCTACTTTTTCGGAAAAAGTAAACAAGTCTAACTCTCTACCTAGTTTACGATGATCACGTTTTTTGGCTTCTTCTAAAAGCTCTAAATGCTCTTTTAACTCTTTCTGTTTAGGGAAGGTTACACCGTAAATACGCGTTAATTGTTTTCTGCTTTCGTCACCTCTCCAATAAGCACCCGCAACATTTAATAACTTAACGGCTTTAATAAAACCTGTATTTGGAATATGAGGTCCTCTACATAAATCGGTAAACCCTCCTTGGTGGTAGAATGTAATTTTACCGTCTTCTAAATCTTGCAGAAGTTCTAATTTATATTCGTCGCCTTTCTTTTCAAAATACTCCAGCGCTTCCGCTTTAGATATTTCCTGACGTTGGTATTCGTTTTTAAGCTTGGCTAACTCTAGCATTTTATCTTCAACAGCTTTTAAACTATCTGCCGAAAACTCTACTTCGTCACCAAAATCAACATCGTAATAAAATCCCTGATCTATTGCGGGACCGATTCCTAACTTAACACCTGGATAAAGGGCTTCAAGAGCTTCTGCCATAAGGTGAGCTGAAGAATGCCAAAAAGTACTTTTTCCGTCGTCGTCATTCCAGGTTAGTAATGTAACCGAAGCATCTTGATGAATTGGCCTGGTTGAATCCCAAACTACGCCATCTACTTCTGCCGCCAAAACATTTCTAGCTAAACCTTCGCTAATGCTTTGTGCTACTTCAAAACTTGTAACGCCATCATTATACTCTCTCACCGATCCATCCGGCAGCGTTATCTTTACCATACCTTAAATAATTTATTTTTTGTTGTATCTTTTTTCACTTTGTCTGCAGCTTTCTGCTCTACAAAATTAGAAGATTTAGTTAAACTGTCTTGTTGAGCCAAATATATTTGCCTTCTCCTTCTTGCAATTTTACTTAATTGCTCCTGTACATAGGTTTGTGTAGAATCCATTTGCAAGGAATAGTTATAATACTGTTCTGATTTACTGTTTATATAACGGGCGTAATATACATCTCCCATTAAAGTAAAATAATCTTTATTTGCAGAAAATGTAGCTGAATCTAAGTCTTCGGAAAATGTTGTTGCGGTATAGCGTTGCCCTTTATCTATATAAAAATCTACCAGTTCTTTGGCTATATCTAAACGGGTTGAATCCGTTGAAAAAGCTTTCTTCATCCAAAGCTCATACTCTTGATAGTCCCCTTTTTGTTTTTGGGTTTGTGCATATTGAAGAACCAAATCAGGATCGTCTGGACTTTTTTCTAAGGCAATATCTAAATAATTTTTTGCGGTATCTATTCTATTTGTTTTTACTAGAACCTTAATTAAATGTCCAAAAACCTCTTCGTCGTAACCTTGTTCTGTAGCGGCTTTTTTTAGGTAAAAAATGGCGTCTAAGGTATCCGAAACATTTAAATAATTCATCCCGATTAAAAAATCTAACCTTGGATAATCTGGAGCTATATTTTTAATCCTTTTAGTGTATAAATCTGCCTGAATGGTATTGTTTAGTTGGTTGTGGGCAAAAACCATTTTCTCATACAGCTCTAGTTCTTTTTCACCGCCTTCTCTGGCTTTTTCTCCAAACTCTATCGCTTTTTTATAGTTTTTCTTTTCGTATTCTATAAAACACTTTAGTTTTAAATATTCTACGTTTGAAGAATCTAACAGCAAGCTTTGATTAATGGCCAAATTAGCCTCGTCTACTTTTTTCTGCTCTAACAAAAATCTGGATTTCAGAAAATACAAGTATGGATTATCTTCATCGTCCTCAATTTCTTCATTAATATAACCTAGGTAATTCTCTTGGTATTTCCCCTCTGAAAAAGGGTGGATTTTCATAGATGTTCTAGTGAAATAATCACAAGAAGTTAGTAAACACACCAAAACTATAAAGATTATATTCTTCATTATAAACTAAACTGTGCTCCAAATAGAATCCTCCATTCACTTACATTTTCTCTATCTAAATAGGTTAGACGATGAAACATTTGAATTCTAATTATCTTGAAAATATTTTCAATCCCATAACCTACTTCAGCGTATGGATCTGATGTAAACGGTTGAAATTCCGTATACCCAGCAGGCACTAAGTTATAATTATCTGCTGTAACTGATCCCCAAAGAATGTTAAAGTTAGTAACTACCCTCCATTTTAATTTAGCTATTAAGGGAATTCTGTTCATTATAAACCCATTAAAATGGTGTTCATGCCTAACGGATACATATTGATCTGAAACGAATTCAAAAAAGTTCATTAAGTTATAAGAGTCTTCGCTATAGAAGAAATACTGATTACCCAAATGTACTTTTAATAATGGGTATGGTAGTGTGTTAAAAACTTTACCCGCTGAAACATTGTATCGGGTTTGCCCCCATGCATTTAAACCAATACTTTGAGAAATGGCTATATCTAATTTATGGTATTCAAAATCACCGTCTAAAAAGGTGTTTCCATAGGTATACTGAACATCTAATTCTGGGTATTTAGCCGAACCAAATGATACTCTATCATTTCCCTTTTGTACAAAGCGTTCATTTTTAGAAAAATGAGAATTAAATATGACTTCAGTAGTAGCTAAATTGTTGGCAATAACTGTATTGTTGGGGTGATCTTTGTAATAACCAAAATTAAAGGTTGATGCTGGGTTAAAATCCCAAGTACGCATGGTTACTTTCTGAGAATAAAAACTATTGACTTGCCTAAAAGCATATACTTGATTAATGGTATTATAATACCCACCAATTACGTTACCCCAACGAGTAGTAGCTTTAAATAACGCATTACCAGAGCCTATGTTTTGGTCTGTTACACCCAACTGTTCTAAATCATATTTTCTTGAAAAGCCAACCTCTGTCCAACGTACCCGGTCTAACATTAAGCGAACACCTATTCCATACTTCCATATTTCATCACCGGTTCCGTAAGCAGCATATCCTTTTAATTCAATTTTTTTACTGAAGTGTCTATTGGTTCTCATTCCTAACCTTAAACGGTGTTCTTCTACCTTATTATAGGCGTATAGAGATAGTATTCTACCAAAATCAACTTTCCCAAATGTTTTATAACCATAAAAAAGAAGGTCTAATACATCTACATAGGTTTTAATGGTTGGTGTATTATTTAAGTCTTCTATGATTTTAGCTGATTCTAATTTCTGTTTACTTAATGTATCGTGGCGATTTTCCTTCCAATATTCCTCGTTTTTTTCATTAGCGTCTTCGGCCAATTCCATTTGAACATTATAAAACTTTCTGTCTTTTGGTTGGTTTACTATTACACTGTCGTTGGTAGAATAAACCTTCATTATCATACTAGGGAGGTTTTTGCCAATATCGGTAAGATCTACAAAGACATTTGTTTTATATTCTAACCATGGCCCCGCTTCTGTCTTTCTCCATGTTCTATCAATTCTAACTTCTTCAATAAAATTTAAGTTGGCTTCATTGGGTATTCTAACATTCATTTTTTTAAGGGCATAATCTTCATCTGTAATGTAGATATGTCCCCAAAAAGCTAAATCTTGTTCTCTCTTCGGCTTAATTTCTAATTGATAACATGTGTAACCGTCAATTTCAACGGTGTCTTCTAAAATGTAATGGTAATTAGCTTTCCACCCGTCTGAAATGGGTGAAAGAAACTGTTTGTCAAAAAGGTCTACGGCATTTTCGTAAAAATTCACCCGCATAAAAGTTCCGCCCAAAAGTTGGGACATAAAACTTTCATCACGAACACCAATACCACTTACTTTAGAGGCTTTCACGTATTCTCTCTGCAATTGAGGATCTCTTCGGTAATAAAAGTCGGATATGTTTTCAGAAATAAAAACGGGTAATACTTCATTACCATATTCGTCTATAACTGTGGTTGACTGTTCTAAAGTTTCCCCAATGTTTTTTGTTACTTTTTGGTTTTTAAACTCTTCGCTAATGTTATCTACATCTAATTCGTTTCTTAAATACAATTCGTATTGATAGGACTCTAATGCTCTAGAATCATTCTGAGATTTGTGTTTCATCACATTCCTCATAATAGCATAAGATGGATTTTCTGGTGCCACAATTTCTACAGCATCCATTACAATGTCATTAGAAACCATTAAAAAATTAATGGTTTGTACATTCTCATCTGTAAGCGGAAGCGTTAAAGGTTTCATACCAAAACAAGTAGCCCGTAAAGAATCATCGGAAGTTGATAATTCTATGGTATAATTTCCGTCAAAATCGGTTTGTGCTTTTTTAGAAGTACCAGGTACCTCTACTACAATAAAAGGAAGGGTTTCATCTGCAATTTTGTCTTTTACCACACCGCTAACCGTAATGCTTTGCGCCCAAGTAGTGAAAACTAAGAGCGTGAAAAATAAATAAAGAGTAAGCTTTGGTAATGCTAGTTTAATATTGGTAGCGTTTAATGAACCTAAAATAGTCCTTTTTAAGATATAATAAGATCTGCTAGAATAAACCTAGCTGATCTTTACCTTCTTTTTTATCGTCTTTATCCTCAGAAAGATCTATTGAGCTTCCTGCATTAAAACTTTCAGAGGAATCATCTTCCTCCTCTTCATCTGCATCTTCTTGTTGTTCTATTTCTTCTTTTGAAACCAAGGTTAGTTTATGAATTTTTCCGTTTAGGAATTTATTTCCCATAGCCTTCCAGCCTTTTACATCTATTAATGCTACTAAGCTGTATTCAGCAGTTTCCTTCTCTTTCTTACCTTTTTCAGTGTAAGTAAGTTCAATTCTTGGGTCTTTTTGGGTTGAAACAAATTCTAACTTAGAGCCCGAACTTTCAGAAATAAAATTGAAACGTTTGTCTATTGTACTGGTTTCTATCTGGAAACGTTTAACGAAATACGTTTTATGATCACCGTCGTAATAAATAACAGAAACTACCTTTTTCGGATTGAATTTCTCAATTGCAATAATCTGAGCGGTTTCGTATTTATTGGTCAATTCGAAGTTAGTCAGCTCGTATTCTCCATTTTTATAGAAAACCAAAATACTATCGTCTCCGTTAAATTCTCCTAATAAGGTTCCTCTTTCGTCCCTATTAATTCTGCCTACGTGTTCATCGAACCAGATTTTAAGTCCTGCTAAGGTAGAAACACCTTTAGATTTTAACTGAACTCTTCTAACTGGGTATTTGGTTAAAATGTTCCCTCCTGCTGCTCTTCCTTTAATGGCTATTTCGGAAAAATCGAAATCAAACACTTTTTTCTTGGCCGAACATCCTGAAGTTAAATAGGTTGTAACCACTTCGGCTTCACCATTCGGGTTATCGGTTAAATAGAGCACTTTAGACTTCTTATTCCCTTTCACCAAAGGATATTCTCTATCTCTGGTAACGGCCAACACCTGAAAACGCTTGATGTACGTTGCTCCGTTTTCACCATTCAGGTAAATTAGATTGTACACCATGCGCTCGTCGTTCTTTTTAAAGACGCCGACGTATAGAATATCTTTGCCCACAAAAGCTTTATCGGTAATTTTAGACACCAACATGTGCCCGTCTTTACGGATTACGATAATGTCGTCAATATCGGAACAGTCACATATAAACTCGTCCTTTTTCATTCCCATACCCACAAAGCCTTCTTCACGGTTTACGTAAAGTTTGGCGTTATTAGCAGCCACAATGTTGGCATTTATGGTTTCGAAATTAGTGAGTTCACATTTACGTTCTCTGCCTTTACCAAATTTCTCTTTCAGTTCTAAAAAATAATTAATGGCGTACTCAACTAGGTTGGCTAAGTTGTGATTTACCTTATCTAATTCTTCCTGAAGATTACGCATTTTTTCATCGGCTTTATCCGTGTCAAAACGAGTAATTCTAATCATAGGGATCTGAGTTAATTTCTCAAAATCCTCGTCGTTAATTTCTCTATAAAACTGAGGTTTAAACGGCTCAAAGCAATTGTCTAAGTATATAAATAAATCGTGCTTGTTGTCGTAATTTTTAAAGTTGATGTACATCTCTTCCTGAATGAAGATTTTCTCCAAAGAAGAAAACAACAACTTCTCCATCAATTCCGCTCTACGGATTTCCAATTCCCTTTTTAATAAGCGAACGGTGCTATCGGTAGTGATTTGAAGAATTTCTGTAACCCCAATAAAATGTGGCTTTTCAGCTATAATTACACAGCAATTAGGTGAAACCGAAGCCTCACAGTCTGTAAAGGCATAAAGGGCATCAATCATAACATCAGGCGATGTACCTGGTGCTAAATGCACTTCTATTTCTACGTCTTTAGCCGTATTATCTACTACTTTCTTAACCTTTATTTTACCCGAATCGTTGGCTTTAATAATCGATTCAATAATGGAAGTGGTGGTAGAACCAAATGGAATACTGGTTATATGCAGCGTTTTTTTATCGAACTCTTTTATGTCTGCCCGAATACGAACTCTACTTCCTTTTAAACCGTCATTATAATTGGAAACATCTATTTTTCCCCCAGTAATAAAATCAGGGAACAACTCGTATTTTTTCCCCTGAAGGCATTTAATAGAAGCGTCTATTAATTCAATAAAATTGTGCGGAAGAATTTTAGTGGCCAGACCAACGGCAATACCTTCTACCCCTTGGGCTAAAACCATTGGGAATTTTACAGGCAGCGTAATGGGTTCTTTTTTTCTACCATCGTAAGAAGCTTGCCATTCGGTAGTTTGCGGATTAAAAACTACGTGGTTGGCAAATTTAGAAAGTCGGGCTTCAATATAACGCGGTGCAGCAGCGCCGTCACCTGTTCTAACATCACCCCAGTTTCCTTGGGTTTCAATTAATAAATCTTTCTGCCCCAGGTTAACAATAGCATCACCAATAGCGGCATCACCGTGTGGATGGTACTGCATGGTGTTACCAATAACATTGGCCACTTTGTTAAACCTACCATCGTCCATTTCCTTCATAGAATGAAGAATACGTCGCTGTACGGGTTTAAAACCATCTAAAACTGCTGGAACAGCTCTTTCTAAAATAACATAAGACGCGTATTCCAAAAACCAGTTTTCATACATCCCACTAACGGGAAGAATGTCATGTATTTTATCGTTACTTTCTTCAAATGAATTATCGTCTATATTATCCCCTGCCATACTTCTATATTTTGCGCAACTTAGTTAAATAGAATCTAGAGTAACTATTCTAAAGGAAATGTGATTCGCTATAAATAGTTAAATAATGAATCCGTAAAATTATTCATTACTAATTCTATAACCTACGAATTTAACCCATCTAGCGGCATTACAATTTATATAGACCGGCAAGTTTTCCACACCAGTAAAGGCTATATTTTATTATTAGAGCATGTACGGTCTTTTTTCTTTTTATACTGAAAATGAATTTGGAAAGAAATCTGAAACAATGTCGACTAGAGAGCTGCTTTATTTTTAACTTCAAGCTTGAAAAATTAGCCTTCTTGATGAACCGTATATTTCCGTTTTCTATTCTGTTTTTAAGTCTTGTGTTTACTTCTTGCTACCGCTCTATTGAAATTGAAGGTTTTGACAGCGAACGCTGGAAAAAAGATACCGCCAAATGCCAAACCTACCGACCAGAGGCGGCTAAAATTCTGTTTGAACAACGCGACAAACTTATTGGTGAAAATGAAAGCATAGTTTTACAAACTTTAGGCCGACCAGAGGTTTACGAATTGGACAAACGCATGCACAAAAATCACCGCTTTGACATCAACGATTGTGCATCGGATTCTGCTTCTAAAAAACTTACGCTAGAATTTAATTCTATTGGTCAATTGAGGTTTGTGGAGATGGAGTAGATTTCGTATCAGAATCTTTCTTTATTTTTTTGGAATTAGAGACAAAATCAAACGGAGGTAATAAAATTGCTTTTATCCCAGCTTTTATAGATAAGTTACCTAAATGTTCTACTCACAAATGGAAAAATAATAGCTAGGTCCATTAATATTACTAAACTGATCAATTGTAAGTCCCTTTTCAGCATCGATATAACTAAAAAGTCCTGCCACTTAATTTGTGAGCTCTACCTTTTATTCTTAATCTCCCATTCCCTTGAACTACCTCCTATATTCTTTACTTTAAGAAACATTCAAACATTTATCTTTATCATTTATGTTTACTTCTATTTCAATTTGAACATTGTGTGAATAGATTTTCACTTGGGTTATTTCATTATCTCTCTTGAAATTATTCTCTAATAGAATTATTTCGTTTAAATGAATTTGTATTTATTCATCGTTAAGCAGCTGTTGCATAAAAATTATCGCAATTAACCTCTAAATTATAATCTATCTCATTTTCAAAACTATTACTAATGAGTTGAGTAAAGTATGAAGATTCCTCCTTACTAAACCGATGCGAAACGGTAGTAGGCTTATATACAGATATCGAGGATTTTGATCTCAACAGTAAACACATTACTTGACCTCAGTTTATTTAAATCAGTGAATCAACACAAGATATTTCGTATGGATATTTCTCAATGAATTCATCAAACAACTTATTCGCCTATAACATGAAAACTTATTTGATTGCTCAAAAATTCATCGATCCAAGCAAATTACTAAAATAGCTTCTGTCAAATCATCAACACATACATACATTTTATCTTGAGGAAATTTTTCAAGAATCTCATTTAACCTTTCTATTATGAAATCTAGTGCCTTCATAAACTATTAAAATAACGTTTAAGTGAACTCTTTATTCTTGCGTCTATATTATAAGCTTCATCTTTTTCAGACTCTGTGATATTTAGATTATGATAATCTGCTTTAACTCTGTATGCCTTTAAATCATTGAGATCTTCATTAAACTTATGAAAATCACTCCAGCTAGTTTTCCTAGCGTATTTACCGACTTCATTAAATAGCCAATTATGAGATCCACTTCCTTTAGTATTTGACTTTATATCTTCTTCAGAAATTTTAAGATCTTGAATAACTACGTGTTGAATTAAACATAATGTACTATAATACAATCTTGAGACACAAGCATTGTACTTTTCATTTTGTAAAGCAAGACTAGCAACAAATTCATTTTCTTCAGATTTTGATTGAAATATTGTCATACTTACTAAACACGATCTTTTAAAAAGTAGTAACAAAGATAAGTGATTTTCATGAAAAAACTAATTATCTAAACTTGTTAAAATCCTATCCACCTTACCGCTTTCTGTCCATTTAAAAGCATCTAGTTTATATACTTTTTTGGGTTTTACATAGGTGGGTAATTCAGCTAACCATTCATCTTGGAAACAGCTGGGGTTTTCTAAATACAACACTACCTTTTCGCCAAAATCATTGTCTTTTTCGGAAGTAATAAAGAAATGACAATGCTCTCCGTTTTTACTAAAAAGGGTTTCTAGTTTACGTTCTAATTCTTCCGGGTGGATTTTTATACCACCAGAATTTATGACAAAATCGGCCCTGCCTTTCCATATAAAAGAATTGTAATCGGTAAATTCTACTACATCATTGGTGATAATATCTTCATCTGAAAGTAGCGTTCTAATCACCAAACAACCACGCTTATCTAAATGACCGGTTGTTCCGTGTAAAAATTTAAAATCACGTTCAGATATATGCTTTAAGGCAATGTGTGAAACCGTCTCCGTCATTCCATAGGTTTCGAAAGCATCTACTCCTAAATCAATCAGCTGTTGTCTTTCTGTTCTTAATAAAGGCGCTCCGCCAATAATTAAATCACGGACGAAGGAGAATTTTTCGGGGGTTTCCTCTAGAATAGTTTTCACTTGGTAAGGGACCATGGCGACAAAAGCAATTCTTCCGTATGAATGTCTTTTAAAGGATTCGATTTTGGTTCTACAAGTAGTAAATCCATTTGTGCCATTAGCGCCCGTACAATCATCATTACCCCGGCTACCCGATCTACACCCAGACACAACAAGGCTGTTTTTCCGGCGTGCAAATTAAAAAACCGAATGGTAGCTTCGGCACTCATTCGCATTTGCTCTTTAGTAATGGTAATGGCTTTGGGTTTGCCCGTTGACCCTGAAGTATGAAGGATATATTCTTCTTCTTTCGATTTCCAGAATTTAAGAAACGTTTGCACGTGTTGTGCGGTTTCACTTTCAAAATTTTCTTTCAGAAACTGATCTGAAGAAAACACATCTTTATTTATAGTAATATTCATGGTTTAAATTATCCGCAGCAGCATTACGGTTTCCCTTAAAACAAAAGACCTTTCAAGCGCAAACTTGAAAGGTCTAAATATAACTACAATTACTTTTTTTATGGGAATTTAGGATATTGTTTGAAATCCGGATCTCTTTTTTCTAAAAAGGCATGTTTTCCTTCTTGTGCTTCTTCCATTAAATAATACATTAAGGTAGCATCTCCTGCAAACTCCATTAAACCACGTTGTCCGTCTAGTTCCGCATTAAGACCTCTTTTTATCATTCTAAGTGCCATTGGGCTACGCTTCATTATTGTTCGGCTCCATTCAACAGTAGTTTCTTCTAGTTTTTCTAAAGGAACTACTTTGTTCACCATGCCCATATCTTCGGCTTCTTTAGCGGTGTATTGCTCACACAAGAACCAAATTTCTCTGGCTTTCTTCTGCCCTACGTGTCTGGCCAAATAAGAAGAACCAAAACCGGCATCAAAACTACCTACTTTAGGACCCGTTTGTCCAAAACGTGCGTTATCCGAAGCAATGGTTAAATCGCAAACTACGTGTAAAACATGTCCGCCACCAATAGCATAACCATTTACCATGGCAATCACTGGCTTAGGAATTTCACGGATTTTCTTGTGCAGATCTAATACGTTTAATCTAGGAACACCGTCTTCACCAATGTAACCACCGGTTCCTTTTACGTTTTGATCCCCACCCGAACAGAATGCTTTGTCGCCAATTCCTGTAAACACAACTACATAAACATCGCTACGCTCACGGGCAATGTCCATGGCTTCTAACATTTCAATGTTTGTCTCTGGACGGAATGCGTTATACACCTCTGGACGGTTGATGGTGATTTTTGCTATCCCTTCAAAAAATTCAAATTTAATGTCTGTATATTCTTTTATGGTTTCCCATGCAAATTTAGATTCCATGTGCAAGCTGTTTAAATTGTTCAAATATTGTTTTATTATTTTCTCTAGTCGTAAATACTTCCATTAAAACCGGCTCTTCTTGCGGTTTGTAAAAATCCACTAAGACTTCCGTTAATTCTTCTTCGGTAGTTACTTTTTCGTATTTCATTCCAAATTCCATAGCGGAAAACTTGGCTGTATTTCTTTGTTCAGTAACAAAAAATTCGTCTAATTCTTGTTGAGAAGACGGACCTTTAATCAAGTCAAAAATACCCCCGCCACCATTATTCAGCAAAATAATACGGAAATTGTTTTTTACATAATTGTTCCAGAAAGCATTTCGATCGTAAAAGAAAGAAAGATCTCCGGTTAGCAACACATTTAGGTTATCGCACTTTAAGGAAACACCAACTGCTGTACTGCTGCTGCCGTCAATGCCACTTGTTCCGCGGTTGGCAAATATTTTTTTTGCTTTTAAATCGAAGAAGTTAGCATAACGCACCGACATAGAATTGGCTAAATGCAAATTAGCTGTAGGCGGCATTTTTTTCATGCTCTCAAATACTGCTTTAAACTCCCCAAAAGGGGCTTCATTTAAAAACTGAATTAATGTTTTTAGACGTGCGGCTTTCAGCACTTTGCCAGTGGTTTAAATACGTTTCTTCGGACTGAACATTTACTTTAGAAAAGAAATATTCAGCTGTACATGGTATTTCTCGTGGTTAATTTCTGAAACACATCATGTAGCCGGAAGTTTTTTACCGATATGCCAATGCTCTGCTTTCGATTTTCTTAAAAAGAGTTTTAAGTTTTTAGAAAGAATAGCACCACCAAATGAAATGATTAATTCCGGTTCTAAAAGCGCTAATGCATTTTCTGAACGAGAAGGCGAAAGAACAATATCATGTTGCCGAACCGTATAAATTCCATGCGGAATATTGGAAAGGTTTTCAGCCACCATTGGGCTGGGTAAATTCTTTAATTTTTGCTGAAAAACAGGATTAAAATCGCCCTGACCAGCTACAATTAATATTTTACTAAACCGAGAAATATGTCTTCGTAAAGCATCTAAAACGTCTTCCGGAATGTGATTTTCTGTAGGTATACGTTTAATTACTTTTACTTCGGGATCAAATACCACTTCTTCTTCGGAAGGATAAAAAGGTTCTCTAAACGGAATATTAATATGCACCGGGCCTTTGTCAAAAAAGGCGGTATTGTACGCTTCTGAAACTTTTCGGTAAAACTACCATTCTACATCTTTCGGTTCGTAATGGGAAGGTAATTTATACGACTTTAGAATATGGTTTCTAAATACTTCTTCCTGCCGAATGGTTTGTCCGTCTCCCTGATCAATCCATTCCGGTGGGCGATCTGCGGTTAAAACCAATAAGGGAATATTTTGATAAAATGCTTCTGAAATAGCAGGGTAAAAATTTAACGCTGCCGATCCACTGGTACAAACCAAAACCGTTGGCTGACCTGTTTTCTGAGCCATTCCTAAGGCTATAAATGCAGCGCTGCGTTCGTCACTAATGCTGTAACAGTTAATTTTAGGGTGTCGGTTAAAGGCCACTAATAAAGGGGCGCATCTAGATCCCGGACATAGAACCGCATCTTTTACCCCTAATTGAACCAATACTTCTGCTATATTCCAAATGGGTTTCACAAGAATTTCAATAAAGTGTCACATTTCATTTCCGTCTCTTTCCATTCCCTTTCTGGGTCAGAATCTTCGGTTATCCCTGCGCCGGAATAAAAGGAAATCCATTGTTCTCCAATTTCGGCACAACGTAAATTAACGTAGAGGTTGGTGCTGTTATTTATATTTACCGGACCTAAATAACCACTATAAAACTTTACGGTTATGGTTTTCGGTTTTTAAAATAAAATTTAAAGAAGGCTCCATTGGTACGCCGCAAACAGCAGAAGTAGGATGCAATAAATTAAGCATCTGGTTGGCTAAATCAGGGAAACTTTCTTCATGATCCTTAAGATTTACTTTAAAAACAGTCTTTAGATGCAAAAGATTTCCTGCTCTAACCGTTCTGGGGCCAATCTCTTTGTAATTCCGTAAGCGAATAGATTTAAAACAATCTACAATATAACGGTTCACCAACGCTTGTTCTTCAATTTCTTTTTGTCGCCAAACGGCTTCTTTTATATCTACCGTTGCTGGCTGAGTACCGGCTAAGGAAACAGTTGTAAAACTATCTTCTGTTTTATTGATCAAAACTTCGGGAGTTGCTCCAATCCATGTCCCTATTTTGGGCAAACTAATTAAACTTACAAAAGCTGCGGAATAAGTTTTAGCCAGTTCTAAAAAAGCGTCTAATAAATCTACCTTAGAACGTGGTTCTACTTTCACTTTAGAAAGCACCACTTTTTTAAATGCTTCTTTTTGGATTGCCTCTATGGCTTTTTCTACTTGCTTAATGTACGCTTGTTCTTCGGTATTTTGCTGTTCTATACTTCCGAAATAAAATGGCGTAGTTCCAATTTCAGCGTTTTGATTTTCAGCTTCCTCTTCTAACGAATAGATTTCGTGTTTTTCGGCAGGGATAAAATATCTTGTGGCGCTCTCTCCTTTTAAGAAACTGCTAAATACAAATCCTTTTTTTTCATGCTGAAGAAAAGAAGCGTCTACGTTGCCTAACTGAGCACCGCTAATACATTGAATTGTATCTTCTTCCATTCCTTTAAAAAGAACAAAAGGGTGTTCTTTCGTATAGCTCGAATGTATAAATTCCGAGAGGTGTTTTTTAAGACTTGTATGTTGTAAATGATCTACTTCCAAACTAATAAAGGGTCTTTATACTGAAGAAACTACGGTCTATTTGAGGGCTTTAACAGCAATGGTTAAGCGACTGAAACAGACTAATTCTTCGTCTTCGTTCGTGATTTTTATGTTCCAGATGTGGGTAGATTTTCCTTTGTGCAGTAATTCTGCCCTTCCGTAAACAAAGCCTGAATTTACACTTTTTACATGATTCGCGTTAATTTCCATTCCGAAGCAAGCAAATTTAGTTTGGTCTACCAACATGTTAGAAGCTATACTTCCCAAAGATTCTGCAAAAACTACCGATGCGCCACCGTGTAAAAAGTTCATAGGTTGCTTGGTGCGTTCATCTACGGGCATTTTTCCGGTGATGTAATCGTCTCCTACTTCTAAATATTCTATCCCCAAAAATTGGGTCATATTGGTATTGAATTTCTGATTTAAAACCGCTGCCTTTTCTTTAGGACTCATATTTTTATAATTTAGAGGCTTCTACCACCTGAATTTAAGAAATTGTGAAAACAATTTATGTAATAAGACACGGTCAAACCGATTACAATAAGAGCGGCATTGTACAAGGTAAAGGCGTAAATGCCTCATTAAATGAACGTGGACAAGCACAAGCCGCTGCTTTTTGGAATAAGTATAAAGAAAAAGATTTTGATGTAGTCTATACTTCTAGCCTTACCAGAAGCATAGAATCGGTTCAGAATTTTATTGATACGGGCATTCCTTGGAAAAAAAGAACCGGTTTAGATGAAATCTCTTGGGGCGACTACGATGGAAAACCGTTAGCCTCTAGCGATTATTACCAAAAAACCATTGACCGTTGGCATGCCGGTGAAACGTCTTTACGACCAATTAACGGTGAAAGCCCAGACGATGTGGTAAGCCGCATTAAACCTGTTGTTGAAGAGATTATTGCTTCGGAAGATAAGAACGTTTTAATCTGCATGCACGGACGCGCCATGCGCATGTTGCTTTGCTACCTTACGGAAAATGAGCTTGTGTGAGATGGATCAGTTTCCGCACCATAATTTAGGAATGTACAAGCTTACTTTTCACGAAGAAAAATTCACGTTACACGACCGCAACGACTTAAGCCATTTGGAGGTAGATGTGGAGTTGATTGATTAGGATATAGTCCCAAGGGTACTTTAAAGTACCCTTGGGATTGCTGCTACCTGTAATCGCATTTGTTTTTTGAATATAGGCTTGGGCGGTAAATTACAGCATTACAATTCAACGAAAACGTTCGTGAGGACACGAACGTTGGCGGTAGCAATAAAGTCCGATGATGAAGGTTCGTTAGCAAGAACGCTGTTAGATTGAAACATCAAACGTTTCTAATTCCAAACAAGCCTACTATGGAACGTCATTTCCATGAAAATGGGAATCTCTCAATGAAACAATACTGATACTTACAACAAGAAATATTTCAAACTTATCCCTGTCAATAGTTTGAGAGTATCATCGGATCAAGTCCGATGATGACGGGGATAGCTAGCAAACTGTTATATTGAAACTTTCCTCTCAACTATCTAAACCACAACTTAGTTGGCAATCAACAAACTTCGCTTCCTTTTTCACATATTCTTCTTTTATTTAGAAGAACGTTAAGAAAATCAATTTAGACAGTGCTCCTAGTTTCTTTACGAACGTACAGTGTGTAAAGAAGGAAGTTGAGTCACCTATTTACAGACTGTAGTTCTCTTCAGAAACACACAGCAGTCTGTTCTGTTAGTGGGGGTGGGTAACATCGGAAGTACCCACCCCCAATCCCGATGTGCTCACAGAAGCTTTAAAACACACTTTTTGGGTGTTTTTAGGTTTCATAAAACATCGTTTCAATTCAATTATTTTCTCTAAAAAAAAATGCCCCGACTTCACAGCCGGGGCATTTTGCATTTTAGTAGTTAAGCCCCCGAATATTCGGGTTTAAAAACTTATTTCTTCAAGAACTTAATTACCTGAGCGTTTACTTTAATGAAATAAACACCTGCTTGGTAAGCATTCATGTTTATGTCATTGCTTTCGCCGGTAGTTAACTGCATTCCTTGGGCGTTGTATAATTCCCAAGTACCGTTAACAGTCTCCTTCAATAGTCAATTTCTCATCAACCGGATTTGGATAGATGTACAAGTGCACTTTCTAGTTTATCATGAACACTTGTAATTTGATCCAATTTAAATCCATTTGGTCAAAATTAACGTCCGCACCGTCAATCACCAAGGTAAGAACATGAGCACCTTTGGTTAACTCAATTTGAGATGAACTTACAATGGTATACATTTGCCATCGCATCGCAGCACCTGTTGGTGCATCTAAAGCTAAATTTGTACCTGCAATTGTCTACGCCGTTTAACTCTAAATGCCATGCACCAGTAGCTTTTGCAGAAGCCACACGGAATTCAACGGTATAAAGACCCGTATTTTCAACATTAACTGTATAATTTAACCAGTCACCAACTGCCGTATAACTTATATTGTAATTATCAGTAGAATTTTCCGCAAATTCAACTTCTACAAATTCGCTTGTACGGAAGCTAGCATTTGTATTACTATTAACCCCGTCTACTTCGTAATAACCAACATCTTGGCCACCTTCGTCGATAGAATTCAGCTTGTACTAACACCTGGTATTACTTGTGGAGTTCCATTGTAAGGATTACCTACACAAGCCTCTAAACCAGTCGTTTCCACCAACACATATGCTACAGTTATCTTCGTAAGCGGTACCGTTTATAACGTCTTCACAGTCAATCACACAACCTTCTTCAACACCACAGCCACAATCACCTTCAACAATTTTGTTCGGGTCATTCGGGCAGGCATCTGCTCCGTTTGGTGTGCCATCGTTGTCGTCGTCTAATTCACAACCTTCGGCATCAACCGGCTCTCCAGTTGGTGTACCCGGGCAAGTATCGTCGGCATTAACAACTCCATCGTTATCGTCATCTGCATTTAATTGTTCGTCTGAACAACCTTGTGCATTAACATCTGCATTTTCTGGTGTATTCGCACATTGATCTGAAGCGTTAGGTACTCCGTCACCGTCTTCATCTTTTTGAGAAGCACTACATCCGTCTGCATCTACTGCTTCTTCTACTGGAGTTAATGGACATAAATCATTTACATTAGGAACACCATCGTTATCATCGTCCGCTTGTGAAGCATCACAACCCACAGCTATTTACCACAGAACCTTCTGGCGAATTAGGACAATTGTCATCTGCATCAGACACACCATCGTTATCTGCATCTAACTGATAAACGGCACAACCTTGTGCGTTAACCTCACTACCTTCAATAGTAAAACGACATGTATCGTTTTCTTCTCTTACACCGTCGTTATCGTCATCACGAATGGTTTCACAAGTTTCAACTACATCTTCGTCATAACCAACCTTAGGTTATCTATTCTACCACTTACCCGTAAATGGAGGTTCAGACAATATCAACACCTGCACCTGGGTTACAGAACATAATGATTTTGGTCACTTTTGTAAAATCAAAATCAGTTGCGGTAAACAAAGGAGCAATTAGTAGCCTTATCATAATAGGTATTGTACCCACCATCAAAATCAAAAGATATGTGTGTGTTGTATTTATAGGCAACTAGTTGTCTAAAATCTGTTTGGTCTGTACCGTCTGTATTAATTACATTACCTTCTGCATCTTCAATCTGAATTCTATATAGACACTTGAGTTGGAATATATCCTCCAGTAGGATCAAATTTAATGTCCATTTCAATGATTTTGTGAGCACTCATGTCAAACTCACTAAATCACCGTTGTTTTCTTCACCAAAAGAAAAACCTTGAGCCGCATAAGTCAGGATCTGCTGCTGTTGTTTCAATTACTAATTCACCATTTTCTATACCTATGCATAATAAATATCACTTTCTCCCACTTCAGGATTCCAGTGATGAACGTTAGCATATTCAAATTCAAAATCTGAATAAATGTAGTTTTGAACGTTATTGAAACCTATACAAACATCACTAATGAAATCGTTAGCAATTTCACAACCCACAGCATTTACAACAATACCAGCTGGTGTATTGGGACAAAATCATCTTGATCTACCACGCCATCACCATCAGAATCATTTTCATCTACACAACCATTAGCATCTACATAAGAATTAGGTGGCGTATTTGGGCAATTATCCTCTCCATTAGTAATACCATCATTATCATCATCACCTGCTGCAGTACAAGCAGAAAAATTATCGTCTGCTTTTAATATATTATAAATATAATTACCTGCTGTTGTACGGCTGTCCCAAGCATTTGCTTCGCAAGCGTTTTCTGTTAATGCAGAAGCAGCTTCGTCTTTATCTACAAAAGCCCAGTTTACATGGCTAATCTTTTGATTACCATCATTATTACCATCCAATACACTTAACCAGTTATTAGAATTACCAGAATTAAAACCTCCGTTACCCGAGGCATCTACAGAACCCCATTCAGAAACAAAAATTGGAATTTTAGATGAAGCACTTATTACTCTGTCTTGCCAATAGTGAGAATTAGCATAAAAATGAACTACATACATTACGTTATGTGCATTAGCTCCAGTTAATGGATTTGCTGCAGCATCTTGCGGACGGCTGCTCCATTCAGGTGTGCCCACTAAAATAATAGCGTCTGGATCGTTAGCGCGAATGATAGGAATAATCTCCTCTGCGTAATCTTTAATTGTTCCCCAGCTTACTCCACCATTCGGTTCGTTACATATTTCATATATAACATGCCTTTTGTTGGCGTATTTTTTAGACATTTTAGAGAAAAAAGTTCTGGCAGTACCAATATTTGTAAAAGGATTGTTATCCTCTAAAATATGCCAGTCAATAATACAGTACATTCCGTTATCTTCGGTTAATTTGACCATTCCGTCTATCCAACCGTCCCAAAAATCTCTATCACCATTTATATACCCTTTAGAAATACCAACATCTGCGGTATACATGGCTAAACGTAAAACATCAGCGCCCCAATCATTAGCCAACGCTGCTACAGCACTGGACTTATAACAATCTTGGTGAGCCATAGGTGCGTGTGTACTCATCCCTTTTAACTGAACAGGATCTCCACATTGATTGCTTAACTGGTTGCCTACTAACTGTAGCTTACCGTTGGATAAAAGAGCATTTGACTGCCCAAAACTAAATACTGCTGTAACCAGTATTAAGCCTAATGAAAGTAAGTGTTTTCTCATAATTTTTGTGTTTCCTATACAATGACAAAAGAGAAAAGTAAGCATAAAAAACAAGATTTTAAAATAATTAAGGGTTTCATTATTAACAGTTTTACAAAAAAGTAGCTTATTCTCATTCAAAATTCAAGATAAAAAAGCAGAGTTTTCCAAACATAAAATAGCCCCTTCTGTTAAAGGAAGAGGCTATTAATACGTTTTATTCTAAGAATATAATTTATTTAAAAACTTTAGTCAAGAACACTTCTAATTCTGCCCATGCTGTAGAATCTGCTTTGGCATTGTATGCTAATGGTAAATTAAACTTTTGACCTAAAGAATCTGCATCTGGATTAGAATACGCGTGTACTGCACCAGGCAACGATTCGTATTTATAATCAATAGTTAAACTGTCCATATCGGTTTTAAATGTTTCTATAGACTCTTCCGAAATAAAAGGATCTTCTGCCCCATTCATCACTAAAACTTGCGCTTTAAGTTTTTCATTAGGCATAACTGGTAATTGAACACCAGAATGGAAAGCCGCAACACCGTCTAAATCTTCACCCATGTTGGCCATGGTTAAAACCACACTTCCACCAAAACAATAGCCAATAGCTGCAATTTTACTAGTATCTACTTTTGGATTTGCTTTTAAAGTAGCTAATGCCTGATCGAATCTCGCTTTAGCCCCATCAATATTAGCCATTACACTAGATGAAAAAGCCATAGCATCTTTTGGATGTCCTGCTTGCTGACCATTTCCATACATATCTAACGCAAAAGCTACATAACCTAAATCGGCCAACATCTTTGCACGTTTTCTAGCATAATCATTATGTCCCCACCATTCATGAACAACAATTACACCGGGCACTTTACCTTCAATGGATTTATCATACGCTATGTATCCTTTCATAGTAATACTGTCGGCCGTATATTCTACTTCTTCGCCTACCACATCAGAAAGTTGTACACTATCTTCTTGTACTACTTCTTGTGGTGTATCTTCCTTTTTTTCAGTTTCTGAACAAGAAAATAGTGCTAGCATTGTTGCTATAAAAACTAAGGGTAATAATCGTAACATAGTATTTGGAATTGGTTATTTGGATATGCCTACAAGGTATAAAACATCAAAAAGGTTTAAAACAACTTTCTAAAAGTTTTATTGAACAAGCAGAAAGTTATCCATTATATAGTATTACCACCTCAATAATACACTACCCCATACAAACCCACTACCGAAAGCCGCAAAACAAATCAGTTTTCCTTCGGTAAGTAACCCTTGCTCCCATGCTTCACTCATGGCCAAAGGAATAGAGGCGGCAGTTGTGTTTCCGTATTTCTGAATGTTATTAAAAACTTGGTCTTCTCTTAATTTCAGAGTCTTTTGTACATACTGAGCTATTCTTAAATTCGCTTGGTGTGGAATTAAAAGATCTAAATCCTCGGTTGTAAGCTCATTAAAATCTAGGGCTTCTTGCACCGCTTCTGGGAATTTCTGCACCGCTATTTTAAAAACTGCCGAACCATTCATATACGGCAATAACATACCGTCTTCTTTCATGGTTGGCGTGTATTCCGTTTTAGAAATACTAGGGTGCTCTAACATTAACTCTTCCGCATAACTACCGTCAGAATGTATATGGGTAGACAAGATTCCTTTTTGTTCCGAAGCAGAAACTATACAAGCACCTGCCCCGTCACCAAAAAGAACAGCGGTTCCTCTTCCTCTATTCGTAAATTCTAAAACTTTAGAATGAATCTCGCTCCCAACAACTAATATATTTTTATGCAAACCGGATTTAATATATTGATCGGCTACTGAAAGCGCGTAAACAAATCCGGCACATTGTTGTCTAATATCTAAAGCCGGAATATCTTTCAAACCCAGCATTCTTTGCAATAAAACACCACAACCCGGGAAATTATAATCGGGGCTTAAAGTAGCAAAAATAATCATATCAATTTCCGAGGCCTCTTTACCCGCTCTTTCTAAAGCAACTTTAGAAGCTTCATAACCCATAGAAGTGGTTGTATCCTTCCCTTCTACCATAAATCGGCGCTCTTTAATGCCACTTCTTTCAACAATCCATTCATCGTTGGTATCAAACATTTGGGCTAAATCGTGGTTAGTCACCACTCTATCAGGAACATAATGTCCAACTCCGCTAATTCTACTGTAGTTCATATGTATTATGTGAAAAGACCAATTCCAAAAGTATTGAATAAATAAATAATAAAAAATTGGCATAATGTTTTGGCATTAGAAAAAAGCTATTAATTTTGCATCTCCATTTGCGGGTGTGGCGGAATTGGTAGACGCACTAGACTTAGGATCTAGCGCCTTCGGGCGTGGGGGTTCGACTCCCTCCACCCGTACTTTAGAAGCCCTCATCAATGATTAGTTGTTGAGGGTTTTTTCATTTAATAGCATCGTAAAACATATTCATTGTGGAAGTAAAACTTAACCAAATCGATCCAACTTCAGCTCAATTAACTATTCAAGTTACTCCTGAAGATTATGATTCACAAGTAAATGCTAAGCTGAAAAGCTATGCTAAAACGGCTAACATTAAAGGGTTTCGTCCAGGTAAAGTACCCACAGCTGTTGTTAAAAACATGATGGGTGATAATGTGGTTGCAGAAGAAGTTTTTACTATTATTTCAAAAGAGCTTAACAGCTATATTAAAGAAAACAACCTTTCCATTATAGGTGATCCTCTTCCTGCCGAGACAGAGAAGAACAAACAAATAGATTGGAAAACAGAAAAGAATTTCGAATTCACGTACGACTTAGGTACAGTACCTGCATTTGATTTAGCTTTTGATAAAGTTAAAGTAGAGAAGTTTGTTATTGAAATAGACGACAAAACGGTTGACGAAACCATCTCTAACATAAGAAAACAAACAGCTGAAACCGTAGACGCGGAAGAAGTTACTGAAGAAGATTACGTTACTGGGTCATTAAAGCAAGTTGATGGTGAAATTGAAAGCGCCAACAGCATGATCCCTACTAACAAAATGGCTAAAACGGAAGGCAAGAAACTTATTGGTAAAAAAGTAGGTGATGTTGTTACCTTCGATCTTAGCAAATTATTTAAAGGGGATGCGGCTTCTATTTCACATGTTGCCGGTATTTCTAAAGAAGAAGCCGAAGCTGTAACAGGTGATTTCGAATTCACTATTACTAAAATCTCTCACAAGCAAGATGCTGAACTGAACGAGGAATTTTTTAACAAAGTACTTCCAGGTGAAGAAATTAAAACAGAAGAGGATTTCAAAAAAGCATTAAAAGAAAAGATCTCTGAAAACTTTAACAAAGACGCTGAATTTGTTTTAGGAAAACATATTAGAGAGAAATTGGTTGAAACTATTAATGTAGACTATTCAGAAGACTTCTTTAAACGATGGATTTTAGAGTCCAACAAAGATTCTATTACTCCAGAAGATTTAGACGCTAAATTTGACCAATACGTTAAAGAATTAAAATGGTCTTTCATTAGAAATAAAGTAGCAGAAGAAAACGAACTTAAAGCACAAGAAGCTGATATTAGAGCAAAAGCGGAAGAAGTGGTACGTCACCAATATTTAGGTGGTATGGAAATCCAAGCTGAACTTAGAGAGCAGTTTAATGCGTTTGTAGACAACTACCTTAAAGAAAACAACGGAAGAAACTACTACAGCACATTTGACCAAGTATTGTCAGAAAAAGTAATTTCCTTCTTACAAGGAAAAGTATCTGTTACCGATAAAAAAATAGGTTCAGAAAAATTCAAAGAAGTGGTAGAAGCCGAGTCAAAACAGGCTTAATACCCCCTACTGGAACTATTGTGAATAATTGATGTTAACTATTTAGCAATTTCGATTCTGAAATTCTTAACTTGAAGTCCTTTAGATTACTAAGGGACTTTTTTTATTTGTAAATAACACATTAGTAAAGAGATATGATCAAAGGAGAAGAATTCAGAAAGTTTGCGATCAAAAGCCAAGGGATTAGCAGTTCTACATTAGATAGCTATTCTAACTATATCGAAAACATGACGCCTTATATCATTGAAGAGCGTCCGGGGAACTTCAGAGCTATTGATGTATTCACCCGTTTAATTAGTGATAGAATTATATTCTTAGGTACACCGGTAGATGATTACATAGCCAACGTAATTACTGCACAGCTTCTGTTCTTAGAATCTACAGACCCTAATAAAGATATTACCATGTATGTAAACAGCCCAGGTGGTTCTGTTTATGCCGGATTAGGAATTTACGACACCATGCAGTATGTTAAGCCAGATGTTGCAACGATCTGTACAGGTTTAGCAGCTTCTATGGGCGCGGTGTTATTAGCTGGCGGTGCTGCCAAGAAAAGAGCTGCCCTTCCGCATGCAAGAGTTATGATTCACCAACCATTGGGTGGTGCACAAGGTCAAGCTTCGGATATTGAAATTACTGCAAAACAGATTATAATTCTGAAAGAAGAGCTTTACCAAATTTTAGCCGACCATTCTGGACAACCGTTAGAGAAAATTGAAAAAGACTCTGACCGTGATTACTGGATGAAAGCAGCAGCAGCCGTTGAATACGGTCTGATTGACGAAGTTTTAGTACGAAAATAAAAAACTATTATATGCCTAATATTACCTGTTCATTTTGTGGAAGAAATAAAAGCGATGTTGACCTGATGATTTCAGGCATTCACGCGCACATATGTAATATCTGCATAGAACAGTCTCATCAAATTCTGAAGGAAGAGAAAAACCTTGAGAAAGAAGAAAAAGAATTAGACTTCAAACTATTAAAACCTATTGACATAAAACTTCATTTAGATGAATATGTTATAGGTCAAGATGATGCCAAAAAACACCTTTCTGTAGCGGTTTACAACCACTACAAAAGATTGGTGCAGCAGAAAGACAACAAACTGAACAACGATATTACTCTAGAGAAATCTAACATTATGATGGTGGGTAATACCGGTACAGGTAAAACGTATTTGGCTAAAACTTTAGCTAAGATTTTACACGTTCCTTTCTGTATTGCAGATGCAACTGTATTAACAGAGGCGGGTTATGTTGGTGAAGATGTTGAAAGTATTCTTACACGCTTATTGCAAGCAGCAGACTATAATTTAGAAGCTGCCGAAAGAGGTATTGTGTACATTGATGAAATTGACAAAATTGCTCGTAAAAGCGATAATCCTTCTATTACCAGAGATGTTAGTGGTGAAGGTGTTCAGCAAGCATTATTGAAGTTATTAGAAGGTACTTCAGTGAACGTTCCACCGCAAGGAGGAAGAAAACACCCCGACCAAAAAATGATTGCGGTAAATACCAGCAACATTCTTTTTGTTTGTGGTGGTGCTTTTGACGGAATTGAAAAACTAATTGCCAAACGTTTAAATACGCAGCCTTTAGGTTTTACTTCAGCCGGAAATAAAGTTCATATTGAAGATGCCGAATTCTTAAAACATATCTCTGCACAAGATTTAAGAAACTTTGGTTTAATTCCTGAATTAATTGGTCGTCTACCTGTAATTACGCATTTAGACCCATTAACTAAGGATGCGTTAAAAACCATTCTTACGCAGCCTAAAAATGCTTTAATCAAACAATACGAAACCTTATTCGAAATGGAAAACATTGCGTTTAAAGTAACGGAAGAAGCGTTGGATTTTATTGTTGAAAGAGCATTAGAAAACGATTTAGGAGCACGTGGATTAAGAACCATTTGCGAAAGTATTTTAACCGAAGCTATGTTTGAACTTCCTTCACAAGAAAACGTGAAAGAGTTTGTACTAGACAAAAAATACGCTCAAAAAAGATTCAATAGTGCTGAATTTCAGAAATTGAAAGTAGCATAATTAACGCTTTAGACTTACAAAAAGTAAAGGCTACTTCGATTAGAAGTAGCCTTTTTTTATGGCTTTATCTGCTAAAATTAACCCGCTATTTTTAATCTAAATACTGCAAAATCTTCTCCGCCGTATTTTTACCCGCATTGGGTTTATTCAGTTGATCTTTAACTTCTTTATAGCCTTTTTTAATTTCAGCCACATAGTCCTTGTCCTCTAACAGCTTTTTGGTTTCTTCCGAAAGTTTCTTTTCGGTAAAATCTTCAATCATTAGTTCTCTAACTACCTCTCTGTTTGCAATTAGGTTCACTAAAGATGCCCATTCAACCTTCATTACAAAACGCCCTATTTTACCCGAAATCCAGCTGCTTTGGTAACAAACTACTTGTGGCACATCAAACAAACACGTTTCTAAAGAAGCCGTACCAGAAGTCACCAAGGCTTTATCGGCCACGGTTAATAAATCAAACGATTTCTCGTAAACGATTTTAACGGGGTAATTCTCACAAACTGCATACAATTCTTTGGGAATGGAATGAACACCGGCCACCAAAATTTGATAACGATCGGCATAAGGGGCCGCTACTTTTAATATAGTTTCTAAAACGTATTTTACTTCGTCTTTTCTACTGCCTGGTAACAAAGCCAACACAGGCTTCTCTCCTATTTCGTTATCTCGCTTAAAATTAGGATTGGGTGTAAATCGTCTAATTTCGTCGTAAGAAGGATTCCCAACATAGTCTGCGTGTACATTGTTTTTCTTATAAAAATCAATTTCGAAAGGAAGAATAGAAAGCACATGGTCTACGTACTTTTTAATCTTTTCAACTCTTTTGGTATTCCAAGCCCAAACTTTAGGTGGAATATAATAAAAGACTTTAATCTTATTTTCGGCAGCAAATTTGGCAATCTTCATATTAAAGCCACCATAATCTACCAACACAATAGCATCGGGTTTAAAATCTAGAATATCCGCTTTACAGTCGGCAATGTATTGTTTTATGGTACGGTAGTTTTTCAATACTTCTAAAAATCCCATAAAAGACATTTCACGGTAATGAACTACTAAATTCATTCCCGCAGCTCGCATTTCATCTCCCCCAAAACCTCTAAAACGTATGGAAGAATCTTCTGTTTTTAATGCTCTAATTACCTGTGCAGCATGCAAATCGCCGGAACGTTCTCCGACAACAAAATATAATTTCATATAGTGAAAATTAAATAGAGTAGTCTATTTAGACCTTTCATTGAAATACTTGCCATTCAGAGAATGTTTGATGCTATTCAATAAGTAGCATCTATTAAAATTAAAAATTTATTCGCCGTAATACTCTACATAGTTATTAATAGTTTCCACTAGCTTAATACAATGTAGGTTTCCGGTAGTAGTTATTTCAGGAAGTTTAGATGCTAAAATCTTCCAAATTTCCATAACTAATATCTCGCAACTGGCCATTTTGTCCTTCATAAAGTCCACATCTAGATTGATGTTTTTATGGTCCAGCTTTTCTATAATTTCAGCCTTAATTAAAAGACTTAGTTTTTTTAAATCAACAACAAATCCAGTTTCTGGATCGGGTGTACCTTTTACCGTCACAAACAACTCAAAATTATGACCATGCCAATTCTCGTTGGCACATGGACCAAATACCTCTTGGTTCTTTTCTTTAGACCAATTGGGATTATACAATTTGTGGGCAGCATTAAAATGCTCTTTTCTGGTAACGTAAATCATAGCTTAGAAACGGTAACTCGTCTTATAAACCAAATAGATGAAGAATGGCGCACCTACTATTGAGGTCACAATTCCAATAGGTAAACCTACGGGAGGGTAAAGCCATCGGGACACTGTATCTCCTAGCAATAGAGCCCCGCCACCTAAAAGGCACACAAAGATAACATTTCTAGCACCAATAGAACCAAAAAATGCGCGAACAAAATGAGGAATTATTAGACCAACAAACCCAATGGGGCCACAAATAGAAATAGTAATGCCTGTTAACCAAGATCCTGCCAGTATAATTAGCCAATGTAAGCGTTTGGTGTTCACGCCTAAATCTTGGGCAGACTGTTCTCCCAACACCAATAAATTCATTTTTTTAGACTGAAATTGAAAAAAGCCGGCTATCCCAAAAACCGAAATCAACAAGACCGGAATGTGGTTCCAAGAAATATGATTGAAGCTACCAAAAGCCCAAAACACAATGCTTCTGATTTTGTTGGCATCTTCAGAAAAATAAATCAATAAGCTAGACAGCGCCACCGAAAAGGAAGAAACTGCCACCCCCGCCAACACCAAAGTGGTAGCGTTAATCTTGGTGTTTTTATACCTAGAAACCGAAATCACCAAAAGCGTTACAACTACGCCAAAAACAAAACCCCAAATAGGCAATAAATAAACACCGCCTAAAGTTACGGGCAACCAACCGGTAATGCACAAATTAGCGCCAATGGTTACACCGCCTGCCGTGCCTAAAATGTAAGTGTCTGCCAACGGATTCATTACCAACAACTGAAATAAATAACCGCTTAAACAAATGGCTGCTCCAGCTAAAAACACAAATAAACTTCTGGGAATACGGATTTTCCAAAAGATCATTTCGGAAGTTTCTCCGTCTGGTATACCCCAACCTTCTAATCCCAACACGGTATTAAAATAAAAAAAGAACAGGACCACCAAAATGCCCCAAACTAAGCCGGTATTTTTATTGAGCTTCTTCAAGGGTTGTTTTCAGGTCTATTAAATTTTGTACAATTCTTGGCCCGGGTCTGCTGGCATTATCCGGATTTATGGTAAAGGTGTTGCCTTTTTTATAGGCGTCTAATTCTTTTAATATAGGATGGATATCAAAAAACTCTTCTATTTTATCTTCAAAACTGCTGAAAATAAAAACCTGCGGATTACTGTTCAATAAAAACTCTTCCGAAATCACCGGATACGGTTCTGTAAATTCATTAGAAACTATATTTTGGGCGTGTAGATTTGTAAGGTTTTCATCCACTAAACTTCCTTTGCCGTAAACATACATGGGTTGGCTAGAAATTAAACACACCGCTGTTTTGGTTGATAATTCAGTTAATTGCTTTTGGTAAACGGCTTGTAAAGAATCTACCTTCAGCATGCTTTTTTCTTCTGCCGAAAGCAGTTGCGCCAAACCTTTCATTCCTGAAAAAACACCTTCAACAGTATTGAACGAAACGCAATACACAGGAATGCCTAGTGTTTTTAGCTTTTCTCGGTCGTTATCGGGCATTAAACCTTCATAGGTCAAGACCAAATCGGGCTTTAATTCTACCAACTTTTCAATATCGGTATACGGATAGGCTTTCAGTTTTTCTTTCAAATTTACTTCTTCAGGGTAATCGCAACTTTCCGAAACGGCCACCAATTTATTGGTTCAGCCCTAAAAAATAGAGTACTTCGGTTACGCTGGGTGCTAAACTTACAATTTTATCGGACTTACCAGACCATTGGACTTCTCGTCCTAAATCGTCTATTACGGTCTTATTTTCATGCTTTTCGGGAGAACAAGAAAAAACCAAAAAAACTAATATCCACAACACGCACCGTTCTATCACTTCTATTATTATTTTTTGCCAAAATGCCTTTACTTTGCAAAGCTAATAAATAACTCCTCTTTATTTTATGGAGTTGTTTTAAAGTAGCCGCATAGAGAGAAAACGAGAACAAAAGATTTCAAAATATTAATACTATGATCGTAGTAACCGGAGCTGCCGGATTTATTGGCAGTTGTTTAATTAGCCGACTAAATCAAGATAATTTCAATTATATAATTGCTGTTGACGATTTTTCTAATCCTGAAAAGAATAGAAACTTAGAAGGAAAAACCATTCAGGAAAAAGTAGATCGTGCCGATTTCTTCACTTGGTTAGACAAAGAAGAAAACCACCGTTTGGTAGAATTCATTTTCCATATTGGTGCCCGTACCGATACTACGGAGTTTGATGTTGAGATTTTCAATAAATTGAACTTAGATTATACCAAAGAAATGTGGACGCGTTGCTGCGATTACCAAATTCCGTTGGTGTATGCTTCTTCAGGAGCTACGTACGGTTTGGGTGAATTTGGTTACGACGATAATCACGAAGTGGTTGAAAAACTAAAACCGTTAAACCCTTACGGTGATTCTAAAAACGACTTTGACAAATGGGCGTTAAAACAAGATAAAAAACCGTTCTTCTGGGCAGGTTTAAAATTCTTTAACGTGTACGGTCCCAACGAATTCCACAAAGGAAGAATGGCATCGGTTATTTTCCATGCATTCAACCAAATTGGTAAAACGGAAGGCATGAAGTTATTCCGTTCCCACAATCCGGATTACAAAGACGGGGAGCAAATCCGTGACTTTGTCTACGTGAAAGATGTGGTGGAAGTGATTCTATTCTTAATGCACCACCGTAAAGATTCCGGCTTGTACAACTTGGGAACCGGAAAAGCGCGTACGTTCTTAGATTTAACAAAAGCTACGTTTAAAGCCTTAGATAAGCCCGAAAACATTTCGTTTGTAGATACGCCGGAAGACATCCGCGATAAATACCAGTACTTTACCGAAGCCAACATGGCCAAACTAAAAAGCATTGGTTACGATAAACCGTTTACTTCTTTGGAAGAAGGTGTTACCGACTATGTGCAGAATTACTTAGTTGAGCACAAGTATTATTAAACAACGTCTGTTTTGACAGGTACTGTTCATCTGATACTAAAAGTCAAAAACCGACATTTACATACAATTTCAACCTGAAAAAAAGAGGCATTTATACATGACCACCACCGAAATAATTTACCTGATTCTTCTAGGAATTTTAGTGTTCGATTTCATCTTTGAAGAAGTTCTGGATTACTTAAACTACAAAAGTTCTCAAAAAGCTATTCCTTCTGAATTAGCAGACATCTACACTGAAGAACAACACGAAAAAGCAAAAAAATACCACGCAGAAAATTATCGTTTTGGATTAATCTCCTCTACGTTTTCGTTTTTTGTTTCCTTCATTGTGGTAGCCTTTGGTATACTGGGCGCTTTAGAGCAAGAATTCCGTTTCTTTGAAAACCCTATTTATAATGCGCTGACGTTCTTCGGGATTATCTTCATCATTTCGGACATCATCAACATTCCGTTCAGCTACTATTCTACTTTTGTAATTGAAGAAAAATACGGGTTCAACAAGACTTCCAGAAAAACCTTCTTTGTAGACAAAATAAAAGGATATGTCTTAAGCATTATTATTGGTGGCTTAATCCTATTCTTATTGTTAAGCCTAATCTTAAGTATTGGTGTTGGTTTCTGGTTGTATTTCTGGGGCGTAATCAGCGTATTAATTTTAGTCATTAATATGTTCTACACCAGTTTAATTGTGCCTTTATTCAACAAATTAACACCTTTAGAAGACGGCGAATTAAAAACCGCTATTGAAGATTACAGCGCTAAAATTAAATTCCCGTTAGATAATGTTTATGTGGTAGACGGTTCTAAACGTTCTTCAAAAGCCAATGCTTATTTCTCCGGAATTGGTTCTAAAAAGAAGATTGTTTTGTTTGATACCTTAATCAACAACCACACTATTGAAGAATTGGTTGGTGTTTTGGCACACGAGGTTGGGCACTTTAAAAAGAAACACATTGTCTACAATTTCATCTTTAGCATTGTACAAGTAGGATTAACCTTGTTTATTCTTTCTCGTTTTATCTTTAGCGAAGACTTAAGTTTGGCTTTGGCGGTGACGGACAAAGTGTTGCCTTAAATCTAATTGCGTTCTCTATGTTGTTTACGCCAATTTCTAAGATTTCGGGCTTATTAATGATGCTTTTCTCTAGAAAGAACGAATACGAAGCCGACGAATATGCGGCTACAACCTATGGTGCTGCTCCATTAATTTCGGCTTTAAAGAAACTTTCTTCAGACAATTTGAGTAACCTTACTCCGAACAAGTGGTTTGTGTTTTTCAATTATTCACATCCCCCTTTATACGAACGATTAAGAGCACTTAAAAAGCTTGTATGACAAAAAGAAGGAAGAAGAAACACTCTAATTTCAAGAATCCTTTTCGTTTTGTACTTCTGATCATTGTTGTAGGTCTTATGTTCCATCTTATGAAGGAATATAAAGTACAGCCCTTAAAGCTGAAGACTTACCGGAATATTATTGATCTGAGGAGAACACAAAAGAACTATGCCGACGAGGTGGACGATATTGCAGCAGAGTTCGATTTACCTTCTTCGTATTTAAAAGCTTTGGTGGCTTTAGAATGTTCGGGTAAAATTGAGTTTGAACCCCGTTTTGAAGAACATGTTTTTAACGCCCTTAAACAAGTGCGTGACGGTAAAATAAAACGCTACGGTTCTATTACCAAAAAACACATTGGTGATGCAAACGACGATGCTTTACGGAATTTAGCCACCTCTTGGGGACCGTTCCAGTTAATGGGCTATCAATGCATTCCACTGGAAGTTAAAATCCAGGACATCCGTGGTAAAAACAACATTTATTGGGGCATTTATTGGATCAACAAAAGTTATGGCCGTTTGCTGAAAAAAGGAGAATATGCCGACTGTTTTCACATCCACAACACCGGGCAACGCATCCCGGATGATGGCAAACACCTTACCCATAATTCCAGTTATGTGGAACGCGGTTTAAGTTACATGGAATACTTTGATGAAAACTAAGACCTATTTAGCACTGGGCGATTCGTATACCATTGGTGAAGGCCTTGCTTTAAACGAATCCTTTCCGCATCAGTTGTCGCAAAAGCTGGACTTAGATACGCCCCAAATTATTGCCAAAACCGGTTGGCGCACCGACGAATTGTTGTGTGCTATTTACAAAGAAGAATTATTAGCGAAATACGATTTAGTTACCCTTTTGATTGGCGTAAACAACCAATACCAGGGTCGTTCGCTATCGGTGTATAAAAATGAATTTTTAAGCCTTTTATTAAAAGCCAAAGAACTGGGAAAACAAGTACTTGTACTCAGTATTCCGGATTATGGCTTCACTCCTTTTGGTAAGAAAAACCCAAGCATTACCCGTGAACTAGAGGAGTTTAATCGGGTAAATCGAGAACTTTCCGAAGCGCTTGAGGTACCTTATGTATCCATTACCGAATTATCCCGACTAGCTTGGGAAGATGCTAGCCTTTTAGCGGAAGACGAATTACATCCTTCCGGCAAGCAGTATGGCTTGTGGGTGGAGGAGATACTTCGTGAGTACAAGTGAAAAACACTTATGCTAGGTGGGAATGTATAAATGCAAAACAGACATTATGAAAATAATTACTTGGAACTGTAATATGGCTTTCCGTAAAAAAGCTGATTTTATTTTGGAAAAGAAGCCCGATGTACTAATCATACCAGAATGTGAAAATCCAGACAAATTAATTTTCAAGAATGAAACAATTAAACCAACTGACTTATTTTGGTTTGGGAAAAATCCGAACAAAGGAATTGGGGTATTTACATATTCAGATTTCAAAATTAGCCTTCTAGACATTCATAACCCTGAGTTTAAATATGTCATACCATTATCAGTATACAATGATAAAATCAAGTTGACAATTTTTCAATATGGGCACAAAAACCCGAAAGACATGACTGTTATACCGAGCAAATTTGGAACGCCGTTCATTATTACAAAGACTTGGTAAATAATGAAAATGTTATTTTGGCAGGTGATTTTAACAGTAGTTCAATTTGGGACAAGCCAAACAGAGTTTATAACCATTCAAACCTTGTAGATCTATTAAGAGATAAAAATATTATAAGTACATATCACAAATTCAATAATCAAGAACAGGGAAAAGAAACTGCAGCAACTTTATATATGCACAGAAAAATAGAAAGACCATATCACATTGACTTTTGCTTTGCTTCTAATAATTTAATTGATAAAATTAAAAAAGTAGAAATTGGAGACTATGAAAGTTGGACAAAATATAGTGACCATAAACCTTTAATTGTAACCTTTAAATTATAACAATTAGCTCAGTAAGTGTTTTGCACCCTATCTATAGCGCCAGCGTCCGCTGGTGCTTTGTATCTCATCCTTAAACAGCAATAAGTCCAAGCGAATTTTTGAACTATAGAAGTCGGCGCATTAAACCTAGCCAACGGTCTTGACCTTGGCTACGGTGAATTTCAAATAACGCTTAACAAGGTCTACCGACCGTTGTCAACGTAGAAACCAGACTCTGTCATCAACCTGACCCCGAGTATTTAGGAGAAGAGCTCATTAACAATGAAACGTCACTCTGAGTGTTAGCGAAGAATCCGTTAACTATATAGAAGAGGACAAGTGAAAAACACTTGCGCTAGATAGAGCCTCATTTCAAAAACAGATTGTACAAACCCATAACGGTAGATTACACGTTTACTACCCGTTTATTAAACGGTTAATCAACGGCTAGGTAGTTATTCTTTTGTTTTACATTGTTTACAAAAACTCTTGTTAGGCTATTGAAAAGACCATTATATAGATTTAACTTACTCGACATAAGTTATATATGTGCCACAGTGGCACATATCCAATTGTTGATATTTCATATTGCCCTCTATGGAAGGTTAGTGATGGATTTTAGGCGTATAGCTGTGTAGTAAGTTGTGCTTACAATAAAAGTTGTAGATGAAATTGTAAAGCTTGCTTTTAAAAAGTGAATCTTAACTTTTAGTTAGCAGCTGTTAAGCTGGTAAACAGCTATACGTATAAAAATTGACATTTGTTGCACTAACTTCTTTAGTATATAGGTCTTTTTTTAGCATTACGCTACATACACAAGTGTATAATAATCATAATGCCGATCAAAAAAGACCGGTAGCAGTTCGTTTTCGCTTAATATGTTTCATTCATTTTATGAACAAAACATATCCGCTACAACAAACAACTACCTACTGCATGGGATAGAGGGCAAAACGAAACACAACATTATGTAAGATTTCATGTAGCCTCTAAAAAGCTTATTTTACAGAAAATTTACAATAAGTTTTTAGAAACTACCCGACGTTTAAACTAAACTTACACATAACATTGTGCTTAATTGGGCACGACGGCCATCCCTTACTTATTCAAGATCAATGATTATCTTGCGTCATGAGCGATAAAAACGAAATAGTACTTTTTAAATCATCAGCTTCTGAAAATGAATTCGAAATCATTCTTGATCATGAAAATGATACTATTTGGGCTTCTGAGCACCAGATCGCTGATATTTTCGATCGAGATAGAACTGTAATCGGTCGTCACATTAGAAATATTTTTAAGGAGGAGGAGCTCAGTAAAAACTCAGTTAGTGCAAAATTTGCACATACTGCATCTGATGGAAAAACATACCAGGTTATGAATTACAACTTGGACGTCATTATCTCAGTTGGGTACAGAGTAAAATCAAAAATTGCAACTGAATTTAGAAAGTGGGCAACTAGAAAGCTCAAGGAATATTTAATCCAAGGTTATTCAATAAATCAAAAACTGATATCAGATCAAACGGTGAAAATTAAATTCCTTCAAAAGGAAATCAATTCATTGTATCATGATCAACAAAAACTCACCAACGGAATTCTGGAGCTAATAATCACTTACTCCAAGTCCTTTGAACTTTTAAGCAAATATGACAACGAAGAACTGACGACAAATAATTTAAATGAAGAGATTATCTATGTCATCAATTATGAAGATGTTATAAATGCGATTAAAGAACTCCGAGACAAATTAATTGCAAAAGGAGAAGCAGGTGCATTATTCGGAAACGAAAAGGATGATTCTTTTAAAGGAATATTAGGAAGTATTTCTCAAACAGTTTTTGGACAACTAGCTTATCCCACCATCGAAGAACAAGCCGCCCAATTGCTTTATTCAACAATCAAAGGGCATTCTTTTAGCGATGGAAATAAGCGAATTGGTTCATTTCTCTTTGTTTGGTATCTAGAACAAAATGAATTTCACCTTAAACCTGACGGATCCTCAAAAATTTCAGATAATACATTAGTTACGTTGGCTCTGGCGGTTGCTCAAAGTCTACCAGAACAAAGGGAATTAATAATAAAGCTCATAATCAACCTGATAAAAAACTAAGCACAACAATGGGTAAGAAACCATGGCGTGTCAAAAGATCACGAGAGGTTTGTGGTTACTTACCTACCCCGCGAATTCTTCGAATTCGCAAATTAGACGGACAAAATCATTTTGCGAATTCGAAGAATTCGCTACTTTGAAACTCGAAACTAACTGCTACTAAATCACGCCACGGTTCTTACCCGAAGCGTTGGGCATCATTGTACAAATCAGCATAAAAACAGTTAATGTTAACAGAAAGATTTTTAAAACTCCGTAAAAAGGAACTGGATGCTGTCTTTGAAAAAAAGAAGATTACTGAAGTCTGGCGTAAAATTGTTAAAAACCAATTACGTAAACTTGATATCTTAGATTTATTCGATTATTACGACTTTAATTATAATATTGACGAAAGAGCCCTTGTTTTACGAACTGATATTTTAAATGGAAACTATAGAACTGTAAAACCATTAATTTATAGAATTGAAAAAAAGTTTGGGGTATGTAGACATATTATAATACCACAACCCCAAGATGCTTTGGTTTTACAAGTATTAACTGAAAATTTAAATTCAGAAATTATCAGCAAGATGCCTTCTGAAAATGCTTTTTACTCTCAGGACAGACACAACATGAAGTATCCACATCAACTTGATACTGATTACGGGTTAAATTGGCAGAAACAATGGAATAAACTACAGAAGCTAATATATCAGTTCAAAGAAGAAAAGGAACTTCTAGTCGTTACAGATTTATCAAATTATTATGATTCAATAGATATTGGTGTTTTAAGAAGTCAAATTTCAAATATTGTAGATAATAAAGAGGTTTTTCTAGATCTATTATTTAAAATCATAGAAAGTATCTCTTGGACACCTGACTATCTCCCTTATACTGGTAGAGGTTTACCAACCTCAAACCTTGAAGGAATTAGGCTATTAGCTCATTCATTCCTATTTGAATTAGATGCTATTTTAAAAGAAAAAACTAACGATTCATTTACACGCTGGATGGATGATATAATCTTTGGCGTAGACACAAGAAAAGAAGGTATTGAAACTCTAAGTGAAGCATCTGACGTTTTAAAAAGTAGAGGATTAGCTCTTAATTTAGCAAAGACGAATATATACACTGCGGCTCAAGCGGAATACCACTTCCAGATATCTGAAAACAAATATCTAGATTCGATAGACTATAAAACAAGACATAGGTCAAAAGAATATAACGCACTTACTAGTGAATTAAAGAAAAACCTAAAAACACATTTAAAAGACAATAAAGCTAAATATGCTGAAAAAATAACAAAAAGATATGTAACTGCTTTTGGTAGACTAAAATCTGACAAGTTGCTATCTGAAGTTTCCAAACTATATAATGAGACGCCTGGTATTAGACCAAATTTACTCATTTACCTTTCAGAACTTGGGTATAAAAAGAAAACGGCTGATGCTGCATTAGGGATAATTAAAAACTTAAATGTTTATGATGATATATCATTATTTCAAATTTGTAAACTAGTAACTGACTGGGAAATTAAAAACTCAGAAACATCGGACTTATTTTTGAAAGACTTCGAGACTGTTTTACTCTCAATAAGTATGAAAAGGAAACGAACATTCGAATTTTATTGTTTGCTGTGGTTTAAGTCTAAATACGATCACCCAGATTCCTTATTTAGATTCATAAAAAAATATGAAACCATATGGAGTCTAGAACCTTTTTTAAGACGGCAAGTTGCTGCAATAATGTCAAGGTTACTAATCTTTGATAACGCAAAAGTCACCAAATTATTAGAACAACAAATAGCAACAGGCATCCCGCAAATCGTTTCTCTTTCAAGTCAAATATTAAGTTTTTCAAAACAAGAAACCTTAACAGCTAAAATTCGACTCTATTTGTTCCCAACTCATAAACCAAAAAAATACCCCCTATCTAAATTTTTGATTCTTTGTAGTTTATTAACATCTGAAAAAATACGGATTGACAAAAAAGTACAAGCTGACATCAAAGAACACATTACAGATGAATATTATATGAAATGGTTGGATGCTCAATACAATATAAAATAACGCTGCCCAACACCATATATGAAATTATAGCTGGTTCAGTGGGTTTTTAAAGGTTTGTGGTCACTTGTTAGAGCGCCAAATCTGCGATTTGGCATCTATGTCGAGAAAAAATTAAACGCCAAATCGCAGATTTGGCTTTGTGGTAAATTGAAAGTTCATCGCTTTCTATTCAGCTACAATTCATATATTTAACGTTAGCAGCAAAAACAAAAATATGAAACATAAAATTTTTATTGGGTCATCTTCAGAGAGTCTAGGATTAGCTAAAGCAATACAAATTGAGTTGGAAAGAGATGCCTATACAACTATTTGGACTCAAGATATTTTTAAACTAACAAGCACTGCACTTGATGATTTAATTAAAGCAACTAGTAATTTTGATTTTGCGATATTTATATTTAATCCTGACGATGTCACAAAACTTCGAGGAATAGATTACCCAACGGTTCGAGACAATGTTATTTTTGAATTGGGTCTATTTATCGGGAAATTTAATGATAGAAAAAGAGTATTTATTCTTAAACCTAGATCAGTTAACGACATCCATTTACCTTCTGATTTATCAGGTGTAACAATTGGTGAATATGATGACAAAAGGTCTGATGGGAATATCCAAGCTACTGTTTCACCTTTTTGTACCACTTTATTAAATCAGATAAATCAACTAAAGCAAAATGGGATGCTATCCTTGGAAGGAAAATGGTCAGAAAGGTGGTGGGTTGATGATAAAGATAATAAACAAATATTTTTTGAGGACAAAGAAGTACAGCTCGAACAATTTGAAAATAACTTATGTGCACAATTTAAATTCAACAATCGAACTTATCTCTTCGAAGGTGTTATTGAACAAATGAGATTTATAACCGGATCTTGGCGTGATATTGAATCAGGGCCTACTTATTCTGGAGCATTTCAATTAATAATAAATATTAATGCTGACACATTATATGGGCGTTGGATAGGTTTTGGTTCTAAAAATAATTCTATTAATCATGGTGTATGGGAATGGAAAAGAGATCACATAGAAAAATATCCTTCCGAATTCGAACAATAGTTCAGATAATTAATAATGTTCTTAATTAAAAAATGGACTTAGCATCTCTTAACATTAAAAAATGGTCTTTACTGGATGAAGAATTTGATAATTGTCCAATTCTTTTAGGTAATGGATTTAGTTTAAATTTTAGTGAAACACTTTTGTATAAAAATTTATATGATTCATTTTTTTCAAGTGCATCAAAATATAGCCAGAAACTCTTCACTGAGTTTGATACTACAAATTTTGAAATTATACTTCAGCATCTAGAATCAACTGATAGAGTTTTATATTCATTAAGTGAATCTTCTTCTAAACTCCAAAAAACACACCTAGAAATTAGACAGGGCTTAATAGATTCTATCAGACGAATCCACCCTACTCCTGATCAAATTAGCCAATTTCAGATTCATTGGATTTCCAAACAGTTTTTAAAATTCTCAGATATTTACACAACCAATTATGACCTTTTTCTCTACTACATAATTTTAGAAACTAAAAAATTTGGTGATTATTTTTATTACAAATATTTCAGTGATGAAAGATTTAAATTATTTAACTACGGTGATAGCCAAAACAAAAACCATATTTATTATTTACATGGAGCCTTATTTCTTTTTGAGAAGGGATTAGAAACGACTAAAATCAAAAAAGATGAAGAAGACTGGTTAATAGACAAAATCACAAAAGAAATACAAAAAGACAACTATCCAATATTTATCAGTGAAGGTTCTTGGGAACGAAAATTAAAAGCAATTATGTCAAATCAATATCTTAGCTATTGTTTAACTAATTTTAAAACATCGGAAGAAAAAAAACTTGTAGTTTTTGGTCAATCACTAAGCCACCAAGATTCACATTTAGTTAGTATTATTGATAACCATTACGACAAAGTAGCGATTTCAATTAGACCTGAAAGTTGGGTAACAGAGGGGCAATTAAAAGCCGAAAAAAACCGAATTAGTTCGCTATTTAAAAAAGTTGAATTTACCTTTTTTGATTCGAATACCTTATTCGATTTTGAACCTAAATTACAATTTTAAAATGCTGCTAACACTATATAAGAAAACATAGCTTGATAGTGGGTTAAGAAAGTTTAGAGTTCCATAGAAACAGCGCCAATTCTGTGAATTGACTCGAGGCGGAAAATATACAAGCCAATTCACAGAATTGGCTTGGTGGAAGCTTGAAAGTTCATTACCTTAAATACGCTACGTTTCTTATGTTTGACGTTATATGCAACTTTTCAAACCATAATCAACTTTTATATGAAAATCTATGATATCAGCATACGAAACTTTAGAGGGATAAAAATATTAACAAAGCTTAAAGTTGGTGAAATAAACTCTTGTGTTGGGAAAAACGATTCTGGTAAATCAAATATATTAAAAGCTCTTGATGCATTCTTTAATGATAAATTCACAGTAAATGACGTCTATAAAGGAATTCAGGATGATGAAAACATTGAAATTACCATAAGATTTGATACAATCTCCCCGATCAATTCATTAGCCCTAGACAAAAACGGAAAATTAAACCTAACTAAACGATTTGCATTCAATAAGGCTGGAAAAGTGGTTAAATCACTATTCTATACATGTAATGATATCAATAGTGTCGATTACGAAAACTGCTGGGCAATAAAAGAAAGTGACATTAATGATTTTTTAACCTCACTTAAAGTTGAATTTTCAAAATCAGGAAGAGGCGTTACTAATCTTTCTAAAATAGAACTAATTGATTCTAATACTAAAAGCTTGGGGCGCATAGAGAAGTCGCATCCAGCAGATGATTTTCTTAAAATCCTGAATAAACAATATGATTTCATCGAGCTTCCAGAGTACTCTCTTTTTGATGCTGAACAAGACTTAAATGTTGGAGCTGCTAATTTTCAATCTCAATTTAAGCCTATTGCAACACAATCATTAGATAACAACAAAGCCTTAACCACTCAAATTGAAAACAATGTTCAATCCGATTTGGAAACAGAATTCGGTGTCATCACAGACCTAATGAAACGAAATGTGCCAAATCTTGAAAAAATAAAACCTTCATTGGTTTGTAATTGGGGAAACCTTGTAAAATTCGATTTAGCACTTAAATTTGAAGCTGATAGCTTTGAAATTCCTATATCAAATAAAGGAACAGGATTTAAACGACTATTAATGGTTGCTTATTTCGAGTATTTAGCCCAAAAGACTGATAAAAAATATCAAATATTCGGAATCGAAGAACCCGAAACTTTTTTGCATCCTGAACTACAAAATGATCTTTTAGAATCAATCATCACTCTATCTGAGAACAGTCAGTTTTTCATAACCACGCACTCACCTATATTCGCAGGAGCAACTAAAGACTCCAATATTGTTGTTGTTAAGAAAGTTAAAGAAACTTCCGAATACTTTAATTATGAAAATGAGGGAGACATACTCAATATGGTCATACAAGAGTTAGGCATTCGACCGAATTATAACTTACTCAATGACAACTATAGAAAGGCTATTTTTGTAGAAGGAAGTGGAGATGTTTTATTTTGGAAAACTGCAATCACTAAATTCATAGGAGACTTCCCAAAAGACATTTTATTTATTCCATGCGGAGGTGATCAAGTAGACTTTTTTGTAAATGCTGAACTATGCAAAAAAATAAATAGACGATTCATCTTTATTTTAGATTCAGATAAAGGAGCTATAGACTATCAAACCAAAATAAATAACAAGACAGAGCTAAAAAACAAAGTAGAGGAATTAGGAGGTAATTTCGAAATTTTAAGAAAACGAGAAATAGAAAATTATTATCATAAATCTGCGATTCAAAGAATCCTAGACAACCATTATACTCTTTCATCAAGCTTTGAAATTGAAGATTTCGTAGACATCAAAAAAAGTATTGAAGATGAAATACCAAACAATGTACGCTCTACTTTAAAGTTTAAATCAAAGAACAACCTAGCCATATTCGAAGAAATGACAACAGAAGAATGGCGAGAAAGTTCAGTAACTATCGATCAAACAACGGATGTCGAAAGTATAATTTCCAAAATCATGGAATAAAAAGCATATAACACGTTGTATATTTCATGGCTGTTCGGTGGTTTTCGAGGCTTTGGTTCTTCGTAGAAATCCCGTCAATCTGCAAGATTGACTAGCTTCGGAGGACAAATTTAGCAAGTCAATCTTGCAGATTGACTCCGTGGTAAACCGAAATTTCACTACCTTGAATTCAGCCACGAAAACATACAGTAAACGTTGTAAGTAATGCCGAAAAACCCAGAAACCGAATGAAAAAGACAATATTTGAAATTACCAAAATGGACTGTCCTTCAGAGGAAAATCTAATCCGAATGAAATTAGATGGAATTTCAAGCATTGCGAATTTGGACTTTGATATTCCGAATCGAAAATTGACCGTTTTTCACAGCGGAGAAATTGACCAAATCGAAAAGTCAGTTATCGAACTAAATTTAGGTGGAAAGAAAATCTCGACTAAACAAACCGACCAAACGGAATTTAAAGAAAACAAAAACCAAAAAAAGCTACTTTGGTCTGTACTCGTTATAAATTTTGCGTTTTTTATAATCGAAATGACAACAGGAATTATCTCAAAATCTATGGGACTTGTTGCCGATAGTTTAGATATGCTTGCGGACAGTTTTGTTTACGGAATTAGTTTGTTTGCGGTTGGCGGAACAGTAATAAAGAAAAAACGGATTGCCAAACTTGCTGGATATTTTCAAATAATACTTGCGATTATTGGATTTGTAGAAGTTTTAAGAAGATTTTTCGGAGACGAGAAACTTCCCGATTTTTCGACAATGATTATCGTTTCGATTTTCGCACTTATCGCAAACGGAATTTGTCTTTATATTTTGCAAAAGTCAAAAAGTAAAGAAGAAGCACATATGAAAGCGAGTATGATTTTCACCTCGAATGACGTGATTATAAATTTAGGAGTAATAATTGCAGGAATTTTAGTGCATTATTTGAGTTCTAATAAACCTGATTTGATTATTGGAACAATCGTTTTTATATTGGTAATTCAAGGAGCGTTTAGGATTTTGAAATTAAGTAAGTGAATGAAAAAAGCACTACTTACAACACCGTATATAGCTCATAGCTGGGCAGTTGCTTAATCGAAGTTTAGGCATATTTGCGAAGTCCGCCAAATTTTTTAATTTGACTTATTGAGAAAAAAAGGTAATAAGAAAATTAAAAAATCCGGCTAGTGCTTAACCGAAAAAAATATTGATAATTTGCACGCTACGAGCCATATACAAGACCGTTGTATTTCATTATGCCCTCTATGGAAGTTTAGTGATGGATTTTATGATTATAGCTGTGTAGTAAGTTTGCTTACAATAAAAGTTGTAGATGAAGTTGTAAAGCTTGCTTTTAAAAAGTGAATCTTAACTTTTAGTTAGCAGCTGTTAAGCTGGTAAACAGCTATACGTATAAAAATTGACATTTGTTGCACTAACTTCTTGAGTATATAGGTCTTTTTTTAGCATTACGCTACATACACAAGTGTATAATAATCATAATGCCGATCAAAAAAGACCGGTAGCAGTTGGTTTCCGCTTAATATGTTTCATTCATTTTATGAACAAAACATATCCGCTACAACAAACAACTACCTACTGCATGGGATAGAGGGCAAAACGAAACACAACATTATGTAAGATTTCATGTAGCCTCTAAAAAGCTTATTTTACAGAAAATTTACAATAAGTTTTTAGAAACTACCCGACGTTTAAACTAAACTTACACATCACATTGTATTTCATTATGCCCTTCCACTCGTCCTCGTTTGCAACGGGGACGGGCGAGAAGCGCGATTGCATCGCACTATAACACTAAAACCCTAACTAAACCCTTTCTACCTGTATAATCCTTAGAACTGCTATACCTATAATACTCTGGCTCATCTACTAATCCATTTCTAACCGGATTATCATGAATATAATGGATCTTCACCTATAGCGCCAGCGTCCGCTGGTGTTTGGCATCTATTGTTTAACCTGCAACAAGCCCAAGCGGACGCTTGAACTACAAACTAGCGGTAGCTAGATAGATTACCTAATCAAGTTAGGTAATGACGTAGTAGTTGTCATTTGTTTTACCTAGCCAACGGTCTTGACCTTAGCTACGGTGAATTTCAAATAACGCTTGACAAGGTCTACCGACCATTGTCAACGTAGAAACCAGATTCTGTCGTCACGCTGACCATTCGGAAGAAGAACCCATTGGCTTTGTAACTTATGCGTTGAGCACAAGTGAAAAACACTTGAGCTAGGTGGGACCCTACTCAATCAATATATTAAAGTTTCAAGAAAGAACTAAATTTCTGAATCAGTTACATCGTTTATGATTAAGTAATCAACCTTTGTTTTAGTCAGCTTACCTGAAAAGGGGGCAAGCCTAATCCAACTTTTAGATGATAGTTTACCACTCTTACATTTCTGATCATTAACATAGAGATCAAAATCCCAATCACTTATTATTAACTTAACATTAAAGGAATTTACTTCATCAAACCCAGTTGTTAAATGAGAAACATCTTTATAATATAAATATTCTTTATTACCATAATCATGTTGTTGAATCCGAATTTCTCCACTGTTGTAAAACCTAAACTCATACTCGAATGTCGCACTTTCCAAAATTAAGCCACAGGAAGCCGTATCTAAATCTGAAGAAACTATATTCAAAGAAGTTTCAACACTATACTTACTTGGTAAATCATATAAATAAGACTTATCTAAAGGAAAAGTACTTGTCCTCCCAGCGACTGAATCTTTACAATGAATAAAATAGAATCCATCTTTAATTTCAATTTTGTGATAACTTGCATTTTCTTCAATCCAACCTCTATCATTTTCATTAAAAGTTTCATTTAAAATACTTTTTCCGTTGTTTTCATTAGTACATGAAAGAATAGTACTAACAAATAAAAAAAACCAAAACTGACTAGATAATTTTCCGCTCACGATTAACCTGATTTAAAAAATAAATTAACAAAAAAATACCAAAAAGGATAAATACATCCCATAATATTAAAAATAAATCTCTTCCACTCGTCCTCGTTTGCAACGGGGACGGGCGAGAAACGCGATTGCATCCCACTATAACACTAAAATCCCTCTGGCGCGCGTTGCTTCAGCTAAACGCGTGCCTACAAAGCTGTCTCTATCTCCAGATACCCATTCTTATCGTTTGAAAACAGCTTTTTTAATAGGAGTTAGAAAATCAACTATAACGCCAGCGTCCGCTGGTGTTTGGCATCTATTGTTTAACCTGCAACAAGCCCAAGCGGACGCTTGAACTACAAACTAGCGGTAGCTAGATAGATTACCTAATCAAGTTAGGTAATGACGTAGTAGTTGGCATTTTTTACCTAGCCAACGGTCTTGACCTTGCCTACGGTGAATTTCAAATAACGCTTGACAAGGTCTACCGACCGTTGTCAACGTAGAAACCAGATTCCCGTAAGTGTTTTTCACTTATGCAATACATGATATGATCACTAAACTACGTTTCGCGCTAAGGCAAAAAACACCAAAGCCTTTCTTTTTAGGGAAAGGCTTTGGTAGGAAAACATATCAAACCAAAAAATTAATTCGCAATAAGCACTTTTATTGTTTTTTTGAAATCACCTTGTTGGATCATTAAGTTATACAAACCGTTTTCAATAGTAGAAAAGTCAATCTTATTTTCAGACTCCCCTGTTTGTAAAGTTCGGCTGGTATTATCGATTAACGTATATTCAAACGAATTATCAAAACCTTCTATAAACAACGTTCCAGTAGTTGGGTTAGGGTAGATAGATATAGACGTAGTTGAGAAATCACTCATTGATGTTATAATTTCTGTTTCTACCAACTTAGCCGTACCAAATAAAGATGGGTCGGTCCAAGCTTGGTCTTCAGCAGCATTCCAAGAAAGTTTAGCATCACGGTCAGTTCCATCATCATCATCGTTAATCATGAAATCTAAACCTATTAATTGATCTGCTGATGGATTGCCTTGCACCGTTGTCCAAGGAATACGGCCTTCAACCACATAACCATTGGTAGTGGCAACCAAAGTATATTCAATACCGGCTACAGAACGTCCATCAGGAAGTGCACCTACACTTGTTCCATCGTCCCAACGGAAAGAGTATTGCGCATCATTATTGCCATATTCAGAAGCTTTATCATTATTAATGTCTATGTAAAACTCTACATTATCATCGTTATAAGTATCATCGCTGTCTTGTATTTTGGTATCGTCTGTAACGGTAGCAAAAACATATAAATAATTATCGTCCCAAACTACTTTTGCAGAACCACTTAAATCGGCAGGATTACTTACCGTGCCCGATAATAATTTTGTAGCGTTCATAGGTAAAACATTAGCATCATTCCACGCGGCATCTACTACACCGTCAATAGTTATGGGGGTAGACACTTTAAAAATCTTATATATGTTAGATACAATTACTTTTATTTCGGATTTTGGGCTTTCGCAATTACCCGGTGTTTGAGAAACAAAATAAGATGTAGTACCTGTTGTAGCTGTAGAAGGCGTTGGTGCCGAAGCTAAAGGCGTTGTAGAAGAAGCCGAATTGTACCATTTTAAGTTGGTTCCAGAAGCTGTTAATTGATTTGCAACATCACCTTGTTCATAGCTAACGGTAGCTGTAACTGTAGGTGCTGTAGCATTACAAGAAACACATTCTTTAACTGTAATATTTGAACTTCCGGAACTGTTATAACCCTCCGATTCCATAATTTGATAATCCCAGGTAGTCCCCATTTGCATACCAAAACTAGCCCAGGCTTCTATATGACTGCTAAAGGTTATTGTTCCAGTAGATCGTTGCTCTTGGCGTACACTCCAATATTGATCGAAAGTAGCGTTCCCAACAATAGACGGTTTATCAACTCTTCTTCCCGTATAAACTTTATACGTTCCTCCATCACAAGTATAGGTACCTTTGTACGACACTCCACTTGTATTACCCGGCGGTTCCCACTGACCGTGCTTTTCGCATACATAATATTCTATTAGTGGATTTTTTGTCCATCCGTATAGAGCTAAAAAACCGTTGCTTCCTCCATTATATGTTCCTTCAAAACATACAACTCTGCTGGCTGAACCTACTTTCCACCCCTTACCTGCAGTGAAATTTAGTGTGTTGTTCCAAGTTGTACTGTAGTTTCCGTCTGGCCCAAGTGTCATTGAAGCACCGTCATTTGGTCTTTCTGTCCAAAAGGAATAGAAAAAACCGTTATGGGTGTTTTGTGAGTTGGCGGTTATTGTTTGCGCATGAATATTTTGGCCAATTAATAGCAACATGAATGAAAATATGCTAAGCGTTAGTATTTTCATTCCATCCTTTCTAAAGAGTAGTTTTTGTCTCATAAATTTAAAATATAAGCGTTAAAAGATTTTTATTTGTTCTCATTGCTATGATTTCAATTCAGTCATTAAAAAATTTCAACCCTTAATAGACTTTTTTTCTTCATTAACAATTAATGCATTAAGCACTACGGACAGGCAGTAAAAAGGTCATCACCTTAGTATTATTTTTATTTGGAGTCCTTTATCTAGTGTGAATTTAGTGTTTGCAGATAACAAATTAACGGTCAATAGAGTAAGAACCGTCTGACTTTACACGCTAAGCCAATATTAACAAAACGTGTTTTAAAAGTAGTTTTTGGTAAATCATTGTTAACAGCTTGCTCACATTCAGTTTCTCTTCCGCTTGTAGCTTCGCAGAAAATAATCCTTACTAAATACGACATGATAAAACATTACCTGTTCATTCTGAATTGCGTATTTTTTCTGCACATAGCTAACGCCCAAACAAACATTACCAACTTAAGTGAAAAGTACCATCAGGATTTTAATACTCTATCCGATACTACACTTACTAATTCTTATGAAACCCTTCCCGCAAATTGGATGGCTTCAGAAGTAGGATCAAACGCTAATCTTGAATACCGCGCTTCACATGGCCAATATGCCGGTGGTGATTTATACAGCTTTGGCGATAGCCTTTCCAAAGAAAGAGCTTTAGGTTCAATAGGTAGTGGTTCGGTTTCTAAGGTATCTTTCGGGACAGCTTTCACCAACTCAAGTTTAGATACTATACGATCTATACATGTTAAATATACCGGAGAAATGTGGCGTCTTGGAAATCCTGCAAGATCAACAGGGCCAGATACTTTAACTTTCAGCTATGCTGTTAATCCTATAAATTTAAATGAGGGGGATTATTTTGTAGTTGATGAATTGTCTTTTCAATCGCCGGTTTCTTCGGGAACGGATAATGCTCCTTTAATGGGGAATAAGTTAGAAAACATAGTCTTAATTGAAGATACGTTTTTGGTTAAAATAGCTCCTAAGCAAACTATTTTGCTTCGTTGGACAGATTATAATTCTAGTAGTTATGATGACGGACTTGCAATTGACGACTTAGAAATTGAGTTTTTAACTAATAAACCAACAGAAGAGCCCGGTTTAATTACCTACAACCCAATTAATGATCTGAAAGAAAATTACACCCAAAACTTTAATAGTTTATCAGACACTACACTTACTAATTCTTATGAAACCCTTCCCGCAAATTGGATGGCTTCAGAAGTAGGATCAAACGCTAATCTTGAATACCGCGCTTCACATGGCCAATATGCCGGTGGTGATTTATACAGCTTTGGCGATAGCCTTTCCAAAGAAAGAGCTTTAGGTTCAATAGGTAGTGGTTCGGTTTCTAAGGTATCTTTCGGGACAGCTTTCACCAATTTAACGAAAGACACTGTAAAAAGTGTCGTAATTAAGTATACCGGAGAAATGTGGCGTTTAGGAAATCCGGAACGCTCTACAGGTCCTGACACCCTCTTTTTCAGCTATGCTATTAATGCCACAGAAATTAATGAAGGTGCTTACTCTTATGTAGAAAAGTTACATTTCTACTCCCCCATAATTTCGGGAACGGCAAATACTTCTTTACTAGGAAATGACTTGGCTAATACTTCCGCAATTACAGATACATTAGCGGTGACTTTATCACCCAACCAAACGCTTTGGATTAAATGGACCGATTTTAATTCTAGCAGTTACGACGACGCTTTAGCTGTTGACGAATTGGATGTATCGTTCATCAAAAAAGAAGTGGAACAGGAAGAGCCCGTAAATTCTGACTTATATATTCCAATTTCGGCTTTTAACGAAACCTATTTTCAGGATTTTAATTCTTTATCAAACACTTACGGAGTTGCTTCTTTCGAAACATTACCTAAAGGATGGTTTGCTAAAGAAAACGGTGCCAATTCAGACGGAACATACAATGTAAGTTACGGAGAATTTGGAGGAGGAAACATTTACAGTTACGGGGATAGTTCTTCCACAGATAGGGCATTGGGTTCTATAGGAAGTGGAACAAATAATTTATCTTTTTACGGAGCAGCCTTTATCAACACCACTGGAAAAACCATAGAAAATATTCAGATTAATTATACTGGAGAACAATGGAGACAAGGCCGTCCGGGATTAGACCGATCTACTGGCCCAGATACCCTTCATTTCAGTTTTGCTATTAATGCTAAAACTATTGAAACCGGAGATTACCAACCCGAAGTGAACCTCAACTTCTTTTCTCCTAGAGAAGATGCGGAACTTAATACACCACTAAACGGAAATTCTTCTGAAAATAAAAAAGAAGTAAAACACGTTCTTTTTAATCTAAACATAGCTGCTGGAGATACACTTTGGATAAGATGGAAAGACAATGATTCACAAAGTTACGACGATGGTCTGGCAATTGATAGTTTTTCATTAGCCGCCATAGAGAATGTTTCTGTTCCTGAAATCTCTTTTAACAACGCTAAAAATTGGGTAACTGAAATAAATGGATTAATTGATATTCCACTTTCTTTAACCAATGCTTCAGAATACATAAGCCAAGCGGAAGTATTTATTGCAGATACTGGTACAATTGACTTACAAAGCGATATTGAACTTACCTCTTCCATTATTCAATTCGACAAAGAAAACCCGTCTAAAAACTACACCTTCATCATTAATAACCAACAACCCTTTGAACAAGAAGAATATTTTGTTCTTGGTTTAAGAAATTTGGCCAATGCTGGTATTGGTAGTATAAAATACGACACCATTTATATTCAGAATTATGCTTATCCTGAATACACCATTTCAGATCTAAAAGAAAATAATGAAGAAGGTATATCTCTAAGCCTAAATGAACCTGTTCTAATTACGGGCGTGGTACACGGAATTAATTTTTCTTCTTCTAGCTTGGATTTCTTTTTATTAGAAGATGGTACTGGAATAAATGTATACAATAACTTACTTAGCAATTACCAACCTACTGAAGGCGATGAATTAAAAATATGGGGAATTGTAAGCCAGTACAGGGGTTTAACAAGATTAGTTTCTCTAGATTCTTTACAGCTTATAAACACTAATTCTGCAACCGAAACCCCGAAAACCACTTCTACTATTCTGGAAGAAAATGAGTCTTCTCTTATTAAAGTTGCCGGATTGCAGTTATCACCTGCAATTGCCAATTGGCCAATTAGCGATTATGCTACGGCCATAAATAATAATTCTGAATTGATAACTATTTACATTAGTGCAGAATCTGAATACGCAGGAAAAGAAGCTCCTTCTGGTGAATTTTCAATTACAGGTATAGGTTCTCAGTTTACGGAGTCTTACACCGCCCCTTTTGAAAATGGTTATAGAATTATGGCCTTAACTATTGAAAAAGATATAACCGCGTTAACAGATCCTAATCTTTCTGTTGTAGGACTCTACCCAAATCCTTTTAGCAACCAGCTTACTATTTCTACAAAAATCCCAATGAGTCTTATTCGGGTTTCTTCAGCAGCAGGAAATATTTTAGTTGAAAAAGCTGTGCAGGGGAATGAAACATTACTTTCTACTACTGAACTTGATGCCGGGATTTATATTATTCAGGTAGAAATGAATAATGCAGTACGTACCTTTAAAGTGGTTAAGAGATGAGAACAATGAAAATTTTAACCACTGCCCTATTTGTGCTTTGTAGTTTGATAAAGCTTCAGGCGCAAACAACTTTCGATCACACGGCTTCCGCTATAGATGAAAAGTATTTTGATCCTTCATTGGCGCCTTTTTATCATGGTGTTGCCAGTGGTGATCCATTGAACGACCGAGTGATTATCTGGACAAGAATAACGCCTTCTGAAGACGCAGTAATTGATGTGAATTATTATGTTGCTACCGATACCGCGTTTACACAAATTGTTAAACAAGGTAATACCAAAACAGATTACACCAAAGATTACACCGTTAAGGTAGATGTAACAGGTCTTGAACCCGGGGTGACTTATTACTATTACTTTAATGCTTTAAATGCCAATAGTATTGTAGGCCGTACCCATACAGTTGCTACCTATACTGACCATTTAAAATTTGCTGTAGTTTCTTGTGCTAATTACCAAATGGGTTATTTTAATGCGTATAAAAGAATTTCTGAACGGGAAGATTTAGACGCTGTATTGCATTTGGGTGACTACATTTATGAATACCCTACTTATGGTTACGGTTGGACGGCTGAAGTAAACCGTAAACATTTCCCAGATAACGAACTAAGAACACGCGATGATTACAGAATACGACATTCTTTTTATAAACTGGACCCAGATTTACGTGCCGCCCATCAGCAACATCCGTTTATTACCGTTTGGGACGATCACGAAATAGTAAACAATTCTAATACAAATGGTGCCGGTTCTGCAAACGACCATAACGACGAAGAAGACGGTGATTATAAAACCAGAAAATACAATGCCGTTAGTGCTTATATGGAATGGATGCCTATCCGACAACCGGAACCAAAACCTAGCAGCAAAATATACAGAAAGTTCTCGTTTGGAGGTTTAGCCGAATTATACATGGTAGATACACGTTTGGAAGATCGTTCTCAACAAGTTACCTCAAGCAGTGATCCTGAACTAAAAGACCCCGAAAGAACCATTTTAGGTGAAGAACAAAGAGATTGGTTATTAAATGGCATAAAAAATTCAGATGCTGTCTGGAAGATCATTGGAAACCAAGTCATGTTTTCCACTTTAAATACCAGCTTTAAACTAGATGCTTGGGACGGTTATCCGTTTGAGCAGACTCTTGTACAAAATGAGCTCATAAACCAGGCCGACAAAAACACTATTATTCTTACGGGTGATACACACCGTTCTTGGTCATTTGATTTAACCAATGACCCACATAACGCCTCAGTTTACCAACCGGAAACCGGAAAAGGAACTTTTGGTATAGAATTGGGAACACCAAGTATTGCTTCACCCAATGAAAACGAAAGTAACCCAACAGGAAATGCCGGTGCTAAGGAAAGCATAACGCTTCAGGATAATCCGCACTTGAGGTACCATGATATTACGCAACACGGTTATTTTGTGTTAAACATTACGCCTTTTAAAGCGCAAGCCGACTATTATTATGGGCCAACAAAAACACGTAGCAATGAAGAAAGCTTTGCTCAAGGTATGTTTACTTTAAAAGACGATGTTTATTTACGCAAAACCATAAATCCTTCGCCTGCCAAAACCACCGCTAGTACATTGGCTCCCAATGGTGCTTTCCATGGAATAAAAAAAGTAGAGGAGACTTTAGGTTTTAACAACCTTAACCAAACTTTAATTACTACTGGGGTTTACCCTAACCCTACTAGCGATAAAATTTATATTGGTTTCACCTCTAATATTGCAGAAGAGTTAACCATAAAGTTTATAACTACCGAAGGAAAAATAATTCAGCAGAAAGAGTTTGATTGTTCTGCCGGAAATCATACGGTGGAGTATTCATTACAGGATTTCCCAAAAGGAGCTTATATTATATCTATAGATAATAAAAAAGGGGCTCTATTCTCGCGGAACATCATAAAGAATTAATATCTATTTCTTCATTTAACCTTTACAGCAGGGCATAAACCCCTGCTGTTTTTTTATAATACCTTAGAGTAAAAATCCCTTATTATCTGCGGCATTATATCTTTACTGCTTATTGTAATTTTTAAAAGCCATTATTACAATAAATTTGAATTTCATTTTTATGTTAAGTTTTATTGGCTTTACATATAGATTTTAATCTTTAGAAAAACTTCACCTTCCTACTCAGGTTTAAATTTCATAACTTCGCGGCTATGTTAACTGTTCAGAATGTATCCTACTATTTAGGGGACCGCGCTTTATACGAAGAAGCCAGCCTTCATATTAAACCAAAAGATAAAATTGGATTGATTGGTGCCAACGGTACCGGAAAATCTACTTTACTAAAAATTATTGCTGGTGAATTAACAGCAGATGAGGGAATTATCTCTAAAAGTAAGGAGTGTTCTATAGGTTTCTTAAACCAAGATTTGCTTTCTTTTAAATCCGAAGACAGCATCCTATCGGTAGTTATGCAGGCTTTCGAACGCGAAAATCACCTTTGGTCAGAAATGGAAAAGCTTTCTAAGCAATTAGAAACCGAATATACCGACCAAATGATTGAACGTTTGGGTAAACTTCAGGAAGAATACGATGTTCTTGGGGGCTATTCTATTCAGTCTAAAGCAGAAGAGATATTAGAAGGTTTGGGATTTGTAACTTCAGACTTACAAAAACCCTTAGAACAGTTTTCCGGTGGTTGGAGAATGCGTGTAATTTTAGGTAAAATGCTGTTAATGCAACCTTCGCTCCTATTATTAGATGAGCCTACCAACCACTTGGACTTACCGTCTATAGAATGGTTAGAAAAATACATTAAAGGTTATAGTGGTGCAGTAGTAATTGTTTCGCATGACCAGGATTTTTTAAACAACTGCGTTAGTTTAATTGCCGAAGTAGCTTACCGAAACATTAATTTATACGTGGGTAACTACGATAAATATTTAGAAGAGCGTGAATTGAGAAGAGAAATTCAGAAAAGTGCCTTCCAAAACCAACAAAAGAAGATTAAAGAAACTGAACAGTTTATTGAACGCTTTAAAGCCAAAGCTTCGAAAGCCAAACAAGCCCAATCTAGGGTAAAGGCCTTAGAAAAAATGGACCGTGTGGAAGATATTGTGGAAGACCACAAACAAATTAACTTCCATTTTAATATCTCTAGAGAGTCGGGCAAAATAGTTTTAGAACTGAAAGATTTAGCTAAGTCTTATGGAGACAAACTAATCTTTAAGAATTCTAACGTTACCATTATGCGTGGCGATAAAATTGCTATGATTGGTGCCAATGGTAAAGGTAAATCTACCTTGCTTAGAATTATTGAAGGCCGCGAAACCTACGAAGGGGAACGCAACGAAGGGTACAATGTACTCACTTCTATGTATGCGCAACACCAGTTAGAAGACCTTAATATAGAGAATGAAATTCTTTCGGAACTTCAACAAATGGGGATCGAAAAAACCGAACTGGAATTACGTACGGTTTTGGGTGCTTTCCTTTTCTATAACGATGATGTTTACAAGAAAATAAAAGTGCTTTCCGGTGGTGAACGTTCGCGTGTGGCCTTGGCTAAAACACTAATTTCTGAAGCCAACTTCTTGTTATTAGATGAGCCTACCAACCACTTAGACATGCTTTCGGTAAACATGTTGGTACAGGCCCTAGAGCAATTCAACGGTACGTATGTGGCTATTTCTCACGATCGTTATTTCATAAAACACGTTGCCAATAAAATCTGGTTTATAGAAGACCACGAACTGAAACAATACCCAGGTACCTATGCAGAATATATGGACTGGATGGAAAACCGAAGAGTAAAAGAAGCTTCGGCAGCAACTACCCCACAAAAGTTACCCGGCACCAAAACTAAAAAAGAAGAAAAGCCAAAGTCTGAACCCAAACCTTCGTTTAATAAAAAAGCTAAATACGTAGAAGGTGAAATTCATAAACAAGAAGAAAAAATAGAAAAAAAGGAAAAAGCTAAAGCTAGTTTAGAAGAAGAAATGGCCAAACCAGAAGTTTTCTCTGATTTCGAATTACTGGCTAAAAAAACACAAGAGCTAGAAAAAATAAATGCCGAAATTGAAGCGTTCCATAAAGAATGGGAAAACCTACAACTTCAGTTAGAATCAATAGAAAATGAATAAAGTAATTTTAAAATTCTTATTTACTTTTTGCCTTTTTTTAACTCTTTCTATCCTGAAAGCACAAAACAATCCCAGTTTGTCTTTTCAGGACACCTTGTATTCAGACAAACTGAAAACAGTACAATTCTACCAAGTTTTACCCGATACTGAAAAAGATGTAGTACTTCCTGCAGTACTTAAATTAGGAACAGACACCCGGCTTCGTTTAGAATTTGATTTATTAGAGCCAAATTTCAGAAACCTGCAAGCCAGAATTTATTATTGCTCTACCGATTGGGATAAAATTATTCCAGTATCTAGAATGAATTACCTAGACAGTTATAATGAGTTCGATATTTTTAACCGCGAATTTTCTTCTGGAACCAGAGTAGAATATTGCCATTACATAGTAGATGTACCTAAAGTAAACTATGCTGGTAATTATATTCTACAGATTATAGGTACCAATAACAGAGAACCTTTGCTAGAAAGACGGTTTTTAATTTATTCTGAAAAAGTAGTAATAACCCCTCTGTTGTACCCAGCTCAAAGTAATCTCAGCAGTACTCGTCAGTTTAATATGGAAATAAATGCTTCTAATCCAGAAATAATAAACCCAATGCAGAGTTTAAAAATCTACATTAGGAAAAATGGACTTGAACATACACGCAAAGGGCCTTTAAAGGTAACCTATTACAATCAGGTAGACCGTGTAATGCAAATTAGATCTTTAGACGGAAGCAACACTTTTGAAGCCGGTAACGAATACCGAAAATTTGATGCCCGTAGCCGGTATTTTAAAGGGATGCGCATTAACAGTGTTAGAGACGAAGGTGATATTTTTGAAGTACTGTTAGAACTGGATGAACCTAGAAGATTTCTTCCTTATTCAAGAGACGGAGACATTAACGGCCGCTTTGTTATTGATAATTATGAATTTGACAATGGCGCACTGAATTCGGACTATTTCTTAACACTTTTTAGCCTTAATTATACCTTAGCACCTGGTGATGTATATGTTTTTGGCGCCCTTACAGATTGGAAATTACAAGAAGAATTTAAACTTGACTACAATGCCGAATCACAGCGTTACGCTGGTGTTGGTTTATTAAAACAAGGATACTACAACTACCAATATGTTCTAGTAAAAAACGGAAAAATAGACAACATCTATTTTGAAGGTTCTTTTATGGGTACCGAAAACTATTACGAAATCCTTATTTATTACCAAGTACCAGGTAGAGCTGAAGAATTTTTAGTGGGTTATAAATACATCCAAGAAAACGGCTGGAACGAATAAATAAGTACTGTCGCAGTTATTACCAGAACCGAACTCACTAACAAATCACATAGAATTTGTGGTGTATACTTTAATCCTTTTTTAATGTTTTGGGTAGAATCCATTTAGAGTAGTACACCCAATACATATTTAATAAAACCGAATTTCTTCTATCAATACATCTATAATCTGGTCATCTGGAATTAAGGTATCAAACCTAAAAAACATCATTATTGAATTAATCCTTTTGGGATCTACCGCTGCTTCTCTAGGAAAAAACCGACTGATATTATAATTATCTAAAGGCATTATAACATCTGTCTCTAAACTATCGGAATTTAAATGATAGGCTCTTTCGGATAGGTTTATACTTCTTAAGGAATTAACATCTTTAAACTTAAAGCTCAATGCCGATAAATTTAGAGAATCGGGATAATCAACTTCTACTTTAATTTCAAAAGAATGGTACTCTAGTATATTAAGCTCATTAAAATCGACTTCTAAACACACCCATCTGTTGTTGGGCATTTTAGCTTCAAATACATCATTCTCATTATACATCAATTCTACCTTAGTAGTATCACAGACAGACCAGCCATCTATTCTTTCCCCTTTGTGGTATATATTTCCTTGTGCCAGAACAGCATGGCAAAAAACTGTAATTAACAGGGAAACCATAGCGTATTTAAATATTTGAAGTAATCTCATTTTCCTTTTTTATACGTTTAATATCGTGTATTCATTTTATAAAAGAAAGAAGTATAAACACCTAATTACTAAACCGTATAAATAACCAAAGCCCATTTGCAATAATTACAGATGGGCTTTGGTTTTATAGTTGTTCTTGTTTTTCTTTTTACTCTTGTTTCTTGTTTGTTTTACCCTCTACTTCAAGATCGTTACCGTCCCTGATTCTGGGGCTTTGTCGGGTTCGTTAAATTCTACCGTCCAATAATACGTGGCCATCGGTAGGTTCTTCCCAGCAAACTGATCGTAATATCCGCCGTACTTCTCAAACACTAATTGACCCCATCTGTTGTAAACCTTCATCACCGCTTTGTTATAGGCCGTTAAACCTTCTACTACCCAGCTGTCATTTAAACCGTCTCCGTTAGGGGTAAATGCCGTTGGTGGTAAAAACGGTTTCGTTGCTCTTACATCTATGCTGTCTTTGCTCTCACACGCTCCGTTTACTACTGTTACTACCAATCTAGCTACTTCTTCATCTAATGGATCTATTATTGGATTTACTATGCTTTGGTCATTCAACCATGCTAATATCTCCGATTCCGTTAGTTTTGACGTTAAGCTTTCAGCGTTCCAGCTTGCTACATAATCTGTAGGTTGTAAATTCGTCACATAACCATTCAACTGGTATTCCGGTAAGTCGTTGTTTACATCTACAGGTACTGTAATTACTGGTTTCCCTTCTACTATGATGACCGGTTTCTCATCTATGGTTACCTCAAACGGTCCGTTCTCTGCTTTGCTGTAGAACTCCTGACAACCCTTGATGTTCGTTAATTCTACACTTATATCTCCTTGTTGACTTGGACTCCCCAGCGTGATCGTTGTACCTGTTAAAACACTACCGTCTCCCAAGGTCCATATTGCCTCTTCTATCTTATAGTGTTTATCGTCTGCCGTCGCTTGACCCGAGCTTACCGATAGAGATAGGTCATTGTCACTCTCACAAATTAAGTTATCTCCTACAATAGTAAATGCTTCAAACGTATAATCTCGTAAACTAATTTGATCACTGGCTGTACTTGTAGTAAAACAGCCTTGACTTGGATCTGTTAAACTAGCATTTACTATAATGTCTCCGTCTGTTAAGTTTTCGATGCCTGGTAGAAGTAAACTTCCATCTGACTGATTGGATGGTATTGCTCCTGTTGGGTTTCCAACAATTGTAAAATTATATTCTACATCTACTCCCGTTAAGTTTACTCCCGATCCGCCTTCTACTTTTATATCATACGCGCTTTCTAATCCACAGATCGCATACAAGTCTCTTGTGAGTACCGAATCTAAGGGCGATTCATTGTCTAAGCTTAAAGCTACCTCAAATGGCTTTTCTGATAATAGGTCTATTGTAGTATCTGCTTCTGCTCCGTAATATCCACAGGCGTTGCCGTATTCTACTATTATAGTTGAGGCAGCATCCGTAAAGGCTGGCATTTCTGATTTCGATACATTTAGAGTAGCACTTGTAGTCGTTCCTAAATCTAATCCTCCAAAACTCCATCTGTATTCTGTATGGTTTGTTCCTGTTGGTGTAGTTTCTAGTACTTCCCCTGTAGTGGTCTCACAGATACTGTTCCCCCCTCCTTGTATTTCTACAATAGAGTTTAAGTAATCCGCCGATCTTGGTGCTAGGTCAACAATTACCTCTATTGAATCTGTTTCTGAATCCCCACAGGTATTAGTAGCTGTAGCGTATATCCATACCGTCTCTTTTTGTGCATCATTTAAGGCGCTCTGTTGGATAAAATCCACATCCACATTTGCACTACCTTGACCTGTAGCTACAAGAGCTTGGCTTGATGTTGACCAACTATAAGTAACTCCTGTTACTGCCGCTACACTATAGCTTCCTGTTGTGTTTTCACACACGCCTGTTGTTGCTCCTGTTATACTTGGTTGGGCTGGTACGTCTTGCACTTTGAAATTAACCGTTCTTGCTTGTTGGCTACAACCCACTACCGTAGAGTTAATCGTCCATACCGCATCTACTTTGCCTGCCGTACTGAAGGTGATGCTTTCTACTTCATTTGAACTGGTTAAACCTGTTGTTCCACTCCATTGTGCCGTCTCACCATTAACAGTATTTGGTGCCGCTCCTTCTATTTTTACTGTTTGATTGACACATACTTCTATCGAATCTCCATTATTCGTAATCACTACTCCATCTACACTAATTACAGGGGATGTCACCGCTCCTTTTTGTTCTATCCTTACTGTTGCTGCTGTACTTGAGCCACACGTTCCGTTACTTACTATCCATTCTAATACTGTAATTGTATTCAGGCCTAGATTTTCAATAGTTGCTGTTGGATTGTTCTCCTCTCCCAATTTAATCTTCCCAGGGCCGCTGATTACCGTCCATGTTCCTGTGCCCTCTAAAGGTGCATCTCCTACTACCGTTTGTGCTACATCACAGGTTTGGTACGTATGACTTGTTTTCCCGGTTTCTACTGTTGAGGCACTTGGCTCTTCTTCGATAACCAAGGTAAAATCATCCTTCGTTGATGGAGGATTTACCGTATTCACAACTTCGTATTTAAAAACGTAGGTTCCTGCTGGTGCATTTGAGGGCACCGTTAAGTCTTGTGTTCCGCTTGTATAGGTCTGAGGACCACTTACGGTTATCCAACTTCCCGTCTCTATGCCTGGTATTAAGCCATTGCCAGCTCTTGTAAAAGGTAAGTTTGATATACACATTGTACTATCCTTACCCGCATACGCTGTTGTCTTAGATACTTTCTCTACCCAACCTTCTAATTCCTTATCCGGACATACATTACTATCGTCATTTAATATTACAAGCACTTTAGTTGCTCCATCATTTGTAAGACCCGATAAGGTAGCATCGTCTCCACTTGGTGCTAATGTACCTTGTTCAGCAGCTATTGGCTTGCTCCACGTTGGTGTATAGCCTGTTGGGCTATAGCTTACACTCATATCAAAACTTGTATTTCCTGTTAACACTGTATCTCTAAGAAGCTTGCCATTGTTGTTGCATCTAGCAAATCCCATGTTTGAACTGTGTCTACCGTTGTAATGACAGCTGAACCGCTTAACGTTCCTATACAACCGTTGGCATCCGTTAGGTTTTCTAGCGTATATGTGCCCGCTTCACTTACAGCATACGTATCGCCATCTAACGATCCTGTTAAGCTGGTTGTCAAGTTCGTTACATCTCTATAAATATCTACCGAATAAGGCGCTGTTCCTTTTGGAAAGTTTACTGTTAAATCAGTAGTCATTACGCCATCATTACAGATCGTTTTAGTGCCACTTAGTGTACCTGTTGGTACTTCATAAGTAGCTAAACTTACCGGATTGGTGCTTACCGTACAATTATCTCCATTACTAGTTAAACTTACACTGTAGTTCCCTTTTTGATCTACCGTAAAGGTGCTGCTTGGACCTACTTCGTTTGTTATGAGTTTGGGTAGAGGCGTCTGGCTTTGTTATCGTTATATTATAATCGGTTGCTGTTCCGGTGGTGCTATAATTAACTGTTAATACCGTACTACCTTCTTCACATATAGTAGCATCTGTTAACACTGTTGTTCCCGTAGCTGGGCAGGAGCATCTTTGGGTTAAGCCTGTAATAGCTACCCCTCCATTACAATTACTACCATCTGTAACGTTTATCGCTACTGTATTACTCTCATTTATGGCATTACTTAACCATATTCCAGATCCTGTTGCCGTTTCCGTAAACGTTATTCCGCCAACACTGCTGGTTTCTGTAAGTACTATGCTTGAAGTGTCGCCTTGAGTAACATTCACTCTTATCTGAAACTCGTCATTGGCTAACGATGAATTTACATCACTACACTCTAAAGTAGCTGATGCCGCAACATCATTTATATAACTTACTTCTGCACTACCTGATACTGTTCCTGAACACGTATTCGCATCCACTAAGTTATCTATCGTATACGTTCCCGATTCTGTAACAGCTACCGTATGTGGACTCGTTAAACCCGTTAAATTTTGAGTTACGCTTCCTCCCATTAAATCAACATCAAATGGGCCCGTGCCTGCTGTTAACTCTATAGTCAACGTTTGGGTTGATACTCCGTCATCACATATACTGCCACTGCCTGTAATTGTGGCTGTTGGTAAGGCGTTGATATTTACTATTACAGAATCGTATTTAGAACAAGTACTGTTGCCAAAACTTGATCCGTCTGCATCTTCCACTTCTAAATAATAAATACCCGAATCTGCTAAAGACAATGTTGTTACATCTAAGTCACTGTAGGTGGTTGATGGAGCTACAAGTTCAGTTTTAGGGGAATTAACATCTGCTTTGTGGTACCATGTGTAATAAAACCCTCCTAAATCAGCTGAATTAGTTAAATCAGCGCTACCGGTTAAAGTCATTGCTTCTCCTTCACAGTATTCTATAGAAACACCACTACCATTCTGGTCTACGGTAACCGATACGGGTGCAGTACAAGTAATACAGGGATTAACCAAAACTGAATCTTTGTATATATTATCCAACGAAGCAGCAAGCTTCATGTCATCAATAACAAAGTCATTACCGCCAGAACCGGCTAAATTAGCATCTCCTTTAGCTCTAATAGTTAATGTATAAGTTCCATTTGCTGGAGCAGTCCAAACAGAACTCAATTCTTTCCAATCGTTATTTTTAGCTAACTCAATAGATGCTATTTCAACCGAAGCAGCTGAAGGACCATCTATGATAAAACTTATGCTGGCAGACTTTCCATTGGTGTTAGAGGTAAAATTTACTGCATTTGCAACAAAAATAGAAAACAAATAATCTTTGCTAATTTCCGCATTAAAGTCATATGCAATTACATCTCCATCTGTACTTTTTGGGTCTACAAATAGCATATTTCCCGTACCTGTTGTATGGTCTCCAAGATCTACACAAAAACCACCACAACCTGTTGATGTAGGGTCTGTTAAAACAGAAAATGTTCCTTGAGAAGTCCCTTGATCATATAAGCCATTAGCACTTCCATATTTAAACCCATTAATACCCAATTCATAATCTCCATTTTGTATTAAACTTCCTGAAGGAAAGTTGGCTATAGCTTTATACCAAGTTTGAGTAGTTGGCTTCACATAAATCTCAGAGCCTGTACCAACAACCAGTCCATTCGCTTGCCATTCTTTAATAACTCCAATAACATCTCCTGTTGAAGCATTTATTGCTTCTGCACTTAAACGAACTGAATCTCCTGTACAAGCATCTGCAGATGCATTCACTTCAAAACAATCGCTTATAGGATCAATTGTTAATGTTGCTGTTTGAGTAGATGGACCACCAAAGAAAATATTATCGATAGCAAAATCCCTACCTGCCGAAGGTGCTTTAACTTGACGAATTTCAATTACAGCTGAAGAACTGCTAGAAGAATTCCATGATACTGTATCGGTTTTCCAACGACATACTCCTTCATATTCACCACGGCCATCTGTAGTGAATGTTTTAACCAAACCTCCATTAATGTATACATTAAACGTAGCGTCAATATCAGCTACTCTTGCAGTGTTATAAGGATCTGCGTCCCATGATATATTTGTATGATCCATGGAGAATAAATAGTCCTTAGATGGACTAACATTTACAGTCTCTTTCCATATAACACCTTCTCCAGCACCTGAATTATTAGGAAACCCATCTGCGTATAAAAAATCCCCATCACCTGAACACTGTTGATCAAGATCTTTAGTGGGTGTAGCAGACCAATAAGACTGCTCGGGCGTTACATAAGAATCAATTCTATATTGTCCTGAAGATGGTGTACCGGTTGATGTCCCCATTTCAGAATCAAACCCAACATCTCCATTTTCAAAATCACCATTTATGGTTCTGTTATCTGAAACTATATCTGCAGTAGCGGTAAAATTTAATGATCCAGTTAGTCCTAAAGTAGCTTTAGTTATTTTAGATGTTGGGCTTGAAACAAAAGCCGAAGGTTGCCATTCTATGCTAGTTATATTCCCATATGCTTCAATTTCAATTTCATCACCTAAACAATAGGATGTTTTTGGTGTTGACAAGAGTCTAACAAACAATTCTCGTTCTTGTATATTGATAGCGCCCTCAGAATAACAGCTTATATTATTTTTCTCAGAAGGATCTTCTACTTCTCTTACTGAATAGGTTCCTGCTTGGTCTGTTGAAATCGACAAACCAGTTTGCCCAGTGGCTAAACCATCTTTATACCAAAAGAAGGAGTTGCTGGCATTTTCATACGAAGTAACATTTAATGTAGTATTATCGGCACCGGAAACGATGATATTCTCTGTAGCACTTACTCCCACATTTGTAATTACAGGCGTACAGCAACCAACTGTTGTTTTACTTGCTGGTGGTGTTTCTTCCATGTCGCAATAAGAAGTAAAGCCCCAATCCATTATTATGGACCTATGATTTGACGAATATATTACTGATTTATTAGGTGTAGCTTTTATACCACCAGAACCTGTGATAGGTTGTGATGTTGTTGGGTTATCTGGAAACCAATAAAATTCAGAAATTTTGTTGTTGGAAGAACCAGCTGGATTAGTGATAATTTCAACAGTATAATTACCTTTCGGTATATCTAAACCTACTGGTATTTTAAGCAAACTTATTACATTAGGTGGCTTTGTAAATGTATAAAGCTGTGAATACTGAGTACCAATTTTTACCTGAACATCTGTATTACCAGCATTATAAACCTTGATAGGAATAGTTATCTCGTTAAGTCTAATATCATTTGAGAAAACTACATCCATGGAATAAGTACCTTGAGTAGCTCCTATTGCCTGGCCCCCAGTTAGTGAAAAACTAGCAGAAGGAATAAAATCCTTTACTCCGGTCTCTTTAACATAGAAAAAAGTTCTTTCATCCCAACCCGGAGTTATGGGTACTGGGGTTGGGGTTGTATATCTATATGGAGACACAAAATAAGTCCCTTCGTCATTTTGGCCATAATATCTATCAATAGTATCTATGGGTGTATTGGTAGCATCGTATATTATTTCATACCAACGGTAACGTGCTGTGGCTTCTGAATTTGTAATTTCCCAAGATGCATATTGGTTTTCACACCAATCGGTAACATTAAAATTTTCAGTGCCACATTGTGCCCAAGACACAATACTAAAAAACAATAAACAGAGTGATAATAGTCCTTTCTTCATTAACTTAATTTTTCATTCAATTCTTAAATAGATACGTTTTTAAGCTAAAAAGTAACATCTAAACCTATCCAAGTCCCAAAAATATGTTTAAACCTGTTTATTTTTATGAAAAACAAACAAAACATAATTCATTACTAAATACTAATACTCTTAAACCGAACAAAAAAAGACTAAACAGAGTTAAGTTAGTTCTAACACACAACTCATGGAAATAACCTTAACATCGTTTGCAATACTATTTACCATTTTATCTTATTTACCACTTGTCCCCAACAAACATTGGTTTTTTAGAATCTGGGATTTCCCCAGAATTCAATTATGCCTATTACAATTAGTTACGCTAGTTCTTTGGGTAATTTTTATTGGTCTACTCACCTATCTTTCAATTTTCTTGTTCGCCATTACAGCTTTTACTTTTTTATATAATTTTAATAAAATAAGACACCATACATTTTTAACCCCAAAAGAAGCCGATAGTTGCAGCGTTACCAACGAACGTAAAATTTCAATTGTTTCGGCAAATGTTTTACAAGAAAACAACAATTATAAGGGCTTCATTAACATTATTAAATCGGCAAATCCAGATATATTCCTTACCATGGAATCAAATAAAGAATGGGAGAAGAATCTAGCTGAATTAGAAAAGGACTACCCTTTTCTGGTGAAATGTCCTTTAGAAAACCTGTATGGCATGAATCTGTATTCTAAACTTGAATTAAAGGATACAGAACTACGTTATTTAGTTCAAGATGAAATCCCATCTATTAGAACAAAAATACAATTACGCGGTGGCGAATACATTGAACTGTTTTGTGCTCACCCTGAACCACCAAGCCCTACCGAAAGTGAAACTTCGGAAGAAAGAGATTTTGAATTGATGTTAATTGCCAGAGAGATTGCAAAAAGTGATTTACCTGTATTAACAATTGGCGATTTTAATGATGTTACTTGGTCTAGAAATGTAAAACGATTTAAAAAAGCTACCCAATTAAAAGACCCAAGAATTGGTAGAGGTTTCTTTTCAACTTATAATGCTAAATATAAGTTGCTACGCTTCCCTATTGATCACATTTACCATTCAGACCATTTTGGTTTAGATTACATTAAAAAAATGCCTTTTTATGGATCCGATCATTTTGCTATGAATTATTCGCTTTGCCTTAAATAGAGTTTTTAGAAATTTTTATGATAACACTTTCCTCTATATAAAGTAAAAAAGCCATCTGATAAGGATGGCTTTTTATATCTATTATTAACTTTTTACCTAGCAATATTTACCCATCCTGAAACTTGCGTTCTATCGGGTAATCTAATTTCATAGAAATAAGTACCGTCTGGTGCACTACCACCATCCCATTCGTTATTATAGTTATTATTCTCGTAAGACAATGTTCCCCAACGATCGTATACTTTAACCCTAGTATATTCTTCTAGTCCCATAATGTAGAAAACATCATTTGTGCCATCTCCGTTTGGTGTAAATATATTAGGCACATAGAATTCGGAAGGAACGTTTACTGTAAATTGATCTAAACAACCTTTTGCATCTTGCAATAAAACAGTATAAGGAGATTTATCCTTGGTTATTGTTTGTGCAAGATTATCGAATAGTGTAGGCGATGTATGATCTACATAATTAGCGCCTTCAAGACTAATTTGGTAGGGAGCAGCACCTCCGTATATAGTATTAACTATCACTTGTCCTGTTGGCTCATCAAACTTTGAAGGAACTGAATCATACTCGGCATATAGATGCACTCCGTCTTCAACATCAAACCAAGTTTGAGTTAATGTATCTGTAATTAGTCCTGTGTTCTCATCGTAAACGTATTCCGTTCTCCAAGCAGCATAGATACATGCATTACCTGTAGTCTTGTTCGTTTGTTTAACAAACAGACTGTAAGAACCTGCCGTTAGATTGGTAAAAACAGAGTCTGTACCAAAAATGCTTGGATCAAGTGAATATCCATACGCATACTTATTGGTATCTGCATTATAAATTTCGAAGAATTCATACATACCATTATCGCCTTGGTAGCAAGAAACATCTATTACTGTATCTTTTACAGATACAATTGTAGATGGTACGTATATGTCAAATGTGTTTTTACAACTAGGATCACTAGCGTCTTTCATATAAACCTCATAAGAACCACCAACTAAGTTTTCAAAACTTGTATTGGCAGTACTGTAATCAAGTTCATTATTAAGGCTGAACTCATAAGGTGTAATACCATTAATAAAGCTAGATAATTCTATGGCTCCGGTTGTATCACCACAACTATCTGGACTTACAGCATAGTTCAGTAATAACTTGGCAGGTTTAGCAATTGATTTAATAAAATCTTCTCTACAATCCAATGAATCGTAAACAGCAATTATATAATTGCCCGCACTTAAAGAAGAAAACAAAGAATCTGGGCCTTTAGGGTAAATAATAGAATCGGTATTAAAACCGTCTCTTAATTCAAACATAAAAGGCGTAGGTGCTGAACCATAAACCGTTTTAATGTCTATATAAGCATTAACATTATTACAAGAGTTTGATGTTATTACGTCAAGACTATCAATACCCGATTTTCTAGTAATTGAAAAACTAGTGGTATCTAAACAATTGAAAACATTGTCTTGTGTAACCACAATATAAATCCCAGTTGTTAAGCTATCCATCTCAACTTCCATATCTCCTTTATTTAAGAAGGCTGAAGCTGTAGAATACTTATACCCATAAGCACCGCTACCACCAACGGTAGAATCGATTATTGCTTTACCTACAGCTTGATTACATTCTCCTTGCTGTGCTTGAGAAATGTAAGTAGTGATTTTGGGTACTTCTAAAATTTCGAAAGGAAACTCATTAGTACAATTTTTTAAGTCCTCTACATAAATTGTGTCTTTACCGCCCGGTAAATTAGAATAGGTAAAAGTACCTGCTCCTGAATTTATGTTTGTATTAAATGTAACAACAAGTGGTTCTGTTCCTCCGGAAACTTCTACGGTTAATTCACCAAAGTCATTATCACACCCAATATCCATTCTACTTACTTCTTTAATAAATAGTGAATCTGGTTGAGTTAGTGTTTCGGAAATTGGAATCTCACAACCTGTAGCGTCTCTAACATAGACCACATAATTTCCGGCGGATAAACTTGTAAAAGTATTGGTCACACTATAATTCAGGTTATCATTAAAACTGAACTCGTATGGTGCAACACCACCATCAACATTAAAAATCCTAACTGAACCGTTGGTATCTTTAAAACATGTTGGTTCTGTTTTAGCTATATCATAAGTTAAGACCCCAGTTAAATCTACTGATTTAGAAACGGAACATCCTTTAGCATCTTCAACAGTAAAGGCATAAAGACCTGGCCCTACATTAGTCATAGTAGTGTCTTTTGCTAACACAAAACCAGCACCATTAATATCTAAGTTATATGGTGAAGTACCCCCTACATAATTATTAACCTGAATAGAACCCGGTGTTGTACATGTAGGTGTGTCAATTACGGTAACATTAAAATCAACTTTTTCTGTAGTATGTAATGTGACTTTTAAAGTGTCTGATAACACACAATTAATAGCATCTCTAAATACCATATAGAAAGCCGTATCTCCTGCTAAAGATGCTGTATAATCAAATGTTTTAATGGGTGAAAAACTTATTCCTTTATCATAAGAATAAGAACCATTTACATTTGGAATCCATTTGGCATCAAGTTCAGCATTAACAGTAACCGTTTCACCAAAACAAACCGTGTCTTTAGAAATTGTAAAATTACCTGTTGGCTTAGTAATTAAATTATCTATTTCAACTTCAATTGAATCTGTACAGGTTTGAGGTGTGCTGTTGTCCTTTACTAAAACTTTATATGTTCCGGCAGATAAAGCTGAATAAGTCAATTTAGGAGTAAACGTTATTCCATTGTCTATTGAAGTAAAATAAGGAACGTTACCACCCGAAACGGTTAACTCAATTTCACCATTAGCCAAATTACACGTTTCATCTGTAGTATCTATTGAAATGGCTAAACCGCTAAAGTTTGGAATTGTTATCGCTATTTCTTCCGGACAGTTAAGGTTATCATAAATAACCACCTTAAAATTACCTACTGCTACACCAGTGAAAACAGAATCTAATTGTCTTGGTTGTACAATTGTTCCAGTAGCAAATTCTTGCAATTCAAATTCATAAGGTTTTGGCGCACCTCCTCTAATATTAGAAAGAGCAATTATACCATCTTGATTAGTACAAGAAGGTGTTATGTTTTTAATAATATTGGCCACATCAATACCCGCTATTCTAGTTACAGTAATGCTAGTAGTATCACTACACCCATAAGAAAGATCTCTAGTTACTACATTATATGTTCCTGCGTTTAATCCATCTAAGTCCGTTGCAAAGGAGGTTGAATCTTTAAACGAGCCCGAGCCTAAAAACCCGTATTGGAAAAACCCTGAGCCACCAACGGTAGAATCGATTTGAACTACCCCAGAAGCAACATTACAATCGGCTTCTTTTAAAAGGCTTAAATATGTCTCCAAAGGTTTCTCTTCAGAAATAGTAAAACTTTGTGTTTTAGAACAGCTGTTGGCATCCGTCACATCAACGGCATAAGTTCCCGCAGAAGGTAAGCTAAATGTATAAGTTCCAGCCCCTGTAAAGTTGTTTGCGCCTTGTACAATATTTAGAATACCTGTACCACCCGAGATATCATAAACAATTTCTCCCGTATAACCAGCACACAAAATATCTAATCTAGATACTTCAACTATTGAAATAGAATCTGGATTATTTAAGCTAAAACCAATCGGTAATTCACAACCTGCGTTGTCCTTAATATACACCAAATAATTACCCTCCGTTAAACCTGTAAAATCAGATGTTGGAGCATAAGAAGTGTTATTATCAAAACTGAATTCATAAGGAGCAACTCCACCAGCTACATTGCTAATTGAGATAGAGCCATCGGAACCACCATAACATAATGGATCAACTACAGTACTATCAAATGTAATTGGACCTGTAAATGTTATTGACTTAGATTCTGAACACCCGTTATCACCCCTTACTGTAAATAAGTGTGTTCCTACACCCAAACCAGTAAAAGTGAAATTATTATCTACTACCGAAGTTGCACCACTTGAAATGGTATAAGGAGAAACGCCTCCTACAATATTATCAACCAGTACAGAGCCATCGGCTACAGTACAAGAGGGTAATTGTGTAATGGAAGTGTCAAAAGCAATCTGATCTAAAGTAGTTATTGTTATTGATTCGGTGGCTGAAGAACAACCCGTAATATCTCTAAACACAATATTTATAGTGGAATCACCAGCTTTATTTCCCGCAAACAAATAATTAGACACATTCGTAAATGCCCCCCCATTTAGACTGAATGAACCGCTTACATTTGGAGTCTTACCCCCATCTAATGAAACAGTCATATTACTAGTTTCACCAAAACATAGTGGGTTTTTATCCGCTACTATTGTACCTGTTGGTAATGGATTAACTTTAATAGTTACTGTTGAAGAGTCTTTACAACCCGTTGGGTTTTGTACTACCACTTTATAAACCTGATCTGAAGTTGGATTTACAATTGGGTTTCTGGAAGTAAGGTCATCAATGGCAATATTCGGGCTCCATAAAACCGTATTCCCAGCTGCGGTAGTTACCGACATAGTTACTGATTCACCTATACATATAGAAGTATCTGAACTGGTTACCATAGCAGGAGTTGATATTACCGAAACAATAACTGAATCAGCATTTCTACACCCATTAGCATCTTCACCTAAAACAATATATTCTGTTGTGCTTAATGGAGCAGCTGTTGGATTTACAACTGTTGGATTATTTAGAGTAGCAGTTGGAGTCCAACTATAAAAGGATAAACCCGAAGGTGACGCATTCAATTGAGTAGAAGTCCCTTTACAAATTTCAACATCCAAACCTGCAGAAACAGTTGGTAATGGATTTACCGTTATAAGAACTGAATCTGTAGTACTACATTGATTAGCATCTTCTACTTCTACCGTATATGTAGTGCTTACAAGTGGACTTGCTATTACTGTATTTCCTGTTGTAGTTGATAAACCGGTAGATGGAGACCAAGTATAGGTATTTCCTCCCGAAGCAGTTAACGTGGTATTTCCACCAATACAGATTTCTGCATCTGGTGAAAGTGTTATGGTTGGCAATGGATTTACAGAAACTAATACTTCTGCCGAATCTTTACAACCCGTTGGATTTTCTACAACTACTTTATAAACTTGGTCTGAACTTGGATTTACTGTTGGTGTTCTAGAAGTAACATCGTCAATGACAATATTCGGACTCCATGTTACTGTATTAGCAGCATCTGTGTTTACACTTAGCGTTGCAGATTCTCCTAAACATATTGTAGTATCATTGCTTATTCCTATTGGAGGAATAGCGATTACTGAAACATTAACTGTATCTGTATTTACACAACCTTTTACATCTGATCCTGTTAGAATATAATCCGTATCAACTAATGGTGCTGCAATAGGGTTTTGGATAGAGGCATTATTTAATGTTGCTGAAGGAGACCAAGTATAACTTTGTAAGCCATTAGGATTACCCGTTAGTTGAACTGAACTTCCTTTACAGATTTCTACATCTGTTCCAGCAGATACATTTGGTAATGGATTTACGGTTACCAATACCGTTTCTTGATTGGTACATTTTTTAGCATCTTCTACTTCTACCGTATAAGTTGTTGTAGTAGTTGGACTGGCTGTTACTGTACTTCCTGTTGTAGTTGATAAACCAGTGGAAGGAGACCAAGTATAGGTATTTCCTCCCGAAGCAGTTAACGTGGTATTTCCACCAATACAGATTTCAGCATCTGGTGAAAGTGTTATGGTTGGCAATGGATTTACAGAAACTAATACTTCTGCCGAATCTTTACAACCCGTTGGATTTTCTACAACTACTTTATAAACTTGGTTTGAACTTGGATTTACTGTTGGGGTTCTGGAAGTAACATCATCAATGACAATATTCGGACTCCATGTTACTGTATTAGCAGCATCTGTGTTTACACTTAGCGTTGCAGATTCTCCTAAACATATTGTAGTATCATTGCTTATTCCTATTGGAGGAATAGCGATTACTGAAACATTTACTGTATCTGTATTTACACAGCCTTTTACATCTGATCCTGTTAGAATATAATCCGTATCAACTAATGGTGCTGCAATAGGGTTTTGGATAGAGGTATTATTTAATGTTGCTGAAGGAGACCAAGTATAACTTTGTAAGCCATTAGGATTACCCGTTAGTTGAACTGAACTTCCTTTACAGATTTCTACATCTGTTCCAGCAGATACATTTGGTAATGGATTTACGGTTACCAATACCGTTTCTTGATTGGTACATTTTTTAGCATCTTCTACCTCTACTGTATACGTTGTTGTAGTAGTTGGACTGGCTGTTACTGTACTTCCTGAAGTAGCAGATAAACCGGTAGAAGGAGACCAAGTATAGGTATTTCCTCCCGAAGCAGTTAACGTGGTGTTTCCACCAATACAGATTTCAGCATCTGGTGAAATAATTACAGTAGGTAAAGGATTAACTTTAATATCAACTGTTGTAGAATCTTTACATCCTGTTGGATTAGATACTACCACCTTGTAGGTTCTATTTCCAGCAGGGGAAAACTTAGGTGTTTTAGAAGTTACGTCGTCAATAGCAATATTTGGACTCCATAAAACGGAATTCCCCAAACCTGTAGTAACGGTATATTGAGTTGTTTCTCCTTTACAAATAGAATCTTTACCGTTTAGCGTAAAAGAAGGACTTATTACAACAGAAACTTGAACCGTGTCCATGTCTTTACAACCATTAGCATTTGTAGCTGTTACAATATATTGTTGGGTTGATGATGGATTTACCGTTGGGTTTTGAGTTGCTACATTATTAATAGCCACATTAGGACTCCATAAATAAGAAGCCAAACCATTTGGAGAAGCAGTCAATTGAATAGAACTTCCAGCACATATTTCAATATCTGAACCAGCAGATACTACCGGTAAGGTATTTAATGAAACTAAAACAGAATCTTCCGCAATACATCCGTTAACATCTTCACCAACTACTTTATAATAGGTGTCTGTTGTTGGGAAAACCTGAACAGAAGCACCCGTTGTAGTGGAGATATTAGAATTAGGAGACCACGTATAGTTATCTGCACCTGATACTGTTAAATCTACTGTATCACTAGTACAAAGTTGTTGATCTGGTGTAAGAGCTAAAGCAGGTAATGGATTAACGGTTACAGTTAATGAAGCTTTTGAATCACATCCACCCGACTGGTGAAGAAGCGGTTACTTCATAAGTAGTGGTTGCAGTTGGTTTTGCAGAAGTACTAGATTGGTTAGCATTTTCTAAACCAGTTGCCGGACTCCAAACATAAGCATACCCCGGTTGCCCAGTATTTGCTGAAATAGTTACTGAATCGCCTAAACATATAGTTTGATCACCAGAAACTGTAACTGGTGCAGGTTGTAATACCGTTACTGTAATAGACTCTGAATTGGTACAACCTATGCTATTGGTAACCGTTAAGGTATAAGTAGTAGTTGTAGTTGGTGCAGCATCCGTAGTTAATGAGCTCGGGTTACTTAATCCCGTTGTTGGCGTCCAAGTGAAAGAAGCTGCGTTTGTGGCAGTTGCCGATAAAGTTGTTTTATCGCCTGTACAGATAGAGTCCCCAGCAGTAATATTTATGTTAATTACTGGATCTATATATATTGTAGTTTGAGCCGTTGCTTCACATCCATTAGCATCTTCAACGGTCACCGTATATTCAGTTTGAGCCGTTGGACTTGCAATAGTAGACGCTGCATTTGGATTGGACAAACCTGTAGTTGGCGACCAAGAATAATTCGTTCCACCACTTGCTGTTAAGGTCACACTTTCGCCTTTACATATAGTATCTGAAGGTAAAGGCGTAACGCTTGCTGTTGGTAATGCATTAACATTTACCGTAATCGTACCTGTTTCAGAACATGTACCATCATTTACAGTAACCGTGTATGTTGTAGTAGCAGTTGGATTTGCTACCGGATTTGAAATAGAAGAATTTGTTAAGCTACCTGCAGGTGTCCAAGAATAAGTATACCCTGCATTATTTATTGTAATTAACTGCGCTGTTTCACCTGCACAAATTGTTGTTGGACTAGCTGTAGGATTAACTGTAGGAATAGTATTCACATCTACCGTTACAAAGGCTGAATCGGAACATCCCACTCCATTAAAAGCTTTTACTTTATAGGTTGTAGTAGTGTTTGGGTTTGCCACAGGCTTGGCAATAGTAGCATTGCTTAATCCAGCAGCCGGACTCCATTGGTAAGAAGTTCCTCCTGAAGCTGTTAAAGCAACACTCTCCCCTACACATATTGAAGGATTAGTTGGTGTAACGCTTGCAGCAGGAATTGCATTTACGGTTACAGTTAAAGCCGAAGTAGCTTCACAACCTGTTCCATTGGTACCTGTTACTGTATAAACAGTAGTTGAAGAAGGTTTTGCATAGGTAGCAGAACTATTTGGGCTTAACAAACCTGTTGTAGGCGCCCATTTATAGGTACTTGCACCCGATGCTGTTAATAAAACAGAATCTCCTTCACATATAGTTTGATTTCCATTAGTGCTTAAAACCGGTAGTGCATTTACCTTTACATTAACTTGTTGCGTATCACCAGGACAACTTACCCCCTGTTCTATAACTTTAACAATTGCATTTGTAGTTGTAAAATCCACATCAATATTGTCTCCGTTATTAGCCGCAATCGAAGCTCCCGTAACAAACCAATTGAATGTTGAACCTGCTTCACCGGAAGCTGAAAAATTCACTCCTATTGTATTGGCGCAAATAGCACTTGGGCCCGATAAAACAGTATTCGGTTTGTCTATTACATCTACTGGAAAACTAACTGGATCACTTTTACAAGAAGATGCGCCCGCTGGTGTTTCAACCACACTTAACACAGCATCGGTAGCACCAAAGTTTACCGTAATATTAGGATTGGTTGCAGAAGAACCAATAGCATCTGTAATAGTCCATTGAAAACTAGAACCTGGTAAGCCAGCTAACCGAATAAGGTTCACCTTTCGTACCCGCACAAACCTGATTAGATCCCGTAATTACTGGTGTAGGCTGAACAATAACATCTACTGTTAATTCAACTGTATCGCCAATACAACCTGTTGGTGATTGTTCTGCTACTGAAATTGTAGCATCTGCTGAACCAAAATCTACTGAGATTGGAGCTTCCGGTTGTAGAAGATGGCGTAGCACCTGTAACAATCCAATTAAAATTATTCCCTCCTGTACCTGAAGCAGTATACACTTCACCCGTTGTGTTTTCACAAACAACTGATGAACCGCTTATTGTGGTAGAAGAAGGTAAGGTTTCTATTAGTAACATTAAATATTGCAGTATCACTGGTACAACTTGAAGTAGTTTCCTCTACAACTTTTATAGTAGCATTAGAAGTACCGAAATCTATGGTAGCTGTCTGTCCACTTGTACCTGCTAATACAGCTCCGTTTACAAACCAAGAATACGTAGAAGTAGGATCACCGGAAGCAGTATACACTTCTCCTTTTGTATCGGCACAAAGGGCATTATCACCAGAAATAGTTGGTAAAGAAGGTGTTGGATTTACGGTAATATTAATTATTGATGTATCGGCATCACAACCTTTAGCATCCGTTTCTCTTAAACCTAATCGAACATTAATGAACCAAAATCTACTGAAACATTATCCCATTTGTGGGTTAGTGTAATTCTGCATCACCTTGTAAATTATACCATTGATAAGTTGCTCCGGCATTTGGTAGGATCTTATACAAAACACCTTGTCATTTTCACAAATTTCAGTTGGACCAGTATATAGCAGGAGACGAGGCCTGAGGAACACTATTATAGTAAATTGTTGCCAATAACAAACTCTAAAGTTATAACCCTAGTTACTCTCTTATTTGAACAATACCCTCCATTCTAGCATCGGGTTGAAGATTATCAAATGTTAAGATTAGGCTAGGACACAGTTATGTATTGATTACCGTTATTTGTACCTGCTAAATAATTATCGGATTCACCTGTCAATTGACGGCAAGCTAGGATTTGGATGAAACATCTCAATGAAAACTTCACCATCAAATACTCCAAAACATGATGGCTCTGAGATTGTAACATACACTGAATCATTATTGAAAGGCCCACAGTCAAATCTTTATTGCGATGATTGACCAAGGCTTAAAAAAGCAAAATTAAATAAATTAATATGAATAGTATCCTTTTTATCATATTACTGTGCAATTAAAATTTCAAAACTTCCAACATCCCTTCGAATCCCTGATTAACACCAAATACATACCTGGCAATGGTTTTTTTATGCTTCACATTTTTCCTTCACTAATTCTTTTAACTTTATAGTTTTCACCCGCAAGTGTTATTTGGTATGGCTCTTTTCCACCACCTAAAACCTCAAAGGAAAGTTGCTTCGTGGATTTAGAAGTAATATTCAAGGTTAATTTCGAACCAGCATATGCCCCCATAAAAATAAGGCAAGCTGTAAATAGCGTAAGTAAATATTTCGATTTAAACATATAAGAAGGTTTTCTAATCAATATCAATGCACAAGAATAATGCCGAAAAAAGCAAATCCGAATATACCGAAAGATATCCTAAATAAGAGAGCGATACAAACGAAAACTATACAATGTATACTTATTTCGGTCAAGGTACGTTTTTAGCGACTTCAATTTGCTTTTCTGGCATAGTTTGTGTAACTTATGGAATATGTTTAACCCTAATTGCACTACAATGGAAATACAACTTTCAGCTATCAGAGACATGATTTTCGGTACAGACGACGTGGCAAACAATGAAGAGAAACAAGCGTTACGGAAATATAATCTGAGGAAGGCGCTTGCTTTGGGGAATTTATATAAGAGAAAAGTACTTGATCTACTTTAGATCTGTAGATGGAATGTTGCGACGAATTGAAACCACAGTTTGGGCTGTTGGTGAAGAATACATTTCATTAAAAGCCGGAGTTTCCCTTCCTATTAAATCAGTAGAAAAAATAGAATTCTAAGCTTTATATTAATTCAACCTTTTAACGAAGCCTTTGCTAACACAGCAAGGGCTTTGTTGTTTTAGAGGATCGGGAATCTTTTGAAGATCCCCGATCCTCTCCCGTTGTTGGGCTTTTGACCAACGACTATGCTAGGTACACTTCCAGCTACATAGTGCTTGTTGGAGAGAACTCCAACAAGGGGAAAAATTAGCTTCTTATTTTAAGCATCTCAATTTATAACCTTTTTAAATTTTCCCATATTTCACATAATAGAAGCTATACACTTATATGCAATGGCTTTTTTCCGCTTCATTTATTTACGTTTTATGAGAATATTCTCTTATTTTGACGCAGTTTAAAATTTCATTATATACACAATAAATGGGATTTGGTTTAGATGCACAAACCTTTACTGCTCGTTTCAAACTTGCTTAGAAACTGCAAACTCTAATTAAAAACCCTAATTAAATTACTTCAAAATAATGTAGGCACGATTCAAGAACTAGACTGTTATTTTCTATTTCTAATCTGTCTTTACATTGGAAGACATTAACACATGAACATGTACAACAACTACATCAAGGAAATTGAAGAACGCAAAAGTCAAGGACTTCACCCAAAGCCAATTGAAGATGCTGGATTGCTAAGCGAAATCATCGCAAAAATCAAAGATTTAAATAATACAGATAGAGAAGACTCTCTTAAATTCTTCATCTATAATGTTATACCTGGTACTACAAGTGCTGCTGTAGTAAAAGCTAAATTCTTAAAAGAAATTATTCTAGGCGAATCTGTTTTAGAGGAAATTACCCCAACTTTTGCTTTTGAATTGTTATCACATATGAAAGGTGGGCCTTCAATAGAGGTGTTACTTGATTTAGCACTTGGCGATAATACTGAAATTGCAAAAGAAGCTGCTAAAGTGCTTAAACAACAAGTTTTCCTTTACGAGGCAGACATGGGCCGTTTAAAAGAAGCTTACGAAGCTGGTAATGCAGTTGCAAAAGATTTATTAGAGAGTTATGCTAAGGCTGAATTCTTTACGAATCTTCCTGAAGCAGAAGAAGAAATTAAAGTGGTTACTTTCATTGCTGGTGAAGGAGATATTTCTACCGATTTACTATCACCTGGAGCAGATGCCCACTCTAGATCAGATCGTGAATTGCATGGTCAGTGTATCTTTGAGCATAACAAAGAAATGCAAAAAGAACTTGCTGCTTTAAAAGAGCAACACCCAGATAAACGTGTGATGTTAATCGCCGAAAAAGGAACAATGGGAGTTGGTTCTTCTAGAATGTCTGGTGTAAACAACGTGGCATTATGGACAGGTATTCAAGCTAGTCCTTATGTTCCATTCATCAATATTGCACCAGTAATTGCAGGTACAAACGGTGTTTCTCCAATTTTCTTAACTACTGTTGGTGTAACTGGCGGTATTGGGGTTGATTTGAAGAACTGGGTAAAGAAGACTGATACAGAGGGCAATACCATTCGTGACGAAAATGGTGACCCTGTTTTAGAAGAAGCTTATTCTGTAGCTACCGGAACTGTTCTTACCATCAATACCAAGAAGAAAAAACTTTACAATGGTGATAAAGAATTGATTGATATTTCAGCTTCATTAACACCGCAAAAGGTAGAATTTATTAAAGCTGGTGGTTCCTACGCCATTGTATTTGGTAAAAAACTACAAACATTTGCTGCTAAAACTTTAGGAATTGAAGCACCTACTGTATTTGCTCCTTCAAAAGAGGTTTCTGACGAAGCGCACGGTTTAACAGCTGTTGAAAAAATATTCAACAAAAATGCCGTTGGCACAACTCCTGGCAAAACATTACATGCAGGTTCTGATGTTCGTGTAGAGGTAAACATTGTAGGTTCTCAAGATACTACTGGTTTAATGACTTCTCAGGAATTAGAAGCGATGGCTGCTACAACCATTTCCCCTATCGTTGATGGTGCCTACCAGTCGGGTTGTCATACGGCTTCCGTTTGGGATAACAAATCAAAGGCTAACATCCCAAGGTTAATGAAATTCATGAACGACTTCGGTTTAATCACTGCTCGTGATCCGAAAGGAGTTTACCCTGCCATGACAGATGTAATTCATAAAGTATTAAATGACATTACTGTATCTGATTGGGACATTATTATTGGTGGTGACTCACATACAAGAATGTCAAAAGGTGTTGCTTTTGGAGCCGACTCGGGTACTGTTGCTCTTGCGTTAGCTACTGGCGAGGCTACCATGCCTATTCCTGAATCTGTAAAAGTTACATTTAAAGGCGAAATGAAAAGCTACATGGACTTCCGTGATGTTGTTCATGCTACTCAACAACAAATGTTAAAACAGTTTGGTGGAGAGAATGTTTTCCAAGGTAGAGTTATTGAAGTTCATCTTGGAACCCTTACTGCTGACCAAGCATTTACATTTACCGACTGGACTGCAGAAATGAAAGCAAAAGCTTCTATCTGTATTTCGGAAGATGAAACATTAATCGAATCATTAGAAATTGCCAAGTCTAGAATCCAAATCATGATTGATAAAGGAATGGACAATGAGAAGCAAGTTCTTCAAGGATTGATTGATAAAGCGAATAAGAGAATTGTAGAGATTAGATCTGGCGAAAAACCAGCGCTTACACCAGACAAAAACGCTAAATATCACGCCGATGTAGTTGTTGATCTTGACTTAATTGTTGAACCAATGATTGCTGACCCTGACGTGAATAATGCCGATGTTTCTAAGCGATACACACACGATACCATTAGACCGTTGTCTTATTATGGTGGAAGTAGAAAAGTAGATCTTGGCTTTGTTGGTTCTTGTATGGTGCACAAGGGTGATATGAAGATTCTTGCCCATATGCTTAAAAACATTGAAAAGCAAAACGGAAAGGTTGAATTCAAAGCACCTCTAGTAGTAGCCCCTCCTACTTACAATATTGTAGATGAATTAAAAGCGGAAGGTGACTGGGATGTTTTACGTAAATACTCTGGTTTCGAATTTGATGACGATGCCCCAAAAGCAGCATCTAGAACTAAGTACGAAAACATATTATACTTAGAACGTCCTGGGTGTAACCTTTGTATGGGTAATCAAGAAAAAGCAGAACCGGGTGATACAGTAATGGCTACTTCTACACGTTTATTCCAAGGAAGGGTGGTTAAAGATTCTGCTGAGAAAAAAGGAGAGTCGTTACTTTCTTCTACCCCTGTAGTTGTTCTTTCTACTATTCTAGGTAGAACACCTAATTTGGAAGAATATGAAGCGGCTGTTGAAGGAATCAACTTAACCAAGTTCAAACCTTCTGGTAAATTACTTACAGTTTAATTATTCAGAATTAATATTCATTAAAGCCCGAATTATACAATTCGGGCTTTTTTTATCTCTTTACAGGCACATTTTTAACTCAATTTATATTCCCGAAACTTTTTAGGGCACTAAGGTGTTCTCAATGAATGTGACATACACTTAGTAAAGTGTAATTTTTTATTAAATTGAGGTCACTAATTCGAAATTAAAAAATACACCTATGGCATTTGATTTTGACATGATAAAAAGCCTCTACAGCAAGTTTCCTTCTCGCGTAGACGCTGCAAGAAAGACAGTAGGCAAACCATTAACTTTAGCAGAAAAGATTCTATATGCCCACCTATGGGACGAGACCCCTTCTAAAGCCTATGGAAGAGGTAAAGATTATGTGGATTTTGCACCAGATAGAATTGCTTGTCAGGACGCAACAGCACAAATGGCTCTTCTACAGTTTATGCAAGCTGGCAAAGATAGAGTTGCCGTACCCACAACAGTGCACTGTGACCACTTAATACAAGCTAGAATTGGTGCAAAAAAGGATTTACAAGAATCTTTAAATAAGAATAACGAGGTTTTCAACTTCCTTGATTCTGTTTCTAACAAATATGGTATTGGTTTCTGGAAACCTGGTGCAGGTATTATTCACCAAGTAGTATTAGAAAACTATGCTTTCCCTGGTGGTATGATGATTGGTACAGACTCACACACAGTAAACGCCGGCGGTTTAGGCATGGTGGCTATTGGTGTTGGTGGTGCCGATGCCGTAGACGTTATGGCTGGAATGCCATGGGAACTTAAATTCCCTAAGTTAATTGGTGTTAAATTAACCGGCAAACTAAACGGTTGGACAGCTCCAAAAGATGTTATTCTTAAAGTTGCTGGTATCTTAACGGTAAAAGGTGGTACAGGCTGTATAGTAGAATACTTTGGCGAAGGTGCTAACTCAATGTCTTGTACGGGTAAAGGTACTATTTGTAATATGGGTGCTGAAATTGGTGCAACTACCTCTACTTTCGGGTACGACGAATCAATGGCTCGTTACTTAAAATCTACAGACAGAGCAGATATTGCTGCTGAAGCCGATAAAATTAAGGATTACCTAACGGCAGATCCTGAAGTTTACGCTGAACCAGAAAAGTATTTTGACCAATTAATTGAAATTAACTTAGACGAATTAGCACCACATTTAAACGGTCCTTTTACTCCAGACAGAGCTACTCCTGTTTCAGAAATGAAAGTTGAAGCTGAAAAGAACGGATGGCCTTTAGAAATTGAATGGGGATTAATTGGTTCTTGTACCAACTCTTCTTATGAAGATTTATCTAGAGCAGCCTCAATTGCTAAACAAGCTGTTGAAAAAGGTGTAGAAGCTAAAGCAAGCCTTGGTATTAACCCTGGTTCTGAACAAGTTAGATTCACGGCAGACAGAGATGGTTTGTTAAAAACTTTTGAAGAGTTTAACGCTACTATCTTTACAAATGCTTGTGGACCATGTATTGGACAATGGGATAGAAAAGGTGCTGATAAACAAGAAAAAAACTCTATCATTCACTCTTTTAACAGAAATTTTGCTAAAAGAGCCGATGGTAACCCAAATACACATGCTTTTGTAGCTTCTCCTGAGATGGTTGCTGCCGTTGCCATTGCTGGTAGATTAGATTTCAACCCACTTACAGATACATTAACCAATAAAAATGGAGAGCAAGTTAAACTTGATGCTCCATTTGGTGATGAATTACCTGCAAAAGGTTTCGCTGTTGAAGATAGCGGTTACCAAGCTCCTGCTGAAGATGGTTCTTCTGTAGAAATTAAAGTGGCACCAGATTCTGATAGACTTCAGTTATTAGCTGGTTTTACGCCTTGGGACGAAAAGGAAATCAAAGGCATGAAGCTTTTAATTAAAGCGCAAGGCAAATGTACTACCGACCATATTTCAATGGCTGGACCATGGTTAAAATACAGAGGTCACCTAGACAACATTTCTAATAACTGTTTAATTGGTGCTATTAATGCTTTTGGTGGTGCTACTAACGAAGTAGTTAATCAATTGAGTGGAGTCAAAGGCGAAGTTCCAGCTACAGCCAGAGCGTACAAAGCTGCCGGAGTAGACTCAATTGTTATTGGTGACGATAACTACGGTGAAGGTTCTTCTAGAGAGCACGCTGCCATGGAACCAAGACACTTAGGTGTTCGAATTGTATTGGTCAAATCTTTCGCTCGTATCCACGAAACAAACTTGAAGAAACAAGGTATGTTAGGGTTAACGTTTGCTAATCCTTCAGACTATGATTTAATTCAGGAAGACGATACGTTTGAAACTACTGATTTAACTCAATTTTCAGCAGACAAACCAATTACTTTAAAAGTAACCCATAAAGACGGTTCGGTTGATAACATTGTTTGTAACCATACGTACAATACACAACAAATTGAATGGTTTAAAGCGGGATCTGCATTAAACCTGATAAAAACGATGAACAAAAACTAAAAACGTTATTGTTCTAATAAATTACAAGGAAGGCTACCTCAAAAGGGTGGCCTTTTTTATGGCCTAAAATAAATTTACTGTAACATCTACTGAAAATCACCTTGTCGCCTTCTGATAAAACTGAAAGGAATAGTAAAAAATGTTTCCAGTACATGTAAAACCAGTGCTATTTAATATAGATAGAAATATAATGCATCAAAAACTAATGCAACCGTTAATGTTGATACTATTATGATTTGTTCTGTCGAAAGTTTTCTGCCAAGGATTTTCATAAGCTAGTCGAATTAACATATACGTTAATCGATATAACCAGAACCATGCCAAAATTTTCACGTAAGAAACCACCTACTGATAATCAATTAGTTAATTTTTAACATAGCCGCTTTTAATCCAACTTTCTATAATAACAATACTACAAGAATCTAGCTTATCGCGTTTATAAGGCATTTTTAAATACCCAGGCAGATGTTTTATATTCCCCAAAACCAAGCCTTCTTCTATGTAGCCTTTAATGTGGTCATATGTATACATTTTGTTGCCATCTGCTTTCGCTGCATATTTCTCTTCGTTGTGGCAAGAAAAACAATTAGCTTCAAAAATTGGCAAAACGTCTTTTGCATAAGACACTGAATCTGAATAACAAACTTTTGCTTCTGCTTCACTTGCTTCAGGAACACTTCCACAACCCCATATCATAACCGAAAAGGTTAATCCAATAAATAGAGATAATTTATTCATAGCTGTTTTCAATTAATGGTTCTTCGGGTTTCCTTTTAGCTTCGTATTTTTTCTTTTCTGAAAATGGATCTTTCCCACCTTTTATGTAATCTACCAAAGCAGATATAGCAATGGTATCTTTCATTTTATCGGCTGTTTTCATCATGTGGTTTCCGTGGAAGTCATGACATTGCAAACAAGTAGTCCATTTCTCTTGCTGAATAAGTTCTTCATGAGAAACATCTAATGGATCATTTTTCATCTTTAAATCACTATGGCAGTTTACACAAAAAGTTGTGGTAGCTGCTGTTAATCGAACGCCCTCATGTTCTAAATGGCAAGATGCGCATTCCGTAGCATCAATCGCTTTACGGGCATCTGCAAACCTTGGTTCTTTAAATCGGTGAACTGGATGCCTATCGTTTGGTCTATCGTGGCAACCTTGACATTTCTTGGTATCTACTGGCAGGTGTCCAAAATCAGCCATGGTTCTTCGTGTCCCTAAATAATATTGAACGTTAGCGGTTATTTGCCCTAACAAATCGCCTGGTGCAGGTGAATGGCAATCGTTACAAGCCAGTTCTTCGTGCCCCGTATTAGCAGGCCCTAGACTCATTATATCTTCATTTTCCGGAAGAAAGAAAATAGTCAAAAGCACCGAACTCACTACCAAACCAATTAAGGCTCCGTAAACCTGCCTCCTTCTTCTAAAACTTATTCTCATTGCTCAAGAATTTCTCTTTTAAACTGAATTTAAACACTTCTAATCGGGGCAGCAATGGCTTTATTTTCATACAGAAAACAGACCAAACTCTAATAACGAAAAGCAAAACAAGACTGAAAACCATCATTATCCCACCTAACCAAGTAAGAAAAACCCAAGGAAAATGAATTACCCTTACCACTACCCAATCTCCTGCCGTGCTGCTCAAAAGCAGTCTCTTCTCATCTGTTTGCAGATTAGTTCCTATACCAACCCGTAGGTTTTGATCAAAAGAATAATCGGACAAAATTCTAGAATCGCCATCTTGATTAGTTACTTCATAGGTAATGTATTCTTTTTGAAGACTATCTGAATGGCCCATAACACCAAGCACTGTCTTTTCCGCTTTTTCACCAGGTTGTAATTGGTAACCCGGGACTTTTTCTGTTGCTTCTGTATTTAGAACACTAAACTGAAAACCAGAAAAATTGGTTATTTTATCTGTAATTGGTACTTCATGGACTTCACTCCAATTATTCCTTTTTGTAGGATCTGGAAAATTGGAAACATGTATGTACAAATCGTTAATAAACTCGCTAATTATAGAAGGAGAAGCCACTACCCCACCCATATCCTCGTTAAATTGAACCCTTGGATAAATCACTTTTTCATAATTGGCAAATGAGTTGTAAACTGAAAGCTTATAGAAAAAATCCTTAGACGAAAGGTCAACAAATACGCCTGCTTTTAAGTCTAGCCCACCGGAAGTATAATCTTTTCGGACTAAAAAAACATTAGGCTGATTGGTTCTAAAAACCATTTCTTCGGGCACATAATGGTCTCTGTATTTTAAAAACACACCACCAAACTTTATCTGGTAAATACCTACATCAATACGTTCATTTCGTTTAATTAAACGGTTTTCAACTTCGGTAAAATCCCCGTTAGTTAGCAATTTATCTTCCGTTGTAAGAACATTTTTTTTGGCCGAAGACACCAGAATACCAACCATAGAAACTGCTAAGCCCAAATGAGCCAACAACGATACCGACTTCCTCAAATTAATCCGTTGGATTAGTTCCCAAGAAAACAGCAATGATGCATACGTAAGGAAGAAATAAAATACCAACACCCATTTATGTTCTATATTCAGCATTAAATAACCACAATAGGTCACCAAAACAGAGAAAGGCAAAATCTTTAACAGCTTCTTGTAATTGATTTTATCGTTTTTAAAACCATACGCAGAAATCAAAAGAATAATTAGTACTACGCCTATTCCCATTTGGAAATTGGTATAAAACGACACGGGATCTGAAGGAGCTGCTAGGCGTGTAGTTTTACCTACTAACGCAAAAATTTTATTTATTACTGGAAATGATGTTGGTAGAATTACTTGAAAAGCGCCTAACCCAAGTACCAAGACCATAAAGTAAATCACCGATTGTTTAAAAGTTAATTCTTTGTTTTTAGCAACTTCGGCTAAAGAAGATCTACTTTTAAAAAGTAAAATACCCACTATATAAATAGCCATAAAAACCAATAAATAGACCAATTGATCGTATAAACCCGAACCTGTAAACGAGTGCACCGAAGAATCGCCCAATACCCCACTTCTGGTTAAAAAGGTAGAATACAAGACCGCCCAATAGGTAATAGCAATTAGTATAGTAAAGCGTTGCGGTGAATCGTTTAGTTCTTTTACCGAAAAATGAAAGCTACCTATAAGCAGTAACCAAGGCACATAAATGGCATTTTCTACAGGGTCCCAATTCCAATAACCACCAAAATTAAGGGTTTCGTATGCCCAATAAGCTCCCATAAAAATACCCAGCGTTAAAAACATAAAAGAAAGCAACACACCATTTTTTAGAAGGGTACTGTTTTCTGATTTTTCAGGCTGAATGGCTAAACAAAAAGGAACGGACAACAAAGCAAAGGAAAAAAATATAACGGGCGGATGAATGATCATCCAATAATTTCTAAGCAAGAGGTTCATCCCATTTCCGTTGGTTGGAACAAAACCTGCATTAATTTTTAAAATGGGTAGATTACCTTTTTCAGCAATAGAATAAAAAGCAGAAGAACCAATGGTAATATCTGAACTGATTTCCCATCCCAAAGCAAAGGAAACAAGAAAAGCGGAAAGCAAACTAAAAGTAAATAAAGCTCCGTTTTTCAGTTTAAAAAAACTAAGTAAAAAAAGACCAATTACCGATTGAAAGAAGACCCAGAGCAAGAAACTACCTTCTTGACCTTCCCAAATACTAGAAAGAAGAAAAGCCCCATTTAAATCGTTAGAGACATGCTGCCAAACGTACCAGCTTGAGTAATCTTTGTTAAAAGTTAACTGAACAAGAATAAAAAAAGAAACACAAGAGGCCGCTAAAGCTGAAAAAAGCAAACCCCTTGCTAGTTTCTCTAATAAAGTTTTCTGGTTACCTAAAAGGCATACTAAAAAAAGAACAACACATAGTATTAGTGCCGAAAATGAAAAGTTAAGTGTAAGCTTACCATATTCTAATAATTGCATATTAGGCTATTTCTAAAACCATTTTCTTTGAATTAGGCTTTGCTACGCACGTTAGCAAATAACCATGTTCAATTTCTTTTGGACGTAAAATGGATTTATCGGGCATATTAAATGCTCCTTCTTTGGCCCGCATCACACAAGTAGAACATGTACCCGAACAACAAGAATACAATAATGGAACATTAGCCTCTTTGGCCCCTTCCAGAATAGTTTGGCCTGCTTTTACTTTAAAATGGTATTCCTGTTTTTTCATTTTTAATGAAATTTCAGAATCAATTCCAGGAACAGCATCCTCTGTTTTTTTAATAGAAACACCACCAAAACTCTCTAAATAAATGTTAGAATCTGGTACATCACATTTTAATAAACCTTCATAAGCAGATGTCATTAAACCAGCCGGACCACAGATGTAAAAGGCGGTATTGTCTAATTCAAAAGGATTAAGTTTGACAAACTGCTTAATGTTTTCTACGGTTAATTGTCCTTTTTCGCCATCAAAACCTTCTATTACTTCATCTACAAAAAGCTTCAACTGAAAACGCTCTTTGTACTTTTCTTTAATTTCTTTTAGCTGCTTGTTAAAAATGATAGAATATTCGTTTCGGTTAAAATAAAGTAATTCAACCATAGCGTCTTTCTCTTTTTCCAAGGCCAATTTCAGAATAGAATACAAAGGCGTTATACCACTTCCCCCACCAATTAAAACCAGCTTTCTTTTCTGGTTTTTAACCGGAACATACACAAAACTACCTTGGGGTTTTTCTACTTTTATTTTCGCTCCTTCGGCAATTTTGTCAATCATGAAATTGGAGACTTTACCGTTAGGAACTCTTTTAACCGTAACTGACAGCATTTTATCAATTTCGTTTGCACTATTAAGCGAATAGGCTCTTTTGTAAAGTTGTCCATCAATATTTACATGAAAGGTTAAATATTGACCCGATTTATACTTTACATTCTTCCAGAAAGGAGCTTTAAAAAAGAAACTAACAGCATCTTCTGTCTCTTGTTTCTTTTCAACAATAGTTAGGTTTAGCGTACTCATAGCAATAGTTAGTCTACACAAATTGTGCGTTGATAATTGAATATTCTATTTAAAATAGAACACCACAAACACGTGGTAAAGTAATAACCCGGTAACCAATAAACTTAGTCCTACATGAGCAATCATCCAGCCTTTGTAATACCAATAAGGACTATCTTTCATGTCTTCACCATTAAGTAGACCTAAGGCGTTATTACTTAAGAAAGCAATACTAAAGACCGAAGTGTACATGTAGCCAATAGATGTTGCATGAACGAAGAGTATTATGGGTGAAAGTGCCCCCAACCATTTATGGAAAGAAGCATAACTTTCGCCATATTTTACCAGTCTGTGAGAAGATTTTATAATAGCCAATGTCCACTGAATAAGCATATACACCGCTAGTGCAAAGCCAGTCCAGCGTTTATAAAGTTGGTCTTCTTGTAAAACTTCTAAAGACTGAAATTTTATAGAAGGCACAGCTATTACAAGAACGTAAGCTATAAGTAATACAAAACCTACAATTTTGTACAGCTGTACCTTTGTTGAACTTTCGGTATTTACACTAGTTGTAAAGGAGCTCATTTAATGTGTTTTCAGACGCTAATACCTTTACACTGTCCATAAAAGCTTCCGGAGAAGGAAGAAACATTCCTTCAGTTGGCCATTTTTCGCCAATTTCTGGTTTTGGAGATTCTTTAAATCCTTCAATTTCTTTCACATACTGGCCTAAAGTAGCAATAGCACCCTCTCGGTACGCTATAATCATGGCTTTTACTTCTTCGAACGTCACAGAATCTTTAGGGTATGTCCAAGTAGTTGCGCCCATAACATCACCCATTTCCCAATCGGCCTTGGTAGTTTCTTCGTGTTTATTATGGCAATCTACACAAGGAACCGCCGAAGCAAAATCTGGGAACATTGCCGTTTGTAATTTATTTTCTTCGTCATAAAAGAATTTAGGGTTTTCGTCTGTTTTAATTTCTTTAAACAGTTCTTCTTGTTTACCAACAAACTTATTGGCTTGGTTTATAGGGAAATCAGAACCTAAAAACAAACCCAAAGGAACGGCACCTTTTTGAATGTTAGAAGAAATTCCTCTTAGAAATAACGCAGGTAATGGGCCTGCTTCCACATCATCTTTTCTCCAGTTTTCATCAAACTTTAAGCCTGCCTTTTTACCTGGACCTACAATACCTTTTGTATAAAGTGTTCTAGCTACATCATTTTCATGCGCAACCATTTCGAAGGCTTTTTCAATAGGGAATTTCAAGACTTTTTCACCTGAAGAAGTGGTTTCTGCTGGTTCGTCAGGAATAGAGCTTCCTCCGCAGGAAAACAGAAACATTAAGGAGGCTGTACTTGTTGCTACAATTGCTTTTTTAAAGAGAGATAAACGTACCATAGGTATTTGTTTTAAATAAGAAAATTAAATATTTAGGGTAATTATTTCCAGATTTGCCACCATTTTTTTACTGGTGCATTTACCACAGCCGCAGGAACGGGCTCTGGCTTCACATCTTTAGCAGCATCTTTCATTACCGTAGCTAAAGTGACATATACTTCCGTCCAAGCTGTTTTTAATTCATTATTCCACTCATCACCCAATCCAACTTCTAAGGTTTCTAATAAAGCCGCACCAACCGTATCGTAATGTTCGTCTTTAACACCATAACCCACATGTCTTTTGCCCAAATCTTGTACTGCAGATATAATTGCATTTAAGTTGGTTAAGCCACCTACCGCTGTTGCTAGCATTGCCATTAGTTTTTTGCCTTGCTCTTTCATATCGGAATGGCTGAACAATGCTTTTAATGAAGGATCTTTTTCAAATAGCTTAGCATAGAATATCTCAGCAGCTTTATCAGCAATTGGTACCACTTTTTGAAACGAACTTTGCACCATAGCAATCTTCTTTTCCGTTAGCCCATCTTCTTCCACCTCTACTTCTTTTGCGGCATCCTTCATAACAGTAGCTAAAGTTATATAAACTTCCGTCCAGGCTGTTTTTAGTTCATCATTCCACTCTTCACCAAGGCCAACTTCTAAGGTTTCTAATAAAGCCGCACCAACCGTATCGTAATGTTCATCTTTAACACCATAACCCACATGTCTTTTCCCTAAATCTTGTACTGCAGATATAATTGCATCTAGATTAGTTAAGCCATTTACAGCCGTTCCCAGCATCATCATTAGTTTTTTACCTTGCTCTGTCATATCTGAATGACTGAACAGCGCTCTTAAAGAAGGATCCTTTTCAAACAACTTAGTATAAAAGATCTCTGCGGCTTGTGGTGCTATTGGTGCTACCTTTTGAAAAGAGCCCTGAACTAATTCTACGGTACGTGAATTCATAAGTTTTTTGTTTGATGAGGTTTGCTACGTAATTATGTAGGTAATTTTACGTAACAACTAACTATAAAAAACTTTTTACATCTAAAAATTTTAAAAAAGAGATTAAATATTAGAATAATATAATTTTAAATTAATAATATTAAACAATTAACTAAGTATAAAAACTTATTTACGTGCTTTCAAAAAAGGAACAATTACATTTTCAATACCCGAATCTATATCTATAGGAATATAATCAACTTGCAATTTTCCTAATTCCAATTTAAGATCTTTTAGGTAGGCAGACATCCTATTTTTATAGTTTTCTGAAGCTACTGAAGGGTTCACCTTTACTATTTCACCCGACTCTACATCTTCTAATTCTAGCAAATCATCTTCAAAATTAAGATCAATTTCTTTTACGTAGTTTAAAGGATGAAAGACAACTACCTCATGCTTATAATGCTTAAGTTTTTGTATTGTTTTAAGAATTTCTGGTAATTGAGCTTTATTCTCTAAAAGCATATCGGTAAATAGAACAACTAAAGCCCTTCTACCCATTTTGGGGAGCATAAATTCTAAGGCTGCATTTAAATCTGCTTTTTCATTTTTAGACTCTTTGGAAAGAACTTCTTCTAATTCCGAAAATACTCGTCTTAAATGAGTTTGGGTAGACCCTAAGGGAGTTACATAATTATACCCTTCTTTAAAGTTGTACAGACTAAATGCATCTCGTTGCTTTTGTAAAATATGAAGCAAAGCAGCCGTTGCATAGACAGAAAATTGAATTTTAGACAGCCCTTTCTCAGGATAAAACATAGAAGAAGAGTTATCTATTATAAAAAAGGCCCTCAGATTTGTTTCTTCTTCAAATCTTTTCACATACAATCGGTCTGTTTTACCCAGCACTTTCCAATCTATAAAACGAGTACTGTCACCCGGGTTATATTGCCTATGCTCAGAGAATTCAACGGAAAAACCAGTAAATGGAGACCTGTGGTAACCAGTAATAAAGCCTTCTACAGCCTTCTTTGCGATCAGTTCTAAATTTTTATATCTGGATAATTCTTCTAATTTCATACGCAATTATTGTTAAAATAAACTTTAGTGGTAACTTTATTCACAAATAAAAAAATATTTACTTGAACCTGTAAGTGAAGAGGAGCGTATGGACAAAGAAAAGGACGAAATTTATTCCAAGAGAGTAAAGGCAGGTAAAAGAACTTACTTTTTTGATGTTAAATCTACAAAATCTAACGATTACTATTTAACCATCACAGAAAGTAAACGAAAATTTAAGGAAGATGGTTTCTTCTTCGAAAAGCATAAAATATTTTTGTACAAAGAAGACTTTGCCAAATTTGTTAATGCTTTACAAGAAACGGTAAACCACATTAAAACAGATTTACTTCCAGATTTAGACTTTGATAATTTAGAGCACGAAGAGACAAAACCTGAGGAAAACAAAAAAGATTCCTTAGACTTAGACGCTCTTGACTCTGAAGACTTAAGCTGGTAATACTTACTCATTTATCTAAAAAAAAAACCTATCTGTCCAATAGTTAACAAAAACTTTAATCTAAGGACATAAAAGTAGGGTAAAATTTTTATTTTTGTGTGGGACTTAAATTTTTAAGCCGTTAAATCGGTTTTATTCATATGGGACTTAAATGTGGAATTGTTGGATTACCTAACGTAGGGAAATCCACTCTTTTTAATGCTTTATCAAATGCTGGTGCAGAAGCTGCAAACTTTCCGTTTTGCACAATTGAACCTAATATTGGTATTGTTACCGTACCAGACGAACGTCTAATAGACTTAGAAGCGTTGGTTAACCCTCAAAAGGTTTTGCCAACGGTAATTGAGTTTGTAGACATTGCTGGTCTGGTAAAAGGTGCAAGTAATGGGGAAGGTTTAGGAAATCAGTTTCTAGCCAACATTAGAGAGGTTGATGCCATTGTACACGTAATAAGATGTTTTAATAACGAAAACATTGTACACGTTTCAGGAAAAGTAGACCCTGTTGAAGACAAAGAAGTAATTGATACTGAGCTTCAGTTAAGAGACTTAGATTCTGTTACAAAAAGAATTCAACGTGTTGAAAAAGTTGCTAAATCTGGCGATGCCGATGCAAAAAAAGAGCTGGAAGCTTTATCTAAAGTTAAAACCTACATAGAAGAAGGTAAAAACGTTAGAAACTTAGAGCTTTCTGAAAAAGAACTTACATACGTTAACGACTTGCAGTTATTAACTGCAAAACCGGTTATCTATGCGGCTAATGTAGATGAAGAATCTATTAGCACTGGTAACGAGTACGTTGAACAACTAAAAAAATCTGTTGAAGGCGAAACGGCTGAAGTAGTTATTGTTTCAGCTTCATTAGAATCACAAATTGCTGAATTTGATGATCCTGAAGAAAAGGAAATGTTTTTATCGGAATACGGTATTACAGAATCGGGACTGGACCGTCTGATAAAAGCCTCCTACTCTCTTTTGGATTTAATTACTTATTTCACCGCTGGGGAGAAAGAAGTAAGAGCGTGGACTATCAAAAAAGGTTGGAAAGCACCACAAGCTGCAGGTGTAATACATACTGATTTTGAAAGAGGCTTCATTAAAGCTGAAGTTATTAAACTAGAGAACTACAAAAAGTTTAAAACTGAAACTGGTTGTAGAGAAGCCGGAAAAGTATCCATTGAAGGTAAAGAATACACAGTTGCCGATGGAGATATCATGCATTTCAGGTTTAATGTTTAACTGTTTTTAAAAAATTTTACTGTGAGAATTCGTATCATTTTCGAACTAAACAACAGAGGAGCTTGTGTTCCTTTTCATCACCAATACTTAGTTTCTGAACTAATTGAAGAAATTAAGGAAGAAACAGGTGATGAGTTTAAAGATTTCAATATTTATACCTTTTCGGGTTTAAAAGGACAGACTAAAGTTGGTAAAACAGGTCTTCACTTTTTTTCCAATAAGGTAACACTTGTTATTTCAAGCCCTAGTAAGGACTTTTTAGACATCTTCTTAACACGCCTTTTCCAAAGAAAAATGGTATTGGTTGGTGATTTAGAGATGGTTCCAGAGTACGTAGAAAGTGAGATGGATCCTTTATTGGATTCGCCAATAAAATACATTTGTATTTCACCACTTATCTTAACTTCGCCCGATACAGATGAGCTTTTAATGAAAGATTTCATTAACCCATTTGATGACGGATTCTCAGACATGTTGTATGAATCAACTATGTTAAGAATGGAAAAAACAGGTTGGTTCTCTTCTGAAGATATTGCTTCTTTCTATAAATTTCAAATAGTGCCAGATAAAGTGTACTTGGCTAAAATACAACAAAGTTCTAAGAAATTTAGCCGAATCTACACCACTAATGTAAGCGGTAGACACTTCGAATTAAGAGGGTATACATTACCTTTTACTTTGTATGCTGACAAAAAAGTACAAGAATTTATCTTTACTTGTGGTTTTGGAGAATTCAGTCAAAAAGGATTTGGTATGTTAGATATTGCTAACGTAAATCCAATTGGTAGAACAATGCCTTACAGAGTAAAAATGGACGCATAATGTTAAAAGTATTAAGAACTCATTGTCGATAAAATATTGCAATGAGTTCTTATTTTTTATTATTCTAATTTTTTCTTGTCATTAAAATTCAATAGAAATTTTCTATTTTCTATTTGGAAAAGTTTTATTCCTGATCAATTTCATATACTTTTTAAAAAGCCACAGAAAGCAGTATCTCAGCAATTAATTTTTATTATACATTTGTGACATTAGGCTGTTCAGGTATTACACTACCCAACAACATATCAAGAACATTTTCTATCTTAGTAAGTACTTGGGAATAGATTTATTCTACTATTTTAATAGGCAAGCTTTTAAAGAAATAATCATGAAAATCACCACATCAACAAAAGTATTTTTTCTATTTATATCGCTACTATTTTCAACAAACCTAGCGTTTTCACAAGAATTAAAAACAAGTAGAGGAATGGGGTTTGAATTATTGTTTTCATCTTCAAACTATAATAAACCTACATTCAATACAGATCCTGTAGTGCGCTTTACAGGCTTTTTTAACTGGAGAAATGAATGGCATTATAATTTTTCTAAAAGCGTAGGACTTTATACCGGTTTTAACATTAGAAACATAGGTATGATAAACAAGTATGAAAATTTAAGCACAAACGAAAATCACAAACTCAAACAACGTAGTTATACATTGGGTCTTCCTTTAGCCTTTAAGTTTGGTAATATAGACAAGACTATGTATTTCTTTGCTGGTGGAGAAATTGAATTAGCATTTCATTATAAAGAAAAGAGATTTGATGGAAATGAAAAACAGTATACTAAAACGGCTTGGTTTAGCGATAAAACTAAACGATTTATACCAAGTGTTTTTGCCGGATTTCAACTACCAACCGGTACCAATATTTCTTTTAAATATTACCTTACAGACTTCTTAAATAAAGATTACACAAACAATAACGAAAAAATTTATAGGGGTACAAGTTCTAATATCTTCTATGTTTCTGTTGCTGTTTTAATTCACGATAGTATGTTAAGAAAACTAGGAAATAGCAAATCCCCTACTGTACCTATAGAGTCTGCTGGGTTATAAACGTAACCTTTTTAACTGGTAATCCGTATAGTATAGCATAACCTTACCAGTTTATGAAAAAAATTGTTGTAGGAATTTTTATTAGCATCCTCACAACTCATGGTACACCCACTTTGTTAAGAAGACAAAGTTTAGTTCGTTTTCAGAAAATAAAAAGGTCTATAAAAAGGCTAAAGGCTGAAAGCAGAGACAAAATGGCATACCAAACTGAGGATATACGTTTAGAACCCTCCGGTTCTTAATAAGACCAATGTGCAGGCATTTTCAAATTCAATACCTGCATTTTTTAATTTGGTTTGTAATACATCGTTTTCCGTTCCCGGATTAAAAATAACTCTGCGGGGTTTAGTTTCTAAAATATAGTGCTCCCACTCTTCCTGAATTTTAGGCCCTATATAAAGGGTTACTGTATCTATATTTTCCTGTATTTCTTTGCTGTTGATTATAGTTTTACCAAATACCTCTCCTTTTCTAATACCAACAGGGAATATAGAATGTCCCTTTGCTGAAAGAAGCTCTGCCGCTAAAAAAGCATACCGGCTGGGATTATTGGTTGCTCCTAAAATCAATACATTTTCAGGCATCTTAAATATTTTTTAATTTTGAAATTGTTGCTTCTGGGTCTTCAGAATTAAACACAAAACTACCCGCTACCAATACGTCTGCACCAGCTTCAATTAACAAAGCAGCGTTATCTGAATTAACACCGCCATCAATTTCAATTAAGGTAGAAGCGTTATTATCTGCAATTATCTCTTTTAACTGTCTTACTTTATTGTACGTTCCTTCTATAAAAGATTGACCACCAAAACCTGGGTTTACTGACATCATGCAAACCAAATCTATCTCATTGATTATGGGCTCTAATAAGGCCACAGGTGTATGCGGATTAATAGCCACTCCCCTTTTACAACCTAATGCGGCAATGCTTTGTAGCGTCCTGTGTAAATGTGTACAAGCTTCATAATGAACCGAAATAATATCTGCACCTAAGTTTTTGAATTCCTCCAAGTATTTATCTGGATTATCAATCATTAAATGCACGTCTAAAACTTTAGAAGAAGACGCCGATTTTTGAATGGCTTTTATTACCGGGAAACCAAAAGAAATATTAGGCACAAAAGAACCATCCATAACATCTATATGAATGTAATCTGCCTCGCTTCTATTAAGCATTTCTATGTCGCGCTGAAGGTTACCGAAATCAGCAGAAAGTACGGATGGAGCAATTAAAGCCATAATTTATTCGAATATGATTGTTTTATTATCGTAAACTAAAATTCTTCTTTGTAGATGCAAATAAATAGCTCTTGAAAGAACCATTTGTTCTAGATCTTGACCTTTTCTGATAAGATCTTTTATGTTATTTTTGTGATTCACACGAATTACATCTTGTTCAATTATTGGCCCACAATCTAAGTCTTCTGTAACATAATGACTGGTTGCTCCAATAATCTTAACACCTCTTTCGTGCGCAGAATGATAGGGTTTTGCACCCGGAAAAGCCGGCAAAAAAGAGTGATGAATATTTATCACCTTATTGGGGTAGCTTTCTATAAAATCTTGCGAAAGCACTTGCATATAACGGGCTAAAACCACAAAGTCTACTTCATGTTTTTGAAGTAGCTCACGTTGTTTCTGTTCCTGTTCTGCTTTATTTTCTTTTGTAATAGGAAGGTGATGAAACTCTATATCAAATTTCTCTGTAATGGGTCTCAAGTACTCATGATTACTTATTACCAAAGGTATTTCCACATTCCATTCACCAGAGTGCCATTTCCCAAGAATATCGTATAAGTTATGAGATAATTTAGTAACAAAAACAGCCATCTTTGGAGTCTGGTCTGTAAAATAAAGTCGCCACTTCATCTTAAACTTTTCTGCTACTAAGGTTTTAAAGTATTCTCCAATTTTGTCTTTGGGGATTCTGAATTCAGAAATTTCCCATTCAATACGCATAAAGAAAACCTTTTTTTCTCTTTCTACGTGTTGGTCTAGACTTACAACGTTTCCGCTGTTGGCTAAAACAAATTCTGTTACGTTGGCAATGATTCCTTTTTGATCGGGGCAAGAAATCAGTAAAATGGCATTCGTCTCTCCCATATCTTCGAAAGTTTCAACAAAAATAATATAATTCAATGAAAGCAGCTTCCTTATCTAGCAGTAAGAATAAATTATTAAAAGTAGGAAAAGCATATTTAGTCGAATTTAAAAACTCTTGATCCATATATTATTGAGCGTGATAAAGCTAAGTTTTGTATTTCCTGTAACTTGTATTCAGGTTAGAATATTAAATATACGTGAAGAAGTCCGAGGAGTTAGGTGCAAAAAGTATTGGTAGATTATTGATTCAGCAATCTGTACCCGCAGCCATTGGTGTACTGGTACTTTCAATTTACGGCATTGCAGATACTATTTTTGTTGGCCGGTTTGTGAGTTCAGAGGCTATTGCCGCTATTGGTGTGGTTACTCCACTTGGTTTTCTAATGTCTTCTATTGGTATGGCCATTGGGGTGGGTGGTGCAAGTACGATCTCTAGGGCTTTTGGGGAAAAGAATTTTGTTAAAGCACAACTTACCTTTGATAACCAAAAGATACTCTGCATTCTTCTAACTGTAGGCCTGGTACTACTAAGCTTCATTTTCGAAAATGAAATTTTACAGCTTTTTGGAGCCGAAGGGAGTATTATGCCTTTAGCTAAAAGTTATTTTAGAATATTATTACCCGGGATTCCATTCTTAGCTTGGGCAATGATGTGCAACAGTGTAATTAGAGCAGAGGGGTATCCTAAAGCTTCTATGCTTGCCATGATTATACCTGCTTTAATTAATGTGGTTTTTGATCCCTTATTTATTATTGTATTTGATGGCGGAATTGAAGGTGCGGCTTGGGCTACTACTTTATCTTATGTGATTTGTGCCTTTTATACCATTTATTTCTTTCTTCGAAATGCAACAAATGTTAAAATTTCGATAAAAAATATTAGCCTAAATAAAACCATACAAAAGGAAATTACTTCTATTGGTGCCGTTACCTTGGCCCGCCAATCTTCCGTTAGTTTATTAGCCATTGTATTAAATAATTTGCTTTTTGAATACTATGGCAGTACTGGTATTTCGGTTTACAGCATCATTACCAAAATTATTATGTTTGCCAGTTTTCCTATTTTTGGATTAGGACAAGGTTTTGCTCCTATTGTGGGTTTTAATTACGGTGCAAACAACTTTAAACGTGTGGTTGAGAGCATAAAAGTTTCCATGGTTTATGGGACCTTATTAGCTTTTGGGGTTTCCCTTTTAATTATAGTTTTCAGAAATGAATTATGCAGTGTTTTTTCTCATGACGCTTCATTGGTTGACCTCTCTTCTGAAGCCACTATGATTGTTTTTATTGGGATTCCCCTTACCACAATTCAGATTATAGGAACGGCATATTTCCAAGCAACTGGTAAAGCTAAACCTGCTCTATTTTTAACTTTAACTAGACAGGTATTATTAATTATACCCTTAGTCTATCTTCTTCCTATTTTCTTTGGAAAAATTGGGATTTGGTATGCATTCCCAGTTTCTGATGTATTAGCAACAATTATTACTGTTGTTTATTTAACCAGTCAATTGGCCAGAGAAAAAAGACTAATACCCCAAAGCAGCCGTATAAATTAAGGTAGCCTGTGTTTGATAAAACTTACAATACAAGCCAATTAGCTTTGTTTGGGCATCGTATAATTTGGCCTCTCTATAATTTACTTTAAACAATGAACTTTCACCATTCAGCATTTTTATTTCTTCGGAATATAAAAGTCTAGAGTAGTTGGTATTTGCTTGTTTGTAAAGATCTATTTGTTGTTTTATGGCATTTATTTTAGCATTATAACTTAATAGCTTATTTCTAAGCTCTAGTCGTTTATAATCTAGTTTGTATTGAGTGTCTAAAACTTTTAGTTTAATATTTGCTAAATCTCCCCTAGCCTGTCTTAACAATAATGGAAAACTCACCTGAAAACCTACTTTATAATTTTCACTAGAATATTCAGTATTATAGCCTGTAGTAAGCACATTGTATTTCAACTTACCTTTAGGTAGAAGTTTATTCGCATAGTATGATTTTTCAACTTGAAGACCTTGAATTTTTAGTTCATAGGCTTTAACTGCAGGATGGTTTTCGACAATACTATCGTGCTTAGAAAGTATTTCTTCTGTAGAGGCCATATCTACTTCATTAAAAAAACCTACACTTTGCGGTCTAATGTCTTTTTGTATTTCTAAAGGAATATTATCTGTATCCCATAAATAATTAGAGAGCAATAAACGCATGTTGTTTTCGGTAACTACTGCATCTAAATACAAATATTGTACACTTTGTACTTGGGTAAGTGCTTCGGTTGTATCTATAGCGGCAGCCTCACCTTGTAAATAAATATTTTTCACCGCATCGTACCGTTTATTGGCGTTTGAGACAGTAGAGTCGTAAACAGCTTTATTGTTGTATGCTTTTACCCATTCCCAATATTGGTAACTGGCGTCGTATATCAATTCATTCATAGCCTGAATTCTATCAAATTCAGAAGCTTGCTGCATAAATTGTGCTTTACGTAAGGTTTTACGGCGTTCGTCCATAATCAGCCCTTGACCAATAGGAACTGCAACGCCTAGATAACCTGTTCCATTATCTGGGGTTGTTCTTTCTGGATTGTAATAATAAGCATTACCATCATTTTTAGTAATGCCGGTCACAAATTCTAACCCAAACCATGTGGGTACAGAAAGGCCTACATCGTAATATTCGTAGTATTTTTTACCTGCGAAATCTTTTTTATCCCATGAACCATAAATTTCAGGATCAAAACCTCCTCTAGAGGCTTTTAGAGAAGCTTTTCCTTGGTCTGAAATAATCTGAGCTTGCTTTGCAATGGGGTGGTTAGCAACTAATAAGCTTAGAAATTCTTTAAAGCTTAAAATGTTATCCGTAGTATCTACAGACATAGAATCGGTATCATAATAAGAAACCGCTCTTACTGTATCTATTTGTTGCGAAAAAGATTTCCCAACTAAAAAAAGCATTATTACAGGATAAAAGAATTTTATTCAAAGGAGTTATTTTTTAGCTTTTGAACCACTTTTTTTGTCGTGTATATAAGGATGTTCCTTAGACTTATCGTACCATTCTGCAGGGAAACCATTCAGACGTCTCCACATTTCTTTCCATATAGGAACAACATTAAGCAATGCAAAACCTTGTGCGCCGGAACCTAAACGAAGTTCATGAGGCCAAAAACCACCTGTATCTTCAACTTTATCTGGTGCTACTAAAATCCTGTATTTACCATTAGGACTTATCATATTATCTACGGCTACAATTTCACCACTGAAAGTACCATAAGCGGCATCTGGCCATCCCGAAGCTATAATTGCCGGCCAACCATCAAATCGTAAACGAACTTTATGATGCAGTTCAATTAATGGTAGGTCTACTGGTTTTACGTATAATTCTGCCGCTAAGTCATGAAACCTAGGCATAATACTAACTACTGGGTAACCTTCTTTAACAATTTCACCAATACCGGTAACGGCTGCTTTTGTAATATAACCGTCTTGAGGAGCAGTTATATATTGAAAACCATTACGGATAGAATAATTATCGTATTTCAGTCTTAATGAAGATATCTTTTCTTCTCCTTCAAAAAGGGCAGATGTGGCGCTAAACATATCAGACTGTGACTTAGAAATTTTATCGGTATACTCATTAACTATGTTAGCCAAATCCATCCGAGTATTTTCTAGCTCATTAATGGTTGATATATACTTATTCTCGTAACCAATGTATTTAGAATTAGACTCTTGATATTTTTGTTGCGTTTCTTGAAGTTTAGTTAATGAAATTAACCCTTGTCCGTAAAGGTTGGTGTTACGCTCATACATACTAAGCGTGTTTTCCATTTTTACTTTAGCAGCTACATACTGTAGACTATCTGTTATAACTTTAAGTTGATACTGCTTAATTTTATTTTTATACTGATTGTACTTAAGCTCTTTTGATCTACCTAAGGCCCTTTGCTGTGCCTTTAAAGCATCTATTTTTTCTCCGTAAGCTGTAATGGCTTGGTCTTTAGCATCAATCTGGTCTTTAAGTCGTTCTAATAGCTTAGGGCTAAAATAGTCCAGTTTCACTTCCGAAAGCTTCATAATGGTGTCCCCTTTATAGACCCGTTGACCTTCTAGAATATACCATTCTTGTATTCTACCAGTAATGGTAGAATGTATGGTTTGGTGTCTTTGCCCAGGCTGAAGACTTGTTACCTGTCCGTCTACATTAATGTTTTGGGTCCATGGAAGAAACAACGACAGAAACATCACAAACAACAAAAAGAATAAGATTTTAGCGAAGTTAAACTCCTTACCTATCTTGTTTACCTCTTGTACTGTTTTTAAGTTTTCGTACTCTTCTTTATCCCTATCCAGCTTATTATCAGATATATCCAGCATAACTCTATACTTTAAGGCACGAAAATATCAGCAAAATAAGAACGGGTCTTAATTTCTTCGTAAGTCCCTTCGTCTATAATTGCACCTTCTTTCATGATAATTATTTTATCACATGATTTAGCAAACGCCTCTTGGTTAGAAGCTCCCAATAAGGTCCAAGGTTTATCTTTACCGGTTAATGCTTTTACTATAGTATCTTTGTCTTCAATACTTAAACCGGTTAAGAAATCGTCTAAAATAAACAGCCTTGGGTTCTCTGCAATACTTCTTGCCATAGCTATTTTCTTAACTACATTAGAAGGCAAGGTTAAATCTTCTGGCACAATTTCGGTGTCCCAACCATTTTCTGTGCTCTGAATAAACTCGGTTAGATTAACCGCATCTGCTGCTTTCTTAATATCTTCAAAAGTAGTTTCTTCAACCCCCATGGATATATTTTCAGCATATGTACCATTAATAATTTCTTTCTTAGCTAAGTTCTCCCCCACGTATGACCTTAAATCAATTAGATTAAGATTTTTAAGGGTTGTGCCGTTTATGGTAATAAACCCCGTATAATTATGGAATAAAGAAGCCGCCAAATGAATCATTGTTGATCTACCTGCACCTGGATAACCTGCTACACAAATTTTTTCACCTGCTTTAACTTCTAGGTTAATGTTTTTAAGCGTTACCCTAGTGCTTCCCGGAAAGCTGTAGTTAACATCTTTGAAAATCATTTCAACACCTGGCCCTTTATCAATATGGCTAAAAGGAATACCCGTATCCTCTTCAATGTCTATATCTGTAATTAGACCAATTTTTTCTACTGAAGTTAATACGTCAAAAATAATCTCTATGCTCTCCATTAATTTTTCAACAGAGTTAACAATTAATATAATTACAATTTCTGAAGCTATAAACTGACCAATATTAATTTGCTGATTAACAACCAAAACACTACCTACAATTAATAGACCAGCAGTAATTAAGGTTTTAAAAGTTACAACGTTTATGTATTGAAACTTAAGCTCTTTAAAGTGCTTTTGGCGGTATTTCACATATTGACCTGTTAAACGGTCTGTCTTTTTAATATGCATATCGGTTTTACCTGCCAACTTCACAATACCCATTGTTCTGCCTAATTCTTCTAGCCAAGCCGCAATTTTGTATTTGTATTTAGACTCCATTAAACTAGACTTTAACGCATTGTTAAAGGATAGTCGGAAAATCACTAACATTAATACAAATGTTAAAATACCAAACATAGCAAAGTAAGCGTGGTAGAAGGACAGTAAAATAATACCGAAAACTATTTGTAGAAAAGAGGTAGAAAAACCAATTAATATTTTTGATAAACTTTTCTGAATGGTAAGAATATCAAAAAAACGGTTCATTAATTCCGGTGCGTATTCCTTCATAATGGATTCGTATTTCCATCTAGGAACCCTATACGCAAATTCAAAAGCAGCATTTACAAAAATTCTTTGTTGTAAACGTTCTGAAATAGACAACTGAAGAATAGAAAGAAAACCACCAAAACCTAAACTAAAAACTACTAAAGCCATTAAGATAACCCAAGAAGAAGTTACCGTACCCGCCAAAACCAAGCCCATGATGGCCTGCATCCCCAACGGAAATGCCAAACTAATTAACCCACTTAAAATAGAATACAGATAAATTAATATTATATCCCTTCGTTCTGCTTTTATAATGTTGAACATTCTTAAAACAGGATTCCCTGTTACAGAACTTTCTTTCAACCTAGAATTTGCCATTATATGACTCTATTTAATCACCTTAAAGACAATATTACTAATAAATTCCAACAAAGATCGTTCGTTCTCGTTTACAACTTCTGTTACATTAAGCATATGCTTTGAGAAAAACTGCTGATTATGAGCGGTTTCTATAACAGCAGAGGTTAATGCATTTGGGTATTTATACGTAGGATTTAACGATAATATTAAGCTAGCCATACGGTTACAGAACTTCTCATAAGGCTCAAAACAACCTTGATCTTCTTCTTTATCAACCTCCTTAGTAAGAAAGACTTTAACCGATTCAGAAACCACTACTCTGTATAGTGCTTCTTCATCAATGTGTTCATAAGTTGGGTCTAAACTAATTGGCTTGCAAATAAGACTTAAAGCTAATCTTAATTTAGCTTCATCATTTTCTAAAAATTCGGATTTAAAAACGAAATGATATTCAATCCAATTCCAATACCATGAGATAAGATATAAAAGTAGCTTATGCTTATTCTCAAAATATCTATAAATGGACGCCTCTGTAGAACCCATTACAGCGGCTAATTTTTTAAAGTTAAAAGCTTCGAAACCAATTTGGTCCATTAGCTCGATACCGTAGCGTAAAATATTTCTCCCAAGTTTACTTTCTTCGGGATTTTTAAGATAAATATTTTCACTAATCTTAATTTGTACTTTCTCCATGACTTTTGTCTGCAATAGCAATACTTTTAAAAACAAAAGTAGATTATAAATACCGCTTACAAAATGTTTTAAACAGTTTTTTACTTCGAAATTAAAACTACTGCATAAGCAGACACCCCTTCTTCTTTACCTACGAAACCTAATTTCTCTGTAGTTGTGGCTTTTATGGATAAATCTTCTTCCTCTATTCCCATAACATTTGCCAATACGGCTTTCATTTTAGGAATAACGGGATTAATTTTTGGTTGTTGCAAACAGATGGTAGAATCTATATTCTGAATGCTATAACCTGCATCAGCAATCAACTTTACGGTATCTTTTAACAAAATTTTGCTGTCTATTCCTTTAAATTTAGGATCGGTATCAGAAAAATGATATCCTATATCACGTAAATTAGCGGCCCCTAATAACGCGTCGCATATTACATGAATCAAAACATCGGCATCTGAATGGCCTACTGCCCCTTTAGTGTGTTCAACTTTAATACCACCTAACCAAAATTCTTCTCCTTCAACTAATTTATGGACATCATAGCCCATTCCTACTCTAATTTTCATTACCTATCTTTGTTTCTGGATGCTAAATTAGAATATCAATTCCTATTTTTGTAATATCCTGCTGTTAGGTTTTTATTTACCCATTATTAATTTTCATGAAATACCAACGGAAGAACCTCTCCAAAAAAATCCTTCTAGAATTACACAGCCAAATGGTGAAATCTAGATTGATTGAAAAAAAGATGATTAACCTGCTTAAACAGGGAAAAGTTTCTAAATGGTTTGCCGGTATTGGTCAAGAAGCTGTTTCTATTGGTGCATGTCTTAGCCTTGGAAGAAGATGAATACATTCTTCCCTTGCATAGAAACTTGGGGATTTTCACAGCCAGAAATATTCCTTTAAATCGACTATTTGCTCAATTTCAAGGGAAATTAAGTGGTTTCACCAAAGGAAGAGATCGTTCTTTCCATTTCGGAACAAAGCAACATCATATCATTGGTATGATTTCACATTTAGGGGCTCAACTAGCTGTTGCAGATGGTATTGCTTTAGCTAAAAAACTTAAAAAGGAAGAGAAAGTTTCTTTGGTTTTCTGTGGAGACGGTGGCTCTAGCGAAGGTGATTTTCATGAAGCCTTAAACGTTGCTGCGGTATGGGATTTACCCGTAATTTTTTTGGTAGAAAACAATCAATATAGTATTTCAACCCCAGTAGAAGAACAGTATAAAATAAAAAGTTTTAAAGAAAAAGGGCCCGCTTACGGTATTGAAACCATAGAAGTTGAAGGAAATAACATTCTTGAAGTTTACCAAACGGTTAAGAAAATGGCTACTTCCATCCGAAAAAATAACCGTCCGGTTATGATTGAAGCCAAAACCTTTAGAATGAGAGGGCATGAAGAAAGTGCCAGTAACGATTTTATACCCAAACAATTATTTGAAGAATGGGCTAAAAAAGACCCTATTTATAATTACGAACAATATTTAAAAGCTGAAGGAATTATTGACCATGATACCATTGAATCTATTTATGGTAAAATGGAACAAGAAATTGAAGAAGCCATAAAAATTGCCGACGAGGAAGAACAAATTAAGTCTTCTACGGCTCTAGAAACAGAAGATTTATACGAACCTTTTGAATTTAACACTAGAATTCATTCTCATTCTGGTAGTGAATTACGATACATTGACGCTATTAAAGAAACGTTAGATGAGAATCTTAAACTACACAATAACCTTGTAATAATGGGTCAAGACATTGCCGAATTTGGTGGTGTTTTTAAGGCTACACAAGGGTTGGTTGACAAATACGGAAAAGAAAGGGTCAGAAACACTCCGCTTTGTGAATCTGCAATTATTGGTGCTGGCTTAGGTTTAGCTATTGAAGGTTATAAATCAGTAATTGAAATGCAGTTTGGGGATTTTGTAAGCTGTGGTTTTAACCAAGTTGTAAACAATATAGCCAAATCCCATTACCGTTGGGGACAAAATGCCGATGTTGTTATTCGTTTACCTTCGGGAGCAGGAACGGGTGCAGGCCCTTTTCATTCTCAAACCAACGAAGCTTGGTTTTACCGAGTACCCGGATTAAAAATCGTTTATCCTTCTACCCCATTCGATGTAAAAGGGCTTTTAAATGCTGCCATTGAAGACCCTAATCCCTATTTGTTTTTCGAACACAAAGCATTATACCGTTCCGTAAAAGAAAACGTTCCTGCTGAACATTATTTAATTGAGCCGGGGAAAGGAAAATTAGTTTCTAGCGGTGAAGACTTAACCGTTATCACTTATGGACAACCTGTACATTGGGTTAAAAATCTGCTAAGCGAATTAGATGCTAATAGCATTGATTTAATTGATCTAAGATCAATTGTTCCTTGGGACCAAGAAATGGTTACCCGTTCCATAAAAAAAACCGGCAGAGCGCTTCTTATTACAGAAGACAATCTAACCGGTAGTATTGTTGGGGATATTTCCGCTTGGATTATGGAAAATCTATTTGATCATTTAGATGCTCCTGTAAAACGTTTAGGAAGTTTAGATACGCCTATTCCTTTTGCCAAAAACTTAGAAGATAATTACCTTCCGAAAAACAGAATTAAAGAAGCTATAGAAACTATGCTGGAATACTAAAACAATTTAGTTTCCAGTACTTCTTCTTCGGTTAATTTATAAAATTCTTTATGCAGGTTAAAGCCTTTTTGCCCATCTGGAATGGCTTTAACAAATGTTCCGTCTTCTTGTAAGATAAACGAGTTTTCTTCGTCCCTAAGGTTATAATCTAGAATACTCATAAACACTTGGCGTATCTCATCTTCTACCATAAATAGAGATTCTATTCGTTTATCAAAACTACGAACCATACAATCGGCACTACCACCATATACTTTAGGGTCGCCTTGGTTGTGGAAATAATATATTCTAGAATGTTCTAAGTAATCTCCTACAATAGATTTAACAAAAATATTCTCGCTTAAGCGTTTTCTGCCTGGTCGTAAACAACAAATGCCTCTAATAATCAACTGAACCTGCACACCCGCTCTAGAAGCTTTGTACAATTCATCAATCATTTGACGGTCTTCCATGGAGTTTACTTTAATAATAATACCAGATGGAAGTCCTGCTTTATGGTTAATTACTTCTCTACGGATTAATGTGATTAACTTCTTACGCATATCACCAGGAGTAGTAATTAAGCGCTTGTAAGAATCTGGCATAGAATGCCCTGTAATCACATTAAAGAATTCCGAAACATCTTTTCCGTAAAGTCTTTTAGAAGTAATATAGCCTATATCTGTGTATAGTTTAGCGGTATCCTCGTTGTAGTTACCACTAGACATATGTGTAAATCGGTGAACATTATTTTTACTGTCTCTACGAACAATCATTAATAATTTAGTATGGGTTTTTACTTTTTCCATACCATAAATAACATAACAACCAGCGCGTTGTAAACGTTGGCCTTCTTGTATGTTATTTTCTTCGTCAAAACGGGCTTTTACTTCAAAAAGAACCGAAACATGTTTTCCGTTTTCAGCTGCTCTTAACAATGCTTCAGAAATTCTAGACTCACCTGCTAAACGATAAATTGTAATTTTTATCGCCAGCACTTCAGGATCGTCTGCAGCTTCTTCCAACATTTCAATCAACACTTCCATACTGTTGTATGGGTGATGCAACACAATATCTTTATCTTTTAAATAGTTAAAGATGTTCTGTTCATAAGCTTTTGTTGAAAACAAAGGCTTAACAGGGTCTGGCATTTTAGGAGTAGAAGAATTAAGTCCCTTATTCTTCACCAATTGCCAAAAACACGTGTAATCTATTAAATACGGGCATTGGAAAATATTATCATCTTCAACGGCAAACTTCTTTTTAAGAAGCTTTAGCATTTTAGAAGACATCATATCCGTAATTTCTAAACGAACTACACGACCTGTTTTTCGTTTTTTTAATTTTTTCTGGATTTCTTCAACAAAGTCGTCTTCACTTTCATCATAGTCATCATAATTAAAGTCACCATTTCGGGTAACTCTAAAAAGACACAAAGATTCTATTTCAACGTTTTTGTAAAGCTTATCTATGTTATGAAGAACAATATCTTCAATAGGAACAAAAATGGTTGTTCCTTTATCTTCTAATTCGTAAAACCTAGATATATTCTGGGGAACATGAACGAAAGAATACCTAATATCTTCTTTCTTTTTAGCCACCTCTTTAGACATTACCCCAATGGTTAATGCCTTATTCATTAATACCGGAAAAGGGTGCAATGTATCGTAAAGCATAGGGCTCAGCATTGGATAAACTATCTTGCTGAAGTAATAATTTACTTTACGTATTTGCGATTGATTAAGCTCGCTGCATTTCTTAATTTCAAATTTATTCTTTTTGAATAGAGGAACTAATTCATCTTGCAGCAAGGTATTCTGTGCCTCCGAAAATTCCTGAATAGTATCAAAAAGTCTTTTCTTAAATGGTTGTAATGTTAAGCCCGAATAATCTACCCGTGGTTTATTATAGTCTAAATAGTTGTACAAACTACCTACCCTAATCATTAAAAACTCATCTAAGTTTGATGCCGTAATCGCTAAGAATTTCAGTCTTTCTAATATAGATCTTGACTCTTTTTTAGCCTGTTCTAGAACTCTATAATTAAAATTTACCCAACTAAGGTCTCTGCTTAGGTATTTACTGTTCTCTATTAACTTTTCCTCAGAAAGCATGGCAACAAAATTTTAAAATTAAAAAAAGGGCTTAAGCCCTTTTAATTAAATATCTACTTTCGCGTATTTCGCGTTCTTTTCAATAAAATCACGTCTAGGTGCCACTTCATCCCCCATGAGCATGGAAAACAAATGATCGCATTCAACAGCGGATTCAATGGAAACCCGTTTTAAACTTCTAGTTTCAGGGTTCATGGTAGTTTCCCAAAGTTCTTCTGGGTTCATCTCACCAAGACCTTTATATCTTTGTACCGAAACTGAATCTTCTTTACCATTACCAAGTTCCTGAACATGAGCCATACGCTCTTCTTCTGTCCAGCAGTAACGCATCTCCTTACCTTTCTTTACCAAATACAGTGGTGGCAATGCAATATATAAATAGCCTTGATCTATAAGATCTCGCATATAACGGAAGAAGAAGGTTAAAATCAAGGTTCTAATATGGCTACCATCAATATCAGCATCCGTCATGATTATGATTTTGTGGTAACGTAATTTCTCCATGTTTAAGGCCTTTTCGTCGTCTTCTCTACCGAAGCGAACACCAAGAGCCGTAATCATGTTTTTAATCTCGTCGTTTTCGTAAATTTTATGTTCTTGCGCTTTTTCAACATTAAGGATTTTACCTTTTAATGGAAGAATAGCTTGGAATTTTCTCTCTCTACCTTGTTTTGCAGAACCACCTGCAGAGTCACCCTCTACTAGGTAAATTTCACATTGTGCGGGGTCTTTTTCAGAACAATCGGCTAATTTACCCGGTAAGCTTGTGCCATGTAATACGTTCTTACGCTGAACCATTTCACGCGCTTTACGAGCGGCTTGTCTGGCCTGAGCAGCAATAATTACTTTGTCTACAATTACTTTAGCTTCTTTTGGGTGTTCTTCTAGGTAACTGTTTAAAATCTCACCTACAGCAGTATCAACAGCACCTATTGCTTCTTTGTTACCAAGTTTAGTTTTAGTCTGCCCTTCAAATTGAGGTTCTGCTACTTTTATTGAAATAACAGCAGTTAGTCCTTCTCTAAAGTCGTCACCAGTTATTTCTACCTTCGCTTTAGTTAATAAACCGTTTTTATCGGCGTATGATTTTAACGTTCTTGTTAAGGCTCTTCTAAAACCGGCTACGTGTGTACCCCCTTCGTATGTGTTAATATTGTTCACATAAGAGTATACATTTTCAGCGTACGATGTATTATAGGTTAATGCTACTTCAACAGGAACTTCACCTTCTTGTCTTTCTATATAGATTGGCTCGGGAAGTAACTTCTCTCTAGTTTCATCTAAATAAGAAACAAATTCTCTAAGTCCTCCTTCAGAAAAATACTCTGCTTTTTTAGTCTCTCCGTTATCCTCTATGGTACGTAAGTCTTCAAAAAAGACTCTAATACCCCTATTCAAATAGGATAGTTCTCTTAATCGAGTAGCAACAGTTTCAAATTTGTATACGGTTTCCGTAAAGATGGAATCATCTGGCCAGAACTCAATTACAGTTCCGTGCTCATCTGTTGTTCCTATTTCTTTAATATCGCCCTGCGGAATACCTTTATGGTATTCTTGTTGAATGACTTTACCATTTCTGTGAACGGTTGCTAACAACTTCTTAGACAAGGCATTTACACAGGATACCCCCACACCGTGAAGACCACCCGAAACTTTGTACGTATCTTTATCAAACTTACCACCAGCATGCAAAACAGTCATTACAACCTCTAATGCTGATTTTTGTTCTTTTTCGTGAAAATCAGTAGGAATACCCCTACCATTATCTTTCACTTTAACTGAATTATCTTTGTTGATTGTAACATGTATTTGGTCACAATAACCACCCATAGCTTCGTCTATGGAGTTATCTACAACTTCCCAAATTAGGTGATGAAGACCTCTGATCCCAATATCACCAATGTACATTGCAGGTCTCTTTCGAACTGCTTCTAGGCCCTCAAGGACCTGAATATTACCGGCTGAATAATCTGCTTTGTTCTCTTCTGACACGTTGATAACCTTATTGATTAATAGGTAAAAATAGCATTTTAATGGACAAAATACGATTATTAGTTATCCACAAAACCACCATTCAAACAGCAAAGACAATAGTAAGACTATTATTATAAATAGTTCTGGTTTTAATGTTGTGTTTTTGTTAAATTTAAATGAAAACTACGCTCTATGAAAAAACTGTACATCTTTGCTTCACTTCTCTTCTTCTATTTTAATATACAGGCACAACAAACTTCTAAATACATTGTTGTTGATCAATTTGGTTACCGAACACAATCACAAAAAATTGCTGTTTTAAGAAATCCTCAAACGGGTTATGATGCTAATGAGTCTTATACACCCAGCCAAACTTACCAAGTTATTAATAGAGCTACAGGAAACATTGTCTTTACTGGAACTCCTGATCTTTGGAACAACGCATTAGAAGATGCTTCTTCGGGTGATAAAGCATGGTGGTTTGATTTCAGTAATTTAGAAACTCCTGGTAATTATTACGTTTTAGATTTAGATAATAACCTTTGTTCTTTTGAATTTGAAATAGCCGACAATGTTTACGAAAACGTTTTAAAACAAGCTGTTAGAACCTTCTTTTACCAAAGAGTTGGTTTCGCTAAAGAAACACCGTATGCCGAAGCTGGCTGGACAGATGGCGCTAGCCATATTGGAGCACTGCAAGATAAAAACAGCAGATATTACAAAACACCTAATGATGCTTCTACCGAAAAAGATGTAAGCGGTGGCTGGTACGATGCCGGTGACTATAACAAATACACCAACTGGACTGCCGATTATGTGATTCAAATGTTAAAAGCTTACCAAGAACATCCAGATGGTTTTGGTGACGATTACAACATCCCCGAGTCTGGAAATGGAATGCCTGATATTCTAGATGAAGCTAAATGGGGTATGGATCACCTTCTCCGTTTACAAAACACAGACGGTTCTGCCATTGCTGTGGTTTCTTTATCGCATGATAGCCCCCCTTCTTCCGCTAACGGACAAAGTTTATACGGTGGTGTAAATACTTCCGCAACATTAAGCTGCGCGGGTGCTTTTGCTTATGGTGCAAAAATTTATGCCGACTTAGGTTATACTTCTTATTCCGAAATTTTAAAAACAGCTGCTGAACTAGCTTGGGATTGGGCAGAAACCAACCCTGCAGTAATATGGAGAAATAACGACAGCGATTCTCCTTATAACTCTTCTGGAATAGGCTCTGGACAACAAGAAGTAGACGATTATGGACGACTCACAAAAAAATTAAGAGCAGCCCTTTATTTATTCGATTTAACAGGCGAAGAAGCTTATAAAACCTTCTTTGAAAGCAATTACACACAAGTTCATATGATTGCTTGGCCATATGTGTACCCTTATGAATTAGAAGAACAAGAGACGCTATTGCACGCTACAAAAATTAGTGGCATCACTAACAGCGTAAAAACCAACATTATCAATAAATACAATACATCCATCAACTCTTCCGATATAGGCTGGAAAGCATTTGACAACCAAGTTGACCCATATATGGCTTTCTTAGATTCTTACACATGGGGAAGTAACAACATTAAAGCCAGACAAGGCTTGATGTATTACGATGTATTAGAATACAATCTAAATGCTAATAGAAACCTAGATGCTATCAACGCTTCTGAAAATTATATACATTACATACATGGGGTAAACCCCATGAATTTAGTTTACTTGTCTAACATGTATGATCACAATGCTGAAAATTGCGTGAATGAATTTTACCATACATGGTTTACAGATAAAAGTGCGCTTTGGGACCGTGTGGGTGTTTCTACATTTGGGCCAGCACCTGGTTTTTTAACTGGTGGACCAAACTCTGGTTATGACGTAGATGCGTGTTGCTCTTCCTCTTGTGGTGGCGCAGGAAATACTGCATTATGCACTTCTGAAGACATAACCCCTCCAAAAGACCAACCTGAACAAAAATCTTACAAAGATTTTAATACCAACTGGCCATTAAATTCTTGGTCGGTTACTGAAAATTCTTGCGGCTACCAGATAAATTATATCCGCTTATTGTCTAAATCTGTGACTGGTAAACTAGTTGACTGTAGCAACAACCAATGCGTGGTTACTGGTGGCGATGATTACAAAATATCTGAAAGTTCAAACACTACTAGCCTCTACCCCAATCCTGCTAAAGAAACGGTTTTTATTCAGTCTGAAAAAGACATTAACCAATGGGAATTAATTGATATTGATGGAAGAATGCTTAGCTATGGAAAAGGAAGTTCTATTAATATAATAGACTTAAAACCTGGGCAGTATTTTGTAAAAATCAACAAAGAAAAAACGTTAAAACTTATTAAAGAATAGTCGTTTTATTAAATACCGGCAGTATCCATAAAACACAAAACCAGTAACGCTAATTGTTACTGGTTTTTTTATGCGCTTTAGTTGTTGAACCCTAAAACTATCTAAAAATTATTTCACCGTTAATTTATACTGAGGTGTAGAATTTAATGGGCAAAAATACAAGTACTCTCCTTTTTCCAATTTAACGGGTTTTGTAGAGCTTGCTGTTTGTCCGTCTGCAATGGCCGAAGTTAACATAGCATCCGAAATCCAATCTTCTTGTTGTAAACCTTCTTTGGCAGGCGCTAAAACAAAAGCTACCTCTTTATCTATACCTTTATTTGTTACTTCAAAAGTATAGGTACCTTCTTCCAAAACCAGTTCTTCGGTAGTAAATGCACCTGGTATTTCTTCTAACTGAATAACTTTAACTTGTTCAGCTGGTTCTTCTACAGCAACTTCTTCTACTTTAGTTTCTTCCATTGGCTTTTCTGTATCTGTTTCCGAAGAAGTTGATCCACATGAAGCCAAAAACAATGTTGCTACTAATGAAGTAATAATGAGTAATTTCTTTTTCATATTGGTTTTGATTAATTATAAGATGTCTGCAGGTAAGCGCTACTGGTTTTAACATTTTAACAAATCAAAGACAGTATATATAGCTTCATTAAAATGCTTATTTACATGGCTAATGGTTACCAGTTCTTTCAATTTAAAAACTGAATAAACGAAGCCCCAAACGACTTCATTTATTCAGAAAAAACAACGTATTTATGCGGGCATATATTTGCCAAATTCGCCTTCTACTGCTTTAGGGTTTTGCAAATAATATGGACCTGCTTGCACAGAAGCATTATCCGGAAAAATATCTTCTGCTCCGTTTTCAAGTCCATCTACTAAAGCTTTGGCCACATTAACGGGCGTATCTTTATCCATTTCCATAGAAGCCGTCATTTCTGTATCTATAGGCCCTGGATAAACACCCGATACCAAAACGTTGTCATTGGCTAATTCGGCACGTAAACCTTGCGTAATGCTATGTACTGCTGCTTTACTTACTGAATAGGTACCAATTACAGGCATATTACCTAAACCAGCAAGTGAAGAAAAGTTAGCAATAGCGGTTGCTGTACTTTTCTTTAACGTTGGAATGAAGGCATGAGTCAGTTTTAATAAACCATACACATTCACTTCAATATTATCGGTCAATTCTTTAAGGGCTTGTACCGAAAGCATAGTTGTGCCTAATAAAACCCCTGCGTTATTGATTAAAATATCGGTATCGTTTGCCAATTCGGCAGCTGCTTTAATTGATTGATCGTTTGTTAAATCCAGCGTTACGGGAATTAATCTATCACCATATTTCTCTTTTAGATCCGAAAGTTTTTCAGGATTACGTGCGCCTGCATACACTTTTGATGCACCGCGTTCTAAAAGTTCAATAACTGTAGCTCTACCAATTCCTCTGTTTGCTCCACTTACGAAAGCTGCTTTTCCATTTACTTTTACCTGTGTCATAGCTTTTTTGATTTTTGTATGACCCAAACATAAACAAGTAGTGATATTATATGAAACGGTAAAATTTACAGTATGATATTATTATATTTATATCATGGTAAATTTAGAATGGTTTAGAAGTTTCCGGGCAGTATACAAAACGAAGTCGTTAAGTAAAGCATCTGAGCTATTGATGATTAGCCAGCCTACTGTAAGTCAACACATTGCTGCACTAGAGAACCAAATGGGGCAAAAATTATTTACCCGAAAGTCTAAAGGCGTAATAGAAACCGAAGAAGGAAAGTTGCTAAACACCATGGTTTCCGGTTTGTTAGAACAATTAGAGATTGTTGAAGACAAAATAACGAACTCCAATTCAGATGTAAAAAAAATCCTTAAAATAGGGGTTTCACCTCATTTATATAAATCTATTTTCTGCAAACATATACCCAATTTAGGCGAGCATGTACATGTTACTTTTGGAACCAAACAAGAACTAAAAACACTGGTTGAAAACGGAACAATATATTGTGCTTTGGTTACCGAAGAAATGAACACCTTCGATTTAATATGTGATCATATTTACGGACAAGGTTTAGTACTAGCCGCTAGCAATGACATTAATTTAGAAGAATTTGAAGAAGCTTTTAAAAACAGCGTTGTAGAAGCTGAACTTTGGCTTAATAAGCAAATATGGTATTCTCACGACGCCAACACTAGTTTTATTAAAAACTATTGGCTTTTGGCATTAAACAAAAAACGACCTACTATAATACCCAATTACATTATTCCCAATGAACATGAGGTTTTGTATCAATTGTCTAGAAACACAGGGGTTTGTGTATGTTCTCATTCCACACTAATTCCTTTTAAACGCGCAGGAACTTTACAGTCTACCAATATCACCAACATAAAGTGGCGAGACTTGTATTTAATTAGTAATAAGAAACTCTATCAAAAAGAGAAAACACAACTGGTTTTAGATACCATTAGACGTGACATTACTTGCATCTAATAACACTAAACCTCTACCCCCATTACACATACATCATCAAGTTGATTTTCGCTGCCTTTCCATTCATCAAAATAGCGATCTAAGTGGTATTTCATTTCACTCATGGATAATTTACTGTATTGTACCAGCAACGTTTTAAATGCTTTCTTCATTAATTTACGTCCTTTCTCACCACCAAACTGATCTATATAACCATCTGTAAATAAATACAGTTTATCGCCTTTTAATAATTCCATTTCATGTAAACAGAAGTCTTTCATGTTATCTTGGTATCCTATGGCTTGCCGGTCTGCTTTTAGTTCTAACAATTCTCCATTACGGATGATGTACAAATTGTTGTGCGCCCCAGAAAACTGAAGCATATTTTTACTTTTGTCTATTCGGCATAAAGAAATATCCATACCGTCTTTACGGTTATCTTCTTTACGGAAAGCTTTAACAATTTTCTCCCGAAGTTTATTCAGAATTTCATCGGGTCTATTTAGGCCAAAATCGTTTAAAGAACTATTTAATCCGTTAATGCCCATCATACTAATCATAGAGCCCGGTACGCCATGCCCCGTACAATCGGCTACGGCCAAGTAAATGTTTTCGTCTTTTTCGTGACACCAATAAAAATCCCCACTTACAATATCTTTAGGACGATAAATTACAAAAACATCGTTCACATAAGCACTTAAGGCGCTTTCTGTTGGCAACATAGACTGCTGTATTTTCTGGGCATAATTAATACTATCAAATATCTGATTGTTCTTAAACTCAATCACTTGTTTTTGGTTTATGATACGTACTCTATCTCTACGGATTAAAATCATACCTATAGAAACGGTAAATGCCAATAATGCCAAGATAGAAACACTAACCCAAAGTGTTTTAGCTTCGGCAGCTAAAACCATTTGCGCCGCTTTTTCTTGCTGAATTTGGTTTTTTTGCTCCTGAATGGTAAGTGTATTTAGCTTTTCAGTTTTTTGCAATAATTCTATATACGCCAAATTGTTACGGTGATTTTCGGCTTCTTTATATTGTTCTGCTTCTGGATAATTTTCCATAAAATGCTCGTATACTTCTATGGTATTTTCATGCAAGGCTTTTTCAAAAGCCAATTCGTCTCGTAAGGTAATTACCGATTCTAATTCTGGGTTCTCTGGATTATTGATGATAAATTCTTCCAGCTTATTTAAGTCTTCGCTTTGTAAAATATCCCTTAATTCTTTGTCGGCCATTAAGGATTGAGCATAACTGCTTAAACTAGAATTAGGATGTTTGTTAGCAAATTTATTCAGTTCCTCTTCTGTCTTTTTATTAAGCACGTGTACATAACGTTTTTCAATCTGGGCTTTTAAAACATACACTTCATCGGGGTGAATACCTTTAGGATCTTCTCCGTTTTTGTTTAATGCTTTTTCGGCCAATAAAATCTGTTCAAAAGCATTTTCCACAAAGGCTAATTGTTCCGAAGATTCAAACAATAATTTGGCTTTTAAATACAGAAAATTATAATCTTCTGGGGCGTTAAATAACTCCTCATCCACCAGCTTTTCAGCTTTAGCATAATCTTCTTTTTCAATAATTTTTAAAACTCTTTTTACCGAGGCGGCATTAACAAACTGACTTGCCATAAGGAAGCAAATAAGGAACATAATTTTAAACATATCTCGCAGCTTTTGGTACTAACTATTCCAAAAACCGTGCTAAAAATCATGTACTAAATATCAAAAATAATTACACGGTTATTCCTAGTACACAAATATCGTCTAATTGGTCATAATCGCCCTTCCAAAGCTGGAATTCAGAATTTAGTCGTTCTTTAATTTCGGGCATAGAACTATCTTTCAACGAAAATAATAAGTTTTTAAACGCTTTTTTCATGTACTTTTTACCTTCTTCTCCACCAAATTGATCTACATAACCATCTGTATACATAAAAAGCTTATCTCCTTTCTGTAATTGGAAATCATGTAAGGTAAAAGGCTCCATTTTAAAATGGAAACCTATGGGTTGTCTATCGGCCTTAATTTCTATCTGTTCTTCACCACGTAAAATATACAAACCGTTAAACGCACCCGAAAACTGAAGTTCTAAGGTTTTTTTATTAATTCGGCATAAAGAAATATCCATACCGTCTTTACGGCTTTTGTTCTTGTCTTTAAAGGTGTAAAGAATTTCTTCTCGCAGTTTATCCAACAATTTATTTGGTTTTCGGAAACCATAATCATTTAGTGCACTGCTTAAACCGTGTACTCCCACCATGCTAATCATAGACCCGGGAACACCATGCCCGGTACAATCGGCAACAGCCAAATAGTATTCCTCTTCTTTTTCTATAAACCAATAAAAATCACCACTTACTACATCTCTGGGCACATAATAAACCATTAAATCATCTACAACTGCTTTAATTTTTTCTTCAGCCGGAAGCATAGAACGCTGCAACTGTTCTGCATACCGAACACTGTCCATAATATGCCCGTTCTTTTCTTCTATTTGCTTTTTTTGTTCTAAAATCCTAGACTGATCTCTTTTAATTAATACAATACCCACCACAAAAGAACCGATTAACAAAACCATAAAACCAATAGTCACCCACATGGTTTTTCGTTGTGCTTGTAAGGCCTTTACTTCTGCTTTTTCTTTTTCAGAATTAGCTTTATGTTCTTTAATCTTCAATTCACTGAGTTCATCTTTTTCTACTAAAAGTTCTATTCTGGCCAAATTATTCCGGATTCTTTTGGCTTCCTGTACTTGCCTAGAATTTGGGTAATTTTCTATGTAATAATCTATGGCGTCCAAAGTATTGCAGCACAAAGCATCTTCAAACACCAATTCATTACGCATCTCAATTACTTGATCTATATGTTCGTGGTTTTGGTGGTGTTTAATAAAACTATCTAGTTGTATTAAATCATGGTTCGATAAAATTCGTCTTAACTCTTTATCGGTTTTAATGCTTTTGGCTTTAAAGGCTAATTCTGAATTGGGGTAATGCGCCACAAAAAACTGCAATTGATCTCTGTCCATTTGGTACAAGAGCGGCAAATAACGGTTTTCAATTTCTTGCTTCAGAATCATTATATCATGCAAGGAAATCTTATGTTCGTTGCTGTTTTTGTATAACTTTTCGGCCTCTATAATATCCCTAAAAGCTTTTGGGACATCATAAGCCGAAAATTCTACTCTGGAATACAACAACGCTTCTAGGTAATACCATTCATAACCGAAATCACCAGAATGACGGTGGTCACCAATTAACTTAAAGGCTTTAGAATATTCTTGATTATCTATATAATTGAACGTTTTATTAACCCCACTGAAGATAGTAAAACTGAAAAGTGCTGTTAAAATAATAACTTGCAGTAGCGTTGATAGCGGTTTCAATAGTAGTTAGTATAAATGGTTAATTAAACTCATGAAGAAGAAGACCGAACGAAAACCTATCCCTATTTACGGAATAGACCACTTTAAAAAGGAGGAAGATAGACTTACGCCCTACCAAGTGGAAAAATTTGATGCGTACCGCCATTTTAATGTTGAATACCCACACCGCCACGATTTTTTTGAAATCCTTTACCTTAATAAAGGAGAAGGAAAACATATTATTGACGAAAATAAGTATGAAATAAAACCGCCTTGCGTCTTTTTCCTTTCACCAGGACAGTCCCACGAATTGGAACTGTCTGAAGATGTTGAAGGATACATTTTTCTATTCAGGTCAGAATTTTATCTTCTTAACAAAGTAAACAAAAATGAGCTTCTAGAGTTTCCTTTTTTCTTTCATTTAGAACAAAAAAACGAGCCACTGTACGTAAAATCACCTGAGGACGTATTATTCATGGAAAGTCTTTTTAAAAAAGGCAGTGATTTAATGAAAAACCAAACGGCTAAAAGCCAATTTATGATAGAAGCGCTGTTAGAAAACATCTTAAGATTCTCTCAATTTCTTTATCCTGAAAAAAAGAGTTTTGAAGCAGGACCACAAAACCTGCTTATAAAGCGCTTTTATCAACTTCTAGAGGAAAAGTACCAATTAAACCTTTCGGTAAAAGAATATGCCGAGGCATTAAACGTATCTCCCGATTACCTCACCGAACTTAGCAAAGAAAAAACGGGGAAAACCTCTACAGAAATCATAAAAGCAAAGCTTAATATAGAAATTAAGAGATTGTTAATTCATTCTGACTTGCATGTTTCTGAAATAGCTCAATACTTCAATTTTAAAGATCAATCCTATTTTTCGCGTTTTTTTAAACGCCTAAACGGTATTAGTCCCAAAGAATACAAAGAGAACAATTCGGGGAAAAGTACCTAAACTTCCTACATAAATACCTACTTTTTTGCCTTTAGTTGTTTTACTTTGTAGCATCTAAAAAATTGTAAGCTTAAAACAATGGCTAATTACTTCAATACATTACCACTAAGAGAACAACTAAACCAGTTAGGCGTTTGTGAATTCATGGACAATTCAGAATTCGCTAATGGTGTAGAAGCATTAAAAGGAAAGAAAATTGTAATTGTTGGTTGTGGGGCGCAAGGCCTTAACCAAGGATTAAACATGAGAGACTCTGGCCTTGATATTTCATACGCATTAAGAGGTGCTGCTATTTCTGAAAAGAGAGCTTCTTGGAAAAATGCATCGGACAACGGTTTTACAGTTGGTACTTATGAAGAAGTAATTCCTTCGGCTGATTTAGTAATTAACCTTACGCCAGATAAACAACACACAGCTGTAGTTACTGCTGTTATGCCTTTAATGAAAAAAGGTTCTGCATTGGCTTATTCTCATGGTTTCAACATTGTAGAAGAAGGCATGCAAGTAAGAGAAGACATCACTGTAATTATGGTGGCGCCTAAATCACCTGGTTCTGAAGTTAGAGAAGAATACAAAAGAGGTTTTGGTGTTCCTACTTTAATTGCTGTTCACCCAGAAAACGATCCTGAAGGTAAAGGATGGGATTATGCTAAAGCTTACGCTGTTGGTACTGGTGGTGACAGAGCAGGTTGTTTACGTTCTTCTTTTGTTGCTGAAGTTAAGTCTGACTTAATGGGTGAGCAAACTATCCTTTGTGGTTTACTACAAACAGGTTCTATTCTTTGTTTCGACAAAATGGTTGAAAAAGGAATTGATAAAGGATGGGCTGCTAAATTTATCCAACACGGTTGGGAAGTTATTACCGAGTCTTTAAAGCACGGTGGTATTACGGCTATGATGGACAGACTTTCTAACGTAGCTAAAGTAGAGTGTTTCCAAATCTCTGAAGATTTAAAAGACATTATGCGTCCGCTTTTCCAAAAGCACCAAGACGATATTATTTCTGGTGAGTTCTCATCTACTATGATGAAGGACTGGGCAGAAGACGATAAAAACTTACTAAACTGGAGAGCCTTAACCGGTGAAACCAATTTTGAAAAAACTGAACCTGCTAACGTAGAAATTACAGAGCAAGAGTTCTACGACAAAGGTTTATTAATGGTTGCTATGGTTAGAGCGGGTGTTGAATTAGCGTTCGAAACTATGACAGAAGCAGGTATTAAAGAAGAATCTGCGTATTATGAGTCTCTTCACGAAACTCCATTAATTGCCAACACAATTGCACGTAAGAAGTTATTTGAAATGAACCGAGTAATTTCTGATACTGCTGAGTACGGATGTTATTTATTTGACCACGCTTGCAAGCCTTTATTAGCAGATTTCATGGAAACTGTTGAAACGGATGTAATTGGTAACGATTACAACGCTGGTAAAAGCAACGGGGTAGACAATGTTACTTTAATTGCTATTAACTCTATGATTAGAAATCACCCAATTGAAGAAGTTGGTGAATTCTTAAGAGGTGCAATGTCTGAAATGAAACAAATTTCATTAGGCGAATAAGTAGCTCCCTTAATTAAGTACCTGTTTGTTTAAATTGTATATAAGGCTTGTTTCCGTAAGGAAGCAGGCCTTTTTTTATGCTTATAACTCCCTCACTTTTACAATTATTCGTCACTTTGAGCAGCATCAAAAAGTCCGTTTTCCAAGCTTAAATCATTTACTGCTTAATACCCTTCTATTAAAAATAAACACTGTTAATCTTCTGAATAAGGAAGGTTTTGGTTTATTTAGGGGTGTGTATGTACAACATTTGTGCATACACAGGTTTGGTAAATAATTTATGGATTGGAATACCCTGTTAAACAACTTATGCTTGCTTCCGAGTAATCAATAAAGTATACCAATTGATCTTGGTTTCTAATGATAGAAATATAGTTTTCAGATGAATATACATTTAAGTAGGTTTTTCCGATTGGGGTGAAAATTTGAAATGAATGGCTTTCTAAATCTTCACCACATAAACATGTCAGGTCAGACAATTCATTTCTGAATCCGATGTAGTTGTAAAGAAAAGTTGAAAACTCAAGTATTAAATCCCTATCTATTATTACCGTTTTTTTTGTGATTACTCTGTCGTGTTCCATATAGTCAGACCCACCACTGATAACTGATCTTGGATTAATATGGCCTATAGTATTTATCCAAATAGAATCGATTGATTGAAGTCTGGTTAGGATTTCATTTTTTACACTTATAGGAATCACAACCTGTAAAGAGGTTTCAATCCCATACATTTCATCTAGGAAAAAATACTGTTTTAGTACATTAATCTCTTTGGATTTATTGTTTTGAGTAAATTGATATAATTCAAAGTATAAGCTATCTCTAAAATGCACTAACTTTATTTTTGCCCTTAATGAATCTTTTTTGAAATTATAAGAGACCTGAAAAAATAAAGTATCACCTGAATTTCGGGAGTGATTAATTTTGAGAACATGTTCTTTATCCAAATAAAGGGATTTCAGAGACTCTAAATGATGTATGATATCATTGTTATCTATTGGATTTTTAACATAAGGATTATCAGTAAATAAAGTATCCTTATAATGTTCGAATACAGTGGTATATTTATATAGATCTTTAAATTCTTGTCCAAAGGAGAAACTAGACCAAAGAAAATAAAAAAAGAAGAATAGTAAAACAAGATTTGATTTCATGAGGGTAAATATAAAAAAAGAGTACAAAAATGTGCATAAGCAATTTTTACAATTCTTCGTTAATTTGAACGGCAGCGAAAAGTCCGTTTGCTACTAGCTTAAATCACCGACCAGCATCAATTACCCATTCTATTGCAAATAAGTACTGTTAAACTTCTGAATAAGAAAGGTTTTGGTTTATTTAGTATTACATATATTATGCTTAGGATATTTGCCGTTATTTATAGATTGTATATGTGCCACTGTTATGCATATTAAAAAGTTGTGTTTCATAAAAGCATTTAAACAGCAACTTAATTAGAATTTGAAAGAACAAGATTTACTTTTAAAATATTGCAGTTACCACAAAGATTTTCTTAATCGTTTGGAAAACTTTCCTGAAGGAGAAAAAATTTTATGCTTATCCGCAATGTTGCCAGTATGGATAGGAAACAGCAATTAAGAGCCTTTTGAAAAGGTTTTCTCCAAAATATCTTCTGTTTAGCTTATAGCAAAATTCATTTATGTAATTCTGAAGGTTTTTACCGCTGATCTTGTGGTAAACACCTAAGAAGTTCCTCTTTGCATTAGAAATAGCGATGTGTACCCACTTTAAAGTATCATTAGTAGTTTCTTTGTCTGATTTCACGCTGTAGTGTCCTTCTACAAAATCAGCTATATCTACATAACTTTTACTTTTATCTGAAAATACGATAGCCAATTCACTCAAATTTTCCTTAATGACTTTATTTATACTTTCTGATTTTTGAGTATCCAAAACTTTCATTTTATAGTACCTGCAATGTTTGGTTTTAACACCTGTTTCAGGGTTTTCCAACGGGGTAGATTCAACCATGGTAGCTATATTTTTTTGCTTCTGGCTTCCTTTTCCTCGTTTAAGTTTCTTTCCCTTTTTATAGAGCTACTTTCAAAATATCCTTCATCAAACTCAATCATTCCATGCAATTGATATAGGTCATCTCTTTTACCCATGGCTTCTCGAATTTTATGCATCATATTCCAGATACTTTCATAGCGGGAGTGGTTGAGTTGTCGTTGAAGTTCACAGGCAGATATTCCTTTCTTAGAAAAACTCATAAACATCATAGCCAGAAACCATTTTCTAAAAGGAAGGTTACTGCTTTCCAGTATTGTACCGCTTTTAAGAGTTGTTCTAAATCCACATTGGGCACATTGCCACTGATATTTAGCTTTTAACCAATAATGCTTGTGGCTATTACATTTTTTGCAAACCACTCCTTGGGTTTCTCTAACTTGTTTAAAATGTAGTTTACAACTGATCTCATCTGGAAATATATCAACAAATTCTAATATGTTCATAGCATTGATTTTTATGACCAAGTTAGGTCTAAGCTACGCAACCAATCTGCGGACTGGTATAATTACGGATGAGCATAAAAAATTTTGAATGTTCTTAGTTCTGAAACCAGCCGAACACAATTTCTTTCTACTATATCTGAACTAACATTTGGAGAAATATTCCATCAATTAGGTTTAAAAATAATTTACGAGAAGAAATATTATAATAGACAGACACCTGATTGGACAATTATCAATGGTTCGGAACATGCTATTTGTGATGTGTATAGATTAGGCAAAAGTAACAAAGATCAAAAAAGAAGTGATTTTGAAAATACACTAATCGAGAAAGTAAAGCTCTTAAACTTTAGTTATATCATAAAAATCATTTTTATCGATGAGTATTTCGATACTTACAAATATTCTATTGATTATGTTGTTGAAGAACTAGAACAATGGCTTAATCATTCTACAAAAAAGGTTGATGAAGAACTATTGGTTTCTGAATTGTTCATTTTCAAAATCTTTCATATTACAGATAATGAAGGTCACGTCCAATGTATTGGTAATAATAACTCGATAGATTACAAACCTCAAAAGTTGATTCAGTATAAACATTTAAAGAACTTAAATGAAATTTCAAAAAAAGTAAATAAGTACGACTCAATTATCTTAACAAGTGATTTGCCTTATTTCATTGCCATTGATATAGATTTCATCAGTGGATTTAACTTCGATGATTTCACTAATTACTTTAGGGGAAAGAGAACTACATTTGTGGACTTCGGAAAACAAATAACAGGAAATCCGGAAATAGATCAATTAGGTAAGGAATGGTCAGAACTAGGTGAATTTTACAGCAACGAACAATTAAGCGGTTTAATTCTGAGATATAATAACGAAACAAAGCTATTGACAAACCCAATGAAGTCTCAAATCATTTATAAACACACTAAGCTATTAAAAAAATTAGAAACCATTCAAAGACTATAATTAACCACGAAACACAACACAGCACATGAAATTATAGCGAGGTTTGGGCATGAATTTAGCGATGCTCTATAATGCGTCTTGCTTCAGCTAAATAGGAGCTTTATCAATAATAAAACACATTTAAACCTTTATACTAATCTTAACATTCCGCCATGACATTAAGATTGATTAAAACTGAATATGATTACCAACAAGCATTGACTAGGATTGATAAGATATTCGATGCTAAATCTGGTTCAAAAGAAAGTGATGAAGCTGATATTTTAGCACTTCTAATTGATGAATATGAAAACAAACATTATCCAATTGAAGCTCCAGACCCAATTGAAGCAATCAAAATTAGAATGGAAGAATTAGACTTGAAACAAAAGGATCTTTTTGGAATTATTGGTGGAAAAAGCAGAGTATCTGAAATACTTAACAAACGAAAAAAACTGACCGTTGAGATGGTAAGAACTTTAGCGGAAAGATTAAATCTATCTGTTCAAATTTTAATTCGTGACTACCCTCTTTTAAAATAGCATACCGACTCAAGCATCTCACTAAGACTGAGCTATAAAGTAATGCGATTACTTAGAGTAATCGCATTACTACCCAATACCCATTAAAATTGCCTATCCCCTTTTTCTCTATTACCTTGCAAGCCGTAAGAAAACAATCCTAAAATACACCACATGAAAATTTACTTTGCCGGAGCACTTTTCAGTATGGCTGAAAAAGTTTTTAACGAAACCCTTAAAAACGAACTTTTAAAACTGAAGCCGGAATTACAAATACTACTGCCCCAAGACGAAGCCGAGAAAATCTTTGGTGACCCTGATTTCGAAAACAAAGTATTTCAATCTTGTGTAGACGGTGTAAAAGAAGCTGATCTTATTCTTTGCATATTAGACGGACCAGACGCCGATTCGGGGACTTGCATTGAACTGGGCTTAGCCTACCAACAAGGCAAAAGAATTATTGGCGTTCGCACTGATTTCAGAGCTTCAGAAGAAGACGGCCTTAACATAATGGTTAGAAAAGTACTGAACGAATACATCAACAAAACAGAATTACATTCTGTAGAAGAATTGGCAGAGCTTATTGCTGAATATTTGTGAAAAATAGAAAAAATACCAATGGCCTATAAAACTACTAATGTGTTATCAAACAAAGAAAAAATTGACTGCGAAAACTTTATCTTTGTTTGATTAGCTGAATTTGCTTTCCCATGTTGTTTAACTCCGTAGAGTTTCTTCTATTTTTTCCCGTTTGCCTAATTATATATTGGTTGCTTCGCTCTATACGGGCTCAAAATATCTTTTTATTATTAGCCAGTTATTTTTTTTATGCGTGGTGGGACTATCGTTTTTTAAGCTTAATTATTTTCAGTTCAGCAGTTGATTGGTACTGTGGTTTAAAAATTGATTCACTTCCTGATAAAAGCCAAAAACGTTTGTGGTTAGGTGTAAGTCTTCTAACAAATTTTGGCATATTAGCTTTCTTTAAATACTACAACTTTTTCATTCCAGAATTTGCTCGACTAATGAATGGAATTGGCTTCAATACACATTGGAGTTCTCTACAAATCATCCTTCCGGTTGGTATAAGTTTTTATACTTTTCAAACAGTAAGTTACAGTATTGATATCTATCGTGGTCAATTAAAGCCTTCCCGAAAAATTATAGACTTCTTCAGCTTTGTTTCTTTTTTCCCTCAATTAGTAGCGGGACCAATTGAACGCGCTTCTCAACTTTTACCCCAATTTAGCAAGAAAAGAACTTTAACAAATGCCGATATAAAATTTGCTCTACGGAAAATATTATTCGGGTTATTTAAAAAAGTAGCACTAGCAGATGCTTGTGCTGTTAATGTAGACCTTATCTATAAAAATCACGAACATCTTCATTCTGTTTTTATACTGATTGGGATTATTTTATTTGCGTTCCAGATTTATGGTGATTTTTCTGGATATTCAGATATTGCCATCGGTACAGCTCGTTTGTTTGGATTTCGTTTAATGGAAAATTTTAACCGCCCTTACTTTTCTTATTCCATAGCTGAATTTTGGGCTCGTTGGCACATTTCGTTAAGCACATGGTTTCGTGATTATTTGTACATTCCATTAGGGGGCAACCGAAAAGGAAAAATGAATCAAATTAGAAATATAATGATTGTTTTTACTGTAAGTGGGCTATGGCATGGCGCCAACTGGACATTTCTTTTTTGGGGATTTTTAAACGGGCTGTTTTTTCTGCCTTCTTTATTTCAGAATAAAAACAACAAGCTATCTCCTATTTTTATTCCTATTACTTTTGCCTTAGTTTGTTTTACGTGGATTTTCTTTCGTTCTCAAACTATTACAGAAGCATTTTCTGTTATCGAACATTTATTTTCATTCGAAACATCGTTCTCATTGCTTCACACAAAAGCATTTCTTGACGGAAAATTATTATTAATATCCGGTGTATTCATTTCAATGCTTTTGGTGATAGAAGGTGTACATTTTTTTGAGAAACGTATTCAGTTATTACCGGTATATCTGCGTTGGATAAGTTATTACTTACTTCTTATTGGTATATTATATTGTTGGTCATTAGAAAGGAATTTTATTTATTTTCAATTTTAAATGAAAAATCAAATTATCCGTTTCTCCTTATTTATCCTCCCCATATTTTTGATGTGTTTGTATAACTGGTGGGTAGACAGCTATCACCTTTTTAGAAATACAGATACAGAAATAATGGTACAAGAACTGAAAAAAGGAAAAACAATAGCTCTTAATGCGCAAAACCGAAGAGTATTATTGACTCAATGGACAGCATCATTAGACTCTTTACCGGATATTGTTGTTTTGGGTTCTAGCAGAAGTATGCAATTCTGCCAAGATATGTTTCCTAATAAATTGTTAATGAACAATAGTGTTTCCGCAGGGAACGTATACGATATGATGGCTTTTCTAACAACATATCATAATCGTTTTAGTGCATTGCCAAAACAAATGATTATTTGCATGGATTTATGGCACTTTTCAGATGATGTAAATAGCAATAAGTGGTACGTTAATCGCGAAGCCGTACTTGCCTTTATAAAAAAAAACAACTTCAAAAAACCGGAATCTTTCCTCTGGAATTACAAAAAACATAAATTGAATGAGCTGCTTTCCGTTCAATACTTATTAGATAATTTACAAATAGACGATTCTTGGCATGCTGCTATTCAAATAGATTCAAATAATTATCGTCAATTCCCCGATGGTTCATTTTCTAGCCCATACTCTTTTACACACCCAACATCGTCTCAATTGCAACAGAAAGCTCTTTCATATTCACAAAAATCTCTTGATGAAAACTTTGATTCCATTTCTACCAAACAAACGGACTTAATTCGGTCTTTGCTTAACTATTTATTGGATAATGGTGTTTCCTTAACAATATATATTCCTCCTTATCATCCAGAAACTTATCAATTAATAACAAAGGAACACAAGGGGATTATTCTAGCTGAAAAAAAACTGAAGCAGTTGTGTGAACAATTAGACATTACCTGCCTTAGTCAAAGCTATATAAACAATACAATTCTGAAGCCTAATGATTTTTATGATGGTGTACATTTGAAGCGTTCGGCGCTAAAAAAGTATTGGAAAAGTTTACCACACAAGTAAGATCAAGAATCTTTAAAAGATCCTTGATCTATTCCAGTACTTTTTCCAAATAATGGTATTCAATACCGTATTCCGCTTTTAGTTCATTAATCTGATTTTGGTACAAATCGCCATCGGCTTTGGTGGCAGACTTTGTCCCTACCAACATTATATTTTTACGAGTATGTTCGTTAGAAACAAATTCGAACACTTTGGTTTTATAACTGTTCTTTTCTAGCATTAAAGCCCTAATGGTATCGGTTACCATTTCGTATTGGCGCTCTTTAAAAATACCGTATTTTAGAATGGGTGTTTTGGGTTCTACACCTTTCAATTGCTGTCTAATTTGTTTGTGGCAACAGGGCGCACAAATAATAATCTTAGCGTTAGAAATAATTCCTTTACCAAGCGCATCATCTGTAGCGGTATCACAAGCATGAAGGGCAATCAAAATATCTATTGAAGTATCTTCTAAATCTTCTATACGTTGGTTTACAAATGTAAGATTTTCAAACCCACATTTTTGCGCTATACCGTTACAATAATCTACCAACTCTTTTCTAAGTTCAATGCCTGTAACCTTGGCTTCTACGTCTAATTTATTATTTAAAAAATCATACAAAGCAAAAGTTAAATACCCTTTGCCAGAACCCATATCTACTACCTGTGGTAAGTCCGGTTGTTCAGACTTTTCCCAAAGACTTTCAAAGATTTCTAGGTATTTGTTAATCTGTCGGTATTTATCGGCCATTTTAGGAATTAGCGCCCCTTCTTTAGTAGTTACTCCCAAATGGTATAAATACGGATCGTTTAATTCCGCTCGTTTTACTTTTTCTCTGTTGTTGGTGGTCGAAACTTCTTTTTCTAAGGTCACTTTTTTAAGAAAGAGTTTCCCTTCTCTTTTTTTGTTGAATTTTATCTCTGTTTCAAGGTCTAAACTCAAGCAAATAGCATTTAAAAAATGATTGCCCAATAAATCTTCTAAGGCTTTTTCAGCTTCTTCTAAACTTAGGTTTTTAGTTTGGTCGTTGGTGGTATAACGGTATAAAAATTGAACAAAAGGAAGGTCTTTAATTTCAACCCTACGCAAATATACATTCTTTAAGTCCGAAGATTTTTGAGCAGGTTTGCTTAAGGTAATTTTTACCAGTGCGCCTATTTCAAAACACCTTGTAAACGTATGTATGAATTGTTCTTTAACTTCCAAAGTTCAGTATTGTTTTTAAATGAATTGCCGTTATTGATTTTGTTGTAAATAAAAAAACCGACATGTTTAGTATCGGTTTTAAGATTTAATCAAGAAAAAACTTATTCTATAATCACATTAATTTTATTAATTCTTCCTTCTTCCAGTTGCTTTACTTTTTGCCCACTAAAAATATTATCCATATCCCCTTTTTTTACATAAATGTAATATTCAATTGGTTCAACATTTTTAAACTTTAGTCGCCCTTTATCATCGGTTTTTTCTGTTTCGTACATAGCATTTTCGTTGTTGTAATCCTCCATAGTTTTATACAAAGTTACAGAAGCTCCCTCAACAACATTACCCGTATCATCAATTACTGTAATTAACAAACTTGTATTTAAGAAAGTATTGAACGACATAAGTGCCATTATTGCTAATGCCGAAAAAAGGATAGTTATTGTTTTTTTCATAATCTATAATTTAATTAAGCTTACACTTCTTTAGCCGGATTACCAAAAACGGTTGATCCTTTTTTAACTTCGGAAACAACTACAGAACCGGCCCCAATTCGGGCACCTTTCCCTATAGTGACACCGGCAACAATAATTACACCTGTACCAATAAAGGCACCTTCTTCAACCACAACATCTGATCCAATAATGGATCCGCTACCAATTTGTACGTAATCGTTAATTAAAGCACTTGCCTCAATAACAACATTGGCATTAATAATACAATGGCTTTTAATTTCGGCAAAAGCCCCAATTCTAACCCCTGCGTTAATTAAGTTACCGTGCCCGAAAGCAGAAGTGCTGGCTAGAGTAACATCAGAATGAACGGCATTGTTCGGTTGTACCTCCCATTTTTTATTTAACAACTCAACCGTACTCTTTTTTACTTTGTTATCGTCTTCGGCAATAAAGGCGTCACAAGATTTACCCAATAGGCTTAAATAGGTTTCGTCGTCTGTTTTACCCAAAACACTAACTGTACCAATTTCTACACCTTCCATTTCTGCTTTATCATCTAAAAAGCAAAGCACTTCTACTTTGTTAGAATTAAAGATTTCCATTGCGGTTTTACCTAATGTATTTGCACCAAAGATTATAATCTGATTTGCCATATTTATTTCTTCCTTTTATAGAGATTTACTTCTTGGTTAGAATCCACTAGCTGGTATTCTTCCAACGTTGTTTCTGAAAGCTTGGTTTCAGTCCTTAAAATTAAATATTTAAGCTTGCTAATCCTACCTGTTGCATAAATGGCATCTGGGTAATTTTCTGTAAGATGAAGGTATTTGGCCTTATTAAAATATAAATCGTTGTTGGTGAATATTTTGCCCTCAATATTCCTTTTAAAAAGATGCTCCATAGCATTGTATCTTCTGTAAACGGGTAAAAGTTGCTCCCTTAAATTATGAACAAAAATCACCAGTACCAGCACTATTACAAACAGTAACTGCTTAATGGTAATTGTTTTTATTACTTCCGAAATAAATAAAAAACTGACCGCTAAAATAAGTATAAACACCCTAACCGGTGGCGTATACTGAAAAATGACACATACGCCTACAATAACCAGCCAAAGTAAAAGCCCTAGTAAAGCAAGCGGTTCTTTTTTCGCTTTTATCAACTGGAGGGTGACAATAAAAATACCTAAAGCCCATGAACCAAAACCACTTAAAGACAGTAATTCCTTCAGAAAATATAGTATTTGGTCTTTAAAGTTTGTAGAACTTTGAATCCAGTTGTTGCCCAACATAAAATTCTTACCACTGAAAATGATGATGGGTTCATAAAAAAGAAAAGAAATACAGGCAATAATTACCGTAGACTTAAGAAATTTAAAGAACAGTTTTTTCTTCCGAAGTAAGACCAAAAGAAAAACCGCTAATGGTAACACTAAAAACGTAGGCAAAACGCAAGTAGCCAAAACCCCAAAAACATTCGCTTTTGCTAAACTGTACTTTTTTAATTGCTGAAAATAACATAGGCTGTAATGTAGGTAAGCAAACGAAAAAACAAACAACAATATATAGCCCCTACTTATGATAGATTGCCAAAAGAAGTCTACGCTTAAGTTCAGGATTAATAATACCAGAAGTGCTTTTGCCCAACCCAATTGGGGCGAATATTTTTTCAAGAAGAAAAGAAAGAAAAACACCAGCGTAAATAACTCTACCGCACGAACCGAAAATTTAGGTGCGTCCGTTAGTCCATAAACCAAGGATGTTAAAAAAGTATGCATCACATGATTATTTGGACCAATACCAAAAGACAACGAAACCAAGGGCCCATGCACTACATAATTGTTGAAATTAAAGAGTTCATCTGTAGTGAGCGGCATTAAAACGGACAGCACTATTTTTACTAGCGCTAAACCGATTACAACAGCATAAATTGTAATGGGTATTTTCTTAAAAAATTGGGTGCAAGAAGCCTTCAAGTCCAACAAAAAATTCTTAACCCTTACTAAATCAAAATAACAAAACCCAAAAACTGCTAGCACTAAATTTATAGAAGTTATAATCCTTAATCGTATAAAGAAAGCGTCTGTTATGTACTGAGTTATGCGGTGAAGCTGGGTTGGTGAAGTTTTTTTTAATTCAGAAATAAAACAAATAATATCTGCTTGATTTAAAAAAAATGACGATACCAATAAACTAAGCTGTATTACAATAACGACTAAGCAAAGAGTAGTAAATAAAATATGATTTTTAAATAGACTGATAATTGTTAGCCTCTTTTAATAGAGATTTATTTTTAGTAAATTTAAACTGTAGAATTAGCTTTTTATGTTATGACGGATAATTTTTTTGACCCCGATTTTGTAGTTAGTTTAGTGGGTGATGATTATGTTTTTATTATTGAGCTTTTAGAGCGTGGGTCCAAGAAAATACCCACTCAATTAAAAGACATTAGAATGGCTATGGTCAAGGATAAAAACATTGAGGCCAGTAAAATTGCTCACAATTTAAAATCGAACCTTAGAACCATTGGTTTAAACCCCATTGCAGATGTAGCTCAGGAATTAGAAACTGAACTTGCCAGTAATCAAATGACCATGGAAAACAGTTTTATTTGCCACAAAATTTTAGAGCAAATAGAAACGTACCTAGAATACGCAAACAAAGAAATCTTAGATTGGAAGCATAAAAAAATAGGCGCTTAAAAAGCGCCTTATTTTTTTAACTATTTTTCTGTTTCTTCTTCAGTTGTTGACTCTTCGCTCTCTATTTTCTTAGAATGCTCTTTTTTATCTCCTTTTTTGCAACAAGATTTCTCTTCTCCCTTCTTGCAACATTTCTTTTTCTTTTCTTTCTTCTCCTTCTTATCTCCCATTACTTCTTCGGTAGAAGTAGTTGTTGCTAACGCTACATTAAGTCCCGAAAAAAACACTGCTGAAAATAATGACAAAATTACTACTGCTTTTCTCATTCTGTTTAACTTTTAATTAATAAATTTGAACAAACAAACCGAACTAAAGCCCGAATTGTGAATAGAAAATACGCAAAAATTTCCATTGTAATTGTCTTTCTTTACACAATCATCAATATTTTTTTTATCTCTACCTTAAAGTTCGAATACGACTTCGAAAGCTTTTTCCCAGAAGATGACGATGATTATGCCTTTTTTCAGGATTATACTGAAAAATTTGAGAATGATAACGACTGGATTGTAATTGGATTAAAAACAAAAGACAATAGTATTTTTAATGCCGGCTTTGTGCAGCAACTAGACAGCTTAACTTCCCAATTAAAAAAAATAGAGAATGTAGAGAAAGTACAATCCCCTACTTCGCTTAAAAACATTTTAATAACACCTGGCGGAATTCTAAACCCACCCTTTTTACATGCCGAAGAACCAGAAAGGTTTGCTAAAGACTCTAGCCTTATATATCAATATTCAGATTTAGTAAATAGTTTTTTCTCTGAAAATGGAAAAGCCGTTTTGGTATTGCTTCAGTTTAAAAGTCATTTAAAGAAAGATTCCTCAAAATTATTGTATGAACAAGTAGACCAAACGGTAGCTTCTTTAAATTTTGACGAATACCACATTGCGGGCCGTTTAAAAGCCGAAGTAGAATATGTGAAAAGAATGCAATTAGAACTGGCTGTGTTTGTTTCAGCCTCAATTATTCTAATTATTATTTTCTTAACCCTTAGTTACCGTTCTGTTTGGGGCGTTGTTCTGCCGCTGTTTATTGTAATGATTTCTATTATTGCCTGCCTTGGTTTTATGGGGATGATGGGCAAAAACATAGATATTATGACCATTCTGTTGCCTACCATTATGTTTGTAGTGGGCATGTCTGACGTAGTACATATTTTATCTAAATATTTGGAAGAATTGCGCGGTAATGCCACCAAAATACAAGCCTTAAATACTACTATTAAAGAAATTGGTATGGCCACTTTCTTAACAAGTTTAACAACTGCTATTGGTTTTTTAACCTTATTAACGGCAGGTGTAAAACCTATTCAAGAATTTGGTTTGTATACTGCTGCGGGCGTATTTCTGGCTTTTTTATTGGCCATTTCTTTTATGCCTGCGGTTATGTTTTTTCTAAAAACACCTAAAATAGCCAACAAGCAAAACAACCGTGTTTTTTGGCACCGAAGCTTAGGCAACCTTTTTATCTGGACGTTGAGAAACCGTAAAGGCATTTTATTGGTTTCGCTAGCGTTTACGGCACTTTCTTTAATTGGGATTTCTAAAATTAAAATTGATGCTCGCCTAATTGATGAAGTAAACGACGGTGATCCTTTGAAAGAAGATTTTATGTTTTTCGAGGATAATTTTAGAGGCGGCCGACCTTTTGAGTTTGCCGCTTGGGTTACCGATTCTTCTAAAGACGCTTTAGATTTTGAGGTTATGCAGCAATTCAATATTATTCAAGACTATTTAGAAGCTGAATTTGAAGTGGGGCAAATGGTTTCACCAATAACCATGATTAAAACCCTTAACCGAGCTAAAAACGGTGGTATTCCAGCATATTATACCATGCCCAACAAACGCACGTACAGAGAATTACAACGCCCACTTCGTACGGTTCGTAAATCAAAAGAATTTCAGCTAATTGTTACGGAAGATTTAAAAAATGTTCGTTTTTCAGGAAAAATGAACGACATAGGAAGTATGGCTATGGAAGAAGAAACCAATAAGCTGTACAATTATTTAAAAGCAAATGTAGACAGCAATCTTATTTCGTATAGAATGACGGGTAGCCCTACCCTAATCGACAAAAGTAACCGACATCTTTCCCAAAACATGATGGAAGGTTTGGCTATTGCTTTTATTGCCATCTCAATCATAATGTCGTTTTTATTTAAATCGCCAAGAGCCATTATTGTTTCTTTGGTGCCGAATATTTTACCGCTTTTAATCATTGCTGGTATTATAGGTTATTTTAATGTTGGCCTAAAAATGTCTACTTCTATCATCTTCACCATTGCTTTTGGTATTGCTGTAGATGACACCATCCATTTTATGAGCAAACTTAGAATTGAATTGGGGAAAGGAAAATCCTTGCTTTATGCCTTAAAAAGGACTTTCATTTCTACCGGGAAAGCCATAATTGTGACTTCTGTAATATTAAGCGGCGGTTTTTTAACACTTATTTTCTCTGCTTTTAACGGAACCTATTACACGGGCTTGTTAATCAGTTTAACCTTGGTTTTTGCTGTGATCTCCGATTTATTATTAATCCCTAGTCTTATCGTTTATCTTTATCCTTCCGCCCAAAAATCATTAACTTCGAAAAAGAATAAACCGAAGTAATCGGCGTTAGATTTTGATAAAAGCACACTTGAAAAAAACTCTAGTACTCTTAAGTTTCGTTTTTAGTTTCCTTCTGGCAGAAGCGCAACAACTTTTACTACCCCACAAAGCAGGAATTGGTATTGGTACCGCCACCTACAACGGTGATTTATGCAACAGTTTTGATTGTTATACGGTTAACCTGAATATTTCTGCCAATATGCGGTATTTACTAACCGACCAAATTAGCATACGCAGTAAAGTAAATTATTTCCGCCTGTCTTCTAACGATATGAATCCGGTAAGAAATCTTTCTTTCCGTTCGGATAATATTAATCTGGGAGTTGATTTTGTATACGACTTTACCAAATACCACCCACAGTTTAATAAACGACCGCCGATAATGCCGTATGTTTTTCTAGGTTTAAGGGCTTTATTTACCAACCCAAAAGCAGAGTATAATGGCCAATGGTACGGTTTACAGCCTTTACAAACGGAAGGAAAAAGATATTCTAATACGGTTTTAAATATTCCTGTAGGTTTTGGTGTACGTTGGGAGGTTTCACCCAATTTTAACATTGGTTTTGAAGTAGCTTACCATTATGCCTTTAGTGATTATTTAGACGATGTTAGCGGTACATACCGTGACAACCAAGAATTACAAGGCATTGGTAAAAACTTAGCCGACCGAACATTAGAAGGCGGAAACATCCCCACACAATCGGATGATGGTGTACATTGGAACGAAGGTGTTTCTAGAGGAAATTCACACAACAACGACAGCTTTTTCTTAACGGAAATCACACTAGAATTTGACTTGGTGAAACCAGGCGTGCAGTGCCCTATTTATTGAGTTTATTTTATAGGATACTACTCTAACATACTGTTAGATTTTTAAACTTTGGTGTTGCTGGTGTTGCTCTATAGGTTCGGAGTGAGACGCTCCGACCAAAGAGGGGAGATATTATTAAACATTAAAATGTCATTCAAACTATTATTTAGTTTTTCCTGTGCTATTCTAATTTCTATTATTTCTGGTTTTATAATATATAACTATTTAAACCGAAAAGAAATAAGCGCTACACCTATTCAATTATCCAGTATAGATCTACGCAATAAAATAGTGATATGGGCTTCTGGTTGTCCGCATTTTAGTGGTGATTATAAACACGATTCTAGTTCAATAATTCAGAATGCTAATGATATTGATACTGAAATTGATTGGGATGTTTTTCTGCTTTTAGGTGATCTTAATAATGGCCCCAATTTACCCAACCAACATACAACAGACTTATACAAATTATTTTTATCTAACTTAAAAAATCATGCTCACTCAGATGTATTCTGCTTAATGGGAAACCACGACTCTTATACGCCTGATTCATCTTCCATTGAAAACCCATGGTTTAGAAAAGTTATTGACCCAATTGGGGAGTTTCCAGAATATTCTGAAAACTTATTATCGAACAGGAATCATAAAATTTCCGGATCGTACGATCATTATAAAATTGAAATTGGTAATGAAATAGTAATTTTAATGTTAAGTGACAGAAATGATCTTCCATATCCCGTAGGAAGAGGAAATAGCGGAAAAGGATTTCCTGCGGGCGCTATAACAAGAGAAACATTTAATTGGTGGATTAAAGAAGTAGAACAAAATAAGGAGAAAATTATTTTCACTTGTCACCACCATCTTTTAAAAGAAACTACTGCCGGAACAGGTGAATACGAAGGGCAAACTGAGAATCTGCATGGTGGCAAGTCTGAAGCTGATGCTAAAGCATCGTCATTCTTATATTTTATAGGTGAAGAAGAAAGTGATGAAATTTCTGAATACATCAATCAAAACCCCGGTTGTATAAATTATTGGCTTGGCACACATTCACATTTATCTCCATTTGCCATTATTAACAATAGAAAAATGACTGAAGTTAAAGATGGTGTTAATTTTATAAACGTTGGTAAATTGTTTCGTTTTGATGGCAAAGACGCTTCCTCAAGAATTTTTATTTGTGACACTATAACAAAACAAACGGATTCTTATATCTATTTACATTGGAGTAAAACTCATGAAAAAGGCTGGTATACCATAGATGAATCATCTGGTTTATAACAATCCTTAATGTGTTACTCACGGGGTCTCAGCGAGATGTTAAGACCAGAGTGAGCAGCTACATTTTTACCACTATCCCAGCTATGGTTTTTTACATGTTGTTGGCGGTAGTTTTATTCTTCAATCACGATTCTTCTTGTTGACGTTAATTCAAATCCTTTCAGACCAGCTTCATTTATTTTATCATAAAGTCTTTGTGTAATAAACATAGTTGTTCCACAACCGCTTAGAGTAAAGAAGTCAGGTGTTTTAGTATTTCTTTTAAATACCACTTTTTTTAAGTCCAATGAACTAAACTCTTCAATTCCGTCCATCTCTCCATTGCTCACCTTTTTTCTAATAGTCATAAATTCTTGCTGATTCTTTAATTCAATATCCATTATTGGTGCGCCTAACATTTCAGTTATGTAGAAGTCTGAATTAATAAAATCAATAAATGGCATCATGTCATTCACTATTTGTAAGTAGTGAGCCTATAATCCAGAAGATTAACGAGAGTTATTTACACTCAAGTAATTGACAAGGTCTATTTTACGTTGACAACGGTCGTTAGACCTTGTCAAGCGTTAGAGTTGTGAGAGACAAAATTTTCAATCCTTATTTATGTTTGTAAATGAGTTTGAGTTCAATCGTTACTGGATTAAAATCGTATTTCTAAACCGTTCTTATTACACATGATGGCGAATGGATTTGGTGATTTTTCCATCAAGTATATTCATTAGTTCTTCATTTAAATAGAGTTTTTCTTTCCCTACTTTGATGGATTTTAAAAATCCCTTTTCCTCTAGAGAGATTAAATAATTACCAACTGTTTTAGGTGTTCCAAGCCCAGCATCAATTAAGTATTGTCTTTTGGTATAGGGTAGTTTAAAAAGAAGTTCGATTAAGTCCTTGGAATATGCTTTAGGTATTTGTTTTTTTACTTCACTGCCAAAACTATCCATCAATTTAATAATGGACTCCAGTCTATTTAATCCTGATTGAGCTGTTTGTTCAATCATATCAAGCATAAAAAGTATAAACCCTGACCAATCTCCCTTTTCTGTTACATTCCTCAGCGTTTTGTAATATGCCGTTTTATGCTGTATAATATATTCACTTAAGAATATCGCTGGTACATCAAGTAGTTGTTCTTGTTTTAAATACAATAAAAGTAAAATTCGCCCGGTACGTCCATTACCATCCATAAATGGGTGAATAGCTTCAAACTGATAATGTATTAGAGCCATTTTTATTAATGGATCATACGTAGTATCCTCGTTAATGAATTTTTCAAGATTAGACATTTTTGATCTAATTATTTCTTCACCCACTGGAGGTGTATAAATAATTTCTCCCTTTACGTTTGAAAGCGTTGTCCCTGATGTCGTCCTGATTCCTGCCGTATTTTGTTTAATGCATTGTACTATTTCTATACAAAGGTTTGTTGTAATAAAAGGCCTTCGGTCAAGTGTGTTCATTGCCAACCAAATGGCTTCTTTATAACTAACTACTTCTTTAGTGGCAGGTTTATCATATTTTTTTTCGGCAACTATTGATTTATAAAGATCATCATTCGTTGTTATAATATTTTCTATTTCAGAACTAGCTTTCGCTTCTTGTAAATGTAGTGTATCAAGGAATAATCTAGGATTTGGCAGATTCCTTATAGCGCCATTCAATTGTGCTAAAGATCTACTTGCAGTGATGTTTTTTTTTAATACTTCTTTTGTTTCTATTTCCGCTAAGGGCGGTAAAAGAGGTAAGTCGTTATATGGGTTTGAGCGATTAAACATTATGGAGGTAAGTTTTACTCTTATCTTGATTACAAGTGTAAAATAATAAAAAAATTACTCTTGTTTGTTTATTAGGTGTAAATATTACGCTCGTTATAGATATGAATTATATCATCTGGATAGCCTAATTATTTAGAGATAAGCCACTCTAAACAAAACACTTTAAACAACAGTTATCAACACAAGTAATTGACAAGGTCTATTTTACGTTGACAACGGTCGTTAGACCTTGTCAAGCGTTGTGAGCGACCTTCACTATAAGTGAAGTTAATAAAAACCTACTTCACCACCCTAATCTCAATTCGTCTATTGTCGGCTCTGCCCTCTGCGGTAGCATTGTCGGCAACGGGTTTAGTTTCTCCGTAACCTTGGTACGACAAGCGGGATTTATCTATACCGGTCATTAGCAAATAATCATAAACCGATTGAGCCCTATTTTTAGAAAGCGTAACATTAGAGGTTTTGTCGCCTACATTGTCGGTGTGGCCTTCAATTTTAAACTTCAGTTCTGGGCGTTGTTTCATTAACTTAGAAATCATACCTAATTCCGCTTCCGACTGTTCTAATAATTTATAGCTCCCCGATTCAAAAAAGACATTATTCAGGGTTAAGGTTTTCCCTTCAGAAATTGGCAATAATTCTATGTTTAATTCCTGTGGATCAAACTTGTTGTTCATAAAATCAAAGTTCTTACTGAAAAACAAATAGCCTTCCTTTTCAACAAATAAACCATAATTTATACCTTCAGAAAGCACAATTAAATAGTTGCCATTTACGGGGTCTGAAGTCACATTTTGCACGATCGTTTCTGCCGAAAGATCTATCAACTCTACCGCTGTTGAAATTGGTTTTTTAGTAAGCGCATCCGTTACAATTCCCTTTGCATATATAGATGGTGTAGCCACTTGTAAGGCCAAAGGCAAGTCTACTTCATACAAACGAGAATACGAATCTCTACCCATAGAAACGTATTTTTCAAAGTACCCTTTTTCATTATCCGGAGTAATAAATAAAGATCCTTCGTTGTGGTTGGTATTCATTGGGTAACCCAAATTAAATGGGCTGGTCCAAGTTCCGTTTAAATCCCTAGTATAAAAGACGTCATAACCGCCTAAACCCGGGTGACCATCTGATGCAAAAAACAACGTTTCGCCATCGGCGTGTATAAAAGGTGTTACTTCCGAAAACTCGGTATTAATGGGTTCGCCCAAATTTTTCGGTTTTGTCCACTCCCCGTTTTTGCCTTTTTCGGTATACCATAAATCTTTTTCTCCTTTACCGCCCCCTCTATCGGATGAAAAATAAATCTTATGCCCATCGGCAGTAATTGCCGGGCCCGATTCCCAAGCGGGTGAATTCACCGTTTCGCCCATGTTTACGGCCTTAGACCATTCATTTCCTACTTTTTCTGAAATGTATAAATCACACCTGCCTAGACCATCTGCTCTGTCACAAGAAGTAAAAACAATCGTTTTACCGTCGCCTGTTATAGAGGCAAAACCTTCATTGGTAGGCGTATTAATGTTGTCAGAAATATTTCTAGGCATCCCCCATTCTCCATTTTCTTTAGAAACAATAGCAATTTGTTCGTCAAACTGAACGCCCATTCCCGCACGAATTGAAAAAATCATCTGCTCTCCATCTGCCGTTAATTGTGGGTTAGACTGAAACTTAAATTTATTAATGGTAGCGGGTAACTCTTTCGGCTGAAAATCATACGGATTTTTTAATGCCTCTATTGAAAATTTGGAGCTTAACAAGTAATAATGATTACGTTTATACCTTCCTGGTGCTGTTTTTTCAACGGCCTGAAAACAATCTAAGGCATTGCTGTAATCGGCATCTTCAAAATAAATAGTGCCTAAATCGAAGATTACGCCACTAAACCGAACATTATCCTTACCCTGTTCATAAACAGATTTATAATGCTCTAGGGCTTTATCTTGCTGGCCCAACAAATGATAATTACCCGCTAATGTTGCGTGTGCTTCGGTAAAGTTATGGTCTATATCTACTGCTTTTTCTAGCATAGAAAGACCTTCATCAAAGTTTCGGTTGACTTTAAATTCTTGCTGTGCATTTTCGAAAAGTTTAATGGCTTTTTTGTTATTGGTAGAGTAATTCTGCGCAATAAGCTGAAGCGATAAAAGACAGGCTAATAACGTTATGAGAGCGTTTAGGATAGTTTTCATTTTTGAAATATGATGTTTTTAAACGCTTTTTACAAATACCCCTTATGGAATATCTAAGTATTTATGCGTTTGTACAGAAATGTTCCATTTGGGATTTTGTTTCACGTATTCAATGATTAAAGGCATCATTTCGTTCCGTTTATCCCATTCGGTTTGTAAAAAAAGGCGGCAATGGCTGTTTAATTTTTCAGCATGGCCTTCTGCCCATTTAAAGTCCGATTTATTAAAAATAATAATTTTGAGTTCGTGTGCTTCTTCGTAAAATTCGGGTAATGGTTCTTTAAATTTTTTAGGCGAAAAACATACCCAATCCCATTTTCCACTGAAAGGATGTGCCCCCGAAGTTTCTATATTTAAGGCAATACCTGCATTTGACAAAGCTGTGGTAAGTTCGTCTAGATTATACATTAAAGGCTCACCGCCCGTAATTACCGCTAGTTTTGCTCCGCTTTCTTTAACAAGAGAAACGATATCGGTGATTTTCATTTCAGGATGAAGCGAAGCATCCCAAGATTCTTTTACATCACACCAATGGCAACCTACATCACAACCGCCCAAACGCACAAAATACGCTGGGTGCCCGGCATAAGCTCCTTCACCTTGAATGGTGTAAAAATGTTCCATAACAGGTAAAGAAGCTTCTAACATTTAGGCTCTGTTTTTTGCAGATTGTAACGTATTTTTTAATAAGGAAACAATGGTCATGGGACCAACGCCACCCGGTACAGGAGAAATGGCTTCACAAAGAGGCGAAACCTCATCAAACTTAACGTCACCAATTAAACGGAAACCGCTTTTCTTTGTTTGATCTTCTAATCTATGGATACCAACATCTACTACTACAGCACCTTCTTTAACCATTTCACGGGTTACAAATTCAGGTTTACCTACAGCAGCAATTAAGATATCGGCTTGTTTTGTGATCTGTTCTATATTTTTGGTACGGCTGTGTACCATGGTTACGGTTGCATTACCCGGGTTGGTATTTCTTCCCATTAAAATACTCATAGGTGAACCCACAATATGGCTTCTGCCCATCACTACGCAATGTTTCCCTTCGGTTTCAATACCGTTTCTTTCTAATAACTGAAGAATACCATAAGGAGTTGCGGGCAAGAATGTAGGTAAATTTAAAACCATTTTACCCAAGTTTGTAGGGTGAAAACCGTCTACATCTTTTAACGGAGAAATAGCTTCGGTTACTTTTTGCTCGTCTATATGTTTTGGTAAAGGTAACTGAACAATAAACCCGTCTAAACTGGCGTCGTTGTTCAATTCTTCAATTTTAGCTAAAAGGTCTGCTTCACTAATAGTATCGTCTAGTTTTACCAAAGTAGATTTAAAACCTACTTGCTCACACGCTTTTACTTTAGCATTAACATAGGTTACAGAAGCTCCGTTTTCACCTACTAAAACGGCTGCCAAGTGTGGCGTAATGCCTTTTTCACTTTTTAGTTTGTCAACTTCAATCTTAATTTCTTCTTTAATGGCTGAAGAAGTAGCCTTTCCATCTAAAATTTTCATGAGTATACCTTTTTAACAGTCTAGTCTAATTTAAGAACGGCCATAAATGCCGACTGTGGAATTTCTACATTACCAACCTGACGCATTCTTTTCTTACCTTCTTTCTGCTTCTCTAACAACTTACGTTTTCTGGAAATATCACCACCATAACACTTGGCGGTAACGTTTTTACGCAAGGCTTTTACCGTTTCACGGGCAATAATTTTTTGACCAATGGCAGCTTGTATGGCAATCTCAAATTGCTGACGTGGTAATAATTCTTTCAGTTTTTCACACAGACGTTTACCCCATTCATAGGCTTTATCTCTGTGTACAATGGCAGAAAGCGCATCTACTTTTTCGCCGTTTAGCATAATATCTAATTTAGCTAAGGTAGACGTTTTGTAGCCTATAAAATCATAATCTAAAGAAGCGTATCCTCTAGAAATGGTTTTCAGCTTATCAAAGAAATCGAATACAATTTCGGCTAAAGGAATTTCAAACTGAAGTTCTACACGGTCTGAAGTTAAATAGACTTGGTTTTTAATAAGTCCCCTTTTTTCCATACACAAGGTCATTACCGCACCAACATAATCGCCTTTGGTAATAATTTGCGCTTTAATATAAGGCTCTTCTACCCGTTCAATAAAATTCGGTTCCGGCATTTCGGAAGGTGCATTTACCGTAATGGTTTCACCTTTACTGGTAATTGCATGGAAAGAAACCGAAGGAACGGTGGTAATTACCGTCATGTTAAACTCACGTTCTAAACGTTCTTGAACAATTTCTAAGTGCAGCATCCCTAAGAATCCACAACGGAAACCAAAGCCTAAAGCGGCAGAAGTTTCGGGTTCCCAAACCAGAGAAGCATCGTTTAACTGAAGCTTTTCCATGGCTGTTCTTAGTTCTTCAAATTCGGTGGTATCTACAGGATAAATACCTGCAAAAACCATTGGTTTCACATTTTGGAAACCTGCAATGGCTTTATCACATTGGCGTTTTTCGTGCGTAATGGTATCTCCTACTTTTACTTCGGAAGCCGTTTTAATTCCCGAAATAAGGTAACCAACGTCACCACAACCAATCATGTCTTTGGATTGCTGTTTTAATTTCAGTGCCCCAATTTCATCGGCATCGTAGGTTTTCTTGGTGTTAACAAACTTTACTTTGTCTCCTTTTTTAATAGAGCCGTTCATTACACGGAAAATAACTTCAATACCTCTGTACGAATTAAATGTAGAGTCGAAGATTAGACGCTTGTAATGGCCCCTCTGGATCACCAACCGGTGCTGGAACTCTATTAACAATGGCTTCTAATATTTCATCAATACCAATACCTTCTTTGGCGCTGGCATGAATTACAGAATCTCTTGAACAACCAATTAATTCCACAATTTGGTCGGTCACTTCTTCGGGCAAAGCACCCGGTAAGTCAATTTTATTTAAGACCGGAATAATTTCCAAGTCGTTTTCAATGGCTAAATATAGATTAGAAATGGTCTGTGCTTCTATCCCTTGTGCCGCATCTACGATCAACAAAGCACCTTCACAAGCAGCAATGGAACGAGAAACTTCGTAAGAAAAATCAACATGACCTGGAGTATCAATTAAATTCAGAATGTATTTTTCGCCATTCAATTCATAATTCATTTGAATAGCATGGCTCTTAATAGTGATACCACGTTCACGTTCCAAATCCATGTCGTCAAGCACTTGGGCTTGCATGTCTCTTCCGGTGATGGTTCCAGTGTTTTGTAAAAGTCTATCGGCAAGCGTACTCTTACCGTGATCTATATGAGCAATGATGCAGAAATTACGAATGTTCTTCATAGTAAATTTATAACCTACAAAAATACTAGAATTCTCGTCGTTTTAAAGGATTATGGATAGTAATAAAAAGTTTTAGGGACTAGTTGTTTCAACTTTCTATTATTACTTTTATATGAAGTGATTTTAGCAAATTTGAAAAGCCGAATTAAAGACATCTATACGGAAATAATTTCCTTTTTCCCGGTTCAATTGCTTATTAATAATTTCAAAAAGAACCAAATCTTACTCTTTTTCTGGTTCATTCTATTTCTAACCATTAGCGGTGACTTCGGTAGTTCCCTAGGAATTCCACTTCTTTTCTTAGACCCAGAATACCAAAACGATGTATCTCCCGAAAGCATGGCCATAGTGGGTGTGTGTTTTGGTGTTTTCTGTGTATCCTTCTTTATAACTTGCTACATACTTGATAGTCATAGGTTTAAATTCTTAGGTACTATACGGTTCCCTTTTGTAAACTTCTGCTTAAACAACAGTATTCTTCCTTTAGCTTTTGTAATTACCTATTTAGGTGAGTTTATCCATTTTCAGTTTGAAAGTGGTTTTGAGAAATACGGACAGATTTTAATACAAGCATTTTGTTTTATACTAGCTTTTGTACTTACAATTACATTTTTCTTAATGTACTTCCGCTTAACCAACAAAACGTACATTCTAGAATTTGTAGATGACTTGGATTACAACCTTCGGAAGAAAAGATTTAACCGTGTACAAGTAATGAAACGGATTAAGGGTGTTAAAAAAATTCCTTATAACGTTCGTTCTTATTTACATCTTGGCTTTAATTTCGAACGCGTAAACCAAAACATTCCGGTAGATAAAACCAGCCTTTTTAAACTAATTGACCAACATCATTTTAATGCCGTTACTGTAGAATCGGTGATTTTCATAAGCATTATTATTACCGGGATTTTTCAAGACAACCCCATCTTCCAGATACCGGCAGCGGCCAGTGGATTGTTGCTGTTTTCTTTCTTTATTATGTTTACCGGTGCATTTTCTTATTGGTTAAGAGGCTGGGCAATAACAGGTATTATTTTACTTTTTGTGGTGATGAATTCATTAGTGGCCTATGAATTCATTAGCTCTACCAACCAAGCGTTTGGTATTAATTACGAAACCGTAAAAAGTGATTATTCTTTAAACAGAATCCGTTCTTTATGCAACCAAGACACCATTAGAAAAGACATTTGGGAAACCGAACAAATATTAAATAAATGGCGGGCAAAATTCCCTGCCAACAAAAAACCAAAATTGGTGCTTCTTTGTGCTTCTGGTGGCGGACAACGTTCGGCAACTTGGGCATTAAATTCTTTACAATTTCTTGAATTAAGAACCCATGGTCAATTAATGAAACATTCGGTTTTAATGACCGGCGCATCTGGTGGATTAATTGGCTTGTCTTATTTTAGAGAATTGTATTTAAGAAGTTTAACCGACAGCACCATTAATCTATATTCAGACGAATACATTAACAATATTTCTAAAGACATCCTTAACCCTATTATCTTTTCTATGGTAGTAAGTGATTTGTTTCTTAGATTCCAAAAAGTACGTTATGGAGATCAGGAATACAACAAAGACCGAGGTTATGCTTTTGAAAAACAATTAAATATTAACACGGGTTTTATTTTAGACAAAACTCTAGATGACTATAAAGAGCCCGAACTAAACGCAAAAATCCCTATGCTTTTAGTTGCTCCCACCATTATTAATGATGGCAGAAAACTCTACATAACCCCAATTCATTCTTCTTATATGAACACCTATTATTCTAACAACAATTCTTACCAAGAACGTGTTAGAGCAGTAGAATTCAAGCGCTTTTTTGAAAAACAAAGTGCGGGAAAACTAAACTTCTTAAGTGCCTTACGGATGAGCGCTACCTTTCCTTATGTAACACCAAATGTTAACTTGCCTAGTTCACCCCAGATGGAAATAATGGATGCCGGTTTGTCTGACAATTATGGAATTAAAGATGCTACACACTTTTTATACACCTTTAAAGATTGGATTGAAACCAATACTTCTGGTGTTATTTTAATAAGCATAAGAGATACCGAAAAATACCCCGGTGTTGAACAGAATTCCCCCCGTTCAATATGGAGTAAAGTATTTAACCCAATTGGTGGTGTAATTAACAACTGGGACAATAACCAAGATTTTAGTAACGATAATTCTATAGAATTTGCTTACGAGTGGTTTAATGGCGACCTAGATGTTATAAATATTAGTTATTGCCCCAAACCACACGATTGGAATTTACTAGAAGAAAAACACATTGACCCCAATAAGATTAGAGCCTTAGAAAAGAAAGAGCGTGCTTCCTTAAGTTGGCATTTAACTACAAGGGAAAAAGAAAGTATAAAAAGAACCATATTTGAACAGGAAAATCTATCGGAAATAAATAGACTGATTAAACTCCTTGAAAAATAGAATACTTTTAATCCCCTTATTATACCTTTTAGTTTTTAGCTTAAACGCACAAGTTAAGAATACTAAAATATCTGTTCAGGTAGGGAAATCTGAAACACCAATACCATTTGCTATTGTTTCAGACAAAGACCACAAACCCCTTGGCCTGTTTAATATTGAAGGTAAATACACCTTAAAAACTACTCTTGATTCCGTTATTATATCTTCCCCTTTTTTTAAAGACACTACCTTATCTATTTCAGGAAAAAAAGAAATCCTGTTAAGCATAACAAATATTGTTTTTAAATCCGATTTTAAATCTGACTCTGTTAGCAGCCAGATAATTGATAGCGTTTACCAAAACAGAAAAAACTTTTCTACCGAATGTTTTGCGCCCTATTACTACAAGGGGTATAACAAAACCCTGCTATCTAGTGATTCTGTAGAATTAAGTAAAAACATCTTCCGAAAACTTTCTGATAGTTTTACTAAAAAAATTAAAGCCTATAAAAAACAACACCACATTGCCGTACTTGAAACTGCATCAAACCGTCGTTTTCAGGATAAGACTAATGAAGATGAACGAATAACAGGGGTTAAAATCTCTGGTGTTACACACCCTACTGTTGGTATTATAAATTCTCAATTTCAATCTTCAGATTTATACAACCGTTATTTAAGGTTATTTACCGTAGATTATGTTAACCCCATTAACCGAAAAAGCTATCGTTTCTATTCCTTCCGAATTTATGATATAATCCCTACGGATAACGATACTCTTTACGCCATCATTTTTCAGCCCAAAAGACACATCCGCAGAGAAATGGTAAAAGGTATGCTGTTAATTAGTGCTCAACACAAATACATTGTTCACGCCTTATTTTCACCAGCCGAACTAATAAAAGTTAATGAACTTGCTGCACAAAGTAACACCACCTTTGTTAACGATAGCCTTCCCCCATTCCCAAGCCAAAACTCTAGCGCCATACTTTTTCCTAAAATTGGTATAGGAAATGAGAAAACACGTTACTCTATATATTCTTTGCAAAATTTCACGCACTTTGAGCCCGATACTAGTTTTAATAAAAAAACTTTTACCGATGTTTCCTTAGCTTTTGAAAAAGACTTACACGAAATAGACAGCACCAATTGGGAAACTACTAGGCCTGCTCCATTAACGCAAAAGGAAGAAAATACCTATGCTTTTTTTGACACTATTGGTACATTTAAGCAATTTCAGCACTATGTTCTTTTAGCCGAAAAACTGGTATCAAGAAAAATCTATTTGAAATACGCCGACATTAATCTTGACAGACTTTTAATTATTAATGATTATGAAAAACTGCGCCCGGGTTTAGACATTAATACCGATAAAAACCTGTCTAAAATCTTTTCACTAGGTGCTTATGCCGGTTATGGCTTTAACGACAAAAAAGTAAAATACGATGCCCGTCTTATTATTTGGCCAGAAAACAAATGGAATGCCACGGGGTACATAAAATATTTTTCAGATTTATCGGAAAGTGGCGGTTTAGCTTTTCCGTTTAATGAACGGCAATATTCTACCGAAAACATTAGAAACTGGGGTATTTATTTAATGGAAGAACACCGAGGAACAGAAATTAAAGCCTCTATGGCTCCTATAAAGTTTTTTCGTTTTGAAACTTCTTACAAAAACACAATAAGCACACCAACTTATGAATATAGTTACAAAGGCGAAGAATATACCGGTGATCGGTTTTCTGAATTAGAGGTTGGTGTACGGTATGCTTTTGGTCAAAAAAACATACAATTAGACGAAGAACTAATTCCCCAACGCACAAAGTTTCCGGAATTTTGGTTTCTATACAGGCAATCGCTGCAAAGTTTTAACTACGGTTTTCAATATAGCCAGTTTGCTACCCGTGTAGATTACCGCTACCGTCATTTAACTTTGGGTGAAACTGTAGTTCAATTTACGGCTGGTACTTATTTAGGAAAAATGCCACTTTGGCGCTTATACAACGGAAAAGGTAGTAAAGGATTTTTAACAGTAACCTACAACAGTTTCGAAACCATGAATTATAACGAGTTTTTTTCGAACCGTTTTTTTAATGCTTTCTTAACGCATGATATTGGCTCTTTACATTTTGGCACCTTAATAAAACCTAGAATTGTGCTGGCTTTTAACTACGGTATTGGAAGTTTAAATAATAAGGAAGATTACAGCGATTACAAATTTAAAACCATGGAAAAAGGCTACTACGAAGCCGGTATTATGGTGAACGATATATTTGTGTTAAAAATGGCTATAATAAAGCTTAGCTTGGGTTTAGGTTATTACCAACGCCTAGGTTATTACAAACTGGATAGAAAAGATGAAAACTCGGTATTTAAATTTGTACTGAAGTTTAAGCTTTGATGTTAAACACATGAATTATAGCTGATTTGATATGTTATAAACGCTATAATAATATTTTTAATGATTTCATTAACTTCAACTTTATGAATAGTGAAAAGTTATCTACGACAATTGATAAACAAATTGAACAGCTTCAATCTAGAGGGATGGAGATGGATTATGATTTGAAACGAATAAAAGATGTTTTAAGCGATATTGGCTATTACAGATTAGGTTTTTATTGGAGGTGCTTCGATTTAAAGTATGATGAAAATTCAGAAGAAACCGAACACAGGTTTAAGTCAGGCACTAAGTTTTCAACCGTTGTCAAATTATATTATTTAAACTATGAATTAAGACTTATTCTTTTAAGATTTCTCCATCGCATAGAAATAAACTTTCGTACTAAAGTAATTTACAGGTTGTCGCGAAAATATAAGGATAATCCTTTTTGGTTCTGTAGTGAAGATGTAATGAAAGAAGGTTACTTATTAAAATTACATGATAGCATATATAAGAATATAAAGTTTTGGAATAAACCAATAAAAACACATCATCAAAAGTATACTGATGATAAGTATGCGCCCGCTTGGAAAACTATTGAGTTTTTTGATTTTGGTCAGACATTAAATTTATTTCAAGAATTAAAATATGACTTAGATAGAAAAATGGTAATTAAAGATTTCCCCGAGTTTATTAAAACTAACCATTTTAGAACAGCGGTTAGAAGTCTGATTGATTTAAGAAATGCCTGCTCCCATGGTAGTGTTTTGTTCGATTATAAAGGGAATCATACTTTACCTGATATCAAAGGTGTTAAATATCAAGAACGAGTTCCGAAAAATTTTGACAGCCAATTGAGAATACTTTCTTATTTTGTTGAGAAGATTAGCATTAATAGGAAGATAGATTTACATAAAAGGATAAATGTATTATTTGCTGAATTTTCAACGAATCCTGAAATAGAGGAGATTATAAAAAATGAAATGGGATATTTACATTTTAAATAACTAATTCCGTTTAATTTCGTAATATTGTATAACAGTGTGCGACTGGCGATGTTCAACGTATCACTTTAATGAAACTTAGCCCAGACATTGTTCTGGGTTTTTTTGTATCTAAAAATAATCTGAATATTTTTTAACCCTATTGAAAGCCCCATATACCTTCACACTAGATTTAGTAAAATTCCGTTAATTATAAATTCGAGTCTTCCCTCCACGAAAGATTCAAGAACTAGACAATGTAACAGATAGTTATTCCAATGTTTGTAAACGAAGCGTAACTGCGTTTTTATGCGCCATCAGTTGTTCTTCTTCAGCCATAATTTCTATAGACGGCCCTAAGTTTTGTAAGCCTTTTGCAGAAATCTCCTGAAAGGTTATTTTCTTAATGAACGAATCTAAAGAAACACCCGAATAAGCTGTAGCATAACCATTAGTAGGCAAAGTATGGTTGGTGCCCGATGCGTAATCACCTGCCGATTCTGGGGTATAATGCCCTAAAAACACAGAACCCGCGTTAATAATTTTAGATATTAAATTATGGTATTCGTTCGTCTGAATAATTAAATGTTCCGGAGCATACAAATTGATCATGTCTACCAACTCTTCTTCCGTCTGAACCAAAATTGCTTTGCTATTTTCCAATGCTTTGGTAGCAATTTCTTTCCTTGGCAACAAGTTCAACTGTTCTTCTATTGCCTTATTAATCCCTACAATAGAAGCTGCATTTCGGGTTAAATAAATCACTTGGCTGTCTACCCCGTGTTCCGCTTGTGATAATAAGTCGGAAGCTACAAAAGCCGGATTAGCGCTTTGGTCACCTACAACCATTACTTCAGAAGGGCCCGCAGGCATATCAATAGCCGTTCCGTCTTTGCTCACCAATTGTTTTGCGCAAGTAACGTATTGGTTACCTGGGCCAAATATTTTAAATACTTTAGGAACCGATTGGGTACCGTAGGCCATAGCTGCAATAGCTTGTGCCCCACCCGATTTTACAATTTTGGTAACTCCCAAAATACCTGCTGTATACAAAATAGCTGGGTGTATTTTACCTGCTGCATTAGGTGGTGTAGATAAAACAATTTCTTTGCAACCTGCTATTTTAGCGGGCACAACCAGCATTAATATGGTTGAAAACAAAGGTGCTGTTCCGCCTGGGATGTATAAACCTACTTTTTCAATAGGTCTTGATTCTCGCCAGCACGTAACACCAGGCGTTGTTTCAATCTTATTAGGGATTTCATATTGAGCTTTATGAAAGGCTTCAATGTTGCTTTTAGCCCCTTCAATAGCTTGTTTAAGCTTTTCGGAAACTAAAGAATTGGCTTCTTGAATTTCTTCTTCTGTTACCAGTAAGTTATCCAAAGAAACACGGTCAAACTTTAAAGCGTATTCACGAAGAGCCGCATCTCCATTTGTTCTTACATTTTCAAGAACTTCAGAAACGGTACTCTCCAGATTTCTCTGATCGAAAACCGGCCGTTTTAATATTTCGGACCATTGGCTTCTTTCAGGATACTCAATAGTTATCATTTAATAATTTTCTCAATTGGTAAAACTAAAATTCCTTCTGCTCCAATTTCCTGAAGTTTGTCTACCACTTCCCAGAATTCGTTTTCATTCACTACAGAATGAATAGCGCTCCATCCTTTTTCTAAAAGCGGAGTTACTGAAGGACTTTTTACTCCTGGTAAAAGACTAACTATTTGGTCAATAGCATGGTTAGGAGCATTTAGCATAATGTATTTTTTGTCTCTGGCTTTTAAAACCGACTTAATTCTGAAAATAAGCTTGTCTAAAACGGCTTGTTTTTCAGGGGTAAGTGATTTACTACCAATCATAACTGCCTGTGATTTAAAGATAACGTCTGTTTCTTTAAGGCCGTTACTAATTAAAGTACTTCCAGAACTTACTATATCACAAACGGCATCGGCAAGGCCAATACTTGGTGCAATTTCTACACTACCGCTAATTTCTTGTAAATGGGCATTTACGCCTTTTTCTTTTAAGTATTTACCTAAAATTAAGGGGTAAGATGTCGCTATTTTTTTTCCGTTTAAGTCGTTAATACTATTGTATTCCATAGTTTTAGGAACACCAATAGAAAGACGGCATTTAGAAAAACCTAATTCTAAAAGACGGTTAACATCTTTATTCTCTTCGGCTTCAACGTTTTCGCCAACAATACCAATATCAGCAACGCCTTCTTCTACATAACCCGGTATATCATCATCTCTAAGCAATAATATTTCTATTGGGAAATTCTGAGAAGTAGCTTTTAAAGCCGCCCCTTTACTAATTTTAATCCCACATTCTTTAATTAATTTTAAAGAATCGTCACTTAATCTCCCCGATTTCTGTATTGCTAATTTTAAAACGTCGCTCATGCTCACTTTTTGGATGTGTAGAAAACGCTGCAAAGTTAATCAAATTATCTACCATTACAATTTTGACAGCAACGCATTAGCCGATCTAAAATTCAATGGAATGTAAAAAAAACACTTCATTCGTGATTTTTATTAACGTTGTTTGTAGCTTAACACCTCAATTCAGAAAGCAAGATGATCGTCCGTTATTCAATATGCCAATCCAAAACCATTTTATCAAAACGTTTTAAAGCGGCATTTGGCAGTTATAAACCTATTTATAATGCCATTCACGGACAAAAAATGCCCATTATCACCAACACACAAAACGACCGGGTAACTATGGCACAATGGGGACTCATCCCTTACGATGTTAGCGATCCTTCTATTGGTGAAAAATTAATGAATGCCCGCAAAGAAACCATTTTTGCTAAGCAGCCTTTTTGTGAAATTATTGAAAAGAAACGATGCTTAATCCCTGCAGATGGTTTTTATGTATGGGTGAATAACCATAATGTATCTACGCCTTACCGCATTGTTTTTAATAACGAAGAAGCCTTTTCTATGGCTGGCATTTGGGATCAATGGGTTACCGAAGACAACAAAGTTCTATTCGAAAGTTTTTCTATACTTACTACCGAAGCACCCGATTACCTAAAAGATATAATTGAAAGAATACCCGTTGTTCTTCCTAAAGAAATTGAAAGACAATGGTTAAAGCTTAACTTAAGCCTAGATGAACTGAAAGCTATTTTGGATTTAGAGGAAAGAGATGGGTTTAGTTCCTACAAGATTTCTAACCTTATTGATAACCCAGAGATCAACAGTAAAAAAATAGTGCAAAAGAAAGACTCCTCTGGCCCGGGAATGACCATGAGTTTATTTGAATAGCATACCCCCATTATGATTGTATTTACGGAACTAAGTTCCGCTTAAGATAAGAGATAATGGTTTTCATTCGATCTTGAACAAAAAAAGTCGGGCCATACAGCCCGACTTTTTTACATTTTAGTGTTTTATTTTTTTTCCGCCTATGTTTGTGTCCTCACAAACATACTAGCCGAAACCCAAAAAAAAGCCAGACAATTGACTGCCTGACTTTCTAAATATCTTTGCCTGTGTTTGTATCCTTACAAACATTTTTTTAGTGTCCTCTATTTCTACCAATCGCTGTTATTAGCAGGATCGTTTTCTATTTCTAACACCTTTTGTTTAAAGTCTTCTATTAAAGCCTCTATCTGAGTCTTAGTATTGTTCTTAATAGTTACCCAACCTCTACCAGACATGGCTACTTTACCACATTTAGGAGAAGTTTCTTCTAAAGGCCCCCCACTTGGATCTTTGCCTTTCCCTTCGTGTACAAAATCTGTAGCAATGTAACGGTACTTACCTTCTTTGGCATTAAAAAGAAGTGTGAATTTCACTCTACCTTCATCTACATCACCGCCTCTTAAACCTGGGTGAGAAACGTTCAAATAACCAACAAACTGAACATCTTCACCTTCTTTGTCTTCTACAATTTCATAATTTTTAGCTTGCCCCCAAGCTTTAAGAATATCGTAAAGTTCTTTGGTATTTAATTTATCAGCTTCAACTACTTCCATAAACGTAACCAAATTGGTTTGGTCATTTATAGGTAAATCTTGTGCGTTCAATAAAAGTGAGAGTCCAATAAAGAATAGTGTTAATAGTTTTTTCATAATTATTCGGTTGTTATCAGTCTTGAAGATAATTATTACTTTATTCTTATTCAATTCTAGCTAACAAAAAGCTGTCTTATACTATAAAAAATAAAGCCATCTTACTTTTCTAAACTTTAAATACCATTAATAAGAACCTTAGTTAATCGTAAAACATGAACGGCGTTAGCTCTAAATAAGCAGCAAAAGCATAAATCCTTTATAACATAAAATCCCCTTGTGGAAAAAGAAGTTGCCTTTTAGTTTATTTAGTTGGTCATAAACCTTTTATAAAATTCAATTCAGAACTACCTTACCTCGATTTTTGTGAGTTAACGAACAAATGGAGTTAGAATATAAAATAGGAATTATTGGTTTAGGCTACGTAGGCCTACCTTTAGCGGTAGCTTTTTCTAATAAATTTAAGGTGGTTGGTTTCGATATTAACCAACAACGAATTAGTGAACTACTAAACGGGATAGACAAAACCTTAGAAATTGAGGAAGACAAACTGAATAATGCTATTCAAACAAATGGTTTTCTTCCTAGCTATAATTTAAAGGAATTAGACAGCTGTAATTTTTACATTATTACTGTACCTACTCCTATTGATTTAAACAAAAGACCAGACCTCACTCCGCTTAAGAAAGCATCCGAAACCATTGGTGCTGTTTTAAAGAAGGGCGACATTGTAGTTTATGAATCTACTGTTTACCCAGGAGTTACGGAAGAATACTGTGTTCCTATTCTAGAAGAAAAAAGCGGATTGTCTTACAATAAAGATTTCTTTGCCGGTTATTCACCGGAAAGAATAAACCCAGGAGACAAACTGCATACCGTAGAAAAAATACTAAAAGTTACTGCTGGCTCTACTCCGGAAATTGCCGAAAAAGTAGACCAAGTTTATAAGACAGTAATTGAAGCGGGCACATTTAAAGCCTCTTCTATTAAAGTAGCCGAAGCCGCCAAAGTAATTGAAAACTCACAGCGCGACATTAACATTGCTTTTGTAAACGAATTGTCTAAAATATTCCATTTAATGAATATTAGTACGCAAGATGTTTTAGAAGCTGCGGGCACCAAATGGAACTTCCTTCCTTTTAAACCGGGTTTAGTGGGTGGTCACTGTATTGGCGTAGACCCGTATTATTTGGCAGAAAAAGCCAAAGAATTAGGCTATCATCCAGATATTATTCTTTCGGGTAGAAAACTGAACGATGGTATGGGAAAATACGTGGCCGAAAGAATTGTAAAACAGTTGATCAAAAGAAATCTTGCTGCAAGTAATTCTAAAGCCCTGGTATTAGGCATTACCTTTAAAGAAAACTGCCCAGACATTAGAAACTCACAAGTACCCAATATTATTAATGAATTAAATGATTACGGTATTGCTTGTGACATCTACGATCCGCATGCCACCAATACCGAAGTAGAACATGAATTTGGTCTTTCTTTATTAGACAAATTACCCGCAGATTTAAGTGATTACAAAGCGGTGATTCTGGCCGTTTCGCACAGTGATTTTAAGCGCTTAGATTTATCCCAATTAGACACTCAAAAACAAGTAGTTTTTGATGTTAAATCGTTTCTACCTAAAAATCTAATTACAGATACTTTATAAAATGTCTTCTAAATTCCATACCGTAGATTTAAGTCAATATTCTTTTTTAGTAACCGGTGGTGCTGGTTTTATTGGTTCACATTTAGTAGAATACCTATTGAACAATAATGCTAAAAAGGTAACTGTTTTAGATAATCTTAGTAATGGGCTACAATCTAATGTAGATCTATTCTTAGGCCATCCAAATTACGAATTTATATTGGGTGACATTTGTGACCTAGATACCTGTAAGAAAGCGGTAAAAAACAAAGACTATGTTTTTCACGAAGCAGCTTTAGGTTCGGTACCTAGATCTATTGAAAACCCAATAGTTAGTAACCAAGCCAACGTAACGGGGTTTTTAAATATGTTGGTGGCGGTTAAAGATGAAGATTCTGTAAAAAAGATGGTATATGCGGCCTCTTCTTCTACCTATGGCGACAGCCCTACTTTACCGAAAGTGGAAGACAAAATTGGTAATCCATTATCTCCTTACGCCGTAACCAAATACGTTAATGAATTATACGCAGATGTTTTTGGAAAAACTTACGGTATGAAATCCGTTGGTTTACGCTACTTTAACGTGTATGGACCTCGGCAAAACCCTAACGGGGCTTATGCTGCTGTTATTCCTAAATTTATTCTGAAAGGAATAGCCAACGAAGAAATTACAATTAACGGTGACGGGGAACATTCCCGTGATTTTACCTTTGTGGAAAATGTTGTGCAAGCTAATATAAAAGCGTTATTCACCGATTTAGAAAAAACCCACGAAGTATTTAATGTGGCTTGTGGTGAACGCACTACACTAAAGCAATTAGTAGAAATTATAGCCAATACCTTAGGTAAAAAACTTAAGGTTACCTACGGCCCAAACCGTAAAGGAGACATAAAAGACAGCTTAGCCGATGTAACAAAAGCTAAAAAAATGCTGAATTATAAAGATATTATCTATTTTAGCGCAGGAATTGAAAAGACCATTAATTGGTACGAGCTGAACACAATAGACTGACATCATTTTTATGAAAATTGATTATATTTTAAAAAATAGATTATTTCATTTTATCCTTTTCTTAGCCCTTGCATTTACATCCTCTTGCATTCCTTTTAAGAAAACCATTCTATTAAAAGAAAATAAACTGGATGATAAACAGGATCAAAACATATTGGTATCTCACAATTACGATGACTATAAATTGCAAATAGACGATTTTGTATCTATAAAAGTATACAGCCCAGACGAGGAAAGCGTAAACATTTTTGATACCGGCGCAGATAATGGGAATATGCGAATGATGCCAGGCAGAATAAACCCTCAAGAGTTACGCAATGCCTTTAAAGTAGAAAAAGACGGAACAATTATGATCCCTATAGTGGGTTCTGTAGATGTTGAAGGATTAACCATTATCGAGCTAAAAACTAAACTTCAGCATGTTTTTAATGAATATTATAAGTTTGTGACCATAAAAGTTGAATTGGTGAGTTTTTACGTTACTATTATTGGAGAAATTGGTAGTCCCGGACTGGTTCGGGTTTATACCGAAAACACCAACTTTTTTCAGGTAATTAGTCAAGCCGGTGGCATTACCCATTTTGCCAATACCAAACGGGTAAAAATTGTTCGTAAAGTCACCAATACAGAAGTACAGGTGCATTATGTAGACATTAGTAAATTAGAATTTATCTCTAACAAAGATTATTATTTAAAACCCGGAGACATCGTCTACATAGAACCCCTTAAAGCCAAAAGCCAGCGAGACAATTTATTCCTGTTGGGGCTGATTACATCCTTAACGGGTTTAACATTTTCTATTATAGCCTTATTGAACCGATAGATGCAAAACCTAACCATTAAAAATATATTAAGGATTGTACTCAAACGTTGGTACATCCTGCTTATTATTTTACCTTTTTCTTTTCTTTTAAGCCATTATTATCTTAAATATCAAGCGCGTTTGTATGGTGTAAATTCCATTCTACAAATGAACAGTGGCAATTCCTCTTCTACTGAAAAAATATTATTGGAATTAGTGCCGCAGAAGAATAGCACCGAAAACATTAGTGATCAGATTGTCTACATCAAATCCTTCGATTTTACTAAACATGTACTACAAAACCTAGATTTCTATGTAGACTACAGTTCCGAAGGAAATATTGTAGAAAATGATTTGTACCAAATGGCTCCTTTTGAAGTTATTGCCGATTCTTCAATTTCCATACCCGTAAATATAAAATTCACCATTTCACCTGTTGATGATAATCGATTTCGTCTTGACTACATTAAACACTCCAATATTAAAATTGTAGCTTACAAAAGCGATGCTATTTTAAACGAAACTTTTTCTTTAACAAAAAAAGTTTTTACCTACGGAGAGCCCATACAATTTTCCGATAAAAGTAGTTTTACTGTTCTTAAAACAAACGTTCCCTTTCATATATCAGAAGACATATCCTACAGTTTTAAGTTTAACCGCATTGAAAACCTGATTAATTTTTATAAAAACAGCCTGCGTATCAATTTCTGCCAGCCCAGAATCGGCCACTATGTTGGAACTGGCATTAACCCAAAGTAACCCTAATAAGTCGGTACATTACCTTAATGAATTGATGTACCAGTATATAGCATTGGATAAATCTAAAAAATTAAGGTCTATTGAAAATTCTTTGTCTTTTATTGATGCACAAATTGAACGTATACAAAACGAACTGACGCAACATGAAAAACAATTGCGTGTACTGCAAGACAAAAGTAAAATTTACGATGTAGAAATTACCACCGACAACACTTTTGGTAAAATAGAATTGCTGGAAGAAAAACGGGACGAATACGAACTTCAAAAACGCTATTACCAAATTGTTCTGGATTACATCCAAAAAAACAAAGATTTATCGGAAATTATTGCGCCTTCAATTTTTGGTGTAGACGATGCTTTAATAAGTTCAATTGTTAACGAATTAAAAGCACTTTACCAGAAAAAAGCCACTAAAAGTTTTTCTATAACCGAGCAAAATCCTTCCTATGAAATATTAAATATGGAAGAAGATAAAACCATACAAATTGCTCAGGAAAACTTAGAACAAGGTATTAAACGGATCGAATTTCAGCTAAAAGACATTAACCAAAAAATTGATGAGAATTATATCATCTTAGCAAAATTGCCCGAGGAAGAACTTAATCATCTACGCATTCAACGACAAATAGACGGTTTGATTAATCTGATGGACTTTCTTTTAGAACAAAGAACTTCTTTAGGTATAACGGCGGCTCAAACTTCTTCCGATCACCAAATAATCGAAAGGGCACGATTAAAATCCATGGTTCCTGTATCCCCGGTTCCTAAAAAATACTACATCCAGTTTTTAATGGGCGGCTTGGTTTTGTGTGTCCTTATTCTCTTTTTTTTAGATGTGCTAAATCAAAAAGTTTCTACCGAAGAAGATTTAACAAATGTCTACCCGCAAAAGGTTTTAACTAAAATACCGCACTATAAGAAAAAAATAGGGCTTCCTGTGATTGAAGCAAGTAAATCCAGCATTGCAGAATCGTTCCGTTCCTTGCGGATGAATTTAAATTATTACAACAACCAAGACGCTACTGCTAGCTTAGTGATAGGTATTACTTCCAAGCACCAGTGGCGAGGGCAAGACATTTTGCTCCTCTAATCTAGCTGCTATGTACGCCATTAATAACAAAAAAACGGTATTAATTGGTGCCGATTTAAGAAAACCGCGGCTCGATAAAACCTTTCAGACGGCAAATGAACAAGGGCTTTCCAACTACCTTTCCGGGGAATCCCACCTTAACACTATTATTACACCTTCTGGTATTAACAATAATTTAGATTTAATTTTAAGCGGGCCCATACCGCCCAATCCGGCGGAACTATTGGGCAGCACTAATTTTAAAGAACTCATTACGGAATTAAAGTCCCGTTACGAAGTACTAATTATTGATTGTTCCCCTATTGGCTTGGTTACCGATTACATGGCCGTATTACCCACCACCGATATTACACTATTTGTAATACGACAGAATTTTACACAACTTAAAACTCTAGACGTGTTAAAGAGTCCGCATTTTCAATCGTCTTTATTAGTTTTAAACGACTATAAATCGGGCATGGGTCAATACGGTTATGGTTATGGGTACGGGTACGGCTATGGATACGGGTATTATAACGATGACGTAGAAAAGCCTTGGTATAAAAAAATATTTTCAAAAAATAACGTTTAAAAATGGATATTTCAGATAAAATTTATGTTGCCGGGCATAGAGGCATGGTAGGTGGCGCTATTGTTCGCCATTTAAATAAATTAGGCTTTTCGCACATAATTACCCGTACTTCCAAAGAATTAGACCTACGTAACCAAGAGGCTACACGCATTTTTTTTGAACGTGAAAAACCCGATTACGTTTTTTTAGCTGCGGCAAAAGTGGGCGGTATTTATGCCAACAATACCTACCGAGCCGATTTCATTTACGATAATTTAATGATTGAAGCCAATGTTATAAAAGCGGCGCATGATTTTAAAGTAAAAAAATTGCTTTGTCTTAGGCTCTTCTTGTATTTACCCTAAAATGGCTGCTCAACCCCTTAAGGAAGACGATTTATTGACTTCTGAATTGGAGCCTACCAATGAACCTTATGCCATTGCTAAAATTGCGGGGATAAAATTATGCGAAAGCTTTAGAGATCAGTACGGGGACAATTTTATTTCTGCTATGCCTACTAATCTGTACGGTTATGGCGATAATTATCACTTAGAAAATTCGCATGTATTACCGGCCATGATCCGCAAATTTCACGAAGCGAAAGAAGCCAATCTTCCGGAAGTAGCTTTGTGGGGTTCGGGAACTCCGTTAAGGGAATTTCTTTTTGCCGACGATTTAGCGGAAGCCTGTGTTTTTCTTATGCAAGAATACAACGAAAAAGAGTTTGTGAATGTTGGTACAGGCATAGAAATAAGCATTAAGCAGCTGGCAGAAACCATTCAAAAAGAAGTAGGGTATATGGGAAACATTGTTTGGGATGCTACTAAGCCAGATGGTACCCCTAGAAAATTGATGGACATTAGTAAACTTCACCATCGCTGGGTGGAGTCATAAAATAAATTTAAAAGAAGGAATTGCTTTAGCCTATAAAGATTTTAAGAACAACTATTCAACCTATACAAAATGAGTAAAGTAGCTTTAATTACCGGAATTACCGGACAAGATGGCGCTTATTTAGCCGAATTTTTATTAAAAAAAGGATATACCGTACACGGTATTAAACGCCGTTCTTCGCTATTTAATACCGATAGAATTGACCATTTATACCAAGATCCGCATGTAGAAAACAAAAACTTAACCCTGCACTATGGGGACATGACGGACAGTACCAACTTAATCCGTATTGTACAGATGGTACAACCCGATGAAATTTACAACTTGGCAGCCATGAGCCACGTGCATGTAAGTTTCGATACACCGGAATATACGGCTAATGCAGACGGTATTGGTACGCTTCGTTTGTTAGAAGCCATTCGTATTTTAGGTTTAGAGAAAAAGACTAAAATTTACCAAGCCTCTACTTCAGAATTATATGGTTTGGTACAAGAAGTACCTCAGTCTGAAACCACGCCATTTTACCCCCGATCTCCCTACGCAGTAGCCAAAATGTATGCGTATTGGATTACCGTAAATTACAGAGAAGCGTATGGTATGTATGCTTGCAACGGTATTTTATTTAACCACGAATCTCCTATCCGTGGTGAAACCTTTGTTACCCGTAAAATTACCCGTGCCGTTTCTAAAATTGCTTTAGGCTTACAGGATAAATTTTATTTAGGAAATCTAGACGCGCAACGTGACTGGGGACATGCCAAAGATTATGTACGTATGATGTGGATGTTGCTACAACACGAAACGCCACAAGACTGGGTAATTGCCACCGGGATCACAACCCCGGTAAGAGACTTTGTAAAAATGGCCTTTCGGGAAGTAGGTATAGAACTGGAATTTAAAGGCAAAGGTGTAGAAGAAAAAGCTATAGTGAAAGCCTGCACCAACCTAGATTACCAATTAGAAATAGGTAAAGAAGTATTAGCGGTTGATCCACGTTACTTCCGCCCTACAGAAGTAGAGTTATTGATTGGTGATGCTTCTAAAGCTCGAAATGAATTAGGATGGATACCAGAATACGATCTACCTGCCCTATTAAAAGATATGATGCAAAGTGATCTTAAACTTATGAAAAAAGATCAATACCTAAAACAAGGTGGTTTTAAGACCTTAAACTATTTCGAATAATTTTAATATGAAAGACTCTCAATGGGACGTGGTTATTGGTCCCAAAAAAAGTGTATTCAGCTTAAACCTTAAAGAAGTTTGGCGTTACAAAGACTTACTGTTTATGACCGTAAAAAGAGACTTTGTAACGCTGTACAAACAAACTATTTTAGGGCCCTTATGGTTTTTTATACAGCCTATATTTACTACCATAGTGTATACCTTTGTGTTTGGTAACCTCGCGGGTATTTCTACGGACGGTTTGCCCAAGATTTTATTCTATCTATCGGGTACAATATGTTGGAATTATTTTGCTGAATGTTTTAACAAAACATCAACGGTATTTAAGGACAATCAGGCCATATTCGGGAAAGTATATTTTCCGCGATTAATATCGCCGTTATCTATTGTCATTACCGGCTTAATGAAATTATTTGTACAATTGCTCCTGTTTTTAACGGCGCTTTGTTTTTACAACCTATTTACGGAAGTACATACCACAATAGAATGGGCCGTTGTTTTATTCCCTGTATTAATCGTAATAATGGCCTTACTATCTTTAGGCATGGGTATGATTATTACTTCTATGACCACAAAGTACAGAGACTTGGTTTTCTTAATACAATTTGGGATACAGTTGTTAATGTACGCCACACCGGTTATCTACCCTTTATCGGCTATGCCCGAAAAATACAAGTGGTTATTGGTTTTAAATCCCATGACCGCTATTATAGAAACCTTTAGAACAGCTTTCTTAGGGGCAGGTAGTTTTCAATGGAGTTATTTAGTATACAGTTTCTCTGTAGCCAGCATAATATTTTTAATTGGTACTGTTATTTTTAACCGTACAGAAAAAACCTTTATGGATACCGTTTAATTTACGTTTTCAATGTCAGACATAGCAATAAAAATAGAAGGTTTGTCCAAACAATACCGCTTAGGCCAAGTTGGTACTGGTACCGTTAGTCATGATCTTAATAGATGGTGGCATAAAGTACGTGGCCAAGAAGACCCTTATTTAAAAATTGGGGAAACCAACGACCGCTCTACCAAAGGGGAAAGTGAGTACGTTTGGGCCATAAAAGACATTAACTTTGAGGTAAAGAAAGGTGAAGTTTTAGGCATTATTGGTAAAAATGGTGCCGGTAAATCTACTTTATTAAAATTACTTTCTAAAGTAACCGCGCCTACCGAAGGTTTTATAAAAGCCAACGGACGTATAGCTTCGCTCTTAGAAGTGGGTACTGGTTTTCATCCGGAAATGACCGGTAGAGAAAACATATATATGAACGGCACCATTATGGGGATGACCAAACCCGAAATCACTTCTAAATTAGAGGAAATCGTAGAGTTTGCGGGTATAGAGCGTTATATTGATACCCCTGCCAAACGTTATTCTTCGGGTATGACGGTGCGTTTGGGTTTTGCTATTGCCGCACATCTCGAGCCCGAAATTCTTATAGTAGATGAAGTACTGGCGGTGGGCGATGCCGAATTTCAAAAGAAAGCCATTGGCAAAATGAAAGAAGTTTCTGAAGGGCAAGGCAGAACGGTACTTTTTGTAAGCCATAATATGGCTAGTATACAAAATTTGTGTTCAAAAGTTGTTGTAATGGAAAATGGAACAACTGTTTTTTCAGGTGATGTAAATAGTGGGATACAATATTATATGGAATCTAACTCATCAAAAGTTAGATCCAATGTTAAAGAAAGAACTGATAGAAAAGGAAAAGGACCTCTAAGATTTTCTGAAATAAATATAATAGATAAGCAAGGTAATAAACTATCCGATATATTTTCTGGATCAGATATTTGTATCAATTTAAAAATAAGTTTATCTGATATAATAAGTAATCCTAAATTTAGAATCTCAATAATAGATCAGAATGGTATCACTAGATTTATCTGTAATAATTATTTTTCTAAAAAAGAAAAAATATCTTTTTCTAATTTAAATAATCACATAATTAGTTGTAAGATTAATAAATTTCCATTACCAGCTGGAAATTATTATATCAATATTAGTTGCAACGCAGATAATGGTTTAAATGATGAACTTGAACATGCTAGTCAGATTATAGTTGCTGGTGGAGATTACTACAATACTGGTATTGAACCTGGAATTAAAGATGGTGTACTCATTGATCATGAATTTGAAATTATAGAATACAATGAAGATCAATTTATTTAAAACTAAAAAGACTCAAATACATTTTTTACATATTGGTAAAACTGGCGGAACTTCTTTAAACAGCCTTATTTCTTCAATTGATAATTACAATAGTAATTTTAAATATCACGATCATTCTTTTACATTAAAAAATGTACCTAAAAATGACCTAGCAATATTTTTCCTTAGAAACCCAATAGATCGTTTTATAAGTGCATTCTATAGTAGATTAAGGGAAGGGAAACCTAAATATGATGTCCCGTGGAATGAAAAGGAAAAGAAAGCTTTTCAGAGATTTAAAACCCCTAATGAATTAGCATTAGCACTAAGTTCAACAAATTCGTCTTTATACTTAGATGCATTAGATGCTATGTCTAATTTAGACACATAAATTCTAACTTTTCTGATTGGTTAATTAACAAACATTATCTTACAAAAAATTTAAATAAAATATTTTATATCGGCTTTCAAGAAAACTTTGCAGCAGATTGTAAAGCGATTTATTTTAAATTAACAAATAAAGAAATTGATGAGATACCTAGGGATCATTCATCAAATAACAACTATTCTGAGAAAAAATTAGATCAAACTTCAATTCAAAACTTAAATAATTGGTATAGAGAGGATATTGAATTTTATCTATACTGTAAAAAATTATCTGAATCGATTAATAAAATTGTTTAAAATGTTTTTTACAAAAAAATCTCATGTTTTTATTACTTGTTTTCCCAAAAGCGGATCATCATTTTTGATGCGGAAAATAAGTGAATTAACAGAATCACAAAGTAGAAATATTTATCAAAGCATTTGATAGAACAGAACAAGATATTGATGATCTAAAATTAAAGAAATTTAAATACACGAATACTGTAACCCATCAGCACATGAGGGCTACTAACTTTAACTTAACTCAACTAGGAAAGTATGGTATTAAACCAATTGTTTTAACAAGAAACATTTTCGATTGCATTGTTTCTATGAGAGACCATATATTAAAAGAACGTAAAAATAATTGGTGGCCCATGGCCTATATAAATAATGATTTTTTTACTTTATCTGAAGCACAGCAAGTAGATTTTGTTATTAGTTTTTTCGTGCCTTGGTATTTGCAATTCTATGTTTCTTGGGAAGAAGAAAACAAAAAAAGTGAACTGCTGTGGATCGATTATGAAGATGCTACTAAAGATTTAAATAATACTTTAGAAAAGATTTCGGCATATTTAGATATCAAAATCCCCAGAGATAACAACACAGTTCAACAAATTGATGGTGGGCGTTTAAATAAAGGAGTTTCTGGTAGAGGGAAACAAGTTTTATCTATAGAGCAAATAAGCAAGGTACAATCATTAGCCTTGCTATACCCTTCATCAAACTTTTCAAGAATAGGTCTTTAACCATAGATGGACATAATCAAAAAAATATATCGTCTATTATTTAAAAAAAAGAAAACCGTTGATAATGGTTTTGATTTTTTAGATAGAAGTGTATCTACATTTTATGACGGTAAACTTCGTTTTGACACTAAAAAAGAAAGTAGAAAGTATGTAACGATTGGAGGAAAGGGCATTATAAAAGCAACCTTTGTTTTCGAAACGGCAAAAGGAAATATAACTATTGGTGATAATGTACACATAGGCAGCGCTACCTTTATTTCTAGAGACTCAATAAGCGTTGGCAACAATGTTACAATGGCATGGGATATCACTCTTTACGACCACAACTCACACAGTATACATTGGGAAGAACGTAAAAATGACAACCAACAATGTTACGAAGACTATATAAACCATAACGGTAATAATATTATAAATAAAGATTGGTCTAATGTAAAAAGCGCCCCTATTGTAATAGAAGACAAAGTATGGATAGGTTTCGGTGTTACGGTATTAAAAGGCGTTACTATAGGTGAAGGGGCTGTAGTTGGCGCAAAAAGCGTGGTCACTAAAAACGTACCACCGTGGTCAGTAGTAGCTGGCAATCCGGCACAAGTTGTAAAACAATTAAAATAAAGATTTGAAAGTCTTAATTATAGGTTCCAAAGGTTTTATAGGGGCACATGCCTTAACTTTTTTCAGAAACAACAATAAAGATTGTTATGGCTGTGACGTAATGGTAGATTACACAGACCCTAAGTATTTTCTTATTGATTCTACCAACGCAGATTATGACTTCATTTTTGAAAAACAACAATTTGATGTTTGCATAAACTGTTCTGGGGCAGCCAGTGTACCCGATTCATTAGAAAATCCATTACGTGATTTTAGATTAAATACAGCCAATGTATTTACCATTTTAAATGCTATTAAAAAGCATAACCCGCAATGTAAATTCATCAACCTTTCTAGCGCAGCGGTTTATGGAAACCCTACATCATTACCTATAAAAGAAACACATTCCCCCGCTCCTATTTCGCCTTACGGAAAGCATAAATTAATGGCAGAAGAGATTTGCAAAGAATTTAGTGCGTTATTTAATATTAAGACCTGTTCTTTACGCATTTTTTCAGCCTATGGCCCAGGACTTAAAAAACAATTACTTTGGGACCTTTACCTAAAAAGCCAAAAAGACAAGGTAGAATTGTTTGGAACCGGTGAAGAAGGGCGTGATTTTATTTATATAGATGATATTATACAAATAATAGAACTTGTAATTACAAAAAACCTTTTTGACGGCCAGACAATCAATGTAGCCAATGGCAAGCAGGTAAAAATTAAAGATTTAGTTAGCCTTTTTTATACAGAATTAAATTATAAAGAAGGAGTTAATTTTAAAGGTTCTAACAGATCAGGAGACCCTTTAAATTGGGAAGCCGATATTTCTTACCTTATAGAAAAAGGTTATCAACAAAAGTATACCATTACAGAAGGGGTTAAAAAATATATACAATGGCTGAGAGAAAAAGATAGGATTAATTTATAAATATGATGAAAATTGGATTGGTGGAACTTATTATGTTGAAAACATTATTAATGCGCTCAATACATTGCCTAGTAACCAAAAGCCTCTAATAACTATTTTTTCTGATAGTGAAAAAGAATTCAATCAGCTACAGAGTCGAGTACATTACCCATCTTTAAAATTTGAACTTTTTAAGCTAAAACTCCAAGTTTGGAAAAGAGTTATTAATAGAATTGCCTTTACATTGAATAAAAGTTTAGTTTACAAAAATTTTAAAAAAGATAAATCCATCGATTTCCTATACCCTAATCCAACCCAACATTGTTTTTCGAAAATTCAAAGCAAAAAAAAGGGGTTTTGGATTCCTGATTTTCAAGAAGAACACTTACCAGAATTTTTCACAAATGAAGAAATCGAACTTAGAAGATTAAAAAACGAACAATATACCTCTCAAAATTCAACTGTAATCTTTAGTAGTTATGATGCTAAGAAAGACTTTGATAAATTTTACCCCAAAAGTATAGCGAAAAAATATGTCCTGCCTTTCGTTGTAACTCCAAAAGAAATAGAAACTGTTGAAAATGAACACAAAATTACTCAAACTAAATATGGTATATCAGAAAAATTTATATTGATACCAAACCAGCTTTGGATACACAAAAATCATAAGATTATTATTCATGCGGCTAATGAAATAAGAAAATTAGGGGGGGAAGTACTGTTCGTTTGTACAGGTAAAGAGATTGACAACAGATACCCTAATTACCCTAATGAACTTAAAGCAGAAGTAAAAAAATTGGGTTTAAATAATTTCATAAAATTTTTGGGGTTTATACCAAAAAAAGACCTTGATGATTTATTTTATGCAGCGGAAGCTATTTTACAACCGTCTCTTTTTGAAGGATGGAATACAACAATTGAAACAGCAAAAGCTCAAAGTAGATATGTAATTGCATCAGATATAAATGTGCATAAAGAGCAATTATCAGACTATACAAATTATACGCTATTTTCAAAAGATTCACCAACTGATATGGCTAATAAAGTATTATCAATATTAGATAACAAACCAACTCTAAACTTATACGATTACAAAAAACATCAAGAAAAATTTGCTGATTTATTTATTAAAATTATTGAATAATATATCAACTAGTAATGAAAGAATTTCCTAAAATATCAATTGTTACTCCAAGCTACAATCAAAATCATTTTTTGGAAAGAACAATCCAGTCAATTTTATCGCAAAATTATCCCAATTTAGAATATATAATTATTGATGGGGGCAGTACAGATGGTTCAGTAGAAACTATTCAGAAATATGAAAACCAGTTAGCATTTTGGATTTCAGAACCAGATACAGGTCTTTACGATGCTATCAATAAAGGGTTTCAGAAATGTAACGGTGATATTATGGGCTGGCTTAACAGTGATGATATACTTCATCGAAACGCTTTATTTAACCTAGCTGAGATTTTTTCTTTGGAAGACGTTAACTGGATACAAGGTAAACCTTCTTTTATTGATGAAGATGACCGAATTGTAATGGTTGCAGATAAAAAAAGATGGTCTAAATACGATTTTTGGTTAGGAAATAATGGCTGGATACAACAAGAGTCTACCTATTGGTCTCGAAAATTATGGGAACAAAGCGGTGGCTACATTGATTCGAATTATAAACTAGCAGGAGACTTTGAGCTTTGGGATCGTTTTTTCACACAGGACAATTTGTATTCATTAGATTGCCTAATAGGTGCCTTTAGAATGAGGGCATCCAATCAATTATCCTTGGATAAAATTGATGAATATAAGCTCGAAACAAAAAATATTTTAAATCAGCCCAATAGATTTAATGATAAAACGCTTAATACTTTAAATAAAATTAAACGTTTAAAACGTTATCATAAAAAAACTCAAAAAAATAGGTTCTTGAAACATTCACCTATAACGGGATATATCATAAGTAAACTGAACAAATTAGCGGCGTTTACCCCAGAAATAAAGTTCAACAGAAAAACACAAAAGTATTATATCGAATACAATTCATAAAGATATTATTACGATTTAATAAGTAGTTAAATAGCTTAATCTGCAACAACCCTTATAATAATGACTGAATCAGCTGATAGTATAAAATTAGATTTTAAAGAACGTTGGTCATGGAAAAAAAATGTTCAAGAATATGAAACTGAGCTAAAATGGCCGAAAATTTCTATAATTACGCCTTCTTATAATCAAGCAGAATACATTGAAGATACTATCTTATCCATTCTATTACAAAACTACCCTAATTTAGAATATATTATTATTGATGGTGAAAGTACTGATGGAAGTGTAGATGTTATTAAGAAGTATGATCAATATATTGACTATTGGGTAAGTGAAAAGGATAATGGCCAAAGCCACACCATAAATAAAGGTTTAAAAAAATGTACAGGAGAAATTTTTAATTGGATCAACAGTGATGATGTTTTAGCAGAGGGTGCTTTAAAAAAAATTGCTGAAAAATTTATATCTCAAAAAAAATTAGATGTAGTAGCTGGGGGAGTTCAAGAATTTGGTAATAATATCATTAGAAGAAAAGATAATGAAAACCTCTCATCAGAAAACCTAATAACAAACCCACCAACAACTTGTTTCCACCAACCAGGAATATGGGTTAAATTAAAACAACTAAAATCAATCTCTAATATTGATGAATCATTACACTATTGTTTTGACTTAGACCTGTACATAAGGTATTACTTAAAGTATCCCAAAACGGAGTATATATCTTCTCCTTTAGTTCATTTCAGATTACATAATAACTCTAAAACTGTTTCTTTTAAGACAAAGTTTGATTTAGAAAGAGCTAAAATATTAGATAATATCACAAAAGAAACTAACACTCTTTCTGAAAACATCTTAAAAGTTATTAAAAAAGAAATATGGAGAATTGAACTCAAACATTCTGCTGAAAAGAATCTTTCATCGTTTTTAAGTATCCTAATTAAAATAGTCTCTAGACCGAGTATTAGATTAAATAGATACACTATAGGGTTTTTAAAAAGTTTTTATCTATGAAGCTATTAGTTGCAAATGTCCTTCCTATGGAAGAATATTTTTCGGTTGAAAAAGCTGGAGCTTTAGCTATTTGGTCAAACAACACACTACCTAAATTAAAAACTGAGAACATTTTATTTTGCCGAAAATCCGTTGACTATTTAAACCCCAGCTTAAGAAAACACACAATAAATACGGAAAGAATTATTAAACTTTATTCTTTTTTAAATAGATGGAATAAACAATTAGCCTTTCATATCAAATGGAACCTTTATCCATTTTTAGTAGGATTGACCTGCAGATTAAAAAAAATAAATGTAATTCACATACATAATAGACCGAATTACGCTTACATAATAAAAAAAGTTTATCCAAAGGCTCAGGTTATTATGCATATGCATAATGATCACTTTCTAAGCATAACTGAACCACAGCTAAAAAATAGTTTCGAAGCTTGTGATAAAATAGTCTCTATTAGTAACTATATAGCTGAAGGCATTAAGAAGGTTTTAGTTGAAAAAACATACTATAACAGTTCTAAATTCACTACAATTTACAATGGTGTTGATGATGGAATAGGTAACAATTACGAGTTGCACAGACCAAATAAAAAACCAGAAACTATACTTTTTGTCGGTAGAATAGTGCCCGAAAAAGGTGTTAAAGAACTTATAAAGGCATTTAAGCTTCTTAAGAATACAGATATAAAATTGAATATTATAGGTGGGGCAAATTTTGGAGACTCTAATAGCACACCCTACATACAAGAATTAAAAGTATTATCTAAAGATTACGAGAATAGAATAAAGTTTCTTGGGAAGTTTAAGTCATAAACAAACAATTATTCATATTCAAAATTGTGATATTTTTGTAGTGCCCTCTATTTGGCAAGAGCCTTTAGGTCTAACAGTATTAGAAGGTATGAGTGCTGGAAAACCAGTGGTTACGTCTAAGCGAGGAGGTATTCCGGAAGTTATTGGTGATTGTGGTATATTACTAGACCCTGAAAATTCTCTAGAGTTTTGTGATAAATTAGTTGAGCTAATAGAGAACTACGATTTAAGAAAAAATCTATCAGAAAGAGCTAAAACAAGAGCTGTGACTTATTTTTCATGGGATAAAGTTGCAAAAGAATGTGATAAGCTATACCAAAATTAAATATATTAAATTCCATATCTGGTATCATTGAGCATGACGAACAACAAAATAGCCTTTATTAACGGTGGTATAAGTTTGAGTGAAACCTTTATTTATGAGCTAATAAAAGGAGTAACGGAACAACATCCACAAACTAAGTTCTTTTCAAACGCTACCCCCTATTATACAGAGGGAATAAATTATTTTAATTATAATTATATTAAGCCCGTAAGCAAATTTAAAAAACAATTAAAGCGTTTATCGCCAGGTTGGGGCAATAACTTAGTATGGAAGCAACAGCAACAACATGCCGTCAAAACCTTTAAAAAAGAGTTGTCTGACTATGATATAATATACATTGATTACGGTACCTCAGCGGTGAGAATATTACCCATCTTGGAAACGGTAGAGGCAAAAGTATTTGTCCATTTCCATGGTTTTGACATTACTTCGGCATTAAAAGATACTTATTACAAAAAAGAGCTGCAAAAAATTTTTAAACGGGCAACTAAATTAATTGTTGCATCTCACCATATTAGAAGACTGCTTGAATTAGAAGGAGCTCCCCATGATAAAATAGAAGTGATTCGCTATGGGGTAAAAAGCAATAATCAGCTTAGCTCAGAGCAGCTTTGGGAAACTAGGTGCTCACAAAAGATAAAACATCTGGTTAGTATAGGACGTTTAACTGAAAAAAAACACCCTATTGCTACAATAAAAGCTTTCGAAATTACAAACAAAAATCACCCTGAGACTATATTAGATATTATAGGTGATGGTGATTTAATGACGCATTGTAAAAATTTAGTTAAACAGTTAAATTTAGGACATGCTGTTAATTTTCATGGGAGTTTACCCCACAATAAAGCGCTTCAGTTTTTAGAACGAGCATGTTGTTATGTACAACATTCTGTAACGGCAGCTACGGGAGATCAGGAAGGCTTTGCTATTAGTTTGGCCGAAGCTTCTCTTTATTATTTACCTGTGGTTTCTACTTTACACAACGGAATACCAGAAAATGTTATTAATGAACAAACAGGATACTTAGTAAGGGAATTTGACTTTGAAACAATGGCCGAAAAGATTCTAGAAATATTGGATAACCCAGAATTAGCCAAAAAAATGGGAGAATTAGGACATGCTCACATAAAAGAGTTGTGTAATACAGATGTACGAATTAATAAAGTCTTAGAATTATTCAACTTATAAACATTACCGTTTACTTCTTTAGATGAAAGGAAAGGACATGTCTAAAAGCAACTTACAAAAAGAACAAGTTTTAATTACTGTAGCCATGGTAACTTACAATTCCGAAAAATTTATTTCGGAAGCAATTGAAAGTATACTAAGTTCTACCTATAAAAATTGGGAATTATTTATTTGTGATGATCAGTCAAAAGACAGAACCGCAGAAATTGTAGAGAAATATATATTATCTGATCATCGAATTAAGCTGCATGTAAACACTAAAAATTTAGGAGAATACCCCAACAGAAATCAATGTTTAGAAAAAGCATCTGGTGATTACATTATATATATAGATGGAGACGATAAAATCTACCCACATGCCTTGGAGACGTATGCTAAGCATGCATTACAATTCCCATATTGTTCCATGATTATTTCTAGACCACACGATTTTAGATATTTTTACCCTCATACTCTTACTTCATATGAAGCAGTATACAATCATTACTTGGGTAACACAGTTTTGAATATGGCTTTGGTAAGAGTTTTTTTCAAAGTAAAAGTTTTGAAAGAATTAGGTGGATTTTCTACAAAGTATAAGTCAGGAGACGACTATGTTAGATTATTAATGGCTTGCCATACCCCCATTTTACTTATACAAGATGGTTTAGTTTGGTGGAGAAAAAGTCCGGGTCAAGCCTCTGAAAAGCTATTGAATTCGTATTCTAGATTAATAGAGCCTTTACAAATAAAAACTCGTTTTCTGCAAGAAATAAGTTGTCCTTTAAATGAAGTTGAGAAAAACAGAGCCAAGCTAAAGTTAAAACAAAAATACCAAAAACTATTATTAAGTTTAATAAAACGGCTAAAATTTAATGACGCCGGTAGACTTTATGCAGATGGAAGAAAATTATTTAAGTAAAGTATCTGTAATTATACCCATTTATAATTCTGAGCAGTTTTTAGAAGAAACTATTAAAACTGTACTTCATCAGGATTACAAAAACATAGAATTGATCCTTGTTGACGATGGCTCTACTGACGGTAGTTTACAAATTGCTAAAAAGTATGAATCAGATAAAGTAACTGTACTTCATCAACTAAATCAAGGAGCATGTGTAGCCAGAAATCTTGGATTGGAACACGCAACGGGAATCTATATTCAGTTTATGGATGCTGATGACCTTCTATCCTCTAGTAAAATTTGGCCAAATGAACTTAGTGGAAGAATGGGGAGAAGATTATATATACAGTTGCCCTTGGGCAAGATTTTATAACAATACAAACGAAGCAGAATTCCAAAATAAAGTAATTGACAAAGATTATGACAACCCAGTTGAATGGTTAAAAGAATCGTGGATGGGAAAAGGAAAAGCGCAAACATCTGTTTGGTTAACACCTAAAAAATTATTGGATAAAGTAGGTAAATGGGATGAAAAGATACTTTTAAATCAAGACGGTGAATATTTTACCCGAGTCCTTCTTCAAGCAAAAGGCATTAAATTCAGCCCAGACTCAAAAGTATATTACCGATCAGGGATAGAAAACAGTGTTAGTTCATCCAAAAAAACAGAACAAAAACTGCAATCCCTGCTGTATACGTACGAATCGTACGCTAAAAACACCCTAAAAAAAGATCAATCGGAGGATATTAAAAAAGCCCTAGCCAATAACTTTATGCAGTTTATTTATGAGCACTACGCTAATAAAGAGCTTAGGATTAAAGCAGAAACAAGTTTTAGGGAACTTGGTTTTAATAATTTCTGGCCTGTGGGTGGCAAAAGATTCAGACAACTCTCCGCAATTATTGGAGTTAAAAATGCATTAAGAATAAGAGAACTTCTTTCATGAAATTAAACTACATATCCAATCTATCATTAAAAGAAAATAGCGGTGGAGGTTCTGCAGTAAACTATGCTGTATATAACTATATTAAAAATAGCTTTGAAACAACTTACTTCGGTGAGATTAACCCAGGATTAGATAAACTTGCAAAGTTTAAATCCAATGCCCTAAGAGCCCTTAAAATAAAAGGGAACTACCATTTTTTTTCTAACAAAAGGCTTCAGGAAATAAAAAGTAATTTAGAAGTCAAAATTGCTGCTTCGAGTGGTACCCCCTGCTTTTTTCATGGATTTACACCATGGATTAAATACCAACCTCAAGGTAAATACTTTGCATTTAACGATGCTTGTTTTGCTACTTATGTAGACATCTATAACAACAAACAGGAATTTAGTGACGGCGATCTTCAACGGGTTTACAAACAAGAAGCACAATGGTTAGATAATGCTACAATCGTGTTTTTCAGAAGTAAATGGGCTTTAGAAGAAACAAAAAAACACTATAAGTTAGCCGGAAACAACTTCAAAGTTGTTGGTTTAGGTGGTTTTATAGACCTACCGGAAAAGGATATCTATGCTGAAAAAGATGGTAAAAAATTCTTGTTTATTTCCAGAGAGTTTGTTCCTAAAGGCGGGTTGGTAGTGGTTGAAGCATTTCAAAAATTAAAGAAAAAACACCCTGAAATTGAATTGAATATTATTGGAGAAAAACCTCCTGAAAAAATATTGCAAATTGAAGGTATAAATTACCTGGGGTTTTTACGTAAAAATATGGATTCCGAAAAACAATTATTGATCGATACCTTTGCTCATAGCTTTGCCCTCATCCACCCTACGGTTAAAGACACCAACTCATTAGTATTAACAGAATTGGGTTATTATGGTGTCCCGGCCATTACCTCTAAACTGTTTGCACTTCCGGAATATGTACTAGATAGTGTTACCGGATTTTTAATCAAAGACCCAAGAAGTGTGGAGGAACTATCCGGTAAAATGGAAACCCTCATATCTGATGATAATTTATACCAGTCTATGAGAAAAGAAACGTTCCAATTCTCTCGAAAAAACACTTGGGAAAAAGTAGGACAGCGATTAGTGGAAGAAATCGAAAAACATGTTTAATAAAAAAGTACTTTATATAGGTCAATATACAGAAGGGACTACCAGTAAAATGAGGGCAGATATCATTTGTGATTTGCTAACACCTGTAGATTTTCAGGTAATAGATGTTCACATCCCCTATTACCAAAGTGCTTACATTTGGAGAGCTGTAGGTTTCCGTTATAAAAAAGGACCTTTACTAAAGAAAATTAATGCTTATATTAAAAAACAACTATCAGAAGGAAACTACCATCTGGTTTGGGTAGATAAAGGTATTTTTATTTACCCAGATACATTAGCATTGATCCGGAAAAAAGCGAAATACCTAGTTCACTTTACGCCAGATATGGCTTTTTATGAAAACAAATCCAAGCATTTTATAAACGCCATAAACCTTTACGACTTCCTTTTTACTACTAAAACCAGAGAAAAAGAACTTTATTTAGCACATATACCAGAACATAAACTAGTAATTACTACGCAAGGTTATTCTCCACATACGCACCTACCCCACCATACTTTTAACAAAAAAGAAAAAGCTGTCGTTTTTATTGGTTTAGGAGAATCCTCTCGCTATGAAATTGCTGAAAAAATACTACAACAAAAGGTTCAATTAAAACTTGTGGGCTTAGATTGGGATACGTTTGTAAAGAAACACCAAAACAACCCTTATTTAACATACATAGGAAAAAGTATTTATGCCGAAAAATATGCCCAGCTTATATCTTCTTCTCAATTTGCACTAGGGCTACTTTCTAAACGTTTTCCTGAATTACACACTACACGTACATTTGAAATACCTGCTTGTGGTACAGCATTAATCACCGAAAGAAACGAGGAATTAGAAAGCTTTTATAAAGAAGATGAAGTTATTTTCTATGATAATGTAGAAGAATTAATCAGTAAAATCAATTATTTCTCCTCTCACCCTAATGAATTAGAAGAGTTAACAAAAAAAGGACATGAAAAAGTAATGGCCCTGGGTGTAAATTATCGTTCCATAATATCATCTTTGTTGGCTAAGCTTAACTTATGAAAAAACTTGCGGTTATACATTACATGCCATTAGAGTATTACCCTCCTGTAACTAACTTTTTAGATATTGCAGCCACTTATTCTTTTTCAAAAATAAAAGTATGGTCTACAGATAATGTTAAAAACAGAGTTCCTTTCAATAACCCTGAAATAAAAATTAGTCGAGCTCCATTTCCAAAAACTAATGACCGAGCTCCGCTCCGCTTATTAAAGTATTGTATTTTTAACCTAAAAACGTTAATAGGCCTACTACTTTTTAAACCCGACAGTATTCTTTACTACGATAGCTTTTCCGCCTGGCCCGTGGCCATGTATTATAAATTAAAGCGTGTAGCTAATACAGATTTATTTATTCATTATCACGAATATTTCTCACTTACATGGTATAAGAAAAGTATGTATTTAGTCAATAAGTATCATCATTTGGAAAACAGTATACTCTATCCTATTACCAAATGGATTTCTCAGACCAACAAAGACCGAATACATTTGTTCTTACAAGATCATCCAGATATTGAACCCAACAAGGTGCATGCTTTAGCCAATTACCCGCCTAAAAAATGGTTAGCGTTTTCCAAAAAGAACGAGCAAGTACCTTCAGAAGGCATAATTAAAACAGTTTACATTGGTTCTTTATCACTAAAATCTACTTACATAAAAGAATATTGTGAATGGGTAATACAACAAAATGGCAAAGTGATTTTTGATATCTATGCTTACAATCTACATAAAGACACCACAGAGTACCTCCATACTTTAAATTCCGTTTACATCAACTTTTACGATAAAGGAATTGAATACCATGAAATACCTATAGTATTATCTAATTATAACGTAGGCTTAATTTTATATAAGGCTACTACGGACAATTACAAATACAACGCACCGAATAAATTGTTTGAATATCTATCTTGTAATTTAATCGTTTGGTATTCCGATAAAATGCTGGGGATTAAACCTTATAATGCTAAAAATGTAATACCCATAAATTTTGAAGAATCATTTCTGCCAACTATTCCAAATACCTCTGCTATTACGGATAACATATTTACCGCACAGAACGAACTAAGTTCTTTACTAAAAAAAATTAAAGAATAATGGATTTGTGGGTAATTATAGGCTTTATGCTGTTTATATGGGTTTTTATACGTTTTATCAAAAAATTAGGAAATGATGTGCCTGTGCTTGAATTAATGAGCTTAATTGCCCTAGCCCAATGGTTTATAGGGCCTTTAAACAGTTATTCTTCCAGTGCCCAGCATGATAGATATCACATGTATGTACCGGAAAGCACTTATTTTTCTTATATTATTCCCGCATTATTTGTTTTTATCTTTTTCTTAATGCGCACGATTAAAATTAATGTTAAGCCTGAACAATGGGTAATTATTGAAGAGAAGGCTTTTTATGGGAAAAAACTGGCCATAATTGGTATTTTAGCCTCTTTGACAATAAACTACTTTCCTAATTCTTTACGTTTTGCCATTTTTTTGCTTCAAAACTTAATGTATGTTGGTGCGGGTATTTTATTATTCTCTAAAGTAAAAACGGATAAATTTTGGTTTTATGGTGTATTGACTTATTTGTTTCTTCATTCATTTCGATCAGGTCTTTTCCACGATCTATTACTATGGGGTATATTTTTATTTATGATTTGGTGCTTAAAATACCAGCCAAGCATGAAAACAAAAGTTTTAATTATTGGTGCTGGAATTACATTTGCAGTAATGCTACAAGTAATCAAATCCGAATTTAGGAGTTATATTTGGCAAGGTTATGAAGGAAATAATTTAGAGTTAGCATTCGATATACTTCAAGATAAACTCTCTGGAGGCTACTTAGAAGAAGAAGAAAACACGGAAACTTTAAACGCCCGATTAAATCAAGGGTGGATTATCTCCGCAATTATGCATCATACTCCTGAATACGAACCTTTTGCTGAAGGAGAAACTATTTCAGTAGCAATATCATCCAGTTTATTACCGCGCTTTATTTCTGAGGATAAAAAAAGAGCTGGAGGACAGGAAAATTTCATGCGTTTTACAGGGCTAAATTTAACTTCCACTACATCAATGGGGATGAGTATTATAGGTGAGGCATATGCTAACTTTGGTTCCTTTGGTGGTTTTATTTTTATGGGTTTTTGGGGATACGTATTAATGCTCTATTGGAATAAATTAGTTTATTTTGTTACACAAAGACCTTTCTTATTATTTTTTATTCCTATTCTATTTTTACAAGTTGTTAAAGCAGAAACAGAACTTGCTGTGGTATTAAACCACTTATTTAAATCTAGTTTTTTAATTTTTATCTGATATTTTGGGGAAGTCGTAAGTTCTTCAAATGGGAAATCTAAAAAAATGATATCTTTCTTCTACCGAAAAAAAAGACCCGGTGCCTTCAGTATAGAAGAGCTTTTCTATTCTATTGAAACAGGGTTGAATAACAAAGGGTTAACTACAGAACAATATAAACTTCCCTGCGCAGGCGCTAGCTTAAAGAACATTTTTAAAAATATACGCTATTGCCATAAACATAAAGGTAAAATCAATCACATAACCGGTGAAATACAATATAGTGCCCTAGGTTTAGGCAAAAATACGGTTATGACGGTACATGATGTGGGTTCGGCTTTACACGGTAATCCATTTAAAAAGTTATTGATTAAACTCTTGTGGTTTTGGATCCCTTCTTTAATTGTAAAAAAAATTACGGTTATCTCAGAATTTTCCAGAAATGAGCTTATTAAGTTAATACCCTGGGCCAAACATAAAATCCATGTAGTACACAATCCTATAAATGGAGAAATACTAAAGCACGCGAATTACCAAATAAATAGCCCTACACCAGAAAACGGAATATTTAAAATTCTTCACTTAGGAACTAAGGTAAATAAAAATCTTTTTAGAACGATTGATGCCTTAAAGGGTTTGCCTTGCGAACTAACTATTATAGGTGCATTAACGGATGAGCAGATTAACAAATTAAACGCATCTGGTTTAAGCTATAACAATAGGTCTAATATTACTTTTACGGAAATAATAGAACACTATCAAAAAACCGACATTATTTGTTTTGCTTCTACGTATGAAGGTTTTGGCATGCCCATTATTGAAGCACAGGCCCTAGGTAAGCCAATTATTACGAGTAATGTAGCTTCCATGCCAGAAATTGCCGGTGATACAGCAGTTTTGGTAGATCCCTATTCTGTAAAATCTATAAGAAATGCTATAAAGCGATGTATAGAAGATGAACAATTCCGAATAAAAAAAATTAAAGCCGGCTATCATAACATACAACGTTTTATGCCCGGTGCTATATGTGAAAAATATATAGAAGTTTATCAGAAGTTAAAAAAATAGAGTCTCCCCTTATTTTATTATTAAAGTGCTATAAAAGATCTAATAAATAGTATTTTCGAAAGCTTTAATATATAAATTTGAATGAAAACTAAAATGGTTTAAAATAAGTCTTTAGATAAAAAAATGTTATTTAATTCTTTTGAGTTTCTAGTCTTCTTATTTGTTGTATTAACAATTTTTTACTGTATACCCACTAAGTCTTCTAATTTAAGGCTAGTCCTGCTACTGTTGGCAAGCTATGTTTTTTATGGCTGGTGGAAAATAGAGTACCTATCTATACTAATACTGTCTACAACTTTAGATTATTTTATAGATGTCAGATAGACAAAATTCAAGAAAATAATAATAACCGATTTTATCTTCTCTTAATAAGTATATTTTCAAATTTTGGTTTACTGTTTTATTTTAAATATTATAATTTTTTTTCGGGAGAAATAAATAACTACTTTCTAAACAGTACAGGTCACCCTCTTCCCTACAGTGATTTTCTACTTCCTATAGGAATCTCTTTCTATACTTTTCAAACCGTTTCATACACCATTGATGTGTATAGAAGGGAAATGCAAGCAGAAAAGTCTTTTTTAAAATTTGCCTTATACGTTAACTTTTTCCCTCAATTGGTAGCTCTTGCCAATAGAAAGAGCCAAGCATTTATTAAATCAATTTCATTTTAGAACTCGCTTTTCATTGTATAATTTGGAAATGGGGATTTCTAAAATTATATGGGGATTCTTTAAAAAAATAGTTATCGCAGATAGATTGGCTATAATGGTAGACCTTGTCTATGCCAATCCTTCAGACTTTCCTGGTGGTGCATTATGGCTAGGCACTATATTCTTCAGCATTCAAATCTATTGTGATTTTTCGGGTTATTCAGACATAGCTATAGGAACAGCTCGGCTGCTTGGCATTGATATCATGGAAAACTTTAAAGCACCTTATTTTTCTAAATCCATAAAAGAATTCTGGGCAAGATGGCATATCTCTTTGTCTACATGGTTCAGGGATTATTTGTATATACCTTTAGGTGGTAGTAGAAACAGCTCTTTAATTACAAATCGAAATCTTCTTATTGTCTTTCTTGTAAGTGGTTTCTGGCATGGTGCCAACTGGACTTATTTAATTTGGGGGGGTATACATGGAGTACTCTTGGTTTTTGAGCGTAAAAATAAAATATTGAAACATAAAATAAACTGGCTCAATACTTTTTTTGTATTCTTTATGGTAAATATCGCATGGGTTTTCTTTCGATCCAAAAACCTAAATACTGCCTTAGAATATATTAAATTACTATTTACAAAAAACATTTTCGAATTAAAACTTAACATCAGAGGCATGGAATTATACCTTGACCAGCCACTATGGCGGTTTTGTGGCGTTTGTATTCTTTTAGTCTTTTTTCTAATTATCGATTATTATTTTATATACAAAGAGTGCTATAAAAAACTTATACCCATGCATTGGTATAAGAGATACGCATTAATGTTTATAGGCTTATTACTTATCTTAATCTTTGGGGTCTTTAACGTAAAAGAATTTATATACTTTCAGTTTTAATGAAAACAAAATATTATCACCACAGTGCCTTTCGTTTAATTTCTTTTTCGCTATTAACAATCATATTTTTGTTATTGCTTCAGAACTTTCTAATGTTTGGTGCAAAGCATTACTATAGATCAGGAACGGGTAAAGTAAATTTAATAATGTCCCATCAAATAGACGCAAACATTATGGTGTTTGGTTCCTCTGTTTCGGAAGTGGCTATACAATCCAATTTATTAGCTAATGAAACAAAATCTACTGTATTTAATGCCTCAATAGACGGAACAAGATATAAACAATTAGAAGGTTTAATTACAGAATTTTTAGCCTATTCGGAAAATTGCAATACCATAATACTGGGTACTTCTTACTTTAATTTAAATCCATATTCCAAATATTTAACCGAACCGAATCGTTTCATTGCCCACATCAATAATAAAAACATTTATAAAACTTTTGAAGATCATGGGTATAAGGTTTTTTTAATGAAGTATATGCCGGGTTATCTTTTAACACAATTAGATCATTCTTTTTATAAAGCTTCCGTATTAGGCTGGTTAAATATTATAAAACCTAATAGTACTAAAATTGAAGAAGGAAATGGGTGGTTAGCACATTACGAAAATTGGAATGTGCCTATTAATCAAAACACAAAAGGGATAAAAATAGAGATTAGTAAAGAGGCTACTACAACTTTAAACAGAATAATTAAACATATTAATAAAAAAGGAATTAAGGTTGTTTTAGTAAGATTACCTGTACACAATAGTTACGCATCTAATTTTACAAATTCAAAGTGGGTTTCAGAATTACTTTTTAAAAATCTAGACAAGAATGATTTAATGATTGATTTTTCTAAGTCTTACATTCAAAAAGACACATCTTTTTTCTACAATCATGGCCATGTAAATTATAAAGGTGCCGAAAAAATAACAAAAACAATAGGGGAAAACTTAAACAAAAAGGGGTATATCAATACACCATAATATTAATATCGAATTAATTAAAATCCATGCCCCCAAAAAAAATCCTTATATTCTCTCAATGGTTTTTGCCCGCTTACAAAGCCGGTGGGCCTATTCAATCGGTTTATAACTTAGTTCAAAGGCTTTCACACATACCTATGATTTTTCTATAGTAGCATCAGACCGGGATCTGTTTCAAAAAGAACCTTTTACCTAATACTGCTTTTAATGAGTGAACCAAGGTAAACAGCATTGAATTTAAATAAAAAGCAATACTTAAACTAGGTATCTTTATTAGAAGATAAACCATTCAGATTAAAAAATAACTGAAGGGCACGAAAATATTCAGCGCTATAAAATAGAAATATAAGGCTTTATCCAAAATGTTAAAAGTAATAACTTTATATCTTGGTTTAGAATACTTTTTTTATTTAAAAACACTATATCTTTTTTTACTAATTTTGAAAATACCCTCTGTTTAAAACTTATTAAATGAACAAACCTCCAAGAAAATCAAATATCGAGTTACTTAGAATTATACTTATGTTAATGATAATAACTCAACATATGCTTTTTCATGTATTAGGTTTTAAAACGATAGATTCAATTCTTAACACTGAATTTCCTAGTTATGTGAAAATCTTTATTGGATCGATAGTAGTAGTTGGAGTAAATGCATTTGTATTTATTTCGGGCTACTTTGGTATTAAGCTTAAACTAAATACTGCTTTTTCTATTTATTTACAAGCCCTTTTTTATTCTGTAATACTTTATCTTTTTGTTGTTTTAATTGATTTAGAGCAATTTAATTTAAGAACCTTTTGTTTTTCTTTCTTACCCATCTCAAAAAATTTATGGTGGTTTATTACCGCTTATTTAGTACTCTACTTTTTAACTCCATTTTTAAATAGTGGAATGGAATCTTTAGAATATAATAAAATGAAAATTCTAATGGTTATAATTTTAATTTTAGACTGCTTTTCAAGCTTTATATTCAACAACCCATCAATTGCTCATAGTGCGTATACGGTATTTCACCTAATGACTATATACCTATTAGCCAGATTTTTGAAGATTCATCATGCCGATATTCTATTTAAAAAAACGGCACCTCTACTGTTTATCTCATCAACAATATTGTTGTTTTTAAGTGTGTGCCTTTTATCATATTATAAGAATGCTTTTTGGGCATTAAAATTCTTTTCATATAACAACCCACTAATAGTTTTATCATCAGTGTTTTTGTTCTTTTCATTTTATAATGTGAGCATTAAATCAAACCGATATATTAATTTAATTTCAGGTTCAGTGCTTGGGGTATATTTGATTCATGACCATGGTATTTTTAAAAGAACTTTTTATACCCTTTGATTCATAAAACTATTGATGATACTTCCGGTATAACATTATTCCTAATAATGATTTTAGTGATTGTATCTATCTTCATTTTTTGTTCTTTTATAGATTTAATCAGAGCTTACATATTTAAAAAAATCAAGATCAGTCGATAGAAATTATATAAATGCCCATTCAAAAAAAAATTCTTATATTCTCTCAATGGTTTTTACCGGCTTACAAGGCTGGTGGGCCTATTCAATCGGTTTATAATCTGGTTCAAAGACTTTCTGAAGAGTATGATTTTTCCATTGTGGCTTCGGATAGAGATCTTTTCAAACAGAACCCTTACCCAATGTTACTTTTAATGAATGGACCAAGGTAAACGGTATACCAATAATATACCTTACCCGGACCAACAAAACAGCAGTAACTTTAAACGCATTATCTACGAAGGCGGGTTTGATGTAATTTACCTAAACTCTATGTTTGCCCTTAAATATGCAGTATTGCCTTTATGGATAGCCCTTAACTTAAATAAAAAAGTAGTACTGGCGCCACGGGGTATGCTGGGTAAAGGAGCCATGAAAGTAGGGCGTACTAAAAAAATGCTTTTCCTTAAGGTTTTTAAATTACTTGGCTGGCATAAAAAAGTCTTATGGCAAGCTACGGCAGATAGTGAGCAACGAGAAATAAAAGACCTATTTGGCGAAAAAGCTACTATTAAAATAGCCCCCAACCTTTCTAAATTAATGGAGTTGGCCCCTCCTTCTAGACTAAAAGAGCCCAATACGCTCCGTTTATTCTTTTTATCCCGTATTGCGGTAAAGAAAAATTTACTGGGTGCGCTGGAACTTTTGCAGCAAGTACCTTCAGAATTAAAAATACAGTTGGATATTATTGGCCCTTCTGAAGATGAAGCCTACTGGAAGTCTTGCCAAAAAGCTATAGAAAAATTACCTGAAAGTATACAGATAAATTACAAAGGTTCCGTTCCAAATCTGGAACTCACCGCACATATAAAAGATTCTCATTTTTTATTTCTACCCACTTTTAACGAAAACTTTGGACATGTAATTATGGAATCCTGGCAGCAGGCTTGTCCGGTAATTATATCTGACCAAACCCCTTGGAGGAACTTGGAAACAAAACAGATAGGTTGGGATATTGCTTTAAATAATAAAGCTAAATTTGTAGACG